>NZ_LMJE01000007.1 GCF_001429245.1 Rhizobium sp. Root274
CGGGCCTGACCCGAGGACCGACGCCCGTCGCCGCCTTGCCAGAGGGACGCATGCAGCGGGAAAAAACGCCGAACGGGGCGCCGGAAGGAGCCACATAAACTACTTAGACAGGTTGCTTCTGGCGCCTCGTCCGAGACAAATTTTGACCGATCCGGAGGGAGATGATCCCGACCGGCGGCGAAGCATGCGAGGCTTTATCTCCCCCCTTGCGGGGGAGACTCCGGAGCGGTGGCCGAAGGCCAGAAATCGATCCAGTGAATCGATTTCAGCGAACGGAGGCCTGAGCGCGACGCCGCGCGAAGGCTGTGAGAAGGCTTAGGCGAGCGCAAGCCGCCTAAACTTCAGATTTTCCAAGAGAGGGGCTCCGTTCCAGCGGCGACAACCTCACCGAGCCCCCCTCTTGCGAAATCTGAGGTTTGGCCCTGATCGAGCCAATTCCTCGATTTCGCTTTCTCCCCCGCAAGGGGGGAGATGGGCCGCCCCACCCCAACCACAGAAAGGAGACCGACATGTCAGACCAACAGACCACCCACCACCCCACCCCCGAAACGATGCACCTGCGCCTCATGCGCGACACGGCCGCCGAGTGGCGCATCCCCCAGCTCTGCCGCATCCGCCAATGCCGTCGCAGCCGGATCTGCGGCGGCCCCGCCGCCCCGGCGGAACGGCCGATCACGACCGGCGAACGCCTGCCGCCCTGCCTGCGCCGTGCCGAGCCCACCCTGCGGCGCAACCTGCTGACGCTGGCCGATACGCTCTCCGCCTGCATCGCCCCGGTCGACGGACCGCGTCTGTGGCCGCAGGATGAGACGGCCGCAACGGAACTGCGCGTCCACCTCGGCCTTCTGCACCGCATCCATGGTCGTCCGGGCCTGCATCAGGACGCGGAGCGGGCATCACTGGCCGCCTGGTCCGCCAGCGATCCCGACCCGGACGAGACCGCCCTCTACCGCCGCATCTGGCGCCACCGCAAACCGGAAAAGCGCCCCGCGGGCGGCACGAGTGCCCCGGCATGACCGCAGCCACCACTCTCCCCCCGTCTCGGGGCAATGTCGGCGCAGCCGACAGAGGGGGGTATGCCGCGGGCAAGGACACCCGCGGACAGTGCCGCCGGGTTAGGCCCTCCCCCTTGTGGGGAGGGTTTGGGTGGGGAGGGTTTGGGTGGGGAGGGTTTGGGAGGGGAAGGACGGAGCCCCTACTCCGCCGCCTTCGGCAGATCCTCGGCCTCGACGCCGGGCGCCAGCGGCTCCATTTCGTAGGAATAGCCCTCGAGCATGGTATAGGCCCGCTCGATCGCAGCGATCTGCGCCTCGGCATTCTTGATCGCATCGGTGATCGACTGCGCCCGGGCCCTCAGCATCGAGCCGAGCACATCGGCATCCGGCCGGCGGCCGAGCCGGTCGAGATGTTTGCGCACCCGCGCCCGGTGGCGCTCCAGCTCGAGAATATGGAAACGGGCTTTGAGAATATCGTCGGTCAGCTTGCGGCGCAGCCCGGCCACAGGATCGAAGGACCCCGGCTCGCGCTCGTCGAGGATCATGTCGTTGATCAGCGTCTCCAGGACCATGACGCCCTTGAGATCGGCGGGTTCGGCGAGCTGCGGATCATAACCGGTATCGTCGAACACCCGCCGGCGCACCGGATCCTTCAACAGCTCGTAACAGGTGGAAATTTTCGCGAACGCCTCGGCATCACCGCCGCCATCCGGGTGCGCGCTTTTGGCGAGCTTTCGATAGGCCGCCTTGATCGCGGCCTCGTCGGCGTCGCGCGCCACGCCCAGGAGCTCGTAAGGGTCGATCATCGCGGCACCCGTTTTCGCCATACTCATCCACTCCCGCGTCCGCCCGGTTCAGCCCTGCCCCCGACCTACCCTCCCCTAAACCGGGATGGAGGCCGCTTCAAGACGGAACACCGCGCCGTCCCCGGCGGCGTTTGGGATGGCCGCAGGTGGTCCGGCCACGGAGCAGAGGCGGCATGGCATCGTTACCACCCATCAAATCTCAAGGAATTCAGATCCTTGACACGATTTTGCGATCCGAAGTGTGACTTTTCATACTTGCCAAGATTCCGAAATGACCCTACCTCTTATGCGGTTCGGGCAGCAATGATCCCGGAGACTGGACTGACTTGTATGGACCGCGTCTCGCGGTCATGGGGGCCTTCTCCCGCCGGTAGACGTTCTTTCCCCGTTATCGCGATCCCTCGACGGTTCCGTTTCGGCGGAACTTCAACCAGCCGCTTCCGGTCCGCCGGCCGTGGCGCAGACGACCAACACGGGAATAAGGAACTCTCCCATGGCCACCAAGGGCACCGTTAAATTCTTCAACCAGGACAAGGGTTTTGGCTTCATCACCCCGGAAGGCGGCGCAAAGGACGTGTTCGTGCACATCTCCGCGCTCCAGGCCTCGGGCCTGCAGACCCTGCAGGATGGCCAGCAGGTCACCTTCGACACCGAGCCGGACCGCATGGGCAAGGGCCCGAAGGCCGTCAACATCCAGTCTGCCTGATTTAAAGTTTTCGAATGGCGTCCCCCGGGACGCCATTTTTGCTTTTAGAGCCTGAAAATCGCCGGAAAGCCGTGCGAGATTACTCCGCGGCGGCAGAGGTTCCGGCAGAGCCCTGTGTCTTCGGACCACCTCCAATATCGACCGCCGCAAAGGCCTCGGCAATCAGGTCAGGCGAAACACCCGGCTTCGTCGCCTCCGACGACAGGATCTGCCGATAGCGCCGGGCGCCGGCATAACCCTGGAACAGCCCGACCATATGCCGTGTGACATGGTTGAGCCGCCCGCCGGACGCGATCACCCGCTCGGCATAACCGATCATCGCATCGCGCACGCGATCCCAGTCGACGGGCACGGCCGGCGCACCATAGACCCGGGCATCGACCTCGGTGAGCAGAGTGGCATTGTGATAGCTCGCCCGCCCAAGCATCACCCCATCCATGACGGACAGATGGAGAAGTGCCTGATCCAGATCGGAAATCCCGCCATTGATGCCGAGAAAAACACCCGGGTTCTCCCGCTTCATCCGATAGACCAGCTCGTAATCCAGCGGCGGAATTTCCCGGTTCTCCTTCGGGGAAAGCCCCTTCAGCCAGGCTTTGCGGCCATGGATCCAGATCGCATCGGCACCTGCCCCGATCATCCGCGCAAGGAAATCCGGCAACACCTCGGACGGCTCCTGCTCATCCACCCCGATCCGGCACTTGACCGTCACCGGCACCGTTGCCACCTTCTTCATGGCAGACACACAGGCTTCCACCACCTCCGGCGTCTGCATCAGACAGGCGCCAAATGTCCCCGACTGCACCCGGTCCGACGGACAGCCGACATTGAGGTTGATCTCGTCATAGCCGTAATCGGATGCGATCCTCACCGCCTCAACCAGCTTGCCCGGATCAGAGCCTCCAAGCTGCAGCGCGACGGGATGCTCCTCGCCGTTGAACGACAGAAGCTTCTCCCGCGGCCCATGAATGATCGCATCCGCCACCACCATCTCGGTATAGAGAAGCGCATGGGCCGAGAGCTGCCGGTGAAAGAAACGACAATGCCGATCCGTCCAATCGATCATCGGCGCAACGGCAAAGACGGGAGCCTTGAAATAATCGACGTCTTCTTCTTTAACAGTCACTTACGGCACTTTCTTCATCGTCTTGTTTACGCTTGTTCCAGGCATTTTCCGCCCATTTTAAAACCGGATTTGGTCCAGTGGCCCGATATGACAATCTGTGGACCAACTTAGGAGCCGGCCATGGGCACGATCAGCGCGCGCAAGCGCAAGGATGGCAGCGTTGCTTACCGGGCGCGAGTGCGGGTCATGCAGGATGGCGTGACTTATCACGAGACCGAAACCTTTGACAGACGTCCTGCGGCTGCAGCCTGAATTTCAAAACGAGAACGAGAACTCTCCAGACCAGGAGCAGTCGCCAAATCTAAAAATGAAGACCCGACGACATTGGCCAGAGTGATCGATCGCTACACCGAGGAGACCATCAGGGAGATTGGTCGCACAAAAGCGCAGGTCCTGATGGCGATCAAGAACTATGACATCGCCAACATGCCCTGCTCTTCGATCAAAGCAAAAGACATCGTTGAATTCCTACAGTCACTCACGGCAAAGCCACAGTCCGGCGGGAACTACGCCAGCCATCAAGGCGCGATGTTCGCGATCGCGCTCGACGAGCAATAGATGAAGGATGCCGTCAAGGTCGCCCGTCGGATGGGTCTTATCTCCCGGTCAGTGCAACGCGATCGAAGACCAACTTTGGATGAACTCGATCGGCTGATCGGCCATTTTATTGACCGATGGAAGAAGGTTCCCCAGGCGATGCCGATGCACAAGGTCATCGCGTTCGCGCTATTTTCGACCCGGCGCCAGGAGGAAATTACGCGGATCAGATGGAAGGACTTCCAGAGAGAGCACAGGCGCGTCCTTGTGCGCGATATGAAACATCCTGGAGA
The DNA here is from genome assembly GCF_001429245.1 of Rhizobium sp. Root274. Lineage (GTDB taxonomy): Bacteria > Pseudomonadota > Alphaproteobacteria > Rhizobiales > Rhizobiaceae > Allorhizobium. The sequence continues at coordinate 4,464 of NZ_LMJE01000007.1, forward strand.
AAAGATCGGCAATCACACTTGGGTAGACCTTCCTGATCAAGCAATTCAGATCATCGACAGCATGCCAAAGGGCAAGGCTGAGATATTCCCCTACTCCACCGATGCAATCTCGGCAAATTTCACGCGAGCCTGTAAGTTTTTGAATATCGAGGATTTGCGCTTCCACGACCTGCGCCATGAGGGCATTTCACGATTGTTCGAGATGGGCTTGAACATCCCGCACGTGGCTGCGGTGAGTGGACATCGTTCCTGGGTCAGCCTCAAGCGATATGCGCACATTCGCGACACTGGCGATAAATATGCTAGCTGGCACGGCCTTCCGACGGTCATCAAGACGCGCTAGCTACCCGCTGACTGCTAGGTACCTGGGGACGCGTAGAGCCGAAAATGTGGCGAGGGATTGAGTTGCGGATGAGGAAAGTGTGGGGAGCGGTCCCCCGCCGCTCCCTCCAGTTCTCATCACACCTGCGCTTGGCCGCCATCTGCGAACAGTTCCGCGCCATTGACAAAGCTCGCGTCGTCGGACGCCAGGAACAGGCTGGCTTTGGCGATTTCGTCCGGATTGCCGACGCGACCGAGCGGGATGCGGCTTGCCAAGAAGTCGAGCAATCCCTGCTGCTGCGCCTCGTCGCTGCCGGCCAGCTCCACGAGGCCTGGCGTATGGGTTGCACCGGGCGAAACGACGTTGACGCGAATGCCGGTTCCTTTCAGATCAAGCGCCCAGGAGCGGGCTAGGTTACGAACCGCGGCCTTGGATGCAGAGTAGACGGAAAAAGCTGCGGTGCCCTCCGTGCCGGCAGTCGAGCCGGTGAGCACGATGGAGGCGCCCTTGCCCATCATCGGCAGGGCTTTCTGTACCGTAAAGATCACCGCCTTGACGTTGCGGCCGAAGGTGTCGTCGATCTGCTCTTCGGTGATCTGGCCCAGCGGAAGCATGCTGCCGCCGCCGGCATTGACCACGAGAACATCCAGCCGGCCCTGCTCGGCCTTGATCTGCGTGAAGAGCCGGTCAAGGTCGGTGTTGCTGCTGGAGTCCGCCTGGATTCCCACTGCCCCATGGCCGATCTCGGCGATAGCCTGGTCAAGGGCGTCCCTGCGACGTCCCGTGATGTAGACGCCCCCGCCTTCGGTTGCAAAAAGTTTGGCTGTTGCAAGGCCAATGCCGCTGGTGGCGCCGGTGACGAGGGCAATCTTGTCCTTAAGTCGGTTAGTCATATCAATCTCCTGTCTTTGGCCACGCGAAAGGGGTCAGCCCGAGCGCAACCGGCCTGTTGAGTGTCTGGCTTTTTCGGGAGGTGGCGTGGCGCTTAGAACGTCGTCGCCGTCCGATGATTCAAAGATAGGCGCCTGAACCTGCTGTCGGAAGACGCGCATTCTGAAGAGATTATTCAGCCGAATGGATAATGCCATCCATCTGCCGGCGCGCGTCGAATGGCTTGAAAACCTCGGCTGCCCATTCGGTAAACGCCCGCAGCCGCGCGTTCGGATAGCGCTCGGCGGGATAAACCAGATGCAGCGGCCGGTGTGCCGGTTTCCACTTCGGGAGCAGTTCTACGAGAGATCCGTCTTCGAGATGTGGTCTTACGAGAAAACCGAAGGTCTGGCCGATGCCGAGACCGGCGATGATGCAGTTCAGGTGTGCCGTGCTTTCATTGACCGAAATGCCCGGCGTGACCGGTGTATATTCATGTCGCTCCTCGCCCTTCTGAAAGAGTAGGGCAAAGCGCTTTCCCGATGATGCAGAGAAATAGCTGGTGATGCGATGTTCCGCGAGGTCATTCGGATGCCTCGGTACTGGTCTGCCGGCCAGATAGGCAGGCGCTGCACTGACAATGAAATCGAATTCGCAGAGCTTGCGGGCCTTCAGCGTCGAGTTTGCGAGTGGGCCGCCGCGGATGACGCAGTCTATACCTTCGCCGACAAGATCGGCGGACCGATCATTGACGCCAAACATCAGGTCTATGTCAGGATAAAGCTCCTGGAATTCCGGCAGCCGCGGAATGAGGATCTTGTTTGCCATGACCGAGCCAATATCCACGCGCAACCGCCCCTTCGGCGAAGCTCGGGCCCCGGTAACATGTCCATCCATGTCCTCCAAATCGGCAAGAAGACGAAGGGCCCGTTCCCGATAGGCAGCACCTTCCGCGGTGATGGTAACAGAGCGTGTGGTTCGCTCCAAAAGCTTGGCACCGAGATGCGTTTCCAGGTCCTGCACGAGCTTACTGACCGTGGATCGCGGCAGGTTTAGCGAGGCTGCGGCCTTCGCAAACGATCCGGACTCGGTGACGCGTACGAAAGTGCGTAAAGCGAGGAGTTGGTCCAAAGGCTGTCCTGGTCTCTGAAAATTGTAGGTGCTCATGATATAGCAGGCGTGCGTTTACAAACTTTCGACCATGCCGCTAAAGGCACCTATGACTATCCTGGTTGGCTCGGAAACCCGATCCGCTTTGCGGAACCGCTGGATGCGGCGCACGGGAGTTCCAATCACCGTTCGATGATACGCATTCGTCACGGCGAACGAAGGTCACGAAAGCCCACTTCGATCTATATGCGACCCGGGAGCATGCAGTAGAAGAGCCACCCGCCGCGAATAGCCTTTGGGGGTCGACCAAGCTCCACGTCAGACGATTGCATGCAGGACTGACCTGAGACCCGACTTCCCTGCAATTTTCGGGAGAGTCTTGGGTTTTCTGCTCTGGGACCAAACCTTGGACCGCCGGAAGCTGGAGTTTTCCGGCTCTGATCACGATGGCTGGCTGGTTGCGCCACCGGGATTATGCAGGGCGATCGGGACGTTATAGCCGATTGCCGAGTGAGGACGTTCCTCGTTGTAGTACCTGCGCCAAGTCTCCAACTTTTCTCGGGAATCCGCAAGGGTCAGGGACCAATGAGCGTTCAGGCACTCGGACCTGAGCTTGCTGTCGAACGCCTCGATGAAGCCGTTGTCAGTCGGTTTGCCAGGGCGTGAGAAGTCCAGGGTGACGTTGTTGGCATAGGCCCAGAGGTCGAGATCACGGGAGATGAACTCACTGCCATTGTCCACCCTGATCGTCTTGGGATAGCCTCGTGGACAAAGTCCATTGCCCAGACATCGTTCGGCCCGACAGCCCATGAACAGGCTGGACCACGCGCCGCCCGCCAGCACGACAGACGAGCAGGCGATTTCACCACGTTCGGTGACCACACCCGATACCCGACCGCCGGACATCTGCAGGCCGCGCACCGCACATTCGGTGAGAATATGCGCCCCGCGATCACGCGCGGCTTCCGCAATCGCAGGCGCCGCCCTCTGCGGCTCGGCGCGGCAATCGCCGGCGGTATAGAGCGCGCCGGCAATCTTCATTCGGTTGCCGGGGTACTTCGCGTTGAATTCGGCCGCGCTCAGCATGCGGCTTTCGATCTGGTAACCCTCGAGATTGCGGTTCCAGCGCTCGTGCTCGTCGAACTGCTTCTCGTCCGCGCAGGTGAAGACGATGCCGGAGCGCTTGAAGCCGGTTTCGCGGCCGGTGCGGCGGTTTAGATCGGCCCAGATGCGCAGTGCTTCCGCCATCAGCGGCACTTCGCGCGGGTCGCGGCGCGAGATGCGCACCCAGCCCCAGTTGCGGCTGGACTGTTCGTGACCGATGCCACCTTTTTCGCACAGCGCAACCCGCAGGCCACTCTCGGCGAGTTCGAGCGCCGTCGAGGTTCCGATGATCCCACCACCGATGACGACGACATCCACCTCTTTCGGCAGTTCGGCATCGCCGTGGACGGGAACGACAAAAGGACCGGGCATTTCAGAAGAACTCCTCGAGTTGGCAATTGACGGCGAATTCGGCGACGGAGGCTTGGTTCGGCAACGAAAGCAGCATGGCGATGATGCGGGCGAGATCGTCCGGCTGAGTGAGCAGTTCGGCCGGGCGTTCCGTTAGGGCGGCGGCCATGTCGGTTGCGACGAAACCGGGGCACACGGCGGTAGCCCGGACGCCCATGTCGAAGCCGGCCTGGCGGATGCCGTGGGCGAGTGCAACGGCCGCAAATTTCGACAGCGAATAGCTACCGGCGCCGGCGGATTTGACCCTCTTTCCGGACAGAGAGGCAAGGATGATGACGCGGCCCCGCCCGGTTTCGCATAGAGACTGCCAGGCAGCCTTTGCCAGCCGCCGCGGCGCCTTGACGTTGACCGACATCATGGCGTCGATATCCTCGTCGTCCGCCTCTATCACCGACTTGGGGATCATGATGCCGGCATTGGCCACGAGAGCATCGATGCGACCGAAGCGCGCCAAGGCCGCCTCGACCCAGCGCTGTTCGGCGCCGACGTCATCGGCGTCATAGGCCATCAGATGCACTCGATCCTCAAGGCCTTGCGCCCAGGCGGGCAGCACCGGCTGGCGCATGCCGAGCGACACTGACCATCCTTGCCGCAGCAATTCTGCTGCCAGATGGCCGCCGATACCACGGCTTGCACCGGAGACGAGAACGACGGCACCTTCGGGAGACATCATCATGGCAGCCCCACAATCCGCCGATAGGCGCGTCGCAGGATGTCAATCACCAACTTCTGCTCGTCTTCCGGAATGAAGAAGAAGAAGTCCCGCGACTGCTTTGGCACAATCTCGCGCACCTTGACTGCAAGGGCGGCACCGGCCTCGGTGATATAAAGCTCCTGCGCACGGCTATCTTCCGGCGACACTTCGCGACGGATCAGCCCGTGCTGTTCCATCTGATCGATCAGCCGCCCCATGGCCGAACGGTCCTTGAGGATCAGATGCGCGATTACCGATGGCCGGATGCCTGGATAGTCGTCGACAAGAAGCAGTGTTGTGATCTTTCCAGTGCCTTTTGCCACATCCAGCCCCTCCAGCCGCTCATCGAGATCGCGGGAAACAGCGAGGTTGATGGTGCGGATGTAAAAGCTCAGCGTGTCTTCCAGCACATCAATATTGATGTCCTCTGGCACTGTCGGCGGTTTGGCAGGCGGTTTGCTCATCAGGGGTTCCGTTCGAATCGACACAAGGGTTCCAGTCCGACAGCGCCATCTCCTGGCGTCGCCGTGCGGGTCTCCGACCATCTCCTATTGCAATTCGATGGGGACATGAAAGGATAATTAGTGGACAATATCAACTAAATTATTGGCCAAGATCAAAATATTTTTGTTACGTTTCATGCAGTTATCGGGAAAACGACTTTTCCGCCGGCTTCATACGAAGCCAGCGTGAACGGGTGCCCCGAAGGCAGTAGAGCGGCCGACGGGCGCCGCGACAGCGCCTCCCGTCGGCTCTCGTGATCAGCCAGTCGCGGCCGCCGGTTCCCAGTCTGCGCCGGGGATCGCGGCAACGAGCTTGCGGGTGTAATCGTGCTGCGGATCGCGGAAGATTTTCGTCGGCGGCCCCTCCTCCACCACGTCACCCTTGTGCATGACCAGCACCTCGTCGCAGATCTGGCTTGCGACCCTGAGATCATGGGTGATGAAGATCATGGCCACTTTCATGTCCCTCTGCACGCGGGCAAGCAGTTCGAGGATCTGGGCCTGGATCGAGACGTCGAGGGCTGAAACCGCCTCGTCGGCCACCAGCACCACGGGATCGAACATCAGCGCCCGGGCGATGCCGATACGCTGGCGCTGACCGCCGGAAAATTCGTGCGGGAAACGGTCATAGGCCTGCTCGTCGAGACCGACCAGCCTCAGGAGACTCAGCGCCTTCGACCGGGCTTCCGCCACGGAGGTGCCATGGGCAACCGGCCCGACCGTCAGAAGCCTGCCGATCGTATGGCGTGGGTTAAGCGAGGCAAAGGGATCCTGGAATATCATCTGGATATAGGGGCGTAGCGATCGGAAACTATCTTCCGGCATCGCGGCAATGTCGCGCCCGGCAAAATGGATCGATCCGCCATCCGGCTCCAGAAGCTTCACAAGCATCCGGCCGAGAGAGGACTTGCCCGACCCGCTTTCGCCGACGACACCAAGGGTCTGGCCCTTGCGGAGCCGGAAGCTCACGCCATCGACTGCTTTGACGACGCGCGCCTTGTGAAACATTGAGCCTGTGCTGCGGTACTCCTTTTCGAGATTTTCCACTTCCAGAACGACGGGCGGAGCCTCGCTGACCGCTTCGGCGCTTGCACGCATGCGCGGTACGGCAGCGACAAGTCGTTGGGTATAGGGGTGGGTGGGATGGACCAGCACCTGATCGGCCCGTCCCTGCTCCACCAGATGGCCCTTTTCCATCACCACGACGCGATCGGCAATTTCGGCCACCACGCCGAAGTCGTGGGTGATGAACATGACGCTCATACCCTTGCGCTTCTGGATGTCGCGGATGAGATCGAGGATCTGCGCCTGGGTCGTGACATCGAGCGCCGTCGTCGGCTCATCGGCGATCAGCACCTCCGGATCAAGCGCCAGCGCCATGGCGATCATAATCCGCTGGCGCTGGCCGCCGGAAAGACGGAATGGGTATTGCAGTCGCATCAGTGGCGGATCGGGCAGCCCCACTTCCTCCAGCAGGGCAAGAACCTTGGCCTTGCGGGTCTCCGCAGTGCCGTATCCATGCGCTTCGAGGACTTCGGCGATTTGGTCGCCGGCGGTCATCAGCGGATTGAGAGCGGACAGCGGATCCTGGAAGATAATGGAGACGGCCCGGCCCCGCAGAGGACGGATAACGTCCTCGTGAGCGGCAAGGATATCCATTCCACGGAAATGGATCTCACCCGCGCTGACTTTGATCACGGGTGAAAGCAGCCCCATGACGGTATTGGCGGTGACGGACTTGCCCGATCCGGACTCACCGATGATGCAGAGGATTTCCCCCGCATAAAGATCAAAAGAAATGTCTTTGACCGCGTGGGTACGCTCCATTCCCGGCGGCAGGTCCACCGTGAGATTACGAACGGAGAGCACCACGTCGGCCGACGTGGTGTTTTGCGACATAAGTTCCCCTTGTTTTTTGTAACTTTGTTCGCGTTCGACTGCACGCAATGTGCTGGACAAGATAGTGGATCATATCCACTATCTTGTCCAGAGGTCGAGGCCAGTGGGCTGCAAATCCTTCGGGAAGGTGCTCTGGAACGCGATCGCGAATGGTTGTGTGATCGACGTCTCGGCTTAAAAGCCGCCATTCCATTTCGCTATCGTCTTCGTTGCAACGAACCGAATATCAAAAGCCAACACTGATTAAGATACCGAAGCGGTTCAGTTCACCAAGATGATGCGCAAAGCGTTTGTGACACTGTGGTGGCCTAATGCCCATCAAGCTATTGACCAAATTCCGCACACGTCACGCGTAAACCGCACGTGCCAACTGAATGGTTCGCTGGCGGAGGTAGCGCCTACCAAAAGACACTTCTTCACCGCCATCTTCTGGTACTTGGTACATGCAGAATCGCGCAATCAATTGAGTCAATTGAGAAAATCTGACCGATCCGTCCAGTCGATCATCGGCGCAACGGCAAAGACCGGCCGGCCATAGGGCGTCCGACCGGGAATATCGCGGGTAAGAAAGTCGGTATTCGTCGTCATGGCCGCGCCATATCATGCTTTTCAGCGAAAGGACACACCGTAGGGGGTCGCCAGTCTCAGTCATCAGCCAGACCGACCTGATTAACCAAGGTGGCTGATCCAACCCTGAACGCCGCGCGTCCGACGAGCCCAGCCGCCGACCTTCCCTCAGCTATCGAGGCCGATCACCTTTTCCAGCTTTTCCCAGGTATCATCCATGGCATAGGCGGCGAGAAACGGCAGGTTGATATGGCCGTAGAGGGGCGAGAGTTGCCATTCAGCCTCTTCTTCGTCGACGCCCGCCACCTGCTGGAGGAAGATGACCGAGGCAAGCCCGGTGCGGTCGGCGCCTGACATACAATGGACCAGGATCGGCTGTTCCGCAGCCTTCAAGAGCGCCAGCAATTGCTGCGTTTTTTCCGGCGTCAGATCCTTGCGGGCCGACATGCCGAAATCGACATGCGTTGCGCCATGGGCGGCGGTCGCCGCGACCTCGTCGTCATACCAGCCTTTGCCGACACCTTCGCCGCGCAGGTTGATCACCGTCTTGATGCCATAGCGATCGATCTCCTCGCCGAGCCGCGCGCCCGAGAGCTGGGCGGACCGGTAGAAACGCCCGGGAACGACCTCGTGAAAATTGCCCGACAGAATGAGAATGCCGACATAGGCGCCGAAGAGAACGGCCACAGAGGCAATCGACAGACCGGTGCGAAACACAATCCTGCGCCAGCGCGACCGATGCCGCGCAGAGCCGTCGGCAGTTTGACTAGCTACGTCAAGCGCGCCCATCAACATCCCCATCATCCCAATAGCCTTTTCCGAAAGGGGCCATGGAACTGAATTCGGACCTTTCGATGACCGCTAAAGCCCCTATCCGTCCCGCATCATCATTTTTAACCGGCAGCAGCAAAACAGACGCTACACCTAAAACACAACAGCACTATATCGCTTTACGATGTCCGCCAAAGTCTCACGTGCGCATCCGCAGGCTCATTTTGCCGCGACGGCAAAGGGAAGCCGCGTTGCTTTTAGAGTCACAACAGCCCCAGTTCCGCCAGTTCCCGTTTCAGGTCGTCGGGCATATCCTCGATATTGGCGCCCGAGGCCGAAAGATCGCGCGGGGCGGCATCGGCATCCAGATAACGCCAGCCCTGAAAGGGGCGACGCGGAGCGGGAGCAACTTCGATAACCTCAGGGCCCAGGATCAGCTCGCAACGGGAAATCCCGTCGCCACCGGTAAAAGTCTTGATGTCGAGGAGTTTCTGCCGGGCCGAGAGCTGACCCTTGATGATCCAGTAGAGCGAGCCGCCATCGAGCAACTCATCCATGCGCTTCGGCACCATGCGGGTGACATGCGAGGAATGCGGCTCCAGCCCCGCCGCGACGGCCACGAGGCAGCGTTCGGCGACCCAGTCGCGCAGGTCGTCGATGGAGTCGGCTCCGACGCAGAGCTTGAGGAGATGCAGTGCCATGCTCTCCGGGATAACCGGTCTGGCCAGAGGGTCAAGGGCCGGGGTGTCGCAGGGGCGACGTGCTCAACAGTTTCGATGGTTTCTGCTGACGCCGTCATCCTCGGGCTTGTCCCGAGGATCTACTGAGGGAGGCAGAGGATGGGACGCCCACGCAGGAACAGGCCACTGGCGCCGAGCGCATCGCAGCGGTGGCAGATCCTCGGCACAAGCCCGAGGATGACGCCGGAACTGTGTCAAGACAGCCGCTCCACACGCCCCCCCTGCCCGCGTCAACATTCGACGACGTTGACCGCCAAGCCGCCAAGCGAGGTTTCCTTGTATTTTTCGCTCATATCGTTGCCGGTCTGGCGCATGGTTTCGATGCAGGCGTCGAGGGGTACAAAATGCACGCCGTCACCCTTCAGCGCCAGAGAGGCGGCGGTGACGGCCTTGACGGCACCGAGTGCGTTGCGTTCGATACACGGTACCTGGACGAGACCCGCAACGGGATCGCAGGTCATGCCCAGATGATGTTCAAGCGCGATTTCAGCGGCGTTTTCGATCTGCTCCGGGGTGCCGCCCATGACGGCGGCGAGACCGGCGGCGGCCATAGCAGATGCCGAGCCGACTTCGCCCTGACAGCCGACTTCGGCGCCTGAGATCGAGGCATTGTGCTTGATGATCCCGCCGATGGCAGCCGCTGTTAGAAGGTAGTCGCGAATGCCGTCCTGATCGGCATCGGGATGGAAATGCAGGTAGTAGCGGATGGTCGCCGGCACGACGCCGGCAGCGCCATTGGTCGGCGAGGTCACGACACGGCCGCCAGCCGCATTCTCCTCGTTCACTGCCATGGCATAGACCGACAGCCAGTCATTGGCCAGAACCGGGTTCAGGCGGTTGGAGCGCCATTCCTCCTGCAGCTTGTCGTGGATCGACTTTGCGCGCCGGCGAACCTTCAGGCCGCCCGGCAGCTGGCCGTCCTGTCGCAAACCGCGATCGATGCAGCTGAGCATTGCATCCCAGATCCGGTCGAGCCCGGCATCGAGATCCTCGCGTGAGCGCACGACTTCCTCGTTCGCCCGTTTCATCTGCGCGATGGTGAGCCCGGAGGATGCGGCCATGGCCAGCATCTCCTTGGCCGAGGCAAAGGGATAAGGCACCTTCTGGCTCGACGCCTGCTTCTTCTGCTTTTGCAGGGCAAGAAGCTCGGTATCGGTGACGACAAAACCGCCGCCAATCGAATAATAGATCTGGGTGAGGAGAACGCGACCATCCTTGTCGAGGGCCGACAGCCGCATGCCATTGGCATGGCCGGAGAGCGGTGTCTTCTTGTCGTAGACCAGATCGTCCTTCGGCTGGAAATAATAGGCCGGATGCCCGGGAGGCGTGACGCGGCCGGTGCGCTCGACCTCGGCGATAATGCCGTCCATGCGATCCGGATCGATACTGTCAGGCGCCTCGCCCATCAGCCCGATGATCACGGCATTGCCGGTACCATGGCCGATGCCGGTATAGGCAAGCGAACCGTGCAGACTGGCTTTCAGCGCTGCCACATGGGCGCCGACCGGTCGTGGCCACTGGTCGGAGAGAATGAGGTCGAGAAACCGGTTGGCCGCCGTCATCGGACCCATGGTGTGGGAACTGGAGGGGCCGACGCCGATCTTGAACACGTCGAAAACCGAAAGAAACATGGGGCTCCTCGCCTGCAGTCATCAAAGCGCAAAGGCTAGAGCATCGCCTATCACGAATGCGCCTTGCAATCGACATCGGCTTTCATGGCCGCGACATGACGGAGATGGTGTTCGGGAGCCTGAAAAGCAAACAGCGCGGTCGAGAAGACCGCGCTGTTTGGAATGCTGCATGTGAAGTGTCAGATGCTGCCGAACAGATAAGCCAGGCAAAGGACGCCGGCGAAACCCATCAGAGCGCGAAATGTGACACCCCAGCACGACTTCTGGAAACTGCTTTCCATGGAAACTCCAGATGAAGTCACGTGGTGATTAAAGCCGTCCCCCGACCGCTTTATGGACCCTCATGTATTAAAACCCGGCCCGTTTCGCAACTGCAAAAATGGCAAAAGCATGGCGCATTTTGCGGTGCAGGCATGCACGCAGCGCATGGATATGTGAAATTTCAATGACATAGTTGGCGCAATCCTTAACGTAATCAGCCTGGAGACCGCCCCAATTCGGACCAAAGTCTTGAAACTGGTTAATTGCCATTGTGGAGAACCGCAGGCGCGGGATAATTCCGCGAGCCAGAAGGGGGAATCGTTTCATGCTCGTCACCGATTATGCCGCTCTTGCGCTGTTCGTCCTGCTCTGGGTTGCCTATGCCTGGATCACCGGCAGCCGCCGAATCCTGTCTCGCACCAGCCTGACCAAGGCCATGGCCGAACGGCGCCGGGAATGGATCCTCAACTCGCTCACGCGCGACCTGAAGATGATCGATACCCAGATCATGGGCGGCTTGCAGAACGGGACGGCCTTTTTCGCCTCCACCACCATCTTTGCGATTGGCGGCTGCTTTGCCCTGCTGGGCGCGACCGAGCAGGTGGATGCGATCCTGAAAGACATTCCCTTCATCGTCCAGGGCGGCCGGGCGACTTTCGAATTGAAGGTGTGCGGGCTGATCGCGCTGTTTGCTTATTCTTTCTTCAAGTTCGGCTGGTCCTACCGGCTCTTCAACTATTGCACCATTCTGTTTGGTGCCATTCCGATGACCGACGAGGCGCGCGAGCATCCGGCGCGCACCATGGCCGCGGCTGAGCGCGCGATCCAGATGAACATCATCGCCGCGAGCCACTTCAACATGGGACTTCGGGCGATCTTCTATTCGATCGGTTATCTCGGCTGGTTCGTCAGCCCGTGGATCTTCATGCTGGCATCGGGCACGGTCTTCGTGGTGCTGATCCGGCGCCAATATTTCTCCGAGGCGCGCCGCGCGCTTCTGAACGACCCGACCGACTGACCGCTCGCAAAGGGTGAGGACAGCGGGGACAATCCGCCCCCGGTCATGAAATCGCCGCCTTTGCACGATGAGGCACCGCCACAAGCGCAGGCCGCAATTCGTGCGGCGATCAGAACGACCGAGGGAGGACGACGCGTGCCAGACAGCATTCCGGACAACGCGCAGACTTCGACCGAGATCACCCGCGCACGGCCCCGCCTGCTCTGGCTGGACGCGTTTCGCGGTCTGGCGCTGATCGCGATGGCGACCTACCACTTCAGCTGGGACCTGGAATTTTTCGGCTATCTCGCGCCGGGCACCTCCACCGAAGGGTTTTTGCGGCTCTATGCCCGCTCGATCGCGTCGACCTTCCTGTTCCTCGCCGGCTTCAGCCTCGTGCTCGCGCACTATCCAAGACTGCGCCCACAGGCTTTCCTGCGCCGCTTCGCGGTGATCCTCGCCGCAGCGCTGGCGATCACGGCAGCCACCTGGTGGTTTGTGCCGGATGGACTGATCTTCTTCGGCATCCTGCATGCCATGGCGCTCGGCAGCCTGGTGGGTTTGGTTTTCCTGCGCCTGCCGGTGATCATCACGCTCGCAGCAGCAGTTGGCGCCATGGTGCTGCCAAGCTTCTATCGCTCGTCGATCTTCGACACGCCTATCTTATGGTTTGCCGGTCTCTCGGAACACCTGCCGCGCTCGAACGACTATGTACCCCTCTTCCCTTGGATCGGCGCGCTTCTGATCGGCATCGTGGTTGCCCGCCTGCTGGTCGACCACGACCTTCTCGGTCGCCTGTCGCGCCTGCCCAAAGGTCCCGCCTGGCTGCGCTGGGGTGGCCGGCACTCGCTCACCGTCTATCTCCTGCACCAGCCGGTGCTGATTGCGCTGGTCTTTGCCGCAAGCCACATCGTTCCGCCGCCGACGCCGGATCCGATCGAATCCTATATCGGCAGCTGCGAGCCGGCCTGCCAACAGCAGGGAAACTCCGCCGAGATTTGCAAGGCCTTCTGCGCCTGTACGCTGGACCGTCTGCAGGCCCAGAGCCTGCTGGAACCGCTCCAGTCTGGCGCAATCTTGCCGGATCAGGATGAGCGTATTCTGGCGCTGGCCTCCGAATGCACGGCCAAGATCCAGACCACGCCGTAACGGGGAAATTCATCATGAATGCCTACCGTGCGAAGCCCTTGCGTTATCCCTGGCCGCCGGTGATTTACGGCGGCGCCGTGACCCTGGCACTGGCCGCAGAGCGGCTGGTGACGCCGATCCCGCTTTCATCGCCGAACCCTATCTTGCTGCCGATTGCCGGGTTCGCCCTAGCGCTTTTTGCCGTCAGCCTGGACATATGGGCGGTGAAGACGCTGCTGGAGCGACAGACTGCGGTGCTCGGCACAGGCTGCGCCCGCCATCTCGTCACCTGCGGTCCCTTCCGCTTCACGCGCAACCCGATCTATCTCGGCTACACGCTGCTGACACTCTCGCTCGGGCTGATCAGCGCCAGTGCCTGGTTTCTCCCGGCAGCACTCCTGGCGGCACTGACCGCGCAGTGGGTGGTCATCCGCTGCGAGGAACAGCATCTCGAACAGCGGTTCGGCTTCGACTATGAATGTTATTGCAAGCGCACCCGCCGCTGGATCTGAGCAACTGCGACGGGAGGTCTAGTGGAGCTCACTCAGCTGCCGACGCCGATTTCGACGAGGCGCGTCAGACAGGCCTCTTCGGCCTGATCGAGTTCCGTCAGGGTCTCGTCGATATCGCGGCGCTTCTGGCGAAGGTCTTCGCGCTTCTCGTCGATCTTCTTCATCATCAGCTTGAGCTGACCGATTTCGCCCGGCGGCTCCTTGTAGACATGGACGATTTCGCGAATTTCGTTGATCGTGAAGCCGATGCGCCGGCCGCGCAGGATTTCCTGCAACAGACGCCGGTCCGCGGCACGGTAAAGCCGCGTGCGTCCTCGCCGCTCCGGATGGATCAGGCCTTCGTCTTCGTAGAATCTGAGCGTGCGCGTGGAAACGCCGAATTCACGCGTCAATTCTGTAATGCTATAATACTTCTTCACGTCCGGTTCGTCCCTGTGCGTCGGGACATAATATTGACTTTTACGTACAAGTCAATTTTCGCAAGATTTACATGAACCACCAAGTCGCAAGGCCGAGGAACGAAAAGAAGCCGGTGATGTCGGTGACGGTGGTGACGAAGACGGCAGAGGCTACGGCCGGATCGGTGCCGATGCGGTCTAGCAGCAGCGGGATGAGGATCCCGGCGATCGCTGCCGCCATCATGTTGATCAACATGGCAGCCGCGATGATGCCGCCGATATTGGCGTCGTGAAACCAGAAACCGGCAACGATCCCGATCAAAACGCCGAAGATCATGCCGTTCAGAAGCCCGACCCCCGCCTCGCGTCGGACGACCCGGACGGCATTGTGAATGTCGAGATTGCGGGTGGCAAGCGCGCGCACCGTCACCGTCATGGTTTGCGAGCCGGCATTGCCGCCCATACCCGCCACGATCGGCATCAGCACGGCAAGAGCCACGATCTGCTCGATCGTCGCCTCGAACAGCGAGATGACGGAGGCGGCCAGGATCGCGGTCACAAGGTTGACGGCGAGCCAGGGAACGCGCGAGCGCGACGTTTCGGCCACGCTGTCGGACAGTTCTTCGTCGCCGACGCCGCCGAGGCGAAGCAGGTCTTCCTCCGCCTCTTCCTGGATGACGTCGACCACGTCGTCGATGGTGAGCACACCGACGAGCCGGTCGTTTTCATCGACGACGGCGGCCGACAAAAGGTCATACTGCTCGAAAAGCTGGGCCGCCTCTTCCTGGTCCATTTCGGCCGGGATCGGGTGGTTGGTCTCGTGCATGATGCTTTCGATCTTCACCTGCCGCTTGGTGCGCAGGATGGCGTCGAGCTTGACGGCCCCGAGCAGTTTGAAGGTCGGATCGATGACGAAGATCTGGGTGAAGTTTTCCGGAAGCTCTTCTTCCTCGCGCATGTAGTCGATCGTCTGGCCGACCGTCCAGAACGGCGGCACCGCGACGAATTCCGTCTGCATGCGCCGCCCGGCCGAGCTTTCCGGATAGTCGAGCGCGCGGCGCAGGCGCACCCGCTCGGTAAATGGCAGCTGGGCAAGGATCTCCTCACGGTCCTCGTCGTCGAGGTCTTCGAGAATGTAGACCGCGTCGTCCGAATCGAGATCGCCGATCGCAGCTGCGATCTGCTCGTTCGGCATCTGGTCGACGATCTGCATGCGGATCGCTTCGTCGACCTCGGTCAGCGCCGTCATGTCGAAATCGTCGCCGAGCAGGCGCACCAGCGCCACGCGCTGGTCCGGCTGGATGGCCTCGATCAGGTGGCCGAGTTCCGATTCGTGAAGCTTTGCCACGTGCTGGCGCAGGAACAGCACGTCGCGATCGGCGATCGCCGCCCCGACCATGGTCAGGAACTCATGGCGGATATAGCCTTCGTCGTCGTAGATGTCGGCCTGGACCTCTTCGGCCACCGGGCGGTCGAGGATATCCTCTTCGGTCTCTGTCATCTGCCCGCCCTCGCCTGCCCTGAGCCTTGGTTCGCTGCCCCGGAGAATGGCGGCAAATATCCTCATGTCAACAATCGGATAGCGCGATACCGCAATGCCTGTTCAAAGCTGCGTGCATGCTGCTACCCTGATTTCCGTGCCCGGTCCAGCCTGCCGGGCAGAGCCGTCTCCAGAAAGCCTGAGCCCCGTGACCCTGCTTCCCATCTGCCGCTATCCGGACCCCGCCCTCAAAACACCCTGCACACCCGTTGCCGACTTCGACGCGGCACTTGTTCGCCTGCTCGACGATCTCGATCAGACGATGAAGGCCGCCCCCGGCGTCGGCATCACGGCTGCCCATTGTGGCATCTTCAAACGGGTCGTTGTGCTCGATCTGCCGGAGATCGGCGGACGGCGCGACTTCGTCAATCCGGAGGTGATCGAGACATCGGCCGAGACCATGACCCATGTCGAAGGCAGCGTCTCCATGCCGGGTTTCACCGAAGAGGTGACGCGCCCGCGCCGCATCACCCTGCGTTACCAGACGGCCGACGGCACGGTGATGACGGAAGACTTCGAGGGGTTCCCTGCCATCTGCCTGCAGCACGAGGTGGATCAACTGGACGGCCTGTTCTGGATCCAGCGCCTGTCACGCCTGAAGCGCGAACGGATCCTGAAGAAATGGGAGAAGGCAAACCGCTGAGGGTGGCGGGACCGAACAAAAGCCCGGCCAAGGCGTTGATCTGCATCTCTCATGATGAAGGAGCCACCCCATGGCCAAGGATGACCGCAAGACCGATTTCTCCACCGAAGAGGAATTCCGCGACGACGATCAGCGCAACATTGCCGACGGCTGGCCTTATGCCGATGGTGAAGGCGCGACAGCGGCCCCGATCGGCAATCGCGGCTACGGCGAAACCGGCGCCAATTTCGACCAGGACCGCAACCAGGGCTTTCGCGTCGATGACGTCAATGCCGACGGCTTCGAACCGCAACCGGCCGCGACCGCGTTCCCGACGACCGACGGACGCGAGGACGACGACCAGCTCGAATCCGATGTGGCCACCGCGCTGGAAGAATTCGATGACGGCGTGCTGAACGGCCTCGACATCCATGTCGACGGTCACACGGTGACGCTGCGCGGCGCGGTGGACACCGCCGAAGAACGCCGAGCCATCGAGCTCAAGGTGCTGGGTGTCACCGGCGTGAGCAAGGTCAAGAACTTCATCACCACGCTCGGGGTGGATAGCCATATTCCGGACGATGGGAACTGAAACGCCCTGCAATTTCCCCAGCGAAAACAAAAAACCCGGCGCAAGCGCCGGGTTTTTTTGGTGCGGTCGAGAAGACTCGAACTTCCACGGGTTGCCCCACAGCGACCTCAACGCTGCGCGTCTACCAATTCCGCCACGACCGCATCGTGGTAGGCCGAATTGCTCCGGCGGGGGTGCATGTAGCAAAAGCATTCGGGGTCCACAAGCCCGCCATGATAGATTTTTGAAAATTCGTCAGAGGCGGTGGATAACCCGTCCGAAACACCGGAGGGGCGGCTCTTGAACTGCCGCAACTTTCTTGCCAAGTAAAAGGAAAACAAGGCTTTTCGGCCTTTCTTCCTGACGGCGGATTTCTCATGCAGCGCACCGATCTCGACCATCACATGTTTGCCCGCGAGGACTGTCCGCCTGTACGCTGGCGGGTTTCCGACGGCCTCGTGCCATATGAGGAAGCGGTCGCGGAAATGGAGCGCCAGGTGGGTCTGATTGCCGATGGCGCAGCCGAGGAACTGGTCTGGCTGGTGGAGCATCCGCCGCTTTATACGGCCGGCACCAGCGCCGATTCCAAAGATCTGATCGAGCCGGAGCGGTTCCCCGTCTTTGCCACCGGCCGTGGCGGTGAATACACCTATCATGGTCCCGGCCAGCGGGTGGCCTATGTCATGCTCGATCTGAAACGCCGACGCCAGGATGTGCGTGCCTATGTGGGGGCGCTGGAAGAAGTCGTGATCCGCACACTGGATAGCATGAACGTCAAGGGCGAGCGCCGCGAAGACCGGGTGGGCGTCTGGGTGCGGCGGCCGGAGCGGCCGGCCCTGCCCGATGGCACCATGGCCGAAGACAAGATTGCGGCGCTCGGCATCCGCCTCAGGAAATGGGTGAGCTTTCACGGCCTTTCGATCAATGTCGATCCCGATCTCAGCCATTTTTCCGGCATCGTGCCCTGCGGCATCTCTGCTTATGGCGTGACCAGCCTTGTCGATCTCGGCCTGCCGGTGATGATGGCCGATGTCGACATGCGGCTGCGCGCGGCATTCGAAGAGGTTTTCGGCCCGACGGTCAGCGAGGCGTGAGCGTCGCTAGCCCATTCAGGCGCGGCCCATGACCGGGCCGTCCAGATCGCGACCCTTTCCATCAGACGCGGACTTCGCCTCGTAACGGTCGATCTGACGCGCCATGTCGGCGATCAACCGTCCGCATTCCTGATGGGCGTCGGTCAGGCGCTGCAACTGCAGGCGCAGCGCCTCGAGCGGCAATTCGCTGGTCTCTTCGATCGGCCCTGAGCCGAGACCCGTCATCAGCCACATCGGCGAAACGCCGAGAATGCCGGCGAGATCGACGAGCTTGGAGGGTCGGGGTTCCGCCCGGTCGGCTTCCCAGGAAAGCAGACTTTCCTTGCGCACGCCGACGCGATTGGCGACATCGGCGAGCGACAGGCCGACGGCATCACGGGCAGTCGACAGGCGTCCACCGAGCGTGTCGTCGCTGGCATCGGTCATCCGGGCAAAAATCCTGCGGGCGCTCATCGGCCGTCTCCTCTTGATCGACGTGGCCGGCGGCCACTCCTCTCCGCATCCCTGACCGCAAGAATAAGCGAGACGGACATCGGGCGCCACCTTCGCCGCGCCAGAGACGGGCGTGAAACCGTCGCGGCAACTTGGGATTTGAGAATACGAACGCGTTGAAACGCACCACACGTCAAAAGGTTCCACGCCATCGACGGCCTGTGTTGTGACCTCGAAGATTGGAGTTTGGAGCCACCTTGATCAACGCAGGGCCTTGTGGTTGGTGGGTGCGCAAGGTTGCGCCGCAGCCTTGCCCATCACGATTCTCAAGGTCCTTCATGCAGCCGTCATCATCCAATCCCGTCCGTGGCATGGTCCTGATGGCCAATTGCATGCTGATCCTGCCGATCATGGATGCAATCGCGAAATACATGGCGAATGTCGAAGGCATGTCGCCGGGGCAGATTACCTTTTATCGCTTCTTCTTCCAGCTGCTCTCGGTGCTGCCCTTGCTGGTGCTGCTAAATAGGTCCCACGCACTCTCGGCCAAACGGCCGTGGATCAACCTCTTGCGGGGCGCAATCCACGGGGCTGCGAGTCTGATGTTCTTCATGGCGGTCAAATACATGCCGCTCGCGGACGTCTTCGCCATCTATTTCGTCGAACCTTTCATCCTGACGGCGCTCTCGGCGGTGTTCCTGAAGGAGAAAGTCGGCTGGCGCCGCTGGCTGGCGATCGCCGTCGGCTTTGGCGGTGCGATGATCGTCATCCAGCCGAGCTATCAAGTCTTCGGACTGACGGCGCTGCTGCCGGTCGTCTGCGCCTTCCTCTATGCACTCTACATGTTCCTCAACCGCGCCATCGGTGAGGCGGATACGCCGATGACCATGCAGACAATGGCCGGCATCGGCGGCACGCTATTCATGGGCCTGGCCTTGCTGGGAGGATCGAGCGTTGGGGACAATGACTTTGCCGTCTCACTGCCCGGCTCACCGCTGGCCTGGGGCCTGCTCATCCTTCTCGGCACGATTTCGGGTTATATCCACCTGCTCGTGGTGCGCGCCTTCCGCCTTGCCCCGCTTTCGGTGCTGGCACCGTTCCAGTATTTCGAGATTATCGCCGCGGTGATCCTGGGTTACGTCCTGTTCGGCGAATTCCCGACTGTGTCGAAGTGGCTGGGCATCGCGATCATCGTCGGCTCCGGCCTCTTCATTCTATGGCGCGAGCGCAAGCGCGCCGTAGACAGCGTAGCGATCGAGCCCAGCACTTGAGAGCGGTTTTTAGGCGGTATTTGTGCGGCATTTAAGCCTTTCCCTACATTCAATGCTAACGGGCGGGCTCTAGACTGGGGCCTCCTTCAGGCAATCGGGAGACCGGGATTTGGCGACGCATCAGGCCGCATTGTTTCTGCTTGCCGTCAATCTGGGCCTCTTGTGGCTGCTGATGGCGGTGCCGCTTGGGCGGCGGACGCTGAAAGTGAGCCAGAGCCTGCGCGAGCGTGCCGAAGACGTCTGGAACATCACCCGACCGGCAGGCGATCTCACCGCCTGGCACCCGAGCGTGATCGCGGTCACGCCCGTTGATGGCCATCCCGACCTCGTCGAATTCGCCTATCGCCACCCTGACCGCCATGGCCGCCCGAGCCGCCGCACCATGGTGGTTGACCGTGCGTCGATGACGGCGGGCGGCAGCTTTTCCTGCGAACTGAGGGTGGTCGCGGACAGCACGCTCGACCAGACTTTCTGGAACGGCTTTAGCGAGCGGCGCACGGTGGAACGCACCGCAACCGGCAGTGTGGTGACGGTGGAGCAGACCGACACCTATCGCGGCCTCGCCTTCTATCTCTTCCGCCTGTTTTTGCTGCGGCGCGAGCTTGCAGCCCTTCGGGATCATCTAGAAGGGCGCCGCGGCTCCCCGTTGTCGCGTCTCGAACATCCGCTCTGGCAGACGCTGCTGGTCATTCTCTCGACACTGCTGCTCTGGCCATTCTTCGGCCTGACCAGGACCGGGCTGATGATGTCGACCTTCCTCACCCTCGTCATCGTGCTGCATGAACTCGGCCATATGGTTGCTTACCGCGCCTTCGGCCATCCGAGCGCCCGCATGATCTTCGTGCCGCTGCTCGGCGGCATAGCGGTGGGCGGCCGACCGTATAACTCCCTGTTCGAAGTGGCGAGTTGTGCCCTGATGGGCGCCGGCGTTTCGGCTTTCCTGGTGCCGACCCTGGTTGCTACGCACGAATCGGTTCTCGGGCTGCCCCATGCTTCAAGTTCTGAAGGCCCGATCCTGATCTTCCTGGTCATTCTAGGCGCGTTCAATCTGCTGAACCTGCTGCCGACCTTTCGTTTCGATGGCGGCCAGGTGCTCCGCCAGATCTTTCAGAATCAGACAATGCTGGCGCTGGCGAGCTTTGCCGTATCCGGCGTGGTGCTGTGGACCGGCTGGCGGATCGGCCTCTCGGCCCAGACACTGATCGTGGGACTTGCGGTGTTCACTTTGCTCAGCCTGATCCGCACGACGGGCGCAAGGCCACGCGAGGAACTGGTGGCGATGACCTCGGCTGAAAAGCTGATGACCGGCTTCGGCTATTATGCGGCGCTCGCCATGCATGTCTATGCGGTGATCTATGCCTGTGACAGGCTGTTTGCCTGAACATTAACGGCACATCAGGCGCTTGACAGCGACCGTGCCGCGCGTTCCAACAGACGCATGGATACCAACACCACGCCCCTCCCCGCCGGCTACCACGACGTCGCCGACACCATGCTCGCGACGATCGTCACCTGCCTTGAAATGACAGCGAGACCGGCGCTGCGCCCCAATCCGCCCGCCGATGGCCTAACGGTCGAGCGCTGGCCCTCGCCTGCCCTCGACGATTACCGCGCACTCTACCGCCGCGTCGGCGAAGACTGGCTGTGGGTATCGCGCGCCGTGATGGACGACGACTCGCTCAAGGCCATCATCGGCCATCCCCAGGTCGAGATCTATGCCTTGACCCGGAACGGCGAGCGGCTGGGCCTGCTGGAACTCGACTTCCGTGAGGCGGGTCAGTGCGAGCTTTCCTTTTTTGGCCTGGACCAGAGCCTGATCGGCTCGGGGGCCGGCCGCATCCTCATGAATGTGGCCATCGAAAAGGCCTGGGAAAAGCCGATCTCGCGTTTCTGGGTGCACACCTGCCACCTTGATCACCCGGCAGCCCTCGCCTTTTATCAGCGCTCCGGCTTCAGGGCTTACAAGCGCATGGTCGAGATCTTCGAGGACCCGCGCCAGACGGGCAAGCTGCGCGCCGACGCGGCCCCGCACTTCCCCGTCTTGCGTCGGGAATAGACGAGAAAAATCAGACTATTGAGAAAATCCGGCTCACCCCTTGAGCCGGGTGCCAAAGCCGTGCGAAAGTCCGGCCAACGATTTGTCAGGGAGAAAAACCATGGATGTCCGCGCCGCCGTCGCCGTTCAGGCTGGAAAGCCGCTCGAGATCATGACCGTTCAGCTGGAAGGCCCACGCGCCGGCGAAGTGCTGATCGAAGTGAAGGCGACCGGCATTTGTCACACGGATGATTTCACCTTGTCGGGTGCTGATCCGGAAGGTCTGTTCCCGGCGATCCTCGGCCATGAGGGTGCGGGCATTGTCGTCGATGTCGGACCGGGTGTCACCTCGGTAAAGAAGGGCGACCATGTCATTCCGCTTTACACGCCGGAATGCCGCGAATGCTATTCCTGCCTGTCGCGCAAAACCAACCTCTGCACGGCGATCCGCTCAACCCAGGGTCAGGGTCTGATGCCGGATGGCACCTCGCGCTTCTCGATCGGCAAGGACAAGATACACCACTACATGGGCTGCTCGACCTTCTCGAACTTCACGGTTCTGCCGGAGATCGCGGTAGCCAAGGTCAATCCGGACGCGCCCTTCGACAAGATCTGCTATATCGGCTGCGGGGTCACGACCGGCATCGGCGCTGTCATCAACACGGCCAAGGTCGAGATCGGCGCTACCGCGATCGTCTTCGGCCTCGGCGGCATTGGTCTGAACGTGCTGCAGGGTCTGCGCCTCGCCGGAGCCGACATGATCATCGGCGTCGACATCAATCCGGACCGCAAGGCATGGGGCGAAAAGTTCGGCATGACGCATTTCGTCAATCCGAAGGAAGTCGAAGGCGATATCGTGCCCTATCTGGTCAACATGACCAAGCGCAACGGCGACCTGATCGGCGGTGCGGACTATACCTTCGATTGCACCGGCAATACCAAGGTCATGCGCCAGGCGCTCGAAAGCTCGCATCGCGGCTGGGGCAAGTCTATCATCATCGGCGTTGCCGGCGCCGGCCAGGAAATTTCGACGCGCCCCTTCCAGCTGGTCACTGGCCGCAACTGGATGGGAACCGCCTTTGGTGGCGCGCGCGGCCGCACCGACGTGCCGAAGATCGTCGACTGGTACATGGAAGGCAAGATCCAGATCGATCCGATGATCACCCACACCATGCCGCTCGAAGACATCAACAAGGGCTTCGACATGATGCACAAGGGCGAAAGCATCCGAGGCGTCGTCGTCTATTGAGCCACAAGATGGACTATCGCGTCGATGTGCGGAGGCTCGACGAGTTCTCCGCCGCCGACCTCTACGATATGCTGAAGTTGCGCGTCGACGTCTTCGTCGTCGAGCAGCACTGCCCCTATCCCGAGCTCGACGGCAACGACAAGGACTGTTTGCATCTTCGGTTGCTTCAGGATGGGGAATTGCTCGCCTGTGCACGGCTGTGGCGGCCAACGCGAGAGCATCATCCGCGCATCGGTCGCGTGGCGGTGTCTCCAAACCATCGGGGTAAACGGCTCGGCGAAGCGCTGATGCGCGAGGCGATTGCCGAGGTCGAGAAACGCCATCCGGGCGAACCGATCGAGATCTCGGCCCAGAGCCATCTTCAGAAGTTCTACGGGTCGCTTGGGTTCGAGGTGATCTCGGAGGAATATCTGGAGGATGGGATCCCACATGTGGACATGATCAGGCGGCGATAGCGTTACGCCGCGATGAAGCTCTGTGGCTGTTGACGGCAAAACCTGCTAAACTTGCACCACAGCCCGGAGTTGATGCCATGAAGCATGACCGAATTTTGTTGGATGACAGACAAGCAGCTCTGGTTGAGCGACTGGTCCAATCGGGTCGTTTCAATTCAACAACCGATGTCATCGGCTATAGCCTTGACCTGCTTGAGCAAAGGGAAGCGGAG
Organism: Rhizobium sp. Root274; assembly: GCF_001429245.1. GTDB lineage: Bacteria > Pseudomonadota > Alphaproteobacteria > Rhizobiales > Rhizobiaceae > Allorhizobium. The sequence continues at coordinate 27,863 of NZ_LMJE01000007.1, forward strand.
GCTGCCCAGTTTGTCGCTGAACTGGAAAAGGAAGCGGCTCGCGGGCTCGCAAGCGGCCCGGCAGTTGCGATGGAAACTGCGGACGACTTGATCTCAGCGTTCCGGAAGCGGCGGTAATCCATGCCTCGGATCTTGCGGCGACCACTCTTCGTCGAGGATCTCTATGCAACGTGGACCTTCATCGCATCTGACAATGAATCCGCAGCCAATCATCTCCTGTCCGAACTCGAAGACCGCTACCGGATGCTTGCTGAACTTCCACAGCTTGGGACCAGGCGTTTCAACCGCTATCCGTCTCTCCGCCTCTTCCCCTTCCGACGATACCTGATTATCTACCAGCCGCTCGATACCGGGGACGGGATCGAGCTCATCCGTCTCCTGCATGCGGCGCGAGACTATCGCAGATTCTTTGACGACTGATCCCATGCCCGAAATCTATGTCGATGCCGATGCCTGCCCGGTAAAGCCGGAAATCCTGAAAGTGGCCGAACGGCACGATCTGCCGGTGACTTTCGTCGCCAATTCCGGTCTGCGGCCTTCGCGCGACCCGATGGTGAAGAATGTCATCGTCTCAGGCGCGTTCGATGCAGCCGACGACTGGATTGCCGAGCGTTGCGGCGAAGGCGATATCGTGGTGACGGCGGATGTGCCGCTCGCGGGCCGCTGCGTGGCGGCAGGTGCTCACGTGACAGGCCCCACGGGGCGGATCTTCGACAAGGCCAATATCGGCATGTCGACCGCCATGCGCGATCTCGGTGCGCATTTGCGCGAGACCGGCGAGAGCAAGGGCTATAATGCCGCCTTCTCGGCCCGCGACCGTTCGGCCTTTCTCGAAACGCTTGACAGGCTCTGCCGGCGGATCAAGAAGTGAGCCTCAAAGGCCAGCACAGAACGGCCACCACGAAACGGGCGCTACGCTTTGAATAATCTGTTGAATTCGGTGCTCGACCATCGTTACCGCTCCTTCATGGTCGCCGGCGCTCTGGCAATCGCCAGCTTGCCGCTGATGCTGTCCTACGCGCCCGAAGTCGCAATCGAAGTGCCGGCACTGGTGTTTTTCGCGGCCTATCTGGCCCTTGCCTTTCTGAGGCTTCGTCGACTCACGGCCGCCTATCTCAAGCAGCATGCGGATGTGGCCGACGCTCCGACCTTCATCATTCTCACCGTGACGGCGCTGGCGATCGTGGCAGCCATCGGCTCGCTTTTCCTTGCGCTCAACAGTCACGGATCCTCCAACCCGGTCGAACTGCTTCTCGCCTTTGCTTCGGTCGTCTTTGGCTGGATCACCATCCACACCATGGCGGCCATGCATTATGCCCATGTCTATTGGCGACCAAACCGCCGCAAGCCGACGGTTCATCGCGGCGGTCTTGAGTTCCCGGAAACGCCGGAACCCTGCGGCCACGACTTTCTCTACTTTTCGCTGGTCATTGGCATGACGGCGCAGACATCGGACGTGGTGATCACATCGACCTCGATGCGCAAGCTCAACCTCGTGCATGCGACCGTCTCCTATTTCTTCAACACCGTCCTCGTGGCAGCCGCCGTCAATGCGGCCGTCTCGCTGGCTGGTTGACGTAAACGACAAGGAACGCACATGAACATCCTCTCCCAGAACACGGCCTTCGGCGGCATGCAGGGCGTCTTTTCCCATCAGTCGGAAGCAACGGGCACCGAGATGACCTTTGCCGTTTTCGTGCCGCCTCAGGCGATCGCCGAAAAGAGACCTGTGCTCTGGTATCTCTCAGGCCTGACCTGCACGCATGCCAATGTCATGGAAAAGGGCGAATACCGCCGGATGGCTGCCGAACTTGGCCTGATCGTCGTCTGCCCGGATACCAGTCCGCGCGGCAATGACGTGCCGGACGAGCTGACCAACTGGAAGATGGGCAAGGGTGCCGGCATGTATCTGAATGCCACCGAGGCACCCTGGGCGGAAAATTTCCAGATGTATTCCTACATCACCGAGGAATTGCCGGCGCTGATCGCCGACCAATTCCGCGCCGACATGAGCCGCCAGGGCATCTTTGGCCATTCGATGGGCGGCCATGGCGCAATGACGATTGCGCTGAAAAACCCCGATCGTTTCAGGAGCTGCTCAGCCTTCGCGCCGATCGTCAATCCGCTGACGGCTGACTGGACGCAGGATGCTTTCGAGAAATACCTGGGCCCTGACCGGGCAATGTGGCGTGAATACGATGCCTGCGCGCTGGTCGAGGATGGCGCCCGTTTCCCGGAATTTCTGATCGACCAGGGCAAGGCCGACAGCTTTCTCGAGACGGGCCTCGCACCCTGGAAGTTCGAGGAGGCGGTGAAGGGCACAGAGATCGGCCTGACGCTGCGGATGCACGAGCGTTATGACCACTCCTACTACTTCATCTCGACCTTCATGGAGGATCATCTGAAGTGGCATGCGGAACGGTTGGGGTGAGACAGGAGAACCAAGCGTCGTCATCTGGCGGAGCTTCCACCCCTTCCTCCTGCCGCACCTTTCAGATCCGTCCCCCGTTCCGTCAAATAATCCGCCTCTCTCGGACCAAGCCCTCTTGACCCGCAACAAATGTAGGTAGATCTGTCTACATAGTGACAGAGGTGCGGCATGGGCGAACGGATATCGGCACGCGAGAAACTGCTACAGGCGGCGGCGGAGCTGTTTTATGCAGAGGGCGTCGGCGCGACCGGCATCGATACGATCACCGCGCGGGCCGGGGTCGCGAAGATGAGCCTCTACAACAATTTCAGATCGAAGGCAGATCTCGTGCACGCTTATCTCTCGGCCCGGCTCGAGGAGTGGCATAAGGTTTTGGCGCGCCATATGGAGACGGCATCGACCGCGGAGGCGCGTGTCTTGGCGGTCTTTGATTCCTATGTCGAACACGCCGGCCGGGCCTATCAATGGGGCTTTCGCGGCTGCGGTCTCCTCAATGCGGCAGCCGAACTGCCGGTTGATGATCCCGGTCGCGCCATCGTTGCCAGCCAGAAGGCTGAGGTCGAAAACCTATTCCGGCTTCATCTGACGGAGATCGCACCCGATCGTGCTGACGAGGTTGAGGCAACGGCGGCCCATCTCGCCTTCCTACTCGAAGGTGCCATGGCCCTGGCAGGCCTTGATGGCCATGACACGAGGCTGAAACAGGCCCGGCTGCTGGCGTCAAACATCCTCGCGCAGTTTTCTGCGAAGGCCAAGTCGACATGACTGAACTGACCGTCGTTGATCCGCGTCCCGCCCGCTCACCCGGTCTTGCCCTCCTGCTTCTCGTTTTGCTCGAAGCCGCCCTCGTCGTTTCCTGGAGCGGCGGTTTTGTCGGGGTACGGTTTGCCAGCGATCACGCGCCGATCTTCCTGATTCTTTTGTGGCGCAGCCTCGTATCGGGCCTCTTGCTCCTCCCGCTCGCACTGACCTGGGGACCGAGACTGCGCTGGCGCGATGTGATCCCGCAGATGCTCTATGGAGCGCTCGCCATGTCCGGCTATCTCGCAGGCTTTGCGCTGGCGATCGGCTTCGGCGTGCCGACCGGGCTGGTGGCGCTCATCACCGACATGCTGCCGCTCGCCGTCGCGGTTCTTTCCTGGCCGATCCTCGGTCAGGCGCTGACCGGGCGGCAATGGCTAGGTTCGCTGATCGGCTTCGCCGGTGTCCTCGTCGCATCGGCCCACTCGCTGACGCTCGGCACGGTTCCGCTCTGGGCCTATGCCCTGCCCGTGCTCGGCACCCTGTCTCTCGCGGTGGCTACCCTTTTGCAGAAGCGCAGCCCCAGCATCGCCATGCCCGTGCATCAGAGCCTGTGCATTCAATGCCTGTCGGCGGCGGCCATCTTCTCCGTGTTTGCAGGCTACGAAGGCAGCGTCCTTCCAGTGATGAATGTCGGTTTCATCGGTGGCGTCCTCTGGCTGGCGCTGGTCGCAACCCTCGGCTCCTGGACGCTCTATTATATGGCGCTCCGCCGCTCTTCGCCGGCGCGCGTCACCTCGGTTGTCTATCTGAGCCCACCCGTCACCATGATCTGGGCCTGGCTGATGTTCGGTGAACCGCTCTCGCTCTCCATGGCCATCGGGCTGGTCGTTTCACTGGCGGGCGTCATCATCGTTGCGCGGGCGCAGCCGAAGACGGGTGTCCAGGGCCACGCCTGACGCTTAACCCCTGCGATAGACAAACCGCTCGAAATCGGCAGGCTTTCCGCGCCCGCTGATATCGAAGCAGAACAGGCCGGCAAAGGCACCGGTGAACGAGCCGTGTTCGCCAAATCCACCTTCGTCGGAGACGACGCCGGCGTCGAGAACTGGGCCGAGGGCCTGCCAGGCACCCTCGCCTGCGACCCGCCAGAAGAATTGCAGATCGTTGTCAGTGATCTCCATAGCGAGGTCGATCGGGCCGTCCGGAATGGCTTGGCCCATGCCGATCGGGAATGTGAGATCGCCGGAGGGATAATTGCCGGGACAGGACAGGACGATCAGCGAGCGGCCCAGCTTCTCGTCGCTGGAAACGCCGAGCGCATGGAATTTGAAGCGGTTGTAGTAATGCGTGAGGCCAGCCACCTGCTGATAGGTTTCCGGCGAGAAGTCGAGACGCGTTTCGGCACGGAAGCAGTGATGCTCCTGCCGACGGGCAATGAGCGACTGTTCGAACCAGGAGCCGATGCTTTCGCGGCCGAAGAGGCGTAAGCGCCTTGCCCGCTCCGTCAGGCTGAACAGGCGCTCGGGATGCGGCGTGCGCAGCCACTGAAATTCGGAGGGTAAGTCGGGGCTGTCGAACGTCCTGATTATCTCGACCGGTTCCTCCCGTTTGATTGCACCGCGAGGCGCCGGAACCTCGACAGCGGGCACCACACCGCCCTGTTCGAGATAGAGCCAGCCGTCGTCCTTCCAGACGCATTTCTGCAAGCCGGTTTCCCGACCGAGCGTGCAGCGGCGCTTCGGCGCCATCGGCCGGCCGCAGAGATGGGTGTGGTAGCCTTGGCCATCGGGCGTCTCGACATATTGGCCGTGACCGGCGCGTTGGAGCGCGGCTTCGGGATTGTCCTTGGAGGTGATCAGATGCGTATTGGGATGCATCTCGTAGGGGCCGTCGATCGCGCGGGACCGTGCCATGGTGACGACATGGTCATAACCTGTGCCGCCTTCCGCCGTGGTCAGATAATACCAGCCATTGCGCTTGAAGACATGCGGGCCTTCGACCAGGCCCTGTTTGCTGCCCTCGAAAATGTTCTTGATCGGACCCACCAGCTTTTGCGTCTGTGGGTCCCATTCCTGCAGCAGGATGCCGTCGAACTTGGCGTGGCCGATCGTGTTGCGGGCTTCGGGGCGGTGGTTCCACTGCATGTTGAGGAACCACTTGCGACCGTCGTCATCGTGGAAGAGCGAGGGGTCGAAGCCGGAGGAATTCACATAGATGGGGTCGGACCAGGGGCCTTCGATTGAGGGTGCCGTGACGATGTAGTTGTGCGCGTCCTTGAAGGAGCCCTCGAAGCGTTTCACGTCGGTGTAGACGAGCCAGAACAGGCCATCAGCATAGGACAGGCACGGCGCCCAGACGCCGCAGCTGTCCGGGTTTCCGCGCATGTCGAGCTGGCTGGCGCGGTTAAGCGGTCGGGTCACCAACTCCCAGTTGGCGAGGTCGCGCGAATGATGAATCTGCACACCCGGAAACCATTCGAAGGTGGAGGTGGCGATGTAGTAGTCGTCGCCCACGCGGCAGATCGACGGGTCCGGATTGAAGCCCGGCAGGATGGGGTTGATGATCATGGCGTGTTTCTCCTCCGCAGTGACCTCTCCCCTTGCGGGAGAGGAAGAAAAATCAGGGTCTTAGCCGAAGGCTCAAGCCCTAGATTTTTCAGGAGAGTGGCAAGCCTGACTGACAAGCCCCTCTCTTGGGATTTCTAGCGCTTAGCTGACGCTAAGCCGCTGAAATCCCGTTCTCCCCCGCAAGGGGGGAGATAAGTCGCTGACGGCGATACCCACCTCTCCCTTGACGGTGGAGGTCGCCGCAAAGCGGCAGGTGGCGGTGATGAGCCATGAGTGCGACACCGTCCGGTGAAGCCAACCTCCTGCACGTCACCCCACCCCGGAGCTTAGCTTCGACCCTCCCCCTCAAGGGGAGGGTGAAGTTGTGCCTTACTTCTTCTTCCGCGGCGGACCCTTGCGCTCGGCTGACGCCGCCCAGAGATTGATGTCGGCGTCCTTGGCGAAGACGTCGATTTCAGCCAACTCTTCCGCTGTAAACTCCGGCGTGTCGATTGCCTTGACGCAGTCCTCGACCTGAGACGGCTTGGAAGCACCAATGAGCGCCGTGGTGATATGGCCGCCCCGCAGCACCCAGGAGAGCGCCATCTGTGCCAGGGTCTGGCCCCGCTTCTCAGCAATGCGGTTGAGGCCGCGGATGTTTTCGATGTTGCGCTCGTTGAGGAAATTCGGGTCGAGCGACTTGTCCTGTGTCGCACGAGTGCCTTCAGGGATACCGTTCAGATATTTCGAGGTCAGCATGCCCTGGGCAAGCGGAGAAAAGACGATCGAGCCGACGCCGAGCTCTTCCAGCGTGTCGATCAGCCCGTCTTCCTCGATCCAGCGGTTGATCATCGAGTAGCTGGGCTGGTGAATGAGAAGCGGCGTCCCCAGGCTTTTGAGGATGTCATAGGCCTCGCGCGTACGCTTGGAATTATACGAGGAGATGCCGACATACTGCGCCCTGCCCGACCGAACGATATGGTCGAGTGCACCGCAGGTCTCCTCGAGCGGCGTGTCGGGATCGAAGCGGTGCGAGTAGAAGATGTCGACATAGTCGAGGCCCATGCGCTTCAGGCTCTGGTCGCAGGAGGCGATAAGGTATTTGCGGCTACCCCATTCGCCGTAAGGGCCGGGCCACATGTTGTAACCGGCCTTGGAGGAGATGATCATCTCGTCACGGTAGCCACGGAAATCGGTTTTCAGGATCTCGCCGAAGGCTTCCTCTGCGGAACCTGCCGGGGGACCGTAATTGTTGGCGAGGTCGAAATGGGTGATGCCGAGGTCGAAAGCCCTACGGCAAATCGCCTGTTTCGTCTGGTGCGGCGTATCATTTCCAAAATTATGCCAGAGGCCGAGCGAGATCGCCGGCAGCTTCAGCCCGCTCTTGCCGCAGCGATTATAGGTCATCCGCTCATAGCGGTTTTCGGCGGGGGTATAGGTCATGGATGGTTCTCTCCCAGAAGGTCATTGGCGCGATGTTGCCCCTCATCCGGCTGCCGCCACCTTCTCCCCGTAAACGGGGAGAAGGCCAATGCGGCTGCCGCGTGCCCCCTTCTCCCCGCCTGCGGGGAGAAGGTCCCGGCAGGGGGATGAGGGGCAAGCAACATCACATGCCTTATCTAAGCAGAGCTTGCGCTTCGTCGATACCCAAAGCGGCAGGTTGGGTGCAGGTTGTCGACAAAGTCACAAATTCACCCGTCTCGCCGGACTTCAGGATCGAGACCATGACATCGACGCCATGCAGCGCGCGCTCGAGCGAGCAGCGGGCATCGCGGCCTTCGAGGATCGCAACCGCCATGTCGGCGAGACCAGCGGTGCGGTAGTTGGCGCGCGGGCCTTGCGGGCTTTCCTGATTGTTACGGCCGAAGGGATGATCCCAGGCGTCGAGCGGCTGGATGTCCTTGTTGCGGCCGGACGCCTCGACCTGACCGCCGAAGAAATTCGGATCGGGTACATAGAGCGAGCCATCGGTGCCGTAGAGCTCCATATTGGCGTGGCGGTGGCTCCAGACGTCCCAGCTGGCGGACAGCGTGATCGTCGCCCCGTTGTGGAATTCGAGAAGCGCATGGATGTTGGTCGGGGTCTTGACCGGGATCGTCTCGCCATTGCGCGGCTGGCTGGTGATCGTGCGGGTCTCGTTGGCCATGGAGGTGAGTGCCGCCACACGCTTCACCGGACCGATCAGGTTGATCAGGTTGGCAATGTAATACGGGCCGAGATCGAGGATGGGTCCGCCGCCTGGCAGGAAGAAGAAGTCCGGGTTCGGATGCCACATCTCCATGCCGGGGCTCATGACATGGCAGGTGCCGGAGGTCACGCGACCAATGCCGCCCTTGTCGATGAAGGCACGCGCCAGTTGGTGCGCGCCGCCGAGGAAAGTGTCCGGTGCGCAGCCGACCGAGAGGCCCTTCTCACGGGCAATGCGGCGCAGGTCTTCGCCCTGCTCCAGCGAGAGAACCAGCGGTTTTTCCGAATAGACGTGTTTGCCGGCTTCGAGGATGCGCTTGGACACCGGGTAATGGGCGTCGGGGATGGTCAGGTTGACGACAATGTCGACCTCGGGATTGGCGAGCAGTTCGTCGATGCTTTGTGCCTTCACGCCGTATTCGGCGGCCCGGGCTTCCGCCGCTGCTGGATTGATATCCGCGCAGGCGACGACTTTAAGGCCGCGAAACAGCGGCGCCAGCGAAAAGTAGGTAGTGGAGATATTGCCGCATCCGATGATGCCGACGCCGAGTTCGCGTGCCATGGAAATGTCCTGCTTGCTGCGATGGGATCAATAGGCGTTGAAGGAAGCGATCGAACGGGTGATCAGCCGGTCGATGTCCTTCGGGTTGTCGTGCTCGACCACGAAATGCTTGACGCGCGTGCTCTTCAGCGCCGCGATCAGGCCCTTCCAGTCGACAGTGCCATGGCCGACATCGGCCCAGCCGTCTTCGTCCGTGTTTTCACCTGCCGGTGCGATATCCTTGACGTGGACCGCGCTGATGCGTTTGCCGTAACTTTCGATCCACGAGAAGGGATCGGCACCGCCGCGGATGACCCAGGCGATATCGGCTTCCCAGTCGAGCTCGGGCCCGCCCGCAAAAATCTGCTCCTGCGGCGTCGAACCGTCGGGCAGTGCTGCGAATTCGAAGTCGTGATTGTGCCAGCCGAAAACCAGGCCCGCATCGCGCAGCGGCTTGCCGGCCGCCTGCAGGCGCTGGCCGAAAGCGAACCAGCCGGCAGCGTCCGACGGGCGCTGGTCGGGCATCAGATAGGGGCAGTAGACCGCTTCGATGCCGAGCGTCTTGGCGATCTTGATGACGCGCGCCGGGTCGTTCTCGATCATGTCGAGACCGAAATGCGCCGTCGGCATGGTCAGGCCGTTCTCGTCGAGTTCCTTGCGGAAGGCGTTCAGTTCGCCATCGGCAAGCGACGCGTAGAGCGCGCCATAACCCTCGACCTCGCCGTAACCGGCGGCCTGAAGCTTCGGATAGATGCCGCTGAAGGGCTGGAAATTGCGGGCGCTGTAGAGCTGGAAGCCGAGCGTTGTCATGGGTAGTCTCCTCCTCGCTTGGTCCTGGATCGGGCGCCCAGGACCTTAAATATGATGGCTGTCAGTCCGCCGACTGGCAGGTGTAGAGATCGTAGATGCGAAACTCCGGTAGCTCGCCTGCGGGCAGAGCCGTCTCCGGCTTGAAGATGATACGGCGGCTTTCGCCGGCCGAGAGGTCAAAGGCGTTGTCGGAATAGCGCCCGGCGGTCACACTCTCCAACATGACGAAGAGCGCGAGGCCATGAGCGGTCACGGTGACTTCGAAGCCGCCATCCACGGTTGGTGTAACTGCGGTTTCGAGACGTGATGGTTCGAGATCAAGCGACTTGTAGGTACCGTTGAGGAAGTGCCCCTCCCCGCTCATGCCGTTGGAGGCGATGAAGCTCCAGGCCAGCAATCCGCCGGCCGGGATTTCGCTGGCGTCGAGCGTAACGAGCACGTCGGCGGCGTCGGGGCCGCAGTCGCCCTGCACGCTTTTCAGCGGGATGCGATCGCCAGATAGCGTCAACACGAAGAGATTGGCGTCGATGGTCACGGTATCCGGCGTGTCGTTGACCATGGAGAGAGCAATGCTCGTTCCATCTTCCGACGGAATGGCCGCGACGGCGACCGGCTGGAAGAAACGGCGCACCATGTAATGCATGGCTTTCCAGCTGCCGCCGTAATCGAGGCTGGACCAGGACGCGACCGGCCAGGTGTCGTTGAGCTGCCAGTAGATAGTCCCCATGCAATGGGGTTTGAGCGAGCGCCAGTATTCGACGGCCGTCTTGATGGCGAGCCCCTGCTGGATCTGGCTCAGATAGACGAAATTGGCGAAATCCTTGGGGAAACGGAAATAGCGGAACATGGTGCCCGCGATCCGCTCGTTACCGCCGGCATTCTTCTGGTGCAGCTCGATGACCGGTGAGGCGATGTTCATGTCGGTCTTGTCGGCGAAGCTCTCGATCACCGGCAGCGAGGTGTAGGACTGGAAGCCGAATTCCGAGCAGAAACGCGGTTTGACAGTTCGGTAATTATCGAAGCTCTTGTTTTCGTGCCAGACCGACCAGTAGTGCATGTCGCCGGAGCCATCGGCATGCCAGGCATCGCCATAGTCAAGATAGCCGGAGGCCGGGCTCGACGGCCACCACAGCCCCTGCGGAAAGGTCTTCTTCACGCCCTGTTCGATAACGCGATTGAGCCGATCATAGGCGACAAGATAGCGGTCTCTGTTGTCGCGTGATTCCGGGAACCAGGTGAGCGCGCCAACAAGCTCGTTGTCGCCGCACCAGAGCACGATCGAGGCGTGGCTGGACAAGCGCTTGACCTGGTACTCGACCTCGTGCGCGACATTGTCGAGAAAGTCGTCGGTGCAGGGATAGAGATTGCAGGCGAACATGAAGTCCTGCCAGACCATCAGGCCGAGCCGGTCGCAGAGGTCGTAGAACCAGTCGGCCTCGTAGAAGCCGCCGCCCCAGACGCGGATCATGTTCATGTGAGCGTCGACGGCGGACTGCAGCAGATCGCGGGTCTTCTCCTCGGAAGAACGCGAAAAGAGCGCGTCGGCCGGTATCCAGTTGGCACCCCGGCAGAAGATCTCGAAGCCATTGATTTTGAAAGCGAAACGGCTGCCGGCCGCATCCGGACCAGTGATCAGCTCGACCGTACGCAGACCGATCTGGCGCGTCACGGTTTCGCTCGGCAGATCGACCGTCAGCGTATAAAGCGCTTGCTCTCCAGATCCCGCCGGCCACCAGAGGCGCGGGCTGTCGATCTCGAAAACATGGACGACCTTCGTCTCGCCGGCAGCAATGCCGACATCAAGGCGCACGCGCTCGCCTTCCAGCGCAAAATGGACGGGAACGACGGCAGGCTCAGGGGCATAGAGCGTGGCCGTCACCTTGAGATCGACCCGGCCGTCCGCGTGGTGCACCTGCTCGGTCTCGACATGTTCGATGCGGGCCGGATCGAGCTTCTTCAAGGACAGCGTGCCGTAGATCCCGAGCGGCGCGATCGCGATGTTCCAGTCCCAGCCGAAATGGCATTGCGGCTTGCGCAGCATGTTGCCGTTGGGGATCGGGCAATTGCCGGTCGAATAGGGAATGTAAAAGGGCTGGCGCGCCTGACGCTCGGCACCCGCCGTGATGTTGGAGTGGAAGTGAATGCGGATCGTGTTCTCGCCGGGCTGCAGCGCATGGCTGACATCGGGGCGATAACGGCGGAAGCAGTTGTCGGCGGATAGCACCGGAACGTCGTTGATGAAGACGACAGCGACGGTATCGAGGAAGTCTATGTCGAGGTACCAATTGCCAAAGATGTCGGAGAGCACGAAGCGCCGTTCCAGCGACCAGTCGCGCTCGGCAACCCACTGGACCACTTCCTCGTTGCGACCGAAATAAGGATCGGGAATGACGCCAGCAGCATGGAGTGCGGAATGCACGTCGCCCGGCACGGCCATGGCGGTCTGATGATCCCCCTCGCCCGTGGAAATCTCCCACATCCCGTGAAGATCGATGACGCTGCCGCTTGCCGTCTCACTCATGCTACCAGTCCTTGCAGAATAAAAAGACGCCCCGGCCGAAGCCGGGACGAGAGGGGGAGCTTGTCAGATGCGCTCTTCGGTCTTGGCGTCGAAGAGAGACGCAACGCCCATGTCGAAACCGAGGCGGACTTTCGCGCCGGGCGCATAGCGGCGGGTGCCGCTGATGCGCACCGACATGGTGTGGCCGGCATGGTTGAGCCAGAGCAGATTGTCGGCGCCCATCGGCTCTTCGATGTCGACCGTGGCCTCGTGCAATTCACTGATGCCGTTTTCCTCATCGACCTTGATATGCTCCGGCCGGACGCCGAGGATGACCTTGCGGCCGCCCGAAAGCGGCTCCTGCGCTTCGTAGCCGTTCATCGAAAAGAGCACATCGTTGGTGCGGAAATAGATTTGGCCGCCCTCGTTGATCAGTTCCCCATGCAGGAAGTTCATCGACGGCGAGCCGATGAAGCCCGCAACGAAGAGGTTCTTCGGCCGGTTATAGATCGTGCCGGGATCGGCAAGCTGCTGGATGACGCCGCTCTTCATGATGGCGATGCGGTCGGCCAGCGTCAGCGCCTCGATCTGGTCATGGGTGACGTAGATCATCGTGTTCTTGAGGTTATGGTGCAGGCGCTTGATTTCGACGCGCAGCTCCGAGCGCAGCTTGGCGTCAAGGTTGGAGAGCGGCTCGTCGAACAGGAAGACGTCGACGTCACGCACCAGGGCACGGCCGATCGCCACGCGCTGGCGCTGACCGCCTGACAGTGCCGACGGCTTGCGGTCGAGCAGCGGGCCGATCTGCAGGATATCGGCGGCACGCTGCACGCGTTTTTCGATCTCCTCCTTCGGCATTTTGGCGACCTGCAGGCCGAATGAGAGGTTCTTCTTCACCGTCATCTGCGGATAGAGTGCGTAGGATTGGAACACCATGCCGATGCCCCGGTCCTTCGGCTCTTCCCAAGTGACGTTTTTGCCCTTGATGTAGATCTGCCCGTCGGTCGGCTCGAGCAGGCCGGCGATGCAGTTCAAAAGCGTGGACTTGCCGCAGCCGGAAGAGCCGAGCAGGACCAGGAACTCGCCCTCGGCAATGTCCAGATTGAGATTTTCCAGAACCGTGACGGCGCCGAAGCTCAGCGAGAGGTCCTTGATCGATACACTGTGCGACATGAGCTTAACCCTTGACTGCGCCGGCGGCGATGCCCCGGACAAACAGGCGTCCGGAAATGAAGTAGACGATGAGCGGAACGGCGCCGGTGAGCAGCGTGGCGGCCATGTTGACGTTGTATTCCTTCACGCCCTGCACCGAGTTCACGATGTTATTCAGCTGGACCGTCATCGGGTAATATTCAGGCCGGGTGAACACGACGCCGAACAGGAAGTCGTTCCAGATGCCGGTGATCTGCAGGATCATCGCGACCACGAAGATCGGCAGCGACATCGGCAGCATGATCCTCAAATAGATCTGCCAGAAGCCTGCCCCGTCGATGCGGGCCGCCTTGAAAAGCTCTTCCGGCAGCGAGGTGAAATAGTTGCGGAAGAGCAGCGTCAGGATCGGCATGCCGAAGATGGTGTGCACGATGATCAGGCCGGTGAGCGTGCCGTAGATGCCGAGTTCGCGCAGCACGATGACGATCGGATAGATCATCACCTGATACGGGATGAAGGCGCCGATGATCAGGATGGTGAAGAACAGGTCGGCACCCTTGAAGCGCCAGTTGGCGAGCGCATAACCATTGACCGAGGCGATCAGGATCGAGATCAGCGTCGAGGGGATGGTGATGCGCACCGAGTTCCAGAAGCCGCGCGACAGACCATCGCAATTGAGGCCCGTGCAGGCGGTGGCCCAGGCCTTGACCCAGGGCTCGAAGGTGATCTCGACCGGCGGCGAGAAGATGTTGCCAAGCCGGATCTCCGGCATGCCCTTCAGCGACGTCACGATCATAACGTAGAGCGGCAGGAGATAATAGAGCGCAAAAAAGATCAGCGCGCCGTAGAGCATGATGTTGCGCCCGGAAAAGACGCGCTTGGGACGAGCCCCGCGCGGCCCGGAGGCAAGGCGATCGGAAGCGACACGATCTGTGACGGCGTCGAAGCCGGCGGCGGTTGTGTTGAGAGAACCGGGATTAGCCACGTTTCTTGCCTCCGAATTCCAGATAGGCCCAGGGGATGATGACGATGGCGACGGTAAGCAGCATCATCGTCGAGGCGGCAAAGCCCTGGCCGAGATTCTGAGCCTGGAACATGTAGTCATAGACATATTTCGCCGGCACTTCGGACGCGATGCCGGGGCCGCCGCTGGTCTGGGCAACGACGAGGTCGTAGAGACGGACGATGCCGGAGGTGATGATGACGAGCGTGGTGATGAAGACTGGCCGCATCATTGGAATGATGATGAAAAGATAGGTTTTCCACATCGGGATACCGTCGACGCGCGAGGCCTTCCAGATGTCCTCGTCGATGCCGCGCAACCCCGCAAGCAGCAGGCACATGACGAGCCCCGTGCCCTGCCACAAGCCAGCAATCAGGATGCCGTAGATGACGATGTCGGAATTGTAGAGCGGATTGAAGACGAATGTTTCCCAGCCCAGCGAGCGCACGATCGACTGCACCCCGAAATCCGGGTTGAGGATCCACTGCCAGACAAGGCCGGTGACGATGAAGGACAGCGCGAAGGGATAAAGGAAGATCGTGCGGAAAGCGTTCTCGAAGCGGATCTTCTGGTCCATGAGCGCCGCCAGCAGGAAGCCGATCACCAAGCTGAAGATCAGCGACAGGATGCCGTAAATGGCGAGGTTTGAGATCGACATGACCCAACGTGGCGAATCCCACAATCGGTCATACTGGTCGAGCCCGACGAATTTCAGCCGCGGCAAAAGCTTGGAATTGGTGAAGGAATAGACCACCGTCCAGATGGTCCCGCCGAGGAAGATGACGAGAGCCGTCAGGATCATCGGTATGGAAGCAATCTTGGCGTTCAGATTGCGAAACAGTTTGCTGGGTCGCCCGGCATGCACACGCGTCGCCATGGGTCAGTCCTCCTGGTCCTGGACACGGGGGGAAGAAGACGGCGGAACGGCATGGCGCGAAACGCCTGCGGCCACCATGACGATCGGCATCGTCCTCCCGGTCAAGTTGCTGGCAGCGACCGGCCGGAACCCCAAGGCTCCTGCCGGTCGTGTCACCATTCAGCTCAATCGGCAGACCCGATGATCTCGGCGAAGCGCTTCTGCGCATCTTCCGGGGTCATGGATGCATTGGCGAAGAATTCGGAGAACAGGTCTTCCTTCTGCTTCTGGCTATCGGCCGAGAGCAGCTGGTCGGTTCCCTCGATCACGTTCCCCTTGGCGAGGATTTCGAGACCCTTCTTCATGCAGTCATTGGCGGCTGCCAGATCCACGTCGCCGCGAACCGGAAGCGAGCCCTTCTTCAGGTTGAAGGCGACCTGCGTTGCCGGCGCCAGAAGCGTGGCAGCAAGAACATCCTGTGCCGCCGACTTGGCCTCGTCCTTCAAGACGGGGAAGTAGAAGGCGTCACCACCGGTCGAGATGATTTCGTTCACACCCAGACCCGGAAGGCAGGTGTAATCCTTGCCGGCGGTCTGGCCGGCGAGCGCGAATTCACCCTGGGCCCAGTCACCCATGATCTGGCCGGCAGCCTTGCCGGTGATCACGAGGTTCGTGGCCTGGTTCCAATCCTGGACGTTCGAGCCCTTGGACATCTTGCGGGCGTCGTCGGCAGCCTTGAAGACCTTGGCGATCTCGGGGCCAGCAGCGACGTCGGCATCCTTGTCCTTGAACACCTTGTAGAAGGTGTCCTTGCCGGCGATGGCGACCATCAGAACGTCGAAAGCACCAGCGGACTGCCACGGCTGACCACCGACGGCGAGCGGAATGATGCCTGCCTTTTCGAGCGCCGGAGCGGCTGCGACGAACTCGTCCCAGTTCTTCGGCACAGGCACGCCCGCCTTTTCAAAGGCCGGGTTCGACAGCCACAGCCACTGCCAGGAATGGATATTTACAGGTGCGCAATAGATCTTGCCATCGATGGTGCAGCTGTCGAGCAGGCTCGCCGGCTTGACGATCTCTTTCCACTTTTCCTTCTCGGCGACAGCCGTCAGGTCCTTCATCAGGCCGGCTTGGACCAGTTCTTCAGCCTGACGGCCATGGTTGAACTGAGTGGCGCCCATCGGATCGCCGCCAGTGATGCGGCTGATCATGATCGGGCGGGCGGTGCCGCCCGAACCTGCGATGGCGCCGTCGACCCACTTGTTGCCGGTGGCATCGAATGCCTTTGCCAGCTCGGCGACCGCTGCGGCTTCGCCGCCAGACGTCCACCAATGCGTGACTTCGAGATCGGTTGCCTGCGCTGCTGCGAACGGCATAACGACGGTTGCGGCCAAAGCTGCCGCGAAGCTACGGTAATTCATGAGTCTCCTCCCTCACTGAAACGTTGCCGGAAAAACTTATGTCAAAGAATTTTGAAGCGCAACCACGTGTTCGAGAAAAAATGTCTGAAGACAGTGATCCGGTCGGAAACGGCCTGTAAGGCAGTCAATCCAAAACGCTTTGAGACGAATGAATTTTGCGCTGCAGCAGAAGAATAACGCTTAACAGCCGGGACTTTAGGCAACTTACCGCATGAATATGCTGCGAAACGGTAGGAACCTGTGTTTCGTCCGATGCCAGGTTCCACGCTTGGGGATTACCCACCTTTGGTTGAACAGCTTCGCAGCGCAGCATAAGAAAAGGCTCGACAAATCGACTGTATCGTTTCAGATTTTTCCTCTGCGTGATCGGGAGGAGCTCCGGGACCGTGGGTTTGCAGTCGGGGAAAAGCCAATTATAAGCGGGGCTTATGCGATGGCGGGGACACGATGACAGAACAGCAGGCAAGCGGGGTCATGGACCGGTCGACGGCACCGAAGGAACGGCCGACGCTGAAAACGATCGCCTTCATGACGGGTCTCGGCATCACAACCGTGTCCCGGGCACTGAAGGACGCGCCCGATATCGGCGCGGAGACGAAAGAGCGCGTCCGTATGGTGGCCCGGCAGCTGGGCTATCAGCCTAACCGTGCGGGCGTGCGTCTGCGAACCGGAAAGACCAATGTCATCGCACTTGTTCTCGGCATCGACGAGGAAATCCTCGGCTTCTCCAACCAGATGGTCGTTGGAATTTCGGAGGTCCTGTCCGGCACGCCTTACCATATCGTGGTAACGCCGCATGCCCATACCAAGGATCCGATGCTGCCGGTCCGCTACATCCTGGAGACGGGATCGGCGGATGGCGTGATCATTTCCCGCACGGAGCCCGACGACGCGCGGGTTCAGTTGCTGATGGAGCAGAACATGCCGTTCGCCACCCATGGGCGAACGAACATGCGCGATGCCCATCCCTATCACGATTTCGACAATGAGGCCTTCGCCTTCAGCGCCGTCGAGCGGCTGGTGAAAAAGGGGCGCCGCCGGATTGCGCTTCTGCCGCCGCCGAGCAAACTCACCTATTACGAACACACCTTCAACGGCTTCATGCGGGGACTGAGGGCATTCGGGGCGGAAGAGGTGCCGCTGCACATCAACATCGACGCGCCGCTCGAGCAGATCCGCGCTCGGGTGCAAGACCTGATGAGCGGGCCGGATGCTCCGGACGGGCTGGTTTCGTCGTCGGGCAGCAGTGCGATTGCCGCCAACGCCGGCATCGAGGCAGCGGGCTTGAGGATCGGCCGCGATCTCGATCTTGTTGCCAAGCAGAGCACGCCGATCCTGAAATGGATCCGGCCCGAGATCATCACGGTGCATGAGGATGTGCGGCAGGCGGGGCGCGAACTTGCCAAAGCAGTGATCGCCCGCATCGACGGTGTCGAGCCGCAACTGCTGCAGAGTATCAGCGAGCCTCGCTGGGACTGATCCTGCCGGAAACGCATTGGCGACGGGTATGCGGGGTTGCAGCCCCGCCTGCGCCCACTCAGGCATAAGACGGCCGTTCGCCCTCGTGCCAGACGACAACGGAATTGCGGCCATTCACCTTTGCCGAGTGGAGGGCAGCGTCGGCCCGTTTCAGCAATTCGTCAGGCGTCACCTGCACCGCGCCATGGGCGACCCCGACGCTGACGGTCACGCTGACCAGGGCGTCGCCGAGCGCGAAGATCTGCTGGGCGACACTTTCGCAGATCACATGCCCGAGCGCCTCCGCCTTTTCCAGATCGCAAAAGGGGATATAGGCCGCGAATTCCGCACCGGCGAGGCGTCCGAGCAGCGCATGCTGCGGCAGTTCGCGGGCGATGAGATCGGCACAGGTCTTCAACACGTGGTCGCCGCCGGAATGACCGAAGCGATCATTGATCCGCTTGACGTGATCGACGTCGACATAGAGGAAGGCGCCCTCGCCGCGGACCTTCATTGATAGCGTCTGCAGCATGTCGAGGAAGGTGCCGCGATTGACAAGGCCGGTCAGCGTGTCGGTCGCCGCCGCCCAATGATGCTCAAGCTGCAACCGCTCCTTGACCAGGATGTGGAGCGAAACTGCGGTCACGATCCCATGTAAGAGAAGCTCAAGCGCAAGCAGGCCGAACCAGAGCGACTGTTGCGGCAGGGAGGCCCCCTCGCCCGTCAACGACCAGGCCAGAGCCATGAGGACCGCAAGCATGGCGATGGCCCCATGCGCGCCGAACCAGTTCATGACCATCGGGCGGCTGGGCAGATGCTCCTCCCGCACGGATGTGCGAAGCTCCTGCACGACGAGACCCGCATAAATGCCGGTCAGCACACCCCAGAGCACCAGGGGCGCAATGATGCCCGTTTGGAAGATCGGCACGATGCTGGTGAGCGCCATCCACAAGAGCGGACCGGCAGACGCGAGATTGAGATCGACATCGCGGTGGTCGAAGCGCCGGGACCCCTGCCAGGCAAGCGCGAGGCTCATCAGCACGAGGCCGGGGCCAATGGTGACGCTGCCGAGACTGTAGGCGCCAGGATAAAAGGCCATCAGTAGCGAACCGATAGAGGCCGTGCTGGCAGCGGCCGACCATACGAGAAATTCCTGCCGGCCCGGTTCCGTCCGCCAGTTGCGCCAGAACAGCCAGGCGAACACTGCCTGCACAAGGAAACCGCAGAGCATGATGGTGGGAACGTTTACAAAGGACATAAAGAAAAGCCTCGATTGCGCACAACGACATTAACCGTGTGACAACGCTAGGGCGCAGGCTTTAAACACTCCTCAATGTAATCATTAGGATTTGAACGATCCAGGTTTCTACACAGCCCTCTTCAGCGCAATCCTAGCGTGCTGGCGGGTCTTGGAGACTGAAGACGCTTGTGCGCATTCCGGCACGAAAAAGCCCGCCTCTGATGGAGGCGGGCTGCTAAGCTTGAGGCAGGACGTGAGCGCTATCAGAATTGCCCGGCCCACGGACCGTGGTGAATATCCTTGCCGTCAAGACGGTCGAAGCCATGGGCGCCGAAGAAGTCGCGCTGGGCCTGAATGAGGTTCGCCGTGCCGCGCCCGCGACGATAGGTGTCGAAGTAAGACAGGGCCGAAGACAAGGCCGGGATCGGCAGCCCTGCCAAGGCGGCATGGGCCACGACGCGGCGGAGCGCCCCGTCGGTGTCCTTGACGATGGAGGCGAAGGCCGGCGTCACCACAAGGTTCGGCACGTTCGGGTCCTTCGTGAAGGCCGAGGTGATCTCGTCGAGGAACTGCGAGCGGATGATGCAGCCGGCGCGCCAGATTCGGGCAATCGTCGGCATGGGCAGGGACCAGCCGAACTCGCCGGATGCGGCCGTCATGACAGCAAAACCCTGAGCATAGGCGGCAACCTTGGCAGCCAGCAGCGCATTCTCCAGATCGGCGATGAAGGCGGCACGATCTTTCGGTGCTTCAACGGCGGCGGGCAGGCCGAACAGCGTCTCGGCTGCCATGCGCTCTTCGCGCAGCGACGACAACACGCGACCGGCAACGGCAGCTTCAATGCCGGAGGCCGCGACCCCGAGGTTCTGCGCCTCAATGGCCGACCACTTGCCCGTACCCTTCTGGCCCGCGGCATCGACGATGATATCGACCATCGGTTTGCCCGTTTCCGGATCGGTCGCCTTCAGCACCTTCTCGGTGATCTCGATCAGGTAGGAGTTGAGGCGGCCCTTGTTCCACTGGCCGAAGATCTCGCCGATCTCGTGGGCCGAGAGCTTCAGGCCATCACGCAGAATGCCGTAGACTTCAGCGATCATCTGCATGTCGGCATATTCGATGCCGTTATGGATGGTCTTGACGAAGTGGCCGGCGCCATCGGTGCCGAGCCAGGCGACGCAAGGGTCCCCATTGAACTTGGCGGCAATCGAGGTGAGCACGGGCTCGACGCGCTTCCAGCTTTCTTCCGTGCCGCCGACCATGATCGACGGGCCATGACGGGCGCCTTCTTCACCGCCGGACACCCCCATGCCGATGAAGGTGAAGCCGGTGCCGGCGAGCTTCTCGAATCGAGCGACCGTATCCCGGAAATTGGCATTGCCGGCGTCGATCATAATGTCGTTCTGTGCCAGATGCGGCATCAGGGCGGCCATCTGCTGGTCGACGGCGTCGCCGGCCTTGATCATGATGATGATCGGGCGCGGCGGGCGGATGGCAGCGACAAACTCTTCGATCGTGTGGCAGCCGATGATCTGCCCGGCAAGATCGCCGGCCTCGCCGAGGAATTCGTCCGTGCGCGCTGGCGTTCGGTTGAAGACGGCAATCCGGTTCCCCTTTTCCGCAATGTTGAGCGCGAGATTGGAGCCCATGACTCCGAGACCGATCAGTCCGATTTCTGCCTGCTGCACGACGAGACCTCACTATGCAAAATACAAGAACGCGGGCTTTCTCGCATTCATGGCGCTTGGCGGCAAGGCAGAAATTTGATCGGACGGTAAAGGACCTGTCACGATGCGGGTTTGTCTTCGTCGTCGGTAATCACGCGCCATGCAGCGCCGTCTAGATCGTCATACTGGCCGCTTTTCAGCGACCAGAGGAAGGCAAAGAGACCGAGACCGCCAAGGAAAAGCGCGATCGGAATGAGGAAGATCAGCATATTCATGCGGCAAGCCTCGGCTGTGCGGTGGGGCTAGCGGCGCGCGCGCCCGTTTCGACCTCTCCGCTTTGCACCTCTTTAAGGGTCAGGCGATTGAGCCTGAGCGCGTTGGCAACGACGATGATCGAAGAGGTCGACATCGCGACCGCCGCGATCAACGGGGTCGCATAGCCGAGCAATGCGATCGGCACGGCAATGACGTTGTAGCCGATGGCGAGGGCAAAGTTCTCGCGGATCAGCCGCCCGGCGCGGCGAGAGGCCTCGATGGCAAAGGGGACGGCCTCCAGCCCATCACGCATGAAGACAAAATCGGCGGCCTGACGGCCAACATCGGCGGCCGTCGCCGGTGCCATGGAGACATGGGCGGCCGCAAGCGCCGGCGCATCATTGATGCCGTCGCCGACCATCAACAGCCGGCTCCCCTGTTCGGCAGCTTCCGCACAGGCTTCCGCTTTCTCGCGCGGATTGAGCCCCGAACGCCAGCTGTCGATCCCGAGTTCGCGAGCGATCTTGGCAACGACCACGGCCCTGTCGCCCGACAGGATGGAGAGCCGGAAGCCGGAGGCCTTCAGCTGCCGAACCGCAGTCTCGGCGCGCGGACGCAGAATGTCCTCGAAATGGAAGGTGGCGATCTCCGCGCCATCGCGCGACAGCACCACTTCCGAATAGGGCGTGGCGATAAGTTCGGCCTTCGCCTCGCCGCAGGCGAAAGCACGGTGACCGAGCCGCCAAATGCCTTCAGAAGTTGCGGCCTCGACGCCGGCACCCGGAACCTCGCGCACGCCGTCGAAGCTGCGCGGCTGCAGCGTATAGGCGCTCCACAGAGCCCGCGACAGCGGATGGCGGGAATGGGCGGCAAGGCCTGCGGCAACCGCAAAAGCTTCGGCCGTGACCGAGGGACCATCGACGAGGCGCGGACGCCCAAGGGTCAGCGTTCCGGTCTTGTCGAAGGCGACGGCATCGACCTGCGCCAGCCGCTCCATCGCCGAGCCATCCTTGACCATGATGCCGGCCTTGAACAACCGGCCGGCGGCAACGACCTGCACGACAGGCACGGCGAGGCCAAGCGCGCAGGGGCAGGTAATGATCAGGACGGCGATCGCAACCATCATCGCGTGCTTCCAGTCGCCGTCATAGAGGCCCCAGGTGACGAAGGAGGTGATGGCGAGAAGGTGCACGGCGGGCGAATAGAACTGGGCGGCGCGGTCGGCGATCCGGCGGTAACGTGCCCTGCCCCCTTCGGCCGCCTCCATCAGGTGAATGATTTCTGCGAGGAAGGAATTGGTGACGGTGGCGGTCGTCGAAATGGTCAGCGAGCCTGTCAGGCTCAAGGTGCCGGCCTGAACGGCGCTGCCCGGTCCCACGGATTGCGGGGCGCTTTCGCCATTGACGATCGAGACGTCGAGATCGCTGTTACCCGCAATCACCACGCCATCCACAGGAATGCGGTCGCCTGCGGCAATTGCAATACGGTCGCCGACCTTGATGTCTTCGACGGCGCGGTAATCCTGGGTGCCGAAATCACCGATCACCATGGCCCCACGCGGGCTGAGGCGTGCAAGCCCCGAAATCGCCGAGCGGGCGCGGTCGCGCATGACGTGGTCGAGCGTGCGACCGATCAGAAGAAAGAACAGCAGCGAAGCCGTGGCATCGAAATAGGCATGTTCGCCGTGATGGATGGTCTCCCACAGCGAGGCGGCATAGGACAGCGTGATGCCGATGGCGATCGGCACATCCATGTTGGTGCGGCCATGTTTCAGGGCACTCCAGGCGGATTGGTAGAAGAAGCGGCCGGCATAGATGAGCGCGGGCGCTGCGATCATCGCAGAGATCCAGTGGAACAGATCACGTGTCGCGGCATCCGCTCCCGACCAGACGGAAACCGACAGCAGCATGATGTTGGTGGCGGCGAAACCGGAGACGGCAACTGCACGGATCAGCTGATTGCGCAAAGAATCGGACGCTTCTTCGGCTGCCGTGAACAGATGCGACTCGTAGCCGGTGGAGGCGATGGCGCGGGGCAGCGAAACGGGGTCGGTCTCCACCCCGTCGACGCTTTCCTTCCACACGACGGAAACGCGTTTGGTGGAAAGATTGACCCTGGCACGCTCGACCTGCGCCAGCGCCTTGAGCGCATGCTCGACTGTCGTAATGCAGGTACCACAATGAACCGCCGGTACACTCAGATCGACCTGCCAGAGCCCCGGGCCAACCGCGCGGCTCGACAGCCTCAGTTCCTCGGCGGACGGCAGCGCATGCCCTGCCCGCTCGATATCGAGTGCCCCTTCCGATCCGGCTGCGCAGCAACTCATCGTCATTCTCCCGAAACGGTGATCCGGTGGGCTTCATGCATGACCAGTTTACCGTCCTTCTCCGCCTTCATTTCGACGATCCAGCTCCCGGCGAGAACCTCGCGGCTGGCGAGATAAACGCCGTCGCCGGCCGGTGTCAGAACCTGTTCGAAATCCTGATGTTCGCCAACCGGGCGCTTGAAATGGGCGATGACGCTGTCGGCGACCACGGGCACATTGCCCGGGAGGGTCAGATGATAGCGGATGCCGTCACGCTTCACGGCGAGTTCGCCATTGATCCCCGTCGCCAGCATCTGGCGGATGGCTTCGGTCTTGCCGTTGAACTGCTGGCTGGCGACATAGGTGTTGGCAACCACCAGACCGCTCCAGGTCGACGTCGCAAGATAGGCCATGGTGAAGTTCACGGCGATGATGATGCCGAAGAAGGCGATCATGACGGCCAGCATGTGGCGGCCGGTGAAGGTGAACGGCTTTGCGGCTCTGGCGGTCATTTCTTGGCTCCCGGGGCATTGAAGATGGCAGTGTAATTGTCCTGCTCGGCGCTGTCCTTGTCCTTCGCGATGAAGGTGACTTCCTGGGTCGCGGACTTGGCATATTCGGCAGGCAGCGTGACGAAGACTTTGAGCGTGGTCGCTTCATCCGGCTCGACGGAAACGGTGAAAGTGCGGGCCGGCGGCTCGTTGACGCCATTGATCTTCATGACCGCCTCCGGAAGATTGTCGAGCGTGACCTCAATCTCGCGCGGTGTCGCGATCATGTTGAGCAGGCGAACCGTGTAGCCGTTGCGGATCGAACCATCCGATTCGAGGACGAACTGGGGATTGCGATCATGCAATACGTTCACCTCGAGCCGGTCGCGACCGACGAGAGAGATCAAAAGTCCGATCCCGACCGCGCTCCAGACACCCATGTAGAGCAAGGTGCGCGGCCGGAAAATCACGCGCCAGTCGAAGTGGCGGATCTTGTCGGAGAAGGATCCGTCGGCATTGCGAACCTTGGACGGCTGGATGGGTGTCGTATTGCCATTGGTGGCGAGCGCCATGTTCGACTGGTATTCCTCGAGCGTCGCATAGGCGATCAGGCCGCGCGGCTTGCCGGTCTTGTCCATGACGCTGTCACAGGCATCAATGCACAGCGCGCAGGTGATGCATTCGAGCTGCTGGCCGTCGCGGATGTCGATGCCCATGGGACAGACGACGACGCAGGCATTGCAGTCGACGCAATCGCCAACCGGCTCACCGGCTGCGATCGCCTTTTTGGCATGCCGGGTGCGCGGCTCGCCGCGCCAGTCGTTATAGGTGACGACAAGCGACTTCTCGTCGAGCATCGCCGCCTGGATGCGCGGCCAGGGGCACATGTAGATGCAGACCTGCTCGCGCATCAGCCCACCGAAGACATAGGTCGTGGCCGTCAGGATGGCGACGGTGATATAGGCGACCGGGTCGGCCTGGCCGGTGAAGAAATCGACGGCAAGAGACGGCGCATCGGCAAAATAGAAGATCCAGGCACCACCGGTCGCGACCCCGATGGCAATCCAGGCGATATGTTTGCTCACCCGCTTCCAGATCTTGTCGAAGGTCCAGGGGGCACCTTCGAGCTTGATACGGGCGTTTCGGTCACCCTCAATGAAGCGTTCGACCACAAGGAAGAGATCGACCCAAACGGTCTGCGGACAGGTATAACCGCACCAGGCGCGCCCGACCGCTGACGTGATCAGGAACAAGCCGAACCCCGCCATGACCAGCAGGCCCGCGACATAAATGAATTCCTGCGGCCAGATCTCGATGAAGAAGAAATAGAAGCGGCGATGGGCGATGTCGATCAAAACGGCCTGGTCCGGCGCATAGGGTCCACGGTCCCAGCGCAGCCACGGCGTCAGGTAGTAGATGCCGAGCGTGATCGCCATGACAATCCATTTGAATTTGCGGAACTGGCCATTGGCACGCTTGGGGAAGATCTTCTTGCGCGCCTCGTAGAGCGGCTTGCGATTCTTCGCGGACATGACCGCTTCGGCATCATGTCTTTCGATCTCGGCCGCCTCGGCGGCCTGGTTCTGATCGGCATGTATGTTCATGGCACAAGGACCCTTTCTGATGCTCGCGTTGTCCCACCTCCACCGCCACCCCGCCTTGACTTAAGTCAAGCAGCGGCGAAGCGCCGCAATCCCCGCGACGGACCGGACACCAGCAGAAAAGACAAAGGCCGCATCGGGGATGCGGCCTTCGTTCGTTGATCGATTGAGAGGATCGAGGCTTACTCGCCACCGCCCAGCGAATGCACGAAGACGGTGAGCTGCTTGACCGTGCTGTCGCCGAGACGCGCAGTCCAGGCCGGCATCACGCCGTGGCGCGGCTGGCGCACCTGGGCAGCGATCCCGGCTTCGCCGTCGACCTTGAGCCAGATGGCATCGGCAAGGTTCGGGGCACCGAAATCACGACCTCCCTTGGCATCTTCGCCGTGGCAGGAGGCGCAGTTGTCGGCAAAGACCTGCTTGCCCGGTTCGACTAGAGCGGCATCGCTCGGCGTGCCGGTCAGGCTGATGACATAGGCTGCCACCTGCTTGATCTGATCAGCGTCGAGGATTTCGCCGAAGGCCGGCATTTCAGACACGCGGGTATCCGCATCGCCGTCATAACGGATGCCGTGGGCGATCGTGGTGTGGATCGATTCGAGATCGCCACCCCAGAGCCAATCGTCGTCGTTGAGGTTCGGATAGCCGGGGCCACCGGCGGCACCCGAACCATGGCAAGGCGCGCAGTTGACCTTAAAGGCGGCTGCACCGCCGGCAATGGCGAACTGGTTGAGCTCCTTGTCAGCGACGATCTGGTCGAGCGGAAGGGCCGCGATCTTGTCCAGATAGACCATCTGCGAGGTCTTGGCTGCCGCCAGTTCCTGCGCCACTTC
Source organism: Rhizobium sp. Root274 (assembly GCF_001429245.1). Taxonomy (GTDB): domain Bacteria; phylum Pseudomonadota; class Alphaproteobacteria; order Rhizobiales; family Rhizobiaceae; genus Allorhizobium. Next base: position 53,901 of record NZ_LMJE01000007.1, read on the forward strand.
GGCGCGGCTGGAATAACCCAGCAGCCCCTTGGTGTTGCTCGTGAGAAGCGGCCAGGCCGGATAGAAGACCGTATAGGCGATCGCCCAGAGGATGGTCACGTAGAAGGTCCAGACCCACCAGCGCGGCATGGGATTGTTCAGTTCGCGAATGCCATCCCATTCGTGACCGGTGGTTTCGACGCCGCTGATCTCGTCGATGTGTTTTTGGTCTGCCATTTTTCAATCCTCCTTGAGAGGGATGCTGGCTGCATCATCGGCGGACTTCTTGCCGCCCGGACGGAGTGTGAAGACGACGACGCCGGCGAAGAACAGCGCCATGGCGAGCAGGCCCCAGCTGTCGGCGAAGTGACGCATGGCGGTATAGGTTTCCATGGGTCTCTCCTCAGCGGTAACCGGTCGCGTCGTCATAGGTGGAGAAGTCCACCAAAGTGCCGAGCATCTGCAGATAGGCAATCAGCGCATCCATTTCGGTGAGCTGGGCCGGATTGCCGTCGAAGTCGCCGACCTTGGCCTTCGGATACCGCGCGAGCAGCCCCGACGTATCGGCATTCGGATCGGCCTGGGCGGCAAGATCGGCCGCTGCCAGCTCGACCATTTCGTCCGAATAGGGCACGCCGACCAGGCGGTTCGCCTTCAGGTCCATCTGAACATTGGTGACCTTGAGGGGGGTCTCCTTGAGATAGGAGTAGCTCGGCATGATCGATTCCGGCACGACATCGCGCGGCTCGCTCAGGTGCTGGACGTGCCACTCGTTGGAGTAGCGGTCGCCGACGCGGGCGAGATCCGGCCCGGTGCGCTTCGACCCCCACTGGAACGGATGATCGTACATCGACTCCGCAGCCAGCGAGTAGTGACCGTAACGCTCGACCTCGTCCTTGAACGGCCGGATCATCTGGCTGTGACAGACATAGCAGCCTTCACGGACATAGATGTTGCGGCCGGCCAGTTCGAGCGGCGAGTAGGGGCGCATGCCCTCTACCTTTTCGATGGTGTTCTCCAGGTAGAAGAGCGGGGCGATCTCCACGATGCCGCCGATGGTGACCACCAGCAGCGAACCGAGGAAGAGAAGGCTCGTGTTCTTCTCGAGGATTGCGTGTTTATCAAGAATGGACATGGAAACCTTCCTTCTCATTCAGCCGGAACGGCGGCGGGAGCGACCGAACCGGGGATCGGGGCTTCCTGGCGCTCATAGCCGAGGATGGTCATCAGGATGTTGTAGGCCATGATCAAGCTACCCAGCAGATACATGCCACCACCGACAGCTCTGAGGACGTAATAGGGGAACATGGCGGCGACGGACTCGGCGAACGAGTAGACCAGGAAGCCCTGGGCATCATATTCGCGCCACATCAGACCCTGCTGGATGCCGGCAACCCACAAGACGGCGGCGTAGACGACGATGCCGAGCGTGGCGAGCCAGAAGTGCCAGTTGACCAGACGCATGGAGTACAGGCGATCACGGTTCCAGAGCTTGGGCGTCAGGTAGTAGATCGCGCCGAAGGTGATCATGCCGACCCAGCCGAGAGCGCCCGAGTGAACGTGACCGATGGTCCATTCGGTATAATGGCTGAGCGAGTTGACGGCCTTGATGGACATCATCGGGCCCTCGAAGGTCGACATGCCGTAGAAGGCGATGGCGATGACCATCATGCGGATGATCGGGTCTGTGCGGATCTTGTCCCAGGCGCCGGACAGCGTCATCAGGCCGTTGATCATGCCGCCCCAGGAGGGCATCCACAGCATGATCGAGAACACCATGCCGAGCGTCTGTGCCCAGTCGGGCAGAGCCGTATAGTGCAGGTGGTGGGGACCTGCCCAGATATACATGAAGATCAGGGCCCAGAAGTGGATGATCGACAGGCGGTAGGAATAGACCGGGCGACCGGCCTGCTTGGGCACGAAGTAGTACATCATGCCGAGGAAGCCAGCCGTCAGGAAGAAGCCGACGGCGTTATGGCCGTACCACCACTGGGTCAGCGCATCCTGGACACCGGAGAAGACCGAGTAGCTCTTCACGCCGAGGAAGGAGACGGGCACCGCCAGATTGTTGACGATGTGCAGCATGGCGATGGTGACGATGAAGGCGAGGTAGAACCAGTTGGCCACATAGATATGGCTCTCCTTCCGGGTCATGATCGTGCCCATGAAGGTGATCAGATAGGCGACCCAGACGACGGTCAGCCAGAGATCCACATACCATTCCGGCTCGGCATATTCACGCCCCTGGGTAATGCCCAGCAGATAGCCGGTAGCGGCCATGATGATGAAGAACTGATAGCCCCAGAACACGAACCAGCCGAGCGAACCGCCGAACAGGCGCTGACGGGACGTGCGCTGCACCACGTAGAAGGAGGTGGCGATCAGCGCATTGCCGCCGAAGGCGAAGATGACGGCCGAGGTATGCAGCGGACGAAGCCGGCCAAAATTCAGATACGGCTCAATGTCGAGATCGGGAAAGGCGAGCTGCAGCGCGACGACCACGCCGACGAGGAAGCCAACGACACCCCAGAAGACCGTGGCGATGACGCCGTAGCGCACGACTTCGTCGAAATATTCCGACTTGGCCTTGGCCTCGACGGCTTGAGTGGCGCCCACCTTCGACGGTGCGAACTGCATCCGCCGCAGCATCACGATCGTGCCGGCGGTGAGCACGAAGAACGCAACCCACATATGGGCTGCAAAGAGGCTGTCCTGGGTGAAGGCCACCCCGAGCAGCGCGGCGAAGGCGAGGACCGCCATCACCAAAGTCTCGACAGTATAGTTCATTGTTGGAATCCCCCAACGGCTTGCTGATCTCATCGCGATACGTCCGCTCCGTCTGGAGAATCCTCTCGCGTCGACTGCACCATTCGCATCGGCGGGGGCAAAGCACCTTGATCCAAGTCAATGCGCTTTCGCTCAAAATTGGCGACCTTCTGCTTCGCATCCGGGTTTGCGACCTCTCGGGCCGGCTTCGGGCAGTGCACGAGACGGCCCGGCACGCGTGTCTTGGGAGTGCTGGCATGCCGCCGACCGGTATGCCGTTGGAGATATCGGACATGCTGACCACAACGACGACTGATATGGCGGGGCCGAACGCGGCAAAGACGGGAAATGCCCGCCTGGACGCCGGCAAATGGGGCCTCGACTGGCTGCACCGCGCCCAGGAGGAGCAACTGGCTCTCTGCCACGAACTCGAAGAAATTGCCGATTCGCTGCCGGGCAGCGTCAATCGCCAGAAATGCATTTACGCGGCAAAGGCACTCGGCCCCCTGATCAAGGGGATCCATCACTACGAGGAAACCGTGCTCTTCCCGCAATTGCAGGCGGCAGGCGAAACGAACGATCACCTGGCTTCGACGCTTGAACGGTTGAAGTTCGAGCACTGCGAGGATGAGTGTTTTGCCGAGGAGCTGACGGATGCGCTGTTGCGGCTGGGTTCGGGCTCGGCCGTCAATATGGAAGCTGTCGGCTACATGCTGCGCGGCTTCTTCGAAGGGCTACGCCGCCATATCGCCTTCGAGCGTGAGCATCTGCTCATGGGTGTGCGTTCCGACGACGCCCCTTCGCCTCCCGATCAGGTCAGCTGAACCTGTTCATGACTGAGGATCAGGCGGCGATGCCGCCGATCATGGGTTCGTCCTCGCCGAAGGTCAGGACCGCACCGTTGATCACGCCCTGAGAGGCCCGCAACGGACTGTAGCGCGCACGCAGCATCACCGTGCCATCCGCCATCGAACGGAAGACCGCCGAGATAGAGCCGGTGCGACCGGCAAAGGCGGCGTCAAGCGCTTCCCGCAGGGCCTGACGCATGTCGGAATCGAGGCAGATATCCAGCACACTCCGGCCAATCAGATCCATCTGCGGGGCGCCCAGCATGCTGGCCATCGGCGGGTTGGCGAAGAGATAGCGATAGTCCCTCGTCACGACCGCAATCCGTTCCGGCAAATTGTTGAGGATCGTCTCGTTGAGCATTTCGTCGTCCTCGGAACCGGACGTTTCCGCGCTGATCGGCACATGCATGGGCGGAGCCGCCTGCCCACGCCTCGGGCCGAAATAGCGTTCGACAAGCAGGGACAGCATGGAGGCGTGGCGCAGAACGCAAGCCCGATCGTCAGCGTCCTCCCGGATCAGTGACGTCACCAAACGCATCTGCAGGTAAATGTCGTCGGTATCTGTCGCCCGGTAGCTGACAAGATCGGTCAACAGAGGTTCGATCTCGCGGTCGATGGCCCGTACCAGCTCATCGTTTCCGCTGCGAATGGCCTGCTGCAACAGACGATTCTTCAGCGATATGCTTTCTGACAGGACGCGCAGATTTGCATCTCGAAATTCGCCGAACGACATTCATCACCTCACCCGCAGTGTGACGAAATTCGGGAATCCATCACACGGTTCTCGTGTGGAGCCCTAACATGAGGTGCCATCACCTTCAATTCCCGCGAGCGGTCGGCAGTGCTCAGCCCAAAAAATGTTACGCTTGAAACGCTTACACCCGTTAGAAATGATGGATCAAATCTTCCGCTTAATGTTCCAGCGGTCATGATACCAGAGCCATTGCTCCGGCAGCTCACGCACCCATGATTCGACCTTGTCGTTCAGCACCTGCGAAGTGGCGTTGACGTCGATCTGTCCCTTGTCGTTGCGTGGCAAGGTAATCGCCGGTTCGATCTCCAGGCGGAAACGATTGCCCGGCAGCCGAATGCAGCGAGCTGGATAGACCTCACATTCGAACTGCCGCGCGAGCTTCGCCAGAAGCGGATTGGTCCGCACCGGATTGTTGAAGAAGCGGGTCTCGACGCCCTTCTTGAACTTCTGGTCGACGAGTACGCCGACGCCGCCGCCATGCTCGAGCTGCCGCGCAAGAGCAAAGGAGGAGCCGGCATGGGAAGGCACCAGTTTGCCCATCCGCTTGCGGCGAAAATCGAAGACTTTGTCGGCAACGTAAGGGTTGTTCGGTGGCCGAAACAGCACCGTCACGTAGAGGCCAAACGCGGCACCCGCCACGGGCAAGAGCTCGAAGTTGGCCGTGTGGGCGGTAAAGACGATGAAGGGCCGCGGATTGTCGCGCAGGTCCAGGAATTGCTCGACGCCGGAAACCTCCACCCTGCCCTCTCCCGGCTTTGCCGGATCGAAGTCGAACAAGCGGTCGAGGAAGACATATTCGGCTGCAAGCCGGCCCATATGCCCCCAGCTTGCAAGCGCGATGGCCTCCCGCTCGGCATCCGATTTTTCCGGAAACGCGTTGCGCAGGTTGACCTGCATGAGGTGGTGGCGCTTCGTCTTCGGGCCGATCCAACGCATCAGCCGGTCGGCGAAGTTGATCGCCGCATCGGCCGGAAAAATCTTCAGCGCAGTCAGAAATCCGAAGGCCAGTTGCGCGACCGTCCAGTGATAGGCCTTGCGCAGGAAGAGCACGATGCGGGTGATGAACATCCGCACCGGATCAATCCATCTTCAGGATGATCTTGCCGAACACCTGGCGACCTTCCATCCGCGACAGCGCACGATCGATATCGTCGAACGAGACCTGCGTATCGATGACGGGATGCACGATGCCGCGCGCCATCTTCTGCATGGCGTTCGCCATGTTTTCCATCCGGCAGCCGAAGGAGCCGAGCAGTTTCAGCTGCTGCTGGAAGAGCATCATCAGGTTTATGTCGGTCGAGACGCCCGAGGTCGAACCGCAGGTGACGAGGCGGCCGCCGCGCTTCAGGCAAAGCATGGACCCGGCCCAGGTGTCCTTCCCGACATGTTCGAAGACGACGTCCACGCCCTTCTTCTTGGTCAGCTTGCGGACAACGCCTTCGAAGCGGTCGGTGCGGTAGTTGATGACGTGGTCGGCACCGAGCGCCTTGGCCGGCTCGATCTTGTCGTCGGAGCCGACCGTGGTGATGACGGTGCAGCCCATCTTCTTGGCGAGCTGGATGGCAGCCGTGCCGATGCCGGAGCCGCCGGCATGGACGAGGATGGTTTCGCCGGGTTCGAGCTTGGCATTGTCGAAGAGCATGTGCTCGACCGTGCCGAAGGTGACCGGGGCAAGAGCCGCACCGATGGCATCGACACCCGGAGGGGCCGGGACCAGCAGGCGGGCCGGCAGGTTGATCTTCTCCTGGGCGAAACCGTCGAGATGGAAGCCATGCACGCCAGAGACGTTTTCGCAGAGATTGTCGCGGCCTTCACGGCAAGGCTTGCAGAGACCGCAGGTGCGTGCGCCATAGACGGCGGCCAGTTGGCCCGGCAGGATATTGCCGACGCCCGGGCCAATCGCCTCGACCACGCCGGAGGCTTCCGCGCCGATGACGAGCGGCATCTTGCGCTTGGCGAAGGCCATACCGCGCCAGCCCCAGACGTCGATGTGGTTGAGTGCGACGGCCTTGACGCGCAGTGTCACCTCGCCCGGACCGGGCGCATCCGGCTCCGGCAGATCGACGATTTCGAGCTTGCGGTCTTCGACGAGTTGCAATGCGCGCATGAGATATTTCCTTCAGGGTCAGGTGCCGGATGGAGCGTCGTCACGCTTCCATCGTCATGCCCGGGCAAGTCCCCGAGCATCCGCCCACCTTCGTTGTTCTTGCAAGGGTCGCAGATCCCCGGCGTGAAGGCCGAGGATGACGTCCCGAATTGTTGGCGCAGGCCTTAAACCGGATCCCGCGTCATGACAAGGCTGGCATTCTGGCCGCCAAAGCCGAAGGAATTGGAGAGAACGGCCGAAACCGAGGCCTCCCGCTTCGCATTCGGCACCACGTCCAGCACGATCGAGGGATCGGCATTGGCGTAGTTGATGGTCGGCGGCATTGTGCCGGTCAGCATGGTCTGGATCGAGAACACGGCCTCAACCGCACCAGCCGCCGTCAGCGTATGGCCGATCATCGACTTATTCGACGAGCACGGGATGGCGTCCTTCAGCCGGTCGCCGAAGACGGACAGCATAGCGCCATATTCCATCTTGTCGTTCTCGGGCGTCGAGGTGCCATGGGCATTGATATAGCCGATCGCATCTTCGGAAAGGCCCGCATCGGCAAGTGCCGCCTTGATCGTGGCGATCGCCGGGCCGCCGTCCGGAGACGAGCGGGTGCGGTGGAAATAATCGGCCTTTTCGCCGCAGCCCTTGATCACGCCGAGTACTTTTGCGCCACGGGCAACCGCGGACTCGAGCGATTCCAGCACGAGCGTGGCTGCCCCTTCGGCGATCACGAAGCCATCGCGTTCCTTGCTGAAGGGCTTCGATGCCTTTTCCGGCGGATCGTTCTGGGTCGAGAGCGCCGAGAGCAGCGAGAAGCGGATGACCGATTCCGGGCTGATCGAACCATCGGTGGCAACGGTGAGCGCCCGCTCAGTGCGTCCCTGGCGGATCGCTTCCACGCCGAGCTGGATGGCCGTGGCGCCCGAGGCGCAGGCCGTCGACAGCGTCACCGGCAGGCCGCGGGTGCCGAATTTGTCGGCCAACCGCTCGGAAATCGACCCGAACTGCACGGCTTCGAGGAAGACCGGATCCGGCTTTTCGCGCATGGCGGCGAGGAAGCGCACATACGCGTCGCCCGGTTCGGTCGACGTTGGCGCGCGCTCGGCGAGCGCAAAGCGGTCATGCCATTCCGGCTCGACCGGCGGGGCAGCAAGGAAGAGCGGGCCGTTGAAATCACCGTTGAGGCCGGCCTGGGCCAGCGCTTCGATGGTGGTCTCACGCGCCAGCGCATAGGAGCGCTCGACGGCATTGTTGGCCGGCACCGCGATGAAATCGACGGTGCCGCCGATGCGGGTCGACATTCCCTCGGTCTCGAAGCGCTTGATATAGTGAATGCCGGACTGGCCGGAGGTGAGCTTTGCCCAGTTGTCGGCGAGCCCCTGGCCGAGCGAAGTGATGACGCCCATGCCGGTGACGGCGACAATCGGGCGGCCGAGATGATCCTTGAAGCGGGTGTCAGTCATCGAACGATCTCCTCACACATCGGCCGAGAGCACGGCGAGGCCTTCGCCCCGCACATAGCCGACGGTGGTCACGATGGCATGGCGGGCGGCAGAACCCTGCGCGGTCTCATGGGCGGGATCGAAGGCGGGCACGATAGCACCGGCATCGATGGCGAGTGCCGCGAGCGCCAGTCCCGCAGGGAACTGCGCTTCCAGGGAATGGCCGATCGAACCGGCAAAGCCGCGCACCGGCATGCCGGGGAAACGTTCCGTAAGGGAAGCCTTTTCACGCTGCGTGAGATCCGCGAGACCAGATGCGCCAGAGAAGACGATGGTGTCGTCGGTCGAAAGCGATGAAGCCTCCGGCGTGATCCGGCCGAGGCGCGCCTCAAGCTTGCCCTCATCGCGATTGCCGCGATCCCCTTCGACAGCATCGAGCACCGCATAGATATGCGCGCCGCGAGCTTCGGCATGTTCGCGAGACTCAAGCACCAGGAAGGCGCCGACCGTGCCAAGGATCACGCCACCGCCATTTTCGCCGTCGCGCGACCAGAGCGGCTGCCAGGGGCCCGTCTGGTGGGCGCGAATACCCTCGACCAGAAGCAGGATGTCTGCGCGCTCAGCGATGAAGGCACCGCCGACCAGCGTATGGGTCGACTGACCGGCCTTGATGCGGGCAAAGGCGGTCTCGATCGCGGATATGCCGGCGGACTCCTCACCCATGAAGGTGCGCGAAGATCCGGTGACCTTATGCACGATGGAAATATTGCCGGCGAGCAGGTTAGAGAGCTGCGCGAGGAAGAGCGTCGGGCGAAGCTCGGTGGTCAGCTTCTCGATCAGCAGCCGTTCGCGGTCGTTGCGCTTCAGCGCCTCGTCGACGATGAGGCTGTCGACGGCGATGTCACGCTCGCCGCCGCCTGCCGCCACGATGAGGTCCATCGAGCCGCAAGCATCCACATCGTCCTTCATCCCGGCATCGTCAAGCGCAAGGCCAGCCGCAAACACGCCGAGGCGCTGCCAGTTTTCCATCTGCCGCTGATCCTTGCGGCCGATCTGGGCCGACCAGTCGATCTCAGGCAGACGATGCACGACGTAAGGGCTGAACTTCTCCGTCTCCAGCACCGGCTCGGGTGCCTGGGGAGACGACAGGAGGGCGATATGTGGCTCCTTGCCCGTACCATGGCAGGTAACGATGCCAATCCCGGTGATCACCACATCATTCGGCTGTTTGACCATATGCAATCCTCTCGCCGACGGGAGGGTCGGCGTTAAAAAGCGGGTTTTCCCGAATAAGGCCCCAAGGTCAAGAGGCGATTGCGCCAAAGCGCAGACGTCAGGCCTTTAGCCCTGGGCGGCCATGGCGGCAATCAACCCGACTTCCTCGGCGCGTTTGCGCACGATCGGCGCCAGCGGCACTTCGGAAAAGGCCACGGTACGCAGCTTCAGCTGGGCGTCGCAGACCTTCTTGCCGGCACTGGTGATGCGCGCCTTGGTGACGGCAAAGCCCGATCCGTCATGCTCCAGCTCCGCCACGATATCGAGGACGGCGCCCGGCTCGACGAAGGTGCGCATCTTGGCGCCATCGACTGACATCAGGAATGGCATGGCGGAAAAGTCCTTGACCGCGAGCAGCAGCATGCCGGAGGCCTGCGCCATGGTCTCGATCAGCAGAACGCCGGGAACCAGCGGCATGCCGGGGAAATGGCCCTCGAAGACGGGGCTTTCCATCGGCACGACCGACTGGGCCTTCAAACGACCAAGGCCGAGATCCACGCTCTCGACCTTGTCAATCATCTGGAAATATTCAAGCAGCACGGGGATTTCCGTCCTTCTGCAGACGGATCAGCCCTTGGCGGCCTTGAGCTCGTCGATCTTGGCACAGAGGTTCTTCAGCACGAAGTATTCCTCGGTCGAGACCTTGCCTTCGTTGACTTCCTGGGTCCACTGCTCGAGCGGGATCTTGATGCCGAATTCCTTGTCGATCGCAAAGACGATGTCGAGGAAGTCGAGGCTGTCGATGCCGAGGTCATCAATCGTGTGGCTTTCCGGCGTAATCGTCTCGCGATCGATTTCGCTGGTGTCAGCAATGATGTCGGCAACTTTGTCGAATGTAGCGGTCACGCCAGTACCTCATATGTCTCAAATTCTGTGTTCCACATAGGGAAAACAGGGGGAAATGCCAATGGCCGTTTTTCGCGACCACGACATTTGGCCTTGAGGTGTTGCCTAAACAGCAATGGAATGGCGGCCTTTGCCGTTGGCGAGATAGCTGTCGAAGACGGCCGCAATCGTGCGCGCGAAGGGTCGGCCAGCCTCGGTGATGGTGAAGCGATCGCCCTCCAGCCGACAGATATCGTCCTGATTGGACCCGACGAAGCTACGCGCCTCCCCGACGATCGCCTCCGCATCGGCACCGAATTCGGCCCGCAGCGCGTCGAAGGAGAGCTCGAAGCGGCACATGATCTCCTCGATCACCCGGCGCCGCATGCGGTCGTCGTCACTCACGGCAACGCCGCGCACGGCAGCCAGTCCCTCATTATCAGCCATGCGCTGGTATTCGCCGGTTGCCGGCATGTTCTGCACATAGCCCTGCGGCAATTGCCCGATTGATGAGGCACCGAGCCCGATCAGAGCATCGGCGGCATCGACGGTGTAACCCTGAAAATTGCGGCGAAGGCGCCCTTCCCGCTGGGCGATCGCCATGCTGTCGGTGGGACGAGCGAAATGGTCGATACCAACAGGCTCGTAGCCTGCCTCCACTAGCATGCGCGCGGCCAGGTTCATCTGGGCAAACCGCGCCTCGATGCCCGGCAGCACCTCTTCCTTGATCATCGTCTGGTGCTTCTTCATCCAGGGCACATGGGCGTAGCCAAAGAGCGCGATGCGGTCGGGCGAAAGCGAGAGGATGTCGCGCACCGTTTCGGCGAGCGTTTCCTCCGTCTGGTGCGGCAGGCCGTACAGGATGTCGCAATTGACCGAATGAACGCCCCGCGCCCTGACAGCATCAACCACTGACTTCGTATGTTCGAAAGTCTGGATACGGTTGATCGCGCGCTGCACGTCAGGGTGGAAGTCCTGAACGCCGAGGCTGGCGCGGGTCATGCCGATCTCAGCCAATGCATTATAGCGCGGTTCGTCCAGATCGTTCGGATCCATCTCGACGCTGATCTCGACCTCGTCGGAGAAGTGGAAGGCCTCACGTAGCGCCCCCATAAGATCGACGAGATCATCCGGTCGCACCATGGTCGGCGAGCCGCCGCCAAAATGCACGGCAGTCACGACTGCATCGCGGTTGACCAGCTTTCCGACGGTTGCGATTTCTTTTTTCAACGATTCCAGATAGATCGTGATAGGCTCATATCTCAATGTATGCTTGGTATGGCAGGCGCAGAACCAGCAGAGCCGATCGCAATAGGGAATATGCAGGTAAAGCGACAGCTTCTGCTCACCCGTGATCGCCTGCAGCCAATCTGCGTAAACGCCAGAATCCACACCTTCATGAAAGTGCGGCGCCGTGGGATAACTGGTGTAGCGCGGAACGGCTCCGGAATATTTCTTGAGAAGTGAATCTGGCATGATCTGCGAGGCCCCGAAGCTATGTCGACTACGACCAAAGATAGCGCTGTGCGACAATGCGGCCTTTGACTTCGATCAATTTGATGTTACATTTCTCAAGTAAGTTCTACGGAACTCAAAGGCCGAAAAGGCCATTCAGGTCGTTCGACGCACAGTAATGTCGCACGGCCTCCCAGGGCGACGTGATCATGGACACCTATCTCAAGCATGTGCCGGAATGCGAAGCACCGGGCGTTTGTCGGGCCTGCGAGGCGCGTCACGGCGGGCTGTGTTCGGTCCTGACGGCCGGACAGCTGACGGAACTGAACCGTCACTCGATCCGCAGGCGAATCGAAGCAGGCAATGAGGTGATCGGCCAGGGTGAGACCGTCGGCAGCTACAGCAACATCCTCAAAGGTGTGATCAAGCTGTCCAAGATGATGGCCGATGGCCGCCAGCAGATCGTCGGCCTGCAGTTTGCGCCCGATTTTCTCGGCCGGCCCTTCCTCCGTGAAAGCACGATCACGGCAGAAGCTGCCACTGACACTGAAATCTGCACCTTCCCGCGCAATGTCGTCGACCGCATGGTCGGCGAAGTGCCCGACATGGAGCGCAAGCTGCACAACCAGTCGCTCAAGGAGCTGGACGAAGCGCGCGAGTGGATGCTGACGCTGGGCCGTAAGACGGCGCAGGAAAAGGTGGCCAACTTCCTCTACCTGATCGCCACCCACATTGATCCGGACCGGGGCAATGCACAGACCTTCGACCTGCCGTTGTCGCGGGCCGATATTGCGGACTTCCTCGGCCTCACGATCGAAACGGTGAGCCGTCAGATGACCAAGCTGCGCAAGGACGGCATCATCGTGATCGAGAACAATCGTCACGTGATCGTGCCAAAGCTCGAGCGCCTGCGCGACGCAGCCGGCATCGACTGACCGAAGGCTCGAATTACTGCGAAATCATGATCCGCGTGTTGCCGAGCCCGTTTTGACGGGCGAGCTGGTAGAACTGTGCTGCATTGTCGGGATGGAGCCTCACACGTCCATGGGACGCCGGATGCCCGAGATGCTTCACGTCGAACGTGGCATGCACGGCATATCCACCGTTGAAGAAAATGGCATAAGGCATGGGCGTGTTGTCATACTTGCGCGAACGATGATGAAGCGACGCCCATTTGGCTCGCCAAGAGCCGGTTGGCGTTGAATAGCCCGACCTTCCCGTCGAAACCTTCCAGCGATACCGAACGACCCCGTCCTCGCTCACCGTCATAGTCTGCGCCGAAAGACTGACGCGGGCGACGAGCGAACTGGCGTCTGCCGATACCGGCGAGAACGCCGCAATAATCAATGATGCCCCCAACGCTGCCGTGGTGCGCATGTTTAGCCCCGCAGGGCACCCCTTTGCCCTGCCACAGTGTAGGTTGCGCCGGGAAAAAGAAAACATGGGCCGCAGCGATGCCCAAAAAGGGTCAAGGCGTGGTTTCGGCAGCCTGATGGTCAGAGGTAAGAGACAAGCGCCACAAGCGCCGTCAGCGCCGCAAGCAGGCTGCAGGCCGTGTAGAACACGCAGACCCCGGTGAGAATGTCGGGAAGCGTTGCAGCCGGTCGGCCGGCGGCATACATCATGGGCTCGCTGACACGCACGCCGCCATAGACGCGGGGACCGGCGAGTTGAAGATCGAGAGCACCTGCCATGGCCGATTCCGGCCAGCCGGAATTCGGAGAGCGGTGCAGCCCGCTGTCACGCAGCGCAGCAGACATTGACCGACGTCCAGCCGCAGGCTTTAGCCTGATGGCTGCTGCAGCAGCAATCAGCAGCGCCGACAGCCGGGCAGCCGGCCAGTTGGCGAGATCGTCCAGCCGCGCCGAGGCCCAGCCGAACTCGAGAAAACGCTCGTTCTTGTGGCCGATCATCGAATCGGCGGTGTTGAGCATCTTGTAGGCGAGCAGCCCCGGCAGGCCAGCAAGCGCATACCAGAAGACAGGCGCCACCACGCCATCGGCAAAATTCTCCGAAAGGCTCTCGATCGCCGCGCGACAGACACCGGACTGGTCGAGCGTATTGGGATCGCGACCGACGATCATGGCGACCGCACGGCGCCCACCGGCAAGACCGTCGGACCTCAGACCCTCCGCCACGGCAAGCACATGATCGCCGAGGCTCTTTTGCGCCAGGAATACCGCAACCACAACGATTTCCAGCAACAACCCGACCAGGCCGAGCCTTGATGCCAGCTGGGACAGAATTGCTCCGGTTACCACCGCGAGCAGGAGAAGCGCAAGGATGGTCAAAACGCCGTTCAACCGCCGTCCCTCAGGCGTAAATCCCTTTCCATTCAGACGTCGCTCAAAGGCGTCGATCCCCTTGCCGAAGATCACCACCGGATGCGGCACCTGTCGCCACAGCCAGGGGGGATCGCCGATGATGCGGTCGAGAACAAGGGCGAAGAAAAGAAGGACAAGATGGATCATGGTTCAGCGGTTACGCCACACCTTGAGCGCTTCGGCAAGCCGGCGATCACCGTCTTGATCGGGAGACAGCCCGAAGCGCAGCCAGTCGCCCCGGTAGTCGAACTTGCGGGTCAGAATGTGATGGCGGCAAAGATGGGTGTGCAGGTCCCCTGCCCTTTGATCCTCCACCAGCGTCAAAAGGCCGGCCTCCCCACGAATTTCGAGCCCGGCATCGCGAAGCACGGCATGGAGCGCGTGACAGCGCTCTGCGATCTTGCCCCGGATCGGCTCGACATTGGAAGAGAGCAAGTCGGCCGCAATTTCCAGAGCAGGACCGGACACGGCCCAGGGGCCGAGCCATTCGGCGAATTGACTGGTAATCCGCTCGTCTGCGATGACGAAACCGAGGCGGATCCCGGCGAGGCCGAAGAACTTGCCGAAGGATCGGAAGATGATGACCGAGGGGTGGGCCGAGCCCGCCATGCTCAGCTGCGGAAGTACATCACCGAATGCTTCGTCGATAACGAGCAGGCCACCGTTGCGACCCACCTCTTCCGCCAGCAGCGTCAACCGTTCGGGCGAGAAGGCACGCGCATCCGGATTGTTCGGATTGACCACGACAACGAGGCCGTGGTTCCGCGTGATGGCATCGAGATCGGCGATCTGGTCGACGGCAAGCCCCGCCTGCTGGAAGGCTCGGGCATATTCGCCATAGGTCGGAGACAGAATGGCAACGCGGGCGCCCGGCCGCACGAGGCGCGGCAGAAGCTGGATGACCGACTGAGTACCAGGGACCGGCAGAGGCAGCCGATGGCCGGAGCGATAGTAGTGACGCGCAGCGTCGCGCGCGGCCTGCTCGCGCTCTTGATCCGGCAGGCGGTGCCAGGCGCGGGGCGAAATCTCTGGCAAAGGCGGCGGGCACGGGTTGATGCCGGTCGACAGATCGAGCCAGTCCTCGATACGCCCGCCATAAAGCTCGGCCGCGGCCGCAAGGCCGCCGCCATGCTGGATCGGCGCGCTCATGCGACATCTCCAATCCGGTCGATGAGATGCATATAGGATCCAGATACTCTGCCCAGCCGCAGGCCGAACGTTCCGAGCGGCTCACCCATCGCGTCCTCCGCCTCAAAGAGACGTTCGGCAGCGCCTTCCGACACCACAGTCGAATAATGGAATTCATGGGCAGAAAAAGAACCGGGCAGCAGATCCTGCGCCAAGGATCTCAACCGACGATAGCCGAGATGGCGCGCGCGGGTCGCATAGCTGGTGACAAGCGGCAACAGGCCGAGCATCTGATGTGGCTCGCCTGCGGCATCGACAAGGCCCTCGCCGAGAACCATGTAGCCGCCGCATTCGCCGTAGACGCTCGCACCTCGGCTGACGGCACTTTCCATCCCGGCTTTGAAGGTCTGCGCTGCCGCGATCCGGCCGGAATGCAGTTCCGGATAACCGCCAGGCAGATATACGGCACCAGCAGCCTTTGACGGCGCCTCGTCGGCGAGTGGCGAGAAGAAGGACAATTCGGCGCCCTGGCGTTGCCAGCCGTCCAGCAGGTGCGGATAGGAAAAGGCAAAGGCAATGTCGCGTGCAACCGCGATGTGTTGGGCGAATGGGGCGATCCCGACAGGAACGGGAGAAGGCTGCGAGACGAACCCGGTCTCCGCCAGCCCCGTCAGCGCCGAAAGATCACAGCCGTCTTCAATCGCATCGGCAGCCGCTTCAATGAAAGCTTCGAGCGCCGCATGTTCACCGGCCTGCACGAGGCCAAGATGCCGTTCCGGCAGATGCAGGCCTGGGCTGGACCGCACTACGCCGACAACCGCAAGGCCAGTGCCCTGCAATGCGGCGCGCAGCATGGCTTCGTGTCTAGCGCTGCCAACCTTGTTGAGGATGACGCCCGCCACCTGCACATCGGCACGGTACCGGGCAAATCCGGTCGCGATCGCCGCGACCGATTGTGACATTCGCGCACAATCGATCACAAGAACGACCGGAAGCGACAAGAGGGCTGCGAGATCGGCGGCGCTGCCCGTGCCATCGGCCGCACCGTCGAACAGGCCCATCATCGCCTCGATGATGAGAAGGCCCTCCTCAAACGACCGGTGCGCCTGATCCGCCAAGACGGCGGGGCGCATGGCCCAGGGGTCGAAATTAAAGCAGGTGCGCCCCGAGGCCGCGGCATGAAAGGCAGGGTCGATATAGTCGGGGCCGGCCTTGCCAGGCGCCACCTTGATCCCGCGCCGCGACAGCGCCCGCATCAATCCGAGCGTCACCACCGTCTTGCCGGAACCGGAGGACGGCGCGGCGATGACAAGCCCGCTCATGCCGTGTCTTTCCGATCCACGGCGAAGGGGTCGGGCAAGAGTTTGCGGCCCGAAAGCGCACCCAGCCAGTCGAGCGAGGGACGCAGCCGCACCACTTCACCGATGACGACGATCGCCGGCGGCTCGATGCCGGCAGCGATCATGTCAGCCTCGGCGCGGCCCAGGGTCGTTTCAAGCACCGACTGCTCGGCGGTCGCGGCGTTGCAGACGAAGGCGACGGGCTCATCGGCACGACGTCCGGCGGAGATGAGATTGGCTGCAATCTGCCCCATATGCTTCATCGCCATATACATGACGATGACCGGTGACCCGCGACCAATCGCGTCCCAGTCGATCCGATCGGGCACGACGCCAGAGGAATCATGGCCCGTCAGGAATGTGACGGCGTGGTTGACCTCGCGGTGGGTGACCGGGATGCCGGCATAGGCAAGCCCGCCTATACCGGCGGTGATACCCGGCACGATGCGGAAGGGAACGCCGTGTTCGATGAGGGTCAGAGCTTCCTCGCCGCCACGACCGAAGACAAAGGGATCGCCGCCCTTCAGCCGCAGGACGCGGTGACCGGCATCGGCCAGTTCGACGAGCCGCAGCGAAATATCTCGCTGCTTGGCAGACGGCTTGCCGCCGCGCTTGCCGGCATATTCGAGGATCGCCCCGGTGCGCGCGAGCTTCAGGCATTCTTCATTGACGAGGGCGTCATGCACGATCACGTCCGCCTCGGCCAGCCCTTTCGCCGCAAGCAAGGTCAAAAGCCCGGGATCGCCTGGACCAGCGCCCGCAAGCCAGACATGGCCGGGCTCGATCGCCGGCAGGTGCATGGGCAGGGCAAGACGCGTCGTGTCACTCATAGCCATGGTCTAGGCTCCGGGCCTTGAAATTGCAATTGCGCCATGCCGGCTTTCCGCCACTTCGCGTCCGCGCGAGCCTTCCTCAGCAGGCGCGGCTCGCCTATAAGCAAACGATGAGCAAAGCGGATGATCAGCAACGGGGCGCAGAAAGCGAGCGGGTAGAAAAGCCCGAAGGCGGCGGGCTGCGCAGCGGCTGGACCACCGGAGCCTGTGCGACCGCTGCGACCAAGGCGGCCTTCACCGCGTTGCTGACCGGCGATTGTCCCGACCCCGTGACCATCACCTTGCCCCGCGGCGAAACGCCCGCCTTTGCGCTCGCTTGCGAAGGCGTCGACGGCGGCGCTGCCTTTGCAGGCATCGTCAAGGATGCAGGCGATGATCCGGATGTGACCCATGGTGCGACCGTAATCTCGACGGTCCGGCGGCTCGCTCCCGGAAACGGCATCCGCTTTGTGGCGGGCGACGGCGTTGGCACGGTGACCAAAGCCGGACTTCCGATCCCGGTGGGAGAAGCCGCGATCAATCCGGTGCCCCGCGCCATGATGACGGCTGAGATTGAAACCTTGGCGAAGGCACATGGCGTTACCCTCGATGTCGAGATCACCATCTCGGTCCCGGGCGGCGAAGGTCTGGCGAAGGAAACCTGGAACCCGCGCCTCGGCATTCTGGGCGGCATCTCAATTCTTGGCACCACGGGTGTCGTGCACCCATTTTCCTGCGCGGCCTGGATCCATTCCATCCATCGCGGCATCGATGTCGCCCGCGCGGAGGGGTTGACCCATGTTCTGGGCGCCACCGGATCGACCTCGGAAAAGGCAGCACAGACCTTCCACGGCCTGCCGGACGGCGCGCTCCTCGACATGGGCGATTTCGCGGGCGGCCTTCTCAAATATCTGCGAGCCCACCCCGTCCCGCGCCTCACGATCGCCGGTGGTTTCGCCAAGATAGCGAAGCTCGCCCAGGGCGCCCTCGACCTGCATTCCGGCCGCAGCCAGATCGACAATCTTCATTTTCTATCATTGCCTTGTGCTGAGAACCTGACTCAAATTGACCGCGAGCGGATTCAAAATGCCAATACCGCCCTGGAGGTCTCTGGAATCATGGGGGAACTTGGGCTCGACATTGCATCAGACATCGCTGAAGCCGCGCGTCGCACCGCCGTGTCCGTTCTGCGTGATGCGCCGGTAAGCGTGGACGTCATTGTCATCGACCGCAGCGGAAATATCATCGCCCATGCCAGATAAGCTTCCGAGCGATCCGCCACCGTCGACTTCGAGCGCCATACCGCAGAAGATCCTCATCCTCGGCGGCACCGCCGAAGCTCGCGAACTTGCCAGCCGGCTGGTGGACGAGGGGCATGCAGTCACCACGTCGCTGGCCGGGCGCACGGTGGACCCGATCCTGCCGCGCGGCGAGGTCCGCATCGGCGGCTTCGGTGGGGCCGATGGCCTTGCTGCCCACATCCGCGAACACGGCTATGACCGCGTCATCGACGCCACTCATCCCTTTGCCCGGCGCATCAGCGAGAACGCTATCAAGGCGTCTGCTGCGACAGGGGTACCGCTCGAGCTGAGGCTGCGGCCGCGCTGGCAGAAGCAACCGGGCGACCGATGGCGGACGGTCGACTCGCTTCAGGCGGCAGCAGCCGCACTGCCTGCAGGCGCCACGGCCTTCCTCGCTCTCGGTCGGCAATATCTTGAGGCGTTCGGGACCAGAGGCGACTGCCGTTTCATCATCCGCATGGTAGACGCCCCGGAGGCGGCGCTTCCGATCCACGACTACACGCTGGTGCTGGGGAAGCCTGCAAGCGATGCCGCGCGCGAGGCGGACCTGTTCACCGCCCATGGTGTGACCCATCTCGTCTGCCGCAATTCGGGTGGACCGGCCGGATATGCAAAACTGATCGCGGCGAGACAGGTGGGCCTGCCGGTCATCATGCTTGAACGCGACTGAAGAAGCACCAAATCAGCGGAATTCGAAGATCTGACGGAAAACGCCGGGTGCGATGATCGACAGCGGATTGATCACCAGATTGGGCTTGGCGCTGGCACCAGTCAGCTTGAAGGTGATGCCGAGCAGGCCGCGGTCGCGACCATTGCCGAGAATGGCGCCGATGACAGGCAATTCGCCGAACAGGCGGTTAAGACCATAGGCCGGCATGAACGTGCCGGTGAGGTCGATCTGCCCTGCCCGGTCGCGCACGATCCCCTGGAACGTGGCCCCGATCTGCTCGCCGCGTACGATGCCGTTCTCGACGCTCAAGGAACCATCCACCACTGAGATGCGGGCAAAGGCCCGCTGGAAGCGGGCCGAGCTGACATCGATGTCGCGTCGGACGGCGCTGTTGAGGCTGCGTCCATCGGCCCCTGCCGGCGTCGAGACGATCGACTGCAGACGTTCTTCATTGTTGACTTGGACATTGCGCACATCGAGATTGCCGCTCCAGGAACCGGGGCGAATCTCGGTCAGTCTCAGATTGGCAAGCCCGCCGCTGAGACGGTTGTAGACATCAAGGAAGCGGACGACGGCGCCAAGGTCGCTGCTGGTAAAGGCGAGCTCCCGCTGCCCCTCCGGGGAGCGCAGCTTGGCAACGACCGCCTGGCCGCTCCCGGTGACCCCGGAAAAGTCGACCGCATTCACACGGCCCTTGCTGCCGGAATAAACGACCGATACGCCTGACAGCGCCTCATTGCCGAAGCCGACGACACGGTCGAGCTGTCCATCGATCCGCACAGCGGGGCCAGAACCACCACCGCCCGCAGCACTGCCCCCATCCTCCTGAGCCTCAGGCTGCTTCAGGATCGAGATCAGCGAGCGGGCATCGAAGGCGCTGCCGTTCGCCTTGACGGAATAGACGCCCTTGGTGTTGCGAATGGTGAGCGCAATATTGTCATCGGGCGCCAGACGAACTTTTGAAAAGTTTGCGGCCTGCAGGCCGTCCCGGTTGATCGAGAGCTCGCCTGCGGCACCGAAGCCATCGCCGGCAAGGACGAAATTCTCGATCGTCGACTGATTGTTCTCGCCGCTGATCAGGTCAAACTTTGCCGTCGCCCCGATACCCTGCCCTTTGCTCCACCCGACCCAGGGCACGGTCAGCGTCGCAGCACGGAGATCAACCGACACCCCCTGCTTCTTGTCGCCAAGCCAGGTCAGCTCGACAGAAACAGGGCCATCAAGGATGGTGCCAAGGCCCGGCACCAGCTTGTTGCGCGCGGCATTGTCCAGTTTCGCGCTGATTACGCGCTCGCGTGCGACGGCATCCGGTCCCGACCGCACCGGCTCGGTCGCCCTGATCTCCATCGCGACGTCCTCGACCTTGGCTGTCGCTTCCAGCCGCGCCGCCTGGGGGTCGACCAGCAATTTCCCGGTCACATCCGTCACACTTCGCCCGTCAAAGGGTTTTTTCACGTCGACCTGATCGAGATCGACCTCTGCCTTCCAGGCCGGCGGTGGCGGCTTTTGATCGGCGACAAGTCCGAACCTCGCTTCGACATGCCCCTTCACCTGACCGGCGAGATCGGCGGGTGTGAACTCGGTCCTCTGCAACGCCTCGATCGGTTTGAAAGACACCAGTTCGGCCACGGCATCCGCAGTGCCGCTTACATCAACGCTCAGATCCGCCATCAGCGGCTTGTCATAGGCTTTCGCCAGCACGAGCGTGCCGCCATCCAACTTTACCACGCGACCGGAGGGGAAATAGGACCCGGCTGATCTGATCTTCACCTCTACCCGCTCGCCGACCATGTCGATGCGCCCATAGACGTCACGGAGCGGCGGGATCGTGCCGGTCAGATTCATCCGCGCATCGTCGACATCCAGACCAATGCGCAACTCGTCTTCATTAAGGCGCACGGACTGCGGCTCGATCGACAGACGGTTCTGCGGGATAAACACGTCGATCGTGCCGCTTGGGATGACGCCGCCATAGATGTTTTCCAGCACCCAATGGCGCGGCTTGGAGGCGATCCAGTAAGGCCAGAGCTGTTTGAGAGCCGTCGTCTTCAGGTTCTTGACGGCGGCGTTGAAACGGATCTCTGGGCCGGTGCCGCCGAACCGAATCTGAAGCTTGCCAGCCAGATTGCCGTTCGGTGTGGTCGCATCAACAGCGTCGAGCTGCAGCAGCTTCTCGTTGACGAGAAAACGGCCATAGCCCCTGAGAGAAAACGGAAACGGCGTCTCGCCGGCATCGGGCACATCCGCCCGTCCATTGGAAACCAGAAGGTCGATGCCAAAGCCCTTGCCGAATTCCGGACCTTCGGGCAGACGGTCGAGATCGATCAGGCCGCCGGAGATCGGCAGGATCGTCCGGTCCAGCTGTGCAAGCGAATTGGCGATCTCGATCGTATGCTTGGTAAAGTCGTAGCCGAAGTTGAGGTTCGCCTTGGTGATCTCCTGCGGCTGACCATCCGAGTAGAAAGTCCCGCCCTGCATATTGACAGCAAGGTTCAAGGCCGGGGCTTCGGCAGCGCCACCGCGTTTCGCCGAGAGTAGCAGTTCCGCAGAACCATCGATCCCCTGCCGCGCGTCGCCGTTCTTCGACCGGCGAAGCATGAACGGGGTAAGCCTAAAATCGGCAATCCGCATCGTCAGCGATTGCGCCTGTCCCCCGACATTCGTGGTCAGCGCGGTAAGTTCCGTCTGCTGCCCGTTGACTGAGATGGCACCAAAGATCGACAGCGAATCGTCTGCTCCGCGCTCCATGGCGATATCGTCGACGGCGAGCGTCAGCGGACGTCCGCTGGCGGTGGTCGCGGCCACTTCAAGCCCACCGATCCGCAACCGGTCCAGGCCTCCACGCGCAAAGAAGGACTGGATACGGTCGAGCTGCTCGAATGCGCCTTCCAGAACGTCCGGTGTCGCATCGATCCGCACGGTGTTCAGGTCGAGCGGCTCACGCTTCGGCAACAGGCGCGCATCGAGGCTGATGCCTTCACTGACGACTTCGCGCACCGAAAAGCGCCCGCCGAGTAAGGCCAGCGGCTCGACGATGAATTTGACCGATTGCGTCACCGCCACCTGCTGGCCGAGTTCGGCCTGGGTGAGCCTGACGTCATGGGCCTCGACGGTCAGTTCCATATCGCCGGAAAAGCGCACTTCCGTGGATCCAACCACCGCGCGAAACTGCGGAGCAACCGCCTCGTCCAGCACCGATTGCGCGCGGCGCGCCAACGCCTGATCGAGAGCACCGCTTTCGACAACGGCATAGACGCCCATCAATACGACGAGCCACAGAGCCGAGAGGCCACCAAGGATACGAAAAATTCGCCGCATCACGGACCGCCGCGGCGGTGGCGTGTGCACGATAAGGGGATCCTCGACCTGCGCGGACGGGAGGGCATGCAGCGGCACAATGTCCCGCTTGCGAAACCGTAGCTTTTCGCCCCGGATCTCCGACATGTCCTGGTGATTGTCTCCGTCGATCGATGCCGCTATCAAGTCGCTCTGGACGACTTCCAAGCGGACTATATATCGAGTGCGCCGACAATCACCCACAAAACAGGCAAAAGAAAGGTTATCCCATGACGGAATTGACTGCCGGGGACAAAGCCCCCGATTTCTCTCTGCCCGCCAATGGTGGCGCCACCGTTTCGCTTGAGCAATTCTCCGGCAAGCCGCTTGTTCTCTACTTTTATCCGAAGGATGACACCAGCGGCTGCACGGTCGAAGCCGTTGACTTCACGAAGCTTTCTGCCGATTTTGCAGCGATCGGCGCGACCGTCGTCGGCGTCTCGCCCGACTCGGTGAAGAGCCACGACAAGTTCGCCGCCAAGCACAGCCTGTCCGTAATGCTCGCGTCGGATGAAAGCCATGCAGCCCTTGAGGCCTATGGCGTCTGGAAGGAGAAAAGCATGTACGGCAAGACCTATATGGGCGTCGAACGCACGACCTTTCTGATCGACGGATCCGGCAAGATCGCCGAGATCTGGCGCAAGGTGAAAGTGCCCGGCCATGCGGAAGCCGTCCTAAAGGCTGCTCAGGCCCTTTAATGCCAGACGCCGTGAACCAGCCGAGGACGCCCTTCCACTCCCTGCGCGGAGCCGCAACGCTTGCGATCCTGAGCGCCGACCTCGACGAGAAGACGGCACTGGCGCAAGCTGCGGCCATCCGTTGGCAGGAACGTCGTCTGTCGCTGCGCTCACCGCTAGACCCGGCCCTGCCCGAGCGGCCGGGTCGGCCAGAAAAGCCTGAACTGGTACCCCCCAAGGCGGTGGAAAAGCGCTCCCTGCACACGCTGCCGGGACGCATTGCCCTTCTTCATGCGCTGGCCCACATCGAGCTGAATGCGGTCGATCTGGCGCTCGACATCGTTGCGCGTTTTGCGAGCGAACCGGTGCCGCATTCCTTCTTCGACGGCTGGATGAAGGTCGCCTTCGAAGAGGCCAAGCACTTCCGACTGGTGCGCGACCGCCTGCGTGATCTCGGCGCCGACTATGGCGACATGCCTGCTCATGACGGCTTGTGGCAGGCGGCGCATTCAACCCGCAACGACCTCACCGCCCGTCTGGCCGTCGTGCCGCTCATTCTCGAAGCCCGCGGATTGGACGTCACCCCCGCCCTGCAGGACAAGATGCGCCAGACCGGCGACCTCGAAAGCGCGGAGGTCTTGCGGGTGATTTATGAAGACGAGAAAGGTCACGTTGCCGTCGGCGCGAAGTGGTTCCGCTTTCTTTGCGCTCGCGAAAAACAGGATCCGGCCGCCACGTTCCAGGATCTGGTCCGGGCAAATTTTCGCGGACAGCTGAAGGCGCCCTTCAACGATGTGGCCCGTGCCGAGGCCGGCCTGACGCCGTCGTTCTACCGGGTTCTGTCTTCGAAAAACAACTCGTGAGCGGCACCACATCCGCGTGATCTGAACGCTTTGTTAACCCTAATAATGCGTAATTCCCTCGGCGAGGCGACCTGAGACGACTCGCCATCATGCCGCCGCCCCAGGGCTTAAGGCGCGGACGGACGGGAAGGGAAACAGGCGTGGCAGCGGGCACCAACAACCAGGTCTTCGGGAGGCGCAAGGAGCCGCATGTCGTCATCCTGGCGAGCGGCGACCGTATCAGACACATGACCATCCGCCCCTGGATGACGCTGCTCACCGTCTGCTTTCTCGGCATCCTCGCCATCGGCTATCTCGGCGCCACCACCTATCTCGTTTTGCGCGACAACCTGATTGGCGCCACCATGGCGCGCCAGGCGCGCATGCAGCATGAATATGAAGACCGGATCGCAGCACTCCGCGCCCAGGTCGATCGCGTGACATCCAGGCAATTGCTCGACCAGCAGGTTGTCGAAGACAAGGTCGCAAAGCTGCTCGAACAGCAGATGGCGCTCACCTCTCGTCACGGCAAGATCGACGCACTCCTGCAGGGCGCCAGCACTGACACGGACCTCCCCGGCGACGGTCCCGTCCCGACAGACAGGCCGAAGACGGACGGCGACGAAGCCTCGCTGGCAAACAAATCCGCTCCGGCCTTTGCAGCCCTGCTTGGTCCGACGGCCAAGCAGGAGACAGCATCGAATCTCGCGCTCGGCTATGTGCCTATGACACAGGAGAACGTCGCCGACCGCGCCGACCGGCTGTTCTCCCATATGACCTTGTCCCTGAAGGAAATCGAGGCGGAGCAGCTCCAGCGGATCGACGAACTCGCAAGCGGCGCTTCCGCAACCGCCGACAAGATCGCCGGCATCCTGAAACGCCAGGGCGTGCCCGTCGAAGAACAGGCGGCGCTCGAAACACAGGACGCCGTGGGCGGCCCTTATCTCGCACCCCGTTCCGAGCAGGATTTTAACACCTCGCTGAACGAACTGGATGCGGCGCTGACCCGGCTCGAATCGGTGCGTGATACCGCGCGCCGCCTGCCCTTCGCCAATCCGGCACCCGGCCGTGACATCACCAGCCGCTTCGGCAACCGGCCGGATCCCTTCTTCGGTGGCCTTGCCATGCATGCCGGCATCGATTTTCGCACTCCGACCGGCACTGAAATCCGCACGACCGGCGCAGGCAAGGTCGTAGCCGCCGGTCAGTCCGGCGGCTACGGCAACATGGTCGAGATCGACCATGGCCTCGGCATCTCGACGCGTTACGGCCACATGTCGCGCGTACTGGTCAAGGTGGGCGACGAGGTGGCGACGGGAGACGTCATCGGCCTCTCCGGCTCGACCGGCCGCTCTACCGGCCCGCATCTGCATTATGAAATCCGTCGCAATGGCGATGCCGTCGATCCCATGCAGTTCCTCAATGCCGGCATGAAGCTCACGCCGCTGATCAATTGACGGGAATCTGTTTTCCGTTCAACTTGATGGTGAACAGGAAACGATCTCATGGATGCAGCGTCGCTTCTGGCTTTTGCCCTCGCATTCTTCCTTTTCGCAGCAAGTCCCGGCCCAGATAACATGACCATCGTCGCCCGGACGCTGTCCCATGGCCCGGCCTTTGGGCTCGCCTATGGCGCAGGGACGTTGGCCGGCATTCTGATCTATCTCGCACTCGCCGCCTTTGGCCTGTCGCTGATCGCCCAGGAGATGCGACTGTTCATGGTGATCCTGCGTTACGCGGGTGCGGCCTACCTGATCTATGTCGCCTATCGGCTGTGGACCGAGACGCCGGTGATCCCGGAAACGACCCGTGAGGCCGACCGCCGGGGTCTGTCGACCACCTTCCTCACGGCGATTGCGCTCAATCTCGGCAATCCGAAGATGCCTTTGTTTTATCTGGCACTTCTGCCCGGGTTCGTCGGCGCCACTTTTGGCGCACACGACTATATGGCACTGGCCTCAGTGATCGTGCTGGTCGAGATCGTGGTGGTCGGCGGTCATGTCTGGATTGCCGGGCGCGCCCGATCCTTGATGCGCATTCTGGCCGTGGTTCAACGGGTGAACCGGATTGCCGGAACCGCCATCGGCCTTGCCGGCATCCAGATCCTCTGGACGACACGGACGAATTAAACATGCGCTTTAAGCCTTTGTAGGGTTAAATCCGCCTGTTTCCTTGACTTTCAGGCCGTTTCCCACTATTCGCCGCAACCATTCGAGCCCGCATCAAGGGCGACTCATGGATGTTCGCGAGAACAGGAACGGAAACTACTTCCCTTTGACAACTTTTGCTGACCTTGGCCTGAGCCAGAAAGTCCTTTCAGCCGTCACCGACGCCGGCTACACGATCCCCACCCCGATCCAGGCAGGCGCCATCCCGCCAGCCCTGCAGCGGCGGGACATCTGCGGCATCGCACAGACGGGCACCGGCAAGACTGCGTCCTTCGTTCTACCCATGCTGACCTTGCTCGAAAATGGCCGTGCGCGTGCCCGCATGCCGCGCACGCTGATCCTCGAGCCGACCCGCGAATTGGCTGCTCAGGTCGCCGAGAACTTCGAGAAATACGGCAAGAACCACAAGCTGAACGTTGCTCTTTTGATCGGCGGCGTCTCTTTCGAAGAGCAGAACCGCAAGCTGGAGCGTGGCGCAGATGTTTTGATCTGCACCCCCGGCCGTCTTCTCGACCATTGCGAGCGCGGCAAACTGCTGATGACCGGCGTCGAAATTCTGGTTATCGACGAAGCCGACCGCATGCTCGACATGGGCTTCATCCCGGATATCGAACGCATCGCCAAGATGATCCCGTTCACCCGCCAGACCCTGTTCTTCTCGGCCACCATGCCGCCGGAAATTCAGAAACTGGCCGACCGCTTCCTGCAGAACCCGGAACGCGTCGAAGTGGCAAAGCCCTCGTCGACAGCACTCACCGTGACGCAGCGTCTCGTTGCCTGCCACAACAAGGATTACGAGAAGCGCGCCAAGCTGCGCGAGCTGATCGGCACCCAGAGCGAACTGAAAAACGGCATCATCTTCTGCAACCGCAAGAAGGATGTCGCCGACCTGTTCCGTTCGCTGGAACGCCACGGCTTCTCCGTCGGTGCACTGCATGGCGATATGGACCAGCGATCGCGCACGAATATGCTGGCCGGCTTTAAGGACAACCAGATCACGCTTCTGGTCGCCTCCGACGTTGCCGCCCGCGGCCTCGACATCCCTGATGTCAGCCACGTCTTCAATTTCGACGTCCCCATCCATGCGGAAGACTATGTCCACCGCATCGGCCGCACAGGTCGTGCCGGCCGTTCGGGCGCAGCCTTCACTCTGGTGACGCGCAGCGACACCAAATTCCTCGACGCCATCGAAAAGCTGATCGGTCAGAAGATCGAATGGCACGACGGCGACATCTCCGCGCTTCCGACCCCGGCCGAGAGCCATGACGAAAGCCGTGGAAAACGTGGCCGCGACAAGGGTCGCGAGCGGCGCGGCGGTCACAAATCGGATACGCGCAGCGAGTATACCAAACCGGTAGAGGAAGAAGTTGTGGAAGCAGCAGTGAAGGTTGAGGCGGTAAAAGTGGCAGAACCGATGAAGGCAGAGCCGGTGGCAAACGACCGCCGCGCAGACGATCGTCGGGGCGACAAGCGCCAGGGCAACAATCCGCGCAACAACCGCAGCAGCCAGGCACCGGCGAACGACGACAATCGCGACCGTCGCCGCAACCGCTATCATGACCACGACGACGGTCCGACCCCCGTCGGCTTCGGCGACGACATCCCCGCTTTCATGCTTGTCGTGGCCGCTGCCAAGGCCTGAGTGGTCATGGGCGCACCCGGCATCGATTTTCCCGGCCTCGGCGTCGGTCTTGCCATCCTTCGGGATGGCAAGTTGCTTTTGTGCAGGCGCATGAAAGCCCCGGAAGTCGGCCACTGGAACATCGTCGGTGGCAAGGTCGACCATATGGAACCGACCGCAGATGCGGCGAAACGTGAAGCCGAAGAAGAGACGGGCCTGACGATCGGCCCGATCACCTATGTCGGTGTAACTGAGCAGATTATTCCGGCCGATGGCCAGCACTGGGTGTCACTGCTCTATAAGGCCACCGAAACCAAGGGCGAACCGCAGCTGACCGAACCGGACAAACTGTCGGAGATCGGCTTCTTCGCTCTCGACGATCTGCCCCAGCCTCTGTCGGTCTTCACCCGCGCCGTTCTTCCCTATTTGCGCTGATCAGCGCTGGTGATCCGGACGGCTGCTTCGAACGCAAGCCGCGCCCATTTCGCCATAAGCTCAGGATCGTCATAGGCTTCATCCGGCACGGTCCAATAGGGCATGGCAACGGGCTTGCCGCCTTTGCCCTCATAGACCCAGCGCTTTGCGCCGGCAGCCTCCAGGAGCGGCGCACTTTCGCCGTCTCCCTTCAGCATGATCTCGTCATAGAGTTCGAGCGCGAAGATGATGCCGTGGTGATAGATGCCCTTGCCGCCGAACATGCGCCGGATACTGACCGGCCCGACCGCTTCGAACATTTCTTCGATCGCTGCATTGTCCATTGTCAGTCCCTCAAAGTGCCACCGGCGGCGATAACGGCTTCCGGAGTATCGACATCAAGCCGGGCGGCGGCCCCGATCTCGACATCGATCACGGGAATGCCAGCACTCTCGATCACCGCACGCGCGCCAATATCCCCTTCCAACGCCTTCAGAGCTTCGAAGGTATGCGCGGGCAGGATCACAGGATTGCCGCGTTGCCCGTCAGCGACCGCACGGATGATGGCCGGCGGTTCCGTGTTGCGCAAGGTCTCCGCGAGATGCCGGATGTCAGCGGTCGCAACACCGGGCATGTCTGCGAGCAGCACCATGATCGCCGGCAAGCCTGAAGCCTCGGCCGCCAGAAGCCCGGCGCGCAAGGAGCTCGCCATCCCGGTTTGGTAAGCCGGATTGTCGACGCGTTCGACGCCAAGACCTTCCAAGGATCGAGCAATCTCCTCGGCCCTGTGACCGGTGACGACGAAAACCGGACCGCAATCAGCCTCAACCGCCTGGCGCACCACCCGCCGCACCAGCGCCTCGCCTTCGAAGGTCGCCAGAAGCTTGTGCGGGCCACCCTCGCCCATCCGGCTGGCACGGCCCGCTGCCAGCACAACGATACCGAGATCAGGGCGTTTCGTCTCGGCTCCAGCGGCGGCGGCAGCGAGGCGCGGCAGCGGCCGGCTCGGGATTTCCATCAACAGGCCTCCCACACCCCAACCTGCCATGTCGTCAGAGGACGGCGGCAGGCCGGCCAAGATACCGTTCAGCACCCAGTCGAAACCATTGTCCTTGGGCGATCGTGCGCAGCCCGGCGCCCCGATGACAGGCACCTCGCCGATATGGCCGAGCACCAGCAGATTGCCGGGGTCAACGGGAAGGCCGACCCGCTCCACAATGCCGCCCGCGAGCCGGATCGCCTGAGGGATGACGTCCTCGGGATCGCAGACGGCGGATGCGCCAAAGATGACGAGGAGCGGCGGTAGGCCGTGCGTAGCGCCGGCCTTCTCGGCGAGAGCGGCCCTCAGCGCTTCCGCAACAGCCGCAGCCTCATGGCGCACGCGACGCTCATCGACGAGCAGGCTTCCCGAGCGCTCCAGCCGTGCGTCCAGCACCCGCACCGTCTTGTCCATCACCGAGCGCTTGAGCGATGGCAGCTCCGTTGCCAAAAGATGCACGGCGTGCGGTCGATAGGGACTGACAGAAAACGCTTCGCCCGTTTGAAGCGCTTTGATTGCCGCTTCCAGACTGGCAGCGGAAACTGCAAGAGGAATGATCTTGATCGTCGCCACAAGATCGCCGGTCCGCACGTCACTGCGATCGGCGAGACAGGCGAGTGTGATGGCGGGGTCGACCCGGTTGAACCGATCGACCGCAGCCTTGTCCGCGACGAACAAACCGTTGGCGGCGGCATAGAAGTTGACGCGGCCTGTCGCGGCCGGCCCCTGTTCCAGCCCCGTCCCCTTGATCGCCGCAGCCAGGAGGGCCGCTGCCTCGTCCTCTGTGCGATCGCCTTCCTCCAGTCTGCGCACGATCACCCGCTCCACCCCTTCGTCGCGCAATCGCTCCAGATCGCCGGCACTCAGCCGGCGTCCCTTGGCGAGTTTTCCGGAAGCGAGCGGGATGGAATGGGCAAGAATGGCCCCCAGCGCTTCGTCGAGCGGCAGCGGCCCGAAGCTCATGCGGTAGGCTCCAGATGATCGCTAAGCGGGCGACGGCGCAGCGCCTGGATGATGTCTGCAAGCGTCGCGACGGCGATCTCGGCTGGCGTTGCGGCGCCGATATCGAGGCCGATGGGCGCAGAGATGCGGTCGGTCTCTGCGGGGTCGAAACCTTCAACCGCAAGGCGCTCCAGGCGTTTCGCATGGGTCTTGCGGCTGCCAAGCGCCCCTATGTAGAAGCAGCCTGCCTTGAGCGCCGCGATGATGCCGGGATCGTCGATCTTAGGATCATGGGTGACGGCAACGAGCGCCGTGAACCGGTCGAGCGGCTGCTCGGCCAGAGCATCCTGGGGCCATTCGGCCACGAGATCGACATTTGCGAACCGCTCCGGCGTGGCAAAGGCGGTGCGCGGATCGATGACTTGCACGGAATACCCGGCCAATGCCGCCATCGGCGCGAGCGCCTGGCTGATATGCACCGCACCGATCACCACGATACGCGGCGGCGGTAGATGCGCATTGAGAAACCACGAACGCTCATCGACTGTCACGAGGCCCGACTTGCCGGACCGCAAGCGCTGAGCAATCTCCTCCGACAAGGGTCCCTCCACCGGACCGCCCTCGACCACCAGACGGCTCGGACCGCCGCCAAGATCGGTGATGACGACTGCGGCCCGTCGGGCCTGCCGCGCCGCATTCAGCGCCTTGAGCAGTGCGATTTCCATCACCCGAGCCTTTCGACATAGACCCGGATGCGCCCGCCGCAGGACAAGCCCACACGCCAGGCGGTCTCATCCGCCACCCCGAATTCCAGCATGCGGGGAACCCCGTTCTCCAGCACCTCAAGCGCTTCGGTAATAACCGACCCCTCTACGCAGCCACCCGACACCGACCCTTCGAAATTGCCGTCCGCATCGATGACCAGGTGGCTT
Organism: Rhizobium sp. Root274; assembly: GCF_001429245.1. Lineage (GTDB taxonomy): Bacteria > Pseudomonadota > Alphaproteobacteria > Rhizobiales > Rhizobiaceae > Allorhizobium. The sequence goes on from NZ_LMJE01000007.1 coordinate 84,889, forward strand.
CCGACAGGGCGCGGCGCCGAACCCCAGGTCTCGACGACGGTAGCAATGGCGACGCTGCGCCCCTCCGCCTGCCAGCCCTCCGCCAGCACCAGCGGGTCGCGCATGGCTGTCTCCTGGCTCATGGTTTCATCCTTCCTGTGGTGGCGAGACGCCCGGCTTCCATCAGACGACGCGGATCGCAATCGCGGTCCAAGGGCGCCGACAGCGATTTCACGAGATCGCTCAGCGCATTCAGATTGTGCACCGATCGCAATTCGTCAACATGCGGCAGCATCGCCCGCACGCCGCGCGCTCGCGCCTCGAAGCCGGCAAAGCGCAAGAGCGGGTTCAGCCAGACCAGCCGCCGACAGGACCGGTGCAGCCGGTCCGTCTCGGTCGCCAGCAACTCGACGTCGTCGCGCTCCAGCCCATCAGTGATCAAAAGCACGATCGCGCCCTGCCCCAGCACCCGACGCCCCCATTGGCGGTTGAACTGGCGAAGGGTCTCGCCGATGCGCGTGCCGCCAGACCAGTCGGCCACGGCTTCGCTGCATTGGGCAATCGCCTGATCCGGATCGCGGTGGCGCAACTGCCGGGTGACATTGGTGAGCCGCGTGCCGAACAGGAAAGTGTGCACACGCCGACGTTTTTCGGTGAGCACATGCAGGAAATGCAGAAAGATGCGGGTGTACTGGCTCATGGAGCCGGAGATGTCGGCGAGCACCACGAGTGGCGGCGGCTGTTCGCGGTAGCTGCGAAAGCGCGGCAGCATCAGGTCACCGCCAGACCGCAGCGACTGACGCATCGTGGCGCGCGCATCGAACATCCGCCCTTGAGTGGAGGGCCGAAAGCGACGGGTCCGGACCGCATCGTCTGGCATCACAAGCCGTTCGATCGCCCGTCGGGCCTCGGCAAGTTCGGTTCCCGTCATCTGGCCGAAGTCGAGACGGCGAAAGACTTCCTGGCCTGAGACGGTGAGCCGCGCATCGATCTCCACGTCCGGCTCATCACGCGGCGGCGGTTGCCGACCCTTCTCGGCAAACAGAGCATCGCTCACCCGCGCGCCGCCGGCCTTCGGCTTCTGTCGCTCGCCGATCGCCGCCACCGGCGACATCAGCGCAATCATCTTGCCGATCAGATCGCGCGAGCGCCAGAAGATGGAAAAAGCCTCGTCGAACACCGGCTGGTCCTCGTGGCGTTTGACGAAGATCGCCGAGAGAGCGGCATGAAACTCGATGCGCGAGCCGATGCCGATCGCATCGACCGCCGCGATGGCGTCGATCACGGCGCCCGGCCCGGGCTTCAGGCCTGCCTTGCGAAGCACGCGGGCGAAATGCACGATGTTGTCGGCGAGCTTGCCGTCACCCGCGCGAGGGGGCGGGACGACGATGCCGTCTGGAGCCGTCCCGACTTCCATTTTCACACCGCCGCCGCGAGCAGGTCTGCCTTCACCTCGGACAGAAGCTTTTCGCCTTCGCTGCCCTGAATGCGGGCAATGTCTTCCTGATATTTCAACAGCGTACCGAGCGTATCGGCGATTGTCTCCGGGTCGAGTGCCAGCCTGTCTAACTCGGTGAGCGCCGTTGCCCAGTCGATGGTCTCGGCAATACCGGGATTCTTGAAGAGATCGATGGTGCGCAGCTTCTGCACATAGGCGACGATCTGGCGTGAGAGCTGCTCATTGCAGCCCGGCACCTTGCGCCTGATAATCGCCAGTTCCTCGGCAGCGGCCGGGTAGTCGACCCAGTGATAAAGACAGCGCCGCTTCAGGGCGTCGTGCACCTCGCGCGTCCGGTTGGAGGTAACGATGACGATCGGTGGCTCCGCCGCCTTGACCGTCCCGAATTCGGGAATGGTGACCTGGAAATCCGAGAGCACTTCGAGCAGGAAGGCCTCGAAAGCCTCGTCGGTGCGGTCAAGCTCGTCGATCAGGAAGACTGGAGCGCGACCGCCTTCAGCGTCCAGCGCCTGCAGGACTGGGCGGCGGATCAGGTAGCGTTCGGAAAAGATGTCGCTCTCGAGCCGCGAGCGATCGGAGAGCCCGCTCGCTTCCGCCATTCGGATTTCGAGCATCTGCGCCGGATAGTTCCACTCATAGACCGCAGAAGCGACGTCGAGGCCCTCGTAGCATTGCAGGCGAATGAGCGGTCGATCAAGCGCCTTGGCCAGCACCTTGGCGACCTCGGTCTTGCCGACGCCGGCCTCGCCTTCGAGAAACAGCGGCCGCTTCATCCGGAGTGCAAGAAACAGCACCGTGGCGAGTGGCCGACCGGCCAGATAATCCTCCTCCGCAAGCAGATCGATGACAGCATCGATCGTCTGCGGCAGTCCCGATTCCGAGCTTTCTGCCATGTCTCCTCCTCTTGTGGGAAAAGCTTACAGCGTGCGAAAGCCCCGGTCCAGATAGATGAGCGCCGGCTGTTTCGGACCGATCTGGATGGCCAGCACCTCGCCGAAGAGCACGGTGTGCGTCGCCGTCACCTTGCGATCCACCACACGGCAGTCGAAGGCTGCAAGCGCATCTTCGAGCACGGGCGCCCCGGTCTGGAGGCTCCGCCAGCTGCCGAGCGCAAAACGCTCTTCCGAGGACAGCTTGCCAAAGCCGGCAAAGGCACCGGCGAGCGTCTCGTGGTGAGCGGCAAGGGAATTCAGCGCGAAAAAGCCACTTTCGAACAGCACGTCATTGCTGGGATTGCCGTTGTTCAGGCAGACGAGCACGGTCGGCGGATTGTCGGAGACGGAGCAGGCGGCGGTGATCGTTACGCCGCGCCGCACGCCCTGATGCTTGGATGTCACCACCTGCACATGGCCGGCATAATGGCTCATCGCTTCGCGATAGGAGGCCGGATCCAGACCTTCAAGATTCAAATGCTGTTCCCCCTGCATGCTGTTCCCTCTTCGAAGGCGAATATGGGCGCCAAGCCTTACCTTTTCCACAACAGCGCGTGGTTTTTCCTAAAAGCGGTTAAACCGGGCGGAAAGCCAGCATTTCCAAATGCCTAAGCTTTCGGCTAGGATAGGCGGGAACAACATGGATCCGCCGATGAAACGACTTCTGCTGACCGGCGTCATGGCCGCCTTCGCCTGCATGCCAGCTCTTGCCGAGCCCTTGACGCTGGCTGTCGTTGCACCGAAATCGGGCCTTTTCGACGTGCTGGGAGAGCAGGTGCGCCAGGGCGCGCATCTCGCGGCGGACAGGCTATCGATCTCGCTTGTCGACGTCGAGGAAAGCTGCACGGAAGGCAGCGGTCCGAAGATTGCCGAAGAGATCCGCAAAGCCGGCGCCAAGGCGGCGATCGGTTTCCTGTGCAGCGAAAGCCTGGTCGGTGGACTTCAGCCGTTGGCGGAGGCCGGCATCCCGGCCATCACCCTCTCCGTGCGCTGGAAGGGCCTGATGGAAGATGCCGGCAAGGAAGGCTGGCCCTTCTTCCGGCTGGCACCCGACAGCGACGCCGAGGCAAAGAAGCTCTCCGAAATCATTTTGCGCGACTGGGCGGGCGATGCCGTGGCCCTGCTGGACGACGGCACCATCCGGGGCCGGGAACTGGCGGATGCCATCCGTGGCAGCCTTGAGGAAAGCGGCCTCAAGCCCGTTTTCACCGACACCTTCCGCCCGGGCCAGGAACAGCAGATCGCAATCGTCCGGCGACTGCAGAAGGCGGGCGCAACGCGCGTCTTCATCGGGGGCGATCGCAATGATGTCGCCGTCATCGCCCGCGACGCGATAGCGGAAAAGTTGCCGCTCACCATTCTCGGCGGCGATGCCATGCGCGCTGCCAATGAACCGGTTCCCCTCGAAGACGGCGTGCTTGCCGTTGGCCTCGACGAGACGCCGCAAGGACCGTCGGCCGAAGCACTGACTGCCGAATTGGCCGAAAAGAGGATCGTGGCCGAAGGCTACGTGCTGCCGGCGCATGCCGCCGTCACCATCCTTGCCGATGCCGCGGGCATCTCTTCGGCCATGGGCACGCCGCTGCCGGATGCGCTTATTGGTACGCCCTTCGAGACGGCGATCGGGACCATCACCTTCGGCGATGATCACGAGTTGAGTGAAAACCCTTACCGTCTGCTCGAATGGAAGGGCGACGCCTTCGTCGCCGTCCCGGAAAAGACGCAGTAACAGCGATCAGTCCCGATACGGCCAGAAGGCCTGCGTGAAGACACCGCCGTCGACCCAAATGGTCTGGCCGGTGACGAACGACGCCTGTTCGGAGCACAAGAACAGAACCGGCCCCGCAATATCCTCCGGCGTACCAACGCGGCGAAGCGGGGTCACGTCACCCCATGTCTTGGCGTAATCGGGTGCTTCGGCCTGTGTGCGGGCCGTTTCGATGGCGCCCGGTGCGATGCAGTTGACGCGGATGCGCTGCGGACCGAGCTCGACGGCCGACACCTTGGTCAGTTGTTCGATCCCGCCCTTCGAGGCCGTGTAGTCGACGAGCTTCGGGAAGGCGAGCTTGTTGCAGCCGGAGCCGAGATTGACGATGGAGCCGCCCTTTCCGGCCGCCACCATGCGCCGGGCCACGCGCTGGGTGTTGAGAAAGGTACCCTTGAGATTGGTGCTGATCACGGCATCCCAGCGCTCTTCCGTGAGCTCCAGCAGCGAGGCCCAGGTCTGGATGCCGGCATTGTTCACAAGCACATCCGGCGCCTGCCCGGCCCAGGCAATCACCTCGTCGAGGAAGGCCTCGATAGCAGTGCTACCCGCCACTTCGCATTCGCGGCCAATCGCCCTGCCGCCAAGGGCGGCCGCGTCGGCCTCGACCGCAGTCGCAGCTTCCGGCTGACCGAGATGAGTGAAGGCAACGTGATAGCCGGCCTTGACGAAAGACGAGACGAGATGCCGCCCGATGCCCGAACTGCCGCCGGTGATGATTGCGAATTTGGCCATATCGTCCTCCCAGACTTAAAGCTTGCTGTCGGGTCAGAGGGATGGACGCCGAAAAGCGAGCCGTCAAGCGCCGATGCGTCTCATCCCAAGGCATGGTTGCCGCATGGCATCGCCGGTGCTATGCGGACCGGAAATGACTGCCATGATCCCGCATGGACCCGGCACCGGATCGCGCCGACGTCATGCGGCTGCGCTGCCGAGGAACACGCCATGACACGCCCCCTGCTGATTTCGCCCTCCATTCTCGCCGCCGACTTCTCGCGTCTCGGCCAGGAAGTTTCCGATGTCGTCGAGGCCGGTGCCGAATGGGTGCATCTCGACGTCATGGACGGGCACTTCGTGCCGAACATTTCCTTCGGTCCGGCCATCATCAAGGCACTGCGCCCCTATACCAAGGCCGTCTTCGACTGCCATCTGATGATCGCGCCTGCCGATCCCTACCTTGCCGCCTTCGCTGATGCCGGCTGCGATATCATCACCGTTCATGCCGAAGCCGGCCCGCACCTGCACCGTTCGCTCCAGACCATCCGCGCGCTGGGCAAAAAGGCGGGAGTGTCACTCAACCCGGCAACGCCACTCTCGGCAATCGAGCATGTGATGGATGATCTCGACCTGATCCTGATCATGAGCGTCAATCCGGGCTTCGGCGGCCAGAAATACATCCCCGCCATGACCGACAAGATCGCCAAGGCGCATGCCCTGATCGGCAACCGCCCGATCGATCTGGAAGTGGATGGCGGCGTGACGGCCGACAATGCCGCCGAGATCGCCAAGGCCGGCGCCAATGCACTGGTCGCGGGTTCGGCGATCTTTAGGGGCAAGGGCGTCGACGACTACCGGCGGACCGTGACGGCCCTGCGCAAGGCTGCCGAAGGAGGCCGCGGGTGAAGTCAGCGCTCCTTGCCATCATCAGTGTGCTCATGACGGCCCTTGCCGCGAGCGCTGGCGATGTGGCAGAGATGCGGCCGCTTGGCTATTCCCCCGACGGGCGGTTCTTTGCCTTCGAGCAGTTTGGCGAACAGGATGGATCCGGCTTCCCCTATGCCGAAATTCAGGTGATCGACACCGAGACGGACACCTATGTAGAGGGAACGCCGATCGAGGTCATGATCCGCCGGGAAGAGGCCTCGATCGGCGAGGCGCGGCGGCAAAGTCTTAGCCAGGCGAAGGCGCTGCTTGAGGTCAGAAAGATCGGTGACGACCCCGGACATCTCGTCGCCTTCGCCCCGATCGGCGAACTGACGGAAAAGCTTCACGATCTGCGCTACCAAGCCTTCCCCAGTTTCTATGTCTCTGATGGCATCTACCGGCTGTCTCTGCAGGAGTTTGACGCCAAGGGCAGCGACCTCTGCCACAGCATGGATGTCAACGTCCGCGGGTTCGCACTCTCGCATGCCGAGGATGCCAAACCCGACGCAAAACGAGAGGTCTACCGGGACAAAAGTGTGCCGAAGAGCCGCAACTGCCCGCAAGCCTATGCGATCGGCGGCGTTGTCACGCCTGGTCTCGGCTCTAAAGCCCCGCACATGGTCATGGTCCAGGTCGTCTCGCTCGGCTTCGAAGGCAGCAATCTTCGTTGGCTTGCCGTTCCGGTGAAGCCTTGACCCGGCGCCTTCGGCTCCCGTCGCTTCCGCTGTGGAGCTTCGGTGCGCTGGCCTGGGGCCTCGCCATGGCCTTGTGTTTCCTTCTCTCCATCCATCTCTTCGGGCGGGCAAGCGGCAGCCATGACATGGCGCTGATGGCTATCTATAGTGCGGGCGGTATCCTTGGCTGGCTGGTGGCACTGCCGCTGGTGTACTTAAGCGGTGATGGCAGACGGGCGCCAAAAGTTTTTGCGGCCTGGTTCCTCCTGCTCGGGCTTGCCACGATTGCGGCCACGGCCGGTCTGTTCGCGCTGCAATACCGGCTGTTCTACGCCCATTGGCATGCGCCCTTCCCTTCGCGCATCTGGGCCTTCCAGTTTGTCTTTACAGCGGCTTCGGCACTCTACCAGTTCGCTGTTCTCGGTCTCAGGCACTTCCTGCCCACAGCCTTCCTGATTTTGCTGGTGCTTGCCATCCTCATGGCCCGCCGCAGCCGTTGAGCTTGCCGCCCCACTTTGCTAAGGGGGGCCAGAAATTCCGTTCCAACGAAAGACGAGCCCGATGATCCCGCGTTACTCCCGGCCGGAAATGGTCGCCATCTGGTCCCCCGAAACCAAGTTCCGCATTTGGTTCGAAATCGAGGCCCATGCCTGCGACGCCCTCGCCGAACTCGGCGTGATCCCGAAGGAATCCGCCCGGATGATCTGGGAAAAGGGTGGCGCCGCCGAATTCGACGTGGCCCGCATCGACGAAATCGAGGCCGTCACCAAGCACGACGTCATCGCCTTCCTCACCCATCTCGCCGAGTTCATCGGCCCGGATAGCCGCTTCGTCCACCAGGGCATGACCTCCTCCGACGTGCTCGACACGACGCTCAACATCCAGCTGGTGCGCGCCGCAGACATTCTGCTGGCCGGCGTCGACCGCGTACTGGCAGCGCTCAAGGCCCGTGCTTTCGAACACAAGGACACGGTGCGCATCGGCCGCAGCCACGGCATCCATGCCGAGCCGACAACGATGGGCCTGACCTTCGCCCGCTTCTATGCCGAGATGGCCCGCAACCGCACGCGTCTCGTCAATGCCCGGGCCGAAGTTGCAACGGGTGCGATCTCCGGCGCCGTTGGCACCTTCGCCAATATCGATCCGCGCGTCGAAGAGCATGTCTGCGAAAAGCTCGGCCTCATCGCCGAGCCGATCTCGACCCAGGTCATTCCGCGTGATCGCCACGCGATGTTCTTCGCAACCCTCGGCGTCATCGCGTCGTCGATCGAAAACGTGGCGATCGAGATCCGCCACATGCAGCGCACGGAAGTGCTGGAAGCCGAAGAATTCTTCTCGCCCGGCCAGAAGGGCTCGTCGGCCATGCCGCACAAGCGCAACCCGGTGCTGACGGAAAATCTCACAGGCCTTGCCCGTCTGGTGCGTATGTCGGTTGTTCCGGCGCTGGAAAATGTGGCGCTGTGGCACGAGCGGGACATCAGCCATTCGAGCGTCGAACGCGCGATCGGCCCCGACACGACGATCACGCTCGACTTCGCTTTGAACCGCCTTGCCGGCGTCATCGAGAAGCTGGTGATCTACCCCGAAAACATGTTGAAGAACATGAACAAGTTCAAGGGCCTCGTGATGAGCCAGCGCGTGCTTCTGGCACTGACGCAAGCCGGGGTGTCGCGCGAAGACAGCTACCGTCTGGTCCAACGCAACGCCATGAAGGTCTGGGAAAAGGGTGCCGACTTCCTGGAAGAGCTGCTTGGCGACGCAGAAGTCCGCGCGGCACTCTCCGAAGAGGATATCCGCGAGAAATTCGACCTCGGCTATCACACCAAGCATGTCGACACGATCTTCAACCGCGTCTTCGGTTGAAACCTTTCAGGTCATCGTGACAATCGAGGCCCGACGGAGACGTCGGGCCTTTTTCGTTTCGAAGGGTCAGACGCGCGGTCGCGCCACCACCAGCTTGCGATAGAGGTGCCAGGTGGCGTGTCCGAGCACGGGCACGATGATCACCAGTCCGACCATCAGCGTCGCCATGCCGATGGCAAGCAGTCCGGCAACTAAGAGCCCCCAGACAGCAACCGGCACCGGGTTTGCAAGGCTTGCCCGGATTGAGGTGGAGACCGCGGTGACCGCGCCGACATCCCGGTCCAGCAACAGCGGGAAAGCCACGATGCTGACGACCAAGGCCACCAGCGCCAGCACGAAGCCCAGCCCGTTGCTCCAGATCAGGAATTCTGTGGCATTGGGATGGTTGAAGACACCGGACATGAAATTGAACACGCCGGGCGCGAGATTATCGCTGATCATCGTGTCGTAGAGACCGCGCGCCAGGAACAGCCAGACCATGAAGATCAGAAGCAGTCCAATGCTCATCATCAAAAGAGACGGCAGCGAGGGCGACCTGAGGATCGCCGGCACCTGGGCCCAGCTTGCGTCTTCGCCAAGCTCGCGCCGACGGCTGATCTCCATCAGGCCCAGCGCCAGAAGCGGGCCGAGCAGGGCAAAGCCCGTCAGCAACGGGTAGACCATCGGCAACAGCTCGGCACCGGCGCTCCAGGCAATCATGATCGCGCCTGCCAGCGGGTAGATCAGGGCTACGAATGCATAATGCGACGGCTTTTCGCGAAAATCGTCATAGCCTTTGGCAAGCGCATCGAACACGTCGGCCACCGAAATCCGGCGGATGTCGGGCCGCTCCAGAAGTCCGGCCGGGCCGGTCAAAACATGAAAAGTCGACATTCTCACTTCCTCCTCGAATTCCCAGGAATTGCAGACTGCAAAGTGAAAAGCACGATGACGGCATCCTCCCGATGCCGTGGACCGAAACGAGCGAAGGACGGCAGAAGCGGCCCCAACGGTGATCGGTTCCTCAGGATGTCCTGCGTTTTGCGGCAGTCATCTGCGATATCATATCACTGCCGCGCCCTTATGTCGCGTCTGTCCCGACGGGTGCACTGGATCGTGATATGGGCCGCCATAGCGCCTGCCAAGCCCGGATTTTTTAACGCCTGCCGACACCGAAACCTTGACGTTGGGCATCCCGAAACGCAGATAGGCGCCATGAAAGTCTCAGACGTCGATATCCTCATCGTTCCCGGTTACACCAATTCCGGCCCCGACCACTGGCAGAGCCGGTGGGAGCAGAAGCTGTCGACCGCGCGCCGCGTCGAACAGGCTGAATGGTCGAAACCTGTTCGCGAGGACTGGGTCGCCCGTGTCGTCGAGGAGGTCAATGCCTCCACGCGGCCCGTCGTTCTTGTTGCCCATTCACTGGGCGTGCCGACGGTGATCCATGCTATCCCGGACCTGAAGCAGAAGGTGGTCGGCGCCTTCCTCGTCGCCCCGCCCGACGTTGCGAACTCCGAAATCCGTCCGAAGCACCTGATGACCTTCGGCCCCTATCCGCGCGATCCCCTGCCCTTCCCGTCGATCACCATTGCCAGCCGCAACGATCCCTTCGGCGAGTATGCCCATGCCGAAGACATCGCCAATGCCTGGGGGTCGATGCTGATCGACGCGGGAGAATCCGGACATCTCAATGCGGATTCCGGTCACGGACCCTGGCCCGAAGGAACGATGGTGTTTGCCCAGTTCCTGAGCCGCCTGTAAGGGGGCAAGGATCAGGCACAGGTGGAAGATTGCCATCGCGTTAAGGCACTCACCCTTGCTGCGGTCAGACCGGTTAAGCGCTTCTTAAGTTAAGCAACCTACTGTTTTGGGCAGCTTCCAGGTCCAGAGCACGATTTTGCGTAACAGCGCTATAGTTACAAAAGCCCAATCCATCGACGGGAGCAGCCTGACGCTCTCTGACCTTGCATGGCCCTCTGCTTGGCTTACCTCCGAGGGCAATCTCCAGCACCCCAACCCGCCCATGGAGCGGTGGCTCGCCGAGACGGGCATCGGCGCGGATAATCTTTTCCAGTTTCTCGATCTCGACGGCGGAGCCGCACTGCGTCTGGCCATTGCCCGCCTGATGGCCTCGGGCGAGCCCGTTCGCACGGAACTCCGGCTCACCGGAACGAGAACCCACTTCGTCATTGCCTCTCTCTCGTTGCGATCAGCCACTTCCGGCGCACGCACCATCCTCCTGCAGTTCGCCGACATCACGCCGTTGAAGGATGAGCTGGAGGATCTTGCCATCCGCGAGAGCCGGTGGAACCACGCACTCGTCTCCTCCGCCTCCGGAGTGTGGGATCAGCGCATCACCGGCGACTACTACTATTCAGACACCTGGCGCCGAATCCGCGGCATGGAACCGGAAGACCCCATACCGCCGACGACGGAAGCCTGGCTCGAATCGGTCCACCCCCACGACCGGGACCACGTCGTGCACTGCATCGAAAGGCAGAACGCAGGCGATCCCGATTATCTGACCTTCCAATACCGCGAACGTCATCGCGATGGCCACTACATCTGGATCGAATGCCGCGGCGCCTGCATTGAGACCGACAATGAAGGTTGCGCCCTTCGCATCACCGGGACCGACACCGACGTAACGGCACGCAAGGCGCAAGAAGAATGGCAGGAAGGCCTGTCAAGGCGCCTGCGGCTGGCGCTGGACATCTCCCGCATCGGCGTTTTCGAAACCGACTTCGATTCCGGCACTAGCGTCTGGGACGACGCCATGCGGCGGATCTTCGAGGTCGAAACGAAAGACGACATCCGAATTGGGCATCTTTGGGAAGAGAAGCTCCACCCCGCAGACCGAGAACGGGTGCTCGCCAACGTTTCGAAACGCATCGAGGCGCGGGAACCGTTCACCGACGACTACAGGATCATCGCTCTGGACGGCAGCACCCGCTACATTCGCGCAAACAGCCTGCCATACGTCGATCACGACGGCCGGCTGAAAATGATCGGCGTGAACTGGGACGTGACCGAAGACAGACGCCTTCGCGAGGAACTCGAGCAGCAGAAGGCGCTCGCCGAAGCCCGCAACGTCGAATTGGAACGCACGCGTCTGGCAGCCGAACAATCGGCCCTGCATGATTATCTGACCGGCCTGCCCAATCGTCGTTTCCTCGAAAGCGAGATCGACGCCTGGCGCGCCGCGCCCGAACTCGACCGCAAGGGGATCGCTGTTCTCCACATCGATCTCGATCGCTTCAAGCAGATCAACGACACGCTCGGCCACAGCGCCGGCGATGCCATGCTCAAACATGCGGCGCAGACGCTTCGGGAAAACATCCGAGCGGGCGACTTTGCAGCACGCATCGGCGGCGATGAATTCGTGCTCCTGGTCGAGTTCGATGGATCCTGCGATCCCCTCGCCGACATTGCGAACCGCATCATCGAGGCTATGCGCCAGCCGATCTCCTTCAACGGCCATGAATGCCGATTCGGCGCCAGCATAGGCATCGCCTACTCCAGCGACCATCTCGCCGACCCGCGCCAGCTGCTGCAGAATGCCGATATCGCGCTCTACAATGCCAAGAACCTTGGGCGAAATCGCTTCGAATTTTACAAGCCGTCAAGCCGCAGCACGCTCGTCGACGCCCATCGCCTTTCCGACGAATTGCTCCGCGGCCTCGAGCGCGACGAGATCATTCCCTTTTATCAGCTGCAATTCGACGCCCGTACCCGGGAAATCGCCGGCGCCGAATGTCTGGCGCGCTGGCGCCATCCCGTCCACGGCATCCTGGGACCGGACCGTTTTCTCGCCGTCGCAGAGGATTGCGGTGTACTCGCCCAGATCGACCGGATCATTCTTGAGAAATCCCTTCAAGACGTGGCACGCTGGAATGCACTCGACCTGCACCTGCCGAAGATCTCCGTCAACGTCTCGGCACGTCGACTGAACGATCCTGATCTGGCGCAGGGCTTGTCGAAACTCGATATCAAGCCGGGCACGGTGTCCTTCGAGCTCTTGGAAAGCGTCTTCCTCGATCGCCAGGACGAAGTGGTGCGCACCAATCTTGCGACGCTACGCCGTTTGGCCATTGGCATTGAAATCGACGATTTTGGTACCGGCCATGCGTCAATCGTCGGGCTTTTGAACCTGAAGCCGGGAACGCTGAAGATTGACCGTCAACTGATCGAGCACCTGCCGGAAAGCCAGGAGCAGCGGGTGTTGGTCATGTCGATCATTCAGATCGCGCGGTCACTGAAGATCAAGGTCGTGGCGGAAGGCGTTGAGACGGAGGAGCATGCCCGCATCCTCAAGCGTCTCGGCTGCGATGTTCTGCAGGGCTATGGGCTTGCCCGACCGACGGATTTTTCCGAGACGACCCGCCGATTGCAGGCGCAAAGAAAATCCGTCCAGACCGCTTAGCCTGGACGGATGAAGTCCACTTGAGACCGAAGGCTCAGGAATTCTGGATCTGATCGATCGCCTGGCCGAGAAACTCGACCATCTTGGCCCGCAATTCTTCGTCGGTAATCGACACGCCACCGGCCGACAGATCGGCTTTCAGCTTGCGCAGCACGTCTTCATCGCCAGCTTCTTCGAAATCCGATGCGACGACTTCCTTGGCATAGGCGTCCGGATCGGCCTTGCCGAGCAGGCCGGCAGCCCAGAGCCCGATCAGCTTGTTGCGACGCGCTTCAGCCTTGAAGCGAAGCTCCTGATCATGTGCGAACTTGTTTTCGAACGCCTTTTCGCGATCACTCATGCCGCTCATCTTGTTCTCCCGTATTGTGCCGTCGTTGTGCGGTGACGTTTCCCCATTAATCAAAAGGGAGTACAAAGTGCAATGCAAAGTTCCGCGATTCCGGGTGAGTCTCCGCTGACGCGACCTTTTGGCAGGAAGGGGTGATCTGCGCATTGTGAAAACCGAGGTTTTCCGTTAAGGGACCGCCTTAAAGATCGATCCACTGCATCTGCGCCGAGAGCGCCGGGATGCCAACAACAGAGAAAACCACCCATGAACCGTCGCCGCCGCGTTTACGAGGGCAAGGCAAAGATCCTCTATGAGGGGCCTGAGCCCGGCACGCTGATCCAGTTCTTCAAGGACGATGCAACGGCATTCAACAAGAAGAAGCACGAAGTCATCGACGGAAAAGGCGTTCTGAACAACCGCATCTCCGAATACGTCTTCACGCATCTGAACAAGATCGGCATCCCGACCCATTTCATCCGCCGCATGAACATGCGCGAGCAGCTGATCAAGGAAGTCGAGATCATCCCGCTTGAAATCGTCGTGCGCAATGTGGCCGCCGGCTCGCTCTCCACGCGTCTGGGCATCGAGGAAGGCGTGGTTCTACCGCGCTCTATCATCGAGTTCTACTACAAGTCTGACGCGCTGGCCGATCCCATGGTGTCGGAAGAGCACATCACCGCCTTCGGCTGGGCAAACCCTGCTGAACTCGATGACATCATGGCGCTCGCCATCCGCGTCAACGACTTCCTCTCCGGTCTCTTCCTCGGCATCGGCATCCAGCTCGTGGATTTCAAGATCGAATGCGGCCGTCTCTACGAGGGCGACATGATGCGCATCATCCTGGCCGATGAGATCTCGCCGGACAATTGCCGCCTGTGGGACATCGAGACCCGAGAGAAGCTGGACAAGGATCGCTTCCGCCACGATATGGGCGGGCTCCTGGAAGCCTATCAGGAAGTCGCCAAGCGCCTCGGCATCATCAACGAAAACGAGCCCCTGCGCGGCACGGGCCCGGTTCTGGTCAAGTAAGTTTTGGAGAGAGTAGAAGTGATCAAGGCACGCGTCACCGTCACCCTGAAGAACGGCGTCCTCGACCCCCAGGGCAAGGCCATCGAAGGCGCCCTTGGCGCGCTCGGCTTCGACGGCGTGGGCCAGGTTCGCCAGGGCAAGGTATTCGACCTCGAAGTCGAAGGCTCCGACAAGGCCAAGGCCGAAGCCGACCTGAAAGCCATGTGCGAAAAGCTCCTCGCCAACACGGTAATCGAGAATTATACTATCTCCATCGCCTGAGGGTTGAAGGAGAGACGCGATGGCTGAGGTGACCAGCGAATTGATGTTCGAGCTGTTGAAGAAGCTCAATCAGAGATTTGACAAGGTGGACTTTGCCATCAGTGAGTTGCGCGCCGACAATCAGACAATGCGCGCGCAAATTCATGCGCTGCAGGGAGACATCAACAACCTGCGCGCCACAGTCGGACACTTTGAAAGCCGGCTAGACCGCATCGACAATCGCCTGGAGCTGCGGGAGTTCCAGGAAGCCCAGCTAAGGTTTGAGCCCCAGCCATGAAATCAGCCGTCGTCCAGCTCCCAGGCCTCAATCGTGACCGTGACATGATCGCGGCGCTGACCAAGATCTCCGGCCACGCGCCTGTCACCATCTGGCAGACCGAAACCGAGATCCCGGATGTCGACCTGATCGTCATCCCCGGCGGCTTCTCCTATGGCGACTATCTTCGCTGCGGCGCGATTGCAGCCCGCATGCCGGTCATGCAGGCAATCAAGGAAAAGGCTGAACAGGGCGTGAAGGTCATCGGCGTCTGCAACGGCTTCCAGATCCTCGTCGAAGCCGGCATGCTGCCAGGCGCCCTGATGCGCAACCAGTCGCTGAAGTTCGTCTGCAAGGAAATCAAGCTGGAAGTCGTCAACGCCGATACCGACTTCACCCGCGCCTATGCCAAGGGCCAGATCATCCGCTGCCCGGTTGCCCACCACGACGGCAACTACTTCGCTGACGCGGAAACGCTGAAGACGATCGAAGGCAATGGTCAGGTCGTGTTCCGCTACGCCGAGGGCACCAACCCGAACGGGTCGATGAGTGACATCGCCGGCGTTGTGAATGCCAAGGGCAACGTGCTTGGTATGATGCCGCACCCGGAAAACCTGATCGAGGCCGCGCATGGTGGCAATGACGGTCGCGGCATCTTCGCCTCGGCACTGGACGTCATTGCAGCCTGAGGTAAGATTCGCTTAACCTTGCGAATGTTAGAGAGGCGGCACACAGCCGAAAGATCGCCATGCGCCGCCTCAGCTTATCCATCGTCATAATTGCCGTCGCAGCGCTTTCGGCCTGCAAATCAGACACACCACCGCCACGCCCGGCATCTGGTCAATCAGCGCTGGACGTCATGGAACTGGTTGCCGTCGGCGCCAATCGCTGCTGGTTCAAGTCCGGCGATCCGGCCTTCAAGGCCTATTCGCTCGCCCCCGAACTCACCTCCTTCTCCGGTCGCCCCCGCATCCTGATCGTTCGCAAGGGCTCCAGCGACATCCGCCCGTTGCTGGTGGTTCAGGCCGAGGGCAAGCCAGCGCGGCTTGATGCCTTTGGGCCGATGATGGGCGAGGCGCTAGCGCCACGCATCCGCGCCGACGTTGTCCGTTGGGCAAAAGGCTCCAAGGACTGCTGATCAGAGCGGCGGCAAACACGCCCGGTCCAGGCGCACCATCAGGCTCTTGCCCGCTTCGCGCCGCGCTTCATGCTCACTCAAGCCAATATCTCTCAACTGATCTTCGGTGAGGTTGGCGAGCGACTGCCGCGAGCGGGAGCAACTGGACCATCCCCGAAGATGCCGTATGAACGCGGACCACCCGCTCACCAACGTGGCCAGCCTCGACGCGGATTGTACGGCCGGCGAGGGAATTGTATCTATTGTCATCACAGCACCCCTGCAGTATTCATATCTAGCGTGATTACGACGTATGAATTGACTCTTGCGCAGTGACAATATAGAGAATTGTCCCCATGACAAACTGGCTTCCATCCCTCACCACCGGCCACGGCCCACTCTATGTTCGGATCGCCGACGAGGCCGAAAGAGCAATCAAGTCAGGCGCTTTGCTGCAGGGCACGAAACTCCCGCCGCAGCGGGATCTGGCCTACGACGTCGGGGTGACAATAGGGACAATATCTCGCGCCTATGCCCTTTTACGGGAACGGGGGCTGGTCAGTGGCGAAGTGGGACGAGGCACCTATGTGCAGGCGG
The DNA here is from genome assembly GCF_001429245.1 of Rhizobium sp. Root274. Classification (GTDB taxonomy): domain Bacteria; phylum Pseudomonadota; class Alphaproteobacteria; order Rhizobiales; family Rhizobiaceae; genus Allorhizobium. Next base: position 101,198 of record NZ_LMJE01000007.1, read on the forward strand.
ACACCAGAGACCCGTCGACGGCACCGCGCGATCCGGTGACAATCAACTATGGCGGAACACGCGCGATCACGCCACCGCCCGGCAAGCTGCGCTTCGACACGACGGCTGCGATCGACGTGGGACAGGCCGAGATCGTCGGGCGGGTTATGACGGAGATCGCCGCCGCGCATCCCTCTGAGATTTCCAGCTACACCCGCACGCTCTCTCCCGACTGGCAGGAGGCGGGCAGGCAGTGGCTGTCCAACGGCAACTGGTCGCCAGAGGCTTCACAGATCCTGCCGCAGATGGGTGTTCATGCCGGCATCAACGCCGTCATCGCAGCCGTTACCGGCACAGGCGATCGCGTCGTCTGCGAACACCTGACCTATTCCCAGGTGTCACGCAGCGCCATGCTCATGGGCCGCCAGATCGCGCTCGTTGATTCGGATGCGGACGGCATCCTTCCGGAAGACTTCGAACGCGTCTGCGCCCGCGAGCATCCGAAAGCCGCCTTCATCATGTCGTCCGGTCAGAACCCGACGCTCGCCTGCCTGCCGCTCTCGCGCCGCAAAGACATCGTCGCCATCGCGCGCAAATACAATGTCTGGCTGATCGAGGACTATCTTTATGGCGGGATGATCGGCGACTGGATTCCACTGCTGGCGGAACTTGCGCCAGACCGCACCTTTCTGCTCAACGGCCTGTCGAAATCGGTGGCAGCCGGTGTTCGCGGCGGCTGGGTCGCCTGCCCGCCCCATATGAGCCAGCGTGTGCGGGTTACCCAGAAGATGGTGAGCGGCGGCCTGCCCTTCCTGCTGGCCGAACTCTCTGCAAGGCTGGTGCTGTCAGGCGCTGCCGGTGAAATCCGGGGCAAGGTCCTGGCCGAAATCGGCTTGCGCGAAGCGGTGGTTCGCGAGCTTTTCGGCGGCAAGGAATTCCGCTCCCATTCTCGCCTGCCCTTCTTCTGGCTGAAACTTCCCGAGCCCTGGATGTCCGGCACCTTCAAGCAGGCCGTTCTCGATGCCAATGTGCTGATCGACGATGAGGACGAGTTCAAGCCGGCGCGCTCTTCCCGTGTCTACCACCACGTCCGTGTCGGCTTCAGCGAAGGCCGGGACCGATCGATAGCCATCGAAGGCCTGAAAACAGTCCGGCGTATCCTCGACCAGTCCCCGCTCGGCACAAGCGCCTTCGTCTGACCATCCCACATGCGATGACGCTCCCCGGGAAAGCGGCGGGAAAGGCCTGATTGCGCGCATTTTTCAAGTGCGCCGGGCGCAGGCTTGCGTTATAGCCTGCCTCGAAACCGATCTCCCATTTCCCTGAGAGCCAGATGACCGTTTCCAACTCCCGTCCCATCACCGCAGAATTGATCGCAAGCCACGGCCTGAAGCCCGACGAATACGATCGCATCCTGAACCTGATCGGACGTGAGCCGACCTTCACCGAGCTCGGCATCTTCTCGGCGATGTGGAATGAGCACTGCTCCTACAAGTCCTCCAAGAAGTGGCTGAAGACGCTGCCGACCAAGGGTCCGCGCGTGATCCAGGGCCCAGGTGAAAACGCCGGCGTGGTCGACATCGATGACGGCGACGTCGTGGTCTTCAAGATGGAGAGCCACAACCACCCATCTTATATCGAACCTTATCAGGGAGCTGCGACCGGCGTCGGCGGCATCCTGCGCGACGTCTTCACCATGGGCGCGCGCCCGGTGGCGGCGATGAACGCCCTGCGCTTCGGCGCGCCTGACCATCCGAAGACCAAGCATCTGGTGGCTGGCGTCGTTGCCGGCGTCGGCGGTTACGGCAATTCCTTTGGCGTGCCCACAGTTGGCGGTGAAGTCGAATTCGACGCCCGCTACAACGGCAACATCCTGGTCAACGCTTTCGCCGCCGGCCTTGCCAAGGCCGATGGCATCTTCCTGTCGGAAGCCAAGGGCGTCGGCCTTCCCGTCGTCTATCTCGGTGCCAAGACCGGCCGCGATGGTGTTGGCGGCGCTACCATGGCGTCCGCAGAATTCGACGAGTCGATCGAAGAGAAGCGCCCGACCGTCCAAGTCGGCGACCCCTTCACCGAAAAATGCCTTCTCGAAGCCTGCCTTGAGCTGATGCAGACCGGCGCCGTCATCGCCATCCAGGACATGGGCGCTGCCGGCCTTACCTGCTCGGCGGTCGAAATGGGCGCAAAGGGCGGCCTCGGCATCGAGCTGCAGCTCGACAAGGTGCCGGTGCGCGAAGAGCGCATGACGGCCTATGAAATGATGCTGTCGGAGAGCCAGGAGCGCATGCTCATGGTGCTCGAACCGTCCAAGGAAGAAGTCGCCAAGGCGATCTTCGTCAAGTGGGGTCTCGACTTCGCGATCGTCGGCTACACCACAGACGACCTGCGCTTCCGCGTCATTCATCAGGGCGAGGAAGTTGCGAACCTGCCGATTAAGGAACTCGGCGACGAGGCTCCGGAATACGACCGTCCCTGGATCGAGCCCAAGACCCCTGCCCCGCTCGCCGAAAACGATATCCCAGCCAGCGACGTCGCAGACGCGCTTCTGAAGCTGGTCGGCTCAGCCAACAATTCCTCGCGCCGCTGGGTCTACGAACAGTATGACACGCTGATCCAGGGCAATTCGCTGCAGCTTCCGGGCGGTGATGCCGGCGTCATCCGCGTCGAAGGCCACTCGACCAAGGCGCTCGCCTTCTCCTCCGACGTCACGCCTCGTTACGTCGAGGCCGATCCCTTCGAAGGCGGCAAGCAGGCGGTGGCCGAATGCTGGCGCAACATCACGGCGACCGGGGCTCTGCCGCTCGCGGCCACCGACAATCTGAACTTCGGCAATCCGGAACGCCCTGAGATCATGGGCCAGTTCGTCTTTGCCATCAAAGGCATCGGCGAGGCCTGCAAGGCGCTCGACTTCCCGATCGTCTCGGGCAATGTCTCGCTCTACAACGAGACCAATGGCCAGGGCATCCTGCCGACCCCGACGATTGCCGGCGTTGGCCTGATGACGGACTGGAAGAAGATGGCCCGCATCCGCTTTGCGGCTCAGGGTGAGGCGATCCTGCTCGCCGGCGCGCCGTCCGGCTGGGGCATGCATCTCGGCCAGTCGGTCTACCTGCGCGACATCCACGGCCGCACCGATGGCCCCGCCCCGAATGTCGATCTGGCGCATGAGAAGAAGGTCGGCGAGTTCGTCCGTGGCCTGATCAATGATGGTCTGGCAACTGCCGTCCACGACTGCTCCTCGGGCGGCCTCGGCCTTGCCGTGGCCGAAATGGCGATGGCATCCGGTATCGGCGCGCATATCAACGCCGTGAACGATGCAAACCCGATCGCCGTCTTCTATGGCGAAGATCAGGGCCGCTATGTCCTTACGGTCGCTGAAGAGAATGTTGACCAGGTGCAGGTCCGCGCCGAAGCCGCAGGCGTCTTCTGCCCGTGGATTGGTCGCACCGGCGGCACCAATGTTGTGCTCGGCGACGCCAAGCCGGTTGCCGTGGAAGAGTTGCAGAAGGCGCATGAAGGCTGGTTCCCAGCCCTGATGGAAGGCGAATTGGCATAACGCCGTCGATGCCTGTGGAGCGTGGGGTAGGCTCGACCTACCCCATTGAAACGCTTCGGCGAATGCACGATAGTTCTCGCATTGCTGATTTGCGTGAGGGATCCGTTACATGCCAATGAAACCGGGCGACATCGAAGACATGATCAAGGCTGGCATTCCGGGAGCAAAGGTCGTCATCCGCGATCTCGCCGGAGACGGTGATCACTACGCTGCCGAGGTTGTCGCCGAGGCCTTTCGCGGCAAGAGCCGGGTGCAGCAGCATCAGATGGTCTATGACGCCTTGAAGGGCAATATGGGCGGCGTTCTGCACGCCCTGGCATTGCAGACCAGCATCCCTGAATAGCCGGCAATCATGCTGAAGATGCGAGCCTGCCGTGATCACGGCAGGCTTTGTCATTTGATGCCGTCCGTCAGAAAACCGGTGGCTGGGTGGCCTTAAGATTGGCAAAAGCGAGCGCTGGCAGCGGTCCGGCGGTCATCAGCGTGAAGTCGTAGCCGCTCTTCTGGTCAGGACCGAGAACATACTGCCGATGCATGCGCAGGAAATCGCGGCGGTTCTTCGCGTAGCGTTCCGCCGACATGGCATGTTTGAAGCGAACAAAGGCGAGCTTCGGCTGCGGCGCATCGGGATGGCCGGAAAGCGCGACCGTGTGGCACTTGTAGAGATGGATGGGGTCGGTCAGACACTGGATGTCGAACCAATCGATCTCAGCATGGCGCGCCACAAGCCCGATCCGGCTGCGCAACACCGTCGCCCCTGAAAGCAAGCTGCACTGCAGGGCAGCGCCGCCAAGAGTGACAAAGGTGATGCGACGTCCGGCAGGAAGCGTGGGGTTCCGCTCGATCAGGCGTCCAACCACGGAGAGCGCGAGGCTCGCACCCATGCTGTGAGACGTCACCAATATCTCGTCAGCGGATGTGGCGAGCGCCCGTTCGGCGCGGTCAGTCTGACGTTCAATCCAGGCTGCGACCTCTGACCGATTTTCGGCGATGGCGACCGCCAGTCGCCAGTCCGCCAGCAGATGCAGGACATGATAGCGATCAGAAAACCGCATCCAGCCATACCGGAAGAAGGCATAGCCGATCGGCAAGGACAGGAGGAGCCAAAACGGGTTGAGATCCAAGGTCACGGGCAAGACTGCGATCTCGAGCCCGATCACGGCTCCAAGCGCAAGGAACAGATACGGAAAGAGGAAGAACAGTGCGAATCGCCAGGCGTGACGGAAATAGGCCGCCGCCGCTCCTTGTTTTATGACGGAAAATCCGGCGGCATAACCGGCGGCGATCTGGCGCCAGACGCTATCGCGGCGCAGATCCGTGATCAGGTCATTGTGATCGAAGACATGGATCTCGCTCTGCGTCGTCCAGCCAGCGGCCGCTGCATGAACACTGAAGTTTGCGTCCGCCGGGGAATCCAGCAGCGGACCAACGTCGAAGCGACAGTCCCAGACTTGTGCCGCCTGGGCCGCAGATCGCTGATATCGCTGTCGATGCGCCTCGGCATCCAGGGGTTCGAAACCCGGAAAATGCAGGACGACGCGGCTGTTGATCATTGTGGTGGTCACTCGGTTCGCGGCAGTTCGGCCGCAGGCAGCGCTTGCTAGACGAGAATGGCGCTGATTAAAAGAAGAAAGGGAACGAAAAGCTGCAAACTCGCCGGGAGGGCATGAATCGATGGCTGATCTGGTATCCGATATCGTCAAGAACGTCGTCGAAGGCGTGCTGAAAGAGATCCTGAAAAAGCCGGCGAGCAAACGAACCACCCGGCGCAAACAGCCGACACGCTCATCGACGACCGGCCGCTTCGTAAAGAAGAAGGCAAAGGCGAAGCGGGTGTCGACCGCACCCAAGAAGCAGCAGAGCCGCCGCCGCACTGCGGCCAAGCGGAGCCGTCAGCGCACATCCTGACACTGAGGCGGCTTACGCCACTGGCAAAATCAGTTTCCTCTTGCTATCTGTAGCGCATGCGAACCTGCCGCCTTGACCGGCATGTGAAAGGATAAGACATGAGCGCCCACGAATTCATCGACAACGAAGTAAAGACCAATGATGTGGTCCTGTTCATGAAGGGCAGCCCGCAGTTCCCGCAATGCGGTTTTTCGGGTCAGGTCGTCCAGATCCTCGATTATCTCGGCGTGGACTACAAGGGCGTCAACGTGCTCGCCGACATGGAAATCCGTGAGGGCATCAAGCAGTATTCCAACTGGCTGACCATCCCGCAGCTCTACATCAAGGGCGAATTCGTCGGTGGTTGCGACATCGTCCGCGAAATGTTTCAGGCGGGCGAGCTTCAGAAGCATTTTGAAGACCAGGGCATCGCCGTCCGCGGCGCTGCCTGACCATCCGCCGAGAGGCATTTCCATTCCAAGGCTGACTAGGCGTTGCCCCGGGCAACGCCTTTTGGCCGTTTAAGGGTAATTTACTGTGTCAGAAGCATTACAGTCCGCGCAAAAGGCGCTGGGCAAGATGGGCCGTGCCGAATTCATTGCGATGATGGCCTTTCTGATGGCGCTGAATGCGCTTGCCATCGACATCATGCTCCCCGGTCTCCAGGAGATCGGGGCAGCACTCAACGTCGAAAACGAAAATCACCGCCAGTATGTCGTCTCCGCCTATCTGATTGGTTTCGGCTTTGCCCAGCTCTTCTATGGCCCGATCGCCGACCGCTTCGGCCGCCGCATGCCGATGATCGTCGGGCTGGGCATTTACGTCGTCTCCTCGCTTGCCGTGGTCTTCGTTCCCTCCTTCGGCATGCTTCTGCTCCTGCGCTTCATCCAGGGCATCGGCTCGGCCGCGACCCGCGTCATCACGGTCTCGATCGTCCGTGACGTCTTCGGTGGCCGGCAGATGGCGGAAGTGATGTCGCTGATCATGATGGTCTTCATGGTGATCCCGGTCGTTGCCCCCGGCACCGGTCAGGTCATCATGCTGTTCGGCGACTGGCACTGGATCTTCGTGTTCATGGCGGTGATCGCGCTGATCATTGGGACCTGGATGTATATCCGCCTTCCCGAAACGCTGGCGCCTGAGGATGTCAGGGCCTTCACGCCGAAGGTCATCCTCGACGGCTTCAGCATTGTTCTGACCAACCGCGTGGCACTATGCTACACGCTGGCCAGCACCTTCATCTTCGGCGCGCTGTTCGGCTTCATCAATTCGGCCCAGCAGATCTATGTGGGCATTTACGGCCTTGGCGTCTGGTTCCCAGTCGCCTTTGCCGCCGTTGCATTGTTCATGGCGCTCTCCTCCTTCGTCAACTCCCGGCTGGTCGGACGGTTCGGCATGCGCAAGCTTTCGCATGCTTCTCTGCTCGGCTTCATCGTCATCAATGCCGTGTGGCTCTTGATCCAGGTCGTCGGCCCGCAGCCGATGCCATTCGCTCTGTTCCTGAGCTTCTTTGCGCTCGCGATGTTCCAGTTCGGCTGGATCGGATCGAACTTCAACTCGCTGGCCATGGAACCGCTCGGCCATGTCGCCGGCACGGCGTCCTCGGTCCTTGGCTTCATGGGCACAATCGGTGGCTCGTTGATCGGCGCGGCCATCGGTCAGGCCTTCGACGGCACGGCACTTCCCATGGTCACGGGTTTCTTTGTGGTCGGATTCATCGGCCTGATCTTCGTCCTGATCGGCGAGAAGGGCCGCCTGTTCCACGCGCAAAACAAGCCGGTGTGACGAACTGAAAGAGATGAGAAAAAGCAAAGGCCCGGTGATTGCCGGGCCTTGGTCGTTTTCAGACGGTGAAGATGCGTTCGCGCAGTTCCTGCCAGGCATCCGGATCGGCGGCGATCAGCAGACCACCCTCGGTATGGTGCGGCAAATAGGACGAACCGTCAAAGCGTGCCACATGGGCGCCAGCCTCCTGCATCATCAGGGCACCGGCCAGATGATCCCAGGGCATCAGCTTGTTGTACATCGCGAAATCCAGGTGTCCTTGCCCGAGCAGGCGGTATTCATGGGCGGCGCAGCGATAGCTGGTGAAGAGGCGGACATCCGCGAGGTTCGAAAGGATCCGGCGGCGGGTGTCGATGTCGAAGAAGCCGGTATTGGCAGTGCCGATCATCTGTTCGAGCGGACCGCTCGGGCGCACGGACATCTGCTCCTGCGATCCGTCCGGCCGGCAGAGCCAGGCGCCACCACCCTTTTCGACCAGTGCCCAATCATTGCCGATCGGGTCATAGATCACGCCGGCCACGGTTTCGCCTTTCGAGACCACGGCAAGCATCACGCCGAACAGCGTGAGGCCCGAGGCAAAATTGAAGGTGCCGTCGATCGGATCGACGATCACGGCGAGATCGGCATCGGCGATCTTGCTCAAGAGGGCCGGATCAGCGGCCACCGACTCCTCTCCGACGAAGAGCGCATCCGGGAGAAGCGCCGATACGCCCTTGCGGATCAGCCGTTCAGCCGCCTCATCGGCCTCGGTCACGAGATCGATGGCCTCCGTCTTCATCCGGACATCGCCTTCGCCCAGATTGCGGAAGCGCGGCAGGATCTCCTCGACGGCCGCCTCCTCAAGCAGATTGGCTAAGGCGGCAATATCGATCGTAGCAGTCATGAATTCTCTCCAATCCGGCAGCTCAAGCCCGCCGTTTTCCTGCACTGTCCCACCCCGGATCTTCTAGCCGCAAGGCTGCAGTAAAGTACAGCGGGAAAGGCCGGCGGCGCAGTTGCCTGCGGTCGGGAAAAGTGCATGATTTCGAAAACACGTGTCAGTCGGAGCATACCTTCCCATGATGTCCAGGCGTTCACTGCTGGCGGCCGCGTCGGCACTTTTCATCACGTCCTTCCTGCCGGCGGAAGCGGCACCGAAAGGAAAGCCGAAGCTGAGGACGGGCCAGGTTTACCTGATCCGGGGCTTCGCCAACGTGTTTTCGACCGGTCTCGACACGCTCGGCAAGCAACTGGCCGCTGATGGCGTCAAGGCGGAAGTCCTGTCGCTCCCCAATGCCGATTTCTTCGCCCGCCGCATCGCCGAGAAATATCGAGCCTCCAAGGATGCCCGCCCGATCGTGCTTGTCGGCCACTCGCTCGGCGCGGACATGACCTTTACGCTCGCACGTGCGCTAGAGCCGATGAAGATACCGGTGGCGCTAATCATCAGCTTTGACCCGACCGGCAAGGGCCCGGTTCCGAAGAACGTGAAGAAAGCACTGAATTTCTATACCGGCGGCGATAATCTCTGGTCACCGGTCACCCCGATGCCGGGCTTCAAGGGCGACCTTGCCAATATCAACCTGCGCCAGGGCGACACGGCCATCAAGGGCATCGGCCATTTCAACATCGACAAGAACCCCGGCCTGCACGAGCGCGCCATCAACGAGATCATGAAGGCCCTTCGCGCCCGCTGACCCCGGGCGGCCTCAGAAAACGCCAGGGATCAGTCGCTTCGTGCGTTCGCAATAGGCCTCGTATTCAGTCCCGAAGGTCTGGCGCATCATCGCCTCCTCGCGCGACTGCCGCACGGCATAAAGGGCTAGAACCGCAGCGAGACCTGATAACCCGGCGATCCAGTTCGGGATCAGCAGCGCTTGGGTGAGCCCCCACAGGATGAAGGAGGCGTACATCGGGTGGCGCATATGAGCATAAACGCCCCGCGTCACCAGTTGATGCCCCTCGCGCACTTCCAGCGTGACCGACCAGTTCCGACCCAGATCCTTGTGGCTTCGACGAAAGAGCCAAAGGAAGACGAGGCCCGTCAGCAGACCAAGCGCGAGAATGACGGCAGGCTGGCCGCGATTGGCAAAGCCTGAGAATAGTCCCAGCCGCCAGGCGATCGGCATGACCACCAGCCCGATGACGCAGAGCGTGAGGAGCGAGATGTCGAGTGTGGTGCGATTGTCGACGCGTGTCTTCTGCCGCCGAGCACGGCGCATCGCAGGATAGCGCATCGCGCACCAGACGAGCAGCATCAGAGCCCAGCTTATGAAGGAAATGCGTGTCATGCCTCGACCTTTGTCTGTTGCGCCTCGACCGCCAACACCGGCAGATGTCCCGGCCGCACCTCTTCCAGCCGCCGAGTCCCGCAGCAGATCAGGAAGAAGTCATAGAAGTAGCGCCGGCTATTCGCCGAAATGAATTGATAGTGGACGCGGAAGAAGTTCCGTTTGATCCGCTTGTAGCTCTCCTTGACCAGCATGTCGCGGAACCGCACCTGAAACATGCGCGGGAAAAGATCGGCGCGTTGATGAGTGAGCCCGGCCAGCTGATACGGATCGCATTTGTAGAAATTGATGATGTCGGTCAGCGCCTGGAATTCCGTCCAGCGCAGGCCTGGATAGGCGGCGAGGCCTTCAAGCCGACTGCGCGCGCGCTTTGCCGCCGGATGAAGGCAAACCTTGAGCGATGTCGATCCGACGGTGAGCAGGGTGAAATCAACCGGACGCCCCTCGCCCCTCAGACGCTCTGCCAGCAGATGCGCCACATCCAGGATCAGCGCCCCGCCGGTTGAATGACCGACCAGCAGCACCTCGTCATAGGCTCTCTCCTTCAGTCGTGTCTCGATCAGCCGCGACCACGCGTCGAGCCGCTGATCCATATCCGGGCGGCGGCAACGCAGATGCTCGCGGCTGAACGACCAGAGGTCCATCAGATGGAAGACGAAGTAGCGCCGCCCGATGCTGCGGCCAACGGCATAGGCGGCGACCATACCGAGAAGGACGCCGAGGATGCCGCTGCCCCAAAAACCCGTGACAGAAACCAACCGATAGACCAGATATCCGATGCCGGCAAAGGCCAAGAGCGCAACGGCCGGATAGAGGAAGTAGAGGGCAAAGCGCCAGTTGGTCTGGAAGAAACGGAACATGGTGCCGCTGGCGATATAGTCCATGAAAGAGACCAGATAGACCCAAAGCCGCTGCGCAAAAGCGCGTGCTCCATCCCGTTTTACCAAGTCGTCAAAGCTCAAAAATGTGAGGTCGGTGGTGCAGTCGCCGTCGCTTCCCTGATAGGTCACTCGTGCGGTGGCTGCGATCCCGTCGGGCGCCTGCTGCGGTTCCTCCATGCGCGCGACGATCCCCCAGCACGCGCTGAACCTGGCCATCTCGCGACCGATTCGGCGAAAGAAGCCTGCCGAATCGTTGCGCTCATAACCGCCGACGAGAAAGACGGCACGCCGCGCGACCGACGCCTGAGAACCCTCAGTCATCCATACTCCCACACTTGTTCTTCCACCCGGTTAGCACCGCCGAACCGGCCCCTCGGCACTTTCTAAAGTGCAACAGCGCTTAAGGACAGTCCGCAATGCGCCTAATGCCGGGGATATTGTGCAGGAGCGCAGGTAATTATGCAGGGCACGCAGCCGCCAGTGCTCGAAAGCGAACCGCGTTCACGCCTGCGGGCTCGCCACCAGTCCGGCGAAATCGAAAAGCTTGGGATCAAGCAGGTGCGAGGGATCGACATGCGCAAGCGCCCGCAGCATCGCATCCTTGCGGCCCGGCATCTTGGCTTCGATGCCCGCCAGCATCTCCTTCATCGCATTGCGCTGCAGCCCATCCTGGGAACCACAGAGATCACAGGGGATGATCGGAAAGGCCATGGCCTCGGCGAACTTCACCATGTCGTCTTCCGCCGCATAAGCAAGCGGCCGCAGGACAAAGAGGTCCTTCTCGTCGTTCAAGAGCTTGGCCGGCATGGCCGAAAGCCGGCCGCCATGGAAGAAGTTCATGAAGAAGGTTTCGAGAATATCTTCCCGATGATGGCCGAGAACCAGGGCGTCACACCCCTCCTCCCGCGCGATACGGTAGAGATTGCCGCGACGCAGCCGCGAACAGAGCGAGCAATAGGTACCGCCGCTCGGCACCTTTTCCTTCACGATCGAATAGGTGTCACGATACTCGATCCGATGTTTGACCCCGATCGACGCCAGATAATCCGGCAGCACATGTTTGGGGAAGTTCGGCTGTCCCTGGTCGAGATTGCAGGCAATGATTTCGACGGGCAGCAGGCCGCGCCATTGCAGATCGAGCAGGATGGCGAGCAGGCCGTAGCTGTCCTTGCCGCCCGAAAGCCCAACCAGCCAGCGTTTCTGGCCCTTCAGCATGTCGAAGTCCGAGATCGCCTGGCGCACCTGCCGGATCAGCCGCTTGCGCAACTTGTTGAAGGAGACGGAGCGCGGCGCCTGGGCAAAGACCGGGTGTACGGTCGCCAGGTCGAGATCGTCCTCGGCGTCCAATGCTGCGGCACTCTTGCTGTCGATCGTATTGACGAGGTTCATCTACGGCTCCATTCGCCTTGCAATGCCCTTTGCCGCCGCGAAGATCAAGCCCCGAACACAGACCAGCCCGTGCGCGTTGCGAGCATTTCGAGCGCTGCCGAGCCGAGGGCGGAATTGCCGACCTTGTTGAGCCCCGGCGACCAGACAGCGATCGACGCCTTGCCCGGAGCAACCGCAAGGATGCCGCCGCCGACACCGGATTTGCCCGGCAGACCAACCTGATAGGCAAAATCGCCGGAACCGTCGTAATGGCCACACATCAGCATCAGCGCATTGATGCGCCGCGCGCGCTTTGGAGAGACGACTGAAAAGCCCGTGAGCGGATTGGTGCCGCGATTGGCGAGAAACAGGCCGGCATGGGAGAGCTGCACGCAGGAGAGCGCCAGCGCGCATTGGTGAAAATAGACACCGAGCGTGTGTTCGACCGGATGGTCGAGATTGCCGAAGCCGCGCATGAAATTGGCAAGCGCGAAATTGCGGTAGCCGGTGCGTTGCTCGGATTGCGCCACCTTCTCGTCGATCGACAGCGTTTCGTCATCGGCGAGATAGCGCATGAAGCGCAGATATTCGCCAATCGCCTCGCGTGGCTTGTGACCGGCCAAGACCATGTCGGAAATGACGATGGCGCCCGCATTGATGAAGGGATTGCGCGGGATGCCGTGCTCGTGCTCAAGCTGGACGATGGAGTTGAACGAGGACCCCGAAGGCTCCCGACCCACCCGTTTCCAGATCGCCTCGCCTGCCTTACCGAGCGCAAGCGTCAGCATGAAGACCTTGGAAATGCTCTGGATGGAAAACGCAGCATGCGCGTCGCCAGCCTTGTAGGTATGGCCTTCCACAGTGGTGATGGCGATACCGAACTGCTTCGGATCCACCCGGGCGAGTTCCGGGATATAGTCTGCGACCTTGCCTTCGCCCAGGCGCGGCTGAAGCACTTCCACGATCTCGTCGATGACCTGCTGCAGATCCATCTCTCGCCCCTTACCCGATGACGCGCCATCTTCCCCAGGACGCGCTGCACTGCAAACAGAAAAAGCCGCCCCGAAGGGCGGCTTTCCACAAATCCGTCTCGCTTAAGATTAGCGCGAGTAGAATTCGACGACCAGGTTCGGTTCCATGATGACTGCGTACGGAACGTCCGACAGGGTCGGAACGCGCACGAAGGTTGCAACCATCTTGTTGTGGTCGGCATCGATGTAGTCAGGAACGTCGCGTTCAGCGAGCGAAACCGATTCCAGAACCGTAACCATCTGCTTCGACTTCTGGCGAACTTCGATCACGTCGCCAGCCTTGCAGCGGTACGAACCGATGTTGACGCGAACGCCGTTGACCGTGACGTGGCCATGGTTGACGAACTGGCGGGCAGCAAAGACCGTCGGTACGAACTTGGCGCGGTAGACGATGGCGTCCAGACGCGACTCAAGCAGGCCGATCAGGTTTTCACCGGTGTCACCCTTGCGACGGTTGGCTTCGTCGTAAGTTGCGCGGAACTGCTTCTCGCGGATGTCGCCGTAGTAGCCCTTGAGCTTCTGCTTGGCGCGCAGCTGCACGCCGAAGTCCGAAAGCTTGCCTTTGCGGCGCTGGCCGTGCTGGCCAGGACCGTATTCGCGGCGGTTCACCGGGGACTTCGGACGGCCCCAGATGTTCTCGCCCATACGGCGATCAATTTTGTACTTGGATGATGCGCGCTTGCTCATCGTATTTCCTTCTCAAGACGTTAGGACGGTTTGTTGCCAAACCGCCTCAAGGAAACACGCCCTCCTCTGAACTTCCTTTTTCGAAGCTCTGACAGGCTTCTCACGTAAGCGTACGGAGAAAACCACGGGACATGTTAAAACAAACACCGGGCGTTGCGGCCCGGCGTTGGGCGGTCATTAGTGGGCGCGGGGGAAAATGTCAACATAGAGACTTGAAACGGGCTGGAACAAAACCATCTTTGGGAAACGCAGCACCGGGCCCCTCTGACGCGAGTGCCGGATTCCCGTGATGTCGGAGCTGCGATCCTCAACTATCCGGCAAGGGAAACCCCGTCGTGGATTTTCTTTGGATTGATTTTCTGGGCAAACCTGCCTGGATGTGGCTCACTTTCGTCGTCGTCGTTCTCTTCCTCCTCGCTCTCGATCTCGGGGTTCTTCACAAAGACAGCCGCGAGATCGGTATCAAGGAGAGCTTCGCCCTCTCCGCCTTCTACATCACCCTCGGTCTCGCCTTTGGCGGCTGGCTTTGGTACCAGAGCGGCGAACAGGCCGGTCTTGAATACCTCACCGGTTTCGTGGTCGAGAAAAGCCTCGCGATGGACAATATCTTCGTCATCGCGATGATCTTCAGCTACTTCTCCATTCCCAGAGCATATCAGCATCGCGTGCTGCTCTGGGGCATCCTCGGCGTGATCGTTCTGCGTGGCATCATGATCGCTGCGGGTGCTGCCATCGTCGAGAACTACAGCTGGGTTCTCTATATCTTCGCGGCCTTCCTCATCGGCACCGGCATCAAGATGCTGCTCACCGCTGATAAGGAATATGACGTCTCCTCCAACCCTGTACTGAAATTCCTGCGGCGCAAGCTGCCGGTGACGGACGGTCTGCGCAAGGAGCACTTCTTTGTCCGTGAAGCCGATGAGAAGACCGGCAAGCTGAAGACCTTCATCACGCCGCTCTTTCTGGCGCTGGTGATGGTGGAACTGGCCGACGTCATCTTCGCCGTCGACTCGATCCCGGCGATCTTTGCGATCACCACCGACCCCTATATCGTCTACACCTCGAACATCTTTGCGATCCTCGGCCTGCGCGCCCTCTATTTCGCGCTTTCCGCCCTGATCCACCGCTTTGCTTATCTCAAATACGCGCTGTCGGTCGTGCTGATCTTCATCGGCTCGAAGATCTTCCTGGCCGACATGCTGGGGCTGGCCAAGATCCCGCCTGTGGTCTCGCTGACGGTAACCCTTGGCATCCTCGCCGCCGGCATCCTCGGCTCGCTCTGGGCCACCCGGAACGCGCTCCCTGAAAAGCACGGCACCGGCCAGGAAGGCTGATGACATTGATGAAGGGCGGCTTTCGGGCCGCCCTTTTTTGTTCCGTCGCGGGATTTTGACTGCCCGGAACTTGATCGAGGCTCCCAGACTGCTGACAGGCCACACGAACTCCGCTATCCCGTGGGTCCCGCCATCAACTTGCGTTTCCCCGATGATCCTGCGTTTATCTCGTTTTGGCCTGCTCGCTTTGCTGTGCCTGTCCCTGCCGCTCACCGCCATAAGTGCCCAGGCTGCCACACACGCCAACATCCTCGTGGATGCCGAGACGGGCGAAGTGCTGGAAGCGCTGAACGCCGATGCGCAGACCTATCCGGCGTCACTCACCAAGATGATGACGCTTTATCTCACCTTCGAAGCCCTGCATTCCGGCCGGCTTTCCTGGGATCAACGGCTGGTCATTTCCAAGAATGCCAATGACAAGGAACCCTACAAGTTCGCGATCGGAGCCGGCAATACGATCAGCGTGCGCGAAGCGGTCATGGGCATGGTGGTCCTCTCGACCAATGATGCGGCAACCGCTGTGGCCGAGACACTGGCCGGCTCGGAGGCCGCTTGCGGCGTGGTCATGACGGCAAGGGCGCGTGCGCTCGGCATGAACGACACCGTCTTCACCAACCCGTCCGGCCTGCCCGATCCCGCACAGGTGACCACGGCTACCGACATGGCGCGCCTCGGGCTTGCGCTGATCCGCGACTTTCCCGAGGAGTACAAGCTCTTCGCCTCGCGTGGCATGACCTTCCGGGGCATGAAGTTTCGCGGCCACAATCCGTTTCTCGTCCGCTATCCCGGCGCCGATGGCATCAAGACCGGCTATACCGAGGCTGCCGGTTACAACATCGTGACTTCGGCCACAAATGGCCATCGCCGTCTCGTCGGCGTGGTCCTGGGCGCCCGCAGCAACGACGCCCGCAACACAGAAATCATCGGCCTCTTCGACAAGCATCTCGGTGCGATCCCTGTGAATGCGGGCCAGGCCCAGATGGAAGGAGAGAAACCATGACCGACACCGTCCTCGACCGCTTTCTTCGCTATGTCGTCATCGACACTCAATCCGACCCGACCTCCTCGGCGCAACCATCGACCGAAAAGCAGAAGGATCTCGGCCGCCGCCTCACGTCTGAACTCCTGGCGCTCGGCCTTTCCGACGCGCATCTCGACGAACACGGCAATGTCTATGCGACCATTCCCGCCAACACGACGAAGGATGTGCCGGTCATCTGCTTCTGCTCCCATATGGACACCGCTCCTGATTTCACCGGCACCAATGTCCGCCCTCAGATCCTGAGCAACTACCAGGGCGGCGATATCGCCCTTCCCGGAGACAGCGGCCAGGTGATCCGGGTCGAAGCGCATCCGCAACTGAAGGGCCAGATCGGCAATGACATTGTCACCACCGACGGAACAACGCTTCTCGGTGCCGATGACAAGGCCGGCATCGCCGAAATCATGACCGCAGCAGCCCATCTGCTCGCCAGCCCGGACATCCGCCACGGCACGATTAAGATCCTCTTCACCACCGACGAGGAGATCGGTCGCGGCGCCGACAAGGTAAACCTGGAAAAGCTCGGCGCTCACTTCGCTTACACGCTCGATGGCTCCACCGTCGGCGAGATCGAGAATGAGACCTTCTCCGCCGATGGCGTCACGATCGACATCACGGGCGTTGCCATGCATCCGGGTTACGCCAAGGGCAAGATGGAGAACGCGATCAAGATCGCCAGCGACATCGTCGCCCGCCTGCCGCGCGACATCGCACCGGAAACGACGGATGGTAGAGCAGGCTTCATCCATCCGGTCGATCTGTCCGGCAGCATGGAAAGTGCCCATCTGCAACTCATTATCCGCGACTTCGACGATCAAGGTCTGGCGGAAAAAGAAGCGCTGTTAAAGGCGATCGCCGAAGACGTCTTGTCCGGCTATCCCGGCTCGACCACAACCTTCACCGTCAAGCATCAGTACCGCAACATGAAGCAGGTGCTCGACCGCCACCCGGAGATCATGGACAATCTGGCCGAAGCCGTTCGCCGCGTGGGCCTGGAGCCAGTCCTGCACAGCATCCGCGGCGGCACGGATGGTTCGCGCCTGTCCTTTATGGGGCTGCCCTGCCCCAACATCTATACCGGCGGCCATGCCTATCACTCGCCTCTCGAATGGGTGAGCGTTCAGGACATGGAAAAGGCCGTGGAGACGATCGTGGCTCTGGTGCAGGTCTGGGAGGAACGGGCAGCGTAAGAAAGACGAGAACAGACTGCTGCCGAGTTTACTCGGCGGCTGACTGCGAAGGCGCCTCGGCATCCACCTGATTGGGATCCCCGGGCCGCGTCTCTGCTTCGAGATCCGGAAAGGCGACGATGCGCTTGCCGGAGAAATCGGTGTGCACGACGACCAGGCCCTGCTCCTCAAAATAGCCGAGCAGGCGACGGGCACGCCGGGCGGAATGCGTGCCATAGGCGCGGGCAATGCGCATGTCGGACGGGCATTCCTCGTTTCGCAAGGCTGCCTTGGCCAAGAGCAGGAACACGCCCTGCAGATCATCGGAGACCCGCACGGACAGCGACAAGGCCGTTTGCCAGCCTTCGCTCGCCGCCGTTTCCTCGTCGACGCCAGCGCGGGCGACCGCAACGCGTCGGCGGAACTCACCCATTGGCATCGGCGGGCCGGAGACGCGGCGCATCCGGGCGCGCACCAGGAATTCCTGGTAGAGCACGCTGTCGGTCCGATAAGCGGCCTGAGGATCGGCCAGGATTTCTGCCAGCACGGCCGACAGCCGCTCCTCGCGTTCCTCCACCGACAGCTCCGCATGGCGGGACGGCATCGAAACGTCAGCGCTGACAGGTGCGTCGGAAGCCGGCGTAGAGCGGGACAGTTCAGCGAGAATGTCGGTCGTCGGACGCGGGGCCGGTGGCGCACGGCGCACGATTGGCCGGGTGAATTCTTCCGGATCCGGCGTGAAAATCAGGTCCTCGACATCCTGTGGCGCATCCGGCAGCGGCATCAGGAGCGGCGAGGAAGACCGCGCGGATGTCTCGACGGTGCCGATGACGATCGGCAACGGGCGGCGTGACAAAGCCGGCCCGAGAGCCACGAAATTGCCGCGCTGCAGGTCGCGGAACATTTCGGCCTGGCGTCGGTCCATGCCCAAAAGATCGGCGGCGCGCGCCATGTCGATGTCGAGAAAGGTACGGCCCATCAGGAAGTTGGACGCTTCGGCGGCGACGTTCTTGGCAAGCTTTGCGAGCCGCTGCGTGGCGATGACACCGGCAAGTCCGCGCTTGCGCCCACGGCACATCAGGTTCGTCATCGCACCGAGCGAGACTTTGCGCGCGTCTTCCGAAACGTCGCCGCCGACAGCAGGCGCAAACATCTGCGCTTCGTCGACGACAACGAGCACGGGATACCAGAATTCGCGATCGGCATCGAAGAGGCCGTTGAGGAAGGCGCCAGCCGCGCGCATCTGCTGCTCGACATCCAGTCCTTCGAGTGTGAGGACACAGGACACTCGATGGCGGCGAATACGGTCCGCAATGCCGATCAGTTCCGCCTCGGTCCGTTCGCCGTCGACGACAACATGGCCGTATTTATCCGACAGCGTGACGAAGTCGCCCTCTGGATCGATGATGACCTGCTGCACCCAGGGCGCAGACTGTTCGAGCAGGCGCCGCAACAGATGCGACTTGCCCGACCCCGAATTGCCCTGCACGAGCAGGCGCGTGGCGAGAAGCTCCTCGATATCGAGCTTGGCAGGCTGACCGCCCTGCACCGTTCCCATATCGATCCCGACTTTCAACTGCACAGACTCCTGAATGCTTGGAATGCCCTGACTGCATTGACCAGACGTCTCTAACAGACTTGCACCCGCACGTCCGAACGCGCTGCGCGAAACCCACAGGCAATACGGCGGCGGTTGCCGAAAATCGGCACGTCCGCAGACGATCTGTATGACGATTCGCTGGTGTTTTCTGTCTAGCAGTCATTGCTGGTCATCACCAAGACGATGCGCGGCAACAGACCCATGGCAATCCGGCCCCCCGATGTGGGAGCCGGATTGCAAGGATCAGACACGGAGATCCCAAAGCGACAGTCGCGAAGGCAGGCGCCGGTCTCCATCGACCGGCAGACCGATGTCTTCCCGCATGCGGTCCGAGAGACCCAAGGCCAGGTTCCGGCGTTGCTGCTGACGCCAGGCAGCCGAGAGAACGGCAAGTGCAATGCGCCAGGCCCCGAACCGCTCGACCAGATCCTGTATTTTGTCTTTGAGGGAAATCTCAACCAGTGATTGTTCATCGCGCATGATTGCTCCGCCCCGGAACGCGCCAGCGACCGGGTCCTTTCGGTGATGAAAAGCGACGCGGATCGAACCTGAAGACACGACAAGGCGTGCGAGAGGCCATTCACGTCAGAAGGATGAAATGCCTAAAAAGGCCGGAAACTGACCGAAGAGACGATCAGCGGGTGGTTCGCACGCAGCCGAGGGAAGCTGGATTATATGCGAACACCGATCCGCCAGAAAGGCGCATGTACGTCGAAGTATGAGTCATCTGTCGCCTCCTGTTGCTTGAGTTGCGGATGAAGGGAACATGCCATGCAGAATCACGGTCTGCAACCCCGCAATTCGAGATTGCAAAACTTCGATGCCTCCGTTGCATAGATGCAACATAGTGTCGCAGGGGAAGGAAGACCGAGGGAGAATTAGGCGGCGCTAGCGCCTAGTCCTGATGGCGCGAGACCAGCAGCTTGTCGATTCGCCTACCATCAAGGTCTACGACTTCAAACCGCCAGCCACCCTTGACGAAGCTTTCGCCAAGCTCGGGAATCCGCTTCATCTCGTCGAGCACGAAACCGGCGACGGTGGTGTAGTCCAGATCAGGATCGACAGGAACGCGGATGACCTCGACGAATTCATCGATCGGTGTCCAGCCGGCAACCAGGTAGGATCCGTCCTCGCGCTGGAACATCGCCTGTTCCTCACCCTCGTCCTGCTGGAAGGCGCCGGTGATTGCCTCCAGGATATCGCCGGACGTGACGATCCCTTCGAAGTGCCCGTATTCGTCATAGACAAGCACCATATGCAGCGGCGTCCGACGCAGCGCCTCGATGATGTCGGTCGCCTTGGACAGGTCCGAGACCACGGGCACATCCGTGACCAGGCTTGCGAGGTCGCTGGCGCTTCCCATGGCGAGCCGCTCGTAAAGCGTCTTGGCCAGCAGCACGCCGATGATTTCGTCGGAATCGCCCCGGCGCACGGGGATGCGCGAGTGCGGGCTGTCACGCAGCACCTCGCGCACCTCGTCGATCGTATCCTCGACATCGAGAATGAGGACGTCGCGGCGCGGCGTCATCAACCCGCGTGCCGTCCGATCGGCAAGGCGCATGACACCCGACAGCATCGCCGATTCTCCCGCCTCGATCACACCCGCGCTATGGGCCTCGGCCAGCACCGAGCGGATTTCCTCATCGGTCACCTTGCCGCCGCCATCACCGCTCTGCCCAAGCAGAGACAGGACCAGCTTTCCCGAACCGTCGAGCAGCCAGACCAGCGGAGCCGCGACCTTGGACAGTATAGACATGGCTGGCGCCATACGGGCGGCGACGCCCTCGGCATTGCGCAGCGCCACCTGTTTGGGCACGAGTTCACCGACGATCAGCGAGAGATAGGTGATCAGCACGACCACGGAACCGACGCCCAGCGCGTCCGCTACCGTTTCAGACAGACCCTGCGCGATAAGCCATGATGATAGCCGCGCGCCAAGTGTGGCGCCGGAAAATGCACCGGACAGCACACCGACCAAGGTGATGCCGATCTGCACGGTGGACAGGAAGCGACCGGGATCGGAAGCGAGGCGAAGAGCGATCTGTGCCCCGCGGCTGCCCTGCTCTGCCAGAATCTTCAAGCGTGCCGGGCGGGCGGAAACGACGGCCAGTTCCGACATGGCGAGGATACCGTTCAGCACGGTCAGGAAAAGGACGATTGAAATTTCGATAAACAAAACGCTGAGCAAGGCTCCTCTACACCGACACGACCGCCGGCCAATGGTCTCCCGTACCTAGCACGCCACGCCACGCCGACAAAGCCGAAAGCCTCGAAAACCGGGATGAGGCGTTCAGGCCCACGCCATAACAGGCTCTTCGGCGACGGCAAGCCCCATGCCCTGCATCAGCCGGCGGGTGGAGAAATCCTGGCGGCCGGAGGTGAAGACCGCAAAGTCGAACCCCTCGGGATGCTCCGCCCCCTCGACCAGCGGTACGAGCCGGCGTGCCTGACGGGCAATGGCTTCCGCCGGATCGAGCCAGTCCACCGGCCAGGGTGCCAGCCGTCGAAAGACATTGGCGAGGAAGGGGTAATGCGTACAGGCAAGCACGACGATATCGGTGCGCGCCTCGTCCTTCTCGACAAAGCAGGGCGCGATTTCAGCCAGTACGGCCGCATCGTCCATCGCTTCGCCCCGGATATAGGCCTCTGCCATGCGCGCGAGGTTTTCCGACCCGACAAGACGCACATGGCATTGCGAGGCAAAGGACTGGATGAGATCTCGGGTATAGGCGCGCTTGACGGTCCCCGGTGTCGCCAGCACCGAGACGAGCCCCGAGCGCGTACGCTCGGCGGCAGGTTTGATGGCTGGAACCGTCCCGATGAACCGCATCGCGGGAAAGGCTTCGCGCAGTTCAGCACCCGCCAGCGTGAAGGCGGTGTTGCAGGCGACGATCACCGCTTCCGGATCATAACGTTTAAGAAGACCGTCAAAGAGCGCGATGATCCGCGCCTTGAGCGGCCCCTCTTCCCAACCGCCATAGGGAAAGCCGGCATCGTCGGCCACATAGATGAAGCCGCGCTCAGGCATCAGCAGCCGCGCCTCGCGCAGCACGGTGAGGCCGCCAATGCCCGAATCGAAAACCAGAATGGGCTTCAGATCATTCGCCGCTGGCATCGCCATCTGTGTTTGTGTCCTCATCGCCGCGCACAGGAACCGCCGGAGCTCGCTGACCTCGCCGGGAGAAACGGTCGAGAGACGAAATCACGCCTCGCACCACATGGATCTCCGGCGTGGTGAAAGCACGCCGGCTGAGCACCGCCCTCAGATTCTCCACCATCCTGGCTTTTTTATGCGGTGGGTGAAAATAACCACGCGCATCGAGCGCCTCCTCGACGTGATCGAACAGGCCGACCAGCTCGTCCTTGGTCGCCATCGGTTGCTCGGGCGCATCGAAAGGCACGGCATGCACATCGTTCAAGCTGGACTTCATCCACTCGTAGGACATCAACAGCACCGCCTGTGCAATATTGAGCGAGGCGAAGGCAGGATTGACCGGGAAGGTGACGATTTCGTCGGCGAGCGCGACATCCTCGTTCGAAAGGCCGGATTTCTCGCGGCCGAACAGGATGCCGGTCTTTTCCCCGGCCTTGAATTTGTGGCGCAGGGTTTCGGCAGCCGTCACGGGGGAGCGCACCGGCTTGAAGCCGTCGCGGGACCGCGCGGTGGTCGCGTAGACGAAATTCAGGTCGGCGATCGCCTCTTCGAGGGTGTCGTAGACGACGGCCCCGTCGATGACGTGATCGGCCTTTGAAGCGGCAGCACGCGCCTTGTCAGACGGCCAGCCGTCGCGCGGCTTGACGAGACGCAGTTCGACCAGGCCGAAATTCGCCATCGCGCGCGCCACCCTGCCGATGTTTTCGCCGAGTTGCGGCTCCACCAGAATGATCGCCGGCCCTTCGGCCAGCATAATGCGCTCGCTGTTCGTTCCCGCCATGATCCGCCCTTCTTGAAACAATCCGGGCTCCCATTCGCACAAATTGACGGCGCCTGAAAGGGGCCGGTTACTGCTTCGGCCAGGATCCCGTCACGAGAAAGTCGAGATAGGCATGGGTCAGCGCCGCGTATTCGGCTTTCACCGACGTGTCGAGCTTGTCGGCGCCATAGTCGTGGTTCCAGAAGTTGTCGATGACATAGCGGCCGTTCTGCTCGATCACATGAAAGATGGTCATCGGCTCCTTCAGGTTCGGCGGATTGCCGAAACAGGAACTGGCGTCGAAATAGACGGCGACAGGCGTGACCGCGCCGATGGCCGGGCGGGTCTCAAAGCGAACATCCTTGAGCGGGCAGGAATCCTGACCTCCGATTACCACGTCATAACCCGTCATATAGCCCTGGCCGTCCTGGAGCTCGTCCACCTTCTGTGCAAGCCGGTAAACCTCGACGAAGCTTGCGCTGTAGATCGATCCGAGAAGGTTCTCGTCGAAATAATCCTGGGCGTCCACGGCGGGCTGCCCCTCGCCTTGCCACCCGGCAACCGCCATCACGGTCCTGACCGGATCAACGGGGTCCGCGGAGAAGGCGGGCGGGGCCAGAAGCACTGATGCAAGGGTTACGATAAGCGGGAAGAACTTTGTCATGGCCGACCTCACTCGCCGCCCTGCGCCTTCAGGTCCTGCTTGATCGAATTGCCGGAATTGCCGTCCACCACCGGATAGATGTCATCAATGACGGCATGACCCTTCTCGGTGACGACGTGGAAGATCAGTACGGTGTCGGGTGCGTCGGTCGTTTCCGAATAACAGCTGCGGTTGTTGAACAGCGCGGTGACCTGACCGTCCCCATCGTCTTCGATGCGGATGTTCTTGAAGGGGCAACCGTCCTGACCCTGAGCGATCGGATCATAGTCGAAGGGAAAGCCGGTCGTCTCTCCTTCCGGCAGGTCGAAGGGCGGGTTTTTCGAGGCCGCGTGGAAAGCAGCAGCAAAATCCGCGCTGAAAACGCGCTTAAGGCGCTCCTCGCTGAAGACCTTCTCTTCGCTGCCACTCGATCCTTCTTCCCAGTTGCGCGCCGTCGCCTCGACGATTTCCCGCACCGGCGCGGTGAGATCGGCCGCAAGCGCGCAAGTGCCCGGTGCCATCGTCGAAAGCAAGACCAGACCGGCCCTCAGCATCTTCATGGAAATCCCTTTCATCATATTTTCCTGTCCAGCTTTGCTGCGAAACGGAGACCAAGGCTCGAAGCGCCGCACAGGCATTGCGTCTAGTCCTAGCGCAAGTCAGCGTCCACGACCGCGTCCAAGTTTGGGAGAATTCCGGCTTTCTAAGCCCAAAGTCGCGGGCGCAGAATCTGCCCTAAAACCCCCGGGACTGTTTGCCTTCAGATGAGAGAATGTTATAGGCAGCCATTGGCGCAGCGCCCCTCCCCTTGGCCTGCGCGTCAGGCAAAACCCGTGAGGATATTCATGACCAAGATCAAGGTAGCCAACCCGGTCGTCGATCTCGATGGCGACGAGATGACCCGCATCATCTGGCAGTTCATCAAGGAAAAGCTGATCCTGCCCTATCTCGATCTCGACATCGAATATTACGACCTTTCGGTCGAGAACCGCGACGCCACCAACGACCAGGTAACCGTCGACGCCGCCCACGCCATCAAGAAGCACGGCGTTGGCATCAAATGCGCAACGATCACCCCGGACGAAGCCCGCGTGAAGGAATTCAACCTCAAGGAAATGTGGAAGAGCCCGAACGGCACCATCCGCAACATCCTCGGCGGCGTCATCTTCCGCGAGCCGATCATCTGCAAGAACGTGCCGCGCCTCGTTCCCGGCTGGACCAAGCCGATCGTTGTCGGCCGTCACGCCTTCGGCGACCAGTACAAGGCGACCGACTTCAAATTCCCCGGCAAGGGCAAGCTGACCATCAAGTTCGTCGGCGAAGACGGCGAAGTGATCGAGAAGGAAGTCTATAACGCACCGGGCGCAGGCGTAGCACTTGCCATGTACAACCTCGACGAATCGATCCGCGAATTCGCCCGCGCTTCGATGATGTACGGCCTGATGCGCAAGTGGCCGGTCTACCTGTCGACGAAGAACACCATCCTCAAGGCCTATGACGGCCGCTTCAAGGACATCTTCGAAGAAGTCTACCAGAACGAATTCAAGGCGAAGTTCGACGAAGTCGGCATCGTCTACGAACACCGCCTGATCGACGACATGGTCGCTTCCGCTCTTAAGTGGTCCGGCGGTTATGTCTGGGCCTGCAAGAACTACGATGGCGACGTCCAGTCCGACACCGTTGCGCAAGGCTTCGGTTCGCTCGGCCTGATGACTTCGGTTCTCCTGTCGCCCGATGGCCGTACGGTCGAAGCCGAAGCGGCGCACGGCACGGTCACGCGTCACTATCGCCAGCACCAGAAGGGTCAGGAAACCTCGACCAACTCGATCGCTTCGATCTTTGCCTGGACGCGTGGCCTCGCCCACCGCGCCAAGCTCGATGACAATGCGGAACTCGCGCGTTTCGCAACGACGCTGGAAAAGGTCTGCATCGACACCGTTGAAGCCGGTTACATGACCAAGGACCTCGCACTCCTTATCGGTCCGGACCAGCCGTGGCTCTCTACCACCGCCTTCCTCGACAAGGTGGACGAAAACCTGAAGAAGGCCATGGCCGCCTGATCGGCGATCAGCCCTGTCTTATAAGAAACCCGGCCAGCAATGGCCGGGTTTTTTCATGCCTCGCCGACATCAGCTGAAACCGATTCGCCGTCCAGGTCTTCGGCATCGACCCGGGCAAATCGTTCACGGATCTGGTTTGCCAGCCGCACGCTCGAAACGCTGAGACCGCTCACGACCACATCGGCAACATGCTCCACCTCCGGCGCTTCCTCGTCGAGGTAGCGGAACCGCATGAAGGTGCGCCGACCATCGCGCCGCTGCTCGAACTCGATGATGGTTTCCCAAGGGATCCGGGTGTCGCTGCGAAAATCGACGATCTCCTCGTCGTTCAGCTCCAGCGCCGGCTTCAATGCCTTGACGATCCGTCTGAAGCTTCGGTGCAATCCCAGAAAACTGAGCGCCAGGAGCGCGATGTAGAAGAAGCTGGTGAAGGAGCCGAAGCCGCCACCCAGCACCTGCGCCAGAACGCCGCCGAAGGCGACGGCAAAGACGATCGTCAGCAGGGTGACACCGAGGAGCGGCACGGCACGCGCCGGATAGGCGACGATAAGGAAAGGTCTGTTGTCTTTGGCCATGGGAAAACTGTAATCAAAAAGGCGGAGGCTGGACACCCGGTGGCAAACGTCCCAAGCGCCATCTCCGGGGATAACATTCGCTTACGGGAGGAAACCATGCCGGATCTGCATTTTTACACCCACCCCATGTCGCGCGGGCGTATCGCGCGCTGGATGCTGGAGGAGCTGGGTCAACCCTACGAGACTGAAATCGTCACCTTCGGCCCACAGATGAAGGCGGAAGCCTATCGACGGATCAATCCGATGGGCAAGGTGCCGGCCATCCGCCACGGCGACACTGTCGTCACCGAATGCGCGGCCATTTGCGCCTATCTCGCCGATGCCTTTCCCGCAGCCGGCCTTGCGCCCGAACTCAACAGACGCGGCGATTATTACCGCTGGATGTTCTTTGCGGCCGGCCCCTTGGAGGCTGCCGTGACCAACCGGAGCCTGAATGTCGAAGTGCCACTGGAGCGCAAGGGCATGGTCGGCTACGGCTCCTTCGAGACGGTCATGGATACGCTCGAGAAGGCACTGTCGGGTCGAGAATTTGTCACCGGTGATCGCTTCTCCGCTGCCGATGTTTATGTCGGCGCCCATATCGGCTGGGGACTGCAATTCGGCTCGATCGAGAAACGCCCCGCCTTCGAGGCCTATTTCGCTGCTTTGTCCGCCCGGTCAGCCTATCAGCGGGCGCGCGCGCTTGATGATGCCGCAGCGGCGGAACTGCAGAAGCCGACAGCGTAGACAGCTCCGCGAAGGCACAAGGCCATGAGTTCGGCCGGCAGATGAATCCGGCGATTGCAAAGCGGGCCGGACTCGGTGTCCTATGGGATCAGATGCTCTGAGCCCAGGGAGCGCGCATGCCAGACGTCATGTGTGACACGGAATGAAGGAAGACCTTCTCCCGAAAACCATCAGCGTTTTTCGCGAGGGTTATGATGCCGCAAGGCTGAAGGCGGACGCCTTGGCGGGCCTGACGGTTGCCATCGTCGCTCTTCCCCTGTCCATGGCGATTGCGATCGCCTCCGGCGTCACACCCGACCGCGGCCTCTACACCGCCATCGTCGGCGGCTTCATCGTTTCGGCACTTGGCGGCAGCCGCCACCAGATCGGCGGCCCGGCCGGCGCCTTCATTGTACTGGTGGCAGCCACCGTCAGCCGCCACGACATCGACGGCCTGTTGCTGGCCACAGCAATGGCAGGCCTCATGCTGCTTACGGCCGGCCTTTTGCGGCTCGGAGATTATATCAAGTTCATCCCCTATCCCGTCACCATCGGCTTCACCGCCGGCATCGCGGTGATCATCTTTGCAAGCCAGATTGGCGAGCTTCTCGGGCTCGCTTTTCCGGCAGGCGAACCTGGGCCGCTGATCGACAAGATCCCGGCCATCGCAGCCGCTCTGCCCGAGTTCTCTCCATCCGCAGCCGCGATAGCGGTTCTGACGGTGGCGATCATCCTCCTCATTCGCCGCTTACGGCCAACATGGCCCGGATTGCTGATCGCCGTTTTCACTGCCTCGGTGGCAGCCGCCCTGCTTTCGCTGCCTGTCTCGACGATCGGCTCGAAGTTCGGCGGCATTCCGTCAGGCCTGCCGCTACCGAGCCTGCCGCATATCTCAACCGACCTCACCCTCGCCGTCCTGCCCGACGCCATCGCCTTCGCGCTGCTCGGTGCGATCGAATCGCTGCTGTCGGCGGTTGTCGCGGACGGCATGACCGGACGCCGGCATCGCTCGAATACCGAACTGGTGGCACAGGGCATCGCCAATATCGGCTCTGCGCTCTTTGGCGGCATCTGCGTTACGGGCACCATCGCCCGCACCGCAACCAATGTCCGGGCCGGTGCCACAAGCCCCGTTTCCGGCATGCTGCATTCCCTCTTCATGCTGGCCTTCATGCTGGTCGCGGCCCCGCTTGCCGCCTATATCCCACTGTCGAGCCTGGCCGGCGTTCTCGCGGTCGTCTCCTGGAACATGGTGGAGCGCTCGGCGATCCTCACCTTGATCCGCTCCTCGCGCGGCGAAACACTGGTACTGGCAGTCACATTTCTGCTGGTGATCTTCCGCGACCTGACCGAGGGTATTCTCGTCGGCGTCTCGCTCGCGGCCCTGCAGTTCATCCACCACATGTCGAAGGGTCTGCGGGTGACCACTCAACCGGAGGAACTGCCGCTCGACAACAGCGATGCCCGCACAGTTATCTACCGCCTGGACGGCGCCTTTTTCTTCGGCGCGGTCGCGACCGCAAGCACGGTGCTTGATCGCATCGGGGACGACCACCGCAACCTCGTGCTGGATTGCACCGGGATCCAGTTCATCGACACGTCGGGTGCCAATCTCCTGGCAGGCGTGATCCGCAAGGCGCAACACGGTGGCGTGAAGGTATACGTCGTCAGTGACCGCCCGGACGTCCGCTTGATGCTCTGCCATCACGAACTGCACATGCAGGACATCGTCTTCACGTCGACACTCAGCCAGGCCCAGTGGGCAATCCGCGGCAACAGGATCTGAGGCGTGCAGAGACGAAGCACTCAATCGCGCTTCACCTGAAACGGCAAAGGCCGGCGAAGAACGCCGGCCTTTGATGAATGTGAGATTTGATCCCGTTACAGCGCCGCTTCGACCGCCGCGATCGCGGCTTCCGCTTGGGCGCCGTCCGGTCCACCCGCCTGGGCCATGTCCGGTCGCCCACCGCCGCCCTTGCCGCCGAGAGCAGCCGAAGCGACACGCACGAGATCAACAGCGCTGAGGCGCGCGGTAAGATCGGGCGAGACGGACACGACGGCACTGGCCTTGCCGTCTTCCGAAACGGCAATCAGCAGCACAACAACCGATTCCAGGCCGGACTTGGCTTCGTCGGCCATGCCCTTCAGGTCCTTGGCATCGACGCCCTCAACGACGCGGCCGATGAAGTTGACGCCATTGACGACCTTCGGTGCTTCGGCGCTGCCGGCACCGCCGCCACCCATGGCGAGCTTGCGCTTGGCGTCCGCCAGTTCCTTTTCAAGCTTGCGGCGCTCCTCGACGAGCGCCTCGACGCGGGCAACCACATCGGCCGGCTGAACCTTGAGAGAGGCGGCAAGCGCCTTCATGCGCTCGTCCTGCTCGGCGAGGTAGGCGCGAGCGGCATCGCCGGTCAGCGCTTCGATACGGCGCACGCCCGCACCGACAGCACTTTCACCGATCAACCGCACCAGACCAATATCGCCGGTGGCGTTCACATGCGTGCCGCCGCAGAGTTCGGTCGAATAGGACTTGCCTGTCTTGTCGCCGCGCAGCGCCGTCCCCATCGAGACAACGCGCACTTCGTCACCATATTTTTCCCCGAACAGCGCCATGGCGCCCTCAGCGATTGCATCGTCGACCGCCATCAGGCGCGTGGTAACCGGCGAATTCTGTAGAACGATTTCGTTCGCCATCTCTTCGACCACCTTCAACTCCTCGGCCGAGATCGGCTTCGGATGGGAGATGTCGAAACGCAGGCGCTCGGGCGCCACCAAAGAACCCTTCTGCGCCACATGAGTGCCGAGGATTTCGCGCAAAGCCTCATGTAGCAAATGGGTGGCGGAGTGGTTGGAGCGCAGACGCTGACGGCGCGCGTGGTCGACGTTGAGCACGACCGGCTCGCCCGCCCGCACGACGCCGTTGCGGACCGTCGCGACATGCACGAAAACGCCCTCACCCTTCTTCAGGGTGTCGGTCACTTCCAGGGCAAAACCTTCGCCGATGATTTCGCCGGTGTCGCCCATCTGGCCGCCGGACTCACCGTAAAACGGCGTCTGGTTGACGACGATCTGCACCTGGTCCCCAGCAGCCGCCTGTTCGGCGATCTTGCCCTCTGCAACCACCGCAAGGATCTGGGCTTCTGCCGTTTCGGCGGAATAACCGAGGAACTCGGTCGCTCCGAACTTTTCCTTGAGCTCGAACCAGACAGTCTCCGTCGCCTTGTCGCCCGAACCGGCCCAGTGAGACCTGGCTTCGGCCTTCTGCCGCTGCATGGCATCGTTGAAACCGGTGAGGTCGACACCGATGCCACGGTTACGCAGCGCATCCTGGGTCAGGTCGAGCGGGAAGCCATAGGTATCGTAGAGCTTAAATGCGGTCTCGCCGTCGAGGCTGTCGCCCTTGTCGAGACTCGATGTCGCTTCGGAGAGCAGCGTCAGACCGCGCTCCAGCGTCTTGCGGAAGCGGCTCTCTTCCAGCTTCAGCGTCTCGGAAATCAGCGATTCTGCGCGCACGAGCTCCGGATAGGCGCGGCCCATCTGCTGCACCAGCACCGGCAGCAGCTTGTAGATGATTGGATCCTTCGCCCCGAGAAGCTGCGCATGGCGCATGGCACGGCGCATGATGCGGCGGAGCACGTAACCACGGCCCTCATTCGACGGAAGGACGCCATCGGCAATCAGGAAGGCGGAGGAGCGGAGATGATCGGCGATGACGCGGTGGCTGGCGCGTCGCTCGCCTTCTGCCTTGACGCCGGTCAGCTCGACGGAGGCTTCGATCAGGGCACGGAAAAGGTCGATATCATAATTGTCGTGCTGCCCCTGCAGAACGGCAGCGACACGCTCCAGACCCATACCGGTATCGATTGACGGACGCGGGAGATCGACGCGCTGCTCCTTGGTGATCTGCTCGTATTGCATGAAGACGAGGTTCCAGATCTCGATGAAACGGTCGCCGTCCTCTTCCGGCGAACCCGGAGGACCGCCCCAGATGTGATCGCCGTGATCGTAGAAGATTTCGGAACAGGGCCCGCAAGGACCAGTGTCACCCATGGCCCAGAAATTATCGCTTGTGGGGATGCGGATGATCTTGTCATCGCTGAGGCCGGCAATCTTCTTCCACAAGCCGTGCGCCTCGTCATCGGTGTGGTAGACGGTGACCAGCAGTCGATTGCGGTCGAGCCCGAATTCCTTGGTGATCAGGTTCCAGGCAAGCTCGATCGCGCGTTCCTTGAAATAGTCGCCGAAGGAGAAATTCCCCAGCATTTCAAAGAAGGTATGGTGGCGCGCGGTATAGCCGACATTATCGAGGTCGTTATGCTTGCCGCCGGCGCGCACACATTTCTGCGCGGTCGCAGCCGTCGTGTATGGGCGCTGTTCGAGGCCGGTGAAGACATTCTTGAACTGCACCATGCCGGCATTGGTGAACATCAGCGTCGGGTCGTTGCGCGGCACCAGCGGGCTGGAGGAAACGACCTCGTGACCGTTCGTCTTGAAGTAGTCGAGGAAAGTCGACCGGATGTCGTTTACACCGCTCATGTCACGCCCTTCATTCGGGCCGGAAGTCCGGCCAAATCGCAAAATTAATGGCTTTTATCGCCCGGCATGGCCCCTGTCCAGCGGCGTATCCGCGCGCGCAAATGAAAACCGGCCGCGTTTCGGGTGAAACGCGGCCGGTGAAATTTCCTCGAAAAAGCAGAGCGCCTCAGAGATCTTCGGCAGTGTCCCCGTCATTGGCTTCAGGACCACCATTCTGCAGGAACTTCTCGGCGATCAAACCAGCATTCTGACGGAGCGCCATTTCGATCTCCTGGGCGACAGGCGGGTTGTCACGCAGGAACAGCTTCGCGTTTTCACGCCCCTGGCCCAGCCGCTGGCTGTTGTACGAGAACCAGGCACCCGACTTCTCGACGATGCCGGCCTTGACGCCGAGGTCGACCAGTTCGCCGGTCTTCGACACGCCTTCGCCATACATGATGTCGAATTCGACCTGCTTGAACGGAGGCGCCATCTTGTTCTTGACGACCTTAACGCGGGTCTGGTTGCCCACGACCTCTTCGCGATCCTTGACCGCACCAATACGGCGGATGTCGAGGCGTACCGAGGCGTAGAACTTCAGCGCATTACCGCCGGTCGTGGTTTCCGGCGAACCGAACATGACGCCGATCTTCATGCGGATCTGGTTGATGAAGATGACCATCGTCTTCGACTTGGAGATCGAAGCGGTGAGCTTGCGAAGCGCCTGGCTCATCAAACGAGCCTGCATACCCGGCAAGCTGTCGCCCATTTCGCCTTCGATTTCCGCACGCGGCGTGAGTGCCGCAACCGAATCGACGACGAGAACGTCGATAGCGCCGGAACGCACCAGCGTATCTGTGATTTCGAGCGCCTGTTCGCCTGTGTCCGGCTGCGAGATCAAAAGGTTCTGCAGATCGACGCCGAGCTTGCGGGCATAGACCGGATCGAGCGCGTGTTCAGCGTCGACGAAGGCGCAGATGCCGCCCTTCTTCTGCGCTTCCGCAATCGTCTGCAGCGCCAGCGTCGTCTTACCCGAGCTTTCCGGCCCGTAAATTTCAATAATACGGCCCTTCGGCAAACCGCCAATGCCCAGCGCGATGTCGAGGCTGAGCGACCCCGTCGAGACCGTCTCGACTTCGACCACGCTCTCGTTCGCGCCGAGCTTCATGATCGAGCCCTTGCCGAACGACCGTTCGATCTGCGAGAGCGCCGCTTCCAATGCCTTGCTTTTATCCACCGATTTGTCCTCTACAAGCCGCAAAGAATTCTGTGCCATTCGATCCACCTTTAGGTTATTGAGGCCGCATAGGCAATGAAGCCGCCGATGGACGTTATGTACTCTATTTGTTCTCATTCTGCAAGAGGGCGTGAAGTCTTTCTGCCGACAGCGTTTTCGGGCGTGTGTTCGAATTATGTTCCGCACAACCGCGTGCCCGTTGAATCCGTGGTGCCGGGCCGGGCTCAACGGCTGTCGGATAAGACTTCGATTCGTAGCGCGCGCTGTGAGGTGCGGCTGCCATGACCGTCGAAATCCTGGCCATTGGTGGCGCCCATCTCGACCGCCGCGCCCGCATCTCAGGCGACACGAAGCCGGGCGCCAGCAATCCCGGTCGCTGGTTCGAGGAGCCGGGTGGCGGCGTCTTCAATGCCGCCCGCAACCTCGCCCGCCTCGGCCGCGCTGTGCGGCTGATCGCGCCACGCGGCGGCGACGCGGCCGGCCAGGCCGTCGCGGACGCAGCAGAACGAGCCGGCATCGAGGACTGGCCCGTCATGTTCCTGGACAGGGCGACCCCGAGCTACACCGCCATTCTGGAGAATGACGGAAACCTGGTCATCGCGCTTGCGGACATGGCCCTCTACGACGCCTTTGTCGCGCGGAGGCTGAGAGCGCGTTCGATGCGTGAAAGCCTCACGGTTGCCGGCCACGTGCTTTGCGACGCGAACCTGCCACCCGAAACCCTCTCGGCACTCGCAGCTTCAGCAGCCCGGCTCGGGCGCGGGGTCTCCGCCATCGCGATCTCGCCCGCCAAGGTCGTCCGGCTGCGCGGGGCCTTCCCGAACCTCGATCACCTCTTCATGAACGGTGCCGAGGCCGAGGCGATCGCCGGCAAAAGGGCGGACCAACCAGAAGACTGGCCAAACCTCCTTCGCGCCTGCGGCTTGCGCGGCGGTTCGGTGACCTCGGGTAGCGGACGCACGATTGCCTTCGATGCAGAGCGCATTGCCGTCATCGAACCTGCCACCATCGAGACGATCGGCGATGTCACCGGCGCCGGCGACGCCTTTGCCTCCGGTTTCCTCCATGCAAGGCTTGCCGGCGGTGATCTTTGCGAAGGGCTGCGGCTGGGCACCGCCTGCGCCGCCATCACCCTTGCCTCGCCCCATGCGACCGATGAAAATCTGTCCGCAGCCCGGCTCGACACGCAGTTGTCACTTGTCCCCCCGGCCCGTTTCCTGCCATGACGGGCCGTTCCAGCTTGAAAGATCTCCCATGACCCGTTCCATCTCCCCCCTCCTGCCGATCGCCTATTCCAGCGAAGTGACGGCTGCCAAGCAGCGCGGCGCTGCCATCGTCGCGCTCGAATCCACCATCATCACCCATGGCATGCCCTATCCCGGCAATCTGGAGATGGCGCTGAGCGTCGAAAACATCATCCGCCAGCAGGGCGCAGTCCCTGCCACCATCGCCGTCATCAAGGGTGTGCTGCATATCGGACTTGAGCCGGCCCAGTTGGAAGAGCTTTCCCAGATGGAACACGTGATGAAGCTGTCGCGCGCCGATCTGGCCTTCGCGATTGCCGAGCGGCGCAATGGTGCCACCACGGTCGCTGCCACCATGATCGCCGCCTACCGCGCCGGCATCCATGTCTTTGCAACCGGCGGCATTGGCGGCGTGCATCGCGGCGCCGAAGAGAGCTTCGACATTTCGGCAGACCTTGAGGAACTGGCCCGCACTGGCGTCATCGTCGTCTCGGCCGGCCCGAAGGCGATCCTCGACATTCCGAAGACCCTGGAAGTGCTCGAAACTCGCGGCATACCCGTGGTCACCTATGACAGCGAGGAATTCCCCGCTTTCTGGTCGCGCAGCTCGGGCCTGAAGAGCCCCCTCAGCCTGCCGAGCCCCGCCGCCATCGCCAACTTCCAGAAGATGCGCGACGAACTCGGCATTGCCGGTGGCATGCTGATCGCTAACCCGGTCCCGGAAGCAGATGAAATCCCGCGCGAGGAGATGGAGATCTACATCAGCCGCTCGCTCGCCAATGCCGAACGCGACGAGATCGTCGGCAAGGCAGTCACGCCTTACCTGCTGGACAACCTCTTCCACCTGACCGGCGGCCGCAGCCTAAAGACCAATATCGCACTGGTCGAGAACAATGCGCGCCTCGCCGCCGAGATCGCGGTCGCCCTGAACGGCTGATCAATTCCGACAGGCTGAAACGAAAGAACCCGCCGGATTGCTCCGGCGGGTTCTTTCGTATTCGTTGTTGACGCTGCTCGCTCAGCCCTCGCCATCCAGCATTTCGCGCACGGCAACGGCCAACTGCTTGAGCGAGAAAGGTTTCGGCAGGAAGCCGAACTTGGCATCGGCAGGAAGATTGCGGGCAAAGGCATCCTCCGCATAACCCGAAACGAAGATGAACTTCAGGTCCGGGTATTTCTTCCTGAGCTCGGTGAGCAGGGTAGGCCCGTCCATTTCGGGCATGACGACGTCGGAGACGACGATGTCCACCTCACCGTTCAGCTCGTCCATGATGTCGAGCGCCTCGACGCCGGAACCCGCCTCATGCACGGTATAGCCGCGCGTCTCCAGCATGCGCTTGCCGCCGCGCCGCACCGCCTCTTCGTCCTCGACCAGAAGCACCACGGCCGACTTGCCGGTGAGATCCTTGCCATCGGCGGACGCATCGGCAGAGTTTGCGGGTGTGGCGGGCGGGAGATTGCCGGAGGCTGCGATGACTGCAGCCTTGGCTTCCTCGGAAACAACGACAACCTCGGGAATATGTCGCGGCAGGAAAATGCGGAAGGCCGTGCCCTTGCCCACTTCCGATTCCGGATAGATGTAGCCGCCCGATTGCTTGACGATGCCATAGACCATGGCGAGCCCAAGCCCGGTGCCCTTGCCGACTTCCTTGGTGGTGAAGAAGGGCTCGAAGATCTTGTCCATGATCTCGGGCGCGATGCCGGTTCCGGTGTCGGCCACTTCCACCAGCACCATCTCTTCCGCCGGCAAACCGCGATAGCCAAACTCCGCAGCCTCGTCACCGCTGACATTGCGCGTCGACACGGTAATCGTGCCGCCCTGTGGCATGGCGTCCCGTGCGTTGACGCAAAGGTTGATCAGCACCTGTTCGAACTGCGACAGATCGGTTTTGACCGGCCAGAGGTCACGGCCATATTCGACCTTGAGCTTGACGTTCGAGCCGGAAATCAGCCGGTCGACCAGCATGCGCAGGTCACCGATGACGTCGGTCAAATTCAGCACGCTGGGCCGCATCGTCTGCTTGCGCGAGAAGGCGAGCAATTGCCGTACCAGCACGGCGGCACGATTGGCATTGCGCTTGATTTCCATCAGATCGGCAAAGCTTGCATCCGAAGGACGTGCCTGCAAAAGCAGGTGGTCGGACGAAAGCAGGATGGCCGTCAGCACGTTGTTGAAGTCATGCGCAATCCCGCCGGCAAGCGTTCCCACGGCGTTCATCTTCTGCGTCTGCGCCATCTGCGCCTCAAGCGCCTTCTGGTCGGTCACGTCGACCGCATAAACGATCGCGGCCTCTTCCGGCGCCTCGTCGCTCTGGTCGATCACGGCATTGACATAGAAGCGGAAATGCCTGGTGTCATTGGTCGGATGGCGACTGTCGATGGGCGTGATGTCGACCTGCCGGTCCATGGCCGCTGCCAGAGCCGCTTGAAAGGCTTCGCGTTCGCTCTCGTGCAAGACGACCTCGATACGACCGTGCCGCTCGATTTCATCGCGCGAGATGATGTCGGCGAAGAGCTTCATGAAAGGCGCATTGGTGCGCAGAATGCGGCCTTCGCCATCGACCGAGGCAATCGCCATCGGCGTATTGTTGAAGAAGCGCGTGAAGCGCATCGAGGCGACCGAATCCGACTGGTCGGAACCTTCGCCCTGCTGGCGGGCGAGCACGATCGACCGGCTTTCGCCCGGCGCCCCGTCGCGGGCGGCGCGCACGCGGTGCACCAGCCTCACCGGCAGGCTCTGGCCGTTCACCCGACGGAGATCGAGATCGAGCGTTTCCGTCCGCGCCTGGCCGGGCTCCGCCTGCACGGAGTTGATCAGCGCCATGCCTTCACCGGCAACGAGATCGCTGATCGACATGGAACCGGGGCTGAACTGGGTCAGATCCACGCCCAGCCACTCGGCGAGCGTCGCGTTGATATAATAGATCTCGCCCTTGCGCCCGGCGGAGAAGAAGCCGGCCGGTGCATGGTCGAGATAGTCGATTGCGTGCTGCAGCTCCTTGAAAAAGCGCTCCTGATCGTCCCGCTCGGACGTAATGTCGGAGATTTGCCAGACATGAAGACCACGGCCACGGCCCTCGCCCGGCAAAAGGCGCGCTTTCAGCCGGTACCAATGCGCGCCGGAACCGTTTGTCGTCAGGCTGCCGATCGGCTTTAACAGGCGGAATTCCTCGTAGCTTTCGCGCCCCTCGCGCAACCCGTTGGTCAAGCGGTAAAGCGCTTCGCTCGACTCGCGGTAGCGCGACAGAAGAGCCTCAAGCGTCTGCACCTCGGTCGCCTTCTTCGCGCCGGTCATGGCGCCATAAGCGGCATTGGCAAAGACGATCCGCCCTTCGGCGTCTGTGATCAGCGTGCCCTCCGGCTGGCTCGCAAGGAAGTGCCGGGCCAGACCGTCACCATGCGGCTGCGGCATGACCTCAACGAAGCCGATCACCGCCGAGACGATGAAGAAGATGCCCATCATCGCCAGAATGCCGAGCACCCCGAGCACGACCTGGTTGTCGAGCTGGTCGCGGAACACGACGAAGGCAGCAGCTGCCGCGAGCAGCACCAGCGCCAGCAAGAGGATGCGCAGCGCTGCACCAATGCCACCGCGACGATCAACCAGCGGGCTGTCTCCGTCGCGGTCGTTGAGCTGTCGTGTCATGAATGCCTCTTGCCTTTAAGCGCGCCGTATCCCGAACATCGCCCGAGAATCGGTGCAGCCTCCTGTTTAACAATTTGCCCGTACCGCAAAAAGCGAAGAAAGGCTGAGAATCCCGGCTGCAACCACTATCCCACAGGATTGCCGCATTCAGGACTGATAGCATGGCGACGCTTTGGCGTCCTCAACATCGACAGGACAAAAACCGCGGATTGCAGACAGCAACGTCTTCTGCCAGAAAAGCCTGCTAAAGGGAGCGTTTAAAATGCTGGATGAACTGATTTCCGCCTATGGCAACCGTTTTCTGGTCGCGGCACTTGGGGTCAGTCTGGCGCTGCTCTGCCTCTTCATCGTCCTCTGGGTCCTGCGCAATCGGGCGCCCTCGCCCTTCGTGCGCGGCGGACGCAACCGTCAGCCGCGTCTGCAGGTGCTGGATGCGGCGGCCGTCGACACCCGCCGGCGCATTGTTCTCATCCGCCGCGACAATGTCGAGCATCTTGTGATGATCGGTGGCCCGACGGATCTGGTGATCGAGTCCGGCATTGGCGACGAGCGCCACTATCTCAATGCGCGCGCCCTCCAGACGCAGCCGATCGAGGACGAGGCAAGGCTCGCGCAGCAGCAGACAGCCAGCCTTCCCGCAACTGAACCGTTCGAGAGCAGACCGCTGCCCCAATCCGCCATGGTCGCGCCGAAAGCAGATCTGATCGAGCGTGATCTGTCGGAAACCGTCCGATCGGAGCAGTTGAAAACGCAGGTCGACGCCTCGTATGCCGAAATCTCTCAAGTCCGCAGACAGCAGGCAACCGCAGCCGATCGCCCGCGCCCGGCTCCGATTGCTGACCGCGACCTGGTCCAGCGCCCGACAGCAGAGACGTCCGCATCCGTGACGGCTGGAACCGCGAGTGTTTCTCGACCGGCAGCACCGGCTGGCGCCATGCCGGGCAACGTAGTGCGGCAACCGGCAGCGGCTCCGATCATTGCCGCTGCAGCAACGGCAGCGCCCGCGATGGCGGTGCAGACACCAACGTCCCCGGCAAGGCAGTCTGAGCCGGCAACGGTATCTACCCCCACTGCCATGCCCCGTCAGGAGCAGCCAAAGGAGACGGCCCCTGCCTCGGCTGCTTTCTCTCCGGAACTGCATGTCGGGCCAACTGTTATCGCCACGCAGATCTCGGCCGTTGATGAACCGGCAGCACCTTCCGGCCGGCTGATCGAGGAACCGGCAACGGCGATTTCGACCAACCTATCGGTCCAGGCCGCGGAAGAAGAAACAACGCCGGCGCTTGACGCCCCGGCTGTGACCAGCCCGGCGGTCAGCGCTTCAGCGGTGCAGGCTGCCGAACCTACTTTCGTTGCCCCCTCCATCGACGAGCGCCCGCACTCGTCTGTGGTCGCTGCGCCGTCTTCCGAGATCGAGCCCCCCGTCCGGACATCAACATCGGTCGCGGTTGAGGCCGATCCCGTGATCGACGTCGCGCCACCCGTTCGCACCGAGGCGATAGCGTCTTCGGCAGAAGATGTTCTGGAGGCCGCCCGCGCGCGGGTTCTGTCAATGCCTGTCAATGAAGGCGCGCCTCGCCCGTTCGAGGCGGCACGTTTTGCCTCCTCAGGACCGGGCACCATGACCGCCAATGCGCAACCTTCGGAAATCGCTCGCGACGAGAGCCCGGCCCCCCGGGACATCAGCGATTTCGAGCGCGTCCTGGAAGAGGAAATGGCCCTGCATATTGCAGCCGATCCGGGTCCGCAGAGACCACAGCCGGCAGCCGCGCCGGCCGTTCCGCCGCTTCTTCCCGAAACGCGACCGGACCGTCCGAGGCTTCCGATCGGCGCCATCGCTGCCGAGCCACGCCCCGCTGCCACGCCTGCAGGCGCCAATCCTGCTCAGCCGGCGGAAGAACCCAATCTGCAGACCGAGATCGCGCGGATCTTTGGTGAAATGTCCGCGAGCCGCAACCCGTAAGGGACGAAGAATGCTGGGCGTGGGCTCGTCGATCAGACCCGCGCTCATCTGCAGAGACGGTCTCGCAAAATCACAGCAGACAGCAAAAGGCCCGCCAAAAGCGGGCCTTCGACAAAATGTCGTTAATTCGGGTTTTGTACCCGCCGGGCAAGAGCGCCGGCTTTATTCGTCGCGATAGACCTTTTCGCGACGTTCGTGACGCTCCTGCGCCTCGATCGACAACGTCGCGATTGGGCGCGCATCCAGCCGCTTCAGGCCGATCGGCTCGCCGGTCTCCTCACAGTAACCGTAGGTGCCGTCTTCGATACGCTGCAGCGCCGCGTCGATCTTCGAGATCAGCTTGCGCTGACGGTCGCGGGCTCTCAGTTCAATGGCACGGTCGGTTTCGGAAGAAGCCCGGTCAGCGAGATCCGGATGGTTGGCGCTTTCTTCTGCGAGGTGTTCGAGGGTCTCGCGCGCTTCGCGGAGAATGTCGTTTTTCCAGGCGATCAGCTTTGCCCTGAAATAGGCCCGCTGGTTCGCGTTCATGAACTCATCGTCTTCCGAGAGCACATAATTGCTAAGATTGATCTTCTCACTCAACGCGATTCTCCTGAAGAACATCTCAATGGGCGGCTGTATATCCTTTCAACGCAAGCGGTTCAAGCCTTGTGAATGTTTCCTCGGCATTTTTAAATCTGTTATATTTTTGAGCTAAATTTCTATTTTTTAAGCATAAATTGGAATGATGCTCGCTCGCGCCTTGAGAGCCTACGCTACGGCAGGACAGCGGAATGGGTCGCTCCACACCGGTTGACGCCGATGCCTCCGACCCGCTAGTTCAGGAGTCTGGACGATCACACCCGAAAGCCTGACGGATGACGCCTTCGATCTTGGTTCCCAAACGCCTCTATCTGCTGCGGCATGCAAAATCCGGTTGGGCAGAGCCCGGTGGCCGGGATTTCGACCGCAGCCTCTCCGATGCCGGATTTGCCGAAGCGGAACTGCTCGCCGAAACGGCAGCAGACCGGAACTACCGTCCCGATCTCGTCATCGCGTCCACCGCCAAGCGTTGCCGGCAGACGGCGGAGGCCCTCAACCGGGTCTTCTCCGGCCTTGTCGAATTCCGCTATGTGGACGAACTCTACAATGCACCGGCTGAAACCTATCTTGAGATCATGGGCTCGACGCGTGGCATCCCGGCCCTGATGCTGATCGGGCACAATCCGGCGATCGAGGAAGTTTTTGCCAATCTCTGCGGCAACGAAACCGTGGCCCGGACCGTGCCGGAAGGTTATCCCACTGCGGGTCTTGCGGTCATTGATGCCGTCGACGACAGCTGGCGCCTGGCCGATTTCGTCGTCGGCTGAACAGGGATTTTCGCAGAGGTTGGAACCGCAAATCTGCACTAGCCTTTTTTGGCCATGCTGCAAGGCCTATATGCGAGGCGTCGCCCGCACGACTGCAGCCGCGAAAGCGCAACAGCGACCTCTATTGCCAGCGCAGGATCCCGAATGCCTCCCTCCCTGACCAGCCTGACCGATGAAGCCGCGATCGCCTTCGACAACCTGACGGACCGTGCGGCCCATCTGATCAATCCGACGATCCGCCTCGGCGTCACGGGCCTGTCGCGCGCCGGCAAAACGGTCTTCATCTCGTCGCTGGTGCACAACCTGCTGCATGGCGGCCGTCTTCCGCTGTTCGAGCCGCTGCGCGCCGGCCGCATCACGGCAACGTCGCTACAAGAGCAGCCCGACGATGCCGTGCCGCGCTTCCAGTACGAGGACCATATCCGCGCGCTGGTGGAAGACAGGATCTGGCCGGACTCGACGCGTGCCATTTCCGAGCTTCGGCTGACCATCGAGTACCGCAGCGCCAGCGCCTGGAGCCGCATGCTCTCGCCAGGCCGCCTGTCGATCGACATTGTCGATTATCCCGGCGAATGGCTGCTCGACCTGCCGCTGCTCGGTCAGGATTATCGCAGCTTTTCTGAAGCGACGACGGCCCTCGCTCGAACCGGCATCCGCGCTGAACTCTCCCGTCCCTGGCTGGATCTCGCCGAAACCATAGACCCGGAGGCGCCCGCAGACGAGATGACAGCCCGGCGACTGGCGGAAGCCTTCACCGAATACCTGCGTCACTGCAAGTCGGACGAGCGTTCGTTCTCCACCCTGCCGCCCGGCCGTTTCCTGATGCCGGGCGACCTTGAAGGATCTCCTGCCCTCACCTTCGCCCCGCTTCCCGCACTCGCTGAAGGACGGGCACCCAAAGGCTCGCTCCGGGCGATGATGGAGCGCCGCTTCGAGGCATACAAGTCGGTGGTGGTGAAACCCTTCTTCCGCGAGCACTTCGCGCGGCTCGACCGGCAGATCGTCCTTGTCGATGCGCTGCAGGCGATCAATCGCGGACCGGAAGCGGTCCAGGATCTGGAGCGGGCACTGGCGGAAGTGCTCGCCTGCTTCCGCGCCGGTTCGAACACTTTCCTCACCTCGCTCGTGCGCCGACGCATCGACCGCGTGCTGGTCGCCGCCACCAAGGCGGATCACCTGCATCATGAAAGTCACGATCGGCTGGAAACGCTGACGCGTCGCCTCGTTAACCGCGCGATCCGCAGCATTAACATGAACGGTGCGGGCATTGAGGTCATGGCGCTTGCATCCGTGCGCGCCACCCGCGAGGCAAACGTCAAGCAGGACGGCCATGACCTGCCCGTCATCGTGGGCACGCCCATGGCCGGAGAGCGGATCGGCCCGGAAACCTTCGACGGCAACCGCAAGACCGCCGTATTCCCCGGCGACCTGCCGCAAGACCCGGAAGCCTATTTCCGCTCGGTCGACCTGGGCGATGCATCCGCCGCTTTGCCGGACCTCAGCATCGTCCGTTTTCGCCCGCCCCATCTCAACGAGAAGGGTGGCATCACGCTCTCGGTGCCGCATATCCGCCTCGACCGGGCACTGCAATTTCTGCTGGGGGACCGCCTCACATGACCAAAAGAACAGGACAGGACGAAACGTCCCGCACACCCGCCCCGGGCCGCAGACCGACAGCCTTCACCGTCGAGCCCGACCCGACGCGAATCGAGAGCCGCCAGGGCGAGACGGCAAGCCGCGCGCCCCGCAGCTTTTCCGGCGAGGTAGAGATCGTGCCGGACGAACGAGATCCTTTCACCGGCGTCGCAAGCGAAGTCGACACCTTGCCGGTCGCCCTTCCGCGCCGGCGCCGCTTTTCCTTTGCCCGGATCGCGATGGGCGCGTTCGGCTTCCTGCTCTCGCTCGCCTTCGGCCTCAGGGTCGACCGCCTGATCCGCGACCTTTTCTCCCGTGCCGACTGGCTCGGCTACACGGCAATCGCAGTGCTCGCCGTCGGAATTCTTGCCCTGATCATCGCCGTGGGGCGGGAGGTCGCGGGGCTCTATCGGCTGGACGCGGTGCAGAACCTCAAAACCGATGCGCAAGTTGCGGCATCAAGCATGAAGCGCAAGGACGCCACCGCCGTCGTGAACCGCCTGTCGAGCCTTGTTGCCCATCGCCCGGAAACGGCGCGCGGTCGCAAGACGCTGGAATCGGTCGAGGATGACATCATCGACGCGCCGCAGCTGATCGATCTTGCCGAACGCGAATTGCTCGGCCCGCTCGACATCAAAGCCCGCGCGCTGATCCTCAACTCGTCCAAGAGGGTTTCCGTCGTGACCGCCGTCAGCCCGCGGGCGGTGGTCGATCTGGCCTATGTGCTGTTCGAGGTGGTGCGGCTGGTGCGAGCCATGGCCGAGCTTTACGGAGGCCGGCCCGGCTCCTTCGGCATGCTGCGGCTGCTGAAGGATGTCTTTGCCCATCTGGCCGTCACAGGGTCGATCGCGATCGGCGACGGGTTGGCGCAACAGGTGCTCGGCCATGGGCTTGCCGCCCGACTGTCGAGCCGCCTCGGCGAAGGCGTGATCAACGGGCTGATGACGGCGCGCATCGGTATCGCCGCCATGGATCTCTGCAGACCGCTGCCTTTCCACGCCAGTAAACGCCCCGGAATCGGCGATTTCATCGGCGACCTGACACCAAGCATGACCGGCAAAAGTGACGGCAGGACCGCCTGAGTCTTTTCAGTCACACAGCGACATCGAGTGCTGTTTGCCAATTGTCGAAAGTCTCAATTGAGGCTATTGGCAATGATGCATTAACCATTATTCCGCTAGGGTTCTTGCGGGGCTTCTGGTTTCTCGTACCAAGGTAAATCGATGTTTGACCGCTTCTCGACAGTCGGCCGCTGCGCCGCAATTTTCGTTGCCGCGACGCTGCTGCCGGTCGCAGCCGCTGATGCCGCTTCGCGTGACAAGCGCTTTTTCGAATCGGTCGCAGGCGTCTGGAAGGGCCCGGGCGAGATCGTGGCTGGCAAGTACAAGGGCACCAAGTTCACCTGTAATCTGATCGGCCTGCCGTCTGAAGGAAAGGAAACCGGCCTGAAACTCGACGGCACCTGCCGCGTCGGCGTTTTCAGCCAGCCGATGTCAGCGGTCATCTCGCAGAATGGCGGCTCCTACAAGGGCCAGTTCCTCGACGGCGCAGACGGCAAGGGTCTCGACATCGTCTCGGGCACCATCACGGGCAATCGCGCCGTCATGGGCATCAATCGCGCCAAGCTCAACGGCGCCATGGTCGCCCGCCTTGAGCAGGACGACGCGATGAACATCACCATCTCGGTCAAGGTCGAAGATCGCATGATCCCGGTCATCGGTCTGAAGCTCAACCGCCAGGCAACCGCCATGGCCGAGACTGCGGACAACGAATAACGGCCGCACGTCTCACCGGAACTGCACACCCCGATACGGTTCAACCGCGCCACCAGGCGCGGTTTTCGTTTGCAACGGCAATGCCAGCGCCATCAGCCTCGCCCAGCCAGTCAGCAACGCTGCGTCCATCAACGATCATCTCGGCGGCAAAATCGGCAAGCGGCATCAGCACGAAGGCCCGCTGCGTC
Source organism: Rhizobium sp. Root274 (assembly GCF_001429245.1). Lineage (GTDB taxonomy): Bacteria > Pseudomonadota > Alphaproteobacteria > Rhizobiales > Rhizobiaceae > Allorhizobium. Next base: position 145,236 of record NZ_LMJE01000007.1, read on the forward strand.
ATGCGCGGATGCGGGATCGTCAGATGATCGCCCTCAATTGTCAGCGAGCCATAGGTGAGAATGTCGATATCGATGGTGCGCGGCCCCCAGCGCTCGATCCGCACCCGCTTCATATCCCGCTCGATGTCGAGGCAGGCGGCAAGCAAAGCCTGCGGCTCCAGCCGCGTCTCCACGGCCGCACAGCAATTGTAGAAATCGGCCTGATCCGTCTTGCCCCAGGGCGGTGTGCGGTAGAGCCGCGACACCTCGGTCACCCGACAGTCGTCGCGACTGTCAAGACGCCGCAGCGCATCTGCCATTGCGGCCCGCGGATCGCCGATATTGCCGCCGAGACCCAGCGTGGCGAGCGGCCACGCATCACGTTCTGAACTGTTCAACACTCACCTGCACATGGTCGAGGATCCCGGCAATCGGGGCACTGGGCTTGCGCACGGTGATCCGGCAGCGCAGCATTTCGGGAAAACGATCGAGCAGCCCGCGCGCGATTGCGAGCGCCAGCGCTTCGATCAATTGCCGGCGGCTGCCGGTCACGATCTCCTGGATGATCTCGAAGGCGATGCCGTAATGCACGGTTCCCTCAAGCGTATCCGTCTCGGCAGCCTTAAGCGCGTTGACGTCGAACTCGGCATCGACGAAAAAGCGCTGGCCGAGCACGCCCTCCTCGGGAAAAACGCCGTGATGGGCAAAGAACGCGCAGTTTTTCAGGGTAATGGTGAAAATGCCGCTCATGTCTGCGCGCTCCCTGCAGTCTCCGTGCGTTTATGCGCAGCCAGCATAGCATCGGCCATGGCAAGTGCGTCCCGGTTGATCGCGACATTGTGGACCCGGAAAACGGAGGCGCCCTTCAATCGCAGCGCCACGGTTGTCGCAGCCGTTGCAGCATCCCGCTCAGAGGCGTCCCGGCCTGTGATGCTGCCGAGGAAACGCTTGCGGGACGTGCCGACGAGAAGTGGCAGCCCGAGATCGTGCAGTTCCTCGAAGCGTGAAAGCAGCGCCATGTTCTCCTCCACCGTTTCCTTGGCGAAGCCGAAACCCGGATCGAGCATGATTGTTTCCGGCGCAACACCGGCGGCTTCGGCGATCGCCAATGACCGGGCGAAGAACCAGCGTTGATCCGCGATCGGATCTGCGAGCTTCTCGCGCCCGCGTCCCGTATGCATGATACAGAGACCGGCTCCGAACCGGGACGCGATATCAGCGATCTCGGGCTCGCGCTGCAGGCCGTGGACGTCGTTGATGATATGCGCACCGGCCTCGACCGCCGCAAGCGCGGTACTTGCCCGATAGGTATCAATCGACAGCAGCGCCTCGGTGCGGCCGGAAAGTGCGCGGATCACCGGAAGCACTCGCGCCAGTTCCTCGTCGGCACTGACGGGTGCGGCGCCAGGCCGTGTCGATTCCCCGCCGATATCCAGGATCTGCGCGCCGTCCTCGACACACTGCAGTGCATGAGAAACGGCCGCTTCCGTGCTCAAGTGCAATCCACCATCGGAAAAGGAATCGGGCGTCACGTTGATAATCGCCATCAGTGCCCCGCGTTCCGTCACCTCGAGATTGCGGCCATGGGCCACACGCCAAATTGTCCGTTTGCCGGTCGCCAACTGGGTTCTATCCTCTCGACGGAAATCTGCGAAGCTGCGATAGTGCAACTGCGTTGGCTATGCCCCAAGGGCGAGGCGAACACAACATCGCGGACATGAAACATCGCGGATAGAAGCATGACATCATACAGCCGTCTGTGGGCGATGCTCCTCCTGGGCGCCCTGACCGGCCTCTTCCCAAACGCGGCGCAATCCGAAACCATCGTTCGCAAATCCATCAGCTATTTCCAGATCGGCGGCACGACTGCATCCGACCTCGATGATGAACTCGCCCGCAAGGGCCCCTTCACCCAGGCGACAGGCAACCGCCATCCCGGCGCCACCCAGATCCGCTTCGGCGGCGACCTCACCTACACGAAACGTGGCACGCGCTGCGCGGTCGAAGGCGTGACAGTTAAGCTTGAAACCAAGATCATCCTCCCCCGCTGGAAGAACCGCAAACGGGCCTCGGCCGAAATGGCCATGATCTGGGACGCACTCTCTGCCGACATCAAGCGGCATGAGGAGCGCCACGCCGAGATCGCCCGCCAGCACGCGAAGCTTCTTGAAGCACGGCTGATGAAACTGCGTCCGGAGCGGGATTGCGAGCGTCTTCAGGATAAGGTTACGGCCGTGACCGATGAAGTCACCCGCGCCCATGACGCCGCGCAGATGAAGTTCGATCGCATTGAGTCGCAAAATTTCGAGGACCGCATGCTGCGCATCCTCCGCCACCGCAGTGGCAACGCGCAGAATTAGCAGCAAATCACCACTCAATTTTGAGAGGCAACATTGGCTGCAACGCCACGGCTTGCCCGAAACTTGCAGCGCGGCCTGTGAATAACCGGCAATTTCTGCTCGTGGCTCTTGATACAAATCTTAAATATAAGTGTCATCGAAAACGTTGATTGAGCGTTCCCGATTTTTCCCTGTTCTCCCGGCGCGTCCTGTTGCCACAGGTGCTTCCTCCCTCGCCTGTTTTGGCGATGCGCCCCCTTGCCCCGTCGCCCGGATTCCGGGAGGCGGGGCTTTTTTTTCGGGGGTTAAGAAGCGTGTCAGCCCTGCCGCTCGGGCACGTGTACGATGAGCCCGTCGAGTGCCGGACCCACCTTGATCTGACAGGAGAGACGCGAAGTCGGACGAACGTCGACGGCAAAGTCGAGCATGTCTTCTTCCATGGCAGAAGGCTGGCCGGTCTTTTCCGTCCAGGCATCATCGACATACACATGACAGGTGGCACAGGCACACGCACCGCCGCATTCTGCATCGATGCCGGGAACGGAGTTACGAACGGCATTTTCCATGACCGTCGAGCCGTCCTGTGCCGCGATGTCGAAGCGCGTGCCGTCGAATGCGATGATGCTGATATTTGTCATGATGTGCGTATCCAGACTTCGCCAATGTGAAAATCGGCGAAGTCTTCTCGCAATTTTAGAGCCCAGTCAACTCACGGACGGGTATCCGACCGGCTCTGGCGAAGCGCGACTGAAGGCTCAGCGCGCCAGCTTGAGGATGAAATGTTCGGCTTCCAGAACTGCGCTAGCAACTGAGGCCAGAGTGTCATTGTTGACGCCCTTGCTGTCCACCAGTTCGGCAGAACTCGCCACCCGCAGGGCTCCAACCGAAATGGCGGCATTGCGCAGGCGCTGGGCAGCAGCCTTAATCTCGACCTTATCGGACTTGGCCGAAAGCGCCTGGAGACAACCGCGCGCCTGGCGAGCAAACATCTGCAGGATCTCGATCTCCACCGCCTTGTCGCCCTTGGTCTGGGTTGCCAGGTGGACCAGATCGATCGGCCGATCCTTGGAGGGGGTGCGAGCCTGCCGGCTCTCGGGGGCGTCGAACGCGACGTTGAATGCTGCAGCCATGCCAAAGGACCTTCTTTTCTTGTTATTTGACAGGCAGACCCTGACCACCGAACGTGGCAATCTCGTTAAGCCGCCGAATTCTGCCCTGAAAAAGCTCGCATCATGGTTAACGAAATTTAAACCCCCGCAAAAATTAGCTTTTACGCCTAAACCGAGGTTTAAATACTGTTAACAATGACAGCACTCTTCAAGGCGTGGCGGCCGCGTTAATTGTATCGGACAGGCAAATGTGTCAGTACGATACGGCTGATTGTGCCGAGGTTTCGAAACTTTGCCCCCAGGCAAGTCAGTGCTAGAAGCTGGGGCAAGGTTCGCCCGAGGGTGAAAGCGAACTGCCCATTTTTGAGAACGCGCTCCGCGTGGCGTGGCGACATGCGGAATGTGATTGTACGGCAGGCATCCGAAAGAGCGGCATGGCAGGCGGCCATCCCATTGTTTTCAGCCTTCCGAGCGTAAGTTGTAACGAGGCGTAACCCGATGGCGAACAAGAAGTCCGACTCGATTGACGAAAACGCGTTTCAGGCACTCGAGGCGGCCCTGAGTATCGATTTCGACGGTGAGGAAGCGCCCGTGGCTCCGAAGGCCCGGTCGCAGACGCGCGGACCGGAGGCCCCTTTGTCGGACAACACGCAGCGCCCAGCACCCAAGAAGCCGATCGACCGTCGCTCGGCCCGCACCGCCGAACTCGGTCCGGAACCCGCGCCGCCGCAGCCGCGTTCGCCGAACCTCGCACCCGCCAATGACGGTTCGCGCCGTGCGCCTTCCGCCATGTTGAAGTCGCTCGAAGCGACGTCGCTCAAGTCGGCGCTTCGCAACGCGTCGATTATCTCCGCTCTCTGGGTCTTCGGCGCGATCGGTCTGGCGCAACTGCTCTATGGCAGCGCCATCTGGCAGGCGCCTTCGGTGGCCGACATCGTCGCCATGCCGGGCGTCGTCGCGATCTTTGTCGGGACCTTCCTCCCGATCATGCTGTTCTTCGCCTTCGCTATCATGATGGCGCGCGCCCACGACCTGCGCAATGCGGCGCGCTCGATGGCAGAAGTCGCCCTGCGGCTGGCAGAACCTGAAACCATCGCCTCCGAGCGCATCATGACCGTCGGTCAGGCCGTGCGCCGCGAAGTCTCCGCGATGAACGAAGGCATTGAGCGCACCATCGCCCGCGCCACTGAACTAGAAACGCTCGTTCATTCCGAAGTCACCGCACTCGAACGCAGCTACACCGACAATGAACTGCGTGTCCGCGGCCTCGTCCACGAACTGGGCTCCGAGCGCGACGCGATCGTCAACCATGCAGAGCGCATCCGCTCGTCCATCGTGGGTGCCCACGAGCAGCTGAAGGAAGAGCTGTCGCTGGCGACGGAGGAAATCTCCGTGCGCCTGCAGACCTCGGGCGAAGCCTTCGCCTCAATGATCGACACACGTGCCGCAACATTGATGGAGAAATCCGACGCGGCGGTCACCGCACTCGGCTCGCTTCTCGCGCACAAGACCGACACAATGGTCCAGACGCTGGCGGCCTCCGGCATCTCGCTTTCCACCGAATTCGATTCGCAGCTGAAGACGCTGACCTCGACACTTAATCAGCGTGGCCGCGAATTGCTCGGCGAGTTCGAAACCCGTGCCTCGACCCTCGACGCGAACACGGAGAAGCTGAACGCGGCCTTGAACGAGCGTGCCCGCCAGCTCAACGAAACGCTGGTCGAACGGACCCGCGACATCGCGGAGAGCCTGAAGGGCGGCGAGACCGCCATCAGCTCGTCGCTCGATGACGTCCTGTCGCGCCTCAACACGTCGCTGGAAGAGCGCAGCCGTCATTTCCGCCAGAGCCTGCAGGCAAGCGCCGACGATGCAATCGTCGATCTCGACCTGCGTTCCGGCCTCTTCGAAGACCGCTTCCAGACCACGATCGGCCAGATCAACTCGACCTTCGACACCCGTGTGGCGGAATTCGCCAGCGCCTTCGATCAGCGTGCCGGCACCCTCGACAGCAAGTTGATGGAAAGCCTCGCCCGCATCAACGAGACCGTCAACGGCGGCTCCGATGCAATCAACGGCATCCTGACTTCGAGCATCGACCGTCTCGGCTCGACCCTCACCGACAACTCGCTGTCGCTGGCAGTTACCCTGAGCTCCGGTCAGGAAATCCTCGACGACGCGCTCGCAGGTCGCGCGCAGGAGATCGCCGACGCAATGTCGGCCCGCGCCGCTGCCCTCACCGAAAGCCTGGATGCAGCACAGAAGCGCATCGACCAGGTCATGGAGGAGCGTTCCGGCTCTCTCTACGGCGCCCTCACCGACCATCAGTCGCGCTTCGAGCAGACGCTTTCCAGCCGCGCCGAACACATCGTCAATGCCCTCGAAAATAATCAGGACCGTTTTGCCGAAACGCTCGACCAGAAGGTCGGCGGCATCGCCTCGATCCTCGACGCCAAGAGCGACGACCTGATCGACAGGCTCAACACCAAGAGCCTTGAACTCGACCTGACGCTGACGGCGCGCAGCCAGGATCTCGCCGAAACGCTGAATGACAGCCAGCGTCGGATCGACGAAACCCTGAGCCAGCGCGCCTCCGCCATCATTGACACCGTAGCCGATGCCGATCGGCGCATCGATCTGGCCTTCTCGGAAAAGGCAGAGGCCATCCGAACGGCCTATGGCGACAACCAGGAACGCCTGGAGATGTCGCTTGCCGGCCATACATCCTATCTCGCTTCGACCCTCGAAGATGCGTCTACGGATATCGAACGGGCCCTGGGCGCCGCCTCCGGCACCATCGCGGCCTCGTTGAACGCCGGCGTTACCGACATCGACGGCAAGCTTGCCGAAACCGCGGAGCGCCTGCGCACCAACCTCGACGATGCGACGCGCAACCTTGCAGAAACCCTCGGCGCCACCTCCGGCACGATCGCCGCATCCCTGACCTCCGGCATCAATGACATCGACGGCAAGCTTGGCGGCACTGCAGAGCGTCTGCGCATGACGCTCGATGACGCGACCGGCGCGCTTGCTGACACGCTCGGCGAGAACGTCGCCAAGATCGCCGACACGGTAAACAGCGGCGTACGCGAAATCGACACCCGCCTCGTCGACACCCATGAGCGGATCCGCTCCACCCTGGACGATCGCACACAGGCAATTTCCCTCAGCCTCGGCGAAGCGCAGCACTCGCTCGAAACGACGCTGACCGAACACGCGACCTCGCTCGGCACATCACTCGCTGCCAGCGCCGGCATGCTGGAAATGAGCCTCGAAGATCACGAAGAGAGCCTGCGAAAGGCAATCGAGGAAAGCAGCCGCGCGCTGGATGACCGTCTACGGGGAACGGCCGGTGCCCTCACCGAACAGATCCGCGACGCAGCCGGCGACATCACCCGCTCGGCGCAGGACTTCTCCGGAACGGTCGAGCAATCGGTCAGCGGCATGACCATGCGCCTGGATGAGACCAGCACCCGCATCGAACAGAGCCTCGGCACCCTTGAGGACCGCTTGCGCAACGGCCTCGATGGCGTGGACGCCCGCGTCAACGATGCCGGCGAGAAGTTTGCAGCCCGCCTCGATGAAAAAGTCTCGACCATCGAGCGCGTCGGTGACGAGGCCTCCATGCGCGTGGCTCAGGCACTCGACGAAGGCACGAACCGGGTTGCCGAAACCTTCGACAGCCGCACCGCTCTGATCGATGAACGCCTTTCGACGATGGACCGGGCGCTGAGCGTCGGCCTCGAAAACGTCAACCGGACCATTGAGGGCAAGGCCGCAGGCCTCGCCACTGCGCTGCGCGGCGCGGTGGCTGACGCCGCCCGTGATATCGATGCGGAAGCCCAGCGCTCTCTGGAGCGCCTGAGCGAAACCAGTACCAGTTTCGTCGGTCAGATCGACGAACGGAGCTCTCAGATGAACCGCACACTGGAGCAACGTTCGGCGGAACTCGCCAGCCGGATCTCTGATGCAGATGCTCTGGTCCATGCCCAGGTCGCCAATATCAGCGGCACGATTTCGCAGGCCAATGCCACCCTGTCGGCCACAATCGCCGATGCCAACACCACCTTGTCCGGCGCGATCTCCAACGTCAACGACACTCTGTCCGGCACGCTCTCCGAAGTGAGTTCGACGCTGGAGCAGCGGGCCGCTGCGATCCGCGATGCCATCTCCGGAAATACCCAGGAATTGGCAGTCACCATGAACGCGGTGGAGAAGGCACTGGAGGCCCGCGGCAACTCCATCCGCTCCGTCCTTGACGATCGCACCCGCGAACTGAACTCGATGCTGTCGAGCCGCTCGGCGGAACTCTCGCGCCTCATCGACGAGAAGGCAGCACCGGTCGTCGCTTCCTATGCAGAAACCGGCCGCGTCGCAGCCGAGCAGATCACTGCCGCTGCAGCGGAGAGCGCGGAGCGTCTGCGCGCGGAAAATGCGGCTTTGGTCGGCGCGATCAGCGAGCGCACGGAACGTGCTGTTGCCCATCTCGGTGCCGCCGAGCAGAACCTTGCAGCGAGCGCTTCGCAGCTGATCGAACGGCTTGGCGAGAGCAATTCGGGGATCTCCTCCGTTATCGAGCAGGCGCTCGAAAGTATCGGCGCCCTCGACAGCCGCCTCGGTTCCACCGCATCGCGCTTCACCGAGACCGCGACCCAGGCAACCGACATGTTGTCGACATCGAACCGCCTGCTGGACGACAAGCTTGGTCGCCTGACCGCAATCTCCGGCGAGACGCTTCAGCAGGTTTCCTCGATCGTCAGCCGCTTCGGCGACCACACAAAGGTACTGGGCAAGGCCTCCGAACTGCTGTCGGCTGCCCAGTCGAACCTCGTCGGCACGCTTGAGGAGCGTCAGCAGGCCCTGCGTGACCTGTCAGTCGGCCTGGTGAAGCGATCGGAAGAGATCGAAATCACTATGCAGAACCTCGGCAAGATGGTCGAGACTGCCTTCGACCGTGCGGAGCAGCGCTCTGGCCAAATGGCCGGGAACTTGCGGCAGAGCGTTCAGGCATCCTTTACCGATATCGGCCAGATCCTTGGCGAGACGGAAAAGCGTGCCCAGTCGACCGCGGCAAACATGCGCGACAGCGTGCAGGCATCCTTTGCAGACATCGGACAGGTACTCGGCGAAACGGAGAAGAAGGCCCAGATCACCGCGACAAACATGCGCAATGCGCTCCTGTCCGCCGAGGAAGAAGCCCGCCAGTCTATCGACAAGACCCTCACGGAAGCCGAGAAGCGTTCGGGCGAGCTGGCAAGCCGGCTGCGGGGTGGTCTCGCGGTTTCGCTTTCCGACATCGACCGACTGCTCGGCGAAGCCGGCCGCAAGTCTGAAGGTGCCGCTGCCGCCCTCAAGCAGGCCATGCAAGGCGCCGTCGAGGAAGCCGTCAACCGCTTCTCCGGTGCAACGGACGAGATTCGCCGTTCCGCAAACGACATCCGCAAGGAGCTCGATCTCACCCGCAACGAGCTGAAGCGCGGTGCCTTCGATCTTCCGGAAGAAGCCAAGGAAAGTGCTGCCGCCATGCGCCGCGCCGTGTCCGAGCAGATCAAGGCGCTGCAGGACATCTCGCAACTCGTCGGCCGCACCAGCCAGACGCTTGAGATTTCCGAGCCGGTCGCCCGCCGTCTGGCCGAAGCACAGGTCGAACAGCCCCGCCGTGCCGCCCCTGCGCCGGCACCTGTGGCACCGGCTCCGCAGCCGGCCCGTCCGGCAGCCGATTACACCCTGCGCGGCAGCCTCGGCACGACGGAAGGCTATTCGGCCCCGGCACCGAGCCGCACTGAAGGCGGCGGCTGGATCAGCGACCTCTTGCGTGGCGCATCACGTGAAGAGCCGGCGGCTGAGCCCGTGGCAGCACGTCCGGCACCGGCCCCTGCCCCAAGCCGTCCGGCACCTGAAGCAGCGGCAATCAATCGCCAAAGCGACAACCGCAATCCGCGCCATATGGTCGAATCGCTGAACTCGCTGTCGGTCGACATCGCCCGCGCCATCGATCACGACGCTTCGGTCGACCTGTGGCGCCGTTACCAGCGCGGCGAACGCGACATCTTCACCCGTCGCCTCTACACGCTGAAAGGCCAGCAGACCTTCGACGAGATCAAGCGCAAGTACGACCGCGAACCGGAATTCCGCATCGCCGTCGATCGCTACATCGCCGATTTCGAGAAGCTGCTGGCGGATGTCGCCCGGACCGATCGCGACAAGTCGATCACCCAGTCTTACCTGACCTCCGACACCGGCAAGGTCTATACGATGCTGGCCCACGCAGCAGGCCGCTTCAACTGAAGCAGCCTGAGCGCGGCAGACGCAAAAGAAAACCCCGGATCCTGAAAAGGATCCGGGATTTTGTCTTTTGGACCCAAGGCACGCTTGGGACGATCGGTCATGATCGAGATCAGAGTTCCTGGAGCGTCCAGCCAACGATCTCGGCAGTGACACGGCCGAAGGCCTGATCGAGAGCGGTGACATAGGCGGCACTGCCGCTGCCAGCCGACGGCGCTTCAGCGCGGAAGACTTTCTGCGCCTTGACCGTTCCATTGCGGTCATTGAGCAGCTTCGCCGAAATCTCGACAACGCCACGGTCCCCGCCGCCCGTTGCAATTTCGAAGGCACGGACATCGGTAATCAGCTGATAATCGATCGCAAGGCCCTGCCCCGGCTTGCCGACGCCGCCAAGACGACCCGTGTCCTCAAAGGCCTCGACGAGCTTGGACTGCACCACGCGGGTCAGCTTGTCGCTCCACTGCGATTTCTTCAGATACTGCACCTCGGACCCGGCAACGCGCACCAGGATCTGTTCACTGTCGAGCGCTTTGAGCGCCGAGGGGTCGGCGACCAGCAACTGCCGGTTTCGCGCACTGGCGGTCGTGGAGACCGGCGTGGAAACGGCCGAGAGATCAAAGGTGTCGTTCGGCGCCGAACCGCAGCTGGTGAGCGCCGCCAGCATCATCGGCAGAGCGAAGCTGCAGCCGAAAAGGCGGCGGCGGTTGGCTGCGGACAGGCCTGGACGGCCGTAGAAACCCATAGTGTCACCCTTTCCGGTCGTCGGCGTCATCGGCGCGTCCTTCCGTCGAATTCCTTGACCGTATCGCCGCCGAAGAGCAGGCGCTGCGGATTCTGATCGAAATTGGTAATGGCGTCGTTCAGGCCCCGCACCGTCTGGCGCGTATCCGTCACGAGTGTCTGGATATCGCGCAGACCCGAACTCGAGAAGCGCTGCAAGTTCTCGGCAATTGGTCCGATGCGCGCATTGAGGTTTTCAGCCGCAAGCCGGATCGATTCCAGCGTCTTGCGGGCTTCGACACTCAGCGAATTGGCGTCGCCCGAGCCAAGGAAGCTGTCGACCTTCTTGAGGATGCCGTCGACCTGGGTCGAGGCGTTGTTCAGACGATTTGCGAGCTGCGTGAAGTCGTCGATCGCCTTGTCGATGTCGTCCTTGCGGCCCGTGATGCTGTTGGAAAGATCGCGGAAACCGGCAATCGCCTGACGCGCGTCTGCCGATGCGACGGAAACGTCGTCGACGACCTTGCCGACCTTCTGGCTGTCGACAGCATCCACCAGCTTGGAGACCTTGAGCAAGGTCTGGTCGGCATTCTTGCCGAAGGTCTGGAACGTGTCAGCCGTCTGCTTGAAGCTGTCGATCGCCGGCCCGATCTTGTTCGATGCATCGGCGAAGCTTGCGGTGGCTTTCTCAGTATTGCTGAGGATCTTGTCGATCTTGTCGGAGTTCAACGCCTTGAACAGATCTTCCGCCGCAGCCAGCGTTCCGTCGAGGCGACCCGACAAGCCCGACACAGACTGCGAAAGCGAGGTGACACTCTTCAGGAACTCGTCGATCCCCTTGGCGTTGTCAGCCAGCGACTTCGAAAATGTCTCGGCATTGCGGACCGTATTGGTGAGCGGTGCGCGGGCATCGACGATGAAACCCTGGAGTTCCCCGATCGCATCGTCGGCACGCTTGAGGATGCGGTCTGCGGTGGACAGAAGGTTGGTAACGCTCGACTGGTCGGCGGTGAGGATAGCCGCCTCGCCCGTGTTGATGGCGCGCTCAAGGATCTTGTCGCCACTGCCGGCGCCACCGCCCGACAGTTCAATATAGGCAGCACCGGTCAGACCCTGAATTTCAAGAATGGCCCGCGTGCCGGACGTCACCGGCGCATCGGCGCGCACTTCGGTAAAGGCGACAGAGAACTCCGGATCTTCATTGTCGATATAAAGATTGCGCACCGAGCCCACGGCAATCCCGTTGAAGCGCACCGGCGAGCCGATGCTCAGGCCATTGGCGGAACCGGGGATGCGAATGGCAAGCGGCGCCATCGGCCCGCCCCGGCCATACTCCGCCATCCAGTAGACGAAGCCGAAGGCAGCTCCGATAACCAGGATCGTAAAGAAGCCGACGATGGCATAATTGGCTTTGGTTTCCATATGTCTACTCTACCGGCTGCGCGGCATTTGTCTCCGCGCGGGGAATGGAACGGGCACGCTTGCCCCTGAAATAGGATTGCACCCAGGGATCGTCATAGGCGAGCATGTCGTCCAGCGAGCCTTGCACCATAACCTTTTTCTCGCCGAGAACCGCGATACGGTCGCAGACGGAGAACAGACTGTCGAGGTCATGTGTGACCATGTAGACCGTCAATCCAAGGGTATCGCGCAATTGTGCGATGAGTTCATCGAATTCGGCCGCCCCGATTGGGTCAAGACCCGATGTCGGCTCGTCCAGAAACACAAGGTCCGGGTCGAGCGCCAGGGCCCGGGCGAGAGCCGCGCGCTTGATCATGCCACCGGATAGTTCAGAGGGATATTTGTCCGCCGCATCGGGCTTCAGACCGACAAGCTCGAGCTTCAGATAAGCGAGCTCGTCCATCAGCCACTGCGGCAGATCCAGATATTCGCGCATCGGCAGCTGAATGTTCTCCTTGACCGTCAGTGCCGAAAATAGGGCGCCATGCTGGAAAAGCACCCCCAGCCGCGTATCGAGCGCCATGCGTTCCGCATCGCTCACCGCATCGTAATCGGCACCAAGGATCTCGATCGTGCCGGCACGCCGCGGCAGGAGCCTCAGCACGGTCCGCATCAGCACCGATTTGCCCGCACCGGAAGCGCCGACGAAGCCAAGAATTTCGCCGCGATAGATATCGAGGTTCAGCTTGTCGAGCACGATCTTGTCGCCGAACCCGACCGTCAGATCCTTGACGGACAGAACGGCTTCGCGTGGCGTGGCGGATGAGGAAGACGTCGTCTCAGACATTCCGGCTCCTCAAAAATCGATGGCTGCGTAGAACATGGCGAAAAGCCCGTCCACGAGAATGACGACGAAGATGGATTTAACCACGGAGGCGGTGACGTGGCGGCCAAGCGATTCGGCGCTGCCGCCGACCTTCATGCCCTCGACGGCCGCGATGATGCCAATGATCAATGCCATGAACGGCGCCTTGATCATGCCGGTGGCAAGCGTCGAATAATCGACGGCGTCGTGCAGGCGGGTGATAAACACCTCGAAGGTGATGCCGGAATAGGCCCAGGCAACGACCGCGGCACCATAAAGCGCCGCGAAATTCGCAACGATGGTCAGAAGCGGCAGCGCGATCGTCAACGCCACGAGACGCGGGAAGACGAGAACGCCGATCGGATTGAGCCCGATCACCTTCAGCGCGTCGATCTCTTCGCGCATCTTCATCGAGCCGATTTCGGCGGTAATGGCGCTGCCCGAACGGCCGGCAATCATGATCGCCGTCAACAGCACGCCGATTTCGCGCAATTGCAGAATGCCGACCAGGTCGACCACGAAGACTTCCGCGCCGAAATAGCGCAGCTGAAAGGCCCCCTGCTGCGCGATGATCGCGCCGATCAGGAAGGACATCAGGACGATGATGGGGACGGCGCGCACGCCCATATGATCGAGTTGATTGATGACCGAGGCGGGTGAAACACCGGCACCGCGTCCGAGCTTGGTCTGAGCCCCGCGCACGGCGGAGCCGAGCACGAACATCATTGCGACCGCATCTTCCCACAAGCCCACAGTCACCCGGCCGATCGGGTCGAAGATCCGCTCGAAGCGGCTGCGACTGTCGACGACCTGTTCCGGCGCCTCGACGCGCTCCGGCAGAGCGTTGATCAGTTCGCGCATCTCCGGGTCGCCACCGGTCAGCGTGATCTCGCGGCCCCGCGCCCGGCGCTGAGTCATGAAGCGCCGGATCAGCCAGGCCCCCGCCGTATCCATGGCGGTGATCCCATCGATATCGATGACTTCGCTGCTGTCGCTCTGATCTTCGACCAGAGGCCCCGCGGACTTGATCATGTCGGACAGGCTGGTGTTTTTCCAGCTGCCGCTCAGTCGAATCACATCGTGATCGCCATGCGCCTCGCGGTCGATCTCGATATGAGCGTTTTCAGGATGAACCGACTTCAAGGGCGCGACAACTTCCAAACTTGCGCCGGTCGTCTTCCGGTTCGCAAATCACGTGATTGAATGCTGCGCACTATAACGACCGGCGGCGGCGATGTAATCCTTGATGAACCGTTAAACACACGACTCACAGGCGATTGATGCAAGCGATGGCCCGATTGCAACAGCCGGTCGCAATCAAGCGGCCCGCGCGCCTTCCTTCTTGGCGCTGTCGAGCGACGGGATCATCACCGGCACCATCTTCTGCACCGGCTTGGGTGCACCGGCCGCGCTGATCTTGTGCGCCCAGGAGATGAGTTCCAGCCGCCCGTCGTGATGCTCGGCAACCGCAGTGCAGCTTTCGACCCAGTCGCCGGTGTTGACATAGTGGATGCCGTCAATGTCCTCCATGAGCGCGTGGTGGATGTGGCCACAGATGACACCGTCGACATCGTTGCGGCGCGCCTCTTCGGCAACGACCCGCTGGAATTCTCCGATGAAGTTGACCGCATGTTTGACCTGCAGCTTGGCCCAGGCGGAGAACGACCAGTAGGGCATGCCAAGCTTGCGGCGCACGACGGCGAGCATGACGTTGATGGCAATCGCCGTGTCATAGGCCCAGTCACCGAGATAGGCGAGCAGGCGTGCATTGCGCACCACGACATCGAACTCGTCGCCATGCAGCACCAGATACCGCTTGCCGTCCGCCATCTCGTGGATCATCCGTTCGGCAACCTCGATGCCGCCGAAGTGGGTGCCCGGAAAATCGCGCAGAAACTCGTCGTGATTGCCCGGGATATAGACGATCCGGGTGCCCTTGCGCGCCTTGCGCAGAAGCTTCTGCACCACGTCATTGCAGGGCTGCGGCCAGTACCAGCTGCGCTTCAAGCGCCAGCCATCAACAATGTCACCGACCAGGATGATCGTTTCAGCTTCGTGGGTGCGCAGGAAGTCGAGCAGGAAATCGGTCTTTGCAGCCTTCGAACCCAGATGCACGTCCGAGATGAAAAGGGTCCTGAAATGGCGAATTTCGCTTGCGTCTTCCACGGCGCTATCCTCTTGCACTGACTGCACAAGCCTTAACCAGACTCGTGTTTCAGGAAGATGACACGGGGGAGTTGGGCCTCGGCGAAGCGAAAGCTGAAGGCACTGCCGTCTGTTGGGCGTACCGGCGACCGGAACTAAGGTCTACCACTCGAAGCTGTTTCGTGTATGACGGAACTGAACCACTCGATGACATGAATTGCCGGTGACACGATGAATTCCCACGACAAGACCAAGACCGATGCTGTGGCAGCGACTGCCGATCTCGACGAACAGGCGCTCTTCTATCATCGCTATCCGCGTCCCGGGAAACTCGAGATCCAGGCGACGAAGCCGCTTGGCAACCAGCGCGATCTGGCCCTTGCCTATTCGCCCGGCGTCGCAGCGCCCTGCCTTGCCATCAAGGACGATCCGGCAGCCGCAGACGATTACACGGCGCGCTCCAACCTCGTCGCGGTCATTTCGAACGGCACGGCTGTGCTCGGGCTCGGCAATATCGGCCCGCTGGCCTCCAAGCCCGTGATGGAAGGCAAGGCGGTTCTGTTCAAGAAGTTCGCCGGCATCGACGTCTTCGATATCGAGATTGAGGCGCCGACGGTCGACCAGATGGTCTCGACCATTTCGGCGCTGGAGCCAACCTTCGGCGGTATTAATCTCGAAGACATCAAGGCGCCGGAATGCTTCCAGGTCGAAGACCAGCTGCGCGCCAAGATGAACATTCCGGTCTTCCACGACGACCAGCACGGCACAGCCATCATCGTCGCCGCCGCGATTTTGAACGGCCTGGAACTGGCCGGCAAGAAGATCGACGGCGTGAAGATCGTCGCCTCGGGTGCGGGTGCAGCAGCCCTCGCCTGCCTGAACCTTCTGGTGATCCTCGGCGCCAAGCGCGAAAATATCTGGGTCCACGACATCGAAGGCCTCGTCTACAAGGGCCGCAACGAATTGATGGATCCCTGGAAGGAAATCTATGCCCAGGAGACCGACAAGCGGTCGCTCTCCGAAAGCATCGATGATGCCGATGTCTTCCTCGGTCTGTCCGCTGCCGGCGTCCTGAAACCCGAACTCCTGGCGCGCATGGCTCCAAGCCCGCTGATCATGGCGCTTGCCAACCCGAAGCCCGAGATCATGCCGGAAGAGGCACGCGCCGCCCGCCCCGACGCGATGATCTGCACCGGCCGGTCGGATTTCCCCAACCAGGTCAACAACGTCCTGTGTTTCCCCTATATCTTCCGCGGCGCGCTCGATTGCGGCGCAACCACGATCAATGAAGAAATGAAGATGGCCGCCGTGCGCGCCATCGCGGCGCTCGCCCGCGAGGAAGTCTCGGAAGTGGCCGCCCGCGCCTACACGGGCGAGACGCCGACTTTCGGGCCGGATTACCTCATCCCCTCGCCCTTCGATCCGCGCCTCATCCTGCGCATTGCCCCGGCTGTCGCGCGCGCAGCCGAAGAAAGCGGCGTCGCCCGCCGTCCGATCGCCGATTACGACACCTATCTCGACCAGTTGAACCGCTTTGTCTTCCGCTCCGGCTTCGTGATGAAGCCAATCTTTGCGGCGGCCAAGGCTGCCGCCAAGAAGCGTGTGATCTTCGCCGAAGGTGAAGACGAACGCGTCCTCAGGGCTGCTCAGGTGCTGCTCGAAGACGGCATTGGCGAGCCAATCCTGATCGGCCGTCCGCAGATCATCGAGACCCGTCTCAAACGCTACGGCCTGCGCATTCGTCCCGGTGTCGACTTCGACCTCGTGAACCCTGAAGACGATCCGCGCTACCGCGACTATGTCGACGACTATTTCGCCCTTGTCGGTCGTGCCGGCATCAACCCGGAAGCCGCCCGGACCATCGTGCGCACCAATACGACGGTCATCGGAGCGCTCGCCGTTAAGCGCGGTGAAGCGGATGCCCTCATCTGTGGCGTCGAAGGCCGCTTCGACCGCCATGTCCGCGATGTTCGTCAGATCATCGGCAAGCGCCCAGGCGTGCGCGACTTCTCGGGCCTCAGCCTGCTGATCTCGCAGCGCGGAGCGATCTTCTTCACCGACACCTTCGTGACCGACGATCCTTGCGCCGAAGAAATTGCCGAAATGACGATACTTGCAGCAGAGGAAATCCGTCGCTTCGGCATCAGCCCTAAGGCAGCCCTTCTTTCGCATTCCAACTTCGGCTCGCGCCCCTCGGCAAGTGCCACCAAGATGCGACAGGCCCTGGAAATCATCCGCCAGACGGCACCGAACCTCGAGGTCGACGGTGAGATGCAGGGCGGTTCGGCCCTGTCGGAGAGCCTGCGCAAGCGCGCAATGCCCGACAGCACGCTGACAGGCGAGGCCAATCTCCTGGTCTTCCCGAACCTCGATGCTGCCAACATCTCGCTCGGGATTGTCCGCATGATGATGGATGCGCTGCATGTCGGCCCGATCCTGCTCGGCGCCGCACTGCCGGCGCATGTGCTGTCGACCTCCGTGACCTCGCGCGGCGTCGTCAACATGGCGGCTCTGGCGGTTGTCGAAGCGTCTCAACCCGAAGCCTGAGGTACGGGTTCGTCGAGAAAAGCCCCTGACGAAAACACGTCGGGGGTGGTGACGGGCAGAATTGCCGCTGGACAAGTTAGAGCTGTACCCCTGAAATTGTATCCCTGAGAATCTAGGGTCAGTGGATGGGGCAAGAGGGCGTCTATTTCGACCTGCTGGACTGGCTCGATCACCAGACCCGGCTTGAGCCGTCGACATTTCTGCAGAAACTCCAGGCCGCCTACCGGACGGGCCCCATCGTCTACATCGATGGCGCGTTCGGGCCCGGCCGGGTGAAGTTGCAGCGTCTCGTGCACAGCCGTCCATCAGACGCTGCACGGATCACACGCCTGTTGGGCAACCGCCCGCTGCGGGACCAACTGGACAGGCTCTTCTCAGAGCTGGAGCCGGTTCAGCTCGATCTGTCCTTGATTGCCGCATCCCGCCCCGCGCGCCAAGAGCCAAATGGCAGGGACAGCCTGACAACCGCCATCGGCTACCCGCTGCTGGCCCGCCCGGGGCGGSGAGCCTGCCTTCTGGTGACGGCGGTTGCCGAGCCGGCGCGCCTTGCGGACTGGCGGCGCAGCAACGACCGGGACGTCTTGAGCCTTGCCGCGCACTTTCACGCCAGGATGGTCAAGGGCTCGCCGCCCCAGCCTCGACGGCGGCTTGCGAGCAAACTTCTCACACCGCGTGAATGCGAGACCCTCGCCTGGATCGCCGCCGGCAAAAGCTACTGGGAGGCCGCGATCATTCTCGGCATCACCGAGCGCACGGTTCGCTATTTCATGGCCAATGCGCGCAACAAACTCGATGTGGTCAACAACGCCCAGGCGGTCGCCGAAGCAGTTTGGCTCGGTCTCATTCCCCGCCTCGCCGAGAGGCCTGTGCACTGACAAAAGTCGCGGCGCGACATCGTATCACAGATTGCATCGTCAAATGCTGTCGCGACCGCCAGTTTCATCACTTCCCTCTCAACTTCATGCTGCCAGCTCCACCGACCTTCAAGGAGTTCAGTATGATCAGGATCATCAACGGCGCCCGGCGCCAGCAATTTCCCGCCGACATCGACGCCATGCACCGCTTGCGCAAGCGGGTGTTCCACGACCTCTTGCGCTGGGATGTCCAGGTGCGGGACAGCTGGGAAATTGACGACTATGACCGCGCTAACCCGCTCTACGTTCTCTCCTACGGCGATCAGGGCGCCTTGCGCGGAGCGCTGCGCCTTCTGCCGACGCTGGGGCCGAACATGCTCGACGACACCTTTCCGCAATTGCTGGGGCATGGCCCGCAGATCAGGAGTGCTGCGATCTGGGAATCCAGCCGGTTCTGCATCGATCCGCAGATTTCGCAGGACCGCGGCAGCAATCAGGTCACGATTGCAGCGGCCGAATTGATGTGTGGCGTGGGTGAACTCGGCCTCGCCTCCGGGCTTAGCCACATCGTCACCGTCACCGACGTGTTCCTTGAACGCATGTTCAAGCGCATGGGCTGCCCCGGTGAACGCATCGCCGACCCGCAGCGGATCGGCTCTGTCCAGGCAGTTGCCGTCTCCTGGGAGGTCAGCCAAGACCTCCTCGACCGGATGAAGGCAGTCGCTGCGATCGGCGGCAGTGTACTCGAACAGGCGATGACGCTGGCCTCGGCCCGCGCCGCCTGAGGAACGGCGGTCGCCGCATCACACGGCGACCGCTCTCTCCAGTGTCATTTTACTTTGTGGTCGGGTATCGTATTGTCCAGCTCATGTTACACAACGGTCCATCCCCAAAGGGTGTCCCCCCGTCGAGCCATGAAGCCGCTGAAGAGACTGCTGACCCCCTTGCTCGCCGTCGCCTGGCTTGCGTCAAGCGCGCCGCACGCTGCCGCAGCGTCGCTGGCCTGCGAGCGTCTGCGCGATCGGCTGGCGACGGTCGATAGAAGCATATCTTCGGAAGAGGTGAACCGCTACGCTGGCGCGATCGCGCAGCAAAATCTGGAGCTTCGAAAAGCCCGGCAGGACCAGCGGCGGCTGCGTTGCCTGACCTCGTCAATCACCACCATCCGCGCCGATGGCGGCAGCGATTGCGGCGATCTGAGCCAGGCAATCAGCCGCATGGAGGCCAACAAGGACATCCTTTCAAGCAAACTGCGCGAATTGCGCGAGGGTGTGGGATCGGCCGAAACAGCACGTCTGCAGCAGGCGCTCGCCGAAAACGGCTGCACGGCGGACAGCGTAGGCAATGCCGAACCCGACGAACCGGCCCGCATTCCCTATCTCGACACGCTGCAGCAGCCCTACAAGCCCGATCGCACTGGTGAAGCTCTGGCCTCTTTCCGCCCCATGATTCGTGTTCAGCCCTCGGGCGAGGTCCGCACCTTGTGTGTGCGCACCTGTGACGGAGGCTTCTTCCCGATTTCCTCAAGCACCACCGCGCTTAACTTCGCCCGCGATGCGGTTCAATGCCAGCAGATGTGCCCAGGGGTCGAAACCGAGCTCTATTTTCACCCGGCCAATTCCGGCGAAACCGCGGACATGATCTCTTCCGCCACGGGTCAGCCCTACCGCGACATGCCGAATGCCTTTCTCTATCGCACCCGAAAGCCCTCGGAAGACCCTCAGTGCCGTTGCGACCTGGCCCGCTACTATCAGAAAATGACACCCCGACCGCCCGTGCCGGACTATCAGTCGTCGATCTTGACGGTGAAGCCGGACAAGGAACCGACGACGCAAGCAGGCCTGCCGGCGGCTGAACGGGAACTCGATGAAGCGGCATTGCAGGTTCGCCGGGTCGGCCCAATCTTTCTGCCACCGCAGAACGGCACGATCGACCTCAGAAAGCCGGCCGCATCAGGCCCGCAACCCCTGCAGGAATAGCCGCAGCCTCTAGCCGCCGCCGTCAGACCCTGCGTTTGCCGGCCAGCGTTCTTCAAAAACGAGATCGTCCAGCGACAGCCGTCTGCGCCAACCCTTCACCTCCAGTTCCGGCTTCTCGTAGAGCTGATCCACATATCCAAGACAAAGATAGCCGACGATCTCGACCCGCTCCGGAATGCTAAGGATCTCTTTCACGTCCTGTTCGTGAAAAATGCTCACCCAACCGACCCCGACACCCTCGGCGCGGGCTGCAAGCCACAGGTTCTGGATCGCGCAAACGGTCGAATAAGCATCCATCCGGGGATTGTGGGTGCGTCCGAGCACGACAGGCCCCGCACGGTCGGGATCGCAGGTGATGCAGATGTTGAGCGGCGCCTTGCGGATACCCTCCAGCTTCAGCGAGCGATAGGCCTGCTGGCGCTCTTCTGCGAACATTGCGGCCGCCTCTTCATTGGCTCTGGCAAAGGCATGCCAGATTGCCTCGCGCTGCTCGCGGCTGCGGATCAAGAGAAAATTCCACGGTTGCATGAAGCCGACCGAAGGGGCGGCATGGGCCGCAGAAAGCAGCCGCCGGATCAGGGCCTCGGGCAAGGCGTCGGAAAGAAACTGGTCGCGCACATCCCGGCGGGTTTCGATGGCGCGGTAGACGGCGGCCTTTTCGCAATCCGAAAAAGCGTCGGCCCGGACGAGGGCCTCGTACGATGAGTCGTGCATTCTGTTGTCTCCAACAATGCGCAACCGCCCGCCGTCCGCGCGGGCTAGGTCTATGATGTCAGGCCGGTCTTCTGACTTGGCTTCGACCGCATCCGCCGCCTTCCCGGTCTTGCGACCAGTGGCAGGGTTTCCCCTGGCATATGCGTCCGCCTTACAGCGCTGGGCACGTCCCGGATTTGCACCGGCTTCCCGATTCTCCCGCCATATGGCGGGCACCTGACATCGGTCTTTTATCGCATCGGGGTGGCCTGCAATAGGCCCGATAGCGACAGTCAGGCACTTTCGGGGAAATAGCGCACAAAGGCGAAAGCCGATCCATCGGGCGACCAGTTCGGCACGTTGATCGAGCCCTGACCGCCAAAGAATTCGAACAGCGTCTCGACATTCCCGCCATCGGCGTCCATCAGCCGAAGCCGGACCTGCTTGTCGCGCGGATGACCCGACACGTCGGCGTCGTAGGAAAGGAACAGAACCTTGCTGCCATCCGGCGACGGATGGGGGAACCAGTCACCGTAGCCGTCCGAGGTCAGTTGTGCGAGTTCGCTGCCATCGGTGCGCATGCGCCAGATCTGCATCGAACCGGTGCGGCTCGAATCGAAATAGATCCACGCCCCATCGGGCGAGTAATCCGGCCCGTCATTGTGGCCCTCGCCCATCGTCAGCCGCCGCTCTTGCCCGCCTTTTGTCGAGATCGTGAAGATGTCGAAGACGCCGTTGCGGTCGCCGCAATAGGCAATCTCCTTCCCATCCGGCGACCAGCCATGCCAGTAGGACGGCATCTTGGCCGTGACCTGCCTCGGCTCGTCGTCTCCGTCACCGAGCAGATAGATGCAGGACTTGCCATGCAGCGTATGGTCGGAAAAGGCGATCGACGCGCCGTCGGGCGAAATCCCGTGGTCATTGTTGAGCCGAACGGCAAAACCGGTATCGATCGGTTCCGGCTCGGGATCCTCCTCGTCGAGCGACAGCGCGTAGAGA
The DNA here is from genome assembly GCF_001429245.1 of Rhizobium sp. Root274. GTDB lineage: Bacteria > Pseudomonadota > Alphaproteobacteria > Rhizobiales > Rhizobiaceae > Allorhizobium. Next base: position 167,148 of record NZ_LMJE01000007.1, read on the forward strand.
AGCCCATCGCCGTTGATGAGAAGAAACTCGCCGTCACGCGACCAGTTTGGCGCCTCGACGAGATCCTCCGTCTGCCAGACGACCTCGCATTCGCGTGTCGTCATGTCGTAGATTTCAACGGAACTGCGCATGTAGCATTCTCCTGACCGTACCGGACCGCTTAGCGATCGCGAAAACGGTTCGTAATCGGATAGCGGCGATCGCGCCCGAAATTCTTCTTGGTGATCTTCACGCCCGGTGCCGACTGCCGCCGCTTGTATTCGGCGAGATAGAGAAGATGCTCGACCCGGTGAACGGTCGCGACGTCATGGCCCCGCGCGATGATTTCGTCGACACCCATTTCCTTCTCGACAAGGCATTCCAGGATATCGTCGAGCACCGGATAGGGCGGCAGCGAATCCTGGTCTGTCTGGTTGGGACGCAGTTCGGCTGACGGCGCCTTGGACAGGATATTGGCCGGAATGACTTCGCCCGAAGGACCGAGAGCCCCTGGAGGGACATGCGCATTCCGCCAGGCGGACAGACCATAGACCTGCATCTTGTAGAGGTCTTTGATCGGATTGAACCCGCCGTTCATGTCGCCGTAGAGGGTGGCATATCCGACGGACATCTCCGACTTGTTGCCGGTCGTCACAACCATCGACCCGAACTTGTTCGATACGGCCATCAGGATCGTGCCGCGGGTACGGCTCTGCAGGTTTTCTTCGGTGATGCCGCTCTCGGTTCCCTCGAACATCTCGGAAAGGCTCGAGAGAAACCCTTCGACCGGATCGGAAATCGGCACAATGTCGTAGTGGCAGCCGAGGGCTTTGGCGCAGGCTTCGGCGTCGGAGAAGCTTTCTTCTGAGGTATAACGATAGGGCAGCATCAGCGTGCGCACCCGCTCCTCGCCGAGCGCGTCGACGGCAATGGCGGCGCAAAGCGCGGAGTCGATCCCGCCCGACAGGCCGAGCACGACGCTCTTGAAGCCGTTCTTGTTGACGTAGTCGCGGAAGCCGAGCACGCAGGCGCGGTAGTCGGCCTCCTCGTGCTCCGGAATGTGCGACATCGGACCGCCGTCACAGCGCCAGCCATCCGTAGTCCGCTTCCAGGTGGTGACCGCCAGCGTCTCCTCGAACTGGCTCATCTGGAAGGCGAGCGACTTGTCACCGTTGAAGGCGAAACTTGCGCCGTCGAACACCAGTTCGTCCTGCCCGCCGAGCTGGTTGGCGAAGATCAGCGGCAATCCGGTTTCGATCACCTGACGCAGGGCCACCTGGTGGCGGATATCGACCTTGCCGCGATAATAGGGCGAGCCATTGGGCACGAGGAGCAGCTCGGCCCCTGTCTCGGCCAGCGTCTCGCAGACGCCGAGATCGTTCCAGATTTCTTCGCAGATCGGCACGCCGATCCGCACGCCCCTGAAGTTGACCGGACCGGGCATCTCGCCTTCGACGAACACACGTTTCTCGTCGAATTCGCCGTAGTTCGGCAGGTCGATTTTGTCCCGGAAGGCCAGGATCTCGCCGCCGTCGACGATCGCAACGGAATTGTGCCGTCCCTTTTCGCCCTGACGCGGAAAACCCACGACAACACCAGGCCCGCCGTCGGCGGTATCCGCGGCGAGCGCTTCGACAGCCTGCAAGCAGGCCTTGAGGAAGGCCGGTTTAAGCACGAGGTCTTCCGGCGGATAGCCCGAAATGAACAGCTCTGTCAGCAGCAGCAGGTCGGCACCTTGCGCGGCCGCTTCCGCCCGGGCCGCGCGGGCTTTCGCCAGATTGCCGACGACATCGCCGACCGTGGGATTGAATTGCGCAACGGCAATGCGCAGGACGTCAGGCATTTTCAGTTCTTCGCTCATGGTCTCGATTTAACGTTAAGCCAGACGAACATCAACGCTCTGCGCCGTCGTTGTTCACCCTGTCTGAAAAAAACGCGGATTTCCTAGGGGAACACAGAGGCTTATCGCTTGGTTCATGTAGCATTCATGACCGTTATGTGACAGCTATGCGACAGTTTTAGTACTCCTACCAGATCCGCCGGAGAAAGACGTGGCCGACAACAGTTCGAAATCGGTAATCGACAGTATGTTTCCGGCTATCGGCAGATCCGGCGAGGCATCGTTCGAAAATGCCAAGGTGCTGCAGGTCGTTCTCCAGGTTCTGATGACGGGCTTGATTGCCTTGCTGACAGTCGTTGCCAGCGAATGGCTGGCCCGGGGCACCTTTGTCGATATCGGCGACTATATGACGTCCACAAGCCGTGCGGGCATGGTCGCAGTCGGCATTGTCTTCTTGCTGTTGCTCTTCATGGATGCGATTGTCGGACGCGCGCATCAGTCCGCCGTCCTGCTAGTTCCCTTGGCCCTGCTGCCGGCCTTCTTCTCCGGTCAGAAGCAACTCTACCTGTCCGACCCGCTCTATCCGAGCGACCTTCTGTTCGGCCGGCAGATCATGGAACTGCTGCCTGTCATGGTCGCAGCCCAGCCCTTCACGGCGCTTGCCATCGCTGCCGCGACAATCGCGATCACCGCCATTCTCGGCATCTTGATCTACAAGAGCCGCAAACTTTTTGTGCGGATCAGCATGCGTTCACGCATCGCCCGGCTTGCCGTGTCGCTGCCGATCCTGGCTTCCTTCGTCTCCCTGATGGATCCGATGGCCTTCTCGGCGGTCCGGGATCGCCTGAACATCGTTCCCATGATGTGGGACCAGAAGGAAAACTACCGCCACAACGGCTTCCTGATGGCCTTTGCCTTCAACGTGCCGATGGCCCGCATCAGCGCTCCGGACGGCTACAGCCAGCCCGCCATCACCGACATCCCGTCAGATCGTGTGCCAGCGTCCTTCTACTCGGGCCGTCAGGCGGATGTGATCGTCGTGATGAGCGAAAGCCTCTGGGATCCGACACGCCTCAGCAGCGTGCGTTATTCCGAGGACCCGATGCCGACGATTAGGTCGGCGGCATCAGGCAACATGTTCTCCCCCGAATTCGGTGGCATGACCGCCAATGTCGAGTTCGAGGCCCTCACCGGCTTCTCCAACGCTTTCCTGCCCTATGGCAGCATCCCCTATCAGCAGTATATCCGCCGGCCGCTTCCCTCGCTCGCGACCTTCTTTGAATCGAAGGGCTATGTCACCAAGGCATTCCATCCCTTCCAGAGCTGGTTCTGGAACCGTCAGAACGTCTATCAAGCGCTCGGCTTCCAGCAGTTCCGTTCGGAAGAAAACATGCCGACCATGGACAAGCGCGGCATCTTCGCCTCGGATGACGCGCTGACGCGCTACATCATCAAGGAAGCGGACAACACAGAGCAGCCTTTCTTCTTCTTCGCAGTGACGCTTCAGGGCCACGGTCCCTATGAAGAACACCGCTATGTGAAGAACACCGTGGAAGTCGATGCGCCGACGCTGTCCGATGCGCCGACCAAGACGCTCGCTACCTATACTCAAGGGGTGAAAGAAGCGGACCAGAGCCTGAAGATGCTGATGGACTGGGCCAAGAAGCGTCGGCGGGAAACCATCATCGTCATGTTCGGCGACCATCTGCCGCCGCTCGGCGAAGTCTATACCGAAAGCGGTTACATGCCGAATGTGGTCGCGACCCGCAAGGCTTCGGTTCCCACCATGAAGCGCGAGCATGAGACCCCACTTGTCGTCTGGTCGTCCAAGCGCGGCGTGCAGAAAGACATTGGCTCCGTCAGCCCCTCACAGCTGCCGCACGTGATCGTGCGCCTCGCCGGCTACCGCCACCCGTATTACACCGGGGTTCTGGGACGCGTGGCGGAACGCTACACGGTCGTCGATCGCCACCAGCTGATCGGTCGGAATGCCAAGTCCCAGGCTGACTGGTCCATGGCAGGCGCCGTCGATCCGTTGATCCGCGACTACCGCATGCTGCAGCATGACGTCATGTTCGGCGAAGGCTATGGACTTGGACGTTTCTTCCCCGAACAGGCATTGCGGCTTCAACCGAACAGCTGAGAAGCGCTTAACCGTGTCCCGTCAAGAAGTTGCCGGTATCGTATATTTGAATGCCGCGATATCTTGCGGCATCTCTGAAATTCCGGCATAGACTTTTTTTGTTCAGTCATTTGTTGCGCTTGACAGTAGTCGCTGCTGTTTTCGAGCCTTCATTTTGACTGGACCGATGCGTTTAAGATGCCAATAGTCAATCATGTGAAGCAGAGCTGTGCCATGCCGCCCATGACGCGTGCTGAAATCGCGGCCCATCCGCTTTTCCCCTCGATCGAGAAACAGATCGCCCAACATCTGATTGGCATCCACCTGCGCACCCCGCGGATGTCGCGTCTCAAGGCATCGCATCGCAAGTGGCTGATGACGCAGTCCCTGTTTGCGCTGGCATTGCGCCGCAGGCCGGATGATCCTCTGTCGGGCCTGACAGCAACCCGCTTCGTCGAAACGGTAATGCGCCTCGGCGCTGCCAGCCGCAACACGGCAACAGGCTATCTCGCCGAACTCGTCGCCTACAAGTTCCTCCGCGACGTGCCGGATGTTCCGGACCGGCGCGTCCGCGTGCTTGAGGCGACGGAACTGAGCCTCGGGGGCATGCGCAGCTGGTTCAACGGCCACATGGCCTGCCTCGATCGCCTCGACGGCGGGAACCGCGAGCAGGTGTCGATCGACCATGAAGCGATCTTCGTGATCGCCCAGCCCAACGCCGCAGACATGCTGGTCGAAGATCCCCTGTGGCGCGACCCGCCGGATTCCATCGGCCACTTCCTGTGGTCGGATCTCGGCGGCATGATCCTGCACGACCTGATCGCCCGCCTCGACCAAGTCGATCGCCAGGCACCGCGTGTGCTCGCCGGTCCGGTCACGCTCGCCGAACTCAGCGAGATCTATCAGGTCTCCGCGACCAATCTGAAGCGGATGTTCAAGAAGGCAGAGACGGACGGACTGCTGGGTTGGGAACACCCACGCCGCCGCGGCAGTCTCTGGCTGAGCCAGAGCTTCCTTGAGGATTATTTCACCTGGCAGTCTGCCAAGTTCGCAGCACTGGAACTTGCTTACCACGAGGCCCGCCTGGAGCTGGGGCTGAGTGCCACGACAAACGTGGTCGCCGCCTGAAGGGAAGCGAGATTAGCTCTGGCTAGCAGCGAACTGCGGCAGCCCGTCATTGATCTCATAGAAATCCCCCTTGTCGGCGCAGTAGATATGGTAGCCGCCGGTGAGCCCTGTCGGGCTATCGAACAGGCCCGCCATCAGCGAAATCGTGTTCTCGGCGTCACCTTTCCAGTACAAGGCTGAGCCGCAGATCCGGCAAAAGGCGCGGTCCGCCTCGGCGCCTGCGCGGTAGCGGCTGATATTCTCCTCGCCGGTGATGGAGACACGGTCGAGCGGTGCATTGGTCGCGGCGTAATAGAGCCCCGTCTGGCGGCGGCACTGGGTGCAGTGGCAATAGCCGACAGGCCCGAGTTCGCCTGCGACCGTAATGGTCACTGCTCCGCAAAGGCATTTTCCCAAAGACTTTTCAGTCATGTCGCCCGCTCTCCTTGTCCAAAACGACTTCGGGCGAGCTTCGTTGAAGCCCGCCCGATCGTCAAACTCGGAAAACTGAAGCTTGGTTTCAGCCGTTCGCAACCATCATGCGCTTTTCGTCACGACCGCCCTTCATCCGCTCGGCGAGCAGGAAGGCCAGTTCCAGCGCCTGATCGGCATTGAGGCGCGGGTCGCAATGGGTGTGGTAGCGATCCTGCAGATCCTCGGCCGACACGGCACGGGCACCGCCGGTGCATTCGGTCACGTCCTTGCCGGTCATCTCGATATGGATGCCGCCCGGGTGCGAGCCTTCCGCACGATGGATCTGGAAGAAGCTCTCGACCTCCGACAGGACGCGTTCGAACGGACGGGTCTTGTAGTTGTTGAGCGTGATCGTGTTGCCATGCATCGGATCGCAGGACCACACGACCTTGCGGCCCTCGCGCTCGACCGCGCGGATGAGGCGCGGCAGATGCTCGGCAACCTTGTCATGGCCGAAGCGGCAGATCAGCGTCAGACGACCGGCTTCGTTCTGCGGGTTAAGAATATCGATCAGGTTCAGGAGATCGTCCGCCTGCAGCGACGGGCCGCACTTCAAACCGATCGGGTTCTTGATCCCACGGCAGTATTCCAGATGCGCATGATCGGCCTGGCGGGTGCGGTCACCGATCCAGATCATGTGGCCGGACGTGGCATACCAGTCACCGGAGGTCGAATCGACGCGGGTCAGCGCCTCTTCATAGCCAAGCAGCAGCGCTTCGTGGCTGGTGAAGAAATCGGTCTCACGCAGGCTCGGATTGTTGTCCGAGGTGATGCCAATGGCCTTCATGAAGTCCATGGTTTCGGAGATCCGGTCGGCGAGCTTGCGGTAACGCTCGGCCTGCGGGCTATCCTTGATGAAACCGAGCATCCACTGGTGCACGTTGTCGAGGTTGGCGTAGCCACCCATCGCGAAGGCGCGCAAGAGGTTCAGCGTCGCGGCCGACTGGCGATAGGCCATCAGCTGTCGCTCGGGGTTCGGGATGCGAGCCTCTTCGGTGAATTCGATGCCGTTGATGATGTCGCCACGGTAGCTCGGCAGCTCGATGTCACCGATCTTTTCCATGTCCGAGGAACGCGGCTTGGCGAACTGGCCGGCGATGCGGCCAACCTTGACCACCGGCAGCTGTGCACCGAAAGTTAGAACGACGGCCATCTGCAGGAAGGCGCGGAAGAAGTCGCGGATATTGTCGGCACCATGCTCGGCAAAGCTTTCGGCGCAGTCACCACCCTGCAGCAGGAAGGCATTGCCTTCCGCAACCTGGGCGAGCGACTTCTTCAGGCGACGGGCTTCGCCCGCAAAGACCAGCGGCGGATAGGATGCGAGCTGCTCTTCGGCAGCCTTCAATGCATTCTGGTCCGGATAGGCCGGAACCTGCTTGATCGGCTTCTGCCGCCAGCTGCTCGGGGTCCAATTCTGCGCCATTGTCGTCACCTGTCTGATACTGGAACTGCGGCAACCTCCCGGCCGCAAGGGATGGGGGCTTATAAACGGTTATCTAAGGCTTGGAAAGCCGAAGTTTAAGGCCTTCGGCCGACACTAAATACGCCTGTAGCGCCACCCGACGTTGCGTCAGAATTTACATGCGGAATGCTCGGCGCCGCCCCACCCCTTGCGTTGACCTGAACGTAAACGTAAGCTAATGGCGATGCGAGCGGGAGGTTCCAGATGACGCTACAGGAGAACGCAGAGCAAACCGTGAAACGCGACTTCGTCCTCACGGCAGCCGACGGTTTTCCAATAGCGGCGACGCTGTTTTCCGGGCCAGGCGAGGGTCCCCTCGCCCTCATCTCGTCTGCGGCTGCTGTGCCGCGTGGCTTCTATGCCCGCTTTGCCCAGCACCTCGTGCAAGATCATGGCTTTCGCGCCGCCCTCACCTATGACTATCGCGGCGTCGCCCAATCCACGCCGCCACCAGGCTGGCGCCGGCCGATGCTGATGCGCGACTGGGCGCATTTCGACATGCCTGCAGCCTTGAAGGCGCTGGACGGGCAGGCACCAGGCCATTCACTCGTCGGCATTGGTCAATCCTTCGGTGGGCAGGTGCTGGCGCTCGGTGGCTGCTCGGAACGATTTCGACGCTATCTGATGGTGGCGACGATGACCGGCTATTGGGGCAATACGAAGCCTCGCTACCGTGTGTTCAGCCAGATGAACCTGGTCGGCGTACCGCTCGCGCTCCTGCTCGGCAAAGTGCCCGGCCAGATCGGGCTTGGGCAAACATTGCCCGGAACCGTGTTTCGCGAATGGGCCCGCTGGGGCCGGCACCCCGAATACTTCTTCGCCGACCCCACCATGGACGCGCCCCGGCGCTTTGGTGAGGTCGAGACGCCGATCCTCTCCCTCGGCATGACCGACGACCCCTGGGGCACGCCAAGAGCCCAGCACGCGCTCATGAAATACTACCACCGGGCGCCCACGGAAATCCGCTGGCTGTCACCCGAACAAGCCGGCGGCCCGATCGGACATCTCGGCTTCTTCCGCGCGCAATTCCGCGACACCCTCTGGCAAGCGCCGATCGAATGGCTGTTGCAGCCATAATTTGCTGCACTGCACCCTGGTTTCCCACAGTTTCCACAGCCCCCTGACCATGGCCAGATGAGACGCAATCTTGCTCCCGGGCAGGCGCAGCCGCATCATCAGTGATCTCCGAAATACCGCAGAGCCGGGACCTCCTGCCCCGCCGCTGCGGCCAGCTTCACGCAAGCCTCGCCGGGTACTCGCCATGGTGGGGGCAGTGCAGTGAGTTGGGAAGCCTTAGGTTTCTCGCGTTGATCATGAGGATCATTGTGATGGCGTATGACTGGAGTGGCGTACAAACCCGTCGGAACCGCAGGCTGCGGTTCTTTTTAGTGTCCCTGTTGGCGTTGGCCGTATTCACGGCTCCGATTATCGCCACGGAGTTCGCAAAGCATTTTTGAGAAGGTCCAAACCGGCCCTATCGCAGAAATTCACTGCGCTGGAAAAGGCCCGCCCTCCTCGGTGCAAGCGCACAGAAGGGCGGGCCTTTCCGCGTTTAGATGCGTTCGCCGTTTTTCACCCGATAGCTCGGGCTATACATGGTGACCAGTTCCTCCGCCGCCGTCGGATGCACGGCCATGGTCCGGTCGAAATCGTCCTTGGTGCAGCCGGCCTTGAGCGTGATGCCGAGAAGCTGGGCCATCTCGCCAGCGTCATGACCGAGAATATGAGCTCCCACAACTTTGCGGTCCGCCGCATTGACGATCAGCTTCATGATCATCTTTTCAGCCCGGCCCGAAAGGGTGGCCTTCATCGGCCGGAACTGCGCCCGGTAGACCTCGATTTCCTCGAACTTCTTCGCTGCCTGCTCCTCCGACATTCCCACGGTGCCGATCTCCGGCTGGGAGAAGACGGCGGTGGCAATCAGCTCGTGGTCCGGCGAGGTGGGATTGTTCTTGTATTCCGTCTCGATGAAGCACATTGCCTCATGGATCGCGACAGGGGTCAGTTGCACGCGGTCCGTCACATCGCCAAGGGCGAAAATGCTGGGGACATTGGTGCGCGAGTAGTGATCGACGACAACCGCACCACGCTCATTAATCTCGACGCCGGCAGCCTCCAGGCCGAGACCCGTTGTGTTCGGGTCGCGTCCAAGCGCCAGCATGACCTGCTCGACCACAAGCACGCCATTGTTCATCGTCTCGACCTGAAGATTGCCGGCCGGCGACTTCTCGACCTTCTGAATGTGATCATGGCAGAGAATACGGATGCCCTTCGCCTCCATCGCGTCGTGCAGGCCGCGCCGCATGTCCTTATCGAAACGGCTGAGGATCTCGGCGCCCCGGTAGATCAAAGTGGTCTCGACCCCGAGCCCGTGGAAGATGTTGGCGAATTCCACGGCAATATAGCCGCCGCCAGCGATCAGTATCGACCGCGGCAGGCTCTCCAGATGGAAGGCTTCGTTGGACGAGATGCACAATTCATGACCCGGCAGCGACGCATGCGGATTTGGCGCACCGCCCACCGCAATGATGATCCGCTCCGCGGTGACCTCCCGGCCGCTCGAAACGAGCCTTACACTGTGCGGCCCCGTTAGCTCAGCGCGGGTTTGCAGGATCTCCGCCCCCGCCCCTTCCAGGCCCTTACGATAGAGTCCTTCGAGCCGGTCGATCTCCTTGTCCTTTGCCGCCACCAGCGCATGCCAGTCGAATCGGCTCTCGCCAACCGTCCAGCCAAAGCCCGCAGCGTCTTCAAAGTGCTCGTGAAACTGCGAGGCATAGACGAACAGCTTCTTCGGCACGCAGCCGCGGATGACGCAGGTGCCGCCGAACCGGTATTCCTCGGCAATCGCCACCTTCTTGCCCATGGCTGCCGCAAGCCGCGCGCTGCGCACGCCGCCGGAGCCGCCCCCGATGACGAACAGGTCATAGTCGAATTGAGTCATGGAAAATGCTCCTGCGCTTGGGCGTGCTGGCGTTGTCAGCCTGATATAGGTGGCCGGTGGACCAAAAGAAAAGCCCGGGACGATGCCCGGGCTTGGTAATTTAACAGGGAATGGATCAGGGCTTCGGCGCCGCGGCGGCCGGCTGTTCCGGCTGGACGATCTTGAGCAGCGCGTCGTTGGATTGCTTTTCCAGGTCACGTGCCATGCCCGACGTCCAGATGTCGGCAGCCTTCAGCAATTCGCGAGTGGCGATCGGGCCATCCTTGAGCAGCTTCTTGCCGGCATCGCTGGAATAGAAGGCGGTGATCGCCTGCAGTTCTTCCGGGGTGAAGGCCTTGGCATAAACCAGAGCCGCCTCGCGCTCGAGATCGGCGCGACGGGCTGCGAGCTTCAGCGCCTCGGCTTCAATCGTGGACGAAATCTGATCCTGCAGGTTCGGATAGGCCTGGATGAGCTGAACCGTCAGGCGGTCCATGATGTTCGGCAGAATGGCGTCGAATCGATCGGTCACGCCGAGCGCGTCGATCGCGGCCCGGGCGGCCTGGAGATGCTCCGGAGCGACGTCCTGCGCCTTTGCAGACAGCGCGCCCAGCATGACACTGCTGGCAATGACTGCGATCGAGGCGAAACGGCCCATACCCGAAATGCTGATCATGTAATTCTATGCTCCTGTTAGTTTTTTGGCTCCATCACGCGCGCTCCCGCCGGACCGGCGATGATCGCGAGGGATGCCAAGTTTATGAATAGGCCGTGTTCGACAACGCCGGGGATCGCATTGAGCTGTTCCGCCAAAGCGTCTGCATCAGGAATGCGGCCAAAAGATGCGTCGAGAATGAGGTGACCGCCGTCCGTCATGTAGACGCTGTCGTCGCTGCGTTTGCGCAAGGCGAAGGCCCCGGAGAGCCCGAGCCGGGAGGCCAGCGCCTCGATCGCGATCTGCGTGGACACCTGGCCGAAAGGGTTGATTTCGATCGGCAGCGGAAAGGCGCCGAGCGTGTCGACGATCTTCGTCTCGTCGGCGATCACGATCATGCGGCTGGAGGCCGCAGCGACGATCTTCTCGCGGAGCAACGCCCCGCCGCCGCCCTTGATCAGCCGCAACTGCGGATCGATCTCGTCTGCGCCATCGATCGTCAGATCCAGCTCCGGCAGCTCATCGAGCGAGCGCAGCTGCACACCGAGTTCCAGGCAAAGCCGGGCGGTGCGCTCGGAGGTCGGCACACCCTCCACCTTCAGTCCACCCGCGACCCGTTCGGCCAGCAGACGCACGAACTCTTCAGCCGTCGAACCGGTGCCGATGCCAAGCCGCATGCCGTCTTCGACATGGGTCAATGCCTCGGCTGCCGCCTTGATCTTCATTTCCCGCGCGTCCATGCGCCGAAAGCTCCCGTCTGTTGCGTTGAAAGCTGTTTACACGGCTCGTTCCACAAACGAAAGCCCCGCAACGGGGCCTGCAATTGCCTTTTGCGGGGATTTCCCCTAACGCCGGAGGCCAGACCGAACACCCCGGGAGTGTGACCTTGACCAGCCCAGCCACGACCATTGTCTTCGACCTCGACGGAACGCTGGTGGATACGGCACCCGACCTCGTCGCCAGCCTCAATCATACCATCGCGATCAAAGACATGTCCCCGGTCGGTTATGAGGACCTGACGCACCTGGTCGGACAAGGCGCCCGTGTGATGATCGCCCGCGCCTTTGCGCTCAGAGGCGCGCCGCTGGCCGAAGAGGAACTCCCTGCCCTGCTCGAACGCTTCATCGATCACTATGCCGCCGGCATGCCGGGGCAGAGCCGTCCCTATCCGGGCTTGATCGAAGCGCTGGAGCGACTGCGGGACGCCGGACATTTGCTTGCCGTCTGCACCAACAAGATGGAGGGACTTGCCCGTCCCTTGATCGAAAAGCTTGGCCTCACCGGCTATTTTGCAGCAATTACCGGCGGTGACACGTTTGCCGTGCGCAAGCCGGATGCCGCCCACCTGACCGGCACCGTGGAAATGGCCGGCGGAGTGGCGCACAAGGCGCTGATGATCGGTGACAGCATCAACGACATCCTGGCGGCGCGCAACGCCGGCATTCCCTCCATCGCCGTGCCCTTCGGCTACTCAGACGTCGCCGTCGACACGCTCGGTGCATCCACGGTCATCGGCCATTTCGATGAACTGACCCTGGATCTCGTTCAGCGCCTGACCGGACAAGCTTGAACGGACACAAAAAAGGCGGGCCACAGCCCGCCATCTTCGACACTCATATTAACCGCAATGCCGTTCAGGCGCGCGGTGCCCGGGCATCCGTGGTCGCCTTAAACGCCTTGCCGGTATAGTCGTCGCGTCCATAGACATCGTCAAAATACTCGACCACGCCATCCTTGTTCGGCCAAGCCGTAAAGTAAGAGACATAGACCGGGATCTTCTGCGGCACCTGTACGGCGCGGTTCTGCCCCGACGAGATCTGCTTGCCGATTTCCTCGACGGTCGTTCCCATGACGGCAGCCGCCATGACGACGCGCGGCTGGGCCAGACGCACGCAGCCATGGCTAAGCGCCCGCATGTCACGATTGAAGAAGCTCTTCGACGGCGTGTCATGCATGTAGATCGCGTGATCATTGGGGAACAGGATCTTCAGCTCGCCGAGCGCATTGTCGCCACCCGGCGGCTGGCGCACGTCCACAGAATGCGTGGTGTTCCAATCGACCTGGCTTGAGGCAACTTTGCGGCCGCCATAGGAAACCTCGTAACCGAGACGATCCAGGTAGGAAGGATCGGCGCGCAACTTCGGCAGCATCTCGTTGATGATGATCGACTGCGGCACACCCCAATAGGGATTGAACTCAACCGTTTCGATCTGGTCCTGGAAGAAATAGGTCTGGTTCGACTTTGAGCCGACGACCACCCGCATCGACAGCTGTTCCTTGCCGTCATTGATATAGTAGGCTTGGAAAGCTGGCTGGTTGATGAAGACGTAGCGCTGGCCGAGATCGGACGGCAACCAACGGACGGCCTCCATCGCGACCTGAAGCTTTGCGATCTTCTCAGCATTGCTATGGCCCGTCATGGCGCGGATTGTTGCCGGGCCGACGACGCCATCAGCCTTCAGACCCTTTTCCTTCTGGAAGGTCTCGACCAGCGACACCAGCTCCGGCGTATAGTCGGGCGTGCCGGTGTAGGAGGCCAGCGTGGCGGCATGCTGGGTCAGTACCGCCTCCGACGCCACCTGCTTGACCGCACCGACGATGCGCGACAGTTCCGGATTGCTCTGACCGGGCTTCAACAGCGTGCCCGGAGCAATGGTGATCGGCTCGACGGACGCCTGTGCGTCTTCCGCACGAAGCCGGGCAAGCTCGTTGCGCAGCGCGACGAACTGCGGGCTCTTCGGGTCGCGGTTGCGAAGGTAGGCGGCAACGTCAGGGCTTTTGCGAAGCATATCCAGCACCGGTGCCAGGTTCACACCCTTGCGCTTGAAATCGTGATAGCCGGAGATCTTGTTCGGATCGATGCGCCCGCGAACGGTGTCCTGCACATACGTCACCACCTTGGCCGAGAGCCCAATTTCGAAGCCCATCAGGTCGCGCTGGCGCTGATCTGGATCAGTGACGGTATCCGAAGGAACTGCGACGGCATAATCTTCCGGAGCGAGACCGGCGGCACCGGCATCGGCAAGCGCCGCGATCATCTGCCGACCGCGTTCCGAAAGACCCGTCGCCTCGACCCAGATCAGAGGCTTGGTGCGATCCGCATAATAAGCCTCGATGGTCTTGGCGACGTCTTCGGTCGCCCGAACATTGACCTCGGAGAGGAACCGCCGCGGATCCTGCACGTCGACCGAAGCGGCAGCTTCGGTGCCTGTTGCAGCGACAGGCGAAATGCGGATCGCCCGCTGGGCCTCAGGCTTGTAAGTATAGTATCGTGGTCCCGAGACCTTCGGCAGCGGCTCAGGATCGCCCATTTCAAGACCACCCAGCGCCTGCTGCTCAAGCAGGTTTGGCTTTGCCTGCTCGCGCGTGCTGCGGCCGGGGCCACCCCGCAGGAGATCGAGAAGTGTCGTGGCTGAGGCCTCTCCCGGCATTGCGCCGAGGGCAGTCGTCGCTGCCAGAAATGCCGTAACTACAAATGTGGGGGTTCTCGTCATTCTCGCTCTCATTTCACATCGAGCCCCTTGGACTCGCGGCTTGCTGGCCATGTGCGCGGATCACTAGCCCATCAGCCTTTACTTGGGAAGTTCGGCGCCGAAACCGTGAACGGATCGCCGGACGAAATTTGGCGCGATCGGCACATCTCAAAGACGGAAGTCGCCGGCAAACTAAATGGAAACATTCGTTAATTTTTCATTGACGTTAATGGATAGTATCCCTCAGCCTCGGGATAGGCACGGTTGCGGGCGGGACAAATTGTCGTGACACGTGCCAGAATTGACACAAGCCGCTGGCCGAAAGCCCTCTGGGTATTCATCCGACCACAAAATAGTTGACAATTGGACGCAACTTATTGCCATCCGTTTGCAACAACAGCCGTGCCACCTACATTGCTCTTTGGGCAGCGCCCCCTGAGCCACGCGGAAAAGGCAGATCCCCATGACGAAAAGAACCGAAACAGACACCTTTGGACCGATCGAGGTCGAGGCTGACCGCTACTGGGGCGCTCAGGCGCAGCGTTCCCTCGGCAATTTCAAGATTGGCTGGGAAAAGCAGCCTCTGCCCGTCATTCGCGCTCTGGGCATCGTCAAGCAGGCAGCCGCACGGGCAAACCTTGCGCTCGGCAAGCTCGACCCGAAACTGGCGGACGCGATCATCGCAGCCGCTCAGGAGGTGATCGACGGCAAGCTCGACGGCCATTTCCCGCTCGTCGTGTGGCAGACCGGCTCCGGCACGCAATCCAACATGAACGCCAACGAGGTGATCTCCAACCGTGCCATCGAGATGCTCGGCGGCACCATGGGTTCGAAGAAGCCCGTTCATCCGAACGACCACGTCAACATGAGCCAGTCGTCAAACGACACCTATCCGACGGCCATGCACATCGCGGCGGCCGAGCATGTGGTGCACCACCTGCTGCCTTCGCTCAAACACCTCCATTCGGCCCTCGATGCCAAGGCAAAAGCCTTCGACCACATCATCAAGATCGGCCGCACCCATACCCAGGATGCGACGCCGCTGACGCTAGGCCAGGAATTCTCCGGCTATGCCGCCCAGGTCGCATCGTCGATCAAGCGGATCGAGCTGACGCTTCCCGGCCTCTATGAGCTGGCCCAGGGCGGGACAGCCGTCGGCACCGGCCTCAATGCCCCGATCGGCTTTGCCGAGAAGGTCGCGGAAGAGATCGGTGCGATCACCGGCCTGCCCTTCGTCACCGCGCCGAACAAGTTCGAGGCTCTGGCCGCCCATGACGCGATGGTCTTTGCCCATGGTGCGATCAACGCGGCAGCCGCCGCCCTCTTCAAGATTGCCAACGACATCCGCTTCCTCGGCTCCGGCCCGCGCGCCGGTCTGGGCGAACTGCAACTGCCGGAAAACGAACCGGGCTCCTCAATCATGCCGGGCAAGGTGAACCCCACCCAGTCGGAAGCGCTGACCCAGGTCTGCGCCCACATCTTTGGCAATCAGGCGGCGATCACCTTCGCCGGAAGCCAGGGGCATTTCGAACTCAACGTCTACAATCCGATGATGGCATACAACTTCCTCCAGTCGGTCCAGCTGCTCGGTGATGCGGCCGTCTCCTTCACCGACAATTGCGTGGTTGGCATCGAGGCGCGCGAGGATAATATCCGCAAGGGAGTGGAAAACTCGCTGATGCTGGTCACGGCGCTGAACGGCAAGCTCGGCTATGACGCCTGCGCCAAGATCGCCAAGACCGCCCACAAGAACGGCACGACATTGCGCGAGGAAGCGGTCGGCGGCGGATATCTCACCAATGAGGAATTCGACCAGTATGTCCGCCCCGAACTGATGATCGGTCCGCACTGATCAAACCGCAGGCGACAGCGACAAACGCTGTCGCCTGCGTTTCAGGACATCGCCTGCAAAATCTCAAGCCCTGTCCGCCGCGTATCGCGGGCGCGGAATAGTGCCATGTCGGCCTTGTGGATCAAGTCGGCCATGGTCTCCTGGTCGTGGCGGATAGCCAGGCCAAAGGTGACGCAGAGACTGCCGCGCGCGACCGGACCAACCTCGAGGTCGGCCACGGCTCGGCGCAAATCCTCGCAACAGCGAAGCACCGCGCTCGGCTTGTCGCCGGCAAACAGCAGCACGAAGGTCGTCCCGGACATACGTGCCGCGACCAGGCGCGGCGCGAAATACTGTCGGACGAGATCACCCACGGCCACCAAAGCGCGATCGGTCACCTCGCGATCGTGAAGGGCCTGCATGGCATCCACTCCCTCCAGTTCGAACACGGCAACCGTCACGTCTGCTCCGCCGTTTCCTTGTCGCTCGATCTGCACGCTATAGGCAGCGCTGCCGTTCAAAAGCCCCGTCAGCGGATCAAGCGCCGGTTGCCCTTCGGCCCGCTCGGCGAGGGCAGCAATCTCTCCGACCATGCCGCAGACGGCACGCGTGACGACAGCGATCTCGTCTTCGCCATGCTTGTCGAGGCGGTCTTCGGGAAAGCTGCCACCTGTGCGATAGCGCGTGATCGCGGAAGCCAGGTGCCGCAGGGGCCGTGTCAGCCACCACATCGTGGCAAGACAGGCGACGGTACCGACGAGGGTGGCGCCAAGAACAACGAGCGCGACCGTCATGCCATCCGATTGTGATGCCGTGCCGAAAAAGAGCAGAAGTGCGATCAACGGCAGATGAATGCACACGAAACTCACCAGAAAGATCTTGATCACGATCGAACGTTGCCAGCTATCCTTGTTAGCGCTGTCCAAAGCCATGCCTGCTCTCCTCCGAATCTTCAGCCCGCCGACACATGCATGACGGTCGCCGCATCCTCAAGACATTGGTGAAATATCAACGCGCAGCCTGCGGCTTTCGACGCATTGAAATCTTAAGTCCTTCCCCGTAAACCACCGGAATTTCCAGCTGATGCCGCGAAAGGCCCCGTGATGGCAGACGATCTGTTCCCAATTGGCGAAGACCTGACCCCCTACCGCAAGATCACATCGGACTATGTGTCCGTTGAAACATTCAAGGGTCAGGAAATCCTGACCGTCGAGCCTGAGGGGCTGCGCCTGCTGGCAGAGACGGCTCTGTCGGACATCAACCATCTCCTGCGTCCCGGCCACCTGAAGCAGCTCGCCTCGATCCTCCAAGATCCCGAAGCGACCGACAACGACCGCTTCGTCGCCTTCGACCTTCTGAAGAACGCCAATATCGCTGCCGGCGGCATTCTGCCGATGTGCCAGGATACCGGTACCGCCATCGTCATGGGTAAGAAGGGCCGCCGCGTCTGGACCGATGGTCACGACTATGAGGCCTTGGCTGCCGGCGTTCGCGATGCCTATGAGCGCCGCAATCTGCGCTATTCGCAACTCGCGCCGATCAAGATGTTCGAGGAAAAGAACACCAAGACCAACCTCCCGGCCCAGATCGACCTCTATGAAGAGGGCGAGGACGCCTACAAGTTCTTATTTATGGCCAAGGGGGGCGGCTCGGCCAACAAGACCTTCCTCTACCAGGGCACGCCTTCGCTTCTGACCCATGACCGCATGATCGACTTCCTCAGGGAGAAGATCCTGACGCTCGGCACGGCTGCCTGTCCCCCCTACCATCTGGCGATCGTCATCGGCGGTCTCTCGGCCGAGATGACGCTGAAGACGGTCAAGCTCGCCTCTGCCCGTTATCTCGATGGCCTGCCGACCGAGGGGTCGGAAAGCGGACATGCCTTCCGCGACATCGAGATGGAGAAGGAAATCCACAAACTCACCCAGTCCCTGGGCGTCGGCGCCCAGTTCGGTGGCAAGTATTTCTGTCATGACGTGCGCGTCATCCGCCTGCCCCGCCACGGCGCTTCGCTCCCGATCGGGCTCGGTGTCAGCTGTTCCGCCGACCGTCAGGCGGTCGGTAAAATCACCCGCGACGGCATCTATATCGAACAGCTCGAAACAGACCCGTCAAAATACATGCCCGAGATCGACGAAACCGCGCTGTCCTCATCCGTGGTCAAGATCGACCTCAATCAGCCGATGCCGGCGATCCTCGCCGAACTCAGCAAACACCCGGTCAAGACCCGCCTGTCCCTGACAGGGACGATCATCGTTGCTCGCGATCTCGCTCATTCCAAGATCCGCGAGCGGCTGGAAAAGGGCGAAGGCATGCCGGACTACATGAAGAATCATCCGGTTTACTACGCCGGCCCGGCCAAGACGCCGACAGGTTATGCTTCCGGTTCCTTCGGGCCGACCACAGCCGGGCGTATGGATAGCTATGTCGACCAGTTCCAGTCCTTCGGCGGCTCCATGGTCATGCTGGCAAAGGGCAACCGCTCGCGCGCGGTGCGCGAAGCCTGCAAGACCCATGGAGGCTTCTACCTCGGCTCGATCGGCGGCCCGGCCGCCCGTCTCGCCCAGGATTGCATCCGCAAGGTCGAGGTCCTGGAATATCCGGAGCTCGGCATGGAGGCCGTATGGAGGATCGAGGTCGAAGACTTCCCGGCCTTCATCGTCACCGACGACAAGGGCAATGATTTCTTCCAGGAATTCAATCTCGGCTGATTTTTCTCGGATCAATTGATTGCCGCGACGTCAGGCGACGGGCGTTGCGGCAGCTAAAGAAGATCAAAAACAGAACCTTAAGCTGATAGATCCATATTGACGCGAATTTCCGTCAATTACTTGTCGTAACGGCAGCATTAAAGTTTTCAAAATTATTTGCCTCTAACATCTCTTTGAGCTGTAAAAGCCCCCAGAGGATAATTGGAGTTGGCCGAATGACCACGGCAGCGCCGTCTAAGACGCAAGCACCCGACGTTGCGGCACAGATCACCTTTGCCATGCGTTCGATGGGTGTTGCGCCCATTCCGCGCAACTACGAACTCTTTTACGAGGCTTTCATCGGCTCAAACCCGACCCTGTCTCGCGAACTGGCAGCTTTAGGAAGCCGTGCGAGCCAAGACGAACTCGACGCGATCGGTCAGCAATATTTCGGCAATCACCAGTCTCGCGCCATCGAAGCCGTCCATGTCAAGCTGCTCAGCGAACTCGATGCGTTACTGCGCGTGTTGCGCCAGGAGCAGACATCTCTCGAAAGCTACAACAAGTTGCTTGGCGAGACCTACAGCCGGATTAATTCAAAAAGCAGCAACAGTGCCGACATCCTGCGCAGCGCAATCAACATCCTGACGGAAGCGACCGGCAGCACCATGGCGCACGGCGAAGAGACTGTCGTCCAGATGGCGCAACGTTCGCAGGAAATGGACGAGGTCCGCCGGGAACTCGACGAATACAAGCGCATCGCCAACACGGATTCGCTGACGCGCATCGCCAACCGTCGTGCCTTCGACGAAAAGCTGGCATCAATTTATGCGGGTGGATCACGCCCGCTCGCTGCTCTGGTTCTTGCAGACATCGACAATTTCAAGAAGGTCAACGACGTCTACGGACATCCGGTCGGCGACAAGATCCTGGCGACGGTGGCAACAGTTCTGCGCAGCAATGTGCGGCGCGACTGTTTCGTCGCCCGCACCGGTGGCGAGGAGTTCGCGATCATCGTTGAAGGCAATACCAGCGAGGAAGTTCTACAAGTCTGCGAGCGTGTGCGCACTGCTCTCGAGACGACACCTTTCAAGAACTCGAAGACCGGGGTGAATTACGGCCCAGTCACCATCTCGCTCGGCTTCAGCATGGCAACCGATTCCGAAGACGCCGGCGAACTTTACGCAAAGGCCGACATAGCCCTCTATTGTGCCAAGAACGCGGGACGCAATCGCTCACGCGCCTATGAAGACGGCATGAAGAAGGATTTCACCAAGAGCTGGCTGATCTACAAGCGCTGATCCGCGCCTGCCACATCACCACATGGTCTTGGCGGCGCGCTCTGGCCATTCCCGGTCATAGGTTTCCTGGTCGAAACCCGCTTTTGCTTCCTTAAGCATTTCGCCCGGCGTCGGCAGATCGCCAGCCGCAACGCGGCGGTCTGGGTTCCAAAGGTCCGCGCGCATCACCGCGCGAGCGCACTGGAAGTAGACTTCGTCGATCGTCACGACGGCGACACTACGCGGATGTCGGCCATCCATCTCAAAGCTCTCAAGCAAGCTTGGATCGACAGAGACCACCGCCCGTCCATTGACGCGCATTACCGAATTGGACCCGGGGATCAGAAACATCAGCGCCACGCGCGGGTCGCGCACGATGTTGAGCAGCGAATCGATACGGTTATTGCCTCGCCAGTCGGGTAGCGCGAGCGTCCGGTCGTCCTCGATCCGGACGACGGCCTGTGCGTCACCGCGCGGCGAACAGTCCAGCCCCTCCGGGCCAACCGTCGCCAGCGCCACAAAGGGTGAAGACTGAATCATCAGCCGATAGGCAGCCGTCAGAGAAGGCACGACCTTCGCCACCGAGGCTTCGGAGACATCGCCGTAGATCGCCTGGAGTTCTTCCGGGTTCTTGATGATCGTCATGCTGTATCTCCCCGCTATACCGTAAGCCAGGTTAGCGATTAGAGGTCACTGATGACAAGTTCAAGACACGACGCGCTGACGATCCGTTTGGGGCAAACGCTCGGCCAGAAGAAACTCGGCAACCGCCTGGATCACCTCGGGCGCGCTCACGATCCGGCGGTGGCCATGGCCGTTGGCCCAGATATGCCGGATCTGCGGCGACACACCGATATAGCGCTGCGCATGCCCGACATTCACCTCCTTGTCATCCTCGGCATGGACGACAAGCATGGGGCGCCCCAGCCGGCGCGCAACGGCGACGCCATCGAGCTCCTCGATGCGCCGGCCTGACAATTCATGCACGCGCCCCCGCATGGCAGCAAGGCTTGCCCGCCCGAGACCGACAGCACCGGCAAAACCACTAAAAACCTCGCTGATGCTCGACGGCGCGCCGATCAAGGCAATGCGCGGCGTTTTCAGTTTCGGGACGTCGCAGAAGATGCCGCCCGCCGCCATCATGACCGAAGCCCCGCCGAAGGAGTGTCCGACGACCCCGTCGAAATGCCCGAAATGGCGCTCGGCCGCCACGATCGCCTCGGCCGCGAGCCTGAGATCGAGCCTTCGACCGCTCGATGCGCCATGCCCGGGCAGATCGAGCAGCACGACCTCCGCACCGGCGTCCAGCAAACCGACTGCCATCTCCGACAGATATTCCGCCCGCGACCCCCAGCCGTGTACGACGAGAATACGAGGCGCTCCCTTGACGCTGCTCGCCGGGCTAGGCGTCAGGTGGTGGGCCGCCGCCATTCCTCGCGACAAAGCGAGTCGGACCGTCTGCGCATCGCGCAGTCTCTCGGACCCGAGACGAAAGACGGCAAGAGCCTTGGCTCCGTTCGGCTTGCGCGACGGCGTGCGACAAAACAGCTCGAAGGCGAGCCGTCCCGAGATCCGGGGCGACAGCCTCTCCAGCTGCGCGAAAGCCAGGCGGGTGACCTTGAGACCAAAGGATGTCATAGTCTGGATTCCATGGATATGTTCAATGCTGAACAATAAAGTACAAGAATGAACAAAAATCAAGCCTTCCCCTGGGACCATCCGCGTTTTCGCAGCTGGATCGCCGTGGGCCGTGCCTGCCAGCTGATGCAACAGGCCCTCACCCGGGCGCTGGGGCCTCTCGACATCAAGCCGCCGCACCTCGACATTCTCATCAATCTGTATCGCTTTGAAGGCATCTCACAGCAGGAACTGGCCAGAAAGCTCCTGGTGGGTCGCTCCAACATGAGCATGTTGCTGCCGCAAATGGAAAAGCGTGGACTGCTGGAACGCCGTCCCGACGAGCGGGACAAGCGCATCCTTCGCCTCTTCCTGACTGCGGACGGAAGAGCGGTGTGCGAGCAGGCCATGGTCATTCAGACGGGTTTGATCGAAGACATGCTCTCGGCAACGCCGCTGGAAGACTGCACGCGCATGGCAGAGACGATGGAAACGCTGATTCAACGGATGATGGCTGCCGATCAGACTGCCGAATCCGCTGTCGCAGCAACGCTCAGCGCGGATCGCGAGTGAGGCCCTTTTCAGCGAGCGAGCGTTCGTAATCGGCAAATTTCTCTGCCCCGCGCTCACCCAGCTCCCGCATATAGGTCCAGGTAAAGATGCCGGTGTCATGCCCGTCATCGAAGCCGATCCGCACCGCGTAATTGCCGGTGGGCGTCATCGCACGAATGGTAACATCGCGCTTGCCGGGCACGGTTACCGCCTGGCCGGGACCATGGCCCTGTACTTCCGCCGAGGGTGACAGAACCCTGAGCATTTCCGCCGGCAGAGTGACGACGACACCGTCGTTGAAGGTGACGGTCAGCGTGCGGCGGTCCTTGGACACCTTGAGTTCGCTCGGCCAGATATCGGACATAATGCACTCTTCTCTTCGGCAGATGGAGCGTGAGAGTTAGGGCGAAGATCTTACCCGCGCAAGCCAATTCCGCCTTCCGCCCGCAAGCTCGCTTGACGCAGGTTGCCGGCAGTCCCACATTACGCTGACAACACGGAGCGATCACTTGCAGCAGATTTCAGGCGCGTTGACGGCGACACCCCTTGGCGATCCGGGCGCACCCATGATCGACCCGTTTGGTCGGGCAGTCACCTATCTCCGCGTCTCCGTGACCGACCGTTGTGATTTCCGCTGCACCTACTGCATGGCGGAAGACATGACCTTCCTGCCGAAGAAGGACCTGCTGACGCTTGAAGAGCTCGATCGACTCTGTTCGGCCTTCATCGCCAAGGGCGTGCGCAAGCTGCGTCTCACGGGCGGCGAACCTCTGGTGCGCAAGAACATCATGCACCTGATCCGAGGCCTATCGCGCCACCTCGGCAGCGGCCTCGACGAACTCACGCTCACCACCAATGGATCCCAACTCGCCCGCTTCGCCGGCGAACTCGCAGATGCCGGTGTCCGGCGCATCAACGTCTCCCTGGACACGCTGGATGCGGCCAAGTTCAAGGCGATCACCCGCTGGGGCGACTTGGACCGGGTGATGGAGGGTATCCGCGCAGCCCAGAAGGCCGGGATCGCCATCAAGCTCAATGCGGTGGCGCTGAAAGACTTCAACGAATACGAGATCCCGTCCCTCATGGAATTCGCCCATGCCGAAGGCATGGAACTGACCTTGATCGAGACCATGCCCATGGGCGAAATCGGTGAGGACCGGACCGACCAGTACCTCCCCTTGTCGCTCGTGCGTCAACGGCTTGAGGACCGCTACACACTGTCGGACATTCCCTTCCGCACCGGCGGTCCGGCACGTTACGTCGAGGTGAAGGAAACGGGCGGGCGCCTCGGCTTCATCACGCCGCTGACCCATAATTTCTGCGAAAGCTGCAATCGCGTCCGGCTGACCTGCACCGGCACACTTTATATGTGCCTCGGTCAGGACGATGCCGCCGACCTCCGCACGGCCCTGCGTGCCTCGCAGGAAGATGCCTTCCTCTCCTCGGCGATCGACGAGGCGATCGGCCGCAAGCCCAAGGGCCACGATTTCATCATCGACCGTACCCACAAGAAGCCCGCCGTTGGCCGGCACATGAGCGTCACCGGCGGCTAGAGCCGCCGGCAAGCCGTTCTGTCAGGCAGAGCGACGAAAATCCCGCTGCTCGGGAGCCGCGATCTCGGTGCGGAAATGGCCGATCTTGTGCATCAGGATGTCGACCCGCTGCCGCAATCCATGGATCTCGGCATTGTTCTCCTCGACCATGGCCGCATTCTGCTGGGTGATCAGCTCGACGTCGCGCACTGCGCTGGTGACTTCGCTGATGCCGGTCGATTGCTCGCGGGTCGCTGCCGAGATCGTCTCGACGAGGCTCTGGACCTCTTCGACCTGATCGATGATCGACTGCAACGCGACGCCGGTATGTTCGACGAGTTCCACGCCGGAGCGGACCTGTCCGCCGGACGCGGTGATCAGGGTCTTGATCTCCTTGGCGGCATTGGCCGAACGCTGGGCCAGTTCCCGCACTTCCTGTGCGACCACGGCAAAGCCACGGCCCGCCTCACCCGCACGCGCGGCTTCGACGCCAGCGTTGAGCGCCAGCAGATTGGTCTGGAAAGCGATCTCGTCGATGACGCCGATGATCGTCGAAATCTTTTCCGACGAGCGGCTGATCTCGGACATGGCATCCACGGCCTTGCGAACGACCACGCCGGACTGACGCGCATGGTCACGCGCCGCCTGGACGGACTGGGCGGTGCGCCCTGCCCCATCCGCCGTCGAACGCACCACATCGCTCAAATGCGACAGTGCCCGTACGCTTTCCTCAAGTGCCGCCGCCTGCTGTTCGGTGCGGCGTGCCAGATCGTCGGCGGACACGGCGAGGTTTTCGGTGCCCGCATTGATGTCGGCACTTGCCGCGCGCACCTCTTCCAGCGTCGCCCGCAGCGTTTCGACGGCCTGGTTGTAGGTCGACGCCATGGCGACGAAATCGGCAGGCAGGTCGTTGCGCATGGTGACGTTGAGCTGGCCATTGGCCAGCGCCTCCAGGACGGATGACAGAGCTTCAAGTGCTGCCCGCTGATCGGCCTCGACCCGCGCCCGCTCTTGCGAGCGATGCGCACTTTCCTGTTCGGACTGTGCCCGCGCAGCGGCTGCCTCTTCCTCGAGCCGCTTGTTTTCCAGGGCTGCATCACGGAAAACCGTAACGGACCGCACCATGTCGCCAATCTCGTCGCCGCGATTGCGACCCTCGATCGGGACAGAAAGATCACCGCTGGCAAGACGCGACATCACGCCCGTGATGCGCTTCAGTGGCGCCCGCAGCGTCTCGATCAACATCAATCCGCCGATGATGGCGAGCAGCGTGCCGACGACCATGGTGACAACCGAAATCGAGGCTGAACGTTCGCTGTCCTCGCGGCCGACTTCCTGGGCGTGGCTGACGAAATTGCGCAACGCTTCCATTGCGTCGGACACATGACCATTGGCCGAGAGGCGGCGTGCCTGCCAGTCTCGACCGGCATCGAGCCTTTCCTGCGAGGCCGAGACGAGCGAGGCGAGCGACGGCTCGATCTTCTTGGCGAAATCACGCAGAGCACTGTTCTTCGCACCGAGTTCCGAGATCCGAGCGCCGATCCCCTTCAGCGTCTCGACTTTGCTGACAACCGTCTGGCGGCTGGTATCGTCCAGCGTGCCCAGCATCTGCTGAACCTTGAGTTCCATCGTCGCGATCTCCATGACCGCGTTATCGACGAGTTCCATCAATTCCTTCTGCTCGGCCATCAGTTTGTCGAGGTTGACGAACCGATCGGCGGCCACGTCGGAATTCTTCGCGCCCTGCAGCGTGATCTTCTGCTCGATCACCACCAGCTCAGCCAGGACGCGGCCGATCTCCTGCGCTTTCGCCTCGTCGGTCGCTTCACCCTTCAAGGCAGCGTCGATCTTCGCCATGGCTGCGGAAATTTCATCGACCAGAGCCTTGCCCTTGGCCGAGACAATCGCCTCGGCCTTCTTGATGTCCTTCTGCAGCGGCGCGATATAGAGCTTGGTCTCGGAGAGCTGTTCTTCCGGTGTAAACGCCATCTGCACGCCGACACGAAGCTTGCCGAGCCTATCCAGCAGGCTCTTGAAGGCGGACGCATCGAACAGCAGCTCCTTGGCGAAGCGCTCCTTGCCCGACAGATCCGTGCGCACGAAGTCGACCTGCTTCAG
Organism: Rhizobium sp. Root274; assembly: GCF_001429245.1. Classification (GTDB taxonomy): domain Bacteria; phylum Pseudomonadota; class Alphaproteobacteria; order Rhizobiales; family Rhizobiaceae; genus Allorhizobium. Next base: position 192,800 of record NZ_LMJE01000007.1, read on the forward strand.
GATTGTCTGGCCCTCGTTCTTCAGCGAGGCTACCACATCGGTCAGACCGGCATCCAGCGTGTCGCGCCGAACCTTGTTGTCCCAAAGGGCAGCTGTCTCGTCACGCATCAGCGACGAAAGATTGCGCAGCGCGCCGAGATCTGCCGTCGCCGCCTGCTTGGCCAGCACGCCGTCCAGAACGCGGAGACCCTTTTCCTGCGCATCGATCGCCTTCAGGAGAGCCTCCCTGCTCGCCTCCGTCGGATCGAGGCTGAACTCCTGCAGCCCCTTCTGCAGCTGTTCCAGATCGCTGATATTGCCGATCGTGGCGCGGGTGACGGTCATGTGACCGTTCAGCATGGTGGCGGTGCGATAACCGAGAAGGCCGACGCCGGCCATGAGAAAAACGAGAGGAATAACGAACAGCAATACTTTGGTGACGATCCTGCGGCTCTGCAGGAGGCGATCGATAAAACTCATGGAACCCTCGGGAGGATCGACGGTTCTGCGCCAACATCGGCGCAGGGTCGAGCGGGCGGCACCACCTCATGCGGAGCCATGGTCAGCTTCGCCGGTGGAACATTGAACAACGGTTAATTGAGAACCCGCTTTTTGGCATTCCCGGGTCCGTCCGGCCAAGATTGTGGAGAAATACGGTTTCTCCGCGGGGTCCCATGGTCTACAACCGCTCCGCAAGCATGGGAATCCCTGTAAATGGCCTTATCCGAGAATACCCGAGGCGCGCTGTTGATGGCGGCCTCCATGGCAGGTTTCACCTTCAACGATGCGCTGACCAAATCCGTCACCGGCGACCTGACGGTGGCCCAGATCATGTTCATCCGCGGTGCCATCACGACGGTTCTCGTCTATGCGGTTGCCAGACGTCTGGGTGCGCTCGATCATATCCGCAACATCCTGCAGCCACTGATCCTCTGTCGCATCGCTTTCGAAACACTGGCTGCAGTGGCATTCCTGTCTGCGCTCGGGCAGGTGCCGCTCGCCAATGCCTCGGCCATACTGCAGTCGCTGCCGCTCGCGGTCACCTTGGGCGCCGCTCTGATCTACCGCGAACCGGTGGGCTGGCGGCGCTGGACGGCGATCGGTCTCGGCTTCCTCGGTGTCATGGTCATCATCAAGCCCGGTCCTGAGGGCTTCACGCTCGCCTCGCTGTATGTGGTGCTGAGCGTCATCACCGCGGCCGGACGCGATCTCGTGACCCGCAAGATCGATCCCCGGGTCTCCTCGCTCACGGTCACCCTCTTCACCGCCTCTTCGATCTCGCTTGCCGGTCTCCTGCTTGTCCCGGCCTTCGGCGGCTGGCAGCCGGTGTCGCTCAACACCTTCGCGCGAATTGCGCTCGCTTCCGCCTTCCTCTTCGTCGGCTATCAGGCCATCATCATGGCCATGCGCCTCGGCGAAATCTCCTTCATTGCGCCGTTCCGCTATACCAGCCTGCTTTGGGCCGTAGCGCTCGGCATGATCTTCTTCGGTGAGACGCCTGACCTCTCGATGGGCATCGGGGCGGCCATTGTCATCGGCTCCGGCCTCTATACCTTCTATCGGGAAAAACAGAGGAAGGCAGCGCTGGCCAGCGCCTCCGAGCCGGGCTCGCCCGGCTGATCCCGCTCGATCATCGCCAGACGGAGCGCCCGTGCCGCCGACCCGCTTTCTTGACCGGACCAGCCCGCCGCATATCGTCAGCCTCGTCTCGATTGCGGGACTGTCGGCACTGACGATGAACATCTTCCTGCCCTCCCTGCCGGCCATGGCAAAGGATCTGGCAGTCGACTACGATCGTGTGCAACTGCTCGTCTCCGGCTACATCGCGATGACGGCTCTGGTGCAGTTGATCATCGGCCCCTTGTCGGACCGCTTCGGTCGCCGCCCGGTCATGCTGGGCGCCCTTGTCATCCTGCTTATAGCCTCCCTCATCTGTATGGTCGCCACCTCGATCGAGGTACTCACGATCGCCCGCATGGCACAGACTGCCGTGGTCGCAGGCCTTGTCTTGTCCCGCGCCATCATTCGCGACATGGTGCCTGTCGAGGAGGCTGCCTCGATGATCGGCTATGTGACGATGGGCATGACGCTGGTTCCGATGGTCGGACCGACCGTCGGTGGCCTGCTGAGCGATGCCTTGGGCTGGCGGGCGAATTTCGCGGCGATCGCCATTGCCGGCCTGCTGGTCCTCATTCTCGTGCGCAACGACTTGGGCGAAACCAACCGGCAAAAGAGCAGTAGCTTTACCGCCCAGTTTCGCGCCTGGCCCGGCCTCCTGACCTCAGGCCGCTTCTGGGCCTTTACCCTCGCCGCCACCTTCACCTCCGGCGCGTTCTTTGCCTTTCTCGGCGGCGCACCCTTCGTCGGCGGCACCTTGATGGGCATGAGCCCGAGCGTGCTCGGCCTCCAGTTCATGTTCATCGCGTCCGGTTACATTGTCGGCAACTTCTTCTCCGGCCGTTATGCCCGCCGCGCCGGCATCGAAGCGATGATGCTGATCGGCGGCGGTGTTGCCGTCTTAGGCGCAGCACTTCCGGTCGTCCTGTTCTGGCAAGGCGTGACCACCTCCCTCGCCTTCTTTGCGCCGCAGATCATCGTCGGCTTCGGCAACGGGCTCTCGCTTCCCAGCGCCAATGCCGGCATCGTCAGCGTGCGCCCGGAACTCGCAGGCTCCGCCTCCGGTCTTGGTGGCGCGATCACCATGGGCGGCGGTGCCTTCGTCTCCTGGCTCGCCTCCGCGATTCTCTCGACGGAGACCGGCGCCATGCCGCTTCTTCTCGTCATGCTCGCCTGCTGCGTGCTGGCACTGATCGCCATCGGTGTCTTGTGGCTACAGCGTCACCCGTCCGTCGGAGCCTCGCGCTGATGACAGTAAATCGCATTCCCGGACTGATCCTCGGCGGCGGTCTTTCGAGGCGCCTGGGTGAGGACAAGACGCAGGCCCTGCTTGGCGGCGAGCCCGTGCTCAAGGTGATCGCCGAGCGATTGCGGCCACAGGTTTCGGCACTTGCCGTAAACCTGCCTGCCGACCATCCGCTCGCGGAAGCTTACCTAAACATCCCCGACACAATCGCGGACCGCCCCGGCCCCCTGGCCGGGATCCTCGCCGGCGTGCAGGCTTTCGAAGGCGAGGCGCAACACCTGTTGACCGTACCGGGTGACGCGCCGTTCCTGCCACGCGACCTCGCCCAACTCCTGACAGAAAGGCTTTCTGCCGACGAGATCGTGCTTGCGAGCTCGAATGGCCGCGAACACCCGGTGATCGCGCTTTGGCCGACAACGCTGGCTGCAGACCTGCAAACCTGGCTCGAAACGCCGGACAACCGGCGCGTCCGCGATTTCATCCGCCGGCACCGTTTCCGCATGGTCGATTTCGCCATGCGCCCCAGGACGGACGGCCGAGGCGAGATCGATCCTTTCTTCAACATCAACACCCCGGCGGATCTCGCATTCGCCCGAGAAGTGATCGAAGGAGGTGGTGCATGACGGACAAGCCCAAGATTTTTGGCATTGCCGGCTGGAAAAACTCAGGCAAAACAGGGCTTGCGGTGCGGCTGGTGGAGGAATTCACTCGGCGCGGCTACCGCATCTCGACGATCAAGCACGCCCATCACGACTTCGACATCGACAAGGTCGGCGCCGACAGCTTTCGCCACCGCCAGGCCGGTGCTCATGAGGTTGCGATCGTCTCAGGCACGCGCTTTGCCATCATGCATGAACTGCGAGGGGCGCCGGAACCGAGCTTCGAGGAAATCCTAAGCCGGATCGCACCCTGCGATCTCGTGTTGATCGAAGGCTATAAGCGCGAGCCAGTCCCGAAGATCGAGGCAAGGCGGCTGGAGGCGGCAAAGCGAGAACCGCTCAGCCCCTCAGACCCGTGGATCAAGGCCATCGCCGCCGATCACCCTGTGCCGAAAGCGGATCTCCCGGTCTTCGATCTCGATGACACCACGGCAATCGCGGACTTCATCATCACGGTCACCGGCTTGCCGCCGCGCTCTTAAGACCCGCTGACAACGAAAAAGGGGCCGCCGGATCACACCGGCGGCCCCTTTATCTGTTGTTTCAGACGGCTAGCGTCAGTTCTTGGCGGAAACGCCGTTCGGGCGGACCAGCGAGGTGACGCGGCGGATCGCAACACGGCGGTTCTGCTGCTCGGCGGCTTCCGTGCGGATCTTCAGGTAACGCTCGCCATACCCCTGCACCGACATGTTTTCCGGCGGAATGCCGTAGACTTCGCTGAGCAGCTGGGCAACCGTCGATGCGCGCTTGTCCGACAGAACAAGGTTTGCCTGGTCGGAACCCACGGCATCGGTGTGACCTTCGATCAGGAACACTTCGCCCGGATCCTTCTCCAGAAGCTTGTTCATGGCATCGGCGACCTTGCGCAAGGTCTTCGCCTGGGCAAGCGGCACTTCCGCCGAGCCGGACGGGAAGGTAATCGTATCGAGGTCGATACGACGGACCTTGTCACGCAGACGGGCGGACGACTTGACCTCGTCGATCGAGTAGACACGCTCGACACGCTCCACCGGCGGCTGACCGAGGAAGTCGTAGTAGTCACGATCCGGCGCACGCGAAGTGCTGATGATGTAGTCCTGAACCGGGACCGTCAGGCGCATCGGCGGCAGCGACAGACCCACGTCGACGAAGACCTGCGGACGCTCATTGTCGGCCTCCGGCGAATACATCAGCACATATTCACGTCCACGCGGCGAGATACGCGAACGGATCACGATGTCGCCGTAGCGGTTGTAGACGGTCACGATTCGCGAGCCATCCTCACGGATGATCGTTTCGCGCGTGCGGCCACGCGGCAGCTGCTCGTAATAGCTTTCCTGCGAGTCGTAGCGCAGGCGTTCACGATCGTCGCCACGCACGATGATCTGGTTGCCGACATTGATGACCGTTCGGTTGTCAACCTGCTCAATGACCTGGATCTGGGTCACCTGGTTCACAACATTGTTCTGGATCACCGTATTGTTGGTGGTGTTGTTGACCGTGTTATTCGTCGTGTTGTTGGTGATATTGGTCACGTTGGTGACATTGTTCACCGTCGTCGGAACGTCGAAGGTCGGGGCCTCGTCGAGGCGTGTGCCTTCCTCCGCGATGGTCGCCTTCACGGTTTCCGGCTCGACCTGGGTCACGTCGGCCTGAGCATCCGCATCCGTCTGCGGCGGCGGCGCTACGTCTTCCTGGGCGCGCAACTGGCTACGCTGTTCGCGGGCGGCATCGCCACCCGTATTGTCGGCGTCCTTGTCGCTGTCGAGAACGGCGGCTCCATTGTCCACAGGCAGGACCACGGTGTCGGTGCTCTGCGACGGATCTTCAGCAATCGTCTGCTTCTCTTCTTCGCTGCGATTGTCGGTGATCTGCTCGACCGGCTGATTCTCCGGCGGCAATACGGCAGGCACGACGACTTCTTCCGTCGGCGTCTGCTCGGGCTGATCGGTCGCCTGTTCCGGCTGTTCTGTTGCCTGCTCAGGCTGTTCTGTTGCTTGCTCAGGCTGTTCGGCACCGTCGGCAGGAGCCTCGGCGTCGGTCTGGGTGTCCGTGTTGCCATCGGCAGGCGTCTGAGCCTGATCTTCGGCTGGCTGTTCCGTGGACTGTTCTTCCGGAGCAGCCTGTTCCTGCGTGGGCTCCTCGGCCTGCTGGTCAGGCGACTGTTCTTCGGTCTGCTCAGCCGGCGGAACCGGGCATTCGGCTTCGCTGGTCGCCGTCGATCCGTCAGCGCAGGTTACGCTGTCTGCCGGGGCCTCCTCGGCGGGCTGTTCAGCCTGCTGCTGGGCTTCAGCATCGGCATCCGCCTTGGCCTTGGCGTCGGCTTCAGCCTGCGCCTGGGCGTCGGCATCTGCCTGAGCCTGAGCCTCTGCTTGAGCCTTCGCGTCCGCTTCGGCTTGAGCCTGGGCTTCCGCTTCAGCCTGCTGACGCTGCGCCTCTTCTTCTGCCTGGCGCTGGGCCTCGGCTTCGGCTTCCGCCTGCTTTTGCTGAGCCTCAGCTTCAGCCTGCGCCTGGGCCTCTGCCTCGGCCTGTGCCTGAGCTTCGGCTTGAGCCTGTGCTTCTGCTTCAGCCTGCGCCTGGGCTTCGGCCTGAGCCTGGGCTTCTGCTTCAGCCTGCGCCTGTGCTTCGGCCTGAGCCTGGGCTTCCGCCTCAGCCTGTGCCTGGGCTTCGGCCTGCCGCTGCTCCTCCTGCGCCTGTGCTTCGGCGTCGCGGGCGTTGCAGGTTTCCTGGTCGTCGGCCTCGGAGCCGTCGCTGCAGACAACGGCCTGTGCGAGCTGGATCAACCCTTCCTCAGCCTGACGTGATTGCGTTTGCGTCTCCCCGAAACGTGTGGCCGACGCGGCCACCGGCTCCGCCAGTACTGCCATGGACAGCACGGGTATCGCGACCGTGTTCAGCAATCTATTCTTGAACATCCCTGCGTTTCCTTCCTTCACGCCAAATGCAATCTTGGCGATTGCTTCTAGTGGCGCCGTTAAAATCGACGTCGATTCCGCGAACCAAACTGCGTGCAAGCTAGGTTCTGCAAAATTAACCTTGTCTGAACGAGTTGGAACCTTTTTTGCTCCATCGAGCAAGAGACGACTGACACTCCTCAAGGTTCCATCCCGCTCCTCGCATCGCACCTAAATATGGGATGCGACACTCTTTGTTGTTGATTTCGGCATCGAAAGCAGACGAATATTGGGCCCAAGTGTGGCCCATCAGACCACACGATCCAGGATAGCCGCGTTAAAAAGACAAACGGCATCCGCCAACAGAGAGGGATCTCATGCGTATTCCGACACGTTTTCTGGCAGCAGCCTCAATTGCAGCGCTGTCGCTCTTCGCTGGTTCTGCCATGGCGCAGGAAAAGCTTATCATTGGAACGGAAGGCGCCTACCCGCCCTTCAACAATCTCGAAGCAGACGGCTCGCTGGTCGGCTTCGACATCGATATCGCCAAGGCGCTTTGCGATGAGATGAAGGTCACCTGCGAATTCGTTACCCAGGATTGGGACGGCATCATCCCGGCCCTGCAGGCCAAGAAGTTCGACGCGATCATCGCTTCGATGTCGATCACCCCGGAGCGCCTCGAGAAGGTCGACTTCTCCAAGAAATATTACAACACCCCGCCGGCCGTCGCCGTGCCGAAGGATTCGCCGATCACCGATGTCGAAGGCCTCAAGGGCAAGACCATCGGCGCACAGTCTTCGACGACGCATGCCAACTATGCCGAAAAGCACATGCCCGATTCGGAGCTGAAGCTCTATCCGACGGCTGACGAGTACAAGCTTGACCTCGAAGGCGGTCGTGTTGACGCCGTCGTGGACGATATCGTCGTTCTTTCGGAATGGCTGAAGTCTGACGCTGGCGCCTGCTGCAAGATCCTGACCCCGCTGCCGATCGATAAGGAGATCAACGGCGAAGGTGCCGGCATCGCGGTCCGCAAGGGCGAAACCGCGCTCGCCGACAAGTTCACAGCCGCGATCGAGGCGATCCGCGCCAGCGGCAAATATGCCGAGATCAACAAGAAGTATTTCGACTTCGACGTCTACGGGGACTAATTTGCCGATCCTCTGAGAATTGCGATGGCGGAAGTTCAACGCTTCCGCCATCTTGCGTTACGGATATGAAGAAAGAAGGCGGAAAAAACCGCCAAGGGGGAATGGCATGGGCGGACTGTCTTCCGCACTGGGCTCGCTTTGGGCCACTCTGTCCTATTGGCTGGATCCGTTTTGCGGGCCGGTTGGCGTCTTCGCGCTCTTCGGTGGCGATGGTTTGTTGTCCTGCGGTAATGTCGGTTGGGCCGATGAAATTGCGCTTGGCGTCAAAGTCACCATCGTTCTTGCCCTGATCACGCTGCCGGTCGGTCTCTTCCTCGGCTTCCTGATCGCGCTTGCCATGCAGTCGGAAGAGCGGAGCCTGCGCACAGCCGCCGGCATTTACACGACGATCTTCCGCGGCCTTCCCGAACTGCTGACCCTCTTCATCGTCTATTTCGGCTTCCAGATGATGGTCCAGGCCGTGCTTTCGTGGCTGGGCAGCGAGGAGCGGGTTGAGATCAACGCCTTCTTCGCCGGCATGCTGGCACTCTCCGTCGTCTTCTCCTCCTACTGTTCCGAAGTGCTTCTTTCCGCCTTCCGTGCCATCCCCAAGGGCCAGTATGAAGCCGGCAGCGCGGTCGGGCTGTCGCGCCGCCGGACCATGCGGCTGGTCATCGTCCCGCAATTGATCCGCATCGCCCTTCCCGGTCTCGGAAACCTCTGGATGAACCTCTTGAAGGATACGGCCCTCGTATCTGTCATCGGTCTCACCGATATCCTGCGCCAGACGGGCGTCGCGGCCAAAGTGACCAAGGAAGCCTTTCTGTTTTATGCCATAGCCTGTGCGCTTTATCTGCTGCTTGCCACCCTCTCCTCCTTCGGGCTGAACGCCATCTCGAACTGGGCGAACCGCGCGGAGACAAGCCGATGAGCCACGCCCTGGACTTGATCCCCGCCCGCCCCGCACCGCCTCTGGTGACGCCGGCCATGACACCGGCTCGCGCCCTCGGCTATGGTGTGCTTGGCCTCTGGCTGCTGCTTGCCATCGCGCTCGCCTACATGATGGTAACCGGCTGGGACACCGACAAATTCGTCAAATACGGACCCCGCTATCTTCAGGGCCTGGCCACCACTCTGGCACTGGTGGCAAGTTCGATCACCCTCGGCGCGGTGCTCTCGGTACCGATCGCCTATGCACGAATGTCGAAAAACATCGTGCTCAACACCATCGCCTATGCCTATGTCTACGTCTTCCGCGGCACGCCGATGCTCGCCCAGATCTATCTGATCTATTACGGTCTCGGCTCCTTCCGGGCGGAGATCGAGGCCGTGGGTTTGTGGTGGTTCTTCCGAGAGGCCTGGTACTGCGCCATCCTCGCCATGACCATGAACACCGCCGCTTATCAGGCCGAGATCCTGCGCGGCGCGATCCAAAGCGTACCGCGCGGCCAAACGGAAGGTGCAAAATCGCTCGGCCTGCCGCCATCCGTAACGTTCTGGAAGATCATTCTGCCCCAGGCCCTGATCGTCGCGCTTCGTCCTTATGGCAACGAGATCATCCTGATGATCAAGGGCTCGGCCGTAGTCGCGGTCGTGACCGTGCTCGACCTGATGGGACAGACACGCTACGCCTTCTCGCGCACCTTCGACTACCAGACCTATCTCTGGGCCGCGATCTTCTACCTCGCCATCGTCGAACTCCTGCGCAACACCTGGGCTGCGCTGGAAGCGCGTCTGACCCGGCATCTGAAGCGCTAGTCTCAGCTCACTTGGCAGCACTTCCATTTGGAGGCTGCCAAGTGACTGTGAAACCACTTGTTTTTGCCTCACACCTGGCATCTTTAGAGCTTCGTTTACCCTGTCATGTTTCCATCATGTCAGGGCCCGCGTTGGTCGCGGCCCCGGTCGGTCGCGGAAGCGCTGACACCGTCCGCGTCGATCCGTCTTCTACAAGAATACGGGGAAAGAACGCACATGAACACCGAAACGGAACTGATGCTGAAGGGTTATGGCCTGACCACCGCCCAGATCCTGTATCGCCTGCCGGACCACCCCTCCCTGCTGCAAACCTACATCTGGCAGCACTACGACCTGGCACCAGACTTTCCCGAGATGCGCGGCTTCCTGCGCTTCTGGCAGGAGAAGATCGAAGGACCGCTTCATTCGGTGACCTATGTGCACAAGAAGATGATCGCAGCCAGCGAATGGCGCGCGCTGAAAGGTGAGTTCATCCTTCACTGACTGAGCTCAGACATGCACCTCGCCATGAGCAAATTCTCCGTCCTCCGGTTCGGGGTAAAAGACTGCGGCGACGATGGCGACATAGAAAGCGAGAACGAACCCAAGCACCACGGCGCCGTGGAGCGGACCCAGATGTGCATTGACCACGACTTGCTGGAGATTGCCGACAAACTCGACCGGTCGTTCTCCCGCCTGCAGTTTCGGGCTTGAGATCTTCAGACCCCAGGCGAGCAGCAGGATCAGATACATCCAGATATAGTTCCGCCGGATGCGCCGAAAGAGCGCTTCCCGGTAGCTGATGAGAAACAACGGTGCCCTCAGACTGGCGGCAATGGCATCGGCCCAGTCGGCATTCAGCTCCGCCCGTGGGCAGAGCGCTTGGGCAAAATAATGCCGTTCCAGCTGCCTGACCCTGGCGCGATAGACATCGAAAAAGCGATAGCGCCGCGCCTCGATCAACAGGAAGACCGAGATCAGCAGCATAGCGAACAGCACCACACCGTGATGGGACGTCGGCGTCGACAGCGATACCGAGAGCAGACCGGCCACCACCGTCATCGACCAGTTGGTCGTCCGGTCGATCCTATCCCGCCAGCTCGTCATCCGGGCCATCTCGCCCCGATAATAGTGGATGATCATATTGGCCTTTTCGGCCGAGGTAGAGGGCAAGGCCGGAGCGCGACGCGGCGGCTGTTGCGGCGTGATTTGCGCAAGGGTCTCGGTCTCGGATTGCAGTGGTGACATGGCATGGCTCCCTGTTCCTGAGAACGTCACAATCCGCGAGCCTGTTCCGTTTCGATTGCCAAGCAAGCCCGGACCGGTTAGACGACCCCCAACCGGCCGCGAAAGGCCCCGAGACAGGAGCGCCTCATGGCCAAGATCGACGAAGAAGCATTGGCGGAAGCCTATAACCGAGCGCTCGCCCTGGAAAAGGCCGGCGAGATCGACGCGGCCGTCAAAGCCTATGAGGAAGTGCTGGCGATCGATCCCGACGACCACGGCGGTGCCTCCGTGCGCATCGCAGCGCTTGGCCGCGGCGAAGCCCCGCCCAAGGCACCAGATGCCTATGTGGAAACCCTCTTCGACCAGCATGCGGAAGCCTTCGAGGACATTCTCGTGGAGCAGCTCGGCTACACGGTACCGATGATGGTGCGCCAGCGCCTCCAGACCCTCGAACTCGGCCCCTTCCAGCGCCTGCTCGATCTCGGTTGCGGCACAGGCCTGACCGGCGGCGCACTTCGCGACATGGTCGCCGACATGACCGGGATCGACATCTCGGAGAAGATGGTCGAGATCGCCCACGAGAAAGATCTCTATGAGACCCTTTATGTGGCCGAGATCGAGGATTTCCTCGAAGACAATGACGACGAACCCTTCGACCTCGTGACCGCGACCGACGTCCTGCCCTATCTCGGCGCGCTCGAGCCCCTGTTCTTCGGAGCCGCCGAAAACATGCTCGCCGGCGGCATCTTCATCTTCTCATCCGAGACGGCCAGCGAAGCCGTCATGGCCGGCCGTCCCTTCATCGTTGGGCCTCACCAGCGGTTTGTCCATGCAGAGACCTATGTGCGCGAGCGACTGACCGCCACCGGCTTTGAACTGGTGGAGATCACGGACATCAACGTGCGCATGCAGGACGGAAACCCGTCGCCGGGCCATCTGGTTATTGCAAAAAAGATATGAGTCACGTATAGGTTGCATTATGCAATCTGAAGGTGTGTGTGATTTGTAGTCATCGCCCCTCTCCCCTGCTTTCCTACTAAAAAAGGAGGGGCGACGATGGACCTAAGTTATTTCGTGAATTGCCTAAGGGCTTTGCTCTGCGCATGTACTTCGCAGACTTGGGTACCGAATTCCTATGCTATGGCGCTCGCGGTATTGACGCCCGTCTTGTTTATCTACGCGCGCAACGAGATGCGGCTAAAGCGCTTGCTTATCATCAGAGACTTTCTGACGTCGTATCCTGCCACCGCCAAGCCGCAGGAAAATCCAGACGACGGCAGCTATCTCAATCCTTCCGTTGAGTTCGTTCGGTCGAAATATGTGCAAGGCATACCTCGCCGGACGCAGCACGACCCCACGAAAGGCAAGAAGACCCACGTCGAAGAGATTGATGATTACATTGCGGACGCTCGGCTGTTCGAATGGGCTGATCTTCGTCTGCTGGTCTCCGCCACCGGCATGATGATTGTCACGTATTACGGCATGGACGCTTTGCTACAGGGATTGTCGGCCAAACTTTCCACGACCTGCGCGCTGAAGTGCAAGCTGACCTCGCCCTTGGCGGCCGATCTTTATCTCATCGCAGGACTTGCATTTGCCGGGGCTTATCTGGCGGCCATTCGCGGCTTCATGCGCGGGCTGGCGGCATTTGATCTCTCTCCCTTCACTTTCCTGCGCTACGCCGTTGAGACAGTGGTATCTGTCGTATTTATCGTCGCAGCGTACCGGGCCATCCCGGATCCGACGCTCGGCATACGGATCGTGACAGATACGACGAGCGCCGGTCAGGCCACTCAGCCGGCAGCGATGCAACTGCCCGACGTATCTCGCATTTGGCTCATTCTTGCGCCCGTCCTCGGCTACCTTCCCGACAGCGCCTCGAAATTCGTGATCTTGCGCCTGCAGTCGATCATTTCCTGGGTGAAGATGGACGACGACCGGTTCAACAAGGTGACCCGGGTCACGCCGCTCGACGCCCTCGACGGCATCGACTACGCCACCCGTTTTCGTCTGCAGGAGTCTGGTATCTACGATGTGCAGGGCCTTGCCACATATAATCCCCTGATGCTGCATATCGAGACGCCCTACGGCATCTATCAGGCCGTCGACTGGATTGCACAAGCCCAGCTCTGCCACCTGGTTGGACTGGAAAAGTTTCTGGTTCTACGCGAATTGCAGATACGGACAATCTTCGATCTGGAGCGTGCGATCGACTTCCGCAAACCCGGTTCCGCCGAAAGCGACAGTCCCGATGAGTTCGACTTGCTCCTTGCCGGCGTTCTGATCGCTCCGACTCAGAACCTGCGGGATGTATGCAGCATTGGCGGCGTCAAACTTCTGATGGTCGACCAGACCACCGTCAAGTCGCTGGACAATCCGGACGATTACAGCCGCTGGTTCCGCGAAAAGCTCGGCCTGACGCCAGCAGACGTGAAGACACGAGTCGAACACATGATGGGCTGGATCGCGGATGACCTGCATGTCCGTCGCCTGAGGCGCATCTGGCAGGAGATTTCCGATTCCTTAGGCGAGCGGTCGAAACGTCTCGACGGCGAAGGTCCAAAGCCGGACGCGGTGGGTTGACGAAACGACCGCGCCACCGCGCATTGCTGACCTTTCCATCCAGCCCTTCGTGCTTTATGCCTCGGCCTCAGACAAAACTTCAGAGGCAGGTCATATGGCAAAGGTCGCATTCATCGGTTTGGGCGTCATGGGATATCCGATGGCAGGCCATCTCAAGGCCAAGGGTGGTCACGAGGTGACAGTCTACAATCGCACCAGCGCCAAGGCCGAGGCCTGGGTGAAGCAGCATGGCGGAAACCAGGCCTCCACACCCGCCGAAGCCGCCCGGGACGCAGACTTCGTCTTCACCTGCGTCGGCAATGACGATGACCTGCGCTCGGTGACCATAGGCGCTGATGGCGCTCTCGCTGGGATGAAATCAGGCGCCATCCTGATCGACAGCACCACCGCCTCGGCCGAAGTTGCCCGCGAATTGGCCGAGGCAGCAGCAGCCCGTGGCTGCGGCTTCATCGACGCTCCGGTCTCGGGCGGACAGGCCGGCGCGGAAAACGGTGTTCTGACCGTGATGTGCGGTGGCGAGCCTGACGTCTTCGAGAAGGCGAAACCGGTGATCGATGCCTATGCCCGGATGGTCGGCTTGATGGGTCCGGCCGGCGCCGGTCAGCTGACGAAGATGGTCAATCAGATCTGCATTGCCGGCCTCGTCCAAGGCCTCGCGGAGGGTATTCACTTCGGCAAGAAGGCCGGCCTCGATATCGAGAAGGTCGTCGATGTCATCTCAAAGGGCGCGGCCGGATCCTGGCAGATGGAAAACCGCCACAAGACCATGAATGTTGGCAAATATGATTTCGGCTTCGCCGTCGATTGGATGCGCAAGGATTTGGACATCGTCCTCAACGAAGCGAGACGCAATGGCGCCAGCCTTCCGGTGACGGCGCTGGTCGATCAGTTCTACGGTGAGGTGCAGAAACTAGGCGGCAAGCGCTGGGACACGTCGTCGCTCCTGGCAAGGCTTGAGACAAAATGATCGGCCCCTCCTCGACCGCAGCCGAGATCGTCGCGCACCTGCGCTCGATGCGGTCGGAGGAGAATCTTGCCGGCATGGCACGTTTCGGGATTGTGACTGACACAGCACTCGGGATCGGCAACCCCGCGATCCAGAAACTCGCCAAAACCATCGGGAAAGACCAGCCCCGCGCGCACCAACTCTGGCAATCCGGCATTCGGGAAGCGCGTCTATTGGCGATCTGGACCTTCGATCCGATGCTTCTGGCGTTGGACGAAGCCTGGCGGCTCGCCGCGGATTTCAACTCCTGGGAGATCGTCGATGCGGCTGCCGATCTTTTGACACAGACGCCCTACTGGCACCATCTCGTTGAAGCCTTCGCGACAGACGATCGACAGTTTGTCAGACGTGCCGCCTTTGCCATGATCGCAGGCGCAACAGTCCACAACAAGACGGAGCCGGACGAGACGTTCATCGGCTGGCTCCCGCTCATCGAGCGCTATGCAACGGATCCGCGAAATTTCGTCAAGAAAGCGGTCAACTGGGCTTTGCGCAATATCGGCAAGCGCAGCCGGGCCTGCCACACAAAGGCGCTCTTGCTGGCGGAAAGCCTGGCGCGCAGCGACGACACGAGTGCCCGCTGGATCGGCAAGGATGCCATGCGCGAGCTGAGCGATCCCAAACGGATCGCCAGGCTGAAGTAGGGCCGAGGCCGATCCTATTCTTCGCCGGACTTCTGGTTGTCCAGCATCATGTAGTCGAGCGGCAGTTCGGTCGTGTACTTGATCTGTTCCATGGCGAAGGCCGAAGACACGTCGCGGATCTCAATCTTGGCAATCATCCGCTTGTAGAAGGCGTCATAGGCAGCAATATCGGGCACGACGACACGCAGCAGATAATCGACGTCGCCGCTCATGCGATAGAATTCGACCACTTCCGGGAACTCGGCCACCACTTCGGAAAACCGCTTCAGCCATTCGATGGAGTGGCTCGAGGTCCGGATCGACACGAAAACCGTGACCTTCGTATTAACCTTCACGGGATCGAGCAGGGCGACGCGACGGCGGATGACACCGTCTTCTTCCATTTTCTGAATGCGGCGCCAGCACGGCGTCGTCGACAGACCGACCTTCTTCGCCAGATCCGCCACGGCCAGGGTGGAATCCTCTTGGAGGATACGAAGGATTTTACGATCGAGGCGATCCATGATGATTCCCGTAAAAACTGATTTTCTCCGATATAGCGGAAAATCAGTGATTCAAGGAAAATCATTTCGCCCTATCAACAGGGAAACTTCTCGTCTCAGCACAGGCAGGACTTCCGCCTCGAACCAAGGATGCCGCTTCAGCCAGCCGGTGTTGCGCCAGCTCGGATGCGGCAGCGGAAGTACGCGCGGACCGGCGGTATTGGTAAGAAAAGTATCCCGCCACCGCTCTACCGTTTCCGTCATGGTGCGGCCGCGCCGGCCGCCCAGATGCCAGGCCTGTGCATATTGACCGATGGCGAGGATCAGCTCGACCTGCGGCATCGACCGCATCACCGTTTCCCGCCAATGGGGCGCACATTCGCGGCGCGGCGGCAGATCGTGACCCTCGGCATTATAGCCGGGAAAGCAGAAGCCCATGGGCGCGATGGCGAAGCGCGACCGGTCGTAGAAGGTCTCGCGATCGACCCCGAGCCAGAACCGCAGCCGGTCGCCGGATGCGTCGTTGAACGGGATGCCGCTTTCATGCACCCGCAGACCCGGCGCCTGCCCCGAAATCAAGACTTTTGCAGTCGACGAGAGATAGGCGACCGGGCGAGGCTCATGCGGCATGCGGTTTTCCGGACCGCCGGCGGGACAGTCGCGGCAGATACGACATTGCGAGATGGCGTGGATGAGCGTGTCCACCGGAACCGGCGCATCGGAGGACGGTCCAATGGGGGGAAGGGAATTATCCGTCATCACACGTGTCACTCAGTCACTTCCTCGAAACCATCGACCCAAGGCGTCAAACGTTAACGTCTGCGACCAGCCGCCCGGTTCCCTCGCCTCCAGCCTCTGCAGTCGACGCCAATCCTCCGGACGCTCGAACGAGCCGGCCCAGATCCCGTAACCGGCCTTGCGCGCCCGCAATTCCGCCATGTGGTAGTCGCCGTTTGCAACGGCAAGCCCAGCGGCCACCATTTCGTGACCGAGATCGACCGCGCCCTTAAGACAGGTCACCAGAAGGCGACCATATCGATCTTCGTCATCTTCCTGCCCGGAGCACTCGACGGGAGCGCCTTTCAGAAGAAGGACGAGCCCTGCCCGCGCCGCCATGCCACAGTCATAGGAGCCGCTCGGCCGATCGCACATCTGGCCGAGCTCAGGGGCATCGATCCCGTTGATGCGCAGCCGTCGCCCCTCTTCCGTCAGAGTATCGCCATCCACCACGACGAACGGCCCGCGGGTTCGGATCGCCTGCGCGTTCTCCAGCTTCGCGATGATCAAAAGCGCCAGGAAGAGCATGCCAGCGCCGACCAACGCATCCCGCAGCCGCCGACCGGTCACCGCCACAATCCCTCCCATTTCAAAAACAAAACCTTTGCGCACATGGCAAACAAATCCTTCCCCTGCAGGATCTTCTTAAGATTTGGTCGCTAAGTTCGCTTGAGGCGCGGAAGACTGCAACTTCATGAGTAACGGCGTATCGACATCGACGGACAAGAATGTTGTCGACCTGACGCGGGCACACCGCAACCGGGCGGCGACCAAGGCCGTCCGTACGAATCGTGAGCGCCTGCAGTCCGGCCAGGGTATATCCCCCGCTTTCGACGTCGAAATCCTTGGAATGCATATCGGCGCGACGCTGCAAGGTGCCGCCGTGATTCCGACCATGCTGCTGCTGGTTGCCGGCTTTGGCTCCTACTTTACTTCCCAACCCCAGTTCTTCATTTGGGCGCTTTTCGGCCTGACCATGCATGCCATCGGCATCGTCATCGTCAAGCGCGCTTCCCGTAGCGAAATTACCCCGCAAAACCAGAAACGCTGGCGCCATATTCTGCTTCTGGCGCAGGTCGCGATGGGCAGTTGCTGGGCCGTGTTTGCCCTGCAGGACTGCGTCGCCTGCGACGAGACCGCTTTCCTTTTCTACAAGGGCGGCGTGTTGCTATTGGCACTCTCGATCACGGCCATGGCAACCATGCTCCTGCGTCAGGCGGTGCTGTTCAGCTTCCTGCCGACGGTGATCGCCCTCACCTATCTCGCTGCATCCGGTCACCGGATGCTCGACCTCGGCCTGACGGCGGTTTTCACCACAGCGCTGATCTTCTTCATCTACATTACCAATCGCCTGCATCAGGCCAATCTCAAGCTTCTCTCCTTCCAGACAGAAAAGGACGACCTGATCGCGGAACTGGAAGTCGCCAACTCGCTGTCCGACGAAGCGCGCCGCCGTGCCGAAGAAGCCAATATGGCGAAGTCGCGTTTCCTCGCCTCCATGTCGCACGAGCTGCGCACGCCGCTCAATGCCATCCTCGGCTTTTCCGAGGTGATGGCGACTGAGGTCTTGGGGCCCCTCAACAACCCGCTCTACAAGGAATATGCCGGCGACATCCACCGCTCCGGCAAGCACCTACTGGAATTGATCAACGAGATCCTCGACCTTTCGCGCATCGAGGCCGGCAAATACGAGCTGAATGAAGAATCCGTGTCGCTGCTGGAACTCGCGGAAGACTGCATTGGCATGATCCAGCTGCGCGCCAAATCCAAGAACATCCGGATCGACGAGCAGTTCGAAACGAACCTGCCGTCCGTCTGGGCCGACGAAAAAGCCATGCGCCAGGTCATCCTGAACCTTTTATCCAATGCCGTGAAGTTCACTCCCCAGGGTGGCGAGATCATGGTGAAGGCCGGCTGGACGGCGGGCGGTGGGCAATATGTCTCCATCCGCGACAATGGCCCCGGCATTCCGGAAGAAGAGATCCCGGTTGTGCTCTCCGCATTCGGACAGGGATCGATTGCCATCAAGAGTGCGGAACAGGGCACGGGCTTGGGCCTGCCGATCGTCCAGGCGATCCTCGCCAAACACGGCGGCGAGTTCAAGCTGAGGTCCAAATTGCGCGAAGGCACGGAAGTGATCGCGATATTGCCGTCAAACCGGGTTCTGGAAAGCCTGCCTGCCGTCAGCGAGGCCCGCGCCGTCGAGCCGCGCCGCCGCCAGTTCGCCTGAGCTTATCCGAGCAGCCGCATCACCACGACATAGCCGCTGAAAGCGGCATTCGCCAGGATCAGACAGAACACCGCAAAGGATCCAAGATCCTTGGCATTGCGTCCGACGGTCGAGATCTCCGGCGAGATCCGGTCGACCAGTTCCTCGATCGCCGTGTTGAGCGCCTCGACACAAAACATCAGCAGCATCAGCACGACGAAACCGAGGAATTCGAGCGCACCCGCACCGACCAGTGCGAAGATCGCAAGGCCCGCGACGAAGGCCAGGATCTCGTGCCGGAATGCCGCCTCCTGGATGAGGCGCTTGAACCCTTGGGCAGAATATTGTCCGGCCGCGAAGAGATGGGCGATGCCCGTCTTCTTCTCGAAGGTTTCGGCAGCAAGCTTGCGGGGCGGCCGGGGGGGCTTCTTCTTCGGATTAGCCATGGGTCTTGTTGCTCACGCCCGCCTGTTCAAAGGTCGCCATGCCGGAATGGCAGGCGGCAGCCGCCTTGACGATCCCGGCAGCAAGTGCAGCCCCGGTGCCTTCGCCAAGCCGCATGCCAAGGGCGAGAAGCGGCGTCTTGCCAAGCTTTTCGATCGAGCGGAGATGCCCGGGCTCAGCCGAGACATGGCCGATCAGGCAGTGATCGAGGGCAGATGGGTTGGCGGCTTTCAGGATCGCTGCAGCGGCTGTCGCCACATAACCGTCGATCAGGACGGGGATCTTCTCCATGCGCGCAGCAAGGATCGCACCTGCCATGGCCGCAATTTCACGGCCGCCGAGACGCCGCAGCACTTCCAGCGGATCCGACAGATGCTCACGGTGGAAGTCCACCGCCTGCTTCACGGCCGCGATCTTGCGCGAGAGCACGTCACCTTCGGAGCCGGTGCCGGGTCCAACCCAATCCTCCGCCTCGCCGCCATAGAGCGCGAGGTTGATGGCAGCAGCGATCGTCGTATTGCCGATCCCCATTTCGCCGATGCAGAGCAGATCCGTGCCCCCGGCAATCGCTTCCATGCCGAAAGCCATAGTAGCGGCGCAATCGCGCTCGGAAAGTGCCGGCTCTGAGGTGATGTCACCCGTCGGATAGTCGAGCGCCAGATCGAAGATCTTGAGGCCAAGGTCATACGTGACGCAGATCTGGTTGATTGCCGCACCACCGGCTGCGAAATTCTCCACCATCTGCTGCGTCACCGACGACGGGAACGGCGTGATGCCATGTTTGGTGACCCCGTGATTGCCGGCGAAGATTGCAACGAGCGGACGGGTGACGGCCGGCGGACGGCCGGTCCAGGCGGCGAGCCACATGGCGATTTCCTCAAGCCGACCGAGCGCGCCCGGTGGCTTTGTCAGCGTCCGGTCCCGGTCGCGTGCAGCCACCAGCGCTGCGGTATTGGGTCCCGGCAGGTCGCGCAAGAGGACGCGAAAATCGTCGAATGGCAGGCCGGTAACGGTCATGGGATGCGCTTCCTTGTAATCTGCAGACAAATCGGGCTTTGTGGCATCTCTCATACTGACCGCGCTCGCCAGTCTCAACTCAAAAAACGGCGGCTGCGGTCGTCATATGGATGGATGACGCATTGATGCTGAGTGGGCGTGACCTGGTGAACGAGACGGCAAGGGCGATATCCTTCCTGAGCCGCTTTCCGGTGCCGAACCGATACTTTGCCAATCACGATGGCACCCTCTCGCAAACGGTTGCGGCTTTCCCCCTCGCCGGCCTGTTGATCACGCTGCCGGCGGCGACATTGCTCGGCCTCCTTGCCCTGGCGGACGCTCCACCGCTTGTCGCCGTTCTGCTATCCCTGACCGTGCAAGTCATGGTCACCGGCGCCCTGCACGAGGACGGCCTCACCGATACAGCGGATGGGCTCGGCGGCGGACGCGACCGCGAGCGCGCGCTGGCCATCATGAAGGACAGCCGGATCGGCACCTATGGCGCACTCGCCCTCATCCTGTCGGTTGGTTTGCGCGCCGCCGCGCTCGCAGCGCTGACGCCGGCCTGGCCCCCGCTCGCGACGGCCCTCATCTGGCTTGCTGCTGCGGCCATTAGCAGGGCGGCCATGGTCTGGCACTGGTCGAGCCTTCCACCTGCGAAGGCAGATGGGGTCGCAGCCTCCGTCGGCCATCCAGATCCCGCTGCCACCCGTTTCGCAATCGCCTGCGGACTAGCGGCCTCAATCCTTCTCGGCCTCTTCGTCCTGCCCTTCGCGCCCGTCGTCGCCACCCTCTCCCTGACCTGCCTCATGACGGCCGGCTTTACCGCCTTCGTCAAGTCCAAGATCCGGGGGCACACCGGCGACACCATCGGCGCCAGCCAGCAGATCGCCGAGATCGGCTATCTCCTGTCTCTTGCCATCTTCCTTTAGGCATCCGATATAGAAGCCGAGCGAAAGGACGCCGATGGAATCGCCCTGCATTCTGATCTGTTCGATAGACGACAAGACCGGCTTCTGTTTCGGCTGCGGCCGAACGCGTGACGAGATCGGTCGCTGGACCAGCTATTCAAGCGAGGAACGGCGTGTGATCATGGCCGGCCTGCCAGCGCGCCTCGAAAACGTCGAGCGCAAGCCACGCCGGGAAACACGTCGCACCAGACTGCAGCGCGAGCGCGAGACCGGTTGATGCGGTTTGTCCTTGGCCTTGCGATCCTCGGCATCGGCCTCGTCCTTCTTGTGGTCAATCACGATCAGGGCCAGACTTTCGGTGTCGATAACGAGGCCGTCGGCAGAATCGTCGTCGCCCTGCCGATCCTTCTGATGATTTCAAGCGGTATCCTGCTCGGTCGCCGATCGGTCGGGCAAAGCCTTCGTCAGCTGTCGATCTGGGTGCTGATCGCGCTCGCACTGGTGACCGGTTACCTCTACCGAGACGACATGCGGGCTGTTGGTGAACGGGTACTCGCAGGCCTGATGCCGGGTCGTGCGGTGTATGTGACGAATGCGGATGGATCAACGGAGGTCGTCCTGCACAAATCTCTCGGCGGCCATTTCGAGACCAGCGTGGAAATCGGCCCCGTCTCCGTTCCCGTCCTCATCGATACGGGCGCAAGTTCCGTCGTTCTGAAATTCGAGGATGCGGTGAGGATCGGCATCGATCCGAACACGCTGCAGTTCACCCGCACAGTGCTGACTGCCAATGGACAGGCCCAGGCAGCCCCGATCCGCCTGCCGGAACTGAAGTTGGGTGACATAAGCCGCACCGATGTTCCGGCCGTCATCCTGGAAGAGGGACGGCTCGACCAGAGCCTGCTCGGCATGAGCTTCCTCTCTACCCTCGGCTCCCTACAGATGCAGACCGACGAGCTTCGCCTGCGCGACTGATGGATCAGGCTCGGAGCTTATAGCCGGTCCTGAAGATGAAGGTCAGGACCGCCAGACAGATGGCGAGAAACACACCAATCATGCCGACGCTGATCAGCGGATGCACGTCCGACACTTCGAAGAAACTCCAGCGGAAACCGCTGACGAGATAGAGGACCGGATTGAGATGGCTGACCGCCCGCCAGAACGGCGGCAGCATGTCGATCGAATAGAATGTGCCACCAAGGAAAGTGAGCGGCGGGACGACGAGCGAAGGCACAAGGTTCAACTGCTCGAAATTCTTGGCCAGCACCCCGATGATGAAGCCGGCAAGGCTGAAGGTCACCGCCGTCAGCACCATGAACAGCAGCATCAACACCGGATAGGCGATGTGCAGGTCGACGAAGAACATGGCCGTGAAAAGGATGATCAGGCCGATCATCATGCCCTTCGTCGCCGCAGCACCGACATAGCCCAGCAGGATTTCACTCATCGCGACGGGGGCGGACAGGATTTCGTAGATCGTGCCCGTGAATTTCGGGAAATAGATACCGACCGAACCGTTCGAAATGCACTGCGTGATGAGCGCGAGCATGATCAGCCCTGGCGTGATGAAGCCGCCATAGGAGACGCCGCCCACCTCCTGCATGCGGGAGCCAACGGCCGCCCCGAAGACGATGAAGTAAAGCGCGGTCGACAGCACCGGCGAGATAACGCTCTGCAAAAGCGTCCGTCGTGTGCGCGCCATCTCGTAGAAATAGATCGACTTGACCGCTTCCGTGTTCATGCCTTGGCTCCGATCAGCGAAACGAAAATATCTTCAAGAGAAGTCTGGCGGGTCGACAGGTCGTCGAAGCGAAGGCCCGCCGCCTCCAGGGCCTGCAAGAGGCGCCCCACATGCGCATCAGCCCTGCCCAGATCGTAATCATGCAACAACTGGTCGCCGCGCTCGTTCAAAGTCAGCTCCCACTCCGACAGACTGTCCGGGATCTTGGTGATTGGCTCCAGGAGATTGATGGCGAGCTGCTTCTTGCCCAGCTTGCGCATCAAGGCGTCCTTGTTCTCGACCAGCAGCAGGCGCCCCTTGTCGATCACCCCAATGCGATCGGCGATCTCCTGCGCTTCCTCGATGTAGTGGGTCGTGAGAATGATCGTGACGCCGGTCTTGCGCAAACGCTCCACCAGCTGCCACATGTCCTTGCGAAGGGCGACATCGACGCCAGCCGTTGGCTCATCAAGGAACAGGATGCGCGGCTCATGCGACAGCGCCTTGGCAATCAGGACCCGCCGTTTCATCCCCCCGGACAGTTCCCGAAGCGCATTATTGCGTTTGTCGAAGAGCGAGAGGTCGCGCAAGATTTGATCAATGAGGGCCGGATTGGCCTTCTTGCCATTCAGCCCGCGTGAAAAGCTGACGGTATTGAACACCGTCTCGAACATGTCGGTCGTCAGTTCCTGAGGCACCAGCCCGATCTCGCCGCGGGTCTTGCGGAACTCGCTCACCACATCATGGCCCGCGACCGTGACGCTTCCAACGGAAGGATTGGTCATGCCGCAAATGATCGAGATCAGCGTCGTCTTGCCCGCACCATTCGGCCCGAGCAGCGCCAGGATCTCGCCCTCCTCGATATCAAAGCTGACATCATCGAGGGCCTTGAAGCCATTGGCATAGGTTTTGGAAAGCGAGCGAATGGAGATGATAGGGGGCATGGCGCACTCGGTGAACAGGAAGCGAAACGCCTATATAGGCCCTTTGCCGAGAGGCGCCAGAGCTAGCGGCGAGACGGTCTGTCCACGCTCAAAGACAATGCCGCCGGCCGCTGAAGCGGTCGACGGCATATCGGATGCAGCAATCCGCAGGCGCAGACTGCGCCGAAGCTTCTCGTTATTTGATGCGCAGCTGGGCTGCCTTAATCTGCACTAGCGTGTCGAGGTTTTGGTTGACGCGGCAATAGAACTCTTCGTCGATGAAGGGGCGCAGCATGAAGTCGTTGCCGCCGACCTTGAGGAAGCGCGCGGACAAAAGACGATTGGTCGAGGACGATACGCCGATGATCCGCAGCTCATGCGAACCGCGCACCGCACGGATGCGACGTGTCAGTTCGAAGCCATCGATGTCGGGCATGTTGTAATCGGTGACAACAAGCGCAACATCCGGATTGGCTTTCAGGATCTCGATCGCCTTGGCGCCGCTTTCGGCCAGGCTGACACGGAAATTGTAACGCTTCAGACGACTGGAGAGCAGCGCACGGGCTGTCGCGCTGTCGTCGACGATCAGCACGTGGTGGCGATGGTTGGTCAGGAAGCGATAGACCGACTCTGCCAGCATCTCGACGGCGAAGATATTGTCCTTCAGGATATAGTCGACAATGTCCTTGGCCAGCAGCTTCTCGCGGGTCTCGTCATGGAACGTGCCGGTGAAGACGATGGTCGGGATATTGCAGTCGATGAGATATTCGAGCGCCTCGCCGTTTTCCGCCCCCGGCAGGTTGATGTTCGAGATCGCCAGTGTAACCGGCTCTTCCGAGAGCTCGTTGGCCATCTGCAGATCCTCGAAGGTTCTGCAGATTTCGACATCGACGCCCATCAACTCCTTCATGCGCTGGCTGATCATTTGAGTGAAGACGTTCGAGTCTTCTCCCAGGATGATCCGGACGTCGGGAAATGTTTCCCCGGAATACTGCATTCCGGATATGCCAAGGATAGCCATCGAAGGTGCCTTCTGTGAAATGTTCAACACGAGGACATCTATCAGGCTTGTTTTTCGGAAGCGTTAACTGAGGCTTCTCAGAGGCTTGGCCGTGCGAAAATAGTTAAGCGAGATAAAATATATAACCAAGGCGAGCAATGCACCGATGAATTGCACCCTTGCCGCCCGCCATTACTTGACCGTCGCCACGCCATCGTTGATCTCCACTGTCTCGCCGCCAGCAAGACCGATCCGATCACCATTGGGAAGTGTCAGGAAGCAGCCGGAAGGGCAGATCGTTTCCGCCCCGCCCGCATCAAGCGGAACTTCCATCTTGTTGCCGTCTTCGACAACGATCAGCACGACGGACGAGGGGCCGGCATTGTGCACCGAAGCTGCGATTGCCGATCCGGCAGCGAGCACAGAAACGACCACACCAAACGCACACGTCATCACGCGCATTGTCATGCCTGCAGCGAAGCCGAAGCCCCGTCCCTTGCCAAATGCGACCGAAAGAATTTCGATCAGCCATGCCCCTCTTATGCCGCATTACGCCTGAATGGCGGCTGAATGCGGCGTTCATGGCAAGAGTTTGTCATCATCCGGTGCTGCTGGCAATTCGTCCGGCTCAGCCACGCGCCCGGCTTCCGTTTTTGCACGCCGCCTGACCAGCACATGGCGATCCTGCTCGCGCACATGCAGCATGACGTCCTGATGCGGGTAAGGCATGACGATGCCCCGCGCCCGGAAGGCCTGCAGGATCTCCATGCGCACGCGATTGCGAACATTGAGCCCCTCACTCATGTCGGCCAGGTGAAACCGGAGCTCGAAATCGAGCGACGAGGCACCGAAACGGAGGAATTCGACATGCGGCTCGGGATTGCGCAGGATGTCTGGCATCCCGTTCACCACCTCCAGCAACACGTCGATCACCTCCTGCGGATCCGCGTCATAGGCGACGCTGACCGGGATTTCCGACCGCTGCACGCGATTGCGATGGGTCCAGTTGCCGAGCGGCGTATTGATCAGCTCCGAATTCGGCACGATGATCGACTGACGCCGGAAGGTCTCGATTTCCGTTGCGCGCACCGAGATCCGTTTCACGATGCCTTCATTGACCCCGGTAATGACGTGGTCGCCCACCTTGAAAGGCCGCTCGACGAGCAGGATCAGGCCAGAGACGAAGTTCGACACGATGTTCTGCAGGCCAAAACCGATACCGAGTGAAAGAGCACCGGCGACGAGCGCCAGGCTCGACAGATCGATACCGGCGGCGGAAATGCCGACGATGCCCGCAATGCCGGTGCCGAGATATCCAACACCCATCTTCACCGAGTTGCGCACGCCGCCATCTACCTGCGACCGCGCCATCACATTGCCATCCAGCCATTTCTGGAACCAGCGGGTGAGCATCAGTCCGACGACGAACAACAACAGGCCGCCAAGAATGCCGAAGATCGAGATGCGGATCGTGCCGATATTGATTTCGGTGAACAGGTTGAACAGCCAGAGCTGCATGTCGCGCAGCTGGAACCCCCAGGACATGAGGATCAGCGGCAAACCGGCGACAAGGGCGAACATGTAGATGAGCAGACCGGCAGCAATGCCGCTCTGGTCAAGCCCCACCGGGCCGAGTTTGAAGCGGCGTGCAATGTAACGGCCGACGCGCGTCTCGCCGAACTGGTTCGGCGCCGAGATCGCCTTGCCCGAGAGTATGCCGATATACATCGTCGCGACCACGGCTCCGGTCACGATGATCTGGGTCGCGAGGAAGCGCGAAAGGCCGATATAGCCGATGCCCGCCAAAAGGATCAGAAGAACACCGATCGCCCGCAGCGTTACGGCCGCAGCCCGTGGCCAGGGACGGCCCGGTGCATTGGGATCGCCCTTGTCCGAGAGAACCGGCCGGAGGAAAGAAACGAAGAACAGCAGGAAACCGACGATAACCGAAGAGCCGAGACTCTTCATCACGGTCAGCACGACAGGCGAACTATAGGCGTCGCTGATGACAGCGAGCAGGTAGTCCAGCCCGTTGACCACCGCCATCAGGAAAATCGCGATGGAGATGTCGCGCGCGCCCTTGTTCGACAGCTTCACCAGTCGCCAGTTTGCCGCAGACGGCGCAAGCACTGCCCGAGACACTGCAGTAACGAAGAAAACGAGACCGATCAGAGCGAAGAAGGCAGCGGCGATCGGCGCGATATCGGGACGCAGGACATTGAACGTGTCGAGCAGGAAATAGGCGGATGCGAGAAAGAAGCTCAGCGCCATCGACGGCAAGATCGTCGACCAGAAAGCGACGGAAAACCGGCTCATATAGGACGGGTCCTCGACCGCGAGGTCCCGCTGCTTGATGTCCTTGAAGAAACGCTTCTCCACATAGAGGATGACCGAGGCCAGCGCCAGCGACAGAAGGAGCGCCAGCGTCAGCGGCACGGCCTTGAACTTCACCACGAAGACGAGCCAGCTGCTGATGCTGCGCCGGACACGCTCGGCATCGGACCAGAACGATCCGGTCGCCTCGTCAAACACCTGACTGTTGATCTCGGTATGGGCAAAGAGCGCATTGGTGAAAATCGCGCGGCGGATATCGGAAATCCTGTCCGACAACGATTTCGCCTCGATCGACAGGTCTTCCGCCTGCCCCGTAATGGCATTGATCTCCGCGCGCGCCGCATTCAGCCGGCTGCGCTCATCAGTGACACTCGCTGCCTCCGGCGGCTGGCCATCGGCAGGCGCAGCACCCAGTTCCGTCAGCCGCGTCTGGACGTCGTTGAGCCGCGGCCTGAGATCGACGGACACCTGCAGAACATCGCGAACGAGCGCATCGACCTTGACCTTGAGTTCAGCCAGAAGCGAATCGTCCTGCTCGTGTTTGTCCACCTGCTCGCGCAATTGGCTAAGCTGTTTCTTGGCGGCCGCGAGACGCTCGCCAGCCGCAGCCAGTTGCTCGTCCCGCGTAGGCTCGGGTGCCACCGGCGGCTCTGCCGCAGGAGGCTGTGCCGCAGGCACGGCGGTCTGATCTGTCGCGGACGGCGGGGCCGCCGACGGCGCCTCGCTCGCGGCGGCAGGCGGAGCCGGATCCTGTTGCTGTGCCAAGACACCGTCGGGCGAGACGGCAACCGAGAGGAAGAAGCTTGCAAGGCACAGGGCAAGGGCGAGACGGGGCGGGCGCAGTCGATACAAGGGGAGGTCCAGTCATGGATGACGATGGCGCGACAATAGGACCAGTTATAGGCAAAAGAAAGAACGGCTTACATCCAAGGCCGGAACGGGCGCCGGTGGTGGCCGGCGCCTGTCAATCGCGGGAAGGATCAGAGGCTAGCCTGCCGCAGTGCCTCGAAGCGCACGACCTGCTCTTCAATCAACGCCCGCTCCTTGTCGCGGCGAACAAAGACCTTGAACATCGCCTTGCCGTCGGCATTCATGAACCAGACCGAGCAGGAACGGCGACCATGAAAACCACGATCGACGAAGGCGATCGAAACACAGCGTTCCTTGCGGATATGTCCGCCGATCGGGCTGTCGCCATGGATGTTGAACCAGCCATGACCCTCGCTGCCATCGGGCAGACTGCCCTCGACTTCAAGAACGATATCCTCGGTATGCACGATCATCAGGATGTCACCCCAGGTCGACAGATCTTTCCAGATCGGCTCCCAGCGTTCCGCCGGAACGACGACAGCCGCGCCATCTGGAAGAACAGCCAAAACCTCGGCCGGGGTCACATCCGCCTTGGCCGCGATCTGCTCGATTACACCATCGGGTTTCTCGGCAAGCGCAGCAATCGCCCGATCTCGGCGCTCGGGTGTTGAGAGGGACAATGCGCGCATCGGAGGATCAAGCCGCTTCGACTTCGGCGCGCTTGCCGGAGCGATCTTCATGGATGATCACCTCAAAGCCTTCGAAATGCGGACCCGAGAGATACTGGACCTTGCTCTCGCCGGCGCGCGCATGGGCAGCCCGGAACTGCTCGGACTTCGTCCAGGCGAGAAAGTCCGCATGGGTCTCCCAGACCGTGTGCGAGGCATAGAGCGTATGATCTTCTGCCTTCGGCCCCTTCAGCATGTGAAATTCGACATAGCCGGGCATTTCGGCAAGCCGGCCCTGCCGCGAACGCCATTGATTTTCGAAGGCTTCCTCGAAGCCCGGCACGACGCGAAAACGGTTCATGGCAATGTACATGGAGTGACTACCTCTCTTCAAAACACGATGGTGGACACGGCCGCGCACGCGCCGGAATGCCGAGTATGACGGCATCGCCTGACAAATGGAACAACCGCGATATCTTGCCTTGGTAGATAAACTTGGCTATCACAGTCAAGTTATTTGTCTCGGCGGCAGCCCGGCAAGATTTCTTTATTCCGAGGTGCCGAGGACAGTGACCTGTCCTCCCGGTATAGCGTCTGTAAGCATAGGTAAGATCAAGCCAATGTCCTTTTCCCACCCCTCTCGTCGCCCTGCATTCGCTCTGGCGGCCGCCATATTGCTCGCGGTCCAGCCAACGTTTTTCGAGCCCGCACAAGCGGCGGAAGCCAGCCGCATCGTGGCCCTGGGCGGGACGGTGACGGAGATCATTTATGCATTGGGCGAAAGCGACCGTATCGCCGCTGTCGACAGCACCAGCACCTATCCCGTTGAAGCCGATGACAAGCCCGACGTCGGTTATGTCCGCCAGATCTCGCCTGAAGGCGTACTCTCGCAAAAGCCGGACCTGATCGTTGCCGAATCGGGCGCGGGACCCGCAGACGCCATCGAGATCCTGAAGGCGAGTGGCATTTCCTTCGTATCGATCGCCTCTCCGCCCGATACATCGGCAATCCCCGACAAGATCCGCGCAGTGGGTGCGGCGATCGGTGCCGAGAAAAAGGCAGAGGAATTGGCCACCGAGGTTGCCGCCAAACTGAAGACCCTGGAAGACAAGGTGGCCACCCGCACGGGGCCGAAGAAGAAGGTTCTCTTCGCCCTGTCGCTCGCCAATGGTCGTGTCATGGCGGCGGGAGCCGATAGCTCGGCAGACGCGATGATCCGCCTCGCCGGCGGTGAAAACGCAGTCTCCTCCATCTCGGGTTACAAGCCACTCACGGATGAAGCGGTCATCGCGGCGGCTCCCGACGTGGTTCTGGTGATGAGCGGCGGCGCAATGCACCTGACCGCCGAACAGGCTTTCGTCCTGCCGGCCTTGGCCGCAAGCCCCGCCGGCCGAACCGGCTCCTTCATCACCATGGATGGCCTCTTCCTGCTCGGGCTCGGCCCCCGCGCGACCGAGGCGGCAGCAGACCTGAACGCCAAGCTCTACCCCGAAAGTGTAAAGCCGTGAGCATGCCGACCGTCTTGAGCAGCAGGGGGGCGATGGCGGGTGACCGGTCCGCGCTCGGCCATCTGGTCATCATCGCCCTCGTGCTCCTGCTGGCACTGTCGGTCTTCCTGTCGATCGTGATTGGCCCGACCGGTGTCGGCCTGCCAGATCTGATGGCCTATCTCGGCGGTGACGCGCAAACGCTCGACCGCCAGAACCTGATCATCCTCGAAGCGGTCCGCTTGCCACGAACCGCAATGGGCCTGCTCATCGGTGCGGCGCTCGGGGTCTCCGGCGCCATGATGCAAGGCCTATTCCGCAATCCCCTTGCCGATCCGGGCATTGTCGGCGTCAGCTCCGGTGCTGCACTCGCCGCCGTGCTGGCCATCGTGCTCGGGCCGACGCTACTCTCACCGCTCTCCGCTCTCTTCGGCAACCTCTTTCTGCCGCTCATGGCCTTCCTCGGCGGCCTCGGCAATACCTTCCTGCTCTATGCCATCGCCACCCGGGACGGTCGCACATCGACGACAGCGCTCGTCCTGTCGGGCATCGCCATCGCCGCGCTCACCGGTGCCGCCACCGGCCTCCTGATCTTCATGGCCGACGACAGGGCCCTGCGCGACATCACCTTCTGGTCGCTCGGCTCGCTGAGCGGGGCCAATGGGACCAAGATCCTTTCCATCCTGCCCTTCGTCTCCTTCGTGCTGCTGATCATTCCCTTTGTCGCCCGCGGCCTCGATGCCCTGATCCTCGGCGACGCCGCAGCGTTCCACATGGGGGTTCCCGTACAGCGTCTGAAGCGGCTGACAATCCTGGCAGTCGCCGCAGCCTGTGGCGCGACCGTTGCAGCGGCTGGCTCCATCGGCTTCGTCGGCATCGTGGTCCCACACCTGCTGCGTCTTGCCATCGGCCCCTCACACCGCTTCCTGCTGCCGGCCTCAGCGCTTGGCGGGGCAGCGTTGCTCCTCTTGGCGGACACGGCCGCCCGCACGATCGCTGCACCCGCAGAATTGCCGATCGGCATCATCACCGCCCTTCTCGGCGCACCCGTTTTCCTCATGCTACTGCTCGGCCGCAATGGCCGCCGGGCGATGGGTTCGCTCTGATGATCAAGGCCCGTGACATTTCAGTAATTCGGGGACGACGCCGCCTCCTTGATAAAGTGAACCTGAACCTTCACCCCGGCTGTTTCACCGTCGTCATCGGTCCGAACGGGGCGGGCAAGTCCACGCTGCTCAAGGTGTTCTCCGGGGAGCTCTCTCCCGATCAAGGCGTCGTCACCTACAGGGATCGGCCGATCAGCACATTCAGCGCAGTCGAACTGGCCAGAGAACGCGCGGTCCTCCCGCAATCCACCGCCCTCTCCTTCCCTTTCACCGCCCTGGAGGTCGTCCGCATGGGCGCGATCGCTTACGGCAGCCTCGAGCCCGGCCTTGCCGCGCGACAGGCCCTGACCCGTGTCGGCCTGACTGGCTTCGAGGGTCGCGACTATAATGCTCTCTCAGGCGGAGAACAGCAGCGCGTCCAACTGGCCCGCGTCCTTGCTCAGATGCCGAGCGCCTTCTCGGATGGCCAAGCTCGGAAAATCTTTCTGGACGAGCCGACGGCAAGCCTCGATATCGGTCACCAGATTTCCGTCCTCGAACTGGCTCGCGACTTCGCCCGCCGAGGTGGATCGGTGCTCGCCATCCTGCACGACCTCAACCTGGCCGCTGAATTCGCCGATCATCTTGCGGTACTCGATCAGGGCAAGCTGGTTGCAGAAGGAACCGCTGCCGAAACGCTGACGGATGAGATCGTCGCTAGGGTCTACGGAATTGAGGGCGCAGTCGGACGCATTCCGCCAAAGGGAACGCCATATGTCCTGCCCCAAGCCCGCCTGAGGGCCTGAAGCTGAGCCGGCTATCGACGTTGTCCACAGTTATCCACAGGCTAATGCACTCAAATCTGGCCGATGAACCGATACGAAACCGGAACACCAACGACCGCAGGGCGGAACGTTTATCGAACATCTCGGTTTCCCGCCTGATCGCTCCGTCACAATCGGGGAAATACAATCTTTAGCCGGACAAGCTCCTTGAGCTTGCAAAATTGCCGCGCAAATCGGTGTACGCCCGCGGCACGATCTTTCATTTCTGAGGATATTTGGTGGGTGATGTAGGGCTCGAACCTACGACCCGCTGATTAAGAGTCAGCTGCTCTACCAACTGAGCTAATCACCCGACCACGCCGTTTTTGGTGGCGTCCGCTCCGTTTCCGGTGGCGTGACCGGGCGTATAAACAGGAACCGGGACCTTGTCCAGCGCGTCGGCGAAAATTCTTGGCCTTCTGGTCAAAAAAATTTCGAAAAAGCGAAATTCCCGTTGTTTTTCAGAGATCCAACTCACCCGTCGCGACACGCACCGCCTGCCCGCCGATCCGCGCGCGCGCAACGGCGCCATCCTTTACATCGATGTGAAGGTGGATGTGCGAAGGGCGCCCCATCTCCACGCCCTGCTCGATCATCATCGGGTGATGACCGTCCGGAAGGGCATCGAAATGATGGATGGCACCGGAGAGCGCTGCGACCGCCGCTCCGGTCGCCGGGTCTTCGGAAATGCCCATGTCTGGCGAAAACATCCGCGCATGGAACTTCGCGGCGTGATGAACGCCGCCACGACAATAGACATAGGCCGAGGTCAAACGCCCCTCGCTCATCGGCGCAACCCGCTCCCACAGATGTGGATCGAATTCCAGGCTCTCGACGGCCGCAAGATCATGAACCGGTACGAGTAGAAAGGGCACCCCGGCACTCCACACGGTCGGCACATGGTTTTCGAAGCCGATGGCGCTGGCCTTCAGGGAGAGCGCATCGGCGAGCTTCTGCGGGTCGAGTGTCAGTACGTGGCGGCTTGAGACGCGTGGCAGGTCGAATTCGCAAAAACCCGCCTCACCGTTTCTAAGCCGCACCGCACAGCGCACAGGGCCGACATTTTCCTCAAGCACACTCACCAGATCGACACTGTCGCGGTTACCGGCATAACTGCGCTCTGCAAGCGCTATCGCCGTTCCGACGGTCGGATGCCCGGCAAAGGGCAGTTCGCGGCCTGGGGTAAAGATCCGCATGCGGGCGGTGTGGGCCGCGTGATCCGCAGGCTGCACGAACACGGTCTCCGAGAGGTTGAGCTCCCGGGCGATGGCCTGCATTGCATCGTCAGACAATCCCTCGCCGTCAAAGATTACGGCGAGCGGATTCCCAGCAAGCTTCCTGTCTGTAAATACGTCGTAAATTGCATACTCTCTCGCCACGGGCCGTCTCCACTCTGATGGTCACGCTCGAAGCCACACTGCCCGACGATGCCGGGCAAGGCAAGGAACAGCATCACACCACCGTTTCAAAGTACCAGTCGAGGATCGGCAGCATGGCGGGACCATAGCGCTGCGCAGTGCGGTCAGGGCTGCGGATCGCGACGGCCCGCGATATCTCCTGCTCCGGCGCCGCCTTTGCAAACTTCGCGATCCTCTGCAAAAGCACCTCCGACGGTTCCGCAAAGCGAAAGAGCTGAAACACAGTCAGCTTGTGCGGGCGATAGCTGGCATAGAGCCCGCCGCCGGTCTGTGCGGTCGCAAGGTCGAGCCCGGTTTCCTCCAGCACCTCGCGCCGCATATTGCCGTGGAGGTCGCAGCGGCCATCGACCACGTCCGAGGGATCAAGGGATCCGGCCGCGAAATAGACCTGGCCAGGATTGGCCGTATGCGCCGCCATTTCGACCGCGATCAGCGCTCCATCGCCAGCCACCAGCACCGGATAACCGAAGAGGTGGCATGCACCGGAAAGATCGGCCTGCCGACGCCACCAGAGAAAGCTCGCGAAAGACGCTTCATGACCAACGGCGCGAATATGCCCTTTCTCGAAACGCATCTCGCGCTGCAGAATCAGCCGACCATTGTAGAGCGCGGGATTAACTTGCTGTTCTCTTGTCCAATGGGCTGCAATCTTCTCGGTATGGGCAAGCTCAAGCGGATGCGTTCCAGCTTCCACCCGCAGATCCAATCCCTCTATCGCAACAACACGGCCATCCGCTGGCAGCCCCATCACATGGTCGATCATCGTATTTCCTCAAGGCAAATGCAGGGAGAGAGCCACCGGGCAGTGATCCGACGCCTTGGGTCGGTCCCAGCCGATCCGGGGATAGCGTTCCACCTCCTGCCCCGGCGGGAAGGGCGTCCGGAACGGCTGGCCATTGCGGATGATCTCGGGCACGGCCTTCGGATTGGACCGCGCGAGGCCCGCCGACAGCCAGATGTAATCGAGCTGGCAAAGATGCTGCTCCTGTGGCCCACGCGCGTGGTAGAGCGTCCAGCGGTCGAGTACATCGCGTCTGCGCATGACGTTCTCGGCAAAACCATCCTGGGAGAAGATGTCGAGGGCGCTGGGAAGGGTATCCCGCGGCACGAACTCATAGCCTTGGCGCCGGTCGCCGATCACGTCGATCCGCTCCTGATAGTCATTCATGTCGCCACAGATGACGAAGTTGCGGTCGCGCGCATGCTCGCGCCCGAAACGATTCTCGATGATGTGCCGAACCGCCCTCACCTCGGCCTCGCGCACCGGCATGGTGCTCGCGCGCCCGTCCCCGCCCTCGCGCCCGTTGGTCATCGACTTGAAATGAACGACATAAAGGGTAAGCGGGCGTCCACCGACAAGAAGATCGAGTTCGAGGCAGTCCCGCTTGAAGATCCGGTCCTGCGGCTGGATGTTGGGGCCGAGTGCCGGCGTATGAAGATTGAGGTCGTGATAGGTCAGCGCCGCGTGGCTTTTGACGTCCTGCACCTCGATCCGTTCGCCGTGCCGTGTCTCCTCGCGCATCAGCACCGCCACGTCGATACCGCGGCTGTCATTGCCTTCGACGAGATATTTCTGCCGGTAGCCGGACCCGACCATGCGGAAAAGATAGCCATATTCGAAGGCTTTCAGGGCCTCCATATTGTCGACCTCCTGCAGGCACAGGATATCGGCATCCGTATCGGCGATGGCGAGCGCCGACAATTGCCGTGTATCATCGGTGGCAGCAACGACCCGTGCCGCCTCGAGCCGCTGATAATCGGCCTCGCTGCGGATCTCGAACAGCTTCAGCACACGATCGGAACGCAACTGGTTGCGAAAGCCGGTGAAATCGAAACGCGTGACGAGGTTTTCGATGTTGAAGCTGGCAATGCGAAG
Source organism: Rhizobium sp. Root274 (assembly GCF_001429245.1). GTDB lineage: Bacteria > Pseudomonadota > Alphaproteobacteria > Rhizobiales > Rhizobiaceae > Allorhizobium. Next base: position 227,465 of record NZ_LMJE01000007.1, read on the forward strand.
CGTCATGACAAACTGTTCCCGAACGCCTGGGAGCGCCAGGCCGGGCACCAGTCAAGCATGCAGGCCGGGCGCGGGCAACCATGAAGGCTCCTTTCCCCTCATGCCTAACGGACCGCACCGGCAGAACAGACGTCCTCGTCAGCGCGATCCGAAGGTTCGGGGTAATCCGTTGCGCAACTTAGGCAGCAATCTGCAAGCTTGTGGCAATCAGTCGGCCGAGACGCTTGATACCCTCGGCAATCATCGCCTCGTTGGCACAGGAGAAGGAGAGCCTCAGGGTATTGGTCCCCGACCGGTCGGCAAAGAAGGCTTGTCCGGGAACGAAAGCCACCTTTTCGGTCTCGACAGACCGCGCCAGAAGCTCCGTGCCATCAAGGCCCTCCGGCAGCGTCACCCAGATGAACATGCCGCCCTGGGGTTCCGTCCAGCTCGTGCCTGCCGGCATATGAGCCGCAAGGGCAGCCAGCATGGCATCGCGCCGCGCCGAATAGGCGGCTTTGATCTTGGCCACCTGCTGATCGAAATGGCGTTCAGCGACATGAGTGATCGCAATCTGGTTGATCGAGGACGAATGCAGGTCCGCCGCCTGCTTCATCAAGACGAGCTTGCGAATGACTGGGGTCGCGGCAACCACATATCCAACCCGAAGGCCCGGGGCGAGCGTCTTCGAGAAACTGCCGCAATAGATGGTCCTCGTCTTCTCGATCGAGCCGTGACGCTCGATGTCGAGCGACAGGATCGGCCGTACTGCCTCGCCGTCGTAACGCAGATGCTGATAGGCGGCATCCTCGATCACTGGCACGTCGAGCTCATCGGCGAGCTTGAGAAGCGCGAGCCGTTCTTCCTGCGATACCGTCTGGCCGGTCGGGTTTGCAAAATCAGAGGATAGATACGCAAACTTGACCCGTCCGCCGGCATTGTCGGCCGCAGCGCGGTAGCTGTCCGGCGTGCGATTGCCAAAACTCAGCTGGTCATAGGTCGGCTCATAGGCGTTGAACGCCTGGAGAGCGCCGAGATAGGTCGGCCAATTGACCAGCGCCGTGTCGCGCGGCGACAACAGCAGCTTGCCGAGGTAATCCAGCGCCTGCTGGGAACCGGATGTGATGAAGATATTGTCGACGCCGCAGGCAATCCCCAGCCGCTCCATTTCCTTCTGCAACCACTGGCGCAGCGGCAAATACCCTTCCGAGACCGAATATTGCAGGGCAGAGGCCGCCTGCCCGCCGGCAAAGATATCGGCATAGGCCGCCTCGAAGGCAGACGTGGGAAACAATGCCGGATCGGGGATGCCGCCCGCAAACGAGATGATCTCCGGCCGGTCGAGCAGTTTCAGCAATTCGCGGATTTCAGACGCGCGCATGCGCGTGGCGCGCGTGGCAAAGACGTGGTCCCAGTTCAGCATCGGGGTTTCCTCAAGGCTTGTCGTTATGGCCTCAGAAGATCACGAAAACATCGATAGGTCAACAATGCTGACCTATCGATGTTTGTTCAGGTTCAAACCGTTCGACAGCGTCATTTTTGGGCGCGAACACGTCTCGTTAACGGATGCGAATGCTAGGAGATTTAAAGCTAGGCAATGCAAATCCGGAATGCGAATCGCTGATGCCCGACCGTACCCCGCCGCCACTCCTGAAGACGCTTGCAACACCCATGATCGGCGCGGGCGACAAGGAACGAATTCCGCCCTGGGAGCAGTTGGCGGAACTCTACAGGATCGATCCGCACATCATCGCAGCAGCGGCCCTCCTCTCAGCCTCGATCCTCCCTTACATGGAAGGAAACGGGGGCAAGGTGGTGGCGGTCGCGGTCGTGCTCACCGTCCAGCTTCTCATCCGTTTGATTGCCGACACCATGTTCCGGCGCCGTACCGCTGATGCAGCGTTCAAGCCCTGGCTGTTCGGCTTCATCCTGGTATCGCTTCTCTCCGGCCTTGCTTGGGGAGCGTCGCTTGCCATCCTCTATCTCGGTTCCGGACCGCAGGCGCAGGTCGTGGTGCTGGCGGTCGGTTGTGGCATCGTCCAGTCCTGTGCTGCCCGCGCCTATATGGCGCCGGCATCGACAGCCCTGGTGATCCTGATCATGATCGGCATCGTCAATGTCGCGGCACTGAGTGAGGGCGACTGGTTGATGGTCCCGATCTGTCTTGCCTATGTCGCGTTCCAGGCACGCTACATGACCCGGCTGGTCGAGCTTGAACAGGCACGGCAGGCAGCCGAGCACAAAACCGGCAAACTGGTTCTCGAACTCGCCGAGAGCAACGAGAAGCTGAGACAGGCAAACGAGCAACTGGTGCGGCATGCCGCGACCGACGGCCTGACCGGCCTTGCCAATAGGCGCAGCTTCGACCACAGCCTGCAGGCGGAGGTGGAAGAGGCACGATCCAGAGGCTCTCTCTCCCTTCTCCTCCTCGACGTCGATCACTTCAAGCGTTTCAACGATAGCCATGGCCATCTCGCCGGCGACGAGTGTCTGCGCAGGGTCGCGAACATGCTGCGCGACGAATGCGCCGTCCGCTCCTACTATCCCGCCCGCTACGGCGGCGAGGAATTCGCCGTCATTCTGCCAAAAACCGACCGGCTGGAGGCCGAGGCCTTTGCCACGGGCCTCCTTGCGAAAGTCTCCGCGCTCGATTTGTCAGGGATCGCTGCCCCCTCTGAAACCCTCACCATCAGCATCGGACTGGCCTCTTTGGAAGACGACGATGACGGTGTCCGCGCCCTGATCAGCCGTGCAGACCAGGGGCTCTATGCAGCCAAGCAAGCCGGCCGGAACTGTGCACGCACCGTCGAGCGCATGCAGCATGTGACCTGAGCACAGAGTGCGAGGTAGCGCGCGGCTTCACTTTCCCGCGGAACCGCCGGTGTCGCCCATCAAACCCGTAAGCATCGTTTTGGCCGCCCAGAGCGTCGTCTCTCGGGCCTCCTGCGCATCCAGCCCGCAGACATCTTCAAGCACGACAAGCGTTTCAATGCCCGTGAGCAGCGACAGGGCATAGATCAGCCGCTGGAAATCGGCGGGAGGCAGTTGCGCCCGAAGCGGCTCCAGCGCTTCCGTCAGCCAGCCAATCCGCCGCGCGCCGCGCTTCACCTTGCTATCGCCGGTGACAGTGCTGGCAAGAAGCGCGCGGAACATTGGCTCGTTGTCATGGACCATATCGAAGATACGGCCGACCAGGATCTGCAACTGCCGGCCCACGGCGTCAGGCCCCTCGCCGGATGCGACGGGCTCGATGCGGATTGAGGTGGCGACAGCATCGAGCACCGCTTCGCGGATCATTTCCTCAGGCTTGGAGAAGTAGCGATAGGCGGTAGCACGCGAGATCCCAGCGTGATCCGCAACCTCAGCCACCGACGGCTGCGCCCCACGCTCCGTCAGTTCGCGGGCAGCGCGGAGCAACTCGGCACGGGTTCTCCTCTTCTGGTTGATGCGCTCGAAACTTTTTTCTTGACTGCTCATTTTCACCTCATTATGAGACAACAATCTCATTACGGGATAAAGTATCACAAAGGAGAGGAAATGCAAGATGACTACGACAATTGCAGATGCGACTATTCAACCCGCTCAAACTGTCCATTTTCTGGGCAGCCTTCTGACATTCCGCGCAAGCGCGGCCGACACCGAGGGGCAGTTCTCGATCGTGGAATCCTGCTCGGCGCCGGGGGCTGGCGCACCGCCGCATCTTCAGGCGGACGCGGAAGCCTTTCTCGTGACCGAAGGCACATTCGAATTCATGCTGGGTGACACCTGGCGCCGCTGCGGACCAGGCGAATTCGTCTATGTCGCCCCCGGGACGGTTCACGCATTCCGCAACGCCGCGAGCACACCATCCAGGATGTTGATCATCAATCTGCCTGGCGGCGCGCACGAAAACTTCTTCCGGGCCGTCGGTGAGCCCGTAGAGTTTGAAACGACGATCTTTCCGCCGATGGGTGCACCCGATGCCGCGCGCCTCACGTCGGAAGCCGAACGCTTCGGCATCACGATTCTGCCGCCACCGCGTCACTGAGTGCAGCACCCGGCATGGATGCACAGCCCTGTGCATCCCGCCTGACTTTCCTTCACCTATATCGAAAGGTTCGCCTCATGCGCGGATTGGCATATTTTTGTATCGTTTCAGCAGCGGTCTACGCCCTGGCCGGCATGGCCTTCGGCATTGTCATGGCCGCCTCGCACGACCACTCGCTGATGACGGCCCATGCGCACCTCAATCTGCTGGGTTGGGTGTCGATGGCCATTTACGGCCTGTATTACCACGCAGTCCCAGGAGCCGCTGACACACGACTGGCGAAGATCCACGTCGGTGTGGCAACCCTCGGCCTGTGGATCATGATCCCGGGCATTGCGATGGCTGTACTCGGCATGACCGAGGGACCAGCGATTGTGGGCTCAATCCTGACGATCCTCGGCATGCTGCTCTTTGCAGCGCGCGTCGCGACGGCGCTGCGGGCGATCGCATGACCATACGCCCGCCCCATCGAGGACAGGACGCGAAAAAGCCGGAGAGGTCCCCCTCCCCGGCTTTGTCGTATCAGACAGATGCGAAGGACTTAGTTCTTCGCCTTGTCCACCAGCTTGTTCTTGCCGATCCACGGCATCATGGCGCGGAGCTTGGCACCGACTTCTTCGATCTGGTGGCTGTCGTTCATGCGGCGGATGCCCTTGAAGCGGGCCGCACCGGCGCGGTATTCCTGCATCCAGTCCGAGGTGAACTTGCCGGTCTGGATGTCGTGCAGGACGCGCTTCATTTCAGCCTTGGTTTCAGCCGTGATGATGCGCGGACCGGTGACGTATTCGCCCCACTCGGCCGTGTTCGAGATCGAGTAGTTCATGTTGGCGATGCCGCCTTCATAAATCAGGTCGACGATCAGCTTCACTTCGTGCAGGCACTCGAAATAGGCCATTTCCGGCGCGTAGCCACCTTCGACCAGCGTCTCGAAGCCAGCGCGGATCAGTTCGACCAGACCGCCGCAGAGAACGACCTGTTCGCCGAAGAGGTCGGTTTCACACTCTTCCTTGAAGGAAGTTTCGATGATGCCCGAACGGCCGCCGCCAACGCCGCAGGCGTAGGAGAGTGCGAGTTCAAGGGCGTTGCCCGAAGCATTGTGATGGATGGCAACGAGGCAGGGAACGCCGCCGCCCTTCTGGTATTCGCCGCGAACCGTGTGGCCCGGGCCCTTCGGCGCGATCATGACGACGTCGACGGTCGACTTCGGCTCGATGAGGCCGAAATGGACGTTGAGGCCGTGCGCGAAGGCAATCGCGGCGCCGTCACGGATATTGCCGGCGATGTCGGCCTTGTAGATGTCGGCCTGCAGTTCGTCAGGCGTTGCCATCATCATCAGGTCGGCCCAGGCAGCGGCTTCGGCAACGGTCATGACCTTGAAGCCATCGGCCTCGGCCTTCTTGATCGTGGCGGAACCGGCCTTCAGCGCGATCACGACGTTCTGGGCGCCGGAATCCTTCAGGTTCAGCGCATGGGCGCGACCCTGGGAACCGTAGCCGATGATGGCAACCTTCTTGGACTTGATCAGGTTCAAGTCCGCATCACGATCGTAATAGACGCGCATTGTAGTATCCTTCCCTATGCTTTGTCAGTTGTGGTGGATGTTGTTGATCGACGCGCCGGCACGGGAAGCCCCGTCCAGTCCCGCCGAAACGCGGTCGGTGCCGTAGAGCGCGAGGAAGGCGGAAACCGCCTTTGCAGCGCGCGCACCGAATTTCTGTGTCTGAGGGGCCTCGCCGAGAAGCATGCGCACATGCAGATCGCTAACGATCAGGCCGTAGAGTGTCCGATAGGCTTCCTCGCCGTCGCCGAAGCGCAACAGTCCGTCGCGTTGGCCGGCATCGAGCAGCGCCCGCGCCCGACGGTCGATCTGGCGACGACCGCGTTCGAGCAACAGCGTACCGAGCTTCGATCCGTCGCGGCTCGACTGGCCGATTGCCAAACGGTTGAGCGCAAGCGACACGTCGCCTGCCAGAACCTCCAGCAGGTCACAAGCGAAAACGTCGAGATGGTCGGTCAGGGTCGCCACAGTCAGGCGCTCACCGGGTCGCTCGAAGGTGCGAACCTTGCTCGCCTGATAGGAAATCATCGCCGACAACAGACCGTCACGATCACCGAACCACTTGTAGAGGCTTTCCTTCGAACAATTGGCGGCGCGTGCGAGACCCGCCGTGGTGACGGCCTTGTCTCCCCCTTCGACGAGCAGACGCAACGCCTCGGCCAACACGGCGTTCTGGCGCGGTGTGAACTCTGAACTTTGACTGGTGTCGACGGACATGCGGAACTCCAAGTACCGTACGGTACGGTTCCCGCCTGTATGCCGATACGCGGAGCAGAGGTCAAGCCGGTCTGCCACGATTTGGGTTATTTCTCGATTTTTCATCGAAGCGCTGACGGCGCGCACTAATTGGAGGCCAGAACCGCCACCGCAGGCGGCACGTCCTCAGCCGAGGCAGCCTCACAAAACGGTGATCAGAACGAAAAATAACGATTATATGTTACAACAAAATGACAGTAGCTCGTTGCGCTAAGATTCTGTTTTAGAACAATCTTTTCCTACAAAACAACGCGCCTCTCCACGGTTTTCGCAGAACCGATCAGTTCGATTGTGCGCAAAGGGGTATTGAAAATCAGCTTGAGATACGCCAAATCAGTCACATCGAACCGAGCAGTTCGATGCAGCACAGGATATCTACGTCGATGAACACTCTAGCAGCAGCAGTCGCAAATCTTCCGGCATGGTTGCCGATCGCCCTGGCTGTGCTGACGATCAGAATGACGATGACGATACCGACCATAGCCAAGACAGGCGCAACGGTTCCTGTCGCGGTGCGCGCTTTCCAGGTCGGCGGCCTGCGACGACGATCATCTAAAGCGCCTCTGACGTCGCGATCGACCATTTAGTCGCGCGATCTGACCCTACCGAAGCCTGACATGCAAGACCACCGCCGGGCGCAAGCTGAGCGACGGCCGGCTGGATCGACGTTTGAATACAAACGACTGACCGTTTAAATAAGGGGCATCCCCATGAAAACCATTTATTCCTCGGCCCTCATGGCCGTTGTCGCGGGATCGACCGCAATCGCCAATGTGGAACCGATTCGCGGATCCATCACCTATGACCAGGCTGAAGTTCATGTCGAAGAAGCGCCCGTTGGCACTCGCTTCTTCCACAGTTTCACCGACGCCGATGGGCGCGAAGTACGCGAGATCTACCGGGTGAACCCGGACCGGTCGGTGACACTCGTCGGACGCACCTTGTCCAACGAATATTGATCACTGCGTCTGTTGAAAGATCCCGGACCACCTCCGGGATCTTTCGCCCTGCTCTGCTATGCCCAACCTTGGCGGTTTTCTACGGCAACACAGAGCACTATTCTGGGCTCCGATCCAAGGAGCCTCCATGCGCACATACCCGCTCATTCTATCCCTCGCCTTCATCCTGGCCGCCGCAAGCACGGCGATCGCTGCGGACAACCGATGCGGCTGGATCGAGAACCCGACCCCGGGCAACTACTGGCTGGATGACAGGGACGGTTCGTGGATGCTGCTGGCACAAGGCTCCGATCAAGAGCCTCTCGGCATGGAAAACATGCCCGACTTCAGCGCCGGCGATTTCGTCGAGACCAACGGATATTACGGCTATGCATGCGGCTGCATGAAAGTCGAGACTGAACGCAGCAGTGATTTCGGCGACAGTTTCGTCGGCCGCGTCACGGCCATCTACAGCTTCATGCAACTGCCGATCAGCAAATGCCGCAACGACAAGACCCTGCCCAAGCCGGAGTAGCTCACCGCGCGTAATCGACAGGCACGGCGAGGCCGTGTTTCAGCGTCTCCATCGAAATCGATGCCGAGACGTCGAACAATTCGACCCGCTTGACCAGTCGCCGATAGACGACGTCGTAATGCTCGACCCGCGGCAGAACCATTTTCAGGATGTAATCGTAATGGCCCGTCAGCCGATGGGCCTCGACGATTTCCGGGATGTCGCTGATCGCGCGACGAAACTCCTCGATCCAGTCATCGGCGTGATGTGCGGTCTTCACTAGAGCATAGACCGTCGTCGGCACGCCACTTTTGTTACGGTCGAGCACGACGATGCGCCGGGCGATGTAGCCCTGTTCCTCCAGTTTCTGGACACGCCGGGAGCAGGCGGAGGTAGACAAGGACACCCGCTCCGCGAGATCAGCAATCGAGATGGTCGCATCCTGCTGCAGGAGTTCGAGAATCTTCCTGTCCCTTTCGTCAATCACGCCATCTCTCCCCGCCTTCCTTCAACCCCTGCGCAAGCTGATTGCGCAAAACGCTTATAGCGCGCCGGATTAATGGCGCCAAGGCGCCGCAGAGCGTGAAAATTCGCAACCACATCCCGCACCTCCCGCGGCATCATGTCTCCATTCACACAGGGAGATGCACCATGAAGACGATTGGCCTAATCGGCGGGATGAGTTTCGAAAGTTCGGCGGTCTATTACCGACAGGTCAATGAAGCCGTGCGGACTCGGCTGGGCGGCCTCGCTTCGGCAGAAGTGCTGATGCACTCGGTGAATTTTGCAGAGATCGTCGCATTGCAGAAATCCGGTCGTTGGGATCTGGCAGCCAAGCGCCTATCAGACGTTGCGACGGGGCTGGAAAAGGCTGGCGCCGGTTGCATCCTGATCTGCACCAACACCATGCACATGGTTGCCGACGACGTTGAAACTGGCCTTTCGGTTCCGCTCATCAACATCATCGACGTGACCGCGCAAGCGCTGAAGGCCGGCGGCGCGAAGCGCCCGCTGCTGCTCGCGACCCGCTATACGATGGAGCATCCCTTCTATGCCGAACGCATGAAGCGGAATGGTATGGAGATCATGGTGCCTGACGCAGACGGTCGCACAGCAACCCATGACATCATCTTCGAGGAACTCTGCGCCGGTCATATCCGGGATCAGTCCCGCGAGAGGCTGCTCGCGATTATCGAGAAAGCAAAGGCGGAAGGCGCAGACAGCGTTATCCTCGGCTGCACCGAGATCTGCCTGATCCTCGATCCGAACGCCCTTCCCCTTCCCGGCTATGATTCGACCACGATCCACGCCCAGGCTGCCGTTGATTTCGTCCTTGAGAACGCAATCGGGATGCGTGCCGCCTGACGACCAGACTAGCCGCTCAGGCGATCGTTCAGATCGCCTGGCCGCAGGCCCGGCAGAACCGGCGAACCGTCTCCGCCATCCCATACTCGAGCGCATCGGCCGTCAGCCCGTGGCCAATCGAAACCTCGGCGAGATGCGGGATGCGCTTTGCCAAAAGCGGCAGGTTGGCGACGGTGAGATCATGACCGGCATTGACCGCCAGTCCTTCGGCCTTTGCCGCATCTGCCGTGCGACCGAGCAGCTCCACCTCGTGCCGTGCGGCCTCTGGATCGTCAAAGCAGCCGCCATAAGGCCCGGTATAAAGTTCGACCCGTTCTACCCCTGTCGTCTTCGCAAGCCGCATCGGCTCGGCCCGTCCATCGCCGTCGACGAAAAGCGAAACGCGCATCCCGCCATTGCTCAGACGTCCCACCACCTGCTTCAGAAATTCCTGATGCTTCACCAGATCCCATCCATGGTCGGATGTGGCCTGAGACGGATCATCCGGAACGAGCGTGACCTGTTCCGGCTCGACCGCCTCGCAGAGCGCCAGGAACTCTTCCGTGGGATAGCCCTCGATGTTGAATTCCGCCTTCGGAAACTCGTCGTCGATCAGGGCCCGCAGAGTGGGCAGGTCGGAAAAGCGAATATGCCTCTGGTCCGGCCGCGGATGCACGGTCAGCCCGCTTGCGCCGGCTTGAAGCGCAATCCGCCCGAGATGCGCGACATCAGGCCAGGGAAGATCACGGCGGTTACGCAGCATTGCGATGGCATTGAGGTTCACGGAGAGCTGGGCGGGCATGATTTCTGTTCCGAGGCGGGAATGACTGGCCGCAGATGTAGGACATCCCGCGCCAGAAGACCAACCAGAATTGCAGATGAACTGATCGGCGCGGCTGATGGATGGGCAAGAGAACAAACCCGGCAGACCCTCCTAGACTTTAGGGTATTGACCCTACCGCGCTTTCCATTAGTCAGCTTAATGATTGTGACGGATCTCACAAGTATCGGCCTGTTGACGGTGACCCACCGCAGCATGCGCCGGCACGGCTTGGAGTACGCATGACGACGGGACTGAGGATTGATAACGCGATGGTGGCGGAGGCTTTGCAAAGGGTGCTGCGAAGCCGCACCTTCGCGCGCTCGGAAAGGCTGCGCTGCTTCCTGAAATTCGTGGTCGAGATGGAGCAGCTGGGCCTCGCCCATCAGTTGAAGGGCTACACGATCGGCATCGACGTCTTCAGCCGGGGCGAAGGTTTTGATCCGGGCACCGATCCGCTTGTCCGGGTCCAGGCGGGCAAGCTGCGCAAACTGCTCAACCTATTCTACGCACAAGAAGGCCGCGACGAACCCCTGCGCATACGCATCCCCCTTGGCGGCTATGCACCGGTCTATGAACTGGCCGGCGTCTCACGGGCGACGAAGGACGAAGGCGTCGATGGCGGTCTCCTCCGGGACCTGAATACCTTGACCCGCCGGACGCGCATGGATCCGACGGGCCCCGTACAGGACTTGCCGAAACTCTTCTTCGCCCCTCCCACCGACGTGAGCGACGGAAGCTCCGTCTTCTTGAATGCCATCAGGCTTTGGCAGAACCGTCTGTGGGCCGTCTGCATCGCGCCTATCGGTGAACGGCCCTTGACCACAGGCGGTCTCGCAGATCCCTTGCATTTCGAACTTGAGGCTAGTCTCAAAGACAATGCCGCCCTTCGGATCAGCCTGCGCCATCTCCGCACTGGGACCGAATTGCTGGATGACGATCGCACGATCCCGGTGTCGGATGACATCCTGAAGCTGGGCGCCGCGGCCAACGAATTCGCCGGCGCCAATCTGACCATCCCGGGCCGCATCTACCAGTTCTGCCATGCCCACGGCCTTTCCACGAGTGCGATGCAGTGCCTCGACGCAACCTATCGCTACAGCCTCGACCGCTCGGACGCTGCCTATCTGCGCGCACTTCGGCACCAGCAGGAATGGCCGGGTCTTGAGAAGACCACGGATGTGATTGCGGAAATTCCCCATCTACTCGCGCTCACCTGCGCCCACAGCTGACCACCTTCCCGGCCGGCAACAGGCTTCACAGAGCCTTACAAGCTTCATGACAAAGTTATTTTAACATTTACGAATATATCGTGTATTCTAGATCTGCGGCAGCGAGTCTGGCGGCCGAATCCGGAAAACGGAACAGAAGGAGTTGAGGACAGGAACAGGCGAGAGACGTCCGGCAAAGGGCGGACCGCAAAACCATTGGAGGGGACATGCCGAACGGACCACACCATCTGCAACCCATTTCAAAAGCTCTCACGCGCAAACGACAGGATGTGATCCTGCCGGATATCATCCCGATCAGCGATCTGCCGCTGGAATCGGTGGCCATTGCCGACATGGCCGAGCGCTTTGGCGTCACGCACCGCACCCTGCACTTCTACGAGGAGAAAGGCCTGATCGAGGCCAGCCGCATCGGATTGATGCGCGTCTACCAGCACGGCGACATCGCACGCATGGCTGTCATCAATGTCTGCCGCGAGATCGGCATGCCGATCTCTGTCATCCAGGACCTCTTCGAACTGCTCGCCACTGCCAAGTCCAAAGCGGAGGCAAACCTGATCTTCGAGGAAGCTCTGGCGACCCGTCGTCGTGAACTGGCAGCCGGTCTTTCCATGGTGCATCGGCAACTGCAGCAGGTGAATGCGCTCCTTGAGAACGAGGACCCGGCGAGTGCGCGGCATGCCCCCAAGCGGAGCGGCCCTGAACTCACCGACATCGAACGGAACTGCCTGCAGTTGATGGCCGAGGGCTATACGACCATCCGGATCGCGCGCACGCTGGAGATGAAGGTGTCGGAAGTCGACGATATCGAGCAGCAGATCGTCGGCAAGGTCGGTGCACAGAACCGCTTCCAGGCCGTCGCCAAAGCCGTGCTCCTCGGTATAGTGATCAGCTGAAGCAAGGTTTGCCCATCGTCAAAGGTGGAGAGTTTGTAACGGGACGGACGCCGAACCGATCGTTAGAACCCGCGTCATGTCAACAATTCGCAGGTTCGCCATGCCTTCCTATCTTTCACGCTACGCCACGCCCTTGACCACCGGGTTCTTCCTGGTCTCCCTGATTTCCGGCATCGCGCTGTTCTTTCACCTTGGCGCTTCAGCCTTTCGCGAGATGCACGAATGGTTGAGCATGGTGCTGATCCTGCCCTTCCTGCTGCATGTCTGGAGGAACTGGCGACCGTTTCTCGGCTACTTCAAGCGTCCGCCGATGGTGCTCTCGCTCGGACTTTGTCTCGTGGCCGGTCTTGTCTTCGCCGGGCCGGCAATCATGGGGACGACGAACAGCCCAGGCGGCAACCCCGCCTTCGCCATGGTCAACATTGTCGCGTCCGGCACACCGGCACAGGTGGCGCCGCTGCTCGGGAAATCCGATGTCGAAGTCGTGGCCGCGTTAAGAGAAAAGGGCTTCACCGCAGCCGACAGCGCCAAGCCGCTCGCCGAAATCGCGAAGACCTCCGGCAAGGACACGATGGAACTGATGTCAACGCTCGCGGCTCTCAAATCCCGGTGAACCAGATGGCGCTCACCGGACGATGGTGAGCGTCTCTGCCGCGCGGGTGACGGCTGTGTAAAGCCAGCGCTCGCGCGTATCGCGAAACGCCCAGCTCTCGTCGAACAGCACCACGTCGTTCCACTGCGAGCCCTGGGCCTTGTGCACCGTCAGTGCATAGCCGTAGTCGAACTCGTCGTAGCGCTTGCGGGTCGACCACGGCACTTCGGTCTCGATGTCCTCGAAGGCCGCCTTCAGAAGTTTGATCTTGGCCGCACCGCGATCCATGTCGTCGTCTTCGGGCTTGATCAGGAGATTTATCCCCGGCTTCACCGTCTCGCGCGACGAGGTCATCACCTGCCAGAGCGAGCCGTTCAGCAGACCCTTCACCTGATCATTCCTCAGGCAGACCAGCTTGTCGCCGGCTTGCGGATAATCGACCGTGAAGCCTTTCAACTCCCGCAGGCGCATGTTGTAGCGGCGCCGCGTCTTGTTGGTCCCGACCAGCACCTGATCGGCTCCAAGCACGAGGTCCTGCGTCACCTCGTTCTTCGAGATCACCCGTGCCGTCGAGCCATAGTCGCCATACATAATCTCCTTGCCCTCGCGGATATGCATCGCGAGTTGGATGATCGGGTTGTCGCGCGCCTGGCGGTGAATTTCCGTGAGCAGATAATCGGATTCCTGGTCGGTGAAGAAACCACCACCGGAGACGGGCGGCAGCTGGCCGGGATCGCCGAGCACCAGGATCGGCGTGCCAAAACTCATCAGGTCACGCCCGAGCGCCTCGTCAACCATCGAGCATTCGTCGATGACGATCAGGGCCGCCTTGGCAACCGGGCTCTGCCGGTTGATCGAAAACATCGGCGCGATCGAGGTCTTGCCGGTTTCCTCGTCTTCCACCGCCTCTTCGCCGCGCGGGCGATAAATGAGCGAGTGAATTGTCTTGGCATTCGATGCGCCCCGCGAGCGCAAGACCTGCGCCGCCTTGCCGGTAAAGGCGGCAAACAGCACATCGCCATCGACATGTTCGGCGAAATGTTTGGCGAGCGTCGTCTTGCCCGTTCCGGCATAGCCGAACAGCCGGAAGACAGGGGTCTTCCCCTCCTTCAGCCATTTCGAAACGGCCTTGAGGGCCTCGTCTTGCTGGGGCGCGAATTGCATGGCCTAGGTCATGCGCGGATTCGTTGGCCCGATGCAAGGCAAAAGCCGAAGAAAGCAGAACAAATCATGGACATCAGGCCCGCAGCGGATCGTTGGCAAGTTCGATGGGCGAGCCATGCGGTGTCGCTTCCGCCGCCCTCTGCCAGCTCTCCTGCAGAGCCTGCACGGTCACCGGGTCCGCCAGCCCTTTGTCGAACAGCAGTCCTGTTAGAGCGGCGACCCAGGCATCGAAATAGTCACTGCCATCCGTCGCGCGGTCAGGCAGGTGCAACTGCGCCGACAGGGCCGCCGCCCATTCGGCCCAGGTAAACAGACCACGCTGATGAAGATGCACCGTCATACCGAAAGCCTGTGCCTGCCATGGCTCGGCAAAGACCGGCTCTCCCTCGCCCGATAGCGGCAGGCCCGGCGAACCGCGAAGCGGCGACGCTGTCTCACACGCGCTCAAGATAGCTCTCCCAGGCATCGATGGACACGGTCAGGCTGGGATCGGCGCCCTCGCCCCAGATCTCGGCCCCGGTAAACACGACGGTATAGACCCATTGCGGGTTCTCTCCGCGACCATGTGCATTGTCGTCGGGAAAGACGAACCCGCCCTGTACCGCCTCGACGATCCCGCACTTGGCTCTCGCATAGCGCGGCAGCCGGGTATGACCGGTGGGATGAAAATTCTTCGTTCTGACCCGGTCCCCGACCGCAAAGCGTGGCTTGACATCAACGGGCCGGTCGCAAGGACCGCCGCGCGCCAAAACGCCCTCCACCATCTCGGCCTTCAGCACCCGTTTTGGCACGGCACCGCTTCCGAGCGCACGGCCCGTCCGCAATTCTTCCGCGCTCGCAAATCCATGCCGCTCCAGCAGCATGTCGATCCCGCGGATCCACACTTCGTAATAGCTTGCAGCGAGATAGTCGGCCGGCGGGATCGTCTCGCGCGCATGCCGGCTCTCGTCGATGCTCCACGCACCGAACGCACCGCAGGACAGCGTCAGCCCGAGCGCCCGCTTCTCCCAGTCTGCATGGAAAATCGGTTCGTCCGCTTCCGGCGCCACCGGTCCGAAACCCATCTGCCCCCCGAGATCGTGCGGCCCGTTCATCGCAGCGTCTCCGGTGAAAGCGCCAGACCGGTTCCGATCATCGCATCGCGGGTGACGAGATCTGAAAGAGCGTCCTCGCCCCAACCCTCGGTACCGTCGGGGCGGAGCGGAATGACCAGGTACCGCAGTTCCGCCGTCGAATCCCACACACGGATTTTCGTCGTGGATGGAAGTGTCACGCCGAATTCGGAAAGCACGCCACGCGGGTCGATGACGGCTCGCGATCGGTAGGCCGGCGCCTTGTACCAGACGGGCGGCAGGCCGAGCACAGACCAGGGGTAACAGGAGCAGAGCGTGCAGACGACGAGATTGTGGGTGTCGGGCGTGTTGAATACCGCCCGCATATGCTCTCCCTGACGGCCCGTATAACCGAGGCTTGCAATCGCCGCCGTCGCATCCCGCTTCAGCCAGGCGGCAAAGGCAGGATCGGCCCAGGCGTTGGCCACGACCCGCGCACCGTTTCTCGGACCCACCTTGGTCTCATAGGTCTCGACGATCGCATCGATCGCGGCCGGGTCGATCAGGCCTTTCTCGGTCAACAGCGTTTCCAGCGCCTTCACCCGCGCCTGCATGTCGGAATAATGGTTGTCGTGATCATGGTCATGCTCATGCGCGTGATCATGGTCGTGATGATGCCCTGACATGCGCACTCCTATTTCAGCATCGGCCACAGGCTCAAAACCAGAGCGACGGCCATTGTTATGTTGAACCATTTCAATCGTACCGGCACCGCCAGCCACTCCCTGAGCGCCGAACCGAACCCGGCCCAGATCGACACGGCCGGGAAATTCACCAGGGCAAAGACCAGCGCGACAATCCCCACCGTCAAAGCATAATGCTCGGGATTCGGATAGACCGCCATGGCCGTCACCGCCATCACCCAGGCCTTCGGATTGACCCACTGGAAGGCAGCAGCCGAGAGGAAGGACATGGGCGCCGCCTTGGCTTCCCCCTCGCCCATCGTCCGGGAGGAACCGATCTTCCAGGCGATCCAGAGCAAATAGAGTCCGCCAGCGATCTTCAAGCCGATGAAGGCCGGCGGATAGGCGGAGAGCAGCGCGCCGAGCCCGAGCCCGACCCCGAGTAGCAGCGAGAAGAAACCGACACCGATCCCCAGCATGTGCGGGATGGTGCGGCGAAAACCGAAGTTCACACCGGAGGCAAACAGCATCATGTTGTTCGGGCCCGGCGTGATCGACGTGGCAAAGGCAAACAGGATAAGCGCAAACAGGGTATCGGCGGACAAGGGGGTCTCCTGGATTCTTGACCGCCAGCATAAAGCTTGCCGCCCACCTTGCCAGTCGCTTCTTGTCCCCGTGACACGCTTGGTCCGTCGACAGCGCGCACCAATCGATGGCTTGCCAGATGCTGCGCGGTTGTTATCCTCCAGCCGTCATGCCGAGGAGAAGACCATGGAAGACCAGATCCCCAGCCTCGCCCTCCCCGACGGGACGACTGTTCCCTCGCTCGGCTTCGGCACCTGGATGATGGGCGAGAACAAAGCCGAGGCGCCGGCAGAGATCGACGCCATCAGGCTGGCGCTCGATCTTGGCATGACGGTCATCGACACGGCCGAAATGTATGCCGACGGCGGTGCCGAACAGGTCGTCGGCGAAGCCCTCAAGGATCGCCGCGACGAGGCTTTTCTGGTCTCGAAGGTCCTGCCCTGGAACGCAAGTTACGACGGCACGATCGCCGCCTGCACACGGTCGCTGCATCGGCTCGGAACTGATCGCCTCGATCTCTACCTTTTGCATTGGCGCGGCGAGCAACCGCTGGAAGACACAGTCGCGGCCATGGAAGAATTGAAGCAGGCCGGCCGCATCGGCGCCTGGGGTGTCTCGAACTTCGACGTGGACGATATGGAGGAACTGTTTTCAATCCCGGACGGCGACAAGTGCGCGGTCAACCAGGTGCTCTACAATCTTTCGCGCCGCGGTATCGAATTCGATCTCCTCCCCTGGTGCCAGGGGCACAAGATCCCGGTCATGGCATATTCCCCGATCGAACAGGGCCGCATCCTTCACAACTCGGAACTGATCCATGTCGCAAAAGCCTATCAGGCGACGCCGGCGCAGGTGGCGCTGGCCTTCCTGCTTGAGCGCGATGGCGTGATGCCGATCCCGAAGACCTCGAACCTGCGCCGGTTGCAGGAGAACCGCAACGCCGTCGATCTCGACATATCAGACGAGGATTGGGCCCGCCTCGACGCCGCCTTCCCGCCGCCTGCGCGCAAAATGCCGCTCGAGATGATTTGACAGGAACCAAGGCATGCGCTGTCCACAGGCCCTGTGGGATATGGCCTTTACGTCAGTCCTTCAGGAAATTAGGAGATTTCCTAATTCTGGAAAAATCCAGAGCGTGGCTGCATAGGCGGGGGCGATATGGCGAAGAAGAACAAGACGGATGTTCATCCGGCAATGGACAAGACGTCCTCACGCGTGTTTCACGCATTGGCTTCTGATCCACGTCGCATGATGCTGGTGCATTTGTCGCAATCGACCCTCACCGCCGGCGAGATCGCTGCCCGCTTCGACATGGCGAAACCCTCCATCTCCCAGCATCTGTCGATCCTCGAAAATGCCGAGCTGATCGAAGGTGAGAAGAAGGGGCAGTACATCCATTACAGTCTGAGGCCCGAGGCCCTCCGGCACGCCCTGAAGTCCATGCTGGAGACGATCGACGCGTCTGCGGAAAGCAAAGCTGACAGCCTCGACACCGGCAACGCAAAGGCAGAGAACAAAGGCAAGTCGAAGCCGAAGTCCTCTACCGCGGACGCGGAAGTATCGGCAAAAATGCCAACCAAGGCAAAAGGCGACAAGGTGAAGAAGGCGGAACAGCCCGCTCCGCCCCCGCCGCAGCAGATGGGCCTTCTCGACCTGCTCGGCATGGACGCCTGATCAGCACCAACGAAAAAGGGCAACCCGAAGGATCGCCCTTACGCAATTCGGCAATGACCGAACTCCTTACATGCCTTGCGAGCCACGGTTCATCGCGGCGATCCCGGTGCGGCAGATCTCGTTGAGGCCGAGCGGCTTCATGATCGAGACGAACTGATCGATCTTCGACGACTTGCCCGTGATCTCGAAGATGAAGTGTTCGACCGTGGCGTCAACGACCTTGGCGTGGAAGGCATCGGCGAGCCGCAGTGTCTCGGCACGCATGTCGCCGGTCGAAACCACCTTTACCAGCGCCACTTCCCGCTCGATCGGCCGCTCCTGGCCGAGTTCGCGGGCGCGCACGGTGAGATCGAGCACACGGTGGACCGGCACGATCCGCTCCAGCTGCGCCTTGATCTGCTCGAGCACGCTTGGCGTGCCGCGGGTCACGATGGTGATGCGCGACAGATGCGCCTCATGCTCCGTTTCCGACACCGTGAGGCTTTCGATATTGTAGCCACGACCGGAAAACAGGCCGATGACCCGGGCAAGCACGCCCGGCTCGTTGTCGACCAGCACCGAGAGCGTATGGCTCTCGACGGCGGCGGTTTCCTTGGCGATGAAGTAGGCAGAGCCGGTTGGTTGAAGGTGTGCGTTCATGATTTTTCCTCCCGGTCAGACGAGCTGACGGCCCTTTGCATCAATGGCGGTGGCGACGGCTTCGTCGGTTGCCTCATCCGGCAACAGCATCTCGTTATGCGCCTTGCCCGACGGGATCATCGGGAAGCAATTGGCGAGATTGGCAACCCGGCAGTCGAAGATAACCGGCTTCTTCACGTCGATCATCTCCTGGATCGCACCGTCCAGATCGTCAGGCTTCTCGCAACGCAGACCGACCGCACCATAGGCTTCCGCCAGCTTGACGAAATCTGGCATAGCTTCCGTGTAGGAGTTCGACAGGCGGTTGCCATGCAGCAACTGCTGCCATTGACGAACCATACCCATGTACTGGTTGTTCAAGATGAATACCTTGACCGGCAGCTCGTGCTGGATCGCGCAGGACATTTCCTGGATGCACATCTGGATCGAGGCATCACCCGCAACGTCGATGACCAGCGCGTCACGATGCGCGACCTGAACGCCCAGCGCCGCCGGCAGGCCGTAACCCATGGTGCCGAGGCCACCCGAGGTCATCCAGCGGTTCGGCTGCTCGAAGCCGATATACTGGGCTGCCCACATCTGGTGCTGACCGACTTCCGTCGTGATGTAGGTGTCGCGATCCTTCGTCAGCTCATAGAGGCGCTGCAGGGCGTATTGCGGCATGATGACGTCGCGCGACGGGGTGTAGGCGAAGGAATTGCGAGCGCGCCACTTGGCGATGCTCGTATTCCAGTCAGCCGTCTGCGAAGCCTCCGGCTTCTTCGGCAGAGCCCGCCAGGCACGGACCATGTCCTCAAGCACCCGCCCGACATCGCCGGTGATCGGCACGTCGACCCGAACGTTCTTGTTGATCGACGACGGGTCGATGTCGATATGGATCTTCTTCGAATTCGGCGAAAATGCGTTCAAGCGACCCGTGATACGGTCGTCGAAGCGTGCACCGATACAGACCATGACGTCGCAATCATGCATCGCCATGTTGGCTTCGTAGGAACCGTGCATGCCCAGCATGCCGAGCCAGTTCTTGCCTGAAGCCGGATAGCAGCCCAGACCCATCAGGGTCGAGGTGATCGGGAAGTCGGTGAGACCGACCAGCTCGCGCAGCAGCTTGGTTGCTTCCGGACCGGAATTGACGACGCCGCCACCGGAATAGATGATCGGGCGGCGAGCAGACGCCATCAGTTCGACGGCGGCCTGAATGGCGCGCGAATCTCCCGAAACCTTCGGCTGGTAGCTCTTCAGCGGCTTGTGTGCATCCGGCGGCGTATAGGTGCCGGTGGCAAACTGGATGTCCTTCGGCACATCGACGAGAACAGGACCCGGACGGCCGGTCTGGGCGATGCGGAAGGCCTCATGAATGACGCTCGCCAGCTGGTTGACGTCCTTGACCAGCCAGTTGTGTTTGGTGCAGGGCCGCGTGATGCCGACGGTATCACATTCCTGGAAGGCATCGGAGCCGATCAGCGAGGTCGGAACCTGGCCGGAGATGCAGACGAGCGGCACGCTGTCCATCAGCGCGTCCTGCAGCGGCGTGACGACGTTGGTGGCACCAGGACCAGAAGTAACGAGGACAACCCCGACCTTGCCGGTGGAACGGGCATAACCTTCGGCCGCATGGCCGGCGCCCTGCTCGTGACGCACGAGAATGTGCTGGATGTCGTCCTGCTGGAAGATCTCGTCATAGATCGGCAGCACGGCACCGCCAGGATAGCCGAAGATATGCTCGACGCCGTTATCCTTCAGCGCGCGCAGGACGATCTCGGCGCCAGTCATCTGATTATCTTTACCCGTCATGCTGTGTTTCCATCTGCCTTCTGGATTTTTGGGGCTGATAGCCCGGATTTGGGCATAAAAAAAGGCCCCTTGAGGGAGCCTGTCATCTAGCGCATGGGTGGCTGTCGCCGGATGGTTACACCATCCTGCCCATGCGCCTTCCCACCACGATAAGTGCGATCGAGTTTTTCATGATGCGAAGTGTTAGCCAGAAAGCCGTCGAGCGTCAACGCATCATTTAACAAATTTCGTCGCCTTCGACGCAGTTTTATTGCGTTCCCGCCGCAACTCTTACCACCGGGCTACCCGCCTACACAAAGTTTTAAGCGATTGTTCATACCCTCGCGCGAGCAGGGAGAATGCACTTGTCGAACGATGATCTTCACAAGTCCGGTGACGCCGGAGACAAAGAGCGCCGCGATGGAATGCGGCCGGGCAACCGAATGCTGGGACGAGTCGTCGCCTGCAATGGTTCGCGCGCCACGATTGCCGCAGTCGCCGAACAAGGCGGGACCGATTTGACCGAGCTCTGGTCGGTCGGGCGTCTGATTTCGATCAGCGTCGGACGCAACCGCGTGGTCGCACTCGCCTACTCCATGCAGACCGGTTCGAAAAACTGGGGCGAAGGCGACGACAACGAGTTCCTGATCGAGGTCGAACTGCTCGGAGAAGTGCATGTCAGCGCAACCGGTCAGGAAGTCTTCTCCACCGGCATTTCCTGCTATCCCTATCTTGGTGCCATCGCCCATCGGATAAGAGCCGCTGATCTTCTGCGCATCTACGATACCCATCACGGCGACACTGCCGTCATCGGCAAGCTGACGCAGGACGAGTCGATCGATGCTGCCATCCACATCCCGTCCATGTTGTCGAAGCATTTCGCCGTCGTCGGCTCGACCGGTGTCGGCAAGTCCACCGCCGTATCGCTCCTGCTGCGCAAGGCGATCGAGAGCGATCCGAAGCTGCGCATCCTGATCCTCGATCCGCACAACGAATTTGCCGCAGCCTTCCCGGATCTGGCCGTCGTCATCGACACAGACACGCTCGACCTGCCCTTCTGGCTGATGCGCCTTGAGGAATTTGCCGAAGTGCTCTTCCGCGGCCGCCCGCCGGTTCCTGAAGAGCTCGACATCCTGCGCGACCTGCTGCCAGAGGCGAAGCGCGCCTTCCGCGGCAATGAAAGCGCTCTGATGCGCCGAGCGGCCGACAAGAGTTCGATGACGGCGGACACACCCGTTCCCTACCGTATCGCAGACCTCATGGCCCTGATCGACGAGCGGATTGGGCGGCTGGAAGGCCGCGGTGAAAAGCCATTCCTGCGCTCGCTGAAGATGCGCATCATGGCCGCGATCAATGATCCGCGCTATCACTTCATGTTCTCCAACAACACGATCAGCGACACGATCATGGAGACGATCGCCCATATCTTCCGCATTCCGGGGGAAGACAGGCCGATCTCCACTTTCCAGCTATCGGGCATTCCCTCGGAAGTCGTGAATTCCGTTGCGTCGGTGCTGTGCCGCATGGCCTTCGAGATCGCGCTTTGGTCGAACGGCGCTATACACATGCTGGTCGTCTGCGAAGAGGCTCATCGATACGTCCCGGCTGATCCATCGCTCGGCTTCTTCCCCACCCGTCAGGCGATTGCACGCATTGCCAAGGAAGGACGCAAATACGGCGTCTCTCTCGGTGTAATCACTCAGCGTCCGGGTGAACTCGACCAGACGATCCTGTCGCAGTGCTCGACGCTGTTTGCCATGCGACTGGCAAACGACCGTGACCAGGAGATTATCCGCTCGGCCATCCCGGACAGCTCGATCTCGACCACGAGCTTCATCTCCTCGATCGGCAATGGCGAAGCGATCGCCTTCGGCGAGGCAATTGCCGTTCCGATGCGCATGCGCTTCACCCGGGTGGGCGAGCAGCTTCTGCCGAAGGCCAACGGCGTCAACGCCAAGATCACTGAGGAGACGCCTGACACGGTCGACCTCCGCTCGATCGTGTCCCGTATGCGTGCTATTGCAGGGCCGGATATCTCAGCCTTCCAGCAGCAGTTCGAAAACAGCATGGGAGGCCGCGACGTGCCGATGGCGCCGGACGGTCTCTATGACGACGAAGATCTCGACGACGAGTCCATCGCGGACGACGTGCCCCAGGTTTCGCGTTTTGCTGCCCCTGCAGCGACGCCGCCGGCCGTCTCGAGGACGGAATACGAGCCAGCCCCTCTGCGCCAGGCTTTCACGGCTGCCCAGACGCCAACGATCGAGCCTTACCGGCCTGACATGCTGCCGCGTGCGAGCGAGAGTGACGTGCTCAGGCGTGCAGAGCCGGCACCCGCCTATCAGGCAGAAACTCCCGCCCCATCCTTCGGCGCGCAGCCCCTCAGGCGGGACGGAAGCGGGCCGTCGCTCCGCGAAAGCATCCTCAAGAAGCCACTGTCGAGCCTCTACAAGCGCGACTGACCGGATGGTCAATCGACCCGATACGATGCTGGATCGATCCGCTCCCAGCTCTCGTCCATCTGGTTGCGAAACCAGGTCATCTGACGCTTGGCATATTGCCGGGTGGCAGCCGACGCTCTTTCGATCGCCACGTCGCGCGTGACCTCACCCCTAAGCATGGCGGCGATCTGCGACACGCCGATCGCCTTCATCACGGGCATTTCCGGCGGAAGATGAAGGGCAAGCAGCGCCTTCACCTCTTCGACGCCCCCCTGATCCATCATTTGCGCGAAACGTCGGTCGATACGCTGATGCAGGAGCTTACGTTCGGGCAGTACGACAAGTTTCATCGCTTTGTCGGGGTCGACCAGCATGGGGCCGGCCTGGCGGCGAAAGTGATCGATGGACTGACCCGTGGCTTCGACAACCTCCAGCGCCCGCACGATGCGTTGCCCGTCGTTGGGGTTCAACCCTGCAGCGACGGCCGAATCCCTAGCTGCGAGTTCCGCATGTAGAACCTCCGGCCCCTCGGCGATCAGGCGCGCCCGAAGCCTTTCGCGCAGCGCCTCCGGGATCTGAGGCATTTCGGATAGCCCACCCGTCAAAGCCTTGAAATAAAGCCCGGTGCCGCCGACCACGACCGGCAGCCGGCCCTGCCCTTTCAAGACATCGAGCAGCAAGGTCATCTCGCGCAGCCAGTCGCCGGTCGAATAGGAGGCGCCTGCCGGCACATGGCCATAGAGGTAGTGATCAACGCCCTCCATCTCGCTGTCGTCGGGTCGTGCGGTAACCACCCTCAACGTATCATAGACCTGCATGCTGTCGGCATTGATCACCACGCCGCCATGCCGCCGGGCGAAAGCGAGCGCCAGTGCGGACTTGCCGCTGGCGGTCGGCCCGGTTATCAGGATGGCCTCTGTCGTCTTTCCAGGATCTTGCATCATGGCCTTCGTTGCCACGCTTGTCGCCAATCCGTCAAATCCCATCCTCAACACCGACGTCGCCGAACGCGCTGCCGATGCAGTCAAGTCGTCGCGTCTCTACTGGCTTGCCGACGGCGTCGCCTGCGACATTCCGCTGCCCGATGGGCAGGATGCCCTTGCCGCAGAAGCGCAGTTGCGCGAGGCCGTTGCCGGCCTTGCCGTCGATGTCGCCGTCCAGATTGCCGAGGTCAGGCGCAAGCGTTTCCTGATTGCCGACATGGACTCAACGATGATCGGGCAGGAATGCATCGACGAACTCGCAGCAGAAGTGGGGCTCAAGGATAAGGTCTCTGCCATCACTGCGCGTGCCATGAACGGCGAGATCGCCTTCGAGCCGGCGCTCAGGGAGCGCGTCGCTCTCCTGAAAGGCCTGCCGATCTCGGTGGTCGACGAGGTCATCGCCAAGCGCATCACGCTCACTCCCGGCGGACGGGAACTCATTGCCACCATGAAGGCGCGTGGCGGCTATACCGCCCTTGTCTCCGGCGGCTTCACCGTTTTTACCGCCCGAATTGCCGCCGTCCTCGGCTTCGATGAAAACCGCGCGAATACACTCATCGAGGAAAACGGCGTCCTGACCGGCGAAGTCGCGGAACCCATTCTCGGTCGCCAGGCAAAGGTCGACTCGCTTGTCGAGATCGCAAACACCCTCGGTATCTCGCCGCAGGATTCGCTTGCCGTCGGCGATGGTGCCAACGATCTCGGAATGCTCGACATCGCGGGCTCCGGCGTCGCCCTGCATGCCAAGCCCTCAGTGGCTGCCGAAGCGAAGATCCGCATCGATCATGCCGATCTGACGGCCCTCCTCTATCTCCAGGGTTACCGCAAGTCCGACTTCGTCCTTTCGTAGCACTGCAAGCGCCATGGCGATTATCCTTCAGACTGAACGACTGACGCTCCGAAACTGGCTGGACAAGGACCGGGATCTCTTCCGCGAGATCAACCGCGATCCCAAGGTCATGGAATTCTTCCCCATGCGCCGCAGCCACGAAGAATGTGACGAATTGCAAGAGAGGCTGCGGGCGATGATTGAGGAGACCGGCTACGGCTTTTACGCTCTTGCTGATCGGCAAACCGACGAGGCCATGGGCTTTTGCGGCATAGCGAGGGTCGCTCTGCCCGGAATACTGCCCGAGGACTCCTTTGAAATCGGCTGGCGGCTCGCGACACGCTTCTGGGGCAAGGGATACGTCACCGAAGCGGGGCGCGCCCTTCTCGACTTAGCCTTCAATGAGCGGCATCTGGCCGAGATCTACGCCTTCGCCGTCAAGGGCAACACGCGCTCGATTGCCGTGATGCAAAGGCTCGAGATGCAGCAGCTTGACGGGCGCGACTTCGATCACCCTTCCGTGCCAGACAGCCATCCGCATCTGAAAAACCATGTGCTTTTCTGCGCGAAAGCAAGCCGAACGGGCAATTTCGACCAATTGCAGACAAGGCTAATTCAGCAATTTACGCGCCTTTAAAGCGTCCCGCCTATACTGTCCGGCATGACAGACCTTCTCTCGGCGCATTCGACTGCCACCAAATCCTCGTGGAGCAACCGCTTCTGGCGCCTGGGTGAAGCCGGCCAGACGGCGGAAGAAGCGCCGCGCATCCGCGCGATCCGCATGTCGATCGTCGGTCAGAACACACCCTGGATGATGGCCGCCAATATCGGCAACGCCGCTCTCGCGGCGATCGCCTTCTGGGGCAGCCCTTCGTCGCTCGCCGTCAACCTGATCTGCGCAATGCTGATCACCATCGCAATCACGACGGCCTTCAAGTGGTGGAAGTCCCGGTCACGGGCACCGCGCGAGCAGGCAAGCGAACGCGGCACGCGCAAGGCGGTCCTGCATGCCGCGATCCTCAGCGGGCTCTGGGCATCCCTTGCGATTGTTGCCTATGCCGATGCGACGGAAACCCAGCGCATGGTTCTGATTGCGCTGACTGTCGGCATGGCGGGTGGCGGCGGTTTTGCACTCGCAACAGTCCCGCCCGCCTCTGTCGTCTTTTGCGGCATCGTGGGTCTCGGGGCGGCCATTGCACTTGGCAGCAATGCCTCAGTCGTCGGCTTCTATCTTTTCTCCCTCTATGCCATCTTCGCCGCCATCATTGTCCGCTCCTCGCTGGCGGTATGCGAAAGCCTGACGGAGAAGGTCCGCGCCAAGATGGCTGCCGACGAACAGCGGGATGTCATCGGTCTGCTGCTCAACGATTTCGAACAGAATACCGCCGACTGGCTCTGGGGCGCTGACGAGAATCTCCGTCTTGAACGCGCATCAAGCCGGTTCTGCGAGAAACTTGCTGCCCCGGACAGCCTCATTGTCGGCAAGCCCATCATCGATGCCATCCCCTTTGCCATGCATTTCATGACGGAAATCGAACAGATCGAGGATCGCGAGAGCTTCCGCCGTAAGCTCGAAGCCCGTCAGTCCTTTCGCGATGTCGATATCTGCGTCGAACAGGGCGGCGAGCTGGGCATCTGGTCGCTGACCGCCAAGGCGATACATGATGAAAGCGGCCGCTTCATCGGCTACCGCGGAGTTGGGCGCGACGTCACCACAAACCGTCAGACGCGGCTGCGGATCGAGCACATGGCGCGCCATGATCCGCTGACGGACGTGGGCAACCGTGTTCTGCTCAACGAAGATCTCGCCCGCGCCGTCTCCCGGCTGGAACGACACGGCGACGGATTTTCACTGCTCCTTCTCGATCTCGACCGTTTCAAGCAAGTCAACGACAACCATGGCCATGCTGGCGGTGACGAGTTGCTGCGTGAAGTAGCCGGCCTGTTGCAGCAGCTCTGCAGCGAAGGCGACACGCTGGCCCGCCTGGGCGGCGACGAGTTCGTCATCCTCCATATGTCTGGAGAAGATCCGAAAAGCGCCGGGCATCTCGCCACCCGCATCATCAAGCGACTGGGACAGCCCTTCCACCTGCGCTCCGGCACCGCCCATATCGGCGTCAGCATAGGTCTTGCCTGCGCACCGGTCGACGGAACCGATCCGGACCAGTTGATCCGCAACGCGGATCTCGCTTTGTATCGAGCCAAGGCCGACGGTCGCAATCGCTTCCGCTATTTCGACTCGTCTCTCGATGCCACGGCGCGTCGCCGCAATCTGATCGAACAGGAACTGGCGCTGGCGGTCAGCCTCAGCACACTGGAGCTGTATTTCCAGCCGCTGATTGATGCGCAGAGCCACCAAGTGGTCTGCGCCGAAGCGCTATTGCGTTGGAACCACACGCGTCTTGGTCCGATCAGCCCCGCGGAATTCATTCCGATTGCCGAAGAGACCGGCCTCATCACCAGCATCGGCGCCTGGGTACTGCGCGAAGCCTGCCGGGTGTCGGCGAACTGGCCAGACGATGTCCGTGTCGCCGTCAACCTTTCCTCTCGCCAGTTTCTGAGCCCGGGCCTCGTCCCTATGGTCGAGAACGCGTTGAAGGCGAATGCCATGCGCCCGGGTCGCCTGGAGCTTGAGGTGACAGAAAGCCTACTCATGAATTCGACACCGGCCGTCGAGCAGACCTTGAAGACCCTGAGCAAGCTCGGGATCCGCATCGCCCTCGACGACTTCGGCACCGGCTTCTCGTCGCTGAGCTATCTCCGCCGCTTCCGCTTCGACAAATTGAAGATCGACCAGTCCTTCATTTCCGACATGGAAACGAACGAGGACGGGCGCGCAATCGTGGAATGCGTCATCCGCCTGGCGAAGGACCTGCGCATGAGCGTGGCCGCCGAAGGTGTTGAAACACAAAACCAGCTAGTCGCCTTGCGGCAACTGGGCTGCGGTGAAATCCAGGGATATCTTGTCTCCCGCCCCATGCCAGCCGACGCCTTCGCCGCCTTTCTGAGAGCCGGCGCCGGCGGGAGCGAACGGCGCTACGCCTGAATTCTATTCGAGCGGTACGGCCACCAGACGCAGATTGCCTTCCTTGTCGGCAATCATCAGGTAACCGCTGCGACGGCCATCGCTCTTGATCTTGGTCAGCTTCTCGGCCACCTGCTGCGGCGTGCGCATGAACTCCTGCGCTACCTCGACAATGACGTCGCCAGCCTTCAACCCCTTCGCTTCAGCCTTGGAATTCGGCAGCACGCGCGTGATCAACACGCCCTCGACACCCTCGGCAATGCTGAAAGACTTACGCTGCGCGTCATCAAGCAAGGTCAGCTCGACCCCGATCAGACCTTCCGTCACCGGAGCCGCCTGTTGGGTTTCGCCAGGCACCGTCTGATCGCCGTCCTCGCTTTCGCCGGTGTCAGGAGCCTGTTCAGCCTGATCCTCGGCGCCCGGATCCTGACCTTCCTCGTCCGGTTCGACCGTCTGGTCAGAGTTCGACGGTTCCTCACTCGTCGCGTCATCATCCTCCAACAGGCCGAGGGTGACCTTTACCGTCTGCTCCTTGCCGTCGCGCAGGATGACGACGTCGAGCGGTTCGCCGATCGGGCTCTCGGCCACCATCCGCGTCAGATCGCGCGTTTCCGCCACCGGCCGACCGTTGAAGCTGACGATGATATCGCCAACCATGATCGGCCCCTTGGCAACCGGGCCGTCCTCAACGATGCCGCTGATCAGGGCACCGCGGGCGCGACCGATCTTCAGACTTTCGGCCACCTCGTCGGACACCGGCTGGATGCGCACGCCAAGCCAGCCGCGCCGCGTCTCGCCGAACTCGATCAACTGGTTGACGATGTTCTGGGCAAGCTCGGTCGGCACGGAAAAGCCGATACCGATTGAGCCGCCACTCGGCGAGATAATCGCCGTATTGATCCCGATCACCTCGCCATCCATGTTGAACAGCGGTCCACCGGAATTGCCCTTGTTGATAGCCGCATCCGTCTGAATGAAGTTGTCGTAAGGGCCGGCATTGATATTGCGTCCGCTGGCTGAAACGATGCCGAGCGTCACAGAACCACCAAGCCCGAACGGGTTGCCGATCGCCATCACCCAGTCGCCGATCCGAAGCTTGCGCGAATCGCCGAACTTGACGGCCGTCAGCGGCTGCGACGGCTCGACCTTCAACACCGACAGATCCGTCTTGGTATCGGTGCCGATCAGTTTGGCTTTCAGCTTCGAACCGTCGGAAAAGATCACCTCGATGTCGTCGGCGTTCTCGATGACGTGGTTGTTGGTGACGATGAAGCCCTTGGGATCGATGACGAACCCAGAGCCCAGCGAATTGACCTTGCTGTTGTTATCGCCGCTGTCGCCGTTCTTGTAGAAGTCGTCGAACAGTTCCTGGAACGGCGAGCCTTCCGGCACTTGGGGTGCCGGCCCCTCGCCCTCTTCCTTGACGCTCTGCGAGGTTGAGATGTTGACCACAGCACCCAGCAGGCCGGACGCCAGATCGGCAACCGAATCGGGCCCACGGGCCTCTCCGACGGAGGGCATGCTCGCAACACCCATCACCAGGGCACTTCCGACCATCAGGGCCGGCAGGATCTTTCGTGACGGGCGGGCGGAATAGGTCATCGGCTTCCTCACTGGGAGTATCAGGGCGACTTCAACATAGGGCGCAACCGGGAAACGGAAAATCACATTTCCCGGAAGCGTCATAGCCACAACATGCGACCAGATCTTGTCGATCCGACAGCTAGCACATGATTCCTCGTCGAAGGGCAACATTGCACGATGGGTCGTTGTGAAAACTGCGTGAGATCGCGTATTGCAAAACAAAAAAGGGCCGGCCTTTCGGCCGACCCTTTCAGTATTCCGTAACGTCAGGTTCCGGAGAACCTGCCGTAGCGTCAATTCGCCGGTGCCACAGGTGCGGGCACAGCAGGAGCAACAGCCCCACCGGGTGCCGCAACAGGGGCGTTGTCGCTGCGACCAACGCCGCTGTTGAAGAAGCGGAAGAAGTCCGAGTCGGGCGACAGCACCATGGTCGTGCCCTGGTTGCTCATCGAGGCGACATAGGCCCGCATCGAGCGATAGAACTCGAAGAAGGCCGGATCACGCTGGAAGGCCTCGGCAAAGATCCGGTTCCGCTCGGCATCACCTTGACCGCGCAGGATTTCCGAATCGCGCTGTGCATCGGCCTGCAGCTCGACCACCTGGCGATCCGCAATCGCGCGGCGACGCTGGCTCTCTTCATTACCGCGGGCGCGGATGAGTTCCGCTTCCGCCAAACGTTCGGCCTTCATGCGCTGGAAGGTCTGCTGCGAGACTTCCTGGGTGAGGTCCGTCCGGCGAATGCGCACATCCGTGACCTGCAGACCGAGGCTGCCGGCAGCCGCCTGAAGATCGTTGCGAACATCCGCCATCATCGAACCACGCTCCTCCGAAAGAGCCGCATCGAAATTGCGCAGACCATAGACGCGGCGAAGTGCAGCATCGAGGCGGGTGCGAAGGCGCGATTCGGCTGCGTCCCGGTCACCTGACACCGTTTCACGGAAGCGACGGGCATCGTTGATCCGGTAGACGGCAAAGGCGTCGACTTCGTAGAAGGCACCGCCGCGAACCTGAACGCGGATATTGTCAAGGTCGAAGCGCAGTGCACGATCCTCGATATACTGAACGCGATCGGCATCCATGAACGCGAAGGGCAGTTTGAGATAAAGGCCTGGCTCGGTCTTCACATCCTGGATCTGGCCGAAGCGCAGGACGATCGCCTGTTCGCGCTCATTGACCACGAAGATCGAGGAATAGGCGAAGAACAGGACGACGGCGAAGGCCGCGACGAAATAGGGCAAACGGTTCGACATATCAGTTGCCTCCCGTTGCCGACTGGCCGCCAGGCTGGTTGCCCGCCTGCGTTCCCGGCTGTCGCGTGATTTCGTTGAGCGGCAGATACGGCACGACGCCCTGCTTTTCGTCGATGATCACCTTGTTCGAATTGCGCAGGACATTCTCCATGGTTTCCAGATAGATCCGCTGGCGGGTCACGTCTGGCGCCTTGGCATATTCGTCATAGATCGAGATGAAGCGCTGGGCCTCACCTTCCGCTTCCTTGACGACCTGATCCTTGTAGGCGGCTGCCTCTTCGCGGATCTGGGCCGACTGACCACGGGCCTGACCAAGACGCTGGTTGGCGTATTGGTTGGCTTCCTCGACGAAACGATCTTCGTCCTGCTGTGCGCGCTGCACTTCTTCGAAGGCCTCGGCCACTTCGCGCGGCGGGGCTGCGTCTTCGATCGGAACAGCGTTGATCGCGATGCCGGCGCCATAATTGTCCATGGTGCCCTGAATGATGTCGCGCACCTGGGTCGAGATGTCTTCGCGGTTGTCGCGGAAGACGTCCTGCGCCGGACGGCGGCCGACCACTTCACGCATCGCGCTTTCGGCGACCTGCTGCAGCGTCTGCGACGGATCTTCGAGGTTGAACAGATAGGCCTGCGGATCAGACACGGTGAACAGCACCGAGAACTGCACGCTGACGATGTTCTGATCGCCAGAAAGCATCAGGCCGGCACCCGGATTGTTCGATGTGGCACGGCTGCCAACATTCTGCTGCTGTTCGGTGACCTTGACAATCTCGACCTGTTCGACCGGCCAGAGATGGAAGTGAAGGCCCGGCATCGAGACTTCTTCCTTCGGCTTGCCGAAGCGAAGTTCAACGCCACGCTCGTCCGGCTGAACGGTATAGATCGCCTGGATCGCCCAGAATGCGATCAGCACAAGGCCGATGATGACGAAGGCACCACCGTTGAAGCCGCCGGGCACGACATTGCGCAGCCGGTCCTGTCCACGACGGATAAGATCCTCGAGATCGGGGGGCTGATTGCCGCCACCGCCGCCGCCACGCGGCCGGTTCGGCCCCTGCCCCCAGGGGCCCTGATTGTTACCGCCGCCGCCGCCGCCCCAAGGACCGCCGCCGCCGCCGTTTTGATTGCTCCAGGGCATTCATACCTCTTTGCTGTAAATCGCTCCCAAGTCCTTGCGGTCGCGACGGTTGAGAGCCGCATCACGAAAGGTTCCAGAGCGTTATAGGTATCGCAGCCCGGCCTTTCAACGCGAAGCGGCCAACTTCTTCCGAAGACAGGGCAAATTTTCCGTTATCGGCCGGTCCTGCGACGGTATATCGCGTAGCGCGTCGGGTAATTGTCCTTTTCCCCGGCCGGAACGGACATTTCTTCCACCAACGCGAACAGTTCAGGATCGATGTCGGGAAAATGCGTATCGCCGTCGAGATCGGTCTCGACATGGGTCACGTGCAGCTCGTCGGCGAGCGCTATCGTCTGCCGATAGATCTCACCACCGCCGACAATGCAGATCGCATCGACACCCGCCTCCCGGGCAAGTGCGCGCGCACGTTTCAGCCCGTCCTCGACCGTCGCCGCGGTCTCGACACCTGGCATATCGAACGTGGCACTCCGGCTGACGATGACATGCGGCCGTCCCGGCAACGGCTTTGACCCAACGGATTCGAACGTCTTGCGGCCCATCACCAGCGGCTTGCCCATGCTGAGCGCCTTGAACCGCTTCAGATCGGTGGACAAGCGCCAGGGCATGTCGCCGTCGCGTCCGATGACCCCGTTGCGCGAGACCGCGACGATGATCAGGGTCTTGATGTCGGTCATGAAGCTCTCGCCGGTCGCTTAGACAGCAATCGGCGCCTTGATGCTGGAATCGGCCTCATAGCCGATAAGTGTGAAGTCGTCATAGGTGAAGGAGAAGATGTCCCTGACATCGGGATTGAGCTTCATCACCGGCAGCGCCTTCGGTGTCCGCGTGAGCTGCAGCTTCGCCTGATCGAAATGGTTCGCGTAAAGATGGGCGTCGCCGAAGGTATGGATGAACTCACCCGGCTCCAGCCCCGTCACCTGCGCCACCATGAGGGTCAGCAGCGCGTAGGAAGCGATGTTGAATGGCACGCCAAGGAAGATGTCTGCCGAGCGCTGATAAAGCTGGCAAGAAAGCCGCCCGTCGGCGACATAGAACTGGAACAGACAGTGACAGGGCGGCAGTGCCATTTCGTCGACGAGCGCCGGGTTCCAGGCCGATACGATATGCCGACGCGAATTCGGATTGGTCTTGATGCCTTCGATCAGCCGGGCGATCTGGTCGATATGGCCGCCTTCGTAATCCGGCCAGGAGCGCCACTGAGCTCCGTAGACCGGCCCGAGATTGCCATCTTCGTCGGCCCACTCGTCCCAGATGGTCACGCCGTTGTCGCGCAGGTAGCCGATATTGGTGTCGCCTTTCAGGAACCACAGCAGCTCATGGATGATCGAGCGCAGATGCAGCTTCTTCGTCGTGACGACGGGGAAGCCATCAGCAAGATCGAAGCGCATTTGATAACCGAAGACGGAGCGCGTGCCGGTGCCGGTGCGGTCACCGCGATCGCTGCCGGTCTCCAGCACATGGCGAAGGAGGTCGTGATACTGGTGCATGGGTCCCTGGCGAGTCGTGATGGATGTCTCATTCTAACGCCTCCTCCCCCGCAAACCAAGCGGTCACGACCCCTTTTCCCCGATTGAGCCACAAGGACGAAACTGTGGTTGTCTGGCATGCATCCCGCTCACCAGCAGAGATACCGGCAGATTTTGGACTAGCCGAATCCGCTTCGCCTCTCCGATGAACAACCATGTACTGAAACACAGGGAGACAGAGAGATGAGAACGCCCACCATGGTCGCAATGCTGGTCACTTGGCTGACGCTGTTCTGCAACGTTGCACCGGCGACGGCACAGGCGCCTCAGGACTTTGTCGGCAACTGGACCGTGGAGGGCGGCCCGCTCGGCGCCTGCAGCATCAATCTCTCCGGCCAGGCCATGGGCGGCCAGTTGAAGGCGACGACCTATACCTGTGTCGGGCCGATGTCCTTTGCCTGGGTCTGGGCACCGAACGGCAACGGCCTGACCATCCTCGGCACCAACAACTTCCTAATCGCGACGCTGCAGCCGAACAGAGGGGTCCTCATGGGGCAGCTGAATGATGGCAGCCTGGTGACCCTGAAACCGGCGAGCGGTCAGCGGATCGGTACGCCCCGCATCGTTCAGGCACCGGCAGCACCACCGGCACGCAGAGAGAACTGCCGCCGCCGCTATGACAACGACCGCTGCGCCGAGGCAACCGACCTCGTGCCGCCGTTTACCGGAAATGGTCCGGTGCGTGTCCAAGCGCTCAACCAGCTGAACATCCGCGCTAAGGAAGACATGAAGAGCCCGATTATCGGGAAGTTCGAAGTCGGCCAATGTTTCCTGGTCGAATCATGCCGGCAGACGCCGCAATGGGGTTTGCGCTGCCGCGTTCCCGCCGGCGATAGCGGCAAGAAAGGGTATGTGATCAAGTATTTCAGCGACCAGACCGGCGATTACATCGTCTTCCGCAACCAGTGCCGATGAGCGGTCGAACGCGAAGCGGCGCGCGATAGTTGCCCGTGCCCTCTTTTCATGGAGGATGGAAACACCTATATCACTCGTGCCGGGGCTTGCTCCGGCTATGGCAATAAACGGTCGGTGTAATAAACCTATTGGACCCGGGGGCGGTACCCGGCGCCTCCACCAAAAACCGGTCGGATCTGATCTCTCTTCAGACCGGCTTTTGATGGGGGCGAAATAGGATCGACAAGGGCGTAAAGATCGAACTTTTGCTCGGCATGATACCGCCGTTATCGGGTCACAAGTGTAGTTGCAAACGACAACAACGCTAAGGGTTATGCTCTCGCTGCCTAATGGCGGTGCGGGAAATCCGAACCAAGTCCTCTAGGTTAGCCCCTTGAGGCGGGGTCCGAAGGCACCTGGCAACAGAAGCCTTCACCTAACCTCCCCTTCTCCCAATTTATTCTTCCCTCACATGCACTGTCATGTCGCGCCTACCGGAACGCGTTGAAATGATGTATCCTCCGGCGAAGCGCTTTCGCGTGACGGGGCTTTTCGCCACCGACGCGCCGTGGCATATAGCCGTCCAAACGGCATGAGAAGGAAAGACAGGATCTGATGGGGCACGACCACATTCGCTACGACATTCTGGCCCAGGACGCGCTGAGAAGTGTCATCCGCAAGGTTTTGACCGAAGTTGCTGCCACGGGCCGTCTTCCCGGCGACCATCATTTCTTCATCACCTTCCTGACCGGGGCACCGGGCGTGCGAATCTCGCAGCATCTGAAGGCGAAGTATGCCGAGCAGATGACCATCGTCATCCAGCACCAGTTCTGGGAACTGAAGGTCACCGACAGCCTGTTCGAGATTGGCCTTTCCTTCTCCGACACGCCGGAAAAGCTGGTCATCCCCTTCAACGCCATCCGCGGCTTCTATGACCCTTCGGTGAATTTCGAGCTCGAATTCGACGTGCCGCTGGCCGAGGAAGACGAAGGCGAGGCCGAAATCACCGCCTATCCGCTCGACATGGCAAGCAAGGCGGAAGAATCGGACGCGACGGTTTCCGACGAAAAGAAGGAAGGCTCCGTCGTCTCGCTCGACGCCTTCCGCAAGAAGCAGTAACGCACCCAACGAAGCCGGCCGAAAGGCCGGCTCTCCATCACGGGACGATAAGAATGGCTGCAGACATCGTCAATCTCCGCCAGTTCCGCAAGACGAAGGCGCGGGCAGAACGCGAGGCGACAGCCGAACAGAACCGCCTGACCCATGGCCGGACCAAGGCCGAAAAGACCCTGACCCGTACCCTAAACGAAAAAGCCGCAAAGCAACTGGATCAGGGCCGCATTGAGAAACCCACCGAGACCTAAGGTCATCGTCACCCGCCGCATGGGCCTCGTCGCTCATTGAAGCCCGAAGGCTGCAGCCTCCATGATCCGCAAGCGCTCGATTACCTTGCATGGCCACCGGACAAGCTTCTCGGTCGAAGATAATTTTCTAACCGAACTTCGCACCATCGCTGCCGAACGGTCGATTAGCTTCGCCGCCTTGATCGCCGAAGTCGACGAGCATCGTCCCGCAGGTGCCAATCTCTCTTCCGCTTTGCGTCTTTATGTCCTGGCGCATCTCAAGCAGGCAATAAAGACCGAGATATCAGCCTCTGATCGGGAGAAATAGGTACGCCACACGTACTTATTTAATATGTTAGCGGTAGCATTGCCTCATCGAGATACCTCGAACCCTAGTTTGAACCTCTCGAGCTTCGGCGATATTTCAGCGTCCGCCGGTAAGAACTCTATCCGGCCATTTTATCGACAGGACTTTTGAAATGACGACAGCCATCACCTCCAGCACCAGTGCGACGCAAACCCTTTCGACCGGCGGCTCCAAGGACTCGACTGCGGCAATCAAGGCCCAGATCGCCAGCGTACAGAAAGGCATCTCCACGCAGGAAGAGGCCCTGTCTTCCGCCGAGACTTCGGACGACGAAGCGGAGATCAATCAGCAGCTGACCGAATTGCGCAATGAACTTGCCAAGCTTCAGGCCCAGCTCGCCCAGGCGAAGGCTGCCTCGGGTGAAGACCAGACCCAGCGCCCCGAACCTCCGCCGGAAAGCAAGGCGAACCATCGCATGTCGGGTGAAAGCGACAAGATCGGCACCACCAATGTGCCGGAGAATCCGGAAGACGTGCCCTTCGGCGAGCGCTACGCTTACGTCTGATGCCACCGTCCCTGTACAGGGACCGTCATTGCGAACGTGTTACGAAACTGCACACCCGCAGATCCTACGGGTGATTTATTGTACGCCTGGCAGGTCATCGAATTTCATGCTTGGGAGCGGCTGACGCACCACGCGTTCCTCTGAAGGCACAGGCAAGAGTGGCGCCTCCGGGACACTCTCCGTCGTCGTTGCCGAGGGCTCCGCCGCGCCCGCCTCCGCCGGAGCGGCCTCAAGCGTTTGCCGCTGCTCCTGCAGCAGGCGCTCTGCTTCAGCCCGCTGCCGTGCCTCTTCTTCGGCACGGACCCGACGTTCGGCATTCGCCCGTGCAAGCGCTGCCTCCCGCCGCAATCTCTGCTTCTCCAGCACGCTCGACTGCAACGCCTCGACACGGCGACGTTCTTTCTCGAAAGCGCGCAGCGAGAGGAAATTAGTAAGCTCCGTCACATCCACCACCCGCTCCGGTGAAAGGGCATCGCCCTGCAACAGCAGTCGGAAATTCGGTGCAGCCCCATCCAGCGCAAGATCGCCGGGCGAAAGCGCAACGCCGATTTCGCCGTCCACCACACCCTGCTCCAGATCGAGCCGTGCTGTGCCATCGAGTTTCGCGGCACCTGTCTCGGTAACGGCATTCTGGACGCGCAAGGTATGATCCGAGAGCGCAAAGGGGAGTTTCAGCCCCTGGACCACCGTTTCCCCACCGGACAGAAGTTCCGTCGTCATCGCCCGGACCTTGTCCTGGTCGAGCTCGGTACCGAGCGCATCTGCCTGCTCAATGAGAAGGGGAAGGATGGCGAGATCCAGGTTCCCGACCTTCAGCTGCTGCAATCTCATTTCGCCCGATCCGCTCGCATTTCCAATCAGTTCGGCCGCACTCTTGCCGCCACCCTCACCGACAAAGGTGAGGTCGAAGGGACCAGACAGAACATCGGAGGCATCGAGACCACGCTCGATGCGCAAGGCGTTCAGACTGCGCTTGAGGTCGGCTCCCTTGAGATCGAGGCGTGACTGCAGGAAGCCATTGCCGTCGCTATTGGCGAGCGACAGCCGCCCCGCCATCGCCCCGCCGAGCCAGGAACCCTTAACCTCGTCAAGCGTCAGCTCTCCCGCCTTGGCGGCAAGCTTAGCCGAAACATCCGTCATCGCCTCCCCGATCTCCGGCCAGACCTGCTTTGCCTTGAGATCCAGATCGAGATCGGCCGTAACAGCGCTTTTGGCAAGAGGCGCGGCAACGAGAACACCCGTAGCCGGATCGTGCACGGGCCCGAGCATGGTCTCGGCCAGCCATTCAAGGTCGAGGCTGTCCAGCGAGACGGAGCCCTTGGCAACCGGAACGGCTCCGCGCAGATCCACCGTTCCCGCCACGTTCACCGCCTGTCCCGCAATCGTAGAGGTCAGCTTGTCGACCGTCACCTGGCCGTCCGCCACACCGAGAGACGCCTGCGCATCAAGTGCGACGCCCGCCTCGATGGAAGGTAGCCCCGCGCCGAGCGCCATCAGGTAGGGGCCCGCATCCGCGCTTTTGAGAGAGACGTCCCAGGCACCATCCAGGAGGCGCGGACCGTCGACAGCTGTCAGCTGTCCAGTCGCGGCCAGTGTCGAGCGGGCGCCGTCAAAACGGATTTCCGTCTCCGCTGTGCGGGCATCCTTGCCTTTCAAAGTCAGGCTGAGCCTGCCGCCTTCGCCGATCGGCCAGGGCAGTGGCGCAAGGCCCGCCTGCCCCATCAGCACCTGTGCCTCCTCGTTTTCCAGGCTCACGTCAATGCTGCGGCCGGCACCCGATGCGAGCGCCATAATATCCGGTGCCGCAAGTGCAAAGGTCGCGCGGCTGCCGTTCGTCCGGCCGCCGCCGTTGATGCGCACGCCGTCATCCTTGTTCAGGACGAGATCTGCGGTCATGTCCGTCTCGGCAAACCAGTCTGCGCTCTCCGCAAGGCGGGCGAGCACGGGCCGCCCGGCAAAGCGCTCGTTCAGCAATGCCAGAAACGCCGTCGGGTCTTCCGAGCGCAGCGATATCCGGCCCTCGCCATTGAAGACCCCGGCCTCCAAAGCCATCGACCCGGTGATGCCGATCGAGGCACCTGCGACATCGCCGACATTCAGACGCTCGATCGAGAGCCTGTCACCCTGGTAGCTGACGATGCTATCCACATCGCGCAGATCAATTCCCGAGGCCGCAAGCCTGTCGATCTTCAGCCGCGCCGCCACACGCTCCGCCAGCAGGTTGCGCTCGGCATCCTCGCCGATGACAAGCGCTGCGATTGCGCGCGCCGCATCCAGATCGAGCCCTGCACCGGAAAGCTCCACAGACAGATTGGGCGCAGCACCAGACGGCGATTCGCGTTCCAGCCGGCCCTTCAGCGGTTCGTCGCCAACGGCGACTTCCAGCTTTTCGAAACGCTGCAATTCCGGTGTCAGATTGACGGTCGCTGAAAAGCCCGCCGATCGTAACTGCCGAATTGCCGGATCGACCTTGCCGGAAATCCAGGTTGCAAGCCCGGACGGCTGCGTCGATGCAACGAGCAGGTTGCCTTCGAATGAAGGACTACCGATCAGAGCGAGCCGCCCGCTCGCCTCAACCTGCGTGCGGCCCGGAAGCACCGCAACGGCGCGATCGATCGTCCAGCCAGTTCCAGCCGGCTGCACATCGAGCTGGATGTCGCGAAAGACGGTGTCACCGGCGACAATCGCCGGCAATTTCAGGGTGGCGCGGCCAGGCACGTTGGGAACGGGAATTTTTGCCGCCGTCTGCATGAGGAGCGCGAGCCGCTGCTGAAGCGAAACCGCACCGTTGCGCGCCGTCTTTGCCGCTCGACTGCCATCGGCCGCAAGCCGGTTGACGTCCACCTGCTGCCCTTCCGCTGTCAGCAAAAACTCCGGCTTGGCGCCGGTATCGAGCTTGGCCTCGCCGGTGATGACGTAAGGATCGGCCACATCTCCCAGTTCCAGCCGATAGGATGGAACCGTGACGCTCTCATTGGTCAGTTCGAAGGCGCCGCGCAGTCTGGGCCCCGGGACGGTGGCCTCCCCATTAGCTGAAGAGGCTTCAGCCTCAGCCACCTTCCACGTCGACAGGAATTGGCCCTTGTAAATCGGCCGCCCCTCCGAGAGCGCAAGCTCCCCCTCCAGCGAGACGTCGAAGGGCCGCGCATCCGGTTCGATCCTCAGCCGGATCGGCAGGGCATCATTGGTACTTTCGGAGCTGGTGAGGGCAAAGCCACCGACCTCCCCATCAAGCGACGCGCGTCCGGAGACCGACCAGGGGCCGGCAAGGGTCCGGGCCGAAACATCGGCGTCGAGGTCAGACAGGATACGGTTGCGACCGGATTGCTCGTCGATGAATTCGATATGACCTCCGGTCACCGAGACCTTTTCAAGAATGACTGTCCGCGCCGGGATGGTTGGGCGGCTGCCGCGCAACCAGTCCAGGGTACCGTCGGCCAGAAGCCGTATCCGGGCCTTGGGCTGCTCGATCCGCATGTCGAAGATACGCGCTTCGCCCGACAGGAAGGGCGCGAGCTCGGCATCGAGGGAGAAGCGGGCAACCGTCACCAGCGGCGATCCATCGACATCGGTGCCGACGGTCACGTCTTCCATCGTCACCGACGGAAAGGGCAGGATGCGGGCGCTGACCGCTCCATGCACGACGACTTTCTTGCCGAGCAACTGGCTGGCGCGGTCCTCGAAATCCTGCCGAAAATTGGTCCAGTCGACGAAGAACGGCGCGAGCAGGGCGGAAAACAGCGCCACCACCAGAAGACCGCCAAGCGTAACCAGTATGCGTCCGAGCACCAATGCCACTCCCTTGATTTCGGCCGCAGGGTAACCCAATTCGCCGTGGTAGCAAGCCGTAAGGTCTTGTAGTCAGACGCGAAAAATCTTGCCCGGATTGAACAGGTCGTGCGGATCGAGGCTCGCCTTGATCGCCCGCATGACGGGAAGAGCAGAGGCCAGTTCCTGGGTCAGATAACTGATCTTGCCCTGACCAATTCCATGTTCCCCGGTGCAGGTCCCGTCCATGGCCAACGCCCGCCCATTCAGCCGCTCGAGAAAGGCCTCGGCCTGCGCAACGCCCTTCGGATCCTTGTCATCGAACAGCAGAAGGACATGAAAATTTCCGTCGCCGGCATGGCCGACGATCGGTGCCAGGAAGCCCTGTTCCTGGATATCCGCCTGGGTTTCAGCCACGCATTCCGCGAGCCGCGAGATCGGCACGCAGACATCGGTCGAGAGTGCCGCAAGTTCCGGCGCCAACGCACGGCTCGCCCAATAGGCGTTGTGCCGTGCCTTCCACAGCTGCGCGCGCTCCTCGGCATTCGCCGTGAACTGGAAGGCATCGGCGCCGAATTCGGCAGCGATCTCGGCAAACTGCTGAGATTGCAGCGCGACCGTCTCTTCCGTCCCGTGAAACTCGACGAAAAGTGTCGGCCGCTCGGGATAAGAGAGCTTCGAATAGGCGTTGCAGGCGCGGATCTGCATCTCGTCGAGCAATTCGATGCGGGCAACCGGAATACCCATCTGGATGGTCATGATGACGGCATTGCAGGCATCTTCCAGCGTCGGAAAAGCGCAGACGCCGCCGCCGATCTTGGCCGGAATGCCCTGCAGCCGGAGCGTGATCGAGGTAATCAGCCCGAGCGTGCCTTCCGAACCAACGAAGAGCCGGGTGAGATCGTAACCGGCCGACGACTTACGCGCCCTGTGTGCGGTCCGGATCTCCTCACCATCTGCCGTAACGACGGTCAACGCCAGCACATTGTCCTTCATCGTCCCGTAGCGCACCGCATTGGTGCCCGAGGCGCGGGTTGCGGTCATGCCGCCGAGCGAGGCATTGGCGCCGGGATCGATGGGAAAGAAAAGCCCCGTATCGCGCAGATAGGTGTTGAGGTCTTCCCGGGTCACACCCGGCTCCACCGTACAATCGAGGTCCTCGGCATTGACCTGCAGAATGCGGTTCATCCGGCTGAAATCAATGGAGATGCCGCCGGACGGCGCATTGACCTGCCCTTCCAGTGACGATCCCGTTCCGAAGGCGATGATCGGTACGCGATGGGCGGCACAAATCCGCACCACCTCCTGGACATCGGCTGTCTGCTCGACGAACACGACGCCGTCGGGCAGCTGCGACGGCAGATAGGTCGTGGTGTGGCTGTGCTGCTCGCGAAACGACTGCCCTGTCTGAAAGCGATCCCCGAAGCGCTGCTTGAGGATCGGCAGGGCGCTCGCGATCCCCTCTTCGTTGCGCGTGCCGTCGATCACATCCTTGCGAGCCATTCCGTCGCCTCCCGTATTTGCAAACCCGACGCCACCTGCGAGGCATCGTCCCTGCTATGGGATAGGCGGATTTCATTGTCCAGCGGCAGAAACGCCACGCCGCTTTAAACGAGGTGCCTCTGTTATTCAGCGGCTATCCGAGGCGCTTCTCCCGGATCATTCGCACCCTTCAGATTGGCGTCATCGAGCTCGCGCTTCAGCCGAGCCTCTTCATGGGCATGCGGCTTGGAGAAGCGGGCGAGCAACAGATAGGCGACCGGCGTGATGTAGAGCGTCACCAGTGTCGCAAAGCCAAGCCCGCCGACGATCACCCAGCCAAGCGCGATACGCGCCTCGGCGCCCGCCCCCTGTGCGAGAAGCAGCGGAAACCCACCCAGCACGGTCGCGATCATGGTCATCATCACGGGTCGCAGGCGGATCGCGCAGGCATTCTCGATCGCCTCGCGCACGCTCTGCCCGCGATCACGCAACTGGTTGGCAAATTCGACGATGAGGATGCCGTTCTTCGCCATGACCCCGACGAGCAGCACAAGGCCGATCTGGCTGTAGACGTTGAGCGTCGAGCCGGTGATGACGAGCGCAAAGACGGCACAGGCCAGCCCAAGCGGCACCGTTGCCATGATGATCAGGCCGGAGATCACACTCTCGAACTGCGCTGCGAGTACCAGAAAGATAATCGCGATCGCAAAGCCGAAGGTGAGCGCCATGCCATAGGAGTTCTCCTGAAGCGTCGCAGCTTCAGCAAGAGGCACCAGTCGCGACCCCGGCGGCAGGAGCGGCTCGGCGATCGCCTTGACGGCGCTCACCGCATCGCCCAGCGCCACACCGTCATTGAGGCCTGCGGAGAACGATACGGATGCCAGCTGCTGCTCCCGGTTCAACTGCGGAGCGACCGCCCTCTCCTCAAGCGACGCGATCGTCGACATCGGAACGACGCGGCCATCAGAGGTCGTGAGGAAGATGCTTTCGAGATCGGTCGGATCATTGATCGGCTGAGTGCTTGACACCAGACGCACCGGGATCGAATTGCCGTCGATGAAGACATCCGTGACCGAACGCCCTTCGAGCAGCGCCTGTAGCGAGGTGCCGATCGCATTGATGTCCACACCAAGATCCGATGCGCGCTCCCGGTCGATGGTCACCGAGATCTGCGCCTGGGTCGGTTCATTGTCGAGGCGCGGCGTCTGCAGCAGAGGCGAGTTGCGCATCTGATCGACGATCTGGATCGCCGCTTCCGTCAGCTTCTCATGGCTGCTGCCGACAATCGCCATCTGCAGCCCACTGCCGGCACCACGGATGCGCAGACTGTTCGACTGGAAGACGTTGCCCCGCAACGCCGGCACCTTGGCCGCCGCAGCATTGACGTCCTGGACGATCTGGTCCTGTGTGCGGGTACGCTCGTCCCAGGGCGCAAGTGTCATCACCATGAAGGCACTGTTCGACGAGCCCTGACCGGAAATCGAGAAGATGCTGCGGATCTCGCCACTGTCGACAAGGGATTTCAGATTTTCCTCCACCCGCTGAACCTGATCGCGGGTATAAGCGAGGCTCGATCCTTGCGGCGTCGAAAGCCGCATCATCACCATCGAGCGGTCCTCGCGCGGCGTCAGCTCGCTTCGGATCGTGGTGAAGGTGGCATAGGCGGCGGCTGAGAACATCGTGGCGACCACGACCACAATCAGCGGATTACGCAGGCAGGCCCCAAGGCTGCGGCGGTAGCCGGATGAGAACCGCTTTCCGAAGCTTCCAAGGATCCCACGATTTTCATCCTTCGCCTGGCCCAGCATGCGCGATGCCATCATCGGACACAGTGTCAGGGCGGTGACCGAAGACAGGAGCACGGCAAAGGCGAGCACGAAGCCGAACTCGCGAAACAGGCCACCGAGCTGTCCCGGAAGGAAAGAGAGCGGCACGAAGACGGCGGCAAGTGTTGCCGTCGTCGCGAGAACGGCGAAGAACACCTCCTGGGTACCGAGCACGGCAGCAGCCCGCGGCCCCATGCCCTCGGCACGGCGGCGTACGATGTTTTCGAGCACCACGATGGCGTCGTCGACCACCAGACCGGTCGCAAGAACGATGGCCAGCAGCGTGAGGATGTTGATCGAGAAGCCGACCAGATAGATGGCCGCCAAGGTCCCGATCAGCGCCACCGGCATGGTGAGCGCCGGGATAAGCGTTGCCCGC
Source organism: Rhizobium sp. Root274 (assembly GCF_001429245.1). Lineage (GTDB taxonomy): Bacteria > Pseudomonadota > Alphaproteobacteria > Rhizobiales > Rhizobiaceae > Allorhizobium. Next base: position 271,031 of record NZ_LMJE01000007.1, read on the forward strand.
CAGTCGCGCAGGAAGAGGAAAAGCACCACGAGAACGATGGCCGCCGACAGTGACAGCGCGATTTCAACTTCGTGCAACGCGCCTTGAATGAACACCGCATCATCACTGCTGATGACGATCCGAGTGCCTTCCGGCAAGACGTCCTTCAGGCCGTCGACCGCCGCATGCACGCCGCTCGAAATGCTGAGCGTATTCGACTGTGCCTGGCGGATGATGCCAAGACCGACGCCGGCAACGCCATTCGACCTGAGGGCCGTCGTGCCATCATCGGGCCCGAGCGTGACGGTCGCAACATCGCGCAGCCGGACATTGCTGCCGATCAGGACATTCTCGAAATCCTCGACCGAGGTCAGGCTCGCGGTCGCGCGGACGACGATGTCCTGCGTCAGCGATTCGAGCGAGCCGGCGGGCACATCGAGTGAAGCGCTCTGCAGCGCCGTCGAAAGATTGGCGACCGTCAGCCCCCGGCTGGCAAGGGCCGCCTGGTTGACGTCTATACGGAAGACTTTTTCCTGGTCGCCATAGATCTCGACATCCGCGACGCCGTCGACGGCGGCCAGGCGGTCGGAGATCTCGTTTTCGACCAGCAGCGTCAGGTCTTCCATCGACAGCGTCGTGGACGTGACCGCGAGCCGCATGATCGGCTGCGAATCGGAATCCGCCTTCACGATGCGCGGTTCATCGACATCGTCAGGCAATTGATTGCGCACCCGGCCAAGTGCATCACGCACATCATTGGCGGCAACGGCCAGATCGACGCTGTCAGAAAACTCGAGCGTCGTGCGGCTGGAGCCGAACTGCGAACGAGACGACAGCGACTTCAGACCGCTGACGCGCGCGACCGCGCCTTCGATGACCCTCGTGACCTCTTGGTCCATGGTCTGGGCAGACGCTCCGTCATAATCGGTGCTGACCGTAATGACGGGCTGGTCGACATCAGGCAGTTCGCGCACTTCGATGCCGGCCAGTGCCGCAAGACCGGCAACGACCAGAAGTGTATTGAGGACCGCCGCCAGCACCGGCCGGCGCACGAAAAGGGCGGTAAAATTGCGGCCCGACTGTTCGGGAGGCGTCTCGGTCGCGCTCATCGTGTCGCCACCTCCGGCGCCTTGGCTTGATCCGCATTGGCAACCTCGACGGCCCCGCCCTCACGCACGCGCTGCAGCCCCTCGATCGCCACCACGTCGCCTTCTTTCAGCGCAGCGTCGATCAGCACCTGATCGGAATTGCGCTGGATAATGCGAACACGCGTCTTCACGGACTTGTTGTCGACGATCTGCCAGACGAACGACCCCTGCCCGTCCCACTGCACAGCCAGCGGGTTCACGGCCGGATACCGATCTCCGGGAAAAGCCATGGTGACGGAAAAAGACATTCCCGCTCGCAGCACGTCATCCGGATTGTCGATCCGCGCCCGCACCTTGATGGTGCGGCTTGCCTGATCGACGCGGTTGTCAACGGCATCAATTTTGCCGGTGAAGCGCTGGCCGGGACGTGCAACCGACGATGCCTCGACCGGCATGCCGGGCTTGACCGCGACCGCAAAGCGCTCCGGCGCCCAGAAGTCCACGAGCAGCTGCGCGCGGTTGTCGAGCGACACGATAGCGCTGCTATTCGTAACATTGTCGCCGACACTGACCGCGATGATGCCGATCACCCCGTCAATCGGCGCCACGATGTCGCGCCGCTTCAGGTTCAGCTCTGCGGTACGCACCTGCAGTTCCGCCTGCTCTTTCGCGATCTGCGCATCGAGCACGTCGAGCCGGGAGAAACTCTTCAGATTGTTGTAGGATTCGGCACGCTCGGTCGCGCTGCGCAAGGCAACGACCGCCTGATCCCGCAGGATCACCTGCTCGTCCCTGTCGAGCCTGGCGATCACATCGCCTTTTTTCATCGTTTGACCGGAGGTCACCAGGATTTCCTCGATCGTGCCCGATGCCTGCGGCATCACGGTGACCGCATCGACAGCCTCGCCGTTCCCGATGGCGTTCAGCCGATCATTGACCACGGCCGTTTCAACCGGCTGGGTCGCAACGAGGATATTCTGGTCTCCGCGACCACCGCCGCCCCGACGCCCCTGGCCTTGACCTTGACCTTGACCTTGACCTTGAGCCTGTCCCTGCCCCGCTCCGCGTTCGCCTGCCGGCGCCCCGTCACCGGCTCCGTCCGCTCCGCCAGCCGAAATCAGCGCCACCAGGCCTTTCGGCACGCCCATCTGGACGAGGCTCTGACCTGCGCCGGGCGATATATAGACCCAGGCACAAAGTCCGAGAAACATCAGCGCAACACTGATGGTGAGTTGCTTCCAAAGCGGCATGCAGGGCTCCAGATGAAAAACTTGAAAATAACGAGAACGGAGTATGGCGCTCAGATTGTGTCTGGCAATGGCCACACGGCAAGCTTACTGATTTGTAACCTCACGCAAATTCACGCCCGCGTGATCGTTGTGCCTGCCGGCCGTCCCGCGTCGGCAAATTCTTCGCACAATGGCCAAAACCGGTGATGAACGGGACATGCGGGAATAAAACCAGAACGCCGTCACTGGCCTTTCAATCCCGAATCACTACATTGAGCCGCATGACTAACGGTTTTGACGATATTCCCTTCTTCGACGAGGAGCCTGCGCCGCGCAAGCCGGCTGCGGCGCCCGCAGCACCGACGACTGGCGGACTGGGCATTGCCGCCCGCGCCATGGCCGCCCGTGGTCAGGCGAGCGCGCCCGATTACCTGACGGGCCTCAACCCGGAACAGCGCGAGGCCGTCGAGACCGTCGATGGTCCGGTTCTCGTGCTCGCCGGCGCCGGCACCGGCAAGACACGCGTGTTGACCACCCGCATTGCACATATCCTTGCCACCAACCGCGCGTATCCCAGCCAGATCCTCGCCGTGACCTTCACCAACAAGGCCGCCCGCGAGATGAAGGAACGCATCGGCCATCTGGTAGGCGGCGCCGTCGAGGGCATGCCCTGGCTCGGCACCTTCCACTCGATCGGCGTGAAGCTCCTGAGACGGCATGCCGAACTGGTCGGCCTTTCCTCGGATTTCACCATCCTCGACACCGACGACGTGGTGCGCCTGATCAAGCAGATCATTCAGGCGGAAGGGCTGGACGACAAGCGCTGGCCGGCCAAGCAGTTCGCCCAGATGATCGACGGCTGGAAGAACAAGGGCCTGGATCCCGCGCAGATTCCGGAAGGCGACGCCCGCGCCTTTGCCAATGGCAAGGGCCGCGAACTCTACGTCGCCTACCAGAATCGTCTGAAGACGCTGAATGCTTGCGATTTCGGCGATCTGCTCCTGCATCCGATCCGCATGTTCCGCGCCAATCCGGACGTGCTCAAAGAATATCACCAGCGCTTCAAATACGTGCTTGTCGACGAGTATCAGGACACCAACACAGCCCAGTATATGTGGCTGCGCCTGCTCGCCCAGCGCCCGCAGGGCGTACCCCAGAATGTCTGCTGCGTCGGCGACGATGACCAGTCGATCTATGGCTGGCGCGGCGCGGAAGTGGACAACATCCTGCGCTTCGAAAAGGATTTTCCCGGCGCCAAGGTGATCAAGCTAGAGCGCAATTACCGGTCCACCGAACATATCCTTGGTGCGGCCGGCCATCTCATCGCTCATAACGAAGGCCGTCTCGGCAAGACCCTCTTTACCGACCGCGTCGATCCCAACGACGACAAGGTCGTGGTGCATGCCGCCTGGGATTCGGAAGAAGAGGCCCGCGCCGTCGGCGAGGAAATCGAGCAGCTGCAGCGAAACAAGCATCCGCTCAACAACATGGCGATCCTGGTCCGCGCCTCCTTCCAGATGCGCGAATTCGAAGATCGTTTCGTCACACTTGGCCTCAACTACCGTGTCATCGGCGGCCCGCGCTTCTACGAGCGCATGGAAATTCGCGATGCCATGGCTTACTTCCGCCTGATCTGTCAGCCGGCCGACGATCTCGCCTTCGAGCGCATCGTCAACACGCCGAAGCGCGGCCTCGGCGACACGACGATCCGTGCCCTGCACGATTACGCCCGAGCCCGCGATATCCCGATGCTCGCGGCAGCGGCCGACATCATCGAAACGGACGAGCTGAAGCCGAAGGCCCGCAAGGCCCTCTTCGACGTGGTCATGATGTTCCGCCGCTGGAGCGAACTGCTGGAAAATACGCCCCATACGGAGCTTGCCGAGCAGGTTCTCGAAGAGTCCGGCTATACCGACATGTGGAAGAACGACAAGTCGGCGGAAGCGCCGGGTCGTCTCGACAACCTGAAGGAACTCGTTCGCTCCATGGAAGCCTTCGAGAGCCTGCGCGGCTTCCTCGAACATGTCTCGCTGGTCATGGATGTCGAGCAGAACGAGAACCTGGATGCCGTCTCGATCATGACGCTGCATTCAGCCAAGGGCCTGGAATTCGAAACCGTCTTCCTGCCCGGCTGGGAAGAAGGCCTGTTCCCCCACCAGCGCGCGCTCGATGAAGGCGGCCGCTCCGGCCTCGAGGAAGAGCGCCGCCTCGCCTATGTCGGGATTACCCGCGCCAAGCGGCGCTGCCACCTGTGGTTCGTCTCAAACCGCCGCATCCACGGCCTCTGGCAGTCGACCATGCCCTCGCGCTTCCTCGATGAGCTGCCGCCGGCCCATGTCGAAGTGGCGGAAGCCGAGACCTCCTATGGCGGCTACGGTCGCAACCCCTATGGCCAGTCCCGCTTCGACAAGCAGGAGCCGTTCCAGAACAACTATACCACGCCCGGCTGGAAGCGCGCCCAGGCCAATAAGACAGACGCCACCCGGGACAACTGGGGCAATCGCTCCGGTCATTCCGTCGAGCGCATCGGTTATGGCGAAAGCGGCCCCAAGGCCCGCACGATCGACGGCGAACTGGTGGCGAAATCGACGAGCACGGAGCCATCCCGCTACTCGGTCGGCGACCGCGTCTTCCACATCAAGTTCGGCAACGGGAACATCGCCTCCATCGAAGGCAACAAGCTGACGATCGATTTCGATCGCGCCGGCCAGAAGCGGGTGCTGGACGGTTTTGTCGAGAAGGCTTGAGCTTCAAGGGTATGTGTAACGGTCTCGAAGCCGCCGGGGCTTCGAGACTTATTCCGCGGCGATACCGCACTCTTCCACAGAAAAGGCCATCTGCCAGTGCCGGCGGCACAGTGGCATATAGGTCTCATTGCCGCCGATCATGACCTGCGCTCCGTCCTTGAGCGCCTTGCCATCGGCGCCCAGCCGCACGACCATGGTCGCCTTGCGGCCGCAATGGCAGATCGAGCGTGCCTCGGTCAGTTCATCGGCAATGGCGAGCAGCCCCTTTGAACCGGGAAACAGCTCTCCGCGGAAATCCGTCCTGAGGCCGTAGGCCATGACCGGCAGGTCGAGCACATCGACGATGCGCGACAGCTGCCAGACCTGTTCTGAGGTGAGAAACTGCGCCTCATCAACGAAGACGCAGGAGAGCGGCGCCTTTTCATGATCCGCCTTGATCACGGTGAAAAGATCGTCTTCCGGCCCGAAAGCCTCCGCTTCTGCCTTCAGACCGATCCGCGAACCGATCCAGCCCTTGCCGACCCTGTTGTCGATCGCGCTGATCAGGGTCGCGACCCGCATGCCGCGCTCCTGGTAGTTATAGGCCGCCTGCAGGAGAAGCGTCGATTTGCCAGCATTCATGGTGGCATAGATGAAATGTAGCTTGGCCAAATCGTCGCTGCTTCAAATTGGAGTGTGCCGGGATGAAGGTTCTTGTAGGAAGGCCGCGCCGGCAAGGCAAGCAGGCGGGAGCTTTGCCAACAGACAAGAATCGCTGACGCCAATCGATCCCGCTCAAACGTCAGAAGGTGTGGACATCATCGCTTTGATGAGCGCCCGGGTTGTGTCCATCACCGCGCGGATGCGCGGCAGATGACGCAAGCGCTCATGGGTTACCAGCCAGACCTCGGCAGCCGGCGGCACCGGTGGGCGAAAACAAAGGACAAGCTCGGGATCGCGCGACCCGATGAATTCGGAGCACAGGCCGACGCCGACGCCATTGCGCACGCTGCTGAACACGGCGGGTACGGAATTGTGCCGCAGAAGCGTCTGCTCTGCCGGAAAATGCGCCCGCACCCAATCAAGGATCGCCCTGCCCCGCACATGGCTGTCGATCCCGATCAGAGCATGGCCAGCGAGCTCCTCGACACTACGGGGGCTACCGTGGCGCTGGCTATAGCTTCGCGAGCAATACAGGCTCCAGTAATCCTCAAAGAGTTTGACCCCGACCAGATCGGGATGTGTCGGAGCCGGCGCTGCCCGAAGCGCAATATCGGCTTCACCCGTTGCAAGATCGCGCAGGATGTTGCTGGTATCCACCTCCAGCCGGATACCGGGATGCGCCTCCCTCAGCCGTTCGATCAGATGCGGCAAAACGACGGTGGCGATCACCTCATTAGTCGTGAACCGAACGGTGCCGCTGACCGCGCGCCCCAGGCTGGAAACGGCGGCAGAAAACCCGTCGACTGCCTTTCGCACAGCTTCTGCCGGAGCGAGCAAAGCGCCGCCAGCCTCCGTCAGGGCATAGCCGGTTCGCCGCTTGTCGAAAAGCTCCACCTGAATGGATGCCTCCAGCGCAGCGATCCTGCGGGACACCGTGCTCTGGCTGACCCCGAGCAGCCGCGAGGCCGCCAGGGTCGATCCGGTCTCTGCGACCGCCAACAAGTATCGCAGGTCATCGAAGTTCATCGGTGCGGTCACGTTATGCAAATCCGGTGAATGCAGCGGCAAAAACGGTGTTTGAACTAGAAACGACGGAAACTTACACGGCTTTCCACCGCCCGTGAACAGTCTTCCCGGGCTGAAAATGTCAGCAAACCGAACCCCATGGAGGTCCCCATGAGCGAGACGCTCGTCCCGGCCGGCACCCGCATTCTGAATGCCTACAACAATGAAACCTTCGTCTTCACTCAGCCTTGCGACGAAACAAGCATCACCCACTTCGACGTCGTGCTCGGCCAAGGTGGGTCGGGTGGCGGCAATGCGGTGGAGCATATTCACCCGCATTCCGACGAGATCTTCACCGTCCATAGCGGCCGCGTCATGGTGATGATCGACGGTCGGGAGCATTATGCCAAAGAAGGGCAATCAGTGACGGTGCCGAAGGGCGCCCGCCACTTCTTTCGCAACGACTTCGACGGCGAGACGCACCTGACGGTAACGTTTACCACCGCCCAGCAGCATCTGCGGTTCTTTCTCAATCTGGCGCGCTGGACGTCGGAAGAGCCGCGCTATTTCAAGGCCGACGGCGCGGTGAAGCTGCTGCCTGTCGCACTGGCACTTCACGCTTTCCGGGATCACCTCTACATCGCCGGACCGCCGATCGCGGTGCAGAAGCTGCTCTTTACCATTCTTTCGCCTCTCGCCCGATTGTTCGGCTACCGTCTGGCGGTCAAGCCGCGTGCCGGCTTGGCGGCTTCAGTCGAGCAGGAAATTCCGTTCGCACAGAACCTCTGAGGTCAGCCCTGCGCCGCTTCCTCGCGATGCAGCCACATCAGTTCGATCTGAACGGCTGCCTGGAAATCCATGATCTCGGCGCGCATCTCGTCTTCCGGGCATCCGAGCGCCAGGAGTTCGTTTCCAAGGCTGCGGCAGGTGGTCTTCCAGAATTCGTTGGCGGCATAGCCGTTGAGGCGGTCGAGTTCGACAGCCGATCGGCGGACCAGGTCCCGGCGGTTCGCAAGCGGAAAGAAGGCGATGGTCGGGGTGGTCTGGCCGGTCATGGCTTGGCTACTCATGCGAAACATCCTCACGTTACAAGACGTGTGTAGAATCACATGGTTAATGTTCCGTTTCGGCGCTACGGGGATCCTTGGAACCTGCCTGAAAACGGAACACCCCCTGCCTTGCGGCAGAGGGTGTTCAAGAGCTTTGCGTGCGCCTGCCCGGCCTCAGTCGGGCAGCGTATAGGCGATCACATAATCGCCGGGCTTGGTGCCGACGGACCCGTGACCGCCCGCCACCATCACGACATACTGCTTGCCATTATCAAGCGCATAGGTCATCGGCGTCGCCTGGCCGCCGGCCGGCAAACGCGCCTCCCACAGCTGGTTGCCGGTCGTCAGGTCATAGGCGCGCAGATAGTCGTCAACAGCCGCACCCAGGAAGACAACGCCGCCCTTGGTGATCATCGGGCCGCCGATACCCGGCACACCGACCTTGAACGGCAGCGGCAGTGGCGTCATGTCGTAGACAGTGCCGTTCCGATGCTGATAGGCGGTCTGACCGGTGCGCAGATCGACGCCGGCAACCGTGCCCCATGGCGGCGCTTGGCAGGGAATGCCGAGCGGAGAGAGAAACGGACCCATGACCACGCCATAAGGCGCGCCTTCGTTTCGGTTCAGCCCCTGCTCGGAACCCTTCTCGCCTTCTCCCTTCGGCGGGATATCGGCGCGCGGCACGAGCTTGGACGTGAAGGCCAGATAGGTCGGCATGCCGAACATCACCTGCCGCTCCGGATCGACCGCAACCGAACCCCAGTTGAACGTACCGAAATTGCCGGGATAAACGAGCGTTCCGTTCAGCGACGGCGGCGTGTACTGCCCCTCGTATTTGAGCTTGTGGAACTCGATCCGGCACATCATCTGGTCGATGATCGACAGGCCCCACATGTTCCGTTCCTCAAGTGTCGGCGGGCGGAAAGTCAGGTCCGAAATTGGCTGTGTCGGCGAGGTGAAGTCTTCCGGGATTGCACCACCCGGCGCCGGCAGTTCACGCACCGGAATGATCGGCTCGCCGGTTCGACGGTCGAGCACATAGATGTCACCCTGCTTGGTGGGCCCGACCAGAGCTGGTACCACGGCACCTTCCTGGTTGGTGATATCGATCAACACCGGCTGAGCCGGAACGTCCATGTCCCAGAGATCGTGATGCACGGTCTGGCGGACCCAGCGGTCCTGACCGGTGTTTACATCGAGCGCGACGATTGAGGACGAGTATTTTTCGACGGCCTCCGTCCGGCCCATGCCAAGCTGATCCGGCACCTGATTGCCGAGCGGGATGTAGACAAGGCCCAGCTGTTCGTCGACGGAAAAGACGGACCAGCTGTTCGGCGAATTGGTCGTGTAGCTCTGACCTTCCCCGATCGGAGCCGTCTGGGTCGGATTACCGCTGTCCCAGTTCCAGACGAGTTCACCGGTGTTCACGTCGAAGGCGCGAATGACGCCGGACTGCGATTCCGTCGAGTAGTTGTCATTGACGGCGCCGCCGATGATGATCTTGCCGGCCGCAATGACGGGCGGCGAGGTCGAGTAGTAGTAGCCGGCCGGGTTGTAGCGCATGCCCTGGCCAAGCTGCAGCGTGCCACCATTGGCAAAGTTCTGGCACACCGCACCGGTTGCAGCATCGAGCGCGATCAGGCGAGCATCAGAGGTAGGCAGGTAGACGCGCGCAGCACAGGCGGCTCCTGCCGTTGCAGCCGGATCCTGATAATAAGTGACGCCGCGGCAGGTCTGATGCTGCCGGTCGGAGTTGAGGCCGGCATTGGCGTCAAATTTCCATTTCTCCTTGCCTGTCGCGGCATCAATGGCGATGGCCCAATTGTGCGGCGTGCAGACATAAAGCGTGTCGCCTACCTTCAGCGGCGTCACCTGATAGGTCGTTTCGGTGACATCCTGCGGCTGTTTTACGTCGCCGGTCTGGTAGGTCCAAGCAACTTTCAGGTCCTTGACGTTATCAGTATTGATCTGGGTGAGCGGGGAATAGCGTTGGCCATAGGGCGTGCGGCCATACTGGTGCCAGTCACCATCCGGCACATCGCCACCCAGCGTAGGAGCCGCCGCGACCTGATCTGTCGGCAGGCTGCCGGAACGGTCGTAGGGGTCGGAGAACAGGGAGATGGCCGCTGTGATGACGGCGATCAGCACCGGCACCGCCAGGGGCAGAACGGAAGCAGCGACCCGCCCGCGGCGGTGCTCCGGCCCAAGGCGACGACGCACCCAGGGAAGCATCAGCCAGAGGCCGAGGACCACCACCAGACCGCCACGCGTACCGAGCTGCCACCAATCCAGCCCGACTTCCCAGATCGCCCAGATGAGGCTGCCGAGAATGAAAAGCCCGTAAAGCCAGAGCGCCTCCGCTCGGCGCAAGAAAAGAAGAACAGCGGTCGCCAGAAAAACGAGGCCGGCGATCAGATAATACAAACTTCCACCGAGGGCGGCGAGCTGCGCTCCGCCGACCCCGAGCACGAGCCCTAACAGGGCGAAAATGCCGATGGTGATGGTCAAAAACATACCAAGTCCATTCATGTCTGGGAATATTCGAAATGGTCCCACGCGTCGTAAGGCGCGGGAGGCGGGACCTGCGACACCAGTCGAACGGAGCAACGGAACGATTGTTCCATCGCCGATGGAACAATCGTTCGGCGTCCGCACCGCGTAGAAATTTCCAAAACTTTCCCTTGATCCCTTCCCCATGCATTGCCATCTTGCGCCGCACAACAAGCGGAGTTCCCTCACATGACCAAGGCCCTGCTGCTGATCGATCTCCAGAACGGCTTCTGCCCGGGCGGAAACCTGCCGGTTGCGGATGGCGACGCCGTGGTGCCAGTCGCCAATCGCCTGATGCGCGATGGCGGCTATGATCTGGTCATCGCGTCACAGGACTGGCACCCCTCCAATCATGGCAGCTTCGCCTCCCAGCATGCAGGCAAGAAGCCTTTCGACATGGGTGAGCTCTCCGGCCAACCGCAGGTCATGTGGCCGGATCATTGCGTGCAGGACACGCCGGACGCAGACTTTCATCCCGCCCTGGACGTGAGCCGCATCGACCACGTGCAGCGCAAGGGAGAGAACCCCAAGGTCGACAGCTACTCCGCCTTCCGGGACAATGATCGTGCCGCCCTGACGGGTCTGGCTGAGTTCCTGAGATCGAAGAACGTCACCGAACTGGACCTGCTGGGCCTCGCCACAGACTATTGCGTCCGCTTTTCAGCGCTCGATGCGGTGGAAATGTTGCCGGGGGTCCGGGTTCGACTGATTGCCGATGGCTGCCGGGGCATCGATCCGAAAGGCGTCGAGGACGCGCTTTCCGCCATGGCGGATGCCGGCGTGGAGATCACCGACAGCAGCCGAATCGGAATCTGAAGACAGAACTGCAAATGATTCGTGCGATTGCCTTTTTTGGCGGCACGCGTTAGAGGCGGGCGCAAGAGCAAGACAGGGAGGACGCCCGGTCATGGATATCATCACCACGATCGCCGCTTTGCGGGAAAAGCTCGCAGCCCGTCGCAGAAGCGGCCAGTCGATCGGTTTCGTGCCGACCATGGGCTATCTCCACCAGGGGCATCTGAGCCTCGTCTCCCGGTCGAAGGCTGAGAATGACGCAACCGTGGTGTCGATCTTCGTCAATCCGCTGCAGTTCGGGAAGAACGAGGACCTGGAAAAGTATCCACGTGACCTCGACCGCGACGCCGCACTCTTGCGCGATGCCGGCGTGGATTTCCTCTTTGCGCCCTCAGTCACGGAGATGTATCCGGAGCCGATGCAGACGGTGGTCGATCTGCCGAAGCTCGGCTCTGAACTGGAAGGCGAAGCCCGACCCGGCCACTTCGCCGGCGTGGCGACCGTCGTCTCCAAGCTTTTCAACATCGTCCAGCCGGACGCCGCCTATTTCGGCGAGAAGGACTACCAGCAGGTGACGATCATCCAGAAGATGGTCGAGGATCTCGCCCAGCCGGTGCGGATTGTGCCCGTCTCGACGGTGCGCGAGGCAGATGGCCTCGCATGCTCCTCTCGCAATGTCTACCTATCGCCGGCCGAACGCGCGGCTGCCGTCATCGTGCCGAAGACGCTGGCAGAGGCCGAACGCCTGCTTTTGACGGGTATCCGGAACGTCGCCACGCTGGAAGAGAAGCTTTTGGAATTCCTGCGCACCGAGCCCTTGGCAGAACCGGAGGTCGTCGCCATCCGCGACCCTCAGACCCTGGAGCGCATCGAAACGGTCAACAGAAACGCGCTCGTCCTTCTCTACGTCCGCTTCGGCAAGACGAAACTTCTCGACAACCGCATCATCGGCCAAGCGGCCGCCACCGGCATGGAGGCCGCCTGATATGAGCACACCACCCCGCCAGAAGCGCTTGACCCCGGCCGATATCGGCGCCCTCAAGGGTGTGAGGCCGATCGTTTCGCTCACCGCTTACACGACACCTGTCGCCCGGATCATGGATAACCATTGCGACCTGCTGCTGGTTGGCGACAGCCTCGGCATGGTGCTCTACGGACTGGACACCACCGTCGCCGTCACCATGGAGATGATGATCGCCCACGGTCAGGCCGTCATGCGCGGCACCAAGCGCGCCTGCGTCATCGTCGACCTACCCTTCGGCTCCTATCAGGAGAGCAAGGAACAGGCTTTCCGCAACGCCGTACGCCTGATGAAGGAAACCGGCTGCGACGGCGTGAAGCTCGAAGGTGGCGCGGAGATGGCCGAAACAGTCGACTTTCTGGTATCGCGCGGAGTTCCCGTCTTCGGCCACATTGGTCTGATGCCCCAGCAGGTGAACACCTCTGGCGGTTACCGCTCCAAGGGTCACAGCGAAGCCGAACAGGACAAGATCCGCCGCGACGCAAAAGCCATCGATGAAGCTGGCGCCTTTGCCATGGTGATCGAAGGAACGGTCGAGCCCCTCGCCCGCGAGATCACCACCACAGTCAAATCCGCAACGATTGGCATTGGCGCATCGCCAGCCTGCGATGGCCAGATCCTCGTTTCCGACGACATGCTCGGCCTGTTCAACGAGTTCAAACCGCGCTTCGTCAAGCATTTCGCCGAACTCGCCAATGTCATCGACAAGGCGGTTGCCGATTATGCCGAAGAGGTAAAGGCCCGCACCTTCCCCGGCCCCGAACACACCTTCCAGGTTCGGCCAAAAAAATAGCCATCACGCCTCAGGTCTGCGCTCCAGCTGGTCGATGCCATCGTTCACGTCATCGACATGCCGCATCAGCAAGGCCTGAGCGTCGCGAAGCCCGGCATTGTAGAGATAAGGGCCTGCAAGACGCAGCACAGCGTTCAGCAGTCCCTCCGCCTCGAAGCGGCCGATCTCCAGATCGAACTCCTCGCTGAGATACGCCTTCAGCTCCATCGCAATGTGATCACGCGCCTCTTTGGGAAGTTTATCGCTGGTCAATATTGTGCTCCCCTTGCCGCCGTCTGTGCGCTTGATCACCGTTATCGGAGCCAAGCATCAATGGAGATGGTCGTTCCATCAATCCTATTGGTTTGCACGGCGAGAGCCAACAGGCTAGCCAAGGCCCAAAGCCGAGAGAACTGAATGTCCCGTCGCGTTCCCGCCCCCCGTTCCGAATTTGCCGAAGGCGCATTCAAAGCCGTGCCGGTGATCATTTCCGCCGGCCCCTTCGCCATCCTCTTCGGCGCCGTCGCGGTCGCCAATGGCCAGACCGTGGCGGAAGCGACCCTCATGAGCGCGGTTGTCTATGCAGGCGCAAGCCAGTTGGTCGGCATCGAACTCTTCGGCCAGCACGTGCCGCTGTGGATCGTCGTTCTGTCGATCCTGGCGGTCAATTTCCGCCACATCCTCTATTCGGCAGCGCTGACCCCGTTGATCGACCATTTTACCCTGCCCCAGAAACTTCTGAGCTTCTTCCTGCTCACCGATCCGCAATTTGCGGAAACGCTGGCGCGCGGAGAAACCGGCCACACCGTCACCTACCGCTGGTATCTGGGTTTCGGCGCCGTAATCTATTTCCCCTGGGTCGCGATGTCGGCGATCGGCGGCATGCTCGGCAAAATCATCGGCGATCCCGCGGTCTGGGGAATCGACGTGCTGCTACCGATCTATTTCATGGGACTGGTGCTCGGCTTTCGCCGGCGCAGCAACTTTCTGCTGATCGTCATCGTAAGCGGCGTGGTTTCCGTCCTCGCCCAACACCTGGTCGGTGCCCCCTGGCACATCAGCATCGGCGCCATCGCCGGCGTGGCACTCGCCGCCCTCCTGCCACCGAAAACGGAAACCACGACCGGGGAGCAGGCGCCATGAGCACGCTGTTCACGCCCTATATGGTGGTCCTGATCTTCGCCGCCGCCGTCGCCACTTTTCTCACGCGGGTCGGTGGCTATATCCTAGTCAAGCGCCTGAAGACCATGCCGCCACGTCTGGAGGCCGCCTTGAACGCCGTGCCGGCGGCGGTGCTGACGACCCTCGTAGCACCCGCCTTCTTCGCCGGCAGCATCGACATCAAGATCGCCATGGCGGCCGCCCTGCTGGTCGGCCTGCGCTTCTCGGCCATCCCGATGCTGATCGCGGGATGGGTTGTCGTCATGGTGCTGCGCCAGATCCTCGTCTGACCTCAGCGCCAGAACGGCGCCGTCGCCTTCTCCAGCCACTTGCGCGGCGCCGGATCGGAGATCAGCGGCATCAGCTCGTCACGCGTCTTCTGGTGATAATCGTCCAGCCAGCACAATTCTTCCCGCGTCAACAGGTCCTCGACGATCAGCCGGCGATCGATCGGAACGAAGGTGAGCGTCTCGAAACCGAGCATCGGCTGGTCGCCGCCTTCGATCGCCTCCGCTTCGCGCACGTAGATCAAATTCTCGATGCGAATGCCGAAACTGCCGGGGCGGTAATAGCCAGGCTCGTTCGACAGGATCATGCCGGGCAGGAGCTCCTGCGTCGACATGCGCGAAATCCGCTGCGGCCCTTCATGCACCGAAAGATAAGAGCCGACGCCATGGCCGGTGCCATGAGCAAAATCCGCGCCGGCCTTCCACAATGCGATGCGCGCCAGCGGATCGAGATCGCAGCCGCGCGTCCCCTTCGGAAAGCGCGCCATACTGATCGCGATCATGCCCTTCAGCGCCAGCGTGAAGAAGCGCCGCTGCTCGTCGGGCACCGTGCCGACGGCGAGCGTCCGGGTGATGTCGGTCGTCCCGTTCACATATTGCGCGCCCGAATCGATCAGGAACATCTCGCCCAAATGGATCGGCCGATCGCTCTCCGTCGTGACCCGGTAATGCATGATGGCGGCATGTTCGCCGGCACCGGAGATCGTCTCGAAGGAAATATCCTTGAGCGGGTTCTGCATGCGCTCGCCGACCCGCGCGCGTGTCGCTTCGAGTGCTTGCGCTGCGGCAATCTCCGTCAGGCTTCCAGGCGGTTGTTCGTCGAACCAGGAGAGGAACTCGACCATGGCAACGCCGTCCTGCAGATGCGCGGCAGCGGAGCCGTTGAGCTCGACCATGTTCTTCACCGCCCGCCCGAGTTTGGCGGGATCGTTACCTTCCACCACTTCGCCGCCGAAATGGCGGATCAGATGGCCGAGCACATGCGGCGCGAGATCCGGATCGACGAGGATGCGCGCGCCGCCGGCGCAAAGCCGCTCAAGCCGCTCGGCAAGCAGCTTCGGATCGACCTGCTCGCAAAGGTCCCGCAGATAGGTCTCCACCTCAAGATTGGTCTTGCGCGCATCGAGGAACAGTTCGGCCGTGCCATCCGCCTTGATGAAGGCGCGCGACAGCGGGTGCGGCGTGTGCGGAACGTCATTGCCGCGAATGTTGAAGATCCAGGCGACGGAAGACGGATCGGTGATGAAGACGGCGGCGAGCCCCCGCTCGGTCAGATCAGCAGCGATGCGGGCGATCTTGTCTTTCGCCGGAACGCCGGCCTGGTTTTCGGCCTGAATGGCCACCTTTCCCAAAGGCTCAGCCGGACGGTCGCTCCACAGCCGATCGACCGGATTGAACGGCAGGAGCACCAGCGCTCCGCCGATTTCCGCCAGCGCCTGTTCAAGCCTGCGCACTTCGGCGCCCGTATGCATCCAGGGATCGATGCCGAGGCGGAAACCCTTGGCAGCATGCTTTGTAACCCACTTGTGCGGCGGCTCGCCCACCAGATCCCCCGGGGTGAACACGGCGGGATCCACCTGCTGGGCAAGCTGCGTCACATAGCGGCCATCGACGAAGACAACGGCTTGACTGACGGTCACCAGCAACTGGCCTGCAGAACCGGTAAACCCTGTCGCCCAAGCCAGGCGTTCGGCAGAGGCTGGGACATATTCGCCCAGATACTCATCCGAGCGCGGCACGAGCAGACCGTCGATTTTGTTTTCGGCGAAAAGCCCGCGCAGGGCCTCGATCCGAGCCTTGCCGTGCTGCGGGGTGGATTTGACGTCGAAGGACTGGAACATGAGATGCCTGCGGCTGATGGACGGGATTCTTGTCCGGCCTTATAGCAAGCCCGACCCGCCCTGCCCATCCGCCAGAATTCAACTTCCGGGGATGCCGAAGAAGGCAGTTGCACCCCCATCCATCCGTTATGCCTAAATTTAAGGCCATCCTCATGTTGCTATGCAGCAATTGCAGGGCTCCCGTGCCACAAGTCCCCTGCCTCAAGGAACCATCCTTGCCTATATTCACCCCATGACGACGCGCCGACCGCGTCGAACCGAAAGGAACCGAGAAATGGCTAAGTCCTTCCTGCGCACCGCCCTCGACAATCTCGTGGAAGCCCGCCAGCGCCGGGCCGATCTCTACGCCACGGGCGCCCTGCTCTCTCTCGACGACGCATCGCTGAAGGCCATGGGCCTGACCCGGGATGAACTGCGTCGCCGTCCGTCGCAGCGTTCGATCATCTGAAATTTTACGATAGCATCCGCTCGAGCGCTCCTCCCACGCTCGCGGACCAAGGCGCGGCACGATGCCGATGCCAAAAAGGCGGCTCCTTGCGGGCCGCCTTTTTCATGTAGGATAGAAGGACGTACCTGACTCTAGGAGTCAGCCCTTCCCTTGCGTAAAGTGGATCGTCACCCAGCCATTGCGCCAGATGGTACGCACATGCGACAGACCCTGGCTGCTATAGGCGGCAATCACCTTCCAACGCTGGCTCGCCAGAATACCCGACAGGATCACTGAGCCGTTGGGCGCCAGATGTGTCACCAGTTGCGGTGCCATCTTGATCAACGGACGCGCCAGGATATTGGCAATGATGAGATCAAAGGGTCCGTATTCCCGAAAGGCCGTCGAGTGAAAGCCCGGAGCGGTGCGAAAATCGATCGCATCGACCACCTGGTTGCGCCGCGCATTGTCACGCGCGACACGGACGGCAATGGGATCGATGTCTGTGGCCAGCACCGGGATTTGCCGCAGCTTGCGCACCGCGATGGCAAGCACACCGCTCCCGGTGCCAAGATCGAGTGCATTGCGCACCTTGCGCGACCGCACCACCGTTTCAATCACCTCCAGGCAGCCCGCCGTCGTGCCATGATGGCCGGTACCGAAGGCTTGGCCGGCATCGATTTCGATGGCGATGTCATGCGGCTGAACCTTGTCTCGGTCATGCGAGCCATGCACCAAGAAACGCCCCGCCCTGACAGGGGTCAAACCTTCGAGCGACTTGGCGATCCAGTCGATATCGGGAATGACCTCCCTTTCGATCGCAAGGTCGGCAAACTCTTCAGCGATGGCGGTTTCGAAGCGTGCGCGAACCGCATCCTCGTCTTCCATCATCAGATAGATCGAGGCTTCCCAGATATCCGCCTTCTCGTCGACCTCTGTGGTCGCGATGGCGAAATCCTCTTCGCCGAATTCGAAGCCCAGCAGATCGAGGACGCGATTGGCATTGACTTCGGTCGTGCTGACAAAAAGGCGGATCTCGCTCACGGCTGTACTTCCTCGGACGTCTGAAGGTCAGGCGTTGCGGTACAACGCAATGGCCGCCAAGGCAACCGCCGCAGGTGAAGCGCCTATCAGCCCTTCATCAGGTATTCGAGCTTCTTCACGGCCGTATCAGGATTTTCGCCGTAAGCGATCGTACCCTTGAAGCGTCCTTGGGCGTCCAGCAGGAAGACGGATGCCGTGTGGTCCATGGTGTAGTCGCCATCCGGCTTGCTCTCGTCGAGCGGCACCTTTTTGGCATAGACACGGAACCCCTTGATGACCTCGGCAACCTTTGCAGGATCGCCGGCGATACCTTTAACGCGATCGGTGACGTTGGAGATATACTGGCCCAATATCTCCGGCGTGTCGCGTTCCGGATCAACCGTGACGAAATAGGCCTGCAGGCCCTTGGCCTCCGGATCGACCTTCTTCAGCCAACCGTCGAGTTCGAACAACGTTGTCGGGCAAACCTCTGGGCAATGGGTAAAGCCGAAGAACAGCGCCGTCGGCTTGCCGCGAAACGCCTGCTCGCTGATCGGCTTGCCATTCTGATCCACAAGCTGGAACGGCACGCCAAACGGTGCCTCGGCGATCTTGTCGTTTGACTGCGTGACACTGTAGGTCAACCAGCCGAGCGCACCGGCCATGATGATGACGGCAGTCCACAAGACGATACGAACGGCTTTCATGAAGGGCAATCCTCGGCATCAAAAAAGAGTTGCTGAGCCGGATAGGCCTAAGGCCGCGGAAAAGCAATTCAACTCGGCGCAACAGACTGCACAGCGCGGATTTGTCACGGCACAGCATGCCTTGGGGACATCAGAAACAATAGGCGAGGCCCGAGTCAACAAGATCGAGAAAGATCTCGCCTCCAAAACGCATCCAGCCGAGGAAAATGACGAACGCCATCAGCACCGCGGCAAGCCCAAGGGCAGCCAGGGGAAGAAAACGAGGCCGGTGTTGCGAGTACATCATCCTTAAATCATAACGCATTGCGAGCCGGAAGACACGCCCAATCACCTCCCCACAGGCCAACTTGACGGATATCAAGGAATGGAATCAGATTTTGCTGCCAGATTGATGGAGCGACCGACGTCTTGGGAGGGACAGATGGACCAGCATATCGTCAGAGACGGCTCATTGCCGAAATTCCGGATCAATCGGCTGACGCTGGAGGATGTCGTCGCCTCGTTTGCCGACGGATGGCGTGATTTCCGCAGCTACCCTTTCTATGGACTGTTCTTTGGAGCCATCTACGCGCTCGGCGGGCTCTTCATCGCGGTCATGCTGGCCTATTACCATCTGCCTTGGATGATCATCCCGGTTGCCATCGGCTTCCCGCTGGTCGGCCCTTTCGTAGCGGTCGGCCTCTATGAAATCAGCCGGCGTCATCAGGCCGGTGAGCCGATCGGGTGGAAAGCTGTTCTCACCGAGGTCTGCCGCCAGCGCGAGCGTCAACTGTCGTGGATGGCGTTCGTAGTGCTTTTCATCTTCTGGATCTGGATCTACCAGGTTCGCCTGCTGATGGCACTTCTCCTCGGATTCCGCATTCCAGCCACGCTGAATGCCTTTGTCGATCTCGTACTCTACACCCCCGAGGGCCTGACATTCCTCGCCATCGGAACACTGGTGGGTGCAGTGCTGGCGACCATCCTTTTTACCGCAACTGTCATCTCGATGCCCCTTCTCCTGGATCACGACCCCGATTTCGTCACCGCCATGCTGACGAGCATGCGAACCGTCATGGAGAACCCGCTACCGATGCTCACCTTCGGCTTTGTCATTGCGGTGGCGGCCTTTCTCGCTCTCCTGCCGGCTTTCGCGGGCCTGCTCGTGGTCCTTCCGGTCGCAGGCCACGCGACCTGGCATCTTTATCGCCGCGCCATTTCAACCGGCTCATGACAGGCGACCCTATCGGCTCTCAAGGTTGAGTTAAATTAGCGTACGTTTAACTATAATATGCGAATCTCAGCCCGCGTCGTGGTGGAGACACCACGCGGGACATGACTGTCCAACAGGTCCTGCCTGGCTTCGCATGACATCGACACAGCGCGCATCATAGGCCGCTGGGAGCCTGGGGAGACACAGCTTGTTGAATTACATTACGGGTAAGAACCTGTCGGTCAGGCAACGTCTGATGACCTTGGGAGCCGCCGCCGTGCTCGGCATCGGCTCGATGCTGGCGGTCGGCTGGTACCAGAACGCGCAGCTCAATCTCTCACTGGATCGTGCGATCACAGTCAAGGACGAGGTCGAGAAGGTCAACGAAATGCGGCTGGCTAATGCCAGGCTCGTTCTGGCGGCCATGGACACGATCATCGATCGGGGCGAAGGCAGCATCCAGCCGGAGCGCCTTGAGATCATCAATTCGGCGACCGCAATCCTTGCCGAAGGAAGTGCGACACTGAAAGACATTGCCGCCGAAGCTGGCGCTGCCGGCGAGGTCGCGACCTATGACAAGGACCTGCAGGTCGTCACCCAGGCGATCAAGATCGATCTGAAAAACATGGTCGAAACGGGTGCATCGGATGACAAATACGCCGCCATCGACGACGCAATTGATGGCGCCGGCGAACGCCTTGGCAGCACGCTCAACAATATCTCGGCGCTCGGCGGCAATATTGTCGAAGAGCGCGTCGCCGAGGCAACGAGCCGCAGTACCGAAGCCTTGCATGTCCAACTCGTTCTCGGCTCTCTCGCTTTCCTCACCGTGCTCGCTTTGCAATTCATCCACGGCAACTCCATCGCCAACGGTATCCGCGCCGTTGCCCGCAGCATGCAGCGCATTGTCGACGGCGATTACAACGCAACGATCGAAGGCACGGAACGCGGTGACGAAATCGGCAACATGGCCAAGTCGGCGGATGTCTTCCGCCTCGCTGCTATCGAAAAGGAGGACCTCGAGGAAAGCACACGCAGCCAGCGCCTTCAGGACGAAGCCGAACGCGAGCGTCGCATGTCGACTGCCGAAGCCGATACGCGCGCCCTGAAGCTCGCCGTGGACGCACTCGGCAAAGGTTTGAAAAACCTGTCCGAAGGAGACCTCTCGGCCGAGATCACCGTGACCTTCCCGGCCGACCTCGAACGGCTGCGGCACGATTTCAACGAGGTCGCGACCAACCTCAAGACGGTCATGACGGAGATTGCCAGCAACAGCAGTTCGATCCACGCCAACAGCCAGCAGATGCGCAGCGCGGCGGACGACCTCGCCCGCCGAACCGAACAGCAGGCAGCATCGCTGGAAGAAACCTCGGCTGCGCTGTCCGAAATTACCCAGACCGTCAAAACCTCGACCGAACGCGCCGAGGAAGCAAGCCATATGGTCGACAACGCCAAGGACTACGCGGAGAAGTCCGGCGCGGTGGTCAACGATGCCATGGCGGCAATGAACCGGATCGAGGATGCCACCGGCGAAATCGGCAAGATCATCAATGTGATCGATGAAATCGCCTTCCAGACCAACCTTTTGGCCCTCAATGCCGGCGTCGAGGCTGCCCGTGCCGGTGATGCCGGCAAGGGCTTCGCGGTCGTTGCTCAGGAAGTCCGTGCGCTGGCCGGTCGTGCCGCCGAAGCGGCGCGTAACATCAAGACGCTTGTCTCCCGCTCCAGCGAGGAGGTG
This sequence comes from Rhizobium sp. Root274, assembly GCF_001429245.1. GTDB lineage: Bacteria > Pseudomonadota > Alphaproteobacteria > Rhizobiales > Rhizobiaceae > Allorhizobium. The sequence goes on from NZ_LMJE01000007.1 coordinate 292,284, forward strand.
CGCAGCGGCGTCGATCTCGTGACGGCAACCGGGGAGGCCCTCCACCGGATTGGCGAAGATGTTTTACGAATTAATGAGCACGTTAAGGCAATCGTTACCAGCGCGCGTGAACAATCAGTTGGACTGAGCGAGATTAATTCGGCCGTCGGACAGATGGACCAGGTCACGCAACAGAATGCGGCGATGGTGGAGCAGACCAACGCGGCATCCCATACCCTGGCCAGCGACGCAGAAAACCTGTCGCGCCTGGTCGGCCAGTTCAAGATGAACTTGGACCACACTGCTCATGCACATGCTTCGGAGCCGGCCGCCGCCGCTGCTCCCGCAAGACCCTCTCCCGCGCGTGCCCTGATCAAAAAGGTAGCCGGGACATTCAACCGAACGGCCTCGGCATCCGCGAGCGGTGCCGCTGCAAAAGAACACTGGGAAGAGTTCTAAGATGAGCAATGCTATCAAACAGTCGGGTGCGTATCTCGAAATCGTATCCTTCCATCTCGGCGATCAGGAATTCTGCATCGACATCATGGCGATCCGGGAAATCCGCGGCTGGGCGCCGGTGACCCCGATGCCGCACACGCCGCCTTACGTGCTCGGTCTGATCAACCTGCGCGGCGCCGTTATTCCGGTCATCGACATGGCCTGCCGTCTGGGCATGAAAATGACCGAACCGTCGGAACGCGCCGCCATCATCGTGACCGATATCGCCGGCAAGCTGGTGGGGCTTCTGGTCGAGCAGGTCTCCGACATGATGACCATCCGCTCGGAAGACCTGCAGCCGGCACCGGAAATCATTCCGGAAGCCCAGCGCGCCTTCTGCCGCGGGATCGTTGCCCTCGAGAAGTCGATGGTCTGCTTCCTCAACCTCGACACCGTGATCGCCGACGAACTGGCTCAGGCCGCCTGAGCCGACTGCTCTTCCCGAGACAAGCGTGGCGTCGCCGCGCGGCCCCTAAAAGCTCGCAACGCGATTGGCCCATAGCCGATCGCCTCTTTAGCTGTGTCTGGTGCTCACACTTTAGTTATCGCAAGCAGTGGTTTGTTTGATGGAACTGCTCGCGGGCCGGCACGTTTCCCCTAAGCTTCCGACGAAGGGAAGTTTCTACAAAGAAAACAAGGAGAAACACCATGAATTCTGCTGTAAAGCTCGCTCTCGCCGGTGCCATGACCATCGCGTCCGCCTCGGGCGCCGCACTGGCTCAGACCACGGATCCGATGGTCGACACCACGGCGACGACGGCCTCGACAATGAGTGACGACGTCACCGTCGTTTTGATGACCAGTCTCAATGACGAAAGCACCCGCGAGAAGTTCACCAAGATCCAGCGGCTTTCCAAGAGCGAAACGGCCATGGCGGAAGCCCAGGCTGAGCTCCAGAAGGACCCTGGTCTGACTGCCGCACTGACGGCTCAGAACGTCCAGCTCGAGAATGTGGTTCTCGTGGAGACCGCTGCGAACGGCGGAAAGACGGTTTACCTCAAGTAATCCACCGTCTGTAGACCAATAAACAACGCCCTGGAACCTATGGTCCCAGGGCGTTTTCTATTGAAGCACATCATAAAACTTCCTAGGGCCGAAAAGCTCGGATCACTTCGGCTTGCCGTCAGCCCAGATGACGTTCTGGTTGAACAAGGGCACCGTGGAGATCGACATCTTGGCCGAGCCCTCCACCACCTGGCGTGAATGCGCCAGATAGATCAGCGTATCATTCGACTTGTCGTAGATCCGGTTGACGACAAGAGACTTCCAGATGATCGAACGCCCCTCGCGAAACACCTCCTCGCCCTCTTCCGACAGATCGATCTTGCCGATCTCGATCGGCCCCGTCTGGCGGCAGGCGATGGAATTGTTCGACGGATCCTCAAACCAGTTGCCCTTGCTCAGACGGTCGATGATCGAACGGTCGAAATAGGTCACGTGGCAGGTGACGCCCTTCACCTCAGGATCGGTGACGGCCTCGACGACGATGTCATTGCCGACCCAGTCGACACCGACCTTTCCGACGACTTCCGCGAGAGCGGGGGCCGCGATGCCGGCGGCAAGGGCAGCGATGATGAACAGTCGACGAGACATGGCCTCACTCCTTTGTGATCGATGACCTCTAGATAAGCCGCCGCATCAGCCTTGCAAGGCGACAGCCGTCCGCTTCGGCTTCCGGGCAAAGGAACAGGCGTCATAACCACCGCGATGGATCCGGCCAGGATTGAGCGCGAGACGGCTCGCGAGATCAATGAGACCCGTCGCCCCCGCTTCCGCTGCCATCGCCAGACAGGCCTCTGCACAGATTCGCGCGTCTTCCGCAGCATTGTGGTGCTGAAACGAGAGCCCCAGATGCGCCGCCAGCACATTCAACCGGTGCGAACCGAGGTCCGGCCAGTGACGCTGGGCGAGCTTGACGCTGCACAGATAGGAAAATTCCGGATAGGCCATTCCATAGAGATCAAGACTGGCGCGGATCACCGAAAAGTCGAACGCGGCGTTGTGAGCGACCAGTATTGCGCCTTCGAAATCCCCCAGGAACTCCGAGATCACATCGGGAAATTCCGGCGCGTAGGCGACGTGTTCGGGCCTGATGCCGTGTATGGCGGTGTTGAACGGCGAAAATCTGTTGCCCGGGGGCCGGATCAGCCGCTCCTCGACCCGCACCACCACGCCGTTCTCGATAAAGGCGAGGCCGATAGAGCAGGCGCTTGCGCGTGCCTCCGTGGCAGTTTCGAAATCGATGGCGATCGCACGCTCGGCGAAAGGTGTTATGGTGAACATGCAATGGGCATAGACCGAGGAGAAGATTCGAGCAACCGCTCCGACCACCACCCTTGACAGGCAGACATTCTGCCAGCACCTTTTGCCTATGACGTTTGCACCCTCGGCCCTTCTCATGACCATGCTCACCGTCGTCCTGTTCCAGGGCGCTGGGCGTGTCTCGATGGCCTGATCGGTCGCAAGTCATTCCCCGGCAACCCTGCGAGACAGCCGGGGTTGCAGGACAAACCGGCTCTCTCCCTCGATCGAAATGAGAGCCCATGCAACAGTTGACCAAGCCTGCCCCTGTTTCGTCCGCCTCGTCCTGGCCGGAAGGCCTCGTCATCCGCCCCTCCACGCCGGCAGACGCTCAGCAGATCGCCGACTTCCACAATCTGCCTGGCTACCGTGCCGGCACCCTGCGGCTGCCCTACCAGCCAGCGGAAGACGTCCGAAAAACCCTTGAGCAGCCACGCGGCGAAGCCATCTCTCTTGTCGCCGTGATGGACGAGATAATCGTCGGAGATATCGGCCTCGTCAGGGCGACCGGACGCCGCGCTCATGCGGCCACGGTCGGAATGGGCGTTCACGACGCCTACCAGCGCCGCGGCATCGGCCGCGCTCTGCTCGGCGAGATCGTCGCGATCGCCGATGATTGGCTCGACCTGCGCCGCCTTGAGCTTGCCGTCTTCTGCGACAACAAGGCCGCAATCGGCCTCTACCAGTCCTTCGGATTCGAAACGGAAGGCGTCTACCGGTCCTACGCCTTCCGGTCCGGCGCTTATGTCGATGCCTTCGCGATGGCACGCCTGCGGTGAGTGAGATGAAATCGGCGTCTGGCGTGATTGCGCCGGCGCCTTCACCATGTCCCGCCTTTTCACCCCGGCCCCCTGTACTTTTGCGGAGGTTCCGGGTAGGAACGGCGCCAACATACCCGCACTCGGCGGGCGCGGTGCCTGTGCCCGCACCATCCATCACTTTCGAAAGACAAATGCATGACGAATTTTGACGCCATCGTCCCGGCGATTGCCGAGGCCTTGCGCAAGCGTGGCTATGAAACCCTGACCCCGGTTCAGGAAGCCATGATCGACCCCGAGCTGCTGGGCCGTGACGCCCTCGTGTCCGCCCAGACCGGGTCGGGCAAGACGGTGGCCTTCGGTCTCGCCATGGCTCCGACCCTTCTGGAAGGCGAAGCACGCTTCGGCCGCGCCGGAAAGCCGCTGGCCCTCGCGATTGCCCCGACCCGTGAATTGGCCATGCAGGTCCAGCGCGAACTGGAATGGCTCTATGCCGAGACCGATGCCATCATCGGCTCCTGCGTCGGCGGCATGGACATTCGCAACGAGCGCCGTGCGCTGGAACGCGGTGCTCATATCATCGTAGGCACGCCGGGCCGTCTGCGTGACCATATCACCCGGCGCGCGCTGGATCTGTCTGAGCTGAAGGTCGTCGTTCTCGACGAGGCCGACGAGATGCTCGACCTCGGCTTCCGCGAAGACCTCGAATTCATCCTCGAAGAATCGCCGGATGATCGCCGCACCATGATGTTCTCGGCCACGGTGCCGCGCTCCATCGCCGATCTCGCCAAGAGCTATCAGCGCGACGCCCGCCGCATCGAAACGGTGTCCGAGCAGAAGCAGCACGTCGACATCGAATATCGCGCGTTGATGGTCGCCAACCCCGACCGCGAAAACGCCATCATCAATGTTCTGCGCTTCTATGAAGCCAGAAATGCGATCGTCTTCTGCTCGACCCGTGCCGCCGTCAATCACCTCACCGCCCGCCTGCACAATCGCGGCTTCTCGGTTGTGGCCCTCTCCGGCGAGCTCTCGCAGAACGAACGGACCCATGCGCTGCAGGCCATGCGCGACGGCCGCGCCCGCGTCTGCATCGCAACCGACGTCGCCGCCCGCGGCATCGACCTCCCGGGCCTCGAACTCGTCATCCACGCGGATCTTCCGACCAATTCGGAAACGCTGTTGCACCGCTCTGGCCGGACCGGCCGCGCCGGCAACAAGGGCGTCTCAGCCCTCATCGTGCCGAACAGCGCTCGCCGCAAGGCCGAGCGCCTGCTCGGTGGTGCCAATGTTCGGCCGACCTGGGCACTTCCGCCCTCGGCCGACGAAGTCATGGCCCGCGACGACGAGCGCCTGATGGCAGATCCGTCGCTCACCCAGCCGATCGGCGAAGACGAAAGCGCCATGGTCGCGACACTGCTTTCAACCCACGGCGCCGAACAGGTCGCCGCCGCCTTCCTGCGCCTGCAGCGGGGCAATCGATCTGCCCCGGAAGATCTAATTCCGGTCAATCCCGAAGCCGTACGCAAGCAGCGCGAGCCGGATTACGCCAACCCGTCCAGCGCCGCCACCAAGCCGCGCAGCGAGTTCGGCCCGAGCGTCTGGTTCTCGGTGTCGGTCGGTCGTCGCCAGAACGCCGAGCCGCGCTGGCTGATCCCAATGCTTTGCCGCAACGGCAACATCACCAAGAACGAAATCGGCGCGATCAAGATGCAGCAGGAGGAGACCTTTATCGAGATCTCCGAAAGCGGCCTCGACACCTTCGTTGCAGCGCTTGGCCCGAACGCGGCCCTGGAGCGCGGCATCACCGTGCAGCGCCTGCCGGGCATGCCGAATTTCAACGCCGCCCCGAAGGAACGCCCCGCCCGCCCGCCGCGCGAGGAAGGCGAGCGCCAGCCCTATGCCGACAAGAAGCCTTACGGCGAGAAAAAGGCTTATGGTGATAAGAAGCCCTACGGTGAGAAGAAAGCCTACGGGGACAAGAAGGCTTATGGCGACAAGCCAGCCTATGGCGATAAAAAGCCTTACGCCCGCAATGATGAAGCTCCTGCCCGCGCACCGCGCGACGCCATGGCGGTAACGGATGCTGAAGTCTGGGGCGACGCACCGGCCAAGCCGGCCTTCAAGAAGCCGAAGGGCGCCTCCAACGCCTGGGACAAGTCGGCCAAGCCCGATTGGGCTGGCAAACCGAAGGGTGACAAGCCCGCTTACGCCGGCAAGCCCAAGGGCAAGTTCGACGATCGTGGCGCCCCGGGCGGCGCGAAGAAGAAGTCCTTCAAGCCCAAGGGTTGACCGATAACTCGGCCGGGTGGCCGGACGCTCAGAAGGCCGGCCCCAGAGCCGGCCATCATCTGCTTCGCCGCTGACCTCGGCAGCCGGCATAGTTTAGCCAGTCTCTGATGGAACAACATCTTTCCCTCCCGCATTGTCGCCGGGCAGGACAAGGTGGAACAATGGCTTCGACAGAGACACGGCAGACGACACGGACGGACGTCGACGCTTTCCTGAGGGGCATCGCCCGCGGCTTTGCCGGCGCGCTGCTCTTTTCCATTCCGATGCTGATGACGATGGAGATGTGGTTCCTCGGCTTTTACATGTCGCGGGAACGGCTCCTCCTCCTCCTGATCCTCAACATGCCGCTGTTGCTGGTGCTCTCTCACCGCATCGGCTTCGAACACACCACCACCTGGACTCAATCCGCCCGAGACGCGGTCGTCGCCTATGGCATGGGCATTATTGCGAGCGCCGCTATCCTCGTCCTGCTAGGCGTCATCACCATCGACATGCCACCGGACCAGTGGATCGGCATGGTCGCGGTCCAGGCCGTGCCCGCCAGCATCGGCGCCATGCTCGGCCGCAGCCAGCTCAGCATGTCCGATGACGACGACGAGGATGGCGACACCGAGGACGAGCGGGAGGAAAAGCCTGGCACGAGTTACGCCATCGAACTGTTCATGATGGCCGTTGGCGCGCTGTTTCTCTCCCTTAATCTCGCCCCGACCGAAGAGATGATCCTGCTCGCCTACAAGATGACGCCCTGGCATGCCCTGGCGCTCGCCGTGATTTCCATCCTGCTGATGCACGGTTTCGTCTATGCGCTTGCCTTCCGCGGAAGCCATTCTCTCCAAGAGGACGAGCCGCGCTGGCACGCCTTCATCCGCTTTACCCTGCCCGGCTACGTGGTTGCCCTCGCCGTCAGCCTTTATGCGCTCTGGACCTTCGAGCGGCTCGACGGAATGGCCGCTGTCGAAGCCCTGCTGGTCGTGATCGTCCTGGCTTTTCCCGCCGCCGTCGGAGCGGCCGCCGCCCGGCTGATATTGTGAGGTCCCCGTGATGAGTTCCCAACCCAAAAACATCGAACAACTACGGCCCCACTGGATCGAATGGCTCACCGGCCTCGTCTCGCTCGCCGCCATCTGCGGTGTCATCGGCTGGCTCGCGTTGGACATCTGGACGACGGACGATCGCCAGCCAGAACTGGTCGCGCGGGTCGTCTCGACGGAAAAGGTCGCAACCGGCTTCCAGGTCGTCTTTGAGCTGCGCAACAGGGCGACACTCGCGGCGGCGGGCGTTGAGGTCCGCGCGCAACTCTCGGAACAGTCCCGTCTGGTCGAGGAAGCGGAAGTGACCTTCGACTATGTCGCTGCGGGTTCTACCGCACGCGGTGCAGTCATCTTCGAAAACGACCCTTCACGGCTCACCCTGAAGATCCGCGCTGTCGGGTTTACAGAGCCATAAAGGTAACAGACCGAAATTGGCAACAACGCAATCTTAAGTTACAGCTTCACGGAAACTTAATTTTTGAAGGGTTAGAAATACTACACGCCTGAGGTGCATTCCTGCACAGACAGCGACAGTATGGTAGAATAAAGCTTCGCCCGCTGACAGACACTGCATTCGAATATCGCTCTCGAACGTCGGCAGACTTCTCTCGGCATCAATTCATTTGAGACGCGAACACTTTTAGAAAACTGGGCAGAATCCGATGCTAAAGCAACAGATTGAATCCTGGGTCATCCGAGACATCGGCTTGACGGAATTCGACAACTGGGCGCCGGTCGTCCGGTTCGGCACACGGCTCTCCATCCGCACCTCGATCATCGCCTGCCTCATGGTCGCCGGCCTGCTGATCGTTCTCTGGTCGCTTGGCATCCTCCGCAATCCGCTGATCCACGACCTGATCATCGGTTGCGGCATCTCCATCATCGTCGCCTACAGCCTGACCATGCTCTCCTCCATGTATATGGGTTATGCTGTCATTCATCTCGCCCGCACGCGGCGCGAATTCCAGCACCAGAGCCGTCACGACATGCTCTCGGGCCTCCTGAACCGTCGCGCCTTCATCGGGGACATTGCGAAAGTGGAGCACGGGCATCTGCTCATCCTCGATATCGACCGCTTCAAGCAGATCAACGATCGCTACGGTCACCTGGCGGGGGATGATGTCATCGTCGCGGTCGCGCACACGCTACGCGAACACATCAAGGAGCCGCATCTCGCAGCCCGCGTCGGGGGCGAGGAATTTGCCGTGCTGTTTTGTGATCTCGACCACGGCGAGATGATGCAGACCGCCGAAAAGCTGCGCCGCGCCGTCGCCGCCCGTCCGATCGACAGCATGCAGCAGACGATCTCGGTCACCGTCTCCGGCGGCATTGCCGACTTCAAGCCGACCCGCGACTTCTCGGCCGTCTACGCAGCCGCCGACCACGCCCTCTATCTCGCCAAAAGCGCCGGCCGAAACCGCCTCTATCACGAACGCGAAGCAGCCCGGGGGCTTCCCTCCGACCAGCCGATCTACGGCGCCATCCTCGACCACGCCGACGCGACCTTTACCGCTGCGTGAGCGATCATCCCCCGATCAGCGCCAGCCACTCGTCTTCGGTCATCACGGCCACACCCAGTTCTCGGGCTTTATCGAGCTTGGAACCGGCACCGGGACCAGCGACCACGTAATCCGTCTTTTTCGAAACCGAGCCAGCGACCTTGGCGCCAAGCCCCTCCGCGCGTGCCTTGGCTTCGTCGCGGGTAAAGCGTTCGAGCGAGCCGGTAAAGACGACGGTCTTGCCCGCAACTGGACTGTCACTGGCAACCGGCGCCTCCGCATCGAGCGGCCGCACTTCAGCCAGAAGGCGCTGAACCACCTCCAGATTGCGCGGTTCCTTGAAGAACTCGACGATCGAGGCGGCTACCACTTCACCGATGCCTTCGATCGCATTCAACTCGTTCCAGGCATCACCGAATTTCAGCGCGGCCGCCTCCATGCCTTCGGCAAAGGCGCTGTATGAGCCATAGGAACGGGCCAGTAGTTTGGCAGTCGTCTCGCCGACATGGCGGATGCCGAGCGCGAAGATGAAGCGATGGAGCGCAATCTCCCGTCGGGCATCGATCGCTTCGAAAAGCTTTCGAACGCTGACACGGCCGAAGCCTTCAATATTTTCCAGCTTCGTCAGCGATTTTTCCTGTCGCTCCTTCAGCGTGAAGATATCAGGCGCGGTCCGGATCATCAGGGCCGGGTCATCGCTTTCGAAAAAGAAATCGACCTGCTTGGTGCCCAGCCCCTCGATGTCGAACGCGTTGCGCGATACGAAATGCTTGATGTGTTCCACCGCCTGCGCCCGGCACACGAAGCCACCGGTGCATCGGGTGACGGAATCGAGTTTGCCGGTCTTCTCGTTCTTCTCCCGCACGGCATGGCTGCCGCAAACCGGGCATTGCGTCGGAAAGACGTATCTCGACGTTTCCGCCGGTCGCTTTTCCATGACGACGTCCAGCACCTGCGGAATGACGTCGCCGGCGCGCTGCACGATCACCGTGTCCCCGATCCGGATGTCATGCCCTTCCTCGCGAATACGCTGGCCGGCATTGCCGATGCCTTCGATGTAGTCGGCGTTGTGCAACGTCGCATTGGTCACGACCACCCCACCGACGGTCACGGGTGTCAGTCGGGCAACCGGCGTCAAGGCACCGGTGCGCCCAACCTGGATGTCGATTGCCTCGACCGTCGTAAAAGCCTGTTCGGCCGGGAATTTGTGCGCGGTTGCCCAGCGCGGGGAACGCGAGCGGAAACCGAGCCTTGCCTGCAGGTCGAGGCGGTCGACCTTGTAGACGACACCGTCGATGTCGTAGTCGAGGTCGGCGCGCTTGAGGCCAATCTCGCGATAATGACCGATAATCTCCTCGACCGAGGTCAGACGCCGCGTCAGCGGATTGACGGGAAAGCCCCAGCGCTGAAACACCTCGACCATGCCCGACTGCGTCTCGGCCGGCATCGTGCTCATTTCGCCCCAGGCATAGGCAAAGAAGCGTAGCTTGCGGCTCGCCGTCACCTTCGCATCGAGCTGGCGCAGTGAACCGGATGCCGTGTTGCGCGGGTTCACGTAAGCCTGCTTGCCCTCCGCCTCCATCTGCGCATTGAGCGCGAGGAAGTCTGACTTCGCCATATAGACTTCGCCCCGCACCTCGACCACGTCGGGTGCGTCTGCAGGAAGCTCTTCCGGGATCTCCTTGATCGTCCGGATATTGGCAGTGACGTTTTCCCCGGTCGTACCATCGCCACGCGTTGCAGCCGTCACCAGCTTGCGGTTCTCGTAGCGGAGAGACATCGACAGACCATCGATCTTCGGCTCAGCGGTAAAGGCAATGGAGCCATCCGGAATCTGCCCGAGGAAACGATAGACCGAGCCGACGAAATCCTGCACATCCTCGTCGGAAAAGGCGTTGTCGAGCGAGAGCATCGGCCGGGCATGCACTACCTGGGCGAAGATGCCGGCGGGTGCCGCCCCCACGCGCTGCGACGGGCTGTCGGTTCTGACAAGCTGCGGAAACTGCGCCTCGATCGCGTCATTGCGCCGCTTCAGCGCATCATAATCCGCGTCGGATATCTCGGGCTGATCCTTGCCGTGATAGAGCGCGTCGTGATGAGCGATCTCGGCCGAAAGCCGCTGCAACTCGGCTTTGGCCTGGTCTTCCGTCAGGTCCTCGACTGCAACTACGCCCGCGCCCAAATCCGTGCCCAAATCCGTGCTCATGCCGTTCTCCGAATGCGTTTCCCGACGGTCTTAATCGAAATTCCCGGAATGAAAAGCCGTCTCGACAGCTCTCTCCTCAATCCTTCAGGCTCTTCAGATCCACCCGTGCGGTCAGCGGCAGATGATCCGACGCCATCCGCGCAAGCGGCGTATCATGCACGGTGATATCGGTAATCAGCCCCGTGCGATTGGCCAGGATACGGTCGAGGGACAGGACGGGCAACCGAGCCGGGAAGCTCGGGATCGGCGGTGGTAGCGGGCCGAACACCGGCTCCAACCGGGTGAGTGCCGACCCTGGCCCGAGACGCCACTCGTTGAAGTCCCCCATCAGCAGCGTCGGGCGCTCGCTGCGGGACTGCAGGATGTCGAGAATGAAATCCGCCTGCTGGCGCCTGGCCCAGCGCATCAGGCCGAGATGGGCCGCAATCACCCTCAGGCCCGATCGCCCTTCCCGCCCTTGCAATTCGATCTCCGCCACCAGCGCGCCGCGTGGCTCGAGCCCGGGCAACGACACCTGATGCACGTCTTCGACAATCCCCTCGCGAAACAGAAGCACATTGCCACACCACCCATGCGACTTGGCACCCGCCATGACCGGAACCGGCAGCAAGCCAGTCTCCAGCCGCAACCGGTTGAGATCGAGCAGGCCTGATCTTTCCCCGAAACGTTGGTCGGCTTCCTGAAGCGCAATCACATCCGGCCGCATTTCCCGGATGACATCAATGATCCGCCCGGGATCGAAACGCCCGTCGGTGCCGACACATTTGTGCACATTGTAGGAGGCAACCGTCATCACCCCGTCGCCGGATTGGCCCGTGGCAGCACCCTCCGGACGCTGGCCCCGGTTGCGCAAGGTGGTCATCATTGTACGCGCCAGGCTCGGTCTGCTCGTCTTCATGGAACCTCGTCGGTTGCGCGTCGTCAGACGCAAGGCTTGAAGTCTCACGCAGCCGCCCGAAAGCGGCCCTTCATCAGAGATAGGGCGATCCCAGCCAGAATAAACGATCGATCAGCCGCAACCAGAATGGACGCGCCTTCAGCATATCGCTCGTGAGTTCCTGGGCCGTCACCAATGTCGTGTCGATGCGCCGGCCGATCTGGGCGGCCAGTTGGAGATCGTAGACCTCAAGGTCGATTTCGAAATTCAGCCGAAGCGACCGCGAATCAAGATTGGACGAGCCGACGAAGCACCAGTGCTCGTCGACCACCATAAGCTTGGAGTGATCGAAGGGTCCATCCGCCATGTAGACCCGGCATCCCTCCCGAAGGACCTGGTCGAACTGCGCCATCATCGCCCGCGCGACAATGGCAAGATTGTTCTTCGCCGGCACCACGATCTCAACCTGGACCCCACGCCGCGCCGCGGTGTTGAGGGCGGCAAGGAAAGTCGTATCGGGCAGAAAATAGGGCGAGACGATGCGGATTGAGCGCTCAGCGACGGAAAAGGCACCCATCAGCAGCCGCTGATTGGTCTCCAGATGCGCGTCCGGCCCCGAAACCACGGCCCGCAGCGCGGTACCCTTGCCCGGCATCGCACCCTCAAGCCGAATGCTCCAGTCTGGCGACAGCAGAACCTCCTTCGTCTCGAAATGCCAATCCTCGGCCGCAACCGCAAGAATATCCGCCACCACCGGCCCGGTGATGCGGAAATGCGTATCCCGCGCCGCCTCGGGTCCGGTAAAGCCGGCCCGGATATTCATGCCCCCGACAAAGGCGACGGCGCCGTCAACGACGAGGATCTTCCGGTGCGTGCGCAGGTTCGCATAAGGCAGCCGCAGCCCCATGATGACCTGCCCATTGAAGCTCGCGACAGGCACGCCGCCGTCTTCCAGATAACCGATGATGCTCGGCACGCTGTAACGCGCACCCACCGCGTCGACCAGCACGCGCACACTCACTCCCCGACGGTGCGCCGCGATCAGGCAATCGGCCACGCGCCGACCGACCGGATCGCGATCGAAGATATAGGTTTCCAGGATCACGCTGCAGGCCGCGTCATCGATGGCTGCACACATGGCGTCGAAGGTCTCCTCGCCCGTGGAAAGCAAGGCGATACTGTTGCCGGAAGACAGCGGATGCCGGGTCACCCGGTCTCCGAGCAGCTTCATCTGACCGTAACGCGGCCCGAATGTCGCGATCACCTGCTCGCGGCTGATGGCAAACTGCGACAGGCTGCGCCAGATCTCGTCCAGAGCCAGCGCCCGCCGCGACATCAGCGACTTCCGTCGGATACGATTGACGCCCGCCACTGCATAGATCAGCGCGCCGACCAGCGGTGACAGAATGATCACACCGACCCAGCCGAGCGCCGAGCGCACCTCGCGCTTGGTCATGGCCGCATGGATCGCCGCGACCGTGCCGAGCACGACGGAGAGCACGGCGAGGGTCTCTGCCCAATAGGTCTCAATCACGGCAAACATGAAGGTCCAGCGAAACAGGTACTATTCAGAACTGCAACGAAACACCGGGCGATCGGTTCGATCATGCCTCGCCGGCAAGGAGCTTGGCCGCCGCCGCACGCGCTTCCTCGGTCACCGACGCACCGGCGAGCATGCGCGCGATTTCCTCGCGCCGATGCTCCGGCTCCATGACGGCGACCCGGGTGGCGATCTTGTCGCCCGCCTCTCCGGCCGGCCCCTTGGAGATCAGGAAATGCGTCGAGGCGCGTGCCGCCACCTGCGGCGCATGCGTGACCGACAATACCTGCACCCGGTCGGAAAGCCGCTTCAGTCGCTGACCGATGGCATCGGCAACCGCCCCACCCACACCGGTATCGATTTCGTCGAAAACCAGCGTCGGTGCAGAGCCGCGATCGGCAAGCGCAACCTTGAGTGCGAGCAGAAAGCGCGACAGCTCGCCGCCGGACGCGACCTTCATGATCGGCCCCGGCCGCGTACCCGGATTGGTCTGCACGTGGAATTCGACGGTGTCGATGCCCTCGGCCGAAGCCGCTTCGGCATCCGTGGACACCTCGACCATGAAACGCGCCCGTTCGAGCTTGAGCGCCGGCAGTTCGGCCATCACAGCCTCTGCAAGCGCGGACGCCGCATGACGGCGCTTGTCGGAAAGCTGAACCGCAAGATGGTCGTAATGCGCCCGTGTTTCGCGAACGGCCGCTTCGAGCTGGCCGAGCCGCTCCTCGCCCGCATCGAGATCGGCGAGATCCGTCACCATCTTTTCGGCGAGCGCCGGAAGATCTGCGACAGCGACCGCATATTTGCGGCCCGCCGCACGAAGAGCAAACAATCGCTCTTCCACCCGCTCCAACTCGCGCGGGTCGAACTCGGTGCGCCGCAGCGCCGCCTCGACTTCCATCTGCGCTGCCGAGAGCGTGTCCAACGCGGATCCCAGGAGCTGTACGGTCTCTTCCAGCAGTCCGGGGGCCTCATGGCTCTTGCGCTCCAGCCTGCGCATCAGCGAGGCGATATGGGGCACAGGCGAGGCATTGCCGTTGAGAAAATCTGACGCTTCGGAAATGTCGCCAGCGATTCGTTCGGACTTCTGCATGCGCGAGCGGCGCTCGGCGAGATCGTCCTCCTCCCCGTCCTGCGGCGAGAGCGTTTCCAGTTCCTCGACGGAGGACCGGAGATAGTCGGCTTCCCGAGCTGCAGCCTCGACCTTGGCCTTGTGCGTCTTGAAGCTTCGTTCGGCTTCGCGCCAGCGGCGATAGCTTTCACCCAGGGTCACGACTTCGTCTGTCAGGCCGGCAAAGGCATCGAGCAGCATGCGATGCGCATCGGTATCCGTCAGCGCCCGGTCGTCGTGCTGGCCATGGATTTCGACCAGCAGCTGACCGACCTGACGCATCAGCTGAACGCTGACCGGCTGGTCGTTGATATAGGCGCGGGTGCGGCCATCTGCGGATTGAACCCGCCGGAAGATGAGATCGCCGTCGTCATCGACGCCATTGCCCTTCAGAAGGGCTCTTGCCGCATGACCGCCGGAAACATCGAAAACGGCCGTCACCTGCCCCTTGTCCTCGCCGTGACGAACAAGCGAGCCGTCACCCCGCCCGCCAAGGGCGAGAGACAGACTGTCAAGCAGGATGGACTTACCCGCCCCCGTTTCACCCGTCAGCACGGACAGGCCGGCTTCGAAGACGAGATCCAGGCGTTCGATCAGGACGATATCGCGGATCGATAACTGGACCAGCATGGGCTCACGATCTCACTTGTGTAGGAACCGGCTCAGGTTCCCAGCAGCTGACGCCCGGCGCGCGAGATCCACGAACCGGAATTCTCCCGCGGCTCCAGACCGCCCTGCTGCAGCAGCTTGTAGGAATCGGCATACCACTGGCTGTCGGGGTAGTTGTGTCCGAGCACGGCAGCCGCTGTCTGCGCTTCCTGAACGACGCCCATGGCATAATAAGCCTCGACGAGACGCGCCAGCGCCTCTTCGATCTGGTTGGTGTTCGGATATTGCTCGACGACATTGCGGAAACGCTGGATGGAGGCCAGGTATTCCTTGCGCTCGAGGTAATAGCGACCGACCTGCATTTCCTTGCCGGCGAGCTGGTCGCGGGCGAATCGGATCTTAGCCTGCGCGTCGTCGACATATTCCGAATCCGGGAAATCGTTGACGACGCGCTGCATCGCCTCGATCGTCTTGACCGAATTCTTCTGGTCCTGCGTGACGCTGGAGATCTGCTTCCAGTAAGACAGGCCGACGAGATACTGGGCATAGGCCGCATCTTCGGACTTCGGATAGAGGTTCATGTAGCGGTTGCCGGTCGTAATCGCTTCCGCATAACGGCCCAGGCGATACTTGGTGAACGTGCTCATCACCAGCGACTTGCGCGACCATTCCGAGAAGGGATGCTGTGCATCGACCGCGTCGAACTTGCGCGCCGCCTCGCTCATATTGCCGGCCTTGATGTTGGCGAGGCCCTGGTTGTAGAGCACCTCCGGCGGATCGGTCTCGGCTGCGAGCTTGGTGATGTCGATATCCGGGTCCGACTGGCAGCCGGCAACAATGCCCGCGACCGACATCAAGACGCAGAGACCAGCAACACGCGCGGCTTTCTTCACAACGACCGACCCTACATGACTCATTCGAAAGATCCCGATTGCAGCGCCGCCCGTGAGCCGTCGCTTTCAGATGGCGTTTCTAGCCGCAAAAGCGGCATGAGGGCAACGCAGTGATGATGATTTAACGCATTTTTGTGGCGCGGACGGGAGAAAGTCACCAAGGCACCAGACTTGGACGAAGATCCTGCGGCAGAAACGACGACGCCGGCTCTTGGGAAAAGCCGGCGCGGATGGGATCGGTAAAGGTTCGGGCGCCCGTTCACGCTGTCCAGGGCGCAAATTCCGGTACATGAACCGGGACGAACTCACGGGCACGGACCTTGTGGTTGCGGCTCGGCGCTTCGACGACTTCATAAGCCGTCGGATCGCTCAAAAGAGCCTTCAAGGCATTGGCGTTTAGCTTGTGGCCGCCACGATAGGAACGATAGCAGCCGATGAACTGAGCGCCGGCAAGCGCGAGATCGCCAACCGCATCAAGCGTCTTGTGACGAACGAACTCGTCCTTCTCGTAGCGCAGGCCTTCGACATTTATGACAGTGTCGTCGTCCGAAATGACGACGGAGTTTTCCAGCGACGAACCGAGCGCGAAACCGGCAGCCCACAGACGCTCGACATCGCGCATGAAGCCGAAGGTACGGGCCCGGGACAGTTCGGTCTTGAAGGTTTCAGCGTTCAGCTCGCCCGCCCACATCTGACGACCGATGAGTTTGCTGTCGAAATCGATCTCGACTTCGAAGCGGGTGCCATCATAGGGACGAAACTCGGCCCAGGAGGCGCCAGCTTCGATGCGGACCGGCTTGGTCACGCGGATGTAGCGACGCTTGACGCCGAGATTGGTGATGCCGACCTGTTCAATGGCGTCGATGAAGACTTCCGAACTGCCGTCCATGATCGGCATTTCAGCACCGTCAACCTCGATGACGAGATTGTCGAGGCCAAGCGCATAGATCGCCGCCATGACATGTTCGATCGTCGCGATGGAATGCTGAGGATTGGTGCCGAGCACCGTGCAGAGATCGGTATTGCCGACATGCGCGGAAACGGCCCGATATTCGCTGGTCGTGCCGTCGTCATGCTGCCGGACGAAGGTGATGCCACTGCCGGCTTCCGCCGGAAGGAAGGTGATCGTCACCTCTCGGCCCGAATGAACCCCGATCCCTGTCAGCGAAAGCGGCGCTGCGATCGTGGTCTGAAATCCGAGCAAGGCAATTGCCATTCCTGTGGTCCTGATCTGCGAGGCGCAGGAACGGTCGTTCGTTCATGTGCCGAAGGTTATCCGAGAAGGACCGAGTCCGGTCCTGTTTCGATTTCATACATACGAGCCATCAGCGTCTTTACCAAATCACTGTTTCTTTCGCTCTGTAACGAAGCTAACCACCTGAAAAAGATCAAGATTTACCGTCGAATTCCGGTGGCCTGAAACGAGAAAACCCGGGCCTAAGGCCCGGGTTTGAAAGGCTGCGGCCAACCGTAACTCAGTTGGTCTGGCGGCGGAGGAATGCCGGGATTTCCAGCTGGTCGTCTTCGCTCGTAGCGCGAGCCGGCGTTGCACGACCGAGGTCGTCCAACTGGCCGCGACGCGGAGCGTAGAGGCTGGCTTCCGCCGAGAGCGGACGGCGCTGCTGCTGCGGTGCTGCCGGAGCCGAACCCGTCATGTCACCCATGACAGGCTCTTCTTCCGACTGACGGCCCAGCGAATTGGTGATTCGCTTGAGCAGACCCATCGGGCCGCGATCTTCCTGGGCAGCAGGAGCTGCGGCATGGGCGCGGTGATCGATCTCGGCGCGCAGCACCGGCGGGAAGTCTTCCACCTTCGGCATGCGGACGGGCTCGGCTGCCATGCGGGGCTCGGCCATGACCGGTGCCGGGGCAACGGGCGCCTGCATGACCGGGGCCGGCTGCTGCATGACAGGAGCAGGCTGGCTCATGACCGGCGCGGGAGCGACCGGCTGCATCATCTGCGGGGCCGGAGCGACTTCCGGAGCCGGAGCGGAGAACAGCTTGCTGGCCGGGCGGAATTCCGGCTGGGCAACAGGCTGCGGCTGCTGGCTCAGGGCCGACTGGCGAGCGACGGCGATTTCGAGTTCGCGTTCCATTTCAGCTTCAGCGGAACGGATGGTGTCTGCGACCGGATCCATGGTCGGCTTGGGGGCCTGCGTCATTGCAGGCTGATATGCGGCCGGTGCCGGAGCAACGGCCGCGGAAGAACGCATAACGGGCTTCGTCAGAGGCGCGGCTTCAAAGCCCTTGGAGGCGAGTGCGGCGCGGTCGATCCCGGTCGCAACGACAGAAACGCGGATGATGCCTTCGAGCGCTTCATCGAAGGTTGCGCCGAGGATGATGTTGGCATCCGGGTCGACTTCTTCGCGAATACGGGTTGCGGCTTCGTCGACTTCGAACAGGGTAAGGTCACGGCCACCGGTGATCGAGATCAGCAGGCCCTGAGCGCCCTTCATCGAGGTTTCGTCGAGCAGCGGGTTGGCGATCGCAGCTTCAGCGGCCTGCATGGCGCGGCCTTCACCCGATGCTTCGCCGGTGCCCATCATCGCACGACCCATTTCGCGCATGACGGAACGGACGTCAGCGAAATCGAGGTTGATCAGGCCTTCCTTGACCATCAGGTCGGTGATGCAGGCAACGCCGGAATAGAGAACCTGGTCGGCCATGGCGAAGGCGTCGGCGAAGGTTGTCCGGTCGTTGGCGATGCGGAAGAGGTTCTGATTCGGAATGACGATCAGGGTATCGACCGACTTCTGCAGCTCCTCGATACCCGATTCGGCGAGACGCATGCGGCGCTGGCCTTCGAAGTGGAACGGCTTGGTCACGACGCCGACGGTCAGGATGCCCTTGTTACGGGCGGCCTGGGCGACGACCGGAGCGGCACCGGTACCGGTACCACCACCCATGCCGGCGGTGACGAAGCACATATGAGTGCCATTGAGATGATCGATGATTTCATCGATGCACTCTTCGGCAGCTGCACGACCGACTTCCGGCTGCGAACCGGCGCCGAGACCTTCGGTGACGTTGACGCCGAGCTGGATGATGCGCTCGGCCTTGGTCATGGTCAGCGCCTGGGCATCCGTATTGGCGACGACGAAATCAACGCCCTGCAAGCCAGCGGTGATCATGTTGTTGACGGCATTGCCGCCACCGCCACCGACACCGAACACGGTGATGCGTGGCTTCAGCTCAGTGATATCTGGCTTCTGCAACTTGATGGTCATGGTACCCGTTCCTTCTTTTTCCGGCCGCATCGCCAAGCCGGCCATGTCATTTCAACAGATTTCCCTTGGCCGAACCTTGCGGTCGGTGGGTAAGCTCAAAAACTCTCTTTCAGCCACTGGCCCATGCGGGCAATCCGGCTGCTTCCATTGCCGAAGGGCGAGAACAATCCGCCCTGCCCGGCATGTGTTTCCTGGTCGGCCATCTGCGGATAGATCGTCAGCCCGACCGCCGTGGAGAAGGCTGGCCCCTTGGCCGCCGCCGGCAGACCGGACACGCCCATCGGACGACCGATACGCACGTTCCTGGCCAGAATACGGCGAGCCGCTTCCGGCATGCCGGTTAACTGGCATGCGCCACCCGTCAGGACGACCCGTTTGCCGACCACCGGCGAGAAACCCGACTTCTGGATCCGGTCGCGCAGCAGTTCGAGGGTTTCCTCGATACGCGCGCTGATAATCCGGGTGAGCAGGGCCCGCGGAACCTGGGTCGGCTGGTCGCGGTCATCCTCGCCAATCGGCGGGACGGACACGACTTCACGATCGTCGGCGCCGTTGGCGACAGCCGAACCGTGTACGACCTTGAGACGTTCAGCATCCTCGATACGGGTGGAAAGCCCGCGCGCCAGATCGGTCGTCACATGGTGACCGCCGATCCCGATGGCGTCCGTATGGATCAACTTGCCTTCGGCGAAGACAGAGATGGTGGTCATGCCACCGCCCATGTCGATCGCAGCACAACCGAGTTCAACCTCGTCGTCGACCAGGGCAGCAAGGCCGCTGGCATAGGGCGTGGCAACCACGCCTTCGACGGTCAGGTGAGCGCGGTTGATGCAGAGCTCCAGATTGCGAAGCGCTGCACGTTCGGCCGTGACCACATGCATGTCGACGCCGAGGACGTCGCCATACATTCCAAGTGGATCACGGATTCCCCGCTCTCCGTCAAGCGAAAAGCCTGTCGGCAGCGAATGCAGCACGGCGCGGTCATTGCCCTGAGACTTCTGCCCGGCAGCGATCAGCACCTTGCGCAGATCGCCCGATTCGACTTCCTGACCACCGAGATCGATCGTGGCGGTATAGACGTCAGAGCCGATCCGGCCGGCGGAAACATTGACGATCAGGCTCTCGACGGTAAGGCCAGCCATGCGCTCTGCCGCATCGACCGCCAGCCGAACCACGTTCTCGACCGCATCGAGATCGGCTATCACGCCAGATTTGATGCCATAGGAGCGCTGGTGGCCGAGGCCAATGACCTCGACATTATGAGTACGACCCGGAAGAACCGAGGTCTCGCGCCGCGGCGTCAGCCGCGCGATCATGCAGACCACTTTGGTGGTCCCGATGTCGAGCACGGACACGACATGAGCGCGCTTGGAGGACAGCGGCTTCGTGCGGGGCAGACCGAAGGAGGAGCCACCAAAGATGCTCATATCTTCTGCTCCAGCTTCTTGAGTTCCTTGCTGCGGGCCTCGACCGCCACCTGCCGGCGCTCCTGCGCCTCCGGCGTCAGACGAACCGCGATCCGGTCGGGCAGGCGCAGGTCGATTGCGACGATGTCGCGCGAGAGAACCTGCTGCTCCTCGTCGAAGCGGGTCAGAAGGGCGAGCGCCTCACTGATATGGTCTTCCGGCAACTTGACGATCACGCCATTGTCCAGATGCACATCCCATCGACGCCCGGCCACGCGAACAAAGGCCTTCACGCGAGACGCGATCGCGGGCCACTTCGCGAACTCTTCCTCGACAGCAGCCGCAGCGGTTTCGGCATCGCGACCAACGAAGAGCGGCAGCGAGGCGAACTTGTTGTCGCGCAGCGGCGCAATCACACTGCCTGACCGCTCGATCAGGGAGAGGTCGGAACCATGCTGCCAAATCGCATAAGCCTGACGCTCCTTCAGCATCACCTCGACAGTGCCGGGATAGATCTTGCGAAGCTCAACCGACTCGACCCAGGGAAGCTCGGAAAGCGCCTTGCGGGCCGAAGCGATATCGAGCTCCAGCAG
The DNA here is from genome assembly GCF_001429245.1 of Rhizobium sp. Root274. GTDB lineage: Bacteria > Pseudomonadota > Alphaproteobacteria > Rhizobiales > Rhizobiaceae > Allorhizobium. The sequence goes on from NZ_LMJE01000007.1 coordinate 313,101, forward strand.
GCTTGAGGCACCATCAAGGCCGAGAAGCTGCAGGATGTCGATTTCAGACGTGTGCTGATTGCCGGAAACCCGGACGTCCTCGATGGCAAAACCGGCGGTCGACGTTACGGTCTCCATGACCTCAGGACCATGGCCGCCGACGATCACGCCGTGCAAAGCGACCGCCGAATAGAAGGCAGCCAGAGAAACCTTGCCAAGATGACGCGGCAGCGGAACACGGCCCGAACAGAAGCTGGCGACGAAGCGCACCGTCCGACGCAGCGGACGTGGCAGAACCACACCCTCACCCGCACCGGTCGGCATGGCGGAATATCCGTTCTCGCCCTCGACCACCCTGTTGCCACTCATCGAGAACACGATGCGTCCTCCACCATCCAGCTTACAAATTCACCAAAGCTATAGCCCGCATGGGCCGCCATTTCGGGCAACAGAGAGGTCGGGGTCATACCAGGCTGATTGTTCAGCTCCAGCCAGATCAGATCGCCGTCCTCGGACAGACGATCGTCGTAGCGGAAGTCTGAGCGACTCACTCCGCGGCACCCGATCGCCCGATGCGCCTCAAGCGCCAATGATTGTATTTTTTGGTAAATTTTCGGTGAAATTTGCGCAGGAAGTACGTGCTGCGACCCACCGGCAGCATACTTTGAGTCGTAGTCGTAGAAGCTGTGACCAAGGGGCACGATCTCGGTGACACCCAGCGGCCTGCCATCCATGATGCCGCACGTCAGTTCACGACCAGCGACATAGCGCTCGACCATGACAATATCGCCATACCGCCATTCGCTGGACGTCAGTATCTGCGGCGGATGCGCCATATCCTCGCGAACGATGACAACGCCGAAACTCGACCCTTCGCGCACCGGCTTCACCACATAGGGCGGCACCATCGGATGGGTGTTGCCGATGTCGAAGCGGTTGAGCACCATGGCCTCCGCCACCGGGATTCCGGCCTGAGACGCCACGATCTTCGCCTGCCTCTTGTCCATGGCAAGCGCCGAGGCAAGCACGCCGGAATGCGTGTAGGGAATTTCGAGATATTCAAGCACGCCCTGTATGGTGCCATCTTCACCGAACGGGCCGTGCAGCGCATTGAAGGCAACATCCGGGCGAAGGGTCTCCAGCACACGACCGATGTCACGACCGACATCCACCCGCGTCACCCGGTATCCCTGCCCCTCGAGAGCAGCCGCACAGGCAGTTCCGGACGACAAGCTCACCGGGCGCTCGGATGAAATTCCACCCATCAAAACCGCGACATGCTTGCCACTCATAAAACGCCTCGCAAAAAACCGTTAAACCGAGATGCAGCAACAGCGGCCGCTTCGATCCCTTCGATGTCAGTTGAACAACATTAAGGTTAATGAAGTGTTTACTTTCGTTAACTTCTCGCACGGGTCGATGCATGCGCGAGCGGATTCAACGTTTCAGCGAGCCGCGTCAAATGACTGAAAATATGTACTTTTTGGGGATCAGACGATCAGGCGGACCGGCGTGTCTCGAATGCCACGAGAGCTGGAGAAACCACGCCCCCTTCTCCTGAAATAGCCGTCGGCAGGGTGTTGGCATGGACGAGTCGATTCCGACCGGCAGCCTTGGCGAGATAAAGGGCACGATCCGCCATGGAGAATATTTCGCTGAACCCGAGCTCTGCCACTCCGTCGGCGACGCCTGCCGACACCGTGACCGGGAAAGCGCCGGCGGGGCCTACAAACTCCGCTGTCTCGACAGCGAGCCGCATCCCCTCTGCGACCGCCAGAGCCTCGACAGAAGTAAGGCCTGTCAAAAGCACAGCGAATTCCTCCCCACCGATGCGCGAGACTTTGGCGCCGTCTGGCGCTTCGGCTGTCAGCACCGCGGCAACCTGCGCGATGACGTCGTCGCCTGTCTTGTGGCCCAGGCCGTCATTGATCGCCTTGAAGCGGTCGACGTCGAAAAGGATGAGGCTCGCCTGCCCGCGCACGCGCTCGAACTCATCGAGAAAGGCCCGTCTATTCATCAACCCCGAAAGCATGTCGGTTCGGCTCAGCATTTCGAAACGCTGATTCGACAGGCCGAGATCGTAAATGGCGAGCCCGACGACACTATAGGCGATCACGGCAACGACAAAGGAAACGGGTGGGGTGAGCACGGTCGCGATCACAAGTGCCGGCCCCAGTGCATAGGGCAGAAGATCGAATGCGACGAGCACGAGATGGGAGAGAATATTGAGGATATAGGCGAAGACGGCAATCTTCGCGGCCATGACAACGGCTTTACGCAGCACGGCCTGACGAGACGAAAACGCACCCAGCGTCAGTTGCTGCATCACCCAGGCATGTACACTCGCGACCATCATAGCCCCCAAACTGAGGGGAGCTTAATGATCGCGAGTTAAGAATTCATGCAAATACGAATACTCAAAAACAGCAGTCTCAGACCGGCAATGATCCCATGAAAGGTTTCACTTCACGACCCGGCATAAAAATGCCCAGGCGCTTGATTTCCCACTCAAGTTTCACGCCCGAATGTTCCAGCACACGCTGGCGAACCGTCTCGCCGAGATATTCCAGGTCGTAGCCGGTCGCATGGCCGACATTGATCATGAAATTGCAATGCAGCGATGACATCTGCGCCCCGCCAATCATCAGGCCACGGCACCCGGCCTCATCGATCAGTTCCCAGGCCGAATGTCCTTCGGGGTTCTTGAAGGTGGAGCCGCCTGTCTTTTCCTTGACCGGCTGAACCGTTTCACGGTGATGACGCACGGCATCCATGTCGGCACGGATTTTCGCCCGGTCCTCCGGATAACCTTCAAAGGTCGCATGCGTGAAAATCAGATCGCTCGAAGCCTCCGAGTGGCGATAGCTGTAGCCCATGTCGGCATTGGACAGCACATGCACATTGCCCTTGCGGTCAACAGCCTCGACCTCGACCAGCCGCCCGGCGGTGTCGCCGCCATTGGCACCAGCATTCATGCGAACTGCGCCGCCGATCGACCCCGGGATGCCATAATAGAAGTGGAAACCGCCAATGCTGTTGTCCATAGCCATGGCTGCGATGTGCTTGTCAGGGCAGATGGCGCCGGCCCGGATACGGTTCTCGCCGGCAAGCTCAACCTGGCCGAAGCCCTTGGCGGAGAGGCGCACAACCACACCCGGAATGCCGCCGTCGCGCACCAGAAGGTTCGAGCCGACGCCGATCACGGTCAGCGGCACATCATCCGGCAACAGCTTGAGGAAGGTGATGAGGTCTTCCGTATCATGCGGCTGGAACATCAGTTCGGCGAGCCCGCCCGCCTGGAACCACGTCACGCGGTCCATCGGTGCATCCGGCGTCAGCCGCCCCTTCAGTTCGTTGACGCCTGACCCCAGCGAGGCCAGCAGCTTTTCCCCATCCACCTGTTTCATTCAAGACTTTCCCGCAATTGCATCAAGTTCCGCCGGCAGGGCAGCCGCCCATTGGGTGATGTTGCCAGCCCCCAAGAGGACCACGAAATCACCCGGTTGTGCAATGCCCGCGACGAGAGAAGCGAGTTGATCGGGCGCGGCGAGATAGCGCGCATCCCGATGGCCGCTCGATTTGATCCGCGATACCAGCGCTTCCGAATCGATTCCCTCGATCGGATCTTCGCCGGCTGCATAGACTGGCGACAGGAAGATCGTGTCGGCATCGTTGAAGCAATTGGCGAAATCGTCGAACAGGCTGGCGAGACGCGAATAGCGGTGCGGCTGATGAACGGCGATGATCCGGCCCTTGCAGGATTCCCGCGCCGCCTTCAGCACCGCCTTGATCTCGACCGGATGATGGCCGTAGTCGTCGAAGACCTGAACGCCGTTGGCGGTTCCTGTGAGGGTGAAGCGACGCTTCACCCCGCCGAAGCCTGCGAGCCCCTTGCGAATTGCTTCTTCCGAAATGTCCAAGCGATTGGCAACAGCAATCGCCGCGCATGCATTGGAGATGTTGTGCCGACCCGGCATGGGCAGCACGAGATCCTTGAAGCTGAACACACGGCCGGTGCGGCGGCGGCGGATTTCCACGTCGAAGATCGAGCGTGTACCGTCGAGCCGAACATTCGAGAAACGCACGTCGGCCTGCGGGTTTTCACCATAGGTAATGACCTTGCGGTCCTCGATCCGTCCGACCAGCGCCTGCACTTCCGGATGGTCGAGGCACATGACGCCGAAGCCGTAGAAGGGCACGTTCTCGACAAACTGGCGGAAGGCCGCGCGTGCATTGTCGAAGGTGCCGTAATGGTCGAGGTGTTCAGGGTCGATATTGGTGACGATGGCCACATCCGCCGGCAGCTTCAGGAAGGTGCCGTCCGATTCGTCGGCCTCGACCACCATCCATTCGCCCTCGCCCATGCGTGCATTGGTGCCATAGGCATTGATGATGCCGCCATTGATGACGGTCGGGTCAAGCGCGCCGGCGTCGAGAAGGGCAGCGACCATGGAGGTCGTCGTCGTCTTGCCATGCGTACCACCAACGGCAATCGCATTCCGAAATCGCATCAGTTCGGCCAGCATCTCGGCGCGACGCACGATCGGCAGCAGCTTTTCGCGCGCAGCGATCAGCTCCGGATTGCTCTTCTTGATCGCCGTCGACACGACAACCACCTCGGCCTCACCGAGGTTCTCAGCCGTATGGCCAACGAAGACTTCGATGCCCTTGGCCCGAAGCCGCTGAACATTGGCGCTTTCCGACTGGTCCGACCCTTGTACCTTGTGCCCGAGATTGTGCAGGACCTCTGCGATCCCGCTCATCCCGATCCCGCCGATCCCGATGAAGTGGACCAGACCAATGGTTTTCGGCATTTTCATAATGTGGCTCCGTTCCGCTGGGCAACGCCCCTGCGGGCGGCAATAGCCTCTACGAGATCGGCGAGCAAGCCGGCCGCATCGGGCTTGCCCGTGCTTTTGGCCGCAGCCGCGGTCAAGGCGAGCGATTCGGGGTTCTCCATCGCCTGTTGCAACAGCCCCAGGATCCGCTCCCGCGAAAGGTCTGCCTGGGCAATCACCTGTGCGCCACCCTTCGCGGCAAGTGCTGCCGCATTGGCCGCCTGATCGTGGTCCAGCGCATGGGGATAGGGCACGAGAATGCTCGGGCGACCAATGACCGCAAGTTCCGAAACGGTCGATGCACCGGATCGGCAGATCACCAGATGCGCAGCTGCCAGCCGCTCCGCCATATCCGTGAAGAAAGGCGCCACGTCAGCCGGAATGCCGAGGGCTGCATAGGCATCCTTGACCTTCTGCGCATCCTCAGGCCGCGCCTGTTGCGTCACGACGAGCCGTGAGCGCAGTTCAGACGCCAGCATCGCCACAGCCGGCGCGATTGCTTCTGAGAAAAACTGCGCGCCCTGGCTACCACCGAAGACAACAAGCCGGAAGGACTGCCCCTCACCCGACGGCACATAGGGAATGTTCGCCGCCGCGATGACGGCCGGGCGTACCGGATTGCCGGTCAGCCGCATCTTCGACTGGTGCGCACCACCGGGTGCCAGAAACCCGCCGGCAATCGCATCAACGCGAGAGGCGAGCAGGCGGTTTGCCCGGCCCATCACGGCATTCTGTTCGTGAACGGCTGTCGGCACACCAAGGCCGGCGGCTGCAAAGAGCGGCGGAACCGTCGGATAACCACCAAAGCCAATCACCGCCTTCGGCTGCAGGCGGCTGATCAGCGTCTTGGCTTCGCGATACCCGCGCCAGAGCGTCAGAACCGCCTTGGCCATGGCAAGAGGATTGCGCGAGCCAATCGTGGCGGAGGACACCGTGTGGATCTCATCGGCAGGAAATGTGCCCGCAAAACGCTCGGCGCGCTTGTCCGTCACCAAATGAACGCCGTAGCCGCGCCGCTTCAATTCATGGGCCAGCGCTTCGGCCGGAAAGAGGTGACCACCGGTGCCACCGGCGGCGAGGAGAACAAGACCTTTGGACATCGCTTACTCCGCCGGAACGCCGGCCACGGACCGAAACAGGCTGCGCTCCTGAGCCCGCTTTTCGGGACGACGGCGCGTGAGGGCAAGAATAAAGCCTGCAGTCACGCAGATCGCAGTCATCGACGAACCACCATAGGAGATCAGCGGCAAAGTCATACCCTTGGCCGGCAATAGCTGCAGATTGACGCCGATATTGATCATCGACTGAATTCCGAGGAGGAGCACGAGGCCCGCAACCGCTAGACGGTTGAAATCATTGCGCTCGCGATAGGCGTGGCTGAGGCCGCGCAGAACGAGGAAGCCGAAGATCGCGACCAGCACCATGCAGAAGACGATGCCGAACTCTTCCGCCGCAACCGAGAAGATGAAGTCGGTATGGCTGTCGGGAATGATGCGCTTGACGATCCCCTCGCCCGGTCCCAGGCCGAACCAGCCGCCATGAACGATAGCGTCGTGCGCCGTGTCCACCTGGAACGTGTCGCCTTCGCCGGTGAGGAACCGGTCCACACGCCCGGCAACGTGGGGTAGCGTGACGTAAGCCCCGAAGAAACCGGTGGCACCGAGGACACCCAGCACCACGATCCACAGCCATGGCATGCCCGCCATGAAGAACATCGCGCTCCAGACGCTGCCGATCAGGATGGTCTGCCCAAGGTCCGGCTGGGCGATCAGGAGGGCTGCCGTCATGCCGAACAGAAGGATGGCAAAGAGATTGCCCGGAATTTCCGGCTGGCGCGCATGTTCGGCAAACAGCCAGGCGCAGATCACGACAAAGGCAGGCTTCATGAATTCCGACGGCTGGATAGACAGGCCAAGCAGCGACAGCCAGCGGCGTCCGCCCTTGACCTCGACGCCGACGAACAGCACCAGCACCATCATGATCAGCGCAGTCGCGAGCATCACCATGGCGGTCCGCCGCACCTGGCGCGGCGACAGGAAGGAGAGGCCGATCATGACGGTCAGCGCCGGCAGCATGAAGGCTGCATGCCGCTTGACGAAGTGGAAACTGTCGAGCCCGAGACGCTCGGCGACCGCAGGAGAGGCCGCGAAGGACAACATCAGTCCAATGCCCATCAACAAAATGAAGGTGAACAGGAACAGGCGGTCGATCGTCCAGAACCAGTCCGCAACGGGACCTCTCTCCACGCGGCTCACCATGTCATTTGCCTCCTTCTGGCACGTCGATCAGCATGGCCATCCCGTCAAGCCCTGCGACCAGACGGACGAAGCTGTCGCCGCGAACCTCGAAATTCTTGAACTGGTCGAAGCTTGCGCAAGCTGGCGACAGCATGACGGCAGAGGGTTCTGCGTCACGCGCCGCATCAGCCGCCGCATGGGCAACCGCACGATCGAGCGTGTCGGAGATCTCGAAGGCCACCTGTTCTCCCAGCGTTGCGGCAAAGGCCGAGGCGGCTTCGCCGATCAGATAAGTCTTCACGATACGCGGGAAGAGTGGAGCGAGGCTTGCGATCCCGCCCTCTTTCGGCAGTCCGCCCGCGATCCAGTAGATGCGGTCATAACTTGAGAGCGCCGGGGCGGCAGCCTCCGCATTGGTCGCCTTGCTGTCATTGACGAAGACCACCTGGTTGCGGCGACCCACCGGCTGCATGCGATGCTTGAGACCTGGGAAGCTCTTCAGCCCCGCGCGGATATCCTCGACCGAGACCCCGACCGCAAGGCAGGCAGCGATCGCGGCGGCAGCATTCTGGGCGTTGTGGCTGCCGCGCAGCGTCTGGATGCCATCAAGATCAACCAGCAGCGAAACGGCTCCCTGATCGGCTTGCAGAATGCGCGATCCCTCGGCATAGAGCCCGTCGGCCAGCGGCTGGCGTTTCGAAATGCGGATGACCTTGTGGCCAGAGCGTTCGATCCGGTCGCCGATCAACTCGCAGTAGCTGTCGTCTACGCCGACGATGGCAGTCCCCGCCCCCGCGACCAGCCGTTCCTTGACATCGGCATAATGCTGCATCGTTCCATGCCGGTCGAGATGATCCGGCGTCAGGTTGAGCAGGATGCCGGCCGTCGGATTGAGCGTAGGGGAAAGATCGATCTGATAGGACGAGCACTCGACAACAAAGTAGCGCTCGGCCTTCGGCGGATCGAGCGTCAGCACGGCCCGTCCAATATTGCCGCCAAGCTGCGTGTCACGCCCGCTCGCCTGCAGGATATGCGCGATCAGCGCCGTCGTGGTCGACTTTCCGTTCGTCCCGGTGATCGCAATGAACGGGCAGTCGGGCGCATGCAGGCGCCGCTCGCGCACGAAGATCTCGACGTCGCCGATGATCTCGACGCCGGCGGACTTGGCGAGCGCCACGGTCCAGTGCGGCTTCGGATGGGTGAGCGGCACACCGGGCGACAGAATCAAGGAAGCAATCGTGGACCAATCGATGCCGTGCAGGTCGATCGTCGCGATCCCCTCAGCCGAGGCCCGGGCGACGCTGTCGGGATTGTCGTCCCAGGCGAACACCTCGGCGCCACCCGCCTGCAGGGATTTCGCGGTTGCCAGCCCGGAACCTCCGAGCCCGAAGAGCGCAACCCGCTTGCCCTTGAAACTGCTCGCCGCGATCATTCTCGCCTCACCGCAGCTTGAGGGTCGAGAGACCGAGCATGCCGAGGCCGACGGCGATGATCCAGAAGCGGATAACCACCTGGCTTTCCGTCCAGCCGAGCTTTTCGAAATGGTGATGGATCGGCGCCATCAGGAAGACGCGCTTGCCCGTCAGCTTGAAATAACCGACCTGGATGATGACCGACAGAGTCTCCATGACGAAGAGACCGCCGATAATCGCCATGACGATCTCGTGTTTGGTGGCAACCGCCACAGAGCCGATCAGGCCGCCGAGCGCGAGCGACCCAGTGTCACCCATGAAAATTGCGGCCGGCGGCGCATTGAACCACAGGAAGCCGAGGCCGGCGCCGATGACGGCACCGAGCAGCACTGCGAGTTCGCCGGTACCCGGCACGAAGTGGATCTGGAGATAGTTGGCGAAAACTGCGTTACCCGCCAGATAGGCGATCACGCCGAAAGAAGCGGCAGCGATCATCACAGGCACGATGGCAAGACCATCGAGACCATCCGTCAGGTTCACCGCATTGCCGGCGGCAACGATCACGAAGCCGCCGAACAGCACGAAGAAAAGACCGAGATCGAGCAGGTAGTCCTTGACGAAGGGAAAGGCGACCGAGGACCCAAATGTAGACCCCTGCGGGGCCGAATGGAGCGCCGAACTCATCATGAAATAAACGGCGATGCCGGCGATCAGGAATTCGATGCCAAGACGGGCCTTGCCTGAAAAGCCCTTGTCCGTCTGCTTCGTCACCTTGAGATAGTCATCGTAGAAGCCGATGGCGCCGAAGCCGAGCGTAACGAGCAGCGTCGCCACGACATAGATGTTCGACAGATCCGCCCAGAGCAGCGACGACACCACGATACCCGCGAGGATCATCAAGCCGCCCATAGTCGGCGTGCCTGCCTTCTTGAAATGTGTCTGCGGCCCGTCGGCGCGGATCGGCTGGCCCTTGCCCTGACGCACGCGAAGCGACGAGATCATCATCGGTCCGAACAGGAAGACCACCGCAGCCGAGGTGAAGAGAGCGGCCCCCGTCCGGAAGGTGATGTACCGGAACAGGTTGAAAAACTGAAAGTGGTTCGCCAGTTCCACAAGCCAAATCAGCATGGGAGCCCTTTCCAAAAGCCCGAATTAAGAGTGGCGCTCCGTGTCGGGGAATGCCGGATACTTGTCAAGCAGAGCCGATACAATCTTGCCGAAGCCGATGCCGAGAGAAGATTTGACCATGACCACGTCGCCGGGGCGAACCTCCGTTGTGACGAAGTTCGCGAGCTCCGCCGTCGTCTCGAGATAGACGACGGAAACCGTCTCCGGCAGGGCATCCCGCAGGGCTGCCATTTCCGCACCCGCAAGCCAGACATGCTCGATCCCTGCTGCCAGCAAGGGTCCGGCAAGCTCGGCATGGACCGAAGGGGAAAACTCGCCCATCTCCAGCATGTCGCCAAGCACGGCGATCCGCCGGCCGTCATATTGCGGCTGCGACGAGGCAAGCACCGAGATGGCCGCCCGCATCGAAGCCGGATTGGCATTGTAGCTTTCGTCGATCAATGTCAGAGCGCCGCCGCCAATCGACAGTCTGTGGCGAGCGCCGCGCCCCTTGACGGCCGACAGATGCGCAAAGGCTTCAATCGCCGCATCGAGATCGCCACCGACGAGCGAAACGGCAGCGAGAACCGCCATGGCGTTCTCAGCCAGGTGTCGACCCGGCGCGCCGATGGTCACCTCGCGCGTTTCGCCATGGAATGAGACCCACAGCGTCGACAGCTCCGCCGCTCCATCAAATTCCGCCAGTCGAAACTCGGCCTTCGCATGCTGGCCGAAGCTGTGCACGTTTTCGAGGCCCGATCCGTGCGCTGCCTGCTCCAGCCGCTCGAAATACGCATTGTCGCGATTGAGGATAACGTCACCGCCATTCACCACGCCTTCGAAAATCTCGGCCTTGGCATCGGCAATTTCATCGACACTCGAAAAATTGCCAAGATGAGCCGGTGCGATCGTGGTGATGATCGCAACATCAGGGCGGACCATCCGCGACAGAGGACCGATTTCGCCGGCATGGTTCATGCCCAGCTCGAAGACGCCGTAGCGCGTATCCATCGGCATGCGGGCGAGCGTCAGCGGCACACCCCAATGATTGTTGAAGGAGGCGACCGAGGCATGCACCTTGCCCGACGGCTCAAGCGCCAGGCGCAGCATTTCCTTGGTCGTGGTCTTTCCCACGGACCCGGTCACTGCAATCACGGTCGCAGCCGTCCGATCGCGCGCGGCAATGCCAAGCTTCTGCAGGCCGACCAGCACATCGTCCACGACGATCATTGGGACCGTCAGACGCCCCAGTGCCGGAAGCTTCGCCTCGCTGACGACGAGCAGCGAGGCGCCATTGGCGATCGCAAGACTCGCATAGTCATGGCCATCCACCCGATCGCCCTTGATCGCGAAGAAGGCTTCGCCAGGCGTAATGGTGCGGCTGTCGATGGAAATTCCGGTGACGCCATCGGGCAAGTGGCCGAAGGGCCGACCGCCCATGGCAACCACCATGTCGCGTGAGGTCCAGAGCAGGGTCAACGGTCGAACTCCTCCAAGGCGTGCCGAACTTCGGCATGGTCGGAAAAGGGCAGCGTGGTTCCTCCGACCGTCTGCCCCTCTTCATGTCCTTTGCCGGCCACGATCAACGTGTCACCGCCAGACAGCATGGCAACCGCAGCGCGGATCGCCTGAGCGCGGTCGCCGATCTCGATGCCATCAGGCGTGGCAGCCATGATCTCGGAACGGATGGTGGCCGGCACTTCCGAACGCGGATTGTCGTCGGTAACGATGGTGATATCCGCCAGCCGCGTCGCGATCTCGCCCATGATCGGCCGCTTGCCTTTGTCGCGATCCCCGCCACAGCCGAAGACAACGATGACACGACCGGTGGTGAAGGGGCGAACCGAATTCAATACGTTTTCGAGCGCATCCGGCTTGTGGGCATAGTCGACATAGGCGAGAGCACCGGCCTTGGTCTGCCCAACCAGTTCGAGACGACCGGACGCCCCAACCAGGGTCTCCAGGGCCTTCAGCGCGACGGCGACCGGCACACCGGTCGAAATGGCAAGCCCGGCCGACACCAGCGCATTGGCAATCTGGAAATCGCCCGCCAGCGGAATATGCACCTCGAAGATCTGATCGCCGTGATGCACCTCGGCGACCTGCTTGTGGCGGAAATGCTCGACGCGCTTCAGGCTGAGGAATGTGCCCTTGCGACCAACAGTGCGCACATCATGGCCGGCAGCAGTCGCAACCCGGATCGCCTCGTCGGACCACGGGTCATCGGCATAGATGACGGCCGGCGAGCCCTTGGGGAGAAGCGTATCAAAGAGCCGCATCTTGGCGGCCATATAGTCCTCGACCGTCGGATGATAATCCATGTGATCGCGGCCGAGATTGGTGAAGCCGGCAGCCGACAGCACCACGCCGTCGAGCCGGCTCTGGTCGAGGCCGTGGCTGGACGCTTCCATCGCCGCATGGGTCACGCCTTCGTCGGCAAGGTCCCCGAGCAGGGTGTGCAGCGCCAGCGGATCCGGCGTCGTCAGCGAGCCATAGTCATTGCGGCTGGGCGAAATGACACCGGTGGTCCCGATCTGCGCGGCCGGATGGCCGGCAAAGGCCCAGATCTGGCGGGTGAAAGAGGCAACCGAGGTCTTGCCGGCGGTGCCGGTGACGGCCACCATGGTCTTCGGCTGGCGACCGACAAAACGGGCGGCCGCGAGCGCCAGGAAACGGCGTGCATTGTCGACGACGATGACGGGAACGGAAGCCTCGACCGGATGCGAGGCGACGATCGCCACAGCGCCCTTGGCGACAGCGTCGGCCACATAGGCGCCACCATCGGCCTTCGAGCCGGAAAGAGCAAAGAAGACGGTGCCCGGTTCAACCTTGCGGCTGTCAGCGGAAAGCCCAGTCACCTCAACATCAGCGGCACCAGCCGCCAATACCTGATTCTTATAATCCCCGCCGGCCAATGTGCCCAAAAGCATGTGCAGTCCATCCTTCCGGGGCAAAATCAGTCGAATCGCCCCGTTTGTTCATTCTGGTCAATAAGAGACGAGCAAAGCAGACCCGTCTTCCCCGAATTTGGGTTCTACACCAAGAATTGCGGCGCTTCTGCGAATGATCTCGCCGACCATTGGCGCTGCACTGTTGCCGGCGAGGGCCGCGCCGTTGCCTTTGTCGGTCTTCGGCTCATCGATGAAGGTCAGAACAACGTAACGCGGATTATCGATCGGGAAGGCCGCAAGGAAGGCGTTGAAGTTCTTGTCGCCGACGTAACGACCATTCACAACCTTGTCGGCCGTACCGGTCTTGCCGCCAACATCGAAGCCTTCCACGCGAGCGTTCTTGCCGGACCCCTTGATGCCGTTCCATTCGAACAGGAAGCGCATGTCGTCGCTCGTCGAAGGCTTGATGACCTGCTTGGCGACGAGATCAGCCTGCTCGCGGGTCCGCGGCAGGAAGGTCGGCTCGATGAGCTTGCCGCCATTGACCAGCGCCACGCCGGCAACGGCCGTCTGCAACGGCGTGGTCGAGACGCCGTGACCGAAGGAGATGGTGATCGAATTGATCTTCTTCCATTCGCGCGGCTGCGACGGCATCGCCACCTCCGGCAACTCGGTCTGCATTTTCGACAACAGGCCGAGCCGGGTCAGGAATTCCTTGTGCGCATCCGTGCCGACGAGGTCAGCGACCTTGGCCGTACCGATGTTCGACGAATACTGGAAGATTTCAGGCACCGTCAGGATGCGGTTCTTGCCGTGAAAGTCCTTGATGGTGAAGCCGCCGATGCGAATCGGATAACGCGCGTCAAAACTGTCCTTCAGCGATACTTTGCCGGAGTCGAGACCCATGGCGATCGTAAACGACTTGAAGGTCGATCCCATTTCGAACGTGCCGTTCGCCATGCGGCTGAGCCAGCCCTCTTCGGAACCGGCCGGATTGTTCGGATCGAAATCCGGCAGCGACGCCATGGCGATGACTTCGCCGGTATGCGCATCAAGCACGACCCCACCGGCGCCGATCGACTTGAACTTCGCCATCGCATCGACCAGCACGTCACGTACGATGTTCTGCACGCGAATGTCGATCGACAGCTTCACCGGCTCAAGCGGGGTATCGCTGGTCATGCCGAGCGCCCGCAGATCCGCCAGTCCCTGGTTGTCGATATACTTCTCCATCCCCGTCATGCCGCGGTTGTCGATATTGACGTAACCGACGATATGCGAGGCGGTGGAGCCACCGGGATAGAAGCGACGCTTTTCCGGTCGGAAACCGATGCCAGGAATGCCGAGTGCCAGAATTTGGCTCTGCTGCTTCGGTGTCAACTGACGGCGCAGCCACTGGAAACGCGACTTCGACGAGAGCTTCTTGTAGGTGCCCTTGATGTCGAGGTCGGTCAGCACGGTCGCGAGGCGCTCGACGGCTTCATCCGGGTCGACGATCTTGTGCGGCTCGGCAAAGAGAGAGACCGTGCGGATGTCGGTTGCCAACACCTCGCCATTGCGATCGAGGATATCGGGCCGCGATGCCATCAAACGGTCTGCCGGCAGGATGCTCGACACCGTCTCGGGTTGGGCCTGGCCATATTGCACCAAACGTCCGCCGATGATCGCATAGACGACGCAGAAGCCGGCGATCATCAGACCGACGCGATTCTTTGCCATCGCCGATTTGCGCTTTGCCGTGCCCTGGATGCGCGGACCGGAAACAACGGCCCCGCCGCGTTGCACATCGGTGGAAAAATGGGCCTGGCTTTTCAGCAACATGATACGCGACAGGAAGCTCATCAGTCATTCACCGCTTCTGCTGGATTGACCGAACCGGTCGTGATCAGGTCCTTGACCGGATCGGACTCGGCTTTCTTGCCCTCGGCGACTTCCTTTTGCGGCAGCTGATCCTTGGGCATCGGCAGTTCGACCGGACGGGCAAGCTGCGTCGGCGCCGTCGGCTGCAACTGCAACTCCGTCTCATAGGCCTTAACCAGACGATCGAGCCGGTTCGGCTGGGTGAGGAGCGCGCGGTCGGCACGCAGCAGGTCGATCGTGTCCTTCTCCAGCTTGATCTCCGCCTCAAGGCGACGCACCTCGGCCGCCTTGTTATCCGTGTCGTGCTTGATCTGGTAGGTCACGGCAGCAGCCGCCGCCATGGACCCGATCAGCAGGAAGTCGAAGGTTCGCAGCACAATCAGCCTCCGATCTTTTCGAGTGTTGCAAGGTCCGGCAGATCAAAGATCGTCATGTCGGCCCGTTCTGGTGGCGCCATGGTGCGAATACCGGCGCGAAGCTTGGCCGAGCGGGCACGCGGGTTGAGTTCGGCCTCTTCTTCGCTGGCCGCGACCATGCCCTTGCCGACCGGCTCAAACGTCGCCTGACGCGCTTCGACCATGGGAAGATGGCGCGAGCCTGACGCCTTGCCGGCGCGCTCGGAAAAGAACTTCTTGACGATGCGATCTTCGAGAGAATGGAAGGTGACGACGACGAGCCGCCCGCCCGGCTTCAAAGCCCGCTCTGCAGCAAACAGCGCTTGCGCCAGCTCGCCCAGTTCGTCGTTGACGAAGATGCGAAGCGCCTGGAAGACGCGCGTGGCCGGGTGGATCTTGTCCTTGGCCTTACGCGGATTGACAGTCTCGATGAGGTTGGCGAGGTCCCGCGTCGTCTGGAAAGGCTCGTTCAGACGGCGCTTTTCGATCGCGCGCGCGATGCGGCCGGAGTGTTTTTCCTCGCCCAGAAAACCGAAGATGCGGATGAGGTCGGAAACCTTGGCGCGATTGACGACATCGGCAGCAGACACGCCGGACGACGACATGCGCATATCGAGCGGCCCGTTCCGCTGGAACGAGAAGCCCCGCCCGGCCTCGTCGATCTGCATGGAGGAAACGCCGATATCAAGCACGACGCCATCAAGCCCACCGTCCGGCGCAAAATCGGCGAGCGCCGAAAATTCCGTATGATGAAGCGCAAGCCTTCCACCGAATTCGGCAACCATCGACTGCCCGCCGGCAATCGCATTCGGATCACGATCAAGCGCGATGACATCAGCACCGGCATCGAGAATGGCGCGCGTATAGCCACCCGCACCGAACGTGCCGTCGAGAATCACCTTACCCTCACCGGGCTCCAGCGCCTTCAGCACACCATCGAGAAGAACCGGAATGTGGCGAACCGATCCGCCATTGGCATCGGAAAGCCCTTCGCCAAGATTCGCCGCCATTCCGTTTCCCCGTTTTGTCAGGTTCTCAGGCCCCGCAGCCTGACAACCTCCCTGGCCCTCGCCTGAGCGTCCGAAAACGCCTGCGGTTGCCACACCTGAAAATGATCCGACCGACCGACGAAACAGACCTCCGAGGAAATCCCCGTGAAATCCCGGATAAAATCCGTCACCGCCAACCGCCCCTCGGCATCGAGCCGCATAAAGACGCCGCCACCGTGAATGAGCAGCGACATCTCGTTCGCCTCCAATGCGAAGGGATCCTCCGCGGCCATTCTCTGCTCGTATCGTTCGAGCAAATCGGGACCGCCGATATTGATCGCCGGATAGACGAAATCCTGGAGACAATAAAGCTCCTGAATCTCGCGCTGCAGCAAAACGGCACGAAACGCCGCCGGGACGGAAACCCGCCCCTTCGCATCGATCCTGTTTGTCGCATTGGACAGGAAGCGGTTCATAACGGACGACCGACCTCCCCGAAATCGGGAAGCCGGTGATCGACCCCCGCACACACATGACAACACCCGCCATCGCACCACTCGGAAAAGACCCGCCCGAAACACGGGAGAGACCATGCGATTTCCGAACCTTGGGGGCGAAGACGGCCCCCGCAACAGAATGTGAATGGGATACCATGGGACTATATGGGCGTCAATGGGAACGGGTCGGGCTGCACCCTTCGCGGGCTCCAATTATTGATAGGCGGTTAAGCTTAACGAATGGTTAGAAACGCCTGTTTCCAGAGCAGTTTTCGGCCCGACGAAGCCTGCCGCTCCCGATCCGTGTGCGAGCCGCCGGAACAGTTTTCTGGCCGCAGTTTCAGCCGCTTGGCGAAAACTTCGGGCCCAGCGCCTATCGGTCGCCGGAAGAAAGAGGAGATTTTGCCAGTTGGCCTGTAAGCCGGGTTCTGTATGGCCCCGGTTTCCCGGGACGTGGCAGCCATTCATCTGGGACAGCGTTTGCACACTGCCTCGCGCAACCCACCCGGATGACTGGCCCGGAAACAGGCTGTAGTGGCGCTTGCGCGTCACCCGCGTCATCCCTATTCGGTCTTGCTCCCGGTGGGGTTTACCGTGCCGTCCCTGTCACCAGCGACGCGGTGGGCTCTTACCCCACCCTTTCACCCTTACCTCGCATGCGAGGCGGTTTGCTTTCTGTGGCACTTTCCCTGAGGTCGCCCTCGCCGGACGTTATCCGGCACCGTATTTCCGTGGAGCCCGGACTTTCCTCACCCTACCGCCTTTCGGCATTGGTAAAGCGCGGCTGCCCGGCCAACTGGCAAGCGGTCCTTAAACGACGCGCGGACCGAATGCCAACGAAAATGACGCAGTGCGCGCGACTTGGCCGCTTTTGGTGAATCAGTCTGTGAAGACAGGCTGGAAAACGTCGCCATAGGCGTCGTCGACGATCCTGCCATGCAGGATCAGTTCGGCGCCCAGGCGGCCGATTTCATCCGAACTCTTGGCAGCGGCGCCGCAGCCGCCCGTCAACACGGCGACACGTTCGCTGGCATAGCCAATCGCCGGATAGTTCTCGGGCGTGAACGAGGTCACGCAGGCCGCCATGGAGATCGGGGCCTTTGCCAGGCTCGGCACGATCTGCCCGATGATCCGCTGCAGATGATTGCGGGTGCTGATGCGCCCACCCCGCCGGAACCAGGCGCGGATCTCCGGCTCGGCTTCAAGCAGCAGATCGTCGGGATCGCCGCCGATCTTCAGATAGGTCTTGCCATCAGGATAACGCACCGGCGGCAGGAGATAGATGTGATCGATGGGATCGTCCGGTTGATGAATGAGCGACGGCATGCCGGCATAGGCCGGGAGGTCCGCATCGGCTATCTCGAAGAAGGCGACCGTGCGACCATAGACCTTGAGATCGAGAGCGCGCGGCAGCAGGTTCTCGTTGATCGTAAAGCCGCCCGCCGCCACCAGAACCCGGTCGGCCATGTAGACCGCACCATCATCCGTTGTCACCACGCAGGCGCCGCTCTCCTCCCGCACCGAAACTACCGTCTGCCGGATGACGCGGGCGCCGGCCTTCTCGGCGAGTGCGCTCTGGGCCTGCACCAGTCGGCGCGGGTTGACGTAACCAGCATTGCGCGGTTCGTGCACCCCCTCGCAAGCGTCACCGAAGTCGAAGTAGGGGAAGCGTTGTTTCAAGTCGACGGCCGACAGAAGATCCGTCTCGACGCCAAGCGCGTCGGCGGCAACTTTGACCTGGCTTACATAGGGATCCCGCCCTCCCCGCTTCGGTCCGACGATCAGGCATCCGACTTCGTTATAGAAATCGATGCCGCTCTCCGCGGCAATCGCCCCATAGCGGGCGATCGAGCGGTTGGCCAAACGCGCCCAGACCGGGTCCGAATCGATGGTGCGGGTGATACGGGCCTCGTCGTAGTGGCTGGCAAAGACCCCATCGTGCCGGCCCCAGTCCTTGGGCTCGTCCGGACCGATGACCGCGACCGTTTCATCGGCAAGTGCGAGATATCGGGCAGAAGCCGCACCCATCATGCCACGACCAACGACAATCGTACTGAAATGCTCAACCATTATATCACCACCTGAAATCGACAGCCGGTGATAGCATGGGCCGCAAACCTGTCCATGGAAGCAAAGCCCTCGGCCACAGGTTTTCTCAGCTGCCGATCAGCGCAATAACCTTGCCGCAATAGCGCTTGGAGACCGGGTTCATCCGCTTGGCACCATGCCCGGCATTGTAGCGCAGGATCGTGCCGCAGGTCTCGCCGCCACCCAGTTCATGGGCCATCGACAGATACTTCATGCCGTAGCGAATATTGGTCTCGGGATCGTAGAGGCCCTTGGTCGTGCCGCGATAGCCCATGGCGCGGGCGGTGGCTGGCTTGATCTGCATCAGACCAACTTCACCAGCGCTGCCTCGAGCCTTTGGATTGAAGTTGCTTTCGATGCGCACCACCGCATGGGCGAGATCGACGGGAACACCATAGGTTTTCGCGTATTTCGAGATGATCTTGCCATAGGGGCTTTTCGAAAAGGAAGGGGCAACGGGAAAACCGGCATCTCGGGTGATGGTCTTCAGCGACCATGTCGAGCGCGTTTCCTTTTCACCGGCCGATGCAGTCTGGATCTGAGTCAAAAGGATAGCGAGGCATGCCGCAGCAGCAACCAGTCGTCTTGTCATGGGAAGGGTCAGTCTCCGTACAAAGGTCGAAACCGGCGCGCGTCAAAGCGGACGCAATCCTTGCGTCGCGAGCCCTGCATGGGCTCCCCGTTCCAGACCTTCAGTGTTTATGTTTGCGACGGGCACCTGATGGAGCCGCCGTCGCGTTCAGCCCGGTCTTTAGACCCCGGCAATAAGGAAATCGTGTGGCGCTGCAACAAAACTGCGGCCGAAGCGTTCGCGCGGAGCCTCTCGGGAGGTGGTTCCGAAACCCCGTTTCAGGCGTATCGCGGCAGCTGCGTCAGCAGGCGGTGCAGGGTCTCAATGGTCGAGCTATCGGCCACACCGTCAACCTTGGCGGGTCGGAAATGCCGCTGGAACGCCGCAACCACACCCTCGGTGCGCAGGCAATATTCGCCCGAAATCTCAATGCCATACCCATAGAGTGAGAGCATCGACTGCAGCGCTTCGACCGGTTGGCCGGCGTCACCCCGCTGGAAGAAGCGCCCACCGCCAATCGGGGACGGCTCGACCCAGTGCCCGACGCCTGCTGCAGCCAGCTTTCCCCAGGGGAAATTTTCACCCGGATCAACCTTGCGGATGGGAGCCACATCGGAGTGCGCCAGCACCCGTTCGGCCGGGATTTGATGCCGTTCGACGCAATCGCGACACAATTCGATCAGGGCTTCGATCTGCCGGTCTGGGAAATCCGGCAGCCCACCGGGATGACCTGGATTGGCGATTTCGATGCCGATCGAGCGCGAATTGATGTCCGTCTCGTCGTGCCAGACGCTTTTGCCCGCGTGCCAGGCACGCCTGGCCTCCGGCACCATCTGCACCACGCGCCCGTCCTCATGCACCAGATAGTGGCTGGAGACCTGGCTCTCGACATTGCACAGCCAAGCCTGCGCGCCTTCGGCAGATGGCATGCCGGTATAATGCAGAAGGAGAATATCCGGCCGCTCGACGCCGACCCGCTCGCCATGATTGGGCGACGGGCAAACCTCGGCGCCGACGAAATCCGCAATAAACGACGTCATGCCGCGCGGCGCGCCTTTTCGATCGCCGAATAGGCCGCGTTGAACTTGGCCATGCGATGGTTGGCGACGCTATGGAATTCCGTCGGGATACCGCGTGCGTGCAACCGGTCAGGATGATGTTCGGCGGCTAGCGCGCGATACTTCTTGCGGATCGTCGCGAAATCATCCGATGGCTTCACGCCGAGCACGCCGTAGGGGTCGCCATCGACATGGATGTGCCGCTCCGTGATCATGGCAAAGCGCTCTTCGGAGATCGAGAAGATCTCCGCGATCCGCGACAGGAATGCGAGTTCCTTCTCATGCACCAGACCATCGGCCTTGGCGATATGGAAGAGCGCATCGATGATGTCTTCCAGTACCGGGCAAAACTGGTCGCAGGTCCGGCACATACTGGCGAGGTTCTTCGCGTAGGTCTCGAAACCCGCCACGTCCTGACGGGCGAGATTGTAAAGCCGCGCCACATTGCGCGCTTCCTCGGGCGGGAATTCGAAGATCTTGCGAAAGGCTTCGACCTCAGCATTCGAGACGACGCCGTCTGCCTTTGCCATCTTGGCGGAGAGCGCAATGATCGCAACCGAGAAGGAGACCCGGCGCCGCGTCTCGGGGTCTCCTTCGAAGGCAGTGCGCACCGCTTCCACGATGCTGCCGATCACATTGCCGGCCGCCTCACCGATCGCACCCAGCAAACGGTCCCAGAATGACGAAATTTGTTCGCAGGCGAAATCGAATATCATGAATGAGATTGACCAAATATGGGGCCAAAAAGCAAGAAGATCGCCCCATTGGGCGGGATTAAAGTTTCTTCATGTCCAATTGCTTTTGTTGAACCGGGGCGATCTTGGACACCGTCGCGACGAGCCATTGCCTTTTCCACAGCCCCCAGACATGCGAGCCAGCAATTGAAACGATTGAAACTCCACTTCCGCCAAACTTTACCGCACAAGCCAGCGAAATTGCGGAAATCGTTGCATTTTTTTCTTTACAGCTCGGCGCCGCTGTCGCATCCCTTTAGCCCCGACCGTGAAGATGCAGGCGGATGATCGCCTGTCCTAGGAGGATTTATGGCCAAGCAGAAAGTCGCGATGTTGACCGCCGGGGGCCTCGCCCCCTGTCTTTCCTCCGCAGTCGGCGGCCTCATCGAGCGCTACACCGACATTGCTCCGGAAATCGAGCTGGTCGCCTATAAGTCCGGCTTTCGCGGCATGCTGATGGACTACAAGATCGAGATTACCCGTGAGATGCGGGAAAAGGCACATGTCCTGCATCGCTATGGCGGCTCGCCGATCGGCAACAGCCGCGTCAAGCTCACCAACACAGCCGACTGCGTGAAGCGCGGCTTGGTGAAGGAAGGCGAGAACCCCTTGCGGGTCGCGGCCGAACGGCTCGCGGCTGACGGCATCACCATCCTCCACACCATCGGCGGCGACGACACCAACACCACGGCAGCCGATCTCGCCGCCTATCTCGGCGCCAACGGCTACAACCTGACGGTCGTCGGCATGCCGAAGACGGTCGACAACGACGTCTACCCGATCAAGCAGACGCTCGGCGCCTGGACGGCGGCCGAAGTCGGCGCGCGTTTCTTCGACCATGTCTCGAACGAGCAGAGCGCATCGCCGCGAACGCTCGTCATTCACGAGGTCATGGGTCGCCATTGCGGCTGGCTGACCGCCGCCACCGCCCGCGCCTATATGCAGCGCACGAAGAACAACGAATATGTCGACGGCTTCATGATGAACCAGGAGCTGAAGAACATCGACGGGCTTTATCTGCCCGAAACGCATTTCGACATGCATGCCGAGGCAGCCCGCCTTAAGGACATCATGGACCGCACCGGCTTCGTTACCCTCTTCGTCTCCGAAGGCGCCTGCATGGACGAGATCGTCACCGAACGCGAGGCCGCCGGCGAAGAGATCAAGCGCGATGCCTTCGGCCATGTGAAGCTCGACACGATCAATGTCGGCAATTGGTTCCAGAAGCACTTCGCCAAGCTGCTCGATGCCGACCGCTCCATGGTGCAGAAGTCCGGCTACTATGCCCGCTCTGCCCCGGCCAACTACGACGACCTCCGCCTGATCCAGAGCATGGTCGATCTCGCGGTCGAAAGCGGCCTCAACAAGGTCTCCGGCGTGACCGGCCACGACGAGGATCAGGGCGGACGCTTGCGCACCATCGAGTTCCCGCGCATCCGCGGCGGCAAGCCCTTCGACCTGTCGTCACCCTGGTTCCAAGAAGTGATGGACTATCTCGGCCAGAAGTATCGTCCGATCAATTGACCTGGGCTCAGAAAACTGGCTTCCTCTCATGTGAGGAGTGAGTGCCATGTCCAATGCAAGCTGGATCGTTTTTGCCGTCGCCTCGGTGGCGTTGTTGGCCGTGCCCGGTCGCTCTGCGCTGCTGGTCATAGCGTATGCCCTGGGGCATGGGAAGAAGACGGCCTTCGCGACGGTAACCGGCGTCACGCTCGGCAATCTGGTGGCGATCGGGGTCGCGCTTGCGGCCCTTTTGCTGATGCTGCAGATGCCACCGGCCGCCTATGACTACGCCATTTGGTTCGGCAGTGCCTTTATCGTCTATGTCGCCGTGCGCACCTGGCGCGCACCGGTCGCCGGCGGCCTCATTGCCGACAATGACAATCTGCCGGAAGAAAAGCCGCTGCGAGTCATCGCCCATTGCTGTCGCGAAACGATACGCAACACCCGCAACACGCTCTTCCTTGTCGCATTGCTGCCGCAATTCATGACGGCAGGAGAGGCTTTCCTGCCGCATGCCTGGGAGTTTGCGACGACCTTTGCAATCCTCTCAGTCGTAACCACCCTCGCCTATGCGCTCGCGGCTGGCAAGATACGAGAATTCTTGAGGAAACACCCCAAACGCCGGGGCATCACGCGCGCCAGCGGCACGGTTCTGATCGCCGCCGGAACGGTCACTGCGGGCTATCGAAAGATCGCCGCATAGGCTGCAGAAAGGCGTGGCAGCTCCGTAAGCTTGCCGCAATGCTGGGCATAGATTAAGAAACGGAAATCTGATCGGTGGTGATTTGCCTATCGATTACCTGCTTCTCGTAGACGGATAGTGGCATGATCGTCAGAAAAGACCGCGGCATCGCCCTTTGCTTGGCTGTTTCAGTGCTGTCAGGCCTGGCTGGATGCACCGCGATCGATGAGAGCGTGAAGGCGGATGTCACGGCAGCACCGGTGACCAATCCGAATTCGCCAGAAATGCTGGCCGCCAAGGCAGCCGAAGCCGCAACCAGTGGGCAGACGCCCGCACAGGTCGCAGGCCAATCCGCGGCCCCTGCGGCCATGACCCAGGCCGAACTGGCCGCCGCCAATCCCGGACCCGCCCCGATAATCCCCGGCACAGAGACCGCAGCCCCGATCCCCGCCCTCAAGGAATCCGCTCTTTCGGCCACGGCTCCTCAGACCGCCGCCACCCAGGCGCTGACCTTGGTCACCACGCCACCCGGCGTGCCCGCACAGCAAGCCTTGACCGCAGCAGCAGCACCCATGGAGGCAACGCTTGCGGCCCCGGCATCGGCACAAGCCCTGCAGCAACCGACATCGACGGCAGCCTCCCCTGCCCCCGTGGTACTGGCCTATGCCGCACCGCTTCGTGCGACGGCCCTCACCAGCTTCGGCGACCCCTTCGACATTTCGCCTCCCGGCGATCCGGATGCCTTTGAGGCAGCACCGCAGCCGGAGATGGTTGGCCCGACGCGCCTCAATGCGCTGATCAAGAAATACGCCAAGATCTACGAGGTGCCGGAAGAACTGGTCCACCGCGTCGTGCGTCGCGAAAGCCGCTACAATCCCTCGGCCTATAGCCGTGGCAATTACGGGCTGATGCAGATCCGCTACAACACGGCCAAGGCCATGGGCTACGACGGTCCCGCCGAGGGCCTGTTCGACGCGGAAACCAACATCAAATACGCGGTCAAATACCTGAAAGGCGCCTGGCTCGTCGCCGACAATGACCACGACGGCGCCGTCCGTCTCTACGCCCGCGGTTATTATTATGATGCCAAGCGCCGGGGCCTGCTGCATCTGACGCAGTAAAGCCTGCCTCTTACACCGATCACTTCAGGGCGTCACGGATCGCGGCAACCAGTCGCTGCGGTCGATAACCACCACGGCTCGGCGTCAGCCCCATCCGCACCACGACCAGATTTTCGGAAGGAATGACGGCCACGGACTGTCCGTCATGGCCAAGCAGCCACAGGACATCCGCCGGAAGACCGTAATGCGCGTCCGCGTCGTCCCCCGGCCCCTGCCGCCAGGCCTGCGCCCCGCCATAAACACCGCCGGAAGCCGTTGTCGGCGTCATCATACGGGTCACGAAATCGGAGGGGACAATGGCCTTGCCGTCCCAGACGCCGCCTTGTGCCAGCAACAATCCGAACCTGGCCCAATCCCGCGCGGTCGCGTACAAATACGAACTCCCGACCAGAGTCCCATGCGCGTCCGCCTCAAGCACGGCGCTGCGCATGCCGATCGGGTCGAACAGCGCCTTGCGGGGATAGGCGAGCGCCTGCTTGGGATCGGAGAAGCGCGACATCCACCATTGCGAAATCAAAACCGCCTCGCCGGAGGAATAGGTGAACCGCGTCCCGCGCTCAACCGCGGCCGGCAGCGAGAGCGCATAGGCTGCCATGTCAGACTGCAGATAGAGCATGCGCGTCACGTCGGTGACGTCGCCATAATCTTCGTTGAAATCGAGTCCGCTTTGCATGGCCAAGAGATCGGATAGCCGGATCTGCGCTCTGGTGTCGGCAGCCCACTCGGGAAACAGGCCGTCGATATCGAGATCCACAGCCTGATCGGCCGCCACCCTGCCGGCAAGCACTGCATTGACGCTTTTGGCCATCGACCAGCCGAGCAGAGGCGTCTGGGCGTTGAACCCGGCGCCATAGCTCTCCCCGACGATGCGCCCATCTTTGACCACGACCACGGCACGATAGGCGGAACCCAGCAGGGCCTGGTCCTGCAGCACCGTCGACAGACGCGGATCCGCCGCATCGATACGCTCCCCCCCAGGCCAGGACACAGTGTCATCAGAAGGAACGGCTTCGGAAACCGGGGCCGAAATGCCTTGCGCCGAGGCAATGTCGCCATCCGGCACCGAGGCACAGCCGAGTCCGTCGCGATAGACGGAAACGGACGGCGCGATAAAGCCGGCGAGCTCAGCCTTGACCAGCCGCCGATCCATGTCCACCTCGACACCGAAAAGTTTCAACAGCGGATGTCCCGGTGCCTGAACGTCATCCGCAAGCACGTCATCGGCATCGCGCCCGGCGAGGAAGACGTTCGAACAGACGATTTTGGCCGCATAGCCCGTCCCCACTCTCAACAGGTCAGGCGGCACCAGCCACAGCCACACGCATCCACCCAGGACCAGGATGGCGAGAGCAGCCCCGATAGCGAGCAACAGTTTTGACAGGAGACGCATGTTTTCCTCCGCAGTTGCGGCCATGCAATCAGGAAATCATGACAGGCGAAAGAGGACCGGCGGCAATGCCCGCCTCTGTCCCCGCTTGAAAGAGAGAGAACTCAGTGGACGGGCAGCGCAGACGTACCGGCACCCAGACGCGACTGCAGATAGCCGAGCACCTCACCGGCGCCGAATGGCCGCGAGAACAGGAAGCCCTGCGCCTCACCGATCCCGAGCACCCTGACGAATTCCAGCTGCCGCGCGGTTTCGATGCCTTCGATCGTCGTCTTCACCTGGAAAGTCTCGGACAGCTTGT
The DNA here is from genome assembly GCF_001429245.1 of Rhizobium sp. Root274. Lineage (GTDB taxonomy): Bacteria > Pseudomonadota > Alphaproteobacteria > Rhizobiales > Rhizobiaceae > Allorhizobium. The sequence goes on from NZ_LMJE01000007.1 coordinate 338,751, forward strand.
GCATGAGGTCGACGAGCATAGCGCCCTGGCTCGTCTCGACCATCTGCTGGGCAAAGGACCGGTCGATCTTCAACTCGTCCAGCGGAAACTTCCTCAGGTGATGGATCGAGGCAAAACCGGTGCCGAAATCATCGAGTGCGATGCGCACCCCACCCGAGCGCAACTGCGCCAGGCTACGGCAGACGAGTTCGAGCTCGACCGAAAAGACCGATTCCGTCACTTCCACCGTCAACCGCTCCGGCGAAAGGCCCGCCTCGGCGAGACTGTCGAACACATGGGCGACGAAGCCCGGATCCTTGAACTGATCGCCGGAGACATTGACACTGACACCCGTTGGTGCCGGCCAGCGTGCAGCCTCCTGGCAGGCTTGCTGAACCACCCAGCGGCCGATATCGAGGATGATACCGATCCGCTCGGCAATCGGAATGAAGACGTCCGGCGCGACCAGGCCGCGCGTCGGATGCTGCCAGCGCAACAACGCTTCCAATGAGCGAACCTGGCCGTTCTTCACGCCCACGATGGGCTGGTATTCCAGATAGAACTCGCCCTCGCTCAGAGCCTGGGCCAGATCACGCTCAAGCTCCAGCGTCTCGATCGCCTCTTGCGCCAAAGCCTGGTCGTAAAAGGCATGGCTCGCGCCGAATCGCTGTTTGGCACGGTCGAGCGCCAGATTGGCGCGCTTGATGACAAGCGAAAGGTCATCATCGGACGCCAGCAGAAGCGTCGCCCCGATGCTGACGCCGGCAAAGACCCGCTTCTGTTGCAGCTGAAACGCTTGCGACAGGCTGCCTTCGATCTCCAGGCAGAAGAATTCGGCAATGGCTTTCGACGAGGCCTTGGGCAGGATGACGGCGAACTCGTCGCCACCGAGCCGGAAGATGAGCGCATCTTCGCCAACCGCTCGGCGAAGACGGCGTGACACCTGGACGAGCAGATGATCGCCCGCGTCTTGCCCCATGGTGTCGTTGACGAATTTGAACCGGTCGATATCGATCAGCAACAGCGCATGATCGCTGCGCTTCTCAGAACCGAGGATCGATCGCAGACTGTCCTGCAGCGCAACGCGATTGCCAAGCCCCGTCAGGGGATCCCGACAGGCCAACAGCAGGTCATCGCTTCGCCCGTGTTCCAGCTCGCTGATCTGGCCGCGGAGTCTCTGTTCGAAATAGCCGAAATTCCCGGCAAGCAGGGCACCGGCGATGGGAAGCCCTGCCAGAATGAGATGGGGCCAGGACGACAGAATGTCGAAGACCTCCCCGTCGGCCAGGTCCGACCAAAGGAGAGGAAGAGCGGAAATGGCCGGTGCAATGGCGCCGGCAAAAAACCCGGCAACGGAATATCGGACAATCCGGCCCGGAGGCGTCTTCATTAACATCATGTTAAAACACCCAAATGATATGGGGATAATTTGATTTAAAAGCCTTTAGATTCCGTTAGCCGGCAACGTCCGAACCGCGTCATCAAACTGTAGCACCGGCCAGCTACACGCCATCAACCCTCAAGTGATGGCGGATCGACATGACAGAGCTTGCACCGGATGCCGGGTTTCACCAGAACAAGAAACTGAAGGACGCGCTGCTGCAGCACGCACCGATGTCGGCCGCAGGCCTCTCGGAACGCCTCTTCGGCCTTCTCTTCTCGGGCCTCGTCTATGCCCAGATCTGGGAAGACCCCGAGGTCGACATGGAGGCGATGGAGCTTGCCGAAGGCCACCGCCTCGTCACCATCGGGTCCGGCGGCTGCAATATGCTGGCCTATCTGAGCTGCCGCCCTGCTACCATCGACGTCGTCGATCTCAACCCCAACCATGTCGCGCTCAACCGGCTGAAGCTTGCAGCCTTCCGCCACTTGCCGGATCATGCCGCGGTCCTGCGTTTTCTCGGGACAGAAGGCGAGAAAGGCAATCTCTCTGTCTTCGACCACCATATTGCACGTCATCTCGACGAGACTTCCCGTCGCTACTGGCAGCGACGCAGCCTCAGCGGTCGCCGCCGCGTCAGCGTCTTCAGCCGCAATATCTACCGCACCGGACTGCTCGGTCGCTTCATCGGGATCGGCCACCTGCTTGCCCGCCTGCATGGCGTCAGGCTCGAAGAGATGGTGAAGGCCAAATCCCTGCGCCAGCAGCGCCACATCTTCGACACGCAGATCGCGCCACTCTTCGACCGGCCCCTCATCCGCTGGCTGACGGCGCGCAAGAGTTCGCTCTTCGGCCTCGGCATCCCGCCGCAGCAATATGACGAGCTGGCTGGCCTGTCAGACAGTGGCACGATCGCGCCGATCCTGCGCCACCGGCTCGAAAAGCTCGCCTGCTATTTTCCGCTGAAAGACAATCCCTTCGCCTGGCAGGCCTTCGCGCGCCGCTACCCGCGCGCCGGCGAAGGGCAAATGCCAACCTATCTTCAGCCGCAGCATTTCGAAGCGATAAGCGACTGTACGAACCGCGTCACCGTCCACCATGCCGGCTTCACCGAACTGCTGCGGGAAAAGCCGGCCGCCAGTCTCGACCGCTTCGTCCTGCTCGACGCGCAGGACTGGATGACGCCACAGCAGTTGAACGAACTCTGGACCGAGATCACCCGCACCGCAGCCCCCGGCGCGCGCGTCATCTTCCGCACGGCGGCGGAGGTGAGCGTGCTCGATGGAAAGCTCTCAGACAGCCTGATTGCGCAGTGGTCCTACCTTGCCGATCAGTCCGCACGTCTCGACAAGCGCGACCGCTCGGCGATCTACGGTGGCTTCCACATCTACGAGAAGCGTCCCGCATGAGCGCCGAAACAGGCATGACGGACGGCTCTGGTCACGCGGAACGCATGGACGCCATGTACCGCTATCAGCGGCACATCTACGACCTCACACGCAAATACTATCTTCTCGGCCGCGACCGGATGATTACCGAGCTCGATCTACCCCAGGACGGCACGCTGCTCGAAGTCGGTTGCGGCACCGGCCGCAATCTCCTGGCAGCCCGGCGGCATTATCCGACCGCCCGGCTGCATGGACTGGATATCTCCGCCGAAATGCTGGCATCGGCCCGTCACACCTTCCGCAGGGAAAGCGACCAGCCGGTTTTGCGTGTCGCCGACGCCTCCCGGTTTGCGCCAGAGGATTTTGGCATTGCGGGTTTCGATCGGGTAATGATCTCCTATGCCCTGTCGATGATCCCCGACTGGCAGGCCGCAATCGACCGGGCGCTTGCGGCCCTGTCGCCATCAGGCTCTCTGCACATCGTCGATTTCGGCCAGCAGGAGCGGCTGCCAAGTTTTGCCCATGCCGGGTTGCAGGCATGGCTTGCCCGTTTTCATGTGACGCCCCGGGGAGACCTCAGGGACGTGCTGGAGGGGCAGGCGATGAGAACGGGAACCCGTCTCACCTTCGAGCCCCTCTGGCGCGGCTATGCCTGGCATGCCGTGCTTGGGCGCGGAGGGATGCGACCCTGCGAAAAAATCACTGCATCAGACGGATTGCATGTAACCCCGTTTTAACCATGATGGGGGGAAATGGGATCTCAACGCCTTCGGACCGCCCTCACCCGTCTGTCTGGCCGCGAGATTTTCAGTTCCGGACCCATGGATGACCGATGCGGTGGCTTTCGACGGCACTCTTGCCCATTTGCCTGCTCTTTGCCGGCTGCACATCGGGCAGCTATGACCTGATGGAGACGGCCTCTGTCTCGCCCCGTTTCCACGACACCGACCCCCAGGATTTCGGTGCAAAGACGCCCCATCGCCATCAGGTACACGGCATCGACGTGTCGAAGTGGAACGGCGATATCGACTGGAGCCAGGTTCGCCGCTCCGGCGTCTCCTTCGTCTTCATCAAGGCGACCGAAGGCGGTGATCGTGTCGACCCGCGCTTCAACGAATACTGGCAGGGCGCCCGCGCCGCCGGCCTCGCCTATGCGCCCTATCACTTTTACTATTTCTGCTCGACGGCCGACCAACAGGCAGACTGGTTCATTGCAAACGTTCCGCGCGAGGCGATCCAGCTCCCGCCGGTGCTCGATGCGGAATGGAACCCCTCGTCGAAGACCTGTCGCACCCGACCGGATGCGGCAACGGTGCGCAGCGAAATGAAGCGCTTCATGGACCGGCTCGAAGCCTATTACGGCAAGCGCCCGATCATCTACACCTCGGTCGATTTTCACCGCGACAATCTCGCCGGCGCCTTCGAGGACTATCACTTCTGGGTCCGCGCCGTTGCCCAGCACCCCAGCGAGATCTATTCGGAGCGGCGCTGGGCCTTCTGGCAATATACCTCGACCGGCGTCATCCCCGGCATCCGGGGCGGGACCGACATCAATGTCTTTGCCGGAACAGAGAAGAATTGGCATAACTGGGTCGCTGCCGTTTCCAAGTGATCAATCCGCCTGCCGGCTAGCTGGTAAAGACGCGGGATTGGTCAAGTCTGGTCGGCGGCGCCACAGAACCGTCGTCATGTCCGGCCAGTGTCGCGCCGACCTCCCAAGTCATATCCAAAGGACCGATTGATGAAGCTCGCCACCCGCCTCAGCCTACCCCTCGCCGTGCTGCTCACCTCGACCAGTTTATCCTTCGCGCAGCAATGTGGTGGCGATCTCGGCGCCTTCCTTGATGGCGTTCGCCAGGAATCCCTTGCAGCCGGAACCCCGTCCGACGTGGTGGAGAAGGCGCTGGCCGGCGCCCGGATCGACGAGAAGGTGCTAGCCCGTGACCGCTCCCAGGGTGTCTTCCGCCAGACCTTCCTCGAATTCTCCCAGCGCACCGTCTCCCAGGCCCGCCTCGACATCGGTCGCCAGAAGATGACCGAATATGCCGATACCTTCGCCCGCGCCGAGCAGGAATACGGTGTCCCGGCCGGTGTCATCACCGCCTTCTGGGCGATGGAAACCGATTTTGGCGCAGTACAGGGCGACTTCAACACCCGCAATGCCCTCGTCACCCTCTCCCATGACTGCCGCCGGCCCGAACTGTTCAGGCCGCAATTGCTGGCGCTCATCAAGATGGTCCAGCACGCCGACCTCGACCCCGCGACCAATACCGGCGCCTGGGCCGGTGAAATTGGCCAGGTGCAGATGCTCCCCAAGGACATCATCGAATTCGGCGTGGACGGCGACGGCGACGGACATATCAACGTCAAGACGAGCAGCCCGGATGCCATCCTGACCGCCGCGAAGTTCATTCAGCATCTCGGCTTCAAGCAGGGCGAACCCTGGATCCAGGAAGTGTCCATCCCCGAGAGCCTGCCCTTCGAGAAGTCGGGCCTCGGCGGCACGCTCACTGCCGGCGACTGGTTCAAGCTCGGCGTCACCCCGCGCGATGGTAACACCGGCTTTGCAGCCCTCCCCGCCTCGCTTGTCCTGCCGCAGGGGCGCAAGGGCCCGGCCTTCATCACCTATCCCAATTTCAACATCTATCTCGAATGGAACCAGTCCTTCATCTACACGACCTCGGCCGCCTATTTCGCCACCCGTCTGTCGGGCGCCCCGCCTTATCAGAAGGGCAACCCGGAGCCGGGCCTCAATGTCGATGAGATGAAGATGCTGCAGACCAAGTTGGAAGCGCTCGGTTACGACGTCGGCAAGATCGACGGCATCCTCGGTTCGGGCACGCGCGTGGCCGTCCAGAAGGAGCAGCAGCGCCTTGGGTTGCCGGCCGATGGCTGGGCGACATCCGCCCTCCTCAACGCGCTCTGAAACGAGACCTCAGATCATGCCGAATTCGAAAGCCGGGACGCCAAGTCCCGGTTTTTTTGTGTCGCAGCATTTGTTCCAAGGTTGGAACCCTGGAGATAGCGGCCGGCGATTTTGCGACAAGGTGATGGTCCGTAAGCGCCGCAAACCGCCCTCTAGGCTCACCGTAATTAACCTCCATTAATATTTGGGGAGAGCATCGGAACCGATTGAAATAAAAAACGTTTTAGAAACAGGCGTGACCTTGTCCACCGATTCATGCGGCAGCGCAGCACAGATTCCGCTTTCCGCTGACACAAATCGGACATAATATCTAACGGTCAACGCAAGGAGGCACACAATGGGACTGACCAATTCGCTTAATGTCCTGATCGTCGGTGCGGCGTTTGTTTTCATAGCCACGATGCTGTTCATCTGATCGCAGATCAGACGGACCACCCGCCATGAGACGGCCGGCTGAGGCCTCTCCAGCAGCAATGCTTCAAACCAATTAGAAAGGCGCGTGACAGCATATGTCACGCGCCTTTATCATAATCGGGTATCGTGAATCAGGCAGCAGCGCCCGAGACGTTCCGCCGCGACTTCGGCGCGAGGCCGACGCGTTCCAGCGTGGCGATGGTCAGCGGTGCACGGTTCATCGTGTAGAGATGAAACTCCTCGATACCGCGCTTCGCCAGATCCGCGATCTGCTCGGCGGCCACATCGGCGGCCACTTCTGCACGCGCTTGCGCATCGCCGTCCGTTCCCTCAAAGCGCTGGTCCAGCCTCTCGGGCACACTTGCGCCGCACATCGAGGCGAACCGTTTGAGCTGCGCCAGGTTCTGGATTGGCATGATCCCGGGCACGACCGGGATCGTAATGCCGGCAGAGCGGACCCGGTTGAGATATTGCTCGAACAGGTCGTTGTCGAAGAAGAACTGCGTCAGCGCCCGCGTCGCACCGGCATCCACTTTCCGCTTCAGCATCTCGATGTCGGCTGCGTCGTTGGCGCTTTCCGGATGTTTCTCGGGATAGGCCGAGACGGAGATTTCGAACTCGCCCATGTCTCTCAGGCCGCGAACCAGATCGGCCGCGTTCTCGAAACCCTCAGGATGCGGCGTGTAGCGCGTGCCGACCCCACCCTGTGGATCGCCCCTCAGAGCCACGAAGTGCTTCACACCCCGCGCCTTGAATTCATCCACCACTTGGCGAACCTCGTCGCGGCTCGCAGCCACGCAGGTGAGATGGGCAGCCGTCGCAAGCGAGGTGTCCTTAATCAGCCGTCCAACGGTCTCCAGCGTCGGCTCGCGTGTCGTGCCCCCTGCCCCATAGGTAACGGAGACAAAGTCAGGCTGGAAGGGTTCGAGCGCCTTGACGGTCTGCCACAACTGGTCGGCCATGTCAGGCGACTTGGGCGGAAAGAACTCGAAGGAGACCTTGAGGTCGGCAGGATTGGGTCGCGCTGTCTGGGCCATTATCGGCTCCCCGTCCGGGCAAGAGGTTCAACGAGCGGCTGGGCAGCGTCGGCACTTTCGCGGCGTGCCAGCCAGATGGTGACGGTCAGTCCGCGCGCCGCTGCCCTTTGCGGCGGCAGGTCAACGACCTGTTCCACCGCCAGCCCATGCCGCGTCAGCCAGTCGGCCATGACCGCATGGGAAAAGCCGAGACGCAGATGCGCATGTTCATTGCGCAGATAGTCGAGATCGTGCGGCGCAAGATCGATGATCGCGAGACGCCCACCTGGTCGCAGCATGCGGGCAGCTTCGGCGAGCGCCAGTTCCGGCTCTTCAAGGAAGTGCAGCACCTGATGGACTGTCACCAGATCATAGTCGCTGGCATCGAGCGGCAGGTTGAGAATGTCACCATGGCGCACAGTGGCCGACAGGATACCTGCTTTGTCGAGATTGGAGCGGGCAACCGCGAGCATGTCGCGGCTCGCATCGACGCCGACGGCCCGGCGATAGCGATCAGAGAGCAGTTGCAGAATGCGGCCGGTCCCGGTGCCGAGATCGAGCAGACTGTCGACCGGCTCTTCGCCCACCAGCGCCAGCAAAGCGGCTTCCACATCGGCATCATTGACATGCAGGCGGCGCAGCTCGTCCCATTCAGACGCATTGCGACTGAAATACGCCTGCGCCTTCTCGGCACGGGCCCGCTTGACGGACGCCAAACGGTCGCGGTCGCGCAGCAGCACGGGATCGCCCCCATCCGCCACGTCGAGCAGCACGCGGATCAAAGACGAGGCGGAGCCCTCCTGCTTCAGCCGAAAATAGGCCCAGGCCCCCTCCTGATAGCGGTCGATGAGTTCGGCCTCGGCAAGCAGCTTCAGATGGCGAGAAATCCTGGGCTGTGACTGTCCGAGGATTTCGGTAAGATCGGTCACCGTCAGATCGCCCGCTGCAAGCAAGGCCAGAAGGCGAAGACGGGTCGGCTCGCCGGTCGCCTTCAGCAGATCCACCAGATTGTCGACACCAAACTGCATCAGGAGCCTCACCCATAATAATCACATAAAGATATGTTTATGTGATTATTATGGGTGAGGCAAGTCAAAATATTGTCGCGGTCGGCGGGAATGAACGCAGTTCCGGCGACCAAACAGAAAAGGGCCGGCAACCATGCCAGCCCCTTCACTCTGTCGGCGCGCAAAAGCCTCTGAGCCTATCAGCGCGTCAGCCGCTTGTAGGACTGGCTACCGGGGTTGAGCGCATCCGGGCCCAGACGGCGGATCTTATCCTGTTCGTAGTCTTCGAAGTTGCCCTCGAACCATTCGACATGGCCATCGCCTTCGAAGGCGAGGATGTGGGTGGCCAGACGGTCGAGGAACATGCGATCGTGGCTGATGATGATGGCGCAGCCGGCAAAGGCTTCGAGCGCACTTTCAAGCGCGCCCAGCGTTTCCGTATCAAGGTCGTTGGTCGGTTCGTCGAGCAGCAGCACGTTACCGCCGGCCTTCAGCATCTTGGCAAGGTGAACGCGGTTACGCTGACCACCGGAGAGATTGCCGACCTTCTGCTGCTGATCGCCGCCCTTGAAGTTGAAGGCACCGCAATAGGCACGGGAGTTCATGTCGAACTTACCGAGCTTGATGATTTCCGCACCGCCCGAGATTTCTTCCCAAACGGTCTTGTTGCCGTCCAGCGCATCGCGGCTCTGGTCGACATAACCGAGATGCACGGTGTCGCCGATGCGGATCGTGCCGGCATCCGGCTTTTCCTGCCCCGTGATCATCTTGAACAGCGTCGACTTGCCAGCGCCGTTCGGACCGATGATGCCGACAATGCCGCCCGGCGGCAGCTTGATCGACAGGTCGTTGATCAGGGTACGGCCTTCAAAGCCCTTGTTGATGCCTTCGAGCTCAATGACCACCTGGCCGAGACGCTCGGAGACCGGGATGATGATCTGTGCATCGCCGGGACGGATGTTCTCGGCGGCATCCACCAGCTGTTCATAGGCCTTGATACGGGCCTTGGACTTCGCCTGACGGGCCTTCGGGCTGGACGCGATCCACTCCTGTTCACGCGACAGGGCCTTCTGGCGACCGGCTTCGTCACGCGCTTCCTGCTGCATGCGCTTGGCCTTGGCCTGCAGGTAGGCAGAATAGTTGCCTTCGTAGGGAATGCCACGTCCGCGGTCGAGCTCGAGGATCCAGCCGGTGACATTGTCGAGGAAGTAGCGGTCGTGGGTGATCATCATCACGGCGCCAGGATAGTCGCGCAGGTGCTTTTCGAGCCAGGCGATCGTTTCAGCGTCAAGATGGTTGGTCGGTTCGTCGAGCAGCAGCAGATCCGGCTGCGACAAGAGCAGGCGGCAGAGTGCGATACGGCGACGCTCACCACCCGACAGCAGCGTGACATCGGCATCCTTCGGCGGGCAGCGCAAAGCTTCCATCGCCATTTCGACCTGCTGCTCCAGGTCCCACAGGTTCTGGCTGTCGATGATGTCCTGGAGCTTTGCGCCCTCTTCCGCCGTCTCGTCGGAATAATTCATCATCAGTTCGTTGTAGCGGTCGAGCACGGCCTGCTTGTCGGCCATGCCTTCCATGACGTTTTCGAAAGCGGTCTTGGCCGGATCGAGATGCGGCTCCTGCTCAAGGTAGCCAACGGTCGCGCCTTCGGCGAGCCAGGCTTCGCCCGTGTATTCCTTGTCCTTGCCCGCGATGATGCGCAGAACCGTCGACTTACCCGCACCGTTCGGGCCGAGAATACCGATCTTGGCATCCGGGTAGAAGGACAGGTTGACGTTCTCGAGGATCTTCTTGGCGCCGTAGGACTTGTTCAGTCCCGACATGTGATAGATGAACTGGCGTGCCATGGGGTCTTGCTCCGGCGGGAATGGGATTTGCCGCTATGTAGGCGAATTGCAGCGAGGGGGCAACGGCACATTGCCCCCTGGATCAAAAGCGGACGGCTTTTTTTCGCCGCTACTGAAAGCGGGTATGGTCGATTTTGAAGACCTGCAACTGGCTCTTCGGCTCGGTGAGGCGGATCAGCCCAGGCCAGTCCCCGCCCCTGCTAAGCGCCGCAAGCGGCAAGGCATCGGCAAACTCCTCCGGCACGTCGAATCGGCAGAGCGCGACATAATCGAACGGGGCTGCGGCTTCGCGGCGGTCCTGCAGATCAACCTGCACGAAAGTCTCGAATATGCGTCTCATGCCAGGCGAGGATCGATGAAACGGAATTCCGGCGATCGCCACACCTGGAGGCAGGTGGGGGGCAAGATCCAATCCTACCGCCATGGGCGCCATCACCCGGCCAGGCGCCAATTGCTTCAGCGCGCTCATATCTGCATCTTTGCATGCCGCATAAGACAGGAAATCGGCCAGAGTGACCTTGCCTCGTTTGACCGGGACGGCAAGGTGCAGCGTCCAGCCTAGAGCAGCAAGAATTGCTATAGATCCTACAAGCGATTGCACAGCAAACCTTGGCCTATAGTTGACCGCAGTCAGCGCCACCGGAATGAAGAGCGGGATGAGCGCCATCGGGAAGCGGATGTAGCGCGTCTGAAGAAATGCGAGAACCAGAGAGCCAATAGCAACGGCAAAGACGATGGGCGTTCCGGATCTGCCACTTTGCCATGTGGCTCGGATAACCGGTGAAGCGAGCACCAGCACCGCCATCAAGACCCCCAGTGTCAGGAGGTGGGGAAAATATCCCTTCTCGAAATAGATCAGGATCGAATGCTCTTGCGCGAGCCGCTCCAGCCAGAGCGCACGAGAGAGCGGGTCGACCATATGATAGGGACCGCTGAGGCAGAGAGGAAAGCTGAATGCAAGCAAGACCACGCAAGCCGAGCCAGCGAGAAGCAGGACGACAGTGCGAAGCCAGGGCGCCGATCGCGCCAAAAGAGCCGCCGCAAGCACGGTGACCACGCCATATCCCGTCAGCCCAGCGATATAGGGCGCGGAAAAGGCGTCGCATTCGGTGGCTGCGATCCCCCTGAGCCCGATCAGCGACAGGCCCGCAAGTGGCGCACAGATCATGATCGTTACACCGAATGCAGCATAGAAGGCCGCACTGCCCGAGCGCCGGAGACACCAACTGCCAGAGACAGCTGCCAACACCACCGCGACCAGCGGCAAGAGCTCAAGCCCCACGGCTATCGACACGACGACAGCCACACCCGAGACGATGGCGCTCCAACGCGTCCACCGGATCAGACCCCAGCATATGCAGAGGATGGCCAGCAGCTGTACATTATGGTGATCGATGCGCCCGGGTGAGAACTCCCAGATCGACAACGCCATGGCCAGCAGCGTGGCAACCAGCACCGGAGCCTCCAGCACCCTACCCTCGGGCAGCATCTCTTTGACGATCGAGACGACGAGCAGGCAGTAGAAGGCCAGCATGACCGGCGGCCAGATAAGAAATGCCGCCTTGAGACCCACCTCGTCACCGACAACCAGGGAGAGCCCCTTAGCAAGGACGAGATAAGGCAGGTCAACCAGCCGCGACCACGGCGATACATAGGGCTCGGGCATCGAGATGAAGGGCAGCGTCCGGTCGAACCAGTCGCCGCTGCGCAGCAATTCTTTGATTTGCAAGGCCCGCAGCACATCGTCGGTATCGCCGAGATAAAGCGCTCCGTCAGCGAGATCGAACAAGACAACGGCAAAAGACACGAGCCAGGCCACCATGACCAGCCGCCACATTCCGTTGACAGCGACGGGGCTTAGCGTCGACGGAATCGTGTTACGTTGCAGCATCTGGCATGTCCATCCAACGGGGCGCCAACAAGAGGGCAGGCATATCTCGGGGGATAGCAGAGAAACGCTAAAAGTTTATAAGCCCCAGGATTGCGCACGATCCGGGCGTCAAAGGCGCGGCGGCAGACGTCGCGGGCCAAGATAAGACCGCAGACGACATGCCCGCCATGGAGAAAGAATGTTTACGGACCTCAGCTATCTCGACGCGCCCAGCGGCGCCCGCCTTGCCTATCATCACCTCGCAGCGACCGGCACCCCGCGCGGCATCGTCATCGTCTGTCACGGCCTTGCCGAACATTCCCGCCGCTACGAGGGTTTCGCGACGGCGCTGTCCGCCCGTGGTTACCACGTCTATGTGCACGACCATCGCGGCCATGGTGAAACCACCGCTCCGGACACAGAAATCGGTCGGTTTGCCGCCCGTGACGGTGTCGCCAAGGTGATAAACGACGTCCGTGCCATGCGCGATCTCGCTATCCTGCGACACCCAGGCCTGCCCGTAACCCTCTTCGGCCATTCCATGGGAGGCCTGATCGCACTCAATGCCGCCGCTACCCATCCGCAGGCTTTCCAGTCACTCTCCGTGTGGAACTCCAATTTCAATCCCGGCCCCGCCGGTCGCTTCGCCCAGGGCGTACTCGCCCTCGAAAAAATGCTCAAAGGCTCGGACGTGCCCTCGGCTATCCTGCCGAAAGCCACCTTCGGCGCCTGGGGCAGATCCATTCCCGGCCACCGCACCGCCTTCGACTGGCTCTCGCGCGATCCGGCAGAGGTCGACACCTATATCGCCGACCCTCTCTGCGGCTTCGATGCCAGCGTCTCGCTCTGGCAGGACCTGTTCCGCCTGACCTTTGCCGGCGCATCACCTGAAAACCTCGCCCGCCTGCCCTCCGGCCTGCCCGTCTACCTCGTCGGCGGCGGTCAGGACCCAGCCACCAACAAGGGACGCGAGATCCGCTGGCTCGGACGGCGCATGATGGATGCCGGCATGACACAGGTCACCACGACGATCTACGACGAGATGCGTCACGAGACCCTGAACGAGATCGGTCGCGAAAAGGCGATCTCGGACTTCCTGTCCTGGCTGGATCGGAGCACAGCATAAAGTGCCTGCCCGGCTTGCCGAAACGGAATGACCCTATGAGAGAAAATCAAGTGCGAAGGCCATGAACCGGCGCTAAGACTGGTGCGATTGCAGGAAAACTCATGACAGCCGACAAGAAGCGTCGCCTGGCACCTGCCGCAGGGGAACCGCATGACTGACAGCCCGACCGCAAAGCCACCGCTATCCGGCATCCGGGTGATCGAACTTGCCCGCGTTCTTGCCGGTCCCTGGGCCGGTCAGATGCTCGCGGATCTTGGCGCCGACGTGATCAAGGTGGAGAACCCCGAAGGTGGCGATGACACCCGCGCCTGGGGACCACCCTTCGTGGAGGGTACAGACGGTGAAAACCTGTCGGCCGCCTATTACCATTCGACCAACCGCAACAAACGCTCCATCGCCGTCGACCTGAAGACTGAAGAAGGCCAGGAAATTGTCCGACGCCTTTGCGCCTCTGCCGACGTCGTCATCGAAAACTTCAAGCGCGGCGGCCTGGAGAAATACGGGCTCGATTACGAAAGCCTGAAGGCGATCAACCCGAAACTCGTCTATTGCTCGATCACCGGTTTCGGCCAGAACGGCCCCTATGCCGATTTCGCCGGCTACGACTACATCGTCCAGGGCATGTCCGGCTTCATGTCGATCACCGGCGAGAAGGACGGCGAACCGATGAAAGCGGGCGTCGCCATCGCCGACATCTTCACCGGCATCTATGCCGTGACCGCCATCCAGGCAGCCCTTATCCACGTCATGAAGACCGGCCAGGGCCAGTTCGTCGACATGGCCCTGCTCGATGTGATGTCGGCCGTGCTCGCCAACCAGAACATGAACTACCTGATCTCGGGCAAACCGCCTGTTCGCCTCGGCAATGCCCATCCGAATATCAGCCCCTACGAAGTGGTGCCTACAGCAGACGGTCACCTGATCCTTGCGGTCGGCAATGACGGCCAGTTCAAGCGTCTCTGCACCATCCTCGGCATTCCCGCAGTCGCTGAGGACGAACGCTTCGCCACCAACAAGGCCCGAGTCGCCAACAAGGTCGATGTTCGCAGCGTCGTCACCGCAGAAACCGTGAAATGGCAGAAGCGCGATTTGCTCTCCGCCTGCGAGGCCAATGCCGTGCCGGCCGGGCCGATCAACTCGATCGAGGAAATGTTCGCCGACCCCCAGGTCCAGGCGCGCGGCCTGAAGATCGATCTGACTGACGACAAGGGCACCGTGATCCCATCTGTGCGCACCCCGATCGTGCTCTCCGAGACCCCCTTGCGCTACGAGCGCCCGAGCCCGCGCATCGGCGAACACGGAAACGAAATTCTGGCCGAACTGGCCGAGCTGGAAAGGAAGACGAAATGAAGAGAACCGGCGGAGCCCTGATCGTCGAGGCGCTGAAGGCAAACGGTGTCGAGCGCGTCTCCTGTGTTCCCGGCGAAAGCTATCTCGCCGTGCTCGATGCGTTGAAGGACAGCGGCATAGAGACGCTGGTCTGCCGCCAGGAAGGCGGGGCTGCAATGATGGCCGATGCCTGGGGCCGCCTCACCGGCAAGCCCGGCATCTGCATGGTGACTCGCGGCCCCGGCGCGACCAACGCTTCGGCCGGTCTGCATATTGCCAAGCAGGATTCGATTCCGGTGATCCTGTTCATCGGCCAGATTGGCCGTGACATGAAGGAGCGCGAAGCCTTCCAGGAAGTCGAATACCGTCGCGCCTTCACGGAATTCGCGAAATGGGTCGGTGAGATCGACGACGCCAGCCGCATCCCGGAATTCGTCACCCGCGCCTTTGCCGTCGCCACCTCGGGCCGCCCCGGCCCGGTCGTGCTGACGCTGCCGGAGGATATGCTGCTCGATGAAGTCGAAGCCCCGGAAGCGAAGCCCTACACTCAGGTAGAAGCCCATCCCGGCCCGAGCCAGATCGACGCCCTCGGCGAACTGCTGAAGAGTGCCAAGCGGCCCATGGTCGTCCTTGGCGGCACCCGCTGGAGCGAAACTTCGGTTGCCGGCATCCAGGCCTTTGCCGAAAAGTTTAAGCTGCCGGTCGGCTGCTCCTTCCGCCGCCAGATGCTCTTTGATCACATGCATCCGTCCTACGCTGGCGATGTCGGCATCGGCATCAACCCGGCGCTCGCCAAGGAAGTCAAGGAAGCCGATCTGCTGATCCTGCTCGGTGGCCGCTTCTCCGAAATGCCCTCCTCGTCCTACACGCTGATGGACATCCCCTACCCGGCCCAGAAGCTGGTTCACATCCATTCGGATCCGTCTGAACTCGGCCGCGTCTACCGCGCCGATCTGGCCATCTGTGCGGCACCGGAAGAGTTCGTCTCAGCGCTCGCCTCCCTCGATGCCCCCGCCGCACCTGTATGGGCAGAGCGCACCGACACCATGCACGCCGCCTATCTCGCCTGGTCGACACCGCCCAAGGCGGGCCCAGGTGCTGTGCAGATGGGGCCGATCATGGAATGGATCGAGGCAAACACGCCGAAGGATGCGATCTTCACCAATGGCGCCGGCAACTATGCCACCTGGCTGCACCGCTTCCATCGCTTCCAGGCCTTCAACACCCAGGCCGCCCCGACCTCCGGCTCGATGGGCTATGGCCTGCCGGCCGCCGTCGCTGCCAAGCAGTTGTTCCCGCAGCGTGAGGTCATCTGCTTTGCCGGTGACGGCTGCTTCATGATGCATGGCCAGGAATTCGCGACAGCCATCCGCTACAATCTGCCGATCATCACGCTGGTGATCAACAACGGCATGTACGGCACGATCCGCATGCACCAGGAGCGCGAATATCCGGGCCGCGTCAGCGCCACCGACCTGACCAACCCCGATTTCGCAGCGCTCGCAAAGGCCTATGGCGGCCACGGCGAGACGGTCGATAAGACGGAAGACTTCGCCCCCGCCTTCCTGCGCGCGCGCGCCTCCGGCAAGCCGACGATCATCGAGATCAAGCTCGATCCGGAAGCGATTACTCCGACCCGCACCTTGACTCAAATTCGCAACAAAGCCTGACAGTCGCTTGAATCAAAACAGAACAGCCGCGATCGCTCGCGGCCGTTCTGTCGTGACCAGACAAGGATGCAGCGCAACGCCCACGTCAGGGCTGCCGCGCCGACAGGCTGCGTTTAATCGCAGTTGGCGGCCGTCGATACACCTCCTGAAACACCGCATTGAACCGCCTAACGCTACCGAAGCCCGCTTGCAGCGCAATTTCGGTGATTGGCATATCCGTTCCGGTCAGCAGGCGCTTGGCTCGCTGTACCCGCGCGGTCTTCGCGACCTGCACGGGACTCGCGCCGAGATGTTTTTGAAACAGCCGCGTCAGGTGCCGCCCACCCACGCCGACGCGAGCGGCCAGCAGTTCGACGGTCGCATGAGCCTCATCAAGTGCTCCTTCCTCGCGGATCAGTCTTGCCGCCCGCTCCACGATGGCCGCACTCCCCTTCCAGGCCGGGCTGAACGGGGCTGTTTCTGGACGGCAGCGCAGACATGGGCGATAGCCCGCCAATTCTGCCGCCGCCGCACTCGGCAGGAATTCGATATTGCAGCGATAGGGTTGGCGCACCGGGCAGACGCATCGGCAATAGATCCCTGTCGTTCGAACGCCGATGAAGAACCGGCCGTCAAACTGGGGATCACGCGCAAGCCATGCTTGCTCACATTGTTGGGTATCGAGGCTCATGGAGAGGATTCTACACCAGCATTTGCAGCCCAAAAAGGACAGAGTCCGAATCCGGCGAGCCAATCGCGGTGCAGCCAGCCACTCATGGCCAGCCGATCAACTCTGGAACCACCACATGCAGAAGAACCAATCCATGGGCCTCACCGACTGGGCTCTTCTCCTCGCACTTTCTGTCCTCTGGGGAGGCTCATTCTTCTTTTCAAAAGTCGCCCTGTCCGAAGTGCCGCCGCTCTCGGTGGTCTTGGCCCGCGTCTCGATTGCGGCGCTGGCCCTCTTCGTCTATCTGCGCCTGCGCCGCCAGCCCATCCCGACGGACGCCGCCACCTGGACAGCCTTTTTCGGCATGGGTCTCCTCAATAATCTGATCCCCTTTACGCTTCTCTTCTGGGGGCAGACGCAGATCGCAAGCGGCCTCGCCTCGATCCTGAATGCGACCACGCCGATCTTCTCCATCCTCGTGGCACATATGCTGACATCAGACGAGGGCATGACACGCAACAAACTCGCGGGGATCGTGCTTGGATTCACTGGCGTCGCGGCGCTGATGGCCGGCAATGCGATGAGGGCCGAAGGACTACCGCTCCTGCCGATTTTCGCCTGCCTCGGAGCCGCCCTCTCCTATGGGTTCGCGAGCGTCTTTGGGCGGCGTTTCCGGCGTTTGGGCATCTCGCCGGCCACCAGTGCCTTCGGCCAGGTGTCGGCGACGACGCTGATGATGATCCCCGTGGTGGCGCTGGCCGATGCGCCCTGGCATTTGCCGGTACCGGGCGTGACAACCTTCGCCGCCCTTCTGGGTCTCGGGCTTCTGTCCACCGCCCTCGCCTACATCATCTTCTTCCACATTCTGGCCGTCGGTGGAGCGATCAACAGTTCGCTCGTAACCCTGCTCATCCCCGTCAGCGCTATTCTGCTCGGCTATCTGTTCCTCGGTGAACGATTGGCATTCAACCATTTTGCCGGCATGGGCCTGATCGCGCTCGGCTTGCTCTCCATCGACGGACGCCTGTTCAAAAGGCTTTCCCACAGACGCAAGTCGGGGGCACCTGCCAAACCGTGACCCCACAGAAAACACCAGCAAAAACAACAAAGGCCGGGATCGCTCCCGGCCTTTGTCTTGAGATGCGTCTAACAAATCAGAGAGCGGCGGTCACGATGAACTCGACCTTGTAGTCCGGGGTCGCGAGAGCAGCTTCGCTCGTCGCCCGGGCCGGCGGGTTCGCCGGGTCGATCCAGCCTTCCCAGACGGCGTTCATTTCGCCGAAGGTCGACATGTCGGAGAGGTAGATGATGGTCTGCAGGATCTTCGACTTGTCAGAGCCGGCAGCGGCCAGCAGGCGGTCGACTTCGGCCAGTGCCGACTTCGACTGCTCGGTAACCGACGAGCCTTCGCCGACCTGACCGGCCAGATAGACGGTGTTGCCGTGAACGACGGCGCCGCTCATGCGCTTGCCCGGCTCGATACGCTTGATGGACATGGTGTACTCCTGTCTAGTGTGGTGAAAAAACGAAGGCCGGGCACAACCGCCCGGCCCGTCGATGAGAAGGAAAAAGCTCAGCCGCGCTGGCGAAGCGCGTGTTCGTAAGTCGCGGTGGAACGTGCACCGGAACGGCAATAGCCAAGCATGGGCTTGTCGAAATCCTCGAGCGCATCGACCATCTCGGCCACGGCATCGGGCGTAACGCCCATGGGTCCGACGGGCACGTGTTTGATCTTCAGGCCGAGCTCTCCTGCCCGCGCCGCAATCGCCGCAAAACTCGGCTGGCCCATCTCCTCGCCATCAGGGCGATGGCAGACGATCGACTTGAAGCCGAGCTGCTTGATCGTATCGAGTTCCTCGACCGTGATCTGGCCGGTGACCGAATATTCCTCGTTGATCTGCCTGATATTCATCCGCTCAACCTCATCGAAATCTTGGCCGCAACATCTACGACGGGCATCCTCATGCGTCAATGACGGCAAGCGACGGCACCGTTTTTCGAAGGACACTAAAGGTTCAGGAAAAGGAGAAAGCCAGCCCGTAATGCCGGCTCTCGCCGGGCTCCAAAAGGACGAATTCGCCGGCCTCCCGCAACTCGTCGCGGTTCACCCAGCGGTGCGAAACCGGCTCGATGCCGACCACATGCGCCGGAGCCTTCTGGTTGCGCCAGACCTGCAGAAAGGGCAGCGTGTCCGTGCGGAAACGGACCTTGAGCCGCTTGCCGCCGATCGCCGTCATAGGCCCCAGCCGGACTTCCGCCCAGCCACCATGGCCAGCCGGCACGCAGAAGACACCGCCATCGCCCTCACCGAAGGTCCAGGGAAAACCGCCGCCCTCCAGCATCGCGCCTTCAAGGCCTGTACCCTCGTCGAAATGTTTCGCCCCCAGATTGATGTGGTACATCAAGAACGCGGGAAACGCCGTCTGGCCGGTGTTGACAACTTCGTCGGCCAGTTGCACCTCGCCGCTGTCCCCTTTGATCCGCCACTGGCGCCGCAACTCGGCCTGTCCTCCATCGGCCAGTCTCACCGGCACGCGCGCCTCGGCCACAAGGTCTGCCCCGTCCATGGAGACGGCCAGCGCCTGTGCTGGATGCGCCGAAAACGACCCATGCAAGGGATACATTGATTTTCCATCCGGCAACGGATGCGGATGACGGATGTGGTCGGGTCCGCAGGTGAAGAGAAAGCCTTCCAGCGAATGGTCGATGCGCGGATCGCCATCGTCAGGAATGGCGCGGCCGGGAGCAAGATCGACGCCATCGACCACGCATGCTCCGATGTCGAAGACGGAACTTTGATCCAGTGTTAGAGACGGGCCACGAGAACCGCGAAAAGAAATCATGAAAAGGTTTCCTCGACCACCGGAGCGGCAGTCTGCAAAAGTCCGACCGCTGCCAGTTGTTCAAGCCCGGCAAGGCCACTGTCGAGCGACGACAGATAGGCGATGTTAACCGACTGCTCAAGCCAATGCTGAAACGCATGCGCACAGCGCTCAAGCCGATCGAAGCGCGCCACCCCCTCCTCAGTCAAGGAGAGAAGCTCGAAGCGGCGATCAACCCGATCGCGCTTGCGCAACAGGTAACCGCGGTCTTCAAGCACTTTCACCGCCCGGCTGATCTTCGTTTTGGATAGACCCGAATGCATTGAAATTGCCTTGGCCGTGATCGGCGAGTATTCCCCGAGGCACCAGAGTACCTGCCATTCCGACCAGGACAATTCGTCCTCGGGGCCGCAATAGTGCGAGAAAGCCGTATCGAATCGGTCCGCAACCCGGATAAGCCGGTAAGGCAGAAAGGCTTCCATTCTCAATCGGTCCTGCATCGTCCCCCCTCAGGCGACCGCATCGACACCCGGAACATGGCATCGATTAAGCGGTTTCCTCCCTGCCCCCACAGCAAGTTAATCCTATATTCATTATGAATTCACCTTTTCCACATTAGTGTCAAATTTGTCGCGTTTGTCGCCCGCAGAGACGAGGAAACCGAACCGTGCACGACATCAGGAAATCAGGCTTGCTCATGATGGCTCTCGCAGCCACGTCGCTGGCGACCGCAGGCGCCTCCTGGGCGCAATCCGTCTACGACTATCGCAAGTCACAGACCCTTCTGGTGTCTCCGGAAGGCGATATTCTCGACTACATCCCGGAAGAGGGAGACGTCATAATCAGCCGTGACCGCATGGGGCGCACCGTGCTGTTCGATCGGTTCGGCAATCTAGTGGCAACCGAAATTCCGGCCGAGAGTTATTACCCACCCGCACGGGAGGATCAGGCGCGCGCGCTGCCGGGCGTCGTCGATCCCTATCGCGATCCCTACCGCGGCGGACCTGCGCAGCAGCCGCGCGGCTGGGATGACGACGTTACGACCGCATCCATTCCCGACGCCCTGCCTGGTGATGGGCAGCCGCTCGACGGCTCCCCTTCCGACATGCCCTATGGCGGGCCGGATGTTGCACCCCCTTCTGATCAGGCACCCCAGCGGATCGTGACGCCGGAAATCCCGGTGAAGAGCAACCTGTCACGGCTTGAGATCACAGCACTGCAGGTCTTCCTCGACCGCGAAGGCGTCTCCCCCGGCGTGATCGACGGCAAGATGGGCCAGAACGTCAACAAGGCAATCGTCGCCTGGGAAAAGATGACCGGCGAGACGCTCGATCCGAACAATGCCGACGACATCCTGGAGCGGTTGCGCCTGTCCGGCGGCCTCGCCATAACCAGCTACACGATCACGGCTGGCGACGCAGCCGGCCCTTACGTCGCTGCAATCCCCGAGGATTACGCCCACAAGGCCCAGCTTCCCGCCATGGCCTATACGTCGACGGCAGAAATGCTGGCCGAGAAATTCCACATGGATGAGGGTTACCTGCGCGAACTTAATCCGGGTGTCGACTTCACCATTCCCGGCACGATGATCAAGGTCATCGATCCCGGCCCGGCCAAGACCGGCAGTGTGGCCCGCATCGTCGCCGACAAGGCGCTGAAGCAGGTCTTCGCCTATGGCGCCGATGGCAACCTTGTCGCCGCCTATCCGGCCAGCATCGGCTCGACCGATACCCCCTCGCCCTCAGGCACGGTGACGATCGAGCGGATCGCGCTCAATCCGGGCTATACCTACAATCCGAAGGTTAACTTCCAGCAGGGCGCCAACGACAAGATCCTGCAGATCCCGCCCGGCCCCAACGGCCCTGTCGGCACGGTCTGGCTGGCCCTGTCGAAGCCGACCTATGGCATCCACGGGACACCCGAACCATCGAAGATCGGCCGCACCCAGAGCCACGGCTGTATCCGCCTGACCAATTGGGATGCGACGGAACTCGCCAAGATGGTGAAGGCAGGCGTCACGGTCGAATTCGTCGACTGACGCGGACGCCAGCAATCTTCTCCCGAAAGCCGCGAGCAGACCGCTCGCGGCTTTCGCAGTTGAGTGGCGGTCATAAAGAAACCGCCGGCAGGACCGGCGGTTTGGAGGTGGTACTCTCGGGAGGATTTTTTAAGCCGCGCTGCGCACCAGGCGGAACAACCGGCGCGGCTGGGCGGAGCGGATGATCTTCACCGGCAGGAGACGCAGGACTTCGCTGGCGAAGGCCTTGGCGTTTTCCTGGGCCTTGTCGAGATTGCTGATCTTTGCTGCATCCATCGAATACAGCGTGCCGCCACAGTCGAAGATTTCGCGGAAAGCACTGCGTTCAGCAATCGGCGTATTGACGACATTGACGCCGCGGGCGGCCAGCAGCCCCTTGATCGTCAGCAGGGCGCGCGTTGTCACCATGGAGGTGACTCGGGTCAGCACCACGGAATGGGGAATGACGAGATTGCCGGTGTCTTCCATCATCTTGATCAGGTCGAGGATCTGCGCGCCGCCCTTGGCGTCCATGGCACAGCCCTGAACCGGGATCATCACATGGTCCGACAGACCGACTGCAGTCGTCACCATGGCATCACGCGCACCGGCGAGGTCCATGATGATATAGTCGTTGCTGCGCGACAGGTCCCGGATATGCCCCTGAACGGAAGCGACAGAGACCTCGGACACCACTTCGATATTGTGCTGCGGGCCGGACATCTCGGACCACTGGGTAATCCAGCGCTGCGGATCGGCATCGAGGATCGCGACGCGGTAGCCCTGATGCGCCAGTTCCGTGGCGAGCAGGAGGGCTGCAGTGGTCTTGCCGGCGCCGCCCTTGGCATTGGCGAATGAGATGACTGGCATGCTTGTTCCTCAAGGGGTCTGTTCCGAGCGCTTCATCGCTCTGGGGCAACCCTCGTCATTGGCGCCGCGTACACACATCATTGCCAATTATGGTTAACAAACCTGAAACGCACCCCTCCGCAGCCTCCCCCATAATGGGGGGAAGCACCGGAAATAACTTGTATATTCGAATGTAGAAACGGACCGTCTGTCGGCCAGTCAGCCCCGCAGGGGCGTGCAGGCGCCGACACGCTGCGGCCCAACCCGGCCCGCCTTTAGGTCGGAGACGAGTGGGAGCGACGGATCGGGGCCACCGATGCCGGCCTCGAACGCCGCGCGGTCAACCTTCACCATCCGGCCACTGCCGAGAATGCTGACCAGCGTCTTCTTGTCCACCACGGCAAGACTGACCTTCGCCTTGCAGAACTGCTTACCGTCCTGGCCGGTCAGCACCCAACCGAGCGAGCCTGATTTGCCCTGGCTCATCTTGCCCACCGTGTAGCCCTTCTTGAGAAGCGCCTGATAGCTTTCGGCCGACGCTGGTGCGGCATGAAATGTGAGGATTGGAGCGAGAACGCCGGTCAGCAGACGGCAAACAGCTTTCATTCGAAACGACATACAGCCCCCAACGATCAGTAGACACCAGCCAAACAGGCGAAAGACACAAAGAAAACCCTGCCGAAGATGACAGGGTTTCCATTGTCTTGCATAGCCCCGAGGCGCGCTCAGAAGCAGTCGGCGAACAGCTGTTTGGTGTTCTCGAGCGTCATCTTCACCGGATTGCCGCCGGCACTCGGATCCTCGATCGCCATCGCGGACAACTCGTCGATCCGGTCATTGGCAATACCCATGGCCGTCAGGTTGGCAGGCACGTTCAATTCCGAACGCAGTGCCAGCACGTAATCGTAGAAGCCGTCGAAGCCTCCGGAGATCCCCAGATAGGCAGCGGCCCGCTCGATCTTGTCCTCGATCGCATGACGGTTGAACTTCAGCACCGGCGGCATGACGACGGCATTCGTCATGCCGTGATGGGTGTTGTAGACAGCACCAATCGGATGCGACAGCGCGTGGATGGCACCGAGCCCCTTCTGGAACGCAGTCGCGCCCATGGCAGCAGCCGACATCATATTGGTGCGCGCTTCGAGATCCGTGCCGTCCTTGTAGGCGCGCGGCAGGAATTCCTTGACCAACCGCATGCCCTCAAGCGCGATTCCTTGGCTCATCGGATGATAGAAGGGCGAGGAATAGGCTTCCAGGCAATGGGCGAACGCATCCATGCCGGTACCGGCGGTGATCATCTTCGGCATGCCGACCGTCAGTTCCGGGTCGCAGATCACGACGCCGGGCAGGAACTTCGGATGGAAGATGATCTTCTTCACATGGGTGACGGAGTTGGTGATCACAGAGGCGCGACCGACTTCGGAACCGGTGCCCGCCGTGGTCGGCACGGCGACGATCGGCGCGATGCCGTCGGAATTGGCGCGCGTCCACCAGTCACCGATGTCCTCGAAATCCCAGACCGGACGGGTCTGGCCGGCCATGAAGGCGACGCACTTGCCGAGGTCGAGGCCCGAGCCGCCACCGAAGGCGACGACGCCATCATGACCGCCATCCTTGTAGGCCTTGATGCCGGCCTCAAGGTTCTTCTCGTTCGGGTTCGGATCGACATCGGCGAAGAGTGCACGGCCAAGGCCCGCTTCTTCCAACACATCGAGCGCCGTCTGCGTGATCGCCATCGGAGCAAGGCCCCGGTCGGTGATCAGAAGCGGCTTCTTCATGCCGAGCGACTTGCAGGCGTCCGCCAGTTCCTTGATGCGGCCACGTCCCATCTTGACGGCGGTGGGGTAGCTCCAATTGGCGACGATGTTCATTTCGTGACTTTCTTCAGGTGGTAGGATTTCGGACGGGTGAGGTTCTGGAAGCCTAGAACGGAAAGCGAGCCGCCCTTGCCGGTTTCCTTGACGCCGGTCCAGCAGAGTGCCGGGTCGAGATAGTCGGCGCGGTTCATGAACACGGTGCCGGTCTCGATCTCGCGGCCGATCTTGGCAGCGCGCTCGGGATCCTGCGTCCAGAGCGAAGCTGTCAGACCATAGGGGCTGTCGTTCATCAGTTCGAGCGCCTGTTCGTCGCTCTTCACCTTCATGATACCAACGGCCGGACCAAAGGTCTCGTCCTTCATGAACGCCATGGAGTGATCGACGTTCACCAGAACCTGCGGCATGATATAGGCGCCGCCGTCATCGGCCGGAAAGAGCTTCGGATCGACCAGCGCCTTGGCACCCTTCGACACCGCATCGGCGATCTGTTCGCGCACGACCTTGGCGAAACGCTTGTTGGCCATCGGGCCCAGCGTCGTTTCCGGATCGAGCGGATTGCCGAGCTTGTAGTTCGACACCCAGGCGACCGACTTTTCGACGAAAGCGTCGTAGAGGCTTTCATGCACATAGATGCGCTCGATGCCGCAGCAGCACTGGCCGGAATTATAGGTGGCGCCATCCATCAGCGTATCGACGGCAGCGTCGAGGTCGGCGTCGTCCATGACGTAACCCGGATCCTTGCCGCCGAGCTCGAGGCCGAGACCGGCAAATGTGCCGGCAGCAGCCCGCTCGATCGAACGCCCGCCTTCAACCGAACCGGTGAAGTTGATGAAGTTGAAATTACCGGCCGCGATCAGCGCCGATGTCGTTGCATGATCGAGGAAGAGGTTGAGGAAGACATCGTCCGGCACGCCCGCCTCGACGAACGCCCGCACCATGCGCTCGCCGACGAGCAACGTTTGCGTTGCATGCTTGATGACGACGGTATTGCCCGCCATCAGCGCCGGTGCGATCGTGTTGATCGCGGTCATGTAAGGGTAGTTCCACGGCGCGATGACGAAGACGACGCCATGCGGTTCGCGTTCGATGCGGCGTTCGAAAGTCGCACTGTTCTCAACGACCAGCGGCGCGAGAGCGTCAGCAGCAATGTTTGCGACATAGTTCGAGCGTTCGTTGAAACCCTTGTATTCGCCGCCGTAACGCACGGGGCGGCCCATCATGTGGGCGAGTTCCGGCACGACCTCGTCCGACATTTCGTTGAGACGGGCAACGCCCTTCAGCACCAGCTGAACGCGGTCTTCCAGAGGCCGCCGCGCCCAGGCCTTCTGCGCCTTGCGGGCACGAGCCACAGCCTCGGTCGCCGCCTCCAGCGACATCGCCGGTCGCTCGGCGTAAACCGATCCGTCGATCGGCGAAATGCATTGGATCATGGTCATGATCGTCTTCCTGTTGTTCTAGAATGAGATGACAGCGGCCGAGGCCGCTGTCCATGTTTACACCCATATGCGAGGGATCGTGGCGGCCTCAAGGCCACCTTTCGTCACGCCCGCTCGAAACCGCGCGCCACCTCCCAGTCGGTGATCCGACGGTCATATTCTTCCTGCTCCCATTCGGCGGCACGGACATAGTGATCGATGACGTCATCGCCAAAGGCAGCCCTCAGCATCGCCGAGCCATTCAGTGTTTCCGCCGCAGCCCGCAGTGTCCGCGGGATTTCACGAGCGCCCTGCGCGCCATAGGCATCGCCCGAAAATTCCGGCTCAAGCACCATCTTCTTTTCGATCCCGTCGATGCCGGCCGCCAGAAGTGCTGCCATGGCCAGATACGGATTGAGATCCGAGCCGCCGACGCGGCATTCGACACGGATACCCTTCGTCCGATCGCCGCACAGGCGGTAACCGGCCGTGCGATTGTCCTTCGACCAGATCGCCTTGGTCGGCGCAAAAGTGCCGGCGACGAAACGCTTGTAGGAATTGATGTAGGGCGCGAGGAAATAGGTAAACTCACCGGCATGGGCGAGCAGCCCGGCCATATAATGCCGCATCGTTTCCGACATGCCGTGCTGGCCGTCCTTGTCGAAGAACAATGGCGTCTTGCCATCGGCCGACCAGAGCGATTGATGGATATGCGACGAAGAGCCGGCTGCGTTGTAATGCCACTTGGCAAGGAAGGTGATCGCCTTGCCCTTCGACCAGGCAATCTCCTTGCAGCCATTCTTGATGATCACATGCCGGTCAGCCATCGTCAGCGCATCGGCATAACGGACATTGATTTCTTCCTGGCCGGCAGAGGCCTCGCCCTTGGAATTCTCGACCGGAATGCCGGCGCCCTGCAGGCCCTTGCGGATCGCCCGCATCACGTCCTCTTCCTTGGTCGTCTGGAAGATGTGGTAGTCCTCGTTATAGCCCGAGACCAGCTTGAGGTCGCGGTAACCGGAAAGCCGCGCCGCGTCATAAGTCTGGTCGAAGAGGAAGAATTCGAGTTCGGTCGCCATGAAGGCCTTCATGCCCATGGCTTCAAGCCGGGCAACCTGCTTCTTCAGGATCGCGCGCGGCGAATGCGCCACTTCCGCATGGGTCGCATGGTCATACATGTCGCAGAGCACCAGCGCCGTGCCCTCAAGCCAGGGAATCCGACGCAGTGTCGAAAGATCCGGCTTCATCGTGTAGTCGCCGTACCCTTTTTCCCAACTCGTCGCCTTGTAGCCGGAGACGGTTTCCATCTCCATGTCGGTCGCGAGCAGATAATTGCAGCTATGCGTTTCCTTGTAGGCGCTATCGACGAAATACTCCGCCTGGAAACGCTTGCCCATCAGCCGGCCCTGCATGTCCACCTGACACGCCAGAACCGTGTCGATGCGCCCTTCGGCGACGTCCTTTTTCAGGTCTTCGAATGTGTAAGTGGTGGTCATGACTATGGTCCGCGCAATGTGAAATGAGACGGATACCGGTTCGCCGGTATCGGAGGAGAAACGCGGGCCGGGAACCGCCCCGGCCCGCGTGACTAGGATCAGGCCTGACCGACAGCCTTTTCGGCAGCGGCGATTTCTGCGGCACGCTTGGCGACTTCGTCACCAATCGGCGGGCCCTTGAAGCGCTTGTTCTCGAACACGACCCAGACAATCCCGGTCAGAACCAGGAAGCCGATCGTGATTGGCAGAGCCCAGTCGTTCGGTGCCTGGATGCCGATGAAGAAGATCAGCGCCATGGCGAGAATGCTGAGCACGGCGACCAACTTGTAGGTGCCGATCCCCATGTTCCATTCACCCATCTTCGGCCACTTCGACGTTCCGATAGCGCCGATGCCGAGCGCGATCGGCAGGGCAAAGGAGAGGAACAGGAAGATGACGGTGCAGGACACGACGATCGAATAGGCGGGCGTGCCGGCGATCGTGATGGCAGAGGTGAACCAGACGAACAGGACCGACAGGATGGCGCCAACCCAGATCGCAGCGACCGGCGTGCGGTGCTTGGGGCTGACTTTGGCGAGTGCCGACGAACCCGGCAGGCCCTTGTCACGCGAGAAGGCATACATCATGCGCGATAGGGAGGTAACGGTCGCCAGACCGCAGAGGAACTGCGACACGAAGATGAGGAAGTAGAGGATTTCCTCAACGACCGGGTTCATCTGGGTGTCCATGGCCCAGAAGAAAACGTTCCAGCCCTGCTTTGCCGCATCGTCCATGTTCGGGATCATCAGGACGAACGAGCACAGCATCACGTAACCGAAGAGAGACGACCAGAGGACCGCCGAGATCATGCCACGCGGCACGGATGTCGAAGCCTTGATGGTTTCTTCCGACGTATGGGCCGAGGCGTCATAGCCGGTGATCGTGTAGATCGGCAGCAGCAGACCGAGACCAAAGGCCATCAGGGTCGAGACCGGGTTTGGCCAGACGCCACTTGCACCTTCCGTGCCGGTATAATTGGCGAAGGTGAAGAGGCGGCTGATTTCGAAGCTCGGTGCAGCCACCAGGCAGGCGATCGTCAGAAGCAACGCCGTTGCGAAAATCAGATAGCCCGAGAAGTCGGTGAGCTTCGCGGTAAGCCCGATGCCGAAGTGGTTGATGACGGCCTGAAGGGCGGTGATGATGGCGACGAAGCCAACGCGCACGATCAGTGTGTCTTCCAGACCGAAATAGGCACCAAAAGCACCGAAGAAGAAGTAGTAGGTGCCGACATTGATAGCGCCCAGAACGGTCACGAGACCGAGCAGGTTGAGCCAGGCAGCGAGCCAGCCGGTAAATCGGTTGCCGAGGATTGACGCCCAGTGATAGAGGCCGCCCGCCGTCGGATAGGACGATGCGATCTGGGCGAGGCCGAGAGCGAAAACGCCGGAAATCGCGCAGCCGACGAGCCAGCCGATGCCGATCGCGGCACCGCCCACACCGGACGTTGCCTGACCGAGCGAGTTGATCCCGCCGGACAGGATGCAGATGATCGAGAAGGAAATGGCGAAGTTCGAGAACGAGCTCATGCGCCGTTCCAGTTCCTGCGCATAGCCCATGGAGTGCAGGATATGAAGATCCTGTTTCTTGTCTGTATCAGAGTAATCTGACATGGCATCCCCCAAAGTGGAGATCGCCCGCGGGATTGCGGCGATCATGTATTTGGCCCGCCGGTTTTTGTGGCGGTTATTCGCAGCTATGCTGCTCCCCGTGAGGTCGTATTTATCGTCCCACGACCGCACTGACCGCATCTGCGATCAGCCCGGCGAGGTAGTCGGCCATGACCTCCTGGTCGACGGAATTGGATATCAGATCGTTGCGCACCTCGATCATGACGTTGGCATGACCGGCAGGCAAGGCATGCAGGCGCAGGGTGTGGGTAACACCATCCTCCGGCCCGTAAGGTGAATTGCGCTCGACGCGGAATTGTCCAGCCTTCGCCGCGCCATCCAGTAGCGCATCGGCGAGACGGCTGTCGATGTCGTGCAGGATGCCGATCTCGACCTCCCGCGGCGTGCCGAAGTAGACCGGCGTGAAACTGTGGACGGTGACGACCACATTCGGCCTCCCCTCCCCGCTCCGGCGCGAAAGTTCTGCGCTGATCCGGTCGTGAAACGGAACATAGATCGCAGCAGTCCGTGCGTACCGCTCGGCGACCGACAGGTCGCGGTTGCCGGGTATCTCGTAGATCTCGCTCTTTTCCGGCATTGCGGCAGGCGATTCCGGCGGACGATTGCAGTCATAGATCAGTCGGGAAAACCGCTGATAGACCAGGAGCGCATCAAGCTTGGCCGACAGCAATCGAGAAAGGGCAAGTGCACCGGGATCCCAGGCGATGTGGCTGGACAGGGCATCGCTCGACAGGCCGAGCGTGCCGGCGGCTTCAGGCAGCAGACGCGATGCGTGCTCGCAGACCAGCACGACCGCGCCGCCGGCACTCACGTTCTCCACGGCGACGGTTTCCCCATCTGCCGATGTCAGGATCCCTGACCTCACGAGCATGCTGCTGTCCCCCGCGCCTTAAAGGCTGCTTTTGTTGAAGAAGAGAATTCTTCACAGTTGCGCCAGTGTCAATCCGGTTCTGAAAAAATCTCTTCAAAGGCCGGTTGACTCAATTGTGACAGCGAGGCTTAATCCTAATAAAGCTGGCAAAAGATCGGCTTGAGGGGAGACTTCGGTCCTTGTTGAATGCGTCCAACACCGTATCGGACGTGATCCATGCCCATTTCAATGGGCTGACGCGTGCTGAGCGACAGCTGGCCGAGAGCCTGCTGGAAAACTATCCCGTGTCCGGGCTCGGCAGCATCACAACGGTGGCCGAGAACGCCGGTGTGTCGACGCCGACGGTTGCCCGCATGGTGCAGAAGCTCGGCTACAAGGGCTATCCGGAATTTCAGGCGCATCTGCATCAGGAACTCGAAGCGACAATTTCCAATCCGATCGCCAAACACGACCGCTGGGCCGCCAACGCGCCGAACCGCCACATCCTCAATCGCTTTGCCGAAGCGGTCATGTCCAATCTGCGCGATTCACTCGGCGAACTGAAGACGGCGACGTTTGACGAAGCTGCTCGCCTGATGGGCGATCGCGACCGCAGCCTCTACTTCGTCGGTGGCCGTATCACGGGAGCGCTCGCCGAATACTTCTTCACCCACATGCAGGTCATCCGGCCGAAGACGACATTGATGTCGTCCAATGCCAGCTCCTGGCCGCAGCATGTGCTGAACATGCAAAAGGGTGACGTGCTCGTCATCTTCGACATCCGCCGCTACGAGGCCGACCTGACGACCCTTGCCGAAGTGGCGCGCGCCAATGGCGTGGAAATCGTGCTGTTTACGGATCAGTGGATGTCGCCGGTCGCGCAATACGCGGCCAACTGTTTCAAGCTCCACATCGAAGCCCCCTCGGCCTGGGACAGCTCGGTTGTGACCCTTTTCGTCGTGGAAGCCTTGATAGAAGCCGTGCAGAGCTCGTCCTGGAACGAGACGCGCGAACGTATGAACACCCTGGAAGGGCTATTCGAACAGGCGCGCCTGTTTCGAAAGCCCCGCTAATCACAACGGAGGACAAAACGGGATACCGGCTCTAGCGACATATAAGACGAGGCCGATATCCGTCACACAACGATAACAAAGGCCACATAAGTGAACCGCATCGCTGCCAACCTCAGAGGAGAAACACAGTGACCACCAATCTTCGCAAATTCCTGTCGCTCACGACCGCTCTGGCCATGACGAGCTCCGCCGTCGCCTATGCCGAGCCGAGCGCCGAGCTGATCGAAGCCGCCAAGAAGGAAGGCATGCTGACCACGATCGCCCTGCCGCACGACTGGTGTGGTTATGGCGCCGTCATCGATGGCTTCAAGAAGAAGTATCCGGAAATCACCGTCAACGAACTGAACCCGGACGCCGGTTCGGCCGACGAAGTCGAAGCCGTGAAGGCCAACAAGGACAACAAGGGCCCGCAGGCTCCTGACGTTGTCGACGTCGGTCTCGCTTTCGGCCCGCAGATGAAGGCTGAAGGCCTGCTGCAGCCTTACAAGGTTTCCACCTGGGACGAAATTCCGGACACCATCAAGGACGCCGAAGGCTACTGGTACGGCGACTATTACGGCGTGATGTCGATGATCGTGAACAAGGATCTGGTCAAGAACACGCCGGCCGACTGGGCCGATCTGATGAAGCCGGAATATTCCGGTCAGGTCGCTCTCGCCGGTGACCCGCGTGCTTCGAACCAGGCCATCCTCGGCGTTCTCGCCGCCGGTCTCGCCTCCGGCGCAAAGGCTGGCAAGGAAGCCGGCGAAGCCGGCCTGAAGTACTTTGCCGAACTGAACAAGGCCGGCAACTTCGTTCCGGTTATCGGCAAGTCCGGCACGCTCGCCCAGGGCTCGACCCCGATCGTCGTTGCCTGGGACTACAACGCCCTGTCGTGGAAGGACACGCTGGCCGGCAACCCGCCGGTTGAAGTCATCGTTCCGGCCTCGGGCGTCCTCGCCGGCGTCTACGTTCAGGGCATCTCGGCCTATGCGCCGCACCCGAACGCTGCCAAGCTGTGGATGGAATACCTGTATTCCGACGAAGGCCAGACCGCATGGCTCGCCGGCTATTGCCACCCGGCCCGCTTCAACGCCATGTCGAAGGCTGGCAAGATCCCGCAGGCCCTGCTCGACAAGCTGCCGCCGGCCGCTTCCTACGAGAAGGCCTACTTCCCGACACTGGAAGAAGTCGACGCAAACAAGGCAGCCGTCACGGCTGGCTGGGATAGCGTCGTCGGCGCGAACGTCCAGTAATATCACGCACTAAAATGCCGTCCCGGTCTTGCGACCGGGGCGGCATTTGCATTCAATAGGATCCGCGGGACAAGCGGACGAGGGGCAAGAGACATGTCTTTACACGAGGTAAGTGCGGGGGCGTCCGAGCAACAGCGCTTTCGGCTCCCATTGCATTGGCTCGGGGTCGTTCCCTTTGCCGCTTTCACGATCCTGTTCCTCATCATGCCGACGATGAAGATCGTGATCGGTGCCTTTCAGACGCCTGACGGCACATTCACCTTCGACAATATCGGCAGTCTGTTCACCGCATCGATCCTGTCCGCCTACTGGATCTCCATCAAGATCAGCCTCGCTTCAGCCATCCTGGGCTGCCTGATCGGCTTTGCCGTCGCCTCGGCAGTCGTGCTTGGCGGTCTGCCGCAATGGGTGCGCGGACCGCTGCTGACATTTTCGGGCGTCGCCTCCAACTTCGCCGGCGTTCCCCTCGCCTTCGCCTTTCTGGCGACCCTCGGCCCGCTCGGCATTCTCACGATCTTTCTGAAGACCCAGCTTGGCATTGACCTGCGGGCTCTCGGCTTCAACATCCTGTCCTTCTGGGGCCTGACGGTCACCTATCTCTTCTTCCAGATCCCGCTGATGATCCTGATCATCACGCCGGCGCTCGACGGCCTGAAGCGCGAATGGCGCGAAGCCGCCTCGATCCTCGGTGCGACCAACCTGCAATACTGGCGCCTCGTTGCCTTCCCGATCCTGTTGCCCTCGATCCTCGGCACCATCGCGCTTCTCTTCGCCAATGCCTTTGGCGCCGTCGCAACCGCGATTGCGCTCACCGGCTCCTCGCTTAACATCGTCCCGATCCTGCTCTTTGCCCAGATCCGTGGCGACGTGCTCGGCAATCCGCACCTCGGCTATGCGCTTGCCTTCGGCATGATCGTTGTCACCGGCATCGCCAATGCTCTTTATATCTGGCTGCGCGCATGCAGCGAAAGGTGGTTGAAATGAAGCGGCTCTGGGCCTGGGGGGCCCTGATCTTCGGCCTCCTCTACTTCTTCCTGCCGCTCATCGGCATGACCAATTTCTCGCTGAAGATGCGTCGCGGGGAGTACTCCTTCGACGCTTACAGCAAGGTATTCGCCGATTCCCGGTTCCAGGAAACCTTCACATATTCTGTGACCATGGCGCTGATGACCATCATCTTCGGGGTCTTTCTGATCGTGCCGACCGCCTATTGGGTCCGCCTCAAGCTGCCGCGCCTTCGCCCCTACATCGAATTCGTCACGCTCTTGCCGCTGGTCATCCCGGCCATCGTCATCGTCTTCGGCTATATACGGCTCTACAACACCTCGAGCTGGCTGCCGCTGACAGGCTCCGCCTTCGGCACGGATATCCTCCTGATGTTCGGCTATGCGACGCTTGCCCTGCCCTACATGTACCGTGCCGTCGACACCGGCCTTCGCACCATCGATATCGGCACGCTGACGGAAGCCGCGCAAAGCCTCGGCGCCGGCTGGTTCACGATCATTTCGCGCATCATCCTGCCGAATGTGCTGGTCGCCGTGCTCTCCGGGGCCTTCCTGACCTTCGCCATCGTCATCGGCGAATTCACCATGGCCGCCCTTTTGAACAAGCCGGCCTTCGGCCCCTATATGCAGCTGCTCGGCGCCAACCGCGCCTATGAGCCGGCAGCACTCGCCGTCATCGCCTTCGGCATCACCTGGGGCTGCCTCGGTCTGATCCAGCTCGTTTCCCGCCTCCAGAAAACAGCCCCTCGCCAGGCTTGAGGACTTCCTTTCATGACCTTTCTGAAACTCACCCACCTGCAGAAGTCCTTTGGCCCGACCAAGGTCGTGCATGATTTCAACATGGCGATCGACAAGGGCGAATTCATCTCTTTCCTCGGCCCCTCGGGCTGCGGCAAGACCACCGTGCTGCGCATGATCGCTGGCTTCGAGACGCCCTCGGCCGGCACGATCGAAATCGCCGGCAAGGACCAGACCAACCTGAAACCGAACCAGCGCACCATTGGAATGGTCTTCCAGGCCTATGCGCTGTTCCCCAACATGAATGTCGCCGACAACGTCGCCT
This sequence comes from Rhizobium sp. Root274, assembly GCF_001429245.1. Lineage (GTDB taxonomy): Bacteria > Pseudomonadota > Alphaproteobacteria > Rhizobiales > Rhizobiaceae > Allorhizobium. The sequence continues at coordinate 372,664 of NZ_LMJE01000007.1, forward strand.
TCGGCCTGAAGATTGCGGGCATGCCAAAGGCGGACATCGACACGCGCGTCAAGGAAATGCTGGCGCTGATCCATCTGGAGCATCTGGCCGAACGTTACCCCTACCAGCTGTCAGGCGGCCAGCAGCAGCGCGTGGCGCTCGCCCGTGCGCTGGCACCCAAACCCCAGGTCCTGCTGCTCGACGAACCGCTTTCTGCGCTCGACGCCAAGATCCGCGTCTCACTGCGCGAAGAAATCCGCCAGATCCAGCAGAAGCTCGGCATCACCACCGTCTTCGTAACCCATGACCAGGAAGAGGCGCTGTCGATCTCTGACCGCATCGTCGTGATGAATGCCGGCAAGGCCGATCAGATCGGCACGCCTTTCGAAATCTACAACCGCCCCACCACCCGCTTCGTCGCTTCCTTCGTCGGTACGCTGAACGTGCTCGAAGCCGTGGTCGCCGATCAGGGGGCGGGCCTCGTCCGGATTGGAGACAAGACGTTGAAGATCAACGAGCAGATTCCCGCTGCCAACGGCTCCGCCATACAACTGGCCATGCGCCCGGAAGCGGGCTCTCTGGCCGATCCGACCGACGCCACCATCGCCGGCACGGTGACATCGAGCCAGTTCCTCGGCTCGGTTATCCGCACCCGCGTCGATGTCGGCGGCAAGCCGGTCTGCTTCGACACCTTCAACGATCCCGGCAGCGCACCACCCGTTGTCGGCGCAACCGTCGGTGTGAAGATCGATCCCTCGGCATTGATCCTGCTTGCCGAGTAAGGCAAATACCGCTCGACCCTCGACGTAACGACCAAGCGGGAGACGACCCATGCGCGCCATGTATTACGAAGCCTTCGGCGCCATGCCCGAAATCCGCACCCTGCCCGACCCGACGCCAACTCCGGGTGGCGTCGTGATCGCGGTCAAGGCGACCGGCCTCTGCCGCAGCGACTGGCATGGCTGGATGGGTCACGACCCGGATATTCACCTGCCGCATGTGCCCGGTCACGAATTCGCCGGCACGATTGCCGCCGTCGGGCGTGAGGTGAAGCGCTTCAAGGTTGGTGAGCGCGTCACCGTCCCCTTCGTCTCCGGCTGCGGCCATTGTCAGGAATGCCGTTCCGGCAACCAGCAAGTCTGCGAAGAGCAGTTCCAGCCCGGCTTCACCCACTGGGGCTCCTTCGCCGAATACGTCGCGATCGACTATGCCGACCAGAACCTCGTGCATCTGCCCGAAGAAATCGCCTATGAAACGGCCGCCGGCCTCGGCTGCCGCTTTGCCACCTCTTTCCGCGCCGTCGTCGACCAGGGACGACTGAAAGGTGGCGAATGGCTGGCCGTCCATGGCTGCGGCGGTGTCGGCCTTTCCGCCATCATGATCGGCAAGGCCCTCGGCGCCAATGTCGTCGCGATAGACATTGCCGAGGACAAATTGGCTCTGGCGAAAGAACTCGGCGCGAGCACTGTCATCAACAGCCGTGCGGTGCATGACACCGTCGACGCCGTGCGTGACATAACCGGCGGCGGCGCCCATGTCTCGGTCGATGCGCTGGGCCATCCCCAGACCTGCTGTAACTCGATCACCAACCTGCGCCGGCGCGGCCGCCATGTGCAGGTCGGCCTGATGCTCGGTGAGCATTCGACGCCCGCCATTCCCATGGCCCGGGTGATTTCCCAGGAATTGGAGATCTATGGCAGCCACGGCATGCAATCCTGGCGCTACGACGCCATGATGCAGATGATCCTCTCCGGCAGCCTGGATCCGGCCCGCCTGATCGGCAGGCGTCTGACCCTGACGGAGGCAGCGCCCGCCCTCACAGAAATGGACCGCTTTGCCGAAAGCGGCATCAGCATCATCGACCGGATGATCTGACGATCGGCTGGCTGCAATTTTTGCGGTGACGGGAGAGAAATCCCGTTAACGCCTTTGTGGTGAGATGACTCCATTGTGCAGTGTACGGGGTTACAGGACCATGGCGAACAAGCCCGCCGAGATCGATCGACAAGACTTCATGAAGCAATTCATGCGGTTGAAGAAAGGTTCGGTAACGCGTCGCCACTTTCTTTCGGTCACGGGGATTGCGGCAGCGACAGCGTTTTTCGGCGCCGGCTCAACCTCCACTGCCGCAGCCGAGGCGACGGGACTGGGCCGTAAGGTGACGCTCGCCACCTGGCCCAATTACCACGACCCGCAGACCTTCGAGGACTTCACCAACACCTACGGCGTCGAGGTCGCGATCTCCATCATCGGCTCGAACGAGGGGATGATGCAGGCGCTGGAGCTCGGACGCGGTTGGGACATCATCGTCCCGACGCAATATGCCATTGCCCCCTATGTCGAGCGCGGCATGCTGCAGCCGCTCGACCTCGCGCTCATTCCGAACTTCAACCCGGCGACCCATTTGGAGCGCCACCTGTCCCCCTCGATTATCAATGGCGCCAGCTACGCGGTTCCCAAAAATGCCGGAACCACCGGCATGGCCTACAACCGGAGACAGCTTTACCCGATCTCCAGCTGGCGCGGCTTCTTCGACGTGGCGTTGAACGAAGCCTCGGGGCGCACCATTGTTCATGACTACCAGCTGACGGCCATCGGCAATGCGCTGGTTGCGCTCGGCCATGGCTTCAATTCCTGCGATCCCACCGAGCTCGCAGCCGCGGAAGCCCTGCTGATGCAGGTGAAACCACATCTCCATTCGATCGACAGCGATTACCAGCCTGCCATGCGCGCGGGCGAAGCCTGGCTCACCATGTGCTGGAGCAACGACGCCTATCAGATGGCCGAGGAAGGCGATATCGGCTTCAATCTCGGCTCGGACGGCGGTGAAATCTGGACCGACTTCTTCGCCATTCCTGCACAAGCCCAGAACCCTCGCGGCGCCCACGCGCTGATCAACCATTTGATGGATCCGAAAACGGCAGCGCAGGAGCACCTGTGCAACGGCGGCACCATCGTCGATAGCAGGGTCAAGGCCTATCTGCCGGAGGAAATCCTCTCCAACCGCATCACCCAGCCGGACGAGGCAAGTCTGACGCCGCTCGAATTCGGCATTGCCCGGGTGCTGACCGACCCCATGCGCGCCGACATTATGAACCGTTTCCGCAGCGCCGGCGGCTGACGCCCGCGATTTCCCGTGATAGCCAGCAAAAGGCAGCCCGAGCGCGGCTCGCCATGCCCAACCGACGGATGCCCCATGCCCCGCATTTCCATCATCGACACCATCTCCGACCCAGGAAAGCAGGGCCGCGCCAACGAGGATAGGCTCGGCTACAACGCCCATTCCGCTTTCGTGCTGGATGGGGCGACCGGGCTCGGCGACCGGCAGTTCATGGAGGGTTTTGGCTCCGATGCCGCCTGGATCGCCGAATTTGGCACCACGCGCCTCGCCCAGCGCCTGGACGCCACCGCCGACCCGGCGACAGTGCTCCGGCAGATTTCCGAGGAGGCCCGCGAGGTCTTTACGGCGACTGCCGGCGACCAGCCCCGTTACGCCTGGCCGCTCTGCAGCCTGACCGGATTGCAGCTAACGCCAACCGGCTTCCGCTGGTTCGGCCTGGGCGACAGCTGCATGTACATCCTGCACGACAACGGCCAGTCCGACTTCGTCATCCCCATCCCCGGCACCTATGAATGGGAACAGCATCAGGCGGCCAAGCACATCGCACGCGTCGGCGGCATCGGTGCGGCCGGCGTTGCCAATGATGATCCGCAGACGCTGGAAGACCTCCGTCGCGGCCGCGCCCGTCAGAACACGGAAGGCGGCACCACCTGGACCTTCGGCATCGTGCCGTAAGCCGCCGATCACCTCGTGATGGTCGATGTCCCCGTCCATGGCGGCGGCGCCACCGCACTCCTCTGCTCAGACGGCGTGGCCGACCTGGTCGCGCTCTACAAGCTCTACGATCCGGCGACGCTGATCCAGCGGGCAGCGACCGCGGGGCTGAATGCACTGATCACAGAGCTCCGCCATTATGAGCGCGCGCTCGATCCAGACGGCCTGAAATTCCCGCGCTACAAGCAGAGCGACGATGCGACGGCGATCCTGCTCAGGCTGGAGGCCTGAAGGTAATTCGGAATCTGCCTCAATACCTTATCGCCGAATTCGGAATCGGTTTGTGAGGGTCTTCGCTTGAAGGATGAAGCCGACAGCGGGCTCCGCATCCTCCTCGATCGATTGCAGATTTTTCAGAATAGCCCCTCATCCCCCTGCCGGGACCTTCTCCCCGTAAAACGGGGAGAAGGCGCAGAACGCCGGCCGCGCCAGCCTTCTCCCCGCTTGCGGGGAGAAGGTGCCCGAAGGGCGGATGAGGGGCAAATCAATCCTCAAGCTTCCGCCTTCGGCACATAATTCAACACCGGCCCCAGCCAACGCTCAACCTCACGCACTTCCATGCCCTTCCGCGCAGCATAATCCTCGACCTGATCACGCTCGACCTTGGCCACACCGAAGTAATAGCTGTCGGGATGGCTGATATAGAGACCGGAGACGGACGATCCCGGCCACATGGCATAGCTCTCCGTTAGCGTGACACCCGTTGCCTTGGTGGCATCCAGAAGCGAGAACAGTGTCACCTTTTCCGTATGGTCCGGCTGCGCTGGATAGCCCGGCGCGGGGCGGATGCCGCCGTAGTTCTCCGAGATCAGCTCTTCGGGCGTAAAAGCCTCGTCAGGCGCATAACCCCAGAATTCGCGGCGGACACGTTCATGCATCCTTTCCGCAAAAGCCTCGGCAAACCGGTCGGCCAGCGCCTTGACCAGGATCGATGAATAGTCGTCATTCGCCCGCTCGAAACGCTCGGCAATCGCCACCTCTTCAATGCCAGCGGTCACCACGAAGCCGCCGACGTAATCCGGAACGCCGCTCTCCAGTGGTGCGACAAAATCGCTGAGTGCGACATTCGTCCGGCCCTCGCGCTTGGCGATCTGCTGGCGCAGCGTGAAGAAGGTTGCGAGTTCTTCGCGGCGGCTATCATCATTGAACAGCCGGATATCATCGCCGACAGCATTGGCCGGCCAGAAGCCGATGACGGCGCGCGGTCGGAACCAGTTTTCCGCAATGATCTTCTTGAGCATCGCCTGCGCATCGGCAAACAGCTGCCGCGCCGCCTCGCCCTGCTTCTCGTCCTCCAGGATCGCCGGATAGCGCCCCTTCAGTTCCCAGGTTTGGAAGAACGGCGTCCAGTCGATATAACGGGCGAGTTCGGCGAGATCATAGGTCTCGAATACCTTCGTGCCGGTAAAGCTGGGCTTCGTCGGCTTGTAAGCGCTCCAGTCGAGCTTCACGGCATTCTCCCGGGCCGAAGCCAGCGACTGGCGCTGCTTTTCAGCCTCCGCCCGCGCATGGGCGTCTGCCACCTTGGCATATTCGCTGCGGATGCCGTCCACATAGGTCTCGTTGCCATCTTCGGCGAGGAGTGCAGACACCACGCCGACGGCTCGGCTGGCATCGGTGACATAAACCGCCTGCCCCGCCGAATACTGCGGATGGATCTTCACCGCAGTATGCACCCGGCTTGTCGTCGCGCCGCCAATCAAGAGCGGCACGGAAAAACCCTGTCGCTGCATTTCGGACGCCACGTGCACCATTTCGTCCAGCGACGGCGTGATCAGGCCGGACAACCCAATGACATCAACATTCTCCGCCTTCGCCACTTCGAGGATCTTCGTCGCCGGCACCATGACGCCGAGGTCGATAATCTCGTAATTGTTACAGGCAAGTACGACGCCAACGATGTTCTTGCCGATGTCATGCACGTCGCCCTTGACGGTCGCCATCAACACCTTGCCCGCCGCCTGCCGCTCGCCCGTGCCGCCGTTCAGCCGCTTTTCCTCTTCCATGTAGGGAAGCAGCACGGCCACAGCCTGCTTCATCACACGCGCCGATTTCACCACCTGCGGCAGAAACATCTTGCCGGCACCAAAGAGGTCACCGACGACATTCATGCCCGCCATCAGCGGCCCCTCGATGACATGCAGCGGACGCTCGGCCTTCTGGCGCGCCTCTTCCGTATCAACATCGATGAATTCGGTAATGCCATTAACCAGCGCATGCTCCAGCCGCTTTTCGACCGGCCATTCGCGCCACGTCATGTCCTGCGTACGGGCCTTGGCCTCACCCGTGCCGCGATAGCGCTCGGCGATCTCCAGCAACCGCTCGGTCCCGTCGCGGCGGCGATTCAGCACCACGTCTTCACAGGCCTCGCGCAGATCCTTGTCAATGCTCTCATAGACCGCGAGCTGGCCAGCATTGACGATGCCCATGTCCATGCCCGCCTGGATGGCATGGTAGAGGAAGACCGCGTGCATGGCTTCCCGCACCGGCTCGTTGCCGCGGAAGGAGAAGGAGAGGTTCGACACCCCGCCCGAAATATGCACCAGCGGCATTTCCTGCCGGATCGTCCGCGTCGCCTCGATGAAGTCGACGCCGTAATTGTCGTGTTCCTCAATGCCGGTCGCGACCGCAAAGACGTTGGGGTCGAAGATGATGTCCTCGGGCGCAAAGCCCGCCTCTTCCGTCAGGATGCGGTAGGCGCGGCGGCATATCTCCACCTTGCGCTGATAAGTGTCGGCCTGCCCCTTCTCGTCAAAGGCCATGACGACGACGGCAGCCCCGTAATTGCGGATGAGCTTGGCCTGGGCGACAAAGTTCTCCTCGCCCTCCTTGAGCGAAATGGAGTTCACCACCGCCTTGCCCTGCACGCATTTGAGGCCGGCTTCGATGATCGGAAACTTGGAGCTATCGATCATCACCGGCACCCGGGCGATATCAGGCTCGGCCGCGATCAGGTTGAGGAACTCGACCATCGCCTTTTCGGAATCGATCAGGCCCTCGTCCATGTTGATGTCGATGATCTGCGCACCGTTCTCCACCTGGTCGCGCGCCACGACCAAAGCTGCGGAATAATCGCCGGCGGTGATCAGCTTGCGGAATTTGGCCGAGCCCGTGACATTGGTCCGCTCACCGACATTGACGAAGGGAATGTCCTTGGTGAGTTCGAAGGGCTCCAGACCCGAGAGCGACATGAATGGCCGATGCTCGGCGGGCTGACGCGGCGCCCTGCCCTTCACGGCCTCGGCAATGGCAGCGATATGCGCGGGCGTAGAGCCACAGCAGCCGCCGACCACATTGACGATGCCCTCTTCTGCAAAGCCTGCAACAAGTTCGGCCATCTCTTCCGGGCTCTGGTCGTAACGACCAAATTCATTAGGCAGGCCGGCATTCGGATAGGCGGAGATGAAGGTATCGGCAACGCCCGACAATTCCTGCAGATGCGGCCGCATTGCGTCTGCTCCGAGCGCGCAGTTCAAACCGACAGCAAAGGGCTTGGCATGGCGCACGGAATTCCAGAAGGCCGTCGGCGTCTGACCGGACAGCGTGCGGCCGGAAAGGTCGGTGATCGTGCCCGAGATCATCACAGGGAGGCGAATGCCTTTGGCCAGAAAACGCTCCTCGCAGGCAAAAATCGCCGCCTTGGCATTCAGCGTATCGAAGATAGTCTCGATCAGGATGATGTCGGCGCCGCCATCGATCAGCCCGTCGATCTGCTCGCCATAGGCAAGACGCAGATCGTCGAAGGAGACGGCGCGGTAACCGGGATTGTTGACATCAGGCGAGATCGACGCCGTGCGGTTCGTCGGCCCGATCGCGCCGGCGACGAAACGGCGCTTGCCGTCCTCGCGCTCGGCCCGCCACGCCGCCCGGCGCACGAGTTCGGCGCCATGGCGGTTGAGGTCATAGACCGCCCCTTCCATCTCGTAATCCGCCTGGGCAATCCGGGTCGAAGAGAAGGTATTGGTTTCGAGAATATCGGCACCCGCCATCGCATAGCGGAAATGGATATCCTCAATGGCGTTGGGCTGGGTGAGGATCAGAAGGTCGTTATTGCCCTGCTGGTGGCAGGCGCAGCCGAGAAAGCGCTGGCCGCGGAAATCCTCTTCGGTGAGGCCGAGCCCCTGAATCTCTGTCCCCATCGCCCCGTCAAGGATCAGGATACGTTCGCGGGCTGCCTGTTGCAGCGCTTTCAGGATCTCCGCGCCGTCACGGTTTGCGCCCTCGCGGCCGAACAGTTGATCGAGCATCTGCGAACTCTCCTATTGCGCATGCGATATCCGCCAATCACATAAAGATATCTTTATGTCAACATGCGATCCATCTGTGCGTCACCGTAGACACCCGGTGGCAGCGAGGAGGCCAATCCGCTATAGAAGCTGCAACGATGCAGTCAGGGAGGAAGAAATGTCGGAAAATCAAACGCAGCCAACGGCCTCGAGTCCCTGGAGCACCCGCCCCTACCACCGCAAATGGCTGCTCGCCCAGGTCGACGGCCTGTTCGATTTCTTCCAGGGCCCGGCGATTAACCCGAAGGGCGGCTTCTACGACCTGTCGCGCGACGGCAAGCCGCTATCAACAGACAATCCCGCCCGCGGCATTCATGCCAGCGCCCGCATGGTGCATTGCTACGCCATCGGCCATCTTCTGGGCCGTCCGGGCTCCGCCGATATCGTCGACCACGGCATGCATTACCTCTGGGAGCGGCATCGCGATGAAAAGAACGGCGGCTATTTCTGGCAGGCGAATGACACCGACGCCGCAGACGATTCGAAACAGGGTTACGGCCACGCCTTCGTCCTGCTGGCAGCCTCCTCGGCCAAATGCATCAACCATCCCCTGGCAGACGCCATGCTGGCCGATATCACCCAGGTGATCGAGGAGAAATTCTGGGAAGAGGAACACGGCGCCATTGCGGAAGAGTTCTCAGCCGACTGGCAGCCGGTCCCCGGCTATCGCGGCCAGAATTCCAACATGCACTTGACCGAAAGCTTAATGGCCGCTTTTGAGGCCACCGGCGAGCGCCATTATCTGATCAAGGCTGAGCGTATCGCCGACCTGATCATCAACCGCCGCGCCCGCGAAGAAGCCTTCCGCGTCGCCGAGCATTTCGATGAGAACTGGGTGGTCGACCGCAACTACTACCATCCGAACGAGATGTTCCGCCCCGCCGGCACCACGCCCGGCCACTGGCTGGAATGGGCGCGCCTCATCCTGCAGCTCTGGGTGCTCGGTGGCAAACAACAAGACTGGATGCCGGAAGCCGCTCGCGGCCTCTTCTTCCAGTCCATGGCCCTCGGCTGGGACAAGGACAAGGGCGGCTTCTTCTACACGCTCGATTGGGCAAACGCCCCCGACAAGCGCGCCAAACTCTGGTGGCCGCTCTGCGAAGGCGCTGCCGCCGCACACTTCCTCAACCAGCACCAGGAAAGCGATTTCCACGAAGAGAGCTACCGCAAGATCTGGAACTACATCGCAAACAACAATCTCGACCGGGAGCACGGTGGCTGGTTCGAGGAACTGACCGAAGACGGCAAGCCCTCCAACAGCCTCTTCCCCGGCAAGGGTGACATCTACCACGCGCTCCAGGCTTGCCTGATCCCTCTCTTCTCGGCAGAGGGCAGCCTGACCAAGATGATCGCAGAGCATCCGCTCGAGGTCTGAACACGACCACGCTCAGCACATGCAAAAGGGCCGGAAAACCGGCCCTTTCATGTTCAACAACAATGCTTCCCGCGACTACTGCTCGATCGCATAGGTAATATTGACGGTGACCGTATAGAGGTTCTCGCCCGAGGCGATCGGAACCGACTCATCAGCCATCTTCGCCATCGGTGCTGCCGCATAGACCTGCGGCATCGGGCGGGCGAAATTCTCCGAAATCTCGACAATCCGACCGAGCTTCACGCCCGCAGCCTCGGTTAGTGTTTTCGCCTTGGCAGCAGCCTTCTCGACCGCCTGTTTCCGCGCAGCCTCGACGGTTGCTTCCGGATCGTCATTGGTAAAGGTGATGCCGCCACCCTGGTTGACGCCGAGCTTCACCGACCGGTCGATGATCGCGCCGAGCTTCGTCAGATCACGAACCCTGACTGTCAAGCCGTTGCTGACGGTGTAGCCGATGATAACCGGAGCCTCGTAGGTCCCGTCAGGCTTGTTCTCCTGCCGATATTTCGGCTGGATCGAAAAGTCAGTGGTCTGCAGATCTTTGTCGGCAATGCCCTGGCCCTTCAGATCGGCCAGCACCTCCGCCATGGCGGCGGAATTGGCCGTGAGCGCTTCGCCGGCCGTATCTGCATCCCGCACCACGGCGAGCGAAATGACCGCCATATCGGGCGCAACCGTCGCCTCGCCTTCGCCCGACACCATGATGGTGGCCTCGCGACGTTCGCTCTCACTGGCAAAAGCCGGCGCAACAAAACCGGCCGAAAATACGGCACCGGACAGCGCCGTTGCAACGAAGAGGCCGCGTGTAAATTTCAGCATGAAATATCCTTTTGTCCCTCGGTGCCGGCGGACGTTCTCGCCTCACCCGACACAATGCCCTTCCGGCTTCTTGATGACGCGGGATTGTGAAGCGATTACGGCAGAGGCTTGTCGCATACCGGAAATTGCGTTAGAGCCCGTGACCGGAGCGGGGTGACCATTACCCGCCCGACGGCACTGCGCCGGGCTGGGCCTGTAGCTCAATGGTTAGAGCCGGCGGCTCATAACCGCTTGGTTGGGGGTTCGAGTCCCTCCGGGCCCACCATTTCTGTCGTCAGCCTTTCGCCTCTCAGGCGTCCACTGTCTCGCGCACGTCATCCAGCAGGAAATACACCACGACGTACTTTGTCGAATAAGCTCTTCCGCTGTCGGATACGCTTTCCACGGTCCCGCCGTCGGCGGGGTGCCACTGGCTGTAATGCGGATTGTTGACGATCAGGGTGATCGCCTTGCCTGTATAAGCGCCCTGCAGCCGATAGCGCGCCTCGGCAAGCGGCCAAATGCGCTCGTAATCGGCCTGACTGATGCGGACCTTCAGAGCCTGGCGGTGGATGGCATCGCTATGCGTGCCGTCCTCCCGCTGGCGTGCGGGGCTCTCGATGGTGACTTCCTCCGCCCCGTCGACAATAAAGCTGAATTCCTCCGGCCACATACGTCTCATCAAATTGCTCCTCCCCGAGCGGTTTCATGGTGACGCAAGGAGTGTAGCGCGTCTGGCCGGGGAAACAACGCATGAATATGTCTTGCGCCTTCAAAGCGGGCGTGCACGCGCGCACGACGCCGCAACTCGCGCCGCTGCTGCGGGCTCAGAGGGAACAACATCGGCGGTCGCCGGTTCGATCTGTTCAACACATTTGAAGGAGATATTCTATGCACAGCGAAACAAACCTGCACCGCCCCATAGACAGCGATGACACCCGCATGGTCGGCCCCGGCGCAACCCTTGCCGACGAAACGACGCGCACGGAAATCCGCCGTCATTATCCGGCGTCGGCCTTTCGCGGGCCGCTCTTCGAGGCGCGCGACAGGATCGCGCTTGCCATGGCCACGGTCATGCTGATCGGCCCGCTTGTCGCCCTGCCGCTCGGTTTTTAAACATTAGCGGCAGAAGACCAAGGCTGAGGGATCACTCGGTGCAGCCGGTGTCCTTCAGCGCCTGGGCGTGAAAGCGACGCAGCGCGCCCGCTATATCGCTCTTGCTCATACCGTGACCTGCAGCCTCCAGATCCTCGAACAGACGTGCAATCACGTCGCCGTCGCCGGCCTCCGCATGGTCTGCCTCGTGCAGGTCGCTGGCATAGCGGCCAAGATCCTCCCCTGACAGCCCGATCAACGATCCGGCCCAATAAGCCGCAAGAAGATTGCGGCGCGCCCGGATGCTGCCAAGCGATTCGTCCTCGTGGTGGCGGCGCGGCGAGCGACCCGTCGAATGCTGACTGGGCATGGAGCTGTGATGGGGCATGAGTGGTGTTCCTCCTCTTGTGATGTGGTTCAGCTGTCGGCCGAGGCAGTGAGATAGGTGGCGATCGAACCGCAGGCCGGGTTGGCCGCGTCTAAAAGTTCGGCCAGGCCGGTCTGGCCGGTGGTGACGGAAATCGTGGTTCCGAGAGCCCACCAGGCATCATTGCCGGCCCGGTCGAGCAAGGCTGAACCGGTCGTCTGCAGGCAATCATTCACCTGCGAGACGACAGCGACCGGCGCTTTCGCCTGCTCAAGACGAAGGGCCACCTCGGCGCCGATCGGATCGACCACGAAAACGGCAAACAGCCAGGAAAAGAAATCGCCGATCATGCCGTCACCTTCGTGTCTGCCTTCGCCTTTCGGTGAGCAAGGAGCGGAAAAAGACGCGGGCCGGGATAACCGCGAGGCGAAAACGTCTCGCCGGGCGACGCGAAGCGTCCGGGGCCGATCAAAAAAGAATCGTGGCGGGGCAAATCTCTGGTCCTTGGGCCGGCATGGATGTCGAAACGGTCCGACATCGCAAGAGCGCCGGCGGCTCTTACCAGAGGGGCCCGGACCAGCGGGTTGAAGCCAAGATGGGCAATGATCTTGGCACCTTCAAGGCACAGAGACGACGATCTGGGAAAAAGCTGTCAATCCAATCTCGAAAACGGGTCAGGCCATGGGAGCTGATCTTGTTCAGCCAGCAATCCCATGGCCCGGGAGGCGCTGCGATCGTACGGCGGACGATCCGACCGGCAGCACCCCCTATCCTCACGCGCCAGGTCCTTTAGCGACCGATCACCGGGCAGCCACGCACATTGGCGAAGACGATCCGGTCGCGGTAACCGTGACGAACGCCTGCAACGACCACCCGACGGGGCGAAACATCGGCGATGAAGGCGCGGCGCAGTCCATTCCAGCGAGCCTTTTCAACGGCCTGATTGGGATGGCACTGACCCCGGCGGTCGGGACGTCCCCAGCCCGGACGATGCCAGTCGGGACGATGACGATCATCATAACGCGGGCCGTCCCAGCCGCGGCCATCGCGCGGACCTTCAATGTAGATGCCCCAGCCGAAATTGTCGGCCGATGCCGTCGAGACGAGGCCGGTCGTCGCCATGATCGAGACCAGGGCTGCCATTCCAAGTTTGCGAAGCATGCCAGTCATTGCGTGTCTCCTCTCAAAGACCTCGGGCGTTTCGCCCGTCTTGTGTGTCGCGCCCGCTCTTGCAAGCGATTGAGAGGAGATTAGCGCGCGGCGGCTGAACGCAGTCCGAAGTCGCCATTCAGCCGCCGTTCAGGTGCTGCGCCAGGCGATCGGAACGACCAGGGTCAGAAGGAAAGGATTATTTCGCGCCGGTGTGGCCGGTCCCTGTGCTCGACCAGATATAGGCCCTGCCAGGTGCCGAGCAGCAGCCGGCCGTCGGCATAGGGAATGCCAAGCGATACCGGTAGCAGGGCGGCCTTGATATGGGCCGGCATATCGTCCGGCCCTTCGTCCCGGTGGATGATATAGCTCATCGAGGGATCATTTGCCGGCGGCACCAGGCGTCGGAAGAAAGCCTGTAGATCAACCTTCACCGACGGATCTGCATTCTCCTGGATCAGCAGCGAACAGGAGGTATGGCGCACGAAGACCGTCAGCACCCCGTCTTCCCCGGCCGCCTGACCGACGAAATCCTCAGCATGTTTGGTGAACTCGTAAAGTCCAGGCCCGCGGGTGTCGATCGTGATGCGTCGCTGTGCCATGTCTCTATCCCTGGCCGACGGCCGTTGCGTAATGCCTTCAAAATCGGGCGGAGAATTGGGAGGCCCCTAGCGGGCGTCCCGGGCAGTCTGTAGTGTCGCGCCCGAACCACTGCAAGACGCCAGTCCCCATGCCAGGAAGGATGCCGCAATGAGCCTGATCGAAACGATCGAAAAGCAGGAAGCCCATCTCGTCTTCAAGACTTTCGATGAACTTGCCGCCCTCGATCTCGGCCAGCGGCTCGTGACACTTGCGCTGTCGCAGAAAGCACCTGTCGTCATCGACATCCGCACGCCGGACCGCACGCTGTTCCATGCCGCCCTGCCCGGCGCCTCGCCGGACAACGACCACTGGGCCCGGCGCAAGAGCAATGTCGCACTGCGTTTCCACAAGGCGTCCCTGCGGGTCGGTGAAACCAACAGGCTTCGCGACCGCGGCGTGACGCCGGACCTGGGGCTCGACCCGCTCGACTATGCCGATCACGGCGGCAGCTTCCCGATCCGTGTCGCTGGCACCGGCGTTGTTGCGGCGGTGACGGTGTCTGGCCTGAAATCGCAGGAGGATCACGACATGATCATCGCCGTGCTCGAAGACATGCTCGGCAAGTATTGAGGCGGAACCCCGTCCAGCTTTAAGGCTGCACGGCACAGAACAGGCTGAGGCGGCTGAACAGATCCGCCTCCCGTTCCAGCACCATGACCGCCGGCAGCGCATAGGGTCCCGCTTCGCCGTCGGCTGCGGTATCCACGCCCCGCCGGTTCTGGCCGTTCAGCGTGCATTCGACCGCCACGCGAAATCCCGATTCGTCCACCATGACCACGCCATCGGTGAGGGTCAGTTCGTGGCGCAGGACATAGGCCGACAGCGTATCGCGAAACGAAGCCTGGCCGACGACCCGGATGCCATCCGGCAGGTCCAGGATCGCGTCCTCGTCGAAACGGGTTATCAGCCCCGGAAAATCGTGGTGGTTCAACGCATCGATGACGGCAAGCGCCTGATCTTTCAAGGACATCGGCCTCTCCTCTTCTCTCGATAAAGATAGGCCTCGAGATCTGCCTGGCAAGAGAGAACGAGGAGACGAGCGGCAGGGTCTGCTTCGGCTCAGAGGACCGGCTTTAAGGCACGTCGCGCCGCCTCCACCACCGCCCGCGTCACTGGCTGCATCAGCCGCTGCACCGAGCGACTGACATGCCAGTAAAGCGGCACGTCGAGCGGGCAATCGGCCTTCAGCACCATCAGCCGTCCATCGGCGAGAGCTGGCGCTGCGAGAGCCTCGGGGTTCATGCCCCAGCCGAGGCCGGCTGCGGCTGCATCGACGAAAGCCTGACTGGAGGGCAGCCAGTGCGAGGGTCCGGCCAGGGACGCACCAAACGCCTGCTCGGCCCAGCGGCTCTGCAGCCGATCCTTGGCGTTGAAAGTCAGCATCGGCGCCCGCTGCAGCCCCGCCGGCGTCACGCCCTCTTCGCCGAACCAGCGCCGGCAGAAGGCTGGGCTCGCGGTCGCCAAATAGCGCAAGGCGCCAAGCGGTCGACAATCGCATCCCTGGACGGGCCGCGAGGCACTGCTGATCGCCGCCCGCACCTCACCGCGTTTCAGCCAATCGGCGCTGTGATCCTGGTCGTCGACAACGAGATCGAATAAGAGGCCCCCCGCGGCTGCCAGGGCCGGCAGGAACCAGGTCGCGAGACTGTCGGCGTTGACCGCAACCCGAACCGCGGGCCAGCCCCGCGCATCCGCACCAGTCCCGCCCGACGCAAGAGCGCCCAGCTCACGACCTATGCCGAGATCGGTGCGCAACTCCTGTTCGAGCAGCCGCAATTCCTCTGCATGACGAAACACGCGCGCTCCAGCCTCGGTTGCCCGACACGGCTGTGCGCGAATGATGAGCGGCGTGCCGACCTGCTCTTCCAGCAGCCGGATGCGCTGGGAGACCGCCGATTGTGTCAGCCCCAGCACACGCGCCGCCCGCTCGAAACTGCCATTGCGCAAGATGGCAGAAAGGGCTGCCAGTTGGGTCGGATCGAACATCGATAGCTCTAATAGGAGATTAGTAGATTGAATTTTTTTAATGATGAAGCGCGCGCTAGTCAAAGGCTGCACCACCGGAGACCATAAAGATGTTCGCTGCCTCGACCGCCGGCTTTCTTCTCGGCCTCAGCCTGATTGTCGCAATCGGCGCGCAGAATGCCTTCATCCTGCGCCAGGGCTTGCGGCGGGAGCATGTCCTGCCTTTGGTGCTGACCTGCGCTGTGTCCGACGCGTTGCTCATCGCGCTCGGCGTCGGTGGCTTCGCCACCGTTTTGGCCAACCTCGTCTGGCTTGAGCCTCTGATGCGCTATGCCGGCGCCGCCTTCCTGCTGGTCTACGCCTTCAGAAGTCTGAAGAGCGCGCTCATCGGTGGCAATGCTCTGACGGCAGCAGCGAACAGCGGAACCAGCCTCAGAGCCGCGCTCCTAACCTGCCTCGCGCTCACCTGGCTGAACCCGCATGTCTATCTCGACACGGTCGTACTGCTAGGTTCCATCTCCACCCGCTATGCCGGATGGGAACCGGCCTTTGCACTCGGCGCGACATCGGCATCCTTCGTCTTCTTCTTCAGCCTCGGTTATGGCGCCCGGCTGCTCGCCCCGCTGTTTGCGAAACCGATAGCCTGGCGCATACTCGACGGGCTGATTGCGGTGGTAATGGCGTTGATCGGTTTCGGTCTGTTGCGCTAAGACTGACGACGCGCGTCAACTTTCGGGAAAGCCGCGCGCGCGCCACTGCGCCTTCGGCACCGGCTTGCCGACGGAGAGGGAGAAATTCACGACCTCGGTGGCATCGGCATCGACCTCGCAACGCACCGCGATGTTGATCCACTCCCCGTTCACATCTCGAAACGCCGCAAGCTTAACTTCGATGACGTTTCCCTGCTTGAGACGCAGGATCGGGAGGAGATATGGCACGAAAGCGGGTTTGCCGTTGCGCAACTGCTGACTGAGTTCGGTGCCGCAAAGCTGGTCGCCGCGTTCCTGACGAGACAGTCCCGCCATGGCAGTCGACGCCGCTTCATCGCCGGAAATTGCTTTTGAGAACAGCTTCTTGACCTTCCGGGGCACAAGCGCCGCCTCCTGGATCGGCTTCGCTTTTTCGTCCGCCGCAGTCTTGGCCTCGGCAGCTTTTTCCGCCTCTGGTGCCGCCTGAGGCGCAGCGGGCGGGGAAGCTTCCGTCCCCTCGCCCTCGACGGCTTCGTCGGCCGCATCCGGCATAGGTGCTTCCTCGGCAAGCGTTGCCTTCGGCAGTTCGATATCCGGTTGCGGCGTCGCAGCCGCAACCTCGCGCTCGGCCTCCTCCAGTTTTTCCGCTGCCTCCGGCGTCAAACCCGCTTCCGCATCAGTCCCCTTGGAGATCTCCGGCCCGGAATCGTCTTCGGCAAACTTCACCACAGGTCTCAGGACCGGAATCGGCGCCTTTCCGGCATCCGGCAATTTCGGCTGCTCTTGCGCCTGCGGTGACGGCGGTGGCGGGGGAGGCTCGGCTGGCGGCTCTTCGGGTGGTTTCTCCGGCTCTGGCGCAGGCGGCGGTTCAGGTGCGGGCGGTTCCTCCGCTTTCGCTTCCTCAGAAGGCGGTTCTACCTGAGGTGGCTCAGGCGGCGCCACCAACGTAACCTCAACCACCGGCTCTTCGGCTTGCGGCTCCGGCTGGAAGAAGAGCGACAACAGCAGCCCCGCCGCCACCACCACATGCAGCAGCAGCGAGACGGCAAGCCCGGCATTGGGGCGCCACCAGCGTTTCAAGCTCTTATCGACCATTGAGAGATCCATACCGAGGATTGCGGCGAAAAGGGAGGCGTCATCTGATTGCAAGGGCGTCTTTCTCCGGGTAAACGGCGCATTGGCGCCCCGCGACCGGCTTGCACCCTGCTTCAGAATATCGTATCAGATCCCGTCGGCTCAGTTCGTCCGTAAGCGTTTACGTGAGGCAACGCATCCAAACCTGAAATCGTCCCCGACGGGCGTGTTCTCAAAGGTTAGAGATGTGCTTATCCGCCTTCGACGATTTCCATCCCGAAAGTTACATGACATGCAGCTTGCGCGCTTTCCGGCCCGCTTTGCGGGCATCCTTATGCCCTTCATTCTGTCAATCATCATGACCATGGTGGTCTCAGCCGTCGCAACGGTGAAGAACCTCGGCATCGGCCCCAACTTTGTCTCAGACTGGCTTCCCGCATGGGCCATGTCCTGGGTTATTGCCTTCCCCACACTCTTGATGGCTTTGCCGATCACGCGCCGCCTTGTGCGGATGCTGGTGCACCCGGCCTGAAAACTAAACGGCCGGAGCGTTTCCGCTCCGGCCATCAATTCATCGATTTTAGAAGCGCCTCAGCTGTCGAGGAACGAGCGCAGCTTCCTCGAACGGCTCGGATGCTTCAGCTTGCGAAGCGCCTTGGCCTCGATCTGACGGATACGTTCGCGGGTCACCGAGAACTGCTGGCCGACTTCTTCGAGTGTGTGGTCGGTGTTCATGCCGATGCCGAAACGCATGCGAAGAACACGTTCTTCGCGCGGCGTGAGGGATGCCAGAACGCGGGTCGTCGTTTCGCGCAGATTCGCCTGAATGGCGGCATCGATCGGCAGAAGCGCGTTCTTGTCCTCGATGAAATCGCCCAGATGCGAATCCTCTTCATCGCCCACAGGGGTTTCGAGCGAGATCGGCTCCTTGGCGATCTTCAGGACCTTACGGACCTTTTCGAGCGGCATGGCAAGCTTTTCAGCCAGCTCTTCCGGCGTCGGCTCGCGGCCGATCTCGTGCAGCATCTGGCGCGAAGTGCGGACGATCTTGTTGATCGTTTCGATCATGTGGACCGGGATACGGATCGTGCGGGCCTGGTCGGCGATCGAGCGGGTGATCGCCTGACGAATCCACCAGGTCGCATAGGTCGAGAACTTGTAGCCGCGGCGATACTCGAACTTGTCCACGGCCTTCATCAGGCCGATATTGCCTTCCTGGATGAGGTCGAGGAACTGCAGGCCGCGGTTTGTGTACTTCTTGGCGATCGAGATGACGAGACGCAGGTTCGCCTCGACCATTTCCTTCTTGGCGATGCGCGCTTCGCGTTCGCCCTTCTGGACCATGGACACGATGCGGCGGAACTCGGCGATCGAAATGCCGGTTTCGGTCGCGAGGTTCTGGATCTCGCCGCGGATGTCGCGGATCGTGGCGTTTTCTTCCTTGGCGAATTCCTTCCAGCCGCGGCCGGAAAGATTGGCGATCGACTTCATCCAGTTCGGATCAAGTTCCGCACCCTGATACTGCTCAAGGAAGGCTTCGCGCTTCACGCCATAGCTTTCGGCGAGGCGCAGCAGGCGACCCTCGTTCTGCATCAGGCGCTTGGAAATGTCGTAGAGCTGCTCGACAAGGCTGTCGATGCGGTTCTGGTTCAGCGACAGCGACTTGACCGCCGTGATCAGCTGATCCTTCAGCTCCTTGTAGCGACGCTCCTGGCCTGAAGACAGAGTGCCGGCGCAGGCGAGACGCGCCTCCACCTGCTGATCCTGCAGCTTGCGCAGCTTCTTGTAGGTGTCGGCGATGAGGTCGAGGGTTTCCATGACCTGCGGGCGCAGCTCGGATTCCATCGCGGCGAGAGACAGGTTCGATTCGTCCTCGTCCTCTTCCTCTTCTTCCGGCGGCAGGCCCTCCCCGCCCATGGCGGTGATGTCGTCATCGTCACCGGAGGCGGCTTGCGGACGGCGCTTGGCGCGTTCGCGTTCCTTCTCCTCGGCTGCCTTGCGGTCAGCCTCGATCTTTTCAGGGCTCTGGAACTGCGGAGCAGCCTTGGCTTCCGGGCCGGAATAGGTGGTTTCGAGATCGATGATCTCGCGAAGCAGCGTCGTGCCTTCGTTGAGCTCGTCGCGCCAGATGATCAGCGCCTGGAAGGTGAGCGGGCTCTCGCAGAGGCCCGAGATCATCGTCTCGCGGCCAGCCTCGATGCGCTTGGCAATCGCGATTTCGCCCTCGCGCGACAGAAGCTCGACCGAGCCCATTTCGCGCAGATACATGCGCACCGGGTCATCGGTACGGTCGGTCGGCTCTTTCTTCTTGGCGGTCGCGACGGCAGTGCCGGCGGAAGGCGCAAGTTCGCCGCCCTCGCTTTCGCCGTCTTCGTCGTCATTGTCTTCGGCGGCCGCCGGCTCGTCGGCGTCTTCATCTTCGATGACGTTGATGCCCATGTCGGAAAGCATCGCCATGGTGTCTTCGATCTGCTCCGAGGTCACTTCCTCAGACGGCAGAACCGAATTCAGTTCATCCATGGTGACATAGCCGCGCTTCTTCGCGGCCTTGATCATCTTTTTGACCGCGTCATCGGAAAGATCGAGAAGCGGACCGTCCGTCGCGCCGTCGCGTTCGCCGTCGGCTTCTTCGTTTTCTTTGACTTTCGATGCCATTTATCTTGTCGCTTTCCCTGACGTCTGATCATGCTGCGAACCGCCGGACGGATGGGAGAGCCGACCACTCACCCGGGCGTATCGCTTGTCACTGACCTAACGGAGTGTTGCTTAATTCCTGATTAACTATGGGCATTGCGGTCGCAGCGCCGAACCTTCGATTGTCTGCATGACCTATCATCATACCAGAGACCCGTCAGAACCCACGTCACCCTTGTGTGCTTGAATTGGTGATTCCCACAATTTTTCCTGGCGTCAAGCTCTTCTGCAGCAGATACGCGGAAAATCAACAAAACAAGCCGTTCAACGGCGTCTTTATCACCGATCTTCGCAGATGTAGGACGCCAGCCCCTGGAAACAAGAGGGCCGGCACGGCGCGAGCAGCAGATTCGACACGACGCTGAAGGCCAAACACCTTCCCCCACGCTAAAATGCGGCGCAAGGAGACAGCGAGCTGGATCCAAACCGTCAGTGGTGCCCGGTGGCCGCTCCCTTCACCCGGCCCGACATCACGCCAAAACCATCGATGATCGCTTCCTGATTTTCCATCCGCGCAACTTCTGACTGCACCTCGTGCAGCGCGCTGATCAACTGATCGATGCGCTCGGCATCATCTGCTTCCGTCGCCTCCGCGACTTCCCGTTCCAATTCCTTGCGCTGACGCTTCAAGGCCCGTGCCCGCTTGTAGAGCGACAACGCCTGGCGATAGCCCTCGCGGGCATCTTCGGCGGCCGCGATCTCGGTCGCGGTCCATAGCCGCGCATTTCGGATCTGCTGGTCGAGCGTCCTGAGCAGCGTGCCATGGCCATGCACCTCCAGCTTGCCGATCAGCACCTCACGGCTGAGGCCATGATCGGCCTCCGCCACCGCCGTCAGCAGCGACGACCAGAGTTTCTGCAGGGCCGCATTCTCGAATTCAATCGCAGCGATCTCGTCATACTCGTCTTCGAGCAGAGTCGGGTGGTTGACGATGGTCAGCGCCAGCACCGTCTCCCGAAGGGTTGGTTGATCCTGATGCCCGCGCACGAGGCCGGATCGTGCGAGCCGATCCGAAATCGCACCACGCCCGGCTGCAACCGGCCCGGGCTGGCGCCCGCCAAACCGTCCCTGTCCGCCCTGCCCCTGGCCGCGCCCATTGCCCTGATAGTTGCCGCGTTCACCGCGCTGCGGCTGGCTGCCCTGGAAGAAGGCATAGAGCCTGTCGCGAATATCCTGCTGGTAATGCCGCCGCACATTTTCATCGGCAATGACCGTCACCACCTGCTTGAGCTTGGCCTCAAGTTCGGCGCGCTTTTCCGGCGTATCGAAGACACCACTCGACACTTCCCGCGTCCAGACCATCGCCGCCAGCGGCTGGGCTTCGGCCATGACCCGGTCGAAGGGCGCGCGGCCGTCATGCTTGACGAGATCATCAGGATCCTTGCCATCGGGCAGCATGGCAAACCTTACTGACTGCCCCGGCTTCAGATGCGGAAGCGCAATATCAACGGCGCGAAACGCCGCCCGCTGCCCTGCTCCGTCCCCGTCGAAGCACAGGACCGGCACCGGCGTTGTCTTCCACATCAGTTGCAACTGGTTTTCGGTCAGCGCCGTGCCGAGCGGGGCAACCGCATTCTCGATCCCCGCCTGATAAAGCGCGATCACGTCCATATAGCCTTCAACGGCAATCAGCGTTTCAGCACCGTCCGCCCCCTGCAGAGCCCGGCGGGCGCGGGAGAAGTTGTAGAGGACATTGCCCTTGTGAAAGAGTTCGGTCTCGTTCGAATTCAGATACTTCGCCATGGCATCCGGCGACATGGCACGCCCGCCAAAGGCGATCACCTTGTCGCGCGACGACAGGATCGGAAACATGATGCGATCGCGAAACCGGTCGTAGGACACCGGGATTTCCGGGCCGTGCACGACAAGCCCGCAGGCCTCGATCTGCTCCTTCGGCACACCCTTGCCCGCCAGATACTCCTTCAGAGCGTTGCGGCTTTCCGGTGCATAACCCAGTCGAAACGTCTCGATCGTCCGGCCGGTCAGGCCGCGCTCCCGCAAATAGGCCCGCGCCTTGGCGCCGCTTGCCGTCTGCAACTGGTCTTGAAAGAACTGCGTCGCCATTTCCATGACGTCCTGCAGCGTGGTCCGCTCCTTCTCCCGCCGCTCCGCCTGCGGGTCCGGTTGCGGCATGGCGATGCCGGCCATGTCAGCCACCTGCTGCACAGCCTCAATGAAGCTCAACCCTTCCAGATCGGTCAGAAAGCGGAAATGATCGCCCGACACACCGCAGCCGAAGCAGTGGTAGCGGCCCTTGCGGTCCTCGCAGTGGAAGCTCGGGCTCTTCTCGCCGTGGAACGGGCAGCAGGCCCAGTAATCCTGCCGCGAGACGTTTGTCTTCTTGCGATCCCAGGTCACACGGCGGCCCACCACGGCCGAAATCGGCACGCGGTCACGGATCTCGTCGAGGAAGTCGTTGGAAAAGCGCATCGGTCACCTGAATTTATGATCTTCATATAGGCGGGGATGGCGGGCGGCGCCAAGGCTTTCGCGCGACTTACCCGCTATTCACAGCCGTTGATTCCAATGACGATTGTATATACAATGGATTCTGTCAGCTTCACGGACCCCAGCCGATGCGCAGTCTCGACGATATCCCGCAGGAGGAATGGGCGTTCGAGTGGGACGAGGCCAAGCGTCGAACCAATCTCGAAAAGCATGGCATCGACTTTCCACGTGCGACCGATGCACTGAAAGGGCCACGCCTCGACATGCACTCGGAGAGAAGTGGCGAAATGCGAACACTCGCCATATGTCCGGACACCCTGAGACTGATCGCAGTGGTCTTCATCATGCGCGGCGAAATTTGCCGCATCATCTCAGCAAGAGCGGCACACGAAAATGAACAAAGAAAATATCGTCAGATATACGATCAAAGAAATTGAGGAGATGATCGCTCGCGGTGAGGACCAAACCGACTGGGCACGCGTCGATGCCATGACCGACGAGGATATCGAGCGCGCCATGCGCGACGATCCCGACTGGCAGGACTTCATGGACATCGACTGGTCGAAGGCCAAGATGGTAATTCCCGACAAGAAGAAGGCGATCTCCATCCGCCTCGACCCGGATATCGTCGATTTCTTCCAGGCAACCGGCAAGGGCTATCAGACCCGCATCAACGCGGTCCTGCGTCACTTCGTCGACGAGCAAAAGCGCTTGAAGGGCTGAAACGCAAGACGCCGCCCGAAGGCGGCGTCAAAATCGCGCAAGGTGAGGTTCCAGTCTACTTCAACAGGTCCTTGACCACGCCGGATGCCTTGCCGAAATCCATCTGGCCGGCATAGCGCTCCTTGAGCGTGCTGATGCACTTGCCCATATCACGCAAGCCTTGCGCGCCGGTTTCGCTGATCACCGACTGGCAGATCGCGCGCACCTTCTCCTCCGGTATCTGCTCCGGCATGAAAGATTTGATGATCTCGATTTCCTCGAGCTCCTGGGCGGCCAGCTCGGGACGGGCATTTTCCGAATAGATCCGGGCGGATTCGTCCCGCTGCTTGATCATCTTCATCAGGATCTGCATGATTTCGTCATCGGTCACCGGATCCTTGCCGGTGCCGCGATGGGCGATGTCACGATCCTTGATCGCCGTCTGAATCAAACGTACCGTCGAGGTCCGCCTGACATCCTTGGCCTTCAGGGACTCTTTCATCGCATTGGCGAGTATATCGCGTAGCATTGTTTTCTCCGCGGAAAAGCCGGGGCGGACGATGGAAATTGTGGCTTTTCCTTGTTCGTGGTTGCCTTCTCATATCCAGACAGTTTCCGCAGTGCAAACGAATTGCACAAACCATTGAAATGGCTTGAGAGAAATCCGTGAGCCGAAGACACTGACGAATTGACCTCGTCGATCGATCCGTCTATTGCTCGGCACCTGCACGCAAATTGTCATCAGGGCTTGAAACCGCGCGTCCTCGCGCGCCCTCGATCTGCAACATAGATGGCCCTGCGACCCTGCCTCGACAAGAGGGCCGGGGCGCGGGCGAACAAGGAACGACCATGACCGCGACAGCTCCCTGGACAACCCGCAAGCCGACCGCCCTCCTCGTTCTCGCCGACGGCACGGTTATCGAAGGCCACGGCATCGGCGCAACCGGCAAGGTTCAGGCGGAAGTCTGCTTCAACACGGCCCTGACCGGCTACGAGGAAATCCTGACTGACCCCTCCTATCTCGGCCAGATCGTCACCTTCACCTTCCCCCATATCGGCAATGTCGGCACCAATGACGAGGACATCGAGGACCTGACACCCGCTGCCCGTCACGGCGCCGTCGGCACGATCTTCAAGGCCGACATCACCGAGCCCTCGAACTACCGCGCCGCCTCGCACCTCGATGCCTGGCTGAAGAGCCGCGGCGTCATTGGCCTCTCGGGGGTCGACACCCGCGCGCTGACCGCCTGGATCCGCGAAAACGGCGCACCGAATGCCGTTATCGCCCATGACCCGAACGGCAATTTCGACATCGAGGCCCTGAAGGCTGAAGCCAAGGCCTGGAGCGGCCTCGAAGGCCTCGACCTCGCCAAGGTCGCGACCTCGGGCCAGTCCTCCGTCTGGAGCGAAAAGGACTGGAGCTGGACCGAAGGCCACACCACGCTCGGTGAAGCCGACGCCAAGTACCACATCGTTTGCGTCGACTTCGGCGTGAAGCGCAACATCCTGCGCCTCTTCGCCGGCCTTGACTGCAAGGTGACCGTCGTCCCCGCCACCACCTCGGCGGAAGATATCCTGGCACTCAACCCCGACGGCGTCTTCCTGTCGAACGGTCCTGGCGACCCGGCCGCAACCGGCGAATATGCCGTGCCCGCGATCCAGAACCTGATCAAGTCGGACAAGCCGCTCTTCGGCATCTGCCTCGGCCACCAGATGCTGGGCCTGGCGCTTGGCGGCAAGACCGAAAAGATGCACCAGGGCCATCATGGCGCGAACCATCCGGTGAAGGACTTCACCACCGGCAAGGTCGAGATCGTCTCGATGAACCACGGCTTCGCGGTCGACTCCAAGTCCCTGCCGGAAAGTGTTGAAGAGACTCATGTTTCGCTCTTCGACGGCACGAATTGCGGCCTGCGCCTCAAGGGCAAGCCGGTCTTCTCCGTGCAGCATCACCCGGAGGCATCCCCCGGCCCGCAAGACAGCCACTACCTCTTCCGCCGCTTCATCAACATGGTGCGGGAGACCAAAGGCGAACCGGCACTGGCCGAGCGCTGAGACGTATCAGGCAAAGCGAGATTGGCGGCCCGGGTTCATCCCCGGGCCGTTTGCATTTCATGCCGGACCTTCAGGTAAAAGCGCAGGCATAGCATGACGGCAGCGCTCGCCAGCCCGACGACAAAGCCGATCCAGATGCCGATACCGCCGACGCCCAGCGGAAATGCCAGCAGCCAGGCCAGCAGGAAGCCGATCGGCCAATAGGCGATCAGCGCCATGATCATCGGCACGCGCGCGTCTTTGAGACCCCTGAGGAGCCCGCTTGCGATTGCCTGCAGGCCATCCACTAGCTGAAAGATCCCGGCAATTCCAACCAGCGGCCCGGCATAGGCAAGTACATCCGTTGCGTCGGGCGTATGCTCGTTCAAGAAGGCACCGGCGAGCAGATGCGGGATCGCCATGAACAGGATGCCGCCCGTGAGAGACAGGATTGCCGCAATCCCCGTCACGGTGATCGCCGCCCGCACCAGCTCCGCATAATTGCCCCGCCCATGCGCGACCCCGACCCTGACGGTCGCCGCCTGTGACAGACCGAGCGGGATCATGAACGCAATCGAGGCAAGCTGCAGCGCAATGCCATGGGCCGCCAGTTCGATCGTGCCGATACGCCCCATCAGCAGCGACGCGCCGGTGAACAGGCTCACCTCAGCCAGCACGGTGACACTGATCGGCAAACCCAATTGCAGAACCTCGCGGAACGCCTGCCAGTCCGGCCGCCAGAAGCGGACGAAGAGTTCATAGCGCTTCGTCTCCTCCCGCGTCTGCAGATAGGACACCATGGCAAGAAAGCTCACCCACTGGACAATGACGGCGACGATGGCCGCCCCCGTCATGCCAAGCGCGGGAAAATCGAAATGGCCGAGCACCAGGCAATAGGCGAGGATGGCATTCAGAACCAGAATACCCAGCGTCACCCAGAGCACGATGCGCGCCCGGCCGGTCGCACTCACCAGTGCCCGCAAGACGGCAAAGAGCAGCGCCGGCAACAGGCCGAACTGGATGATCCGCACGTAGCCCGCCGCAAGTGCTGCCACCTCCGGCTTCTGGCCGAGCGACAGGAGAATGGCTTCGGCATTATAGAACAGCGGCGCCGTCAACAGCGTGTAGAGGATCGCCACCCACATGCCCATGCGGATCGACCGGCGCACGGAGATCACGTCACTGCGTCCATAGGCCTGCGCGACCATCGGGATGACCGCCATCGAGAAGCCGGAGCCGAAGATGAAGATCGTGAAGAAGAACTGCCCGGCTAACACCATTGCGGCAAGCGGCACGGCCCCCAACTGCCCGACGATCACCACATCCGTGGTATGAATGCCGAGCTGCGCCAGCTGGGCACCGATCAGCGGCACCCCGAGCGACATCGTCGCCCGGACATGCGAAAGCCAGCTGCCGGCAACGGTAGAAGGATTGGCGTGGGAAAAAGCGGTGGCTTGCATGACGGGCATCCGAACGAAAAAAGCCGCTTCCAGACAGGGGCTGGTCGCGGCATGTATAGGAGCGATAGGAGAAGCCCTCACAACCGGCAAGCGGAATTCACCACTGTGCAATTTAATTCGTCAAGACTTCACATAATTTGATGAAATTTGAGGCAGACAGCGCTCTGCTCCTTTCACCGATGGTGATCACGTGGCTCTCAGTGGGAAAACACCAGAGCCTCTTTCCTGCGGCCCCACCCTACGCCTATGCTGCCATCGATACTCCTCTTAGAGAACGGCTTCCAAATGTTTGAATTGATCTGGCGCGGCGTCATCATCGGCGCGGGCGCAACCGTTGCGATGGACCTCTGGGCCATCCTGCTCAGCACGTTCTTTGGCCAACCGAAAGCGAATTGGGCGCCAGTCGGTCGCTGGTTCTATCATTTGAAGAACGGCAGGGTCTTTCACGAGAGCATCGCAGACGCAGCCCCCTATCGCCACGAAATGGCGCTCGGTTGGATCAGCCATTATGCCGTCGGCATCCTCTATGGCGTGGTGCTCGTTCTGATCATGGGCCCGCAATGGTTGGCGCAACCGACTTTTCTGCCGGCCTGGATCTGGGCCATCATCACCGTCGCCGCCGGATGGTTCCTCCTCCAGCCGGGGCTTGGCATCGGCTGGGCCGCCTCCAAAACGCCGAACCCGAACAAGGTCCGCGCCATGAACCTCATTGCCCACACGGTCTTCGGCCTAGGCCTCTGGCTGACGGCCCTTCTGATCCGCTGAACGCGAAGACCGGCGCACTTGAAGGCCGCCGGTCTCTTGTCGCCGCCTCAGATGTTGCCCGAGAACGTATCGCAGGCGCTGACATTGCCGCTGTCGTAACCGCGCTTGAACCATGTCATGCGCTGGGCAGAGGTGCCATGGTTGAAGGCATCCGGCACGACATAGCCCTGGCTGCGCTTCTGCAGCGTGTCGTCGCCGATCTGCTGAGCGGCATTGAGCGCCTCCTCCAGGTCCCCGTTAGACAGAATGCCCTCCTTGTCGGCAGACTTGGCCCAGATGCCGGCGTAACAATCTGCCTGCAATTCCACCCGCACGGACATCTGGTTGGCCTCGCGCTCACCCATCGCCTGTCGCTGGCGATTGAACTCCGGCAACACGCCCGTGAGGTTCTGCACGTGATGGCCAACCTCATGCGCGATCACATAGGCCTGGGCGAAATCGCCGGCGGCGTTGAACTGATCGGACAACTGCCGGAAGAAGGCGGTGTCGAGATAAACCTTGCGATCGCCAGGACAATAGAACGGACCAGTGGCGGAGGAAGCCTGACCGCAAGCAGACCGCGTCGTCCCGTCGAACAGAACGAGCTTCGGCTCCTCATAGGTCTCGCCGGACTGCTTGAAGATCCCGTTCCATGTCGTCTCGGTCTCGGCGAGAACCGTGCGGACGAAGGCCGTCATCTCGTCATTCGCCGGGCCGGCAGGTCGGCTGCCGACCTGTTGCTCATAGCCGGATCCACTGGAGACATTGCCCTCGCTCAGCACCTGGAGCATGTCGATGCCCATGGCCTTCAGCACGAAATAGATGACGGCGAGAAAGATGATGGTGCCGATGCTGAGGCCACCGCCCCGTCTCCCGCCCATGGGGATCTGAATGCCGGAGCGACCAAACGGGTTGCGACCGAAGCCACCCCCGGAGGATTGCCCCCGCCGATCCTCAATATTGTCCGACTGACGACGGCCCTTCCATTCCATGATGTTCCCCTCTCCGGCTGTTGCCGTCGTCAACGCCATATCAGCTTAAAGCGTTCCATCGCGTCATCAAGCTTTAGCTGTTGGAATAGCCGTATTCCCCGCCGCGCCCCAGCGCCCGCTGATAGGCGGGACGGGCTCGGATGCGCTCCATCCAGCCGCGAAGCGCTGCTTTGTCCTGTCCCTTGTCGATGCGGGTCATGCCGGCCTCGACCGGAAAACTCATGGCGATATCGGCTGCCGAAAACTCCTTCCCCGCAAACCATCCCTCCTTGGCGACTTCCGCAATCCAGAGCGACAGGTGATCGGAAAGTTGCGGATCGATCAGCTTCGTCGCCACCCCTTGAGCGATCATCTTTGCCACCGGCCGGATGAAGAATGGCACCTGCCCCGGAATGCGCGCAAAGATCAGTTTCATCACGAGAAGCGGCATGGCCGAGCCCTCCGCATAATGCATCCAGTAGCGATAGCGCAGCCGCGCATCCGTGCCCTCCGGCGGACGCAAGCTCTCGCCGCCGTAGGTCTCGATCAGATACTCCATGATCGCGCCGCTTTCGGCGATGATCCGGCCGCCATCCTCGATGACAGGCGACTTGCCGAGCGGATGGATCGCCTTCAATTCCTCAGGCGCCCTGTACTCTTTCGTCCGGTGATAGACCTTGACCTGGTAGTCGAGACCCAGCTCCTCCAGCAGCCACAGGATGCGGTGCGCGCGGGAATTGTCGAGGTAATGCACAGTGATCATCGGAAAGCGTCCCATTGGCAGAGACTTGCCTATCTAGCGCCGGCAAGTCGATCCGTCGACCGCAAGCGCCGTGTTTTGCATCCGCCCACCCCATCAGATTTATGGATTGGCAGCGCTTTGTTCCACATGCAAGTATCGCCCGGGGGCGATTCAAGTTTGGAGGAGAATTCAATGAAAGCCATGCGGCTCGAGGGTGTCGGGCAGTTGTTCACGCGCGAGGTGGACAAGCCGATGCCCGGACCGGAGGATCTGTTGGTGCGCGTCGAGGCCTGCGGCGTCTGCGGCACCGATCGTCACCTGTTCCACGGTGAATTCCCCTCGAAGCCACCCGTGACGCTCGGCCATGAGTTCTCCGGCATCATCGAGGCCATCGGACCGCAGGTCAGCGGCTTTGCTATCGGTGATCGCATTACCGGCGATCCGAACATCGCCTGTGGCCGCTGCAGCCACTGCGTCAACGGCCGGGTCAATCTCTGCCGCAATCTGCAGGCGATCGGCATCGCCCGTGACGGCGGTTTTGCCGACTACGTGATCGTGCCGCAGAAACAGGCCTTCCTGCTGCCTCCAGATCTCAACCCGATGTTCGGCGCCTTCTGCGAACCACTCGCCTGCTGCCTGCACGGCATCGACCTTTCCGAGATCAAGGCGGGCTCCTCCGTCGTCGTGCTCGGCGGCGGCGTGATTGGCCTGCTGACCGTGCAGCTCGCACGACTTGCCGGCGCCAGCACCGTCATTTTGTCCACCCGTCAGGCCTCGCGCCGCGAACTCGCAGAACAGCTCGGCGCGACCGGAAGCGTCGATCCCTCGGCATCGGATATCATCGAAGCCATCACTGGCCCGGCAGGCCTTGTCCCCGGCGGGGTCGACGTGGTGCTCGAATGTGCAGGGGTCGGCGAGACGGTGCAGCAGGCGATGAAACTGGTGCGCCCCGGCGGCACCGTCGTCATCCTCGGCGTCATGGCCCAGGGCGAAAAGATCGAGATCGAACCCTTCGACCTGCTCTTCCGCGAGGTGAAGGTTGTCACGTCGTTCCTCAACCCCTTCACCCATCGCCGGGCCGCCGATCTGATCGCGTCAGGCACGATCGAAGTTGAGCGGCTGATTTCTCGCAAGGTCTCGCTCGATGAGGCTCCGGCGGTTGTATCCAACCCGCCGGGCCGAGGTGAGGTCAAGGTTCTGGTGGTCCCGGGACTGTAAAGCTTGCAGCGGAAGGTGTGCCCGCGCTTAAAAGCGCGGGCCGCCTGTCCTTCCAGGGCCGCGCCTGCTCCAACTGTCCGGCAAGCGAATACAGCGTCTCCTCGTCGGCAAAGCGGCCAACAAATTGCATGCCGATCGGCAGCCCCTCCTTCGACCAGCCAATCGGCACCGACATCGCCGGCTGCCCGGTGACGTTGAAGACAGGCGTCCACGGAATGAATTCGAAGGTCTGCGCCGCCAACTGCTCGGCAATGCCGAGCTTCTTCAACAGCCAGCCGCCGCCAACATAACCCAGCACATTGAGCAGCGCCTTTTCCGCAGCAGACGGCTGCAGCGCCCCGATTTTCACCGGAAGCGACGAGAGCACAGGGGTCATCAGCACGTCGTAACTGGTGAAGAAGCCTAAGACCGAACGGCTGGCAAGTTTGAGATAGCGGTGTGCGGCAACCAGCTCGGCCGCCGAGAATCCATCTCCGAGCAGCCCCATTCCGAACGACGACGCGTCATAGTCAGCCGGGCGGATACTGAGACCAAAGGTCTTCGCTGTGAATTCGATATCGGCCCGCAACTCGCCGGCCAAAGCAGTGAGAAACGCCATCGAGAAGGCCTCACGGTCGACCGGCGGTGCGGCCTCCACCACCTCGTGCCCCAGATCCGTCAACAAGGAGACGGCCTCATCGAAAGCCGCAAGAACCTCCGGCGACACCGCCTTGCCCAGCATAGGCGCCTTGGAGACGGCGATTTTCAGTCGCCCCGGCATCCGGGAGACGGCTTCGAGATAGGACCCGGCGAACACCGGCAGCGGATGCGGCGATCCGACATCCGGCCCATGGGTGGCATCGAGCACGGCGGCACTATCGCGCACCGAGCGCGTCAGCACGTGTTCGACGGCAAAGCCCGACCAGGCTTCCCCGATGAACGGACCGGCAGGCGTGCGGCCTCGCGTCGGCTTCATCCCGAAGATACCGCAGGCTGAAGCAGGGATGCGGATCGATCCGCCGCCATCGCCACCCGATGCGATCGGCACCATGCCGCTTGCAACCGCCGCCGCCGATCCACCAGACGAACCGCCGGGCGTGCGGCTCACATCCCAGGGATTGTGTGCCGGCCCGCTTGCGCCTGACTCGGTATAGGGTGTCAATCCGAATTCCGGCGTGTTCGTCCGGCCGGCAATCACAAGGCCCGCCGCTTGCCAGCGCCGAACCAGCTCGCTGTCGCCCCGCGCCACCTGCCCTGCCCAGAGACGGTTGCCATTGCCTGTCGGCACGCCGTCGATCTGCGCCAGGAGATCCTTGACCAGAAACGGGACGCCAGAAAGCGGTCCGTCGCCCACTCCGGCGGCAAGGCGATTGCGGGCGCGCTCAAAGAGCGGCCGCACGACGGCATTGAGCGAAGGATTAACCGCTTCGATCCGCGCAATCGCGGCCTCCAGCACTTCACCGGCAGACACGTCGCCGCGGCGGATCAGCTCCGCCAGTCCAAGCCCGTCGTAGTCAGCGTAAGCCTGAAACATCTCTCCCCCCGCCGTCATCTCAGTTGCGCCACCATCGGGAGAAACGCTCATCCTGACAAGGGCGCCGGCAACATAACCGTTCAGTCGAATATAAAGGACTACTTAACCATCGACGGGTAGATTCCAGCTTGGATTCGGCTGCGCGCCGATACGGCGACGCCTGCCGTCGCCATGCTGATAAAAGGCTAATAAGGGAACGGCCCATGCTCTTCAAATCCGCCACGAGCCGGAACATCTTTTCCACCGTCGGGCTCGGTGTCGTCACCACAATTGCCGTTGCCGCAACGCTGCTCGGCCTCACCTATGGCCACATCCGCAGTGCCGGTATCAACCAAATGCATATGGCCGCCTCCAATGCCGCAGCCGAAATCGAGCAGAGCCTGCGCGTTGGCCACCAGATGGTCGAGGGCATGGAAACCGCGATCATGGCCCTGCGTGCCAACGGGCAGGCCGATCGCGCCACCGTCATGGCCGTGATGCAGCAGGCATTGGAAGCCTATCCCGGTTCGATCGGCGTTTCGACGGGCTGGGAGCCTGACGCTTTCGACGGCAAGGACAAGGATTTTGTCGGCAAGCCGGCCCATGACCAGACTGGTCGTTTCGTTCCCTATATTTACCGTGCCGGCGGCGCCATCAAGACCGATGTGCTGCTCGACTATGACAAGCCTGGTATTGGCGATTACTATCAGTTGCCGGTCAAGACCGGCAAACCGGCCCTGCTCGAACCTTACATCTATCCGGTGGATGGCAAGGACGTCCTGATGACCACCATTTCGGTTCCCGTCTTCGATGCGGGCAAAGCGGTCGGGTATGTCGGCGCCGACATCGATCTCGACAACACCGCAGCCGATCTGGCGTCCAACCGTCCGCTCGGTGATGGCTATATCGCCCTCCTCTCTTCTGCCAACGCCTTTGTCAGCCATCCGGAGAAGGATGTCATGGGCAAGGCACTCAAGGACAGCGGGGTCGACGTCGCAGGTTGGCAAGCCGTCCTGAAAACCCCCGGCACGGTGGGGACCATCACGGACAAAGACGGCGTCGAGCGCATGGCAATTGCCGTTCCGATCGAACCCTTCGAAGGGGCAACGTGGAAGGTCGTGGTCGCCGTCCCGAGCGCAACTGTGCTTGGCGCCCTCACCCAGACCGTCTGGACCTCCGTCCTCGTGATCGCCGGTGCCACCGTCTTCCTAGTCCTCGTCGGCTGGCTGCTCGCCCGCGGCTTCATCGGCCGCATCAATCGGGTCATCGATCAGACAACCCGCATCGCTTCGGGCGATCTCAACGTCGAACTGACGGACAAGGAACGGGGCGACGAGATCGGCGACCTCTCGCGCTCACTGGGCATCCTCCTGGAGAGCAACCGCAAGAAGGTTGAACTGGAAGCAGAGGCCCAGGCCCGCTTCGAGCAGGAAGAAATCGAACGCGTCGAACGCTCCAAGGGGCACAAGGCGCGCGAAGAGGAAATCCGCTTCGTCGTCGACGAACTGCGCGCCGGCCTCGCCCGTCTCTCCGACGGCGACATGACCGTCCGCCTGGAAAAACCCTTCTCGCCGGCTCTCGACGAGATCCGCGGCAACTTCAACGATTCGATCGAAAAACTGCGCGCAGCCCTCGTCTCCTTCAGCGAAAACGCGACCACCATCGAAAATGGCTCCAACGAAATCCGCGCCGCCGCAGACGATCTCGCCCGCCGCACCGAACAGCAGGCCGCCTCCGTCGAACAGACTTCGGCCGCCCTGTCGCAGATCACCCGCTCGGTCAAGGAATCGACCCAGCGCGCCGAGGATGCCGGCCTGCAGGTCAGCCGCACGAAGGAAAGTGCCGAGCATTCCGGCGAGGTGGTGCGTTCCGCGATCGACGCCATGAGCGCGATCGAGCAGTCCTCGCAGTCGATCTCCAACATCATCGGCGTCATCGATGAAATCGCCTTCCAGACCAACCTGCTCGCCTTGAACGCCGGTGTCGAAGCGGCGCGCGCCGGTGAAGCCGGCAAGGGTTTTGCCGTCGTTGCCCAGGAAGTACGTGAACTCGCCCAGCGCTCGGCCAACGCCGCCAAGGAGATCAAGGGCCTGATTACCGCCTCCGGCGACCAGGTGAAGCATGGCGTCTCGCTCGTCGACCAGACCGGCGAAGCGCTGTCGGCCATCGTCGCCGAGGTTCAGCAGATCAACACCAATGTCCAGGCAATCGTCGAAGCCGCTCGCGAACAGTCGACGGGCCTCCACGAGATCAATGCCGCCGTCAACATCATGGACCAGGGCACCCAGAAGAACGCCGCCATGGTCGAAGAGACCAATGCGGCTTCGCATACGCTGGTGTCGGAAGTGCAGTCGCTGTCCTCGCGTCTCGCTCAGTTCAACCTCGGCCAGGCCTCGGCCAACCGACAAGCCCCCGCCCATTCTGGCGCAAACAGCAGCCCATCGCGCTCGGCGTCGCCCCACACCCCCGCCTCCGCACGCCCGGCACCAGTTGCCGCAACCGCGCGTCCGGTCGCATCTCCCGCCCGCGCGCTCGCCGGAAAGATCGCCTCCGCTATGGGCGCCAAACCGGCCCCGAGCGGCGCGGAATGGGAAGAGTTCTGAACTCCCCAAGCGCAACCGATGACGAAAAATGGCGGGCTTCCCCGCCATTTTTTTGCAGCCGCGAAACGTCGATCCACCTCGATGCTAGGCCTGGGGCTCCAGCACCAGCAGTTCCTCGAAATGGTTCATGTCCTGGAAGCTGCAAAAAGCCGGCGGCCTGAGCGAAAGGATCGGTGCCCGCTGGCGGATCTCCGCGACCACCTCTTCCAGGAACGACTGCCAGATCATCATCGTCTCGTCGTCGAAGCGTTCGATCATGTAGGCAAAGGTGATGTGGAAGGCATAGGCGTCGTGGTCGGGATGGCGATAGCCGAGCAGATCGGCCAGCCGATCACGCCACGCCCTAAGGCCAGCCCGATCCGCCTCCGTCACACCCGTAAGCGTCAGCCCGTTCGGCGTCGCCTCGACGACCTGCATCTGGAATACTGATCCCGGCTCAAAGCCAACAAATCGGTCCATGAAGATCGCCGTCATATCGTCGATCGGTGTTTCCAGCGGCACATCCTCCGGCCAATAGGGCAATTGACGCCTATATTCGATGACACCCTGGAACAGCGTCATGTGCAGGCTGGATTCGGCCGTGAAGGCAAGGTGCTGACCGCCCGGCATGGCACGATAGCGCCCGCGGACCTCCTGCAACACGGCCTCCGTCTCGGACGCCGGCAGCAGGTGGCAGACGATCGTATTGCCCGGCTCCGGCAGGAAAATGCCGGCGGCATTGTAGCGGGTGCCCAGATGCGGAATTGGCTTCGGATTCAAGCTGCGGGAAAATGGTGCGAGGTTTGGCGAAAGCGTGGAAAGCGTCATGGCGAGGTTCCGGTGGCATCTGACGGGTACCTAGACCACCCGCACGAAACTCCTGTGACAGAGCGGGCAAAATCGGCGCCATTCGTCCCCCACCCCTCCCTCCCCAACTTTCCTGCCAAAGCCAGCAATTATGGGGTTGGTTTGCACGCCGACTTTCCCTATAAGCCGCTTCTAGCCTGAAAAGACCATCTCTCTGCGCCCGGCCGGTGACCTTCCTCACCCAGGCCGGTTTTTCGCGCAGGTCAAAGAACGGATAGAGCCATGCCGAAGCGCCAAGATATCAAGTCCATCCTCATCATTGGCGCAGGCCCGATCGTTATTGGCCAGGCATGTGAGTTCGACTATTCCGGCACCCAGGCGGTGAAGGCACTGAAGGAAGAAGGCTACCGGGTCATTCTGGTGAATTCCAACCCGGCCACCATCATGACCGATCCCGGCCTTGCCGACGCGACTTATGTCGAGCCGATCACGCCGGAAGTCGTCGCCAAGATCATCGCCAAGGAGCGCCCGGACGCGCTGCTGCCGACCATGGGCGGCCAGACGGCATTGAATACGGCACTGTCTCTCAAGCGCATGGGCGTGCTCGATCGCTACAATGTCGAGATGATCGGCGCGAAGCCCGCCGCGATCGACATGGCCGAAGACCGCGCTCTCTTCCGCGAAGCCATGGCCCGCATCGGCCTGGAGACGCCGAAGTCGATGCTGGCCAATGCCACCGAAATCAAGGACGCCGACCGCAAGACCCATGAGGCCGCCCGCGCCGAACTGCGCGCAGAACTCTCCGGCCCGGAACTCGACAAGGCGCTCGACGAACTGGAAAACCAGTGGAACCTCGGTGAAACCGACCGCAAGCAG
Organism: Rhizobium sp. Root274; assembly: GCF_001429245.1. Lineage (GTDB taxonomy): Bacteria > Pseudomonadota > Alphaproteobacteria > Rhizobiales > Rhizobiaceae > Allorhizobium. Next base: position 408,688 of record NZ_LMJE01000007.1, read on the forward strand.
CGCTACATGGCCCATGCCATGGCGATTGCCGCCCAGGCGCTCGACCATGTCGGCCTGCCCGCCATCATCCGCCCCTCCTTCACCATGGGCGGCACCGGCGGCGGCATTGCCTACAACCGCTCGGAATTCTACGAGATCATCAATTCCGGCCTCGACGCCTCGCCGACGACCGAAGTTCTGATCGAGGAGAGCGTCCTCGGCTGGAAGGAATATGAAATGGAAGTCGTCCGCGACAAGGCGGACAACTGCATCATCATCTGCTCGATCGAGAACATCGATCCGATGGGTGTGCACACGGGTGACTCCATCACCGTTGCTCCGGCGCTGACGCTGACGGACAAGGAATACCAGATCATGCGCAACGCCTCGATCGCGGTCCTGCGCGAGATCGGCGTTGAAACCGGCGGCTCGAACGTGCAGTTCGCCGTCAATCCGGCCGATGGCCGCCTCGTTGTCATCGAAATGAACCCGCGCGTCTCGCGTTCCTCAGCGCTCGCCTCCAAGGCCACCGGCTTCCCGATCGCCAAGGTCGCCGCCAAGCTCGCCGTCGGCTACACGCTCGACGAACTCGACAACGACATTACCGGCGGCGCGACGCCTGCTTCGTTCGAGCCGTCGATCGACTACGTCGTCACCAAGATCCCGCGTTTTGCCTTCGAGAAATTCCCCGGCGCCGAGCCGACGCTGACGACAGCGATGAAGTCGGTCGGCGAAGTCATGGCCATCGGCCGTACCTTCGCCGAATCGCTGCAGAAGGCCCTGCGCGGACTTGAGACCGGCCTCACCGGCCTCGACGAAATCGAAATCCCGGGCCTCGGCCAGGGCGACGACAAGAACGCCATCCGCGCCGCCATCGGCACGCCAACGCCCGACCGCCTGCGCATGGTCGCCCAGGCCCTTCGCCTCGGCATGTCGCCGGAAGAGGTGCATGAAGGGTGCAAGATCGATCCCTGGTTCATCGCCCAGTTCAAGGCGATCACCGACATGGAAGCCCGCGTGCGCGAGCATGGTCTGCCGGAAGACGCCGAAAACCTGCGCGCGCTGAAGGCCATGGGCTTCTCCGATGCCCGTCTCGCCTCGCTCTCCGGCAAGCGCCCGAAGGAAGTCGCGGAACTCCGCAACGGCCTGAACGTGCGTCCGGTCTTCAAGCGCATCGACACCTGCGCTGCCGAATTCGCTTCGCCAACCGCCTATATGTACTCGTCCTACGAGACGCCCTTTGTCGGCGAACTGCGCTCCGAAGCCCAGGTCTCCGACCGCAAGAAGGTGGTCATCCTCGGCGGCGGCCCGAACCGCATCGGCCAGGGCATCGAGTTCGACTATTGCTGCTGCCACGCCGCCTTCGCCCTGAAGGATGCTGGCTTTGAAGCGATCATGATCAACTGCAACCCGGAAACGGTCTCGACCGACTACGACACCTCCGACCGCCTCTATTTCGAGCCGCTGACGGCCGAGGACGTGATCGAGATCCTGCGCGCCGAGCAGGAAAAGGGTGAAGTGGTCGGAGTTATCGTCCAGTTCGGCGGCCAGACCCCGCTGAAGCTCGCCGAAGCCTTGGAAAAGAACGGCATCCCGATCCTCGGCACGGCACCCGACATGATCGATCTGGCCGAAGACCGCGACCGCTTCCAGAAGCTTCTGATGAAGCTCGATCTGAACCAGCCGAACAACGGCATCGCCTATTCGGTCGAGCAGGCCCGCCTGGTCGCGACCGAAATCGGCTTCCCGCTGGTCGTGCGCCCGTCCTACGTTCTCGGCGGCCGCGCCATGCAGATCATCCATTCGGAATCGATGCTGCAGTCCTACCTGCTCGACACGGTCCCAGGTCTCGTTCCCGAGGACATCAAGCAGCGCTACCCGAACGACAAGACCGGCCAGATCAACACCCTGCTCGGCAAGAACCCGCTTCTCTTCGACAGCTACCTGACCAATGCGATCGAAGTCGATGTCGACGCGCTTTGCGACGGCGAGAACGTCTTCGTCTCCGGTATCATGGAGCACATCGAGGAAGCCGGCATCCATTCGGGTGACAGTGCCTGCTCGCTGCCGTCGCGCTCGCTGTCCAAGGACATGCTCGACGAACTGGAACGCCAGACGGCCGCCATGGCCAAGGCGCTCAACGTCGGCGGCCTGATGAACGTGCAGTATGCCATCAAGGACGACGTAATCTACGTGCTCGAAGTCAACCCGCGCGCCTCGCGCACGGTGCCTTTCGTGGCGAAGACCATCGGCGCCCCGATTGCCAAGATCGCCGCCCGCATCATGACCGGCGAGAAGCTCGACGCTGCGATCGCCGCCTATGGAAGCAAGCCCGATCCGCGCAATCTGAAGCACATCGCGGTTAAGGAAGCCGTCTTCCCGTTCGCCCGTTTCCCCGGCGTCGACACCCTGCTCGGCCCGGAAATGCGCTCGACCGGCGAAGTCATGGGCCTCGACACCGACTTTGCGCTGGCCTTCGCCAAGAGCCAGCTCGGCGCATCCGTCGAGCTGCCGCGTGACGGCACGGTCTTCGTGTCGGTTCGTGATGAAGACAAGGCCCGCGTCCTTCCCGCCATCCTGATCCTGACCGAAATCGGCTTCAAGGTCATGGCAACCGGCGGCACCCAGCGCTTCCTCGCCGAAAACGACATCCCGGCGATCAAGATCAATAAGGTGCTGGAAGGACGTCCGCATATCGAGGACGCCATCCGCAACCGTCAGGTCCAGCTGGTCATCAACACGACCGACGGCAACAAGGCGATCTCGGACTCGAAGTCGCTCCGCCGCGCCGCCCTGATGCAGAAGGTGCCCTACTACACGACCATGGCCGGCGCCCTTGCCGCCGCCGAAGCCATCCGGGCGCTCAAGGGCGGCCAGCTCGAGGTACGTCCGCTGCAGAGCTATTTCTGAGGCGGATCAATGAAGCCGCTCCATTTCACCCTCCATGCGGAAACGGTGATTTCGGAGCGGCAACTCGATCGAGCCTGGACGAGCTTACGGTCCGAGAACCGGAGTGGACGGAGACAGATCCGTCCGGACCGCCGACGGAAAGGCGTTACCGGCACGTTCCGGAATGCGAAGGTCGGATCATGCGGGTAATCTGCTTGGAAACCGCGACCGAAATCCGTATCATCACGGCATTCCTCGATCGCAAGGCACGGATCTCCCGATGAAGCCAAAGCTCGAATATGATGCCGCCGCCGATGCTGCCTATATCCGCTTCTCCACCGAACCGGTTCGGGAGACCGAGGAAGTGGCGAAAGGTATCATGCTCGACTACGATCGCGACGGGCGTATCGTTGGCCTTGAAGTGCTGAACGCAAACACAAACCTTCCGGCAGCCGCACTTGAAGATGCTGCATGAACGGCATGTCTAAAGTCTAGCCCCCCATTTCATACTTTCAAAAAGGATCCAACCTTGACGCGCCCTCGCTCATCCTTTATTTATCCGGTCGGTTAATTAACCGATAGGATAATCTCATGCCCGCTGACCCCTTGTCCGAAACCCTCTTCGCCCTCGCCGATCCAACGCGACGTGCCATCCTCGCCCGTTTGTCCACCGGTGAAGCGACGGTCAACGAACTGGCCGAGCCTTTTGCCATGAGCCTGCCGGCCGTCTCCAAACATCTGAAGGTGCTGGAGCGGGCCAAGCTGATCTCGCGCAGTCGAAGCGCCCAGTGGCGCCCCTGCCGGCTGGAGCCGGAACCTTTGAAGGCCGTGGACACCTGGGTGGGCGACTATCGCAAGCTCTGGGAGCAGCGGCTGGATAAACTGGAAGACTATCTGGCTGGGATACAGGCTGGACGCCGAGAGAAGGAGGATCGCATCGATGACTGACAAGCTGGAAATCTTCAACGAGCGGCGATATTCGGTTGTCCCGGCCATCCTGTTCGACGCCTTCGCCGATCCGGACAAGCTTGCTCTCTGGTGGGGGCCGCATGGCTTCACCAACCGGATCGACGCCTTCGACTTCCAGGTGGGCGGCGACTGGCGACTGACGATGACATCCTCCGACGGCACCGATTTCGCCAACCGTTGGACCTTTCAGGACATCGAACGCCCAGTTCGCATTGTCGCGCTCCACCATGAGCCGATGCATGTCTTCACGCTCGAAATGACATTCGAGCCAGCGGACGCGGGTACATGCCTCAAGTGGCGCATGCTGTTTGAGCCGACCGATGAAAACCGCGAATTGCAAAAGTTCATTCGCGCAGCCAACGAGCAAAACCTGGACCGCCTGGAGCAGGTCCTCGAACAGGGAGATCAATGACATGACCGGAGAAATCGACCCCGCCCGCATTCTCGAAGTGGATCGCCTTGTCTCCGCCCCCATCGATCTCGTCTTCGAAATGTTCACCGAGCCACGCCATGTCGATCAGTGGTGGGGACCGGACGGTTTCCGCAACGAGACCCACGAGATGGAGTTTTCCGTCGGCGGCCTGTGGCGCTACACGATGCATGGACCGGACGGCAAGGACTGGCCGAACTGGATCCGCTATCAGGACATCACGCCCCCGACCCGCATCGCCTATGAGCATGGCGGCGAGATGAGCGAAGCCGCACATTTCGACGGGGTCATCACCCTGCAGCCCCAGGGCGACACCACCCGCGTCACCATCACCCTCATTTTCCCCACGCCCGAGGCCCGCGATGCGACGCTGAAATTCGGTGCGGTGGACGGCGGCAAGCAGACACTGGCCCGTCTGGACGCCTATGCCCAAGGTAAGCGCGAGGTACTCTGACTGCTGTCAGAAGCGGCAGGCATCATACCTGCCGCTTCTGCTTGGCGAGAATGGCAAAGGCGATCCCGCCGAGGACGCAGGCGCCGGCCACGACGAAATGCAGCGTCAGTCGCTCGTCGAGGAACACGATTGCGCCAAGTGCTGCGATGACCGGTACCGAAAGCTGGATCAGCGCCGCCCGAAATGTCGTCAGTCCGCGCAGAGCCCGGTACCAGACGGAATAGCCGAGGCCGGATGCGACAACCCCGGAGCCGAGCGCCAGCGCCAGCCCGGCCTGGGAAGCGCTCTCATAAAGGACTGCAAAGACGGCAAGCGGCAGGCAGAAGACGGACGCCCGGACAAAATTGCCGGCTGTCTCGCCGATGGGATCCCGCGACCCGCGCCCGCGCAGGGTATAGACCGCCCAGGCGATACCGGAGACGATCATCAGAAGGCTTCCGCCGATGTCGGGCCGCCCCACGCCCGGCAGGATCAGATAGACGAAGGCTGCGAAAGCGACTGCAAATCCGATCACCTCGCGCAGTCTGGGGCGATCGCCGTTGAACAGACCATAGGCCAGCATGCTGGCCTGCACCGAGGAGAAAAGAATGAGTGCGCCCGTCGCCGCGCCGAGCGACAAATACGCAGCAGAAAAGGCGATTGCATAGATGAACAGTGCCGCCGCGGCCCACCAGCTCCCCGGCAAGCCCTGGCCTTCCGTCCGCCGAGTCTTGCTCCCGCGTCGCATGAGGCCGTAGAGCACCAGCGCCCCGGAGACGATCCGCACCACCGTATAGCCGGCAGCCTCAATCGAAACCGTTCCCAGCGCCTCGCGCGCAAGCAGCGAATTGGCAGCGAAGGCCAACATGGCGACCAGAGTCAGAACGAATGTCGATTGCAAAAGCACCTCCCAATGCTCTGCCCGATGGCCTCCCCTGCAACCGGAACAGACGCCCTTTAAACGCGACGGCTTCAAGATTGACAAGCCGAGACGGCGGAAACGGCAAGTGGGACGAGGCGAAAGGTATGGTGCGTTCGAGTTGAGGTGCCGGACAGCGCATGAAGCGGTACCCGAATTGATCGATGTACCTGCACCGTTCCATCAATATTTGACATTTGTCGAAACGAAGGCGCTGAAGCATCCTGCCGCGGCTTTGAAACCAGAGAGTGCATTATGTCCGATACAATTGAACACCAAGCCGGAAAGGCCACCCGACGCGAATGGATTGGTCTTCTGATCCTGTCCATCGCCTGCCTGATCTATTCGATGGATCTCTCCGTGCTCTTTCTCGCGATCCCGTCGATCGTCCGCGATCTGGATCCCTCAGCCACTCAGCTCCTCTGGATCAATGATATCTACGGCTTCATGGTCGCCGGCTTCCTTGTCACCATGGGCACGCTCGGCGACAGGATCGGCCGACGCAAGGTGCTGCTGATTGGCGCCTTCTTCTTTGCCGCCGCATCCGTCTTTGCCGCCTTCGCCCGAACCGCCGATATGCTGATCCTGGCGCGCGCGCTCCTTGGCATCGCCGGCGCCACGATCGCCCCATCCACGCTCTCGCTCGTCGTCAACCTGTTTCGCGACGAAGGCGAGCGCAACCGCGCCATCAGCATCTGGGGCACCGCCTTCGCGCTTGGCGGGCTGATCGGCCCCTTGATCGGCGGCTTGCTGCTGCAATACTTCCACTGGGGCTCGGTTTTCCTCATCAACGTGCCGATCATGGCGCTGCTCCTCGCAACAGCGCCCTTCCTGCTGCCGGAATACAAGGACGACAATGCCGGTCGCCTCGATCTCTTGAGCGTCGCGCTTTCGCTACTGACGGTGCTGCCCGTCGTCTACGGCTTCAAGAAGATGGCCGCCGACGGCTTTTCCTCAGAACAGCTCGTGCCCATCGCCATAGGTCTTGTCGTCGGCTGGATCTTCGTCAGGCGCCAGAAGACGCTTGATCACCCAATGATCGATCTTGCTCTCTTCCGCATCCCGGCTTTCACCGCCTCCCTGCTGGTCAATCTCGCCGGGGTCTTCTTCATCTTCGGCATCTTTCTCTTCCAGAACCTGTTCTTCCAGCTCGTCATCGGTCTGACACCGCTCGAAGCCGCGCTCTGGTCCATACCCTCTTCCTTGGTTTTCACCGTCATGTCCTTCCAGGCCTGGCGCGTGACGAATCGGTTCGGTCCCGTCCGCACCGTGCTGGCAGGCCTTGTTGTGAATGCGCTCGGCACCGGCCTGATGGCGATCGCCGCTTGGCACTCCAGCCTCATCGGCGTCCTCGCATCGAGCATGATCATGGGCATCGGCTTCGTGCCCGTGATCCTGACAACCACGGGGCTGATTGTCGGCACCGCGCCGCCGGAACGCGCTGGCTCCGCATCGGCCATCTCGGAAACCAGCGCCGAATTTGGCGGCGCGCTCGGTGTCGCGATCCTTGGCAGCCTGGCGACGGTCTTCTACCGCTTCGGCATGGCCAAGGCAGACCTGAGCGGCCTTGCCCCACCGGACGCCGCAGCCGTCACCACCACGCTTGGCGGCGCAATCGACATTGCCCGCAAGACGGGCAACGAGGCAGCGCCCTGGCTCGCCACGGCCCGCGACAGCTATGCCAGCGGCTTCGCCCTCTGTTGTCTGCTCGCCTGTATCACGCTGCTGGCGCTCGCCACGATCGTTTCACGAGTCTACGCCCGCGCCCATATCGACGAGAGCCGTATCGGCCAACACTGAGGAGGGTCCCGCTAAGCCTGCAGCGAGGCCCGCAGGCGAGCGACATCCGCCAGATCGGACCGGAAGACGGCAAGGCTGCGCGCTTTCAGAGCCTCGTCCGGCATGCGCAGAATGGCGGCCGGGTGCGTTGTCACGAACAAGATCATCCCGTGCTGCATCGGGATCGGCATGCCGCGAACCTCGGCGATGGGTTTTGCCTCTCCCGTGAGCGCCAGATAGGCCGTTGCGCCCAGCGCCACCACCACCTTCGGCTTTACGACGTCCAATTCCTTCGCCAGCCACCAGCGGCAATGGGCCACCTCGCCCGCCTCGGGCCGCATGTGGATCCGGCGCTTGCCGCGCCGCTCATGTTTGAAATGCTTCACCGCATTGGTCACATAGACCCCGTCACGCTTGATCCCGGCCAAGGAAATGGCCTCGTCGAACACCCGGCCAGCGGGCCCGACGAATGGCCGCCCCGCCAGATCCTCCGTGTCGCCCGGCTGTTCGCCGACAAACATCACCTCGGCATCCTCTGCCCCCTCGCCGAACACCGTCTGGGTGGCATGGCAATGCAGTGGACAAAGCGTGCAGCCGGCCGCCTCGCGGCGCAGCGTTTCGAGCGGCGTCAACGACTCACGCCCCTCGTCCGCATCCTGCGCCCGCCAGGCCTTTTGCAGTCGCTCGTGGAAGGCTGGCGGTTGGCTTGCCGCGCGCGCCGCCATCTCCGCCACTCGGCGCTCGGCGCCCGCAATCAGATCCGGAATGAGAGCCGCTTCCGGCATGTTCTTCCAGTATTTCTTCGGCATCTCCGACTGCATTGCCCGGATCTTTACCCGCGCCGGATTGAAGATGTTGGCGAAATAGGTCTGCCAGAGCCCATCCGTCTCGTCCTCCGCCTCAGGCCTTGCCGCCGGCTCTGTCGAGACCTGCAGCACCTCCCCGTCCCAGGCCGCAGCGCCCTTCGGCGTCGCGATCAGCCAATCCATGTCGGTGAAGCGCCGCTGGAAGAAGCCAGCCGTGCGCGCAACGATGAAATGATCAGGCTCGAACCAGGCCACGACGCGGCGCCGTCCCTTCTGCATGCCCGGCACCTCGCGAAAGCGCACAAAGGCCTTCATCTTGTGACTGTCGCGCCTGACATTCTTGATCAGCACGCGCAACAGGCTGACATCGGGATCCGAAGTCACCTCCAGCAGCGAGCGCTCCTCCTCGATCCGCCAGAGCAACCGATAGAGAAGTCTGAAACGCGCAGGATCGCTGTGGCAGATCGCGGCCTCGGCAGCCTCCAGAAATCCCTTCGGCACCGAGAAGCCGGCGGCAGCGCCTGCATAGCTTTCGACGGCGGCATTCAAACCGAACAGGTCTCCCCCGCCGTCCGCTGATTGCCAGAGAACATCCTGCGGCGGCACACCTCCGGCGAGAAGCGCCCGCGCGGCGTGGCGCCACTCGGCAAAATCCCCCCGGCCTTTCAGCATCACCTGGCGCATCAAAACAACTGCAACTGTTCCGGCGGCGGCGCAAAGGCTGCCCTCAGATCCGAGCGGTCGAGGCTTTGATGCGGTGACCATCCCTCCGCCGTGATGAACGATCGCACCTTCTTGAGAGACACGCCGAGCCGCGCCAGATCCTCCAGCCGCACCGTGCGATGCCGCCGGGCCGAGACCAGCGCGTTCACCGTCTTGGTGCCAAATCCCGGCACGCGCAGCAGCGTTTCCTTGTCCGCCTTGTTCACATCGACCGGAAAGCGGTCCCGATTGGCAAGCGCCCAGGCGAGCTTGGGATCGAGCTCAAGATCCAGCATGCCGCCCTGCCCGATCGATGAAATCTCTTCGACGGAAAACCCGTAGAAGCGATAGAGCCAGTCGGCCTGGTAGAGCCTATGCTCACGCATCAGGGGCGGTTTGATCAGAGGCAGGTTCTTCGAACTGTCCGGGATGGGGCTGAAAGCCGAATAATAAACGCGCTTCAGACCATAGGAGCTGTAGAGCCGCGCGCTGGACCCGAGGATGGTCGCGTCACTGGCCCCGTCGGCACCCACGATCATCTGCGTGCTCTGCCCGCCCGGCACAAAGGTCTTGCGCTTGCCGGTCAGTGTCGGCTCACGCGCTTCCTCGATCTTCAACCTCAAATCCGCCATCGACCGGCGGATATTCACCGGTCGCTTCTCAGGCGCATAACGCTCCAGCCCGTGGTCGGTCGGCAGTTCGATATTGATCGACAGACGATCGGCATAAAGACCTGCCTCTTCCACCAGATGGGCAGAGGCTTCCGGAATGGTCTTCAGATGGATATAGCCGCGAAAACCGTGCTTCACGCGCAGGTCCCGGGCGATCTTCACCATCTCCGCCATCGTATCGTCAGACGAACGAATGATGCCCGAAGAGAGAAACAGGCCTTCGATATAGTTGCGCCGATAGAACTCGATCGTCAGCCACACCACCTCGTCCGGCGTGAACCGCGCCCGCTCGACATTGCTGGACGAGCGATTGATGCAATAGGCACAGTCATAAATGCAGAAATTGGTGAGCAGGATCTTCAACAGCGAGATGCAACGACCATCGGGCGCATAGGCATGGCAGATACCCGACCCTTCCGTGGAGCCGAGCCCGCCACTTGCTTTCGAATCCCGCTTTGTCGTGCCACTCGAGGCGCAGGACGCATCATACTTGGCTGCATCGGAGAGAATGGCCAGTCGATCTTTCAGCGATTTCTTCATAAGTATGTTCACTATACGTTCTGATATCGATCGTCAACAATTCAGGCTGCGACAAACCGTCTGGCGGCCGTCCGTCCCGAAAATAAGTGAGTGATTTCCGTTCATTACAGGGCTCTCCCCAAGTGGATGGAGCGACGCAGGCATCCCTGTCGGAAAACTCTGGAAATTTCTGGAAGCATTCTGCTATAGTGGTTGCAACCTGATTTGTGACACGGTTCCGCAGCTTTGCTTCGGAACCTGTTTTCTTTTGTGCCCGCGCCTGCGGCCAAAGAGACGAAGGAAGAAGACATGGTAGAAAAGGTACCGATGACGCAGAACGGCTTTGCCAAGCTCAGCGAAGAGCTGCGCTGGCGCCAGCAGGAAGAGCGTCCGCGCATCATCGAGGCGATCGCCGAGGCCCGCGCCCATGGCGACCTTTCGGAAAACGCCGAATATCACGCCGCCAAGGAAGCGCAGAGCCACAATGAGGGCCGCGTCGGCGAGCTGGAGGACCTGATCGCCCGCGCGGAAGTCATCGATCTTTCCAAGATGTCTGGCTCGAAGATCAAGTTCGGCGCCACCGTCAAGCTGGTCGATGAGGATACCGACGAGGAAAAGACCTACCAGATCGTCGGCGACCAGGAAGCCGACGTGAAGGCCGGCCGCATCTCGATTTCCTCCCCGATCGCCCGCGCGCTGATCGGCAAGGAAGTCGGCGACAACATCGAAGTCGTCGCCCCCGGCGGCTCCAAGGCCTACGAAATCCTTGCGGTCAACTGGGGTTGATGGGCGCGAAACCCTGATGGCGAAAAGCGAGACGACATACGTGGATCCCACCGGGGTCCACGTCATCGCGCCGAATTTCAAGATGCGTCTGTCCGGCGTCACCTCGACGATCATCCAGCTCGTCCCGGTGCAGAACCGGCTCGGGCAGAAGGTCGCCGTGCTGGGTCCGGGTCTTCCAGGTCATCTACCCCATCTGCGGTATCGGGATCTCTGGAAGCTATGGAAGCGCCCGGCAGGCGCCGACCACCGTGTCTGGCACGCCCGCCGCAACATCGAGATGTTGCCCGGCATCATCATGCGCGACCTCTTGCGCATGCCCTTGAAGCTCGTCTTCACCTCCGCCTCGCAGCGCAAGCATTCCGGCTGGACGAGATTTCTGATCCGTCAGATGGACGCGGTGATCGCGACCAGTGCCAAGACGTCCGCCTATCTCGAAGTGCCAAACACTGTCGTCATGCACGGCATCGACTGCGACAAGTTCCGACCGGCCGAAAACAAGGCTGAAGCGAAACGTGCCTGCGGCCTCGATCCCGAGAAACGCTACATCGGCTGCTTCGGCCGTGTCCGCCACCAGAAGGGCACCGACCTCTTCGTCGACGCAATGATTGCGCTTCTACCCCAGCATCCCGGCTGGGCCGCCATCGTCGCCGGCCGCGCCACCCCGCAGCACCAGGCTTTCGAGGAAGAACTCAAGTCAAAAGTGAAAGCCGCCGGCCTCGCCGACCGCATCCTCTTCGTTGGCGAACACAAGAACATCGCCGACTGGTACCGCACCCTCGACCTCTTCATCGCCCCACAACGCTGGGAAGGTTTTGGGCTGACCCCGCTCGAAGCCATGGCAACGGGCGTGCCGGTTGTGGCAACGGATGTCGGGGCATTTGCGGAGTTGATTGTCACTTCTGCTGGCGAAAGTCCCGGGCACATCATTCCCAAAGACGATCTACCCGCAATGATCGCGGCCACACAGAACATGCTCGAGCCACATGCCCTCCCCCGGGCCGCCGCCGGAGCACGCGAGCACGCGCAATCCCTCTACCGGATCGAAACGGAAGTGACGCGACTGGGCGAGGTCTACACCCAAGTCCGCTGATCAGCTGCGCGCTATCACCTGCCGTTCGAACAGCCCGATATAGGCATCGGCGACAGCCGCCTCGGAGAACTGGCCCATCAGGGTCGCGGTGCCTCCATTGGCGATGGATTCAGCAAGCGCAGGTTCTTCGATAACGCGGCGGATGGCGCCGGCGAAACTGTCCGCATTGCCGATCTCGGCAAACAATCCGTTTTCGCCGTCGCGCATGAACCAGCTTGGCCCTTCGGAACGGGACGAGACGACCGGCTTGCGCTGTGCCCAGGCCTCCAGGATGACATTGCCCAGCGGCTCGTGGCTCGACGGCATGACGAACACGTCGGATGCCGCAACATAGGGCCGGGTATCCTTCTGCCAGCCGAGAAAGCGCACACGTCCGGTCATCCCGAGATCCGCAGCCAAGCCCCTCAGGCTGTCCGCCTCTTCGCCATCGCCGGCAAGCCAGAGATGAACATCCGGCGAAAGCCGGGACACGGCCTCGATCAAGGTATGAAATCCCTTGCGCCGGACGAACCGCCCCATGCTCATGACGACAGGCACACCCTCCGGCGTCCCCGTCCTGGCGCGCTCGATCGGCGTCACGATTTCCGTATCGGTGAAATTGGAGATCACCTCAACCCCGCGCGTCCAGCCGAGCTTGCGGACATGCTCGCCGATGGCAGGCGTATTGCACACCAGAATGTCGGTGTTCTTGAAATAGGAGAGGTTGGTCGGAAAGTCGCCGAGCCGCGAGAGCCTCACGCAGCCCTTGTAGGCCGGCATCAACCGGCTGGCCCGGGTCGCCCACGACATGAGTCCGTCCGGCTTTTCCCGCTCCGCCATCATGCGGACGCGAATCGGCAACAGCAACCGGTCGGGCGACATATTGCGAAAATTGCTCTCGATGATGCCGCAAACTTGCTCGATGTCCTTGCGCCAAAGCCGGTCCGGACGAATGACCGCCGTCTGCTCCACCCCCCGTTTGGCCAACGCATTTACCAGATGCACGAAAAAGCGCTCAGCCCCGCCGTCCTTGCCAAAGTGATAGTGGAAGACCTTCATTCTTTGCTCCCACGCTCCATGTCATCCACGTTGGGACGTCTTGTGAGCGCCTGTCGTTGATAGATTTTCGCCTGCGTCAGAAAGGCATAGACCGCCCCGGTCATCGCCTCAATGAAGCCCGGCGCGCCGCAGCGCCACAAACCATTGCGGAAATAGAGCCGGAGGAAATAAAGCAGGGGCGAGAACACCAGCTTCGAAACCTTCGCCTGTCTCCCCTCGGCAACCTGCTGGTCAGCCTTCAGCGTCGAATATTTATTCTCTTTGAGGATCTGTTCATCGATGACGAGTGGTCGGTAGTGCAAAAGACTACCAGCAGACGAGCGCTCCACTCTCCCCTCTGCAACAAGCCCCTCATGGACCCGTTGTGAAAGGTCGTATCGCCCCGCTCCTCGCCGGATCAGTCGCAGGTTCTTGCGCTCGCGCACATGCGCGGGTGTATACCCGTAGCCGATCAGATAAGGCCGCCGCGCGACCCGCCAGCCAATCACCTCGGGCGGCGCGGCAATTAACTTCGGAAGCTCCGCTCGCAATGCCGCGTCCAGCCGCTCATCCGCATCGATGTTGAAACACCAGGCATGGGAGCAGTGCTCCAGCGCAAACTGCTTCTGTCCCGCATACCCGCGCCAGGGCTCATGGATAAAGCGAATGGGAAAGCCGCGATCGATGTAGGACTGCACAAGCAACGCAGTTCCATCTGTCGATCCGGAATCGACGATGATGATCTCAGCGAAACCCTCAAGGCTTTCGATGCAATTGCCGAGATAGTCCTGCTCGTTTAAGCAAATGATGAAGGCGGAAAGCGGTAATGGCGCCATGAGTTCACGTCGATGGTCTGGAACGTTGTCTTTCAACGCTTCCGATACAGTGCCCGACATCGCCCGTCGATAGGCCCACTCAGATTTAGCCGCTCTCAACGAGGAAAACAGGGAGGCTCTCAACCGGGCAACAATTCACGGGGATGCTATGCCAGGAGTCTGGCACTCCCCTATGCACCATGGTACCGACAGCACACTTGGCTAAGGAACGAGATATGCTGAACCTATCAGAGCGCCTCCCCGCAAATGTTTTCTGCGAACTGATCAACATACGGAACAAACTTCGCGGAAAGAAACACCGACTGTCTGTGACCGAACAAGGCAGCGTCTACCGCGTATCGGACGGCGAACATCAACTTTACATCTGCCGACGCAACCGGCACAACCGTTCCAAGCGGGGCGTGATAGCCGGCATAGAGGAATTGGCCCGCCACTACCATCTGGATCTTCTGAATTTGGGGCCAAGCGACTTGCTGATAGACTGCGGCGCGAATATTGGCGAACTTGGCGCTTGGGCTCGTGTACATGGCCTCCGCTATGAAGCATTCGAGCCGGAGGCGCTTGAAGCGCGTTGCGTGGATCTCAACGCTTTCGGCGGAGCACCGAAGACACGCCGCCATGCTCTTTGGAACGTCGACACCACCCTCAGATTTTTCCGCAAACCAGGCACCGCCGATGGCTCGCTGATCGAGTTTAACGAATACGAAGACGTGGTGGAGATGCCTGCGAAGCGTCTGGATCATTTGGACATTGATGTGTCGGGCAGCAGGCGCGTAGTGCTGAAAATCGAGGCTGAAGGTGCCGAACCAGAGGTGTTGGAAGGCGCCACTGGGATTTTAGCGAATGTGGACTATGTGACGATCGACTGTGGTTTCGAACGAGGCAAAGAACGGGCCGACACGTTTGCAGCCACCAATACCTTCCTGGCGGATCAGGGGTTCCGAATGATGAAGCCAAATTTCAAGAGGATGATAATGCTTTACTGCAACATGGATCGGGTCTCGCAAGTGAAGTGAACCGTCGCGATCTGACTACGCTCAAACCTCCAACAACCCAACCTTCTTCACCTGTCGGATCGTCAGCATGGTTCTGACCGTATCCACATGCTCGTTTGCCGTCAGCACTTCTATGACGAAGTCCTGAAACTTCGTTAGGTTCTCTGCCACGCAATGCAGGAGAAAGTCGCTGTCTCCATTGACCATCCAGGCTTGTCGGACGATCGACCAGTTGTCCGTGGCCGCCGCGAAATCCTTGAGGTTGGCCTCGGACTGGTGCTTGAGCCCCACCATGCAGAAGGCAACTAGATCATAACCGAGTTTGCTGGCATTGAGCACAGCGTGATAGCTCTCGACCACGCCAGCCTCTTCGAGTTTCCGCACCCGCCGAAGACAGGGCGGGGCGGAAATGCCTACACGTTCTGCCAGCGCGACATTGGTTATGCGGCCATCTAGCTGCAATTCGCGTAGAATTTTCAGATCTATTGCATCAAGTTCAACGCGCATGGCCATCGCCGCTTTACCCTGCTGGAGTGCTCCAGCCCCTTGTGTATGTTAGTCATTGCCGTCGGTGAGTGCATTTATGGCGGGACAATGGGCGAACTAGGTTTTCTTCAGGATCGCCATGTAATTTATCGGCATGCCGCGTGACGTGTAGCGATGCCGGATGTCGGCAAGTCGCGCCAAAGGCGACATTAACCGCGCCAACAGACCGAACAACTGAAATACGACGAGCAAGAGAAGTCCTCCTACACCACCACCGAAGCCCGCGGTAGAACGTGGGAAGTGACTACGCATGTAGCGCAGTTGATGGGCCACGGTACCCATGAAGCCTTCGAGCCACCGGATCTCGTTTGTGTGAAAGCCTGATTGTTCAAAGAGATACATTAAGCCGAATTGTGTATAACGGTAAAAGTCGTAGGGCTTTTCGTGTTCTTGATAATAGAGCGGAGCCGAAAAAAACATGACTCCACCCGGTTTCAGCACGCGATTCAGCTCTTTCAGCACCAACTTGGGCTCAGGTAGATGTTCCATCACCTGAGTAAAAACCACCGCATCAAATCGGCCGTCTTCGACAGGTATGGAACGCAGGTCGCATACATACGTGCTTGGTTTATACGCTTTATCGACCTGCTCGAAATCTGCGGTTTCGTAACGCTGCTGTGAAAATTTCGAAGCATATTTCTGTGATCCGGCTCCGGCATCTAGGACAAGACATCCAGGTGGAAGCGATTTGCCGAACGCTTCGAGTTCACGATCAAGCCAAACCCGGCTGGCATTCAGACCCATATCATTCCCCTTCAAGCCAAGGCCATGTGCACTAGTCCCAGATGAGTGTATTGCTGCATTCACTCGCGAATTCCAGCCGGCCTAACGCAATAGCTGGGGACATCGAGCCGAAATATCGGACAGATCCGCGTTGAAGAAGTCTCTTCGCTAACCGCTGGAAACGACCTTATGCCGATTTGCGGCAACTGCAGATTTCTTCAGCGGATGTTTTGCGGGGCACGTGACCACCTGATTTTTCGCTCGGTGCACTTGAAAAACTAACCTGTCGATCCCTAAACTACCCCGAAGCCTCGAAACTCTAATAGTCGCCCGGTCGCACAGAACGACACGCCATCCGGGCTAAGGAATACGACATGACCGCCCGCCACACCAAGGTGCTGATCATCGGCTCCGGCCCCGCCGGATACACTGCTGCCATCTATGCCGCCCGCGCCATGCTGAAGCCGGTGCTGATTGCCGGTATGGAACAGGGTGGCCAGTTGATGATCACCACGGATGTGGAGAATTATCCGGGTTTTGCCGATCCAATCCAAGGCCCCTGGCTGATGGAGCAGATGCTCAACCAGGCGATCCATGTCGGCACCGAGATCGTCAGCGATCTCGTGACCGAAGTCGACACCGTCAACCGCCCCTTCACGGTCAAGACCGACAGCGGCCAGGTCTGGACAGCCGAGACGTTGATCATCTGCACGGGTGCCAAGGCCAAGTGGCTCGGCATCGAAAGCGAACAGCATTTCCAGGGCTTTGGCGTCTCGGCTTGCGCCACCTGCGATGGCTTCTTCTATCGCAACAAGGACGTGATCGTCGTCGGCGGCGGCAATTCGGCTGTCGAAGAGGCGCTCTATCTCTCGCATATCTGCAAGTCGGTGACCGTCGTGCATCGCCGCGACAGTTTCCGCTCGGAAAAAATCCTGCAGGAGCGCCTGTTCGCCAAGGAGAACATCCGCGTCCTCTGGAACACCACCGTCGAAGAAATCACCGGCGCAGCGGCCAAGCCGCCGATGCCGCCCTCTGTTTCGGGTGTGAAGCTAAAGGATCAACTGACCGGCGCCGTGACTGACATGCCGATCGACGGTGTCTTCGTCGCCATCGGCCATGCCCCGGCAGTCGAACTGTTCAAGGGCAAGCTGAAGCTCAAGTCAAACGGCTATCTCTGGACAGCCCCTGATTCGACGGCAACCGATGTGCCGGGCATTTTTGCCGCCGGTGACGTTACCGACGACGTCTACCGCCAAGCGATCACGGCCGCCGGCATGGGCTGCATGGCAGCGCTCGAAGCCGAGCGTTATCTGACGGCCCTGTCCATCCCCGCCCAGCAAGCGGCGGAGTAGAGGCCATGAGAGGGGGCGGCATGCCGCTGGACTGGGACAAACTGCGCATTTTCCACTCTGCCGCGGAAGCAGGCTCCTTCACCCATGCCGCCGACAAGCTGCATCTGTCCCAGTCGGCAATCAGCCGCCAGGTCTCGTCGCTGGAACAGGATATCGGCGTCAAGCTCTTCCACCGCCATGCCCGCGGCCTGATCCTCACCGAACAGGGCGAATTGCTGTACCGCACTGCCCACGACGTTCTATTGAAGCTGCAGACCGTGAAGATGCAGCTGACGGAAACGACGGAAAAGCCCTCTGGCAAACTGCGCGTGACGACCACGGTTGGCCTCGGCCAGGGCTGGCTTACGGACAAGGTGCAGGAATTTCTGCAACTCTATCCGGAAATGTCGATCCAGCTCATCCTCGACAACGAGGAACTGGACGTGAACATGCGCCATGCCGACTGCGCCATTCGCCTGCGCCAGCCGCAACAGTCGGATCTCATCCAGCGCAAGCTCTTCACCGTGCATATGCATGTCTATGCAGCCCCCTCTTACATCAATCGCTATGGCGAGCCACAGTCGATCGAGGATCTCGACAATCACAAGATCATCTCGTTCGGCGAGCCCGCACCAAACTATCTGCTCGACGTCAACTGGCTGGAAACGGCAGGCCGTTCGTCCGACAATGCCCGAATGCCGCACCTGCAGATCAACAGCCAGACGTCGATCAAGCGCGCCTGTTTGCTGGGCATCGGCATAGCCATGCTGCCGGACTATATCGTCGGACGTGATCCGGGACTTTTACAGCTCGCCATCCCGGCAGATATCCCGTCCTTCGATACATATTTCTGCTATCCAGACGAGATCAAGAACGCCGCAAAGCTCAAGGCATTCCGGGATTTCATCGTCGCGAAAGCGCGCAACTGGAACTTCTGAGGGCTGCCACCTCGGTGGAAATTGTATGCTTGGCGCACCGACCTGCGCTCACCGCATGCCTGACATGCATAAAAAAGCATTGTTCACTGCACAAAAAACCACCATATCGCACACGGCTGATGCACATGGTGGCTTTTTCCTCCCAGTTCCACCGCAGCAGCTGTTCCCCTCTGGAGGTTTTAACCTTCACAATTTAAAGGGCCCTGGTTTTCCAGTGGCCCTCTTTTTTTGCCTTTTGTCCGGAACAAAATCGACCCTGCGGCATTGGGGGCGTAAGGCGGAACTATCGCCGCGTCCCGATAAATGGAATGCGCGTCGAACTTCTGCCCCTGTCGATAAGCCGAGTTTACTGGAGGGGTCATGTACCTAGAGGACGTGATGAAGGCGCTGGCGCATCCTGCGCGCATGGAAATGTTGATCTGGCTCAAGGAACCCAACCAATATTTTGGTGTTCCCAAGGATGAGGCTGGAGAAGGCATCAGCGCCGGGCAATTCGAACGCTCGGGGCTATCTCAGTCTGCCGTCTCGGCCCATCTGGCGACCTTGCAGCGCGCCGGCCTTATCAGCTCAAAACGCGTTGGCCAGCGGGTCCTGTATCGGCGCGAGGAAGACACCATCAAGGAATTCATCAAGACCTTGAACGGAATGCTCTGACCACCCACATGCTTGGTTCCCGGCGACCAATCCTCCCCCGCCGGAAACGCTCAAGAGGTTTCATGTCCAAGCTCTTTGAACCGACGACCGTCGGCCGTATTTCCGTGGCAAACCGTGTTGCCATGGCTCCCCTCACGCGTAACCGTTCGCCGGGCGCTGTTCCCAATGACCTGAACGTCGAATACTATCGCCAGCGGGCCGGTGCCGGCCTCATCGTCAGCGAAGGCACGGCCATCAGCCACCAAGGTCAGGGTTATGCGGATGTGCCAGGCCTCTACCTGCCGGAAGCCATTGAAGGCTGGAAAAAGGTCACCGCTGCGGTTCATGCCGCCGGCGGCAAGATTGTGACGCAGCTCTGGCATGTCGGCCGCATCTCGCACACCTCGCTTCAGCCGGATGGCGGCAAGCCAGTCGCACCGTCTGCCATCGCAGCGAAGTCCAAGACATATATCCTGAACGCCTATGGCTCCGGCGCCTTTGCCGAAACCTCAGAGCCGCGCGCTCTGGAGCTCTCGGAAATCCCCGGCTTGATCGAGGATTACCGCAAGGCGGCCCGTGCCGCGATTGAGGCCGGTTTCGACGGTGTCGAGATCCATGCGGCCAACGGCTATCTGCTTGAGCAGTTCATGCGCTCGAACAGCAACCAGCGCAGCGATGCCTATGGTGGTTCGATCGAAAACCGCATTCGCCTGACGGTCGAAGTGGTTGATGCCATCGTCAAGGAGATCGGCGCTGACCGCACCGGCATCCGCATTTCCCCGACGACGCCGGCCAACGACGTTTCGGACCCGGATCCGGCCGCCGTCTACACGGCCCTGGTGAAAAAGCTCGCAGGCTTCGACCTCGCCTTCATCCATGTTATCGAAGGGGCCACGGGCGGCCCGCGCGATGTCCTGCCCTTCGACTGGAAGGCGCTGAAGGCCGCTTACCGCGCAAAGGGCGGCAAGGGCACCTGGATGGTCAACAATGGGTATGATAGGGCGGCCGCCATGGAAGCGGTCGACAGCGGTTATGCCGATGTCGTCGCCTTCGGACGCCCCTTCATCGCTAATCCGGACCTCGTCCGCCGGCTGAAGGAAGACGCAGCCTGGAACGAGCTGGAGACGGCCACGCTCTATGGCGGCGGAGCCCAGGGCTACACGACCTATCCGGCGCTCGCCTGATTCCAATCCCATAAGCAAGTCGCGCCCTCGCACTCGATGCGAGGGCTCTTTATTCTGCCGAACTCACCCGCGCGAAAACCGGGCCTTGGTTATCCCCATCGCCACGTCGGCCATGATCAGCCCATTGAGCGGATGCAGCGCTCCTAAAAGGGGAAAGCCGGCCCCCAGCCCCGCCAGAGTCACCTGCAGAAGGTAGACCACCGTGAGCACGCCCACATCCCGGCGAAAACGGTGAAGGCCAGGGATGGCGAGCGCCAGCCCCAGCATGCCGAGCACAGGAACCGACAGCAGCCCACCGGACAAGCCATGCAATCCCCAGGCGTCGGCCGCGCCGAAGATCGACATACCGGCCAGCAGGAACTGACCGGCAATGCCGACCAGCGCCAGAACTGCGAAGCCGGAGAAAAGCCCGAAGGAGAGCCCGCGCCCCTGCTCGTGCACCAGCCCGGCCGTCATGCTGCACCGCCGGATATCAGGCGGTGCACACCGGCAGGCGTGGCACCCGAAGCCGGAAGGCAGCCGAGGCTTGCAAGCGTCGCCTTCACCGCTTCGTCAAGCGGCGTACGCGGCTCGGCGCCGAGATGGTCGACCAGCAGCTTGTTGTCGAGCCGGATCGTGCGCTTCCACAGGTATCGCATCTCATGCAGTTCCCGCAGAAGCGGCACGAAGGGCCGTGCAAGACCGGCGAGCCACCAGGGGAAGGACCAGACGCGGATCGACGGATTGCCGACCGCTCTGCCGATCGCCTTCGCCATCTGGGTGCCGTCGCTATCGAAGAAACCATCCATGTGAAAGCGGGCGAAGGCAGGCAACTGGTCCGCCGTGTCGAGAAGCTGCATGAAGGTTTCGGCCACATCCGGCAGATAAGCCCAGGCATGGCCAACACCCTTCCGCCCCGGATTGATGACGAAGCGCACCGGCTTGCCCGGCATCACCAGCCCCTGGGCAAACCAGTTGTTGCCGGCGTCGGGTCCGAAAAAATCGCCGGCGCGCACCAGGATCACGGAAAGGCCTTCTTCAGATGCCCGCTCCAACCGTCGCTCCAGCTCCACCCGAATCCCGCCCTTGATGCTGACAGGGGTCTGCGGGCTGTCTTCGAACAGAAGCGGAAAGGCGTCCGGCCCGTAATTGTAGATCGTACCCGGCATCAGGATGCGCGCACCAACGGCACGGGCAGCGGCAATCGTATTGTCGATCATCGGCAGCACCAGTTGCCCCCAATTGCGATAGCCGGGCGGATTGACGCCATGCACGATGAGGCTGACGCCCTTTGCGGCCCGCAAGACTTCATCGGCATTCATGGCGTCCCCCTTCACCCACTCATAGACCGGTCGCGCGACCATCTGGGCCGTCGGGTTGCGGTGCATGGCCCGCACCTTGTATCCGCGCGCCACCAAAGCTTGAGCAAGCGCGCCGCCAACACCGCCGGTGGCACCAAGAACAAGGGCTAAGGGGCGTGTGGCAATGGCATCCATCTGCGTCATGTCGGTCTCCTTCGGTTCTGGACTGGAGAGAAGATGTCACGTGACGGAGATATTCAAAATTGCCAAAGAATGTCGATCTGCTATACATATATGTATGGATATCGAAGAGATCAGCTGGGACCATTATAGAACCCTCCTCGCCGTGCTCGACACTGGATCGCTGTCGGCTGCCGCCCGCAGCCTCGGCCTGACCCAACCCACGGCAGGCCGCCATATCGAGGCGTTGGAACAGGCCTTCGGCGCGGCCCTCTTCCTGCGCGGCCCACAAGGCCTGCTGCCGACGGAGAAGGCGCGCGCCATGCATGGTCACGCGCGATCGATGGCCGCCATGTCGGCGTCCCTCGCCCGCATCGCGTCTGGAGATATGGACGGTGTGCGCGGCACTGTGCGCGTCAGCGCCAGCGAGGTCATTGCCATCGAAGCATTGCCGAAGATCCTCGCCGAGCTGCAAGACCGCCATCCGGGTCTTGAGATCGAACTCTCCGCCTCCGATACTGTCGAAGACCTCTTGAACCAGGAAGCGGATATCGCGGTGCGCATGACGACGCCGCGGCAAAACGCGCTTCTCAGCCGCCACATCGGCCGGCTTCCAATGGGGTTCTTCGCCCATCGGCGCTATCTGGAGAAGTATGGCCAGCCGACTGACCTTCCCGGATTGTCGAACCACCGCCTGATCGGCTTTGACCGCCAGCTCGCCTATATCCGCGAAATCCTGAAGGACAATCCCGTCGTGGCCGATCTGCGTTTCCAGTTCCGAGCCGACAGCAATCTTGCTCAACTCGCGGCCATTCGCGCCGGCATTGGCATCGGCGTCTGTCAGGTCGCGCTTGGTCGCACTGATCCTGACCTTGTTGAGGTCTTGCCCGGCCGGATCGATCTCGGCCTCGAGACCTATGTGGTGATGCACGAAAGCCTGAAGACCACGCCGCGCTACCGCACAACCTTTGACGCTCTTGTGGCGGGACTATTCGATTTTGCAGGCCGACGGGGCGGTGGCGCTGCGGCCGAAGCGTGACGCGATGAACCGGGTTGGCCGCGGTTCAAGCGGCAGCCGTCTCAGGCCGGCGGGGCAGACGTCTCAACGAAGGCGTCGACAACCTCGATTTCCGGCCGGTCGCCGCCGTCGCTATACTCTTCGCGCCAGCGCCCGTTTTCATCCTGATAGCTGATCGTCACCGGCTCGTCGCCAACCTGCTGTTCGGCAACGACAATGCGCACGGCCTCCATCGCCTGATCATGGGTCGCGAACGCTTCCGAATAAACGCCGCCAAGCCGATAGGCCCAGCCGCCGTCATGAGGAACGATCTCGTAGATGATCTTCACCATGGCCTTCTCCTCCTCGGCTGAAGCGATTATTCCATCAAATCGGCCAGGGCGCAAATCTGTGACGACGCCATCTTGCCAAGGGAACACGCGCGTGTTCCACCCGTTACATGGAACAAAGGGGACCTCTTCCATGATCTCAGCGCTGAAGCAGGAAAGACTTCTGCTCATTCCGATCCTGTTGGGCATCGCCGCCTGGTTTGGCGAGCATGCGCTGCTGGAGCACGGGCAGGTCGCTTCGCTCGCAGGCGCCGCAATCCTGATCGCGGCCATCGTCGTCGGCTCGATGCGGGTAGCCCATCACGCCGAAGTTCTGGCACACAAGGTAGGCGACCCCTATGGCACGATGATCCTCACCCTCTCCGCCGTCGCGGTAGAGGTGATCATTCTTGCCATCATGATGAACAAGGGTGGCTCCCCGACGCTGGTGCGTGACACCATCTATTCGGCGGTCATGCTGGATATCAACGGTATCCTGGGTCTCGCCGCCCTGATTGGCGGCCTGAAACACGGCGAACAGCCCTATAACGACGATAGCGGCAAGACCTATGGCGTCATGATCCTGACCGCCATGGGCATTTCCATGGTCGTCCCGGAATTCATCCCCACCGATCGCTGGCAGTATTATTCCGTCTTCACCATCTTTGCCATGCTGGCCCTTTACGGCCTCTTCCTGCGCATGCAGGTGGGCACCCACAGCTACTTCTTCTCCTACAGCTATCCGAACCGGGCCGCCGAAAAGCAGACCAAGCCCAAGCCCGCCACAGCTGGCCAAGGCAAACGCCGTGGCCAAGGTCCCGCCAGCGCCATTCCCAATCCCGGACGAGCAAAAACTGCCGAACGGGCCGAACCCTCCGCGCTCTGGTCGATCGGCGTCATCCTCTTCGGTGTCGTGCTGATCGGCGTGCTTGCCGAAGTCATGTCGGTGCTGATGGACGCTGGCCTCGAAGGAACCGGCGCCCCGGTCGCTCTCAGCGCCATTCTCGTTGCCGCGATCTCGGCTGCTCCGGAAATCCTGACCGCATTGCGCGCCGCCTTGCGCAACCGCATGCAGGCCACGATCAACATCGCCATGGGCGCGTCACTGTCGACGGTCATTCTGACGGTCCCGGTGATGGAAGGCATTGCCCTCTACACAGGCCAGCCTTTCGTCATGGCCATGACCCCGGTACAGACGACAATGGTCGCCATCACCCTCATCGCGGCTGCCATCAATCTGAACGATGGCGAGACTAATGCCATTGAAGGCATGACCCATTTTGTCCTCTTCGCCACCTTCATCATGCTCGCCTTCCTAGGCCTGTGATTCGCTGCGTGCAGTGCACGCGGCCTTCACGTCGAGGTGACTCCAAGCTCGGAACTTTTGTGGAAAGTTTCCGTTCACCCCGCACGGATCGGCCCCTTCGGCCCTTCCGCCGCATTGTCAACACGATGCGGTTGAAGATCGCCCCCCGTCGGGTTCCGGGGGCTAACGCGGGAGTCGAACGTGAAAAGATTGGACGTCATTGATGGCATGCGAGGCTATTTCCTCGTCTTCATGCTGATCAACCACATGGTGTTTGCCGGCGGGCTCTGGCTCGTGGAGATCAACCACCGAAACCTCGCCTTTGTCGAAGACGCTCAAGGTTTCGTCTTCCTCTCCGGCCTGCTGACCGGCATGGTCTACGCCCGCAAGATGATGAAAGACGGCTATCAGGTTGGTCGCGACCGCATCTGGTCGCGGGCGCTGGAGCTCTACCGCTATGCCATGGGCGTGGTGCTGGTCATCCTCGTGCTGCAGCTTCTGCTGCCGGGTGCTGTCCAGGCCTGGCAGAACTGGCTCGGGACGGTGAGCCTCAAGGATCCGGCGTCGCTGGCCCCTGTCGCCGCCTTCCTGGTCCAGCCGACCTTCATGGACATCCTGCCGCAATACATCGCCTACATGGTCTTTGCGCCGATCGTCATCTGGTTCTGCCTGCGCGGCCAGTGGCTCGGCGTTGCGATCGCCTCGCTCTTGGTCTGGCTTGCCGCCCAACTCGGCCTCCACCGAATCGTAACCTATCCGCTCAACGCCTGGCTTGCCGGTGCGCCGGACAAGGAAGGCCTGCGCGTCTCCTTCAACCTGATGGGCTGGCAGATCGTCTTCTTCGCCGGCATCATCGCCGGCACCTTGACCTCGATGGGCAAGATCGAGTGGCAGAAGGTTTTCGACCCCAAGCGTACGACACTTGCCTGGACCGCCCTTGCCATCACGATCTTCTTCCTGCCGCTGCGCATCACCACCGCCCACGGCC
Source organism: Rhizobium sp. Root274 (assembly GCF_001429245.1). Lineage (GTDB taxonomy): Bacteria > Pseudomonadota > Alphaproteobacteria > Rhizobiales > Rhizobiaceae > Allorhizobium. The sequence goes on from NZ_LMJE01000007.1 coordinate 433,943, forward strand.
TGATGCCCGGCTTCGTGCTGGAGAAATTCGGCTTGATGGAGGTGCGAGCCGACTTCGGTCCGGTTTATCTGATCAATTTTGCAGCCGTTGCCTATGGCATCGCCTGGATCCTAATCGCTGGCCCGCGCCATCACAGCCCGCTGATCCAGAAGTTGGCATCCGGCCTTACCAGCCTCTTCACGCTCAACTTCCTGCAGTTGCTCGGCCGCCACTCGTTGCAGATCTATGTCTGGCACGTGCTGATCGTCTACATGGTCTATTACATCGACGGGAACACGCCGGAACTGTCGCAACTGACCAAGACAGCGATCACGGTGGCAGCCCTTGGTGTGCTTGCCCTCCCCGCGCTCTGGCGGGACCGTGAGCGCCTCTTCGCCAATGCGCCGATCCTCGGCCCCTGGGTGAAGACAGCGGCCTGATCAAGCAAAGTCTGAAAGCGGGGCCGAAAGGTCCCGCTTTTTTGATCCCGATGATCCAACCTCCGGATCACTCGCTGATGAACCAATTTTGATGACGCCTGGACTGTCGATTGGGAGCTTCGCGCCCACATCAACGTTGACCCCCGAATGTTGATGAAGACCAGGAGATAGCCATGAACCGCCTGCCCCTCATTCTCGCCGGCACCATGTTGTCAGCAACCATCGTTGCCCTGCCCGTGCAAGCGCAGCAGGCGGGCACGCCGGCCGAGACGCAGTCGCCAAATGCGCCAACCCAGCAGCCGGCCTTCGAGGGACAGACGCGCGCGCCGCAACCGTCGCAGCGCATCGAGATCAAGACGGAAGTGGTGGCGGAAGGCCTGCCCCACCTCTGGGCGATGGAGTTCCTGCCCGACGGCCGCATGCTGGTGACCGCCAAGGCCGGCGCCATGCACATCATTGGCACTGACGGCAAGGCCGGCCCTCAAATCGCCAATGTCCCTGAAGTCCTTGCCAATGGCCAGGGTGGCCTGCTCGACGTGGCGCTGGCTCCTGACTACGAAACCTCGGGTATGATCTTCTTCTCCTTCTCTGAGCCTCGCGAGGACGGCAACGGCACCTCCGTCGCCTCCGCACGCCTCGTCCCCGACGATCAGGGTGGCGGCACGCTTGAGGACGTCAGCGTCATTTTCCGCCAGATGCCGAGCTATGACGGCAACAAGCATTTCGGCTCCCGTCTCGCCTTCGGTCCTCAGGGCGAACTATACGTCACGGTTGGCGAGCGCTCCGACGCAGAGCCGCGCGTCCAGGCCCAGGACCTTGCAAGCGGCCTCGGCAAAATCTTCCGCATCACCGAGATGGGTCAGCCCTTTGAAGGCAATCCCTTCACAGGGCAGGACAATGCTCAGCCGGAGATCTGGTCGCTCGGCCACCGCAACCTCCAATCCGCGACGATCGACGGCCAGGGGCGTCTCTGGACCGTGGAACACGGCCCAAAGGGCGGTGACGAACTGAACCGCCCCGAAGCCGGCAAGAATTATGGTTGGCCAGAAGTCACCTATGGCGTCGAGTACAGTGGCAAGGCGGTCGGCAACGGCGTCACCCAAATGGCCGACACCGAACAGCCGGTCTATTACTGGGACCCAGTCATCGCGCCCTCGGGCATGGCCTATTACAATGCGGAAGCGATCCCCGAATGGAAAGGCGCCTTCCTCTTCGGCGGCCTCGTCAGCCAAGGTGTCGTCGTCCTGCATATGGAAAACGACCGCGTGAAGCATGAGGAACGCGTCGACCTCGACGCCCGCATCCGCGACGTCAAAGTCGGCCCGGATGGCGCGGTCTATGCCGTCACCGAACAACGCGGCGGCGGCGAGTCGACAATCGTCAAGCTGACAAAGGCTTGAATTGGGCCTAGCCGCCTCTGGCCTCCAGATCAGGTGCGGAAGGCCAAGGGATGGTCGACGAGAGCGCGATCCACTGTCACCAGACGCAAGCCTTCGACATGGCATTGGGCAAGCAGCAGCCGATCGAACGGGTCCCGTGTCGGAGGTTCTGGGTCAAGCGGATGGAGCACATGGGCCACTTCGATGCCCAAGATCTCCAAGCTGCCCGACCTCAGGTTTGCCGGGATCTCCGGCAATGGAATGCCTGTTTCTAACTTGCCAAGCCTGTTTTTGATCGCGATCTCCCAAAGGGTCGCAACGCTCACGAAGCCGCTTACATCGCCAGCAGCGAAACGCTTGCTAATCGCTGGGAACTGCTGGTCGAAATCCCGCCTCAGGAGCGCGAGAACGATATGGGTGTCGAGCAGCAGACGCGGCACTAGGGAAGCGGCCTCAGGAGAAAGTCTTCAGGCAGCGGATCATCGAAGTCATCTGCAATATATGGAACGGCGTCCTCGACACCAATCGAACGTAGGTGTGCCTGCATCGCTTCCCAATCGATCCCACCCTTTTTCGGCTTCGTCTCTACCTCGCCCGACCCCGCATGCGGCACAAGATCAAGCACCGGTTTTCCGTCCCTCGTCACGGTTACGACTTCGCCCTGCTCGACCGCGTGGGCAAGCGTGTCCAGATCGCGAATGGCTTCCTGCAGACTGACGGTTTTCATGCAACCGACATTACCACAAGCGCTCGCCCCCCTCAACAAAGCCGGAAAACGCGAAAAGGGCCCGTCTTTCGACGAGCCCTCCGACAGCCGATAAAGCCCGCCGCTTACTTCAGTGAAGCACAGAAGCGCTGGATGCGGCTGCAGGCCTCCTCCAGCTTGGCGTTCGATGTCGCGTAGGAGACGCGGAAGTTCGGGCCGAGACCGAAGGACGAGCCGTGAACGGTCGCCACACCTTCGGTCGCCAGCAGTTCCATGACGAAATCCTCGTCATTGGCAATCACCTTGCCCGACGGGGCGGTCTTGCCGATCAGGGCAGCGCAGGACGGATAGACGTAGAACGCGCCTTCCGGCTTCGGGCACACGATGCCGGAGGCCTGGTTGAGCATGGAAACCACGAGGTCACGGCGCTCTTCGAAGGCCTTTTTCGATTCCGTGATGAAGTCCTGCGGGCCGTTCAACGCCTCGACGGCGGCCCACTGGGCAACCGAGCAGGCGCCCGAGGTCTGCTGGCCCTGGATCATGTCCATGGCCTTGATCAGCGGCAGCGGGCCGGCCGCATAGCCGATACGCCAGCCGGTCATCGCATAAGCCTTGGATACGCCGTTCATGGTGAGCGTGCGGTCATAGAGCGCCGGCTCGACCTGAGCGGGGGTGTAATAGACGAAGTCGCCGAAAACGAGGTGTTCATACATGTCGTCGGTCAGAACCCAAACATGCGGATGCTTCATCAAAACGTCGGTCAGCGCCTTCAGCTCGTCCTTGCTATAGGCAGCACCCGACGGGTTGGACGGCGAGTTGAACATGAACCACTTAGTCTTCGGCGTGATCGCCTTGTCCAGCTGCTCGGCCGTCAGCTTGAAATTGTTCTCGATCGTCGTTTCGACAAAAACCGGCGTGCCGCCGCAGAGCGCAATCATTTCCGGATAGGACACCCAGAACGGTGCCGGGATGACGACTTCATCTCCCGGATTGATCGTTGCCATGAAGGCGTTGAAAAGAATCTGCTTTCCGCCGGTGCCGACGATCACCTGCTCGGGCTTGTAGTCGAGACCGTTCTCGCGCTTGAACTTGTCGGCAATCGCCTTGCGCAGTTCTGGAATGCCGGCAACCGGCGTGTACTTCGTCTCACCGCGGGCGATCGCTGCAACGGCCGCATCCTTGATGTTCTGCGGCGTATCGAAGTCGGGCTCGCCGACGGAGAGCGAAATGACGTCTTTCCCCTGCGCTTTGAGCTCCCGGGCCATCTGCGTGACGGCGATGGTCGCGGAAGGCTTGATGCGGGATAGGGCGTCGGCAAGGAAAGCCATGAGGGTGTGTCCTGAGCTGATTGAACATCGACCCCGGTCCCCGGGGCCTCAGGTCCAAGCTCTATGGCGAAAGAGCCCCGGCCTTTCAAGCGGAAAGCATCGTCAACGCGCGAAGAATCGCGTCACCATGGCAATCCCCCTCCCCGGCTTCGCTGCCGTCACCTCACAGGAATATGAGCGCGAACCGGAATGGCCACAATTCCGTCTCGCTCCTGTCCAGAAATGCGCGTTCCATCCGGCATCCGAGAGCAAGAGCGAGGATCCGCCATGCCCCTTCAAGACCTCGACGCAAAAGTGCCATCCCGCCCCACCCGGCTCCGCTTCCGAATGGGAATCGTTGCAGCCCTTTTGATCGGCACTGCTTCGGTCGGCATCGCCAATCCGCAGATGGTCCCGCGCGAGCCTGTCGCGAGCACAACGGAGGACACAGCGCACTCCGCCCCGCTTCCTCCCAGCCGCGAGGTCACCTCAAGCATCGGCTTGATGACCACGCCGGCCCTCAACGCGCGGCACACGTTGGGAACCAGCTCGCTTCCCACGCCCGAGCGAAAAGTGCTGATCCTCCTGCTCGGTCTCTGTTTTGTCGTCATGGCTTTCGGGGGCTATGGGCTCTGGCGCCGCAGTCTTGAAGATCTGGTCCAGGCAAAGGAGCCACGCCATAACCACCCCGGACCCGGCAAAAGAAACAAAAATTGATATCTATGTAGTTTCGTATATATAATATCCTCCAGCAACACTGGGAGGTATCTACTATGCATAGGATTGCGGTCTTGGGCGCCGGTCTCGGCGGCAGCATTATGGCTTACGAACTGCGCGACCGTCTCGGCAAGGAAGCCGAGATCCACCTGATCAACAAGGGCGCGACCTATTCCTTCGTCCCGTCCAACCCCTGGGTGGCTGTCGGCTGGCGAGGGCGCGAAGAGATCGAGGTCGACCTGCGCCCTGCCTGCGCCAAACGCAACATCACGCTGCATCCGCAAGGCGCGTTTCGCCTGCAGGCATCCGAAAGCCGGATCGACATGGCTGACGGTACCTCGCTCCCTTACGATTATCTGGTGATCGCAACGGGACCCGAACTGGCCTTCGATGAAATCGAGGGGTTCGGGCCACACGGCCATACCCAGTCCGTCTGCCACATCGATCATGCGCTTGCAGCCAAGGAGGCATTCGACAGACTCGTTGCCAATCCCGGACCTGTCGTCATCGGCGCCGTCCAGGGCGCCTCCTGCTTCGGCCCCGCCTATGAGTTTGCCTTCATTCTCGACAAGGCACTCCGCGATGCCAAGGTGCGCGACCGCGTGCCGATGACCTTCGTCACGTCGGAACCCTATATCGGCCATCTCGGGCTCGACGGCGTCGGGGACACTAAAGGCCTCCTCGAGAGCGCGCTTCGCTCCAAGCACATCAAATGGGTGACCAATGCCCGCGTGAAGAAGTTCGATGCGGACAAGGTGACGGCCGAAGAAATGAATGACGACGGCACGGTGAAGGCCACGCACGAGATCGCCAGCGCCTATACGATGATGCTGCCTGCCTTTCGCGGCGTATCTGCCATTCGCGACATTGAGGGTCTGACCAATCCGCGTGGTTTCATCCTCGCCGACAAGCACCAGCAGAACCCCACCTTCCCCAATATCTTTTCGGTCGGCGTCTGCGTCGCCATTCCGCCGTTCGGGAAGACCGCAGTCGCGGTCGGTGTGCCGAAGACCGGCTTCATGATCGAATCCATGGTGACGGCCACCGCCCACAACATCGCCGCCCTCATCCATGGTGAGAAACCCGATGCCCAGGGCACCTGGAACGCCGTCTGCCTCGCCGATTTCGGCGATGGGGGCATCGCCTTCGTCGCGCAGCCACAATTGCCGCCCCGCAACGTCAACTGGTCGTCACAGGGCAAATGGGTCCATGCCGCCAAGATCGGCTTTGAAAAATACTTCCTCTACAAGGTGAAGCTTGGCAAGTCGGAGCCGTTTTACGAGAAGCTGGCTCTGCAGGCCTTGGGCATCGACAAACTGAAGGCTGTCACCTTCGATACCTGACAGCCTCAACCCGCTGCATCAAGACCGCAGACGTAGTCGCGCATGCCCCAAGCGTGCCGCGACGACGATTTTCTGTGCTCTTCGCGATAGCACAACGGCTATCGGGCCCCGCTCACCGCTTGAGCGGCTGAAATCTACGTGATTGATCAGCCATTTTCGGTGGGAATTGCACACATCCTGCGGATTTTCTCCGCCATGCGATCGCGGACGACCCTATGCCGCACGCAAAATTTTCAACCGAAAAAATCCGTGATCGCATGCATATTTTTCGCGATCTGCATCGCAGGCGATGCAAATTTTCACGCGACGCCGAAATCGACGCCTCGCACGGGTTCATTTTCGGCTGCGGGCACTGGGAATGCGGGGATCTCGCGCTTCGAACCGACAAAACTTTCGCTTGCCAATTAACCACAAACCAAGCACTCTTCCGCTGTTCGGGCAAATTTGCGAGCATGGGAAGACCTATAAACAGATGCGCGCCGGGGACGCTATAACAACCCTGGGCGGACAACATTGGGACCTGTAGCAACGTCCTGGTATTGTCTGCGGTAACAAGGCCCCTTTCCTCACATTTCGACAAATGCCTGTCGCGCACCCGCAAGCGGGTAACATTGTAATGCTGCCCCGCCGAATACGGGCAGAGAGAAAAGGACCTGACGCATGGCCGAGACTGGCACTGTAAAATTTTTCAACACCGACAAGGGCTTTGGCTTCATCAAGCCCGATAATGGCGGTGCGGACATCTTCGTTCACATCTCCGCTGTACAGGCTTCGGGCCTTTCGGGACTGACCGAGAACCAGAAGGTCAGCTTTGATACGGAACCCGATCGCCGTGGCAAAGGCCCCAAGGCCGTAAACCTGCAGATCTCCGGCTGATTTCAAACAGCCGGCTTAGTCTACAAAATTACGGCCCGGCATCCATGCCGGGTTTTTTCATTCAGCTTGCGTTCAGCCGATCGGCTCTAGGCTTCTTCCATAGCGTGATGCTTCAAACAGCACCGCCCTTTTCGAGGAAACGAAGCCATGATGAAATTCGCGCAACATGCATTCCTTGCGGCCGCAGTCACCCTGGTGCCCATGGCGGCAGCGACCCAGGCCGAAGCCGGCGACCGCTACTATCGCCATCACCGCCACAATGATGCCCTGGCGCTCGGCGCGCTTGGTTTGGCGACCGGCGTGATCGTGGGCTCCGTTCTGGCAAGCCCTCCGCCACAGCGCCGGGTCTATGTCGATCAGGGCCCGGTCTCCGTTTACGACGACCAGGATTACTATGTCGACGATTATCCGCCGCCGCCGCCACGCCGCCCGGTTTATCGCGCTCAGCCGGTCTACCAGCCGCGCCCCGTCTACCAGTCCTATAATCTGGAACCCTGGACCGGCGCTTGGTACGAATACTGCTCGCAGCGTTACCGGAGCTTCAACTCGCGCACCGGCACCTATATCGGCTATGACGGCCAGTCGCATTTCTGCACGGCCGGCTGAACATGGGACAGAAACAAAGGAAAAGCCCCTCGCGGGGCTTTTCTGCTGTCTGGAGATCAGTCACAGCCCCTGTATGAACGGGTTGCTGCGGCGCTCGTCGCCGATCCGGCTCCCCGGCCCGTGGCCGCAGATGAAGCCGACGTCGTCACCCAGCGGCAGAACCTTGTCGCGGATCGAAGTCATCAGCGTCTCGTGGTTGCCGCCTGGCAGGTCCGTGCGTCCGACGGAGCCGTTGAAGAGAACGTCGCCCAGATGCGCAAACTTCTGGCCCCGATTGAAATAGATGACATGACCCGGCGCATGACCCGGGCAGTGATAGACCTCGAACTCATGCGTCCCGAACGACACCCGGTCTCCGTCCTCCAGCCATTGGTCGGGGGTGACACTGCGCAAACCGGCAATGCCATAGGTTGCCGCCTGTGTTTCGATCCGCTGCAGGAGCGGCAGGTCGTCCTTGTGCGGTCCGATGATCGAGAGCCCCGTGCGCTCTTTCAACTCGGCGGCACCGCCGGCATGGTCGAGATGCCCATGGGTCAACCAGATGGCCTTCAGATCGATCCGGTTCTCCGCGATGACCTCCAGGATGACATCCACGTCACCGCCCGGATCGACGATCACGCCCTCGCGCGTCTCGTCATCAAACAGGATCGTGCAATTCTGCTGGAACGGAGTGACGGGGATGATGCCCGCTTGAACCTGACCCATGACGCTGCCTTCCTTCTCATGTAGACGGCGAGCGACTTAGCATGCCCGATCTGCCAGAGGAATGCTTGTCATCACCGGCTAAGGCCGTAGACCTGGGCAACAGGGCTTGCCGGCAACATGGAGGCCTGGGCGACGAGAAAGCCGGCGACGACGATCTTCGTCGTGAAAACCAGAATGGCGAGCGGCTTGAGGCTCGGCTTGGGTGTCTCGGCTTCAACATGGCTGGGGCTGATCATAGTCTTATTCCTTCTCTCCGCCGGACAGTGTGTCCGACATCACTTGCCTGTGGCTGACGGTTCTCGTGCGGGCTTAACGACAGGCGGAGCCATAGGTTTCCAAGGAATGGTGAAACTGTGCGAAGATCGTAAAATTGTTGGAATTTTGCTACACTTGCGCATAGCTTTGCCGCCGAACGGCCAGAGCGCCGGCAATGACCTTAGGCCGGCTGATGACCCCATCGCATGGCCCATGAAACGAATGCATGCCGATATTGGGACGAGGTTGATCAGACCGGGTCTTCGGCACGGAAAGGAATGACAGCGTGGTTCGACAGTCTGCGACAAAGACTGCCAAGAAGGTTCTCCCGGATCTCACGGTGGTGGATGACAAGGCGATCGATTTCGAAACGATCGAAAGCCTCTTCTTCGCCTATCGCGACTTCGTCTCCGATCCGGATGCGATCCTCGCCAAGCTGGGTTACGGCCGCGCACATCACCGCGTCGTCCATTTCGTCAGCCGCCGTCCCGGCATGACGGTCGCAGACCTCCTCGGCATCCTGCAGATCACCAAGCAGAGCCTTGCCCGTGTGCTGAAGGAGCTGATCGACAGCGGCTATATCCGCCAGATGGCCGGTCCCGCCGACCGCCGCCAGCGCCGTCTCTACCCGACGCTTGCGGGTCGCGAATTGTCGCTTGCTTTGTCCGATCCCCAATCCCGCCGCATCGCCCGGGCCATGGAAGGCATGAGCCTAGAAGAACGCGATACCGTGCGCCGTTTCCTCAAGGGCATGCAGCAGCAGACGGTCGACGTCCCGCTTGAGGAAGAAGGAGCCTGACAACGTGCTGAAGAAGATCGTTCTGACGGATGATGCGCCCCACCTTCTGGTCGTTGACGACGACACCCGTATTCGCGACCTCCTCCATCGTTTCCTGTCGGAAAAGGGATTCCGCGTCTCGGTCGCGGCCGATGCGGCAGAAGCCCGCCGCAAGCTTGAAGGTCTGAGCTTCGACCTCCTGGTGCTCGACGTGATGATGCCGGGCGAAAGCGGGCTGTCGCTGACACAGAGCCTGTCGGACGAAAAGACGGTGCCGATCATCCTGCTCACCGCACGTTCGGAAGCCGACAGTCGCATCGCCGGCCTCGAAGCGGGTGCGGATGATTACCTCGCCAAGCCCTTCGATCCCCGAGAGCTCGTGCTGCGCATCAACAACATCCTCAAGCGCAATACCAATCCGGACGCGCCGAAGATCGAGCAGATCATGTTCGGCCCCTACACTTTTTCACTTCTGCGCAAGGAATTGCGCAAAGGCGCCGAGATCATCCGCCTGACCGACCGCGAGCAGGAAATCATGCTGCTCTTTGCCGCCCGCGCCGGCGACACCATCCCCCGCCACGAACTGGTAGGCAACGATGCGGAGGTCGGCGAGCGGACCATTGATGTCCAGATCAACCGGCTGCGCCGCAAGATCGAGGACGACCCGGCCAACCCTGTCTGGCTGCAGACCGTGCGCGGCATCGGCTATCGCCTGAGCATGGACTGAGCGGGAACGGAGCGACGCCATCTGGCGTCGAGGAAGCAGAACACGATGACGCCATTCGAGCAGATCCGGCGGGACCACGACCGCAGCCCGGCCACGGGCCTCAAGGGCTTGCTCCGCTGGATGCGGCACCGCTTGCCGACCGGTCTCTATGCTCGTTCGCTGCTGATCATCCTCCTGCCAATGCTGATCCTTCAGACCGTTGTCGCCTTCGTGTTCATGGAGCGTCACTGGCAATTGGTCACCGAGCGCCTGTCGGCAGCCGTCACGAGGGACATTGCAGCCGTCATCGAACTGCTTGAGCGCTATCCGACACCGCAAGACTTCGACAAGATCGTCGATGTCGCCGCAGATGACCTCAACCTGATCGTCACGCTGGAGCCAGGCACGGAGCTCCCCTCCCCGCGCCCTCGTCCCTTCTTCTCAATCCTGGACCAGATTCTCTCCGATGAGATCGCCCGAACCGTGAGGCGGCCGTTCTGGATCGACACCGTCGGCGACAGCGACACAGTCGAGATCCGCATCGTGGTCGATCAGGGCACGTTGCGCATCTTTGCCAGACGCAGTGCCGCCTACGCCTCCAACACGCACATCTTCCTCGTCTGGATGGTCTCGACCGCACTCGTCCTGATCGTCATCTCCATCCTCTTCCTGCGCGGGCAAATCCGGCCAATTCTCGCGCTGGCCAATGCTGCGGAGAGCTTCGGCAAAGGCCAGAAGGCACCGGAGGGCTTCTCCCCCCGTGGCGCCGACGAGGTCCGCCGCGCAGGCCTCGCCTTCATCCTGATGCGAGAGCGCATCGAGCGGCAGATGGAGCAGCGCACCGCCATGCTCGCCGGCGTGAGCCACGATCTGCGCACGATCCTTACGCGCTTCAGGCTGCAGCTGGCGCTCGCCGGCGACGGCCCCGAGCTGGAAAGCCTGAACCAGGACATCGACGACATGCAGAGCATGCTCGAAGGTTACCTCGATTTTGCCAAGGGCGAGGTCGAAGAAGATGTCGGCCGGCTCGACCTCGGCGAAGTCTTTGAAAAACTGAATGCCGATTTCACCCTGCACGGCAGGACGCTCGAATGGTCGATGGAGGGCGAGCGCACCGTCTCCGTGCGCCCCAATGCCTTCACCCGCCTTGTGACCAACCTCGCTTCGAACGCGCGGCGCTACGCCCGTACGCTGCGGATTGACGCGCGCCATACGGCAAAATGGCTGGTCATCTACTTCGACGATGACGGCCCCGGCATTCCCAAGGAATCGCGCGACGATGTCTTCAAGCCCTTCTTCAGGCTCGACGAGGCGCGCAATCTCGACGCCTCCGGCACCGGCCTCGGCCTCGCCATTGCCCGCGACATTGCCCGCAGCCATGGCGGCAACGTGACGCTCGACGAAAGCCCGCAGGGCGGATTGCGGGCGATCCTGCGCGTTCCAGTCTAAGTAACTGTTGTTAGGTGGAGAGGGTTGGACCGCCGGCTACGCCTCAGGTCCTCACATCAGTTTGTGCCCGTTCGGCACGGCCTGCTCGACAGCCGCCAGCACGATGGCACCATTTGCATCCTCGAAACCGAGGGTCAGCACTTCGGAGCGAAACGGCCCGATCTGGCGCGGTGGGAAGTTGACCACGCCGAGCACCTGCCGTCCGAGCAGGGTTTCAGGCGTGTAGTGCACGGTAATCTGCGCGGAAGACTTCTTGATGCCGATCTCGGCGCCGAAATCGATCTTCAGCTTGAAAGCCGGCTTGCGTGCTTCCGGAAAGCCCTCGACCTCAACGATGGTGCCGACGCGAATATCGACCTTCTCGAAATCGGCGAAGCTGATTTCCGGCCTCTTGGCGTCGTCGCTCATTGCGCCAATTCCTCGGCACGTTTGCGCGCCGCCTCGATCGCGACGTCGAACAGCGGCTGCATGCCGTCGTCAGCCATCAGCACCGACAGGGCGGCTGCCGTCGTGCCGCCCGGCGAAGTGACATTCTGCCGAAGCTTGGACGCAGGGTCGGGGGACTGGTGCATCAATTCACCAGCCCCCGCGACCGTTTCCCGAGCGAGACGCATGGCGAGGTCCGCCGGCAGGCCGGCTTTGCGGCCCGCCTCTGCCATGCACTCGACGAGATAAAACACATAGGCCGGACCGCTGCCCGAAAGCGCGGTCACGACATTGATGGCCGCTTCGCTGTCGACCCATTCGACCGGACCGGACACTTTCAGAAGACGATGGATGACGTCGCGCTTGGCCTCCGTCACGGCCTCATTGGCATAGGCGCCGGTGACGCCGCGCCCAATCATCGCCGGGGTATTCGGCATGGCTCGCACCACCCCGACCGATCCGAGATGCGCTTCGATGGAAGCGATCGTCTTCCCGGCGGCCACGGACACCACGGTGGTCTGTGGCCCGACCAGCCCCTTGAGGCCCGGCAGGACCGCATCCATCACCTGCGGCTTCACGGCGAGAAAAAGGATATCGGCGACCAGTCCTTCGGGCGGAGCGACAGAGTGGCGCGCGCCGGCCTCAGCAATCTGCACCTTCATCGCATCGGAGGGGCCGGGATCAAGAACGGTGACGGCAGAGCCCGGAACGCCATTCTTCAACCAGCCCGACAGCATGGCGCCGCCCATATTGCCGGCACCAATGAGGACGATTTGCCCGAAGACGGACTGGTTCATGCTCAGGCTTCTCCGACGGTCTCGAACAGGACGGCATCCATGGCGCTCTTGGCGTCGAGGCCGGACCAGACGACGAACTGGAAAGCCTGGTAATAGGCCTCGCAGGCGTCGACGGCGGAAGAAAGCAGAACCTCGACCTGGCGGTTGGTCGGCTCGGCGCCACCGGCCAGCAACAGCGACTGGCGGAAGATCACCACGTCCTCGTTGCGCCACAGGTCGAAGTGACCCATCAGCACCTGGCCGTTGACGTAGGAAAGCAGCTTGATGACCTCGTTGAGCCTGTTCTCGGGGATCTTCAGGTCGAAAGCGGATGCGAGATGCAGGGCCTCGAATTCTTCCATCCAGGAGAAGGAGACGTGGTAATCGGCCCAGCGCCCTTCGACGGTCATTGCGATCTCGTCTTCGCCGGATCGTTCGAACGACCAGTCATTGGTCGCAGCGACAAACTCGATCATGTCGACCGGGTTTGACTGGCGTTCGACTTCGATTTCCATGAGGCTCATGCTTCACCTTCTTGACCGGAGTGAAAACGGGCAACCGGCAAAACGCCGGAGCACTCGAACACTAAGACCGGAACTAAACTGAAAACGATTCCGAAGGACCCCAGGATAAAACACGCACCCTGTCCGAAACTTGTGTAGGCCCGTTTCGAATCATCATTTAAAATCAGTGTATAATCGCCTGATGCCAGCACCAGCCCCAAAGCACCGATTTGGCCATCGACCCTGTGGATGGCGGTTCGGGAATCGCCTTTGCATCAGGTCATAAGCGACTCTGCCGATTGGCTTTTTCGCACCTGTCCACAAGGCGCAACTTTTTTCAGCCCGCGACCTGACAATCGTGACGTCAAGCCGCTGAAAACGCAAAAAGACCCATAGTCACAACTATGGGTCCCGCAAATTGCACATGAAATGTAAAAGCCGACACTTTTGTTGTCGGAAGACGGTCGGAGGGCTGACCTATTTCGCCTGAGCGGAAAGCTGCGCTTCGAGGATTTCGATCCGCTTCTGCAGAAGCTCGTTTTCCTCACGCGCCTTCAGCGCCATTTCCCGCAAAACATCAAATTCCTCGCGCTTGACCAGATCCATGCTGTTCAGCCAGCGCTCGGCCTGGGCGTGGAAGGCCGTTTCGACTTCCTTGCGCACACCCTGGGCAGCCCCTGCGGCATCCGTCATCAGCTTGGCGAAATCATCGAAAAGGCGATTGGGTCCTGTCGACATGAAACTCTCCTCTTGAGCAGGATGCGGGACCTCGTTTTGTCCCCTTGAAGATCAGGTAGGACCAGAAGCCTGGGCGTGCAAGACGCAGTGTGAACATAAAGGTGGTTGAAGGTGCGACCTTGCGTCCAGATTCCATCTTGACCACCCCATGTCACAACGCCATTTTCGCCCTGCATCAACGAAAGCTATCCATTGTTGTCAGTCCTGGACCTTTTCGCCGTCGTATCCTTCCCCGCGATCGATCCGATCGCCTTCTCGATCGGTCCCCTGGCGGTCCATTGGTATGGGCTGGCCTATGTCGCCGGCATCCTGATCGGCTGGCTCGTCGCGCGCGACCTGCTCCGCCGTCCCTCGCTCTGGCGGAACGGAAACCCACCGGCGACGGTCGAGCAGATCGACGACTTCATCCTCTGGGTCGCCATCGGCATCGTGGCCGGTGGGCGCATCGGCTACATCCTGTTCTACGACTTCGCGGCCGTCGCCGCCAATCCGGTCCGCGCCATCGAAGTGTGGAACGGTGGCATGTCCTTCCATGGCGGCTTTCTCGGTGCCACGCTCGCCATGGTTTTCTTCGCGCGCAAGCATCTGGTCCCGCTCTGGAGCCTGTTTGATATCGTCGCGAGCGTTGCCCCGCTCGGCATCTTCTTCGGCCGCATTGCCAACTTCATCAATGGCGAACTCTGGGGTCGCCCGAGCGACGTGCCATGGGCCATGGCTTTCCCGACCGGAGGGCCCTTCCCGCGTCATCCGAGCCAGCTTTACGAAGCAGCCCTCGAAGGGCTCCTGCTCTTCCTCCTGCTGCAACTGCTTGCGCGCGCCTTTGGTGCACTGCGTCAGCCCGGGCGCATCACAGGCGTCTTTGTCATCCTCTATGCCGCAGCCCGCATCTTCGTCGAGTTCTTTCGCGAGCCTGATGCCCAGATCGGCTATCTCTTCGGCGGCTGGCTGACAATGGGCATGGTCCTGTCCCTGCCCATGGCCCTGGTTGGCCTGTGGATCCTGGCATGGTCCGGCCGAGCGACCCGCGCGCCGGTCAAGGAGGGCTGAGCGATGTCGACACCACTTGCCGAAAAGATCAAGGCGCTGATATCGGCCAACGGCCCGATCAGCGTCACCGACTACTTTGCCCTCTGCCTGGCAGATCCCGAACACGGCTATTACCGCACCCGCCATCCCTTCGGCCGCGCCGGCGATTTCGTCACGGCACCGGAGGTCAGCCAGCTCTTCGGCGAAATGCTCGGCATCTTCATGATCAATGCCTGGCAGCGCCATGGCGAGCCGCTCGACGTGCGCCTGGTCGAAATCGGCCCCGGCCGCGGCACGATGATGGCCGACATGCTGCGCGTCATCTCTCGCGCCGCCCCCGGTCTCTACGAGACCGCGACCGTGCATCTGGTCGAAACCAGCGCACTCCTCAAACTCACCCAGATGGAGACGCTTTCGAGCCACGGCGACAAGGTCTCCTGGCACGAGAGCTTCGACGGCGTGCCGGAAGGCTTCACTTTGCTCGCCGCAAACGAGCTCTTCGACGCCATCCCCATCCGCCAGTTCGTCAATACGCCCTCCGGCTTTCGCGAACGCATGGTCGGGCTGGACGATCAAGGCGAGCTCTGCTTCACCCTCGGCGTCGCCACGCTCGACCCCGATCTTCTGCCGCAGACGACGACACCGCCGCGGGACGGCGACATCTTTGAAGTCGCCCCTGCCCGCCAGTCGGTGATGCTGACGATCTGCGAGCGCCTGCGCCAAAGCCACGGCACGGCGCTGATCATCGACTACGGCCACATGGTCAGCGGCTTCGGTGACACGCTGCAGGCGGTACGCGCCCACGAATATGATCCGCCGCTCGCTCATCCGGGCCTCGCCGATCTCACCAGCCATGTCGACTTCGAAAACCTCGCCCGCACCTCGCTGGCAGCCGGCGTGCATCTGAACGGCTGCATGCATCTGGGCGATTTCCTGGTGGGCCTGGGCATCGAGGAACGGGCCTCCGTTCTCGGACGTGGCAAGGACGAAGCGACACAGAAAATCCTGGTCGACGCTGTCCACAGGCTGGCCGGCGCCGGCAAGGGTTATATGGGCGAACTGTTCAAGGTCATGGCCGTTTCCATGCCGGCACTTCACCTCGCCCCCTTCAAGGTCAAGCATTGACACGGGCGCCCGCCACCGCCACCATCCCCCGACCCCGCCGGCTCGCTTTTAGTGAAAGCCGAACGAAATCAGGCATTTCGTGAGCAATCTTCACGAACCTCCGATTTGCCGAGCGCCGGAGACCGGACAATGACCACCGCCGAACAACCGCGCCCGATCACTGCAGCCAATCTCGATGAAGCAAGCAGCGCCGGCATCCGCCACGGCTTCTTCACCCGCGACGGCGGCGTCTCTGACGGCATTTATCGCGGCCTCAATGTCGGCCTCGGATCGAATGACGAACCGGGCCGCGTCCAGGAAAACCGCCGCCGCGTGGCCGCCTGGTTCGACCTCGGTCCGGAGCGGCTTGCGACCACCCACCAGATCCATTCACCGGACGTGGTGGTGGTCTCGTCCAACTATGACGGCAGCCGGCCCCAGGCCGACGCCCAGGTCACGTCCGCGCCCGGCGTCATCCTTGGCGTGCTCACCGCCGACTGCGGGCCGATCCTCTTCGCCGACCCCGAAAACCGCGTGATCGGTGCCGCTCATGCCGGCTGGAAAGGCGCGCTCGGCGGCGTCCTCGAAAACACCATCGACGCGATGATCGCGCTTGGCGCCCGCCGGGACAAGATCCGCGCCACGCTCGGCCCCTCGATCAGCGCTGCCAATTACGAAGTGGGACCGGAATTCGTCGACCGTTTCCTCGCCGAGGATACCGATTTTGCCACCTTCTTCACCCCGAGCAGAAAAGCCGGACATTCCATGTTCGACCTGCCCGGCTTGACCCTGATGCGGCTGACGCGCGCCGGTGTCACCGCCGACAATCTCGGGCTCTGCACCTATGCGTCGCCTGAAACGTTCTACTCCTATCGCCGAACCACCCATGCCGGGGAACCGGACTACGGGCGACAGATTTCGGCGATCATGATGACGGAGGACTGATATGGCTTTGCATTTTACCGAGAGCGAATTCGCCGCGCGCCGCGAGCGCCTGATCGCCCGCATGGCAGCTGACAAGCTCGATGCCCTTCTGCTGTTTGCCCAGGAGAGCATGTACTGGCTGACCGGCTACGACAGTTTCGGCTACTGCTTCTTCCAGACCCTCGTGGTCAAGGCAGATGGCAGCATGACCCTGCTGACCCGCTCGCCTGACCTGCGCCAAGCCAAACACACCTCCACGATCGAGAACATCGTGGTCTGGGTCGACCGCATGAATGCCGATCCTACGGCCGATCTGCGCAATCTTCTGAGCGACCTCGACCTCCTCGGCGCCCGCATCGGGATCGAATACGATACCCACGGCATGACCGGCCGTGTAGCCCGTCAGATCGACAACCAGCTGACGAACTTCGCCCAGATCAGCGATGCATCCTATCTCGTCAGTGACCTGCGGCTGGTGAAAAGCCCGGCCGAGATCGAGCGTGTGGTCGAAGCTGCACGCCTGGCCGACGAAGCCCTGGACGCAGCTCTGCCACTCATCGGGCCAGAGGCCGACGAATCAGCCATTCTGGCGGCGCTCCAGCATACCGTGCTCGCCGGTGGCGGGGATTACTCCGCCAATGAATTCGTTATCGGCTCAGGCCACGACGCGCTGTTGTGCCGCTACAAGTCCGGCCGCCGCAAACTGTCCGCCAATGACCAGCTCACCCTGGAATGGGCTGGGGTCTCCGCTCACTACCATGCGCCGATGCTGCGCACGATCCTGATCGGCGAGGTCTCGGCCCGCCATCGCGAACTCTACGCTGCCGCCGCCGAAGGCATGAAGGCCATGGAGCAGGTCTTGCGCCCCGGCCACACATTTGGCGACCTCTTCGATGCCCATGCCCACACGATGGATGACCGCGGCCTGACACGCCACCGCTTCAACGCCTGCGGCTATTCGGTCGGCGCCCGCTTCTCGCCCTCCTGGATGGAGCATCAGATGCTCCATGCCGGCAATCCCCAGGAGATCGAGCCCAACATGACGCTCTTTGTGCACATGATCATCATGGACAGCGACAGAGAAGCCGCCATGACGCTTGGCCAAACCTACCTCACCACCGAGACCGCGCCGCGTGCGCTGTCGCGCCATCCGCTGGACCTGATTGCAGTCTGAGCGGCACTTTTCCAATCTGTTCAGGGAATTGACAGACGAAGCATGCTAGACACATAAATTGTGACAGGAGGCGAAGGGGAAGGATCTGCCCTTGAGACGTTCAAAGAGACGTTCAGCGAGTTCGACCACGCGCTCTGCCGCCATGCTCCTGCCCCTGTTGCTGCTCTCGGCCTGCAACAGCACAGAAGTGCTCACGCCCCGCGCCGATGTCGGAAACGGCGCGCAGCCGGCCGGCTATGGCGAAGCCTCGCCAGTGGCAGCAGCCGGCGTGCAATCGGTCCAGAGCGCCCCGCTCGATCAGCCTGGCAGCAGCTATTCCACCGCTCCAAGAGGCCCGCAGAACACGCTCGAAGCGCAGGCCGCCGCATTGGCACAAGGCGGCGTGAACCCGGTCGCATCACCGCCGCTGGAGAACGGCCAGTCCCAGGAATTCCCGTCAGCACCCCAGGCAGCCGCCTCGACGCGCGCTACTGCCAATCCCCAGCAACAGCAGCAACCGGCCGCCCAATCAGCCTCGACGAGCCAGCCCAGCGCCGGCACAGTCCGCTTCCTGCCGATCATCGGCGCCCCCGTTCAGGCGGTGACGCCGCTCTCGCGGCAACTCGGCGCCGAGGCCCGCGCCCGTGGCCTCACCATCAAGAGCGCCAACGACGCCACGAGCGAACATATCCTCAAGGGATACTTCTCTGCCTTCAGCGATGGCGGCAATGTCACGGTGACATATGTCTGGGACGTGCTGGACGCCAATGGTGGCCGCCTCCACCGCATCCAGGGCCAGGAGGTCGTGCCCTCGGCAGCCAAGGATCCCTGGGCCGCCGTGCCCGCCTCGGTCATGCAGCAGATCGCCACGAAGAGCATGGCAGAATACGTCGCCTGGAAAAATGGAAGGGCCGGCTGAGCGCTGCCGAACCACAACGCAAAGTCCTGCTAAACGATTCAATTTCCGATGATTAACCGAAAATAGGGGTGTTCCTGTCCAAGGCTCTTGCATTCAAGGGTGAGGACGGTAAAAAGCGCCCATCTCAGCATGGTAACAGGCGGGCCAAGATGAAGGTTTTCGCAGGTAATTCGAACCGGCAACTGGCCGAAGCGATCTGCTCCTATCTCAACGTACCACTCGGCAAGGCCAGCGTCCGCCGTTTCGCAGACCAGGAAATCTTCGTCGAAATCCAGGAAAACGTCCGCGGTGAGGACGTCTTCGTCGTTCAGTCGACGTCCTTCCCGACGAACGACCACCTGATGGAACTGCTGATCATGATCGACGCCTTCCGTCGATCCTCGGCACGCCGCATCACGGCGGTCCTTCCCTATTTCGGCTATGCCCGCCAGGACCGTAAACCCGGTCCGCGCACGCCGATCTCGGCCAAGCTTGTCGCCAACCTGATCACCGAGGCCGGTGCCGATCGCGTTCTGACGCTCGACCTGCATGCCGGCCAGATCCAGGGCTTCTTCGACATCCCGACGGACAACCTTTATGCCGTGCCGCTTCTCGCCCGCGACATCAAGGAACACTACGACCAGAACAACGTCATGGTCGTCTCGCCTGACGTCGGCGGCGTGGTGCGTGCCCGCTCGCTCGCCAAGCGTCTCGACTGTCTGCTCGCCATCGTCGACAAGCGCCGCGACCGTCCGGGCGAATCCGAGGTCATGAACGTCATCGGCGACGTCTCCGGCAAGGACTGCATCCTGATCGACGACATCGTCGATTCCGGTGGCACGCTCTGCAATGCCGCTGAAGCCCTGCTGAAGCATGGCGCCACGAGTGTGACAGCCTATATCACCCACGGCGTTCTGTCGGGTGGCGCCGTCACCCGTGTCACTTCGTCGAAGCTGCGCGAGCTTGTCATCACCGACTCGATCCAGCCGACAACGGCGGTACTCTCCGCCCACAATATTCGCGTTCTCTCCACCTCGACTTTGCTCGGCGAGGCGATCAACCGGACGAGCGCGGAAGAATCGGTATCGAGCCTGTTCGACTAAGGCTGAGACCAGCCGAGCCGTTTTAATAATGTTCCAAGAAACTTTGGAATCAGTGTGATAATGCTGTTTGCTGCCGGCGGATACTTCTTGTATCTTCCGCGCCGTGGAAGACTGCTTAAGTTTTCCAGTCCTCCAGGATGACGCATTATTTCATGTCTTTGTCGGTCGATACCTTACTTGCCAGCCCTCACCTCCACGCGGCGATCAGGGCGCAATCCGCAGCCTTGCTCGCAGTTCATGAAGAGGCGCCTCGGCTCGCCTCCGTCTTCGGCACGCAGCAGCGCTGGTTGCTGGGGCATCTCGCCATGGCCCTATATTTCAAGGAGGTAGCATCGGGGGCAAGTGTCCCGGCGATATTCCTTGCGCGCTTTTTCGAGCAGGTCCGTCAGTTCGAAATCTCCAGCGTCAACACCGCAGATGCCTTCATGAAGGAAATGCTCGTCTACGGCATGGCCGTCCAGACGAATTCCGACGACAAGCGCAATCGGCCGGTCGCCCCCTCGCCGCACACGATCGCGGGCGTTTACCGCTGGACATGGATCCACCTGCGCAGCCTGGACGCCATCGACGGCGGCAACAGGCTGAGCGCCTTCGAACGAGACGAAAGCCTGCTGGCCCGCCTCCATCCCTCCATCACCGCCCGCTTCATGGTGAGCCCGGCCATCCGCACACCACCGCAGACCTGGTCGCTCTTCACTTGGCTGAACAATGGCGGCATCGTCATGGACTGGCTGCTGGCCGGCATCGATCCTGCCGACCCCTCCGTTGAGCGGGTGCGCACGCAGGTCCGCTCGGTTCCCCAGATGGCGGAGTTCTTCCGCCTGTCCCGCACCCACCTGAACCGCAAGCTGCGCGAGGCCGAAGCCTTGGGCAGCATCGGCTGGGAGGGGGCAAGGGGTCGCTCGGTGATGTGGGTATCCCGCCAGTTCCGCGAGGAATATGCCGGATCCCAGGCCGCAAAGCTCGCCATCATCGATGAGGCTTGCGAAGAAATCGGCTTACGCTGACGCAACCCTTTCAGGAGCCCGGCAGCAGACAGGCCTCGCCGCCCGCAAACAGGCGGGAGCGGGTGAGAAATCGCCGCTCGCGACCATTGTCCAGCGAAAACATTCCGCCTCTGCCCGGCACCACATCGATGATCAGCTGCGTGTGCTTCCACACGTCATACTGACTGCCGCTGATATAAAAGGGCACACCGCCGATCTCGCCGAGCTTCACATCGGTTTCACCCACCCGGTACTCGCTCGCCGGATAACACATCGGCGACGACCCGTCGCAGCAGCCGCCCGACTGGTGGAACAGGACTTCGGGATGGTCTTTTCGGATCTCGGCGAGAAATTCGAGTGCTGCATCCGTCGCGATGACGCGTGGCTCGCCTGGAGTGGGGGTCTCGGTCACGGTAGCTCCTTCCGAGCGGATAGCAACGGTCCACCCTCCCCTTGAGGGGGAGGGTCGGCTCGCAGTGCCGGGGTGGGGTGATCGTTTGGGTAGCAGAACCATCACCCCCACCCGCAGCTTCGCTGCGACCTCCCCCCTCAAGGGGGAGGTGTGGAGCCTCAGAAAAACCCGAGTGCCTTCGGGCTGTAGCTGACCAGCATGTTCTTCGTCTGCTGGTAATGGTCGAGCATCATCTTGTGGGTCTCGCGACCGATGCCCGACTGCTTGTAGCCACCGAAAGCGGCATGCGCCGGATAGGCATGGTAGCAATTGGTCCACACGCGACCGGCCTGAATGTTGCGGCCGAAGTTGTAGCAGGTGTTGGCATCGCGGCTCCACACACCGGCGCCGAGGCCGTAAAGCGTGTCATTGGCGATCTCAAGCGCTTCCGCCTCGTTCTTGAAGGTCGTGACGGAAACAACCGGTCCGAAGATTTCCTCCTGGAAGACCCGCATCTTGTTATGCCCGCGGAACACCGTCGGCTTGACGTAGTAACCGCCGGCCAGGTCGCCTGCGAGAGTGTTGCGCTCGCCACCGATCAGCACCTCGGCGCCTTCCTGGCGACCGATATCCATATAGGACAGGATCTTTTCCAGCTGCTCTGAGGAGGCCTGCGCGCCGATCATCGTCGACATATCGAGCGGATCGCCCTGTTTGATGGCAGCGACACGCTTCAGCGCCTTTTCCATGAAGCGATCATAGATCTTCTCATGCACCAGCGCACGGCTCGGGCAGGTGCAGACCTCCCCCTGGTTGAGGGCGAACATGGCGAAACCTTCGAGCGCCTTGTCGAGATAGTCATCGTCCTCGCGCATGACGTCTTCGAAGAAGATATTCGGCGACTTGCCGCCCAGCTCCAGCGTCACCGGGATCAGGTTCTGCGACGCGTACTGCATGATCAGCCGGCCGGTCGAGGTCTCGCCGGTAAAGGCGATCTTGGCGATGCGCGGGCTCGTCGCCAGCGGCTTGCCGGCCTCGAGGCCAAACCCGTTGACGATGTTGAGCACGCCCGGCAGAAGCAGATCGGCGATAAGTTCGGCAAGCACCAGGATCGAGGCAGGCGTCTGCTCGGCGGGCTTCAGCACCACGCAATTACCAGCGGCGAGTGCCGGCGCCACCTTCCAGGCAGCCATCAGAATCGGGAAGTTCCACGGAATGATCTGGCCAACGACGCCGAGCGGCTCATGGAAGTGATAGGCGATCGTGTCGTGGTCGACTTCACCGATCGTGCCTTCCTGGGCGCGAATGCAGGCGGCGAAATAACGAAAATGGTCGATGGCAAGCGGGATGTCGGCCGCCATGGTCTCGCGCAGCGGCTTGCCATTGTCCCAGGTCTCGGCACGGGCCAGCAGTTCGAGGTTGTCCTCCATCCGCTGCGCCACCTTCATCAGGATATTCGAGCGCTCGGTGGTCGAGGTGCGGCCCCACTTGTCCTTGGCTGCATGGGCTGCGTCGAGGGCAAGGTTGATGTCCTGCTCGTCGGAACGGGCGACATCGCAAAGCTTGCCGCCGGTCACAGGCGTGGTGTTTTCGAAGTAACGGCCGTTGACCGGCTCGCGCCATTCGCCACCGATGAAGTTGCCGTATCTCAGCTTGTACGGCGATGCGGCAATCGTCTGGACTTGGATGTTCATGGCATTATCCTCCCTTTAGGACAGGAACCCCTCCTCGGGTTCCGATGGGAAGATGATCATCTGCTTCTCTTGCTGTGAGAAGCCGCCCGAAACCGTACTGCACTGCACTGTGTTTCAGGAATGCGACAGTGCCGGCAAGCCTATTGGATCTGGGAGCGCTTGAGCTTGCGATGCAAGGTCGCGCGGCTGATCCCCAGCATCTGCGCGGCGAGTGAGACATTGCCCTGCGCCCGCGACAGCACGCGGCGGATGGCCGCCCGCTCCGCATCCTCCAGATCGCCGCTCGGCTCCCCGCGCGTTTCGCGCAGCGCATCCGCCGCCGGCAAGCCTTGCGCGATCATCTGGTCATCGATCTTGAGCGCCACCCGGGCCGCCCTGGTGGCGCCCAGAATGATATCGTCGCCATCGACGGCAACCAGAGCGGCGATCGTGTTGACCTGTGGCACGACGACAATGCGCGCCCCGGCATAGGCGCTGCGGAAGAGATTGCATTCGACGCGGGCCGCAGCATCCCGAACGGCCTGCGAAAGGACAGCGAGAGTCATGTCGTTGACGTCATTGCGGCAGGTCGAAACGTCGAGCGCCGCCGTCACCCGGCCGAGATGGTCGCGAATTGGCGCCGTGGCGCAGGAGAGCCCGATATTGGCACTCATGAAATGCTGGTCGCGGTGAATGATGACGGCCCGCTCGTCGGCAAGCGCCGTACCGATCCCATTGGTGCCGGCACTCGCCTCGCTCCAGACATTCTGCTGCCAGAGACCGAGCCGGTGAAAATCAGAATCGTCGCCCGGCGCCCCACGTCGGTCCACCACGATGCCCTCGGCATCGGCAAGCACAATGCAGCAGCCCGAACGACCGATCATCTGGTACAGCCGGTCGACCTCATCGGTCGCATTACCGATCAGCCGTTCCATCTTCTGTCGAGCGTCTCGAAAGCGGGCCTCTTCGACCTGCACCGGCTTGGCACCGGCCTCCGGCTGAAGGCGGTAGAGATTGAGGCAGCGGCTCCACGAGGCGGCAACCGGCGACATCACGGCTGCAGACGCCTGCCGTGCCGTCGAATAGACCAGGTCCGAATGACTGAGTTCCTGCGGCATCGGCTCCTCCCAAAGCGCGTCGCGTTAGTATGCGCCTTCCGCACGCGCATGCAATCCATCCGAGGCTGTGGCAATTCGTACCCGTGTGAATTCGCCAGGTGCGAGTGTCGCAGATTTGCGACACGACCGATCCTCCCCCCTTTATGCCCGGCAAACCTTGCTATTGCGCATCATCTGGTCTATAGGCGCCCGATCCGCGCAGACACCCTTGGAGGCAATGCGGATGGGGCCGGCAACGGTCTCCGGTCCTGGTATAAGCTATACGCACCGCCAGGGCTCTCCAGTAACTTGAAAGGTAAAGCCATGAGCCACGCATCTTACGAGCTCAAGGCCGTAGCACGCGAACGGGTAGGTAAGGGGTCCTCCCGCGAACTTCGCCGCAACGGTTTGATTCCCGCTGTCATCTATGGTGACAAGCAGGCCCCGATTTCGATCTCGATCAACACCAACGAGATCACCAAGCGCATCCACGCCGGCGGTTTCCTGACCACCGTTGCCGTCATCGACGTCAACGGCGAAAAGATCCGCGTTCTGCCGAAGGACTACCAGCTCGATCCGGTTCGTGACTTCACGATGCACATCGACTTCCTTCGCGTCTCGGCCAACAGCCAGGTTTCGGTTCAGGTTCCGGTTCACTTCGTCAACGAAGAGAAGTCCGCCATCAAGACCGGCGCCGTTCTCAACATCGTTCGTCACGAAGTTGAACTGCACTGCCCGGCTTCCGACATCCCGGAATTCATCACGGTTGACCTCGCTGGCCTCAAGGTCGGCGACAGCGTGCACATCTCGGCTGTCAAGCTTCCGGCTGGCGTCACCCCGGTCATCGATCGCGATTTCACCATCGCCACGATCGTTGCTCCGGCCGGCGGCATGGAAGAAGAAGCTGCAGAAGCCTAATCTTCGACGCAGCGCAAAAATCGAGAGCCCACCCCTGCGAAGGGGTGGGTTTTTCATTGGTTTCTCCTGAAACCACGACAAATGTCACAGCTTTCCTTAGGTAGTTTTAAACGGTTTTATGAAACCGTGCCTGCTCAATCTTTGCGCGAGGGAGCCCGTGATGATCATGCCGCACCGTCGGAACCCGGTTGAGCCGGGACCTCGATGACCCGGTCGGTCGAGAGCCGCTTCCTTGCCATTGTCGCGACCACGATCTTCATCCTGGTCGTGCCGCTCTTCGGTCTGTTCCTGTCGCTGGCAACAGATCGGGCCACGCGCGAGTTGCAGCAGAATCTCGACGTCGTCATTGCTGCCAATGCGCAGGCGCTTGCAAAGCCCCTTTGGGATTTCGACCGCGAAAGCGTCGAACAGATCACCGCCACGATCGTCTCCAATGGCATGATCAGTCGTGTCACCGTCAAGGACCTCTCCGGCGATATCGCCGTCTCCATGCCAGCGCTACCGAGATGGCCAAAGAACGGTCTGGAGACCGTCAGCCGCGAAATCTACTACCGCGCGATGGAAGGACCGAAGCTCGTCGGCACCATCACCCTGTATTACAGCCGCATCGGCATGTTCAATTCGCTGCGCCAGGCGGAAGTGCTGCTGATCGGCATCTTCATGCTGGCCGTCATCGGCGTGGTGGGTGCCGCCATCATCGGCAACCGCGTCATGGTGATGAAGCCGCTCTTAAAGCTGACGGCCGCCATCGAAGCTACGCGCCAGCTCGGCTCGCGCCACCATGTCGACTGGCAGTCCAACGATGAAATCGGCCGCCTGGCGCGCAGCTTCAACGCCATGCAGATCAAGCTGGAACAGGAAGAAAGCGAGCTGAAGCTCGCCCATCGCCGCTCAACCGACATCTACAACACGACGCCTGCAATGCTCTTCTCGCTCGACGAGGAAGACCGCATCACCGGCGTCAGCGACTATTGGCTGGTTGCGACCGGCTACCGGCGTCACGAAATCGTCGGGCGACGCTTTATCGAGCTCGTACCGCCGGCAGCACAGGACGCCTATATCGATCGCAAGAAGACCCGCTCCATCGCCGGCGTCCTGGAAGCAACAACACAGTTCGTCTGCGCCGACGGCAGCATCATGGACGTGCTGATCGCCGAGGCCCGTCGTGACCCGGAAGGCAATACCGAGGCTCTGTCTCTGAGCGTCATGACCGATGTCACCGCACTCAAGCAGTCGGAGGAGCGCAACCACCGCCAGGCGATCACCGACCACCTGACGGGGCTGTGCAATCGCCAGGGCTTCGAAAGCGCCCTTGACCTGGAGATCCGGGCGACAGATGCAGCGGCAGAAGAACTGGCCTGCATCTTCGTCGACCTCGATCGCTTCAAGTGGATCAACGACAATCTCGGCCATCAGGCCGGTGACCAGGTGCTGCGCAACTTCGTTTCCCGCATGGGCGATCTGGTCCCGCAGGGCGCGACCGCCGCACGCCTCGGCGGCGACGAGTTCGCCATTCTCGTACGGGCACCCGATGTCGAGCCGCTTGCCCATGCGCTTGCCCGCAACCTCTGCGACATCTTCATCGACCCGATGGTGATCGACGGCACGAGCGTGCGCCTCAGCGCCAGCATCGGCATCGCCCTTTACCCGCGCCACGCCAGTAATGCCGCCGAGCTTCTGCAGAAATCCGACATGGCGATGTACAGCAAGAAGCGCGATGGCAAGAACGGCGCCCAGCTCTATGATCCGCAATTGCAGGACCACACGCGCCAGCGCGCCGAAATCGAGCACGACATCGAGGAGGGTCTGACCAATGACTGGTTCGATGCCTTCTTCCAGCCGATCGTTGAGGTCGAGAGCGGGCGTGTGGTCGGTTATGAAGCGCTGATGCGCCTCGTCCATCCGCAACGGGGCATTCTGCCCCCTGCCCCGCTAATTGCAGTGGCTGAAGAAAACGGCGCTATCACCAGGCTCGGCGGAAAGGTTCTCGAAAAGGCTTTGGCCAATCTCGCCCGCCTCAGCGAAGCAACGGGCAATCACGACCTCTATCTCGCGGTCAACTTCTCGCCGCTGCAGTTCGACCCGTCCCTGCCCGTGCGCCTCGCGGCACTGACCACGGAATACGGCATCGCGCCGAAGCGCATCGTCATCGAGATCACCGAGGCAACGCTGCTGCACGACAACCCGCAGATCCTGACCATCCTCGACGGCTTCAACCGCTTCGGTTACCGCCTCGCCCTTGACGACTTCGGCACGGGTTATTCGTCGCTCAGCTATCTCAACCGTTTCCCCGTCGATATCGTCAAGATCGACCAGTCCTTCATCCGGGCCCTCTCCGACGAGAACCCGGAACTGCGCCACAAGAGCCGCATGCTGGTCGAAGGCATCACCGCAATCTCCCACAAGATGGAATGCACGGTGGTGGCCGAGGGCATCGAGACGGACGAACAACGCCAGATCCTTGCGGATTTCGGCGTCGACTATGGCCAGGGCTATCTGTTCGCCCGGCCCCAGGCGATCACCACACTGATGGCCGACGCCTCCATGCAACCGGCCCGCAGCCGAAAGGCCTCGGCGGGCTGACAGCCACTGAAAGAGGGAACCGCAATGAAAGTGCTTACCATCATGCTTTCACTTGCGGCGGCCCCGGTTGCCGCCGCCGAAGCCGTTCATTTCACCACCGAGGACTACCCGCCCTACAATTTCCGCCAGGGCAGCGAGATCAAGGGGGCCGGCTATGAGCAGGTCCTGCTGATGATGAAGCAGATCGACGTGCCCTATTCCATCGACATGATGCCCTGGGCTCGCGCCATTGCACTGGCCGAAACCACCCCCATGCATTGCGTCTTCACCACCGCCCACATCCCGGAGCGCAATGGCCGCTTTCAATGGGTGGAACCCCTCGCTATCGGCCGAAACCTGATGGTCGGCCGAAAGGGCGGCGGCGTAAACGCCAGAAACGTCGAGGAAGCCAAGGCTTTCACCGTCGGCACCCAGCGCGACGATTACACCGAGACCCTCCTCAAGGAGCAGGGTTTTCCGAAGATCGACCTTGCCAGCGACATCAAGCTCAACCTGAAAAAGCTCGAAAGCGGCCGCATCGACCTGATGCCGCTGGACGAGCAGCATTACATCGCGCTTGAGCAGGCCGGCGAGCCGGTCGAGGTCAAGTTCGTCTTCACCGAGCAGACCTTCTCGATCGCCTGTCATCCGGACTTCCCCGAGGATCTGCGCCTTCGAATGCAGGCGGCACTCGACGCGCTGATCGCCGACGGCACCCAGGCAAAGATCCTCGCAAGCTACGGCCTCGACAAGGCAGAACTGCCGGAAGTGGCGACCAACCCTTGACATCGGCCCCGTTTCGCGGTGGGAAAACCCGAGACTGACAAACGGGACACACGATGATCATCCTGGCAGGACTCGGCAATCCCGGGTCGACCTATGCGCGCAACCGCCACAATATCGGCTTCATGGCCGTGGACGCGATCAAGCAGCGCCACGGCTTTTCGCCTTGGGCAAAGAAGTTCAAGGGTGAGATCTCCGAAGGCACGATCGCCGGCGAAAAGGTGCTGCTGATCAAGCCGCAGACCTTCATGAACCTCTCCGGCGAAAGCGTCGGCGAGGCCATGCGCTTCTACAAGCTCGGCCCCGAGGCGATCACCGCCATCTACGACGAGCTCGACCTCCTGCCCGGCAAGGCTCGCATCAAGACCGGCGGCGGCCATGGCGGCCATAACGGCATCAAGTCGCTCGATGCCCATTGCGGCCAGAACTATCGCCGCCTGCGCCTCGGCATCGGCCATCCCGGCGACAAGTCCCGCGTCCATGGCCATGTGCTCGGCGATTTCGGCAAGCTCGACGCCGAGTGGCTCGATCCGCTGCTGGAAGCGCTCGCTGACAATGCCGACATGCTGGTCAAGGGCGAAGATTCGCAGCTTCTCAACAAGCTTGCGCTGGCGACCGGCTCAAAGCCTGATGACGAAAAGCCCGCCAAGGCGCCCAAACCCGCCAAACCAGCCGCCCAGTCCCATATCCGCCAGGCGCGCGGCAATACGCAGCAGCCGAAAAAGTTGCCGGAGACGGGGCCGATGGCGGATATGCTGAAGAAGCTGTTCGGCCCAAAGGGGGATTGACGGAGGACGATTGTCCGGCGCTGAACCTCAGCCTCAAGGGCGCGCCAGCAAACCGTCCACGAGCAAACGAAACGCCTCCTGCGCCTTCGGCAGCACAGTCTCCGGTTCGTCGCTCGCAGCAATCCACATCGCCGCATTGAGCGCCGCCCCGCTGATCAGCCGCGCCGCCGCTTCCGCATCCACCGGCTTCAAAACTCCATCCGCCTGAAGCTGCTCGATCGCCTGCCGGGTCACCTGCAGACAACTGTTCTGGCTCGGCCAGCGCGAGGGGTCACCCAGCACCGCCGGCCCGTCGAGCAGCACGATCCGTTGCACCTCCGGGTCGAGGGCCATCTCGATATAGGCGGCGCCCTCGGCAAGCATGGCTGCCCACCCCTCACCTGCTGCTGTCCCAAGCGCCTTGGCCCGGCTGGCCATCTCGGTATCGATCTGCTCGACAACGGCCGCAAACAGCCCGCGCTTGTCACCGAAATTGTGATAAAGCGCCCCGCGCGTCAGCCCTACGTCTGCGGTCAGAGCATCCATGGAGGCATTCGCATAGCCCTTCTCAGCAAAGGCTTTGCGCGCAGCCACGATTAGCTTGCCGCGATTTTCCGCCATACTTTCCGACCGTGTGCGCTTCACGCCAATCTCCTGACTTCACATACATTACGTATATGAATTTGACATACGACCCGTATGCGTATAAATCTACATACGCAACGTATATGAAATCATCAGCCTGCAGCCAAGCGGCATTTCACCGACCCGATATCCGGGCGGACCGAGATCCCATGCCCGAAAGGATACCCATGACCAGACCGCAACCCGTCTTCCCCGCCGACCGCCACGCCCTCTACGAAGCGCACGGCTATTCCGCCGCCATCCGCAGCGGCGACCTCCTCTTCGTCTCCGGTCAGGTCGGCAGTCGCCCCGACGGCTCTCCCGAGCCCGACTTCGAAACCCAGGTGCGCCTCGCCTTCGCCAATCTTGAAGCGACGCTTACCGCTGCCGGCTGCACCTTCGCCGACCTCGTCGACGTCACGAGTTTCCACACCGACCCGGAAACCCAGTTCGGGACAATCATGAAGGTGAAGGCAGAGATCTTCCCCGCCCCGCCCTATTCAAACTGGACGGCCATCGGCGTCAACTGGCTTGCCGGCTTCGATTTCGAGATCAAGGTAATCGCCCGTATCCCTGAGACATCGAAAATCTGATGAGAGCCTCGCTCAGTCTTCTTTTGCCCGCGTCGATAACGCCCCCCTCAGGGTCTCTCCGGCATGTCCATCGAACCACCGGAGCATCTCGCCGACGCCAGCGTCTTCGGCTGCTCCGGGCTTGGCTCCACAAAGCTCGGCACAGGCCGCAGCCATAGAAGTCAGGACCCGAGCGGTCTCCGGAACATAGGCGAGATCGTCGGCGGCCGCGTGCCGTGTGCGGATGATGGCGTAGCGCATGGCTTCCGGATAGGTCCATGCGCTCGTCAACACGTCCTGCACACTGACAGCCTGGCCATGGACGACTGTGGTCGCGTCACGATCAGTCTCGCGATACCCTACACTCTCGACCTCCTCGCAGAAGTCGATTGCCGCAGTCATCATCTGCCGGACGAGCGCCCAGTCGGTGCGCGTGGTCATGCCTCATTCCTCCGGCTCAGCCGTAAACAACAGCGGCATCCCTGCCTCCTTGGCGAGATCCATCGCCTCCGTCACCTTCGTCTCCGCAATCTCGCGGGTGCAGACCACGACCACCGCCGAGCCAAACTTGTGCGCCGTCATCATCACGCGGTTGCCCGTCTCTTCGCTCATCCGAAACACCACTTTCAAGACGATCGTCACGAACTCGCGCGGCGTGTAGTCGTCATTGTGCAGCATGACCTTGTAGAGCCGCGGCTTCTCCACCTTCGGCTTCGTTTCGGTCTTCGGTGTAAGCACCGTATCCTTCGCCATGGTGTTCCTTCCGGATCTAGAGGCCGCTTCAAGGCCTGTAACACTTGACCATGCCCCTCCTATACCTCATAGGCGTGGGCAACGAAAATCCATCCCGAGCAGGTATATAGAGCCATGGGCTTCAAATGCGGTATCGTCGGGCTGCCGAATGTCGGCAAGTCCACACTCTTCAACGCGCTGACCAAGACGGCGGCCGCCCAGGCGGCGAACTATCCCTTCTGCACGATCGAGCCGAACACCGGTGAAGTGGCCGTTCCCGATCCGCGCATGAAGAAGCTGGCCGACATCGCCGGCTCCAAGGAAATCATCCCGACCCGCATTTCCTTCGTCGACATCGCCGGCCTCGTGCGCGGCGCCTCGAAGGGCGAAGGTCTCGGCAACAAGTTCCTGGCCAACATCCGCGAAGTCGACGCCGTCGTCCACGTTCTGCGCTGCTTCGAAGATGATGACATCACCCATGTCGAAGGCAAGATCGACCCGGTCGGTGACGCCGATACGATCGAGACCGAGCTGATGCTCGCCGACCTGGAAAGCCTCGAGCGCCGCGTCGAACAGGCCCGCAAGCGCGCCACCGGCAAGGACAAGGAAGCGGCCGCCCAGCTGCCGGTCATGGAAGCCGTCATCAAGCTGCTGAACGAAGGCAAGCCGGCCCGCGTTCTCCTGAAGACCATGGCTGCCGACGAGATCGAAGTCCTGAAGGGACTGAACCTCCTGACCTCGCATCCGGTTCTTTACGTCTGCAACGTCGCCGAAGGTGATGCCGCAACCGGCAACAAGCACACCGAAGCCGTCGCCAAGATGGCCGCCGAACAGGGCGCCGAATGCGTCATCATCTCGGCCGCCATCGAAGCCGAAGTCGCTCAGCTGCCGGAAGAGGAAGCGACCGAATTCCTCTCCGCACTCGGCCTCGACGAAGCCGGCCTCGACCGTCTGATCCGCGCCGGCTACCACCTGCTCGACCTCATCACCTATTTCACCGTGGGCCCGAAGGAATGCCGCGCCTGGACCATCGTCCGTGGCACCAAGGCACCGGCCGCAGCCGGCGTCATCCACACCGATTTCGAACGCGGCTTCATCCGCGCCTTCACCATCGGCTACGACGACTACATCGCCTTCAAGGGCGAAGTCGGCGCCAAGGAAGCCGGCAAGGGCCGCGACGAAGGCAAGGAATATGTCGTCCACGACGGCGACGTCATTCACTTCCGCTTCAACACCTGAAGCCACCCCACAAGGCGCCCCTCGCGAGGGCGCCTTTTTTCTGCGCGAATAACAAGTTCACACTTGAACATACCGGGAGACTGCGCAGACTGTCCGAAAACCGAGGACGACATGACAGCACCCGACAAGCTCCACTATGAAGACTTTAGCGAAGGCCGCCGCTTCGAGCTCGGCCCCCGCACGGTCACGGCAGACGAGATCATCGCCTTCGCCAGCGAGTTCGATCCGCAGCCCATGCACCTCTCGGAAGAAGCCGGCAAAGCCAGCATCCTCGGCGGCCTCTCCGCCTCTGGCTGGCATACGTCGAGCCTTTTCATGCGGATGATGATCGACGCTTACGTGCTCAACACCGCGTCTGAAGGTGCACCCGGCATCGAATTCATGCAGTGGCGCAAGCCTGTGCTGGCCGGCGACACGCTCTCCGGCCAGTCGGTCGTTGAGGAGGTCAGGCTCATGCGCTCCCGTCCCCATCTCGGCATCGTCACCTTCGGCCATGAAATCCACAATCAGCGCGGCGAGCTGGTCATGAAGGCGCGCAATGCCGTCATGGTCCGCCGTCGCGAGACTGCCGAGGTGCTGGCATGAAGATGTTCGACCTATATCCCGCCGGCACACGGCTCGAACTCGGCAGCGTCACCTTCAGCGCCGAAGACATCATCCGCTTTGCCGAGCAGTTCGACCCCCAGCCTTTCCATGTCGATGCGGAAGCGGCGAAGTCTTATGTCTTCGGTGCGCTTTGCGCCTCCGGCTGGCACACCTGCGCCAACTGGATGAAGAGCTTTATCGGCTTCATCGGCCGCGAAATGAAGCGCCTCAAGGCCGAGGGTCTCGAGCCTCCAAGGATCGGCCCCTCGCCCGGCTTTTCCGAGCTGCAATGGCTGAAACCCGTTTTTGCCGGCGACACTGTCACCTTCTTCATGACCCCGATCGACAGCCGGACCGTGAGCGGAAAGCGCCGCTACATGCTGAACTCAGCCCTCTCCGAAGGCGTCAACCAGCACGGCGAAACGGTACTCCGCTTCAAAAGCAACCTGATCGAATTCTTTCCCGACGAGGAGCAAGCGCCATGAGCGTCCACGATTTCACCATGACTGCCATTGACGGCACAGAGCGCAGCCTGAAGGACTATGCTGGCAAAGTGCTTCTGATCGTCAACACGGCAAGCGCCTGCGGCCTCACCCCGCAATACGAGGGCCTGGAGGCCCTCTACAAAGCCAATCCCGATCTCGTCGTCCTCGGCTTCCCCTGCAACCAGTTCGCCGGCCAGGAGCCCGGCACGGAAAAGGAAATCGCCCTCTTCTGCGAAACCCAGTTCGCCGTCACCTTTCCGCTCTTTGCAAAGATCGAAGTCAACGGTGAAGGCACCCATCCGCTCTACACCTATCTGAAGGCGCAAACACCGGGTGCCGAACAGGGAACCGAGATCGGCTGGAATTTCGCAAAATTCCTCATCGATCGCGATGGGCAGCCGATCGCCCGCTATTCGCCCCGCATGGCACCGTCGGAGCTTGCCGGCGATATCGCCAAAGCCCTGGCAAGCTGACGCGCCATGGCCGAGTTCCGCTTCCACCCGACACCTGTCAGCGGCCTGGAGGCGGTCTCAGCCACAAGCGCCCATGTCTTTCCCAAACATAGCCACGACACCTATGGCATTGGCTTTCTCTCCGCCGGTGGCCAGATCTCGGCCTCCGGTCGCGGCCAGGTGGAGGCCGAAGCCGGCCAGCTGATCACGGTCAATCCGGGCGAAGTGCATGACGGCGCACCGCTCGGCCGGATGGCCCGCAGTTGGCACATGCTCTATCTGACGCCCGCTCTCGTCTCGGCTTGCGTCTCGGACCACGTCTCGTCGACCGCAGAGCTGGAATTCGAGTTTCCGGTCTTCACAAACCCGGCCATCCGCAGCCAACTGACCGCGCTGCATACGAAGGTGAACGGCGCGGATGCAGCCGGCGAGGCAAATGCCGTTCACGAAGCGCTTATCCTCCTCCTCGGCAGAACGCTGAGCCGTCGGACGGCACCACCTCCACCCCTGCCCGCCACACTCCGCCGTGTGCGCGAACGCCTGGACGACGACCCGGCGGCCTCCGTGAACCTTGCAACCCTCGCCCGCGAAACTGGCCTCAGTCGCTTCCAGCTCATCCGCGCCTTTCACCAGCACACGGGTCTCACGCCGCATGCCTATCACATGCAGGGCCGCGCAAACCTGAGCCGTCGCCTGCTCAGGCACGGGCTCCCGCCTGCCGAGGTCGCGGCTGCCTGCGGTTATGTTGACCAGAGCCATATGCACCGCGAATTCCGCCGTCGCTTCGGCATCACCCCCGGCGCCTATCGCAACGCCTGGCTAAGCCGCAATCCTGTACAAGACCACCCTCCCTGATACCTGCATCTTCGCTCCCGCCAACGCAGGAGACAGGCATGACCCTCGACTTCCTTCTGACCACCCTGATCATCGTCGCAACGCCCGGCACAGGCGCTCTCTATACGCTCGCAGCAGCCCTGGGCGGCGGGCGGCGCAATGCCCTGATCGCCGCCTTCGGCTGCACGCTCGGTATCATTCCGCACATGCTCGCAGCTGCCCTGGGGCTGGCAGCGCTCGTCGCGACCGATCCCCGCCTCTTCGAGCTGATCCGTTACGCAGGCATCACCTATCTCGTCTGGATGGCGATCGGCCTCTGGCGAAGCGGCCTCGTGCAGGAACAGACGACTGAGCCACGCCAGAAAGCCTGGCGCATCATTCGCAAGGCCGTCCTGATCAACCTGCTCAATCCAAAGCTCTCACTCTTCTTCCTGGCCTTCCTGCCGCAGTTCGTCCACCCCAGCGATCCGGCACCTTTGCTCACCATGATCGGCCTGAGCCTCATCTTCATGGCCGTGACCTTCTTGGTCTTCGCAATCTACGGCTTGGCCGCGGCCGCCATGCGCCAGGGGCTCGTCGAACGGCCCATGCGCATGCGATTGGTCAACCATGTGCTTGCGGGCGGCTTTGTGCTGATGGCGGGAAAACTGGCGCTGGCGCAACGCTGAGGCACCAGCAAGGCCGACCGGGCGGCAGCGCCCGGTCGATGTCAGAGGGCTCAATGCCCCTCGAATTCCACCAGGGTGCGAACCTCGACGCCGAGTGCCTCAAGCTTCTTGCGACCGCCAAGCCCCGGCAGATCGATGACGAAGCAGGCGGAGACGACATCCGCCCCGATCTGGCGGAGCAGCTGCACGGCACCGACAGCCGTGCCACCGGTCGCAATGAGGTCATCCACCAGGATCACCTTCTCGCCCGGCTTCACCGCGTCCATATGGATCTCCATCTCGTCGACGCCGTATTCCAGGCTGTAGGCGATCCGGACAGTCTCGTGCGGCAGCTTGCCCTTCTTGCGGATCGGCACGAAGCCGGCAGAGAGCTGATGCGCGACCGCCCCACCCAGGATGAACCCCCGCGCCTCCATGCCCGCGATCTTGTCGATCTTCAGGCCCGCATAGGGCTGTACCAGCTCGTCAATCGCCCGCCGAAACGCCCGCGCATCGCCAAGTAGGGTGGTGATATCGCGGAAGATGATCCCCGGCTTCGGATAGTCGGGAATGGAGCGGATGGAGTCGGCCAGTTCAGAAGAAATCTTGGTCATGGAATATCCGAATGTCGGAGAAGAAGGAGTTGCGCGGACCATACCAAGTTCGGCAGGCCCTCCCAACAAAAAAGGCGGTCCGAAGACCGCCTTTTGTAAGTTCGACCGATCAAAATCCGATCAGTGTTCCTTGTTCGCATAGACCGACTTCTTGGTCAGGTAGACCAGCGCCGTGAAGATGGCGAGGAAGACCATGACCATGAAGCCCATGCGCTTGCGTTCTTCCAGATGTGGCTCGGCCGTCCACATCAGGAACGCGGCGACGTCCTGAGCGTACTGGTCGAGCGTCTCCGGCGTGCCGTCGTCATAGGTAACCGCACCGTCCGAGAGCGGCGGAGCCATGGCGAGAGCGGCAGCGCTCATGAAATACGGGTTGAAATGCGTGCCTTCGGCAACCGTGACGCCTTCCGGCGGCTCCTGATAGCCGGTCAGGAGGGCATGGATATAATCCGGGCCGCCCTGCTGGTACTGCGTGAAGATGTCGAAGACGAACTGCGGGAAGCCGCGGGTCACGCCGCGCGCCTTGGCGATCAGCGAGAAGTCCGGCGGAGCCGCACCGTTGTTGGCGGCAGCGGCTGCTTCCTTGTTCGGGAACGGCGACGGGAAGTAGTCGGAAGGCACAGCCTTGCGGGTGTACATTTCGCCGTCGGCGTTCGGGCCGTCCTGAACTTCGTATTCGCCGGCAAATGCCTTCACCTGCTCTTCCGAATAGCCCAGGTCTTCCAGCGTGCGGAAGGACACGAGCTTCATCGAATGGCAGGCCGAACAGACTTCCTTGTAGATCTTCAGGCCGCGCTGCAGCTGGCCCTTGTCATAGTGACCGAAGGGGCCGGCAAAGCTCCAGTTGACTTCCTTCGGCTTCAGGATCGGGTAGTGCCCGCTCTTGGCTGCATGTTCGACCGCATGCTCGAGAGCGGAGCCCTCTTCTGCGGCCGAGGCCAGGCCGGCGAAGCCGGCCATCGAAGCGATGAGCGCGATGCTCGTGAGAAGCTTCTTCATTGTTCTTGTTTCCCTCTCTCGCGCTATCAGGCTTGGACAGCAGCAGACTTGCCGCTCTTTTCGAGAACCGCTTCGGTGATCG
Source organism: Rhizobium sp. Root274 (assembly GCF_001429245.1). GTDB lineage: Bacteria > Pseudomonadota > Alphaproteobacteria > Rhizobiales > Rhizobiaceae > Allorhizobium. The sequence continues at coordinate 470,882 of NZ_LMJE01000007.1, forward strand.
AGTTCGGGATGCGCTTCGGCGTCTCGAACAGGCCGAGCAGCGGCATGATCACGAGGAAGAACCCGAAATAGTAGGCGGTGCCGAGCTGCGAGTAACCGACATAGTTGCCGACGAATTCGCCGCGGAACAGGAGGCCGAACAGGCCGGTGCCTTCTGCCGGCATGGCGCCGAGCCAGCCGAGGATGATCGAGTTGATCACGAAGAGCCAGAAGAACAGCTTGTACCAGGGGCGATACACGGCCGAGCGGACCTTCGAGGTATCGAGCCAGGGCAGGAAGAACAGCACGATGATCGCGCCGAACATCACGAGAACGCCGCCGAGCTTCGAGTCGATCGGACCGACATTGAAGGTGATGGCGCGCAGCATGGCGTAGAACGGCAGGAAGTACCATTCCGGAACGATATGAGCCGGTGTCTTCAGAGCGTCAGCCGGAATGTAGTTGTCCGGATGGCCGAGATAGTTCGGCATGTAGAAGACGAACCAGGCGAAGACCAGCAGGAACACCGACAGGCCGAGTGCGTCCTTCAGCGTTGCATAAGGCGTAAACGCAACGGTGTCGGTCTTCGACTTGACTTCGACGCCAGTCGGGTTGGTCTGGCCGGTGACGTGCAGGGCCCAGACGTGCAGGATGACGACGCCGGCGATCATGAACGGCAGCAGGTAGTGCAGCGCGAAGAAGCGGTTCAGCGTCGGGTTGTCGACAGCAAAGCCGCCGAGCAGGAACTGCTGGATCCACTCGCCAACCCAGGGGAAGGCGGTGAAGAAGCCGGTGATAACGGTCGCACCCCAGAAGGACATCTGACCCCAGGGCAGAACATAGCCCATGAAGGCGGTCGCCATCATCAGAAGGAAGATGACCACGCCAAGGATCCAGAGGATTTCGCGCGGAGCCTTGTAGGATCCGTAGTAGAGGCCACGGGCAATGTGCAGGTAGACGGCGATGAAGAAGAAGGATGCGCCGTTGGCATGCATATAGCGCAGGAGCCAACCATGGTTGACGTCGCGCATGATCTTTTCGACGGAGTTGAAGGCAACCGTCGTTTCGGCGGCGTAGTGCATGGCGAGCACGACACCGGTCAGGATCTGCACGACCAGCATCACGGCGAGCATGGCGCCGAAGGTGTAAGCATAGTTCAGGTTGCGGGGAACCGGATAGGCGACAAAGCTGTCATAGACCAGGCGCGGCAGCGGAAGGCGCGCGTCGACCCACTTTTCGATGCCGGTGGACGGCTGGTAACTGGAATGGCCACTCATCTTGTCTTATCCCCTCAGCCGATCTTGATCACAGTATCGGAAACGAAGCCATAGGTCGGCACAGCAAGGTTCGCAGGCGCCGGGCCTTTGCGGATACGGCCGGCCGTATCGTAGTGCGAACCGTGGCAGGGACAGAACCAGCCACCGAAATCGCCGGACTGGCCAAGCGGCACGCAACCGAGATGGGTGCAGGAACCGATCATGACGATCCAGTTTTCCTTGCCCTCGCCGGCAGAGCGCGCAACGTCCGTTGCTTCAGCCGTCGGATCGATATTGGCATTGCGGGCGACCGGGTCCTTGAGGTCGGCAAGCGCCACGGCCTTACCTTCTTCAACTTCCTTGTCGGTGCGGTTGCGGATGAACACGGGCTTGCCGCGCCACTTGACTGTCAGCGACATGCCGGGCTCGAGCGCCGATACGTCCACTTCGATCGAAGCGAGCGCGAGCGTCGAGGCATCCGGGCGCATCTGGTCGATGAAGGGCCAGGCGACCGAAACCGCACCAACCGCACCGGCCATGCCGGTCACCATGTAGAGAAAATCGCGGCGCGTAGGCTCGCCCGCGTGTTCAGTCGTCGTCTCGTGTTCGCTCACGGTCACTTTTTCCTCTTCGCAATCCTGCGACAAACCGCATTTGCCCCCGCAGCGGGAATCACAGTTCGGCCATGTCATGGCCACAGATTCCCCGCCAGATTGGCGCGTTCTAAGCTCGATATTCCGATCTGTCCAGTCTTCCACCCGAGGGGAGCCACTATGTCGCGGAATAAATTGGCTTTGTCCCCATGCGGCTTATAGCCACGCGTCATTGCAGACTGGGCGCCCACGTCCATGGCGGTCGGGGCACGCAATACGGCTGGCAATCGTCAAGCAGGTGACACGCACGAGCACCGCCTCGAACGAGGCAGCGGAAAGACAACCATCAGGCCATCGCCAAACACGCCGCTGGCCCGAGTTCAGAGTGCCGGCTCGGCATTTCTGGTATCGAGAAAACCACCGGATTGCCGCGCCCAAAGTTCTGCATAAAGGCCACCGAGCGCCACCAGATCGGCATGCGTGCCCTGCTCGATGATCCGCCCCTTTTCCATGACGACGAGCCGGTCGAGTGCGGCGATTGTCGACAGCCGGTGGGCGATGGCAAGCACCGTCTTGCCCTGCATCAGCCGGTCGAGATTGGACTGGATCGCTGCCTCGACTTCCGAGTCGAGCGCCGATGTCGCCTCATCAAGCACAAGGATCGGCGCGTCCTTCAGCATGACGCGCGCAATCGCGATCCGCTGGCGCTGGCCGCCGGAAAGTTTCACGCCCCGTTCGCCCACATGCGCATCAAAACCCTTGCGGCCCCGCTGGTCCTCGACCCTCTGAATGAAGTCGAGCGCTTCCGCCCTCTCCGCCGCCTTGATCAGCCGCTCCTCGCCGGCGTCTTCACGGCCGAACAGGATGTTGTCGCGGATCGAGCGATGGAGAAGCGCCGTATCCTGGGTCACCATGCCGATCTGCGAGCGCAGGCTCTCCTGCGTGACTTTGGAGATGTCCTGACCGTCGATCAGGATGCGCCCGCCTTCGAGGTCGTAGAAACGCAGGAGCAGGTTGACGAGCGTCGACTTGCCCGCCCCCGAACGCCCGACAATGCCGACCTTCTCCCCGGGCTCGATATGGAGCGTCAGATTGCCGATAACGCCCTTCTTCCGTCCATAGTGGAAGGTCACGTCATCGAAGCGAATGCCCGGCGAACGAACCTCAAGCTTGGTCGCGGCGGGCGCATCTGTGAGCCCGATCGGCTTTGCCACCAGTTCGGCCGAATTCTGGATCGTGCCGATATTGCGCATGATGCTGTTGAGCTGCGTCATCATCCGCCCAAGCAGCATGTTGAGCCGAAGCACGAGCCCGAGCGTGAAGGCAACGCCACCGGCGGTCACGGCACCGGCAAACCAGAGATCCACCGACAACAGGGCCACCATCAGGATCATCACGCCAGACAGAATGGCAAGCGACGACCTCACCCCCGTCAGCAGCCTGGCGAAGGGCCTGAGCGTATCCTGGAACCGGTCGAAGCCGGCGCGAATATAATGATCGTTCTGCCGCTCACGGCCGAACAGTTTCAGCGTCTGGATATTGGAATAGCTGTCCACCAATCGGCCGTTCAGCATGGAGGCAGCCTCCGCCGTCTCCTTGGCGTGCTTGCGGATCTTCGGCACGAAATAGCGCGCCAGAGCCAAGAAGATCCCGACCCAGCTCCCGATGATCGCCGCCAGCCGCCAATCGAGCTGGGCAACCAAAGCCATGGTCGAGACGGTGTAGATCACCATGAACCAGACGACCTGCAGAAGCGAGGTCAACAGGTCTCCCGTTGACTGCCCCGCCGACCAGACCTTGGTAACGATCCGTCCGGCAAAATCATTCTGAAAGAAGGACAGCGACTGCCGGCTCACATGCACATGCGCCTGCCAGCGCACCATGTTGAAGAAGTTGAGGACGATCACCTGCTCTTCGACCAGCGCGCCGATGGTCACCACCAGGAAGCGCCCGAGAAGCACGATCAGCGCCATGGCGAGCAGCTCCAGCCCGTGTGCGGCAATCAGACCGTCCCATCCGGCCGCCTTCGGCACGGTATCCAGCAGATCGACCAATCGTCCGACGAACCAGAACAGACCCGCCTCCAGCATGGCCACCGCCCCGCCAAACAGCGCCATCAGGAAGAAGGCCATCTTCGCCTGGCGCACATAGAACCAGACGAAGGCAAAGGTCTTCTCCGGCGGCCTCAGGTCATCCGAGCGCGCGAAGGGATCCAGCCAGTTTTCGAAGAGACGTGCGATTGCTTGGAACATGCTTTGCGATATAGGCGGTTTCGCCTTGATGGCAAAGCAAATGGCGCGGGCGTGGAATTACAAATTGTTCACGCTGAGACCGGTGCAGGGGCGGCCTCCGGGAATACCAAGACGTCTCAGCGCAGCCGTCGTCCGTAGAGCGCTTCATAGCGCCGCGCCATGCCGGGATCGGCCGCGACTTCGCTGAAGATCGGCAGCGCGCTCTCCGTCAGTTCCGCCCGCTGCAGCGATTGCCGGGCCGTTCCGTAGAGCTGCGCCGCAAGCACCGGTCGGTGCGTTCGCGCGCAGCCGAAATGGCACGCCATCTTCGGCAGGCTTTTCACCGAGCGGCGGGCAATTCCCTCGGCGTCGGCGACCACCCGCGACAGCTTCTCGCCGAGCTGAGCAAGATAAGTCTCGCTGGTCGCCCCGATCAGCAGACCCAGTTCGTCCGGTCCTGTCCAATAGGCCGTGTCGTCCTTGCCGATCAGGCGATGTGAGAACCGCCCGAGCGTATTCTTCATGTAGTCGCAAACCTTGGAAAGGCCGGCACGCTCCAACGGCTCGAGACCTTCAACCCTGCAAAGAAGCAGGCTCAACCCCTGATCCGAAAGTCCGCCGGCAACCATTTCCTGGATGCGATCTTCAAGCGCCTGATACCCTCCGAGCCCGAAGGTGAGCTGTGCCGTCAGATGCTCCTGACCCGGCACCTCCACGGCCGTCGGCACCAATTGGTCCCGGACACGTTGCAGCGCCTCCAGGCACTGGCCAACCTGATCGTCGACGCTGGAGAGAAGATCACCACCCTCGGTCCCGGCGTCGTCCGGAACGATAAGCGTCCCCGCCTCCAGCGCCTTGCGCAGTTCTCCAAGCGTCGAGAGGGCCTCAGATGTGCTGACCTTCAACTGATCGAGTGCGGGCGATGCCACCAGATAGCGGCTGGCGAGTGCGGTCAGATCGCCCTGCCGGACCGGCTTCGGCAGCTTGACGAATGCCTCCCGCAATTCAGCCCGCCCCTCGGCCAGGACCTCGAAGATCAGCTGGAAATTCGCCGGCGTGAGCGCAAGACGCTGATTGCTGAGAAAGCCGAGCGCTCTTCGGCCGATCGCATCGGCCTGGTTGCCTTGCAGAATGGGATGGTCGGTCGCTGTCGGCATGGAATTCACCTCCATGGGTGTTCCTATGACGGAAGGCTACACCCGGGAGCAGAATCAATCCTTGTCGAAATGACTAAAAAGCCGAAAACACAGCCGTAAGCCCCTCTCAGCGGGAAAAGCGCGTCAGATAGATCCCGAGAAGGATCAAGGCGACCCCGGCCGGCTGGCCAAGGTGAAATTCCGCCGTGCCGCGCAGATAATCGATCAGGAGCCCTGTGATCATCTGCCCGCCGATGATCAGCAGCCCGGACCGGGCAGCTCCGAGGCGCGGAAAGACGTAAGAGCTGATCGCAACGAAGAAGGCGCCGATGATTCCGCCGAAAAAGTAGAAGGCCGGCGTCTCCGCCAGCAGCGGCAGCCCGACCCGGTGGATGAAGAGGATGTAGAGGCTGAGCAGCAGGAAGCCGATCGCATGGTTCCACACCGAGGCAACGAACGGCCCTTGCGTCATCGTCAGCCGGCCATTGATCGACCGGCTCATGCCGACGGCAGCGCCTCCCAGAAGTGCTATTGCGACAGCGCCGATCATTCAGGCCCCCTTGGAGAAGATGAGAAGCGCGCTTCCGCAGATCACACAAGCCGCGGACAGGAAATCGAACCGGTTCAGCCCGCGTTTCGGCGTTCCGAACAGGCCGAACTGATCCGACAAAAGGCCAAACAGGATCTGGCCGACCAGAAGCAGCGACAGACCGCCCGCCAGCGCCAGCTCCGAATTGACGGCGATCGAACTCAGCGCCACGGCAAACGCACCGGGCGCTCCGCCGAAATAGGTCCAGAGCGGCGTGCGCCCGCCGGGCTTCAGCCGCCCGGTCCTGCGACCGATCGCCAGATTGGCCATCAGCAGCACGAAGGCAGCGACCGCGCCCACACCATGCACCACCCAGGACGCGGTAAACGGCGTGGTGTGGGCGGCAAGCCCGCTATTGATGGTCACCATGATCGCCAGCAACACCCCGGCGAGAACCGCCCAGAGCCAGTCCATATATTTCAGCATAGCATTTCGCGGAAAGGATCCGCGGCTCCGTGATCAAAGGCCACCGCATATCCGTCGAGAGGGAGGAAGGACAAGCCAATTCGACGAATGGAACGATCAACCGGCTGAATTGACCAGCCTTGAATGCAGGAAGGGGCATCGCTGCCCCTCCTTCGAACCGTTGAAAACGCAGACTGCCCTACTCTCAACCTCTGGACCGGCCTGTCTGTGGCATCGGCCGAATTACGCTCCGAAAGCAGTAGCCAGTTTGCGGCCAAGGCTGCGTGCGGGCGAAATCTGCGGCTGGCTCGTCGGCATAGCCGGAGCAATCCGGCCGGCCTGGCGCTGGCCGCCCTCCTCCGTCCGGAACTGCGCCATAAGCTGCAGCAGCGTTGCGGCCTGCTGCGCCAAGCCATGGCTTGCCGCCGTCGACTGCTCCACCATGGCGGCATTCTTCTGCGTACCCTGGTCCATCTGGTTGACCGCCATATTGATCTCTTGCAGGCCCGTTGCCTGCTCGCGCGCCGAAGTCACGATCGCCGCCACGTTCTGGTTGATCTCCTGCACCTCCCGCACGATAGTTTCCAGCGCCCGACCCGTTTCATCGACCAACGCCACGCCATTGCGCACCTGCTCGCCCGACGTGTTGATCAGACCCTTGATCTCCTTGGCAGCACTGGCAGAGCGCTGCGCAAGCTCGCGCACCTCCTGCGCCACGACCGCAAAGCCCTTGCCGGCATCTCCTGCGCGGGCGGCCTCGACCCCGGCATTCAGTGCCAAAAGATTGGTCTGGAAGGCGATCTCGTCGATCACACCGATGATACTGGAAATCTCCGACGACGACTTCTCGATCTGCTGCATGGCCGCGACCGCACGACGGACGATCTCGCCGGAATGCTCGGCACCCGCACGCGTGCGGCCCACCATCTGACCCGCCTCTTCAGCCCGAACCGAGGAATCTTTCACCGCAGTCGTCACCTGTTCCAGCGCCGCTGCCGTCTCCTCGACGGAGGCCGCCTGCTGTTCGGTGCGCTTGGAAAGATCATCGGCGGCAGCGAGCATCTCGTTGGCGCCGGCATCGATGGCGCGCGCATTCTCGTTGACCGCCAGCATCGCATCGCGCAGACGCTCGACCGACTGGTTGAAGTTGATGCGCAGTGCATCGAGATGCTCTGTAAACCGGGCATCGATCGAAACGGCGAGATCGCCGTCCGACAGCCGCTGCAGGCCGGAGGCCAGCTGGTCGACGGCGAACTGCACTTCGGCCACGTCTCGCGCCTTCTGTTCCTCGCGGGCCAGCCGCTCGGTCTCGGAAAGCGAGCGGTTCTCCTCGGCCTGGCGCTCGAGCTCGGTCCGTTCAATCGCATTGGCTCGGAACACGGCGACTGCTTCTGCCATCTCGCCGATCTCGTCGCGGCGGCCACCGAACGGAATTTCTGACGCCGTATTGCCGGAAGCAAGGCCCCGCATCGCATCGGTGATTGCCGAGATCGGACGCACCACGCGGTAGAGACTGACGGCGGCCGCGGCGAGCGCCGTCAATGCGGCGCAGATCACGGCCGCGACTGAAAGCTGGAAGGCCGTGCGTGCCGAACCCTCGCTCTCGACGCGGAGGGTCGCAGCCACGTCATGATTGACCTTGATGATCTCCTCAAGCGCCGCCCCGGCGTCACCGCCGATCGGCACCATCTTCGCGATCGTGTCCTTGGCCTGGTAGATCTTCGAGGTCAGTGCCTGCTCGATGAAACTCTGACCGAGCGCCTGATACTGCGCCACCTTGTCCTTGAACACGTCAAAATGCTGGCGAACCGTCGGCAGCACGATCATCGCTTCGAAGCTCTGGATCGACGCACCGAGCTTTTCGCTTGCGGCACGGGCTGCATCCACCAGTTTGCGCTTCTCGCCAGCATTGCTGGCGTTGAGGATCATGAGGTTGAGACGGCGAACTTCGCCGAGTTGCGTCTCGATCTCGGCGATCTGGACAGACCGCTCCATGCGACCGCCGAGTTCGCCGATCTGGTCGCTCATGCCGTTTACCGAATGGATGGCAATGCCGCCCTGTATGAGCGAGACGATGACCATGAGGCCGAAGAGAAGCGGCAAGAGGGTTTTGATCTTGAGGTTTTTCACGACTGAAATCCGCGCTTGAAACAGGAACCGGGATCACAGCGACCCCTTGCCCCTCCGTGACAGCCCGGCTGTGAACAAAACCTTACACCGTCGGGGGCACTTCTTGCCTTCCTCCTTGCAGCCAGTCTGTCATGAAAAACAAATACCTAACAGAAAGGGGGCATTTCTGCCCCCAATCATCGTCCCCGGTCGTTTTGCCAGGTAGCGGATCACTCCGCCGCGTCCTCGGCTGCCTCGTCCAGCGCCTTGGCCGCCTCTTCGGCATGCAGCGTCTTCGCCTGCTCCTCTTCCGGATCCGTCTGGTCCGGCAGGAAGCCGCCGGACTGACGGTTCCAGAGATCGGCATAGATGCCGCCGGTCTGAACCAGCTGCTGATGCGTGCCTTCCTCCACGATCCGACCCTTGTCGAGCACGATCAGCCGGTCCATCTGCGTCAGCGTGGAAAGCCGATGCGCGATCGCAATCACCGTCTTGTCCTCGATCAGCTTGAACAGGCTTTCCTGGATCGCCGCCTCGACCTCCGAATCGAGCGCCGAAGTCGCCTCGTCGAGGATCAGGATCGGCGCGTCCTTGAGGAAGACCCGCGCGATCGCTATGCGCTGCCGCTGGCCACCCGAGAGCTTTACGCCACGTTCACCGACATGGGCATCGAGACCGACGCGGCCCTGCTGGTCGGCGAGCGCCTGAATAAAGTCCCAGGCATTGGCGCGCTTCGCCGCCTCGATCACCTCTGCATCTGACGCATCCGGCCGGCCATAGGCGATGTTGTCACGGATCGAACGGTGCAGCAGAGACGTGTCCTGGGTGACGACCCCGACAAGCGCGCGAAGACTGTCCTGGCTCACCTGCGAGATATCCTGCCCATCGATCAGGATCTTGCCCTTCTCGATATCGTAGAAGCGAAGCAGCAGGTTCATCAGCGTCGTCTTGCCGGCACCCGAACGGCCGACGAGACCGACCTTCTCGCCGGCCTTGATGGTCAGTGAGAAGCCTTCGATCACGCCCTTCTGCTTGCCATAGTGGAAGCGTACGCCGTCATAGACGATCTCGCCCTTCGGCGCGGCAAGCGCCTTGGCCTGCGGCTCATCGATAATGTCATGCGGCTTTGTCATCATGCCCATGCCGTCATAGACAGTGCCGATATTCTCAAAGAGAGCCGCCACTTCCCACATGATCCATTGCGACATGCCGTTGATGCGCATGGAAAGCCCGATCGCAACCGCAATCGCACCCACCGTGACATTGCCGTTCAGCCAGAACCAGATGCCGAGTGCTGCCACCGCGAACTGCACGATGGCATTGTTGATGTCGACACAGATGTTCAGAAGCGAGATCTGCCGCATCTGCCGATGCACGGTACCCAGGAACGCATCCATGCCCTCCTTCGCATAGGTTTCTTCACGCCCCGCATGCGAAAACAGCTTCACCGTACCAATATTGGTATAGCTGTCGACGATCCGCCCCGTCATCATCGAGCGGGCATCCGCCTGTTCGCTCGAAAGCTTGCGCAGTTTGGGAATGAAGTTGCGAAGGATCAGCGCATAGACGATCAGCCAGACGACCAGCGGCACACCCAACCGCCAGTCGACGGAGGCAACCAGCGCCAGCATCGAGACGAAGAAAGTCGTCGCATAGATGAAAACGTCGATGATCTTCATCACGCTTTCGCGGATCGACAGCGCCGTCTGCATGACCTTGGTCGAGACGCGGCCGGCAAACTCGTTGGCGAAGAAGGTCATCGAGTGCCGCAGCAGGAAGCGGTGCATCTGCCAGCGCGCGATCATCGGGAAATTACCGGCCAGCACCTGATGCATGGTCACGGTATGGACGACACCGATGGCCGGCAGACCGATCAACAGCAGTGCCGCCATGCCGATCAGCGTATGCCCTTCCGTCTGAAGGAAGGTCTTCGGATCGGCATTCGACAGCCAATCGACGATATTGCCGAGGAACTGGTAGAGAAACACTTCCGCAACCGCGATCAGCCCAGAGCACAGGCCCAGCAGCAGAAGCCACGGCCAAGCCGGTTTCGTATAATGCCAGCAGAATGCGACAAGCCCCTTCGGCGGCAGCGTCGGCTCACCCTCCGGATAGGCATTCAGGCGGTTTTCAAACCACGAGAACATGGGAATGACTCCAGCAATTGAAGCGCAGGCAGACCCCGTTCGCAGGCGTCGCAAATGCGCAGAAAACTTAATGATTGAGGCCAGTTATGGCCGCAGGATGAATCTGTTTGGGAAAAAGGGCGAAAGGTTCGCCGTCACGCCGCCATAAAAAGCTGTCGCGGCCAGGGCAGCATACCGAATTGATCCATCGAAGGCCCTCCCGCTTGCGTGTTGAACAGGCCCCTCTTCTATCTCCGACCTGTTCCAATTTCCAGCCGTGCCGCGAACAGGCGAGACATTCGGTCGCAACTGTTGCTCCCGCACCACAGCCATTCCCTCTTCCTCCAGACGCAGCGACTGGAGCCGCGCCCTTGAGCCGTCGCATCACCTGCCGTAAGAACTCCGCCATGACCGACCTGCGTATCGCCCTCTACCAACCGGATATTCCCGGCAATACCGGCACTATTCTCCGGCTCGCCGCCTGTCTGGCGCTGACCGTGGATATCATCGAGCCGGCCGGCTTCGTGCTGTCCGACAAGAACCTGAAGCGCGCGGGCATGGATTACCTCGCCAGCGCCGTCATGGTCCGCCACGTCAACTGGGAACGCTTTGACGCCTGGCGCCGCGAGGGAGGCCGCCGTCTCGTGCTCGCCTCCACCCGCGCCGCCGATCCCTATACACGCTTCGAATACCGGCCAGACGACATCCTGCTCTTCGGCCGCGAAAGTGCCGGCGTGCCCGACCATGTGCACGACACGGCCGATGCCCGCGTCATCATTCCCATGGTCGAGGGTCAACGCTCGATCAACGTCGCCATGTCCGCCGCGATGATTGCTGGCGAGGCCCTGCGTCAGACCAATGTCGTATCCTGAAACGTGGTAAACAGGCATCCGTCAAGGCGAGATCGTCGGGAACCGGCTATCCTTGATCCCGCGCGAGGCTCGGCAGCCGGGGATTACAACGGCATTTGCTAAATCATCCGATCCGCGATATGTTGCAATGCAGCAAAACACGGGAGTTGGACATGTTTGAAACAGCATTCGCCCTTGGACTGACCCAGTTTGCACGATCCCTCAGCCTGCCGGAACGCGTCCGTCACCGCACCGCGCGAAACGCCGCGCTCGAACCCTGGCGCCTACGCAACACCGGCCTCGACGCGCTCTACTACGACGTCAAGGCGCTGACATCTGACGAAACCTTCTACATCAGCGACAGCCTGGCCTCCGAAGGCCTGATCATGATCGTCCCGCCCACGGGCGGCCCGATGCTCACAATCTGCGACAGCGTCGAGGAATACCGCCTGCGCGGTGGCCGCGACGTGCATGCGCTTGCCGTCGCCGGCATGGGCGGTTCGGCCATCGGCGCTGCCGCCTTCGCCCGCAACGTGGCCAACGCCATCGGCGAGCCCGTCGCCGCCGTCGTCTCCGGTTACGGCCTCGGCGACATCGTCAACGAGGCGATCGCCGGCGCCTTCCTCTTCGGCTGGCTCGGCCACATCAGAAGCAATCTCGAAGTCATTGACGACGTCGTGGGCCGTCCCAAACTCGGCGCCTATGGCAAACGCGATGAGGACGGTGATGGCAAGAAGAGCCGCGGCCTCGACGCCGATACCGTCACCAGCCTGCTGGCCGATCCCTCCTTCTCGTTCACCCTGATTGCGGGCCATTCCCGCGGCAACCGGGTGATCGCCGATGCGCTCCATGCGCTGAAGGCAAGCGACCCCGCCCGGCTGGAGCTCCTCGCCAACACCGCCCGTATCGTGACCTTCGGCGGCCGCATCAAGATGCCGGACGCCTTTGCCGATATCACCGACGTCGTCGGCGAACTCGACTGGTTTGGCGAGCTCAACTCCCGCCCAAAGATCGCAACGGATATCCGCGTCCCCTTCTGCGGCCACTCGACCAATACCGATATGCCGGGCGCCATCAAGGTGACGAAGATCATCACCGACATCCTCGCCGGCCACATCGTTCAGGCACCAGAACCGCAAGCCGAGGAGACCGCAGAGGCCAGCGTCTCCGTCCCCTCAGCAACCGCCCTGGCCGCACCGGACCAGGCGACCCGAGCCTTGGTCGAGCAACCGCTGCCGGTCATGGCGGCACCCGTCGTAGAACTGGCAGAACCGGTAGCCGAAGAGACGAGCGAAGTCACGATCGAGGCGACGACCGCAACCGAAGCCGCCCCGACACCTGCCTCTGACGCCGCCGTGGCTATGGAGGCCGCTACGGAGGCGCAGCCGGACATCCCGCTCACGAGCAAGCCAGAGGAAACCGCTCCGACGGCAGCCCGGAAAGCTCCTTTGAAGTCCGGCCCGAAGAAGTCCCGCACCCGTCGCTGACGGGTGCCCCAGCCGACGCCGAAAACTGAGGCGAGGATTCGTCTTACAGGTAGATCTTCAACCAGCCTGCCATCGAGGCATTGGAGATGTTGAGGCCCGAGGCCTGAAGCTGCGACTGCGCCTCCACGGCCATGCGCTTGGTTTCATCCTTGTCCAGGTCGCTGCCCACGCGGCTGTCGGTCCCGAGGTCGCTTGCCTGCGCCAGACCCTCGATGAAGCCGTCATCCCCCGAGATCTGGTTGCGTACCGCGCCCACTTCGGCACTCGCCCCCACCATGTCGATCAGCACGCGGTTGAGCGCAGAGATCATTCCGTCGATCTGGTCGGAACCGGTCGCGGCATCGATGCGGATCTCCCGAGCGCTCGAACGGTTCGGCACGGAGGAGTTTGCGTCCATCAGGTAGTAATCATAGGGCACGCCGCTCATGCTCGTGCCCGCATAGGCGCGGGTGAGCAGGCCGTCGTCGGCCTTCTCCTTCGACACCAGCGTCGCCTGAGCGGTATCGAAGTCGATCATGTTGATCGACACGTCTCCCTGATCGCCGGTCGACACGGATGCGAGCAGCGAGGCAACCTTCGGCTGCTGACCGGCATTCACCTGCAGCCAGTTCTCACCGTTGAACGCGCTCTCGTCGATGACCTCCGAGAGCCTCGCCTTCATCGTGTCGATCTCGGCATTGATCGCCGGCTTGTTTGCACCGACAGCCTTGGCCTGCACCAGCTTCTGCTGGATCCGGCCCACGATTTCGGTTGCCTGTTCAAGCCCGTTCGCCGCTGTATCGGTGACCGCCGCCGCAAGCCCGTTCGCATCCTGAACGCTGCCGAGTGACAGGCTGGAAGCGCTGAACGTCGTCGGGATGGACCAGTAGGCGGTGTTGCTATCCGGTACCGTCGGAGCCGCGGTCTTGGCGGGAGCAGCAGTGTCTCGGACAGAGGCTGCCTGGCGCACACGCTCCAGCGCCTTCGACGAGGCGTCAAGCATCGCAGCAGAACTGGCCGAAGTCAGATTGAACCCGACTGATGTCATGGAAAAACCTTGTGTCGCATCTCATGTCGCACCGGCACCGGGATCATCCCGGCTGTGTGACATCCAACATGCCATCAAGGTTTTGTCTTTCGCTTACCCGGATCAGAGGCATTTTAGCGAATACCCACTTTGGTCAAGAATGAGACAGGCCCGCCGACAACCGGGATCCGCGCCGTCAGTCGGCAGACGGCAGACGCCGCATGGTGAACTCGATCTGGTCGCCTTCAAGCTGGCGCCAGCTCTCCACTTCCGTCCAGTAGGCGGCTTTCGGAAAATCATCAAACCATTCGCGGGCTTTGGCGCGGGCTTCTTCGCGCGTCAGGCAATAGGTCTCGCGCACGAACTGGCTGCTGCTGCGCCCGGATGCCGCTGCGCGGTGATCCGCAATGCGCTTCTTCAGGCCGTTGAACTTGGGCGGGCCGGGCATCTTCGTCATGACATCCCTCGCATAGGCAAAGTTTAGACCAGACAAAACCTCAAGGCGAGTCGATTTTCATGGAACACGTGGGGCACCATATGGCAGGGACGGCCCCGACCTGATATTCGGGGATTGGAATACGCGCGGGGGAAAAGATGCAGCGACCGGATCTGCCAAAGGAATTGCCTGACGACATCGAGGGCAAGAAGCTTGCCGCCCGGGCCTGGTTCGAAAGCCTGCGCGACACCATCTGCGCATCTTTCGAGGCGCTGGAAGACGAGTTGACAGGCCCCCTCTCCGACCGCCAACCCGGCCGCTTCACGCAGAAGGACTGGCAGCGCGAGGAAGGCAAGGGCGGCGGCGGCCGCATGTCCATGATGGAAGGCCGCGTCTTCGAGAAGGTCGGCGTTCACACCTCAACAGTCCATGGCGAATTCTCGCCGGAATTTCGCAAGCAGATGCCGGGCGCCGAGGAAGACCCGCGCTTTTGGGCCTCCGGCATTTCGCTGATCGCCCATCCGGTCAACCCCAATGTCCCGACCGTCCACATGAACACCCGGATGGTCGTCACGACCAGCCAGTGGTTCGGCGGCGGCGCAGATTTGACGCCCGTCCTCGACCGACGCCGCACCCAGGAGGATCCGGATACCCGCCTCTTCCACCGCGCCCTGGAGATCACCTGCCAGCGCCACCCAGTTGTCGCCGACTACCCGACCTATAAGCAGTGGTGCGACGAATATTTCTTCCTGCCCCATCGCAACGAGCCGCGCGGCATCGGCGGCATCTTCTTCGACTGGCTCTATCCGCAGCCGGAAAAAGGCGGCTGGGACGCCAACTTCGCCTTTGTTCAGGACGTCGGCCGCGCCTTCAACATGGTGTATCCAAAGATCGTCCGCTCCAATTTCAACACCCCGTGGACGGAGCAGGATCGCGACGAACAACTGGTGCGCAGAGGCCGCTATGTCGAGTTCAACCTTCTCTATGACCGCGGCACGATCTTCGGTTTGAAGACGGGCGGCAACGTCGAATCAATCCTGTCTTCGCTCCCTCCGGTTGTCCGTTATCCCTGAAATCAGGCGTTAACGCTCACATCGGAACGCTCACGCCGGCTCACGAAAAAGAATGGCCTAGGATTCCGGACAGTTATGATATTTGCCCGGAAAACTTGACGGTTTGCATTGCGTTCGCCGCGACGGTTGCCCATGCTGCCCCTGCACGCAATGTGGAGGAGGAGAGTTACCATGAACCCGTCCGGCGCAGTGACCAGTGCCCGCGTGAGTGAACCCGCAGACCGCCCGATCGAGGCGCCCGAGTTGATTGATCGGCTGGCGGAAAAACTGCGAGCGTCGAGTGATGTTGACCTGCCGCATTCCTACTTCGTCGAACAGGTCAGACTGGGTCTGGCAGGGGCCGATCTCACCGACCACGCCGCCGCCAACGCCATCGAAACCGGCGCCCATCGCGGCAAGGCAGCAGCGAACCAGTCCGTTTTTAACTGCTGGGCAAGACCAGACTGACCCATACCAGATCCACCGCGCATCCACCCTCGCCCGCAGCCATCTGCGGGCGCTTTTTTGTGCGCGAGCGTCAGAACAAAACTTCGTCACTCTGGTTAGGCCTCCAGGGAGTATCCGAAGGAGGAGCCATCATGAAAACCTTTGAATGTGGAACACTGGTACCCGGTTGCGATTGGCATACCCGCGCCGAGGAAGAGTCGGAAGTGGTGCGGCGCGCGGTCGAGCATTTGCGTACGACCCATGGCGAGGACATCATTCGACCAGCCATGGTCGAGAACATCAAGAACCGCATCCGCGACCGCCCGCAAGGTCAGCGCGAAGAGCAACAGACTGCGGTCTGACGTATCGCCCGCCGCAGATCACTTTGTAGCCAGTTCCGAGATCCGCGCCAGAAGCCGCTCGCGGTCGAGGGTGAAGTTGGATGCAATCCACCCCTCCTCGAGCTTGCCAAGAATCTCGCCCACCTTCGGGCCCGAAGGTATGCCTGCGGCCAGAACGTCGCTGCCCTTGATCGGCAGCACCGGCCGCTCAAAACCCTCTGCCCGCTTCAGAAGCGCTGACATCCGCCCGCTTCGCGCCATGGCCTTGGCATCGCCGCCTTCCGCCTGGCTACGGGCAGAAGCCAATTCCAGCTTCAGCACGGCGATGATGCCCTCCTTGCCGTAGCGATAGAGGTCCCGGTCGAAGGCAACGTCGGTCACCGTCTCCTGCGGTTTCGGCGCCCTTGCAAAGCGGTCAAGCGCGATCGCCTCGGCATTGGAGAGCTTCAGCCGCTCGGCAAGCCCGACCAGCCGCGCCGGATCTTTCGGGGTGATCGCTGAAAGCCTGAGCAACGCGTCCGGCGCCCAGCCCAGCGCCTGTTCGGCAGCAATCAGGCCCGGGATCGCGTCGATCCCCCATTTCTCCGTTTCCGGCAGCACTTCGGTCAGGACGCCCGACTGCCGCATCCACAGAAGCGCCCGGCCCGGATCGGGCGCACCAAGCAGCTTCTTCATCTCGCTCCAGACACGTTCCGCCGAAAGCGTCTTCAGCTGCGCCCGCGCCCGCGCGCAGGCCTTCAGGCCCGCTGCATCCGGGCGCCCCCGGCCATAATGGGCAAAGAACCGGAAGAAACGCAGAACCCGCAGATAATCCTCGGCAATCCGCTGCTCGGCATCGCCGATGAAGCGGACCGTCTGCGTCTCCATATCGGAAAGACCGCCGACGAGATCGATGACTTCGCCGTCGAGACCGACATAAAGCGCGTTGATCGTCAGGTCGCGTCGGTCGGCGTCTTCCTGCCAGCTGGCCCCGAAGGCCACCTCGGCATGTCGCCCATCCGTCGCCACGTCCCGCCGAAGCGTCGTCACTTCATAGCCCCGGCCGTCCACGACCAGTGTCACCGTGCCATGCTCGATCCCGGTCGGTACGACCTTGATCTGCTTGGCTGCGGCCCGCCCCGTGACCTCGGCCGGCAGGAGCGTCGTCGCCAGATCGATATCGCCGACCGACATGCCGAGCAGGCTGTTGCGCACGGCACCGCCGACCACCCGCGTCTCCGCGCCACCGCCGTTCAGAAGCGCCATCAGGCGCTTCAGGCCCGGCTCCTGAAACCAGGGCTGATCGGACAGATTGGTCATGCATAGAGCCTTTCGTAAAGTGTCCGGATGATCCCGGCTGTAATGCCCCAGATGTGCCGGTCGCGATAGGGCATCACGTAGAAATGCCGCACCGCGCCCTGCCAGACTCGGCTGTCCTGGCGATGGTTGTCCGGGTTCATCAGAAAGGAAAGAGGCACCTCGAACACGCTCTCCACCTCGTCGGGATTGGGCGTGATGACAAAACCCGGCTGGACAACCGCCAGCACCGGCTGGATGCGAAATCCGGTCCCCGCCAGATATTGCGGCAGCCGCCCGACCGTCTCGACGAAACGCCGGTCAAGTCCGATCTCTTCCTCCGCCTCGCGCAGCGCCGCCTCTTCCGGCGACAGATCCGCCTCGTCGATCCCGCCGCCCGGAAAGGCGATCTGCCCGGCATGTTTGCGCAGCTTGTCGGTCCGTTTGGTCAAGATCACCCGCGCCTCGTCGGGATCGTCGATCACTGCGACCAACACCGCAGCATCGCGCAAATTCAGCTGCTCGATTTCCAGAATGCTGTCGCGATTGAGCACATGGTCGCCATGCTCGCGCCAGGCCTGGTCAAGCGGCGCGACCTGCTCCAAGGCACGGCGGCGGAAATCCTGTGCTGTAAACAAGGCTTCACTCATCGGGACAGGCGGTCCAGTTCATCGGCCGGCATCACCGGAAAGACCGCACCTCCGGAGGTTAGGCAGAACATTTGCTGACCCTCCACCTCCCGCACCTCGCCACGCGCGACGAGATCATACATCACCGCCCGTGACACCAGCGCCTCCAGCCGTCCCCGCACATGCAGATAGGGTTTCAGCTCATGGTTCTCGCCAGTGATGGAAAAGCGCAGCGGATGCTCCGAGCCGGCCTCCACCACATCGCCGACATTGGTACGGAACGTCAGCACGTCCACCCCGTCGCGCTCGCTCGCACTCATCTCCACGGCGACGAAAGGCGCGTCCTCAACCTGGATCCCGACCTTTTCCACAGGAGTTACGAGATAGGTTTTCCCGTCCTCGTCCTTGCGCAGGACGGTTGAAAACAGCCGCACGAGAGGTGCGCGCCCGATCGGCGTCCCCATGTAAAACCAGGTGCCATCCGCGCGGATTTCCATGTCGAGATCGCCACAAAAAGGCGGTTCCCAACGGTCCACGGGCGGAAGTCCGGGCTTTCCGCCTTCCGTCTGCGCTGCCGCCCGCGCAATCAGCGCGGCAAGGTCTGCCGCATCCGTGGTCGCCTTCAAGGTATCACCTGCCATGTTTGCGTCCCGGTTTTGTCTCTCTGCCATCACAGTCACGAGATAGTCATTCGAGGCGCGCTTGTCAGCCGGCATGTCGCCAATAAGTTAGTTTGATAGGATGCAAGGATCGCGCCCATTCGATTCGCCGGACTTCATCCGCCGATTGGGCAAAACCTGATGGAGCAGACCATGGGCATGATGCCGAACCCGGATGTCGCCTTGGACGAGAAGGCCATTGTCGTTGAGGCCGAAAAGGCACTAGCCGACATTGCTCTCATTCGTGCGGAAGTCGCCAAGGTCATCTTCGGCCAGGAAAAGGTCGTCGAAAACACCCTGCTCGCCATCCTCTCCGGCGGTCATGCACTCCTCGTCGGCGTCCCCGGCCTCGCCAAGACCAAGCTGGTGACGACACTCGGTACCGTTCTCGGCCTGGACGCGAACCGCATCCAGTTCACCCCCGACCTGATGCCCTCCGACATCCTTGGCACCGAGGTTATGGATCAGGATGAAAACGGCCGCCGCTCCTTCCGCTTCGTCAAGGGTCCCGTCTTCGCTCAGCTGCTGATGGCTGACGAAATCAACCGCGCCAGCCCCCGCACCCAGTCGGCGCTGCTGCAGTCGATGCAGGAATATCACGTGACCATTGCGGGCCAGCCCTACCAGCTGCCGGCACCCTTCCACGTGCTCGCGACCCAGAACCCGCTGGAGCAGGAAGGCACCTACCCGCTGCCCGAGGCCCAGCTCGACCGCTTCCTGCTGCAGGTCGACGTTCTCTACCCGGAACTCGCCGCCGAACGACAGATCCTGCTGGAGACGACGGGCATCAGCGACAACCGTGCCAGTGCCGTCATCACCAGCGAGCGTCTCGTCGAAATCCAGAAACTGATCCGCCAGATGCCAGTCTCCGACACGGTGGTCGACGCGATCCTGTCGCTGGTCCGCTCCGCCCGCCCCGGCCATGGCAATGAAACGACCGACAAGAACGTCGCCTGGGGCCCCGGCCCCCGCGCCGGTCAGGCGCTGATGCTCTGCGCCCGCGCCCGCGCGCTCTACGAAGGCCGCCTGGCACCGTCGATCGACGACGTGCATGCTCTGGCCGAGCCGGTGCTCGAACACCGCATGGCGCTGACCTTCGCCGCCCGCGCCGAAGGCATGACCGTGCGCGACGTCATCGCCGGTCTCGTTTCCAACCTGCGCAGCTGACGGAGGCTCTGACCGCGTGGCATCGATCGGCCAGATCGTCGAACAGACACCCGGAAGCGAAGTGCTGCAGCGCGCCCGCCAACGCGCCGTGCTCGTGCCCGACTGCATGGTCGAGGCCAAGCGTATCGCCAACACCGTGATTGCCGGCTGGCACGGCCGCCGCAAGCGGGGCATCGGCGAGAACTTCTGGCAGTTCCGCCCTTATGCCGATGGCGAGAGTTTCGCCCGCATCGACTGGCGCCGCTCGGCCCGTGACGATCACATGTATATCCGTGACCGCGAATGGGAAGCCGCCCACACGGTCTGGCTCTGGGCCGACATGTCGCCGTCGATGATGTATAAGTCGACGCTGGCAAGCGTTTCGAAGGAAAGCCGTGCCCTCGTGCTGATGCTGGCACTCGCCGAAATCCTCGCCCGCTCCGGCGAACGCATCGGCTGCCCCGGCATCATGGAGCCGGTCTCTGCCCGCAATGCCGCCGAACGCCTCGCCGCCGCCATCATGCATGCCCCGCTGACCTCGGGCCTGCCGGATACCCGGATGATCCGAGGCGCGAGCGACATCGTTCTGATCGGCGACTTCCTCGACGACGCCGATCGGGTCATGGAGCGCATCGCTCCGCTCGCCAGGCGCGGCCTGCGCGGCCATGTCGTCGAGATCGCCGATCCCGCTGAGGAAACCTTCCCCTACACCGGCCGCACGGAATTCACAGATCCCGAAACCGGTGAGAAGCTCACCTCCGGCCGCGCCGAAACGCTGCGCGACGACTATCGCCGCGCCTATCTCGCCCGCCGCGACAGTCTTTCGGACCATCTGCGCCGCATGGGCTGGAGTTTCACTCATCACCGCACCGACCGGCTCGCCTCCGAAGCCCTCGTCGCCGTCCACATGCACCTCTCGGGCATGACGCCGGCCGTTGCCCGGAGTGCAAGCCTATGATGGGACTTCCGCTCGCCTTCGGCGCCCCCGCCATCCTCGGCGCCTTGCTCGCCCTGCCGCTGATCTGGTGGCTGCTGAAGCTCACGCCGCCGCGCCCGAAATACGAGGTCTTCCCGCCGCTGCGCATCCTCGCCGGCGTGTTGAAGCGCGAGGAAACACCCTCCAAGAGCCCCTGGTGGCTGACGCTTCTGCGCATGCTGATGGCCGCGATTGTGATCTTCGCGCTGGCCGATCCCGTGCTCAACCCGCGCAACGCGACGCTCTCCGGCGACGGCCCGCTGCTTCTCGTGGTGGAAAACAGCTGGTCCACCGCCGCCGACTGGGATCGCCGCGTCGAGACCGCGACAACGCTCATCGGCGACGCAGCCGGTCGCAGCCTCCCCGTCGCCATCCTCTTCACCGCCGATCAGGCGCAGGACGCCACCCCGGGCACACCAGCCGTGGCGCTCGAAAAACTCGCCGCCGCCGCACCGCGTCCCTTGCGTCCCGATCGCGCCCGCACCCTTGAGGCGCTGCGCACCAGCTTCGCCACGGAGCGCCCCGGCACACTTGCCTATATCGCCGACGGCATCAGCCGCGATGCCAAAGACGCCTTTCTTACCGATCTGGCGACGCTCTCTCCCGCCGAATTCCGCCTGATCGAGAACAACGGACCGTCCGCCATCGCCATCACCGGCGCAAACAACGGCGCCGATGTCTTGAGCGTCAGCCTCTCGCGCCTTGATGGCACCGAACCCCGTCAGGTCATCGTGGATGCGCAGGACCGCCAGGGCCGCGTCATCGCCTCCGGCGCAGTCGACTTCGCGGCGGGAACGACTGAGGCGACCGGTCAGATCACCGCTCCCTTTGAACTCCGCAACGATTTCGCCCGCCTTTCGATATCGGGCATCGCCTCGGCAGGCGCGACCTACCTGCTCGATGACGGTTTCCGCCGTCGCAAGGTGGCCCTTGTCTCCGGTGACAGCAGCGACGGTTACCAGCCGCTGCTGTCACCGCTCTATTACATCGAGCGCGCGCTCGGTCCTTACGCGGATCTGGTGAAACCGGGCGAACCCGACCTCGCCGTCGCCATTCCCGAAGTCTTCAACCAGAACCCGTCCGCCCTGGTGCTCGCCGATGTCGGCCGGCTGCCGGCCGATGTCTATGAGCCCCTGCAGGCCTGGATCGAGCGCGGCGGCACGCTGATCCGCTTTGCAGGTCCCCGTCTTGCCGCAGCCCCCGCCGATGATCCCCTGGTGCCGGTCTTGCTGCGCCAGGGTGAACGGGCGCTGGGCGGTGCCCTCTCCTGGGCCGAACCCCAGCCGCTCGCCGATTTTCCAACCTTCGGTCCCTTTGCCGGCATGCCGAAGCCCGAAGGGATCCTGGTCAAGCGCCAGGTGCTGGCCGAACCGAGTCCCGATCTGGCGGGCCGCACCTGGGCAAGCCTTGCCGATGGCACGCCACTGGTCACCGTCCAGGAAAAGGGCGCCGGCCGCATCGTGCTCTTCCATGTTAGCGCCGACGCAGCCTGGTCGGATCTGCCGATCTCCGGCACCTTTGTCGAAATGCTCCGCCGCGTCGTCCAGCTGACCCGTGTCGGCACCGTGCAACCCGAAACCGGCCAGGCGACCGCACCGGCACTTCCGCCCTACCGACTGCTCAACGAGCGCGGCGCGCTCACCTCCGAAGCGGGGACCGCACGGCCGCTCGCACTCGGCCCCGATCGCCCTGACGCCGCCACTTTCGACAACCCGCCCGGCCTCTACGGCACCGAGGATGGCTTCACTGCCCTCAACCTGCTCCCGACGGGAACAGAGCTGCGCCCGCTTGAAAGTCCCGGCGGCCTGACCGTGGCCCGCGAACCCATGGCCGGCACCGCCGCCGTGCAACTGAAGGCCGGGCTGCTCTCGACAGCTTTCCTGCTGCTGGTGCTCGACAGCCTGATCGTGCTCTTCATGGGCGGCGCATTGGCCAGGTTGCCAAGACGGGCGGCGACCGCAGGGGTCTTGGCGGTCGCCTTTGGGCTGGCCGCCGTAATGTCTGCCGGCCAGACGCTTGCCTCCGACGCCAAGCCGGACGACGAACAAATCCTCGAGCGGCTCGACAACACCCACCTCGCCTATGTCGTGACAGGTGAAGACGACGTCGATCGGCTGTCCGAACAAGGCCTACAGGGCCTCACCGACTTCCTCACCTATCGCACGACACTGGAGCCGGCTCCGCCCGTGGGCGTCGACATCACCAAGGACGAGCTGTCCTTCTACCCGATCATCTTCTGGCCGATTTCGGCCACGGCGCCGATGCCCTCTGCCGCCGCCATCAGCCGGATCGACGCCTATATGCGATCAGGCGGCACGGTGCTCTTCGACACCCGCGACCAGTTCTCCTCGCTTGGCAATGAAGGTGCCCCCACACCCAATGGCGAGCGCCTTCAGGCGATCCTAGCCAATATCGACATCCCGCCGCTTGAGCCCGTGCCTTCCGATCACGTCCTGACCCGTTCCTTCTATCTGCTGCAGGGTTTCCCCGGCCGCTATGAAGGAAGTCCCCTCTGGGTCGAGGCCCGCCAGGAAGCGCAATCGAGCAACAGCGGCGTGGCCTCCTCCGGAGATGGCGTGACGCCGATCATGATCACCGGCAACGACCTGCTCGGCGCCTGGGCGGTGGATGCCAATGGCGCCAGCGTCCTGCCCGTCGTCCCCGCCGACGAAATGCAGCGCGAGATGTCCTTCCGCTCGGGCGTCAACATCATGATGTACATGCTGACCGGCAACTACAAGGCCGACCAGGTGCACGTCCCTGCCCTCCTCGAACGGTTGGGCCAGTGACATGACGCTCGAATTCGCCCCTTTCATCCCATGGCTCGCCATCATCATTCTGGCGGTTCTCGCGACGCTCCTGGCCGCACTCGGCTTGCTGTGCGGCCTGCGCGGAACCCTCATCCGCTTCACCGCGTCGCTGGCCGTGCTCGCAGCGCTTGCCAACCCGCTGCTTTTACAGGAAGAACGCGATCCGCTGACCACAGTCGTGCCCGTCATCGTCGACCGCAGCCAGAGCCAGCAGATCGCTGGCCGCCCTGCCCAGACCGACGAAGCTCTGGCAGCCTTGCGGGAACGCCTCGCCCGCTTCCCCAATCTCGAACCGCGCATCGTTGAAGTCACCGATCCCGGCCACAGCGAAGCCCCCTCGACGAAACTCTTCGAGGCCCTGCAGACCGCGACCGCCGATGTACCACCCGCTCGGGTCGGCGGTGCCATATTCCTGACCGACGGCCAGGTCCATGACCTTCCGCCGGACACCCAGCCGCTTCCCTTCTCCGCCCCCATTCACGCGTTGATCACTGGTAAAGCCGGCGAATTTGACCGCCGCATCGAGATCCTGCGTGCCCCGCGCTTTGGCATCGTTGACGAAGAGCAGGAACTGACCTTCCGCGTCTTCGACGACGGTCAGGAATCCAGTCAGCCGGCAGACGTCTCCGTCAAGATGAACGGCGAGGACCTCGGCACCGTCTCGGCCCTGCCTGGCGCCGAGACCTCCTATGCCTTCAAGGTGCCGCGTGGCGGCAACAACGTGCTGGAATTCTCCGTCGCCGGCACACCGGGCGAAGTCACCGACATCAACAACCGCGCGATCCATCTGATCGAAGGCATCCGCCAGAACCTGCGTGTGCTGCTCGTCTCGGGCGAACCGCATGCCGGTGAACGCGCCTGGCGCAATCTGCTGAAGTCGGATGCCTCCGTCGACCTTGTCCACTTCACCATTCTGCGCCCGCCGGAAAAACAGGACGGCACGCCGATCAACGAGCTCTCGCTGATCGCCTTCCCGACCCGCGAACTCTTCGTCGAGAAGATCAATGATTTCGACCTGATCATCTTCGACCGCTACCAGCATCGCGGCGTGCTCCCGATCCTTTATTACGACTACATCGCCGAATATGTGAAGAACGGCGGCGCGCTTCTGATCGCCGCCGGCCCCGAACATGCGAGCCAGGATTCGATCGCGCTTACCCCGCTCGAATCCGTTCTCCCCGCCGCCCCGACCGGCGAAGTGCACCAGGCCGGCTTCTACCCGCGTCTGTCGGAACAGGGAAAACGCCACCCGGTCACCCGTGGCCTCTCCGGCTCCACCAGTGAGCCGCCCCATTGGGGCCGCTGGTTCCGCAGCGTCGATGTGTCGGACGCAGCTGGCGAAACCGTCATGACTGCGGATGAAGGTCGGCCGCTTCTGGTGCTGAACCGCGCCGAACAGGGCCGCGTCGCGATGCTTCTGTCTGATCAAGGCTGGCTCTGGGCGCGCGGCTTCGAAGGCGGCGGCCCGCATGTCTCGCTCTATCGTCGCATCGCCCACTGGCTGATGAAGGAGCCGGAGCTCGAAGAAGAGGCTCTGCGCGCCCGCGCTCAGGGGCGCACGCTCGAAGTGACCCGCCAGACCATCGGCGATGCCCCCGGCCCCGCCACCATCAGCACGCCCTCGGGCCAGACCCTCACGCTCGACCTCTCGGAGATCCAGCCCGGCCTCTATCGCGGCGAACGCCGCATGACGGAAACGGGCCTCTTCACCGTCACCAATGGCGATTTCTCCACCCTCGTCCATGTCGGCGCGGTCGACGCCCCCGAATTCCGCGCCATGGTCTCGACAACCGAAACACTCGCCCCGATCAGCCGGGAAAGCCGCGGCCTGACGGCCCGCCTCGACACCGGCAACGACGCCGTCCGCGTTCCCGACATCCTGCCCGTGCGCGGCGAAGTCCGCGTCGCCGACGACCGGCGCATGCTGATCCGCCTCACCGACGAAACCGTGCTGAAGGGCGTCAACACGCTGCCTTTGTTTGCAGGGTTCGCCGGCTTGGGCATCCTGCTCTTGGCGGTCTCGGCCATGTGGTGGCGCGAGGGGCGGTAGCGCCGAGACCATAGTCTGGCATTTTCCCGAATTGCGCGTTCTGGTAGCGACATGATCAAAGCCGACATCAAGCAAGACCGACAGGAAAATGGATGCTGCGCGATCTGCGCACCGGCGAACACCTTGAGTTGCGCGGCGCGAACTCAATGAACCCATCGGATCTACCCTTGAAGAAGGGGCTCGACCTGACCAAGCCGATCGCCGCCCGGGCGCTCAGCGGTCGTCAAATGCTGACGCGGCAGGAAATAAACCGGATAACTGGACCGAAACTATTGGGAATGCAGAGAGCAGTCTCCTCGTGAAAGACCAGTCCCACGACGATGCCATGCGAGCCTTTTCGGCGAGGATCCGGCGCTTGCAGCAGCAACCCTGGATGCGATCCTCGCCGAAGGTGATCAAGGCGAGCTTCTCGTAACACTACGCCAATTGGCCAAAGCCTTTGGTGGCGTAGCGGCTATTGCGGAATCTGCCGAGCTGAACCCGACGCAGCTCTACCGGACCCTGTCCGAAAGAGGAAATCCGGAACTGAAGAGCCTCACCGCTCTGCTGAAAAGCAT
The DNA here is from genome assembly GCF_001429245.1 of Rhizobium sp. Root274. Lineage (GTDB taxonomy): Bacteria > Pseudomonadota > Alphaproteobacteria > Rhizobiales > Rhizobiaceae > Allorhizobium. The sequence goes on from NZ_LMJE01000007.1 coordinate 497,027, forward strand.
GGGGGGTGCGTTTGTCGGTCCAGCCCTTGGACCGCCTCTAGCGCCCCCTCACCCCTCCATCGCCTTGGATTTTTCCCGCGCCAGCCCGCGCGAACCCGCAACCCCACGCGGGAAACCGCTGCGGTCGGAGAAATCCCGCACTTCGCCGAGGCGGCGCGTATGCCGTCCACGCGCAGCACCGGCCGCGATGAAGTCGAGCAGCGTGACGCCGGCAACCAGGACCAGCGCGATTGCCACATTGTCCTGCTTCGGATTGTCGGCATGCATGGCAGCGCCAAGGGTCACGACATCAATGCCGTCTCCGGCAAGCCGACTCGCAAGCCCCAGTTCCTTGTCTACCGAGAGCGTCATCATCCCGGTGCCGATTTCGCGCAGGCCAGCTGCCTGCACCATGGTCTCCTGACCTTCCATGCCAAGTGTACGGGTCAGGCGGTGAGCGGCGAACAACTCGACAAGGCCAAGCCCGATGCTGAACCAGCCAAGATTGCGGGCGAGCCGGTCGGAGGAGGAAAACGAGCTTGGCCCCTTGGACACGACCGTCGGATCGCTCTTGTCGCGCTTGAGATTGCTGAAAATCGACATGGTTTCTCCTCCGGTTACGGCTTCAGAACGACCTTGATGCAGCTGTCCTGCTTGTCGCGGAACACCTTGTACATCTCCGGTCCGTCTTCGAGACTGGCGGTGTGGGTGATGACGAAGGACGGATCGAGCTGCCCTTCCTCGATGCGCCGGACGAGGTCCTCCGTCCAGCGCTTCACATGGGTCTGCCCCATGCGGAACGTCAGGCCCTTGTTCATCGCCATGCCCAGAGGCAGCTTGTCGACGAGGCCGCTATAGACGCCAGGGATCGAAATGATGCCGCCCGGTCGGCAGACATAGATCATCTCGCGCAGCACATGTGGCCGATCGTTTTCCATCAGCATCATCTGCTTGGCCCGGTCCATCAGACTGTCTGGATGGCTCATCGAGACATGGCTCTCCATGCCCACGGCATCGATACACTTTTCCGGACCCTTGCCCCTCGTGAGCTCGTTCAGCCGCTCGATGACGCTTTCTTCCTTGAAATTGATCGTGATCGCGCCGCCGGCTTCCGCCATCGAGAGACGTTCCGGCAGGTAATCGATCGCCACAACCTGGGCTGCACCCAGAAGAACGGCACTGCGGATCGCCATCTGGCCGACCGGCCCGCAGCCCCAGATCACCACCGTATCCGTCGGTTCGATGTCGCACTGCACCGCTGCCTGCCAGCCGGTCGGCAGGATGTCGCTGAGGAAGAGCGCCTGCTCGTCGCTCATGCTGTCGGGCACTTTGATATGCGTGCTGTCGGCATAGGGCACCCGCAGATATTCCGCCTGCCCACCCGGATAACCGCCGGTCAGATGCGTATAGCCGAAGAGACCGCCGGTCGCATGACCGAAGACTTTTTCCGCCAGATCCTTCTTCCGGTTCGATTCCTCGCAGACGGAGAAGTTTCCACGCCGGCATTGCTCGCATTCGCCGCAGGTAATGGTGAACGGGATGACGACCCTGTCGCCCTTCTTGAGCTTGCCGTTCATGCCGGATCCGACCTCGACGACTTCGCCCATGGTCTCGTGCCCCATGATGTCGCCCGGCATCATAGCCGGGATGAAATTATGAAACAGATGCAGGTCAGACCCGCAGATCGCGCAGCTGGTGACCTTGATGATCGCATCCCGCGGATTTTCGATCTCCGGATCACTCACCTGATCACACCGGATATCTTCCTTGCCGTGCCAAACCAATGCGCGCATCTGCGTCTCCTCATTACTGGGGTCTATGACGAAGACGGCGGGTGAAAGGTCTTTACGCCTCCTCCTTCCGCTTCGTCCGGTGCCTGCCCAACAGTTCGGCGCCGGAACGGTTCCGCAAAAAGTGTTTGCGCCTCTCCCGTAGACCTCCGACTTCGCGCACGGCACGTTCACGGGTTTGCCGCTGCGGCAAGAAGACGTGGGTGGGCTAACGCCGACGCGAAATGGCGCCCGCCGCCTCTAGCGGTTGATGAAAGGTGGAAGAAACTAACGGAAGCAGCCGTTTGACGAGGCTGACGACAGCGGCAGCCCGGCCCGCTCGGATCAGAAAATCAGTTTGAAAAACAGGACGACCACGATCAGGCCGATGAGGAAAATGGCGCCGATCGTTCCACCAATGAATTTCAGCATGTCTGTCTCCTGTCTGGTCAATGCAAATGACGGCACGTCCGGATCAACCGGAGATGCCGTGCGGACAGACGGGGAACAGATCGCGCCTCGTTTGGTTCCGCGCCCCGACCTGAAAGCACGGATGGATACGCCCGCAGCCAGGGGCCTCGTATTCCCCGACTGCGGGCGCAAGGCATCAGGACCGGCCCGTCTGCGGACCGATCAGCCCGGTCACTTCCGTCACGCGGTCCGCCGGGAACCCACCCTCTTTGGCATGCCGATAGACGGCATCGGCGCTTTCTGCCTCATGTACGCAGTACATCTTGTCGCCGGTCACGTAGCTGGTGATCCAGTGATAAGGCTCGCCCAGCCCGGCGACGACAGCATTGGATTTCGCCGAAATCTCCTTCAGCGTCGCGGCGTCCATTTGGCCGAGGCCGGGTATATTCCGTTCAATCACGAATTGCGGCATTGCAGTCTCCTCGTAGAAATGTGTTTGGGGGATGGTCAGTGTGCGTGATCGCAGCTGACGCGGGGATTCATGTCGGCGAAGGTGCCCTTGGGATTGTCCCGCCAGGCCCAGACATGCAGCTCGTAAAAGGCCGGCAGCCCGTAGCGGTTCGGAGCGCTGTTCAGGCTGAACAGCTGTCCGCCGAGATTGGCCGGCCCCTTGGTGGTGATGTATTCCACCGCGACGAGGTGCAGCCTGCCATTCTCGTCCGGCTCATACATCACAGCCTCGGGCTTTCCGACATCAAGAACCTCGTCCTTGATCAGGTCGGCATTGACGTAGTGGATGCCCATGGCGCCGCCCTCGACGCCGCTCGTGCAGGGAATGGGTTTGTAACCTTCCTTCACGGCCTGCGCGACGGTCACGAAGCGGGCATTGACCTGTCTAACCTCGCTCACAAACCCGCCGGCTTTTGCCGCCGCAATGGACGGCACGCCCGCCAGCAGCAAGATCGCTGCAAGCGGGATCGCTTTCGAAATCATAGTGAAATACCTCCGGATGTTGCCTTTCACAGACGAAAGCCGGCTCGCAGCACAGCACTTCATCCGCGACGGCGACTGTACGGATCGCCCCCCATGCGCCATCTCCCGCACGGGGGATGATTTGAAAAATACAACTCTGTGTTATGGTCGAAACGTCAAACAGGCCGCGCAAAAGACCGGGCACCAGCGGCTCCGACACCCCGGACATGACAGGACAGCACGAATGCAGCAGGATTTATCAGACCTGATCGGCAGCATTTATGATTGCGTCGCGAGCGAAAACCTCTGGCCGGAGGCGCTGTCGCTCATCAACCGCAAGGCTAATGGCTTCCTGACTACCCTTGCCGTCTTCGATACCAACACCCGCGCCGCCCGCCTGGCGCAGGTTGCCTGCGACGACGTCGAAGCTATCAAGACCTTGATGCAGCACGCAAAGGACGTCCCCTTCTTTCACCTGCTCCACCGCATGGTCACCGACGAGCCGGACACCTTGGAGCGGATGTTTCACCTCTATGGCCCGGATGGTGAGACCGTCTGGAAGAATGGCGCGCTCTACCGGAATTTCCACGCCCCGTTCCAGATCGTCAACTCCATCGACATGGCCGTCCTGAAACGCCCGAACCGCGTCGGGACGATCAACATCTCCGTCCAGTATGAGCCGAGCGACCGCCGGGTTTTCAACCTCGTCGGCCTCCTCGGGCCCCATATTCGCCGGGCAGTCACCATTCACGACATGTTCGAAATGGAACGCGCGGAAAATGCGGTGCTGCGCGATGTCATAGATGCGCTGGAGCATGCCGTGATCATCGTCGCCGACGACATGTCGATCCTGTTTGCCAATGCCGCCGCCGAAGAGCGCCTGCGCGATCAGGTGGTCGTCGAGCAACGCACCGGCAAGCTGGTGGCGCGCTATCCCTATGCGCAGGCGGCTCTGGTCAAAAGCGTGGGCGTCGGCGCGCGTGACGAGGTCTCGCTCGGCGCAGCCGGCATCGATCTTCCCCTGGGCTCAAGCAGCCATCCGGCCGTCGCGCATGTCCTGCCGCTGCAGAAACGCGTGCAACGCGAGCGTTTCGAAAGCCGCGCGGCAGCGGCTGTTTTCATCGCCGCGGCCGGAACGGTCGTCCAGTCCGCCATCGATGCGGTCGCAGCCCTTTTCGGCCTGACGGGTGCGGAAAAACGGATCGTGGCATATGTGTCGGAAGGCCGCTCCCGCGCCGAAATCTCTCAAGCGCAGGGTGTCTCTGACGGCACGGTCAAATCGCAACTCTCCGCCATTTTCGACAAGACCAACACGAGCGATCAGCGCGACCTTCAGCAACTGGTGCGGGATATCACCCCTCGGGTGCGCAGACCTTAAGCCCTCTCAGGCCGAGGCATAGGCCTTTGCCGGACGCTCGGGAGAACCAGCCACATTGTCAGCGTCGACAGCCACGGCCTTGCAATCCCGCCAGGCAATCACGCCCTTCAGCCGCTCGTGCACATCATCCCCGATCGGCACCACCAGCACCCGGTTCGGATCAACCGGCCCCGGAAAATCCAGCGCCTTATAGGTCACCTTCTCGAAGCCGAGCGGCATGTAATACGGCGGGTCGCCGATCAGGATCACACCCTCGGAGCCCTTGCGCCGCGCCGATTCGATTGCAATCCGCACCAGTTCGCGGCCGATGCCCCGGTTCTTGTGGGAAGGCCGGACGGCAAGCGGTCCAAGCAGATGCCCTTTCACCCCACCGGCCATAACAGGCGTCATGCGCACAGAGGCGATCGTCTCTCCATTGTCGGCGCAGATATAGGAAAGCGACCGGTCATGCGGGCCCTGCTCGCGGATTCGGGCAGCCGCACGGGTGTGCTGGCCGGGGCCGAAGGCTTCTTCGTTGATGAGTTCGATGACCGCGTCATGCGACGCATCCTCGGTGAGGTAGACAAGCCCGAAATTTTTCATGGATGACAGAAACCAGCAGACAGACAGCAATAGGGTTCACAAGCACACCTTGCGGCGGCTAGGAGCATCAGCGTCGTCGTGGGTTCCGTACAGGGGTCATGACAGGCTTTCTTTGGTCAGTTTTTTCCCGATAGCAGCAAAATTTCCGTCCGTCCAACGGAAAACGCACTGTTCATAGCATCGCCCCTCGCAATCGCAGCCGGGTGCCGTATCTTCCCCGGCAAGTGAGAAACATCGAAAGGAACACGTCATGGGCAGGCTGGTAGACGGCATCTGGCAGGACGTCTGGTACGACACGAAGTCGACCTCGGGCCATTTTAAGCGGGCGGATGCGAGCTTCCGCAACTGGGTGACGGCGGATGGCGCCCCGGGTCCAAGCGGCACAGGCGGCTTCAAGGCTGAAGCTGGCCGCTACCATCTCTATGTCTCCTATGCCTGCCCCTGGGCCCATCGCACGCTGATCTTCCGCGCCTTGAAGGGCCTGGAAGACCTGATCTCGGTCTCGGTCGTCGACCCGCTGATGCTGTCCAACGGCTGGGAATTCCACGAGCGGGATGGCGCCACCGTCGACCACCTCTTCGGCTCGGACTATCTCTGGCAGGTCTATGTGAAGGCCGACCCGACCTTCTCCGGCCGCGTTACTGTACCCGTCCTCTGGGACAAACATCAGAACACGATCGTCTCGAACGAGAGCTCCGAAATCATCCGCATGTTCAACTCGGCCTTTAACGGCCTGACCGGCTCGACGCTCGACATGCACCCGCAGGACCTTCACGCGGAGATCGACGAGATCAACAAGCGCGTCTACGACACCGTCAACAACGGCGTCTACAAGGCCGGCTTTGCCACCACGCAGGAAGCCTATGAGAGCGCGGTCTATCCGCTCTTCGAAACCCTCGACTGGCTGGAAGAGCGCCTGACCAATCAGCGTTACCTCTTCGGTGCCCGCGTCACCGAAGCCGACTGGCGCCTGTTCACCACCCTCGTCCGCTTCGACCCCGTCTATGTCGGCCACTTCAAATGCAACATCCGCCGCATTGCCGATTATCCGGCGCTTTCAGCCTATCTCCGCGACCTGTATCAGACCCCGGGCGTGGCCGAGACCGTCGAGATGCGCCACATCAAGCATCACTATTATCGCAGCCACACCATGATCAACCCGACCGGCGTCGTGCCCGTCGGACCGGAGCTCAACCTGACGGCCCCGCACGACCGCGAACGTCTCTCCGCCTGATCGCTACCAATAGGTCGACAGCACCGTCTCGCCATTCACTTCGGCGAGGCGGCGACGTGTCGCTTCCGTCGTGCCATCAGGCAGAGACGCCAGATCGAAGAAGCCGCATTCGGAAATCTCTCGATCAGCGACCCGTTCCGCCGTCTGCGTGACGTCCACGCGGTAAAGCAGCACATGGTCGCGCCCGCTGATCCGGCCATTGAAATAGACCTGCACGAGCAGCGGCTGCCCGGTCATCTCCAGATTGCCCTCCTCGCGCAACTCCTTGACCAACGCCTCCAAGGCCGCCTCCCCCCGCTCCACCCCGCCGCCCGGCAGATGCCAGCCCGGCACATAGGTATGGCGCACCAGAAACACGCGACCCTCGGCATCAAAGCAGGCGGCGCGGACACCCAGCGTCATCCCGCGGCTCATGGCAAAATAGACATGCAGAAGCCGCACAAGGAACCTCTTCCCCCATCCCAGCCTTTCCCCATCGGGTCTTGCGCTCCGGTCATCGGCTGGTGTCATTTCCCTTGCCCCTCATTCCCGCCCTCGCTAAGAGAAGCGCCATGTTCAAGCTCGCGCATATATCCGATGTTCATCTCGGCCCCCTGCCGAACCTGACGATCCGGGAACTCGCATCCAAGCGCATCACGGGCTATGTGAACTGGCACCGCAACCGCCGCAAGCATCTTTTCCCCAATGCGCTGGAAATGGTTCTCGACAGCCTGCACGAAGCCAACCCAGATCACCTCGCCATCACCGGCGACCTCGTCAACCTCGCCTCGAAGCTCGAAATCCGCCTCGTTGCGGAATGGCTGAAGCTCGCGGGCACCCCCCTCGACACATCGGTCGTCCCCGGCAATCACGATGCCTATGTTCCGGGCGCCCATGATCGAGCCGTTCAGGCCTGGTACGACTACATGCGCGGCGATGACGATCCGCTGATCTATCAGGACCATTACAAGCTCTTTCCCTATATCCGCCGCCGCGGGCCGATCGCCATCATCGGCTGCTCCACCTCGATCGCCACCCCGCCATTCTCCGCCCAAGGCTATTTCAGCGGCAGACAGGCGCGCGAAACGGCAGGCCTCTTGAGGGCGGCAGGCGAAGAAGGCCTGTTCCGCGTGGTGATGATCCATCACCCGCCGATCCGGGGAGCTGCTGCCCAGCACAAGCGCATGATCGGCATCCGCCGTTTCGCCGCCGCCATCCGCACCGGTGGCGCCGAACTCGTGCTGCATGGCCACACCCATCTGAACACGCTGAACTGGCTGGCGGATCGCGAAAAACACATCCCCGTGGTCGGCATTGCCTCGGCAAGCCAGGGGCCTGGCGCCAAGAAACCGGCCGCCGGCTATAATCTCTTTTCGATCGATGGCGAGGCCGGCAAGTGGCAGCTCGACTGGCAACGGTTCAAGATCGAGAACGAAGATGCACCCTTGATCCTCGATCACAGCGAACGGCTGCTTCGCCCTTAAGCCTCACGCTCCAGCCATTGCCGCCGCAATCGCCGCGGCAACCTGGTCCGGCGCCTCCTCGATCAGAATGTGGCCGGCTCCCTCGATCAGCGTTACCTCGGCCTTCGGCCAGATGTTTTTGGCTTGCGTCACCGGCAGGATCGGATCCGCCACGCCCCAGAGTAGCCGGGTCGGAATATCGAGAGCCTCAAGGGCCGAAAGCGGCAAAGTGCCCTGCCCTATCCGACCCTCCCTCTCGATCAAAAAGGACTGGAGGATTTCCATCAGTCGATTGGTCGCGCCCGGAAGCGCCCGCGCCTTCGCCAGGAGGTCCAGAACAGCAGGATCGGGAACGCGACCAGGTCCCATCATGGCAACAAGTGCAGTCGAAAGTGCATCCGAACTGACGGCCGACCCATAACGCCGTAAGGCCTGATGATCGATGTCGAACCCGAACCCGCCAGGTGCCAGCAAGGTCAGCGACTGGACCCGATCGGATGCCTTGAGCGCGACCAGGGCTGCGGCAGCCCCACCCATCGAGTGCCCGCACAGATGAAAGCGCGAGATTCCCCGCCGATCGAGATCGACAAGAATGGCCTTTGCCATCACACCCGCATGCCCGGCCCCCTCGGCGTCGATGGACCGTCCATGCCCCGGCAGGTCGTAGACGATCAGCGGGGTATCGGGATCAAGCTGAGCCAAGACCGGCGCCCAAAGCGCGCCGATCCCGCCGAACCCGTGCAAGAGCACAAGCGGGGCCTTCGCCGAGGAGGTGTGTCGAACCTCGGCGAAGAGCGTCATGGCCTCAGCCCTTGGCCTGCGTCTCGAGCACGCGGTTGGCAGCCGAGACGATCGCTTCCAGCGACGCCGTCACGATGTTCGTGTTGATGCCGGCGCCGAACAGCTTGCCGCCGGCATGCGCCATCTCGACATAGGCAATGGCCGCAGCATTTGAGCCGTGCTGCAGCGAATGCTCGGAATAGTCCTGCACCGAGAGATCTATGCCGAGATAGGTCGACAGCGCATTGACGAAGCCGTCGATCGGCCCCGTGCCCTTGCCTTCGATCCGCTTCGTCTCGCCCTTGTCGGTGATCTCGGCGGCAACCACGCGAATACCCTTCTGGTCGGATCCAGCCGGATAGGTATGGTGATCGACAAACTTGATGCGCGCCTGCGGCTGCTCGACATAACGTTCGATGAAGCGCTCGTAAATCTTCTTCGACGGCAGCTCCTTGCCGTCCTCGTCGGTGATCCGCTGGATATCTTCGCGGAACTCCACCTGCAGCGCGCGCGGCAGGTTGATGCCATAGTCTTCCTGCAGGATATAGGCGATCCCGCCCTTGCCGGACTGCGAATTGATCCGGATGATCGCTTCATAGGTGCGCCCGACATCCTGCGGGTCGATCGGCAGATAAGGGACTTCCCAAACCGGATGATTGGCGGTCTTGATCGCCTTCATGCCCTTGTTGATCGCATCCTGATGCGAGCCGGAAAAAGCCGTGTAGACCAGTTCGCCAGCATAAGGATGGCGCTCGGGAATGACCATCTCGTTCGAATATTCGTAGACAGCCTTGATCCGCTCGATGTCGGAGCAGTCCAGCTGCGGGTCGATACCCTGCGTGTACATATTGAGCGCCAGGGTCACCACATCGACATTGCCGGTGCGCTCGCCATTGCCGAACAATGTGCCCTCGACGCGGTCTGCGCCGGCCATCAAGCCCAATTCAGTTGCAGCAATGCCGGTGCCCCGGTCATTATGCGGATGCAGCGATATGATGACGTTCTCACGGCTATCGATATTGCGGCACATCCACTCGATCTGGTCGGCATAGATGTTCGGCGTCGCCATCTCGACGGTCGAGGGCAAATTGAGGATCAGCTTGTTCTCGGCCGTCGGCTTCACTTCGGCGATAACAGCGTTGCAGATCTCCAGTGCCACCTCGAGTTCTGTACCGGTAAAGCTCTCCGGCGAATATTCGAAGCGATAACCGCCCCCTGCCTTGGCCGACATGTCCATGATCATCTTCGCTGCGTCGACGGCAATCTGCTTGATGCCGGCGACATCCTTGCCGAACACCACGCGGCGCTGCAGCTCGGAGGTCGAGTTGTAGAAATGGATGATCGGCTGATGGGCGCCCTGCAGAGCCTCGAAGGTCCGCGTGATCAGCTCCGGCCGGCACTGCACCAGAACCTGCAGCGAGACATCGGCGGGCACGCCGCCTTCTTCCACGCACCAGCGGGCAAAGTCGAAATCGGTCTGCGACGCCGAGGGGAAACCGATTTCGATTTCCTTGAACCCCATGTCGAGCAAGAGCTGGAACATCCGGGCCTTGCGGTCATGGCCCATCGGGTTGACCAGCGACTGGTTGCCGTCACGCAGGTCCACTGAGCACCAGATCGGCGCCTTGTCGATCACCTTCGACGGCCAGGTGCGGTCGGCAATGTCAATCTGCGGATAGGGGCGATACTTCTGCGAGGCGTCCGGCATGCCCTGCTTCACGGTATGGGTCTTCAAAATCATCGTCTTCGTCTCTTCTCGTCGCTGGCGGCGTGCAAAGCTGATAGCAAATCAGCTCACGTTTGACACGTCCGGACAGCCCCTTTTCAAGGGATGGATTGCATTACAAAGGGGATTTCGAGGAGCAATCGCCAAACGGCTAACCCGGCCGCCGGGCGCTCCTCAATGGACCCGGCAACCGCGGATAAGGCCGAGAAGAAGAAGCGAGTTTGGCACCGACGCGACGAAGCCGGCCGCAGCGCGGGCCGTCATTTCAGTCGCAGCAATGGTTGTGCCGTTGGTCTTCATGGGATCAGGAATAGCGCGACGAAATGAATCGCGCAAGGGTGTTATTCGGCGGCGGACGGCCTCTCCGCGCCCAGTTTTTCGCGCAGCCACTCTTCAAGCAAAGAATCAACGGATACATCGAGCTCCTTCGCCTGACGCTCGAGCCTGAGCTTCGTCCCGCGCATGACCGTAACTGTCAGCTCAACCGGTTCAAGATTAGGACGTGTCGCGGTGCTCCAGTCGATGTATTCGCTGATGTCCTCGCCATCATCGAACTTGCGGTCGAACTCCTCAGCGCTGATTGTCTTCATAGCGACGTCTCTCCTGACTTCGTGCACGGCGCACCGATATGATCCGAACGCGCTGGTTCCGCAAAACGTAAACACCTGTCCATAAAACACCGGCGATCCGTCCCACACGGATCAGCCTTGCTTCGGCCGGATACCCGGCATCCGCGTCGACAGCAAAGAAATCATACCACAACTCCTGCGCCGCCACGAAATCGATTCCGTGCTTCGCCTTGTTCGCCTCGCTCTTGGCAGGATCGAATTCGAACTCCATGCGCAAAACCTAGCGCAACCTGAGCGATAGCACTAGAGGAACAACACGCCGATCAGCGACGACCGAATTGAGCGATGACGGCTGCCGCAGCGAAGCCGAGCGCGATCACGCCCCAAACCATTCCGCCATCGGTGACATTGCTGCCGTCGGGCGTCAGACAGCTTGATTGCGAGGCCGCGATGCAGTCGCGCCAGATCCAGTAGCGTGTATAGAAGACGTAGCCAAAGAAACCGGCCGCTAGCGCAAGGACGATCACCCGGACGCGAAATCGCTTCACCTCCGGGGTCTCGCAAGTTTCAACAGCCCCAGCATCGCCACCCCGGCAATCAGCCCCCAGAACGCCCCGGAGATGCCGAGGATCGAGATCCCCGATGCCGTCACCAGGAACGTCACCGCCGCCGCCTCCCGCGTCTCCGGCACCTGAAATGCCGCAACCGCCGAACCGGAAAACGCCCCGATCAGCGCCAGACCCGCAACCGATTGAATGAGGATCGGCGGCGCCAGCGACACGAAGCCGGTCACGGCACCGGCCGCCAAGCCCAGCAGCACATAACCGATGCCGGCGATGATTGCCGCCCAGTAACGCCTGGCAGGATCGGCATGCGCATCCTCGCCCGCGCACATCGCCGCCGTGATCGCCGCAAGATTGACAGCATGCCCGCCGAACGGCGCCGACAACGCCGAGAACAAACCGGTCACAGCAAACATCGGCCCCGGATTGGGCTCGTATTTGTTGACCTTGAGGATCGCGATACCCGGAATGTTCTGCAACGCCATGGTGACGATGAACAGCGGCAGCGCGATCGACACCAGTGCCGGCACCGTGAAAGCCGGCGCCACGAACTCCACCGGCGGCGCAAGCGACGCCGCCCAGCTCGCCATCGCGCCCTCAGGCAGATCGACCCCGAAGACGATCACCACGACGAAGGTCAACAGCGCCGCCGGCACCGCATAGAGACGCTTGAACGCCGCCACGACGGCCCAGACGACCAGAATCGGCAAGCCCAGAGCCGCATCGAAAGCCACCGCCTTGAACGGCGCAAAACACAGATTGAGGATCACGCCCGCCAACATGGCATTGGCAACTGGCGCCGGGATCGCAGCCACCGCCCGCCCGAACGGCCGGATGAGGCCGGCAAGCACAATCAGCGCCGCACAGACGAGAAACGCCCCGATTGCCGCCGGAAAACCGCCGACCGGAATACCCGCCGTTGCCATCAGCGCCGCCCCCGGCGTCGACCAGGCAACCGAGACCGGAAGCTTTGTCCAGACACTCAAGACGATGCCGCAGATCCCCATGGCAACCGACAGCGCCATCAGCCCGGAGGCCGCCTCGTAATCCGTCGCCCCAACGCCCTTGAGGCCTTGCAACACGACGGCAAAGGAACTGGCGAAACCGACGAAAGCGACGAGCACGCCCATGAAAGCGGCCTGGGCAGAAAAATCTTTGAGCATGACAAGGTCTCGAAACGGGGCAGCGGAGAGTGAGATCTTGAGCTTTCCTCGCCTTCCCTCAGAATTGCAAGCCGCCCGCGACCGCCTCCAGTACGCTCGACCGAAGCCCAGCCGAAGCCCCGGCTGGTCTTTGCAACCGGCGTTCGCCCCCGGCTGTCACGCAGCTTTCACCAAGTTGAGGCATGCCCGGGGCGGTCAGGGTGAAAACCCCAGCTTCCTCTTGCCTTTTTCCCCCCTTTTGCCTATGGACCCCCCTCCGACGCATTCGGGGCGTCCCGTTCACTTCCGCCTGATATGGCTGGGTTCACGAAGGATAGAGCCTTGATCCAGACTCCCTATTACCTGATCGACAAATCGAAGCTCCTCCAGAACATGGAGAAGATCGCCAAATTGCGCGAACTCTCCGGCGCAAAGGCGCTTCTGGCGCTGAAATGCTTCGCCACCTGGTCCGTCTTCGATTTCATGCGCGACTACATGGACGGCACGACCTCGTCCTCGCTCAACGAGGTCCGCCTCGGCCATGAGCGTTTCGGCAAGGAAACCCACGCCTATTCCGTGGCCTATGCCGATTACGAGATCGACGAAGTCGTCAGCCATGCCGACAAGATCATCTTCAATTCGATCGGCCAGCTGACCCGCTTCGAAAAACAGTCGTCCGACATCATCCGCGGCCTGCGGCTGAACCCCGGCGTCTCCTCCTCGAGCTTTGACCTTGCCGACCCCGCCCGCCCCTTCTCGCGGCTGGGCGAATGGGATCTCGCAAAAGTCGAGCCGGTCATGGACCTGATCTCCGGCTTCATGATCCACAACAACTGCGAAAACGGCGATTTCGATCTTTTCGACACGATGCTCGGCGACATCGAACAGAAGTTCGGCCCCCTGTTGAAAAAGGCTGACTGGGTCTCGCTTGGCGGCGGCATCCATTTCACCGGCGAGAACTATCCGCTCGAACAATTCGCCGAGCGCCTCAAGCGCTTTTCCGGCGAATTCGGCGTCCAGGTCTATCTGGAACCCGGCGAAGCCTCGATCACCAAGTCGACCACGCTCGAAGTGACCGTGCTCGACAAGCTCTATAACGGCAAGGATCTTGTCGTGGTGGATTCGTCCATCGAAGCGCATCTCCTCGATCTCCTGATCTACCGGGAAAGCGCGAAGGTCCACCCCAACCAGGGACCGCACCGGTACCAGGTCTGCGGCAAGTCCTGCCTCGCGGGCGATATCTTCGGCGAGTTCAACTTCGAAAACGAATTGAACATCGGCGACCGCATCTCGCTGCAGGACACCGCCGGCTACACGATGGTCAAGAAAAACTGGTTTAACGGCGTGCAAATGCCGGCAATCGCCATCCGCGAACTGGATGGCAGCCTCAGGACGGTCCGTGAGTTCGACTACACGGACTACGAAACAAGCCTGTCCTGAACTTCCTCAGGAAAAGGTTCTGACGATTGGACATAGGAGTTGGTCCCATTATGAAGAAGAACGTGCTCATCATCGGCGCCGGCGGCGTCGCGCAGGTGGTTGCCCACAAGTGTGCGCAGAACAACGACGTGCTCGGCGACATCCATATCGCTTCGCGCACCAAGGCAAAGTGCGACGCCATCATCGCTTCGGTTCATGAGAAGAAGGCGATGAAGCAGGAAGGCGTTCTCGAAGCCCATGCGCTCGACGCCCTCGACATCGAAGCCACCAAGGCACTCATCAAGAAGCTGGGTACCGAGATCGTCATCAATGTCGGCACCGCCTTCCTCAACATGTCGGTGCTGCGCGCCTGCATGGACACCGGCGTCGCCTATATCGACACCGCGATCCATGAAGAGCCGAACAAGATCTGCGAAACCCCGCCGTGGTACGGAAACTACGAGTGGAAGCGTGCGGAAGAATGCGCTGAAAAGGGCATCACCGCCATCCTCGGCGCCGGCTTCGATCCGGGCGTCGTCAACGCCTATGCGCGTCTCGCCAAGGACGAATATCTCGACAAGGTGACCGACGTCGACATCGTCGACATCAATGCCGGCAGCCACGGCAAATACTTCGCCACCAACTTCGACCCGGAAATCAATTTCCGCGAGTTCACCGGCGTCGTCTATTCCTGGCAGGGCGGCGAATGGAAGGTCAACAAGATGTTCGAGATCGGCAAGGACTACGACCTGCCCGTCGTCGGCACCCGCCGCGCCTATCTCTGCGGCCATGACGAAGTGCACTCGCTGGCGAAGAACATGGACGGCGCCGACGTGCGCTTCTGGATGGGCTTCGGCGATCACTACATCAACGTCTTCACCGTCCTGAAGTCGATCGGCCTCCTCTCCGAACAGCCCGTCAAGCTCGCCGACGGTTCGGAAGTGGTCCCGCTCAAGGTCGTTAAGGCCTGCCTGCCCGACCCCTCCTCGCTTGCCCCGGAATACGAAGGCAAGACCTGCATTGGCGACTACGTGAAGGGCCTGAAGGACGGCAAGGAAAAGACCGTCTTCATCTACAACGTCGCCGACCACAAGGAAGCCTATAACGAAGTGGGCAGCCAGGGCATCTCCTACACCGCCGGCGTCCCGCCGGTCGCAGCCGCCATGCTGGTGGCCACAGGCGAATGGGACGTCAAGAAGATGGCCAACGTCGAAGAACTGCCGCCGAAGCCCTTCATCAACCTCCTGAACAAGATCGGCCTGCCGACCCGCATTCAGGACGAGGACGGCGATCGGGCTGTCGAGTTCTGAGAGCGCGGGTAGCGTTTGAGGATTGAGGGAATGCGGACCCCGCCGGAGCAATCTGGCGGGGTTTTTCTTATGCCCAACCGCTTCACCGCCTTCATCCTCGGGCGAAGTCCCGAGGATCTACAGCCGCCAGCGGCAGACGGCGAGGTTCAAGGTGCGGACGCCACGGCAGATGCCCGGCACAAGGCCGAGCATGACAACCGAGAGCACCGAGTTGCAGTAAACGCGGCACTTAAGCTTTAGCCACCCTTCACTTATAATGATTTCTACCGCAGAGTGCATCTTATTGTGCCGGTAGCATTCGGATGGATGGTCAAATCAGATGAGCAACGTTCCTTACCTAGCTTCACCAGGAAATATAAATAAGGCGTTCGCTGCTATTAGGACTGCCGCGACCCCTCCGAAGGTTTCGCAAGATTTTGTGAAAACAAAACTAGGAATAACCGGCAGTTCTGGGGACCAAATGACCACGTTTCTGAAGCGACTTGGTTTCGCTTCATCGGATGGAACACCCACTGAACTGTACAGAGGGTATCGGGGCGTTGGCGGTGGACGCGCATTGGCAACGGCAATCAAGAGCGCTTACGGCCCTTTATATCAACGCAACGAGTACCTGCATGAGTGTGATGAAAAGTCACTAAAAGAGATTATCATGCAGGAAACGGGCTATGCGAAAGACGCGAGACCGCTAGGCCTCACGGTAAGCACTCTAAGGAATCTGATTTCTTTGGCAGACTTTTCTGAACCGGAAAATTCTGCCAGTAGCGACGAGCGATACAGCGACGCTGCCTACTCCATCTCACCTCAGACACATATCAATCACGACATGGTTTCGAAGACGAAAGGCGAAAACGTTAGATTGAATCTGGGATATACAATCAATCTCAACTTACCAGAGACGACTGACATCGAGGTTTTCAACGCGATATTCAAGAGTCTTAGAGCGAATCTACTGAGTAGTTCAGATGACTGAAAAAACTGATCTTTATCTTCGCGCTTTTGGTATGAGCGGGGCCCAGATTTCGTCTGAAATGCGGAAAATTGAGCGCGAAAAGGGAGTCACCCTACGGACGACAAAAGAGGGAAGAAAGGCTAGAAAGCACGAGGATTACGCAAATTTCGAACAATCCATTCGAGACGATGCTTCATGGATGTCTGAGTACTACGAGATATTTTATTGCCTAGAAGTCTCAATCAGAAAACTCATAAATGACACTCTTTCGGAGGCAGAGGGGGCAGATTGGTGGAACACCAATCGAGTAGCTGTCGGCATCAAGAACGAAGTTCAAGCCATAAAAAACAGGGAAGAGCAGGCTGCAATAACTCTGAGATCCGACAACCCAATTGACTACACTACGTTCGGACAACTATCACAGATAATTACTGACAATTTCGATCTTTTTGTTCCGATAATTTCATCTAAGAGTGCAGTTAGTCGCGTACTCAACCAACTAAACTTACTGCGAGGACCTATCGCTCACTGCTGTCCGCTAGCTGCAGACGAACGAGACCGACTAAAGCTAGCCGTGCGCGACTGGTTCCGTCTATTGAGCTGAGGTTCGGACCAATAGCACAACAGCTGGAAACTCAGGCCTCAGCCACGAGAAACTGGTCACTCATCACGCGATCGAGCCATTTCAGTTTCATCGCATATCAATCACGTTTGAAATCTCAATCCCGAACACCCGAAAATGCCGCAGATTCCGCGTCACCACGGTCAACCCGTGAAACGCCGCAGTCCCGGCAATCATCGCATCTGACGCACCCGGATTGGCACCCTCCGCGATGGCCTTAGCTTCGAGTGCGCCCGAAACCCGGGCCACTTCGGCATCGACAGGCAAAACAAGATCCGCCAGCCGGGTCACAAGCGGTCGCAACCAAGCCTCAAGAGCCCTCGCTTTCTGCACGGAGCCCTTGGCCTCCAGCAGCCGGATGCCCTTCTCGATCTCGTGGATCGATACCGCCGACAGATAGATCTGCCCCTCCCGCTCCTGCGCCTCCACCCAAACCTCAAACCTCTCGGGCACGTTCACGCGCCCCGGTGACAGCAGCGACAGCACATCGGTATCGAGCAGATAGCCGCTCACAATTCGATCTCGCGCGACGGCTGACGATTGCGCGCAAAGACCTCGTCATCGAGATCCACATCGGCGGGAAACAGTTTGAGATGTGCCACAAGGCTGGGCCGGTCCTTGGCGAGCGCCCGCCTGGCCGCCTCCGCCGCCTCGATGCTGACCAGCACCGCCGCCGGCTTGCCATGTTTGGTAATGGTCACGAATTCGCCGGACGCAGCATCGTCTACCAATCCCGACAAACCTGCCTTGGCTTCCTTCACACCGATGCTGGACATCGCGACACCTCATCAAGTGACCACCAGAGACCACAATGTACTCTGAGACCCCCTAATCCACAACGCCCACCCCTCAAATCCCACACCCCAACCAACACCATTCCGAAAGCATTTCCTGTTACAGCATCTTCTGCAGCGCATTTTGCGGACATGATGTCTCCTGCCGTCCCCCTAGAGGACATGCAATGGCTCCCGAATGGTCTGGTTGCATCCATGGCAAATGATATTTCGCCGCCCCGTCAGGCGCGCCAGGTCGTCATGGCGGCGATCAGCGTGCTGGCGATATTGGCTGCGATCGCGGCGATGTCGGCCAATGTCGTCATCACCATGCGCGATGCCGCCAACAGCATTGATGAAAACCGCTCCCTCGATGCCGTGGCCTCCGCCGTCTCGTCGATCAAGAAGCGCATGTCCGTGACGGTGCGGGACAATGCGATCTGGGACGACGCCTATGCGGCGATCGGCTCTGCAGAAACGCAAGGCTGGATCGATGAAAACTGGGGCACGACCAGCGAGGATTATCCGCTTTACGATGGCGTCATCGTTCTCGATCCTGAGGGCCGGCAGGTCTCGGCCTATCTGAAGGGCAAGACCTTCGATGCCCTCAAGGCCTTCGGCCCGAATTTCGCCGACCAGGCGAGCGACGCCTCCAGCCATCCCTCGACCAATGCCCATGTCGGCTTTTTCGCTTTGGCCGGCGAGATCACCATGGCCTCGACGCTGGCGATCCAGCCATATTACGACAAGCCGCCGACCCCGCTCTACACCCTGACCTTCTTCAAGACGCTGACGCCGGATTATATCGGCACGATCGCGGATGATTTTCAGGTGAAGGGTCTGACACTTGGAAAGGATCGGGTGACAGGCCAGCTTGATTATCCGCTCCTTGCCACGGATGGCGAGGAACTCGCCCATCTCAACTGGCCGAAGCTCGATCCCGGCACGGCGGTCTATAGCCGCGTCTTTCCGCAGCTCGTCATCCTCGCCATCCTCTTTGCCATCTTCGTGATCCTCGTGATCTTTCATTCGCGCCTGGAATTGCGCCGTGAAAGCGCCCGCGCCGCCAAAGCAACCCGCGAGGCGACGCACGACCAGCTGACGGGCCTGCTCAACCGCGCAGGCTTCATCCAGGCGATCGCGCAGGCACCGGCAGGCTGCATCGTGCACTTGATCGATCTCGATGGCTTCAAGGCCGTCAATGATGCCTGGGGCCATGCCGTCGGCGACCAGCTCATTCGCCTGATCGGCCAAACGCTCGGCGTCGTGCATGAGCGGGTCTTTGCCATTGCCCGCATGGGCGGCGACGAATTCGCCCTCATCCATCCGGACGAGGTCGATGCCAAGGCCGTCGGGGCCCGCATCGTCCATTTGCTCAAGCAGCCCTTCGCCATTGACGGTCGCACCGTCGAGGTCGGCGCCAGCGTCGGCTTCACCGGCCTCACGGCAGACCAGCCGGCGCTGGAAGTCGTGCGCCGCGCCGATGTCGCCCTCTATCACGCCAAGGAAAGCGGGCGTGGCCAGACCGCGGCCTATTCCGCCGAACTCGATCTCGAGCGGGAAAACCTGGCGGATGCCGAGCGCCGCCTGAAGGCCGCCATCGGCAATGACGAAATCGGTGTGGTCTTCCAGCCACTCACCTCGGCGGCCTCCGGCAAGATCATCGGCGTCGAGGCGCTCGCCCGCTGGAGCCCGCCGACCGGCCCGGTCAGCCCCGAAGTGTTCATTCCGCTTGCTGAACGCTCGGGCCTTATCGATCAGCTGTCGCACAAGGTCTTTCAGACGGCGCTGGAGGCTGTTCACGGCTGGCCGGAGCTCGATCTTTCGCTCAACGTCTCGCCCTTGCAGCTTTGCAATCCCAATTTCGCTGACGAGATCAAGCAACTCCTGACGAGCCTGAACTTCGATCCCCACCGCCTCATCCTCGAGGTGACGGAAGGCGTGTTCATCTCGAAACCCGACAGGGCGCAGCGTTCGATCACGGCCCTCCATGCCATCGGCGTGCGTTTCGCCATGGATGACTTCGGCACCGGCCATGCCAGCATCGGCACGCTCCGCCAGTTCGGCTTCGACAAGGTCAAGATCGACCGTTCGCTGATCTCGGGCGGCAATGACGCCATCCTCAGAGCCACCATCCAGCTTGCCGCCGCCCTCGACATCCCGGTCACGGCCGAAGGTATCGAAACCGACGAGCAAGCCCATTTCGCCCGCGACGCCGGCTGCGAATTGCTGCAGGGCTATCTGATCGGCAAACCCATGTCGCTCGCCATGTTGAAGGAACGGCTGGATCCACCGCCTCCCGCAGCGAAACGCGCCTGAGCACGTGGGCCATGCCCATCCGCTCAAGCAGGATCGTCGGCCATAGGCACATGGCACCCGCCATGCTAGGAGGCGCTACCTGAGCCCCCTTTCAAGCATAGCCAAGAGACGCTTTATGACCCCGGCCCTGCAGAACGACCTGACCACCGAACTCCGCGACCTCCTGACGGAGCTGCATCAGGCACCGGAGCATTTCCAGACCTGGGACGCGCATCTGGAGCTGATTGCCGCCGGCGGCCTGGTGGTGCTGAAGTCTAAGCGGGCGAAGGGTCTGGTCGACAGGCTCTTCTGGGGCCGCGCACCGAAGACCACCGAAAACAAGCAGCTCCCCGAAGCCACCGCCTTTGCCGCCATAGACCGCTTTCTCGGCCTCGGCGCCCATCTGGCACTCTCCGATGCCCTGCCCGAAGGCCTGGTCCTCGACGAAGGCTTTCCCCATTGCGCAGTGAAGTTTGCCTATCGCAAGAAGGGCGCGCCGGAGGCACGATCCCTTTCGATGATCTTCATTGGCTTTAACGATGAAGCCGATGCAATGGCCTATGCCGAGCGCGCGGGCGAAACTCTGCCGCTCGTCGCGACCCGCCCGCTGAGGGGCGCAAAACTGCACGAATGGCGTTGAATTCGGCCGTTTGCTGGGCTTGGACTTAAAAGGCTCACTCGCCTGCGACCGGCCCCTGGCGCCTTCGCCACAGCACATCGTCGAGCTTGGTCTGCAGCCCGACAAAGCGCGCAATACCGAGCCTGTTGGCAATCACCTGGACCGACAGCGGCAGTGCCACGGCAAGTGCAATGCACCCGAGGATCAACGCCGTCAGGTCGAGATGCAGAAGTTTCAACCCGACCGCCCGGAAGGTCGCGATCACCAGAATATGCATCACGTAAATGCCCATGGTGCAGCGCCCGAGCAGCACCAGTGGCCGGCGCAGCGGCGAATGGGCAAGGATCGTCGACAACATGAAGAAGGCGATCAGCCCGCACAACGTTCCGACCGTTGCCAGCCGCACGTCGAGCGCATAGTCATAGGCGATGCTGGCGGCGAGCACGAAACCCGCGGTCGCAAGCCCCAGCGTCACCGCCGAGCGCAGCGGCCCGGCCAGCCGCTCGGCAAAGACCAGCCGCCCGATCGAGAAATAGACCAGCCCGTAAAAGAGGTCGATGACGATACCGGGCACCGGCAAACGGTGTACCGCAATCAGCAGCGCAAAGGCGAGAAGCGCCACCAGCCGCGCAGAGTAGCGCTGCAGGAGATAGCTCGCGGCAAAAGCGATGAACAAGGCATAGAGAAACCAGAAGGGTGAAACCGGATCCCAGCCGATCGACGCAAGCCGGCCGAGACTGGCATCGCGATTGACCACGCCCGACCCGCTCATGATCACCTGTGCAGTCAGATGCACCGTCGACCACAGCACATAGGGCCAGGCCAGTGTCACGAGCTTCGGCTTCCAGAACGGGCGGGCGGTGGCGCCGGTCATCCCGTCACGAAGCATCCCGTCCCGATGCTCCGCCTCCCCTTCGGCAAGCGCCCGTTGCCGCCCGCCTTCGTAGAGAAAGCCGGAGACGACGAAGAAAACAGGCATATGCACGGTGTAGACGAGATAATCGACATAGCCCCAGACACCGTTGAAGGAGATGAGCCCTGCCACCTGTAATCCGCGCATCACATGGCCATAGACGACGAGAATGATGGCAATGCCCTTGGCAATATCGAGCCCGTCGAGCCTCTGGGTCTGCATGACACATCTTTCGTCTGGCTGGAATTCAGCCCGACCTTGCGCATGCGTCACACGAGACGGTCAAGTTAAACACTTGATTAACCTTAATTTGGAACCCGCCTCACCGTCCATAACGGCGCGCGCCTGCCACGCAGGCCACAACCGCCAGGGTCGCCAGCCCCATGCCCCAGCTCACCTCTTCACCGAGCAGCAGTGCCGCAAGTGCAAGGCCGAAGAACGGCTGCAGCAGCTGCAGCTGGCCGACGGCGGCAATGCCGCCAAGCGCCAGACCGCGATACCAGAAGACGAAGCCGATCAGCATGGAAAACAGCGAGACATAGGCAAGTCCCAGCCATTCGCCCGCCGTCACATCGACAAACGTCTGCGGCCTCAGCACCACGGTCAACACCAGCATGACCGGCAGGGCCAGCACCAGCGCCCAGGCAATCACGGCAAAACCACCCATCTGCCGCGTCAGCCGCCCGCCCTCGGCATATCCCAGCCCGCAGACCAGGATGGCGGCGATCATCAGCAGGTCGCCCGTCAATGAAGCCGGCCCGCCATTTGCGACAGCAAAGCCGACGACGATCAGACTTCCCGCCAGCGAGAAGAGCCAGAACACCGGCTTCGGCCGCTCCGCCCCGCGCAAGACGCCAAACACGGCCGTCGACAGCGGCAGGAGCCCGATGAACACCAGCGACTGCGCCGAAGTGATGTGCTGAAGCGCAAGCGCCGTCAAAAGCGGAAAGCCGACGACGACGCCAAGCGCTATGACCACAAGCGAGACCAGATCCCCTCGCCCCGGCCGCACGGTCTTCAGCAGCAACAGCACGCCAAGCGCCAGAAGCCCGGCGATCGCGGCGCGTGCCGTCGTTAGAAACACCGGATCAAAGCCCTGCACCGCCACCCGCGTTGCCGGCAGCGAGGCCGAAAAGATCAACATGCCGAGCGCACCGTTCAGGAATCCGAGCGTCGCCTTGTCGGTCGGCAACAGTCTCTTCATCGCCTTTTCCGTCGTCGAAGCGCCGGTCATCACCTTGTCCATGTTTGTCCGTTCCTTGTCCTGTAACACCGCAACCGCGGCACCTCGCCTCAGCAAGGCCGCGACGGCATGCGGCACACCCTAGCGGCAAGCCACTCGACTCGGCAGGCACAGACCGATACACTTCGGCCAAACTGTACTGATAACGAAAGCCATACGCATGGACGCCCGCGCCGCCGCCCACCCCGAAACACCAGAGACCTCCACCGGCCGCACGGCGAGCGTCATGGCTGCCATCCGTGCCCGCATTGCCTCCCGCAGTCTCGGTCCCGGCGCGAAACTTCCGTCGATCCGCAAGGCTGCCGATCTCTTCGGCGTCTCGCCGTCCACCGTGGTCGAGGCCTATGAGCGCCTGGTGGCCGACGGTGTCATTCAATCCCGCCCAGGCTCCGGCTTCTACGTGTTGTCGCCTCAAGCGCCGCTGGTGCTCTCAGACCTCGCCCCTCGCCTCGACCGCGCCGTCGATCCCTTCTGGGTCACCCGGCAGTCGCTCGAAGCCCCGCTCGACGCCCTGAAACCAGGCTGCGGCTGGATGCCCCCGGACTGGATGCCGGAACAGGATCTGCGCAAGGCTCTGCGCAGCCTGTCGCGCGCCGACACATCCCGCCTGACCGATTACAGCACGCCGCTCGGCCTCTTGCCCCTGCGCCAGCATCTCGTGCGCCGCATGGCCGAAAGCGGCATCGAGGCTGCCCCCGCTCAGGTGTTGCTCGTCGAAAGCGGCACCCAAGCGATTGATCTCGTCTGCCGCTTCCTGCTCGAACCGGGCGATACGGTCCTTGTCGATGATCCCTGCTACTTCAACTTTCTTGCCCTGCTTCGTGCCCACCGGGCAAAGATCGTCGGCATTCCCTTCACCCCGAACGGCCCCGATCTCGATGCCTTTGCGGAAGCCGTCGCCACGCACCGGCCGCGCCTTTACGTCACCAATTCCGCCTTCCACAATCCGACCGGGGCCAGCCTCTCTCCCGCCACCGCCCATCGCCTGATGAAGATCGCCGAGGCGTCCGACCTCACCATAATCGAGGACGATATCTTCGCCGATTTCGAACAGCAGCCTGCTCCGCGGCTGGCAGCCCTTGATGGCCTGCAGCGCGTCATCCATGTCGGAAGTTTCTCGAAGACGCTCTCGGCCGCCACGCGCATCGGCTATATCGCCGCCCGCGCTGACTGGATCGAAGGCCTGACCGATCTCAAAATCGCCTCCTCCTTCGCCGGACCGGCGCTGGCGGCAGAACTCATCCTTTCGGTCTTGAAGGACGGCAGCTATCGCCGGCATCTTCAGTCTCTGCGCAGCCGGCTTGCCGCCGCGCTCGGCGAGACCCGCAAGCGCCTCGCCCGCCTTGGCGTCATGCCCTGGATCGAGCCACGGGGCGGACTGTTTCTCTGGTGCACCTTGCCGGATGGCCGGAATGCCACGGAAGTCGCCCGCCTCGCGCTTGCCGAAGGCGTCGTGCTCGCCCCCGGCAATGTCTTCTCTGCCTCCCAGAATG
This sequence comes from Rhizobium sp. Root274, assembly GCF_001429245.1. Lineage (GTDB taxonomy): Bacteria > Pseudomonadota > Alphaproteobacteria > Rhizobiales > Rhizobiaceae > Allorhizobium. The sequence continues at coordinate 521,213 of NZ_LMJE01000007.1, forward strand.
CCCCATCGATGATGCGGTTCAATGCGACCCAATGCGCCGATCCGCATATCTTCAAGGTGCTCGAAAGGGTTTTGCCCGCAAAGTCATAGCAAGGGCCTCACGAGTTCAAAGAAAAAACAGTCAGAACAGGCACCGTTGGTACCGATGCTACGACAAAATTCACCGTTCATCACGTAAAGTCGTCAAAGGGTTCAGGAGCACTGGTTTATCGACTGGAATTTGCCGCGCCACAGAAACGAAGTTGGCTCTCTCGTCTCTTCGGAGACTGACCTTACGAAGTTCAGCCAACCTGCCCGGCAAGAGACGACACGACATCGGCCAAGTTCCCGGAACCTTTACCTTTCCACCGCATTTCTGTGCAACAGAATTGAGGAGAACACCCAATGTCCATCATGAAATCCGCACTTGCCCTGGCAATGCTCGTCACAGGCACTGCCTTTGTCGCACCGGCCTCGGCCCAGGATGTCGAATTGCGCATCGGCCCGAACGGTGTCCGCCCGGTGATCCGCGAGCGAGATCGTGGCTGCAGCGCCCGCGAAGCCCGCGCCGCCGCTTTGGACGAAGGTCTACGCCGCCCGCAGGTCGTCCGTATGACCGATCGCAGTGTGACGGTCGAAGGCTTCACCCGTCGTGGTCCGGAACGCATCCGCTTCGCCAACCGTCGCGGCTGCCCGCTGATCTGAGGCGCAAACTGGCTTTGGAGCGCTTCCTATAGCCTAAGAACAAAACCGCCGGGCATGCCCGGCGGTTTTTTAGTCTCTTCTTGTCGAAAAGGCTCAGCCGATATCGGCATGGCTTTCGATGATCCGGCCGACCAGACCATAGGTGACGGCGTCTTCAGCCGACAGCCAGTAGTCACGGTCGATATCCTTGGCGATCTTTTCCTGGCTCTGGCCGGTGGCCTTCGCGTAGATTTTGATCAAGCGCTCGTTCATCTTGATGATCTCGCGAGCCTGGATCTCGATATCGGATGCCATGCCGCGGGTGCCGCCAGACGGCTGGTGCATCAGGAAGCGGGTGTTGGGCAGCGCCAGACGGCGTTCCTTGGGAACGGCGACGAAAATCAGCGAACCGGCAGAAGCGGCCCAGCCTGTCGCGATGATCCAGACCTTCGGCTTGATGAACTTGATCATGTCGTGGATCGCGTCACCGGCTTCCACATGGCCGCCCGGCGAGCAGACGAACACGCGGATATCTTCATCCGATGCGGCAGCAAGGGCAACGAGCTGCGTGCAGACCTTCTGCGCCAGCTCCATGGTGATGCCGCCATAGATGAAGATCGAACGCGACTTGAAGAGGTTCGCTTCCGTTTCCTTGCCGATCGGCAGTTCCTTGCTCTTGTCGTCTTCGTCTTCGTTCATCACAGGGGACAGTCCTCGTTTGTTTGGCTCATCCGCACATAGTGCGTCTCATGGCTTAAGACAATGCGGGAAAAAGACAAGCACGGAAGCGATGAACAGAGGGTTAGCCGCTGGCGTATCACCCTTTGGCTCCACAGAATATCGCCGCGCGCGTCGGGTCCTGGCCGCAACAGTCTTCCGCAAAGACAGGCGGCCCTCGGTTTGCAGGATCACCCGAAGGTGACATGCTGGAAAAGATGCTCCTTTTCCCACGAGTTCACCGACAAGAAGCCTGTCGAAATGCCGCCGAATCCCAACGGCACTTGCATTTTTGCAAGTCCGGACACGCGCCATTAACCTGCGCCTCCTAAATTAGCCTGCTCCCTCAAAAGCCGAGGGCGCATGAGGCGGAGCATATGACAACACAGATCAGGCTTGCAGAAATCATCGAAGCGCTCAGCCATGCGCTGGATCTGACCGAAGGCCAGCCGCCCGGCCATTGCATTCGCTGCTGTTTCATCGGCACCCGCATCGGCAAGGCGCTCGGCCTGCCGGAAGAGGCACTGCGCGATCTTTATTACACGCTGCTCCTGAAGGATCTCGGCTGCTCTTCCAATGCAGCCCGGATCTGCGAGCTCTATATGGCGGATGATCTGAAGTTTAAACGCGACTTCAAGCTGGTCGACGGCTCTTTTCCTCAGGTTCTGAAATTCGTCCTTTCCCATACGGGCATGGAAGCGGGCCTGGCTGAGCGCTTCCGGGGCCTCCTCAACATCCTGAAGAATGGCGGAGAATTCGCCAGCAGCCTGATCCAGACCCGCTGCCAGCGTGGCGCAGACATTGCCCGGCAGATGCGTTTTTCCGAGGAAGTGGCGCGCGGCATCCTGGATCTTGACGAACATGTCGATGGCGGTGGCCAGCCGGCGGGGCTGAAGGGGGCAGAAATCCATGTCTTTGCCCGTATCGCTCTGATGGCACAGGTAATCGATGTCTTTTTCGTCAATGCCGGCCCAGAAGCGGCACTCGCTGAAGTGCGCAAACGCGCTGGCACCTGGTTCGACCCCGAACTCGTCTCGCTGTTCGAAACACTGGCGACTCCGGTCTTCTTCGCCGAACTCGGCGCCGACGGGCTGGACCGGTATGTTCTCGCCCTTGAACCCGGACGACAGGCGATGATGGCCGACGAGGACTATCTCGACGACATCGCCGCCGGCTTTGCCCGCGTCGTCGACGCAAAAAGCCCCTATACCTCCGGCCACAGCGATCGGGTCGCTCTCTTCACCGACCTCATCGCGGAGGAACTCGGCATGCCGCCTGCGGAGCGCCGTCGCATGAAGCGCGCAGCGCTCCTGCATGACATCGGCAAACTCGGCGTCTCCAACAGTGTGCTCGACAAGCCCGGCCGTCTGGAAGGTGAGGAGTGGCAGCAGATGAAGCGCCACGCCGAATTCTCTGAAACGATCCTCTCGCGCATCGCGGCTTTCTCCGATCTCGCTCTAATCGGCGGTGCCCATCACGAGAAGCTCGACGGCTCCGGCTATCCGAGGGGATTGAAAGGCGACGAGATCTCCTTCGAGACCCGCATCGTCGCCACGGCGGATGTGTTCGACGCGCTCACCGCCGACCGCCCGTACCGCCCGGCCATGCCGGTGGAAAAGGCGCTTTCCATCCTCTGGGAAGGCGCCGGCCGGCATCATGACGAGACCTGCATCGCAGCACTAGAACGAGCCCTGTCGAAAGCCGAGCTGAAGGCTGCGTGAAGAGCAAGCGGCATTTAGCGAATTGCCGTCCCGCCTAATAATCGAGATTCCACTGCACACCATGATTGATCTGGAGGGTGAACATGTCCGTTCCCTCCTCGAATGCCGTCTTGGGCTTCTTGAACGGGACAAGGGTCGAGGTGCGCTGCCATTCGGTGACCATTTCCACGCTGCCATTGCGTGATGTCTGCAGACGCCCCTGCCACTGCGTCTCCGTCAGGCAATCCGCCACGCCGTTTCGCCAGCTGACGTGAAAGGAGATCGCCCGGTCGGTCAGTTGACCACTGAGATCGTAGGGGATTCCGCGACACCCCTTTCCCGGCGCGTTGTTGACGTAATAGCCATGGATCGCTCCATCGTCTGCCACATCCAGAACCATGACGGAGCCGTGACTGCTGATCCAGGTGGAGCTTCCGGAAATGGCGTTTCTGGAGGACGCGGCACCGGCCTCCGATGCTGCCGGCAAGGCCGTCGCCCCCAGAATGCACGCCAACAGGAATGCAGTCAGCCTCATGACATCCCCCACCACGAATATTCGACGACCCTACAACACCACAGAGTTGATTAACTTCCTCTAAAAACACCCTTCCAAGTTAACACTTTTTCCGTGCAATGATTACCGGGCAATTCGCGTCGACAGAATGATCGACGACAGCGTCCGCTCGACCCCCGATAACTCGCCGATCCGGTCGATCAGTCGGTCCAGCTCCGAAATCGACGGCGCCGCGATGATGGCAATCAGATCGAATGGCCCATTGACCGAATAGAGCGCCGTCACCTCACGGATGGCAGTCAACTCGGCCGTGACCTGGGTCAGCGCTTTGGGCGCCATCGTAATCATGACATGCGCCCGGATCAGCCCGCTCTGATAGGCGTCGGAGAGGCGCAGCGCATAGCCGGCGATCACACCTTGCGCCTCCAGCCGCTCCAACCGTGCCTGAACAGTCGAGCGCGAAAGATTAAGCCGCCGCGCAAGTTCGGCCACCGGCATGCGGGCATTCTCCGAAAGCAGCGCGAGAAGCGCCCTGTCCTTGTCCGAAACCTGCATATCGCCATTCCTATCCGTCGTTTCGGCGATAATGATACGTCGTTTCGCTCACTTCGTCACTTGGAATCAACGCGCCTCGTCCGCACACTGGCTTGATCAAATGCAATTGCGCCTGGGCGCGCTCACGGACATCAAGGGGCACATCATGAATCACATCACCATCATCGGCGCCGGCAAGATCGGCGGCGCGATTGCCCGCATGCTGGCCGAAACGGGCGATTACACCGTCACCGTCGCCGACCGCAGCGCCGACCAGCTGGCAAAGCTCGACGCCCATCCGGCCGTCTCCACCAGGGAACTGGACATTGCCGACGCAGCCGCCCTCGATGCGGCACTCTCGGGCCAGTTCGCCGTGCTCTCGGCCGCTCCCTTCCACCTGACCGGTGCGATTGCCGAAAGTGCGGCGCGCACCGCGACCCATTATCTCGACCTGACGGAAGATGTCGCGACGACCCGCAAGGTCGAGGAACTCGCCCGCGGCGCCCGCTCCGCCTTCATTCCCCAATGCGGCCTCGCCCCCGGTTTCATCTCGATCGTCGCAAACGATCTGACGAAACACTTCGACACGCTGGACACGGTCCGCATGCGCGTCGGCGCGCTGCCGCAATATCCGTCGAATGCGCTGAATTACAACCTCACCTGGTCGACCGACGGCCTGATCAACGAATACATCGAGCCCTGCGAGGCGATCGTCGAGGGCAAACTGACGGTGGTGCCGGCCATGGAAGAGCGCGAGGAATTCTCGCTCGACGGCGTTACCTACGAGGCCTTCAACACCTCGGGCGGCCTCGGCACGCTCGCAAAAACCCTCGACGGTCGCGTCCGCACCATGAACTACCGCACCATCCGGTATCCCGGCCACCAGGCGATCATCAAGGCGCTGCTCAACGACTTCAATCTGAAGAACCGCCGCGACGTGCTGAAGGATCTCTTCGAAAACGCCCTGCCCGCCACCATGCAGGACGTGGTCGTGATCTTCGTCACCGTCTGCGGCTGGAAGGACGGTCGCTATTTGCAGGAAACCTATGCCAACAAGGTCTATGCCGGCGTGGTCGCGGGAAAGAAGATGAGCGCCATCCAGATCACCACGGCGGCCGGCATCTGCACGGTCCTCGACCTGCTCGCCGATGGCACGCTGCCGCAGGTCGGCTTCGTCCGCCAGGAGGAAATCGGCCTGCCCGCCTTCCTCGAAAACCGCTTCGGCCGGGTCTATGATCCTGACGTCATGAGGGTCGCCAAGGCCGGCTGATCATTTCGCACAGACTTTCTCCGGGGGGAGGAAGGACCTGACGGTCCGGATCGGGCGGTCGACGGCAACAGCCGCGGCCGCCTTTTCCGTTCTCCCAGTCCGCCTTTTCCGAACCGGAGAGCAAAAGCGGCCCGCCGGACCCCGCCCGGTTTGGAAAGCCCCTGTTAATCATGAGCCGGAGGCATTCTTTAAGTCCATCATGATAACAGAAAAGCCAGGAACGCCCCGGCATCAGGCGGTCGGGTGCAAGGCTCGAAGCGCTTTAGGCGCCGATGGACGGCAGATGGGTACCGACGGCAGCACCGATGCGCGCGAAAGACGCGTAATCTTCGCCTATCAGGCGATGACGCTGACCGTGGCCGGTTTTGCCACGCTTTGGGCTGTCATCTTCGCCGCCCACGGCCACAAGGCCATGGCCGTTGCCGAAGTCTTCCCCGCGGTCGTCGGCCTCCTTTGCTTCGCACTGGTCACCGCCGGCAAGCTGGATCTGTTCCTGCTCGTTGCCCAGGTCTCCTTCCTGGTCTTCATCTTCGCCTTCTGCCTGCTCTTCGACGTGCCAAACCCCACCTATCCCCGGGTATCGCACCTCTTTTTGCCCCTGCTGGCGATGATGGGCTATATCAACTATCTGCGTCGCCCCTCCCTCGCCCAGGGGGCTGTCATCGTCGCGAGCCTTGCAACCTTCGTTTTCTTGCACGCCTCCAACAGCGTCTCGCCCTTTGCCGACCCGATCCCGGAGGATCTGCGCGCGGTCGGGGTCTGGGTCAATCCGGCACTTGCCTCCCTGCTCTTCACCGCCGCCGTGCATGCCCTGCAGCGCCGCCTGTCGGCACCCCGCGGGCTTGCCCGTGAACTGCTCGGCGCCATGCGCCGCGGCGAACTCTCGCTCGCCTATCAGCCGCAGGTCGATCGTGATGGCCGCATCACCGGCGCCGAGGCGCTTTTGCGCTGGAACCACCCGACCCGTGGCACCGTTTCGCCGGCCGATTTCATCCCCGTCGCCGAAGATCTCGGCCTGATGCCCGTCCTCGGCGCCTGGGTGCTCGACCAAGCCTGCGGGACGCTCGCCCGCTGGAAGGCCGATCCGGCGCTGACCCGCCTCACACTCTCGGTCAATGTCAGCGCCAGCCAGTTCAACGAGAGTGATTTTACCGCAACCGTCCGCCAGCTTGTTGAGAACCACGCGATCGACCCCACCCGCCTGCGCCTCGAACTCACCGAAAACGTGCTGCTCGCCGGCCTCGAACCGGTGGCCGAGAAGATGGAAGCGTTGAAACGAACAGGCGTCACCTTCTCGCTCGACGACTTCGGCACGGGTTATTCGTCGCTTGCCTATCTGCGCCGCCTGCCCGTCACCGAACTCAAGATCGACCGCAGCTTCGTCGCCGGCGCCAGCGACAGCGACCGCGGCCAGGCGCTGGTCCGCTCCATCGTCTCGATTGCCCGCGACCTCGACCTGAACGTGGTCGCCGAGGGCATCGAAACCGCCACCCAGCACGCCTTCCTGCGCGACACCGGCTGCCACCTCTTCCAGGGCTGGCTCTTCGGCCGCCCGATCCCACGCGAAGATTTCGAGGTCATGCTGCGCGAGAGGCAGCCGGCGGAGATGCCGGTGCCGCACTGGCTGCAGGCGAGGCTGGCGGCAGCGTTGTGAAGGGCGGGCAACGGACGGTTCAGCTGCCTGAGAGTAGGAGAACCAGGTGCCGCGACGTGAGCCGATCTGAGGCATAAATCACCGTAGCAGGCCTCGATAGGCCTCCGCCCACCACTGAACCCAAGCCGACTGAACCCTCAGCAGATCCTCAGGACAAAGCCCGAGGATGACGGCGTGTGGGGTTGGGCGGGGTATCCTCCGTAGGCGTTTGAGGATGTCGAAACGTTTGTGGAGGACTCTCTTCCATCCGCCATCGTCATCCTCGGGCTCCGTCCCGAGGATCTGCCAGCGTATCCGCAGTCTCCAGGGTCATGGCAGGCAAGCATGTTCAAACTGTCAAAAAACCCAAGCGCCGCCGCCGGTCGGATCTTCATCCTCCGGTTCGGTCATGCAAGTCTCGGACGAGGCGCCAGAAGCAACCTGTCTAAGTAGTTTATGTGGCTCCTTCCGGCGCCCCGTTCGGCGTCTATTCCCGCTGCATGCGTCTCTCTGGCAAGGCGGCGACGGGCGTCGGTCCTCGGGTCAGGCCCGAAGATAACCGACGTTCGACCGGGCGCGGGTCCGGCTGTGGCGGCACATGACGTGCCGCTTCAGCCTAGCCGGTGGCCCGGGAGGTTCCCGCCGGATGGTGCACCATTCCGACCGGGACCCTCGCCCGGGGGATGAAGCCTTTGCCATATGCGGCCCGGCTCGCATCCCCGCCGTTTGTTTCGCCCCGCCGTCTGGTATGGTTCGCGACAGCGTTGGCGCCTTGTCTGTGTGCCCCTGAGGCACGTCCTTCCGATCGGGTTCGGCGCCGGCCCCGCCTCGCCTGACATCGCATCGTCAGGTGTATCCGAGGGCGGGACAGCTGTGAGTCTAAGGGAGGAAAAAGGGTGGGGGATGAAAAAATGTGTCGGGGTTTGATTTTGTTGGAGAATGTCTCGAAGTCATTCCCCTTTTTTAGGGAAATGGGGCTGTCTGGCGTGACCGTCTAGCCTCAGAAAGCTTGTGTCTGGATCCTCGGGTCAAGCCCGAGGATGACGGAGTATGGGGGAGCGACTGGTATCCTCCGCTACTGTCTTCACCGGACAACGTCTGCGGAGGATACCCTTATCTCCCCGAGAGGTCGTCATCCTCGGGCTTGACCCGAGGATCCAGACACAAGCCAATCTTGGGTCGTACGTCCCTACTTGCGGGAGACTTAGGAGCGGTGGCCGAAGGCCAAAAATTGATCCCGTGAATCGATTTCAGCGAACGGAGGCCTGAGCGCGACGCCGCGCGAAGGCTTTGAGAGGAATTGGCCCGATCGGGCCAAACCTCAGATTTCGCAAGAGGGGGCTCGGTAAGGCTATTTGCCAACGGAACCGCACCCCTCTCCAGGAAGATCTGAAGTTCAGGCGACTTGCGCGGACCTCAAGCCTTCGATTTTCCGTCCTCCCCCGCATGGGGGAGGAAAACGCCGTAGCAAACGGAGCCCCTCAAATCCCGACCACCTTGCGCAGTGCGGCGTTCAGCCGCCCCTGCCAACCCTTGCCGGTCTCGCGAAACCTGGCGATGACATCTTCGTCGAGCCTGAGCGTGATCTGCTTCTTCGGATGCGCCACGGCGGGACGCCCGCGCGCGCGGCGGTGGTCCTCCATCGCCTTGAAGAAAGCAGGCGGCAGAACCTCCTGTGCGGGGCGCATTTTTGCCAGTTCTTCGTCGCTCAGTTCCGGAAACTCGACGGCATCCCAGTCCTCGCGGTCATAACCGCGTCCGGTCTCGAACGTGTTCAGTGTCTTGCTTTTGGTGGCCATGGAAGCCTCCTTCTTTCCTTGTCGCTTGCCGGGCGAAAGCTGATGATCGATATGGCTTCCGATCCGAGAAGGGCGAAGACGACGGCGGCCGTTCCGTCCCGGAAATATCCGATCGCCTTCAGCCGTCGCCGGCCGTACGCATCTGGCTGCCCGTCTTCGACAACGGCATTCTCCCAATCGAGTTCGCTGACGTCGGCGAAGTCGAAGCCGTGCTTTTCTAGGTTGGCGCGCCGCTTGGGCTCATCCCAGATGATTTCCATGATTTAATGTAGCTACAATTAATCGCAAGATCAAGACGGGCGTTTCGATACTCGCGCACAAAAAACCCGTCGGTCTCCCAACCGACGGGTCCATAACTCTCTGCCGAAACCGCCCTGCCCTCAGCTGCGCGGCTTCAGATTCTCCGGATCATACAGCGGCTTATACCCCACCGCCGCAACCTCGACCGGGAAGCTCTCGGCGAAGTATTCCACATTCAATTTCCGCCCCACCTCGCAATACTCCTGCGGCAGATAGGCAAGCGCAATGTTCTTGCCGATGGTCGGGCCAAACGCCACCGAGGTGGTGTAGGACCGCCGTCCAAGGCTGTCGATCAGGACTTCGCCCGTTGCGGGGTCGACCACCGGCATGGAGCCGACCGGGTAGCGGGCAACACCTGACTTGTCGACATTGTCGGTCATGACGAGCGTGCAGAGCATGGCTGGCTGCTTATCGCGAGCCTTGTATTCGAGATGCTTGGCCTTGCCGCGGAAATCGGCTTCCTTGACCTTCGGACGCGCCAGATCCGCCTCGATCAGGTTGTACTGGGTCAAGAGATCGGCGTTCTGCAGGCGCAGGCTCTTTTCCATGCGGCGGGAGTTCGCATAGGTCTCGACGCCGAAGGCCATGACGCCGGTGGCGCGGAGCGCATCCCAGACGGCGAGGCCGTCTTCGTATTTCATGTGCAGTTCCCAGCCCTGCTCGCCGACATAGGATATGCGGAAGGCGGTGACCGACTTGCCTGATATTTCGATCTGCTTGATTGCGGCAAACGGGAAGTTCTCGATGTCCAGACCGGCGGGATCGGCGACCACCCTCTTCAGGTTTTCGCGGGCGTTCGGGCCCCAGATGCCGATGGTGATGTATTTCTCCGACGTGTCGGTGATGGTGACGTCGAGGCCGCGATCTTGCGCCACGCGCTTCATGTAGTGGAAGTCGCGCGGGCCGGCGTCCGCCCCGTTGACCAGGCGGCAGCGGTCGGCAAGGCGGAAGACGGTGAAGTCGGCGCGCACCATGCCCTCGTCGTCGAGGAAGTGGGTGTAGATGCCCTTGCCGATATTGGCGTCGCCACCGATCTTGGCGGCGCAGAGCCATTCCAGGAGCTCGACATGGTCAGGGCCTTCGATGTCGACCATGTGGAAGTGGCTCAAGTTGACGATGCCGCAATCCTCGCTCATCGCCAGATGTTCGGCATTCGAAACACGCCAGAAGTGCCTGTTATCCCATTCGTTTTCACGAACCGGGACCCGGTCGCCATACTTTTCCAGAAGGTGCTCGTTAGCCGCGTAGCCATGCGCACGCTCCCAGCCGCCGAGCTCCATGAAATAGCCGCCGAGCTCGACTTCGCGCTCATACATCGGCGAACGCTTGGCGCCGCGACCCGACGCATAGGGTTCACGGGTGTGAACGGCGGGGAAGTAGATCTTCTGGGCGGCCTCATAGCAGCGGCCGGCGATGAAGTCTTCGGTCAGCTGGTGCGGATAGAAGCGGGCGTAGTCGATCGAGTTGTGGTCGATCTCGGTGCGGCCGTCGGTCATCCAGTCGGCGATCAGCTTGCCATAGCCGGGGCCGTCCTTGACCCAGATGGCGACACAGTACCAGAGGCCGCGCACCTTCTGGCTTTCGCCGCAGGACGGGCCGCCGGCAGCAGAAACCTGGAGAAGGCCGTTGAAGCTATGGCTCTCGTTATAGCCGAGTTCGCCGAGGATCGGGGTTAGTTCCATCGCCTTTTCGAGCGGCTCGAGGATCTGCTCCATGTCGAGGTCGCGCTGAGAGGGCGAAAGGCGCGCCTCGTGCTTTTCCAAGAGTTCGCGCGGATGGCACATGCGTGGATTGTGCTGCTCGTAATAGCCCCATTCGATCTGGCCGCCCTCGGTGGTCTTCGGGTCGCCGGTGTCGCGCATATAGGCGGAATTGCCCTGGTCGCGCAGCAGCGGATAGCCGATTTCCTTGCCGGTGCCTTCGAACTCGTTATAGGGACCGAAGAAGGTGAGCGGATGGTCGACCGGCATGACGGGCAGGTCTTCGCCGACCATTTCGGCGATCAGGCGGCCCCAGAGGCCGGCGCAGACGATGACGTGATCGGCCATGATCGTGCCGCGATGGGTGACGACGCCCTTGATGCGGCCGCCCTCGACGATGAGGGATTTCGCCGGCGTATTGCCGAACATCTGGAGCTTGCCGGACTTTTCAGCGGCATCGACGAGCTTGCCGGCAACCGTCTGGGAGCGCGGAATGACGAGGCCGGCATCCGGATCGAAGAGGCCGCCCATGACCTGGTCTTCCTCAATCAGCGGGAAGAGTTTCTTGATTTCGGGGGGCGAAACATAGTGGGCGCGGGTGCCGAAGGCGCGGGCAGACGAGAGCTTGCGCTTGATCTCTTCCATCCAGGTGTCGTCGCCGGTGCGGGCGACTTCCAACCCGCCGATGCGGGCGTAATGGCCCATCTTCTCGTAGAAATCGATCGAATACTGCGTGGTCCAGACCGAGAGATAGTCGTGGGATGTGGTGTAACAGAAGTCAGAGGCATGGGCCGTCGAGCCGATATCGGTCGGAATGCCCGACTTGTCGATGCCGACGATGTCGTCCCAGCCGCGCTCGATCAGGTGATGGGCGATGGAGGCGCCGACGATGCCGCCGAGCCCGATGATGACGACTTTTGCCTTGGACGGAAACTCTGCCATGGTCTTTACGATGCCCTGATGCCTGGGAGTGGATGATGGGAGCGGATCTTGTGGCGCCGATCTTAAAAGCACGCTCCAGACATTTGCAGCCTGTCTGCGACATTCTGCAAGATCCCCACGACCCGCATTCTCCCTTGTCCACGGCACCATCCGCCTCATCGCGTCGGCGAGGCCTCACCGCGTGTCGCCGCAAGAACAGAAAAGGGCGCCGGTATCAACCGGCGCCCTATGGCGCGTTTGCGTCAGCACGAATGCTGCGACGGCCTGCTCAGACCGCAAGCGTCCCGTTGTCCTCGCCATCCCAGTATTCGATCCGGTCGGCATGCACCTTGATCAGGATGATGCCGGGCGTGTCGATTCCCTCCGGGAACCAGCGATCGAGATCGGAGGTCCAGTGGGCCTCGAACACCGCCTTGTCGGCAATCAGGCTCGCGCGGCCCTGGACGGCAACGAAGATCCCGGGCTTGCCGAGCAGGCTGGGCGCTGCCGTGAAAGTGAGCGAGACCGTCGGATCGGCGGTCAGTTCGCGCACCTTGGCGGTGTCGGTATAGGAAAAGAAGAAGCTGTCGCCGTCATAGTCGACATCGCCATTGTTGCTCATCGGGCGGCTGGCAATGGTGCCGAATCCGGTCTTGGTGAGCATCATGCAGAAGTCGATCTTCTTCATCTTGTGGGCGAGTTCGGGCAAAGTCAGTGTCATCTTGATCCTCCGGCTTGGGTGTCCCTCAACAAGGGTTGCGGCTGCCGAATGTTCCGCAAGCCGGGGATGTGAAGGACACACGAGTCACGGACCGCTGGGGCGCGACCAGGGTCTCAGGGCGCAGAAAGCCGGGGATTCAAGCCAAATCGCCACGTTACTGCCCATCTCCCGCCTCAGTTGGATCAATCTTGGCGCTTAAACGTTGTTCCACGCTGCCCGAGAAGCCGATAACGGCCACCTCCCCGACGGGCAGCAGAACATGGAAGGAGAATTGCCATGAAGACCCTGATCGCGGCCAGCCTTGCCGCCCTGCCCATGCTGGCCTCTGCCGGCACCACTCACGCGGCCGACATGACCTATGCGGAACCCGCTCCGGTTGCCCAGGAAAGCGACCGCGTCGGCGGCGTGCGCATCGGTTATCTCGACTGCCAGATCGGCTCCGGCTTCGGCTATGTGCTGGGTTCGGCCAAGACCGCCGATTGCGCCTTCACCTCTGTTGTCGACGGCGAGCCGCTCGACACCTATTCCGGCTCGATCAAGAAGTTCGGCGTCGACCTCGGCTACACTGCCAAGGGTCGCATCATCTGGGCCGTCTTTGCCCCGACCGCCGGCTACCACAAGGGCTCGCTCGGCGGCCTTTATGGCGGCGCGACGGCGGAAGCAACGATCGGTGCCGGCGTCGGCGCCAATGTGCTGTTTGGCGGCACCTCCGGCTCGATCCACCTGCAGCCGGTCAGCGTCACAGGCCAGCTCGGCCTAAACATCGCCGCCACCGGCACCTCGATGACGCTGCAGCCGGCCATCTGATCGGTTTCAATCATCGGAGACAAGAAAGGCGCCTTGCGAGGGGCGCCTTTTTTTGTGGGTTGTGGAGAAACAAGTCCCCTCCCAAACCCTCCCCATAAGGGGGAGGACTTAACCCGCCGGCACAATTCGCACGGAAAGCCGAGCGCTTGCCGCACAGTCTCGCCCCCTTGTGGGGGAGATCGGCGGCAGCCCAGAGGGGGACTTTGGGGCCCGCAATCTGCATAGGAATCACCCCTCCGCCTCCAGAAATCCGCCCGACTGCCGCGCCCAAAGCCCGGCATAATGGCCGCCGAATGCCAGCAGCTCTCCATGCGTGCCCTGCTCGACGATCCGGCCCTTGTCGAGAATGACCAGCCGGTCCATGGCGGCGATGGTCGAGAGGCGGTGGGCGATGGCGATGACGGTGCGGTCCTGCATCAGGTCTTCGAGGCTTGCCTGGATTGCCTGTTCGACTTCCGAATCGAGCGCCGAGGTCGCCTCGTCGAGGATGAGGATCGGCGCGTTTTTGAGGATCACGCGGGCAATCGCGATACGCTGGCGCTGACCGCCGGAGAGTTTGACGCCGCGTTCGCCGACATGGGCGTCAAAGCCAGTGCGGCCGTGCCAGTCGCTGAGCTGTTCAATGAACTCGACCGCATGCGCCTGGCGCGCCGCCTCGATCACCTCGGCGCGGGTGGCCGAGCGGCGGCCATAGGCGATGTTCTCGTGGATCGAGCGATGCAGCAGCGAGGTATCCTGCGTGACAACAGAGATGTGCTGGCGGATGCTCGCCTGTGTCGCCTCAGCCACGTCCTGGCCGTCGATGGTGATGCGGCCGGTCTCGACGTCGTAGAAGCGCAGCAGAAGATTGACCAGCGTCGACTTTCCGGCACCGGAGCGCCCGACCAGGCCGATGCGCTCGCCGGGTCTGATGTCGAGCGAGAAGTCTTCGATGATGCCGCCCTTGCGGCCGTAATGGAAGGAGACCTTGTCGAAGCGGATGGCACCTTTTGTCACCTGAAGCGGCTTGGCGGAAAGCGGGTCGGTCAGCCCGATCGGCTTGGCAATCGTGTCCATCGCCTCGTGCACGGTGCCGACCTGATCGGATATCTGCGTGATTTCCTGGGCGACACGGGCAGAGGTGCCGGAAATCTGCAGGGTCATCGGCAGAACCATGGCGACGATATCGATGCCGATGGCACCATTCGCCCAGAGCTTGATCGCAACCCAGGTGGTGCTGGCGATCAACAGGCCCGAGAGCAGCGTCAGCCCGAGCGAGAACAGCGACAGCCAGCGATGCTGGGTGATCATGCGGGACGTGTGCTGGTCGACGGCTTCGCGGACGAACTGGTCTTCCTCTTCCGGCCGGGCGAAGAGCTTCACCGTCATGATATTGGTATAGCTGTCGACGATGCGGCCAACGAAATCGGACCGCGCATAGGCAATCGCCTTCGAGCCGCGCCGGATCTGCGGCACGATGGCGATGAGGAAGCCGATATAGGCCAGCGTCCAGAGCGCCACCGGCAGCACCAGCCACCAGCTGGCGGCCGCCAGAATGCCGGAGGTGATCAGGCCGAGCGCCACCAGATACCAGACGACTGATATGACCGAGACGACGGAGCTTCGCAGCGTGTGGCCGATTTCCAGCACCCGCGAACCGATCCGCCCGGCAAAATCATTCTGGAAGAAGGAGAGGTTCTGGCGGATCACATGCCAGTGGCTCTGCCAGCGCACCATATTGGTGACACCGGGCGCAATCGCCTGGTTGAGCACGAGACCTTGGAGCGCCGTGACCAGCGGCCGGATGACAAGCACGAGGAGGATGAGGCCGAAGATCAGCGAGGCGCCGTCGGCAAACACCTGGTCCGGCCTGGACGCCGTCAGCACCTTCACGAGTTTTCCCATGAAAACGGGGATCGCGGCATCGGCCAGCGCCACAAACAGGCTGGCAAAGATCAGCGCGATGAACAGGCCTTTCGCCTGGCGCACGAAGAACCAGTAGAAGCGGAGGAGCCCTTCCGGCGGATTGCCGGGCGTCTCGCGGGCGGTCGGAACAATAATCGTCTCGAAAAAGCGCAGCATAAAAGGGCTCTGGAAAAGGGCATTCCCGGGCGGGGAAGCGAGGAGAATCGGGAGATGAACAGGCTCGGATTGGAGACCTGTCATTCGACGCTGGCAATGGGACAATTTCGCGACGCGGTGGCGATTGACGTCGGGCCTGTCTTCAAACCCCGACGAGATCACTCTTCGAATGCGCGCCCGTCGCGCCTGCACCGACCAATCTGCGGATATGCTCCGCCACCTTGGGATCGACTGGCGTATAGACCATCAGGTTGAGATCGACCCTGCCATCGACGGCAAAGGCCGAATATTCGAGATCGATGGCGCCGAGAACCGGATGGACGAGACGCTTGGCGCCCTCGCCCGGCACGCTGATCTGGTTGTCGTTCCAGATCCGGCGGAAATCCGGGCTTGCCTCCGACAGTTCCTCGACCAGTTGCTGAACCTGCGACACCGCTCCGGCCCGAGCAGCATCGGCCCGGAACGCCGCAACGGCGAAGCGGGCCACCGTCTCCCAGTCGTGCTGCTTGGTCCATACCTCCGGATTGGTGAACAGGAAACGCAGCATGTTGCGCTGGCCCGGCGGAAGCTTGCCATAATCCGAGAGAACGACCGTCGCCGCCTTGTTCCACGCGACGACCTCCCAGGTCGCCGTCTTGATAATGGCCGGGCAGCTCTCCAGTTGATCGATGAAACGCTGCAGACGCGGATTGACACCTTCGATCGTCGTGTACCGCGCCTCCGGTGGCCGCCCCAACCCCAGCATGAACATGTGCTCGCGTTCGGCTTCCGTCAGCAGCATGGCGCGCGCAATCCGGTTGAGCACATCCGCCGATGGTGCGCCGCCCCGTCCCTGTTCCAGCCAGGTATACCAGGTCGGGCTGATATTGGCCCGCTGCGCCACCTCTTCGCGTCTGAGACCGGGGGTGCGGCGCCGGCCCGACAGACCGAAGGTGGCCGGATCGAGCCGCACGCGGCGATCCCTGAGAAAGGACGCCAATGTCGTCGCAGCCATGGGCGAGCATCCCAATCCTGAGAAGAATTATACCATGATAACGTCACTACTTTAACAGGATAGCAGACCTGTGATCTGTTGTCTGCATCAACAACGCAGGAAGACAAAAATGCTTATCTTCGTCACCGGCGCGACCGGCTTCATCGGTTCCGCCGTCGTTCCCGAACTGCTCGCCGCCGGCCATCAGGTGCTCGGCCTCACCCGCTCCGAAGAAGGAGCAGCAAAGATGCGCGCGGCGGGCGTCGAGGCGCATCTCGGCACATTGGAGGATCCCGCCAGCCTGACGCGGGGCGCGGAGAAGGCCGATGCCGTGATTCACCTGGCTTTCGACCACGATTTCTCGAATTTCCAGGCCAATTGCCAGAAGGACGCCGTCGCCATCGCCGCACTCGGCAAGGCTTTGATCGGGTCTGACCGACCGCTTCTGATCACCTCCGGCGTCGGCATGGGGATCGCAGCCCATGGCGAGCTGGCACGGGAAGATGTGCTGGATCTCGATCACCGGAACCCGCGCATCGCCTCCGAACGCGCCGGTCAGGCTCTGCTCGATGATGGCGTGAACCTGTCGACCATGCGGCTCTCGCAGATCCACGACACACGGCGCCAGGGGCTGGTGACCTTCCTGATCGACATCGCGCGTGCCAAAGGGCGTGCGGCCTATATTGGAGACGGAGCCACCCGCTGGTCAGCCTGCCACCTCGGCGACACGGCTCGCATCTTCCGCCTTGCCCTCGACCGCGCGGAACGGGGAGCGCGCTATCACGCGGTGGCCGAAGAAGCGGTCAGCCTGCGCGACATCGCCGGTGCCATCGGCGAGGCCTTGGACATTCCCGTGGCGTCGCTCACACCGGAGCAGGCGCAGGATCATTTCGGCCCGATGATCGGCTTCACGACGCTTGACATGCCGGCCTCCTCGGCCCGCACCCGAGCTACCCTCGGCTGGGAGCCTGTCGGACCCGACCTCCTCTCCAACATCAGGGCTCTGGAGGTCGGCTGAGGGTAAATTCACGTGCCGCAAAAGGTCCGCGTGACCCGTTCCTCAGGCGTCGGGGGCAGCCGCAGATCGGCTGTCTCCGGATCCTCAACATAGGGTGTGGCAAGCGCCTCGACCAGACGATGGAAAAAGGAGAAATCGCCATAGACGGCGGCGGCGATCGCTTCCTCGATGCGATGATTGCGCGGGATAAGCGCCGGGTTGATGGCCTCCAGCGCCGCCTGCCGTTCCGCCGCCGTGCGGCCGTCATCGATCCTTGCCCGCCAGCGCGTCAGCCAATCGGACAGTCCCAGCGGAGAGGTGAAGAGATCGGCCAGCGTATCCACGGCAGCGCCGCCCGCGACTTTCGACAGCATGCGGAAGGCAAGCGTGAAATCCGCGCCGCCCTGATGCAGAAGCTCGAGGAAATCGTTGACCAGCGCACGGTCGTCCTCTGCCTCGCCGGTAATCCCGAGCTTGTCGCGGAACGCTTGCAACCAGGCCGCCTGGAACACGTCGCCATAGGCCTTCAGCACGCCGTTCGCCGCCTCGATTGCCTTCTCCTCGTCCGCATCCAGGAGCGGCAACAGGCATTCGGCGAGCCGCGCGATGTTCCACTGTCCGATGCCCGGCTGATTGGCATAGGCGTAGCGGCCCCGCTCGTCGATCGAGGAGAAGACCTTGCGGGGATCATATTCGTCGAGAAAGGCGCAGGGGCCGAAATCGATGGTCTCGCCCGAAATCGCCATATTGTCGGTGTTCATCACGCCGTGAATGAAGCCGATCGACAGCCAGCGCGCGATGAGGCGTGCCTGCCGTTCCGCAACAAACGTGAGCATGGCAAGGTAAGGATTTTCCGCCGTCCGCGCTTCCGGATAATGCCGGTCGATGACGTAGTCGGCGAGCGTCCGGACGGCGTCCTCGTCGCCCTGTGCGGCGAAGAACTGGAACGTGCCGACGCGAATATGGCTTGCCGCGACCCGGGTGAAGACGGCACCCGGCAGAAGCGTTTCGCGCACCACCTGTTCACCGGTCGAGACTGCTGCGAGCGCCCGCGTGGCCGGCACGCCGAGTGCCGCAAAGGCTTCTGAGACGATATATTCGCGCAACACCGGGCCGAGTGCCGCCATCCCATCGCCACGGCGCGAAAAGGCGGTCGGGCCGGAACCCTTCAGCTGGATGTCGAAGCGCTGCCCCGACGGCGACATGACTTCCCCCAGCAACAGCGCCCGCCCGTCGCCGAGCTGCGGATTGAAATGGCCGAACTGATGGCCCGCATAGGCCTGGGCCAGCGGGGCCGACCCGACGGGAATTACCTGGCCGGAAAAGACCTGCGCCAGACGCTCGTCATCGGTACCCGCGACATCAAGGCCCAAGGTTTCGGCAAGCGCATGGTTGAAACGGATGAGCTTCGGCGCCCGCGCGGCGGCGGGCTTGGCGGGCCGGTGAAAATGCTCCGGCAGGCGTGCATAGGAGTTGTCAAAGGCAAACAAGAAAGGGCTCCTCGGCGACCGGATGAAGGACGGGCGCATCATGATGTGTGATGGTCTGGATATGGTGTTTTGCGCGCCTCAGGCAAGGAAGTGCACACCGGCGCCCCGAGCCCGCCGTTGCAGTTCGACACGGCCGGCTCAGCCAGCAGGCTCCGTTTCCGCCGCCTTGGCCCGCCGCGCGCGAATGGCCGCGGCGATGAAGTTGCGCGACAGGCCGTGATAAAGCGGCTCGCGCGACAGGATGCGCGAGGTGACATAGCCGATCATCGACACGGCCATGATCGGGATGACCGCTTCGTGGTTGCCGGTCATTTCGAGAATGATGACGAAGGCCGTCATCGGCGCTTGGACGACACCGGCGAAATAACCGGCCATGCCGAGCACGGCACCGAGCGCCACACTCGTCCCCATCAGCTGGCCGATCGTGCTGCCGAACCCGGCGCCGATGGAAAGCGAAGGCGCAAAGATGCCACCGGGTATGCCCGACACCATGGAGAGGAAACTGGCAAAGAGCTTTTCTGCAAAGAACAGCATCGGCGTCGCCTCCCCTTCGAGCGCGCCGCGCGCCTGCTCATAGCTGGTGCCGAACGTGGTGCCGCCGGAAACCACGCCGATCACCGCGACGCCCAGCCCGCAAAGAGCGGCCAGCAGCACCATGCGCTTAAGCGGCGCCGGCTGCGCCCAGCGGCGGATGCGCAGGCCCAGATGCAGCGCGAGCGCGCTGAAGGCGGCGCCGAGCGCACCACCGCCGATGCCGCAGATCGGCACCAGCGCCCAGTCCCGCCAGACGATCGGGGCGGCCGAGGTCGAGCCGAAATACTGATAGCTGCCGGCGAGTGCCAGCGACGCAAGGCCCGACAGGATGACGGCGGTCAGCACGATGCCGTTGGCGCGGGATTCGTAGGCTCGACCCATCTCTTCGATGGCAAAGACGATGCCGGCGAGCGGCGTATTGAAGGCAGCCGCGATGCCGGCGGCTGATCCGGCAAGAATGAGACCGCGTGCCTGTGCCATGCCGCCGAAGCGTGCGACGGCCAGCATGAACGAGGCGCCGACCTGAACGGTAGGCCCCTCTCGCCCGATGGATGCCCCCGACAACAGTCCGACCACGGTCAGGAGGATCTTTCCAAAGGCAAGACGCAGCGACAGCAGACGATGGCGGTCTTCGTCGTGATGGAGATGGCGCGCGGCAATCGCCTGCGGGATGCCGCTCCCCTGCGAATTGGGAAAGAACGTGATCGACAGCCAGGCACAGAGCGCAAAGCCCAGAGGCGTCACGATGATCGGCAGCAGAAACCCGAAACCGCCGATCTCCGTCATCGACAGGAAGGCGACCTGTGCCCGGTCGGCCATGCGCGCGAACACGACAGAGATGACGCCGATGGCGAGCGCACCTGTCCAGAACACGAGACGCGGCTTCCAGAGGCCGAGGGAACCCCAGAGAACCCGGGATCGGCGAACAAGCTTGGACCTGCGGTAGAAATTTTGCATGTCGTCTATCGGCAATGGCGGATAGCCGCTTATCCGCCCCTGGACGGCAAGTTGCAAGGGTGGCAAACCGCAAATCTGGAGCCAGGTACAGATGCGTTTCGTCACCCCGCCCGGTGCCAATGGCCGTAATAGACCCGCTTGGCGAGGCTGGTGACAGCGATATAGCCGAAGACGATGACGAGCGTCGCGAGGAACTCGCCCCCGCTCAGCGGAACGAAGCCGAAGGCGGTGGCAGCAGAGCCGAGATAGGGAATAGCAAGCGTGACGAGGACAACGGCCAGCGTCGACCAGAGCAGCAGGCGGCTCGGGCTGGTCTTGCCGAGCGGCTTTCGGCTGCGCAGCACGAGCACCACTAGAAGCTCGGTCATCAGCGAGATCACGAACCAGGCCGTCTGGAAACTCTGCTCGCCGGCATGGAAGATCTTCAGGAGAACGGTGAAGGTGATCAGGTCGAAAAGCGAACTGATCAGCCCGAAGACGATCATGAAACGCTGGATCTCCGTAATGCTCCAGCGCTGTGGCCGGGCGAGATCCTCTTCGTCGACATTGTCGCTCGATATCGCGATCGAGGGGAAATCGGAGAGGAAATTGTTGAGCAGGATCTGTTTTGCCAGAAGCGGCAGGAAAGGCAGGAGCGGTGCCGCGAGCGCCATGCTGATCATGTTGCCGAAATTGGCGCTGGTGGTAATCGAGATGTATTTGAGCGTATTGGCAAAAGTCCGCCTCCCCTGCCGGACGCCGGCGATCAGCACGCCGAGATCCTGCCGGAGCAGGATGACGTCGGCGCTTTCGCGCGCGACATCGACCGCGCCGTCAACCGAAATGCCGACATCGGCCGCATGCAGCGACGGCGCATCATTGATGCCGTCGCCCATATAGCCGACGCATTCGCCGACCTTCTGCAGCGCCCGCACGATGCGCTCCTTCTGTTGCGGATCAATCTCGGCAAAGAGATCGGTGCGCGGCGCCAGATGCCAGAGCGCAGCATCGTCAAGCTGGGCCAGATCCTCCCCAGTCAGAAGCGAGGCCGGATCGAGCCCGACGCTTTCCGCGACATGGGCCGTCACATAGCGGTTGTCGCCGGAGATCACCTTGACCCGGATGCCGAGTTGAGAGAGCTGGCTGAGGGTATCGCGAGCATCGACCTTGGGCGGATCGGAAAACAGCAGGAGGCCGGAAAAACACATGCCCTCCTCCGCCTCCCGCTCGTGTCGCGGCACGGCAGCAACCCGTTTGGTCGCGAGCGCGAGCACACGGAAGCCCTTAGCGCTTTCAGCCTGAAACATCGCCACGATCGCGGCCCGGGATGGGGCATCGAGCGGCACCTCCCCCTGATCCATGGCGATGCGGGTGCAGACGTCAACGACATTGGCGAAGGCGCCCTTGGTCACGAGCAGGTGCGAGGCGGGATCGGCTTGCGGTTCGACAACGATCGTCAGCCGCCGGCGCACGAAGTCGTAAGGGATCTCGTCGATCTTGCGGTAGCCGGAGGTTGTCAGTCCTGCCGCCTCCCCCGCCGCAACGATCGCTGCATCGAGTGGGTTTTCGATACCGCTTTCGAAGGCCGCATTGAGAAAGGCGAACTGCCGCACGACGTCCGAAGACGCGCCTTGCGGCGAGCGCGCGCCGGTCATGACGATCTCTCCCTCGGTGAGCGTGCCGGTCTTGTCGGTGCAGAGCACGCTCATGCTGCCGAGGTTTTCGATCGCATCCAGCCGTCGGACGATGACGCCCTGTCTGCTCATGCTGCGCGCGCCGGCCGACAGCGTGACGGAGATGATCGCCGGAAGCAATTCGGGGGAGAGCCCGACCGCAAGCGCCACGGCAAAGAGCAAAGATTCAATGACCGGCCGGCCGAGCAGAAGGTTGACCGTCAGCACGAAGAGCACGATCACCACCATCAACCGGATCAGCAGATAGCCGAAGCGGCGGACCCCGCGATTGAAGTCGGTTTCCGCCTCTCTTGTGGAAAGCCGCGCCGCGATTTCGCCAAAGGCAGTGTCGCGACCCGTGCGGGTGATGAGGACACGGGCCGTGCCGCTGCGCACCGAAGAGCCGAGAAAGACGCTGTTGCTGCGCTTGGCGAGCGGCGCGTCGGCGGCCACTAGACCGGCGGTCTTTTCGACCGGAAAAGTCTCACCGGTCATGCTGGCTTCGACCACCAGGAAATCCTGCGCCTCGAGCACCAGCCCGTCGGCCGGCACCAGCTTGCCTGCCGACAGGAGCACGACATCGCCGGGCACGAGTCCGTTCGTTGGCACACTGACCGGCGCGCCGTCGCGCATGACGCTGCTGGTGAGCGTCAGCTGCTTCTTGAGCTCGGCCACGGCGGAGGACGCGCGGTATTCCTGGAAGAAGCTGAGGAGCGAGCTGCCGAGCACGATCGCAAAGACGATGCCCGCATCGATCCACTGCTGAAGGGCGAGCGAGATGGCAACCGCAAACGCCAGAATCAGCACCAGCGGGCTTTCGAACTGCCGGAGCAAGAGACGGAGCGCAGAGTGGCGCTCGCTCTCTTCAACGCTGTTGGGACCAAGGGTCGACATCAGCACCCCCGCGCGCGCCGAACTCAGCCCGCCCGGCCCCGATCCGAGCGCGGTAAAGAGCGCCTCCGGCGTTTCCGCCCAATAGGCGCTGTCCAAGCGGGTTTCAGTCTCTTTCACGATCTGCGGCCTCCGCAATTGACATGACGGGCATCACCCGGCCGGCGACCGAGATCGAAAGCCATAGCAGCAGGAGGGGCACCCGTCCTTGCGCCTCGCCAAGTGATCGGGTCGTGTTCAAGGCCTGCCTTGGGCATGGCGTGCTGGCGAACGCACGGGACCATCAGGACTGGCTTTGCAAGCGCTCGGCGGCAAGCATTGCCTTTGGCAGGGCGGGCGCATCGAGACCTTCGAACGGATCATGCCAGGACGGCAGACTGTCGAGACGATGATACCAGTCTTGAAGTGCGGGATAAGCGGAGAGCGGCAAGCCGGCGACATCATTGAAGGGCAGGAAACTCGCCATCCGGAAATCGGCGTAGGAAAGACCACTGTCGAGCAGAAAGCTGCGCGATGTAAGATGAGCGTCAAGGATGGGTGCGGACCGGTGGAAAAGGGCAAGGCCCTCCTCCACCTTGGTCATATCGACCGCCCCCATGCCATAACGTTGCTTCGTCCCGTATTCAAAATGCACCTGATCACAGGCCATGACGAAGTTCGCCTTGCCCCAGCTCAGCCAGCGGATCATGTCGGGCTCGCCCTCGTCATCGATTCTCCAGAAGTCAGTTTTCGACAGGCGGGAGAGTCGGCAGGCAATCGCATCCGCCTCCCAGAGCGTTCCCTTCTCCTCCTCCAGGATCGGGATCGACAGACTGGGGTTGAGCCGGCGATAGGTTTCCGCTTGTCCCGGGGCGAAAGGCGATGCGGGCACGAAGATGACGGCGGAGCCGAGATGCCGGGCAACGGCAACCGCGAGGCGCGGGTTCGGGTTGCGGCTATAGTGCAGTATCATCGGCCCCTTCCGAGCATTCTGTGTTCGGAAGGGAGTGTGCGGCGGCAAGTGGCGAATGTCGAGGCATGAGCCGATGGCCTTGCGGCCAGATTTGGACGCGGGAGAACGGCTGCCTCAGGCGCAGGGTGCTTGCGGGCCGGGCGCAGGGCAGGTTAAGATCGGCCCGGTCAATGAGGGGAAATGCATGTCGATTCAACGCGCTCTCGGCGCCGTCCTGATGCTGGCATCAAGCTTGGTGCTCACAGCCTGCACCACGACGGAAGACGCCAACAATGCAGCCCGCTCGCGCTGGGTGGGGCAGCCGGTGGAGCAGTTCTTTGCCGCCTA
Source organism: Rhizobium sp. Root274 (assembly GCF_001429245.1). GTDB lineage: Bacteria > Pseudomonadota > Alphaproteobacteria > Rhizobiales > Rhizobiaceae > Allorhizobium. The sequence continues at coordinate 545,325 of NZ_LMJE01000007.1, forward strand.
TGGTCCGCCAATCGGTGAGTATCCGCTGTCCGCGGGCAAGATCTACACCTGGCGCGGTGGCGACAAGACGCGTTACGTGCCCCCGACCTATACCAGCCCCGAGCCCGCCCGCACGGTGGTTCGCACCGAAACCCGCACCGACGGCTCCGGCCAGACGGTCACCCGCACCCGCGTCGTCACCAGCGACCCCTTCTGGCAGCCGCAGATGATCAGCCCGCCGCAATATCAGCAGCTGTTCTGCGAGCTGCAGATCAACACCGACAAGGGCGGAATCATCACCGCCATCCGGGCAAGCAACGACACCGACGGCGATGGCCTCAGCCTGTCGCGCTGCGCCGAAGTGCTGGGCGTGAAGAAGTGAGCGAGCGGCGGATGAGGCTACCTCAATCCGCCTCCTTCGCCAGGAACTCCCGGGCAATAGTCATGACCAGATCCGGCAGCACGGCGAAGGCATAAGGCCGCTGCACGCGCTCGAACTTCTGATGAAACTCGCGACCCCAGGGGCCGAGATTGACGGCCGGGAAGCGCAGAGCCGAGGCCGGAGGTCGGTCAACGAGGCGTGAAACCGGGGTATTGTCGGAGACGACGTCAGTTGAGTCGGCGGCCAGTCCGAGAAAACTCATGTCGGAAATGCCCTGGAAACAGGGCTTCCAGCTGACGCGCCGGGCTGCATCGTCGGCCAGACCCAGTCGTGCCTGATCGATCGCAGACTGCAGCGCCCTATCCTCGGCCCGGTCGAGCTCAAGTCGGCTCGCCGGGTAATGAAGGCCGGCAAAGCCGATCACCACCGCAGGTCCGGAGAGGCGCGCCGCATCGACGAGAAAGGTCGCGAGCTGTCTCGAGGCAATCAGGGGATTGTCGATCCGGCCAGCCGCGGCCTGTTCGGCCTCGTATCGCGCCGCAAAGTCAGTGCCCATCACCTCCTCGGCGCGTTGCCGGACCTCGGCGATCGACAGGATACGCGGCATGGCCGGCACGGCCGACGCCGGGCGTCCGGTCATCGAAGAATAGCGCTGCGCCTGATCGGCAAAGCGGCTCACAGCACCGCTTGCCCCTTGCTCGACGCAGGCTCTGAACCGGGTGAACAGCTCGTCCGCCGACATCGCATGGTAAAGCCAGTTGAAGGCAAGCCAGAAGCGTTCCGGCGTCGTCACCTCGTAGCCGTCGCGCAGATCCTTTGCCTCCAGGCAGATCGGCGGCGGCGAGATGTCGTGTGCATCGCGATCGGAAAGATCTGCATTGCCCTCCAGTTCGGCGAGAATACCGGCCCCTATCGCTTGCGCGCTCACTCCTTCGAAAGGATAGGCGGCGTGTGAACTGAGGCCGACAACCAGCGCGAAAGGCAGGAGCTTGCCGATCGTCCCGGCAAAGACGGCGCGCCCCTCTTCGCCCTCGCCCTGATCGGAGGTCACATCGAGATTGAGCGCGCCGCAAATCTCGATGTCCAGATCCTTGACCAGCGCCGGCAACGCGTTGCGCAGCGAGCGCATGCCGCGGCTTTCACGCTCTTCGTCGGGTGTGGTGAGGAAGAGGAGATTGCCCTCGCGCTCCGGGTTTTCCGCGAAGCGTTCGAGGCAGGCGATTGCGACGGCAAGGCCGCTTTTCATGTCGAGCAGCCCGCGCCCGGGCAGGAAATCGCCGCTCACGAGATCGGCGAGCGCCCGCTCCTCCTGCTCGGATCGGGTCCGCTGCGCCGAGAGGCTGTCTATGAGGGCGGCCTTGAGTGCCAGGCTGTCACAGGCGAGTGGCCGCAGTTCATGATAATTGTCGGTGGACACCGTATCGAAATGTCCAGCCAGCGCAAGCGTCCGACGCCCCCTGCCGCGAACGAGCGCGACGACGTTGCGGGTCAGCGGTTCGCCATGGCTCGCGACCAGCCTCAGATCCTCGGGATGAGCCCGAAAATAGGGAAGCTCCTGCAACAGTCCGATCAGGCGATCCGCAAATGCGGCCTCGCCGGCACTTCCCGTCTCGCTGCCCCAGGACGTGAGACGCAGCGCGATCGCCTCGACGCGGGCCGGATCGATGCCGGCCGGCGCCCTGTTGGCGGAGTTGTTTTCGCTCATCCCTGCTCTCTCCTTTGACGGTCCTGTCGGAACCGCGTCATTGCCACCAGACAAGTGCTAACCGAGAGCGAGTGCATAAAACAGCATGCAAACGGCGCGAATCTTGCTCATACTGCCGAAATAGAAAGCTCTCTGACGAAAACGGAAATCATGGACGATCTCGACCGCCGGCTGGTCGCCGAACTGCGCATCAATGGACGTGCTTCCGTGCCGCAACTGGCGCAGATCCTCGGCGTGGCCCGGGCGACGGCCCAGAAGCGGCTGGACCGGCTGGTGGAGAAAGGCGAGATCAAGGGGTTCACCGTCCGCCTGAAGGATGATCTCGCCAAGGACCGGATCAAGGCGATGATGCTGATCGCGCTCGTCGGCCCGCCGAAACAGCCGGTGGCGACCGTCAAGCGGCTACCGGGCGTCGTGACGCTCTCCAACACCAACGGAGTCTGGGACATGATCGCCGAACTCGAAGTTTCGACCATGCCGGAGCTCAACGACCTGATCTCGACCATCCGGGCCGTCGACGGCGTATCGAAGAGCGAGACCTTCATCCTGCTCGGTCCGGCCTGAAGCCACAATCGCCCGGCCGACCTTGCCGCATCATCGCGCGGCGCCATCTGAGAGGGACGCCGCAATCGCGCGCGTCATGATCGGAGACTGCCGTGACCGAAACCCGCCTGCTCACCGCCCTCGTCGCGATCGTCATGCTGGCGGGTGGCGTTACCCACCTTGTCGCACCGGAGATCTTCTTTCCGATCGTCCCCTCGATCTTTCCGGCAAGGCTGGCAGTCCTCGGCAGCGGTTTGGGCGAACTGACGATCGGGGTGGCCGTGCTCTTTCCCCGCTTTCGCGCCCGCGCCGGCCTCGCCTTCGCCCTTCTGTGCTTTGCCTATGTGCCCCTGCATCTCTGGGACTTTTTGCGGCCCGATCCGATCTTCCACCCCTGGCCCCTGGCAGTCGGCCGGGTCTTGCTGCAGATCGGTTTCATCGTCGCCGGCCTGCGCCTGGCGCGGGCGGGCGGCGGGGTCTAAGCCCTGCCCTCAATGCCACAGATCCTGTCCTCACCGCGTCACCACCTGCCGCAACCGTGAGCGCTCACCCCCGGCAATCGACGTAGATTTGCCTGACGCTTTGCCGTGGACAGACGCTTGAGGCTTACGCTAGTCTGAAAGATGACATAAGGGAACGACCGGCGGGACCGACATCCGGCCGCCATGAGTCGACCAATAAGAGGGACCAAATCATGCTGAAACGCCTTTCACTCACCGCCGCCCTGTTTGCCGCGGCAACCGCACCCGCTTTTGCGCACCTGAACCCGGCCGAGCATGGCTCGCTGATGGCCGGGATCTCGCATCCGCTGTTCGGTGCCGACCATATCCTCGCGATGGTTGCCGTAGGCATCTGGGCAAGCCAGATCGGTGGCCGCGCGCTCTGGGCTGTTCCGGCAGCTTTCGTTTCGATGATGGCCGTCGGCTTCGGTCTTGCTGTTGCGGGCGTCTCCCTGCCCTTCGTTGAGCCTGCCATCCTCGCTTCCGTCATCGGCCTCGGCCTGCTGGTGGCTGCTGCGGTCCGTCTGCCGGTGGCAGCCTCTGCTGCCGTCGTTGGCCTCTTCGCCCTTTTCCACGGCCACGCCCATGGCGGTGAACTCGGCTCGGCCGGTGCGCTGTCGTTCGGCCTCGGCTTCCTGGTCGCAACCGGCGCCCTGCATGGCGCAGGCGTTGCCCTTGGCATGACCGTCTCCCGCCTCGGCCCGACGGTCGCCCGCGTGCTCGGTCTTGCGACCGTGGTCGGCGGCGCCGCCATCGCCTTTGGCTGATACAGACATTCGGGCGGTCTGTCCGCCCGCGCCTTCTGACCGCCGCGACTGTTCCATACCGGAACCTTCGCGGCGGTTTTGCGTTTCGGTTCGCCGACAGACAAAGCCACGCGAAGCGACCAAGAAAGCGAATGAGCAAAATATTCTCATTTGCCTATTTTATTCGCTCTTTTCTCTCATCCCATGAGGGTCGTGATCTGCGAAGACGGCGGCACCGAACCATGGAATGAAAGGAAATACGATGAGCTGGCTCAAGACGATTGCAGCGGCCGCAGCCCTGCAGACCCTCATCCTCGCACCAGCCTTTGCCGGCGAGAACCTCGACCAGATCAAGGCCGCCGGTGTCATCAAGATCGGCACCGAGGGCACCTATGCGCCCTTCACCTTCCACAATGCCGAGAACAAGCTCGTCGGCTTCGACGTCGAGATCGGCCAGGCCGTGGCGGATAAGCTCGGCGTGAAGGCGGAATTCGTCGAAGGCAAGTGGGATGGCCTGATCGCTGGCCTCGACGCCAACCGTTACGACGCCGTCATCAATCAGGTGGGCATCACCGAAGCGCGCAAGCAGAAGTACGACTTCTCCGATCCCTATATCGTCTCGAAGGCCGTGTTGATCGTCAAGGATGGCAACGACGAGATCAAGGGTTTCGAAGACCTGAAGGGCAAGACCTCGGCCCAGTCGCTGTCGAGCAACTTCGGCAAGATCGCGGAAGCCGCCGGCGCCGAACTTGTCGGCACGGACGGTTTCGACCAGTCGATCCAGCTGGTGCTGACCGGCCGCGCTGATGCAACGATCAATGACAGCCTCTCCTTCCTCGACTTCAAGAAGCAGAAGCCCGACGCCCCGGTGAAGATTGCCGCCGAAAAGGAAGAAGCCGACGCCTCCGGCATCATCGTCCGCAAGGGCGATGCGGACCTGGTCGCGGCGATCAACAAGGCGCTGGCCGACATCAAGGCCGACGGCACCTATCAGAAGATCGCCGACACCTATTTCGGCCAGGACGTGTCGAAGTAACATCCACCCTCCCCTTGAGGGGGAGGGTCGGAGCGAAGCTCCGGGGTGGGGTGATCTCGCCGCACGCGTCACAGTCACCCCCACCCGCCGCTTCGCGGCGACCTCCCCCCTCAAGGGGGAGGTGGGAGACCAGCCGCAACCGCAACAGCAGACCGCATCGGCCTTGCCGCTTGCCTGGTCTGCGATAGATGCAAAATTCCTCCGCAGCAGTGGCGCTCAGCGTCTCTGCTGCGTTCCGTTTCAGTCCGCAGCTCCAAGGACACCCCCATGCCGCACTGGCTCGACCTGATGCTGACTTCTCTGCCGACCCTGCTCTGGGCCGGGGTGAAGTTCACCATCCCCCTGACGCTCCTCTCCTTCGCCTTCGGCATCACGCTCGGCCTGATCACTGCCGTGACACGGCTGTTTGCGGCGAAACCGTTGGTGCTGATCGCCCGCTTCTATGTCTGGGTGATCAGGGGAACGCCGCTTCTGGTCCAGCTCTTCGTCATTTTCTACGGCCTGCCGAGTGTCGGCATCCTGCTTGATGCCTTCACCGCCGCGCTGATCGGCTTCACGCTCAATGTCGGCGCCTATACCTCGGAGATCATCCGCGCTGCCATTTCGTCAGTGCCAAAGGGCCAGTGGGAAGCAGCCTATTCGACCGGCATGAACTGGAGCCAGGCCATGCGCCGCACGATCCTGCCGCAGGCTTCGCGCGTCGCCGTGCCGCCGCTGTCGAACACCTTCATCTCGCTGGTCAAGGACACGTCACTGGCCGCCGCGATCACCGTGCCGGAGCTCTTCCAGTCGGCCCAGCGCATCGTCGCCACCACCTATGAACCGCTAATCCTCTATATCGAGGCAGCGCTCATCTATCTCGCGTTGAGCTCGATCCTGTCCAACCTGCAGTCGAGGCTCGAGACCCGATTCGGCCGCTATGGCGGCATGCTGGAGGCTAACCGATGATCACGCTCTCTCACATCGTCAAGCGCTTCGGCCAAGCGACCATCCTCAACGATATCTCCCTCTCGCTGCCCGAAGGCAGCGTGACGGCCCTTGTCGGCCCCTCCGGTGGCGGCAAGAGCACGCTGCTGCGCTCGATCAACCTTTTGGAACAGCCGACCTCCGGCACGGTGCAGATCGGTGCCCACGCCATCGAATTTGCCCCGAACCGCAAGGTCGCCTTTTCCGAGATCCAGAAGATCCGCGGCGAGACCGGGATGGTCTTTCAGAACTTCCAGCTCTTTCCGCACAGGACGGCGATCGAGAATGTCATGGAAGGGTTGATCACGGTGCAGAAGTGGTCGCGCGACAAGGCGAAGGCCCGCGCCATCGAACTCCTGGAAAAGGTCGGCATGGCGCATAAGGCCGATGCCTGGCCGGCAGAACTGTCAGGTGGCCAGCAGCAGCGCGTGGCGATTGCCCGCGCTCTTGCCCCCTCGCCCAAGGTTCTCCTCTGCGACGAACCGACCTCGGCGCTGGATCCCGAACTGGCGGGCGAAGTGGTCGACGTCTTGAGCCGGCTGGCTGGCGAAGGCACGACCATGGTCATCGCCACCCACGACCTGCGCCTCGCCTCGAAGATTGCAAGCCAGGTGGTTTTTCTGGAAGCCGGCGTCGTGGTCGAGACCGGCAGCGCCGAACAGATCTTCCGAGATCCGCAGCGTGAGCGGACGAAACGGTTCGTCTCCTCGATCAACGCGGCGCAAACGGTTTGAGACGCGGTTTGAACCTCGCCTCATCGGGTGGTTTTCAAACAGTCAGACGGGCGGCTCGGTCACGAAGGGCATGATGTCGACACTGTCACCGGGAAAGATGGTGAGATGCGGATGATCCGAAAAGAGACCTGCCGCAGCCTCCGCCGTATCCGCCTCGACGATCAGGGTGCCGCAGATCGCATTGGTCGCGGGACCAATGCCCTCCCGGGTGACGCGTAGGGTCTTTCCCACCATCCCGCCATGCTGAACAATGGCCGCCGCGTGGCGCTCTTCCCACGCCGACCATGCCGGCACGCCCGCCGCATCGATGGCATCCTGTTCGGTCTTGGACAGGCTGCGAAACCGCGCCAGGCTCTCTGGCCTCATCATGAAGACCGCGAGAAATTTCGGCATTGTGACATCTCCGGTTCGGTTCAGCGAACCGGAGCGTAGCGTGATCAAGGCCATGCGTCACGCGCGAAGGCGGGGTTCACCCCCGGCCGCGATAGGTCGCCACCCCCTGCTCCGGCAGCCAGACACCCTTCGGCGGTTCGCCGGTCTGCCAGAAGACATCGATCGGGATGCCGCCGCGCGGATACCAGTAGGCGCCAATCCGGAGCCATTTGGGATCGAGCAGCTCGATGATGCGCTTGGCGATATAGACCGAGCAATCCTCATGGAATGCGCCGTGATTGCGAAAGGCAAACAGGAAGAGTTTCAGCGACTTCGATTCCACCAGCCAGTCGCCGGGGATGTAATCGATGACGATATGGGCGAAATCCGGCTGGCCGGTCATCGGGCAGAGCGAGGTGAATTCGGGTGCGGTGAAGCGCACGACATAGTCGGTGCCGGCATTGCCGTTCGGCACCCGCTCCATCACGGCGGTTTCCGGGGTGGTCGGGGCCTCGACGGCCTGACCGAGCTGGGTCAGCCCGGAAACATCGGTCATGCTCATGATTTTCTCCTGAAGTGTCGCGGCAGCGTCAGAGCTGCACGCCGGCGCCATGCGCCATTTCGTTTTCCGGTTCGACGTGGATGGTGACGCGGGTGCCGGGCAGCGCCTTGTGCACCGCCATTTCCAGCCGGTCGCAGATGACATGCGCATCGCTGACGGTCATGGCTTCCGGCACAACCAGATCGAAGGCCACAAAGGTGGCGGCCCCGGCCCGCCGTGAGCGCAGATAATGCACGCCGAGCGATCCTTGAGAATTCTCCTTGATCGCCTGGCGGATGGCCTCTGCCTCTTCCGGCGACACGGCGACATCCATCAGGCCGGCGACCGAATGGGAGATCACCTTCCAGCCCTGCCAAATGATGTTCAGCGCAACCAGGATGGCGAGAGCCGGATCGAGGATCGCATACCCTGTGAAAAGCACCAGCACCAGGCCGATCAAAACACCGCCTGAGGTGACGACATCCGACATGATATGCTGGCCATCGGCCGACAGCGCCGGCGACCGATGGCTCTTGCCGACGCGGATGAGCAGGCTCGCCCAGGCGGCATTGATGACGGCGGCGAGCGCATTGATTGCAAGGCCGAGATAGGGCGCTTCCGGCAGCGATGGTTCATAAAGCGCCGGCACGGCTTCGCGGATGATCAGGAGTGCTGCCACAACAATCAGGACCCCCTCAAGGACGGCCGAGAGATATTCCGCCTTGTGGTGACCATAGGGATGATCGTCATCGGCAGGCTTCTGCGCGTAGCGGATGACGAAATAGGCGAGGAAAGCGGCAATCACATTGACCGTCGATTCCAGACCGTCGGACAAAAGCGCCACCGAGCCGGTGACCCACCAGGCAAGCAGCTTCAGGCCCATCACACCAAACGACAGCGGGATGCCCCAGAAGGCAAGCTTGCGCACCAGATTGTCTTCAGTCGCCACCATGGCCTTCTTCCCTGCAGATGCGAGTGAATTGCAGCCGCAATTCCAAAAACGACAAAACCGCCCGGCAAAGCGGGCGGTTCGTTTGATGCCAGCGTAATGCCGAAGGGTTAAGGCGAGGTCAAGGCGGAAGATGGGGTGTGCACAGGGGGATAGATCTCAGGCGTCGGTCGGCGAGGCGCCTATGTCCTCAAGGAACTTCCGGAGGATCTCTGCACTCCTTTGGCCTCGCACGTCTCGAACGTCGATGACGACGACCTGATCAGGCATAACCGCATAGAGCAGAGAGAAAGGGGTACCGCGTATGTGATACTCCCTTACCCTATCGAGATTTTCGAAGCGTGCAGCGCTCTCCGGATGGGTCAGGATATTTTGTTCCGCTATTGCCAAGGCTGCGGAGACCGCGACGACGTCGAGTTGTGGTTGGCTACGATAGTAGCGGCGCATCCAGCGAAGGCCGAACTCGGCGGTCGGTAGATAGCGCAGCCGCATCGCCTTCAGCGTCCTTGCGGAAATTCGTCCTCATTGGATAGCAGCCAGTCATGGATCTCAGCGCTATCGATGGCCTTGACATCACCGCTATCGATCAGACTTAGGCCGTGATGCAGCAGTTCGCGCGTGGCCACGCGCTCTTCCACGAGATTGCGGATCGCCTGGTCGGCGAGGTCTCCTGGGGAACGGTTGTCGAACCGCGCAATCTCTTCGAGTGCCTGATTGAGGCTAGCGTCGATCTCTGTGGTCAGTATGATCTTGTTCATCGATCAGCTCCATGGCTAAAACCACACGAAGACACTGTAACCGAGCACCGATCGGTGTCAAACGGCGCGGCCACTGCCGGCCGCGCCCCGCCCAAACTCCTCAGGCCGCCTTGACCTTCTTCCGCTTGGCGAGCTTCTCCACCACATTCTCGATCATCCGCATGCCGGCGTCGCCGCCCAGCGTCATGATCGATTCCGGGTGGAACTGGACGGCCGCGACCGGTTCCTTGGCGTGTTCGAAGCCCATGATCGTGCCGTCTTCGCTTTCTGCCGTGATGATGAAGTCACGATGCAGTGTCGAAGGATCGGCGAAGATCGAGTGATAGCGGCCGACGGTCACTTCCTTGCCAAGTCCTTCAAAGACCAATCCGGGTTCGAGCACGCGGATGCGCGACGGCTTGCCATGCATGGGCACGGCGAGCTGGCGCAGTTCCCCGCCATAGGCTTCAGCCAGCGCCTGCAGGCCAAGGCAGACGCCAAAGATCGGCAGTTCCCGGGCCCGCGCCTTCTTGATCGTCGCCTTGCAGTCGAAATCCGTGGGCGAACCGGGACCCGGCGACAAAACGACGAGGTCGGGGTTCAGCCTGTCGAAAATCTCCTCCGGCACCGGGGTGCGGACCGTGTTGACGGTCGCGCCGGTCTGGCGGAAGTAGTTGGCAAGCGTGTGCACGAAACTGTCCTCGTGGTCGACCAGCAGGATGTTGACCCCCTGCCCGACGCTCGCCACGCCGCGCTTCGACTTCGGATCGGACTTGGCGTCGCGGATGGCGGCGATCATGGCGGAGGCCTTCAGTTCGGTTTCGGCTTCTTCTTCATGCGGGTCGCTGTCGTTCAGAAGCGTGGCACCGGCGCGGACTTCGGCAATGCCGTCCTTGATGCGGACGGTGCGCAGCGTCAACCCCGTGTTCATGTCGCCGTTGAAGCCGACCATGCCGATCGCGCCGCCATACCAGGCGCGCGGGCTCTTTTCGTGCTTCTCGATGAAGCGCATGGCCCAGAGTTTGGGTGCACCCGTGACCGTGACCGCCCAGGCATGGCTAAGGAAGCCGTCAAAGGCATCCATGCCGTCGCGGAGCCGCCCTTCAATGTGATCCACGGTGTGGATCAGGCGCGAATACATCTCGATCTGGCGACGACCGATGACCTTGACCGAGCCCGGTTCGCAAACGCGCGACTTGTCGTTGCGGTCGACATCCGAGCACATGGTGAGCTCGCTCTCGTCCTTCTTGGAATTAAGCAGCTTCAGGATCTGCGCCGAATCCTCGATCGGGTCCGCGCCGCGCTTGATGGTGCCCGAGATCGGGCAGGTCTCGATGCGCCGGCCGTTCACCCGCACGAACATCTCCGGCGAGGCGCCGACGAGATATTCCTGGTTGCCGAGATTGATGAAAAAGGAATAGGGCGACGGATTGATTTCCTTCAGCCGCTTGGAAATCTGCGAGGGCTTGCTATCGCAGCGTTCCATGAACTTCTGGCCGGGAACGACCTCGAACAAGTCGCCCTTGCGGAAGCTTTCCTTGGCCTTGGTGACGAGCTCGGCATATTCGCCCGGGCGATGATCGCCGCGCGGCGGGATCGTATCGGTATGCTTGAACGGCTCGGGCGCGATCTCTTCCCGTTGGCCGATGGTGGTGACGTCACCCTTGGTGAAGTCGTAACGGTCGATCCAGGCCTTGGCGGAATAGTGGTCGACGACGAGGATCTCGTCGGGCAGGAACAGCACCATGTCGCGCTGGTCGTCGGGCCGCGTGAGCTTCAGGTCGATGGCGTCGAACTGGAAGGCGAGATCATAGCCAAAGGCGCCGAACAGGCCGATGGCCGAATCCTCTTCCGAATGGAAAAGCCCGGTGACAGCACGCAGCACGGTGAAGACCGTTGGCATCTTCGAGCGTTCTTCCTCGGTGAAGACGCGGGACGGAAGCTTGACGTCGAGATCGAGGCGGGTCGCGGTGCGGGTGCCGAGCGCCAGATCCTCGACGCCGGAAAGCGCCCCGGCAATCATCGAAAGCAGCGCTTCGCCGCGGCCGTTATAGGCCTCGATCCACACCTTGCGGCCGAAGGAGGAGATACCGAGCGGCGGATCGACGATCGCCGTATCCCAGCGGGTATAGCGGCCGGGATATTCGTAATTGGAGGAGAACACGGCACCCCGCCGCTCGTCGAGCTTGTCGACATAGGTGGAGATGGCGTCGGCATAGGGCGTCGGGCGGCGCTTGCGCGTGACGGTCACGCCACCGCGCGTCTGGTAGGATTCGGCGCCGTCTTCCAGCAAAATCGTCGACATGTCAGTCCTTTTCCGTTCTTCGAGGCCCTCTCCCGGCGCCTTGAATACAAAAAAGCCGCCTCAGGAGATGTTCCGGGCGGCTTTGGGTCAATCGTCGAGAAGACATGACTGGTCAAGGCCGCGTCAGCGAGCCCACCACCAAGCCATGTTGTTCGTTACGATCTTCATGGCCGATTTGATAACCCGAGGTGACGCGGCGCGCAAGCAGGATTTGCGCGGACCCCGCCATCGAACCTTTTGCCGCTCCCGTCGTTTCCGCCCCGGGGCAAACGACAGGAGCGGCCATGAGACACGCAACGGGCTTGATGCTGATCTGGCTGGCGGCAACGGGTGTGACACTGCCCGAGATCGGCCCGCCGGCGCCACCCAAGCCCGCACAGGCGGCCACGAAAGAGGGCGCGTCCGCGGAAGTAAAATCTGCAAGCGGCAGCACGGATACCCCGGCGACACCACCCCTTCCCCCCGGCACGCCGCCGACGCCCTCGCCCGATCCGCGCGACACACCCGATGGAAAGAATACTCCGACCACGCCCCCTCCCGACAAGCCGCAGCCGACCGAGCAGGCACCGGATGATCAGAAGACGGATCCGGCAACGCCCGAAGAGGGCGCCAAGCCCGCGTCTGAAAACGGCAAGGCTGAAGGCGAGGAACCTGAAGCCAAAGCACCGCCCCCGCCACCCGATCCGGCGCCGGTCTCCGAGACGCCGGAAGACCTCGCCATGTGCCTGCGGGATCTGAAGGCGATGGGGGCGGAGTTTACCGAGGATGCCGCAATCGACGACGAGACCGGCTGCGGCATCGCCCACCCGGTTACGGTCAGCCGCATCCTGCCGACGGTAACGCTGGAGCCGGGAGCAACGATCCGCTGCGAAACCGCGCTCAGCCTCGCCCGGATGACCCGCGACCTGCTAATCCCGGCCGCCGCCCGCGCCTTTCCCAACCGCCCGGCCCTGTCGGGCATAGCCCAGGCCTCCGGCTATGTCTGCCGCAACCGCAACAGCGCGGAAACGGGCAAGATTTCCGAACACGCTCACGGGAATGCCATCGACATTGCAGCACTGAGTTTCGGCAAAGAGAACGTGCCGCTGATGATCGCCAAGCAGGATGACGGCACGGCAGAAGCGGCTTTCCAGCGGGCGCTCAACGCCATCGCCTGCCTCTATTTCACCACCGTTCTCTCCCCCGGCAGCGACGCGGCGCACCAGGACCACCTGCATCTGGACGTGATCGAGCGGAAGAGCGGGTTCCGCTATTGCCGGTAAACGAAAAACGGCGGCGCCCCGGATGGGACGCCGCCGCAGGCGGTGGAAGGGGATGTGGGGGTTAGAATTTTTGAGAAATCGCAACCTTGAAGTAGCGGCCGGCTTCCGAATAGATGTCCGAGGCGTTGGTTACGTTCTTCACCTCAAGCGCGTCGAAATACTTCTTGTCGAACAGGTTGTAGACGCCTGCCTGGACACGAAGGCCCTTCATTTGTTCCGGTTCCCACCAACCGGTCAGGTTCACTACGCCATAGCCATCCGGCTTGGTCAGCGCCGCCGAATCTTCAGAGACGGCACTGGCAGCGACCAGGCTGACATCGGTACCCCAAGTCTCCTGCTCATAACCAAACCCGACAATCGCTTTGAGCGGCGGTACGGAGGCCAAAAGCTCGTCGCTGTCCAGATCGGTTCCCCGTGCATAGGCCAGAGAGCCGTGCAGATTGATGCCGTTCGCGAACGTCTTGTGCGCCTCAAGCTCGACGCCGCTGATCCGCACATTGTCACGGTTGATGAACTGATAGGTACCTAGGAAATAACCTGATGTGGCGATGATGTCGGATGTGTCGATGAAATCCTTGTAGCGGGTGCTGAAGGCACTGACACGACCACCGAAATCTTCGTCGCCGAGATTGGCACCGACATCGAAGCCCCAGCTGGTTTCCGGCTTCAGATCCGGGTTACCGATCGAACGATAAAGCGGCGCATTGTCGTAGTCGACATAGAGCTGATAGGCGTTCGGCGCCTTGAAGGCCGTAACGAACTGCGCATAGAGCTCGATGTCTGGACGAACCTGCCACGCGGCACGAATCTTCGGCGAGAAGCGGGTACCACTCTGACCTTCCGGCATGTCACCCTCGAACGTAGCCGTGGACTGCGGATCCTCCTTGTACCAGTCGAAACGGAGGCCGGGCGTGATGGAAACAGGGCTGTTACCAAGGGTGATCTTATCTTCGGCATAGGCACCGAACCGATAGGAATTCACATCGGGCGAATAAGACTGGTTCGTGTGATAATAGGCGCAACCGGAAACCCAGGTGACAGAGCAGCTGTCGACGCCTGAGAGGTAGTAGCTGCTCTGGGTGAAGCGGAAATCGGCGCCGAAAGTCACTTGGTGGTTGAGGCTGCCTGTCGCGAAATCGGAATTGGCATAGCCGGAGAAGCCGATGTCGCGCTGCTCGCTTTCCATCAATCGGTCGTACTCACCGATCGGCGCCGTCAGGCGATAGGAATCCTGCCCCTCCGTTCGGGTCGAACGCTGCCAATAGACGGTCGCAGCTGCGCGGTCGATCAGGCTATCGTCACCAACGGCTTCAAATTCATAATCCAAAGATACGCGATCACGGTCCTTTTCCTGGACCAAATCATAGTCTCCGGCGCGGTACGTCGTGCCGTAGGTGCTGGAAGACATATAGTCCTTGCGGGAATTATAACCGTAATGCTCAGCGGTCAGGCCGACCCGGTGTCCGCCCTCAAGATCCTGGCGGATCTTGAAGAGGAAATTCCGCTGGTTGTAATCCATAGGGTCGGCTTCGGTGCGGGTGCTGCGGGTACCACCAACATCGCCCTTAGTGTCGGTTTCCTGGCCCTTCTTGTAGGAAGACTGGAACATGATCGAGGTGTTTTCGACCTTCTTGGCAACAGCGCCAGAGGCAGTGAAAGACTTGTCTGAACCGTCGTAGCCAAGCTTGCCGATGCCCCCAAAGGTCGCGCCTTCTGCCAAAAGATCATCGGGCTCAAGCGTGTTCAACAAAAGCGCACCACCCAGCGCGCCCGAACCGGCTCGACTGGAATCCGCGCTGTGCAAGACATCAACGGAGGACAGGGAGTTGAAGTCATAGGTATCGGCGCCGCCGCCGTAATTGTAGACCGTGTCGAAGAAATACGGCACCGGGATCCCGTCGATGGTGGTCAGGACCCGATCGGCCTCCAGGCCACGAATGTTTACGCTTTTCGACTGTCGGACATAGGTAACGCTGGGTTCAACCGTGTTGCCGAGATCGTCGACATCATCAACCTGCTTCTTTTGCAGTGTTTTGGAATCCGTTGTTGTTGCCACCGGCGTATCCGCCACCGATCCCGTCGGCACGCGTTTGCCCTTGACGACGATCGTCTGCAGCTGGGTTTCGTCGCCGCTGGTGGTCGTCGTCGGCGTCGTGGCGTCCTGGGCTTGCGCGGGGAGGATTGCGGAGACTGCGACCAGAGCGGTGCAGGCGAGCAGAAGAGGTCTGGCGGACCGGGGGCTCATGCGAATGTCCTTTCGAAGGCCAGGGAGATGCGCTCCCGCACCCGAGAACGGGCTGCAGGCTGGCCGAATGTGATTGCGTCAAAACCGAGGCGAAGGCGAAAACCTTGCCGTAATCACGCCGTATAAAACATGATAACTTGAGTCAACATATAAAACATGATTCTATTAATCATGAATTGTGACTGCCGTCACCGTGGCGGAAATATCACAAATTCCAGGTAGGTTTTCAGGGTGCTCCGGGTGAGCCGTCAGAACAGGCCTTCGATGGCCCCCTCGCCGTTCAACCGGATCTTCTCCGAAGAGGGCATGCGCGGCAGTCCCGGCATGGTCATGATTTCGCCCGTGATCGCAACGACGAAGCCGGCGCCGGCGGACAGGCGCACCTCCCGCACATGCACCACATGGCCTTCCGGCGCGCCACGCAGGGTCGGGTCGGTGGAGAAGGAATATTGCGTCTTGGCCATGCAGACCGGCAGATGGCCATAATCTTGCCGCTCCCAATCGGCCAGCTGGTCGCGCACCGCCTTGTCGGCCGTCACCTCGCCGGCGCGGTAGATCTCGGTGGCGATCCGCTCGATCTTGGAAAAGAGCGGCAGAGCATCAGGATAAAGCGGACGAAACTGCGAGGGCTGTTCGGCAATCCGCACCACGGCCTCGGCAAGATCGGCAATGCCTGCCGAGCCGTCCGCCCAGTGGCGGCAGAGAATGGCCTCCGCCCCGAGCCCTCTCGCAACCGCCTTGACTGCGGCGATTTCGGCCTCTGTATCGCTGGTGAAGTGGTTGATCGCCACCACGGCCGGCACGCCGAACTTGGCGAGGTTTTCCAGATGCCGGGCAAGATTGATCGCACCGCGCTCGACGGCGGCCACATCCTCTCGGCCCAGATCCTCCTTGGCAACCCCGCCGTTCATCTTCAGTGCCCGCACGGTGGCGACGATAACGACGGCGGACGGGGCAAGCTCAGCCTTGCGGCATTTGATGTCGAAGAACTTTTCAGCCCCGAGATCCGCCCCGAAGCCGGCCTCGGTGACGACATAGTCGCCGAGCTTCAACGCCGTCTTCGTCGCCACCACCGAATTGCAGCCATGCGCGATATTGGCAAAGGGACCGCCATGCACGAGTGCCGGATTGTTTTCGAGCGTCTGCACGAGGTTCGGCTGCAGCGCCTCCTTCAGAAGCACGGCCATGGCGCCATCGGCCTTGAGATCGCGGGCAAAGACGGGGGTCTTGTCGCGCCGGTAGCCGATGATGATGGCGCCGAGCCGCCGCTCCAGGTCTTCGAGATCGGTGGAGAGGCAGAGGATCGCCATGACCTCGGAGGCCACGGTGATGTCGAAACCCGTCTCCCGGGGAAAACCGTTGGAGGGGCCACCCAGCGAGGTGACGATCTGGCGCAGCGCCCGGTCGTTCATGTCCATCACCCGGCGCCAGCTGATGCGCCGCGTATCGATGCCAAGCTCATTGCCCCAATAGATGTGATTGTCGATCAGCGCCGAGAGCAGGTTATGGGCCGAGGTGATCGCATGGAAATCGCCGGTGAAGTGAAGATTGATATCCTCCATCGGCACGACCTGCGCATAACCGCCACCAGCCGCCCCGCCTTTCACGCCGAAACAGGGGCCGAGCGAAGGTTCGCGGATGCAGATAACCGCCTTCTTGCCGATCCGGTTCAAGCCGTCGCCGAGCCCGACCGTGGTGGTCGTCTTGCCCTCACCCGCCGGTGTCGGGTTGATCGCCGTAACCAGGATCAGCTTGCCATCCGGTCGCCCCTCCAGCCCTTTAATGAAGGCGGCGGAGATCTTCGCCTTGTCGTGGCCATAGGGGATCAGGCTTTCCGAGGGAATGGCGAGCTTGCAGCCGATTTCCTGGATGGGCCGCTTTTGGGCGGCACGCGCGATGTCGATGTCCGATGCTACTGTCATGTTTCCCCCTGCCCCTCTTATTGGGCGAGAGGATCGGACAGTGCAGTCGAAGTGGCAAGCAGAAAGGCGCGATTTCCGTCATCACGAAGCAGGAAAGCTTGAAACTGACTTGGACCCAAAATCCACCTCTTGCCCGCAAATGGAACCATGTAATAGTTGCGGTGCAACAATGACCTGTCGAGAGATGCCTTGATGAAATCGCTGGAACTGCTGATCGAGAAAATCATTCTGTCGAGCCGCTGGATTCTCGTCGCCTTTTATCTCGGCCTGGTCGCAGCGCTCGCAATCTACGCCGTATCGTTTGGCTATAAGTTCCTGAAGATCGCCCAGAACGTCTTCGTCTACGAGGATTTCGAGATGATCCTTGCCATGTTGGCGTTGATCGACGCCGCATTGGTGGCAAGCCTCATCGTCATGGTTATGATCTCTGGCTATGAAAACTTCGTCAGCCGCTTCGACGAGGCGGACGATCAAGTCTCATTCCTCGGCAAGCTCGATGCCGGCAGCCTGAAGATCAAGGTGGCCTCCTCAATCGTCGCCATCTCCTCCATCCACTTGCTGCAGGTCTTCCTCAACGCCAACCAGTATAGCGACGGCAAGCTGATGTGGCTCACCATCATCCACCTCGCCTTCGTCGTTTCGGCGGTGATGCTGGGTTATCTGGAGGTGATGATGCACGGCAAGAAAAAGAGCGGCGGCGCAGATAAGATCTGAGCGACGTCACCCTCCCCTTGAGGGGACGGTCGGAGCGAACTCCGGGGTGGGGTGACGGCTGGGAGGCTAGCCCCGGGTCGCACGCCTCGCACTCGTGAAGGTTCACCCCCACCCGCCGCTTTGCGGCGACCTCCCCCCTCAAGGGGGAGGTGCGACTTCACCTCGCAAATTCACCCTTCCCCAATGGCAATCAAACTCGCATTGCCCCCAGCGGCCGCCGTGTTCACCGAGATCACCTGCTCGACCGCGAACCGGCTCAAGTAGGCCGGGCCGCCCGCCTTGAAACCGGTGCCGGACATGCCGGAGCCGCCGAAAGGCTGTGTGCCGACAACGGCGCCGATCATGTTGCGGTTTACGTAGATATTGCCCGTGTCGAGCGCCTCCGTGACCTTGCGGATCGTCGCCTCGATACGGCTATGCACACCGAGCGTCAGGCCAAAACCGGTGGCGTCGATGGACGCAATGACCTGATCGAGCGCCTTCGCCTTCCAGCGCACGACATGGAGCACGGGGCCGAAGATCTCCTTGGTGAGCGCCTCGGGGCGGTCGAGCTCGACGATATGAGGGGCAAAGAAGTTGCCCGTCGCGGGTACCTTGCCGGCATAACGGACCTTCTGGCTCCGCTTCATGTCAGCGATATGGGCCTCCAGCATCGCCTTCTGTTTCTCGTCGATGACAGGGCCGATATCGGTGGTGATCTCAAGCGGATTGCCGAGATTCAGCTCGCGGGCAGCCCCCTCGATCATTTCCAGCATGCCGTCGGCAATGTCTTCCTGCAGATAGAGGATCCTGAGCGCCGAGCAGCGCTGACCGGCAGACCGAAACGCTGAAAGCACGACGTCATCGGCCACCTGTTCGGCAAGCGCCGTCGCATCGACGATCATGGCGTTGAGACCGCCGGTTTCGGCAATCAGCGGCACGATCGGGCCATCCTTGGCAGCGAGCGTCCGGTTGATCGCCTGGGCGGTTCCGGTCGAACCTGTGAAGGCGATGCCGGCAAGCTGCGGATGGGCGGCGATCGCGGCCCCGACATCGCCGGCACCGGGCAGCAGCATCAGCACGTCTTCCGGCACGCCGGCTTTGTGGAACAGCTTGACCGCCTCATAGGCGATCAAGGGCGTCTGGGGGGCCGGCTTGGCAATGACGGCATTGCCGGCGACAAGGGCTGCCGAGACCTGGCCGAGGAAGATCGCCAGCGGAAAATTCCACGGCGAAATGCAGGCAAACACACCACGGCCGCGCCAGGACAGACGATTGAGCTCACCGGTCGGGCCGGGCATGACTTCGGCCTCACCGAACTGGTGGCGGGCCTGGACGGCGTAGTAGCGGCAGAAATCGACCGCCTCGCGGATTTCGGCAACACCGTCATCCAGCGTCTTGCCGGCTTCGAGTGCCAGCAGCGACAGGAGACGGTCACGATCGGCTTCCAGCAAGTCGGCGAGTTTGTCGAGCGTTGCCGCCCGCTCCTCAACGGAGACGCGCGACCAGCGGGCAAAACCCTTGCGACCAGCGGCGAAGGCCCGGTCGACGTCGGCGGGCGTCGCGTTGCGCACGGTACCAACCTTAATTGCCCGATCTGCGGGCGACAGCACGGCTTCGTCGCTGGTCGCGCCGGTTGCACCCGGCACCAGCGGATGGGCGGCAATGGCGGCAAGCGGCTGGCTGATGCGGCTCATCAGGCGTTCGAGATTGTCGCGATGGCCGAATTCGAAGCCGGCGCTGTTCTTCCGGTCGCCATAGAGGCCAAGCGGCATCGGGATCTGACTGTGGCGGGCGCTCTGGCCATTGCCAAGGCCGAGCTTTTCGGTGGGGCGCTCTAGCAGAGCCGTGACCGGGATGTTCTTGTCACCGGCAACGGCGACGAACGAGGAGTTCGCGCCGTTTTCGAGCAGGCGGCGAACGAGATAGGCGAGCAGATCGCGGTAGCCGCCGACGGGTGCATAGATGCGGCAAGCGATGCGGTCATTGCCCGACAGCAGCGTGTCGTAGAGGGCCTCGCCCATGCCATGCAGACGCTGGAATTCGAAGCCGGAGCGATCGGCACCGGCAAGCTCGATGATCGTCGAGACGGTCAGCGCATTATGGGTGGCGAACTGCGGGAAGATGCGGGCCCGCTTTTCCATGAGCTTTGCCGCGCAATGCAGATAGGAGAGATCGGTCGCAGGCTTGCGGGTCCAGACGGGGTAATCGTCGAGGCCGCGCTCCTGGGCGCGCTTCACTTCCGTGTCCCAATAGGCGCCCTTGACGAGACGCACCATCATGCGGCGACCATATTGCTGGCAGAGGCTGTCGATATAGTCGATCACCTGAGGCGCACGCTTCTGATAGGCCTGAATGGCGAGACCGAAACCGTCCCAGCCGGAGAGCGACGGATCGGCAAAGACGGCCGCGATCACGTCCAGCGACAGCTCCAGGCGGTCGGCCTCCTCGGCATCGACGGTGAAATTGAGCTGATGCGCTTTCGCCATTTGCGCAAGCTTCAGAAGGTCCGGCACCAACTCACGCATCACCCGGTCATGATGGGTGGCGAGATAACGCGGATGCAGCGCCGACAGCTTGACCGAAATGCCCATGCGGTTCGGCAACTGCTGGCTCTTGCCGTGTTTGGCCATATGCGCGCCGATTGCCTCGATCGCCATGGCATAGGACTGGAAATAGCGCTTGGCGTCTTCGGCCGTGCGGGCGCCCTCGCCCAGCATGTCGAAGGAGTGGCGATAGCCGCGTTCCTCGCTCTTGGCCGCACGCGACAGCGCATCCTTGATGGTCTCACCGAGCACGAAATGATGGCCGAGGAAGCGCATCGCCTGCTTGGTCGCGGAGCGGACAGTCGGCAGACCCAGGCGCTTGACGAGGCCGCGCATGACGCCCTCAGGCGTCTCACCCGGACGGATGACGCGGGCAGAAAGCCCGAGTGCCCAGGCAGAGGCCGAGACGAACCAGCTGTCGCCATGCGCCTCGTGTTCGCTCCAGCCGCCTTCCTTCAACTTGTCCTCGATCAGGCGATCCTGGGTCAGCGCATCGGGTACGCGCAACAGTGCTTCGGCGAGCACCATCAGCGCCAGACCTTCGCGCGTCGACAGCCCATATTCGCGCAAGAAATCCTCGACGCCGCCAACCGATCCGGAATTGCTGCGGATCGCCTCGATATAGGTCGTGGCGCGGCGGTCGATGGCGCTGTTCTGGCTCCCCGAGAGCGACAGGCGCGATGCAAAGTGGCGGATGAACTGGTCATCGTCGCCGGCATAGGGCGCTTCGAAACGCGGAAAATCTGTCGTGGCTGGCTTGATCATTGTCACCTCCGTGGTATGCGCAACATATCTTCAGCTTTGCAGAATTTCCCGCTATTCTTCAGTCAAATTTCCGCAGCAATCACTATCAAGATGGAGTTTCGCAGAGAGATGAGCAAGGAAATCGACCGCCTCGATCGCAAGATTCTCCGCGCGCTCCAGGCCGAGGGACGTCTGACCAACATCGAGCTTGCCGAGCGGGTGAACCTGTCACCGACGGCGACCGCCGAACGGGTGCGCCGGCTGACGCGCGAGGGCTATATCACCGGCTACGCTGCCATCCTGTCGCCACAGAAGCTCGGCCGCAACCTTCTGGTCTTCATCGAGGTGAAACTGGATCGCACGACGGCGGACGTTTTCGACACCTTCGCGGCGGCGGTCAAACGCTCGGACGACGTGATGGAATGCCATATGGTGGCCGGCGGCTTCGATTATCTGGTCAAGGCGCGCGTCGCGGGCATGGATGCCTATCGGCAATTCCTCTCGGAGGTGATCCTGCCGCTTCCCGGCGTTCGCGAGACCCATACCTATGCGGTGATGGAGGAGGTGAAGGCGGGCTCTGCCTTGCCGGTATGAATTTGGATGTAACGGGCAACTGCTATTTTGAGTGGCACCGCTTAGGAATTAGTCATATTAATGGTGGTCAGGGCCGAAAAAGCGCTAGCTTTTCGTTCTGACTGATATAATTGTTCAAACTTACAGTTAGTTCTCAACTTTCGAAACAAGAAAAATGCTGCCACAACGACAGACGCTCTTGAGCCAGGAAATCGGGAGCTGCCAAAGCCGTGCGGATCTGTTGGAATGCTGGAAGCATGCGGCGCGCGAATACGGTCTCGATCACGTGACCCTGGCCACGGCCCCGACGGCTCAGGACAAGATCCTCGGACCGTTGGTGCGCGAAACGACGCTTCCCGTCGACTATTGCCGCGAATTCGACCGTCAGGGTTTCCTGCGTTATTGCCCGACGGTCCCGCATATCACCCGCACGATCATGCACGCCACCTGGTGGCTGGGACCCGACGGCCACAGCCCGGATTTCGAGTGCCCTTTTCCGCTTGCCGAACTGATGCGCAAACACGATCTGCTCTCCGGCATCCTGTTTTCGCTGACTGCCATTGATGGTACCCGCTACGTCGTCCGATACGACGGCAGCCGGCCGCCCCTGCCCCAGCAGGACATCAACGAATTGTCCATGCTGACCACCCAGGCCTTCGACGTGTTCGACCGGCTGCGTCGCACGACCAGCACCGTCAATGTTCTGTCGGCGCGCGAACTGGAAGTGCTGCGCTGGACCGCCCAGGGCAAGACCTCGCTGGAGATCGGCCAGATCCTCTCGCTCTCCGACCACACGGTGAACGCCTATATGACGAATGCCATCCGCAAGCTCGATTGCGTTAATCGCACGCAGTTGGTCGCCAAGGCGATCCGGATGAAGATCATCAGCTGACCGATCCAAACCTTTGAAAAACCAAAGGCCCGGTCTTGCGATCGGGCCTTTTGCTTTGAAGCGGAACCTGCCCTTAACGATCGAGGATCGCCCGGATCTCCACCATGTTGGAGCGCACTCGCAGCGTGTAGAAGCCCATGGTGGTCAGATGGGTCGGCATGATCCAGCCATCCTCGCTGCCATTCGAGATGATCGCTGGCTGGATCTTCAGGGCACCCTGCAACTGGCGTTCCATCTCGGCCCAGATGGCGGTGAGGTTGCGCTCGCGGATCACATCGCCGAAATCGGCATGGGCAGCTTTCAAAAGCGCATACTGCGCATAGAGCTGGCCGAAGGCGAACCAGTAGCGGTCGTCGGCGCGGGTGTCGAACCAGCCCGCATTGAACTCTTCCGAACGGCGGCGGAGAATATCGGAGGTATTGCCGAGATCGCTTGCCATGCCGTCGAGCAGTTGCAGCAGGTTATCGGCCCGGCTGTCGAAGACGGCATCGCAATTGGCAAGCGAGGTATTGAAGCGGGTCCAGCTGTCGACGGCGGCCCGATAATAGCTCGGCGTCGGCGTCTTGAAGCCGAAGGGATCGGTGCCGAAATACCAGGTGCCCTCGTCGAACTGGATATTGCCGCGCGCATCCTGCAGGTCGTTGTTGATGCCCGACGTGCCACGCACACGGCCGAGATTGTCGGCGAGCTGGATGGCGGTGCGCCGCACCACCTGGTTCACGCCACGCTGGAAGGAGGCCTTGTTGTCGAAGAAGGGCGTGTTGTCCCAGTCGATACCGAAGAAGCCGAGCTTGTAGAGCAGCGTCGAGGAGATCCAGGTGTTCTGGTTGACATTCTGGTCGGTGAGAGCGGCGGCGAGCGTGACGATGGCCGAGTCCTGGCAACGATTGGCCTGGTCCGGGATCGCCGCGCCCGCGGGCACGGTTCGCGTGTCCAGCTTGTAACTCGTCACGAAAGCCGGATCAAAACCGTTCCATATCTGCGTGCGGTAGAAAAACTGGCCATAGGCGAGGATCAGCAGCACGAGGATCGCGAGGATCGGCCCCTTGATGATCCAGCTGCGGTCCCGATACCAGCCATGGGCGGCGAGAAACGGC
This sequence comes from Rhizobium sp. Root274, assembly GCF_001429245.1. Taxonomy (GTDB): domain Bacteria; phylum Pseudomonadota; class Alphaproteobacteria; order Rhizobiales; family Rhizobiaceae; genus Allorhizobium. Next base: position 568,794 of record NZ_LMJE01000007.1, read on the forward strand.
CAGAGCAGCCAGGCGACGACCAGGCCGACGCCGCGGCCGATCGCGGCGAAGACGCGCTGGAAAAACGCGATGATCGGATCAAGCATGGTCATCTCCTATGCCATAGAGGCGTCTGCGAAACTGGGCCTTGTCCTGCAGATAGGTCTGCGTCAGGCGGGATACAACATAATCGCCATAAGGCGAAGGATAGGACTGGTAGTGGCGGTAGAAACCCTGCTTGTCGAAGACAAAGCGGGAAACGAAATCTTCCGGCGTCAGATGCGCGATCAGCCGGCTGGTCAGCCACTGGTCGGCATGTCCCGGCTGGGCCCGGACAAGCCAGAGCCGCAGTTTCGGGTCAAAATCGGCGATGCTGAGCGTGCCGGAGCGCGCCAGCACCCGCATCGCTTCCTGCAGGAAGGGATAGACGCCGTGTTCGGCAATCGCCCGTCCATGCGTGTGCTGAAACGTCTGCTGCCAGACCACATCCACGCGGGCGAAATCCGGCAGCGGCACCTGGCTTGCGGCAACCGACAGCAGCACCAGTTCTGCCCGGTGCGCGAGAAGACCCGAGGCCTCCACCCAGCTTGCCCGCGGCAGCTCGATGCGACCGGTGCGGGCCAGAAAGTCGAAGATCTGGGCCGGGTCCTTGATCGAGATATAGCTGACCTGCCAGGGACGCGACCGGCGAAACCCCGGCGCATCCGGATCGCAGATCACCGTTGCCTGCTTGCCGTCAGCAAAGACGAAGACGCCGCCGAAATGATCGGCCCAGAAGGCGTCGTGACGAAAGATCACCTTGTCCGGCACCAGCGTGTTCTGCCGGATGTCGCCGGTCTGGCGCGACAGGTCCACCATGCGGTTGAGCATGACATCGTCGCGCCAGGCATCGGGGGTCGTCAGCAACTGGTCGCAGAGCTGGCGCAGTTCCCCTGCCTTGCCGAGCAGGTCTTCGGCCGACAGCACGCGAAACTTTACTTCGTTGATCGATAGCAGATCTTCAAGCGTCTTCACCTCCGCGACCGAATCCTCGATCTCGCCGTAGAGCGCATCCTTGAGCGTAATCGCATGGATGGCACGGGCATTGGCGGCAAAGAATTCGTGCATCAAGCCGGCGGTGTTGGAAAAGCTCGTATGAACCACCGGCAGATCGTTCTGCTCCGGTGTCAGGATGACGAAACGCCGATTGACCTTCTTCGGGTCGAGATAATCGGGATCGCCGAGCTCGGCCGCCACCTGCGGCGAAAAGCCGGTGATGTCGATGTCGAATTCGGGAAGCGCGGTTTCCGGCAGGCCGAAGCCTTTGAGCGCCTTGTTGTAGCGGGCAATCAGATGTGGCTCGCGAATGGTCAGCAGGCGACCATAGATGAGCTCGGCTTCGAGGAGGCGGTTCATGCGGACCGCTCCGCAGGCAGGTATGTCAGGTCATGGCTGACGCAAGCATCAAGGAGCCGGCCATCGAGAATTGCGACAAGCGTTTCGAGCACGGCCTCGCGTTCCCGCAGGATATCCCCGTTCCAGAACCTGACCGCTGACCACCCATTTGCATTCATGAAGGCATTCCGTTTCGCATCATAGTCACTGTCTGCATGCTGACTTCCATCGACTTCTACCACGAGCAGTGCCTCACGACAGGCAAAGTCGGCAAAGTAAGGCCCAATCGGCAGCTGCTGGACGAATTTGTGCCCCGCCAGACGGCGCGCTCGCAATTCGCTCCACAAGGCGGCCTCTGCATCATTCTCCACCTTGCGAAGGCTTCTCGCCCGTGCCGTCTTCCTCTGGTTCGCACCCCGCATCTGTGCCCCCTAGACCACATCGCGCTCTGCAAATGCCCCTCACCCTGCCCTCTCCCCGCAGGCGGGGAGAGGGAGGAGCGCGTGGCCGGCGGTGAGGCCTTCTCCCCGCCTGCGGGGAGAAGGTGCCCGAAGGGCGGATGAGGGGCAACCAAACACAGCGCCATCCTCATCACCCCTCTCTAACCGCTCGCTTCCCCCCGCTCTGTTCCGCGTCAAGCGTAAGCCCCTCACCCTGCCCTCTCCCCGCAGGCGGGGAGAGGGAGGAGCGCGTGGCCGGCGGCAAGGCCTTCTCCCCCGCCTATGGGGAGAAGGTCCCCGAAGGGCGGATGAGGGGCAACCAAACACAGCGTCAGCCTCACCACGTCCCCTCCGCCTTCAGCCGCTCGATCTCCGCGATCGCCCGCTCCCGCTGCCGTTCCCGGCGGATGATCTCATCCACCGCTGCCTCGTCCGACTTGTCGGCGTAGCGGAATTCGCTGTCGGCGTATCGGTTGATCTCTTGGCAGATCATCTCCATCGTCACCGGACCGCGCAGCGCCTCGATCATCGCGCGCTTCTCGTCATAGCTCTTGTGCACGAAGGCCTCAGGGCGCTCAAACCAGGCATCCGGCAGCTCGACATCCATTGCCCGCATCTTGATGGCATCGGTAATGTTCTTGATCGCGCGGCCAGTGAAGCGCGGTTCGGCGAGCTTGATCGCGTGCAGGTAGGCGCCGACATCGGCAAGCGTCTCGATCTTGCCCTCTGCCTTCTCGTAGCGATCCCAAACGGCGACGAGGCCGTCTTCCTTGGGCCGGTCATGTTCGCCATAGGAGCGGCTGACCGCCTTCTGGATTTCCTGGCCGGCAAACAGCTGGTGGTCGCCGAGCGGGATCTGATGGTTCTTGCCGACGAGCAGCGAGAAGATGTCGATATAGTCCTCGCGCGTCTGCGGCCCGTCGACCAGCCAGCGGGCGCCGGCGCGCTGGCGCAGGGCATCGTCGACATCCTCGGGGTAGTTGGAGAACATGCCGAAGGTCGCATTGCCCCTGACCACCGTCGAGGCGCCGGCAAAGCTCTCCATCAAAACGGCGGTCACCTCGTGCTGCCCCGATGACGCCCGGTCGTCGGAGCGCTTGGCCGTCACCTGGTCCACATCGTCGATCGTGCCGAAGCCGATGACGCGCGGGTTGAGGACATTGTTGACGAAGGCTTTCGCATTCTGGCCGGACTTGCCCTGATAGGACGAGATCTGGTCGACGCCGAAATTCTCGTAGTGGAAGGCGTAGCCGGCCATCTTGCAGTAGTCGTTCAAGAGGCCCGCCAGCATCTGGATCAGGATCGTCTTGCCCGTGCCCGGCATGCCGTCGCCGATGAAGGTGAAGAGAAAGCCGCCAAGCTCGACGAAGGGGTTCATCTGCCGGTCGAAATCATAGGCCATCAGCATCTTGGCAAGCTTCAGCGCCTGATATTTGGCGATGTGGTTGCCGATGATCTCTTCCGGCTTCTTGAAGCTCATCGAAAGCGGCTTGGACTTGGCGCTCGGCACGGCGTCGAAACCGTCGAGGGTAAAATCGTCCTGGTCGACGCGGATATGGGCATTCTCGAAGGCGCCGAGGTGCTCGAACCGCGCTTTCCGGGTGAGAAGCCCTTGGAGAGCGAGTTCGGCAAAGGCGCGGGTGCGGCCGATCACGGTCGTATCGTCACCCGCCCCCTTCAAGCCTGCATCAAGCCCGCCGACCAGGCTTTTCAAGCCGTCCTGTGCGGTGTCGAAGAGGAAATCCGGCTCGCGCAAGCCGTCATGCTCAGCGCTCTCGCCGGAAACGGTCGCCAGCAGATAGGCGGATAAGGCGAAGGCACAGACATAAGCCGACGAGGCCAGTAGCCCCTTGAACCGTGCCGCCTCCTCGCCCTGCAAGGGAGCGGTGATATTGCGGGCCTGCAGGCTTTCAAGCTCGGTCTGCCGGGCGAAGACGTCGGCGACAGCAAGCGCCACCTGCGCCCCGCGCCTGATCCGGTAGAGGACCGTGTGCTGGGCGGGCGTGAGCAGCGGATCGCCCTGCCCGCTCGCCTGAATGGTCTTGGTCAGGTCCACCTCACGGGTCTTGCGCACCGAACCGGTGGATACGGTCGAGACGAAGCGCCGGCCTGTCCCGGCAAGAGTGGCCCCATCGCTGCCGCCATCGCCGGCATCCAGCACCACGAAGCGCGTGACGAGGCCCTGGGCGACGACAAGATGTCTGGCAATGTCCGCCTCGTGCAGCGTGGTCAGCCCGGCCGTCAACTCGCTCATCTCTTAGACCTCGCTGACGATCTGGTCGCCGGAAATAACGTGGACCTTGTAATTGCCGAAGACGGCCCCCACTTCGCCGGCCGCATAAAGCGCCTGATAGGCATCATGCGGCACCAGCGCGTGTTTCTCGTACGTCGAGACGCCCATGCGCGCGGCCTCGAGATCATGCGTCTCGATATGGAATTCCTGGATTGCCGGCGTCGAGGAAAAGAAGCCCTTGGTCGCCGCTTGCTCCCGCTTGGAAAACACCTCCTGCACCGTCCAGGTCATCACCCAGGCATTTTCAGGCTTGCGCACGCGGCTGAGGATCTCGTTCACCCGGCCGGTATTCTCGGTGATCCCCGTCGAATAAAGCGGTCCGAGCACGACGCGGCGGATCGATTTCGGATGGAGCGTCGGAAAATCCCGGTCCATATTGGTGGCGATCGTCGCGGGTGTGAGCGAAAAGGCCGAGTTCCTTGCGCAGAAATCGTCGAAACTGCGGGCGAGTTCGGGGTTCAGTAACCCACCGACCGGAAGCGGGATCTCCACGCGGTCGTCGAGCCGCCCCTCCGGCGTGACCAGGATCTTCGTCACGTTTTCCGAGGAATCCTCGACGGTCGCGAGATAGATCATCGGCAAGGTGCTTGTCCCGTCGAAGGCCGCCCAGGAGACCAGATAGCTCGGCCGCCGCGTCTCGCCGTTGACGCTGACGGCAACGGTCGTGGGCAGCACGAAGGGCGAAAAGACTTCGCCGGCCCCCACCTGTTCCAGATAGAGCCGCTCGGCCATCTGCTGCTGCAGGGCTTGGGGAAACGCCTTCTGTCGCAGGATGAAATCGACCATTTCCTCACGCAAGGCCTGGGCGGCCGGGATCGCAGCCAGCCGCTGCGCAGCACCTGCCCGATCGTTTTCCAGCTCCAACACGTTCTTGAAAACCGGAAAGCCGCTCTCGGCCCGGGAAATCTTGAACTGCTCGCTGAACGCAACGCGGTTGTGCCAGGAGGCAAAGGAATTGCGCAGCCGGTCGAGATAAGGCAGCAGATGCAGCCCCGGCGGCCCGTTCTGCAGGATCCGCCGCTCCGGCAGGCCGAAGAAGAGCTCAAGCCCGGTGAGCGCCGCCGAAATGGTGGCGAAATAGGATGCAACGGCGCTGCTGCGATCAATGGCGTTCAAAGGTGGCCCCTCAGGCTGGAGCATCCGAACATCACGGCTTCACGTAATTGGCCGCATTATGCTTGTCGAGCACACCCTGGAAGCGCCGGGCAAAGGCCTCGTCCGCCAGCTTCTTGCGTCGCTGGATGTCCTGCGTCGACAGCATGTTCTTCTCATGCAGTTCGAGCAGGTCGCCGATATGCCGCTGGGCAGCAGCGCCGATGCCGGCCATGGTTTCCTCCGCTGCGGTGTCCACCTGGGAGCCGAGCGTGTTGATCCGGTGGGCGACCTCCTGCTGGGCAGCCGTCTTCAAACTGTCTTCCAGCGCCTTGTAGAGCACGATCCGCTGCTCGGTATCGATGGTCAGCTTGTTGATCAGCGTGTTCTGCGCGGCAATCTGATTGTTGAGGCTGTCGACGAAGGTCTGGAACATCGACGTATAGCGTTCCAGCGTCTGGCTTTCCGCCAGAAGCTCCTGCTCGCGTGCCTGGGCCTGGTTGTATTCGGTGGCGAGCTTCGAGCGCTCCGCTTCGAGATCTGTTCGCGCGCCGGTATCGGTGGACGCGGCGATCTTGTTTTCGATGTCCAGCAGCATCGGGTTCAACTGCTCGATCCGGGCCTGGGTCGTTTCCAGGTTGGCGATCGTCTGCTTGCGCCGCTCGATCACCTGGATCAGGCTTGCTTCGGAGCTCTTGTAGCGCTCGTCGAGCACGCTTTTCTGCTCTTTCAGGATGCCGACAATGCTGTCCGATTTGGCCAGGAGTTCCTGCAGATTGCCGGCGAGCGACATGTTGCGCACCCGCTCGGTCCGCATCCGCTGCGCCTTCTGCTTGGAGAAGATGCCGATGAATTTTTCGTATCCGGAAAAGCTCTTCATACTTTCGAATTCGGAGCCGAAGACGTTCGTCGCATCCTCCAGCCCGATGATCAGGTCGGCGATATTCGCCTCCATCACCTTCTGCTGCTTGAGAACATCGTCGATCCGGGCGTTTTCGATATCGAAATTGGGATCGGAAAGTTTCGAATCGCTGCGCGCCAGCGTGTCGAGCACGCTGCCGGACTGCTCGATCTTGCCGCGCATCTCGGCCACGACCTGGCGTGTCTTTTCGATTTCGCTGTCGAAGGATTGCAATTGAGCCATGTCGTCCCCTGTCTCTCCCGTCGGACTGTGCCGACCTCTCCGATGCCAGCATAGCGGGATTTTCTCTCCGCGAAAGCGATGCTAAGCACAACGCACTCGCCCATTCGATATGGATGGCGAACAGAGTTGCACAAGAGGCCATGACGGAGAAATGCGACAGCCTTTCTGCGGCTGTCGCAATCGAGGGGAAACCCAGGCCTTACTGGCCGCCGGCCGCCGGATCCTTCAGATAGGCGATGATATTGGCGAGGTCGTCGTCCTTCTTCACGCCGGCAAAGGCCATCTTCGTGCCCTTGACCACAGTCCGCGGCGCTTTCAGATATTCCGTGAGCAAGGCCTCGTCCCACACCTTGCCCTGGCCGAATTCGGTCATGGCGGTGGAGTATTTGTAATCGGCGATCGAGGCCACCGGACGACCGACGACGCCCTGCAGCGTCGGGCCGACCTTGTTTTTGGCTTCGGTCGCGATGTGACAGGCGGAACAGACCTTGAAGGCCTTGGCGCCGGCGACCGGATCGCCCTCGGCAAGCGCCGGGATCGGAAGGGTAAGCGCGGACAAAAGCACGAGCATGGAAGACGTCTTCATCGGAACTCCTCTTGAACCTGTTCGACAAACGCCCTGAGGCGCCTCGCATCATGATACCCCTTCGCACGAGAGGGCAACGGCGCGCATTGACGCGCATCAAGAGAGCGGCAATTTTCGGCATTCGCGACATTGGTGTCGTATTGCGACGTATCATGGGGATGGAGGTCGCAAACAGGGGTCATGCCGCGGCGCAAACGCACGGGCATCCTTGCAATTCTTCGGTATTGATTGTTGACTTGGGAACTTAATTAAAAAAACGGGAGCCTATAATGCATACTTTCCTCGCCTGTCGCCGCACCCTCGTCGCCACCGTTTCGCTGCTGGCGCTCTCCGCCATGCCGCTCGCGGCCGCAGAAGCCGAGAGCTGCTCGACCGTCCGCTTCTCCGATGTTGGCTGGACCGACATCACCGCAACGACGGCCACCGCCTCGGTCATTCTGAAAGCGCTCGGCTATGAGCCGACCACCACGGTGCTCTCCGTTCCGGTCACCTATTCCTCGCTGAAGAACAAGGACATCGACGTCTTCCTCGGCAACTGGATGCCGACCATGGAAGGTGACCTCGCTCCCTATCGCGACGACAAGTCGGTCGAGATCTTCGGCCCGAACCTTGAAGGCGCAAAATACACGCTCGCCACCAATGCCAAGGGCGCCGAACTCGGCATCAAGGATTTCGCCGATATCGCGAAGAACGCCGACGCGCTCGGCGGCAAGATCTACGGCATCGAGCCGGGCAATGACGGCAACCGCCTGATCCTCGACATGATCGACGCCAACAAGTTCGATCTCGGCAAGTTCGAAGTGGTCGAATCCTCCGAGCAGGGCATGCTGGCCCAGGTCGCCCGTGCCGAAAAGGATGGCGAACCGGTGGTTTTCCTCGGCTGGGAACCGCATCCGATGAATGCCAACTTCAAGCTGACCTATCTCTCGGGCGGCGATGATGTCTTCGGCCCGAACTTCGGCGGCGCCACCATCTTCACCAACACCCGCGCAGGTTACACCGCCGAATGCCCGAATGTCGGCAAGTTCGTCACCAACCTGAAGTTCTCGCTCCAGATGGAAAACGAGATCATGGGCAAGATCCTCAATGACGGCGCCGATGCAGAAGTAGCGGCAACCGACTGGCTGAAGGCCAACCCGACCGTGATCGACCCCTGGCTTGCCGGCGTCACCACAAAAGACGGTTCCGAAGGCCTCCCGGCAGTGAAGACGGCCCTCGGCCTCTGACAGCAGTCCATCGACGAGGGAACCGCGCGGAAAGAGGGGGAGCTTTTCGCGCGGTCTCCAGGCAAGACACTTGAGCCTGTTCGGGGACATCCATGAACTTTCTGACCGACTACAAATTGCCCATCGGGGCACTGTCGAAGAGTTTTGTCGATTGGTTGACCACCAATCTCGACGTGCTGTTCGATCTGATCGCCACCATCCTCAGCGCCTCGATCAATGCGATGCTGTTCGTCCTGCAGGGCCCGTTCCTGAAAGGCACCGCGCTTGAGCCCTTCTATCCGCTCCTGATGATCGCGCTCTTCTCGCTGTTTGCTTGGTTCATGCGCCGGTCGATCGGCGTTGTGGTCTTCACTTTCCTGGGCCTGCTCCTGATCTACAACCAGGGCTACTGGAAGGAGACCATGGAGACACTGGCGCTGGTGCTGGCCGCAGCCGGGGTATCAATGGTGATCGGGGTACCCGTCGGCATCGCCTGCGCCCGCCGCCCCTGGCTCTATACGGCCGTGCGCCCCGTGCTCGACCTCATGCAGACGATCCCCACCTTCGTCTACCTCATCCCGGCGCTCATACTCTTCGGCCTCGGCATGGTGCCGGGTCTGATCGCGACCGTCATCTTCGCCATTCCCGCGCCGATCCGCCTCACGCGCCTCGGCATCATCTCCACCCCGCCATCCCTGGTGGAGGCCGCCGTGGCCTTTGGTGCGACACCCTCCCAGGTGCTGCGCAAGGTGGAACTGCCGTTCGCCACGCCGCAGATCATGGCAGGCCTCACCCAGACCATCATGCTGTCGCTCTCGATGGTCGTGATCGCGGCACTGGTCGGCGCAAGCGGCCTTGGCGTTCCCGTTGTCCGGGCGCTCAACACCGTCAACATCGCCCGTGGTTTCGAGGCAGGCCTCTGCATCGTCATCCTCGCCATCATTCTCGACCGGATCTTCCGCATCCCCGGCATGGGAGACGACGCATGAGCGACGCAGTAATCTTCGGCAATGTCGACATCGTCTTTGGCGACAATCCGCAGCGTGCCCTGGACATGGTTGACCAGGGCAAGACCCGTGATGAAATCGGCGCGGAAACCGGCCTTGTGCTTGGTGTCGCCGGCGCGTCGCTCGCCGTCCAGGAAGGCGAAATCCTTGTCCTGATGGGCCTCTCCGGCTCCGGCAAATCGACGCTTCTGCGCGCCGTCAACGGGCTCGCCCCGGTGGTGCGTGGCAATGTCGGCGTCAAGACCGATGCCGGCTTTGTCGATCCCTACAAGGCCTCGGCACAGGTGCTGCGCGACCTGCGCATGCACACGGTATCGATGGTCTTCCAGCAGTTCGGCCTTCTCCCCTGGCGCACGGTCGCCGAAAACGTTGGCTTCGGCCTCGAACTCGCCGGCGTCCCTGATGCCGAACGGGAGAAGACGGTGGCAACCCAGCTCGAGCTGGTCAACCTGTCGAAATGGGCCGACCGCAAGGTTCAGGAACTGTCGGGCGGCATGCAGCAGCGTGTTGGCCTCGCCCGCGCCTTTGCCACCGGCGCGCCGATCCTGCTGATGGACGAACCCTTCTCCGCCCTCGACCCATTGATCCGAACCCGCCTGCAGGACGAACTCCTCGAATTCCAGGCGCGGCTGAAGAAGACCATCCTCTTCGTCAGCCACGATCTCGACGAGGCCTTCCGCATTGGCAATCGTATCGCCATCATGGAAGGCGGGCGCATCATCCAGTGCGGCACGCCGCAGGAAATCGTCCAGAACCCGACCAACCAGTATGTCGCGGATTTCGTGCAGAACATGAACCCGATCAACATGCTGACAGCGGCTGACGTGATGCGCGACGGCGTGACCGGCGAGCAGGGTCAGGTGACCGGCACGACGGCTCCGCGCACCCCGCTGGTCGATGTGCTCGATGCCCTGTCGCGCCAACCCGGCACGATCGGGGTCGTTGACAATGGCGTCGTCATCGGCACCATCAACGCCCAGGATGTGGTGAGTGGCCTGACCAAACACCGACGAAAGGCCTGACGCCCGGCCCGACATCCGCAAGACCAAGGGGCGGGTGCCGGAGACGAGGCCATGAACGACAAACCGAAGGTGATTCGTGACACCGACGACGATGCGCGCCGCCAGGCGCGCATTTTGCTGCGCGGTGCCCGCTTTGCCGCAATCGGGGTCATCGATCCGGAGACGGGTTTCCCCTCGGTCAGCCGTGTGCTGCTGGGGACCGATATCGATGGCGCGGCCGTCGTTCTAGTGTCCAACCTGTCCGCCCATACGAACGCCCTGCTCGCCGATCCCCGTGCTTCGCTGCTGACCGGTGAGCCGGCCAAGGGAGATCCGCTCGCCCATCCCCGGCTGACGCTGCAATGCCTGGCCGAGAGCGTCGAGCGCGACAGCGCCGCACACGCCCGCCTGCGTTTCCGCTTTCTCGCCCGCCATCCGAAATCGCAGCTCTATATCGATTTTCCCGATTTCCGCTTTTTCCGTCTCGTGCCGGTACGGGCAAGCCTGAACGGGGGCTTCGGGCGCGCCTATCATTTGGGCAAAGAGGACTTTCTGATCCCGATACCCACTGACAATTTTTGGGAGGATCAGCAGAGCCTCATACGAGATTTAGGGGTGCGAGACCCCGACTTGGCAAGCAGGATAGCGACCGAAATCCATCACGCCCCCAGCGGAGACTGGGCCGTTTGCGGCATTGATTCGCATGGATTAGACATAAATTTCAAAGACATGCTGATCCGATACGAATTTGTGACGCCCGTCACAGAAAAATCCCAACTCGAATTAGAGTTACCTAAATCAGAATACGCAGTACCTTAAATTTAGGCATATACAATTTTGTTGTGATGGATAAACTTGACGACATATCTAAGGCACGGATTTTTTACGACTGCCCCTCCCCCAGGCGCTCGACCAAGGAAAGTTGAACCGATGAAAACCAAAGCTTTGTCTGAACAATCAACCGTTGCTGCCGGCTTGCTGTCCGCCATGGCAAACCCGAAGCGTCTGATGATCCTCTGCAGTCTTGTTGAAGGCGAGGTTCCGGTTGGCGTTCTGGCAGCCCAGGTGGGCCTGAGCCAGTCGGCTTTGTCCCAGCACCTGTCCAAGCTGCGTGCGCAGAAGCTGGTGAAGACCCGCCGCGACGCCCAGACGATCTACTACTCTTCGACGTCGGAGTCGGTCATCAAGATCCTTTCGACGCTGGAAAGCATCTACTGCGCACCGATGGCAGCAAGCAAAACCGCCGCCTGATGACAGCGCTGCCAGAGCCCAAAGCCATCAGCCTCGCGAGGAGGACGGGCCTGGTGACGCGGGCGTTCGGGTAGCAGATTTGCGCGCGACGATGAAGATCAAAAAACCCGGTCGGCAAACGCCGCCGGGTTTCTTTATGCCCCGGACCTGCCGGGCGCGACCTTCGCGCCGTCTGCGCATCTTAATCAGTGTTCGCACAGCCTAGGGAGCAAGGCCGGGGCAGAACCCCGGCCGAAGGCATGATGGTCAGCTGCCCACGACGGCCTGGTCGTCGCGGCTGAGCACGATCAAGGACGGTCGTGCCGGGTGGTCGGCGGTGAAATCCGGCCAAAGGGTGCCGACATCCGCGATCGACGTCGCGTCCTCGTCATCCGCCATGCGCAACTCGCCGGGATGCTGGACCGAGACGAAGAGCGTCTTGCCGTCCGGCGTGAACGTCGGCGAGCAGCATTCCGAGCCGACAGGCGCGACATAGAACAGGCGCGGCAAGGCCCGGCCGGCACCTTCGGTATCCATGACGTAAACCGCGTCTGCGACCCCTTCCGGCGGCGGGCCGTCGGTCGAGACCCAGAGACGTCCAGAGGGATCGACGGCGAGATTGTCCGGATCGGTGAACCAGCCATTGGCCGACGTCGCCGGGTGGAATATTGCGCCGTCCTCTGGCTTGGCGGGATCCCCACAGAGCACGAATACGTCCCAGGCAAAGCTTTCCGCGGCAAAATCGGGCGCATCCATGCTACCGGGCGGCACGAGTTCGAGCAGGTGGCCATGCGGATTGGGTCCACGCGGATTGGCGGGATTGACCTGCACCTCCGCCTTGCCTTCTCCCATCGGGAGGCGGTCCTCGTTCTCGGTCATCGCGACATAGAGCTTGCCGGTCTTCGGATGAACGATGAAACCCTCAGGCGCATCCATCGGCGTAGCTCCCGCGAGATCGGCAGCGGCACGGGTGTTGAGCACGACATCCGTCTGGCTCGCGAAACCGGCAGCTGCGGTGAGCGGCCCCTCACCGGCCACGAGCGGGATCCAGCGCATCGACCCGTCGCTCTCGAAGCGCGCGACCGAGAGCGTGCCGCTGTCGAGCAGGTCACGGTTGGCCGCCCGATCGGTCGGGTTCCACGCATCGCGGGTGACGAAACGATAGAGATACTCGAAGTCGTCATCGTCGCCCATGAACACCACAACGCGCCCATCGGGCGCGATGCAGCACTGCGCGCCCTCATGGGTCATCCGTCCCAGCGCGGTGCGCTTGACCGGCTTGGCCGCGGGATCGAACGGATCGATCTCCACCACCCAGTCGAAACGCATCCACTCGTTCGGCTCTTCGTCGAACTTGAAGCGCGACTCGACGCGGCTCACCGCATAGATGTCGTTCTCATCCTCGTCCCAGCCCTGACGCTCGACGAGTTCCTGATTGGGCAGCGTCTTGTAGTCGCCGGCAAAGACGTCCATGGCGCCCTCTTCGCCCGAGAGCATGGTGCCCCAGGGCGTGATGCCGCCATTGCAGTTGGAGATGGTGCCGAACACGCGCTTGCCCGTCGGGTCTGCCTTTGTCTTCAGCCGGTCATCGCCTGCCGCCGGACCGGAGATATCCATCTCGGTCGTCATGTCGATGCGGCGATTGTGCGGGCTGTCGAGCACGACGCTCCAGTCGCTGCCGGACTTGGCCACTTCGACCACGGTGACCCCGACCGAGGCCATCAGTGCGCGGATTTGGGTCTCCGTCAGCTTCTCCCGGTAGTCCTCGCTGGAGAGCCCCGGAAACATCAGGAAGGGCGTCGCATATTCGTGGCTGACCACCAACAGGCCGCGCTCGGAACTCTGTGACCCGAAGGGCAGCGGCAGATACTGGGTAAAGTCATTGTTGTAACCGAACTGCCGGGCAGCGGCAGCACCGTCGAGCGTCTTCGGATCGAAGGCGGGGCTGTCGGGAAAAAGCGGGTCGCCCCAGCGCAGCAGGATCTGCCGGCGATAGCCTTCAGGCCAGTGATCCCTATCGTCACGCACTCGCGCAAGTTCGGCAAAGGTGAGCGTCGAGGTTGCGGTGGAACCGGATGCCGCTGCCGGCGAGCCATCCATCAATGGCGAAAGCCCCAGCAGAGCGGAGCTGGCGAAACCCCCCTTGAGGACACTGCGTCTGGCAATGCCCTTGGCAAGCACGTCTCCATAGGTATCTGCAAAGGCGCGTCGCGGTGTCGGCCGCGCGCGGGTCTTCTGTCTGTCTGACATGCTCAATCTCCGCACTGATGATGGGTTCGCGATCGGATGCAGTTCGCAACGGGACGACATGGGCGTCAGCATCCGGCTGAACGCTATGGGATACCCATGAAAGCGTGATGACGTGGACTTTGGATGCCGGCGGATTGATCACACGGACTGGAGCTTCCATGACCTTTGTTGATGCCACCCCGGCGGTGGCTTGACCGCGCTTCTCGCCCTGCTAACGTGACGGCGCAAACGACAGCCGCGGCGCAAGAGCCGATGGCCGGGAGAATGGCCGCCCGCGACCGAAAGGGCCATGGAGAACACAATGTCGAACCGCCTCAATTCCACGCCGAACGACCTGCGCGCCTTCTGGATGCCGTTCACCGCGAACCGCCAGTACAAGAAGGAGCCGCGTCTTTTCGTCGGCGCCCAGGACATGCATTACACCACCCATGACGGCCGCCAGGTGCTCGACGGCACCGCCGGCCTCTGGTGTGTGAACGCCGGTCACTGCCGCCCGCTGATCACCGAAGCAATCCGCGAACAGGCGGGCGAACTCGACTACGCGCCTGCCTTCCAGCTCGGCCACCCCAAGGCGTTTGAGCTGGCCAATCGCCTGATCGATATCGCGCCGGACAACATGGCGCATGTGCTTTACACCAATTCCGGCTCGGAATCGGTCGAAACGGCGCTGAAGGTTGCACTCGCCTATCAGCGCGTGAAAGGCCAGGGCTCGCGTACCCGCCTGATCGGCCGCGAGCGCGGCTATCACGGCGTCAATTTCGGTGGCATCTCGGTCGGCGGCATCGTCTCCAACCGCAAGATGTTCGGCACGCTGCTCACAGGCGTCGACCATATGCCGCACACCCATCTGCCGGCCAAAAACGCCTTCACCAAGGGCATGCCCGAGCATGGCGGCGATCTGGCCGACGAGTTGGAACGCATCGTCACCCTGCATGACGCTTCGACGATTGCAGCCGTCATCGTCGAGCCGGTTTCCGGCTCCACCGGTGTTCTGATCCCGCCGAAGGGCTATCTGCAGCGCCTGCGCGAGATCTGCACCAAGCACGGCATCCTGTTGATCTTCGATGAAGTCATCACCGGTTTCGGCCGCCTCGGCGCGCCCTTCGCGGCTCAGTATTTCGACGTGAAGCCGGATATCATGGTCACCGCCAAGGGCCTGACCAATGGCGTTATCCCGATGGGCGCGGTCTTCGTCACCGCCGAGATCCACGATGCCTTCATGCAGGGCCCCGATCACATGATCGAGTTCTTCCACGGCTATACCTATTCCGGCAACCCGATCGCCTCTGCTGCGGCGCTGGGCACGCTGGACACCTACAAGGAAGAGGGCCTGCTGACCCGCGCTGCCGAGATCGCCCCTTACTGGGAAGAGAAACTGCATTCGCTCCGCGACTGCCCGAACGTCATCGACATCCGCAATCTCGGTCTGATCGGTGCGATCGAGTTGAAACCGATTGATGGCGAGCCAACCAAGCGCGCCTTCAACGCCTTCCTCAACGCCTATAATGACGGGCTTCTGATCCGCACAACCGGCGACATCATCGCGCTGTCGCCGCCGCTGATCATCTCGCACGCCGAGATCGATGAACTCTTCGACAAGCTGCGCAAGGTGCTGATGAACAACATCTGAGTTTCATCTCTGATGATTCCGGAAGAAGCGGCCCGCGTGGCCGCTTTTTTCATGCCTTGCCCAAAGCTTGCAGCCCCGCTTTCGCCCGGCTTGTTCCCGCCGCCCCCATCCCTTATTGTCAAGGGAATCGCACGTTCGATCCCGGCGCAGATGACCGCGAGGGCCCGACCGACGACTGTAGCAGCCCCGGCCGTCTCCGCCTCCGACATCAGGTCCGGGGCGATCTGTCCGGGTCAGGTCCCGGGAGGATATCCGTGGTCGACCTCTTCAAGCGCATGTTCGGCAAAGACACTTCCTCCACGACCGTAGCGGTGGACGCTGGCGACGCCACGCCTCAGCCCACGCTGCAAAACCGAGCCGACGAAGCGCGGCTCGCCGCTCGCCGCGCCCAGATCAGCAATGATCTGTTCGAACTGCAGCAGATTGCCATGGCCGAGCTTGCGCTTCGCCGCGAGCAGGACGCCGCAGCCGCCAAGGCAGGCTTCGAAGCCGACGACACGGACACGACGGGCCGCGTCCTGATCGTCTGAGGCGCGCCTACCCCGTCTTCTCCCGCAGAAATCTGTGGTGTGACATCGCACCCCTTTGGTCGGGCTTTTGCCGCTTGCCGAATTTGTCTAAAGACGAGCCGGGGAGCAACAAAAGAACCCTCATGGCGTTGAAGCTGACACAGATCGGTCGCGCCGACCCAAGGAGACGGACATGAAATTTCAATATCTCGCCAGCGCAGCGCTTGCCGCGCTGATCGCTACCGCACCCGCCGCCCGCGCCGAAATCGTGCTCGGTCTGATGGCGCCGCTTACCGGCCCGCTTGCCGCCGTCGGCGCTCAGATCAAGAACGGCGCGGAAACCGCCGTTGAAGAAATCAACAAGAAGGGTGGCGTCAACGGCGAACAGCTGAGCCTGAAGATTGCCGACGATGCCGCCGAACCCAAGCAGGGTGTCTCGGCCGCCAACCAGCTGGTTGGCGAAGGCGTACGCTTCGTCGTCGGCCCGGTCACCTCGGGTGTCGCCGTCCCCGCCTCCAGCGTTCTGGCTGAAAACGGCGTGCTGATGGTCACCCCGACCGCAACCGCTCCCGACCTCACCGCCCGTGGCCTGACCACGGTGTTTCGCACCTGCGGCCGCGACGACCAGCAGGCCGATGTCGCTGCCAAGTTCGTGCTCGGCACCTACAAGGACAAGAAGATCGCCATCCTCGACGACAAGGGCCAGTACGGCAAGGGTCTGGCGGATGCCTTTAAGACGGCGCTGAATGCCGGTGGCGTCACCGAAGTCTTCAAGGATTCGCTGACTGCTGGCGAAAAGGATTTCGGCGCACTCGTCACGCGTCTGAAGTCTGAAGGCGTCGAAGTCATCTATTTCGGAGGCTACCATCCGGAAGCCGGCCTTCTGGTGCGCCAGATGAAGGACGCCGGATTGAGCGCCCAACTGATCGCCGGTGACGGCCTGTCCAACAACGAATATGTGACGATCGGTGGCAATGCTGCCGAAGGCACGATCTTCACCAACGCCGCCGACGCGCTGAAGAACGACGACAGCAAGGCTGCGGTTGCCGCCCTGCAGGCGAAGAACATCCCGGCCGAAGCTTTTACGCTGAATGCCTATGCCGCGGTCGAAGTGATCGCCGCCGGCATTACCAAGGCTGGCAGCACGGACGATGCCGAAGCCGTCGCAACGGCGCTGAAGGACGGCTCGGAAATCCCGACCGCCATCGGCAAGCTGACCTATGGCGAAACCGGCGACCTGACCTCGCAGAGCTTCGCCGTCTACAAATGGGAAGCCGGCAAGACGGTGGCTGCCGAATAAGCTCGGCGACAGCAGAGACGAGCGAGGCGGACGGCAACGTCCGCCTCTTTTTTATGGGTCATCCCCAGGGAATACGAAAAACCGCCATTTACCGGTGTCACGACGGTTTCTTTTGTGCGCCCACCCTTTTATGACAGCCGCATGACATTTCCGTGAAAGGGTCCGGAACCCATGCTCAGCCTGTTTCGTAAAATGCTCCCGCGCGAAGACCGCTTCTTCGATATGTTCGCTGCCCATGCAAAGAAGGTGGTTGGCGCTGCCGAAGCGCTGAGCGCACTGCTTGAAGGCAAGGATGTTGAGGGCAATTGCGCGCTCATCGTCACGCTGGAAGACCAGGCGGACAACATCACCCGTGATGTTCTCCAGGCCGTGCGTCGCAGCTTCATCACCCCCTTCGACCGGGGCGACATCAAGGATCTCATCCAGTCCATGGACGATGCGATCGACATGATGCACAAGACGGTGAAGACGGTACGCCTCTACGAACAGACTGAGTTCGACCCGCGCATGCAGGAAATGGGTCGCGCCGTTGTCGAAGCGGCGCGCCTCATCGCCGAAGCCATCCCATTGCTCGACAAGATCGGCCAGAACCACCAGCGCCTGACGCAGATTGCCGAAGAGGTGACGCGTGTCGAGGGCCGCTCGGACGAATTGCACGACCAGGGCCTGAAGGCGCTCTACCGCATTCATCGCGACAGCGGCAACGCCATGGCCTATCTCATTGGGACCGAAATCTACGGCGAACTCGAAAAAGTTCTCGACCGCTTCGAGGATGTGGCCAATGAAATCAGCGGCATCGTGATCGAGAACGTGTAATGGAAGCGACGCTGGCCTTCCCGCTGCTGGTCGCCCTGATCGGCGTTGCGCTCTTCTTCGACTTTCTGAACGGTCTGCACGATGCGGCAAATTCGATCGCGACAATCGTCTCGACCCGTGTGCTCAAGCCGCAATATGCGGTGGTCTGGGCGGCCTTCTTCAACTTCATCGCCTTCATGTTCTTCGGTTTGCATGTGGCTGAAACGCTCGGCAAGGGCATCATCGACCCCGCCATTGTCTCGCCGGCCGTGATCTTCGCGGCCCTTATGGGCGCGATCATCTGGAACATCGTCACCTGGATCTTCGGCATTCCATCTTCCTCCTCGCATGCCCTTGTCGGCGGCCTGGTCGGCGCGGGTCTTGCCAAGGTCGGCTTCAGTGCAATCGTCTTTTCGGGCCTATCGAAGACGGTGCTGGCGATCTTCCTGTCACCGATGATCGGGTTTTTGCTTGCACTCGTTCTGGTACTGATCGTCTCCTGGGTTTTTGTCCGCCAGACACCCTTCGCGGTCGACAACACCTTCCGCATTCTGCAGTTCATCTCCGCCTCGCTGTATTCCCTCGGACATGGCGGCAACGACGCGCAGAAGACCATGGGCATCATCGCCGTCTTGCTCTTCAGCCAGGGCTATCTCGGTCCGGAATTCCACGTGCCCTTCTGGGTGGTCATTTCCTGTCAGTCGGCCATGGCGATTGGCACTCTCTTCGGTGGCTGGCGCATCGTGCACACCATGGGCTCGAAGATCACGAGGCTCAATCCGATGCAGGGCTTCTGCGCCGAAACCGGCGGGGCGATCACCCTCTTTGCCGCCACCTGGCTCGGCGTCCCGGTCTCGACCACTCACACGATCACCGGCGCCATTGTCGGCGTGGGAGCAGCGCGCCGCGCAACGGCGGTGCGCTGGGGCCTTGCCGGCAACATCGTCATCGCCTGGATCGTGACGCTGCCCGCGGCAGCCCTCATCTCCGCCACGTTCTATCTGCTGACGGATCTGTTCGGCTGAGTGCTTTGCGGAAGCGCGCGTGAAGTCTATGATCAGAGCGACGGGCAGCCATATCGGCGCTCGCTGCGCAAGACATGATCGGGAGGCTGGCATGCGCAAAGGCTATAAGGACCTTCTGGCGGAAGCCGATGCACTCGTGGAGGCCGTGAACGTATCGGAAGCGGCCCGGCTGCACGGCGCGAGCAACGTCGTCTTCGTCGATCTGCGCGACCCGCGCGAGCGGGAACGCGAAGGCACGATCGCTCACGCCTTCTCCTGTCCCCGCGGCATGCTCGAATTCTGGATCGATCCGGAAAGCCCCTATCACAAGCCTGTCTTTGCCGAGGACAAGCTTTTCCTGTTCTTCTGCGCCAGCGGCTGGCGCTCGGCCTTGGCGACGAAGACGGCGCTGGAAATGGGGCTTGAAAACGTCTGCCATCTCGAAGGCGGCTTTTCGGCCTGGCGCGATGCCGGGCTAGCGGTGGAACAGCTGGCGGCAAAGGCGAAGGAATGAGCGGTGATACCGCTCTCCTCATTGGGGATGCTCCCATCCATGTCCCGCAACGTTGAGCCTCCGTCATTTCCCGTCGCGCTCCCTCCCCGATCTCCCTAAGATGACGGAACGCGCAGAAGGAGTCCCCATGTCCGAGACGATTCGCATCACCAATGCAGACCTGTCCGTCGAGATCGCCTCGCTCGGCGCCGAGATGCAGTCGCTGAAAACGGCAGATGGCCGGGACTGGCTCTGGAACGGGGATGCCGCCTGGTGGACGGGCCGCTCGCCGATCCTCTTTCCGATCGTCGGCAAGGCGCCGGGAGACATGCTGGCCGTGAACGGCCAAACCTATCCCATGGCCCAGCACGGCATTGCACGCCGCCGGGAGTTTTTGCTCGTCGAGCAGACGGCAACGGCCTGCCGCCACGAACTCGTCTCGTCCTCCGAGACCCGTGAGGTCTATCCGTTCGACTTCCGCCTGACACTCGAGCACAGCCTGAACGGTCGATCATTGGCGGTAACGGCCACCGTCGAAAACAGCGGACATGTGCTGCTGCCCTTCGGCATTGGCTTCCACCCGGCCTTCCTCTGGCCGCTCCCGGGGGCCGAGGGCCGCCCCCATGCGGTCACTCTTCAAAACGGCGCAGAGCCTGGCGTGGTGCAACTGGAAAACGGGCTGATCGGCGAGACGCTGCCGACCTCGCCCTTCCAATCCGGCCGGCTTGAACTCACCCACGCCCTCTTCGACAACGACGCCCTGATCTTCCCCGAAGGGGCCGGAACCGCCCTCACCTATGGCGCCGATACCGGCCCCTCGCTCGCCTTCACCTTTAAAAACCTGCCCAATATCGCGCTCTGGCAAAAGCCCGGCGCGCCGTTCCTCTGCGTCGAACCCTGGCACGGCATGGCAGCGCACGCCGGCGGCACAGCGGAACTGGTCGAGCGGCCCTATACGGTGGCGCTGGCAGCCGGAGAGACGATGTGGTTCGGGTTTGTGGTGGAGGTTCAGGACTAGGCGGGCATTTCCCCCAAACCGGCAAGGCGATAGACTATTGCACCGCACACAGAATCGGAGAGCCGCCATGACCGACCTTGAACGCCGCATCGACCAGGGCACCGGCCGCGAACCGGCGGATATCGTGTTGAAGGGCGGACGCTTCTTCGATCTGGTCACGGGCGAGCTGGTTGCCTCGGACATCGCCATCTGCGGCGAGACGATTGTCGGGACAGTCGAGAACTATGAAGGCCGCGAAGTGATCGACATCACCGGCAAGACCGTCGTGCCCGGCTTCATCGACACGCATCTGCATATCGAAAGCTCGCTCGTCACCCCGCATGAATTCGACCGTTGCGTGTTGCCCTATGGCGTGACGACCGTGATCTGCGATCCGCACGAGATCGCCAATGTGCTGGGCACCGAGGGCATCCAGTTCTTCCTCGACTCGTCGGAACAGACGATCATGGACATCCGCGTCCAGCTCTCCTCCTGCGTGCCGGCGACGCATCTGGAAACCTCCGGCGCCGATCTGCCGATCGAACGCCTGGTACCCTTCCGCAATCACCCGAAGGTCATCGGCCTCGCCGAATTCATGAATTTTCCCGGCGTGATTCACAAGGATCCGATCTGCATGGCCAAGCTCGAGGCCTTTCAGGACGGCCATATCGACGGCCATTCACCGCTGCTCTCGGGCCGCGATCTGAACGGCTATCTCGCAGCTCGCATTCGCACCGACCATGAATGTACGACAGCTGCGGAAGCCATGGAAAAGATCCGCAAGGGCATGCATATCCTGGTCCGCGAAGGTTCGGTGTCGAAGGATCTGCACGCGCTGATGCCGATCCTGACCGAACGGCTGTCCCCGTTCCTCGCGCTCTGCACCGACGATCGCAACCCGCTCGACATCGCCGAACAGGGCCATCTCGACTACATGATCCGCGAGGCAATCCGAAACGGCGTCGAACCGCTCGCCGTCTACCGCGCCGCCTCGATCTCGGCGGCCGGCGCCTTCGGCCTCAGAGATCGTGGCCTCGTCGCCCCCGGCTGGCGAGCCGATCTGGTGGTCATCGACACGCTCGAAAACTGCAAGGCCGATATGGTCTTTGCCGCCGGCCGCCGCGTCACCGACGCACTCTTCGCCACCCGCAAGCCCGTTGCCCCCGTCGGTCTCGATAGCGTCAAGGCGCGGACGGTAAAGGCCGCCGATTTCGGCGTGCCAGTCGCCGAAGGCGAGACACCCGTGATCGGCGTCCTGCCCGGCAAGATCATCACCGAACACCGCCGCTTTCGCCTGCCGACCTCCGGCAACCAGACCTCCGTCGATCTCGCAAACGACGTGATCAAGGTCGCCGTCATCGAGCGTCACGGCAAGAACGGCAACCATGCCAACGGTTTCGTCCAGGGGTTTGGCCTGAAGAAGGGCGCAATCGCCTCGACCGTCGGCCATGACAGCCACAACATCTGCGTCGTCGGCGTCTCCGAGGAAGACATGGCGCTGGCCGCCAACCGGCTCGGCGAAATCAAGGGCGGCTTCGTCGTGGTCGAAGACGGCAAGGTCACCGGCGAGATCCCGCTCCCCGTCGCCGGCCTAATGAGCTTAGAGCCCTATGAGAGCGTGCGCGACACGCTGCATAACTTGAGAAAAGCCGCCTATGCCCTTGGAACGACTCTGGAAGAACCCTTCCTCCAGGTCGCCTTCCTGCCGCTACCGGTCATCCCGCACCTCAAGATCTCCGACATGGGCATGGTCGATGTCGACAAGTTCTGCCTGATCGGGTGAGGATTGCCGCGTTGTGTGCACCGGGGCAGAATTCAGTGCGAGGCGTGTCACAATGCCGAATGCCCAGTTTCTCTACAGGGATCGTACCAACAAGGCCCCTCCCTTTTCGCCTATCTCGCTGAATTCCATCTCGTTGAGAAAAGGAATTTAAATCGAATGCTGCCGCGCTGAACGCAGTCAGGCACGTCTTAGAATCAAGTCCAGCACAACAACTGGAGCAAAGTCATGCCGATCGTTTTTCGGAAGCAAGGATATCGTTTTCTATTCTATTCCAATGAAGGGTCCCCGCGTGAACCGGTTCACATCCATGTCTTCCGGGCTGGTGACGATGCCAAAGTTTGGCTGGAGCCGCAGATAGCGCTCGCCGAGAGCAACGGGTTCAACAGCCGGGAACTCTCTGATATCATGCGCATTGTGAACGAAAACCGTTCTGAGATCGAAAGGGCCTGGCATGAGCATTTCGGCGACTGAAGTTAAGTTCGACGATGCCACCATGTGGGTTTCGCTCTCGGACGGGCGGATCCTGGGCGTGCCGCTTGCCTGGTTTCCGCGGCTTCTGGCCGCATCCCCTGCCGATCTATTGAAATACGAGCTCAGTTCCGCCGGCATTCATTGGGAAGACCTCGACGAAGACATTTCGGTGGCAGGACTTCTTGCCGGTCGGGGAGACCAGACGAGATCGACCGCTTTGGCCGCGGAATAGCTTCTGCCGGCATGAATACGTCATCCGATCAATCCCCCCTCCTCCGCCAGCGCCTCGCCCGCCTCTATTACGGCCGCGATACCGCCGCCATCCGCTTTCAGTTCGCGCTGATGGTGATCGATCTCGCGATCATCGGCTTCTTCCTCGCCGGCCCCTATCTGCGCGACCGGCCGAGTTATCTGATCCTCGATTATGCAATTGCCGCCTGGATCGCGATCGAAATCCTGGCCCAATGGGGCGCCTCGCGCAGCACGCGGGGATTTCTCGCAAGACCCATGACCTGGGTCGACCTCTTCGTGCTCTGCACGCTGCTCTTTCCGCAATGGCTGTTCAACTTCGCCTTCCTGCGCGTGGCCCGCATCTGGGCCGTCGCTCAGCGGCCGATCTTCAAGCTGATGCTGCGCCGGCTGGGGTTGAAGGATCAGGCCGATGTGGTCACGGCCTTCATCAACCTTCTGGTCTTCCTCTTCCTGGTCACAGGCTTTGTCTACAGCTTCTTCTTCTACCGCCTCGACGCAGGCTCGGGCTTCATCGACGCGCTTTATTTTACCGTGGCGACGGTGACGACGACGGGGTTCGGCGACATCACGCTGCCTGGCACCTTCGGCAAGCTGACCTCGATCGTGACCATGATCATCGGCATCTCGCTGTTTGTCCGCCTCGCCCAGGCGATCGTCCGGCCCTACAAGGTAACCTTCCCCTGCCCCGAATGCGGCCTGCAACGCCATGATGCGGACGCCGTGCACTGCAAGGCCTGCGGCCATGTGCTGAACATACCGGATGAGGGGACGTGACGGGCGCGTCTCCGGTAATCCGAGACACGCCCTCTTTGCGTCATCCTGCCCCTCGCGCTAAATCCGCGCGCAAAAACCGTCGAGTGGTCCAATGTGGATTTCCCCGTTCTCGCGCTTGCCGGCAAGCCCCGGCATCGAGAGGACTTCACGGATCGTCAGGCCCTGCGGCAGAGCGATCGATTGTGGTCCGCGCCTCAGATTGAAGACGAAGAGCAGCTGTTCGTCATCCTTCTTGCGGGTAAAGGCCAGCACATCCTCATTGGTCGAGAGGAATTCCATCTCGCCATCGACCAGCGCCGGATGGGCCTTGCGGAAGGCAAGCACCGCCCGGTAATGGGCAAGCACCGAAGCCTTGTCCTTCTCCTGCGCATCAACCGCGATGGCGGCATGCTCCTTCGGTACCGGCAGCCAGGGCTTGCCGCTCGAAAAGCCGGCTTGCGCCTTGGCCTTTTCCCACACCATCGGCGTGCGGCACCCGTCACGTCCCTTGAACGCCGGCCAGAAGCGGATGCCATAGGGGTCGCGCAGATCCTCGAAAGAAAGCTCCGCCTCGGGCAGGCCCAGTTCCTCGCCCTGATAGAGGCAGATCGAGCCGCGCAGGCTGGCGAGCACAGAGATCGCGATCTTGGCGACGGCCGCACGCTCTTCCGGCTTGTTGATGAACCGGCTGAGATGCCGCGTCACGTCATGATTGGAAAAGGCCCAGCACACCCAGCCGTCCTTCACCTGTTTCTGGAAGGACTGCACGCAATGACGGATATGGCTCGGCGTGAAATCGGGACCAAGCAGGTCGAAGGTGTAACACATATGCAGCTTGTCGCCGCCAGACGTATAGGCGGCAACCGTCCTCAGGGAGCGTGCCCCGTCGCCCACTTCGCCCACGGTCGTGCGATCGTCGTACTGGTCGAGCAGCGCCCGGAACCGCTTGAGGAACTCGATGTTCTCCGGTTGGGTCTTGTCATAGAGATGGCTCTGCATGCCGTAAGGATTGACGTCGGGCGCATCGAGCCCGGCATTGTCGCTGTCGGGCGTATGGGGCGGATTGTCTCTCAGTTCCTTGTCGTGGAAGTAGTAGTTGACCGTATCAAGCCGAAAGCCGTCGACGCCTCGGTCCAGCCAGAATTTCACCGCATCGAGCACGGCGTCCTGGACGTCCCGGTTGTGAAAGTTGAGATCCGGCTGCGAGGCGAGGAAATTGTGCATGTAATACTGCTTGCGCACGCCGTCCCATTCCCAGGCCGGTCCGCCGAAGACGGAGAGCCAGTTGTTCGGCGCGGTCCCGTCGGGTTTCGCGGCGGCCCAGACAAACCAGTCGGCTTTGGTATTGTCGCGGCTGGTGCGGCTTTCCTTGAACCAGGGATGCTGGTCGGAGGTGTGAGAGATCACCTGGTCGATGATCACCTTCAGCCCCAACCGCTTCGCCTCCGCCATCATCGCGTCGAAATCGGCAAGCGTGCCGAACATCGGGTCGACGTCGCAGTAATCGGACACGTCGTAGCCCATGTCCGCCTGTGGCGAGGTGAAGAAGGGTGAGAGCCAGATGGCGTCGACGCCGAGCGACGCAATGTAGGGCAGCCGCGCGATGATGCCCTTGATGTCGCCGATCCCGTCGCCGTCGGTATCCTGGAAGGAGCGCGGATAGACCTGATAGATCACGGCGCCCCGCCACCAGTTGGAAGAACTCGGGCGGACAGGTTTCGCGGCGGCTTTGGTCATGGGCACGTCCTTTGCGGGAATCGGGAACAAGGTTCAGGCAACCCCCTTGCGGGGTGAATGTCAAACACGACAAAGCGTAGACTGACATGCGGCTGTAATGTTCCGGTCGCATAAGGCCTTGTCACGACACTTGCAGGATGAGCGCCAAGTCCATGGGGTGATTCCGAAATCGAGCGACCCCATGTCGATGCCTATGCCAAGCCCCGCCTCCTCCAGACTGACCATCGTCACCGATGCCTGGCACCCGCAGGTAAACGGCGTCGTGCGCTCGATCGAGACCACCAATCGCGAGCTGAAGACGATGGGGGTCGAAGTTTCGATGGTGACGCCCGAGCACTTCGCCAGCTTCCCGATGCCGACCTATCCGGAAATCCGCCTCTCGCTTGCCTGGCCAGGTCAGGTCGGGCGGATGATCGCGGCGCAGCGCCCGGACTATGTGCACATCGCAACCGAAGGTCCGCTCGGACTGATGGCGCGCCGCTGGTGCCTGCGCAACGGTCAACCGTTTTCGACCAGCTACCACACCCGGTTTCCGGAATATGTAGCCGCTCGCTTGCCGCTAAAGGCGTCCTGGCTCTACGCCTATGTCCGCTGGTTTCACAATCGCGGCGGCGCCTGCATGGTGGCAACGGAAAGCCTGCGCCGGGAACTGACCGCACGCGGCATTAAGAATTTGAGCCTCTGGAGCCGCGGCATCGACACAGGCCTGTTTCGCCCGCGCCAGAAAACGGAAAAACCTTTCGGCCTGCCTCGACCGATCTTCATGACGGTCGGCCGTGTTGCCGTGGAGAAGAACCTGCCGGCCTTTCTCGATCTTGATATGCCCGGCTCGAAAGTCGTCGTGGGCGACGGCCCTGCCCGCGCCGAGCTTGAGGCGCATTATCCGGACGTGCATTTCACCGGCATGCTGCATGGCGAGGAACTGGCCCAAGCCTATGCACAGGCTGACGTGTTCGTCTTTCCGTCCAAGACCGACACCTTTGGCAATACGATCTTGGAAGCGCTCGCCTCCGGTGTTCCGGTCGCCGCCTATCCGGTCACCGGGCCGATCGACATCCTGCCGTCCGGCTCCAATGCCGGGGCGTTGAACCCCAACCTGCAGATCGCCTGCATCGCCGCTTTGCAAGCCTCGCCCGAGAGCGCCCGCAGGCTGGCCGAAACCTATTCGTGGAAGGCCGCGACCGAACAGTTCTTCGACAATGTCGTGGAAGCCAAGGAGCAGCGCCGCAAGCGGGGCTTACGCGCCCGCTTCGGCACCCGACCGGCGGATCTCACCGGTTGAGGAGAGGCCTCAGCGTCGGCGCTTGCGCCCTTCGAACGGGTTCTCGCCTGCCTTGAAATGGATACGGATCGGCACGCCCGGCATCTGGAAATCGGCGCGCAGACCATTGGTCAGATAGCGAATATAGCTTTCCGGAAGGGCGTCGGGTCGCGTGCAGGAAATCATGAAGGCCGGCGGGCGGGCCTTGACCTGCGTCATGTATTTCAGCTTCAGGCGGCGACCGGAGACGGCCGGTGGCGGATGCTGCGTCTGCACGGCATCGAGCCAGCGATTGAGTTTGGCAGTCGAGATGCGCTTGTTCCACACCTTGTCGGTGTCGATGATGTTCTGCATGAGCTTTTCCAGCCCATAGCCGGTCTGGCCCGACATCGGCACGGCGCGAATGCCACGCGCCTGCGGCAGCAGCCGCTCGGTCTTTTCGCGCAGATCGGCCAGCACCGCCTGCTGGTCCTCGACCAGATCCCACTTGTTGAAGGCGAGAACGGCAGCACGGCCTTCGCGCAGGCAGAGATCGACGATCTGCAGGTCCTGCTTTTCGAAGGGGATCGTCGCATCGAAGACGATGACGACCGTTTCGGCAAAGCGGATCGCGCGCAGCGTGTCGGCGACCGACAGCTTTTCCAGCTTCTCCTGCACGCGCGCCTTGCGGCGCATACCGGCCGTGTCGAACATCTTGATGGTGCGGCCGCGCCAGTCCCATTCGACCGAAATCGAATCGCGGGTGATGCCGGCTTCCGGCCCGGTCAGCAGACGGTCTTCGCCGAGGAAGCGATTGATCAGCGTCGACTTGCCGGCATTCGGGCGACCGACGATTGCCACGCGCAGCGGCTTCGTGTCGTCATATTCCGGCTCGAACTCCTCGTCTTCACCCTCTTCGTCACCCGGGTGAAGCACGATATCGGTTTCAGCCACATCTTCCGGCTCGGGAAAGGCGCGCTCTTCGCCGATCGCCTCGACGATCGCATCGCGCAGGTCGATCATCCCCTGCCCATGTTCGGCCGAGATCGGCACCGGCTCGCCGAGACCGAGTGTATAGGCGTCATAGAACCCGCCGTCAGACCCCTTGGCTTCCGACTTGTTGGCAACCAGCACGACCGGCTTGCCGCGACGGCGCAGCATTTCGGCCAGCGTCTTGTCGAGCGGGGTCAGGCCGAACTTGGCGTCGACGACGAAGAGCGAGAGATCCGCCTCGTCGATCGCCGCTTCCGTCTGCGCGCGCATGCGGCCTTCCAACGTGTCCGCACCGGCCTCTTCGAGACCGGCGGTATCGATGATGGTGAAGCGCAGATCCACGAGCTTGGCATCACCCGGGCGGCGGTCGCGGGTCACACCCGGTGTGTCGTCGACAAGCGCCAGCTTCTTTCCGACCAGACGGTTGAAAAGCGTGGACTTGCCGACATTCGGACGACCGACGATGGCAACGGTGAAACTCATGGAACGCTAGCTTTCCGACCCTTCAGGGCCTTGTTGTTACGGCGCCTTGCCGGACGCCTTGATGTTGTCGAGCATCATCTGGGCGCGGGCAGACGTGTTGCGCGGGGTTTCCGCGTCTTCGGTGATCTGCTCGAACCATTCGCGGGCGCGCACCATGTCGCCGGCCTTGTAGGCGGCGAGACCAAGGGCTTCGCGAGCAGCGTGGCGCATGGCATTGGACGGCGTCGCCATGGCTTCGACTTCCGCCGAGACCTGCTCATAGGTGCCGGTATCAACCATCAGCCAGGCAGCACGGACGCGCGCTGCATTGCGAACCGCTTCCGGCACGTCATTGTCGTCGCCAATGGTCTTGAAGGCAGCGATTGCGCCCGCCGGATCACCCTTTTCGGCCAGAACCGAAGCGCCGCGGAAGCGAGCGAGCACGCCGTAAGCGCCGTAGCCGTCTTTCTCGAGTGCCTGAAGGGCGGCTTCCGCCTCGTCGCGCTTGCCTTCGTCGGCGAGCTTGAGCGCGGCAAGGAACTGGTCGCCGGCGCCCGAGGCCTGGGTGGAGTTCCAGTGATCCCACAGCCTGTGGCCGGCCGTGCCGACGACGATCAGGACCGCAACGCCGATAATGATGCGGCTATAGCGCTTCCAGGCGTTGCGCACCTGATCGGAGCGAAGCTCTTCGTTGACTTCGCGGATAAAGCTGTCGTTCTGGTCAACCATTCATACCCCCGGCAGCGCCGGCCTTTCCATGCAATCTCATGCGTGAGCGGCCTTCTAGCCGATTTTTGTCCGCTTGTAAGGGGAAAACCGCGAAAAGCCTGCGGCCTCACATCGGCAGCGGTGCCACACCGATCAAGACTTCGTGCAGCTTAAAGGTAATCAGCGCCCAGACGACGACACCTAAGACCACGGCGATGGCATCAAAGCGTGCCGAAACGAAGGTTCGCCGCACGAGATCGCCGGCCCGCTGACGGCGCTTGTAGTTGATGCGCAGCACGACGCCCCAGGCGAGCAGCGCACCGAACATCAGGATCGAGGCCAGGTCGCCATTGGCGAGCAGGTGGGCGGCGGCCCAGATCTTGATCGACAGCACGATCGGATGCTTCGTCTTCGTCGCGATATGCCCGGCCGGCAGGAAACCGGCAACCAGACAGATCATGGCAATCAACATCAGCGTAATGGTCAGGTGGTTCATGCCCATGGGCGGGAACCAGACATTAATCACGCGCGCCGTGGCATAACCCCAGATCAACACCACCAGCGACACGAGGCTGAGGACGGAATTGATCACGCGCCAGCCGGTTTCGCCGAAGCGCTCAATCATCGACAGGCGAAAGCCCGGCGCGACGACGCGGATCAGATGGGTGGCCAGAAACAGGATGATGCCGAGAATGAGAAGCGCCATGGAGAAAACCTTTCAGGTCGTGTTGTCAAAAGCCTTACTGGTCCGCCGCTCGAATATCCAGCCTGTTCAAAGCTTCGCCGCATTTGGATGACACCCAGCACCCCTTGTTGATGTCCGGGTATTTGCTGATGTTTCGTTCCTTGATGGCCATTTCCCTTGCCCTGACCGCCACGACGGCGGTTGCCGGAGACCCGGCGCCTGCGGCAAAAGGTGCGGGCGAAGCGAGACCGAAACAGATCCTGATGATCTCCTTCGACGGCGCCCACGACAACAAGCTCTGGAAACGCAGCCGGGACATCGCCAAGCGCGCCAATGCTCACTTCACCTATTTCCTCTCCTGCGCCACGCTGATCCCGCGCGAGCGGGCAGGCGATTACAAGGCACCGGGCATCAAGGCCGGCCGCTCCAATATCGGCTTTGCCCAGACGGTGGACGAGGTTTCGACCCGGCTCGACAACATCTGGAGCGCACACGAGGAAGGTCATGAGATCGCCAGCCACACCTGCGGGCATTTCGATGGTAAGGACTGGACCAAGGATCAATGGCTGACCGAGTTCGAGAGCTTTGACCGGGTGCTGGCCGGCGCCTGGAAGGACAATGGGCTGGCTGATCGCGAGCCGGAAGGCTGGGCCGACTTCGTCACATCCGGCATCACCGGTTTTCGCGCGCCCTATCTCTCCGCTCCCGACAGCCTTTACGAGGCCGAACGCCAGCATGGCTATCGCTACGATGCGAGCCTCGTCACCCACGACCCGGCGCCACCGCGCAAAGAGAATGGTCTGATCCGTTTCGGCCTGCCGCTGATTCCGGAAGGGCCTGAGAACCGCCGCATCATCGCCATGGACTACAACCTCTTCATCCGCCATTCCGGCGGCATCGACCACCCGTCGAAGGGCGACGAATTCGCCGAGCGCAGCTACAAGGCGTTCAAGACCGCCTTCGAGACCCAGTATAATGGGAACCGCATGCCCCTGCAGATCGGCCTCCACTTCGTCACCATGAACGGCGGCGCCTATTGGGCGGCGATGGAGCGGCTGGTGGCGGAGGTCTGCACCAAGCCGGATGTCGCCTGCGTCACCTATTCCGAGGCGCTGGAGATGCTGGGCACCAAGGGCGGCCAGGCTGCAGGCACCGGCGATATGTGATGGTTCCTTAAGCATTAAAGCAAAAGGTCGCGCTGGGTTTCCCAGGCGCGGCCTTGGTGTTTTATGCGGTCTTCAGTCCGTCAGGTTGGCTTGTCCGCAGCGACCTCGCCAGCGACAGCCTCCCGCTCCAGATAGCGCTGATCGATTTCCGGCAGAGGCTCGTTGTCGATCGCGGCCTCAAACGCCTTGAGGCGCTTGTGGATCGACAGAAGCTCGATGATGGTCGTCCAGGAATTGACCAGATACTGGAACGAATTCGACACCTGTCCGAAGGCGGTCGCGATCTGCTGATAGATACCATAGGTGATCTTGCCAGCAACGATCGTCGGCACCAGCACGATCAGCAGGAAGATCGCATCGGCCTGCATGTAGAAATAGCGGGCGACGTTGAAATAGAGGTAGTGGAAGTAGAGCGTGAAATAATTGACCCGGACGTTGTTGTAGAGCTCCTTCACCGTCGCGGGTTGCGCGCGATCCGCATGATCCTCACCATAGACCAGTTCCTTGCGATAGGCCGCTTCGACGCGCTGGTTGCGGAAATTAAGCCCCGGCAGCTTGATACCGGCAACGGCGAGCAGCACTGTCCCGAAGGCCGACCAGAAGATCGCCAGCCAGAAAAGCGCATGCGGCACCTCGCCGATGATCGGAAGCTCGCTGACATAACCCGACAGCGAAAACAGGATTGGCAGGAAGACAATCAGCGTCATCACGGCATTAATCAGCGAAATGCCAAGACCCTCAAGCGTCGAGGAGAACCGCATCGTGTCTTCCTGCACACGCTGTGAAGCGCCTTCGATATGACGGACCTTCTCCCACTTCGACATGTAGAAGTCGTTCATCGCCGTGCGCCAGCGGAAGATGTAATGGCTGGTGAAGAAGTCGGTCACGATCGAGATCGCCATGCTGACGAAGACGATCTTCGCGAACACGATCTGCAGGCTGTAGAAATCCCAGACGGTGATGCCTGGCTGCTTCGACAGCGCATTCTGCAAGAGATCGCCGAACGGACGGCGGAAATTGTTGATGACGACCGAGACCTGCACGCCGAAATAAACCGCCGCAATAATGAACAGCGATCCCCAGATCGACCAGATCTTCCAGGGATGATCCTTGGCCAGGATCGTCCAGACCCCACCAAAGGCGATCATGCAGAGAAGGAAATAGGCGTAGAAGAACAGGTTCGACGGAAGGGCGAAGAAGCTGAGATCGAACGGCTCCGTCTCCGGATGCACATAGCCCAGGCTGTTCCCAAACTCCTGGACACCAAAATACCAGGCGAGAACGCAGACGAAGGTGAAGATGACCGCAGATGTGAAGAACAGCTTAGGCCGGGGGAAGAAGGAATGAAACACGGGGGGAACCTTCGTGTGGGAGAAGTCCTGCAAATCGACACGGAACCTAGGGCACTGGCGCCGCAGCAGCAATGCCACTGCCAAATTGTGGCGGAATTACCCCCGCAATAATTACAGGTTCGCAAGAATAGACGGGCTGTTGGCCACCGGTTGCAAGCGGCTGGCAGAAGCCGAGGGCATACCGCCCCACCCAAGTCCGCTTGCCTCAGCCCCAAAAATCGCTAGGGAAGTCCCAAAGCTTTTTCCAGGAGTGCCCCATGAGCGACCTCAGCCTGCAGCAGGCCATCGACAACATCTACACCTCGATCAACAACGACAATGAAGAAATCGATCTTCACATTGCAGCGCTCAAAGCGGCGATGGGACGCGAAGGTGTCAAGGAAGCCGTGTTCGAGCCGTCGAAGCTCGCCCAGTCGAACCGCCAGGGCCGCAAGATCATGCAGTCCTATTTCAAGAAAAAGGGCGTCGCTGTCGCCTTTTCGAAGTCCGAATAAGGCGTCTGACGAGACGCTGTTACGCTCGCCTTAGTCGGCGAGCGTCAGCACCAGCGGTCCATTCTTCGTCACCACGATCGTGTGTTCGAACTGAACGGTCGGCGCCGGCGGATCGCTGTAGAGCGTCCAGGCGTCCTTGTCGCCGTCCTCGGCCCAGTGGCCGCCGAGCGAGAGGAACGGCTCGACAGTGAACACCAGCCCTTCCTCCATAATCCGGGTTTCGTCCGGATCCGGCCAGGTCGACAATTCTTTCGGCTCTTCATGCAGCGAACGGCCGACCCCATGGCTCGCAAGATTGGTGATCAGCGTATAGCGGTTCTTGCGGGCAAAGGCGCCGATGGAATTGCCGATATCGGCCATTGGACGGCCAGTCTTCACCTGATTGAGGCCTACCCAGAGCGCCCGCTTGCCGTCACGCAGCAGCCGTTCCTGCTTGGCCGTTCCCGGCGGCACGATGAAGGACTGGCCGGTATCGCCGAAATAGCCGAGCTTTTCCGCCGACACATCGATGTTGACGAGGTCGCCCGCCTTGATCACCCGGTCGCCGGGAATGCCATGGGCAATCTCCTCATTGACCGAGATGCAGGTGGCGCCGGGAAACTGGTAGCAGAGTTCCGGCGCCGATTGCGCGCCATTGTCTTCGAGGAGCTTGCGGCCGATCTGGTCGAGCTCGCGGGTCGTGATCCCCGGCTCAAGTGCTGCTGCCATCACCTTGATGGCAGCGGCGCAAATCCGCCCGATGTCCTTGAGACGGACAAGGTCCTCTTCGGTTTCGACAATCATGGCGGTCCTTCAAATGCTTCTTCGGCGGGCTGGCCGCTGCCTTAGGCGGCAGATGCCTTTTCCGTCAACGCCTTCCGAACCAGCGGCGCGACTTTTGTTCCGAAGAGTTCGATGCCGCGCATGATTTCCTGATGCGGCATGGGGCCAATCGCCATCTGCAGCAGGAAGCGGTCGTTCTTGAAGATGCCATGCATCGCAACGATCTTTTCCGCGACCGTTTCCGGATCACCGACGAAGAGCGCACCGCGCGGCCCGCGTGACGCATCGAATTGCGCCCGGTTGGTCGGCCCCCAACCGCGCTCGCGACCGATCCGGTCCATCACCACCGCCTGCGGTCCATAGAAAATGTCGGCAGCCGACTGCACCGTGTCATGAATGAAGCCATGCACGTTGATCGATGTTTTCAAAAGCGACGGATCGACGCCGGCCTTTTCAGCGCTCTGGCGGTAGAGATCGAAGAAGGGCGCAAAGCGATGCGGCTCGCCGCCGATGATGGCGAGCGCCAGCGGCAGGCCGAGATAACCGGCCCGCGCCGCCGATTGCGGCGTGCCGCCGATCGCGATCCACAGCGGCAGCAGATCCTGCAGCGGACGCGGATAGACGCCCCGTGCCTGGATAGGCTTGCGGGTCTGGCCTTCCCAGGTCACCACTTCGTTCTCGCGGATCTCCATCAGGAGCTGCAGCTTCTCCGCAAACAGTAGGTCGTAGTCTTCAAGGTCGTAGCCGAAGAGTGGGAAGCTCTCGATGAACGAGCCGCGCCCGACCATCAGCTCGGTGCGGCCGCTGGAGAGCAAGTCGACCGTCGCATATTGCTGGAAGACGCGAACCGGATCATCCGAGGAGAGGACGGACACGGCGCTGGTCAGCCGGATATTCTTCGTCTGAACGGCGGCGGCCGCAAGGATCGTCGCGGGGGACGATGCCATATAGTCCGGGCGGTGATGTTCGCCGAGACCGAAGACATCGAGGCCAACGTCATCCGCAAGCTTGATCTCGGCCAGCAACTCGTCGACGCGGCGTTTGGCCTCCGCCCCCTTGTTGGCCGCATTCGGATCGACATCGGCGAAGGTGTAGAGACCGAGTTCCATGGCATAACTCCGCTGGTAAGCTGTTTTGTCTGACATAGCGATTAAGCCTGTGGTGGCAAAGTCCCCTCCATCGAACAGTGTGTCACGCCTGGCTCTGCTCCCGCCTCTCCGCAACCAGCCCTCTGCCCGGCCTTTATTGCACCGCAGTAAAACGCCCGTTGCACAAGAACTTCCTTTGGGACTAGGCTCGGGCCGGCGGGACACATCAAGGCCGGGCTTCACCGGCATGCGTCAAACAGGAATTAGTCTGATGAAAAGAACAGTTGTCGTCACCGGCTCCACCAGCGGCATCGGCCTTGGCATTGCCAAGGCTTTCGCGGCGGAAGGCGCCAATGTCGTGATCAATGGCTTTGGCGATGCAGCCGAAATCGAAAAGATCCGCCAATCGCTTGAGACGTCCGGCGGCAAGGCGCTCTACCACGCCGCCGACATGTCGAAGCCGGCCGAGATTGCCGACCTGATCGCCACCGCCGAAAAAACGTTCGGCGGCATCGATGTGCTCGTCAACAATGCCGGCATCCAGCATGTCGCCCCGGTCGAGGAATTCCCGATCGAGAAATGGGACCTGATCATCGCGATCAACATGTCGAGCGCCTTCCACACGATTCGCGCGGCCATCCCGGGCATGAAAGCCAAGAAGAAGGGCCGCATCATCAACATCGCCTCGGCCCACGGCCTCGTCGCCTCGCCCTTCAAGTCGGCTTATGTGACGGCCAAACACGGCGTGCTGGGCCTCACCAAGACGGTGGCTCTGGAGACAGCCCGCGACGGTATTACCGTCAACGCGATCTGCCCCGGTTATGTGCTGACACCTCTGGTCGAAAAGCAGATCCCCGACACCGCCAAGGCACGCGGCATTTCCGAGGATCAGGTGAAGAACGACGTCATGCTACATCTGCAGGCGACCAAGGAATTTGTCGGCATCGACCAGGTGGCAGCACTGGCCATCTACCTGGCAAGCGATGCTGCAGCCCAGGTGACCGGCACCTCGATCTCCATTGATGGCGGCTGGACAGCACAATAAACTTGAAAGATTGAGCTGCGCCGCCCACCATCGCTAATATGGGCGACGCAGCCGCGTCCGGCAGTCGGACACCGAGGGACACGATTTATAGATGGCAGACAGCATTCGTTTCATCCTGAACGGCGAAGACGTCGCCCTTTCAAGCCTCGACCCGACCGAGACGCTGCTCGACTTCCTGCGCCTGAAGCGCCGGCTGACGGGTTCGAAGGAAGGTTGCGCCGAGGGCGACTGCGGCGCCTGCACCGTGCTGGTCGGGCGGCTTGTCGACGGCGCGCTGAAGTATGAGACGGTCAATGCCTGCATCCGCTTCGTCGGCTCGCTCAATGCCACCCATGTCGTGACCGTCGAGCACTTGGCGGCCAAGGACGGCACGCTGCATCCCGTGCAGCAGGCCATGGTCGACTGTCACGGCTCGCAATGCGGCTTCTGCACCCCGGGCTTCGTCATGTCGCTCTACGGCCTGTGGATGGCCTCGGAGAACCCCGGCCGCGCGGAGATCGAACGCGCTCTGCAGGGCAACCTCTGTCGCTGCACGGGTTATGAGCCGATCGTCAAGGCCGCCGAACAGGTGGGCCATGTCAGGCCGTCGGCGCTATTCGACCCGCTGGAACGCGAACGGACCAATATCATTGCGCGTCTGGAAGAGCTTTCCACCCGCGAGACCATCGCGCTTGCCGGGCCCGATGGCCGCCGGCTAGTCGTCCCCGGCAGCGTCGAAGCGCTGGCTGAAACACTGTCCGCCCATTCCAAGGCAACCGTCGTGGCCGGCGCAACGGATGTCGGACTGTGGGTGACGAAGCAGATGCGCGTGCTGGACCCCGTGGTGTTCATCAACCATCTGCAAGACCTGCAGAAGATCGAGGTCACGCTCGATGGCATCACGCTCGGCGCTGGCGTCAGCTACACCAGCGCCTTCGAGGTCCTGCGCCAGGAAATCCCTGCCTTCGGTCGCCTGATCACCCGCATCGGCGGCCAGCAGGTCCGCAACATGGGCACGATCGGCGGCAATATCGCCAACGGATCGCCGATCGGCGATTCACCGCCGGCCCTGATCGCGCTCTCCGCCACCGTGACGTTGCGCTCGGCCAAGGGCAGCCGCACGATGCCGCTCGAGGACTATTTCATCGACTACGGCAAGCAGGACCGCCAACCCGGCGAATTCGTCGAAAGCATGTTTGTGCCGCGCCCGAAAGCAGACAGTCACGTCGCCGTCTACAAGATCACCAAGCGCCGCGACGAAGACATCTCCGCGCTCTGCGGTGCCTTCCATCTGGAGAAGGATGCGGCTGGCATCGTCACCCATATCCGCATCGCCTTTGGCGGCATGGCCGCGACCCCGAGACGCGCTCGATCCGTTGAGGCAGCGCTCTACGGCAAGCCGTTCACCCAAGCAACGGTCGAAGCCGCCCGCGACGCCTTCGACCTCGACTACAAGCCGCTGACCGACTGGCGCGCCACGGCTGAATATCGCCAGCTGACGGCGAAGAACCTGCTGACGCGGTTCTTCCTCGAAGTGTCGGGCACGCCGCAGGAACTGCAGCGCTTCGCGACGGAGGAGGCGTGATCATGGATAAGGCGACCTACGAGACAACGAAATACATCAAGGGGCCGATGCACCAGTCGCTACGGCATGATTCAGCGCACAAGCATGTCGCCGGAAGTGCCGAATATATCGACGATATTCCCGAACCCGCAGGGCTCCTCCACGGCGCACTCGGCATGGCGGATCGCGCCCATGCGGACATCCTGTCGATCGATCTCTCGGCGGTGAAGGCCTATCCGGGGGTGATCGATGTCCTCACCGCCGCCGACATCACCGGTGTCAACGATGTCTCCTCCGGCGGCCGCCACGACGAGCCGCTGATCGCGACCGACAAAATCGAATTCCACGGCCAGACCATCTTCGCCGTCATCGCCGAGACCCGCGATGCGGCCCGCAAGGCGGCGCGGCTTGCCAAGGTCGAATACCGCGACCTGCCCTTCTGGACCGACATCGACGGCGCGCTGGAGAATGGCAGCCCACTCGTCACGCCGGGCATGACGCTGAAGCGCGGCACGCCGGAAACCGAGCTCGACAAGGCCAAGCATCGCATCAAGAGCTCGATGCGCATCGGCGGCCAGGAGCATTTTTACCTCGAAAGCCATATCGCGCTCGCCATTCCCGGCGAGGACGACGACGTGACCGTCTGGTCGTCCACCCAGCACCCGTCGGAAATCCAGCACATCGTCGGCCATGTGCTCGACATTCCCTCGAATGCCGTGACCGTCAACACGCGGCGCATGGGCGGCGGCTTCGGCGGCAAGGAGACGCAAGGCAACCAGTTTGCAGCGCTCGCCGCGCTCGCCGCCAAGAAGCTGAAGCGTGCGGTGAAATTCCGCCCCGACCGCGACGAGGACATGGGCGTCACCGGCAAGCGCCACGACTTCAAGATGGATTTCGACGTCGCCTTCGACGATGACGGAAAGATCCACGCCATCGAAGCCAACTTCGCCGCCCGTTGCGGCTATTCCTCGGATCTCTCCGGCCCGGTCACCGACCGCGCCCTCTTCCATGCTGATTCGAGCTATTTCTATCCGCATGTGAAGCTGACCTCGCTACCCCTAAAGACCCACACCGTCTCCAACACCGCCTATCGCGGTTTTGGCGGCCCTCAGGGTATGTTGGGTGGCGAACGGGTAATCGAAGAAATTGCCTATGCACTGGGCAAGGACCCGCTTGAGGTTCGAAAGGCCAATTTCTACGGCGAAAAGGGTTCGGGGCGAGACGTGACCCCCTATCACCAGCTGGTGGAAGACAACATCATTCTGAAGGTTGTCGAGGAGCTCGAAACCTCCTGCGACTACCAGGCCCGCCGTCAGGCGATCATCGACTTCAACAAGACGAGCCCGGTGATCAAGAAGGGCATCGCCCTCACACCGGTCAAGTTCGGCATCTCCTTCACCATGACCGCCTATAACCAGGCGGGCGCGCTGGTGCATATCTACCAGGACGGCTCGATCCATCTGAACCATGGCGGCACCGAAATGGGCCAGGGCCTCTACACCAAGGTCGCCCAAGTCGTTGCAGACTGTTTCCAGGTGGATGTCGACACGGTAAAGATCACCGCCACGACCACCGCGAAGGTGCCCAACACCTCGGCGACCGCCGCCTCCTCCGGCTCCGATCTCAACGGCATGGCGGCATACGACGCCGCCCGCCAGATCAAGGAGCGCCTGGTCGCTTTTGCCGCCGAAAAATACGGCGTGCCGGCCTCCGAGGTCGAGTTCCTGCCCAACCGGGTGCGCGTCGGCGGTGAGATCTTTGCCTTCGGTGAGTTCACCAAACAGGCCTATCTCGCCCGCGTCCAGCTCTCTGCCGCCGGATTCTACAAGACCCCGAAAATTCACTGGGATCGCGCCGCCGGCCGCGGCACGCCCTTCTATTACTACGCCTATGGCGCCGCCTGCACCGAGGTCTCGATCGACACGCTGACCGGCGAATACCTGATGGAGCGCACCGACATCCTGCATGATGTGGGCAAGTCGCTAAACCCGGTGATCGACATCGGCCAGATCGAAGGCGGCTTCGTCCAGGGCATGGGCTGGCTGACGACGGAAGAACTCTGGTGGGACGGCAAGGGGCGCCTGCGCACACACGCGCCATCGACCTACAAGATCCCGCTCGCCTCGGATCGGCCAAAAATCTTCAACACGCGGCTGGTGCCTTGGTCGGAAAACGCAGAGCCCACCATCGGCCGCTCCAAGGCCGTCGGCGAACCGCCCTTCATGCTGGCGATCTCGGTGCTGGAGGCGCTGTCGATGGCGGTGGCTTCGGTGGCGGATTACCGCGTCTGCCCGAGGCTCGACGCTCCGGCGACGCCGGAGCGTGTGCTGATGGCGGTGGAGAGGTTGAAGCGGGCGTGATGGATCAACGCGTCGCGGCCCGCAGCAGATAGAGGAAGGCTGCGAGGATCAACACCGGCAGGACCAGCAGCTTGACGAGATAGGCCGTCGCGATCCCGATCGAGGCGGTGAACAGATCGGCCGAGATTGCCACGCCATCCTGGATCACCTGCGCATTTGCGGCTGCGGTTTCCGCCATGTCAGACGCGGCCTGCAGGGTGCCTGTAAAGGCGGAGCCGAGGCGATCGAACATGCCATCCTCCGCCGGCGGGATACGATCAGTGGGAGACAGGGTTTCCACAGGCGGCACCACGTCCACGTCGGCACCGGCCAGATCCTGCTGCCCGCGCATGCGGTCGAAGACCTCCGTCGCGTTTGTCCAGGCACGATCCGTGATCGCGTCACCCGCGTAAAAGGCGATGGTGTAGGATGCCGGCAGCAGAACAGCCCCGAGCACGCCGAGAACGAGCACGGCCTTCGCCAGACGGTCCATAACCGAGGGCAACTGACGTGTCGTGAGTGTGAGCCCGGCGCAAAACAGCGCACAGGCCCCGAGAGCCACGGAAGCAACTTTGGCGACCGGCACCAGTATGAGCGACAGGATGCCGGAGACGATGGCGAGCCCGAAGAGAAGATCGACCAGCCGCTCGATGGTGTTGATGACCGGCTGCAGCAATTGTCCGGGACTGGCGGTGACCGAGGCCACACCGACGCCACCGGAAATATCGGCATCCCGCGCCACGCTCATCACGGAATTGGCCACACGCAATGTCGTGTAAAGCGCGCCGCTGCCAAGCGTGACATCGCGGCTGAACCGGGCGGCGATATCGGCGAGCGGATTGACGAGGAACAGCGCCACGGCAAAGCAGGCGACGAGCAACCAGATGATCAGGCCCTGCGTTCTGGTCATGTAAACCCCTGTGTCTTCGAGGCGAAACCTTAACACGTCGGGCATGTTACAGGCGCTGTGAAACCTTTGTCGGATAAACTGAAAGCCGCGCTGTCCAGTTGCCCCTTGAGAATGCTAGAATTGCCGCATCATGAGCCTGACCACCCTCCCCGCCTTCCTCAAAACCCACCCCAACGCCGTTCTCGTCGAAGTCGCCGAGACCAGGGGATCGACCCCGCGCGAGGCCGGCACATTGATGCTGGTGGCGGCTGAAGCGATCTGGGGCACGGTCGGTGGCGGCCATCTGGAATTCATGGCGATCGAACACGCCCGCAAGCAGTTGGCTGGCGAAACGGTGTCGGAGACGCTCGACGTGCCGCTCGGCCCCGAGATCGGCCAGTGCTGCGGTGGTCGCACGATCCTGTCGTTCCGCGTCGTCGACCAGGCCATCACTGTCGAACTCACGCAGCGCCTGGCAAGCGAACGCGCGGCATTCCCCGACGTCATGGTCTTCGGCGCCGGCCATGTCGGCCTGGCGCTCGCCCAGGCGTTGGCACCCCTTCCCTTGAAGGTCAGCCTGATCGACACGCGCACGGAGATCGACGGCGACGTGCCCGCCGGCATCACCTTTCGCCGCGTCGCGATGCCGGAGGCCGAGGTGGCGAAGGTCAGGCCCGGCGGCGCCGTCGTCATCTTGACCCATGACCATGCATTGGATTTCCTGATCGGAAGGGAAGCGCTTGCCCGAACCGACCTCGCCTATGTCGGCATGATCGGCTCGAAGACTAAGCGCGCCACCTTCGCCTCCTTCCTCGATCGCGAGGGCACCCAGCGGTCGGCGATGGAGCGCCTGACGCTGCCGATCGGCGGCAATGCGGTGAAGGACAAGCGCCCGGCGGTGATTGCGGCCATGGTCGCGGCGGAATTGCTTGGCGTGCTGCTCGGCTCCCAGAGCTGAATCAGTCTCTCAAGCGCTGGAATCACATTGCCAGCACATGTCGGCAATCGACTGATCCCAAACTCCTTTTTCAGAACGGACCGGGACGGAGATAGTCCGTCAAACCCCGGCGATACCGCCAGAGATCGCTGCGCGGATCGGACGAAGATGTCGGTTTCTCGATGCCGATATCCTTCAGGAGATCCTCGGGAATGTCATCGATATGGGGCAACTGCTGGCGTCGATGCGACTGGGTCACTCCGGACCACAGGATCGACACCAGCCTGTCGAATGGCAAGATTCTACGGATCGCGGACACCATGTCTGCCTCCACGCGGTTTCAATCTTCGTGTTTCTGATGCTCTTCTTGTGCCTGCAGTTGCGGCGGCAATCCAATTCAATTACGCTGCCCGTGCATAAAGAGGCCTTATCCATGAAACTGTCGAAACAGCTTCCCCTCAACGCCTTGCGCGTCTTCGAAGCCGTTGCGCGACTTGAGAGTTTCACCCGCGCCGGCGAAGAACTGGGCATGAGCCAGACGGCGGTAAGCTATCAGATCAAACTTTTGGAGGCGCATGTCGGCGAGGCGCTTTTCCTGCGCAAGCCGCGACGCATTTCGCTGAGCGAGGCCGGAGAGCGGCTCTTGCCGAAGGTCACCGAAGGTTTCGAACTGCTGCGCGAGGCGCTGGCCGATCTGCGCAATACGGCCGACGGCACGCTGATCATCCACGCCACGGCCACCTTCGCCTCGCAATGGCTGGCCCGCCACCTCGGTCTATTCCAGCTGAATAATCCTGGCATTGCCGTCCGGCTCGAGACCTCGCAGGAGGTGATCGATTTCAGCCGGACGGAGGCTGATCTTGCCATCCGCAGCGGCAAGGGCAGCTGGCCGGGGCTGCGGGCGCATTTCGTCATGCACAACCATTTCACGCCGATGCTGAGCCCGAAGCTCGCCGACAGCATCGGCGGGGTC
This sequence comes from Rhizobium sp. Root274, assembly GCF_001429245.1. GTDB lineage: Bacteria > Pseudomonadota > Alphaproteobacteria > Rhizobiales > Rhizobiaceae > Allorhizobium. The sequence continues at coordinate 610,795 of NZ_LMJE01000007.1, forward strand.
CGCGAACCGCTCGACCTTTTGAAGCTGCGCATCATCGACCCGTCCGATCCCTGGTGGCGCATCTGGTTCACGGCGGCCGGCTATCCGGATGTCGAACTCGACACGCACCAGCGCACCCGGCTCGGCGCTCAGTCCTTCGAAGCGGCCGCCGCTGTCGCAGGCCATGGCATCGCCATCCTGCGACCAGAATTCTATCCGGAAGAGATCGCCTCGGGCGCACTGATCCAGCCATTCGAACTCACCTGCGAAGATGGATCGCATTATTGGCTGGTTTATCCGGAAGCACGGCGCAATGCCGGCAAGATCCGGGCTTTCCGCGAATTCCTGCGCAGCACTCTGCCGAGCTTCGAGGCAATGCCGGCAGGCGCGAAGAGCTGAGGCGCATCCGCCGGGCGCTGCCGAGGCGCTAGTCAAAATCCGTGTCGAGGCCGAACACCAAAAACTTCCCGTGCAGCTTTTGCTGCACTGCGTCCTTTCCCCTTCCCTTCCCGAGGAATTTTTCGCAATGTCAGGCAAAACGGGGAACGAGAAGGACTTAGCCGATGTATGAATACGCGATCGCCTGGGAATGGCTGTCCTTCGCCGTCCGGTGGCTGCATGTGATCACGGCCATCGCCTGGATCGGCTCGTCCTTCTATTTTATCGCGCTCGATCTCGGGCTGGTGAAGCGCCCGGGGCTTCCCGTCGGCGCCTATGGCGAGGAATGGCAGGTCCATGGCGGCGGCTTCTATCATATCCAGAAATATCTGGTGGCGCCCGCGTCGATGCCGGAGCACCTGACCTGGTTCAAATGGGAAAGCTACGCCACCTGGCTCTCAGGCTTTGCCATGCTGGCGGTCGTCTATTATGGCGGCGCCGATCTCTTCCTGATCGACCGCAGCGTTCTGGACCTTCCCCCCTGGCAGGCGATCTGTCTGTCGCTCGCCTCCCTCGCTGTGGGCTGGATCCTCTACGACCTCCTGTGCAAGTCACCACTCGGCCGCAACACCTGGGGCTTGATGGCGCTGCTCTACATCGTGCTGATCGCCATGGCCTGGGGCTATACGCAGATCTTTACCGGCCGCGCCGCCTTCCTGCATCTCGGTGCCTTCACCGCCACGATCATGTCGGCAAACGTCTTCTTCATCATCATCCCGAACCAGAAGATCGTCGTCGCCGACCTGATTGCGGGGCGCACGCCCGACCCGAAATACGGCGTCATCGCCAAGCAGCGCTCGTTGCACAACAATTACCTCACGCTGCCCGTCATCTTCTTCATGCTGTCGAACCACTATCCGCTGGCCTTTGCCACCCAGTTCAACTGGGTGATTGCAGCTTTGGTCTTCCTGATGGGCGTCACGATCCGCCACTGGTTCAACACGACGCATGCGAGGAAGGGCAAGCCGACCTGGACCTGGCTGGTAACGGTCGTGATCTTCATCGTCATCATGTGGCTCTCGACCGTGCCGAAGGTCCTGACTGGCAACGGAGAACAGGCAAGCCTCTCGCCCCGGCAACAGACTTTTGTCGACAACGGCCATTTCGAAGCCGTGCGCGATGTCGTACAGGGACGCTGTTCGATGTGCCACGCGGCCGAGCCCGTCTGGGAAGGCATTGCGCGCGCACCGAAGAACGTGAAGTTCGAGACGGACGGCGAAATCGCCGCCCATGCCCATGAAATCTACATCCAGGCCGGCCGCAGCCATGCCATGCCGCCCGGAAACATCACCGAAATCTCCCCCGAAGAGCGCAAGCTGCTCGTCGCGTGGTACGAGACGACGGTCGAAGGCAAGTGATGACAACTGAGACCCTGATGCGCGGCCGCCTCCTTTCGTTCCGTCGTGCTCCAGAGCATGCCGCTGACCGGGAAAGCTATCTCTATGAAGAGGATGGCGCGCTGCTGCTCCGCGATGGCAAGATCGCCGCTGTCGGCGCCTACGCGGAGGTGAAGCCCAAGGCCGGTGCTGATACAGCCGAGATCGATCACCGCCCGCATCTGATCCTGCCCGGTCTGATAGACTGCCACGTGCATTTCCCGCAGATGCAGGTGATCGCTTCCTACGCCGCCAACCTGCTGGAATGGCTCAACACTTACACTTTCCCCGAAGAATGCCGCTTCGTTGAAAGCGCCCATGCCGAGCGGATCGCCACGCAGTTCTTCGACGAATTCCTGCGCCAGGGCACGACCACGGCGGTTGCCTATTGCTCCGTACACAAGGCCTCTGCCGATGCCTTCTTCGCCGAGAGCCTGAAGCGCGGCACGCTGATGATCGGCGGCAAGGTGATGATGGACCGCAATGCCCCGCAGGGCCTCCTGGATACGCCGCAACTCGGTTATGACGAGACCCGCGCCGTGATCGATGAGTGGCACGGCAAGGGCCGCAACCACGTCGCCATCACCCCGCGCTTTGCCATCACCTCGACGCCTGAGCAGATGGCGATGACGCAGAAGCTGGCCGAAGAATTCCCCGATCTGCACATCCAGACACACCTGTCGGAGAACCACGACGAGATCCGCTACACCTGCGAACTCTATCCTGATGCCACTGACTATACCGACATCTATGCCCGCTACGGCCTGCTGCGGAAGAAGGCGCTCTTCGGCCATGCGATCCACCTCTCGGATCGAGAAGCTGATGCCATGGCGGAAAGTGGCACCGTCGCTGTGCACTGCCCGACGTCGAACCTCTTCCTCGGCTCCGGCCTGTTCCCGCTGAAGGCAATTCAGCGCCGTGAAAAGCCCGTAACCGTCGCGGTCGCCACCGATATCGGCGGCGGCTCCAGCTATTCCATGTTCAAGACCATGGACGAGGCCTACAAGATCCAGCAATTGCTCGGTGAACGCCTAAATCCGCTCGAAAGCTTCTACCACATGACGCTGGGCAATGCCGTGGCGCTCGATCTCGCCGACCGCATCGGCACGCTGGACGAAGGCACGGACGCCGATATCGTGGTGCTGAACGCAGCAGCCACCCCCGCCATGCGGCTGAGGATGGAAACGGTGACCTCGCTCGGCGAAGAACTCTTCCTCCTGCAGACGCTGGGAGACGACCGTTCGGTGGTCGAAACCTATGTCGCCGGCAAGGCATCGAAACCGAGGGCGGAGGCGTAAGGGTGAGATGAGCGAAAGCGGCTATTCCGGCACCCCTCTTCCGAAAAAGCTCGGACTGAAGCCGGAATTCGCTGCTCTGTTCATCGGCCTTCCACAAAACCTCACCGCTCTGATGGATGGCCTGCCGGCTTCGCGGTCTTGCGCCGATCTGGCCTCGGCCAAGGGCACCGATCTCGATTACATCCACCTCTTTGAGACCTCCCGGGCAGCGCTGGAGGATCACGCGTCACATCTGAAGGCCTTGCTGAAACCGACCGGCGTATTGTGGATTTCCTGGCCCAAGAAAGCGTCGAAAGTGCCAACGACGATCACCGAGGATGTCTTGCGGCAAGTCTTCCTGCCAACCGGCCTCGTCGACGTGAAGGTCTGCGCCATCGACGAGATCTGGTCGGGACTGAAATTCGTGCTCCGCAAGGAATTGCGGCCATAAGCATTCACCCGGTCGGGAGACCACCCATCGATGATCACAAACCTCGCGCTCGGCACCCTGATGATTTCGCTGACCGTGGTGATCCACACCTTCGGTCTGATGGGCGTGACCCATGTCATGGGTTGGGTCACCGATCGCATTCGCCTGCATGGCCATCGCAGCCGCATGCTGGCCATGAATACGGTGGTCCTGGGCGTCTTCGCCGTCCTCACGGCCGAGGTCTGGCTTTGGGCGTCCTGCTACCTGGTGATCGGCTTTCTCGACGATTTCGAAACGGCCCTCTATTTTGCCACCATCACTTTCTCGACCGTCGGCTATGGCGACGTCATCCCCCATCCGGAATGGCGCATGCTGGCCGCACTGGAAGGCGTGAACGGCTTCCTGCTAATCGGCTGGTCGACAGCCTATCTCGTGGCCGCCGGCATGCGGGTCGGACCGTTCAGATCCGGCGAGCATTTTTGACGATAAAGGACAGGTAAATTTATTTTACCTCTCGCGCCCTCAATGGTTCACAGCCGGCCCGCTGCCGTGATATTGCGGTTCTCAAGACCTTTCCGGAGAACCAGACCATGGCACCGATCCTCGAAATTTCAGATTTGAAGAAGCTCGCCCGCAAGCGCGTGCCAAAGCTCTTCTTCGATTATGCCGATAGCGGCTCCTATACCGAGAGCACCTACAGGGCGAACGAGAGCGATTTTTCGAGGATCAAGCTGCGCCAGCGCGTGCTCGTCGACATGAGCGGTCGGACGCTGGAAACGACGATGATCGGCGAGAAGGTGAAGATGCCGGTGGCGCTGTCGCCGACGGGCTTGACCGGCATGCAGCATGCCGATGGCGAAATGCTGGCGGCGAAGGCTGCGGAAGAATTCGGCGTTCCCTTCACGCTGTCGACCATGAGCATCTGCTCGATCGAGGACGTCGCGTCCGTCACCAAGCGCCCCTTCTGGTTCCAGCTCTACGTGATGCGTGACCGTGATTTCGTGGTGAACCTGATCGAGCGCGCTCGCGCTGCCGGCTGCTCGGCGCTGGTGCTGACCGCCGATCTGCAGCTGCTCGGTCAGCGCCACAAGGATATCCGCAACAGCCTCGCCGCCCCGCCGAAGCTGACGCCGAAACACCTCTACCAGATGGCGATCCGTCCGCGCTGGTGCTGGAACATGCTGCAGACCAGCCGCCGCACCTTCCGCAACATCCATGGCCACGCCAAGAACGTCACCGACCTCTCCTCGCTGCATTCCTGGACGGCGGAACAATTCGATCCGAAGCTCTCCTGGGCCGATGTCGAATGGATCAAGAAGCAGTGGGGCGGCAAGCTGATCATCAAGGGTATTCTCGACACCGAGGACGCCAGGATGGCAGCCGAAACCGGCGCTGACGCGATCATCGTCTCCAACCATGGCGGTCGCCAGCTGGACGGCGCCCATTCCTCCATCGCCATGCTGCCGAAGATTGTCGACGCCGTTGGCGACAAGATCGAAGTGCATCTGGATGGCGGCATTCGCTCGGGCCAGGATGTGCTGAAGGCCGTGGCTTTGGGCGCCAAGGGCACCTATATCGGCCGCCCCTTCCTCTATGGCCTTGGCGCCATGGGGCAGCAGGGCGTCACCAAGGCGCTGGAGATCATTGCCAAGGAGATGGACGTGACCATGGCACTATGCGGCAAGCGCCAGCTTGCGGATGTGGATCGCGGCATTATTGCGGAAAGCCCGTTCTGAAGACAGCTAATCGCAAAGTAGTCTGGGCAGCCGCAACCAAAAGCAACCTTGGCGAGCAGAAGACCGGGTCAAACACTATTGACGTGCATTACCGATGCGCTACCATCTTCCCGCGGAATGACTTCGCGGGGGATGACGCAATGACGCGCGTGATTATCGATACACCCTATAGTGTGAAGACCAGGGCAAAAGCCCTGGCGATCGGCGGAACGCGCTGCGTGATCCGCTACTACAATCGCAAAAACAGCCAGACCTTTCCCGACAAATGCCTGACGCGAGCAGAAGCCGAGGCGATTTCGGATGCCGGCATGACCATGGCGGTTGTCTTCCAGCAGAACCACCGGCAGCTTTCGGATTTCCTCAACGACAATGCCGAGGATGATGCAAAGCGGGCGCTGGAATGCGCAGCCGCCGTCGGCCAGCCGAAGGAAAGCGCGATCTATGTCTCGGTCGACCACGACTTCTATCGCGCCGATGAGCTTGGAGTGATCGAGAGCTACTTCGAACATGTCGCCAGGGCTTTCAGAGCGGCAGGATACAAGATCGGTGTCTATGGCTCCGGCACGGTCGGTGCGCGATTGAAGAAAGCCGGGTTGGTCGACTATGTCTGGCTCGCCCGCGCGCTCGGCTGGTCCGGCAGCCGCGATGCGCTGCGTGCCGGTTCCTATGACCTCTACCAGGATGCCATCGACCTGAAGATCGACGGTCTGGACTGCGACAGCAACATCACCCGGCCCGGCCAGCCCGATTTCGGACAGTTCACCTTGTCCGAAGTTGAACCCGAACGACGGGTCCAGCTGATGGATGTCGATGCCGGACGAACGCTCTACGAAGTCGCCAGTCGCAGCAGTCTTAACCTGCGCGGCGGGCCGTCGCTGGACTATCCGGTCATCCGCAGCCTCAGCCCCGGAATGCGGGTCTACGGCCTGCAGCGCAGCGGCGACTGGCTGAAGGTCGATCTCGAAGGCGATGGCAAGGCGGACGGCTATGTCTGGCTGAACTATATGAGAAGCATCGCCGGCCACACCGCCAATCTTCCCGTCCAGGGACAGCAGGCCATCGACATCGCCTATCGAGAACTGGCGCTGCAGGTGCGGGAGGTGCCGGGGCCCGCCAGCAATCCGCGGATCTCGCTATACTATCGCAGCATGGACGGCAGCAGCGCCGACCTCGACGACAGCGAAGTCTCCTGGTGCTCCTACTTCGCGAATTTCTGCTTTGCCGAACTCGGCCAGCAGGGATCCGGCAAGAGCAATGCCCGCTCCTGGACCACATGGGGCCGCCCGGTTCTCGGCCCACCGCAGAAGGGGAACGTCGTCGTGCTCTGGCGAGAATCGATCAGCAGCTGGAAGGGCCATGTCGGCTTCTTCGTCGGTTATGACGGCGACAACTGGCTGCTGATCGGCGGCAATCAGGACGATGCCGTCTCAATCAAGGCCTTCGATCCGGCACGGGTTCTCGCCGTCCGGCGCCTCTGAGCGGAGTTAGACGTCGACGAAGCCGGAGGCCAAAGCCCTCGCCCATTCCGGCCGCTTGCGCGCGGCGGCAAGCCGGCTCATCGCCATATTGTCATAAGGCACAAGCCGGAAGGTGACGGCCCAATCACCGGACGCGTTGTCGAGGATCGCATAGCTCGCATGCGGCAGCCCCGCCTCCACCTTGTGCGGATGCGGCGCGTCGTCGGTATAACCCGGCCCGCCGACGCTGCCCGGATTGACGATCAGTCGCCCATCCGACAGCTGGACGGCCCGCGGAATATGCGTGTGACCGCAGAGGATCAGCAGATGGGTTATGCCGGCCGCCCATTCCTCGATCACCGCCCGATCGCGCAGATGTACATGGCCTTGGCTGGAGACCTGCTCCAGCCAGTAGGTGTTGTCATTCTGGGGAGTGGCATGACAGAGATAGGCGACATCGCGGAACACGGCGACAGATGGCAGAGACTTGAGCCAGTCCAGATGCGCGGGCGACAGCTGCGCATAAGCATCCGCCTCCCATTCATGCATATCGCCGGCGGCGTGTTCGATCAGGTAACGATCGTGATTGCCGCAAACGGTCAGCAGATTCAGCGGCAACAGGATGTCCGCCGTGCGCCCGGCTTCGAGCGGGCCCGACAGACAGTCACCAAGATTGACGATTTCAGGGGTGGCGATGCCCTGCGACGCGATGTCGGCGAGCACGGCTTCCAGCGCCAGTGCATTGCCATGGATATCGGCGATCGCGGCAAAACGCATTAGCTGCCCCGATATGTCGAATAGCCGTACGGCGATAGAAGTAGCGGCACATGATAATGCGCCGTCGTATCGGAGATACCGAAGCGGATCGGGATGACGTCGAGGAAGGCGGGCTCGGTCAGCGGCGCGCCTGTACCCTTCAGATAATCGCCGGCATGGAACAGCAGCTGGTATTGCCCAACCTGAAACTCGTCGCCCGCAAGCATCGGCCCGCCATCGACACGCCCGTCGTCATTTGTGAAAACGGTCTTGATCAGTTCGGCCTCTTCGCCATTCATCCGCATCAGCTGGATTCGCAGGCCCTGGGCCGGCCTGCCAAGGCCGGTATCGAGAACATGGGTGGTGAGGCCGGTCATATCTGGGGCTCCCGAATCGTGAAGGGGGTGTCGAAGAAGAACTCTTCGAGATTGTTGCCGGGTCCGTCGCGATCAACAACCAGAAAATCGCTGACCGCACCGATTGCCATCAAGGGATGGTGCCAGGTGTTGCGGCGATAGTTCACGCCCTGATGCGGGGAAGCCAGAAACACCTGCGGCAAACCCGGCTTCCCGCCTTCATCAGGCGATACCGCCACCAGAAACGGCCGTCCCGACAGCGGCGAAAAGCTCTGGCTGCCGAAAGGATGGCGCTCCATCATGGCGATCTCGTATGGGAAGGCGCGCGGCTGCCCGCGGAAGATATTGACGATCACCCGGGCACCCTCGCCCGTTGCCTCGGGCGAAAACAGCGCATGGAAGCGCTCGGTCGTGCCGCCATTGATCAAGCGCATGGTCGAGGGATCGGCCTCGATGACCTCGCCGAAAGGCGCAAAGGCTTGGGCCGTCAGGGGACGGATGGTGAGATTGGCGGCCAAAGGGGTCATTCTCCCTCGGGATAGATATGAATTAGGGAGTCGACGATCCGGACCAAATCAAGCGCTTCGTGTTTCGCTGTTTGGTACAAATAATCGAGATTGATGTCGAAATACCCGTGGACCATCCGGTTACGCATGCCACGGATTGTCACCCAATCGATTTCCGGATGCTCTGCAACGAAGTCTGGCGAGAACGCCTCGAGCTGGACCACACTCTCGCTGGCCATCAAAAGGCTCATCCCGACACCGCGTTGAACGAGAAGATTTGTCCGAAACTCGCTCAGATCCGAAGCACCTAATAGCTCGTGAGCATCGAGAGATGCGCTTCGGATCCGTTCAAGAAGGGACCGGATGCGATGTTCGCGTTTCATATGGGCAGGGCTTCGGCCAGGATACGTCTCCGATGCTTCTGCGGGATCTCGCTGGTTGTTACCAGATGCACCGGCACTCCTTCTGCAAGCTCCTCAAGAGCTGACTGCAGACCACCAAGGGTCATCAGCGAGGAACCTGGAAGCGCATCGACCAGAATATCGAGATCACTATCTGACCGGTCTTCTCCTCGGGCAACCGAACCGAAGACGCGCGGATTCGTGGCGTTGTGACGCTGCGTCGCCTCGCGGATTGCAGATCTCTTTCGTTCAAGCACATCTGAAGGTCGCATGATGGTCTCCTTGACCTCAATATAAGCCAGAGCCCACACAAACAAAAGATAACTGTATCCACACCAAAAACGAAAACAGCGCCGGCGTTTCCACCAGCGCTGCAATTGTTAAGCCTTTGCCTGAAATCAGGCAGCAGACTTGGCGTAGTCGGCCGTCGGCACTTCGGCGATCGTCTTCAGGACGACGGAGGCGATCTGGTAGGGGCAGCCCTGGGAGTTCGGGCGGCGATCTTCCAGGTAACCCTTGTAGCCGTTGTTGACGAAGGAATGCGGAACGCGGATCGAGGCGCCACGGTCAGCAACGCCGTAGGAGAACTTGTTCCACGGAGCGGTTTCGTGCTTGCCGGTCAGACGGAGATGGTTGTCCGGACCGTAAACGTCGATGTGCTCCTGCCAGTTCTTGGCGAAAGCTGCCATGAGGGCTTCGAAGTATTCCTTGCCGCCCACTTCGCGCATGAAGGTGGTCGAGAAGTTGCAGTGCATGCCCGAACCGTTCCAGTCGGTGTCGCCGAGCGGCTTGCAATGGAATTCGACGTCGATGCCATACTTTTCGCAAAGGCGGAGCAGCAGGTAGCGCGCGATCCAGATCTGGTCAGCGGCCTTCTTGGAGCCCTTGCCGAAGACCTGGAATTCCCACTGGCCCTTGGCCACTTCGGCATTGATGCCTTCATGGTTGATGCCGGCTTCGAGGCAGAGGTCGAGATGCTCTTCGACGATCTCACGAGCAACCGAGCCGACATTCTTGTAGCCGACGCCGGTGTAGTACGGGCCCTGCGGAGCCGGATAGCCCTGTTCCGGGAAGCCGAGCGGACGGCCGTTTTCGTAGAAGAAGTATTCCTGTTCGAAACCGAACCAGGCGCCTTCGTCGTCGAGGATGGTGGCGCGGCTGTTCGACGGATGCGGGGTGACGCCATCGGGCATCATGACTTCGCACATGACGAGAGCGCCGTTCGTGCGAGCCGGATCAGGATAGATGGCGACCGGCTTCAGCACGCAATCCGACGAGTGGCCTTCGGCCTGCATCGTCGAGGAGCCGTCAAAGCCCCAGAGCGGCAGCTGTTCCAGGGTCGGGAAGCTGTCGAATTCCTTGATCTGCGTCTTGCCACGCAGGTTCGCTACCGGCTTGTAGCCATCGAGCCAGATATACTCGAGCTTAAACTTGGTCATGGTGCTCTCTCTTCAGTCTCGCGCCATTCATGAGCGCAACAGAGGGGTGATTCTCCGGCTTGCCCGGGAGTCGCGAGTTAAAATGCAGGAAGCGTGCCAGTTTGCCCGCGCGATTGCGGCCCTGCTGAATTTTCTAAAGTTCAGGACCGAAAAACGCGGCAATAAAAGCAATTTCTTAAATGGGCTGCGACATAATGACGGAACTTTCGGGCACCGCCAGCTGTTTCCCGGGACTGAAAAGACCAGAAATGCACTGTGATGATTTTAAATTCATCACTTTTTCTGCGCCTTATGTGCCCATATTTTAGGCATTTTGCACTTTTCATGTGCGTTTGGTTTTTATCTGTGTTAGACATGGAGCATCGAGAAAACACTCGGTGAAACGCGAGGTAGTAGCATGACAACGAACATGGTTCGGGAATCGGCGAAGATCTACGAATTCCCGGTGCGCGATGCAGCGCGGCTCAACGCAATGCGCGAGCGTCAGGCCCCCAAGCCGGTGATCTACGAAAGCGGTTCGGCCAGCTGGTATCACGAAGAAGCGATCCGCGAAGCCGAACGGGTGCCGAAACAGTAAGCGCCGTCTAGGCACATAATGAAGCCGCCCGCATTGCGGACGGCGTCAAGCATGCGACGAGCGGGCCAATGCCCGCTCTTTTCGTTTTCAGAGCAATTCCAGCAAAACTGGAAACCGGTTTTGCGTCTGGAATTGCGTCAAACAAGCGGCTCAGGCTTTGGTGCCGAAGAGGCGCAGGCGCATCACACCGCCATCTGGATGCACGCCGATGCGCACATGCGTCACCAGTCCGATCTTCTGGATCTGCTCGCCTTCGTAATAATGCTCCGCATCCATCTGCATCTTCTGCCGTGTCAGGATCGGCTGCCATTGTTCGGAGGCAGCAATCTCCGCCTCGCTGAACGTGTCGCCCGCGTCCGGCAGATAGGCGCCGAGCAGTTCGCAGGTGTCGGGGTAATTGCCCTTGTAGAAATGGGTGTCGATCAGGATGCGGTTGATGACGCCTGCATGACCCAGCCGGATGATCGCCCAGTCATGGCCGGGACCACGCCGACGCTTGGTCTCCCAGCCATCGCCCATGTTGATGCCGCGTCCGGGCGACAGGATCTTATCGGGATGACCATAATGGGCATCCGACCAGGCAAGCGACTTCGCCCCATGGAAGATATAGGCAAGGTCAATCTCTTCCGAGGCCCCGACCTTCGACCAGTCGAAATGCGCAGCGCCATAGACGCGCAGGCGCGCCACGCCGCCATCGGGATAGATGTGCAGGCGCAGATGCGTCCAGACCTTGGACGGATCGGCATTGGCAAAGAAATGCTGCGCCGAGGCCCCGAGCGGCGACTTCGCGACCAGTTCGGTCCAGACCGTCGCCTCTGTCGGATCGCCGCTCTCGACGAAAGCCGCCTCGATCGAGCCATGCGGCGGATAGTTGCCGGTGAAGAAGCGCGTATCTACGTCGAAGCCAAAGATGCGACCCGGCATGGCGAGCCGGATGACGGCAAAGTCATGCCCCGGCACCCGCTTGCGGCGGCTTTCCCAGCCGTCCATGTATTTGCCGTTGTCGTCGTAGAGGTCAGGATCGAAACTTGCCGGCTCGTCATTCAGCATCCGCGATACCGGCGCGAAGAACTCGTCGGTCGAATAGACGCCGACGGCGCCGAGGCGCGCGGAGGCGAGGTTGACGGCACCGGCGGCGAAGTCCGGCAGGACGACGGTCGAAGTCTCAAGCATGTCAGTGTGTCTCCGGAAGCAGGCTTTCGAGACGAAGCCTGGCGATTTTTTCCACCTGCTGGCAGGCAGTGTCGAATTCCTGATCGCGACTATTGGCGATCCGCGTCTCGAAGGCAGAGAGAATGTCGTCCTTCGTCAGCCCCTTGACCGCGATGATGAAGGGGAAGCCGAATTTCTCGACATACTCAGTGTTGAGTTCGGTAAAGCGGGCATGCTCCTCGGCAGAAAGACGATCGAGCCCGGCGCCGGCCTGCTCGCGCTTGCTATCCTCGGTGAGGCCGCCGGCAATTGCCAGCTTGCCCGCGAGGTCCGGATGCGCCCTGAGCACACCGAGCCGCTCCTCCACGCTTGCCGTGCGGAAGATCATTGCCATGCCATCATGCACATCGAGCGCCGTCAGCGGCTCTTCGATCATGCCGGCATCGTAGGCGCGCTCGGCGATGAAGGGCGAATGTTCGAACACCCCGCCGAAACGTTGAACGAAGTCCGCTCTGTCCATGCCATCTATCCAGTATCATGTGAGGCCAAGGCAAAGACTGCCGCGGCATGAGGATCTGCCGCCGCAATGCGCGAAGCAGTTGACGACAAGGATTAGCCGAGCCCCCAGTGCTTGTCGAGTTTCCGCATGCGACAGGCACTTTCAACGCAGCTGACGACGATACCGCGCTTGTCTGACCGCCGTTTCGACCTATCTAGAAAGAGCTTCCCATCATATCTCGAAAGGATATTTCATGCCGATAGCCAAAGGCTATGCTGCAACCGATGCCTCCAAGCCATTGGCTCCCTTCACCTTCGAGCGTCGCGAACCGAATGCCGACGACGTGGTGATCGACATCAAGTTCTCCGGCATCTGCCATTCCGACATCCACCAGGCCCGCAACGAATGGGGCAATTCGACCTTCCCCATGGTCCCCGGCCACGAGATCGCCGGCATCGTCACATCGGTCGGCTCCAAGGTCTCCAGATACAAGGTCGGCGACCGCGTCGGCGTTGGCTGCTTCGTCAATTCCTGCCTGCATTGCGAACGCGATCTCTACCGCGAACAGTATATGCCAGGCCTCGTCGGCACCTATAACTCCGTCGAAGCCGACGGTGTGACGCCGACGCAGGGCGGTTACGCCGACTCCATCGTCGTGCAGGAAGATTATGTTCTCTCCATCCCGGACAACATTCCGCTCGACAAGGCAGCACCCCTGCTCTGCGCCGGCATCACGCTCTACTCGCCGCTCAGCCACTGGAAGGCCGGCCCCGGCAAGAAGGTCGCCGTGATTGGCATGGGCGGCCTCGGCCACATGGGCGTCAAGATCGGCGCGGCCATGGGCGCGGAAGTGACCGTGCTCAGCCAGAGCCTGTCGAAAAAGGAAGACGGCCTCGCCTTCGGCGCCAAGGAATATTACGCCACCTCCGATGCCGAGACTTTCAAGAAACTCGCCGGCTCCTTCGACCTGATCCTCTGCACCGTCAGCGCCGAGATCGACTGGAACGCCTATCTGAACCTGCTCAAAGTCGATGGCACCATGGTGCTGCTTGGCGTTCCGGAAAACCCGGTGCCGGTGCATGCCTTCTCGCTGATCGGCGGCCGCCGCTCGCTCGCCGGCTCGATGATCGGTTCGATCCAGGAGACGCAGGAAATGCTCGATTTCTGCGGCAAGCACAACATCACCCCGGAGATCGAGATCATCGACATCCAGGATGTCAACGAAGCCTATGAGCGCGTCATCAAGAGCGACGTGCGCTACCGCTTCGTCATCGACATCGCGAGCCTCGCCAAGGACTGAGATCTGTCAGCCCCCGCCGCGGGGAAAAGATGTGACGGTGTCACACGAAAAGGCGGTGCCGGCTCCCTCCGGCACCGCTCCTACTTTCGATTTCTGCCTGCGACCGGTCGAGGCAACCCGCAGCAGGCGCTGGAACTTCGGACAATCCATGTGCGACTGCGCCTTGCATTCCGCCACGTGTCGCAAAGCATTGCGCAGTGTTGTCAGCTTGCGGATCTGCGCATCCAGTTCTTCCGCCTTGCCGTGCAAGGTCATCCGCGACAGCTCCGGCATGCCGTCGGGTGCAAACATGCCCCGCATTTCCTCAAGTGAGAAACCTGCCGTCTTGCCGAGCGTGATCAGCGACAGCTGCATGAGTGCGCGGGGCTCGAACTGGCGGCGAAGCCCGTGTCTAGCGACCGACTGGATCAGCCCCACCTCCTCGTAATAACGCAAGGTGGAGGCCGAGACGCCGGCCTTCTTTGCAAGCTCTCCGATATCGAGCAATTTCATCCTTGACCTCAAGTTGACTTGAAGTGGCAGGCTATCCTTCCACCACCAAGGAGACAACGAGAAACGTCATGGAAAACCTGTCAACCACCTCCCGAAACCTGCAGATTTTTGTCCTCGGCGGCAGCATGCTGGTCGGATCGCTGGGTATCAGCCTCGTCACCGTCGCCCTGCCGGCGCTGGCAAGAGCCTTCGCCGCCCCCATGCAGTCGGTACAATGGGTCATCATCGCCTATCTCGTCGCCGTCACCGCCAGCATCGTCGCGGTCGGCAGGCTCGGCGATCTGTTCGGACATGCACGCGTCCTGATCCTGGGGCTGTCGCTCTTTTCGGTCTCCTCGCTGGCCTGTGCGGCCGCGCCGAGCCTGTCCCTTCTCGTGGCAGCCCGCACTCTTCAGGGCCTCGGCGGCGCCGTGCTGATGGCTCTGCCGATGTCGATCATCCGCAGTGTCGTGACAAAGGAAAGGACAGGCTCTGCCATGGGGCTTCTCGGCACGACCTCGGCCGTCGGCACCGCTCTTGGACCCTCGCTTGGCGGCATGACGATCAACCACTTCGGCTGGGCCGCCGGCTTCATCGCGGTCGGCCTATTGGCACTGATGCTGCTCACACTGGCTGTTGTCACGTTTGCAAGCCAGATCCGCGCGAGCAAACCTACAGGTGGATCGATCGACTGGCTGGGGAGCATGCTGCTCGCACTCGCCTTGTCGGCCTATGCTGTCTCGATGACCTCGGCTGGTCACGGAGCCAAGGCCTGGGTGCTTCTGCCGATTACGGCACTGCTCACCGCACTGTTCGTCTGGCGCCAGACGAAGACGACAAGCCCGCTCGTACCTCTTGCGCTCCTCCGCAACAGCAGGATCGGCATCTCCGTGACCATGAATCTCCTCATAACCACGGTCATGATGTCGACGCTGGTGGTCGGGCCCTACTTCCTGTCTCTCGGCCTTGGCCTGGATGATGCGACGGTCGGGCTGGTTATGGCGGTCGGACCGCTGACCTCAGCTCTGGCAGGCCTGCCCGCAGGCCGCCTGGCCGATCGGTACGGCGCAGGCCGTATGCTTGCAGTCGGCCTCTTGCAGATCGCCCTCGGGCTGGTTGCCCTTGCCACGCTGCCTGCCTGGATTGGCCTCTGGGGCTATTGCCTCGCCCTGGTGCTACTGACACCGGGTTTCCAGATTTTCCTCGCGGCCAACAACACGGTTACCATGGAAGGCGCTGCCACAGACCAGCGTGGTGTGATCTCCGGACTGCTTGGCCTGTCGCGCAACCTCGGCTTCATCACGGGCGCCTCGGCGATGTCGGCTCTGTTTGCCGCCAATCTCGGCCATGTCGACATTGGCATGGCCGATCCGGCGTCAATTGCGGCCGCTTTCACGAGGACCTTCCTGATCGCGACGGCACTGCCCCTTTCAGCACTGATCGCCGGCGGCATGAGGCAGCGCGCCGAAGGGTTGCTCCGCAAGGGCTAATTCCGGACGCGATTGGTTCACACCTGCAACTGATACCCATTCCGCTCTGGAAACGGCCAATCGGCCAGAAGCTCCATATCTGGCCGGTAAATCTCCACCTTCAGCGGGTAGCACTTGGCGACATCGCTCGAATGACTGGTGCTGCAATCGCCGCCCGGGCAGGCCGAGAGCGCGCCGAGCAGATCGATTTCGGCAAACATCTCGAGGAAATCGCCCGGACGAACCGGGCTCGCCTTCATGAAATACTGCTGCGTGTCGCGGGTAAAACCGGTGCACATAAAAACGTTCAACACGTCATGCACATGCGGCTCGGCCGCTTTGATGTCGGTGCCTGTGTGATGCGAAAGCGCCCGGCAGAGGTTGGAATGACAGCAATGGTGATAGTCGCCGCCTGAGAGCAGCCGGTTGGTATAGGGGTCGCAGCGCGTGCCGATCACGTCATGCACCCCGCCGCCGAACTCGTCGAAGCCATACCAGCCGAGCGTGTCATGGCTGATCGTCGCCATCGGGCGGAGCGACGGCAGATTGCTCCAGAGACGGTTGCCGGTCGTCACATGGGTTGCATGCAGCGCCCGCGTCTTGCCGGAAAAGAAGCGCTCGGAAAGATCATTCGCATTCCAGAGATTGAGATCGCCGACTTGCGGCCCCTCCACGCTGACGATGCGAAAGAAATGCCCCTTGGGAACTTCGAACGTATTGCCCTCGCGTGGCGGCACAATCACCTCGCCCGCCTTCTCCATCGTCGCCCGCGCCCGCTCCAGAATGCGCATGTCGGGGGCTTTGAGCGACTCGACCGGATAGCAGACGACGGGTTTGACCGCGCGGCGCGCAGCAGCATCGGCGGGAGCGGGAATGGAAGCGTTGAGGGGTGACATGGCATGCTCCTGATGGCGCGGGAAACGACTCGGGCCGCAAGGTGCCCGACCTGCAGTCCTCTGACAACAACAAGGCGACCTTACCGCACCGGCAAGCCCGCACCGCGGACTTGCGAGCGCCGGGATTACAAAACCCATCAAATTAAAGACGATCTGGCTCAGCTACCGAACCTTGTGCCCTTCCGCTAAGTGTGCGCAGATGGCACATATAAACCAAGCACTTTTGGAGCTGCATACGTGAAACGCAGGTTTCTTCTGGTCACGCGCATCGGCCCGAAAAGCCTGCACGACCAGTGGCTCGACACGCAAAGCGAGCGCGAATTCGACGTCGCCATCTGCTCCTATGACCCATCCATTACCGAGATAAAGGGCGAAGGGATCTCTTTCGAATACATTCCGGGAAAGAAAGTCTCCGGAACCTCCTGGTTCCTGGAAAACCGGCGGTCGATCTGGGAAAACTACGATTACGTCATGCTGCTCGACGAAGACCTGTCGGTGGATGCGCGGTCGATCAACAAAATGTTTGAGATTTCAGCCGGGCAAAATTTCAAGATCGCACAACCTTCCCTGACGCCGGACAGCCACTTCACCTTTGCCGCCCTTCTGCAGCAGAGCTACTGGAAATGGCGTCATGTGAACTACATCGAGATGATGTGTCCGATCTTCAGGCGCGATATCCTGGAGACGATCGCTCCCCTCTACCGCAGCGGTTATGAGAGCGGAATTGACCTGATCTGGTGCAACCTCGTCTACGAATCTCCGAGGGACTTCGCCGTTATCGATTCCGTTGCCGTCCGGCACACCGAACCGGTGGGTGGCAACAAGGCGGCGAACGGTTTTGTCGAAGGCAAACGCTACGAGGACGACATTTATGCGGTGCTGCAAACCTACCAGCTGCCATGGCTGAGTTGCACGCCCTATTCGGGCGTGACGAAATCAGGGCGCGAGAGGTCCTCGCGCCTCCTGTTCTTCGTAACTGCATTGAGCGTCTTTTGGGCCGTCCCGCTTCAGCGTCCCTGGTCCGGGCGGTTCAGGGCAGCACTCGTGCATTTGAAGCATGTCGCCTTAAGACCTGCCCGCAACATTAAGGTGGCAGCGCGCGCCGCGTGACGGAAGCGCACCTCACCAAACCGGCTTGTGATGCTTGTGCCAGTGCTCGGCAATCTCGATCCGTTTCGGCACCCAGACCTTCTCGTGACCCATCACGTAATCGATGAACCGCGCCAGCGCAGCAGCCCTGCCCGGGCGGCCAACGAGGCGGCAATGGAGGCCGACGGACATCATCTTCGGGCTGCCGTTTTTCCCCTCCTCATAGAGCACGTCGAAGGCGTCCTTGAGATAGGTTAAGAACTGGTCGCCGGAGTTGAAGCCCTGCGGCGTGGCAAAACGCATGTCGTTGGTCTCGAGCGTATAGGGGATGATCAGGAAGGGTTTGCCCTCGAGATCCGGCACCCAGAACGGCAGGTCGTCGGAATAATTGTCGGAGGAGTATAGGAAACCGCCCTCCTCCATCACGAGGCGCAAGGTGTTCATGGACGGCTTGCCCTGATACATGCCGAGCGGGTGGGAGCCGGTCAGTTCCTTGTGCAGCCGCACCGCCTCCCGGATATGCTCGCGCTCCACGTCTTCCGGGAAATCCTTGTATTCGAGCCAGCGATAGCCGTGGCTGGCGATCTCCCAGTCCGCTTCTTTCATCGCGGCAACGGCTTGCCGGTTTCGCGCCATGGCAAGCGTCACGCCATAAACTGTGACGGGTACCTTGCGCTCC
This sequence comes from Rhizobium sp. Root274, assembly GCF_001429245.1. GTDB lineage: Bacteria > Pseudomonadota > Alphaproteobacteria > Rhizobiales > Rhizobiaceae > Allorhizobium. The sequence continues at coordinate 629,078 of NZ_LMJE01000007.1, forward strand.
GTGAACATCCGCCAGAGCCGCCAGAAGCCGGCGCGGGAGCCATATTCGTAGATCGATTCCATGTTCAGGTTGCGCTGGCCGGGCCATGGCTGGGCGCCGACGATTTCCGACAGGAGGTTCTCGGAAGCCGGATCGCCGTCGAGAATATTGCTCTCCCCGCCCTCCTCGTAATTCACCACGAACTGCACCGCGATCCGCGCATCGCCGGGCCATTTCGGATCGGGGATATCGCGGCCATAGCCAACAAGGTCGCGGGGATAGGGATCAGTCGTCATCGGTTCACCTCACGTGTTTTGATACGAGGCTATTGGCGACGACGCTGGCTGTCGAGAGACGCGATGCAGATTTTGCTGCGGCGCGAAGCGATCAGGCGATCTTGCGGCTGGAAACGCGACCCAGCGGATGCAGCGAATGCACCTGGAATGGCGCCCCCTGCTCCGGCTCGACGAAGAGCGCCAGATTGGCAACGGTGACCGGCTCCGACAGCACAGGGTCGAAATGCGCCTTCAAGGCCTGCTCGATTCGCGGAAAATCGCGCGCCAGAAGCGGCCCCGTCAACGTCATGTGGAAACGGAACTCGTCCATCACATAAGGATGGCCCCAGCGGCTGAGATTGGAGAATTGCGGCGCCGACAGCCGGTCCGGATTGCGCCGCTCGATTTCCGCCTCCGAAAGCGGCGCACGATAACCGTCGAAGGCCTGCACGACGGAGGCAGCCAGATGGTCGACGGCAGAACAGGGCCGGTCGAGAACGAGGCCGTAGACCTCGCCGATTCGTCCCACCGAAAGCCCGGACAGCGTCACCGGCTCCATCGTGCCGGCAAAATGCATCAATTCCCTGAGCAGGATCGCCTCGCTCGCCCCCTCGCTCAGCCGGAACGGCGCCTTGAAGGTGGCGTGGAAACCGAACCGACGGGGAAGTGCCGTGTGAAAGGCGATTTCATGCACGCCGAGCCCCTTTAGGCCAGGATGCTCGGCCTGATGGCCCGAATAGACATTGCGTCCCAGCCAGCCGGCGGCAGCAAGCGTCAGCGGGTCGCCGGGCGGTGGCGTGAAGCAGATGGCATAACGCATGTCGAGCACCTCGTCCTGGCCCGGTTCGGGCACTTTAGCAAGTGCCGTTGCAACCCAGTGGTTAGGTGATTTGCATGACAGTATGACGAAACGGGAGGCGACAAGAGACGGCATCTGGACACGTCACCTCAGGACCCCTTGTGGTCCCGAAGCCGGCAGCCGCAGTTGCTGATCAATCCACCCTGGCCGCCACCGACAGGTGATGCGCAGTGGAAAAACTCTCGGGCAAAGCAGTCTCCAAGCCGAGGATCGGCGCAAGCGCCGCACGGGCAAGCACGTGCGCCAGCCCGAAACTGACCTTGAACCCGCCGGTCAGCGCAATCACCCGCTCCGCCGCCGGATGTGGCCCGACCATCGGATCGCGATCAATCGCCTTCGGTCGGAGCCCCGCCCAGCGTTCGATGACGTCGGCATGGGCAAGCTGCGGCGCAAGCCGAACAGCGCGCGCCAGCAAGTCCTCCAGCTGCTGATCCGTCGTAAACGGATCATCGAACCGGTCCTCGCTGGTACTGCCGATCGCCACCCGCCCGCCCTCGTGCGGCACGATATAGAGACCGTCGAGATAGAGGAGTGGCAGGTCGGACGCGATCATGGGCGCCGAAAGAAGCGCGGCCTGCCCCTTGACCGGCTGACCGAGCGGTCGCGCCAGAACAGGCCCGAGAGCCGACAACAGCGGGAAAGACGCATGGCCCGCCGCGATGACGAGATGCCCGAAGGAGACGAGACGGCCATCGGAAAGCTGTGCGACGGATGCGGCCGCATCGATGGGCGTCACCGCAACTCCTTCATGGATCTGCACGCGCGACGACCGTTTGAGCCGGGCAACGAGCATGGCCGTCAGCCCGCGCGGCGACACCCGCGCGGCGAACGTATCAAACACCAGTCCCGCCGCCGTCACCTCCGATGCCGGCCACAAAGCACCGTGCGGCGACTGATCGACGACATTCCAGGCGAAAGACACGCCCTGCTGGTTCCAGTTGGTTACAGCCTTGGCCTGATGGCGCTCGGCAATCTTGCGCAGATGCGGCTTTGGCAGAGGGATCAGCCGCCCGGCACGGCGGTAGCCGGCGGAGAGCCCGGTCTCGGCCTCCAGCCCAGCAATTTCGCCTTCCAGCGATGAAAGCGCGTCGAATTGCAGCTGCTTCTTCTCGTTCCATTTGTCCGGCATATGCGGCATCAGGGCACCGAGCAGCCCGCCGCTCGCTCCACCGGCCAAGGGTCCTGAATCGAGGAGAAGCGTTGTAAGTCCGGCGCGATCGGCTTCGAGCGCTGCCCAAAGTCCCATGATGCCGCCACCGGCGATCACCACATCCGCGAATGATTGACCGGCGCGCGCGGGCGATTTATCGGACATGTCATGACCCAATCAAACGAAATGCCGGCGAGTGAAACGTCAGAAAACACATCTGTGTCGGACGGCAGCACCGCCGCGCCCCTGACCTGGCACGACGGCGATATGCCCTATTCGACCGCCTTTGGCGATCACTTTTATTGCCAGACGGACGGCCGGCTGGAATGCAGTCATGTCTTCCTGTCCGGCAATGGCCTGCCCGAGCGCTGGCAGACCGCATCGGAATTCCGTATCGGCGAACTCGGCTTCGGTACCGGACTGAATGCCTGCGAAAGCTGGCGACAATGGAAGCAGCACCGCAGCCGCGAGGGCCAACTGCACTTCGTCTCCTTTGAGCTTTATCCGATGCAGGCCGATGATATCGACCGGGCACTGTCGCGCTGGCCGGAGATCGATGCCGAGCGGCAGGCGCTCGTCGCCCGCTGGCCGAAAGATCCCTCAGGCCACGTCGATATCCAGCTGGACCCGCAGACCCGCCTCACCGTCGTCTGCGGTGACGCCTATGCGAGTCTCGCAGCGAGCGACCTGGGTATTGACGCCTGGTTCCTCGACGGCTTTGCGCCCTCGCGCAATAGCGCCATGTGGTCGGCGGAGCTCATGCAGCTGGTGTTCGATCACACACGCCCGGGCGGCAGCTTCGCCACCTATGCCGCAGCGGGCTTCGTCCGGCGCAATCTGATCGCGGCCGGCTATGCGCTGGAACGACGGCCCGGCTTTGCCGGCAAGCGGGAAATGCTCTGCGGTGTGAAACCGGCGGTCTAGGAACGCTCGGCCCGGTTCTCGTCTGGAAGCATGCCATGCGACCACGCTTCGATCTTGCGCATCAGGAGTTCGGGCGAGATCGGCTTCGACATATAGTCGTCCATGCCTGCGGCCAGACACGCCTCGCGGTCGCTCGCCATGGCATGGGCGGTGACCCCGATGATCGGCACATGCTCCCCCCGCCCGGCTGCCTGTTCCTCGCTGCGGATCGCTTCGGTTGCACGATGGCCGTTCATCACGGGCATGGAAACATCCATCAGAATCAGATCCGGCCGCTCGCTGCGCCAGGCGTCCAACGCCTCGGCGCCGTTTTCGACAATCCGGTAGGCGATGTCACTCCCCGCCAGGATCTGGCGGAAGACGATCTGGTTCACCGCATTGTCCTCGGCAATCAGCACCTTCAGGACCGTATCTGCACGCTGTTCTGCCGAAGGGACCTCCACCCGCGTCGATATTGCCGCAGTGAGGGGTCGCGAGAGCGGTTCAGCCGCAACCCTTGACCGGGCTGAGACGACGCCATGAACGCGCGCACTACGGATCACGTCGATGATTGCCCCGCGCAACACATTGGCCCGCGCCGGCTTCATCAGATGCGCCTGGATGCGCAAGCTCTCATAAAGCCGCTCATCGCCGACCATGTCCATGGAGGTGAGGAAGATCAGCGCCGTCTCGTCGAAACGCGGATCATTGCGGATGGCCCGCGCCACGTCGAGCCCGTTCATCTCCGGCATCTGGTAGTCGATCACCACGAGGTCGATCGACAATCCTTCGCGATGCGCCTCGTCCAGGATCGCGATGCCTGCCGGCCCGTCGGAAACTGCCAGACCGTCGAATCCCCACATCGCCAACTGCTCGCTGATGATCCGACGATTGACGATGTTGTCGTCGATGACGAGCACCCGCGCGCCCTTGATGTTCGGCGGCAATTCCTTGTTGCGGCTGCGCTCGGCCACGACCGGCAACGGCAATTCGACGATGAAGGCCGAGCCGACACCGACTTCGGATTCCACCCGTATCTGCCCGCCGAACAGCTTGACCAGCCCCCCGGTGATGGCAAGGCCGAGGCCGGTGCCTTCATGCCGACGTGTCGAGGAGGTATCGGCTTGTGAAAATTTCTCGAAGATCTTGGCCTGCATATCATCGGGAATGCCGATCCCGGTGTCCTCGATCCTCAGTTGCAGCAGTGCCATGCCGTCCGTAAGCGGCTGGCTCGACACTTCGACATGAACATGGCCGCGCTCGGTGAACTTGATCGCATTGCCAAGCAGGTTGGTGACGATCTGGCGGAAGCGACCGGGGTCGCCCATAAAGGTATGGTGAACCGTCTGCTCGCCGGAAACGACGAGTTCGATATCCTTCTCCGCCGCCGCCGCGGACAAAAGCGTCGCCACGTCCTCGACTGCCTCGATCGGGTCGAAGGGCGATTTGCGCAGCTTCATCTGGCCGGCATCGATTTTGGAAAAGTCGAGAATGTCGTTGATGATGGTGAGCAGCGCATTGCCGGACTTCACCACAATGTCGACGAAGGTCTTCTGCCGGCTGTCGAGCTCGGATTTCGACAACAGCTCTGCCATGCCGAGCACGCCGTTCATCGGGGTGCGGATCTCGTGGCTCATATTGGCGAGGAAGTCGGACTTCGCCTTGTCTGCCGCTTCGCTTCGGGCGAGCAGCACTTCGAGTTCGGCCTCGCGCGCCTTGACCTCGGTCACGTCGGTCAGGATCACGACGTAGCTCTCGTTCTCCCCGAAGGTGGCGTTGAATTTCACCCAGGTGCGCCCATCGGCGAGGAAGGTCAGCGAAGCACCCGACGCGTTGCCCAGATTGTTGTTGAGATTGTTCCAGACGGCTTCCGCCTCGTCGCCGAAATCACCACGGGCGGCGCAGAAATCGAAGATTGTCTGGGTCTCGGTACCGATCTGTCCGAGTTCATTGGGAAGACTGAGAATGCGCACGAAAGCCGGGTTGATCTCCGCAATCCGTCCTCGCTCGATGACGGCGATCCCCTGTGACGTGAGAAGCAGCGTGTCGCGCATAAACTGACCGATACGTGCCACTTGCTGCTGCGCGGCATTGACCTCGCGCTCGCGCTGGCGCATTTCCGTCAAATCGGCATAGGTGAGCAGGATCTTGCGGTCGTGCAGGCGCGTGACGGTCGCCATCACATGCTTGCCATCCTCGTAGGCGAGCTCGGTGGTATGCGATCCCTCAAGCGCGTCGAATTGAGCAATGCGGTGGCGGTAGCCTTCCTCGAAGTCCATGCCCGGCCAGGCACGGCCGTCACGATGGTTGATCTCACAGTAGAAGCGGAAGCTCTGGCCTTCGAGTGGCACATCATCCGGCCAGTTCCAGATATCCCGGCACTTGCGGTTGGCGAACTCGACCATGTAGTCCGGGCCGAGGATTACCACGCCAACCGGCATGATGTGCAGCATCGCCAGGATCTGCTGGTAGAGGCCTTCGGCCCGCTCCTGGGCCGCCACCAAGGCCGCCTGCCCCTCCCGGATGACCGACACGTCGGTCACAGAACCGACGATATACTGCTTGTTCCTCGACGTGGTGATGCGATTGAGGCGGGTGATGGTCGGGATGTCCCGATCCTTCAGGCGTACGACGTCATTGGCATTCTCGACCGTCTCGCCCTTCTCCAGCACGCGAATGTTATCGGCGATCCGCTTCGTGTTGGAGGGAAACATTTCATCGACCGTCAGCCCGTAGATGTCTTCCCGTTTACATTCGTGCAGGCGCTCATAGGCCGCGTTGACATAGATGAGCCGCCGCTCGGTGTCGCGGATGAAAACCGGCACGGGCATCTGCTCAAGCGCCGTGCGATAAAGCAGTGTCTCTTCTTCCCGCTCGGCAAGATCGCTGACATCGGAGAAGGTGATCATGATGCGACCACCTGCAATCTTGCGGCTGCCGCCGGCAAGGGCCCGGCCGGAGGGTGTCCGCGCATCGATCAGGGGGCCGTTGTCGAGGCAGCGCAGCTGATCGAGCCGGAAGGCAACGCGATCCTCGACTTCCTGTTCCGTCGCGCCACGAAGGACGCGGGCAAAGGCCACGCGCAGGATATCCCCGTAATACTGGCCCTGGAGGGAGATACCTTCGTCCAGTTCGAACATCTCCACCATGGCGGCGTTGATGTATTCCACATGCATGGCCGGATCGAGCACGAGGATGCCAACCGGCAGCGAGGTCATCAGAGCCTCGAACTTGCTCTTCAACTCTTCTGCCGCACGCGTCGCGGCAATGAACTTCTCCTCCCCCCGGCGAAGCTGCGAAAGGTCGGTGATCGAACCGACGAGGTAGCGCGCACCATCCGACCCGTCGACAACGCCGGTTCGCGATAAGATCGGGATCTCGCGTCCCTCGGCGCTGACGAAGGTGTCGTGCACCTCCTCGGTGATCCCGGTGGCGAGGACGCGCTTGTTACCGAGGTGATAGCTTTCCCCCATTTCCGGGAAGTTCTCGATCTCGTTTCTGCCCAGCAGTTCCTCAAGCGGACGTCCTGCCATCTCCACGTAGGCCGGATTGGCGAAGATCAGCCGATGCTGGCTGTCGCGCACATAGCTCGCCAGCGGATATTGCTCGAGCACCGCCTTGAAGACATCGAGATGCGGCGCCTGCGGCGCATCAGAGCGGACCGGCCCGTCATTCGCCGGCTGCATCGGTATTTCGGATCTCGCCTCGGCTTCGATCAGACCGAACAGATAGAGGCGCTCGTCCTCGTCGAAAAAGCGCTCGATCCTCAGCAGTCTGTGCGGAGCGGACGAGCCGACGCTGAACGGCAGACTTTCCTCGTCACCGAACACCAGCACCCGGCGCTCGCGGTCGTCGCGGAAGGCATTGGCACCGGCCCCAAGGATGTCCTGATCGTTGCGCCCGGCAAAGCTCGCCTCCGGCAGGCCATGAAGGCGCGCGAAGGCCGCATTGACAGCGATATACCGGAGCTGGCTGTCCTTGACGTAGGAAGGCAGCTCCAGCGCGGCGATTTTCTCGCAGACCAAGTTGAGCAAGGCGCTTCCCCGAACCAATAGTTTCACCCCTGAAATCAATGACGCTGATTGGTAAACAGCCCGTAACCCAATGCCTGCTTCCGCTTTAAAAGATATCACGAATGTAAAGTTTCATGCTCGCGACGTCTCCTGCCGCGTTCGATGTTCCAGATGAGCCGGTTTTCGGTCGCAAATGGCAATGCGTTTGCGCCGCCAAACCTGCGAGACTTCGTGTCGAGATTGAAACAATGGATCGATCATGAGCGACATTACCAGCGCTTCCTTACCCGAGACTGAAACCTTTTCTGCAGGCGGCGAACGCCGCAGGCGCACGGGCGGGCGCGGCGGGGATCGCGGCCGCGTTTCGGGTGTCGCGAAATATCGCAATCTGGTCAATCGCCTCGCCAAGACTGAACTTCTCGACCCGCAGGCGCTGGAGGACATCCACGATGCCTCGCTGACGATCCTGGAAGAGATCGGCATCGACGTGATGCTGCCCGATGCCCGCGCCATCATGAAGGCCCATGGTGCTCATGTCGTCGAGGGCTCCGACCGGGTGCGCTTCGACCGAGGCCTGATCATGGACATGATCGTCTCGGCTCCGTCCGAATTCACCATGCATGCCCGCAATCCTGAGCGGCATGTGAAGATCGGCGGAAACAATTTGGTCTTTGCCCAGATCGCATCCGCCCCCTTCGTCGCCGACCGCGAGGGCGGCCGCCGCGCCGGCAACCAGGAAGACTTCCGCAAGCTGGTCAAGCTCGCCCAGTGTTACGACGTGATCCACACGACGGGCGGCTATCCGGTCGAGCCCGTCGATATCCACGCCTCGGTGCGCCATCTCGACTGCCTCTCCGACATGGTGAAGCTGACCGACAAGGTGTTTCACTGCTACTCGCTCGGCAAGCAGCGCAATCTCGACGGCATCGAGATCGCCCGCATCGGCCGGAGTGTCTCGATGGAGCAAATGGAAAGCGAACCTTCGCTCTTTACCATCATCAACTCGTCCTCGCCGCTGCGCCTCGACGGACCGATGCTCCAGGGCATCATCGAAATGTCGTCGCGTGGCCAGGTCGTTGTCATGACACCGTTCACGCTGGCGGGAGCCATGGCCCCGGTGACGATCGCCGGCGCGCTCGTCCAGCAGAATGCCGAAGCGCTGTGCGGCATCGCCTTCACCCAGATGGTCAAGCGCGGAGCACCCGTCGTCTATGGCGGCTTCACGTCGAATGTCGACATGAAGACAGGTGCCCCCGCCTTTGGCACGCCCGAATATATGAAGGCGGTCATCGCCGGCGGCCAGCTCGCCCGGCGCTACAAGCTCCCCTACCGCACGTCGAACACCAACGCCGCCAACACTCTGGATGCCCAGTCGGCCTATGAATCAGCCTTCTCGCTCTGGGCGCTGACGCAAGGCGGCGGCAATTTCATCATGCATTCCGCCGGCTGGACGGAGGGCGGCCTCACCGCCTCCTTCGAAAAGTTCATCCTCGACGTCGACATGCTCCAGATGGTGGCGGAATTCCTCACACCCCTCGATGTCAGCCAGGATGCGCTGGCGCTTGATGCCGTCCGCGACGTCGGCCCCGGCGGCCACTTCTTCGGCACGGCCCACACGCTCGCCCGATACGAAACAGCCTTTTATTCGCCGATCCTGTCGGACTGGCGCAATTTCGAGACCTGGACCGAAGCCGGTCGCCCGACCACCTACGACCACGCCAACAGGGTCTTCAAGGAAAAGCTCGCGAATTACGAACGCCCGCCGATCGACCCGGCCGTCGAGGAAGAGCTCGACGCCTTCGTCGCGAAACGCAAGGAAGAAGGCGGGGTTGCGACGGATTTCTGATCTGTCAGGCCAGTTGCTTCAAATACGCCTGATAGGTCTGGTGCGGTTCGGGCTCGAACCGGTCGCCCATCACCTTCCAGTCCTCCACCCGGTCGAGCCGGAAGTCGCGAAAGCCGTTTCGCATCTCGCACCAGGCGGTCATCACCCAGATCGCCCCGAAGACGGAAAGCCCCAGCGGCCAGACGACGCGCTGGCTGCGTTCGCCGGGCAGCGAGTGATAGGCAATCCAGACTTTGCGTTTTGACGACAGCGCGGTCCGCACATCCCCCAGGCATGCAGGCACCTCCGGCTGGGCCGAGGAGCGAAAGGCATGGATCGGTGCCGAGACCAGCCGCTCGGCATGCTCCTTGGGCAACATGCCGAGCATCTTGTCCTTCGCCTCCCGCGCCGCCTGACCAAGCCGCGGATCGCCCAGCATCTCGACGGCCCTGAGACCAAAGGCGAGCGCCTCCAGCTGTTCGAAGGTGAAGGTGAGCGGCGGCGCATCGAAGGCCTCGCGCAGCATGTAACCGACACCGCGCTCGCCTTCGATCGGCGCGCCCGACGCGACCAGATGGTCCATGTCGCGGTAGATCGTGCGCGGCGCCACCTCCATCTTCTCGGCAATCTCGGACGCCGTCATGGCGCGACCGGTGGAGCGCATCAGCTGGATGATCCGGAACAGGCGGTCGGCGGGACGCATGGGAAGCCTCCGATGAATATTGTGGCCAGAAGGTTGTCAGTTGCATCATGCTAGGTCAAGCGACATCAACCACAGGAGAGCGAAATGTCCTTCAACAACGTTCTTGAACTTGCCATCTGCACCGTCGCCGACAAGCCCGCCGCTGAAAAGGCGCGCCGCGCGGCCATGGCAGCGGTCAAGGCCTATCCCGGCTTCGTCAGCTGGCGGGCGCTAACCGCAATGGAACAGGGCGACATGATTGCAGATCTGGTCGAATGGACCGACAAAGAAAGCGCTGATGCGGCAGCCATGAAGGTGCAGGCCGATCCGGCCTTTGCCCCTTACATGGCAGCGATTACGGGTGTTACCGTGATGGAGCATTTCGCGACGGAAGGGACGATCTGAGCGGAGATGGCGGAAGCACTGAAAAACTTGATCGGCGCGCAGACCGCTCGTGACACGGCGGACGCCGTTGCACGAGCCTGGGAGGCTTTCGACCATGCGGCTTTCCTCTCGGATATCCTGCCGGCCATCGACCGGCTGGAACTGATGCAACGCGGCCAGTGTATTGCCGATGCGCTCCGCCGCCATCTGCCCGTGGAGTTTGAGGAAGCGGCGGCGATCCTCCAGGCCTGCCTGCCGACACAGGGCCGAACGGGCCTGAGCGGCTGGGCGCTGCTTTCGTTCAACCAGTATATCGCCGCCCATGGCCGGAGCCATCTTGAAACCGCCCTTCGGTTGCTGAAGGCGCTGACACCGCATTTCACCGCAGAATTCGGCATCCGACCCTTCATCGCCGCCGATCAGGCGAGAGCGCTCGCCATCATCTCGCAATGGGTCACCGATCCAGACCACCACGTCAGGCGCCTTGCGAGCGAAGGCACCCGCCCGCGCCTGCCCTGGGCCATGAGCCTGCCGAGGCTGGTCCGGGATCCGACGCCGATCCTGCCTGTCCTCGAAGCGCTGATCGATGATGCGGAGGACTATGTTCGCCGCTCGGTCGCCAACAGCCTCAACGACATCGGCAAGGATCACCCGGATCTCGTCGCCGACTTCGTCGAACGACATCGGCAGGGCGCGTCGAAAGAGCGGCTTTGGCTGCTCAAACACGCCTCCCGCACGCTGGTGAAGAAGGGGCACGCGAAGGCGCTTGCCAATTTCGGCTACGAACCACTGCAGGATGTGACGGCGGTGCTGGAATTGGGGCAGGGCCGCATCGCCTTCCCCGGTGAGCTCGGCTTCCGGATCGAGCTGAACAATATAGGAGCATCGAGCCGGGCGGTGCTGCTCGACTACGCAATCCACCACCAGAAAAAGGACGGCTCGCTCATCCCGAAAGTTTTCAAGGGCAAAAGCCTGACCTTGGCGCCCGGGCAAAACATAATCATCGAAAAGCGCCACTCGCTCCGCCCGATCACCACCCGTGTCTACCATCCGGGCCTGCACCGCCTGGAGATCCTGCTAAACGGCATGTCTGTCGCAACATCCGATTTTCACCTCGATCTCAGCCAGGGTGAGGCGACATGAGCGAACCCGGCCACCGTATCCGATTTGAAGCCGAAGTGATCCGTTTCGACGGCCCTGGCGGCTGGCACGGCGTTTTCCTGCCGACGGAGGCCGCCTCCGAAGCCCGTTTCTTCGGCCAAGCCAATGCACTTGGCGCCATTGCCGTGCGCGCACAGATTGGCGCAAGCGAGGTCAAGACCTCGCTCTTTCCGGACAAGCGCCGTGACAGCTTTCTGCTGCCTTTGAAAGCGACCTTGCGCCGCGCCGAAAACATCACGGAGGGCGACCGCATCACGGTCACCCTCCTCATTGATATCTGACCCCGGACAAGAACGCCGACCGCTGTCGGGCCGGCATCATTCCGCCCGCTTCTTGCCCGTGACCATCGCTTTCACCAGGTTCTCCCCGTGCTCCAGGCTTGCGAGCAACACGCCGGCGATGTGCATGCCGATCAAACCAAGCGTCGCATAGACAAGTATCTTGTGCGTATCCTCGACCCATTCGATGCCCCAATAGGCATCCGTCGTCATCATGTAGCCGGTGGTCACGATGCCGGAGATCATCAGCAGCAGCGCAATGACCATGGCGCCGCCAGCGGGATTGTGACCGAGATAACGCTTCGCCCGCATCGCCGCAGTATCTGCCAGAAAGCGCAGGACGGTCATCGGGCTGTAGATGAAGCTGGAAAAGCGCGCATGTTCGGTGCCGATCAGGCCCCAGAGTACCCGGAAGGTGATCAGGGCTCCGATCACGTAGCCGGACACGATATGCGCGTCCTTCCACTCGTCGCCGGTCAGGAAAGAAAAGGCGAAGAAGCCGACCAGCGCCCAGTGAAACAGGCGCACGAAGGGGTCCCAGACCTTGACCAGCGCCGGCCGCGGGGTGCGGCCGGACTGGAGGGTGCCGGGCACGCTGTGCTCGGCGGCAGCCATCACTCGGCTCCGACCTGTTCGCCGGTGGCCGGATTGAAGATAGCCTCGACCTTCTTGCCGTCCTTGATGCCGTAGACTTCGTAGCAGCCGTCTTCGACCTTCACCTGGCGCACGTCGTAGCCCATCTCGGTCGCCTTGGCCTTCATGGCGTCTTCGGTCATCCACTTGTCCTTCGGCGCATCGCACTTGGTGTCCTCGGCATGGGCGAGACCGGCAAAGGAAGCGACGCTGATCAGCGAGAGGGCAATGAGCTTGTTCATGAGAAAAGTCCTCGTAAAGACGACGAGGCGGGATTGCCTTGCGTCGTTGGAGAGACCCTAGCCACCATCGACTGAGCGATAGCTGACGCCGAATGTCAGCGAAATTTCAGCTTTGCGATGATAGGTATGAAGGATGATCCACATCCCGCGCTCCATCGTCTCGCGTCTCGCGGCCCTCGGTCCGACACTCGCCCTGCTCGGCCTTGTCGCTACGCTTCATGCCGCCTTGCCAGCGCAGGCGGATGACGAGCGACGTGAGACGGCCCAAGACCATCTGCGCGACGGGGTCGCGAGCGGTCGGATCAAGTCTCTGGCCGAGCTGCGGCGCACGGTCCTGGCGCGTGTCCCGGGAGACATCGTTTCCGCCCGCGTCGAACAGGAACACGGCCTGGAGCTTTACGAGTTCCGGGTCTTGCGCGCAGACGGCCGTCTTGTTGAAGTGGAAGTGGATGCCCGGACGGGCGAGATCCGGGAGATCGAGAACGACTGATGCGCATCCTTCTGATCGAGGACGACCCGCGGATTGCCCGCGATGTAACCATCCATCTGGAACGGGAGGGTTACGTCGTCGTCCACGAGGCGGATGGTGAGGCCGGTTGGTTCACGGGCGATGAGGAAGACTTTGCCGCCGTCGTGCTTGATCTCGGCCTGCCCGGCATGGATGGGCTCGCGGTTCTGAAGCGCTGGCGCAACGCCGGCCGCCGCATGCCGGTGCTCGTGCTCACCGCCCGCGGCAACTGGCAGGAACGCGTCGAAGGCATCGATGCCGGCGCCGATGACTATCTGCCGAAACCCTTCCAGATGGCAGAGCTACTCGCCCGATTGCGGGCGATCATCCGGCGCACCGCCGGCCAGGCAAGCCCCGTGCTGGAATTCGGCGAGATGACCATCGACACCCGAAACAAGACGGTCAGCCTCGCCGGCCTGCCGGTCGACATGACCCCGCTCGAATATCGCTGCCTGACCCATCTGGCGCTGAACGCCGACCGCCATGTGTCGCAGGCGGAGCTGACTGAACAGCTCTATGCCCAGGATTTCGAGCGCGACAGCAATTCGGTCGAGGTCCTGATCGGCCGCCTTCGCCGCAAGCTCGGCCATGACGCGATCAGCACCCGCCGGGGCTTCGGCTACAGGATGGGCGGGACCGAACCGTGAACCGCTCGATCCGCATCCGCTTCGTCCTCGTCTCGCTGCTCAGTGTCGCGGCCGCCCTGTCGCTCGCAGCCTTCGCCTTTGTCGAACTCTTCACCCGCAGCATCGAGCACCGGTTGGATCAGGAACTGACCGACCATCTCAACAACATAGCCGGCCAGATCGAATTCGCCCCTGACGGCACAGTGCGTCTGCCCGACCGAACGACAGACATCCGCTTTTCAACTCCCTATGGGGGTCTTTACTGGCAAATGACGGACGACCAACGCGGCACGCAGCTGCGCTCACCCTCGCTCTGGGACTACACGCTGCCCCTGCCCGATGACCAGCAGGAAACCGGTACGGTCCACCGCTACGATCTGCAGGGTCCGGACGCCGCGTCGCTTCTCGTGCAGGAGCGCAAGATCATCGCCAAGGCGCCGGACGGCGAACGCCCGCTGCGTATCGCAGTCGCGATCGATCGGGCGGCAGTCAGCGAAGCCAGGCAGGCTTTCGTCGCCGACATCATTCCTTACTTGCTGGCGCTCGCCGCCTTCCTTGTTGCCGCCTCGGTCGCGCAGCTCACCTTCGGCCTCAGGCCGCTTTCCGCCATCGGCGACGGTCTTGAACGCATCCGCGCCCGCCAGGCGACGCGGCTCACCGGTCCCTTGCCCATCGAATTGAAGCCCATGGTCGATGCCATGAACGGCCTGCTCGATGATCAGGACGCCCTCATCGCCCGGGCCCGCGCCCGCGCTGCCGATCTTGCCCATGGCCTCAAGACCCCCCTCACGGTCCTGGCAAACGACGCAGGCACGCTGCGGGAGCGTGGCGAGGTCGAGATCGGCGAGGAACTGGCGCATCTGGCCTCTGTCATGCGCAACCATGTCGACCGCGAGCTTGCGCGTGCCCGGATCGCCGCGACCGCCAGCCTGCGCAGCGCCGATGCAGACCTTGGCCAATGTGTGGCCATGATCGTGCGCACACTGAAACGCACGCCCGACGGCGAGCGTCTCGCCTGGACCATAGCGGTTCCGGAAGGCCTGAAGCTCGGTGTCGATCCGAGCGACCTTGAGGAACTGATCGGCAACATGGTCGAAAACGCCGTCAAATGGGCAAAGGGCCGGATTGATATCCAAACGAGCACCTCTCCCGCCGGTGTCACGCTGGTGGTTGCCGATGACGGCCCGGGCGTTGGCGCAGCCGACCTGAAACGCATGACCGAACGCGGCGTGCGCCTCGACAGTCGCATGCCCGGCACCGGCATCGGGCTTTCCATTGCCGGCGACATCGCCGAAGTCTATGGAATCGGCATCGAGATCACCAATGGCGAGAGTGCCGGACTGCGCGTTTCCCTGCATTTCCAGCCGCAGCACAGGTCTCCAATCGCCTGACATCATGCACCTGAGGCGGCGGCTCCATGAGTGGCCGTTCTTTCGCACCGCAAAAGAAATCTTGACTTCTGACGCAAATAGGCCCATTTGCAGGTCAGCTTTTACCTTCCGGCCGCCGCGTGAGCGTGCCCAGCGACATCTGAGACGCGACGAAGGATAAAGCGCATGACATCAAGGGCGGACATTCCGCCGATGCGCTTGGAAAGCTTTTTTCCAACTTACAAGTTCCCAAATCACGCGGGGTTCTTGACGCCAATGCCAACCGGCTCGCGAAGAACGCGTTCCGGGGTTTGTGCATTTGGCGCCCCGAAAGGTATGACTTTGACAACTTTCGATGATCTTGGCCTCTCCAAGAATATCGTCGCGACGCTGACGACGCTCGGCTTCACGACCCCCACTCCGATCCAGGAGAAGGGTATCCCCGTCGTTCTCGGTGGACGTGACCTGATCGGTCTCGCCCAGACCGGCACGGGCAAGACGGCAGCTTTCGGCCTGCCGATGATCGAGATGCTTCTCAAGGACGAGAAGCGCCCTGACAACCGCACCACCCGCGCCCTCATTCTGGCTCCGACCCGCGAACTGGTGAACCAGATCGGCGACAACCTGCGCAGCTACCTGCGCCGCCTGCCGCTGAAGATCAACCAGGTCGTCGGTGGCGCTTCCATCGGCAAGCAGCAGCTGCAGCTTGAAAAGGGCACCGACATCCTCGTCGCAACCCCTGGCCGCCTGCTCGACCTGATCGCCCGCAACGCGATCTCGCTGCGCGCCGTGCGTTACCTCGTTCTCGACGAAGCCGACCAGATGCTGGACCTCGGCTTCATTCATGACCTGCGCAAGATCTCGAAGATGGTCCCGCCGAAGCGCCAGACCCTGCTCTTCTCCGCCACCATGCCGTCGTCGATCGCAGACCTCGCGGCAAGCTTCCTGACCGATCCGCTGAAGGTCGCCGTGACGCCTCCGGGCAAGGCCGCCGACAAGGTCGAACAGCACGTGCATTTCGTTGCCGGCCAGAACGCCAAGACGGAAATGCTTAAGAAGATCCTCAACGACAATCCGGATGGCCGCTCCATCGTCTTCCTGCGCACCAAGCATGGCGCAGAAAAGCTGATGAAGCACTTGGACGCCACCGGCTACTCGGTCGCCTCGATCCACGGCAACAAGAGCCAGGGCCAGCGCGAGCGGGCACTGAAGGGTTTCCGTGACGGCGAGATCAAGACGCTGATCGCCACCGACGTTGCCGCCCGCGGCATCGACATTCCGGCCGTCTCCCACGTCTTCAACTACGACTTGCCGGAAGTTCCCGACGCTTACGTCCACCGCATCGGTCGTACGGCCCGCGCCGGCCGTGACGGCATCGCGATTGCATTCTGCGGTCCGGACGAAGGTCGCCTGCTGCGCGACATCGAAAAGCTGATGAGCATCGAAATCCCGGTCGCCTCTGGCGAACCGCCGGCAAACCTCGCACGCCCGGCGCGTCCGCAGCGTCGCGGCGGTGGCGGTGGTGCAGGTGCTGGCGGCAACAACCGCAATCACCAGGGCCAGGGCCGCGGCAAGTCGGAAGGCGGCGCCAAGGCTGATGGTCGTCCGGCCAAGACCGGTCACCGCAAGGGTGGCAATGGCGGCGGCAACGGCAATGGCGGCAATCGCTCCGCCAATGGCAACGGCCAGAACCGCAGCGGCAATGGTCAGGCACGCCCGGCCCGCTCCGGCACCGCCGGCGGACGCCGTCGCGAAGCCTGAGGCTTTTCGTACAAAGCATTGAAAGAATGGCGCGGCTTCGGTCGCGCCATTTTCATTTCCGGATCAGGGATGGGCATGTGTCTGGCGAGACGCTCAGACCGGCGGCACGGCCGGCTTGCGGTTGGTGAGGTAAACTCCGAGCACCACCACGCAGGTGCCCACAATCATCGGCACTGTCAGATGCTCGCCGAACGCAATCGCCGCTTCGATCGCCGCAAGTGGCGGGATCAAATAGATCAGCGAGGCCGCCTTCGACACGTCTCCCTTGCGGATCAGATAGAGCAGAAGCGCGATCGCACCCATGGAAATGCCGAGCACCGACCAGGCAAGCGTCGCGAAGAAACCGAAGCTCCAGTCGATATGCATGTCCTCCAGCAGGAAAGCAGCCGGCACCGTGACCAGCAAAGCACCGACATATTGCAGCGTCGCCACCGCCCGGAGATCCCCCTCCTTCAGATAGCGCTTCTGATAGATCGTGCCCGCGGTCACGCAGGCCATGGCGAGCACGTTGATCGCGACGGCGTAAACCGGGATGGTCTCGGCATCGATCACCACGATGTTCGGCAAAACGGCAATCGCAATACCGACAAAGCCGACGAACAGCCCGATACGCTGGGTCATGCTCAGGTCCTCGCCGATCAGGTACGCGGCGGCAACGCCAGTCATCAAAGGCTGCAGACCAGCAATGATGCCCGAAAGCGCCGCAGGCACCCCCTGCCCGATCGCCCACCAGACCATGCCGAGATAGAGCCCGTGCAGAAAGACGCCCGACACGATGGCATGCAGCCAGCCGCTTCTGTGCTTCGGCCAGGCGACACCGCTCACCCGACAGAGAATGAAGAACAGCACAACGGCCACCCCGTAACGCACGACGAGGAAGGTCAGGGGATCGGCGTAATGCGCGCCGAATTTCGCGGAGATCCAGCCCGTTGACCAGAGAAGGACGAACAGAACCGGAGCAAAGCGTGCAAGGGTCATCGCAGTCACCGCAAGATGAGGAGTGGCAAACGGACCGTTTGCTTTGCTCGCTCGTTAATGCGGCACGGCGTGAAGGTCAAAACAGTTCTGATGAAGACGCCAATCAATTCGGTGAGACATCCGGGCCAAAAATTTTTGCAGCAGATGGGTGGCTAAAATTTGAGCAATCGAAACCGACATCCTCGCCCTGGAAACAGCCACCTCGCCGAATTCAACGGCGAACTCCGCGCACCCGCGGCGTGCGCCAGCGCTAAATAGCGCAAAACTTGTGCTTTTGCCGAAATTCGAGGCGCAAAACCACCTCGCAGAATAATCGTCCGCTGCCGATGAGGCCGCTTGCATTGCCAAAATGGTTGTATTCAAATGACAAAAAAAGGGGACGGCGCCATTGGCATTTGATGAAATGATCACCGCGGACAACGGGCCGCGTGCACCCTATCAGAACTACCACGACTGGTACTCGAGCCAGGATCCCGCAAGGCTCTTGGCGAAGTCCAGGGACGCGGAAAACATCTTCCGCAAGACCGGCATCACCTTCGCCGTTTATGGCCACGAGGACTCTTCCGAAAAGCTCATTCCCTTCGACATCATCCCGCGCATTATTTCCGGCCGCGAATGGCGCAAGCTCGCCCAGGGCATCGAACAGCGCGTGCTGGCGCTGAATGCTTTCCTGGACGACATCTATCACAAGCAGGAAATCATCAAGGCAGGCCGCATCCCGCGCGAACTGATCGAGAAGAACGTCGCCTTCCTGCCGGAGATGATCGGCTTCCGGCCGCCGGGCGGAGTCTACACCCATATCGTCGGCACGGACATCGTGCGAACGGGCGAAGACCAGTTCTACGTTCTCGAAGACAATGCCCGCACGCCCTCCGGCGTCTCCTATATGCTGGAGAACCGGGAAACCATGATGCAGATGTTCCCGGAGCTCTTCCAGCTCAACAAGGTCCAACGCGTCGAGGATTACCCCTATCTGCTGCGCCAGTCGCTGGCCTCGCTCGCTCCTCCCGGCTGCAAGGGCAAACCCCGCGTCGCGGTGCTGACGCCAGGCATCTACAATTCCGCCTATTACGAACACTCCTTCCTCGCCGACATGATGGGCGTCGAACTGGTCGAAGGCTCGGATCTGCGTGTCATCGACGGCAAGGTGAAGATGCGCACCACGCGCGGCTATGAGGCGATCGACGTGCTCTACCGCCGCGTCGACGACGACTTTCTCGATCCCTTGACCTTCCGACCGGACAGCTGTCTCGGCGTGCCCGGCATCATGGATGTCTACCGCGCCGGCAACATCACCATCGCCAATGCGCCCGGCACCGGCATCTCGGACGACAAGGCGATCTACAGCTACATGCCGGAGATCGTCGAATTCTACACCGGTCGCAAGGCGCTTCTCGAGAACGTGCCGACCTGGCGCTGCTCGGAGGCAGACAGCCTGAAATACGTGCTGGAGCATCTGGAAGAACTCGTGGTCAAGGAAGTCCACGGCTCCGGCGGCTACGGCATGCTGGTCGGCCCGACGGCCTCGAAGAAGGAACGCGCCGACTTTGCCGAAAAGCTGAAGGCCCGCCCCTCGAACTACATCGCCCAGCCGACGCTGTCGCTGTCAACGGTGCCGATCCTCGTCAATAAGGGGATCGCGCCGCGCCATGTCGACCTTCGTCCTTATGTCCTCGTCTCCGACAAGGTGCAGATCATTCCCGGCGGCCTGACCCGCGTGGCCCTGAAGCAGGGTTCGCTCGTGGTCAATTCCAGCCAGGGCGGCGGCACCAAGGACACCTGGGTATTGGAGGACTGACATGGTCATGCTCGGAAGAACTGCCAACGGTCTTTTCTGGATGTTCCGCTACATCGAAAGGGCCGAAAACATCGCCCGTCTCGTTGATGCGGGCTTGAGAATGTCCCTCACCCGCTCAGGCGCCTCGGACGAGGACTGGGATGCGGTCCTGAACAGCGCCGACGTGCGGCCGCTCTTTGCCGAACGCCACGGCAAGGTCACCGCCTCGGATGCGATCGATTTCATGCTGCGCGACCCGGCCAATCCCTCAAGCGTCATGTCCTGCATCGACGCCGGCCGCAACAATGCCCGCATGGTGCGCACGGCACTCACCCGCGAAACCTGGGAAGCGACCAACGAATGCTGGATCGAGCTCAAGCAGATGCTCGCCCGCAAGCTGAAATCGGCTGACCTTCCGGAAGTCATCGACACGGTCAAGCGCCGCGCCGGCCTCATCCGCGGCGCCTTTCACGGCTCGATGCTCAGAAACGAGATCTACAACTTCGCCCGCATCGGCACCTTCATCGAACGCGCCGACAACACCAGCCGCATTCTCGACGTCAAATACTACGTGCTCTTGCCAGCGATCACCCATGTCGGCTCCTCGCTCGACAACATGCAGTGGGAATCGATCCTGCGCTCGGTCTCGGCCCATCGCTCCTATCGCTGGGTCTATGACGGCGAGTACAAGGCGGCCAACATCGCCGACTTCCTGATTCTCAACGGCCAGATGCCGCGTTCGCTCGCCTATTGCTACGAGAAGATCACCTCGAACCTCGGTTATCTCGCCAGGGATTACGATCACAGGCTGGCGGCACACGAGACGGCGGACAGCGTCGTCAAGACGCTGAAGTCGACCACGATCGGCACAATCATGGACCAGGGACTGCACGAATTCCTCGACGGTTTCATCGCCAGCAACAACAAGCTGGGCAGTGAAATCACCGAGGGTTACCGGTTCTACAGCTGAGCAGGAACGAGCCCATGCGTTTGCGCATTACCCATACCACCGAGTATCGCTATGACGACCCGGTGCAATATTCGCTGCAGCGGCTGCGCCTGACCCCGGTCACCGGACCGGGCCAGAAGGTTCTGGCCTGGGACATCGCCGTCGACGGCGCAACAATCGAGGCCGGTTTCAACGACCAGTTCGGCAACCACACCCATCTCGTCTCCACCGAAGGCCCAAGCCGCAGCGTCCATATCGTCGCAAGCGGCGAGGTCGAGACGCAAGACCGGGCAGGCGTCTTTGGCCAGCATATCGGTTATGTCCCGCTCTGGCTCTATCTGCGCGAGACGCCGCTCACCAAACCGGGAAAGCTGACCCGCGAATTGATGCGCAGCCTTTCAGGCGAAAACGAACTGGCAAAAATGCACGACCTGATGGGCAAGCTGCATGCCGCCGTCGCCTACGAGACCGGCTCGACCGGCACCGAAACCACCGCTGAACAGGCGCTGGAAGCCGGGCGCGGCGTCTGCCAGGACCACGCCCATGTCTTCATCGCCGCCGCCCGGCTGTTGAACCTGCCGGCCCGTTATGTTTCGGGTTACCTGATGATGGACGACCGCATCGAGCAGACGGCGACCCATGCCTGGGCGGAGGTGCATCTGCCCGGCCTCGGCTGGGTCGGCTTCGACGCCGCCAACAATCATTGTCCGGACACCCGCTATGTGCGTATCGCCACAGGTCTGTCCTATGTCGATGCGGCGCCCGTCTCCGGCCTGCGCATGGGACTTGCTGCCGAAGATCTGACAGTCAAGGTGGTGGTGGAAGACAAAGCGCAAAGCCAGAGCCAGTCGCAGAGCTGATCGAGACGCGGCTCCACCGGGGAAACAGGCAGGCGGCACGATCCTCCGGATCGAACCGGGATCGCACCGGCTCTCCGGCGCAAGCCCGGCGCCATCCCCACATGCTTGAAGTCTGGGCTCTGTTGCACCAGCCCGCCGAACCCGGCCGGGCGCTTCCGAAGGCCGCCGATGCTGTTTGGCAAATCCCTGTTCCAGTCCGTCGTCGACCGGCTTGCCGAGGAAGAGCCAGAGGAAGACCTGCGTCCGCGCGAGCCGCACTTCCGCATTGACGGTCTTGGGGCAAGCTTTGCGCCGGAGCGGGTGTCTGTTGCACCGGAAGACGAGACCCGCAGGCGCGAGGCCTATCTCTTTCTGATGGGAGAGGAGCCCGAGGCGGAACCGCCTCCTGCACCGCCGGAGCCGACACCCCCGAACTGGCTGGGCCGGCTCTCGATCGATGAGATCATCGCCGATCTCGCCATCACCCCGGCCGACGATCGGGAAACGCTAAACGAGAAGCGTCGCGCCTTTGCGCGCCTTAATCACCCCGACCGCATTCATGCCGATTTCCGCGACCAGGCGACCACGCGCATGAAGATCGCCAACCTTCTGGTCGACGAGGCCCTGCTCCGCTGCCGCTGATATAGACTGAAAACTGCCTGGGTGGGCTTAGTCGTAGAACCGCCTCAACAGCCGATTGACGCTGTCGCGTTCGGCCACCCCGCCCAGCTGGTCGAGCACCCATTTCTCGTGATCGTTCCAGATCGGCATCAGTTCCTGCAGATAATCGGCACCGGCCGGCGTCATGTAGAGCGACTGCACCCGGCGGTCCGTTTCGGACTTGCGCCGTTCGATGAAGCCCTTGTTCTCCAGCCCATCGACGATTGCGACGAAATTCGCCCTTTGAATGCCCAGAGCCTCGGCCACCTCGCTCTGCTTGGCGCCCTCGTTATGGGTGAGCAGCAACAAGACGGCAAAATCCGTCGGCCGCAGACCCTTCGATGAAAAAGCCTCGTTGAAATGCTGGAACACCGCCAGCTGAGCGCGCCTCAGCCGATACCCGACCGCATCCTCCATCACGGAGAAGTCGAGCTTCAACGGGTTCGGTACAAATTCGTCATTCACCAGTTCCGGCATTGCTTCGCCATTGTTTGCTGCCCCCGGCACCACCGTTTGTCGGCGGTTACCTCCAATTCTTGACGATCTTAACGGTAAAAAGTGACACCACAAGACGGCACGAGCCAAGACCGATCCGGAATTCCCTGATTTTGATCATTATTCAGCCATTTTCCAGAATTTAGAGAGGTTTGGAGGGGCCATTTCTGGATATTTGACCGCTGAACGGCCATTTCCGAGAATCACGAAGCCCGCTTCGCCAGAAAGGCGCCCCCTCCCGCTTTTTGCGATTGAAGGCCGCCGCCGACTACGCTATGACCGCTTTCGGAACGGGCGAGTCAACCTCGCCCGTCGGAAGCACCCGTAGCTCAGCTGGATAGAGTGTTGGATTCCGATTCCAAAGGTCACAGGTTCGAATCCTGTCGGGTGCGCCATTCTCAACAAATCCAAGACAATGGGTGTCGGAAGACATAGGCGTTTTTGTGGGGCCGGTCATCTTTAAGCGGATATCGCAGCGCGATACCCGCTCATGGTATTCACCCCCTCAGACCAGGCGCCTCATGCCCCGTGCGCTCGACATACTCAGTATAACCACCCCCATACTGGAACACGCCGTCCTGGGTGATCTCCAGCACGCGGTTCGAGAGCGCTGCCAGAAAATGGCGGTCGTGGCTGACGAAGAGCATGGTGCCTTCGAACTGTGACAGCGCCTTGATCAACATTTCCTTGGTGTCGAGGTCGAGGTGGTTCGTCGGCTCGTCGAGCACCAAGAGGTTCGGCGGGTCGAACAGCATGATCGCCATGACGAGGCGCGCCTTTTCGCCACCGGAGAGGACTCGCACCCGCTTGTCGATATCATCGCCGGAAAAGCCGAAGCAGCCGGCAAGGGCGCGAAGCGGTGCCTGGCCGGCGCGCGGAAACGTCGTCTCCAGCATTTCGAAGATGGTCATCTCGCCGTCGAGCACATCCATCGCATGCTGGGCGAAATAGCCCATCTTGACGCTGGCGCCGATCGAGACCGTCCCTTCGTCCGGCTTTGAATCTCCGGCAACGAGCTTCAGGAGCGTCGATTTTCCGGCGCCGTTGATGCCCATGATGCACCAGCGCTCCTTGCGGCGGACCATGAAATCGAAGCCGTCGTAAATCACCTTGTCGCCATAGCGCTTGGAGACATTCTTGACCGCCACCACGTCTTCGCCGGATCGTGGCGCCGGCTGGAATTCGAAGGCGACGACCTGGCGGCGTTTTGGCGGCTCGACGCGGTCGATCTTTTCCAGCTTCTTCACCCGGCTCTGCACCTGGGAGGCATGGGATGCCCGCGCCTTGAAACGTTCGATGAACTTGATTTCCTTGGCCAGCATCGCCTGCTGCCGCTCGAACTGCGCCTGCTGCTGCTTCTCGTTCTGCGCCCGCTGGCCCTCGTAGAATTCGTAATCGCCGGAATAGCTGTTGAGCTGGCCGGCATCGATCTCGATGATCTTGTTGACGATGCGGTTCATGAACTCGCGGTCGTGCGAGGTCATCAGCAGCGCGCCCTCATAGCCTTTGAGGAACTGCTCGAGCCAGATCAGGCTTTCGAGATCGAGATGGTTCGACGGTTCGTCGAGCAGCATGACGTCGGGGCGCATCAGGAGAATGCGGGCCAGCGCCACGCGCATCTTCCAGCCGCCGGAGAGCGCGCCGACATCGCCGTCCATCATCGCCTCGGAAAAGGAGAGGCCGGCGAGAACTTCACGGGCTCGGCCGTCGAGCGCATAGCCGTCGAGCTCTTCGTAGCGCGCCTGAACCTCGCCGTAGCGCTCGATGATGGCGTCCATCTCGTCCATGCGATCGGGATCGACCATCGCGGCTTCGAGTTCCCGCAGTTCGGCGGCCACTTCGCTGACCGGCCCTGCCCCATCCATCACTTCGGCCACCGCCGAGCGACCCGACATTTCGCCGACATCCTGATTGAAATAGCCGATCGACACGCCCTTATCGACGGAGACCTGGCCCTCATCCGGCAGTTCATGTCCGATGATCATCCGGAAAAGCGAGGTCTTGCCCGCCCCGTTCGGACCGACCAGGCCGATCTTCTCGCCCCGATTGAGCGCGGCGGATGCCTCGATGAAGAGGATGCGGTGGCTGAGCTGCTTGGAAATGTTTTCGATACGGATCATGGGATGGGCGCCTGCTGGAATTCGGCGCCCTTATGGCATGGCAAGGGCCGATTGTCCCGCATTTGTTGCGTCGCACGCGATGGCTTTTGTCAGAGCCGCGCGAGCTGTCTGCTCCACGTCACCTGACGATCCGCAAGTCGAGATGCGTTTGATTGACACAGAGGAAAGCCGCCCATTGCCAGGAACGCTTGAACGGGCGAAAAGACCGCAACGGCTTGGGATATCGGACATGAGCGAAGACACCATCACCCTTTATGAAGCGATCGGCGGCGACGCGACGGTCCGCGCGCTCACAGACCGCTTTTATGAACTGATGGATACCCTCCCAGATGCTGCCCATTGCCGGGCGGTGCACCCGCCGGATCTCTCTGGCAGCGCGGAGAAATTCTACGAATATCTGACCGGCTATCTCGGCGGGCCGCCGATCTACATGGAAAAGCGCGGTCATCCCATGCTGCGGCGGCGCCATTTCGTCGCCGAGATCGGGCCGGTGGAGCGCGACGAGTGGCTGCTCTGCTTCCGCCAGGCGATGGACGAGACGATCGAAAATCCGAAATTGCGGGAGATCATCTGGCCGCCGGTCGAAAAGCTCGCTTTTCACATGCAGAACAAGGAGTGAAGTGGATGGCCAACCGTGCAGAGACCCGCTGGTCGGCCCTGGGCGCCGGCCTGATCGGTGCAGCGGGCGTGGGTCTGGCGGCAGCAGCAAGCCATGCCGGCGGCGAAGCTCTGCTGCGTCCGGCATCGACCATCTGCCTTGCCCATGCACCGGCGCTTCTCGCACTCTCACTCGCCGGGGACAAGATCAGGGCGGCAGGCCTTGTAGCACTTGGCATGATCATCGGAACGCTGCTGTTTTCGGGCGATCTCGTCGCCCGTCATTTCCTCGGCAGCGGATTGTTTCCCATGGCCGCACCCACAGGAGGTCTGACCCTGATCGCCTCATGGCTGCTGTTGGCCGGCGGAGCGGCACTGCGCCGCCCATGAAGGTCCAGCAGAAGATCAGGGCGGGGCGCTAACGCCGCGAAATAACTCAGTGAGATACGGCGCTCAAAGGTGTGCCGCCGAACATCAGGAGATTTCCGTGCGGATCGCGCACATGGAAGCGCATTTCGCCGCCGCAGGTGTCAGACGGGCGGATCGCCTCGATCCCGCGATCACAGAAGTCACGGTAGATCTCGCCAGGGGCGTTGGCGCGGAAGAAGACGGAACTGTTCTGGCACTGGAGCGGATCGTCACTCAGCCAGAAATGCAGTTCCATGCCGCCGCGCCGGACAACGAGATAATCGAGCCCATCCAGACCGACATCCTCGAAGCCGAGCGTATCGACGTAAAAGTTTCGTGTTTCCGAAAAATTCAAGGAAGGCAGGATCGGCACGGCGTTGAGGATCGACCTCGCTGCGGGTTGCTGTGCATTCATGCGGCAAGTTCCTCTTCTTCCCGCATGTAACCGACAAACGAAACGACTACGACTTGGCGTTGGCGTTCCGCTGCCATCGCGGCGCGGGAAATTCGATGACGAGGGCGGGGGCCCGGTTCACTGCTGCGTACATGGTAGCGGATTTTCGTTCATGCAAGAGCGGCAAAGTGATGATTTCGCATTTCATCACTTCACTTTCTGGCAAGCGTTGCAACATTGCCTCGGCAAGCTCTGGCAGAAGCCCCTCGCCGCGCTGACGCGCAAGCTCGTGGAACGAGCCGATCGCGCCCTTGTCGAAATCGTCCCTGCTCATCCGTTCGAATTCCTTTCATTGAGTGTCTGCAATGCGCGCTCAAGACTGGATTTCGAGCCGTTTCGCAGCGGAATGAAAGTCTTGCCGAACTTCTTGCAACCGCTCTTCACGCGCAAACACGCATCGTGACTGATACAGTCGATCGGGCAGAAGACGCAGTCGACGGAGGGCAACACCGTGTCGATCCGCGATACCGCTTCACGTAAACCCCCGTCATGGTGAATTAGTTCCGCACCAAAATTATTCGCGATCTGGCGAAGGTGCGCCACCTGGCAATCACGTCCGCCGACATAGAGGAAACTCTTGACGTCGGGCTGCTGACGCTGTGCCTGTTGGGTGCTGGCAACGGCACTCGAAGGCTTCTGTTGCGCACGCTTATTCTTTTTCGCCATGATGCCCTGTCTCCCTGAACGGCCGTCGCTGGACTCGGTCGTTTCCGCCGATCCGTTAGCCATACAAAACATGACAAAGGGAGTAAAGTATTAAGTGGAACCGACTTCTCATGTTTTCACCGAACAAGAGCGGCGTTGAACCGGCCATCAGCCTGCGCCTCGCCACTTCATTTGACATCAGTCAAAACCCAGCATTTCCGGGATTTTCCCGGCGTCGGAAGTAAATTTTTACCGTTTGATAAAAGTTTGAACCTGGATTACGCTTCACTGCATCGCTTCGAATATAAAAGAGGGAACTGCGATGCGAAGACTGGAACCGGGCCTGAAGGCCGGGCGGCTTGACGCTGCCGATTATGCGAAGAATTTCTCCGACCTGCATCCCCGCCTGGGCGAGCACGAGGCGCTTGTCGCCTCCGATCGTTGCTACTTCTGTTACGACGCGCCGTGCATGACGGCCTGTCCCACCGCCATCGATATCCCGATGTTCATCCGGCAGATATCGACTGGCAATCCGCTCGGCGCCGCCAAGACCATCTTCGACCAGAACATCCTCGGCGGCATGTGCGCTCGCGTCTGTCCCACCGAAACGCTCTGCGAAGAAGCCTGTGTGCGCAACACGGCCGAGGAACGCCCCGTCGAAATCGGCCGCCTGCAACGCTACGCCACCGACATCGCCATCGATGAAGGCCGTCAGTTCTATCGCCCGGCAGCCTCGAGCGGCAAAACGGTCGGCATCGTCGGTGCCGGCCCCGCCGGTCTTGCCGCCGCCCATCGCCTTGCCCTGCATGGCCACCAGATCACCATCTACGAAGCCAAGGAAAAGGCCGGCGGCCTCAATGAATACGGCATCGCCGCCTACAAGACCCCCAATGATTTTGCCCAGAAGGAAGTCGACTACATCCTATCACTCGGCAATATCGACGTGCTGGACGGCCAGGAAATGGGCGTCGATTTCAAGCTCGCCGACCTCCAGGCCAAGCATGATGCCGTCTTCATCGGCGCCGGTCTCGGCAACGTCAATGGACTGAACATTCCGGGTGCCGGCATCAACGGCGTGCTCGATGCGGTCGAATTCATCGCCCATCTGCGCCAGGCGGATAGCAAAGCCGACGTTCCTGTCGGCCGTGACGTCGTCGTCATCGGCGGCGGCATGACCGCAATCGATGCCGCCGTCCAGGCGAAGCTGCTGGGCGCCGAGAACGTCACGATCTGCTACCGCCGCGGCAAGGAGCACATGAACGCCTCGGACTTCGAACAGGATCTCGCGACCTCGAAAGGCGTCCACATCCGCCATTGGCTGCAGCCGAAGGAGGTGGCCCATCACAGCGGCCACTGTTCGGCGATCACCTTCGAATACACCCATCTCGAAAACGGCATGATGAAGGGTACTGGCCACACGACCGAGATCAAGGCGGATCAGATTTTGGTCGCGATCGGCCAGAAGCTCGACGCCCAGGGTCTGGATGGTCTGAAGATCGAAGGCGGCAAGATCGCCATCGATGCCGAGGGCCGCACCTCGATTCCCGGTGTCTGGGCCGGCGGCGACTGCGCCTTCGGTGGTCAGGACCTGACGGTCTCTGCCGTCGCCATGGGCCGTGACGCGGCCGAAAGCATCAACCGCTCTCTCGCCGTTCAGACGGCGGGCGCAACAGCCGTCGCATGACGCACGCTCTCGAGAGGATTTGAACAATGGCTGATCTCAGGAATAATTTCGTCGGCATCAAGTCGCCCAACCCCTTCTGGCTGGCTTCCGCCCCGCCGACCGACAAGGCCTACAATGTCGAGCGCGCCTTCAAGGCGGGCTGGGGCGGCGTCGTCTGGAAGACGCTTGGCTCCGAGGGGCCACCGGTCGTCAACGTCAACGGCCCGCGTTACGGCGCGATTTGGGGCGCGGACCGCCGCCTCCTCGGCTTGAACAATATCGAGCTGATCACCGACCGTCCGCTGCAGATCAATCTGCAGGAGATGAAACAGGTCAAGATGAACTGGCCGGACCGGGCGCTTGTCGCCTCGATCATGGTCCCCTGCGTCGAGGAAGAGTGGAAGGCGATCCTGCCGCTGGTCGAAGAGACCGGCGCCGACGGCATCGAACTCAACTTCGGCTGTCCGCACGGCATGTCCGAACGCGGCATGGGCGCTGCCGTCGGTCAGGTGCCGGAATACATCGAAATGGTCGTGCGCTGGTGCAAGCAATACACCCGCATGCCCGTCATCACCAAGCTGACACCTAATATCGCCGACATCCGCAAGCCCGCCCGCGCGGCAAAAGCCGGCGGCACGGATGCCGTCTCGCTGATAAACACGATCAACTCCATCGTGTCGGTCGATCTCGACAGCTTTGCCCCCTCGCCCACCGTCGGCGGCAAGGGGACGCATGGCGGTTATTGCGGCCCGGCGGTGAAGCCGATCGCGCTCAACATGGTGGCCGAGATCGCCCGTGATCCGGAAACCCACGGCCTGCCGATATCAGGCATCGGCGGCGTCACCACCTGGCGGGATGCGGCCGAATTCCTCGTACTCGGCGCCGGCAACGTCCAGGTCTGCACGGCGGCCATGACCTATGGCTTCAAGATCGTCCAGGAGATGATTTCTGGTCTCAACGACTGGATGGACGCCAAGGGCCATCAGAGCCTTGACGACATCTGCGGCCGCGCTGTCCCAAACGTCACCGACTGGCAGTATCTCAACCTAAATTACATTGCCAAGGCCCGCATTGATCAGGATGCCTGCATCAAATGCGGCCGCTGCCACATCGCCTGCGAGGACACGTCCCACCAGGCGATCACCAGCATGGTCGATGGCATCCGCCACTTCGAGGTCATGGAAGACGAATGCGTCGGCTGCAACCTCTGCGTCAACGTCTGTCCCGTCGAGAACTGCATCACCATGGTGGGCCTGGAAGCAGGGACGATGGACCAGCGCACCGGCCGGCCCGTCGAGCCGGTCTATGCCAACTGGACAACGCATCCAAACAACCCCATGGCCGCCCAGGCCGCAGAATAATGAAAAAACAAGTTTGCCCGATCCATTAATGGACCGGGCAAACTGCCCCAAATTGCGTTGTTTCGGTGCGGGATTCAGGGAATCTTTAGCCATTGACGCCGACAATGTCTGTGAAGGTCTGCACAACCCTCAATTTTGAGGGTTCATCCTAAACGGGCGTCGGCAATATGACGGGAAAGACGAACAATTCGGCTGCGCGTGACGGTTGGCGCAACCGTCTGCAGATCATCATTCCGAGCGTCCTGGTGCTTCTCGCCGTGGCGGTGCTCGCGTTTTATGCAGACAGCCAGCAACGCCAGATTGATCGCGAATACAGCCGCAGCGCCGTGCAGGAACAGCTAGGCCTGATCCGGACGAAGCTGGAAGGCAATATCAACGCCAATATCCGGCTGCTCCAGGGTGTCGTCGCCGTCATCAGCACCGACCCCTATGTCTCGCAATACCGCTTCAGCACGCTCTCCGAAAACCTGCTGGAGAACCCCTCACAGATCCGCAACATCGTGGCAGCCCCGGATCTGGTTAACGCATTCGTCTATCCTTACGAGCGCAATCGCGGCTTCATCGGCAGGCGCCTCCTAGCCAATCCGGAGGAAGCCAGATTGCTGCGCGCGTTGAGAAGCGGAGAGACGGTCATCCAAGGACCCACTCCGCTAAACAATGGTTCCCAGGGGCTGCTGGTCACGCTGCCCATCGGCATGATCAACGATGTTGGCGAGCCTCGCTTCTGGGGAGGTCTGGTCGGCGTCATCGATTTGCCGCGTCTTTATGACGACAGCGGGTTGCTCGCCAATGATCTCCCCTTGCGTCTCGTCGTCGCCAAGAAAAACGCCGATCCCACCCGCTCGTCGATCATCTTCGGCGACCACTACGTGCTCGACAACGACCCGGTCCGCATGGTGATCGACCTCGGCAACGATCAGTGGACGATTGCCGCAATTCCATCCGAAGGCTGGAACAAGGGGACACCCCGATCAAACTTTCTGCGCCTGATGGTTCTCCTGGTCGCGACCATGATCTGCGCGACGGTCATCTGGGTTGCGCTGCTCATGTCGGAGCGGCAGAAAAACTACGGCGCCCTGCGCGAACGGGAGGAGCAACTGAGAGCGGTATCGCACCGCTTGGGTCTTGCGCTTGAAACCTCCAGCATCGGCATCTGGGAACTCGATCTCGCCTCCGGCGATATCCAGTGGGATGACCGCATGTTCCAGCTCTACGGCGTCGATCGCAATGTCCGCACCTGTTACGATGTCTGGAAGTCCTGCGTTCACCCCGATGATCTCGTTCACGCCGACAATTGCCTTGCGCAAGCGATCGAGCAGGGAACGAACTATGAGACCCAGTTCAGGATCTTTCGCGAAAGTGGCGAAATCCGCCATATCCGTGCCGTCGGCACGGCCTTCCGCAACCCGCAAGGGGCCATCAGCGTGCTCGGCGTCAACTGGGATGTCAGCGCGGATGTTACCCTTCAGGAGGAACTGCGCGAGGCGCAGCGGCAGACTGAGCAGCAGAACGCCGCCCTTGATACCGCCCGCCGCCGCATGGAGTACAATTCGCTGCACGATGCCTTGACGGGCCTGCCCAACCGTCGCTTCCTCGATCAGACGCTGGCAACCTTCCCGAAGGACGGGACCGAGCGACAGCACCTGACGGTGCTGCATCTCGACCTCGACCGTTTCAAGGAAATCAATGATACCCTTGGTCACGGCGCCGGCGACGCGATCCTGCGCCATGTCGCCGACGAGTTGAAGCAATGCGTCGGTCCGCAGGATTTCGTTGCCCGCATCGGCGGAGACGAATTCGTCGTTGTCTGCGCCAGACATCTGCGCTCGGATGAATCCTCCGCGCTCGGCGAGCGGATGGTCGCTGCGATCAACCAGCCCATCGTCTACAATGGTCACGAATGCCGCGTCGGCGCCTCGATCGGCATCGCCACGCAGCCGGAAGCCGCCATTCCGTCCGAACAACTGCTGGTCAATGCCGACATTGCCCTCTACGAGGCCAAGCGCCGAGGCCGCAACCGCGTCGAGCATTTCAACGACAGTCTGCGCGCTCGCACGATCAACGTGAAGCAGACGGCCGATGCCATCCTGCGCTCGCTCGGCGAGGAAGATTTCGTCGCCTGGTATCAGCCGCAGTTCGATGCCAATACGCTGGAGATCAACGGCGCCGAAGCGCTCGCCCGCTGGAACCACCCGAAAAAGGGCATTCTTACACCCGATAAGTTCCTCGATATTGCCGAGAGCCTCAACGTCGTCGCACAGATCGACGCCACCATTCTGGAGCAGGCCCTCGCCCAGCTGTCACGCTGGAAGGCCCTGGGCCTTGGGATCGAGCATGTCTCGGTCAACATCTCGGCGCAGCGCCTGTTCGAGGACAAGTTGATCGACAGGCTGGAGACCCTGTCGCTGCAGCCGGGCAGCCTGTCCTTCGAGCTGCTGGAATCGATCTCCTTCGATGACAAGGCCGATGCCGTGGCTGAAAGCCTCGAACGGATCAGAGCGCATGGTATCGCTATCGAAATCGACGATTTCGGCACCGGCTATGCCTCGATCCTGTCGCTGATCAAGCTGTCGCCGAGCCGGCTGAAGATCGACCGCCAGCTCGTCGCCCCGATTGTCACCAACGCCACCCAGCGCCGCCTGATCAGTTCGATCGTCGATATCGGTCGCTCCTTCGGCATCGGCATTGTGGCCGAAGGCGTCGAGACAATGGAGCATGCGGCAATCCTGCGCGATCTCGGCTGCCACACCCTGCAGGGCTACGCTCTTGCCCGGCCAATGAGCGCGGACGCCTTTGCCGAATTCGCCCAGCGCCATGCACAGAGCCGCGATATTCCGATACCCCGCATTGCGTGATGCGTATCGGGATCTGCTGCAAGAAACCCTCAGCCGCCGAACAGGTTCAGGCTCTGGCCGGCGGCCATGGCTGCATAGGCAAGCGCACCGAAATAGATGAGCGTCAACACCACCATCAGATGCCCCGCAGCCACCACCGCTCCGTCCCGCTGCGAAATCCCGGTGGAGAGCAGCAGGATCGCCACCCCCGGCAGCGTGTTGGAAAACGGGATGAAGGAAAGCGGCATCATCAAAAGAATGCCGGCTGCCGTCAGCACCAGTCCGTTGATCCGGTTCACCACAGCACCGGTCGTGAGCCCGAGCAGGCGCGGCCGCACATAGCGATCGACCTTGCGCAGGATCGTCAGGCCCCGCTCCAGAACCGGCACCAGACGGCTAGTGTCGAGCTGGCGGTCCGCGACCTTGTTCGGAAGCCAGGGAAAGCGATTGAAGGTGATCGCCACGCCGATGAGCACGATGCCTGCGCCGAAGACGGTGGAAACGCCGGGGATCGACACCGGAACCAGGAAGGGAAGCGCCAGAAGTCCGCACAGCAGCAGAAGCCCGCTTTCCCCCATTGTCTGCAGGATCTGCCTGAGCGTGACGTGCTCGCCATCCATCGACGCGATCACCTCTTCCAACACCGCACTGGTGCTTCGGTCTGTATCCTGGAAGCCGATCTTCGTTGTCATCAGGGTCGCTTTCGATTAACTCCGGGAGGAATCTGTCAGAGGCGACGCAATGCGGCGGCACCTCAAGCCGCAGATGAATGAGAATGCCGGGCCGGTCAAGTCACGCCATTAGGGATGACGACGACCCGGGCCCCGAGATTGAGCATGACCGAAAACCCCGACCTTTCTGCCGCCCCCGCCAATCGTCATACTGTCCATGCCAAAGGTCGCGAAAAGCTTCTGGCCCATGCGGCGATGCTGCTCTTCGCAGCGCTGATCGCGGGTTCCTTCTCCTTCGGCGGCATGGCGGCCCAGCATCTCGAAGCCGGCCCGCTGACGCTCTGGCGCTACCTGATGACCATGGTCGTCATGGGTATCCTCACCTTCGGCGTGCTGCGGGTACCCTTCACAAAGCCGCGTGGCGTCTGGCGCTATGCCCTGCTGGGCGGTCTCATCGCGATCTACATGTTGACGATGTTTGCGGCGCTCGAATTCACCAGCCCCGTCCAGACCGGCGCCGTCTTTACCCTGATGCCTCTGATATCAGCCGGCTTCGCCCTCGTCTTCATCGGCCAGAAGACGAGGCCGGATGTCATGATCGCCCTGGTGATCGCGGCCCTTGGCGCTATCTGGGTCATCTTCCGGGCCGATATCGGCGCCATCCTCTCCCTCGATGTGGGTCGTGGAGAATTGATCTATTTCGTCGGCGTCATCTGCCACGGCGCCTATGTCCCCTTAATCCGCAAGTTCGGCCAGGGTGAGAACCCGGTGGCCTTCGGCTTCTGGGTTGTCGTCTTCACCATCCCATGGCTGCTGCCAACCGGTGCCGTGCCGCTCGCTGAAACCGATTTCGCCGCCCTGCCCGGCACGGTCTGGGCGACGATCGCCTATCTCTCGATCGTCACGACGGCCATCACCTTCATGCTTCTGCAATACGCATCCATGCGCCTGCCGGCCCCCAAGGTACTAGGCTACGGCTATTTGACGCCCACCTTCATCATCCTGCTGGAAGGCCTGCTGGGTCACGGCTGGGCAAGCCCCGCCGTGTTCCTCGGGGCCCTTGTGACGGCGGCCGGCCTGTTGGTGATGGGACTGCTCAGGGACTGACGGACGGCTTCAGGATCAGTCCGCTCACGAAAAGGCTTTCCAGAAATAGCGCAGCCGCCTCGAAGCGGTCGGTGCCATTGCGCGCGCTCCCGAGCACGGCCTGCACCTGCACGTCGAAATCCGCATAATGCTGGGTCGTCGACCAGATTGAGAAGATCATGTGATGCGGATCGCAATCACGCACCTTTCCGGCCGAAATCCAGGCGCGGATGACCTCGGCCTTCTCGTCGACGAGATCCTTCAAAGGCCCTTCCAGCACCGACATGATATGCGGCGCACCCTGCAGCACTTCATTGGCAAACAGCCGGCTTTCGCGCGGAAACTCCCGCGCCATTTCCAGCTTGCGCCGGATATAGGAGCGAATCTCCTCTTCCGGATCGCCATCAGCATCGAAGGCCTGCAAAGGCTCGAGCCAGTTCTCCAGCACGCGGTCGATCAGCGCCCGGTGCATGGCCTCCTTTGTGCGGAAATAATAGAGCAAGTTCGGCTTTGACATGCCCGCGACCTCGGCGATCTGGTCGATCGTCGAACCGTGGAATCCGCGCTGCGAGAAAACCTCAAGCGCCGCTTCCAGAATAAGCTCTTCCTTCTCCTCCTGGATCCGCGTCCGCCTCTGGGTCTGCGCCGCCCTCGGTATCGCCATGTTCGAACTGTTCCCCGCCTAGCTTGCTGAAATCGCTCGGCAAAATTGAAGCTCAAAATCTGGGCATCTGCTCGATATTTTGTCGCAGAATTTTGCCGATTTCGTCTTGAGTGCCGTGATGGAAGTTGTAATGTTTTACCAGTCGGTCAAATTATTGGACAGATGTCAAATAAAGGCAACTGCCGATACGACAGCGGAAAAAGACAAACATTAAGCCGCTGTTGTTGACCTCGGGAACAAGGGAGTTGGGCGGAAGATCCAGCTCTCGATAAACAGGTGAGGATCTGCAATGACGGCGCAATCCGGCACGAACCTTCGCGTGAACGGCGATCGGCTGTGGGACATGCTCATGGAGATGGCGAAGATCGGCCCCGGCATTGCTGGCGGCAACAATCGCCAGACCCTGACGGACGAAGATGCCGAAGGCCGCCGCCTGTTCCAGCGCTGGTGCGAGGATGCCGGGCTTTCCATGGGCGTCGACACCATGGGCAACATGTTCATGACCCGCGCCGGCACGGATCCGGACGCGCTTCCCGTCTATATCGGCAGCCACCTCGACACCCAGCCGACCGGCGGCAAGTATGACGGCGTGCTCGGCGTCCTCGCAGGCCTCGAAGCCGTCAGATCAATGAACGACCTCAACATCCGGACGAAGCACCCTGTTGTCGTCACCAACTGGACGAACGAGGAAGGCGCCCGTTTCGCCCCCGCCATGCTCGCCTCCGGCGTCTTTGCCGGTGTGCTGACACAGGACTACGCCTATGGCCGCAAGGACATGGACGGCAAGACCTTCGGCGACGAGCTGAAGCGCATCGGCTGGCTGGGCGACGAAGAGGTCGGCGCCAGAAAGATGCATGCCTATTTCGAATATCACATCGAACAGGGCCCGATCCTCGAGGCCGAGGACAAGCAGATCGGCGTGGTGACGCATTGTCAGGGCCTCTGGTGGCTGGAATTCACCCTGACCGGCAAGGAAGCCCATACCGGATCCACCCCGATGAACCGCCGCGTCAATGCCGGTCTCGCCATGGCCCGCATCATGGAAATGGTCCAGACGGTAGCCATCGACAACCAGCCCGGCTGCGTCGGCGGTGTCGGTCAGGTGAATTTCTCGCCCAATTCCCGCAATGTCCTGCCCGGCACGGTCATCTTCACCGTGGACATCCGCTCGCCCGAACAGGCAAAGCTCGACGGCATGCGCGCCCGTATCGAAAAGGAAGCAGCCGAAATCTGTTCCGCCCTCGGCGTCGGCTGCTCAGTCGAAGCCGTCGGCCATTTCGATCCGGTCACCTTCGATCCGAAGCTCGTCTCCTCCGTCCGCAAGGCGGCGGAAGATCTGGGCTATAGCCACATGAACATCATCTCCGGCGCCGGCCACGACGCCTGCTGGGCAGCGAAGGTCGCGCCCGCCACCATGATCATGTGCCCCTGCGTCGGCGGCTTGAGCCATAACGAGGCGGAGGAGATTTCCAAGGAATGGGCAACGGCAGGCGCAGACGTGCTGCTGCGCGCCGTGCTGGAGACGGCGGAGATTGTCGGGTGATGAACTCGCTTCGCGCCCCCTCATCCGGCGCTACGCGCCACCTTCTCCCCGCTGGGGAGAAGAGGGAGCTCCACGCAACCACACGGGACAAGGTTGACATCACCATTTGCCGAACCGCAGCATTCGCTGGATGGAGCGCACGACGTCAGCGTGACCTCTTCTCCCGCTCGGGGAGAAGGTGGCGCGTAGCGCCGGATGAGGGGGGCCGAACGGCCATGACACACCCGCAAGATCCGACCAAAAGGTTGCCCGGAAAAACAGTCCCGGCCCGCAACCTTCGCACCAACGACACCGAGGCCGAATACCGTCTCTGGGGCGACATCCGCAATCGCCGGCTGAATGGCTACAAGTTCAGTCGCCAGATGCCGATTGGCGTCTATATTGTTGATTTTGTTTGCCACGAACAGCGGTTGGTGATGGAACTCGACGGTAGCCAACATGCGCAAAACGAACGCGACGACCGGCGAACCGAGTGGCTGAACCGACAGGGTTACTCCGTTCTGCGGTTCTGGAACGCCGAGGTCCTGCAGGGGCGCAGCGCTGTCCTCGATACAATTCTCGCCGTTCTGCAAGGTCAGATCGTCGAACGTTGCGACGCGATCCGGTTTTCGCCAGCTTCACGAGGGGACCGGTGACCGTCATGCTGCCACGGCCTTCGCTTCGCGCCCCCTCATCCGGCCCTTCGGGCCACCTTCTCCCCGCTGGAGAGAAGAGGGAGCGCGCGACGACCTCGTCGGACCCCGGTATTCGCTCACTTCACCGCAGCGTCCGAACAGAAGATCGAGGTGCGCTACGTCTGCGTCACCTCTTCTCCCCAGCGGGGAGAAGGTGGCGCGTAGCGCCGGATGAGGGGGCGCCGCAGGCGAAAGCCAAAACGCGGAAGCTATCGGCAAGCGACAAACACGACATGCTGAGAGGACAAACGCTAACCAACCGCGCAAGCATCAAGAACACGATACGGGGAGAGAGCAAATGACCACCACAGTCATCAAAGGCGGAACGATCGTCACCGCCGATCTGACCTACAAGGCCGACGTGAAGATCGAGGGCGGGGTCATCGTCGACATCGGCCCCAACCTCTCCGGTGACACCGTATTGGACGCAAGCGGCTGTTACGTCATGCCCGGTGGCATTGATCCGCATGTGCATCTCGAAATGCCCTTCATGGGTACCTATTCCGCCGACGACTTCGAAAGCGGAACCCGCGCCGGCCTCGCTGGCGGCACGACCATGGTCGTCGATTTCTGTCTTCCGGGCCCGGACCAATCCCTGCTCGATGCGCTCACCATGTGGGACAACAAGACCTCGCGTGCGACAGCAGACTATTCCTTCCACATGGCGATCACCGGCTGGAACGAGCGGGTCTTCGACGAAATGAAGACGGTCGTTCAGAATCGCGGCATCAACACCTTCAAGCATTTCATGGCCTACAAGGGCGCGCTGATGGTGAATGACGACGAGATGTTCGCCTCCTTTCAGCGCTGCGCCGAACTCGGCGCACTTCCCCTTGTGCACGCCGAAAACGGCGATGTCGTCGCCTCGATGACGGCGAAGCTCTTGGCCGAAGGCAATAACGGACCGGAGGCCCATGCCTATTCCCGTCCGCCGGAGGTCGAGGGCGAAGCCACCAACCGTGCCATCATGCTGGCCGATATGGCGGGCGTTCCGCTCTATGTCGTGCACACCTCCTGCGAACAGGCGCATGAAGCCATTCGCCGCGCCCGCCAGAAGGGTATGCGCGTCTATGGCGAGCCGCTGATCCAGCATCTGACGCTCGACGAAAGCGAATATTTCAACAAGGACTGGGACCACGCCGCCCGCCGCGTCATGTCACCCCCGTTCCGCAACAAACAGCATCAGGATTCCCTCTGGGCAGGGCTCCAGTCGGGCTCGCTCTCGGTCGTCGCCACCGACCACTGCGCCTTCACCAGCGAACAGAAGCGTTTTGGCGTCGGCAACTTCGCCAAGATCCCGAACGGCACCGGCGGCCTTGAAGACCGCATGCCGATGCTCTGGACCTATGGCGTTGCGACCGGCCGCCTGACGATGAACGAATTCGTCGCGGTCACCTCGACCAACATCGCCAAGATCCTCAACATCTATCCGAAGAAGGGCGCCGTCCTGGTCGGCGCCGATGCCGACCTCGTGGTCTGGGATCCGAAGCGTTCGAAGACCATCTCCGCCAAGACCCAGCAGTCGTCGATCGACTACAATGTTTTCGAGGGCAAGGAAGTGACGGGCCTGCCGCGCTACACGCTGACCCGCGGCTATGTCGCGATCGAGGAAAGCGCGGTGAAGACCCGTGAGGGCCACGGCAAGTTCGTGCGTCGCGAGCCGTTCACGGCGGTCAACAAGGCGCTGTCGACGTGGAAAGAACTGGTCGCGCCGCGCAAGGTGGAACGCACCGGCATTCCGGCGACGGGGGTGTGAGCAAGTCTATGGTGTTGGCGTTTGCGGCGACCCCCCTCTGTCACTTCGTGACATCTCCCCCACAAGGGGGGAGAGTGGCCGCGGAGTGCTCACGTCCCACCTCCCCCTTGAGGTGGGAGGTCGCCGCAACGCGGCGAGTGGGGGTGACACCGGCGACGAGTTCGACGTCGCTGGGGCACGCTGACGCTTTACGCATCACCCCACCCCGGAGCTCCGCTCCGACCCTCCCCCTCAAGGGGAGGGTGAGGCTTCGGCACCTGCCCCAACCGATCTCCCCCCTTGAGGGGGAGATGCACGGCAGGGCAGAGGGGGGTAACCCAAGCGCCAACGTCAGAGACGAGGCGTCACACCTCCACCAACCCATCCAGTTCCGGCAGCAACACCACGCTCTCCTGCTCGTTCGGATCGGTGCGCGCAATGATCGCCGTGCAAGGCGCATTGGACAGGTTCGCCGGCAGATGTGGCACGCCGGCCGGAATGTAGAACAGTTCGCCCGCATGCACGATCACATGGTTCTCCAGCCGCTCGCCATACCAGGTATGCGCCTGACCGGAGAGCATGTAGATCGCCGTTTCGTGGCTCTCGTGCAGATGCGCCTTGGCGCGGGCACCCGGCGGCATGGTCAGTACATGCATGCAGATGCCCTTGGCGCCGACGGTCTCAGCGGCGATCCCCTCGAAGTAACTCAGCCCCTGCTTGCCCTCATAGGTATGGCCGGGCTTCACGATCCGGCAGGTGGGTGTCGATGATGCATCCATGGTCTGATCCTCTCGTCTGCGGCACTGCCGCCCTTCCCTCTCTGCCGGTTGCAACCGGCCTCCGTCCGACAGCATGCAAGAGGCCTTTCGCCTTTGCAAGAAACCCGATTGGTTCCGCTCGATGAATGCACCCACTTCCGTCGTATCCGCCAGGGATCTCAGTCTGACGTTTCAGACCGATGACGGGCCCGTCAATGCCCTGTCCAACGTCAACCTGGAGGTGAAGAAGGGTGATTTCGTTTCCTTCATCGGCCCCTCCGGCTGCGGCAAAACCACGTTTCTGCGCGTCATCGCTGATCTGGAAAAACACACCGGCGGCGAGATCACGGTGAATGGCATGACGCCCGAAGAGGCCCGCAAGGCGCGCTCCTACGGCTATGTCTTTCAAGCCGCCGCCCTCTATCCCTGGCGCACCATCGAGAAGAACATCGCCCTGCCGCTGGAGATCATGGGCTACAGTGCGGCGGAAAAGAAGAAGCGCATTGAACAGACGCTGGAACTGGTCAACCTTTCGGGCTTTGCCAAGAAATATCCCTGGCAGCTGTCGGGCGGTATGCAGCAACGCGCCTCGATCGCCCGCGCGCTCGCCTTCGATGCCGACCTGCTGCTGATGGACGAGCCCTTCGGTGCCCTCGACGAAATCGTCCGCGACCACCTCAACTCCGAACTGCTGAAACTCTGGGATCGCACCAACAAGACGATCTGCTTCGTCACCCACTCGATCCCCGAGGCCGTCTACCTCTCGACCAAGATCGTCGTCATGAGCCCACGTCCGGGCCGCGTGACCGATATCATCGAGTCGACCCTGCCGAAGGAACGCCCGCTCGACATCCGCGAGACGCCGGAATTTCTGGAGATTGCACATCGGGTGCGCGAGGGTTTGAAGGCGGGGCATAGCTATGAGGAATAGTGTTGTGCTTGTGGCAAGGATGCCCCTCACCCTGCCCCTCTCCCCGCAGGCGGGGAGAGGCCGCTTTATAGCAGAGGACTCGGTTACCCCCCTCTGCCCTGCCGGGCATCTCCCCCACAAGGGGGGAGACCGGGATGCGGCCGCCTTCTCGCTCCTGTGGCACAACGCCAGCCTCTGCTCTCCCCCCCTGTGGGGGAGATGTCACGGAGTGACAGAGGGGGGTAATGCACTCTCGACCCGAGGGCTCACCCCATGAACCCCACCTTCCTCCTCTGGCTTGGCGCCGCCATGGCAACCTTTCTCGGTGCCGCCACCGTTTCCCGCGCCTATGTCGACAGCGGCAAGCTTTGGGTGCTCGTGGCCTCGCTCGCGCTTTATTGCATCGGCAATCTGATGATGGTGAAACTCATGCGCGAGGGTGGTCTCGGGCTCGCCATCTCCGCCTCCTCGGTTGCCCAGCTCCTGCTGATCAACGTCATCGCCTTTTTCCTGTTTGGCGAACGTCTGACCACGCTCCAGTCGGTCGGTGTGGCGCTCGGCGTCGTATCGATTGCGCTCATGCTCTTTCCGGCGAAGGGAGGCGTCTGATTATGGCCAAAGCATCCCGTTCAAGCGACAGCATCCTGCCGGTTCTGACGGTGATCATCGCGATCCTCGTCATCTGGCACGTCTTCGTCGTCTACCTGAACGCACCCTTCGTCCGCGACCAGGCGGCCCGTGCCGGTGAAGAGATCACCTTCAGCCAGGTGGTCGAACGCACGTTCGCGCAGGAGCGTCCGATCCTGCCGGCGCCACACCAGATCGTCGCCGAACTTTGGGACACCACCATCAACAAGGCCGTCACCTCCAAGCGCAGCCTCGTCTACCATGCCTGGATCACGCTCTCCGCAACCCTGATGGGTTTCGGCATGGGCACCGTGCTCGGCATTGTGCTTGCCATTGCCATTGTGCACAACCGCGCCATGGACAAGTCGCTGATGCCCTGGGTCATCGCCTCCCAGACCATTCCGATCCTCGCGATCGCGCCGATGATCATCGTCGTGTTGAATTCGATCGGGATCTCCGGATTGATGCCGAAGGCTTTGATTTCCACTTATCTTTCCTTCTTCCCAATCGTCGTCGGCATGGTGAAGGGCCTGCGCAGCCCCGACATGCTGCTGCTCGACCTGATGCATACCTACAATGCCAGCCCCTCCCAGACCTTCTGGAAGCTGCGCTGGCCGGCCTCCATGCCTTATCTCTTCACCTCGCTGAAGGTGGCAATCGCGATCTCGCTCGTGGGCGCCATCGTCGGTGAGCTGCCGACCGGTGCTGTGGCGGGCCTCGGCGCCCGTCTTCTCTCGGGCTCCTACTACGGCCAGACCATCCAGATTTGGGCTGCCCTCTTCATGGCAGCAGGGCTTGCTGCCCTGCTCGTCTCGATCGTCGGCATGGCCCACACAAGGGTCCTAGCACGCATGGGGGTCAAGCCATGAACGCTTATCTCGTCTTCGCCCTCGTCTTCTGGCTGGGCGCCTGGGGCCTGAACCAGTGGCTTGTAGCTCAGCGCCCGAAAGATCCGTCGGCTCGTCGGGCCATTGGCCTTATCGTCCCCCTGATCTTCGGCGTCACCCTGCTCGTCATATGGGAATGCGTGGTTCGCGGCTTTGAGATCCCCTCGATCCTGCTTCCGGCTCCCTCGATGATCTGGGCCCGCATCCTTACCTCCACCCACATCCTCTGGGCCGATTTCCAGCAGACCTTCCTGAAATCCGTGATCACGGGTTACGTCGCCGGCTGCGGCCTCGGCTTCATCGTCGCAATCCTGATCGACCGCTCGCCCTTCCTGCAGAAGGGCCTGCTGCCGATCGGCAATTTCGTCTCAGCCCTTCCCGTGGTCGGCATCGCCCCGATCATGGTCATGTGGTTCGGCTTCGACTGGCAGTCCAAGGTGGCCGTCGTCGTGATCATGACCTTCTTCCCGATGCTGGTGAACACCGTGCAGGGACTGGCCGCCGCCAGCCACATGGAACGCGACCTGATGCACACCTATGCCGCCTCCTGGTGGCAGACGCTGGTGCGCTTGCGCCTTCCCGCCGCATGGCCTTTCATCTTCAATGCCTTGAAGATCAACTCGACTCTGGCTCTGATCGGGGCCATCGTTGCAGAATTCTTCGGCACCCCGATTGTCGGCATGGGCTTCCGGATCTCGACCGAGGTCGGACGCTCGAATGTCGACATGGTCTGGGCCGAGATTGCGGTTGCCGCACTCGCCGGCTCGGTCTTCTACGGATTGGTGGCACTGGCAGAACGCCGGGTCACCTTCTGGCATCCGTCCGTCCGTGGTGGACGGGCGTGAACTGAACCAAAAACAAAAGAGGGAACTGAAATGACAATCAAACTTGCCTCCCTTCTGCTCGGCGCAGCGGTCTCGCTGACCGCCCTGCAGGCCGCCGCCGCTGACAAGGTGACCCTCCAGCTGAAATGGGTAACGCAGGCCCAGTTCGCCGGTTATTACGTCGCCAAGGACAAGGGCTTCTACGAAGAGGAAGGCCTCGACGTCGAAATCAAGCCGGGCGGTCCGGATATCGCTCCCCCGCAGGTTCTTGCCGGCGGCGGCGCTGACGTGATCGTCGACTGGATGCCGTCTGCCCTCGCCACCCGCGAAAAGGGCGTGCCGCTCGTCAACATCGCCCAGCCCTTCAAGTCCTCGGGCATGATGCTGACCTGCCTTAAGGAAACCGGCATCACC
Source organism: Rhizobium sp. Root274 (assembly GCF_001429245.1). Lineage (GTDB taxonomy): Bacteria > Pseudomonadota > Alphaproteobacteria > Rhizobiales > Rhizobiaceae > Allorhizobium. Next base: position 672,300 of record NZ_LMJE01000007.1, read on the forward strand.
AAGCCGGAGGATTTCAAGGGCAAGACGCTCGGCGTCTGGTTCTTCGGCAACGAATACCCCTTCCTCTCCTGGATGGCGACGCTCGGCATCAAGACCGATGGTTCACCGGAAGGTGTGACGGTCCTCAAGCAGGGCTTCAACGTCGACCCGCTTCTGCAGAAGCAGGCCGCGTGCATCTCGACCATGACCTATAACGAATACTGGCAGGTCATCGATGCCGGCATCAAGCCGGAGGAACTGGTCACGTTCAAGTATGAAGACGAAGGTGTCGCCACGCTCGAAGACGGCCTCTACGTGCTCGAAGACAAGCTGAAAGACCCGGCTTTCAAGGAAAAGATGGTCAAGTTCGTCCGCGCTTCGATGAAGGGCTGGAAATATGCCGAAGCCAATTCGGATGAAGCAGCCGAAATCGTGCTCGAAAACGATGCTTCCGGCGCTCAGACGGAAGTCCACCAGAAGCGCATGATGGGCGAAGTCGCCAAGCTGACCGCCGGCTCCAACGGCGCGCTCGACAAGGCCGACTACGACCGGACCGTCAAGACGCTGCTCGGTGGCGGTTCGGACCCGGTCATCTCGAAGGAGCCGACCGGCGCCTACACCACCGAGATCACCGACGCGGCCCTGAAATAAATCGTCAGGCAACTCCAAGATCAGGGGCATGGGGAGCGATCTCCATGCCCGTTCCATTTTTGTAAGTTTCACTGATAATTTTTCCGCGACAGCCTTGCAATTCGGCAACACTACCGTTCTATCTTGAACAATCTCGAAGGCTGATCTTGAATACTCGCCGACGCCTCTTGCAAGGCTCTCACTGATCGCCCACCTCTTGCACCGGATTGAAGCGTCTCCACCCACGACAGCGCCAGCACCCTGATTGGGTCGCGCACAGCCGGGTGAGCCAATTGAGGCGCACACGCGTATTGTAGGCAGACTGACGATCGTGTTGGGGGAAAGGGACCCATGTTTTTGAAACCGACCCGAAAGGCCATATTTGCGGCCTCCATGTTGACGCTTATGGCCTCTGTTGCCGTTGCGCAGGAAACACCCGCAGCACCCGCCAAGGCACCGGCTTTGCCCTCCATCATCGTCACACCGGCAAAGAGCCGCACTCTGGTCGACCGAATTGTGGCGACTGGTACGATCAAATCAGTGGAGGACGTTTATGTTCAGCCACAGGTGGAAGGCTTGCAAATCAAGTCGATCGAGGTCGATGTCGGCGACACTGTGACGGAAGGTCAGGTGGTGGCCCGCCTGAATGACGACACGCTGAAACTGGAACGTAGCCAGCAAGTGGCAAACCAGGCCAAGGCCGAGGCGGCACTCGCCCAGTATCGGGCACAGGTGATCGAGGCGGAAGCAAGCCTCAAGGAGGCACAGCGCCAGTTTGACCGGGCCTCCCGCCTATCGAGCAGCGGTTCAGTGTCGGCTTCGCAGCGCGAACAGGCCGAAACGACTCTGGCAAGCGCCACGGCCAAGGTCGAAACCGCCAAGCAGTCCATTGCCGTTGCCGAAGCCGACATCAAGGTCGTTGAAAGCCAGATCGCCGACATCGATCTGAGGCTTGCGCGTACCGAGATCAAGTCACCCGTTGCCGGCACCGTATCCGAGCGCAATGCGCGGATCGGCGCAATCGCCTCTGGCAGCGCCTCGCCGCTCTACACGGTCATCCGCGACGGGCAGATCGAACTTGTGGCAGATGTGACGGAAGCTGATATACTCAGACTGAAAGTGGGCCAGCCGGCCGATATCTCGGTCGCCGGCAGCAATGCACCGATCACGGGCTCGGTCAGGCTGATCTCACCCGTGGTCGATGCCGTGACCCGCCTTGGCTCGGTGCACATCGCCATTGATGACGATGCAGCAGCCCGCGCCGGCATGTATGGCAATGCCGCGATCACGATCGGTCAGGCTGACGATGTGGCGCTACCGCTCTCGGCCATTACCAGCGAGCGGAATGTCACCACCGTGCGGCTCGTGACGGACGGCGTGGTCAAGATGCAGCCGGTGAAGACCGGCATTCAGGATGGGGCCTTCATCGAGGTCACAGAAGGCCTGAAGGAGGGAGACCTGGTCGTTGCCAAGGCCGGCGTCTTCGTTCGTGATGGCGACCGGATCAATCCGGTGGAAGACACCAGCAGCGTATCCAACTGAGGAATGACGTCGCCATGAACTTCTCTGCATGGGCCATCCGAAATCCGATCGCGCCGATTCTGGCCTTCTTCCTGTTGATGGTGGTCGGCATCCAGTCGTTCAACGCGCTGCCGATTACCCGCTTCCCCAATATCGACGTGCCCCTGGTCGCGATCACAGTGACCCAGAGCGGCGCCTCGCCCGCCGAGCTTGAAAGCCAGGTGACCAAGGAGGTCGAGGACGCGGTTGCCTCGATCACCGGCGTCGACGAGATCAACTCGACCGTCACCGACGGCCAGTCTCAGACCGTCGTCATGTTCCGCATGGAAGTGGCAACCGAACAGGCCGTCCAGGACGTCAAGGACGCGATTGACCGCATTCGCGGCGATCTGCCGGCTTCCGTCGACGAGCCGATCGTGACCAAGATCGACGTCGAAGGCCAGGCCATCCAGAGCTTTGCCGTCTCCTCACCCAACATGAACCTCGCCGAACTGTCCTGGTTTGTGGACGATACGGTCAAGCGTGCGCTGCAGGGTCAGGCTGGCATCGGCCGTGTCGACCGCTACGGCGGCTCTGATCGGGAAGTCCGTGTCGAACTCGACCCCAACCGCCTCGACGCCCTCGGCATCACCGCCGCCGACGTATCGAGCCAGTTGAAGGGCACCAATGTCGACCTCGGTTCCGGCCGTGGCCAGGTGGCCGGTGCCGAACAGGCGATCCGCACCCTCGGCGACAACAGGGACGTGACGAGCCTTTCGAACACCACGATCGCACTCTCCGGTGGTCGTTTCGTCAAGCTCTCGGACCTCGGCACCGTCAAGGACGCCTATGAGGAGCCGAAGTCCTTTGCACGCCACGACGGCAAGCCGGTGGTCTCCTTTGCCGTCTTCCGCGCCAAGGGGGCCTCGGAAGTCACCGTTGCTGAAACCGTCGCCGAGAGCCTGGCAAAGGTGCGGGCTGAAAATCCGGACGTCCAGATCGAGATGATCGACGATTCCGTCTACTTCACCTATGGCAACTACGAAGCGGCCATGCACACGCTGATCGAAGGTGCGATCCTCGCCGTCATCGTCGTGCTGCTCTTCCTGCGCAACTGGCGCGCCACCCTGATTTCGGCCGTCGCCCTGCCGCTCTCGGCCATCCCGACCTTCTGGGTCATGGACATGATGGGCTTCTCGCTGAACCTCGTCTCGTTCCTGGCCCTGACGCTCGCGACAGGTATTCTCGTCGACGACGCCATCGTCGAGGTGGAAAACATCGCCCGCCACATCAAGATGGGCAAGACGCCCTATCGCGCGGCGATCGAGGCGGCCGACGAAATCGGTCTTGCCGTTATTGCCACCACCTTCACCATCATTGCGGTCTTCGTGCCCGTCTCCTTCATGCCCGGCATTCCGGGCCAGTACTTCATCCAGTTCGGCCTGACGGTCGCCTTCTCGGTCTTCTTCTCGCTGCTGGTCGCCCGCCTCATCACCCCGATGATGGCCGCTTACCTGATGCGCGCCGAAGACGCGATGGACGACCATCACGACAATGACAGCGCCTTCCTCAAGGCCTATACCCGCGTTGTGCGCTTCACCACGCGCCGCTGGTATTCGCGCCTCGGCACGCTCGCGGCAGCCATCGCTTTCCTAATCGGTTCACTGGCGCTTCTGGCTCAGGTCCCCGGTAGCTTCCTGCCGCCGGAAGACGCTGGCCGTATTTCGCTGTCCGTCGAACTGCCGCCGAATGCCACTCTGGCCGAGACCGAGCGCAAGACGGACGAAATCTATGCCGCGATCAAGGACGTACCGGATGTCGAAAGCATCTTCATCCTCGGCGGCGCCTCACCGAAGGGCGATCTCGAACTGCGCCGCGCCAGCGTCACGATGAACCTCGTGCGCATCGACCACTCGCTGGTGAAGACCCTGGTCAACAAGGGCCTCGGCGGCCTGCCGCTGATCGGTTCCTACCTGCCGAAGGTCCCCGAACATGGCCGCGTGCGTCCGCAGTGGGACATCGAGGAAGAGGTCTTCGAAAAGCTCGCCTCGATCGCCGACATCCGCGTGATGAAGCTCAATGACCGCGGCGAACGCGATATCTCGTTCAACTTCCTCTCGAAGAACGAGCAGGAACTGAACGACGCGGTGGCCATTCTCGAAGCCAAGCTGCGCGCCGTTCCGGTACTGGCCAATGTCAGCTCAGAAGGCGCCCTGCCCCGTCCGGAACTGCAGATCCGTCCGCGTAGCGACGAGGCAGCTCGCCTCGGCATTACCGCGCAGCAGATCTCCCAGACGATCCGCGTTGCCACCATCGGCGATGTCGACGCGCTCCTGCCGAAGATCTCGCTCGATGATCGCCAAATCCCGATCCGTGTTCAGGCTTCGCTCGATTTCCGTACCGATCTCGCAGCGCTTCGGGCTTTAAAGGTCCGCACGGCGTCTGGCGCCACGGTGCCGCTGTCGAGCGTCGCCGACATCGACTATTCTGAAGGCGTGTCCTCGATCAAGCGCAATGACCGCAACCGCGTTGTCACCATCGGTGCCGGCTTGCCCCAAGGTGTGGCACTTGATACGGCAACCGCCGCCTTCCGCGAAACGGTCGAGAAGGTCGATATCCCGACAAGCGTTCGCCTTGCCGAAAGCGGTGATGCCAAGGTTCAGGCCGAAATGCAGCAGGGCTTCCTGAATGCAATGATCCTTGGCCTGCTTCTGGTGCTGACGGTGCTGATCCTGCTCTTCAAGGACGTCATTCAGCCCTTCACCATCCTGTTCTCGCTGCCGCTCGCCATCGGTGGTGTGGCGGTCGGCCTGATAGTGACCAACAACGCGCTCTCCATGCCGGTTCTGATCGGCATCCTGATGCTGATGGGCATCGTGACGAAGAACGCGATCCTGCTGGTCGATTTCGCCATCGAGATGCGCAATCAGGGTATGCACCGTCTGGAAGCCATGGTTGAGGCCGGCCGCAAGCGCGCCCGCCCGATCATTATGACGTCGATCGCCATGTCAGCCGGCATGCTGCCCTCCGCCATGGGTGTCGGCGAAGGCGGCTCCTTCCGCGCACCGATGGCCATCGCCGTCATTGGTGGCATCATCGTATCGACGGCGCTCAGCCTGATCGTCGTTCCGGCCTTCTTCCTGATCCTCGACGACTTGTCTCGCCTGCTCTCATGGGCCTTCGGCCGATTTGTCGGAAAGAAGGAAGTCGAAGAAAAGGTTCTGTCCGCCGAGGATCTCTCGCATCTCGCCCGCCGCAACTTCGAGACCCTGCAATCGGTCGAGAAGCGGCTGGCATCGGTCGAGCGCGGCAAGACCGACGTCCGCAAGGGCGACAGCAATGGCAACGTCATCAACCTGCCTCCCCTCGCCGCCGAATAGTGGCGAGGCACCACCCGCCATCGGCCAAATTCGACTCCATATCGATGAACCCAGATATGGCGGTTGCCTGATTAGTCCTGAATCGGAAATAAGTGTCGCATAAGTTGCTTGTTGGCACACTGATTCAACCTATTCAGGATTTTCTAATGAAGACTTTCGTTGCTACCGCAGCCGTCTTGCTGATCGCCACGGCGGCCTATGCCGCTGACGCCATCTCCACTGTTCCGGAAGCACCGGTCGCAGCCGATATCGGCCAGCGCGGCTTCGAATGGACCGGCGGCTATGCCGGTATCCAGGGCGGCTATGGCTGGCTGGACGGCCATTTCGAGACGGCTGGCCTCAACCCGCTCGACGGCAATTTCGACGGCGGCTCGCTCGGCGCCTTTGCCGGCTTCAACAAGCAGTTCAGCAACAACGTCGTTCTCGGTATCGAAGGCGATTTCGATCACAACTGGAATGAACAGGATCTGACGACGCTGTTCGGCACCTTTACCGGCACAGCCGACTGGCAGGGCTCAGTCCGGGGCCGCCTCGGCTACAGCTTCGGCCGTGCCCTGGTCTATGCCAGCGCCGGCTGGGCCGCAGCGCATGTGGATGCAGAACTCGTCGGGGTCGCCAGCACCAGCGAAACTTACAACGGTTACACGGTCGGCGCCGGCGTCGATTATGCCGTCACCGATCGGATCTTCGGCCGCCTCGATTATCGCTACACCGACTTCGGCAGCAAGGATCTCGACTTCGCTGGGACCAAGGTCGAATCCGATCTCACCCAGCACACCGTCCGCCTGGGCGTCGGCGTCAAGTTCTGATCCGCATCAACCCATCGCATGCAATCGCAGGGCGTTCCGGAAAACGGAGCGCCCTTTTTATCACCCCCACCGTCTCTGCAAATATTCTGATACATGCGGCGCCCTCGGTTGATCGAAATCAAACCCTGATTGCAAAACGGCCTCTATGCTGCAGGTGCTGGAAAGGGCGATGAGCCGATTCCCGCGGACATTGCAGTGCCACCTCCGGTGGCAGTTCTGTCGCGGAGCTCGGTCACCGGACGTGCGGTCATGTGATCCACGAGAGGAATCGTCGGCCCCACCGCATGACGAGGAACGGGGAGCCGGGAAAGCCGTGAACAAGATCTTGAGACTGAACACGCGAGACAAGAACACGCTTCTGCGGACATCCTTCCTGTCGCAACTCGGCCCGACGGCGATGGCGGCTATGCTGGAAATCGCGACCGTCGCCAATTACGAATCCCGCGACGTGCTGTTTCGCGAGGGCGATCATGCGGAGTATTTCTACTGCGTGCTCGGCGGCTATGTCCGGCTCTACCGGCTGAATAAGGATGGCCGTGAAGCCGATATCCGCGTTTGCGGCCCGGGCGACACCTTCGCCGAATGCCTGCTCACCATGGGCGACAACTATCTCTACAACGCCCAGGCCGCCGAGACCGTGACGCTCGCGCGTTTCGACCTGCAGAAGGTACGCGCCCTGGCGGAGCAGGAGAAGGACGTCGCAAAGACAATCATGCGCTGCCTTTCCGCCCATCTTCTGGCGACCATGGACTGCATTGCCAACGACCGCCTCCAGACCGCGCCGCAGCGTGTCGCGCATTATCTCCTGACGGCCTGCAACACCGAAGGCGGCCCGGCCTCGATCCGCCTGCCCTTCCAGAAGAGCCTGCTGGCCGGAAAGCTGGGCCTGGCACCGGAAGCGCTGTCGCGCGCGTTCTCGAGCCTGCGCCGCGCCGGTGTGACCGTGCGGGGCCGCACGATCCAGATCACCGACGTCTCGGCCCTCAAGCAGATCTGACGGTCGAAGAGAGCATGCGGCGCGGCTCTAAAGCCCGCCGCTCTCCTGCAGAAAGCTGACGATCCGCTCGACGCCGGCACCCCGTTTAAGATCGGTGAAGACAAAGGGGCCGCCCGCCCGCATCCGCCCGGCATCCCGCTCCATCACATCGAGATCGACACCCACATGCGGTGCCAGATCCGTCTTGTTGATGACGAGCAGATCCGAGCGCGTGATGCCCGGCCCGCCCTTGCGCGGGATTTCCTCGCCCTGGCAGACGGAGATCACATAGAGCGTGATGTCGGCGAGGTCAGGTGAGAAGGTCGCCGCCAGGTTGTCGCCGCCCGATTCGATGAAGACCACGTCGAGATCCGGGATGCGGGCATTGAGGTCCGCGATGGCCTTGAGATTGATCGACGCGTCCTCGCGGATCGCCGTATGCGGACAGCCGCCTGTCTCGACACCGACGACGCGATCCGAGCTCAGCGCCTGCATGCGGATCAGCGCGTCCGCATCCTCCCGCGTGTAGATATCATTGGTGACGACGGCGACGGAATAGTGGTCGCGCATCGCCTTGCACAGCTTCTCCGTCAGCGCCGTCTTGCCGGAACCGACCGGCCCGCCGATGCCGACGCGTAAGGGACCGTTTTTCGACTTGATCATGTTCATGCCTGCGTTCCTGGGAGCTAGGATTGGAAGAGCCTGGAATATTGCGTCTCATGACGCATGCTGAGGGTTTCCGCCGCAATCGCCGCCGAGCCGAGATCTTCGAGCCCGGCCTGCTCCAAAGCCGGCACGGCGGCAAGAATGCGCCCCTCGAACTCGGCGATCAGGGCAACGCCGTGGCTCTGCCCGATCACGCCGAGACGGATGGCGACCGACACCAGCATCGACACCTGCGCATGCAGGAATGCCGCCAGCGCATCGCCTGCGGCCACGCCATGGGCCGCCGCGATCGCACCGACGGCAACGCCATAGGCAACGGGGCCTGACAGTCTTCCCAACACCGGATGCGGCCAGCCGGCAGCGGCCGTGACGAAGGCTTCCCCCTGGCGGGTGATTTCCGCATGACGCTCTGCGGAGCCTGCCAGCGCCGCTGCGAGTTCGACGAGTTCGCCGAGATCGCCACCTTCGCTCTGCCGTCGGTGCGCCTCAATAAAAAGGATCGCATCGTTGCGCAGGCCACCCTGCTCAAGCAGCAGAGCGAGCCAGGAATTGAGGCTTGTTACATCACGCACATGCCGCTCGGCGACCGCGCTTTCCAGCCCGCCCGAATAGGCAAAGCCGCCGACGGGAAAGGCAGGCGACAACCAGGCCATCAACCTGAGCAGCGCACGCTGGTCGCCAAAACGTGAAGAAGAGGCAGTATCAGCCATGGCCAGCAGCGCCATGTCCGTGACTGCTATGGGCGTGATAGGCGCCGCGCACCGGCTGGAAGGGCTCGATCACTTCCGTCACCTCGGCCCCGAGACCGATCAGCATGTCACGGATCACGTGGTCGCGCAGAATGAGGATGCGGTCAGTCTCGATCTGGGCGGCGAGATGGCGATTGCCGAGATGCCAGGCAAGTTCGATCAGGTGAAGGCCGTCGCGGGCCGTAATTGCAAACAGCCGCTCCTCGGCTGCCTGAATTTCTACGGTTGTCCCGTCGTCAAGGACCAGCCGGTCGCCGTGACCAAAGAGCACGGCCTCCTTCAGGTCGAGCATGACCATGTCGCCATTGTCGAGATGCAATAACTTCCGGCGCAAATGCCGTGCGTCATGCGACAGAACGACGACGCCCTCGGGCGCCTCTGCCACGCTTCCGGCGGTCTTGAAACTTGTCGCGCGCTGCATGCGGCCTCCGATTGGCTGTTTTTTAAACCATGCACAAACGGGAGGGAGCGAGCAAGATTGAACTTTATCCCTCGGCGCGCAGTCCATCGAAAACCAGAGCAGAATTGTCTCGATCGTCAGCAGAGGATTCTTCGGCAGAGACCAGAGCCGCTTCGTGCAGCACCCGGTCACGTCCATCCGTCTTGGCCAGGTACAAGGCCTTGTCGGCCTGTGCATAGACCCATTCCGGCCGCCGGTCAGCTGAGAATTCCGCGACACCCGCAAAGATGGTGGCCGTAATTTCGATCCCGTCGCAGAAGAAGCGGCTGCCGGCAACCAGGCTGCGGGCCCGTTCGACCAAGGCCAGCCTTTGGGCAAGTCCACTGCCTATGAGGATCACCCCGAATTCCTCGCCGCCAAGCCGCGCCACCAGATTGCGCTCGCCGAATACCTGCCGCAGAACGGTCGAGATCTCCTGAATGACCAGATCCCCCACATGATGTCCGAAATGGTCGTTGATCAGCTTGAAGCGGTCGATGTCGATGATCGCCAGAGACGCCTCGCCATCCACCCGCGAAAATGCATCGTTGAATGCCCGGCGATTGGCGAGCCCCGACAGCGTATCGGTGCGGCTGAGCCGCTCGAACTCGGCGCGTGACAGCGTCAGATCACGAATGACGAGGCCGGCGACGTAGGCGAGTGCGCCCGAAAACGCGCCGCCAAAGAGCCATGAAAAGGCGACCGTCAACTTGACCGCCTGATCCACCGGCATGGTCAGAAAACCAAGCCCGTAGAGCACAGGGAGTGTCGCAAGACTGGAGAGACTGGCCAGGATCACCGCTCGGCAACTGACCGAAAGCGCGAAGGTCGCGATCGCCTTCTGGTTGTCAAACGCCCCGAGATCTATATGGCGCCATAGCCATTTCCTGATGATATTCACCAGACGCTCCTTCATGAACATGACCATGGATTAGGGAGCAACCCTTCCCCAACCTCTAATGGAATCACTAAAATTCGACGGATCCTGAAAATGGAAGAACAACATCCTAAAATGGTTGAAAGTACAACCAGGGAATGCGCAAAATCCCCACAACACCCCGGACCGATTCACAAATTGCCGGCCGCAAAACCCATTGTTTAGGAGGGTGATTCGTCGGGATCTACGCGTGCAGCTGCAGCGGATACTTTCTGCGCCTTGATATGTCTCAGGAATGCGACGGCACAGACGAACTGATTCGCCCGAGCGACCAGTCAAGCAGTTGCGGCAAGGGCGTCCACCACCCCGTGGTGAGGCCAGCCTCGCGCAGCATCGCCGCCGTCCAGGTGTTGCAGCCGACAAAAGCGTTGAACCGACCACGCGCCTCGAAAAATACGTCGTCGGCGCCATAGGCCGCGCCCTCGACCACGAGTGGCACCCCATCCTCACGCTGAAAACTGTCACGGATCGCAGCGATCATCCGCCGCCGCCCCTCTTCCGAAAGGGTCAGCACCCTGACCGCCGGATGATCCCGGTCGATGGCTCCAGTCACTTCCACATGCAGCACCGAGCGATCGAGCGTCAGTGCTCTGAGCACCGGCAGCGGTTTCAGGTCTCCCCAGGTCGGTGTCTCGATATAAAAGGATCGCCCACCCCAGCCGATCACCAGATAGTCGGCCCCGGGCATACCGATCGGCAGGCCGGACGGAATGAGATCGGCAAAGGCCGCCTGCACCTCGTCGTCGAGCGGAAGCGCGATATCGGTGTGGATCGGATTGGAGAGCAGCAGGATTTGGTGGGGCGCTGACGATGCGGCACCATGATCTGACACGCCTGCTCTCGGGAGAACAATCCCGAGAACCAAGAGGAGGGCGATGAACGCAAAAGCAGCGCTGATAGACTTGAAGACGCGAAGCAAAACCTGGCTCAGAACAGGAAATACCGCTGCGCCATCGGCAGCTTGGTTGCCGGCTCGCAGGTCAAGAGTTCGCCGTCGGCGCGCACTTCATAGGTCTCAGGATCGACCTCGATATGCGGCGTCAGATCATTGTGGATCATCGACTTCTTCGAGATCCCGCCACGCGTGTTCTTGACCGCAACCATCTGCTTGGCGGTGCCCAGCCGGTTGGCAAGCCCGCCATCGAGTGCCGCCTGAGACACGAAGGTAACGGACGTATTGGTGCGCGCCTTGCCAAAGGAGCCGAACATCGGCCGGTAATGCACCGGCTGCGGCGTGGGGATCGAGGCGTTCGGGTCACCCATGGGGGCAGCCGCGATCATGCCGCCGAGCAGAACCATATCCGGCTTCACGCCGAAGAAGGCCGGGTTCCAGAGGACGAGGTCGGCGCGCTTGCCGATCTCGACCGAGCCGATCTCGTGGCTGAGACCATGAGCAATCGCCGGGTTGATCGTATATTTGGCGATGTAGCGCTTGACGCGCATATTGTCGTTGTCACCCGTTTCGCTCGGCAGGCGCCCGCGCTGGCGCTTCATCTTGTCGGCTGTCTGCCAGGTGCGGATCGCGACTTCGCCGACGCGGCCCATGGCCTGGCTGTCGGACGAGATGATCGAGAAGGCGCCGATATCGTGCAGGATGTCTTCAGCCGCAATGGTTTCCTTGCGGATGCGGCTCTCGGCAAAGGCGATATCCTCGGGGATCGATGAGGACAGGTGATGGCAGACCATCAGCATGTCCAGATGCTCGGCGATCGTGTTGACCGTGTAGGGCCGTGTCGGGTTGGTCGACGACGGGATGACGTTCAGCTGGCCGCAGATCTTGATGATGTCGGGTGCATGGCCGCCGCCCGCCCCTTCCGTGTGGAAGGCATGGATGGTGCGGCCCTTGATGGCGCCGATCGTATCCTCGACGAAACCGCTCTCGTTCAGCGTATCGGTGTGGATCATCACCTGCACGTCATACTGGTCGGCAACCGAAAGGCAGCAATCGATGGCGCCGGGCGTCGTGCCCCAGTCCTCGTGCAGCTTGAGCGACGTCGCGCCCGCCAGCACCATTTCCTCGAGCGCGCCCGGCAGCGACGCATTGCCCTTGCCGGCGAAAGCGAGGTTCATCGGAAACGCGTCCGCCGCCTCGATCATCCGCGCCAGGTGCCAGGGGCCGGGCGTGCAGGTCGTGGCGAGCGTGCCATGGGCGGGACCGGTGCCGCCGCCCAGCATGCAGGTGAGGCCTGACATCAGGGCTTCCTCGATCTGCTGCGGGCAGATGAAGTGGATATGCGCATCCATGCCGCCGGCCGTCACGATCTTGCCCTCCCCGGCAATCGCTTCCGTGCCTGGGCCGACGATGATGTTGACACCCGGCTGGGTGTCCGGATTGCCCGCCTTGCCGATCGCAACGATGCGGCCGTCCTTCAACCCGATATCAGCCTTGACGATGCCCCAGTGATCGACGATCAGCGCATTGGTGATTACGGTGTCGACAGCACCATCGGCCCGCGTCACCTGGCTCTGACCCATGCCGTCACGAATGACCTTGCCACCGCCGAACTTCACCTCTTCGCCATAAGTGGTGAAATCCTTCTCCACCTCGACGAACAATTCCGTGTCTGCAAGACGGACCTTGTCGCCTGTGGTCGGACCGAACATCGAGGCATAGGCGGCGCGGGACATCTTGAAGGACATGGGTGTCAGGCTCCTTGGGAGAGGGCGTGGGTAAAGAGGGGGGCAAGCCGCATCAGGCGACCGCTGGCAATATGATGATCTGTCAGCCGACGTTCGGCCTCGAAAGGATGGCCGTCCCAGCCGGTATGGCCGAAGCCGGCGAGAATGATCGTATCCTCGGCATGGGCAGGATCGGAAAGCATGGCATGCACGACGACCATGCCGCTGGACGGCACGACGTAAAGGCCGGGATCATGCGCTTGCAGCGCAAGGTCGAGCTCTTCGTGTACAGCCCGCGTGATGATCCGGTGCTGCTTGCCATTGGCGCTGGCGAATGCGGCAAAGCCGTCCGTATAGTCATCGCAGAAATCGTCGAGTTCCGGATGCGTCACCGCAAGCTCCGGCCGCATTGCGGCAAACTTCTCCGGATCCCGCACCGACCAGATCGCAGAGGTCGTCCGGACCGCCTCGCTGTCGCGCCACTCCGGATCGGCGAGCATGGCCGCCCCCGGGCGGCCGGTATTGCACACGGCGATGATATCGGTTTTGCGCCCGGCGGCGCCAAAGTTGCGACTACCATTGAAGCGGATGACGAGATCGGCAGCATCGATGAGCGCTGCCACTCCGTCGTCCACCGGTCCGTTGCCGACGATCATCACCTGCCGCGCCTGAGCCATGGTCTCACACCCTCAATAGAGCCCGACCAGGGATTTCAGCTCTTCCGTGCGGCGCTTTGTCAGCTCCGCGAGGCAGGACGAAATCATCAACGGCTGCATCGAACCACCCTCGGCCGAGTAACCCTCGACATCGCAAGCGGCATCGCGATAGGCGAGCCAGGCGCGCTGCGAAGCCAGCAACCGCTTGGCTGCGCCATTGGCATCCGACGGCGGCGTCGCCTTGTCCCATGCAAGCATGGCGGCGCGCGTCTCGGCCCATTGGGCATTCATCGCGGCATCGGCTTTTCGATAGTCCTCGGCCGCACACTGGTTCATGTCGGCCTGGGTCTGGGCATTGTTGCAATCGACGTCCCGCACGTCCTCACCCGAGGCCGGCGCGTCTTGCAACAATACGCAGCCGCACAGCATCAGGATCACGCCCCAGTTCATCGCACGCACCATGACCATTCCCCCCGGCCAGCCATGTCAGAGGCCACCCATGACCTGCTGGCGGAAACCATAGACTTCGCGCCTGCCCGACAGCGGGATCAGCGTCACCTGCCGGGTCTGGCCCGGTTCGAAACGCACGGCCGTACCCGCGGGTATATCGAGCCGCATGCCGCGCGCCTGTTCGCGCTCGAAGATCAGCCCGGCATTGGTCTCGTAAAAATGATAGTGGCTGCCGACCTGCACCGGCCGATCGCCACTGTTGGAGACCTCCAGCGTCACCGTTGGATGGCCTGCATTGAGTTCGATTTCGCCTGCTGCTGCAATGATTTCACCGGGGATCATGAATCGCTCCTTCAGCGGGTTCAAGCGGCGCGCGAAGGCGTGCAGCCCTCGGCTTTGAGAATGCGTTTGGTGGATGCGGGATTGTTGGCGAGCTTGGCGGCGGGCCGCACCGGCCGGCGCACCAGTTCCCCACCGCAATTCGGGCAGATGCCGGCAAGAGTGGTCGAGGCACAATCGGCGCAATAGGTGCATTCGAAGCTGCAGATCATCGCCAGGCTCTCCGGCGGCAGGTCCTTGTCGCAGCACTCGCAATTGGGTCGAAGTTCCAGCGCCATGATCTCAGTCCTCAGCGAATGGGTTCGTGTACGGTCACAAGCTTCGTCCCATCCGGGAACGTCGCCTCGACCTGCACGTCGTGGATCATCTCGGCGATGCCCTCCATCACCTGGTCGCGGGTGATGACATGGGCGCCCGCCTCCATCAGGTCGGCAACGCTGCGGCCATCGCGCGCGCCTTCGACGACAAAATCGGAAATGAGCGCGATCGCTTCCGGATAGTTGAGCTTGACGCCCCGCTCCAGCCGGCGCCGTGCGACAATGGCGGCCATGGCGATCAGCAGTTTGTCCTTTTCCCGCGGCGTCAGGTTCATGCGTGCTCCAATCAGGTATCGTCAGAGAGTCCAGACTTTTGGCACAGACGCGCCCCCGCGCAAGGCCGAAATGATCGGGATGAGGATTTTTCGCAAGGCAAAGCCATCCGGCGCCGAAACACGGGCAACAAGCTTGCCTTGCCAATAACTTACGCCGCCCATTTCTTCACCAATCAGCCCGCGAATTAGGCTGACGAGGCCTTCCGCGCGCGGACTGACATGGATGAGCGTGGCAAAGGCAACGCGGCCCGACAGCACGGCCGGATGGGCGGTCAAAGCAGCAACATCGCCTTCGAGCTTCAGGTCTTCGGCATGCAGCAGCTTGTCATCGCGGCGGATCCGCCAGCGGTCGCGCACGAGACCTGTCGTCATCGCCTCACCCATGGCCTTGCGACCGAGCAGGATTGCCTCAACGGCGAGGAATTCGGCGTCCGTAGCGAGATCGACCTCCAGCCTGCGGGTGAGTGAGGCATTGTCGAAGAGAATGCTTTCCTGCGGCAGCCAGTGAAACTTGGCGCCGGCGCCGACCTCGATGCGGCTGGTGATTTGCCCCGTACCGGCAGAGGCCTTGTAGATCTTTTCGCAGGCCTGTGTCGTCGCGGTGACAAAACAGCCGGGACCCGCGCGGAAATGCCAGTCGAACTCATCGCCACCGGTAATGCCGCCGGCGGTATTGATCGTCACCGCCTCCAGCTCATCGGTAAAGCTCTCGGGCAGACGGATCTTCGCCGCACCCTCCTGGTAAAGCTCGGCGATGCGCGTACGACCGCCGAGCAACTTGGTTACAAGTCGCCCGATACCACGGGCACGCTGTTGTCTCGTGTGCTGGCTTGCTTGCACGTTTTCCCCTGCCCGCCATTCTCTATCGAGGCGGTTGTCTGTCCGTCCGTGCAGGACGCACCGACGGTATTTCCGGCCATCAAATCACCGCCGGATGTGCGGAAGAAGTCCCACATTCTGTCGGTGGCATCAACCTCGCGGATCGTCTTGTCGCCGGTCGATGCCAGCTGGAACAGCACAGAGCGCGCCGGCCAGGCATGGTCGGCATTGGCGATCACATAGGACATCACGCTGGTGCCGGCCCGGCAGCCGAGATAACGCGAGACGTCAGCCGACGTCCCGGTCTCGGTCTGAGGCCGCGTGTTGCAGCCGTTGAGCTCGGCCCAACGGTTGAGCGCCACTTCGCCGCCATAGCGCCAATAGGCCTTACCACCGCCGTCGAACGGATTGACGTGATCTTTCATGCCGGAAAAGGCGATGATCGAGACGGGCCGGCTCGGCTGGCAGCTTTCGCGTCGCGGCCGCCACACGCCGTTTTCCTCGACCGGCGTGCCGGCCCGAAGACCCATGACGAAGCCGGCAGCGGCAAAATCGCCAAAACCGTTGCAGATATATTGCGACAGCATGCGCCCGCCGCCCGAATAGCCGGAGGCGTAGATCTTGGTGCTGTCGATGCAGAGCGTGTCCTTGGCAAGCTTCACCGCGTCGCGGATCGCAAGCGATTCATCGGCTCCCTCGCCCTGAGTCACGCCCGGCACGTTCCAGGCATGGGTATTCGGCAGCTCGCCCTTGAGGCTGCCGGCCAACGCCATGACCACGAAACCTTCGCGCTCGGCCACTTCATCCCAGTGGCTGCGCTTCAGCTGCACCGTCGGATTGCTGTTCGAACCGTGGAAGTCGAAGACCAGCGGAACTTTTTTCTTGCCCGTATAGTTCGAGGGAATGACGTAGACCGCCTCGCGCGTCACGCCACCCGACTGGAAGGTGAGACTGTGCTGGCCCGCCTCAAACGCTGCCCCGCAGCCGGCGGCCTGAGCCGCGGCACCGGAAAGTCCGAAAAGAAAAAGCCCTGCGACCACGCGCAATGCGCCGCGTGCCCGCACGAGTGGGAGAACCGTGCTGGTCGTCGTCATGGATGTGCCTTCTGTTTGCAGATGCGCGCTTAATACCACGCGTGTCTCCAGCATCAACCCGACATTGCTAATAAATCATCAACCCTGTCTTGCAAAATCATACGGTCAGGTGGCGCCGCGCTTCCGGCGTATCCAGCGTCTCGGCTGCCCCCTGATGCACGATCTCGCCGCGATCCATGATGTAAACGTGATCGGCGAGTTCGCGGCAGAAATCGAGATATTGCTCGACCAGCAGGATCGCCATGCCGGTCGTATCCCGTAGATAGCGGATCGCCCGGCCGATATCCTTGATGATCGACGGCTGGATGCCTTCGGTCGGTTCGTCCAGCACCAGGATCTTCGGCCGCGTCACCATGGCCCGTCCAATCGCCAACTGCTGCTGCTGCCCACCCGAGAGGTCACCGCCGCGCCGCGACAGCATGCTGTCGAGCACCGGAAACAGGCTGAAGATGTCATCCGGGATGAACCGGTCCTTTCGCTCCAGCGGCGCATACCCCGTTTCCAGGTTCTCCTTCACGGTCAAAAGCGGAAAGATCTCGCGCCCCTGCGGCACATAACCGACCCCCGTCCGCGCCCGGTTGAACGGCGCCATGCCGTTGAGCTTTGTACCGTTGAAGGTGATCGTGCCCGCCGACACCGCATGCTGGCCGGTAATGGCGCGGAGCAGCGACGACTTGCCGACGCCGTTGCGACCGAGCACGCAGGTGATCTTGCCCATCTCGGCATTGATCGAGACGCCGCGCAGCGCCTGCGCTGCACCGTAGTGGAGATTGACGTTTTCGACTGTCAGCATGGGTTTGTCCCCTGTTGTCTTGTTTCCCCCTCCCCCTTGAGGGGGGAGGTCGCAGCGAAGCTGCGGGTGGGGGTGATCCCTGTGCGACCAGTCACCCCACCCCGGCGCTTTGCGCCGACCCTCCCCCTCAAGGGGAGGGTGAGCCATCACCGCCCCAGATAGTTCTCGATGACCTTCTGGTCATTCGAGACGAAATCGATAGACCCTTCAGCCAACACAGAGCCTTCCGCGAGACACGTCACCTTGACGCCAAGGTCGCGGATGAAACCCATGTCGTGCTCGACCACGACCACCGAGCGGGTCTTGGCGATTTCCTTGAGCAGAATGGCCGTCTCCGCAGTCTCCGCATCCGTCATGCCGGCGACCGGCTCGTCGACCAGCAGAAGCTTCGGCTCCTGGGCGAGCAGCATGCCGATCTCCAGCCACTGCTTCTGGCCGTGCGAAAGATTGGCGGCCAGTTCGTCCTTGCGGTGCGTCAGACGCACCGTCTCGAGGATTTCCTCGATGCGCGCCTCGTCTTCGAACGACAGGGTGTAGAACAACGTGGCAAAGACACCGCGCTTGCGGTTCAGCGCCAGTTCCAGATTGTCCCAGACCGTATGGCTTTCGAACACTGTCGGCTTCTGGAACTTGCGGCCGATGCCGAGCTGCGCGATTTCCGCCTCGTCCTTCTTCGTCAGGTCGATTTTGCCACCGTCGAAGAAGACTTCGCCGCTGTCAGGCCGGGTCTTGCCAGTGATGATGTCCATCATCGTCGTCTTGCCGGCGCCGTTCGGGCCGATGATGGCGCGCAGTTCCCCGGGCTCGACGATGAAGGAAAGCGAATTCAGCGCCTTGAAGCCGTCGAAGGAGACGGAGACGCCGTTCAGATAGAGCAGGCTGGACGTGGTCTTGTCGCTCATCACATCACTCCGCAGCCACGGTGGCCGGTTCGGGTTTCACGTCGTTGTTCGCCGCGTCCTTGTCCGCCTCGCGGGCATAATCCTTGCGCTTGGCGAGAGTGGCCTGGACCGTGCCGACAATGCCCTTGGGCAGGAACAGCGTGACGCAGATGAACAGGCCGCCGAGCGCAAACAGCCAGAGATCGGGGAAAGCGCCGGTGAAATAGCTTTTTCCCACGTTGACGAGGATTGCCCCGATGATCGGGCCGATCAGCGTGCCGCGCCCGCCCACCGCCGTCCAGACGACCACTTCGATCGAGTTGGCCGGCGCGAATTCACCCGGATTGATGATGCCGACCTGCGGCACGAAGAGCGCACCCGCAATGCCCGCCATCATCGCCGAGACGACGAAGGTGAAGAGCTTGATGTTCTCGACCCGGTAGCCGAGGAACCGCACCCGGCTTTCGGCGTCGCGCACCCCGACCAGCACCTTGCCAAATTTCGAGCGGGTGATGGCCGACGCAAGCATCAGGCAGAGCGCCAGGAAAATCGCCGACAGTGCAAACAGAACGGCACGTGTGCCATCCGCCTGGACGTTGAAGCCGAGGATTTCCTTGTAGTCAGTGAGGCCGTTATTGCCGCCGAAGCCCATATCGTTGCGGAAGAAGGCGAGCAGCAGCGCATAGGTCATCGCCTGGGTGATGATCGAGAGATAGACGCCATTGACGCGGGAGCGGAAGGCAAACCAGCCGAAGACGAAAGCGAGCAGACCGGGCACCAGCAGCACCATGGCCATGGCGACCGGGAAATAATTCATCCCGTGCCAGAACCACGGCAGTTCCTTCCAGTTCAGGAAGACCATGAAGTCGGGCAAAATGGGATCACCATAGACGCCACGAGAGCCGATCTGGCGCATCAGATACATGCCCATGGCATAACCGCCGAGCGCAAAGAAGGCGCCGTGGCCGAGCGAGAGGATGCCGCAATAGCCCCAGACCAGGTCGAGTGCGAGCGCCAGGAGCGCATAGCAGAGATATTTGCCGAGCAGCGACACCACATAGGTTGGAACATGCAGTGCGCTGTCGGGCGGCGTCAGCAGGTTGAGGGCTGGCACCAAGAGGGCAAAGCCGAGGAGAACACCGATAGCGATGACGATCTTGCCGTCGAGTGCGCGCAGGATGAAGCCGCTGATCATACTTCCACCGCCCTTCCCTTGAGCGCGAAGAGCCCGCGCGGTCGTTTCTGGATGAAGAGAATGATGAGGACGAGAACGAGGATCTTGCCCAGCACGGCCCCGACCGAAGGTTCGAGGAACTTGTTGAGAATGCCGAGCGACAAGGCCCCGACGAAAGTGCCCCAGAGATTGCCGACGCCCCCGAAGACCACAACCATGAAACTGTCGATGATGTAGGACTGGCCAAGGTTCGGCGAGACGTTGTCGATCTGGGAAAGCGCCACGCCGGCGATCCCGGCAATGCCCGAGCCGAGTGCGAAGGTGAAGGCGTCAACCCAGGGGGTGCGGATGCCCATGGAGGAGGCCATGCGGCGATTCTGCGTGACCGCTCGCATCTGCAGGCCGAAAGACGAGCGCTTCATCAGTGTCAGCAGCGCAAAGAAAATGGTGAGCGAGAAGAGTACGATCCACAGCCGGTTCCAGGTGATGCTGAGACCGCCGAGCGCAAACGAACCCGACATCCAGGACGGATTGCCCACCTCCTGGTTGGTCGGGCCGAAGATCGTGCGGATGGTCTGCTGCAGGATCAGCGAAATGCCCCAGGTCGCGAGGAGCGTTTCGAGCGGCCGGCCATAGAGGAAACGGATCACGCCGCGCTCGATGACGAGGCCGACGGCAGCCGTCACCAGGAACGCAACCGGCAGCGCAATGGTCAGCGACCAGTCGAAGAGTTCAGGATAGTGAGTTCGGATCACCTGCTGCACCACGAAGGTGGAATAGGCCCCGATCATCACCATCTCGCCATGCGCCATGTTGATGATGCCCATGACGCCGAAGGTGATGGCAAGGCCGATGGCCGCCAGCAACAGCACCGAACCGAGCGAGATGCCGTACCAGACGTTCTGCCCCATGTCCCAGAACAGGAGCTGCCCCTCGATCTTGCTGATTGCCGCATCGAGATCCGGCTTCAGGCTGTCGTCGATGGTCGACGACACCGACATCAGGATGCCGATCGCCTCACGCCCGCCGAGCGACGCGACGGTGGCGATGGCCGCACGCTTGTCATCGGCGGAACGATCGGACGCAAGCACGGAGACTGCCCGCGCTTCTTCCATGCGCGCCTTGACCTCCGAGTCGGCCTCGGTGGCGAGCGCCGTCTCGATCAAGGCAAGATTTTCCGCACTCGGCGACTGCAACACCGCCTGGGCGGCGGCGAGGCGCACGCTGCGGTCAGGGCTCAAGAGCGTCAACCCGCCGAGTGCTGAGCGGATCGCTCGACGCAGGGAGTTGTTGACCTTGATCTTGGTAAAGGCGCCCTTCGGCTCCTCGCCGACCGTCTCGCCGGTCAAGGCATCAATGGCCGCGAGGTTGCTGCCGGCAGGTTTGGTGATGAACACCTGGTTGTCCGACTTGCGGACATAGAGATCGCCCTCCGCAAAGGCTTCGAGTGCGGGAACGACACGGGCGTCGGCGGTGGCCGCGATCTGCCCGAGAAGCTCTTCGGCCTGCTTGAAATTGGCTTTTCCAAGCGCGTTCAGGAGTTCGCACGGATCGCTCTGCGCAAAGGAGGGCGCGGCGAAGGAAAGAAGCAGGAAAACGAGTGTAATGAAACGAATGAGCATGTTGTTGTCCCCCGGTTGGCGGGGCGGCGGAGCTCGAACAGCCCCTCATCCGCCTGCCGGCACCTTCTCCCCGTGAACGGGGAGAAGAAGTATTCCGCTGTGGGCGTTCCGCGAACACCCTCCCCTAGAGGGGGGAGGGTCGAACCGAAGGTTCGGGGTGGGGTAACTCTGTGCACGAGATCACCCCCACCCATCGCTTACGCGATGACCTCCCCCCTCAAGGGGGAGGTGGAGGAAAGCCGATCAGCTACCCTTGCCGCCGCACTTGCCGGTGGCAACGTTGAAGTTGCCGCATTCCATCGGCTTGCGCCAATCGGAGATCAGGTCCTTCGAGTCAGGCAGGTAATCCGACCATTCGTCACCGACGACAGACGGGGTCTGCTGGACGATTTCGAACTGGCCGTCCGCCTGGATTTCACCGATCAGCACCGGCTTGGTGATGTGGTGGTTCGGCATGACGGTGGAGGTGCCGCCAGACAGGTTCGGGACGGACACGCCGATGATCGAGTCGAGAACGGCGTCGGTGTCGGTGGTGCCGGCAGCCTCGACGGCCTTAACCCAGGCGTTGAAACCGATATAGGCGGCTTCCATCGGGTCGTTGGTCACGCGCTTGTCGTTCTTGGTGAAGGCATGCCAGGTCTTGATGAACTCGGCATTGACGGGCGCGTCGACGGACTGGAAGTAGTTCCAGGCAGCCAGGTGACCGACCAGCGGGGTCGTGTCGAGGCCGGCGAGTTCTTCTTCACCGACAGAAAAGGCGACGACAGGGATGTCTTCGGCCTTGATGCCCTGGTTGCCCAGTTCCTTGTAGAACGGAACGTTCGCATCACCATTGATGGTCGAGACGACGGCGGTCTTCTTGCCGGCCGAGCCGAACTTCTTGATGTCGGAAACAATGGTCTGCCAGTCGGAATGGCCGAACGGCGTGTAGTTGATCATGATGTCTTCTTCGGCAACGCCCTTGGACATCAGATAGGCTTTGAGAATCTTGTTGGTCGTCTGCGGATAGACGTAGTCGGTACCGGCGAGAACCCAGCGCTCGACGCCTTCGTTTTCAGCCAGGTAATCGACGGCCGGGATGGCCTGCTGGTTCGGAGCGGCACCCGTGTAGAAGATGTTGCGCGAGGATTCTTCACCCTCGTACTGGACCGGGTAGAAGAGGATCGAGTTCAGCTCTTCGAAGACCGGCAGGACGGACTTGCGCGACGACGAGGTCCAGCAACCGAAGACGGCAGCGACCTTGTCCTTGGAAATCAGCTCACGGGCCTTTTCGGCGAAGAGCGGCCAGTCAGAGGCCGGGTCGACCACGACGGCTTCGAGCTTCTTGCCGAGAACGCCGCCCTTCTTGTTCTGCTCGTCGATGAGCATCAGCATGGCGTCTTTCAGCGTCGTTTCCGAAATCGCCATCGTACCCGACAGCGAGTGCAGAACGCCGATCTTGATGGTGTCGTCTGCGGCGAAGGCGCCGTGGAAGGCGGTCGTCGACAGCATGGCGCCGAGAAGCGCGCCGGTCAGTTGCATCTTGAAATTCATCGTTGTGATCCCCTCTTCTTGGTCGCAACCGGTCGGTTAATGAAATTTAACCGTTGCTG
Organism: Rhizobium sp. Root274; assembly: GCF_001429245.1. GTDB lineage: Bacteria > Pseudomonadota > Alphaproteobacteria > Rhizobiales > Rhizobiaceae > Allorhizobium. The sequence continues at coordinate 694,996 of NZ_LMJE01000007.1, forward strand.
GAGGGGACTATCGGATGCCGCAGTGCAAAACCGTATACGTCGTTTGACGTAGGAGATGGGGGTAAAGAAGGAAGACGGAATGGGCGCTTGGGAGCAACTGCGCTCGCCATGACGGCAACGGCTGCCAATTTGCCGCGTTTCCCTCTATACCAGCAGTCAGACAAGAGGACATGACATGGACCTATCCCCCCGCCGCAGCGATCTGAAACAGGCGACCAGCCAGGCGCATCAGGCTCTCGACGATCTGATCGGGGCCTTCGTCACGGCCGAAGACTATGCCCGTTATCTGGAGGGCATGGCCCGCTTCCGGTTGCCTGTGGAAGCCTGGCTGGCTACCCAACCGCTGCCAACCGGCTTTGAAGAGTGGCAGCCTGGCCTCTATGGTGAAGAACTGATCGACGACCTCCATGTCCTCGGCCTTACGCCTCCCGACGAGCTTGCAGCGTTCACGCCACCACCCGGCGACGGACTGTTGGGACTTCTCTACGTGCTCGAAGGCTCGGCTCTGGGCGCCCGGCTTCTCGCCAAACGCGCTGAAGCCATCGGGTTTACCGAGACGAAGGGCGCGCGCCATCTTTTTGCCCAGGCGCGGAACTTTTCGAACTGGCGCGCGTTCTCGGATCGTATGGAGAACGTGTGTGTGTATGATGACCGGGCCGCTGCAGCATGGGCCGACACCGCTTTCGACTATGCTCGCAACGCCTTCGAAAGTGTTCTGAATGCCAACCGTGCCTACCGTCGACCTGTCGAACTGCGACCGTGAACCGATTCATATTCCTGGAAGCATTCAACCCCATGGCTGTCTGCTCGCCTGCGATCCGGGCATAACCACGGTCCGTCGCTATTCCGCCAATGCAGGCGGCATGCTGCGCCTGGAGGGGGACCTGAAGAACCGGCAAGTCGCCGATCTCCTGGGCGAGGAAGCAACTCACGACCTGCGCAATGCCATTGCCCAGGCGCCGGATGCAAGCCGTCCCGCCGTCATTGCCCATCTGCGACTGCCGAACGGCGATCACTTTGACATTGCCGTGCATCGTCAGCAGGATGGCGCCATTCTTGAGTTCGAGCCGTCGCTGCGGCGCACGCAACCGCTTCAGCTCGCCCGCGAGATGATCGGCCGGGTCAAGGATATCACTGATATCGACCTCTTGGTCGCATCCTCCGCCAAGCTCGTGCGCTCTGTTCTCGGTTACGACCGAGTGATGATCTATCGCTTTGAGGAGGACGGTTCGGGCAAGGTCGCAAGCGAAGCCAAACGGGTCGATCTTGAGAGCTTCCTTGGCCAGTATTTCCCGGCCACAGACATCCCCCGCCAGGCCCGCACCCTCTACATGCAGAACCCGATCCGCGTCATCTCCGACGCGCGGGGTACAAGGGTGGATCTACTTCCGCAAGAGGATGAAGTCCGTCAGCCCCTCGATCTCTCTTTCGCCCACCTGCGCAGCGTCTCGCCGATCCACTGCGAATATCTGCGCAACATGGGGGTCGCGGCCTCCATGTCGATCTCGATCATCCTCGACAACCAGCTTTGGGGCCTGATCGCCTGCCATCATTACGCGCCGAAGACGCTGACCATGTCGGAGCGTATCGCGGCCGAAATGTTCGGCGAGTTCTTCTCGCTGCATCTGCTGGCCCTGCGCCAAAAGCGCAAGCTCGATACCGCAAACGAGGCCCGTCGGGCCCTCGACCGCTTCCTCCAATCGGCGTCGCACCAGACGGATGTCGACCAGATCCTGTCCGGCGCGCTTCCCGAGTTCCAGAAACTGCTAGCCTGCGATGGCGTCGGTCTGTGGATGAACGGCCGGTGGACCGCCATTGGTGCCGTTCCGCCGGCGGGTGAGGAAGCGGCTCTGGCGACCTTCGTTAGTGAAACCTCGGAAGGCCGCATCTGGGGCACGAAGTCCCTCTCGACCGTTTTCCCCGAAGCGGATTATCCCGAAACAGTCTCCGGCGTGCTTGCCGTTCCGCTGTCGCAGATCCCGCGCGACTATCTCTTCTTCTTCCGCAAGGAACGCCTGCAGACGCTGAACTGGGCCGGCAATCCGGAAAAGACCTATGAGACCGGCCCGCTCGGCGATCGTCTGACACCGCGCAAGAGCTTCGCCATCTGGAAAGAAACGGTGCGCCATCAGGCCGAACCCTGGCAGGACGCCGACATGGAGATTGCCGAGGCCATTCGCTCGGCTACGGTCGAGATCGTCCTCCATCACAACGAGCTCATGCAGGAAGAGCGCAGCAAGGCGGATGTCCGCCAGCGCATGCTCAATGAAGAGCTCAATCACCGGGTGAAAAACATCCTCGCGGTCATCAAATCGCTGGTCGCTGCTCCCGGCCAGGAAGAAGTGCCGATCGAGCATTACATCGGCTCGTTGCGTGGGCGCATCCATGCGCTCTCCCATGCGCATGACCAGCTCACCCGCGGCGGCGGCGGCGGCTCATTGCTAGACCTGCTGCAGGCCGAACTCCTGCCCTATCGCGCAGGCCTCAAGAGCCTGTCATTGTCGGGCGGATCCGTGACCCTCGATGCGCGCGCTCATGCGGTCGCAGCCCTCGTCATCCATGAACTCTGTACCAATGCCGCCAAATACGGCGCGCTGTCGCGCCTGGGTGGCTCACTCACCGTTGAATGGCAGCGGGCAGAAGAGGATGACTGCGTCATCCGTTGGGAGGAAACGGGCGGGCCGACCATCGGCCCGATCGGCCGCAAGGGCTTTGGCACCGCGCTCATCGAGCGCAGCATTCCCTACGACCTTGGCGGATCGAGCCATCTGGACTATAAACCGGAGGGACTGGCGGCGGAATTTCGCATTCCGGGTCGCTTCCTCACCTGGGAGACAGCCGAGATCACCGAAGAGCACGCCGTCGACAGTCCGAAGCCTGTCACCGAAAGTCAGCCCCTTCAGGCGGGTCTGCCCGTTCTGCTCGTCGAAGATCAGGTCCTGATCGCCATGGATGCCGAAATGATGCTGGCTGATGCCGGAATCGAGAACGTCGTGACAGCGAGCTCCAGCGCGGATGCATTGAGCAGGCTGAAGACATTCACACCGGCGATCGCCATCCTCGACATCAATCTCGGCCGCGACACCTCCGTCCCGGTCGCAGAGGAACTGACGAAACTCGGCATCCCCTTTGTCTTCGCAACAGGTTACGATGATCGCTCGATCGTGCCCGATGGATTTGCCGATGTGCCCGTCGTTCGCAAGCCCTATGACTCAGGCGCCCTGCTCAAGGCATTGTCCGACCGCCTTCAAGCGAGTGCCGGAACGCCCTGAGACCAAAGACGCAAGGCGAGCGACAAGAACCCCTGACGATAGAGGGTTGTCACGCACGTTCGCACGCCATACGTTCTCACTTTGTTCCGTCGGTGAGGGCTTCCATGCGCATGCTAGAGCAATTTATCGTAGAGGCCAAAGCAGCCTGTTACGTGGGCGGAAAGGCTGCAGAACCGAAAGCCTCAAGGACCGGAGCGCATGATCTCAGTTATGTGCGCGGCGCTTTCCGGTATCTCGACAGCTATTTCGGCGGCACCGATTTTCTTGGCCAGGAAGTGGTCTGGAAGAACGAGGAGCCAATCTGGGCTCTCAACTACTACGGCCGCATACTCGATCCGGAACGGATCGACGGAGAGCGCGCGGGAAACATCATCAAGAAAGCTTTGGTGGCCCTCTATCAGGAAGGCCGCTTTCTTGGCGGCTTCACCTATCAGGCACCAGTTTGGCGAATACATCGACGAATCCGTCGGCGATGTGGCAAGTTTCCAGGGTGTTGAACGCATCTACGTCGATGGTCGCCTTGCCTATCGCCTCGACTACCACGGCGGGCTGATAAAAGCCTGAGGCAAAAGCGGCAGCCCAGTCTCTGCCCTTGCTATTCCGGCCAATCGCGTGAAAATGCCTAAACCTATGTCATTTTCAAACAGGCGCTAGAATTTAGGCATGCCGGCACGCCAACGCATCATCCCCGTCCGCCGCGAATACAATCGCTGGGTTGCCGACCAGACGCTGGAAGACTATGCGCTGCGCTTCACCGCAAAGAGCGCGCGCAAATTCTCCTCGAGCCGCATCTCGCAGACGGCAATTGGCGCGATTTCCTTTCTGGCACTGGAGGCGATCGGCGGCACGATCACCATCGCCTATGGCACCACAAACGCGTTTTTTGCCATCGTCGTTGCCGCCATCCTCATGCTCTTGGTGGGGGTGCCGATCAGCCGCTACGCCATCCGCCACGGCGTCGATATCGACCTCCTGACCCGCGGCGCCGGCTTCGGTTACATCGGCTCGACAATCACCTCCCTGATCTATGCCAGCTTCACCTTCATGCTCTTCGCCATCGAGGCCTCGATCATGACCAAGGCGCTGGAACTCGCCTTCGGCATTCCGCTGTGGCTGGGTTACATCATCTCGGCGGTCGTCGTCCTGCCGCTGGTGACTTATGGCATCCGGCTGATCTCGAAATTCCAGTTGATCACCCAGCCCTTCTGGATCGTGCTGAACGTCCTGCCCTTTGCCTTCATCGCTTTTCTCGATTGGGAAAAGATCGACCTCTGGCGCGCCTTCGCCGGCATCAACCATTCCAATGCCGGCCTCGGCCACGCCGCCCCCTTCGATCTCCTGGAATTCGGCGCAGCATCGGCCGTCATCCTGGCGCTGATGCCGCAGATCGGCGAACAGGTCGACTTCCTCCGCTTCCTGCCGCCGGAAGGCGCTCGCAAGCTGCACCACCGTATCGCGATCTTTCTGGCCGGTGCCGGCTGGGTCGTGCTCGGCGTACCGAAACTGCTGGCAGGCTCCTTCCTCGCCGTGCTGACGCTCTCGACTGCCGTGCCGATCGGCGAAACCGCCGACCCGGCCCATATGTATGTGGCAGCCTTCGGCTACATGATCCCGAACGACACGGCGGCCCTGATGATGATGGCGGCCTTCGTGGTGATCTCGCAGCTGAAGATCAACGTGATGAATGCCTATGCCGGGTCGCTGGCCTGGTCGAACTTCTTCTCCCGGCTCACCCACAGCCACCCGGGCCGGGTCGTCTGGCTGGTCTTCAACGTAGCGATTGCGCTCCTCCTGATGGAACTCGGCATCTATGGACTGCTGGAGCAAACCCTCGGTATCTTCTCGATCATCGCCATGAGCTGGCTCTGCGCCATTTCCGCCGATCTCTTCATCAACAAGAACCTCGGCCTGTCGCCGCCTGGCATCGAATTCAAGCGCGCCCATCTCTACGACATCAACCCGGTCGGCTGCGGCACTATGCTCCTGTCGGCAAGCCTGGCGCTGGCTGCCCATTTCGGTGCCTTCGGCGACCTGATGGCGTCGCTATCGACCTATGTGACGCTCGTCGCCTTCGTCATCTCCCCGTTGATCGCCTGGGGCACGGAAGGCAAGTTTTACCTCGCCCGCAAAACCCGCCACAGCTGGAGGAACGTCACAAGCATCACCTGCTCGATCTGCGAACATCCTTTCGAGCCTGAAGATATGGCCTGGTGCCCGGCCTATGCCGCGCCGATCTGCTCGCTCTGCTGCACCCTCGACAGCCGCTGCCACGACATGTGCAAGCCGCATGCAAAGATCAACGCGCAGGCGGGAGCGGTCGCCCGTACCTTTCTGCCGGCGGTCCTGCTGGAGAAATTCTCGACCCGCCTCGGCCGTTACGCCCTGACCGCTCTCGCCTCGATCTCGCTAATCGGCTCGATCCTGGCCCTGATCGCCCATCAGGTGAATGTCGCGACCCCTGAGATGACGGACGTCGTCAACCGCACGGTCCTGGTCGTCTTCTTCATCTTCGCCATCATCGCCGGCATCGTCTCCTGGTTCTACGTGCTTGCCCATGACAGCCGGCTGGTGGCCGAGGAGGAATCCTCGCGCCAGAACACGCTGCTGCTCAAGGAAATCGCCGCGCACCGCAAGACGGATGCCGCTCTGCAAAACGCCAAGGAAACGGCAGAGGCCGCCAACCGCGCCAAGAGCCGCTATGTCGTTGGCCTCTCCCACGAGTTGCGCACGCCGCTCAATGCCGTGCTCGGCTACGCCCAGATTCTGGAGCGAGACGAGACAATCCCGGTGCCACGCCAGTCGGCAATCAAGGTTATCCGCCGCTCGGCAGATCACCTGTCCGGCCTGATCGACGGCCTCCTGGACATCTCGAAGATTGAGGCTGGCCGCCTGCAGGTTTTCTCGAACGAAGTGAACATCCAGGACTTCCTCGACCAGCTGATCGACATGTTCGCGCCCCAGGCCGCTGCCAAGGGCATCCTCTTCGAGCACCAGCGCTCGCGCAACCTGCCACTCTATGTGCGCACCGACGAGCGCCGCATTCGCCAGATCCTCGTCAACCTCTTGTCCAATGCCATCAAGTTCACCGACGAGGGCACAATCCGCTTTACCGTCGATTACCGCAGCCAGGTCGCGACCTTCACAGTGAGCGACACCGGCCGGGGGATTGCGGAAAAGGACCTGACGCGCATCTACGAACCCTTCCAGCGCGGCGAGGCCGACAATATCCGCCCGCAGCCGGGGCTGGGCCTCGGTCTCACCATCACCAAGCTGCTCACCCAGACCTTGGGCGGCGAAATCTCGGTCATCAGCGAGCGCGACAAGGGTTCGACCTTCAAGATCCGCCTGATGCTGTCGGCCATCGACCGGCCGAACACGGCACCCGCCCCGGAACGCAAAATCGTCTCCTATACCGGTCCGCGCCGCACCATCGTCGTGGTCGATGACAACGAGGACCATCGCGAACTGATGCGCGAGGTGCTCGCCCCGCTCGACTTCGTCGTCCTCACAGCAGCCGGCGGTCCGGAATGCCTGACGCTGATCCAGGGCGTCAAACCGGACCTCTTCCTGGTCGACATCTCCATGCCCGGCATGAACGGCTGGCAACTGGTGGAAAAGCTCCGAGACGTGGGACAGAAGGCGCCGATCCTGATGCTTTCGGCGAATATTGGCGACGCCCCTGCCCCCGGCGGCGAAGGCCATGATGACGCGATCACCAAGCCAGTTGACATTTCCCGCCTGCGCGACAAGCTCGCACGCTTTCTCGGCCTCGACTGGATCTATGCCGACGATCCCCGGCTGCTGCAGCCAGCTCTCCACCCGCAAAAGCCTGTATCGCCAGGAGCAGCGCATCTCGAAGAGTTGCTGAGCCTCTGCGACATCGGCTATATCCGCGGCATCGAGGCCAAGCTTGCCGAACTGGCAGGACTGGGGGGCCACGCAGCCTTTGTCGACACCGCCCGCGCCCATGTGCAGGCGTTTGACCTCGCGGGCTTGCGCAGTTTCCTCACCTCCTTTGAAACCGACAGGGAGGTCATCCATGGCTGAGGCCGTCAGGCGCGATATTGTCCTCCTCGTCGACGACAGCCCCGACGCGCTCGGCTTTCTGACCGAAGCGCTGGAAGCCTCAGGCTATTCGGTTCTGATCGCCACCTCAGGCCATGCAGCGCTGTCGATTGTCGCCCGCATCAGCCCCGATCTGATCCTGCTCGATGCTGTCATGCCCGGCATGGACGGCTTCGAGGCGTGCCGCGCGTTGAAAGCCGACCCCGTCGTCGCTCAGGTGCCGGTCATCTTCATGACGGGGCTGACCGAGACCGAACATGTGGTGAAGGCTCTCGAAAGCGGCGGCGTCGATTATCTGACCAAGCCGATCAATATCGACGAATTGCGCGCCCGCATCAGGGTGCACCTTTCCAATGCCCGCTCCGCCCAAAGCGCCCGCGTCGCACTCGACGCCGCCGGCCGCCACCTGCTGGCGATCCGGGGCGACGGTCAGGTGCACTGGACGACGCCCCAGGCCAACCGGCTGATCGAGACCACGACCGGCCTTGCCGATGGCATCAACGCCGTTGCAAAAGCCGCCGCCGCCTGGCTTGTGCAGAAGCGCAAAAGCGCCCAGCCCTCCGGCGAGACCAGCTTTCCCTTCCCCGGCACATCGGGCCTGCCGCTCACCCTTTCGCTCCTCGGCACCATCGGCACCGACGAATATCTCTTCCGCCTCACCTCGGCCAATCGCCAGAGCGAGGACGAGATCCTGCGGGCAAACTTTGGCCTCACCCACCGCGAAAGCGAAGTCCTGCTCTGGATCGCCAAGGGCAAGGCCAACCGAGATATCGGCGAGATCCTCGGCCTATCCTCGCGCACGGTGAACAAGCACCTTGAACAGATCTACGCGAAACTCGGGGTGGAGAACCGGGCCTCGGCGGCTGTCAAAGCGGCGCATGTGTTGCGCGAGGGATGAGCGGATGACGAGTAGCGAGTAGCGAGTAGCGAGTAGCGAGTAGCGAATTCCAGTGCCGCGACCAATGGTGAAGGCACGTTCGTCGCCTCGACGTGAACCGCGCCTACGCTCGTTCCGAAGCCCCTTATCCGTTTACCTGCCTCCCACTCCCTACTCCCTACACCCTGCTCCCCTACTCCCTACTCCCTACTCGCTACTCCCCAGCCCCCCAAACGCAGAAAACCCGGCACGAGGCCGGGTTTCCGTCAAACCGCAATGCGGATCGATTACTTGTTTTGGAAGTACGAGTACTTGCCGTCCTCGCCCTTCTTCCAGGTGTACATGACGTAGTCCGGACGGGTGATGTCGCCCTTCGCGTCGAAGCCGAGTTCGCCGATAACGGTCGTGTACGGGCCCTTTTCCTTGAGCGCGGTCGCAACAGCTTCCGAGTCGTTGGTAGCGGCAGCCTTGGCGGCTTCTGCGATAACCTGCAGAGCAGCATAGGAGTACAGCGTGTAGGCTTCCGGTTCGAAGCCGGCGTCGCGGAACTTCTTGACGGCGTCAGCAGCGTTCGGGTTCTGGCGCGGATCCGGCGGGAAGGTCATCAGCGTGCCGTTGACTGCGTCACCGGCGATCGAGGCAAGCTCGTTCGAAGTGATGCCGTCGCCGGACATCATGGTTGCGGTCAGGCCCTGCGAAGCCATCTGGCGCAGGATGAGACCAGCTTCGGTGTGCAGACCGCCGAAGTAGACGACGGAAACGCCGGCTTCCTTCATCTTGGCGATCAGAGCCGAGTAGTCCTTTTCACCGGGAGTGATGCCTTCGTAGATCACTTCGGTGATGCCGAGCTCGTTCATCGCCTTCTTGGTCTCGTCAGCGAGGCCCTGGCCGTAAGGAGTCTTGTCGTGAACGACAGCAACCTTGGCGTCCTTGAAGTTGTCGGCGATGTACTTGCCGGCAACAGCGCCCTGCTGGTCGTCACGGCCGCAGGTGCGGAAGGTGTTCCACAGGCCGCGCTCGGTGAACTGGGGGTTGGTCGAAGCAGGCGTGATCTGCAGGATGCCGTTTTCGGCATAGACTTCAGAAGCCGGGATCGAAACGCCCGAGTTGAAGTGACCGACAACGAACTTCACGCCGTCAGCAACGAACTTGTTGGCAACCGAAACGCCCTGCTTGGCGTCCGAAACGTCATCGCCGAGCACGACCTTGATCATTTCGCCATTGATGCCGCCAGCGGCATTGATGTCGGCGGCAGCCTGTTCGGCGCCCTTCTGGAGCTGTGCACCGAAGGCAGCGTTCGGGCCGGTCAGCGGACCGGCAACGCCGACGAGGATGTCAGCCCAGGCGTTGCCGCTGAAGGCAACCATGGCCGACAGCGCAACCGCCGAGAGGAGAGACTTCTTCATACTGTTACTCCCAGTTTTTTATGCGGGTTTGGGTTTAGAAACCGTGCGCAATACCCGCTCTCACTGCGCCGGAAAACTGTTCCACTCATTATTTCAAGCCGAGGCTCTCTGTCGCCAATCTGTGACAGAAAACAACACCTTGTCAATCTTTCTTCTTCCACGAAAGATACGATGTTCTCTCATAGAGCCAGTAGTAGTTGTCGACCATCTGAGTGGCCCTGCGGGCCTGGAATCCGATGAGAGCCCAGACAAGAAGAAGCATCACGTCGATGATGTAGAAGAACGGGCTGATGAACGGCCCGCCGAACAGCGAGAAGTGCAGAAATCGCATCGCAAAGCCCAGGCCGAGCGCATAGACGACGACGGTGCCGTAGCCCTGCCAGTTCTCGGCTGCCGCCCGGCCAGACCGCCATGCGGTCCAGAAACCCAGGAGCAGAACCAGGAACCTCAGCACCATGCGTACGGTGGTATCGCTTTCGAAAAACAGTCCTTGCATGTCAAATCCTCCGCGCGCTCAATGATGGCCGCCTTCGAGATAGGCCGCCCGGACCGACGGATCGGCGAGCAGTTCCTTGCCCGTTCCGCTCATGGTGACATTGCCGTTCACCATGACATAAGCGCGGTCGGAGAGCTTGAGTGCCGCAAATGCGTTCTGCTCGACGAGGAAGACGGTCAGCCCCTCTTCCTTGTTGAGCCGCTTGATCTGCTCGAAGATGCCCTTGACGATCAGCGGTGCGAGACCGAGCGAAGGCTCGTCGAGAAGCAGCAGCTTCGGACGCGACATCAGCGCGCGGCCGATGGACAGCATCTGCTGTTCACCACCCGACAGGGTGCCGCCACGCTGGGCCTGACGTTCCTTGAGGCGCGGGAACATCGTGAAGACTTTCTCCACGTCCTCGGCAAAGAACTTCATATTGTCGAGCCCCGCACCCATCTGGAGGTTTTCCATGACGGTCATGCGCGGGAAGATGCGGCGCCCTTCCGGAGACTGGGCAATGCGGCGGCGGGCGATCAGATGCGTCGGCAGCTTGGTAATGTCCTCGCCGTCGAAGATCACCTGGCCGGAGCGAGCCTGCGGACTGCCGCAGATCGTCATCATCAGGGTGGATTTGCCGGCGCCATTGGCACCGATCAGCGAGACGATCTCGCCCTTGTGCACTTCCACATTGACCCCGGCCAGAGCACGGATGTTGCCGTAGTAGGTCTCGACGGCGGAGACCTGGAGAAGCGGTTCAGAGGACATCAGGCTTCTCCTCCGGCAATCGCTTCGACTTCGTGGATCACTTCGTCCAATTCTTCATCCTCGACACCCAGATAGGCCGCGATGACCTTCGGGTCGTTCTTCACATGGTCAGGCGTACCGTCAGAGATCTTCTGACCGTATTCCAGAACCACGACGTGGTCGGAAATCTGCATGACGACGGACATGTCGTGCTCGATCAGGAGCAGCGAGGTGCCTTCGTCCCGGATGCTGCGCAACAGCGTGTTGAGCGCAAGCGACTCTTTCGGATTGAGACCGGCGGCCGGCTCGTCCAGGCAGAGCAGTTCCGGACCGGTGCACATGGCCCGGCAGATTTCCAGACGACGCTGAGCGCCGTAAGGCAGGTCACCGGCGGGGTCGTCGGCGCGGTCGATGAGATCGGCCTTCTCCAGCCAGTAGCGGGCCTTCTCGATCGCCTCGCCTGCAGCCTTCTTGTAGGCCGGCAGTCCGAGCAGGCCGAGCACCGTATAGCCGGATGCCTTCATCAGCGCATTGTGCTGGGCAACCAGCAGGTTTTCGAGAACCGTCAGGCCCGAAAACAGCCGGATGTTCTGGAAGGTACGCGCGACCTTCGCCTTTTTCGGGATTTCGAAATCGGGCAGGCGTTCCAGCTGAAACTGCTCGCCGGATTTCTGGGTCAGCGTGATCATGCCCATCGTCGGCCGATAGAAGCCGGTGATGCAGTTGAACACGGTCGTCTTGCCAGCGCCGTTCGGGCCGATCAACGCGGTGATCTCACCGCGCTTGGCTTCGAACGAGAAGTCGTTGATGGCCATCAGACCACCGAAGCGCATCGACAGATGCTCGACTTTCAGGATGGTGTCATTGCTCATTGTCGTGTTCCCGGAGGTCATCAGCCGTGACCCTCCTTGGTGAAGCTGCCCGAGACGGCCTTGCGCTCCTTGAGGAAGGCCGTCGGCTCTCTGCTGCCGACGAAGCCGCGCGGCTTGAACAGCATGACCACAACCATGGCCAGACCGAAGAGCAGCATGCGGTAGAGTTCCGGCGTGAAGTCTTCACCGAAGATGTGCTTGAGGAACTCCATTTCGCGCAGCGCTTCCGTGCCGCCGACCATGACGATCGCAGCGACCGCGATCCCGGTCAGCGAGCCCATGCCGCCGAGAACGACGATGGCCAGGATGACAGCGGATTCGAGGAAGACGAAGCTTTCCGGCGAGACGAAGCCCTGGCGAGCAGCGAAGAAGGAGCCGGCAAAACCGCCGAACATCGCACCGATCGCAAAGGCGGTGAGCTTGGTGGTGACCGTGTTGATGCCGAGCGAACGGCAGGCGATCTCGTCTTCACGCAGAGCTTCCCAGGCGCGGCCGATCGGCATGCGCCGAAGTCTGATCGTCACATAGGCGGTCAGGCAGCAGAGCGCCAGGATCACGTAGAAGAGGTAGATCTTGTAATAGGCAGACGACATAGGAAGACCGAAGGTCTTGGCAAAGCCGCCGGCCGAGGCATCGAAGGGAATGCCGAACAGCGTCGCCTTCGGAATGCTGGAGATACCGAAGGTACCCTTGGTGACCTCCTGCCAGTTGATCAGCACCAGTCGGATGATTTCACCGAAAGCAAGCGTCACGATGGCAAGGTAGTCGCCCTTGAGCCGCAGCACGGGGAAGCCGAGGATGATGCCCCAGAAGGCGGCCAGAATGCCGGCGAGCGGCAACAGCAGCCAGAACGACAGGCCGAAGTTCTGAGCAAGCAGCGCGTAGGAATAGGCACCGACTGCGTAGAAGGCGACGTAACCGAGGTCGAGCAGGCCGGCGAGACCGACGACGATGTTCAGACCCCAGGCCAACATGACGTAGATCAGGATCTGGATGCCGAAGTTATCGACATATTTCAGTGCGCCCTGCGTGCCGGAGAGGTAGACGATGACCGGCGGGTAGAGAATGAGCGCTACGAGTGCGATCTTCAGGAAATGCGTCTTGAAGAAGCTGGGCTGGGCGTCGATGTCGTGCACCGGCATCGCAGCCGATTTCTTTTCCTTGCGCTCGGCGAGCCAGGGATAGACAAAGGCGACGAGCGCGAAGCGACCGACGGCGGCAATGCCGACGAAGACGGCCAGGAGGCCGGGGCGCGTGTACCAGATCAGCTCGTTGGCCATGTTCTGGTCGGTCTTGATCCCGATATACAGGATGAAGAGGCCGAGCGACAGAATGCCGGCGAACAGGCCTTCCTTCAGCGCGCGCGCCATCGTGCCGGACGAAGCGGCACCGTTTGCATGTGCGGATGTTGTCATCGGATCAAACCTTCTCGACTTCCGGTCGACCGAGGATGCCGGTCGGCTTGAAGATCAGCACGAATGCAAGGATGCCAAAGGTTGCGACGTCCTTGTAGGCGATGCTGAAGTAAGCGGACCACAGCGACTCGATCAGGCCGATCAGCAAACCACCCAGAACGGCACCCGGCAGCGAGCCGATACCGCCCAGAACCGCGGCGGTGAAAGCCTTGACGCCGGGAATGAAGCCGTCGTTGAACGAGGCCACGCCGTAATACATCAGATACATCGTACCGGCGACGGCCGCGAGTGCAGCCCCCATCACGAAGGTGACGGAAATCGTGCGGTCGACGTCGACGCCGAGCAGTGCGGCCATCTTGCGGTCCTGTTCGGTCGCGCGCTGGGCACGGCCAAGAGGGGTCTTGTTGACGATGTACCAGAAAGCTGCAAGCAGCACCGCCGTAATGACGACGATGATCACCTGCTTCAAGGCGATGGTGACGTTACCGATGTGCACGACGTCGCTGACCAGCGGCGGGATCGGCTTGTTGCGCGGACCCTGCGAAATCTGGATGAAGTTCGAAAGCACGATCGACATGCCGATCGCGGTGATCAGCGGCGCCAGGCGGAACGAGCCGCGCAGCGGACGATAGGCCACTCGCTCGATCGTCCAGTTCCACAACCCCGTCATCAGCATGGACACCACCAGCATGATCAGCAGCGCAAGCGCCACCGGAATGCCGGCGAAGAAGGTTGTCAGGACGAGGAAGACGATCAGAGCGGCAAAGCCGCCAAGCATGAAGATGTCGCCATGGGCGAAGTTGATCATGCCGATGATGCCGTAAACCATCGTATAGCCGATAGCCACGAGGCCATAGATGGATCCAAGAGTCAGCCCGTTGATGAGCTGCTGGATGAAGTACTCCATATATTATCCCCCGGACGCGCCTGAATGTTGCGTCTCATTTTGTTGTCCCATGCAGCCATGGGTATGAGGGGGATTCCATATCGTTTTGTCGGAAAATGTGAAGCCAAAAAGGCAAAAGGTGGACAAATTGTTACCGTTTGCCAACAGTTTGGCGGCGCTCCGATCAGGGAACACAAAAAAGCGGCAGAAAAAGGCTATGAAATCAGCAGGTCACCGGAGGCGACCTGCTGAACGTGAACGTGCACTAATGCAAGCCCATTTTTGCCGGAATTGGTTCAGTTTCTCATTCGCGACCCATTTGCGTCAAAAAGCGGCTGTGGCTGCAGGCGGGCCGGCAGGATGTCCCCAAGAATTTCCACAGCCCAGCCCTCTGTCTCCTCGGCAATTTCCTTGGGAACATAGCCGAGCGCCACCGACACGCCGCTGGTATGGGCAAAACCACCCGATGTGACCCAGCCGCACACTTCGCCGTTGAAGGAAATCGGCTCGTCGCCGATCACGTCGGCATCCTTTGCCTCGATGATGAAGGTCTTCAGCCGGAGCGTTCCGCCCGACAGTTTCTCTTCCATCGCCGCCTTCTTGCCGATGAAGTCTGCCGGCTTCTTCAGCGCCACGAAGCGGCCGAGACCGGCTTCATAGGGACCGTAAAGCGGCCTATATTCACGCGACCAGCTGCCGAAAGCCTTTTCCAGACGCAAGGAATTGAGCGCCCGAAGCCCGAAGAGGGAGATCCCGAACTCGGCACCGGCTTCCATGATCGCCTCGAAGAGGTAGCGCTGGTATTCCGGCCGCATCCAGATCTCGTAGCCGAGATCGCCGGTATAGCTGACACGCCCAACGATCGCCGGCGCCATGCCAAGATCCATCTCGCGGATCGACATGAAGGGAATGGCCTCGTCGGAAACGTCGAGATGGGTGAGCTTGGCCAGAACGTCGCGCGCCTTCGGTCCGGCGATCGACAGGCCGAGCAGACCGAGATTGAGCGGCTCGACATCCACCGAGCCATCATCCGGCAGATGCTCCTCGAACCAGCGCATGTGATAATCCTCGGCGATGCCCGAGCCGATCACCAGGAAATCCTCGTCATCCATATTGGCGACGGTAAAGTCACCGATCAGTTTGCCCGCTTCGTTGAGCATCGGTGCCAGCGCCATGCGGCCGACTTCCGGGATCTTGCCGGCAAGCATATGGTCGAGCCAATCTTTAGCCCCCTCCCCGCTCACCATGTATTTGGCAAAGCCCGAGGTCTCCATCAGGCCCACGCTGTCGCGCACGGCCTTCGCTTCGCGGCCGACGGCCTCAAAATCGGTCGAACGGCGCCAGGAGAACTTGTCCTCGACGCCGTCGGGCGCGAACCAGAGCGGCGTTTCCAGTCCATAAGACGCACCAAAGACGGCACCGGCGGCCTTGAGCTTGTCGTAGATCGGCGTGGTCAGCAGCGGCCGCGCGCCGGGCAGTTCCTCGTTCGGATAACGGATCGAGAAGCGGCGGGAATAGTTTTCCCGCACCTTGGCATTGGTATAGGCAAGCGTCGCGTAATCGCCATAGCGGCAGACATCCATGGCAAAGACATCGAAGCCGGGATCGCCCTCGATGATCCAGTTGGCAAGCGCCAGACCCACGCCACCGCCCTGTGAGAAGCCGGCCATGACGGCACAGGCCGACCAGAAATTGGTCATGCCCCGCACCGGACCGACCAGCGGATTGCCATCTGGCGAGAAGGTGAAGGGGCCGTTGATGATCTTTTTGATGCCGGCATTGTTGAAGGCTGGGAAATGCCGGAAGCCGACCTCGAGCTCATTGGTGATGCGCTCCAGGTCTTCCGCCAGCAGTTCATGGCCGAAGGTCCAGGGCGTCTCGATCGGCGACCAGGGGCGGCAGTCCTTTTCATAGGTGCCCATCAACATGCCGTTGCGCTCCTGGCGGATATAGATCTCGCCATCGAAGTCGACGCAATGCATCAGCTCCTTGCCCGTCGTCTTGTTGAAGTCGATGACCTCCGGCATGTCCTCGGTGATCAGATACATGTGCTCCATGGCAAGCACGGGCAGTTCCAGCCCGACCATGCGGCCCACTTCGCGCGCCCAGAGACCGGCGGCATTGACGACATGCTCGGCGCGAATCTCGCCCTTGTCGGTGATCACCCGCCAGGTGCCGTCTTCCAACTGCACCAGATCCTCGACCTTGGTGTGCAGGTAAATCTCGGCACCGTTCTTCTTCGCCGATTTCGCATAGGCATGCGTGGTGCCGTAAGGATCGAGATGACCTTCATGCGGATCGAAGACAGCGCCGACGAACTGCTTGGGATCGAGCAGCGGCATCATCTCATGGGCTTCCTGCGCCGAAATCAGCGTCGCCTCGCCGCCGGCATATTTGCCCTTGGCAAGCAACGACTTCATCCAGTCGAAGCGCTCCTTGGTAGCGGCCAGCATCAGGCCCGAGGTCATGTGCAGGCCGATGTCCTGGCCAGAATACTCCTCAATCTCCTTGTAGAGCTCGACCGTGTATTTCTGCAGCTTGGCGACGTTCGGATCGCCATTGATCGTGTGCATGCCGCCCGCTGCATGCCACGTGGAGCCGGAGGTGAGTTCCGAGCGCTCAAGCAGCACAACGTCTGTCCAGCCGAACTTGGTCAGGTGGTAAAGCACAGAACACCCGACGACACCCCCGCCGATGACGACGACACGTGTATGGCTCTTCATGGAAAACGCTCCCCTTGGCAGCAAAGATTGATCCGGTAAAGCTAGATTGCGCGCGTGAAAGCCAGAAGACCATGCTGCGACGAAACATGTCGCATCAATGATAGGCAGTGTTCTCTGGGCGGCGTGGGCAAGCCCTCAGGGTTCCACCTGCTGGCCGTGAGGCAATCCGCAAAATGATGACTTCATCCGTCTCGACGAGAAAGGCGATACTGACGCTACGCTCGAAACCCAAGATACGCAGGCCATCGCGGACTTCGTTCCGCAAGCTTCCACGCATCGGAAAGGACTGAAAACCGTCCAGGAACCGACGGATACGGGTGACATGTGCGCGGGCGACTTGCTGGGATCTGCTGGCCTTCAGGACATAACGATAAATGGCACGAAGATCGTTTTCAGCCGCAGGCATCAGCCGAACGGCATAGCGCTTCACCGAGCCTGACCTTCGGTTCTGGCCATGAACACGTCGAGGTCATCGAAAGCATCATCGACGGAACGAGCGACTGATGGATCAGCCTTGTAGGCATCATAGACCGGTGCAACATCATCTCGCAGCCAGCGCTCGATTCCCTTATCCCTCTCTACAAGTGTCCGCAGGCCCTCCTCCACGACGTCAACCTCACTTGCGAATGCACCGGACGCGACCTTGGCACGCACCAACTCGGCCATGTCATCAGGCAATGTGATTGTCAGAGAGGCTGATTTCGACATGAAGCTTACCCTTTCGCGAGAAGCTTAGCACAGCCGAGGACGACTACCAACTTCGGGTGCGGCACCAGCATAGAACCAAATCGCCACTATGTGACGCCATGGCAGCCGTGATCGATGAACGTTGGCTGACAGTACCAACTCACCGCACGCCCGCGCGCTGTGCCGAAGACCGCAGCGTGAACTCGGTCAGCTCCGCCGGCACGCCGATGCGTATGGCAAAGCCCGGCCACAGACCCGTGCCATTGTTGACGTAGAGCTTCATATCCCCGACCTGATAAAAGCCGGAGACGTAACCATTGTTCGCCCGGGCGACGATTCGGTCGAGGCCGCGCACCATGCCGCCATGGGTATGGCCGGAGAGCTGCAGGGCAATGCCGTGCCCTGCGGCCCGTTCCGCCATGCGCGGCTGGTGGTCGAGCAGGATGACGGGGGCATCTGCCGGCGCACCGTGCAGCGCCCGCGCCAGATCCGGCTCCACCGCCCCGGTGAACCGCGCCGAAAGATCCGTCACGCCGGCAATCACCAGCCGGCCATCGCCGCGTTCGATGACGTGATGCTCATTGGCGAGGATGCGCATGTTGAGCGCTGGAAAATGCCCAAGCCATCGATCGACATCGAAGAAATACTCATGATTGCCCGGCACGGTTAGCACGCCGTCACGCGCCTTGAGGTCGGAAAGCGGCGCGATATCCTCGCGTCGAATGTCGAGACTTCCGTCAATCAGATCGCCAGTGATGACGATCAGATCGGCATCAAGCGCATTGGTCTTCTCAACGACGGCGCTTGCCCAGCCTGCCGTGAAGAGGCGGCTGATATGCATGTCGGTCAGTTGCACCATGCGATAGCCATCAAGCGCGGGCGATAGCCCCGGGATCGAGACCTCGATCCGCTTGATCGGCGGCACGCGGATCGCCTGACTGATCCCGAAGACGGCGAGAATCAGGGCGGACGCACCCATGGCATAGCGCACACCGGGTGGTACCGCCGGAAAACTCCAGGTGACCGCGAAGATCAGGAGGCTGACAAGATCCAGCACCACCTGCATTGCCGCGAGCAGCACGATCGCCCCGAAAAACAGATTGAAGGCGATCACCAGTGGCCGCGGGAATTCCGGTGCGAAGACCGACCCGGAGGTGAAGCGGCTGAACAGATGATACTGCGAGGCAAACAGCAGGAAGACGGCGAGCAGAACCTTGACCCACCAGGGCCACGGCAAGGGGCCGATGAAGCGGGTCGCCACGATCAGCCATGGCAGCGAAAACATCAGGTGAAACATGCGGCAGGCCCCGGTTACTCTGAAGCGGCAACGAAAACGGACTGCCAATGGTTCACACCGCGTCCCACCAAAAGGCCATTTTCTGCATCCGAACCAAGACAGGCAGCACATACACCCTGATCAGTCTGACGGCTCGCCCTCGTCTGGAAGACTGAACTCCTGCCAGTCTTCCCTGGGGATTGCCTCGCCGACCTGGAACTCAAAAGCAACCACCTTCTGTCGGTTGGGGGTCAAATCGCATTTGAATTGCAACTTGTACCAGTCTTCACGGCTGTGCAGCGCCGCCCCCTCCGCAGTGAACGAGGTCCCATTGAAGTGGGTGACGGCCATGGCATACGCAATGATTCGATCGGGTCTGAGATCACCGTTCCATTCCGCGACCTGCGCCATGGCTTCGAGATTGCAAAGCTGTTCCACCCGTTCGGCGGGAGCCAGCTCCGAAAGCGCCTTACGAACGCCGACGCTTCGGCGATCATCCAGGACGCTCTCGGACAACATCTTCCGGGGCTTCACCATGGCTGGCTCTTCCCCGACAGGTTGAAGTTCGTCAGGC
This sequence comes from Rhizobium sp. Root274, assembly GCF_001429245.1. Classification (GTDB taxonomy): domain Bacteria; phylum Pseudomonadota; class Alphaproteobacteria; order Rhizobiales; family Rhizobiaceae; genus Allorhizobium. The sequence goes on from NZ_LMJE01000007.1 coordinate 714,271, forward strand.
GCCGCCGTTTGGTGCCCGGGCGGGTCCTGTGACATCGCATCCTCCGCCGTCGACAAGCCGATTGGAACGTGTTGAGCCACAGGCTGCGTGACGATGTGTACGTCTATGGGCTGCTCCGGGTCGACAGCCAGTCGAGGCGGAATAGACCTCAGAGGAAGGATGGCGAGCACACCAAGATGGAGCAGCAAAGACGCGGCTAGAGGCACCGCGTCGACGTTCCTTCCGTTCCGACTGCGATGGTCAGACCCGCGCATCAGGCGGCGGTGCAGGGGCAAATAACATCACGGCTCCAGAGAATGACTACTCAGAAGAGCAACCAAGCAGAGCATGTCTTCCAAATTGTGGCGAAGCCAGCCTTCACAGCAACAATCAAAAGGGTCGCGATCGCGCCGCTCGCGGGTCTTTAAGCCGCAAACCCCGCCGTCAGCGCAAATTCCCGCCCCATTTCGCAGACCTCATCAAACAGGAAGCCGGCAAAGCTGCGCATGACGATGATCTCGAACGTGTCCTCGCCTGTCCGGGCAAGATTGGCAGTCACATGGCAGATCTGGCAATTGGTCGACTGGCCGATCTCGAACAGATCGGGGTGAAGATCGAGCGCCGTGCATTTGGCAAGAATCGCCCTGACACGCGGGCCAGCGATGCTGAGAACCACACGTCCGTCGCTCTGGTCGACGGAAGACGCGCGGGTCGCCCCGAAGTCTGCCAGCTGCCGCGCGATCGTGTCCGCGGCAACGAGCTCACTGACGACGAGCCATTCGCCCGGTCCGCAGACGCGCACTGCCATGTCTTCGAGATTTGTCAGCGCCTCCTCGATATCGGCCTCATGCCCCGGATGGGCGAGCACGGAGAAGACGGAAACGGCCCGCAGGATCGCCAGATGATGCGGATTGGGCGTCGCTTCGAAACCGGAAATGTGGTCCTCGAGCACGTGACGGGCGGCATAGGTCACCGGCATGGTCGGATCCTCACAGGTTCAGTTTCTTGTTGTCGGGGTCGTAGAAGACGGGGCTGACGACCTCGGCCAGCACTTCCGAACCGCGCAAGCCGTCCCAGACGACGATCTTCTCGCCCAGCCGCTCGCGGCCGGATTTGAGGAAGGCGAGGCCGATCGTGTGGCCGAACGTTGGCGAATGGCAGACGGAGGACACCCAGCCCTGATCGTTCAGTGTCGACGGTTTGACGTTCTCCTTCAGGAGATGCGCGCCGGCGGCGAATGTCTTGTCACGCTCCACCGGCTTCAAGCCGACGAGTTGCGGACGATCGGCCGCGGTCAGCCCAAAGCGGCTCGACAGCCGTTTGCCGATGAAGTCGGGCTTCTGCGTCGAGAACATCTTGCCGAGGCCGACATCGTCCGGCGTCGTGCGCCCGTCGATTTCGCTATGGGTGATGAAACCCTTTTCGATGCGCAGCACGTTGAGTGCCTCGACGCCGTAGGCGCAGATTCCATGCGGCCTACCGGCCGCCATGATCGCATCGGCAACCGCCTCGCCGTAATTGGCGGGCACTGCCACTTCGAAGGCGAGTTCGCCGGAAAAGGAAATGCGGAAGAGCCGCGCCTTCAAGCCGCCCTTGAGCAGCACCTCGCGGGCAGACAGGAACGGGAAGGCCTCGTCGGAGATATCATCTTCCACGATCTGTTCGAGGATAATCCGAGCCTTGGGACCCGCGACCGACATCTGCGCCCACTGATCGCTGGAGGAGACGAAACGGACGTCGAGATCCGGCCAGAGAACCTGGGCGCAGAATTCGAGATGCGTCATGACCTCGCCGGCATAGGCCGTCGTGGTGGTCATGAAGAAATGCTCGTCCGACAGCCGGCTCGTCGTGCCGTCATCGAAGATCATCCCGTCTTCGCGCAGCATCAGCCCGTAGCGCGCCTTGCCGACCGGCAGCTTGAGGAAGGCGTTGGAATAGACGCGGTTCAAGAATTCCGCCGCGTCCTTGCCGAAGATCTCGATCTTGCCGAGCGTCGAGACATCGCAGATGCCGGCATTGGCGCGGATGTTCAAGACTTCGCGGTCAACGGCTTCGCGCCAGGTCTTCTCGCCATCGCGCGGGAACCAAGAAGAGCGATACCAGAGGCCGGATTCGACGAAGACGGCGCCGTTTCTCTTTGCCCAGCCATGCAACGGTGAGGTGCGCACGGGCCGCGAATGTTCACCCCGTGAGGTGCCCGCCATCGCCCCGAAGGAAACGGGCGTGTAGAAGGGCCGGAAGGTCGTGGTGCCGATCTCGGCAGGCGACACGCCACGCATGCCGGCCATGATGCCGATGGTTGCGACATTGCCGAGCTTGCCCTGATCGGTCGCCATGCCGCCGGTCGTATAGCGCTTGGTGTGCTCGACGTGACCCATGGCCTCGCGCTGGGCAAGGCTCAGGTCCTTCACATGCACATCGTTCTGGAAGTCGACGAAGGCCTTGGACTTGGCGCCCGGCACGTACCAGAGCGGCGCGAAGCTCGCGTCGTATTCGCCCTCGACTTCGGGCACATCCACATTGCCGACGAGACGACCCAGATCGCCGATCGCCTCGTGTGCCTTGTCCGCACCGTCGCGCAAGACGGCGGCAAGCGAGGCATGACCGGCCGCAGAACCGGCAATCCGCAGCCCCTGCCCCACATCCGGCGCCAGGAAGGCCTGATGCTCGTCCGACCAGGTGGGCTTCGCGCCACGCTGGCAGGCAAGATGCACGATCGGGCTATAGCCGCCGCTCATGGCAAGCGCATCGCAGGCTATCTCTTCCTGATGGCCGACACGTTCGGCGAGCAGGCTTTTGATGCGGAGATGACCCTTGGTATCGACAACCGAACCGCCACGGATAACCCGCACGCCGGAGGGCGCAATATCAGAAGACTGTGCCCGCCCGTCGATGATAGCAGCGACACCCACCCCGGCTGCCACCAGATCGGCAGCCGTACGATAGCCCGCACCACCATTGGTGAAGATGGCGACGTTCTGGCCTGCGGCCACGCCATAGCGATTGAGGTAGGTTCTAACCGCGCCCGAGGTCATCACACCCGGCTTGTCGTTGCCGCCGAAAACCAGCGGCCGCTCTTCGGCGCCGGAGGCCAGGATCGCCCGCTTGGCAACGATACGCCAGACACGCTCGACCGGCAGTTCGCTCGACGGCTGCGCGACATGCTTCTGCACCTTTTCGACGGCACCAAAGACATTGTCGTCATACCAGCCGAAGACGGTGGTGCGCGGCATCAGCGTGACATTGGAAAGGCTCTTCAACTCCTCGACGACGGAGGCGGCGTACTCGGCCGCCGGCACGCCGCCGACAGTCACCCGTTCGTTGAGCAGCGAACCGCCAAGCCTAAAGCCTTCATCCGCCAGAATGACGCGAAGCCCGGCGCGCGCCGCAGCCCGCGCCGCCATCAAACCGGCGGGGCCGGAACCGATCACCAGGAGGTCGCAATGCGCCCAGGCCTTTTCGTAGCGATCGGGATCGGCGATGAACGGCGTCTTGCCAAGGCCAGCCGCTTTCCGGATGATCGGCTCATAGAGCTTTTCCCAGAAGGCCTTAGGCCACATGAAGGTCTTGTAGTAGAAGCCGGCCGAGAGAAATGGCGACAACAGGCTGTTGACCGAGCCGATGTCGTATTTGAGCGACGGCCAGCGGTTCTGGCTGTTGGCTTCGAGTCCATGATAAAGCTCGGCGACAGTGGCGCGTGTATTCGGCTCGGTGCGACCGTCCTTGCCGATCGTCACCAGCGCATTCGGCTCTGCCGCACCTGCCGTCACGATGCCGCGCGGGCGGTGATATTTGAAGGAGCGTCCGACCAGCAACTGGTCATTGGCGAGCAGCGCTGAGGCCAGCGTGTCGCCTTCATAGCCGGTATAGGTCTGCCCATCGAACGAAAAGGAGAGCGTGCGGGCGCGGTTGACAAGCCCGCCGGAGGAAAGCCGGGAACCGGTCATCGCGCGGCCTCCTTCGCGTAATCGCTCGCATCCGTCACACTGTAGACCTCGTGGCTCCCAGCATTGTCGCGCTCGACCACCAGCCAACGGCGACAGCCGCTCGAATGGTGCCAGTGCTCGACGATCCGCCCCTTTGGATTGTCGCGGATGAAGACATAACGAACCCAGTCATCGTCAGGCGCGCCCGGTGCCGGACGGATCGGGCTTGCATCGCCGCGAATGCTGAACTCTTCCTTGGGACGAACGCCGCAATGCGGACAGGTGATCAGGCTTGCCATGGCGATGTCTCAATGCAGGTTTGGTTGAGGGCCCTTGCCGCCTTCGTCGACGGCAAAACCGCGTTCGAAACGATCAAGGCGCAACAGGCGGGCCACGGGATGGGCCTCGTTCTTGGCGATCAGGTGGGCAAAGCAGAAGCCGGAGGCCGGCGTCGCCTTGAAGCCGCCATAGCACCAGCCGCAATTCAGATAGAGATTGTCGATCGGTGTTCGGTCGATGATCGGCGAACCGTCCATCGACATGTCCATCGCACCACCCCAGGACCGCAGCACCCGGACGCGCGACAGGCCGGGGATCAGCGAGACACCCTCCTCGATCGTATGCTCGACCGTCGCCAGATTGCCGCGCTGGGCGTATGAAGAATAGTAGTCGATATCGGCCCCGAAGACCAAGCCGCCCTTGTCGGACTGCGAAATATAGAAGTGCCCGGCGCCATAGGTAATGACATTGTCGATCACGGGCTTGATGCCTTCCGAGACGAAAGCCTGCAGCACATGCGTCTCGATCGGAAGGTCAAGCCCCGCCATCTTGCCGGTGACCGAGGTGTGCCCGGCGGTCGCGAGCGCCAGCTTGTTGCAGCCGATGAAGCCTTTGGTCGTCTCGACGCCGGTCACCTGGCCAAGCTCGTCGCGGCGGATGCCGGTCACTTCGCAATGCTGGATGAGATCCACGCCGCGCTCGTCGGCGCCGCGTCCATAGCCCCAGGCCACCGCGTCATGGCGGGCCGTGCCGCCGCGCCGTTGCAAGAGGCCGCCGAGGATCGGGAAGCGCGCATGATTGAAATTAAGATAAGGCATCATCGCCTTGACCTGCTCGCGGTCGAGCAGTTCGGCAGCCACCCCATGCATCATCATCGCATTGCCGCGCCGCGCATAGGCGTCGCGCTGACCGTCGGTATGGAAGAGATTGACGATGCCACGCTGGGAGACCATGGCATTGTAGTTGAAGTCCTGCTCCAACCCTTCCCACAGCTTCATCGACAGCTCGTAGAACGGCTCGTTGCCCTCGAGCATGTAGTTGGAGCGGATGATCGTGGTATTGCGCCCGACATTCCCACCGCCGAGATAGCCTTTCTCGATGACAGCGACATTGGTGATGCCGAATTCCTTGGCGAGGTAATAGGCAGTGGAAAGGCCATGCCCCCCGCCCCCGACGATAACCACGTCATAATGCGGCTTCGGCTGCGGCTCGCGCCACATCGGCGCCCAGTTCCGGTTGCCGGAAAGCGCCTGGCGGAAGATCGAAAGGGCGGAATAACGCATCGAACAACCTCTGCAAATGTCGCGTCACATTCGCATAGGCGTCACAAAGAGCAAGCGCGATCAGGACAAAAACTATGCTGTTTGAGACATGGAACACAGGTTTGAACGCAGTGCAGCAAGAAGGACGCAGCACGAGGACAAGGATGCATCGAGGCTTCACAAGCCAAGCCCCTCGCTCTACATCGGCTTTCTGAAACTGAGCAAAAATGCCCACAGGAGAGCCCCATGCCGCCGATGACGGAAATCTTGAAGCTGTTTGAACAGACAGCCCTTTCCGTCGGACCCGTCATTCTCGATATCTACAGGGCCGGTCCCGATGTCCGCCTGAAGGGTGACCGGACGCCGGTGACGGAGGCAGACGAGGCGGCGGAGCGCATCATTCTCGCAGCCCTTGAACGGAATCTGCCCGAGATTCCCGTCGTCGCCGAGGAAGAAGCGGCGGCGGGACGGCTCCCCGACATTTCCGCTGGTCGTTTCATTCTGGTCGATCCGCTCGATGGCACGCGGGAATTCATCGGCGGCCATGACGATTTCACCGTAAATATTGCACTCGTCGAAAACGGCGAGCCGATTGCCGGCGTCGTCTATGCCCCCGCCCTCGGCACCGCCTATCTGGGCGCCGAAGGTAAGGCGGAACGCCTGGCTGTCGGGGCTGACTTTGAGGTCACCGAACGCCGCCCAATCCGCACGCGTCTGCGTCCGCCCGCCCCTTGCGCCCTGATCAGCCGCTCGCACAACAGCGAAGCGACCATCGCCTTCATCGAGGAGGCCAGCATCCCCGAAAGGCGTGCCGTGGGCTCGTCGCTGAAATTCTGCCTGCTGGCGGAAGGCAATGCCGATGTCTATCCGCGCTTCGGCCGCACCATGGAATGGGACACCGCCGCCGGCGATGCCGTTTTGCGGGCAGCAGGCGGCATCACCGCCACGACCAATGGCGCGCCGCTCACCTATGGCAAGCGCGAACAGGACGATGCGCCCTTTGCCAATCCCAACTTTATTGCCTGGGCAGACCCGCAAAAGCGGGGATGAGTTTCAAGGTTTTTCCTTTGTAATCAAAGGGGCGTAGTGCATTTCATCCCCCACCCGTGACAGGGCCGCATACTTCTCCTCCATCGCCCGCAGCTGCAATCCGCAGCCGGGCCACCAAGAGGAGAGACCGATGTCCGACACCACGACCCGACTGGACCTGCCTTACATCCTGCCCGCTCAGGCGCAAAAGCACGTCACCCACAACGAAGCCCTGCAGAGACTGGATGCTGTCGTCCAGCTGGTGATCGACAGCGAGCGCAGCGATCCGCCGGACAGCCCTGCCGAAGGCGAGATCCACTGGATCGGCGGCCCGGGTACCGGCGCCTTTGCCGGACGAGACGGCATGCTGGCCGCGCGTCAGGATGGTGTCTGGACCTTTATCGCCCCACAATCCGGCTGGCAGGCGGTCTTCCGCGACAGCGGCACCTTCACCATCTTTGACGGCAGCGAATGGCAGGTCCCTGCCCTGCCGGACGACCTTCTTGCCGACCGGCTCGGCATATCCGGCACGCCCGACGCCTATAACCGTCTCCTGGTCCAGTCGCCCGGCAGCCTGTTCAATCACGCCGGCGGCAGCCACCGGATGAGCATCAACAAGGCGGCGACCGGCGAAACGGCCAGCCTCATCTTCCAGTCCAACTGGCAGGCCCGCACCGAAATGGGTCTCGCCGGCGAGGACCGCTTCTCCTTCAAGATGTATGGCGATGCCACGGGCTGGCGGCAGGCAATCGCAATCTCGCCGGAAGGCTATGTCCACCATGACCAGCGGCCGCTTGCCCGCGCAGCCCTGTCATCCGCAACCTTCACCCCCGCCGCCGGCAGCTTTACCGGCTTCGATACCCTGCATCTGGCCGGCGGCGACATGGCACTCGGCGCAGCCCTCTCCTCCGAATATGGGCGCCGCCTGATTGTCCCGGCCTCCGGCTATTACCTGCTGGCACTCACCGCGACCGCAGACGATGCAGCCCATACGCTCCATGTCAGCCGCAATGGCAGTGCCGACATCGCGAGCCACAGCGGCAGCGCTGGAACATCGAGCACCACCGCCCTCGCCTGGCTCAATAGCGGCGATACATTGACCCTTCGCCACGCCAACGCGGCCCAGTACCAGTTCGGTTACGGCCGCACGGAGCTTTGCGTCTACCTGCTGTGAAGACCGGGGTGTCAAAATGGAAAAAGCCGCCCGGGATGGGGCGCCTTTCGGAAACGATGATCGCTGATATGCTTCAGAGCAGCCGATAGCGACAGGCGCGCGCCACCGCCTGCATGCGGTTGACCGCTTCGAGCTTGCGCATCGCACTCTTCAGATAGCTGACAACGGTATGCGTCGAGATATCGAGAATGATGGCGATCTCGTCGCTGCTCTTGCCGGCAGCCGACCAGCGCAGACATTCGATCTCGCGGGCCGAAAGCTTTTCCTTCGGCCCCGGCCGGGGCACCACGCTTTCGACGCCGCTGTCGAGCAATTCCATGGCAGAGAGCTGCATCAGTGCCAGTTCATCACGGTTGGGTCTCGTCGGGCGACCGGAATAAACGAGAATATACTGCGACTGATGACGGTCATGCAGACCAAAGGCGAGATGGCCCGAAGGCGCATGGTGCTCGAAAAGGGCCGAGATCGGATTGCGCGCTTCGGACGCCGCAGTACTCAAGAACAGGTTTTCCACCGAAAAGATCGGCAGTACCGTCTGCTTCAACCGCTGCACCAGGGCACTGCCGGCGAACACCTCTGCCTGCTCATAGGCCAGCCGCAACTCGTCCGGCCAGGTCACGACCAGCAGATTGGCAGAAAATTCGGGGCTGTCGGCCTTCGGAAAGCGCGCGAGAAGACAGTGGGTGAAGCCGTAAGAGCGGCCGAGCGCAACGAGATCCCGCGCGAAAGCGCCAGAACTATCGGCATCGCTGCGCATCAGGTCGGCGTGATCGCCCAGATCGTGGCGACGCGCCACTTCAGTCGGCCTAAACATCGAACTCCTTTCGACCGGATGAACGTCCGGCCGGGACTTGGCTGTGTCTGAACAAAGAATCGTTCCGATACGGAACAGGTATCAGTCGGGCCTGTCGCCGATCTTGCGGGTAAATTACCGTCAGCAAGGGGAGAAAAACGATGCCGACCGCCGAAACGTGCATGGCCCGAGGCATCCTGGGCGCTCTGATCGCATGAATGGCCCGACCCGAGTAGCCGGTCTGTCTGCATAACACCCATGCAACTGCCGCAAGTTTACGCAGCGTAAGGCGGAAATGGCGCGAATCTCCGCCAGAACCACACAGAGAAATTATTATCAAATGCTTACAACCTGCTTAGGCAAATTTTAAAGCATCGCCCCTAGTATGCGGCTGTGTGGTCTTGAGTTTGTATAGAGAGTCCAATGACCGAAATGATCCGCCCACGAGTTAAATATGTCATCGGCCCCGATGGCAGCCCCCTGACGATTGCCGATCTTCCGCCGGCCAACACACGCCGCTGGGTGATCCGCCGCAAGGCTGAGGTTGTTGCAGCGGTCCGCGGTGGCCTGTTGAGCCTCGAAGAGGCCTGCGAACGTTACACGCTGACGGTCGAGGAATTCCTCTCCTGGCAGTCTTCCATAAACGATCACGGTCTCCCGGGCCTGCGCACCACCCGCATCCAGCAGTATCGCCATTAATCTCTTCTGTGCCGGCCTGTCCGGCGCGCTTTAGATTTTCAGAAAAAGACCCATCACAGAACCGGCACGGCCCCGCCTGCCGGTTTTATACATCCCGCCGAGCACCCTTCGGCCATCCGTGTAGCACGGCCACCATCAGGCTCGATCCCGCATAGAACCAGAGACCCGGCTGGGCAAAGGCCTGCGCCAATCCGCTGGTCTTGGTCGCGAAGATCACGATCGCGACCAGCAGCACATCCATCATCGACCAGCGCGACAGGTGTGGGACGACCCGCCCGATCCAGCCGGGTTGACTTTTCCGATCCTCTGGCAGGCTTTCGGCGGTGACCAGCACCAGCTTGGCGATGGGAAAGACGATCGAGACTAGCCCGACGAGCACGGCCAGGACCATGTCCCCGCCCGTCCACAAGGCCGCGACGATGTCGGCAAGCGACGCATCGCTCTTCAGCACATAGAAGCTCTCGAACCGCATCAGCGGCAATGTCACTCCAAGTGCCAAAAACGCTGGCGCAAGAACCAGCAGCAAGGCTTTCGACCAGATCGACAACAAGCCTCTCCATGCTGAACGCTGTGTCACGGGCCGCAACATTGCCGCCAGCAGAAGCCCGATGTTAAACAGATGGCCGAGTTTGCGGCAACAGGAGGGCCAAGCGATGCAGTTCACCAGCGAGGACAAAGGCACCGGCGGCCGGTATCTCGGCCATGTCGACGGTGTCGAAGAGCCGGCGGGAATGACATTTTCCCGCGCATCCCCGACCCTCATCATCATCGACCATACCCAGGTCCCCGATGCGCTGCGCGGAAAGGGTGCGGGCCAGGCGCTCGCCGAACATGCAGTCGCAGAAGCACGCAAGGGCGGCTGGAAGATCATCCCGCTCTGCCCCTTCATGAAGGCGCAGATGGACCGTCACCCCGACTGGAACGACGTGCGCAAGAGCTGAACCCGCAGAAAAGCCAGCCCCATAAACGCATGAAGGCGGGCGCAGACAAAGCTGCGACCGCCTTTTTCCTAGTCTCAATGGGCTTAAACCGTCGTCGGTTCAGGCCCGAACACGCATCTGGCCGTCACGCTCTTCGAGCGCTGAGGCCTTCTGGTATTCCGCTTCTGCCTCTTCCAATGCCAATTCTGCAGCTTCCTGCTGGACCTTCAGTTCCCGAATCGAGACCTGAAGATTGTCCGCGCGCTGGCGAGCAGCCTTGGCGAAGGTGGGATAGGCGAAATGATTGGGATCCGTGATGCCGGACTTTTTCTCCTCGATGCCGATTTGAGCTTCGAGCTCTTTCGCCATCCGTTCGAACTCCGCCATCATCGACTGCAACTGCTGCAATTGCCGACGCTTTTCGGTAACCTGAAAACCTTTCAGGCGAACCAGGCTCTCACGCGACTTCATACGCAATACTCCCGTGATGCGAGACCCCCCGCCACACTTGCTACTCAACACGCCGACCGCGAACCGTCCAAAAAAAGTCTGCGGCGTTAACAAAAAGCTACCCTTGGTAACCTTTCGTTTACGGGCATCGTTAATGATAAGGCGGATCACTTAAGGGTCAGTAAATGCCAGCGCCGGAAAACGGCACATGACAATGATGAGTCAAATGAATCGGTTACGGGTAAAACCTGAGGCGCAGATTCAAGTGTGGCGATGACCGAAACACATGCAAAATCATGGGGCTGAAATCTTTGCTTAATAAATCCGATACACCTTGCCAGAGGGAATCAGAATTTGTTAACCATTTGGTGGCAGCCTGCAAATCAGGCAACGACTGGATCCGTATCGCGTAGGGGGACATCTCGACCTTTCGGCGGCGGTAAAGGGGATAAATATGCGGGTTCTACTCATCGAAGACGACAGCGCGACCGCTCAGAGCATCGAATTGATGCTCAAATCGGAAAGCTTTAACGTCTATACAACCGACCTCGGCGAAGAAGGTGTCGATCTCGGTAAGCTCTACGACTACGATATCATTCTGCTCGACCTTAACCTCCCCGACATGTCCGGCTACGAGGTGCTTCGCACGCTCCGCCTGTCGAAGGTAAAGACCCCGATCCTCATTCTCTCCGGCATGGCCGGCATCGAGGACAAGGTACGCGGTCTCGGTTTCGGCGCCGACGACTATATGACGAAGCCCTTCCACAAGGATGAGCTCGTTGCCCGCATTCACGCGATCGTCCGTCGCTCCAAGGGTCACGCCCAGTCGATCATCATCACCGGTGAGCTGATCGTGAACCTGGACGCCAAGACCGTCGAAGTTGGCGGCCAGCGCGTCCACCTCACGGGCAAGGAATACCAGATGCTCGAGCTGCTCTCGCTGCGCAAGGGCACGACGCTGACCAAGGAAATGTTCCTCAACCACCTCTATGGCGGCATGGACGAACCGGAACTGAAGATCATCGACGTCTTCATCTGCAAGCTGCGCAAGAAGCTCGCAAATGCGGCCGGTGGCGCCAACTACATCGAAACCGTCTGGGGCCGCGGCTATGTGCTGCGCGAGCCGGATGGCGCGGAATACATGGAAACGGCCTGATCCGTCTCCCCGCATTCGTTGCCTCGAAAAGGCCCGCATCATCGATGCGGGCCTTTTGCGTTCCATCTGGGGCAAGAACCCCGCCCTGCCCGAACTGACACCGGACAATGAAAAAGGCGGCTACCCGAAGGTGCCGCCTATGAACCTATTTGGAATTTCGGGGAGACCGCCCCTCAGGCCGCCATGGCCTTGTCGCCGAATGTCGCCGTCAGGATCTGGCGATCGAAGGGCTTCAGCAGGAAATCGTTGGCGCCGGCCCGCTTGCCGGCCATCATCACCTTCAACTCGGCCTCGATGACGCAGTAATAGATCCGCACGTCCTTGCCGTTCGGCAGAGCGCGCACATTGGTGATCAGATCCAGCGCATCGTCCATGGCTGCATCGACGATCAGGAAATGGGGCAATTCGCGCTCGCAAAGCACAAGCGCCTCCCGACCGGTCGACACATCCGCAACCTGGAAGCCGAGTTCCGCAAGAATCTTGCGGCCCACTTTGCGAACCACGTCCGAGCCGTCTGCAATCATGAGGCGCTTCATGGCCGTTTCCTCTCCCGTTGACGGGCAAATAGTCTTGCTGAGGCACCTTATGCCACAGCGCCTAAGGAACCGTTACCGCTTGGGGACGGCACCGGTCCCGAAACGGGACATCGATCAGACGACCTCCGCGGTGAAAGCGATCTCGCCTTCGCTCGGCAGGCATTTCAGCTCCATGCCGGCCTCATCCGCGAGGAGGACCGTGTAATATGGCTGGATCGTATGGGCATCGACTGCCTCTTCCAGGTGGCCGGACAGGATTTCCTGGTACTTGGGCGGCACGCGCAGCATGCGCCCCTTGGCGACGATCTTGAACTTCGCATCGGTTTCCGGATTTTCCAGAGTGATGTCGAGCGAGCCGCCGCGCGGGATCGCGCCATAGGCGACGAGGAAGAGGTTGAGCAGCAGCTTAACGCGGTTCTTGGCGATGATCGCGCGCGGACCGTTCCAGGTGATCTCCGTCTTCTTTTCCGCAGCCGCGAAATCCTTCGCCGCCTTTTCAGCCTCGCCGGTATCGATCGACGCGCCGACCGAGCCGGAGGCACCGAAGGCGAGGCGGGCAAACTTGAGGCGCACCGAGGCATTGAGCGCGCTGGTCCGGATCAGGTCCATCGCATCGGCATCGGCGCCGCCCTCGTCGAGCAGCTCCAGACCGTTGTTGATCGCACCAACCGGCGAGATCACGTCATGGCAGACGCGGCTGCACAAGAGGGCCGCGAGATCGGGACCCGCGAGCGTGAGATTGGGGTTTTTCGCCATGGTCGTCTCCAGAAGAGTGTCGTCGGTTGCGCAGCGGTCGAGCAGGAACATGGGGCTGCAGCATCACCGGATTCCGTGTCGGCCATAATGACACCATATTTGGTAAACCGATTATTAAGATGATGCTCGCTAGGTTTAATTACCCCCATCGGAGAAGCCGAATCCATCGACTTCACATCTAGGAGGCTCCATGCGTCACCTGACAATCCGCTCTTTCCCCGCCGCGCGGCTCTTCCTCCTCGGCATGTTTGTCCTGTCCGGACTGGCTGCAGCCCCCCGTCCCGTTCAGGCGGCAGGCGAATACACGATCCAGGAAGTGGTCGACGCCGGGCACGGCTTCTTCGGCGAGACCAGTGGCGCCCTTGCCAAGGTCATCGAACAGGCCTTCGAGCAGTATGGCCTGCCCAATGGTTACATCCTCGGCCAGGAAGGCTCCGGCGCCCTGATCGCCGGTCTCACCTATGGCGAAGGCACGCTCTATACGAAGAATGTCGGCCAGCACGACGTGTTCTGGCAGGGCCCCTCGCTCGGCATCGACTACGGCGGCAATGGTACCCGTGCCATGATGCTGGTCTACGACCTGCCGAATGTCGACACGCTTTATGCCCGCTATGGCGGCGTCAGCGGCTCGGCCTATATCGTTGCGGGCGTCGGCATGACGGTGCTGAAGAGCCGCGACGTCGTGCTGGTTCCGATCCGCACCGGCGTCGGCGCCCGCCTCGGTGTCAATGTCGGCTATCTGAAGCTGACACGCACCCCCACCTGGAACCCCTTCTGATATCGCACTCCAGGGAACTCAGGCTCACGCAAGTTGGTTCTGCTCTGTCGTTAGGCATAGTGCGAGATTCCGGTGCTCCCCCGGCAGGCAACCTTGCCGGGAGGAGGCCACCATGATTAAATATGTCCTAACGCTCATGCAAACGCTGTGGCCCTGCCGTGATTGAATATACCCTACTGTTCGGAATGGGATTTATGGCCGCGGCGCTCCTGGCGATGCTGCTGGCGCCCGCGATCCATCGCCGCGTCGTCCATTATACGGAGAACCGTCTGAAGGCGACGATGCCGCTGAGCCCTCAGGAAATCCGTGCCCAGAAGGACATGGTGCGCGCGCTCTACGCCGCTGAAAACGCCAAGACCCAGCACGAGCTCACCCGTGAGCGCGAAAAGGCAATCGCGCTTCGGCTGCAGAACGAGACGCTTGCAGCGGAGGCTGGTCGCCTGGTCGCCGAAAACCAGGATCTGCACACCCAGATCAACGAAATGAGCACGGAAGCCGCCGATTTGCGCTCCGGCCTCCGCCGCGCTGACCTCGACGTCGCGACCGTCCGCGAAACGCTGCGACGGGTCGAAATCGCGACCGCCGCCAAGGATGTCGAGCTCGAAGACCGCGCACATCGGATCGGCCGGCTGGTGAGCGACATCGATCACATGCGCATCGAAGCCATGAGCCGCGACACCGAAATCGACACGCTGAAGACGCGTATCCAGTTCATGCGCGATGAACGCGAGGACCTGCGCCGCGAGAACAAGCTGCTCGTCAAACGCGCCAAGGACGCCGAAATCCGCTTGGCACAAGAAGAGCACAAGGTGCTGAGGCTTGAAGACAGCCTCGCTCGCGACGCCGCCGACCGGGCCGATACCGGCTCCGCTCTGGAGCGCCGGCAGCGTGAACTGGCAGACCTCAAGGCGAAGCTGAAGACCGCCAATGCGCAACTCAGAACGGCCCAGCGCAGCCTCAAGCAGGCGGGCCTGCCTCTGCCCGACATGACGGAGGACACCATGCCCGACGATCCGACGCCCGCTCCGCGCCTCAGCCCGGACCTTCTCGAAAGCGATATCCGCCATCGCCAGACGGCCCTGACCGAGCGGCTGCTGAAGGCAACCTCCTCCGCCGAAGACGATGAGCTGCGCGAAGAATTGGGCGACATCGCCGCCAAGATGATCCTGCTGACCTCCATGCGCGAAGGCTCCAGCGAAGGCGCAAGTCCGCTGGGCGACCTGATCGCTCAGCCGGCGCGCGCCCCGAATGCCCCGCGCAGCCTTGTCGATCGCGTGATGGCGCTGGATCACTCTGTCGGCAGAACGGCCAGCCAGCCCTCCCCGGCAGAATAGTCGCTGAATTAGCCAAGCCGCCCCATGGCACGCGCAATCGCGTATAGCGCGATCCCGCTTGCCGTCCCGACATTGAGGCTGTCCAGTCCCGGTGCCTGTGCGATCCGGGCCGAGCGGAAGCGGTTGAGGATCACCTCCGGCAGCCCCTCGCCTTCCGTTCCCATGACCAGCGCCACGCGACGCCCCGGCGCGATTCCACCGATCTCGACCTTGCCCGCCGGCGACAGCGCCCAGATTTCAAATCCCGCAGACGCCAATACGCCCAGCAGTTCCTCCGCAGATCCCTGCCGCCCATAGGGCATGGTCAACACGGAACCGACGGAGACACGGAGCGCCTTGCGATAAAGCGGATCGCAGCAGGTCTCGTCGAGCAATACCGCATCGGCGGTGAAGCCAGCGGCGTTGCGAAACAGCGAGCCGATGTTGTCGTGGTTGGAAATGCCGCAGCCGACCAGCACCAGCGCGTCGTCTGGCAGCGCGGCAATTCGCTCTGCCATATCAGGCGGCGGCAAGCGCCGTCCAAGCGCCAGCACCCCGCGATGAAGGTGAAAACCGGCAATGGCATCGAGGACCGCCGCTTCCGCGACGTAAACAGGGATGTCGGCGGGAAAGCGCTCAAGCAGTTCGGAAAGCCCGGCGAGCCGGTTCTTGAGGATCAGCAGCTTTTCCGCGATGATATCACCGCCCGCCGCATGCGCCTTCGCCAGCATCGACAGCACCACCGTGCCCTCGGCGATAAACTGCCCCTGGCGTCCGGTCAGATCTCGCTCGCGGATTGCGGTGAATTCGGCAATCCGCGGATCGGCGGGATCGGTGATCTCGATCGGGGTCCCGCCGGCCATGGAGAGTTACTTTTCCGACAGCGTGACGTCGGCGATGATGCGGCCGAGGGTCAGATCATAGACGAGGGTCTTCTTGACACCTCCAGCCTCGCCGAGGATCAGCATCTGGCTGCCAGAGAGCGAGGTCGAGAGAACCCGGAAGCCGGCCGGCAGATCGGCCGTCAGCGACAGAGGCTGGCCTGAGGGAACGGCAAAGGGCTGTGCTACGGTCGCAGTGGCTGGCACGGAGCGCCCGTCATCCCGCGTCAGCTTGTAGCCGATGGCCACCAGCACCGCGAGGAACAGCACCGCCATGATGCCGCCGGAGACCAGCTGCAGCTTGATCATCTTGCGGCGCACGTTTTCCATCGCGGGATCTAGCGGCTTTTCGTCCTGTTCGTCGTCGAGATGGGTCATGGTCGCGGTCGGTCCTTAAAAAGCTTTACGGTCGTATCCGCAGTGTCCCTCGCGGGACACCGGGAGCGAAATCATCCGGCAATCGATTGTCGAAAGCGCCGGTCTGTGCCACATGGCAGGAAAACCGGGCCGCACCGTCGGTCGAAGAAAGACGGGATGACACGATGACCGCCCCCTTTACCGAAAGCACTGCTGCAAGAAAAGAGCTGATTGCCGACGCGGATGCCGCAGGTCGGATCGACGCCTGGCTTACGGCAGCGCTCGGAGCGGAGTTTTCCCGCAATCGTGTGAAGGCACTGATCGAACAAGGGGCAGTTCACGTCAACGGCGTGCTGCTGGATTCGCCCAACCGCAAGATCAAGACCGGCGACAGCGTCATTATCGACCTGCCGGCGCCGGAGGACCCGCAGCCGAAGGGCGAGAACATCCCGCTCGACGTGCTCTACGAGGACAAAGACCTGATTGTCATCGCCAAGCCGCCAGGCCTCGTTGTCCATCCGGGTGCGGGCAACTGGCATGGCACGCTCGTCAACGCGCTGATCTATCACTGCGGCGACAGCTTGTCCGGCATCGGAGGCGTCAAGCGCCCGGGCATTGTCCACCGGCTCGACAAGGACACATCAGGCGTCATGGTCGTCGCCAAGAACGACATCGCCCACCGGCACCTCGCAGACCAGTTTGCCGACCATGGCCGCACCGGCCCGCTGGAGCGCGCTTACCGCGCCGTAGTCTGGGGTCGCCCGCGCACGCTTGCCGGCACGATCGACGCGGCCCTTGGCCGCTCCGGCGCCGACCGTACCAAGCGCACCGTAAAACGTGAGGACACCGACGACGCCCGCGAGGCGATCACCCATTACACTGTGCTGGAGCGCTACGGCGAAAAGCCTGACGCCACCTGCCTCGCCTCGCTGGTCGAGTGCCGCCTGGAAACCGGCCGCACCCACCAGATTCGCGTCCATATGGCCCATATCGGCAACCCGCTGGTCGGCGACCAGGAATACGGGGCAGCGTTCAAGACCAAGGCCAATCTCCTGCCCGAAGACGCCAAGCGCGCCGTCAACAAGTTCCACCGCCAGGCGCTTCATGCCTACCTGCTGGCCTTCGAGCATCCGACGACCGGCAAGACCATGCGCTTCGAAGCGCCGATCCCGGCCGACCTGCAAAAGGTGATCGACGCGCTGAAGGCGATCTGAGGCAGTCCTTGGCCATTCAGCGGTCAAACGGCAGCGCGACCTGTGGGACCGGGGCACGGTTCGCCATCAGCACATGACCGGTGACGGCGGCAAGAACGACCACGCCGCCGATCAAGGTGGCCGGAGCCGGCAGATCGCCAACCACCAGCCAGACCCAGAAAGGCGCAAGCGGCGCATCGAGCGCGCCGATCAGCGCCGATTCCACCGGCGGCACATCGCGGGCCCCGATGGTCAGCAGCAGGAAGCCGAGCGAAAAGGCGAAAACGCCAAAGCCGAGCACCACGGAAAGGTCATGGGCAGAGGCCGCAAACGGCGTCGCAAAGGGCAGAGCGACCGCCGCACTCAGGAAGCAGGATACGACCGTACAGGGCAGCGCGGGTTTGTCCGGATGCCGGCGAATGAGCACCGTCCACAACGCCACCATGCCGGTCATGGCAAAGGCAAGCAGATCGCCGAGAAGCGCGCCCTCCTCGCCGCTGCCGATCATGATCGCAACGCCGACCATCGCAACACCG
Organism: Rhizobium sp. Root274; assembly: GCF_001429245.1. GTDB lineage: Bacteria > Pseudomonadota > Alphaproteobacteria > Rhizobiales > Rhizobiaceae > Allorhizobium. Next base: position 732,288 of record NZ_LMJE01000007.1, read on the forward strand.
CTCGCAATCAATGCCACGCGTCCCGGCCGCTCGCCGAGCAGCAGGAAGCCCAGCCCCGCCGCGAGAAACGGGCAGGTAGCAAAGATGATCGCCACATGCGCCACTGAAGTTGTGTAAAGCGCGCCGATGAACAGGACGGCACAGGCCGACGAAGTCGCACCGATGAGCAGTCCGGACCAGCCGAGCCGGACAAACTCCGCCACAACCCGACCGCGGGCAGTGACGAGGAGGCAGACAAACAGAAACAGACCAGCGATCACCCCCCGCAGGAAGAGCAGCGTCGGCCCATCGATCGACACCAGCCGCGTCATCAACCCCGCCGTCGATAGCGCAACCGTCGCGGTCGTGACGGCAACCAGCCCTCGGGAATAGGACGACATGGCCATGAGGCACCTCTGAAAGACAGAAACAAATGTCGCTGCTATAGCAGACCGCAACTGCCACCGTGAGGTCATCAGACGACGGCGTTTGGTGGCTTTCGATTATCCCGAATATCGAACACTCCGTCACGCTCTCGTGAGGGAACGCAAATCTTGTATCGCCGTTTTGCCATACTTATCTGTCATACGGATTTCTGTGGGATAGAGAGATCCACGGAGATGGGACTCGCCGGTTTCAGGGAGTCCACGAAGAAAGAGGGGTGCTATATGGCCCGCAACAGTCTGCCTTCCATCACGGCCGGTGAAGCCGGCCTCAATCGCTACCTGGACGAGATCCGCAAGTTCCCCATGCTGGAACCCCAGGAAGAATACATGCTGGCCAAGCGCTATGCCGAACACGGCGACCGCGACGCTGCCCACCGCATGGTGACGAGCCATCTGCGCCTCGTGGCGAAGATTGCCATGGGTTATCGCGGCTACGGCCTGCCGATCGGCGAAGTCGTTTCGGAGGGCAATGTCGGCCTGATGCAGGCCGTCAAGAAATTCGACCCGGAACGCGGCTTCCGCCTGGCGACCTATGCCATGTGGTGGATCAAGGCTTCGATCCAGGAATACATCCTGCGCTCTTGGTCGCTGGTGAAGATGGGAACGACCGCCAACCAGAAACGCCTGTTCTTCAACCTGCGTCGCCTCAAGGGCAAGATCCAGGCGATCGAGGAAGGCGACCTGAAGCCTGATCAGGTGGCCGAGATCGCAACCAAGCTGAACGTCTCGGAGGAGGAGGTCATTTCGATGAACCGCCGCCTCTCCGGCGACGCATCGCTGAACGCGCCCTTGCGTGCTGCCGAGGGCGAAAGCGGTCAGTGGCAGGATTGGCTGGTCGACGACCACGAAAGCCAGGAAGCCGTGCTCATCGAGCAGGACGAGCTTGAAACCCGCCGCCGCATGCTGCAGCGGGCGATGAGCGTCCTCAACGAGCGCGAACGCCGCATCTTCCAGGCCCGCCGCCTTGCCGAAGATCCGGTCACGCTGGAAGAGCTCTCTGCCGAGTTCGACATCAGCCGCGAACGTGTGCGCCAGATCGAGGTGCGTGCGTTTGAGAAGGTCCAGGAAGCCGTTCAGAAGGACGCGCTGGAACGGGCCAAGGCGCTGAGGGTCGTCGAGGCATAACGCACTTGATACGCTTTGCTACACAGTCTGAAACCGCCCGAGAGATCGGGCGGTTTTTCGTTTCCCGAACACCTTCGCGCCTATTCCGTCGCCAGTTGCTGACGCGAAAAGAGAAAGAGCCCCAGCGCAAACAGGATGACACTCCAGCCGACGAGGATCAGGAGCCCGGTCACGCCCGCCATCGGCGACGCACCGGCAAGGATCCAATCCCGCAACCACCCGGCCGCATAACTGGGGAGCGGCAGCCGGTCGGCATCCGCCCCGAGATAGAGTTGCAGGACCGTCGATCCGATTGCCAGCAAGAACGCCGGGATCACGGCAGCGATCATCGAGCGGAAGACGACGACGAGCGCTGCCACGAAAGCGGCGAGTACCGTCAGTTCCAGAAGAGCACAGAGAAAAGCGGCAACCAGCGTCAGGAAGGAATTGCCGGACAGCACAACAGCACCAGCGCCCTGATCTTTGACAAGAGAGAAGGCGAGATTGAGCGCCATGTCGCCGAATGCCGCCAGCAGCAACCCGAGTGCAAGCCACGCCGTGCAGGTCAGGAACTTCGCCGTAAACAACGACGCCCGACCGTGCCGCGGGACCAGAAGCCGCCACGTCGCCTGGCAATAATCGAGAAAGAACACCGAACCGATGCCGATGGCATAGATCAGTTGGCCGATCGAGTTACCGGACAGGCTGAGGCTCTTGGCGGCCGAGAGGAAAAGGTCGATATCTCCGCTGGCTTGCCGCCCCATGCGGACAAACAGCAGCCCCTCGATGATTAGCTTGAACACCAGCGCCACGATCGGCACGGCCAGGAAACCCCAGAAGAGGGTCGAGGGCTGGCGGCGAAGCTTCAGCATCTCACTGGACAACAGCGCTCTCATCGGCCGGTCTCCCGCGTCTGCGACAGGAAGACGGTTTCGAGATCCGGCTTCACCCATTTCGCCTCATGGATGCGCATGCCTGCAGCCGCTAGCGACGCGATCAGATCGGGCACCCGCTCTCTGTCGATCCGCACGTAAATGCCGCCATCGCCCGCCTCCGCCTGTGCGTCAAGCCGTTGGAGCAGCACATCGGGCGTGTCCACCGAGATCCAGAAGCGCCCGTCCCGGTCCAGAAGGTCGGCGACGGCACCTTCTGCCACCAGCCGCCCATGCTGCAGGATCGCCACGCGGTCGCAGACCCGTTGTACTTCGTCCAGGAGATGGCTGGATAGGAGCACAGTCAGGCCGTCGCGATGGGCAAGCTCACCGATCAGCGCACGCATTTCGAGAATCCCGTCCGGATCGAGCCCATTGGTCGGCTCATCGAGGATGATAGCCTCCGGCTGCCCTATCAGCGCGCAACCAATGCCGAGACGTTGCTTCATACCAAGAGAAAAGCCGGAAACAGCCTTGTCTGCCGCCTTTTCCAGACCGACACGCCGCAGGATCCGTTCGACGAGCGGCAACGTGTTCGTAAAACGGGCGAGCATCTGCAGATGCTCACGGGCACTGAGGAAAGGATAGAAGCTCGGCGTTTCGATCAGCATGCCGAGACGGCGGCGATTGGCAGCGCCTGCCGCCTCCCCGAAGATCCGCACCTCACCCCGATCCGGCGTTAAAAGTCCCGCAAGGATCCTGAGCAGCGTACTCTTGCCGGCACCATTCGGCCCAAGCAGACCGTAAACCGCACCCTTGGGCACGGCGAGGCTCAGTCCGTCCAGCGCCTGCACGGAGGCGCCGCTCCGCCCGAACCGCTTTTCGACGGAGACGAAGGCAATGGCCGGATCTGGAGCCGGATGATCCGCCGGACGTTCGCGCATATCTCCGGCAATCGATGTCATCGGCTCTCTCCTTTAGCCAGCCTCAGGCCCGGAAATCGAGCGCGAGCAGGACGCGGTCTTGTCGCCTCGGGCCGGGGCATCTCAGCCCCCGTCCAAACAAAAAATCCGCCGAAATGTCTCTCGGCGGATTTTGAGAATTCTGGAACCGATCACTCAGTTCGCTGCTGCGGGCGGCGCAAGCGCTGCCCATTCGCGCATCACCTGCTCGAAGACCTTGGCGCCTTGGGTACCCTTGTCGAAGGTGAGGAGCGCCCGGCGACCATTGCGGTAGGTAACCGGGATGTCGATCCAGCCGCGAGTCGAGAGCAGTTCCATATTGCGCTTGATCACATCGGCAAAGTCGTTGAGCGCAACCAGATAGGTGTCGTCGGTGACCTTGGCTGTGACAGCCACCAGCGGATCGCCGCGATCCTGCTCGGTCCGTTTCATCGCGATGCGCTGCAGGTTGTCGATGGCACCGCCTTCGAAATCGGCCGGCACCGAGAAGACCACTTCGATGATGTGGCTCGCCGGCAGCGAATTGTCGGTGTTGCGCTTGATCGTGACGAGCGCCGAGATGCCGCGCTCGGGCACGTTGAGCTTGCCCTGGATCTGCGGGTCGGGCTTGCCGTCTGGGCCGGTTTCCCGCACGGCCGACCAGGTGATCGATCCGGGTACGGCAACCGGGGTGGCCTGACCGAGACGCTCTTCATAGAGGAAAAGCTTCTCGCCACCGGCAACCGGGGCCGCAGACGATGCGGCATTGGTGGGTGCCGCGGTGCCGGCTGTCGGAGTTGACGAGGCCGGCGCATCGGTAGGTTCGATGGTCGAGGCGACGGTCTGGGCGGAGACGGAACGTCCCTCTTCAGCGGTGCCGGCTGGAGCGGCGCCGGCGCCCTCATCGATCTCAGAGCCATCGGCGCGCAGCCGCTGGGTGAACTTCTGCCCCGTAGCGGTACCGTCTTCGGGCGCCGTGGGCGCCGTAGCCGTTGCTGTCGGCGTGGCCGTGGCTGGCGCTGTCGCTGCAGGCGCCGTATCCGTTGCAGCCGGACTTGTTGCCGCCGGCGTCGTTTCTCCCTCAGTCGCCTTTTCCGGCGCGCCGGTCAGGTTCGCGACCATGCTGCCGATATCGTCGCGCCAGGTCCAGCCGGCATAGCCGACACCGGCAATGACCAGCAGGCCCACCACCCCGAGAATGACCGGGGCGAGGTTGCGGCGCTTTTTCGGTTCCAGGCGATAGGCAGGCTGATCATAGCCCCCCATCATCCGGCCGATATCATTGTCCTGATCGATCGTCGCGCCCTTGGCATCGGGCGAGAAGCTCTGCAGATGCGCATCCCAGTCGGGCGTCGCCGGCAATTCATTGGCAACGGTTCCCGCCGTTACCGGGGTCGCCTGAACCTCTGCATTGTCGCGGAACCACTGGCTGAAATCATCCGGATCGAGGGCCGCCGCAGCCTGAGCGACCGCGGGCGCGGCAGCGACAGTTTCAAACGGCTCTGGCTGGCTCTGTTCCAGGCTGAGACCTGCCGGCACCGGAAAATCCTGGTCGACTTCGACGTGGACGGGTTCCTGATAGGCCTGGAATTCATCGGTCGGGGTATGGGAAAGCGCAACCGGGGCCGGCTCGATCTGCGGAAGCTCCGGAACCCTGTTTGCCGCTGGATTGATGCCAACCGGCATATCCCAGCTGGCAGCCGGGATGGCCGGCGTCGGATCGCTGGCGCGGCTCTGAAGCCAGTCGTCCACGGCATCGGAAACGGCGGGCCGGGCTTCGTCCGCTGGGGCGGCAAAATCGGCAGGTTCGATAAGACTATCGGCAGTCTCCGCCGCCTGGTCACGATCCGCAACCTCGCCCCAGGCCGGGGAATCGGGTCGGTCTGCGGCGAATTCCGGCTCGGGGGCATTGGCCCAGCCGGTAAAGGCGGGCTCCGCCGGCGGGACCGGACTCGCCTCGATGCGGCGTTCTTCGGCGGCCGAGAAGGCTGCCTCAAGCCGAGAGTCGGCAGCCGGTGCCGCGTCGCGCGCTTCCGCATCGCCGAAGACCTTGGCATCATACATATTCGCGTAATCGGTCTCGCCGCCCGTCAAGCCATAATCGGGATCGGACCAGACCGACGGAGCGGGCTCGGCAGCGGGCAGCGGTTCGTCTGCCACGACTTCGGCCTCGGATGCATGAACCTCCGGCGCCGATGCCGGCGCGGGCTCGTTCATATGGGCATCGGCCCAGTCGTCGCCGGTGACAGCCGGTGCCTCGGGCTCGCGATATTCTGTGTGCTCGACGGCCACATGATCATGCTCGACCGCGGCCTCAGGAACCGTCTGTTCCAGCTCAGGAGACGCGTATGCGGAAGAAACCGGGTCAGCAGACAGCGGCTCAGGATCGCGCGCCGGCTCGGCCCAGACCGGCTGCGGCTCGGGAGCAGCTTGCGGCTCTGGCGCCTGTACAGCTTCCGGTTCGAAAGCCGGCACCGCAACCTCGTCGAGCGCCGGCAAGGCCTCGGCGTGTTCAGCTTCAACTTCCCGGATGGCGGCGTCGAGTTTCTCCAACTGCCGCTGCAGCATATGCTCCGGCGGACGCGGCGACATGTTCTCGAGCTGCCGTACAACGGCAGAACGGGCCTTTTCATAGACCCGAACTCGCATCTCCGGCGTATTGTTCGACAGGCCGTCCACGGCCCGTCGAATCACTGCGATAAAGTCAGCCATCAGCACTTTCTCATTATTGCCGGAACGGATTCGCCCGACAAAATTCGTTAACCTTCAGATTAGTCTTCGAAAGGGTCCGTCACAAGTATGGTGTCGTCGCGTTCGGGACTTGTCGACAGAAGCGCCACCGGAGCCCCGATCAGTTCCTCGACCTGGCGCACATATTTGATCGCCTGAGCCGGCAGATCTGCCCATTTCCGGGCACCGACGGTCGATTCCTTCCAGCCTTCGAGCGTGATGTAGATCGGTTCGACACGCGCCTGAGCGGCCTGAGCCGCCGGCAGATAGTCGATTTCCTGACCGTCCAGCTTGTAGCCGACGCAGATCTTCAGCTCTTCCAGACCATCGAGAACGTCGAGTTTGGTGAGCGCGATCCCGGTGATTCCATTGGTGGCGACCGACTGGCGCACCAGTGCTGCATCGAACCAGCCGCAACGGCGCTTGCGCCCCGTGACGGTGCCGAACTCATGCCCCTTTTCGCCGAGGAACTGACCGATCTCGTCATGCAGTTCTGTCGGGAAAGGACCTTCGCCGACGCGCGTCGTATAGGCCTTGGTGATACCGAGGATGTAACCGAGCGAACCCGGGCCCATGCCGGACCCGGCAGCGGCCTGGCCGGCAACCGTGTTCGACGAGGTGACGAAGGGATAGGTGCCATGGTCGATGTCGAGCAGCGAGCCTTGTGCGCCTTCAAACAGAATGCGCGAACCCTTGCGGCGCTCCTTGTCCAGGAGCACCCAGACAGAATCCATGAAGGGGAGCACGCGATCGGCGATCGAGGTCAGTTCCTCCATGATTGTCTTGTGCTCGATTTCGGCGACGCCGAAGCCGCGACGCAGCGCATTGTGGTGGGTGAGGATACGCTCGACCTTGCCTTCAAGCGCGTCGAGATCGGCGAGATCCATGACGCGGATGGCGCGACGGCCGACCTTGTCTTCATAGGCCGGGCCGATACCGCGGCGAGTCGTGCCGATCTTGGTGCCGCTGTTGGAGGCCGCGTCTTCGCGCATGCCGTCAAGTTCGCGGTGCAGCGACAGAATGAGGGTGGCGTTTTCGGCAATGCGCAGATTGTCCGGCGTGACGCTCACGCCCTGATCCTTCAGCCGGCCGATTTCGGCGATCAGCGCATGCGGGTCAACGACCACGCCATTACCGATCACGGCCTTCTTGCCCGGACGCACGACGCCCGAGGGCAGAAGAGACAGCTTGTAGGAGACGCCGTCGATGACGAGCGTATGGCCGGCATTGTGTCCACCCTGGAAGCGGACCACGATATCCGCCCGTTCCGAGAGCCAGTCGACAATCTTGCCCTTGCCCTCGTCACCCCATTGCGAACCAATCACCACGACATTCGTCATTTCGAAATCCTGTTTATCGCGCAGTGCCTGCGCCTCACCCAAACCCGCGCATCTATACTGTGTTGTTTTTGGGAAATCGACCCGTTTTGCGGGGCGATTTGGCTTTTTGCGTGACAAAGGTCGACCCCTCGCCTATTTCCGAGGCAATTCGCGCCGCGACGGATGCGCTAAGACGTCTCCCGGAATGAGCGCAGACATGCAGGGAAGAAACGCTTTGCCGATCCGCGCTTACATCTATCTCGTCATCACAACGCTGCTCTGGGGCGGCAACACCATCGCCGGCAAGCTGGCGCTCGGCCATGTCAGCCCCATGGCCCTGAGTTTCGGCCGCTGGGCCGTGGCAACCCTGGTAATCGCGTCGATCTCGATCCCGCAGATCCGCAAGGACTGGGATGTGCTGAAGGCCAACTGGAAGCTGCTGATCTTCTACGGCGCCGTCGGCTATGCTGCTTTCAACGGCTTTCTCTATACCGCGCTCAAATACACAAGCGCTGTGAACGGCGCGATCGAGCAGGGCGCGATCCCCGTCCTGATCTTCGTCATCAACTTCCTGCTCTTCCGCATTCCGGTCTCGGCCATCCAGATCCTGGGCTTCGTCATCAGCTTCGCAGGTGCTGCCGTCACCGCCTCGCATGGCGACCTGCAGACGCTGCTGACACTGACCTTAAATTACGGCGACCTGCTGATGCTCTGCGCCGGCATCGCCTATGCGATCTACACCATCGCACTGCGCTGGAAGCCGGCGGTGCACTGGAAAAGCCTGATGGCCGTGCCCGCGCTCGCCGCAGCGCTCACCAGCCTGCCGCTCCTCTGGTGGGAAGCCGGCGAAGGCCAGATGATTCTTCCCGACGTGCGCGGCTGGCTGATCATCCTCTATTGCGGCTTCTTCCCCTCGCTGATCTCGCAGATCCTCTACATCAAGGGCGTGGAAGGAATCGGCGCCAACCGCGCCGGCCTCTTCATCAATCTCGTACCCGTCTTCGGCACGCTGCTGTCGATCACGCTTCTCGGCGAAACGCTGGAAGTCTTCCACATCCTGGCGCTCGCACTCGTTCTCGGCGGTATTGCGATTGCCGAATGGGGCAAGCCGCGCGAGCCGGCCAAAGCGGCTGCCTAGCCGACGGAGAAGATCTCGACCTCCCCGCCACTCAGCCGCGCCGCCGTCAGCCGGCCGGTGCGGTAGCATCCGGTATCGAGCCCGACGCGCTCGGCGCTGACATGCGGCGTGCTTATCGGCGTATGGCCATGGAAAACCCGCACCGGCAGACCCGGTCCGAGATCCATGAAGGAGCGCCGGATCCACAACAGATCCTCGTCCACCTGCTCGGCAAGCGTTCGCCCGGGCCGGATGCCGGCATGGACGAAAACGTCATCACCGACGGTCACCAGCACGGGCATCTGCTGAAGAAATTCGACATGCGCCACAGGCACTGCCGCGCGCACGGCCTGTCTCAAGGCGAAATTCGAGGCGATCAACGGTCCATGCGCCTCGGGATCGACGCCGTAGGAGCGAAGCGTCGCCTCTGCGCCATGATCGAGAAACCAGTCGCCGGCCGGATCGCCCTCCAGATAGTCGAGAAAGGCGTCATCGTGGTTGCCGCGCAGGCAGATCCGGTCGAAACCCGCCGGCGGTGCGGCGCTGAGATGATAGAGCACGGCAGCCGATTGCGGACCCCGATCGACATAGTCGCCCAGCATGACGATCAGCTTGCGCCCTTCGCGCAGGCTCCCATCCTCGCGAATACGGTCTTCCAGCGCGAGAAGTGGATCCAGGCAGCCATGCACGTCGCCCACGGCATAGATGGTGGAATAGGTGCCGGGCTCAATCGCAAGCCGCGGACGCAGACCGCCTTGTTCCAACTGTTCCATATGCATTTCAGACTTCCTTTGCGGGCCGGCAAGGCGAGACGACGTGTATATGCCTTGGGATCGCTCCACCCTTCAACACATTCCGACAGGGACGCCGCGCCTCGCGCATCCAAAAAGGCAGCGGCCTGCACTGATTATGATGCTTTTCGAAGCCCGCTGTTTTGCCTTATCCGTCGATAAAACGAGACAACAAGGCGCGGCCATGGCGAAACCCTTCTTCTGGAATGAATTGGTGACGACGGATTTCGCCGCTCTGTCCCCCGACACCACGATCGCCATCCTGCCGATCGCCTCGACCGAACAGCATGGACCGCATCTGCCGATCGCAACCGACGTCGCGATTGCCAGTGGCATGCTAGCGGAACTGAAGGTCCAGCGCCCTGACGACCTCGATTTTCTCGTCCTGCCGACCCAGGAAATCGGCAAGGCCAACGAACATGTCTACGGCCCCGGCAGCCTCTCTTTCGGCCCGGAGATCCTGATCCCCGCCTGGACGGCAATCGGCGCCAAGGTCGCCGAAGCCGGCATGCGCAAGCTGGTCATCGTCAATTCCCATGGCGGCAATGTCGACGTCATGAGCATCGTCGCCCGCGAACTGCGCGTCCGCCACCAGATGGCCGTCGTTTCCACCCAATGGGGCCGCTTCGGCAATCCCGACGGCATGATCTCCGAGCACGAGAGCCGCTACGGGATTCATGGCGGCGAAGTCGAGACCTCGCTGATGCTGCATTTCCGCCCCGAACTGGTGCGCATGGAGAAAGCGCAGAATTTCGTCTCCAAGGCCGAGGAAATCCGCGCGAACTCGAAATTCCTCACGCCGCTACCGCCCCATTCGCTGGCCTGGATTGCTCATGATCTCAATCCGCATGGCGTGGTCGGCGATGCCTCCAAAGGCACAGCGGAAAAGGGCGAAGCCATCTGCAAACATCAGGTGGCCGGCTTCATCGAACTCCTGCGCGACGTCGCCGCCTACCCCCTGTCGAACCTCTACACGCCCAACTGAACACCGCCATATCACGCGCTTCCGCGAATGCTTTCAGGGATATGGCCCCGATCCTTGAGATCCTGGACCAGCACAATCAGTTCCTGCATCAGATATTCGATGAAGAGGCTGGTGGCCGAATCGAGCGTGGCCCGCGCCCGTGCAAAGAGCTTCATCGGCTGATGGCGCACATGCGCCTCGGTGAGCGGCCGGAACACCAGCTCGCCACGCCGGCATTCGGCAAGCGCGTCGAGCGGATTGAGCAGCGTCAGCCCGGTGCCGGCCTTCACCAGCTGCTTCATCAGTTCGGATGAATTCGTCTCCACCACCGGATCGACCGGCAGCGGTAGAGGCGCAAGCGCCAAGTCGATGATATTGCGCAGGCTGGTGCCCGATTGCGCCAGGATCAGCGGCTCCTGCACCACCTCGACGAGGTCGATCGGCCCCTCCTCCAGCGCCAGCCGATGCCCCGGCGGCAGCACGACGCCGACAGGCACATCGAAATTGGCAAGCGTGCGGATGCCGGGCGTCGCTGGAATGTTGAAACCGAGTCCGACATCCACCTCGCCTGTCAGCACCGGGTTGATCGTCGTTACCCCGCCATCGCTGCGCAGCTTGATCTGCACCCGCGAATGCTTGGCGATGAAGCCGGCGAGGATTGCCGGCAGCGGCCCGGAGGCGAGCCCGACGGTGGTCACCAGCGACACCTTGCCGATTTGTGGCGTCTTCAGACCCCTGAGCCGCCCCTCCAGCCGCTCGTAGTTCTTCAGCACCTCGCGAATATGCTCGACGCAGAGTTCGCCGGCGGCCGTGAGACGCAAGCCCTTCGGCAGCCGCTCGAAGATCGGCGCCCCCAGTTCTTCCTCCAGCGCCAGGATCTGCCGATTGACCGCAGACGAGGCAACATTCAGCCGCGCCGCCGCCTTGCGGATCGAGCCACATCGAACAATTTCATTGATATAGACAAGCTTTCGGGAGTGAAGCACGAGACCTCCGCTGCGCAAAATTTAATCATGCCGCATCACTATGCAGCATTCTCGCGAGCAGTGCAAAAAAGGCATCGATGCGGACGAATTTTGATGCTTTTCAAGACGCATGCCACCCGCTCAAATGCCGGAAAAGGGAGCCCGAAAACGGGCCCTGGAACGGAACAGGGGAACGATCAATGCGCGACACGCTCACCAAGACAAGTCTTCTAGCCCTTTTCGGCCTTAGCGCCGCGCTGGCCTCGACCACGACGGCCTTCGCACTCGATGAGGTAACCTACGGCACCAACTGGCTCGCCCAGGCCGAACATGGCGGTTTCTACCAGGCCGTCGCCGACGGCACCTATGAGAAATACGGCCTGAAGGTCACGGTCGTCCAGGGCGGCCCGCAGGCCGCCAACCGCGCGCTGCTGATCGCCGGCAAGGTAGATTTCTACATGGGCAGCCCGCTTGGCGAAATGGACGCAGTCAAGGAAGGCATCCCGCTGATCGACGTCGCCGCGATCTTCCAGAAAGACCCGCAGGTCCTGCTCGCACATCCCGACCAGGGCATCGATAAATTCGGCGATCTCGCCAAGCTCGATAGCATCTTCATGGGCAAGGACGGTTACGTCACCTATTACGAGTGGATGAAGAAGAACTTCGAGGGCTTCACCGACGAGAAGTACAAGCCCTACACCTTCAATCCCGCCCCCTTCATCGCCGATCCGAAGTCTGCCCAGCAGGGTTACCTGACCTCGGAACCCTATGAAATCGAGAAGCAGGCCGGCTGGGCACCCAAAGTCTTCCTGCTCGCCGACAACGGCTACAACCCCTATTCGACGATGATCACCACCACGGCGACCATGCTCGAAACCAAACCGGATGTCGTCCAGCGCTTCGTCGATGCCTCGGCCGAGGGCTGGTACAACTACCTCTACGGCGACAACAAAGCCGCCAACGACCTCATCAAGAAGGACAATCCGGAAATGACGGATGGTCAGATCGAATACTCGATCAAGAAGATGAAGGAATACGGCATCGTCGAATCCGGCGAAGCGCTGGAAAAGGGCATCGGCTGTATGACCGACGAAAAGTACAAGGCCTTCTTCGACGCCATGGTCCAGATCGGCGTCCAGCCGGCCGACCTCGACTACAAGAAAGCCTACACCACCCAGTTCGTCTGCAAGGGCGTGGGGATGGCGCTGAAGAAGTGATTTCCCACCTCCCCCTTGAGGGGGAGATCGCAGCAAAGCTGCGGGTGGGGGTGATCGCTGTAGCGGACAGCAAAGCCCCTCCCAAACCCTCCCCACAAGGGGGAGGGCTTAAACCAGTCGGCACCGCTTTCGCTTCAAGGGAAGCGAGCGGTTGCTACGGGTCCTCTCCCCCCTTGTGGGGGAGATGGCCGGCAGGCCAGAGGGGGGCTTTTTACCCGCTGGTACTGCCGTACAGCATTCCTTCAAACCGAGTATCGCATGGCTGAGATAGACCCCATCACCCCGCCGCCTCCCGAACAGCGCCGCGCGCTGGTGGTGATGAAGGACGTGTCAAAGGTCTTTTCCAGCGGCACAGTGGCGCTGACGGAAATGTCGCTGACCGTCAACGGCGGCGAATTCGTATCGCTGCTCGGCCCCTCCGGCTGTGGCAAGTCGACGGCGCTGCGCATCATCGCGGGCCTCGGGGACACGACCTCGGGCACGATCGACTGGCCAAGCTCGCGCATCAATTCCAAGGGCCTGCCCGACGGCGATATTTCCTTCGTCTTCCAGGAGCCGACGCTGATGCCGTGGGCAACCGTCTTCGGCAATGTCTACCTGCCGCTGAAGCTACGGGGCATCTCGAAACACGCGGCTTACGATGACATCATGGCAGTGCTGACCCGCGTTGGCCTTCGAGATTTCGTCGATGCCTATCCGCGCGAATTGTCGGGCGGCATGAAGATGCGCGTCTCGATCGCCCGCGCGCTGGTCACCAAGCCGAAACTTCTCCTGATGGACGAGCCCTTTGCGGCGCTGGACGAGATTACGCGCCAGAAGCTGAACGATGATGTCCTGAAGCTCTGGAAGGAGACCGGCATCACGGTCATCTTCGTCACTCATTCCGTCTTTGAAAGCGCCTATCTCTCCAGCCGCATCGTGGTGATGAAGGCAAGGCCCGGCCGGGTGCATGCGGATTTCCCGCTGCAAACCAGCCTTGACCGCGACGCCTTTTATCGTACCTCGGAAGAATACCGCCAGGCCTGCGAAACCGTCTCCAAGACATTGATCGAAGCCATGGGCGGGGAGCATCACTGATGTCCGGACCGGCCGAAACCCTGCTAAAAATCCTCGTGCCCATCCTTGTCGTCTGTCTGCTGATCATCATCTGGCAGGTCGGCGTCTGGGTCTCGGGCGTGCCACAATACATTCTCCCCGGCCCGATCGCGGTCGCCGGTGCCCTGTTCAGGGACTGGGGCACGCTGTCGCCGGCGCTCTGGGTCACCACGAAGATCACCCTGATGTCGCTGGGGCTGGCGCTTTTAGGCGGCGTCGGCATCGCCGTGGCCCTCGTCCAGTCGAAATGGATCGAGATCGCCTTCTACCCGATCACCGTCATCCTGCAGGTGACCCCGATCGTTGCGATCGCGCCACTGATCCTGATCTACTCCCCCTCGACGCAGGTGGCCCTCCTCATCTGCGCCTTCCTCGTCGCCTTCTTCCCGATTCTCTCCAACATGGTGCAGGGCCTGAAGAGCGTCGATCATAACCTCTTGAACCTCTTCGACCTCTACGGCGCCTCCCGCTGGCAGACCCTGCTCTACCTGAAGCTCCCCGCCTCGCTCCCCTATTTCATGACGGGCCTGAGGATCGGTGGCGGCCTCGCGCTGATTGCCGCCGTCGTTGCCGAATTTGCCGCAGGTTCGGCCGGCGCCGGTTCGGGCCTTGCCTTCCGCCTGCTCGAGGCCCAGTTCCGTCTCAACATTCCACGGCTCTTTGCCGCCCTCTTCCTGCTCTCCTGCCTCGGCGTCGTGATTTTTGCCATTACCTCCTTCATTTCCTGGCTGGCGCTGCATCGCTGGCATGAAAGCAGCCTGAAACGAGAAAACTGATGTCGAGCCCGGTCACCGCCCTCCCCGCCGCCAAGCGTTTTGTCCTTGCAAATGCGACGCTGCCGGACATCTGCGTCGATGGTGTAGAAGCCCCCGCCTGCGAGGGCCTGATCAGCGCCGACATCGTGGTGGCGGACGGCAAGGTCGAGGCGATCCTGAAACCCGGCGAGGCCCCATCAGGCCTGCCCTCGACGGATCTGCGCGACGGCATGGTTTGGCCGACCTTCGTCGACATGCACACCCATCTCGACAAGGGCCATATCTGGGACCGGAGGCCCAATCCGTTAGGCGATTTCATGGGAGCGCTAGAAGCCGTGAAAGCCGACCGGGAGGCTCGCTGGACGGCTCAAGACGTCAAGGCTCGCATGGAATTCTCCCTGCGCACAGCCTATGCCCATGGCACCAGCCTGATCCGAACCCATCTCGACAGCCTGGCGCCCCAGCACCGCATCTCTTTCGAGGTCTTTGCCGAAGTGCGCGATACCTGGGCCGGCAAGGTCGATCTTCAGGCGGCGGCTCTCTTCCCCTTCGACCAGATCACCGACGAGGCCTTCTTCAAGGATCTGGTCGAGGTCATCGTCGCCAACAAGGGCCTGCTCGGCGGCGTCACCTATCTGATGCCGGGCCTCGACGAAAAGCTCGACATCCTCTTCCGCACCGCGTTTGAAAAAGGCCTCGACATCGACCTGCATGTCGACGAGACGCAGGACAAGGAAACCCTGACGCTGAAGACCATTGCGGAAGCCAAGATGCGCAATCGCTTCGAGGGATCCGTCACAGTCGGCCATTGCTGTTCACTCGCCCGCCAGGATGACGATCTGGCGAAACGCACCATCGATCTCGTAGCGCAGGCCGGCCTCTCCGTCGTCTCGCTGCCAATGTGCAACATGTATCTGCAGGACCGTCACCCGAGCCGCACACCCCGCCAGCGCGGCGTCACGCTCTTCCACGAATTGACGGCCGCAGGCGTCGCGACCGCCGTCTCCTCGGACAATACCCGCGACCCATTCTACGCCTATGGCGATCTTGACCCCGTCGAAGTCTTCCGCGAGGCGGTCCGCATCATCCATCTCGACCATCCGCTCGACACCGCCGCCCGCGTCGTCACGCGCACGCCGGCCGACATTCTGAAGCGCCCCGATCATGGCCGCATCGCCGTCGGCGGCAAGGCCGATCTCCTCCTCTTCAGCGCCCGCCGCTGGAGCGAATTCCTCTCCCGTCCGCAGGCCGACCGCATCGTGATGCGGAATGGCATGGGCATCGACCGCAGCCTGCCGGATTACCGCGAACTTGACCCGTTGCTTGGAGTTTAGCCATGGCTGACTACGCCAAAATCAAGGAAGAATTGGCCGGCATCGCCGTCGAGGACAATCCGGCGCTCGTCAAACAGAAGAGCCGCGACTTCTATTGGTATTCGCCGATCCTGAAGGCCGAGCTGGACAATGTTGTCGGTGACCTCATCGTTTCGCCGACCACGGAAGAAGAGGTGATCCGGGTTCTGAAAGTGGCCTATGCCCATGGCGTGCCCGTCACCCCACGCGGCGGCGGCACCGGCAATTATGGTCAGGCCATGCCGCTTTCGGGCGGCATCGTCTTGAACCTGATCAACATGAACAAGGTGAAAGAGATCCTGCCCGGCCGCGTCATCTGCGAGCCCGGCATCATCATCTCCGAGCTCGACCGCCAGACAAAGGAACATTCCGGCCAGGAATTGCGCTTCCATCCCTCGACCAAGCAGACCGCCAGCGTCGCCGGCTTCATCGCCGGCGGTTCCGGCGGCGTCGGCTCGATCACCTGGGGCGGGCTTCGCGATCTCGGCAATATCCTGCGCCTGCGCGTCGTCACCATGGAAGCCGAGCCGCGTGTGCTCGAACTTTCCGCCTGGGACCTGCAGAAGGTTTCCCACGCCTATGGCACCAACGGCATCATCACCGAAGTCGAAATGCCGCTTGCGCCTGCTTACGACTGGGTGGACGTCATCGTCGGTTATGACGAGTTCATGGACGCGGTGAAATTCGCCGATGCGCTTGCCCACAAGAACGGCATCCTCTTGAAGGAGGTCGCCCCGATCGCAGCGCCGATCCCTTACGACTACTTCACCCGCCACAAGCCCTGGCTCAAGGAAGGCCAGTCGGTGGTGGTGCTGATGGTCGCCCCCCATTCGATCGAACCTTTCCTGGCCTTTGCCGAAAAAATGAAGGGCGAGGTCCGTTTCCGCTCCGACACGGTCGAAAGCATGAAGGGCATCCCGCATGCCTTCGAGCTCACCTGGAACCACACGACGCTGCGCGCCCTGAAGGTCGATCCCACGATCACCTATCTCCAGGTCCAGTATCCCGGACCCGACCATGTCGAGAAGGTCCGAAAGATGACCGAACTCTTCCCCGACGAGGTCATCGGTCATCTCGAATTCATCAAGTTCGACGGCCACATCCAATGCGCCGGCCTGCCGCTGGTCCGCTACACCACCAGGGAGAGGCTCGAAGAGATCATCCGCATCCACGAGGAAAACGGCTGCCCGATCTTCAACCCGCACCGCTATACGCTGGAAGAAGGCGGCATGAAGCAGACCGACCAGGTCCAGCTTGCCTTCAAGAAGGAAACCGATCCGAAGGGGCTCTTGAACCCCGGCAAGATGATCGCCTGGGAGAACCCGGATTTCGATTTCTCGGCGGGCAAGAACTATCTGTTTCCCGGTCTGGAGGTATTTGCGGAGGCTGGGGAATAGGGGGCGGGCCGGGTTTGGCCTCGCTTTGGTAGGCGTCTGGGTACCCCCCTCTGCCCTGCCGGGCATCTCCCCCACACGGGGGGAGAGCGGGATGGGCCGGCGCCTTGCACAAACGCCACCGTTGAAGATGCGGCTACGATATTTAGACATGACACACTTCCAGCAGGATTTCGTCATTCGCAACGATTGAAGGAATGAAGCCTGCGCGCCCATCCGCTCTCCCCCCGCGTGGGGGAGATGTCCGGCAGGACAGAGGGGGTGCCGCACATTCAAGAGACAAGGAACCAGCCCAACCGCCACTCATACCCCATTCCGAAGGTACTCCCAGCCGACCCCACCGGCTCATGCAACACCTGACATGGCATCCCCCATCCCTCGACATCGGCGGCGAAGGATCAAGATGCTGGGACAAACGGCGCGGAAGTTTTCAACTGGACCCCGACCGCTCGCGCGGCGGGCAACGACTTGGAGCTTTTGACACATGCGCGTACTCGTTCTCCACTCCCATCCCCTCGAAGAGAGCTTCGGCCGGGCGCTTTACAAGCTCACCTGCGAGAGCCTGGAAAAGGCCGGCCACGAAGTCGACGGCTGTAATCTCTATGAGGAGGGCTTCGACCCGGTGCTCTCAGCCCATGATCGGCGCGTCTACCATGACATTCCGGATAACCTGACGCTGGTGAAGCCCTATGTCGACCGTTTGCTGAAGGCGGAAGCGCTCGTGATTGTCACGCCTGTCTGGAACTTCGGCTTCCCGGCCATGCTCAAGGGTTATTTCGACCGCGTCTGGCTGCCCGGCGTCTCCTTCGACCTGGTGGACGGCAAGCTCACACCAACACTCCGCCACATCAGGAAACTCGCAGCCGTCATGACCTATGGCGCCACCCCGATGCGCGCCTTTCTCGCTGGCAACCCGCCGAAGAAGATCGTCAAGCGCGTCATCCGCGCCCAGATCAAGATCGGCGCGCCGGTCAAATATCTCGCCCATTACGACATGAACAACTGCACGGAAGACACCCGCGCCGCCTTCATGGCCAAGGTTCGCCACGAGATGGAGAATTTCTGACTGAGAACTACCGACACCCCAGACATGCAAAAGGCCAGCCTCATGAGAGACTGGCCTTCGTTATTATAGCGACGGCTGCCCGAGATTACGGGGTGGTTGCCGGCGGGGTCGACGGAGCAGGCGTTGCCGGATCAGCGGCCGGCGGGGTCGCAGGCGCGGTGGTTGCGGCCGGCGGCGTAGCCGGAGCCGTGTCACTTGCTGCAGGCGGGGTTGCCGGCTCGCTCGTAGAGGTCGCAGGTGCGGTCGTCGTATCGGCGGTATCACGGTTGCCGAACACGAAGAAGGCCGCAGCTGCGATCACGACGATCAGCAGGATTGCAATGCCCCAGCTTGCGCCGCTCATGCCAGCATTCTGGGTCACGTTCGGGCGCGTATCGAGGCGGGGATCAGGACGTTGGTCCATGGTGTAACTCCTTGGGGTATGGGCGGTGCGCATGTTCGCATGCGTCACCGACCGGATTGATCAGATCGATCAGAAGTGTGGATTACTGAACCACACCAACGACCACATAGGTCTGCGGATCGACGATCACGCGCTGGTTGTTGACCACGGCATAGGCATATTTCGGCTGATCCGGGATCGGGGTCAGGACGACCTGCTGCGGCAGGGGTTCACCGACAGCAACCTGCTGTTCGATCACCACCGGCTGGGCCGGAATTGGCTGCTGCTGGACGTAGGTCACGACCGGCGGCGGCGGCGGGGCAACGGCTGTACCGGCAATCGCGCCGACGACGCCACCCACGGCAGCACCCACTGGACCGCCAACAATTGCACCGGTTACAGCGCCACCGGCAGCACCGGTGACAGTGCCTTCCTGGGCGAGGACGGGCGACGCGATCGAACCAATTACCAAAGCTCCGAGAGCAAGAATCTTCGTCTTCATGGCTTCATCCTTTCCGTTTGACTGCCATTGACGACAAGAACACTCGGAGGGAGGAATTGTTCCGCTGATGGAGAAAGCCTAAGACACGAAGAAAAAGGCGTTTTTGTCCAATATAGAGCGAAAATATGGCGAAGATGACCGCAGGTTGTCACACGACCCTGGCGGCCGTTACTTCCACTTCAACAAGGAATTCTGGGCGGGTGAAGCCGCCGACGACCAGCAGCGTCGAGACCGGTTTCGGCTCCAGCGTGTATCGATCGCGCACCGCCATATAGGCCGGAAAGTCCTCCCGTTTGATGACGAAGCCGGAGATGCGGATGACATCGGCAAAGCTCATACCGGCCTCTTCCAGAATGGCGGAGATCGCCTCGAAACACAGCTCCGCCTGTCCGGTCACGTCAGCCGGAATGCTGTCGTCAGGCCGGATGCCCAACTGACCCGATGTCACCAGAAGGCTCGCTCCCGGCGGCACCAGCAGACCGTGGTTGTACTGGCCGAAGGGTTTGCGGACAGAGGACGGATTGAAGCTGCGTTTCATGGCGCTCGGCCTTTCTCAGGGCAGCGGCGCAGCAGGCGCCGAACGGTTGCGTTGCACTTCGTAGAGGATATGGCCGAACAGTGCGGCAAGCACGATCGGCCCGCCGACCAGCGTCCCTGCCGACGGCACCTCGCTCAGCACCAGCCACACCCAGAGCGGCGTCAGCGGCACTTCGAGCGCGGTCAAAAGGCTCGCGTCGGCCGCAGGCAGGCGGCGGGTGGAGCCCGTGTAGAAGATCAGGCCCATGGCATTCTGGACGATGGCAAAGACGATGATCAGCCTGAGGTCGACGGCGGCGACCGTCAGCGGCGCGGCAAACCAGAAGGTGACAAAGGAACAGAGCCAGGCGGACCCCGCCATCGCCGGCAGCATCGGCACCTCGCGATGCTTGCGCATCAGCGTCGCCATGCCTGCGACGCAGAGCGTCATGATCGCGGCGAGAAATTTGCCGAACAACCCGCCGCTCTCCCCATGAGCATCGGTCAGCATCACCAGCACGCCGACCAGCGCCACGCCACTGGCGATCAGTGTCGAGCGGCTGGGTCTCTCGCCAATGAAGACGAAGGCGACGGCCGCCGTCACGAAGGGCACGGTGGCATAGATCACCATCGCATCGGCAATCGCCGTGTAATACATCGAGCCGATGCCGGTCACCATGCTGGCGGCAGAAAAGATCATCGTCCAGACGCTCGGCCAGCCCATGCGCCTGAGAATGCCGGGAACCCGGCTGCGCTCGAGATAGACGAAGAACAGGAAGACGCAGGTACCCGAGAAGAGCCCGCGCCAGAACAGCATGGTCATCAGATCCGTGCCGATATGACGGATGAAAAGACCGGACGACGACCAGGCCAGCGCCGAGATGGCACCGTAGACGAGGCCGAAACGGTATTGGCGGGGATCGTCGAGGCTCATGGCAGGGGCGTCATTCCGGGCATGCTGCGTCAGCTGCCATAGCCGACGATGCCCTTGATCTCTAGGAAGTCGTGGATGCCCCAGTCCGCATATTCGCGGCCATTGCCCGACTGCTTGTAGCCGCCGAAAGGTGCCATCGTGTCCCAGTCCGGGTAGTTGAGATAGACCGAACCCGCCCGCATCCGGGCCGCCACCCGCCGCGCATGCGCCAGATCCCCGGACTGGATATAGGCCGCCAGCCCGTAGACGGTGTCGTTGGCAATCTCGATTGCCTGCTCTTCGGTCTCGTATGACAGGATCGACAGCACCGGGCCAAAGATCTCCTCGCGCGCGATGGTCATGTCGGGCGTGACATGGCCAAAGATGGTGGGGCGAATATAATAGCCACGATTGAGATTTTCCGGCCGGCCCGGACCACCGGTGACGAGCAGCGCTCCCTCCTCAATGCCGGTTTCAATCAGCCGCTGGATCTTGTTGAACTGAACCTCGCTGACGACAGGTCCGAGAACCGTGCCCTCGGCCCGGGGATCGCCGACCGTATGCGCTTCCGCCGCTTCGCGGGCAATCAGCAGTGCCTCGTCATGCCATTCGGCCGGCACCAGCATGCGGGTCGGCGCATCACAGGATTGGCCGGAATTGCCGAAGCATCCCTCGACGCCCTTGCGCACAGCGGTCTCCAGATCGGCATCGGGCAGGATGATATTGGCAGACTTCCCGCCCAGTTCCTGCGCCACGCGCTTGACGGTATCGGCTGCCGTCTTCGCGACAATGATGCCGGCGCGGGTCGAACCGGTGAACGAGACCATGTCGACATCCGGATGCCCCGCCATGACCTGACCGACATCGGGGCCGCGCCCCTGCACGAGGTTGAACACCCCCTTCGGCGTCCCGGCAGCCTCCACCACTTCGGCAAAGATGACACCGGAAATCGGCGCAATTTCCGACGGCTTCAGCACGACCGTACAGCCCGCTGCAATCGCGGGCGCAACCTTGCAGACGATCTGGTTGAGCGGCCAGTTCCAGGGTGTGATCAGGGCACAGACGCCGATCGGCTCGCGCACCACAAGCGTCGAGCCTCGCAGCTCGGAAAACTCGAATTCTGCGAAGGCAGCTATGGTCGATTCCAGATGCGCGCGTCCGGCCCAGGCCTGGGCCTCGCGGGCAAAGCCGATCGGCGCCCCCATCTCGCGGCTGACCGCCTGGGCGATATCCTCATAACGCTCGTTATAGATCTCGAGGATCCGCTTGAGCAGCGCCAGGCGCTCGGCGTGCTCGGTCACGGAAAATGTCGCGAAGGCCGCTTTCGCGGCGGCAACCGCCCGATCGACATCCCCCTTGCTGCCGATCGAGATCTGCGTGAAGGCTTCCTCAGTCGAGGGGTCGATGACGTCCAGCAGCGCCGGCACCATCGGGTCGACCCATGCGCCGTCGATAAAGAATTTCAGATGGTTGGACATCGAGCCTCCAGGGCGGACAAAAGAATTGACGGATCACTATTGGTGATGCGGCTCAGGACTGCAAGCAAGGCTGCGTTGCAGCCAAGGCTATCCCCAACCATGCTTGCATTTCAGCGTTCCAGGCTATCCAGCAAACGGTACCAGGCCACATGGGCCGCGACACCAATGCATCGGAACCGATGAAACGGGATCGGGCGAAGCGGCGTGACCGGCAGCGGCAGCACCCGCGCATCGCCGGATGCAGCATAGGCGGCAAGGCTTGGGCCGAGCGCTGTCATCAAGCCGATGCCGCGCCCCTGACAGCCCGCGACCATGAACAGTCCCGGCGCCGGTTCGTGCACATGCGGCAGATAGTCCGGCGTCATGGCAACCCGACCGAACCAGCGATGGGTTACAGGCACGTCCCGAAGCGCCGGAAATAGCCGCAGCATCGCCCGCTCCAGATGGGCCCAGTCTTCCGCGGAACGCGGCTCGCGCATCGGCCCGCGCCCCCCCACAACGAGGCGGCCATCCGGGCTGCGCCTGTAATAGACGAGAATCCGCCGGCTGTCGGACACGGGCTGTCCGCCCGGCAGCACTTGGTCCAGCAGGCTACTCGGCAAAGGGGCGGTGGCGATCTGGAAGGAATGCAGCCAGACCAGGCTTTCCGCGAGGCCGTTAACAAGAGTGCCCGAAAAGGCATTGGTCGCGACCAGCACCTTCCTGGCGAGAAGCGTCCGTCCGCGATCGGTGGAGGCCGCCCACAAGGACCCGCGCTGGTGCAGGCTGGTAACCGCCTCGTTGAGCAACAGACCGGCACCGGACAGGGTGGCAAGGTGCGCCAGTGCGAAGACCAGCGCCAGCGGATTGACCATCCCGGCCCGCCGGTCGAGCCATCCCCCGCAATAGCCTCGGGCTCCGGTCAAAAACGCGACTTCCGCCGCATTGAGCATCATGACATCGGCGCCGCGCTTTCGCCATTGCCGGTTTCGCTGGACGGCCGCCTGCACCGCCGTCTGCGTATGGGCTGCAAGGATCCAGCCGTTCCGCTGATGCTCGACATCGAGACCTTCGCTATGGATCAGGTCGAAGACCGCATCGGCCGTGCCCGCGGAAAAATCGACAAGCCTTTGCCCCGCCTCCTCGCCCAGCAACTGGCGGAGCGTTTCCGGATCATGCTTGAGACCCGGGATTACCTGACCGCCATTGACGCCGGAGGCACCGTCCCCGAGCCCCCGCGCCTCGATGACCTGAACCTTCAGCCCCTGACGCGCCGCATGATAGGCCGCCGACAACCCCTGATAGCCGGCGCCGATCACGAGCAGGTCCACCTGGCCCTCGATAAACCCGAACGTCGGCATGCTGGCAGGGCGGCGCCACACGGGCAAACCCGGCAAGGAAGGGATCATGCAGAGAACCTGAAAAGGAACGAAAGAATGGTCTGATTTTGACGATCGTTATTGAGAAATCCACTAACGTCCGGCTGTAAAAGCCGAACTATAGTGAAAATATCATGTATTTCTAACGTATAGTCTTCACTCTACTAATTAAGCGGCTGTTGAAACAGGTTGTTCCGGTAGTTTCCAGTCGATGGAAAGCAGACCTTTGGCTTCAAGATAGGCATTGGCCTTCGAGAAATGACGGCAGCCGAAGAACCCGTTATGGGCCGACAGCGGCGACGGATGCGGCGCCTTCAACACCAAGTGCCGGTTGCTATCGACAAAGGCCGCCTTTTTCTGCGCATAGGAGCCCCACAGCAGGAAGACGACGTTTTCGCAGTCATCATTGACTCGGCGGATGACCTGATCGGTGAACTGCTCCCAGCCACGCCCTTGATGAGATGCAGCCCGCGCCTCCTCTACCGTTAAAACGCTGTTGAGCAGGAGCACCCCCTGCTCTGCCCAGTGTTCGAGAAAACCATGCCGCGCCGGCGCAATCCCCAGATCGCTCTGCATTTCCTTGTAGATATTGACGAGCGACGGCGGGATGCGCACGCCCGGCTGCACGCTGAAGCACAGACCATGGGCCTGACCCGCACCGTGATAAGGATCCTGGCCGAGGATCACCACATTCACCTGATCAAGTGGCGTTAGATCGAGTGCGCGAAAATATTCCGACCCCTTGGGAAAGATGTGCTTGCCGGCCGCCTTTTCCGCCTTCAGAAAATCCTTGAGCTCCCGCATATAGGGTTTGTCGAACTCATCCCCGAGAGCCGCTTTCCAGCTGTCTTCGAGCTTCACCTCTGCGGCCATCCTCGTCTTCCTTTTACCTGCCATGCAACAGAAGGATAAAGTGCTGCGGGGCGCGGATGTCAACGTGACGGCAGTTCACGCGACGTCGGCAATCAGCGACAGACTGCTTTCGCCGAACTGTCACACTCGGATGTTATCGGTGGCCACCGTTTCCGAGGATGCGCCATGACACTGCTGATCTGGTTTGCCGCGACCGCCCTTGTCGTCCAGCTGGGCAGCGTTGCCCTGGCACTCGTTTGGCGACAGCGCAACCGCACGGGCAGCGACCATCTGGCCACGCGGCCACCGGTGACCCTGCTGCGGCCCATCTGCGGCGAGGAAAACAATCTGGAGCGCTGTCTTGCCTCCTCCTTCACGCTCGACTGGCCGACATACGAGATCATCTTCTGCGTGGCCGAGGAAGGCGATCCAGCCGCCGCAACCGCTCGGCGCCTGATCGAAAAGTATCCCCAGGTTCCCGCCCGCCTGCTCATTGGCGAAGACCGCATGAGCGTCAATCCGAAGATGAACAATCTCGTCAAAGGCTGGCGCTCGGCCAGGCATGACTGGATCGTGCTCGCCGACAGCAATGTGCTGATGCCGCCGGACCATTTCACCCGGATGTTGTCCCGCTGGGATGAAGAAACCGGCCTCGTCTGCTCGCCCCCCGTCGGCACCGAGCCGCAAGGCTTTGGCGCCATGGTCGAGAGCGTCTGGCTGAACAGTTTTCAGGCCAGGTGGCAGCTCCTCGCCGATAGCATGGGCTTCGGCTTTGCCCAAGGCAAGTCGATGTTGTTTAACCGCCACCTGATGAGCGAACTGGGCGGCTTCGAGCGCCTCGGCGAGGAGGTCGCCGAAGATGCGGCTGCGACCTTGCTCGTCCGCAATGCCGGCCTCACCGTTCGCCTCGTCACCCAGCCGTTCGAACAACCGCTCGGCCGCCGCAACTTGTCCGCCGTCTGGAAGCGGCAGCTGCGCTGGGCGCGCCTGCGTCGCGCTTCCTTCCCGCTCTATTTCCTGCCGGAAATCCTGACCGGTGCCGCCCTGCCGGCCACTGCCGTCATTGCCCTGTCGATCACGGGCGCTCTTCCCCTACTGGCAGTCCCGGTTTACCTCGCCCTCTGGTATGGCGCCGAGGCATTGCTCTCCCGCGCCTATCAGTGGCCCAATGGCGCGCGCGCCCTGCCCGCCATGCTGCTGCGCGATCTCGCCCTTCCAGTGCTCTTCGTCGCCGCCTGGTTCGGCAACGGTTTCGTCTGGCGCGGCAATGCCATGACGGTCGCCGAGGACCGCCCGCCTTTGCCGAGGCGTCTGCGCACAGCGGTTCGCCGCACCACCGACAAGGCCCGTGCCTTCGTCACCACCCGCACCTCCTGATACCAGACAAAAAGCCGGGCGGCGTAGCCACGAAAGGCTACCACCGCCCGCAGGGAGGTTCGGGTAATGTCGGGATGGATCAGATCGTGCCCTGGCCCATCTGCTCGGCGATGTAATCTGCCTGACGGATCGCCAGCGACACGATGGTCAGCGTCGGGTTTTCCGCCGCCCCCGTGGTGAACTGGCTGCCATCCGAGACGAACAGGTTCTGGATGTCGTGCGTCTGGCCGTGTTTGTTGACCACGCCGTCCTGCGCCTTCTCGCTCATGCGGTTTGTGCCGAGGTTGTGCGTCGACGGATAGGGCGGCGTCGGGAAGGCACGGTGCGCACCGACGGCTTCGTAAAGGGCGACACCCTGCTTGTAGGCATGATTGCGCATGGCAATGTCGTTCGGATGATCGGTGAACCACACATCCGGGATCGGCATTCCATATTTGTCTTTCAGCTCCCCATGCAGCTTCACCGCATTCTGCTCCTGCGGCATGTCTTCGCCGACGATCCAGAGACCGGCCATATTCGCGTAATTGTCGAGCGCCGAGGTGAAGGAGCGGCCCCAGCCACCCGGATCGAGGAAGGCTGCCATGAAGGGCAGGCCCAGCGACAGCGTCTCGAACTCATAGCCACCGACGAAACCGCGCGACGGATCGTGGCGTGCCTCGTCTCGGATGATGCCGGCCATGGTCGTGCCGCGATACATATGAACAGGCTTGTCGAACACGGCATAGACCGAACCGGTCGTGTGGCGCATGTAGTTCTTGCCGACCTGGCCGGAAGAATTGGCGAGACCATCGGGAAACTTCGAGGAGGCGGAGTTCAGCAGGAGCCGCGGGCTTTCGATCGAATTGCCGGCAACACAGATGATGCGGGCCTTCTGGCTCTGCAGCTTGCCGTCCTTGTCGGCGTAAACGACGGCCGTCACCTTGCCGCTCGCGTCATGCTCGATCTTGACGACATGGGAATTCGGCCGCACTTCCAGCTTGCCGGTCGCCTCCCCCTTCGGGATTTCGGTATAGAGCGTCGACCATTTGGCGCCCCATTTGCAGCCCTGGAAACAGAAGCCCGTTTGCTGGCAGGAGATCCGATCGTCGCGATCGGCGGAATTGATCGCCATATTGCCGGTGTGACATTCCTTGTAACCCAGCTTGTCCGCGCCGGCCTTCAACACCTTGAAATTGTTGTTGCCCGGCAGACCCTCGATGCCGTTGGTGCGGGTGACCCCCATCTTGTCTTCGGCCTTGGCATAGTAAGGTTCGAGATCGGCAAGCGTGATCGGCCAGTCGAGCAGATTGGCGCCTTCGACCTTGCCGTAATTCGTGAGAGTCTTGAACTCGTGCTCCTGGAAGCGGAGCGAAGCACCGGCCCAGTGGGTGGTGGTGCCGCCGACGGCCTTGACGATCCAGGCCGGCAGATTGGGAAAATCCTTGGACACGCGCCAGCCGCCGCCGGTCGTGCGATGGTCGAGCCAGGCGAGCTGGGCAAAGCTGTCCCACTCGTCGTTGATGAAGTCTTCGTGCTCGATGCGCGCACCGGCTTCGAGCACGACCACGTCGATGCCCTTCTGGGCAAGTTCGTTGGCAAGCGTGCCGCCGCCTGCACCGGAACCGATGATGACGACCACGCTGTCGTCGTTGAGATCATAGGGCGCTGCCATGTTTTCCTCCCGGGAAAATCAGTCGATAGGGTAAGCGCCGCCGTTCCCATCTGCGATGGGCCTCCTTCCGGCGACGATGAATGCGTGTCTTTAAGGTCGCTCAGAGCCAGGTGATGTCGTTGAACCCGCGCTCGATATAGCCGCCCTTGGAATAGGACTCGCCCTCGTAGCCGAAGATCGGCCAGATCTCCTTCTGGTTATAGAGGCTGACCACGAGGTCGCCGCGCACCGCCTGGAAGAAGGGCGTCGTCTCGATATCGCGCAGGATCGCCACGCGCTCATCCTCCCAGCCAAGACCACGATAGCCACCGGCACCGGCTCGTTTGTCGAGATCGGCAATGCCGTCTTCGATCAGTAGCTTGTGCTTCTCGTCTTTCGCCGCCATCGTGTCCTGGCCCTTGACGGCTGCCGCATAGAAGCGGTCGGCGAGCTGGTCATGCGGATAGATGTCACGCGCCATTTTGATGAGCGTCGCAAGCGTGTCCGGCTTCAGCGCCGAGGCCTCCAGGCCCCAGGCCTGCTCGGGACAGATGACCGCCGTGCCCGTGATCATCAGCACGGCACCCGCCGCACCCGTCTTCAGCAGCTGACGGCGGGACATGCCGCCGGTCTTGTCGAGTATCGTAACCACGTCATTCTCCTCCCATGAGATGATGCGCGACGGCATGCTGCCGTCACCGAAGGCTGGCGCGAAACCGCGCCCGCCGGCTGCAGGATGTGAGACCAGGAGCTCCTCTTCCCCCGGTCGCACGATCATTTGTAGCGTCCGTGCCGCTGCAGGACCTCGATCTTGTATCCGTCCGGATCGGTGATGAAGAAGAACCGCGCGAGCAGCGCCCCATCCCGGTTGAACTCGACGATCTTGTTCGGGTTCAAGCCGAGATCCGTCAGCCGTTGATGCTCGGCATCCAGATCCGACACGCTGACGGCAAGATGGCCATAACCGTTGCCGAGGTCATAGGCCTCCTCGCGGCCCTTGTTGACCGTCAGTTCCAGCTCGAATTCGCTCTCCGAATTGCTCAGATAGATCAATGTGAAAGTATCGAAGTCGAGACGGTCCGCGATCTCCAGCCCGAAGGCTTGGGTGTAGAAGGAAAGCGAGCGCTCCTCCTCCAGGACGCGGATCATCGAATGTATCATTTTCGCCAATGGGCTCTCCTTGCAAACTGACAGATGTCATGGTGAGAGAATGTCGTGATTTGCCCAATGGCGGGTAGCAGCCCATTACCGCAGGAGAATTATTTCAGCCTCGCGGACCGACATTCTTCACAGCCAAGCGAGGCAGTTTAGCGAATAGCGAAATTGACCAAGGGGGCCGCCCGCAACATAATGGGAGAAAATCAGAAGACTGCGCCATAAACCAAATCAGGGAGGAGCATGCCATGTGTGAAGTCTTTGCGGGACAGGATCCGGGACGCTACCGTGCGGTCAACCGCTCGGTCCGCATTGGAGGCCATTCCACCAGCATCCAGCTGGAAGCCGCATTCTGGGTGCTGATCGACGAGATTGCCGCCAGCCAGAATTTCTCCACCTCTCGCTTCCTCTCGACGCTTTATGACGAGGCGCTGGAGATCAACGGATCGGTCTCCAACTTCGCCTCTCTGCTGAGAACGAGCTGTCTGATCTATCTGATGAGCAAGGCCCAGCATCCGGGCGAGCGTCAGGAATTCCACATCATCGCGGCCGAGTAAGCTTAAAACAGAAAACGCGTCCCGACAGGTGCCGGGCCGCGCTTCAGTTCCGCACGCCGTCTTGGGTCGGCGCGGAAAGATTATTCCGCGGGCTGCAGGGTCGGCTGAAGGTCACCCTCTTCCAAAACCTTGCCGCCGAGTGCGGCATGGAAAAGCGTCTCGTCAAGCTCCCCTTCCCAGCGTGCGACGACGACGGTTGCGACAGCATTGCCGATGAAGTTGGTGATGGCGCGGCATTCCGACATGAACCGGTCGATGCCGAGGATGAGCGCCATCCCGGCAATCGGCACCGACGGCACGACCGAGAGCGTGGCAGCCAGCGTGATGAAGCCGGCGCCGGTGATCCCGGCAGCACCCTTCGAGCTCAGCATGGCGACCGCGAGCAGCAGGATCTGCTGGCCAAGCGACAGATGGATATCGGTCGCCTGGGCGATGAACAGCGCCGCCAGCGTCATGTAGATGTTGGTGCCGTCGAGATTGAAGGAATAGCCGGTCGGGATCACCAGACCGACGACCGAGCGCTTGCAGCCAGCCTTTTCCATCTTGTTCATCAGGCCCGGCAGGGCGGCTTCCGAAGACGATGTGCCGAGAACGAGAAGCAGCTCTTCCTTGATGTAGCGGATCAGCGACAGGATCGAGAAGCCGTTGTAGCGGGCAACAGCACCCAGAACCACGATGATGAACAGGAAGGACGTGAGGTAGAAGGTCCCAATCAGGAAGGCGAGATTGGTGACCGAGCCGATGCCATACTTGCCGATGGTAAACGCCATGGCACCGAAGGCACCGATCGGTGCAGCCTTCATCAGGATGGCGACCAGCTTGAAGACCGGTGCGATGACCGCCTGGAGAAAATCGGTGACCGGCTTGCCACGCTCGCCGACGAGCGCCAGCGAAATGCCGAACAGCACCGAGAAGAACAGCACCTGCAGGATGTCGCCATCGGCAAAGGCGCCGACGATCGTCGTCGGGATGATGTTCATCAAAAAGCCGACGACGGTCGAGTCATGCGCCTTTTCGGTATAGGTCGCGACGGCCTTGGCGTCGAGGGTCGCCGGATCGATATGCATGCCGGAACCCGGCTGGACGACATTGGCGACGACGAGGCCGATGATCAGCGCCAGCGTCGAGAAGGTCAGGAAGTAGAGCATCGCCTTGCCGGCGACGCGGCCGACCTTCTTCATGTCGGTCATGCCGGCAATGCCGGTCGCGACCGTCAGGAAGATGACCGGGGCGATGATCATCTTGACGAGCTTGATGAAGGCATCGCCGAGGGGCTTCAACTGCGCGCCGATCTCAGGATAAAAATGGCCGAGCAGGATGCCCGCGGCAATAGCCGCAAGAACCTGGACATAAAGATGCTTGTAGAAGGGCTGCCGCCCCGTGGGCGCGTGCCCTGCGGTATCGATCTGCATGATTTCCTCCATCGTCGCCCTGACGGAACGAGTTCCGCCCTCCCGGGCCGTTGCTGCACGTTAAGGCAGCCCATTGCCGCCTGACATTCTGGGTCAGCAAGCAGCGTGCCAGTCTCAGAGATGTCCGATAACGCACTGATTTTTAGAGATTCATGAGATATACTGCAGGAGGAACCGAACCCAAACATGCGAAAATTCACACAAGGTACCTAGCATTTTGTGCGAAAAACCGCACAAATAGCTGTGTCACAACCACCGAGCTGGCTATGCGCTTGAAATTTCTGCATCCCCTGCTCTCCCGCCGCTGGATCGCATTCGTGCTGATTTCGGTCGGACTGCTCTGGGCTGGCCTGTTTGCGAGCGAAGAAGCCTTCAAGCGTTCCGCCATTGTCGGCGTGGTGGAAGAGGCCGAAGCGGATGCCGAGTTGAAGCGCGCGCTGCTTCTCGCCGTTCTTGACCGCTCGCGCAGTCTGCCGTTGGTGCTGGCAGGCGATCCGGATCTTGCTCGAACGCTGGTGAGCCAGCAGCCTCAGGATCTGACCCGGTTGAACGGCAAACTGCAGAGCCTCGCGGAGGAAACCCGTGCCTCGGCCATCTATGTCATCCGGCTCGACGGCACGGCGATTGCGGCCAGCAACTGGAATCAGTCGGACAGCTTCGTCGGCAGCAATTACGGCTTTCGCGACTATTTCAGCAGCGCCCTTGCCAAAGGCAGCGCCGAGCAATATGCGCTCGGCAGCGTCAGCCGCAGGCCCGGCCTCTACCTGTCCCGGCGCGTGGCGGGTGAGGATGGCAAAGCCTTGGGCGTCGTCGTGGTCAAGGTCGAGTTCGGCGAACTGGAGGAAAGCTGGCGCCGTTCCGGCAAACTCACCTTCGTCACCGACAGCCATGGAATCGTGCTGATCACCAGCCAGAATGCCTGGCGCTTCCTGACCATCGCCGACATTCCGCCGAAGGAACTGAGCAAGATCCGCGACAGCCTGCAATTCGGTGAGGCGCCGCTCACCCCCATCCCCATCTGGTCCCTCTTCGACCTTGCCGGATACAAGATGGTGGCGACGGACATGGGCGGCGGCCTGCCCAGCGAGCCCCATTATGCGACCACCATGGCGGTGCCCGGCACCCTCTGGACCCTGCATGTCCTGGCCCCCGCTGTGGCTGCGCTCGATGCCGGCATCTGGGAAGGTCGCCTGATTGCGGTTACCATCGGTGTACCCCTGATTGCCGCTGCCGCCTGGCTGCTTTATCTGAGCGGCCGGGCGTCCCGTCGCCGTGCCGCAGAACAGGCGGCTCGCGCGGAACTCGAACGCCAGGTTGGCCGCCGCACCATCGAACTCACAGAAGCGCGCGACCGCCTCCAGGCGGAGATTGCCGAACACCACGCGACAGACGCCCGGCTGCAGAGCGTCCAGCAGGATCTCGTCCAGGCCAACCGACTGGCGATCCTCGGCCAGGTGGCAGCCGGCGTTGCCCACGAGATCAACCAGCCGGTCGCCACCATCCGCGCCTATGCCGACAATGCGCATGCCTTCCTCGATCGCGGCGACACAACGACCGCCCGCCAGAACCTCGGCCTCATCGCCGACCTCACCGACCGCATCGGCACCATCACCAGCCAATTGCGCGGCCTTGCCCGCAAGGGACGGCTGGTGGCAGAGCCGGTCAACCTGAAAGCGGCCGTGCAAGGCGCGCTGTTCCTGCTGCGCAGCCGCTTTTCCGGCAGCATGGACATGCTGGTCATCGGCCCCATCCCGGACGATCTCGCCGTCACAGGCCAGCGGGTACGCCTCGAACAGGTGCTGATCAATCTCTTGCAAAATGCACTCGAAGCGCTTGAAGGCCGCGACGGCGCCAAGATCGAGGTGCAGGTGGTGCACGTCGATCAGGCTGACGTGGTGATCGCCGTGCGCGACAATGGTCCCGGCATTCCGGCCGCGATCCGCGAAAACCTGTTCATCCCCTTCAACACCTCCAAGGACAGCGGCCTCGGCCTCGGACTGGTCATTGCGCGCGACATCGTCACCGAATATGGCGGCACGATCACCGGCGAAAGCTCTGCTGCCGGCACAACCTTCACCGTCACACTGAAAAGAGCTGAGTCTTGACCGCAGGCATCGAGATCATTCTGGTCGACGACGACACGGATCTGCGCCGCGCCACGCGGCAGACGCTGGAACTTGCAGGTTATGCGGTGCGCGACTTTGCCGGCGCACAGCAAGCGCTTGCCCAGCTGTCGGTCGAAAGCAAAGCGGTAGTCATAAGCGATATCCGCATGGCCGGCATGGACGGGCTCGAACTCTTCGCCCGCATCCATGCCCTCGACCCCGACCTCCCCGTGCTGCTGATCACCGGTCATGGCGACGTCGACATGGCGGTGAAAGCGCTCAAGGACGGCGCCTATGATTTCATCCCGAAACCCTTCCCCGCCGACCGTCTCGTGCAGAGCGTGGCGCGGGCGGCGGAAAAACGCCGGCTGGTGCTGGAAAACCGCCGACTGCGCGAGGCGGCATCTGCCCCCCAGGACGACCTTCCGCTGATCGGCCAGACGCCGGCCATGGAGCATTTGCGCCAGACGCTGCGCCAGATCGCCGACACCGATGTCGACGTGCTGATCGCCGGCGAGACCGGCAGCGGCAAGGAAGTGGTGGCAACGCTGCTGCATCGCTGGAGCCGCCGCGCCAGGGGCAACTTCGTCGCGCTGAATTGCGGGGCGCTTCCCGACACCGTCATCGAGAGCGAACTCTTCGGCCATGAACAAGGCGCCTTCACCGGTGCGCAGAAGAAGCGCATCGGCCGCATTGAGCATTCGAGCGGCGGTACGCTCTTCCTCGATGAGATCGAGAGCATGCCGCTTTCCACCCAGGTGAAGATGCTGCGGGTTCTGGAAATGCGCGAGGTGAGCCCGCTCGGCACCAACGAGATCCGGCCCGTCGACCTGCGCGTCGTTGCCGCCGCCAAGGTCGATCTCGGCGATCCGCAGTCGCGTGGCTCATTCCGCGAGGACCTCTATTACCGCCTGAATGTCGTGACGATCTCGATCCCGCCGCTGCGCGAACGTCGGGCCGATATCCCGTTGCTGTTTGCCCATTTTGCCGCCCGCGCCGCCGAGCGTTTCCGCCGCGATCTGCCACAGATGACGGCGGAGGTCAGCCGCCATCTCGACACCCACGTCTTTCCCGGCAATGTCCGCGAACTCGCCCATTTCGCCGAACGCGTGGTTCTGGGCGTCACCCAGGCGCCCCCGCAAAACATGCCGGCGTCAACGCCCGGTCTCAGCCTGCCCGAACGCATGGAGGAGCACGAGGCGACGCTCATCCGCGAGACGCTGCGCCAGACCCGAGGCGATGTGCGCGAAACCATCGAAGCGCTCGGAATTCCGCGCAAGACCTTCTATGACAAGTTGCAACGCCACGGCATCAACCGGGCGGACTATCAGTAGCCGCCAGAGCCCGACGATATGCCGCCCTTCGACGCCGCCTCCGGATTGCGCATCTCAGCCGCCATGGCAGCGGCAGCCTTGGCAAGCAGCCCCGTATCCGTGGCATTTGCCATGAAACGCACCCCGGCGCGGCGCGCGAGCGTGATCATCTCCGGGTCTCCGGTCATGATGCCTGCCGGCTTGCCCGCAGCCTTGATCTTGCCGATCAGCGCCTCCACCGTCTCCATCACCTCGGGCACCGTCGCCTTGCCGCGATAGCCCATGTCGGCGGATAGATCGGCTGGTCCGATCAGCACGGCATCGACACCCTCCGTGGCGAGGATCGCTTCGGCATTCTCCACGCCGAGGCGGCTTTCGATCTGCGCGATCAGACAGACCTGATCATTGGCCGTTTCGGCATAGTCAGCAATCCGGCCAAAGTTCGAGGCGCGGCCGAGGCTCGCGCCCATGCCTCTGATACCGTCGGGCGGATAACGCAGTGCCTTGGCGAGCAGCGCCGCCTGCTCGGCCGTTTCGACCATCGGGATCATCAGGGTCTGCGCACCGATATCGAGCGCCTGCTTGATCATCCAGACCTCGCCCACCGGTAATCGCACCACCGGATGCGCGGCATGACGGGTGACCGCAGCAAGCTGGGCGGCTATCAGCGGAATGTCGTTCGGCCCGTGCTCGGCATCGATGAGGATCCAGTCGAAGCCGGCCCCGGCGCAGATTTCCGCCGAATGCGGATTGGCCAGCGCCACCCAGAGCCCGGTGAGCAGATCACCACGGGTCTGGAGGGCAGCCTTGAAGGTATTGACGGGGGCGGGCATGGGCAGTCTCCTGGAGTTCTGGTCGGGCAAGAAAACTGAAGGCTTCGGCGGATCGCTTGAAGCCCACCGCGCAGTCTCGGCTCGTCCCCAAGAGCTAGCCCCGGATGGACGAACGCCGCAAGCCTCATTTCATCCCGGATGGTACGGAGGCACCGTTGAACCGGCCGCATGGCCCGTGATACGGGGAGGCAAGACACAGAAAAGGACACGTCCCCATGCTGCCCTGGATCCAGCTCGACACGGCCCAGATTCCCGGCGGCGGAGAGCTGCGCCTGAAGCAACGCGGCACGGAATTCTCCATCATGCTCGGCACCAACGAGCTGATGAACAGCCGGCTCAGCGGCTCGGAAGAAGCGCTCGCCACCCTCGCCATCGAGCGCATCGCCACCCATAAGCGCCCGCATATCCTGATCGGCGGCCTCGGCATGGGCTTTACGCTCCGCGCAGCCTTGGCCGTCCTGCCTCAGGACGCCAAGGTCACCGTCGCCGAACTCGTGCCCGCCGTTGTCGACTGGGCACGCGGCCCGATGGCCGAGATCTATGCCGGCAGCCTCGACGACCCGCGCGTGACCATCCATGTCGGCGATGTCGGCGCCCTGATCGCCAAATCCAGGGGCCAGTTTGACGCCATCCTGCTCGATGTCGACAATGGCCCTGACGGTCTGACGCGCGAAGAGAATGACGGCCTCTATGCCTATGACGGGATTCGCAAATCCAAGACGGCGCTGACGAAAAGCGGCGTGCTGGCCGTCTGGTCGCAAGGACCCGACCCGCGCTTCACCCAGCGCCTCAAGGGGTCTGGCTATGTCGTTGAAGAGATTCCGGTTAGAGCAGGCAGGACAGGTCGTGGCAAGAAGCACATGATCTGGATGGCGATGGCCTGAGGTTCGGCTCGCATTTTGCTGTCAGGAACAAGACCCCCTCTGGCCTGCCGGCCATCTCCCCCACAAGGGGGGAGAGGACTCGCGGCTGCCCTTCCGCCACATCTAGTCGCAGGTTGGTGCCAGGCTCAGACGGCGCGGCTGGGTTAAGCCCTCCCCCTTGTGGGGAGGGTTTGGGAGGGGACTTTCTTCTGGCCTACCCCCAAAGCCCCACGGGCGGCACCGCCATGATCGCCCCGTCATAGACAATCCCCGGCTCCCGATCCCGCGCCAAAAGCAGCGGCCCGTCGAGATCGACAAACGCCGCCCCTTGGCCCACCAGAAAGGCCGGCGCCATGGCGAGCGACGAGCCGACCATGCAGCCGACCATGATCTGAAAGCCCGCCTCCACCGCCGCATCCCGCATGGCAAGCGCTTCCGTCAGCCCGCCCGTCTTGTCGAGCTTGATGTTGACGGCGTCATACTTGCCCTTGAGGGCGCCGAGCGAGGCCGTGTCATGGCAGCTCTCGTCGGCACAAACCGGCAGGACACGATCGAGGCCGAGAAGCGCACCGTCGTCGCCTGCCGGGAACGGCTGTTCGACCAGTTTCACCCCGAGATCGAGAAAGACCGGCGCCAGCGCCTTGTATTGCTCAACGCTCCAGCCCTCATTGGCATCGACGATAATGGCCGATCTGGGCGCGCCCGCCCGCACCGCCCGGATGCGCTCGATATCTCCCTCGCCGCCGAGCTTGACCTTCAAGAGCGGTCGGTGCGCCTCCTTTGCCGCCGCAGCCTTCATGCTCTCCGGCGTGCCCAGCGAGAGCGTATAGGTGACCGACAGCGGCTTCGGCTCTTGCACCTTTGCAAGGTGCCAGACCGGCTTCCCCGCCCGCTTCGCCTCCAGATCCCAGAAGGCGCAGTCGAGCGCATTGCGCGCCGCACCCGGCTTCAGCCGGATCTGCAGCCCGGCACGATCCAGCCCGGCGGCCACCTCAGGCACCAGCGCCGAAAGCACCTCGACCACACTCTCCACCGTTTCACCATACCGCGCATAGGGCACACATTCGCCCTGCCCGACATGCATGCCATCGGTCAGCCGCACCGTGACCACCTTCGCCTCGGTCTTCGAGCCGCGCGAAATCGTAAACGTCCCGGCGATGGGAAAGCTTTGCGCAGTGACGGTCATCTGAACGGGCATGGATGTCCTCCTCAAGCGGACCCCTGCCCGCGAATCGCTGCTCTTGCATGAACAAGCAATCCTTTCTATATCCGTCAACAATCAGACCGGCAGCGGCCGCGGGCGAAAAAGCCCGGCAGACTCGGCCACACTCCCGCAGATAAGGGATCATCAACGGTCGCATGAAGCACAGAGACGAAGCCCGTGAACACGCTGGATTTTGACAAGAGACCGGAAGATACGCGCGTTGTCGTCGCCATGTCGGGCGGCGTGGATTCGTCCGTCGTCGCCGGCATCCTGAAGCGCGAGGGTTATGACGTCCTCGGCATCACGCTGCAGCTTTACGATCATGGCGCCGCCGTCCACCGCGCCGGATCCTGCTGCGCCGGCCAGGACATCGACGATGCCCGCCGCGTTTGCGAAACGCTTGGCATCCCGCATTACGTGCTCGACTACGAACAGCGTTTTCGCGATACCGTGATCAACCCGTTCATGGAAAGCTATGTCGCCGGCGAAACGCCGATCCCTTGCGTCGCCTGCAACCAGACGGTCAAGTTTGCTGATTTGCTTGCGACCGCGAAAGAACTCGGCGCCGACGCGCTGGCAACCGGTCATTACATCCGCTCGAAGTCCGTGCCGCTGGCAAACGATCCCGGCCACCGCGCCCTCTTCCGACCGATCGACAGCGAGCGCGACCAGAGCTACTTCCTCTTTGCTACCACGCAAGAGCAGATCGACTATCTGCGCTTCCCGCTCGGCGGAATGTCCAAGGCGGAGACCCGGAAGCTCGCCGAAGACATGGGCCTCGTCGTCGCCCAGAAGGCCGACAGCCAGGACATCTGTTTCGTGCCCCAGGGCAAATATGCCGACGTGATCAACAAGCTGAAGCCGAATGCGGCGCTTGCCGGCGACATCGTGCATCTCGACGGCCGCGTGCTCGGAAGCCACGAAGGCATCCTGCATTACACCATCGGCCAGCGGAAGGGCTTGGGCGTCGCCACCGGCGAACCGCTCTATGTCATCTATCTCGACGCCCGCTCGCGCCGTGTCATCGTCGGCCCGAAGGAAGCGCTGGAAACCCACCGCGTTTATCTGCGCGACATCAACTGGCTGGGCGACCGGACGCTGGCGGAAGACGCAGCAGACGGCATGCCCTGCTTCGCCAAGGTCCGCTCCACCCGCCCGCCGACCCCGGCCGTGCTGCATGCCGACGAACGCGGCGTCTATGTCGATCTCGAGATTGGCGAAGCCGGCGTCGCCCCCGGCCAGGCCTGCGTGCTCTATTCGGCACCCGGCGCCGACGCCCGCGTCTATGGTGGCGGTTTCATCGAGCGGTCTGAACGTTCGGGCACGGCGGAAGCCTCGCTGAAGGCGCTTCTGGCAAGCCCGGTGGCGGCCTGAGCAGAGGGATGTCTGCTGCGGTGGAAAGCACAATCCTTTTTGCTTTCAACGCGCTTGACTTTGATCGGACCCTCGCCTTATAAGCCGCCCATCGCTTCGGACGGCGACGGCTTCAAGGCCCGAATGTTCGATGTGTGGCGGGGTAGCTCAGGTGGTTAGAGCGTGGGATTCATAACCCCAAGGTCGGCGGTTCAAGTCCGCCCCCCGCTACCAAAGTTCTCCTGTAAGCATACCCATGCTATTCCTAGATGTAGACGGGTTCGCATTGAAGATCCGGCAGCAAGAGCGCACCACCTACGCGCGAAATTTATTGAATCGTCAATCAATTTGAGCTGTAATCGCCCCTGGGGGAGCGTGAGATCGATGATTACAGTTCAGCATACAAAAGAGAGCTTAAGTAGAGCTTTTGTCCATGCCATCGCCGGTAGAGCCGGGGTGAATTGCACTGGAGAGCGTGCATTCGACTATGGCATTGACGGGACTTTCAGACCGGTAACAATACGCGGAAATCGAAGAATCGAGAGCAGCTTCCCGCTAGACTACCAACTTAAGGCCACAAAAAGCTGGAACATTGAAGACACCAACATTGGATATAATCTAGAGTCGAAAACTTACAACGACCTAGTTACCAGAGATCCAGACGGAGTAGGCGCAGTACTAATTCTGTTGTGTCTGCCGCCCGAAGACGAAACATGGGTGGAATTCTCAGAAGAATACATGACGCTCAGAAAATGCTGCTACTACACAGTATTGAGCGGTGAACCGGTCACGAATGAAAATTCGACAAGAAAAATTCTCATTCCTCGCTCCAATGTATTCACTGCCGACGCGCTGCGCGAACTTTTGGAGGCTGAGCGTCGGCGAAAGGTCGGCGACGGGGAGGCTGCATGATGCCGACACACAGCCCTCGCTTCAACCTAGAACCTCGTATGATTGAGCGCTACCTGACAAATCAGGGCTGGAGCGTGAGCACGACTAAAAGCAATCTGCGGAGAATATACTTTCCAGACTCGATTGATAGCTTGCCGGTAGAGGTATTCCTCAACTACGAGAAGTCGTCGTTCTCCCGAGACGTTGAACTCGCCATCACCACCATTTCAGAGTTCTACGAAAAGCATCCAACTGACGTGGTAGCCGAAATACGCGCCCTAGCTTATGATATCATATCAAGCCGTATACCTGACGAATATGTGAGAAACGAAACCATACAGCTAAAGATTGCATCCGAGTACATAGATAAGATGCGATCGTTGCTTGCAGTTTCGGCAACCACGGAGCTGGTTGGAGAGCGGTCTTTCAAGAGAACCCTTAAGGAAGCCACAGATTACTCCGAAACATGCCGCTTCGGACACACATTTCGCGGCAGCTTTGGGTTCCAGATTGAATCACCTCTAGGCCTGAACAATTCACCAGACCTTTTTGACGATACAGCTGAACGTCCATTTGGACGAACGGTGATCGAGCGAATGGTGCGCGGAATGCTCGCTTTGAAAAAAGCAACTCTTGCTGATGACCCTGGGATCATAATTCACGAAAGCAGCGACCTAAGCGCGAACATGTGCGATGCTTTGGTCGCATTGATCGAAGACGTAGGTGTAGCGAAAATTGACATGACGGTGAGGTTCTCTCCTGAATGGAATACCGCTTTTTCCTCGCGGATGGCGGAGATTTCACTGGAAGAGCGGCACGTGGACATACTCAAAACCGCATCCAAAGCGCTGCGAGTCGACGACCCGCCTCGACCAGCAAGCATCGTTGGGAGGGTGAAAAGACTTGAGAGCGAAGGCAATCCCGCTGATTTGCTACAGGAAGGCGCGAAGCGCGAAATAGAGGTTAGCTGGGTTAATGAAGAAGATTTACTCATCCACGTAAAGCTTACACTCTCACCGGAGTCATACCTTGACGCAGTCGATGCCCACAAAGAAGGCAAGCCAGTCATGGCCGAAGGCACGCTTGTTAAGAGTGGCAGGACTTGGCGCTTGGACGAACTGAAGCAATTCAGAGTCTTAGCATAACACTAATCCCCCTCACCGCGCCGCCCAGACCAGCCCTCTCCGCACAATCTCCCGCATCTGCGGCACCTCGAACTCCGCCGCCTGGTGGCCGAGCGAAGAGTAGAACACCCTCCCCTGTCCATGGCGGCGCTTCCAGACGACCGGCATCACATGCCCGTCGATCCAGGCATCATGTTCGCCGGTAAAACGCGTCGTCGCCAGCACCTCGTTGTTGGGGTCGACATGCATGTAATACTGCTCGGAGCGATAGGGGAAATCGCCGATGCCTGACACAAGCGGGTCCTCAGGCTTCACGATGTTGACCGTGTAATCATAGATATTGCCGGGATGGGCGACCCATTGGCCGCCGATCATGTATTGATACTGGACGCAGTCGCGAAAACTGTCGCCGGCCTGCCCGTGGAAGCCGCCGAGGCCGACGCCGCCACGAATGGCGAGCTCTAGGTTCTCGATCTCCGGCTTCTCGATCTTGGTCATCGTCAGCATCGGCACGATCAGACTGTAGTCGCGAATGGCGGGATCGGCAAAGGCCGCCGTGCCCGGCTCGACGCGGACGGAAAAGCCCTCCGCCTGCAGCATGTCGGAGACGAGGGCCGCGCATTGTTCGGGCTGATGCCCGTCCCAGCCGCCCCAGCAGATCAGAGCCTGACGCATGATAAAATCCTT
This sequence comes from Rhizobium sp. Root274, assembly GCF_001429245.1. Taxonomy (GTDB): domain Bacteria; phylum Pseudomonadota; class Alphaproteobacteria; order Rhizobiales; family Rhizobiaceae; genus Allorhizobium. The sequence continues at coordinate 772,900 of NZ_LMJE01000007.1, forward strand.
TTTGAAATAACGAGTGGTCAGCGGCCGAGACGGCCATCAATGAGCGAATGCGAAAGCGGCGCCGGCCGCTCGACGCGGGTGGTGATGGCGACGGTTTCGCCCCGGTCGGAAGCTGTCTGGAAGGCCTCCATGACTTCGAGCACATGCAGCGCGAGATCGCCATTCGCCCGATGCGGACGATCCTTGATGATTGCATGCGCCATGTCGGCGAGCCCCAGCGAGCGCCAGTTGCCCTCCGCATAAGGCAGGCTCACCGGCTTGCCCTGCGCTTCGCCGACGACAGGCAAAAGGAAAAGGTCGCCGCCAAAGTGATTGGGATCGGGCACGATCAGCGTCGCCTCCGTGCCGTAGATTTCGAGCGGCGTGTGGCGATGGCCGGCGACGTCGAAGCTCATGGAGATCTGCACCACGGCGCCGTTGACGAAGGACATGAGCCCCGTGACATGGGTCGGCACATGCACCGGGATCACCTCGCCCCGGCGCGGCTCGCTGCCGATCTTTCTGACGTCGCGCACCTTGGTGGCAAAGCCCGCCACATTCTCGACAGGGCCGAGCAGGTTGACGAGATCGGTGATGTAATACGGCCCCATGTCGAGCATCGGCCCGCCGCCTGCCTCGTAGTAGAAATCCGGATTGGGATGCCATCGCTCATGCCCGGGGCACATGAAGAACGCCGTGCCGCCGATCGGCTGGCCGATCGCGCCATCATCCACGAGCGCGCGCGCCGTCTGATGCGCGCCGCCAAGAAAGGTGTCAGGCGCCGAGCCAATGCGAAGCCCCTTCGCCCGCGCTGTCTCAGCCAGCGTCCTGCCCTCGGCGAAAGTGACGCCGAGCGGCTTTTCCGAATAAACATGTTTGCCGGCTTCGAGCGCCTTCAGCCCCACCGAGACATGCGCCTTCGGCACCGTCAGGTTGAGAATAATGCTGATGTCCGGGTCGGCGTAGAGCTCGTCGATCGAGCGTGCCGGAACGTTGAATTCCGAAGCTCGGCTTGCTGCCAGATCGGCATTCAGATCGGCGATGCCGCAGACCTTCAGGATCGGAAACTGCGGCAGGGTTTTCAAATAAGCGCTTGATATATTACCGCATCCGATGATGCCGATGCCGACTTGCTGCATGGTGGCCGCGTCCTCGTTCCCTGATATTGTCTTCCTGCCGGATACGAAGGTGAACCCGTCACCCCTCCTCGCCGTTCCGACACGAAAGCCGCAGACTGGTCGCAAATGCGACAGACGTCAACGCAGCCCGGGGCATTTTCCCGAGAGAAGATGCAACCGTCCAAGACGTCCGAGCAGGCACTGTTCCCAGATCAAGGGCCAGATCTGGGGATGCCAGATCGAGGGGCCGACCGGAAAACCTTTCGTTAAATTTTAGTGAATACAATGACGGGCCTGTAGCGAGGTTTTGTCATGCGTACCGCTCTCATATCCGCCCTCGGCGTCATGCTGATGCTGTCGGCCTGCGCCAAGCCGCCCTCCCAGACGCGCAACGCCTGCGCGATCTTTGAGCAGCGCGACGGCCTGTTCAACAACTGGCGTCGCGCCGCCGTGTCAGCCGAACGCGAATACGGCGTGCCGGTGCCGATCCTGATGGCGACGATCTACACGGAATCCAGCTTCCGCCATAACGCCAAGCCGCCGCGCAAATGGTATCTCGGCTTCATCCCCGGCAAGCGGGCCTCTTCCGCTTATGGTTATTCCCAGGCGCTCGACGGCACCTGGGATCGCTACCGCCAGGAAACCGGCCGCTGGGGCGCCCGCCGCACCGATTTCGCCGACGCGATCCGTTTCATTGGCTGGTATCACCGCGAGACGGCAGACAAGCTGAAGATCCAGCTTAACGACCCCTATAATCTCTACCTCGCCTATCATTCCGGTCTCACCGGCTACCTGCGCGGCGCCTACAAGAACCGTCCGGAAGCGCTGAAGGGCGCCAAGCGGTTTACCGAGATCACCTATACCTATGCGCGGCAGCTGCAGCAGTGCCCGGGGTGAGGGTGAAATAAGTAAATAGCTGAGCGTGGTGCGAGGGGTACCCCCCTCTGTCACTTCGTGACATCTCCCCCACACGGGGGGAGAGTGGCCGCAGGCGCTTTCGGTCACCCCACGGAATAACCGGCTATCCAATCACAACTTCGCTCGATTGAGCCGAGGCGTATCCGCGCCCCGCTCTCCCCCCTCGTGGGGAAGATGTCCGGCAGGACCGAGGGGGGTACCCCAAGCTCGACGCCAAACATGCCCACCGAACAAAAAACCTCCCCGCCGAACCCGACGGGGAGGTTTGAACGACAGAAGCAGGTCAGATCAATTCGCGCTCTGGATCGCCGAAATCTGCCAGAGCGTGCCGGGGCGACGGACGAAGGTCCAGATCTCGACGGACTCAGACGCAACATTCGGATCGCCCTCGATCACCGCATTCGTCTGACGGTCGACCATATAGTCGACAGCCTCGTAGCGCATCGCGACGGTCGCATACTCGGCCTTGTCCTCGGCCCAGCTTTCGGCCACGTCACCCTGCACCAGATGCACGTCGCGCACGACGTTCTTCACGCCCTTGGTGGCGTTCTCGCTCAGTTCTTCCGCCAGATACGACATGGCTTCCGGCGTCGTGATCCGGCGCAGCGTGCCATAGTCCTCGGCCGCAAAGGCCGCCTGCATGTCCTTCAGCAACTGCTCGAAGCGTTCGAGGTCACCCTGGGTGATGCCAAGCTCATCCGGCTGGCCCGGACGGGCGGCAGAGGCTGCGGCAGCACCACCGCCGCCGATCTTCGGGATCTGGAAGCTGGATCGGCCGGCATCGCTCTGATTGTCGCGCGTCAGGCCACCAAGCCCGCCAAAGCCGCCCATGCCGGGGCCATTGCCAGCACCGGCCGACGCCGGCTGGCGATTGGCAAAGGCGCGCATGGCAAAGCGCACCAGGAAGAAGATCAGCAGGCCCTGCAGCAACAGCCCGATCATCCCGAAGCCGCCGCCAAAGCCGGTGCCCATCAGCATGCCGAACAACCCGCCGAGCAACAGGCCGCCCATCAAGCCACCGGCCAGACCACCGAACAAACCGCCCGGACGGTTGAACCCTTGTGTCGCTGTCTGGTTGGCGCCTGGTTGGGTGGTGTTCGTGCGCGGAGTCATCGTGCGTTCGATCGGCGCTGCCGGCGCTGGCGCCGTGCGGGTGATCGACGGCTGGCTGAAGGTTCGCGTGCCGCGGCTGCCGAAGCCGCCACTGGCGCGACGTGCTTCGGCAAAGTCGACGGCCATCAGCGTCACCATCATGCCGAGAGCAAGCGTCGCAAAGAATTTTCCGTATTGTCGCATGGGGATCTCCCCTCCTCCTCGAACGATCGTGGCCCAGAGGCCTTGCAGCCCATATGGACACCGCCCGGCCTCTTTTGAAGGTCGGGCGGTCAATTATTGATTGAAATTGAAGTGACCGGGTCAGGCTCTCAGCCAGAACTTGATGATCAGGCCGACGACCGTGATCGTGCCCACACCGGCCGCCCACAGGCCGACAAACCACAGCAGCCGGCTGAGTGTCTGGCGCCTTTCCATCAGTGATAGCCCTCGTCAGGGTTGAGCTTCCCGCGGAAAACCCAATAGGCATAGGCCGTGTAGCACAGGATCATCGGCACCAGCACGACGGCGCCGACCAGCAGGAAGGAGAGGCTGGAATCGGGGGCCGCCGCTTCCCAGATGGTGAGCGAGGTCGGCACGATATAGGGATAGAAGGAAATCCCGATGCCGGCGTAACCGAGCACGAAAAGCCCGAGTGCCGCCACGAAAGGCTGCACGTCGCGGCCATTGCGCAGACCCGAGACGATCACCCAGAGGCAGCCGAGCACCATCAGCGGCACGATCACCGAAAAGATCATCGTCGGATAGCCGAACCAGCGATCAAGATAGGCGGGCTCCAGCCACGGCGTCCAGAGGCTGAAGACACCCATGGCGGCAACGGTCGCAAAGGCCAGGCGAACGGCGAAGAACTTGGCCCTTTCCGCAATCTCGCCTTCCGTCTTCATCACCAGCCAGGTGGCGCCGAGCAGACTGTAGCCGGCCAGGAGTGCGAGGCCGGTAGCGATCGAAAACGGCGTCAGCCAGTCCCACCAGCCGCCGGAATAGGCACGATCGGTAACCGGAATGCCCTGCACCAGCGCACCGAGCGCCACGCCCTGAAAGAAGGCGGCAACGACAGACCCGCCGGTAAAGGCCCAGTTCCACAGGTGCTCCGCCCGCTTCGTGCGCCAGCGATATTCGAAGGCGACGCCGCGGAAGATCAGCCCGAGCAGCATGAGAATGATCGGGGCATAGATGGCGGGTAGGATGGTCGCATAGGCGAGCGGGAAGACGGCAAGCAGTCCCCCGCCACCCAGCACCAGCCAGGTCTCGTTGCCATCCCAAACCGGCGCCACCGAATTCATCATCAGGTCCTTTTCGTGCTTCTCCGGGAAGAAGGGGAAGAGGATGCCGATGCCGAGATCGAAGCCATCGAGGATGACATAGGCGAGCACGGCAAAGGCGATGATGCCGGCCCAGATGAAGGGAAGATCAATGGGCATGTTTGCCTCCATGGTGACCGGGCTGGGCGGCCGGCGTGATGCCGGACGAGCGGATCGGGCCGTCGTCGAGATCCGGCATCGGATCGCGCGGCAGGCGGGCCATCAGGCGCAGGATGTAGAAGGTGCCGGCACCGAAGACGACGAAGTAGACCACGACGAAGGCGATCAGCGAGGCGGCAACAGCGGGCGCTGCGATCGGCGAGATCGAATCAGCCGTCAGCAGATGGCCATAGACCGTATAGGGCTGGCGGCCGACTTCCGTGGTGATCCAGCCGGCAAGCACGGCGACGAAGCCGGAGGGGCCCATTACCAGTGCCACGCGGTGCATCCAGTGGTTCTCAAGGAGCGTACCCTTCCAGCGACACCAGAGCGAGAACAGGCCGACGCCGAGCATGGCAAAGCCGATCGCGACCATGACGCGGAACGACCAGAAGACGATCGCAACGGGCGGCTCCTTGTCATCAGGCACGGTATCCAGCCCGTCGAGCGGTGCATTGAGATCGTGCTTGAGGATCAGGCTGGAGAGCTTGGGGATCTGGACCGCATAGTCGATGCGCTTTTCTTCCGTGTTCGGGATGCCGAACAGGATGAGGGGCGCACCGTCCGGATGGCTGTCGAAATGGCCTTCCATGGCCATGACCTTGACCGGCTGATGCTCCAACGTGTTGAGACCATGGGCGTCACCGGCGGCAATCTGGATCGGGGCGACGATCGCCGCCATCCACATGGCCATCGAGAACATCACGCCGGAGCGACGAGGCGCCGTGCCGCGCAGCAGATGCCAGGCGCCGACCGCACCCACCACGAAGGCGGTGGTGAGGTAGGCGGCGATCACCATATGCGTCAGGCGATAAGGAAAGGACGGGTTGAAGACGATCTTCCACCAGTCTACCGGAACGAACTGGCCGACCTCGTTGATCGCGAACCCATCGGGCGTCTGCATCCAGGAATTGACGGACAGGATCCAGGTGGCCGAGATCAGCGTGCCAATCGCCACCATCAGTGTTGCAAAGAAATGCAGCCCCGGCCCGACCTTCTGCCGGCCGAACAGCATGACGCCCAGGAAGCCAGCTTCGAGGAAGAAGGCCGTGAGCACTTCATAACCCATCAGCGGCCCGATCACCGGCCCGGCCTTGTCGGAGAACACCGACCAGTTGGTGCCGAACTGATAGGACATGACGATCCCGGACACGACCCCCATACCGAAGGCGACCGCAAAGATCGTCTTCCAGAAGTCGAAGAGCTCCAGATAGACCTTGTCCTTCTTCCACAGATAGAGACCTTCCAGCACGGCCAGATAGCTGGCCAGACCGATGGAAAAGGCGGGGAAGATGATGTGGAAGGAGACCGTGAACGCGAACTGGATCCGCGCGAGGATCTGTGCGTCGAAGTTTTCGAACATGATGACTGCATCCTTCGTTGTTCGACCTCGCAACGAGAAACAGGCTCCGAGGTGACAGAAGTCAAGTATAGCCTTGTTCCCTGCGTTCAATGCGACAAGCCGCCATGCGACGGTTCAACGCATCGATTGTTCCTTATATGCGCCCCGCCGATTGTCTCGCTTGTTCCAAAAACAAAGACGGCGCGGGTTTGATCCCGCGCCGTCGGCATTATTCATGTATTTGGTTGTGTGAACGTGAAGGCGCTCAGTCGACGTTGAACACCAGGGGCTTGGCCTGCTTGACGGCAGGGTTCGCGGTCAGCTGGTCGAGCACGGCCTTCTCCACCGGACCATCGACATAAAGGAGAGCGATCGCGTCGCCGCCTTCCTTGTCGCGGCCAAGCTGGAAGTTCGCGATGTTGACCTTGGCATTGCCGAGCGTGGTGCCCATGAAGCCGATCATGCCGGGAACGTCGGTGTTGGAGATGTAGATCATGTTCTGACCGACATCCGCGTCCATGTTGATGCCCTTGATCTGGATGAAGCGCGGCTTGCCGTCGGAGAAGACCGTGCCGGCAACCGAACGCGTCTGCTTGTCGGTGGTGACGGTGAGCTTGATATAGCCGTCATAAACGCCGGTCTTGTCGCGCTTGACCTCGGCGACGATGACGCCCTTTTCCTTGATCATGATCGGGGCCGAAACCATGTTGACGTCGGCCACCTGCGGGCGGATGAGGCCGGCGAGCAGCGCAGAAGTCAGCGCCTTGGTATTCATGGTCGAGGTCACGCCGTCATAGAGGATCTCGATTTCCTTGATCGGATCTTCGGTCATCTGGCCGGCAAACGAACCGAGCACGTCGGCGAGACGGATGAACGGCTTCAGGATCGGTGCTTCCTCAGCCGTGATCGACGGCATGTTGATGGCGTTGGAAACAGCGCCCTTGACGAGGTAATCCGACATCTGCTCGGCAACCTGCAGAGCAACGTTTTCCTGGGCTTCCGTGGTGGATGCGCCGAGATGCGGGGTGCAGACGACGTTCGGCAGACCGAAGAGCGGGCTTTCCTTCGCAGGCTCGACTTCGAACACGTCGAAACCGGCACCGGCGACATGGCCGGACTTGATGGCTTCGGCGAGCGCTGCCTCATCGACCAGACCGCCACGGGCGCAGTTGATGATGCGCACGCCGGGCTTCGTCTTGGCGAGGTTCTCGCGGCCGAGGATGCCGCGGGTCTTGTCGGTCATTGGCACGTGCAGGGTGATGAAATCGGCGCGCGGCAGAAGTTCGTCGAGCTCGACCTTCTCGACGCCCATCTCCTGGGCACGTTCGGCCGAAAGGAAGGGGTCATAGGCAATCACATGCATGCCAAGGCCGATCGCCTTCTTGCAGACGATGCCGCCGATATTGCCGGCACCGATGACGCCAAGCGTCTTGCCGGTGATTTCAACACCCATGAACTTCGACTTTTCCCACTTGCCGGCCTGGGTGGAGGCATCGGCCTGCGGCAGCTGCCGGGCAACGGCAAACATCAGAGCGATGGCGTGTTCGGCGGTGGTGATGGAATTGCCGAAGGGCGTGTTCATCACGATGATACCGCGCTTGGAGGCGGCCGGGATATCGACATTGTCGACGCCAATGCCGGCGCGGCCGATCACCTTGAGGTTGGTCGCGGCAGCAATCAGCTTTTCCGTCGCCTTGGTGGCGGAACGGATGGCAAGGCCATCGTAATTGCCGATGATTTCGGCCAGCTTGTCCTTGTCCTTGCCGAGCTGCGGCTGGAAATCGACTTCGACGCCGCGATCGCGGAAGATCTGGACGGCGGTTTCGGACAATTCGTCGGATACGAGAACGCGAGGTGCCATGACGAGGCCTCCTTCAGAGAGTTCGTTTGAATGGGATGATGAGAATTGCGGGGCTCCGCCAATCAGGCGGAGCCGAATGCGTCAGAGATCAGGCAGCAGCCTTGGCGAGCGTCGCCTTCTGGCTCTCGTAGGCAAAGGACAGCCACGGCATCAGCGCTGCCATGTCTTCCGTCTCGATCGTCGCACCGGCCCAGATGCGAAGGCCGGCCGGCGCATCGCGATAGGCGCCGATATCGAAGGCGACACCCTGCTTCTCGAGCGTGCTGGCAATCCCCTTGGCAAAGGCTGCCTGGGCGTCGGCATCAAGTGCGGTCACCTGGGGATCGACGATCTTCACGCAGACCGAAGTGTTCGAGCGCGTGGCCGGATCGACAGCCAGATTCGCGATCCAGTCGTTCTTCTCGATGAAATCGAAGATCACCTTGGCATTGGCGTCGGCGCGGGCGATCAGGGCTTTCAGACCACCGATCGACTTTGCCCATTTCAGCGCATCGACATAGTCCTCGACGCAGAGCATCGACGGCGTGTTGATGGTCTCGCCGACGAAAATGCCTTCGATCAGCTTGCCGCCCGAGGTCATGCGGAAGATCTTCGGCAGCGGCCAGGCCGGCACATAGGTCGTCAGGCGCTCGACAGCGCGCGGGGAAAGGATGATCACGCCGTGACCGCCCTCGCCGCCGAGAACCTTCTGCCAGGAGAAGGTGGTGACATCGAGCTTGGAGAAATCGAGATCCTGAGCGAAAGCCGCAGAAGTGGCATCGCAGATGGTGAGACCCTTGCGATCAGCCGGGATGAAATCGGCATTGGCGACGCGGACGCCCGAGGTCGTGCCGTTCCAGGTGAAGACAACATCGCGGTCGAAATCGACCTGTGTCAGATCGGGCAGCAGACCGTAATCGGCATTGAACTTGCGCACATCGGCAAGCTTCAGCTGCTTCACCACATCGGTGACCCAGCCGGCGCCGAAGCTTTCCCAGGAGAGCATGTCAACGCCGCGTTCGCCGAGCAGCGACCACATGGCCATTTCAACGGCGCCCGTGTCGGAGGCCGGAACAATGCCGATGCGATAGTCAGCGGGAACGTTGAGAATTTCGCGAGTAAGGTCGATGGCCAGCTTCAGCTTGTCCTTGCCAACCTTGGCGCGGTGCGAACGACCGAGCGGGGCATCGGAGAGCGCATCGAGCGACCAACCGGGACGCTTCGAGCAGGGGCCAGACGAAAAATGAGTGTTTGCCGGACGCGCGGCGGGGGCGACGATATCAGCCATATAGATACCCTTCCAGGTAATTAGCCTCTCGTTGGGGAGAGGTGTCCCGCCGTCGGAACTACTCTTGTCGGAAACCGCCGTCAAGCGGGTCTGCGTCGCTCAGGGCAAAATTTTTGTTCCGTCCGCGCCAGTCCTGCGACGCCCGCGTCAATCGTTTGGAGGCAAGCTGCACGACCGTTGTCATCAATCCTTCATGCAGGGGGCGCATCTCAAACCGCCCGCTCACCCGATGCGGGCAAGGACCACCTGCTGCAAGGGCTTAACCACCGATGTTTCCGCTGACCAGCCCCATTCCTGGCCTTGTATGGGCCTATCGCATCCTACCGGGCCTTCGCAGCGAGCGCCTGCCGGCCGACTGCTCGGCGCTGGACGTCCAGCCGGGCCATGGCTTTGTCTGGCTGCACCTCAACCTCGCCGACACCCGCCTGCCCGCTTTCCTGGAACAGTTTCCCGGCCTGACGCCGCCCGTCCTCTCGGCGCTCACCACCCACGACACCCATGCCGCCCTCGCCATCGACGAGGGCCTGCTGTTCGGCACGCTGGTCGACTTTCAGCGGGAGTTCGACGCGACGACCCGCGACATAGGCTGGCTGCATTTCGCGCTCTCGGATCGCTTCATCATCACCACCCGGCTGCAGCCGATCCGCTCCGTCGACAAGGTGCGCGCCGCCGTGGAAAAAAATGCCGCCCGCTATGCCTCGCCGCTCCAGCTCTTCGAAGTTCTGGTCGCCGAATTCCAGCGCGGCCTGATCGTCGTGGTGCTCGAGCTGACGGACGAATTGAACCAGATCGAGGACCTCGTCTATGGCAGCGAGTTGCGCGACGAGCGCCGCCGCCTTACCCCCGTCCGACGCCTGATCGTGCGGTTGCACCGCCATTTGCGCACCATGCTACTGATCATGCGCAGCGCATCCGCCACTGATGACGACGAGATGCCCGACGGTGTCGAGGACAGCCTCGTGCGCCTCTCGGCCCGGCTCGAAGCGGTCGATCAGGACGTGCAGGCGCTGGCCGATCGCGCGCGGCTTCTGCACGAAGAACTGGATTCCAAGCAAAGTGCAGAGACGAATCGGCATCTCTACATCCTGTCGCTGATGACCGCCCTCCTCCTGCCGCCCTCGCTGGTGACCGGCTTCTTCGGCATGAACACCACCAGCCTGCCCTTTGCCGAAGGCCTGCACGGCACCGCCTATGCCTTCGGCTTCATCGTGATCTCGGTCATGCTGTCCTGGTGGGTTTTGCGCCGAACCGGCATCCTTTAGCGTCTTCAAACGAAAAAGGGCCCCGTGGGGGGCCCTTGAACCTGATCTCTCATATGGCTGCCGACTTGAGCCGGCACCTAGAGATTATTTGTAGACGATCGGCTGCGGCGGCGGCTCGTAAGCGACCGGCTGTTCGCAACCGCCGAAAACGTAACGTGCGCCGGCATGGATGTCGTGGCTGTAGAAGCCCTTGTCGTAGCCCGGGCCACCATTGGCCTGATAGCCGAACATGTCGCCACCCAGCGTCTGGCGGAAGCGATAACCGATGTCGGCCTTGACGTTGCAGGTCACGTCGATCGAGGCGCCAGCCATCAGCTGATAGGCAAAGCGCCAGCTGCCCTTGCCGCCGTGTTCTTCGGTACCATCGCAACCGCCGCCATCGTCCTGGCAGGCGGTGTTACGCAAATTGTCCCACTTCACGTAGGAGCCACCGATGCCGGCGCCGACGTAAGGCGTGAAATAGGCATAGGATCCCAGATCAACATAGGCGTTGGCCATCAGCGTGTAAGCTTTCATGGCGGCGAGATCGGTCGATGTGCAGGCTTCGAGCGGCGAGCCGCACTGGCCTGTCGTCGAGCCTCTAAAGTCTGACTTGAACATGTAGTCGAATGTCAGATCGGTGCGCAGGTAGCTGTTGACCTGATAACCCACACCACCGCCGACAGTGAAATTGTCCTTGATCGAAGCAGTGGTGAAATCAGTGAGGCTGCTGTTGGAGCCCTGGAAGTAGTCAGCTCCGCGCAGCTTGTTGATGCTGTAACCGAGATCACCTCGCAGATACCAGCCGGAGGCTTCCGAAACGGTGACTTCCGGAGCGTCGACATAGGGCTGCGGCTGCGGCTCAGGCTGATAAAGATCGGCAGAATGGGCTGCCGAACTTGCCAGCATGGCAACTGCAGCAACTGCAAGAATCATTTTGGTCATGACAGGAGACTCCAAAATCCCAGAGTTGTCTCATCAGGCCGTCTGCTGCCTGAGAATGTGAACTGCGAGGGATAATGGAGTGGAAAAGTTAAGTTCGGATTAACTACGGACGTTAACTATAGCCATCAAATATCGTGCGGACGCGATACTTCAAAGCGCAGTCTTCTCCGCGGATTCCTGCAGAAATTTGAAGTGGAAACGCGTCGCCGAGCCTGAAAAAAAGAAAGCCACCGCGCATCGTCTCATGACACGGTGGCGAGGCTTGCGATGCAACTATTCGGCCGCAACACCGATATCGGCGCGGTCGCGCAATTCGGCAAACAACTCGACCGAACGCAGCCGCGCATTGAGATCGTGGATCGGCGTCGAGACAATGATCTCGTCGGGCGCCACTTCCGCCATCAGCGCCTCGAGCTTGCGGGCCGCCGTATCGGACGAACCGACGATGGCATAACGCAACGTGTGTTCGACGCCGATCCTTTCAATCTCCGACCAGAAGCCGTCCATGCTCTCGACCGGTCGCGGAAACGGCCGGCGCACATTGCGTCTCAGATTGACGAATTGCTGCTGCGCCGAGGTGAAAAGGCGGGTTGCCTCCTGATCGGTGTCCGCGACAGCCGCCATCACGCCCACCATCACATGGGGAGACTGCAAGGCCTCTGACGGCTCGAAGCGCTGGCGGTAGATCTCCACCGCCTCGCCGAGCTGGTCGGGCGCGAAATGCGACGCAAAGGCGTAAGGCAGACCGAGTGCTGCGGCGAGATGCGCGCTGTAGAGGCTGGAGCCGAGCAACCAGATCGGCACATGGCTGCGCATGCCCGGCACTGCGAGCAGCCCTTGATCCTCCGTCGGCTCGCCAAGCAGCCGCTGCAACTCGATGATATCATGCGGGAAACTTTCAACGCCCGCATCCATGTTGCGCCTCAAGGCACGGGCGGTCCGCATGTCGGTACCCGGTGCACGACCAAGACCGAGATCGACACGCCCCGGAAAGAGCGCCTCCAGCGTGCCGAACTGCTCGGCAATGACGAGCGGCGAATGGTTGGGCAACATGATGCCGCCCGAGCCGATGCGGATGGTCGAGGTCCCTGCCCCGACATGGGCAATCACGATGGATGTCGCGGCACTCGCGATGCCGGGCATGCCATGATGCTCGGCGAGCCAGAAGCGCTGATAGCCATTCGCTTCCGCCACCTGCGCCAGCCGTCGCGACGCATCCAGCGCATCGCGGACCGAATGACCCTCGGCGATCGGCGAAAGGTCGAGAATGGAGAAGGGGATCATGGCATCAATCCTGTGCTGCGTTCGTCTCTGTCATGTAGTCAGCCGGGCGCCGCAGCCCAAGAGGTGACGATAATAAATTATAATCACTTTCGATGTTTTTGCTTTGTTCACATTTCACTGGCACTGATCGGCCATTCTGAACTAGGGTTTCCCATGTCTTCCACGATTCGCATCATCGGCATAGATCCCGGGCTCCGTCGCTGCGGTTGGGGCGTCATCGAGACGCTGGGCAACTCCCTGCGCTTCGTCGCCTCCGGTACCGTGACCTCCGACGGCGACATGGATCTGGCCTCGCGCCTGTGCCAGTTGCATGACGGCCTGGCCGAGGTCGTCCATGCCTACGCACCGGATGAGGCGGCCGTCGAGCAGACCTTCGTCAACAAGGACGCGGTCGCAACCCTGAAGCTCGGCCAGGCCCGCGGCATCGCCATGCTGGTCCCCGCCCGTGCCGGACTTCCTGTCGCCGAATATGCGCCGAACGCCGTGAAAAAAGCAGTCATCGGCGTCGGCCACGGCGAAAAAGCACAGATCCACATGATGCTGAAGATCCTGATGCCCAAGGCCGAATTCAAGGGCAACGACGCCGCCGACGCGCTCGCCATCGCTATCTGCCACGCCCACAACAGAGGCGGCGAGCGCATGCGCAAGGTCCTCGCCTCCGCCTGATTTGTTCTTGACTTGTTCCATTTGCGTTGATAGGTAATACCCTAGAGGTATTACCATGCGCGTTACCGAAAAAGGTCAGGTCACTATCCCCAAGGAGATCCGCGATCGGCTCGACATCAAGCCGGGCTCGAACGTCGATTTCGTTGTTGCCGAGGACGGCGTCATGCTGGTCAAGAACGGCGATGCCAGCGATATATTCAAGGATTTCGACGCCTGGGCGAGAAGTGTCGAGGGGACTTTCGACACCAATGGCATGACCTCAGACGAATATGTCGACTGGCTGCGAGGACCGCGTGATGACCTCAACCATCATTGACACCAATGCACTGATCAATGTGCTCGGGCATGACAGCGCGTCGCGGGCGTGGTCGGTGAACGCAATGCGCCGCTGCTTCGAGGAGGGGCCGCTGGTGATCAACCCGGTCATCTGGTCGGAGTTGGCTGCCTCGCCGTTGAGCGAGCAACAGCTCAGCCAGGCGCTCGATTGGCTCGACCTGAAGAAAGAACCCTTGTCCTATGAAGTGGCCTTCCGCGCGGGCAAGGCCCATCTGTTCTACCGACGAAACGGCGGGCAGCGCGAGCGCACCCTCCCCGACTTTTTCATCGGTGCGCATGCCGCCGTGCGTTCTCATCGCCTTCTGACGAGAGATGCCGCACGTTACCGCAGCTATTTCCCGGATATCGACATCATCTCCCCCAAAACCCATCCCCTGTAACGCGACGGACTTATCCATGATCGGCAAACTCAAAGGCACCATCGATGAGATCGGCGACGATTACGTCCTCGTCGACGTCCACGGCGTCTGCTACGTCGCCCACTGCTCCTCGCGCACCCTCGGTCGGATCGGCTCGGCGGGTGAAGCGGTGGTGCTGTTCATCGAAACCTATGTGCGCGAAGACCAGCTGAAACTCTTCGGCTTCATGAGCGCGCTGGAGAGGGAATGGTTCAATCTCCTGCAAAGCGTCCAGGGCGTCGGCGCGAAGGTGGCGCTCGCCGTCCTCTCCACCCTCACGCCGTCGGAACTGGCCAATGCCATCGCTCTACAGGATAAGGCGGCAATCTCCCGCGCCCCCGGCGTCGGACCGAAGGTGGCGCTCCGCCTCGTCACCGAATTGAAAAACAAGGCCCCGGCCTTTGCCGGCGAAGCCTCTGCCAATATCGGTCTGAAGCAGGAACTTGGCGAAGGCGTCGCCTCAGCCCCCGTTTCCGATGCCGTCTCGGCGCTCACCAATCTCGGTTATTCGCGCGATCAAGCGGCCAATGCCGTGGCAGCGGCCTTGAAGAACGGAGGAGAAGGCGGTGATAGCGCCAAGCTGATCCGGTTGGGGCTGAAAGAGCTGTCGCGGTAGGAATTGGTCGATAGACGAGATACTGATATGCTTCTCGTAAGAATTCCTTGAGGAGGTAAGACATGGGTGCCTTTACCACGATGACCTCGAAAGGTCAGATCACGATCCCAAGTGAAGTGCGCGAAGAGCTGAAGCTCGAGCCGGGAACATGCTTCTATGTCTCCGCACGTAACGGTCAGGTCGTGGCGATCCCGAAAAACATCAGGCTCGCAGATTTGGCTGGCATCCTCGGCACGCCCCCGTCTGGCATCAGCCTGTCCATCGACGAGATGGACGAGGCTATTGCCAAGACGGTGTCCGAAGACGATGAGCGGATTAAACGCGAATGGTCGGAGACGCAGGTGTGATTGGCATCGATACCAATATTCTGGTTCGATTTCTGGTTGACGATGACCCCACCCAGAACGCTTTGGCGCGCAGTTTCCTTTCAGCAAAAACGGCCGAGGACCCGGCTTATGTCAGTGCAATCGTCATCGCGGAAACCGTCTGGATCCTGCACAACACGATGAAATACCAAATGTCCACCGTGGTTGAGCTTCTTCAAAGCCTCCTAGCGGCAGATGGCCTCGTCATCGAATACACGGAAGAACTCGACGCCCTGCTGAGCACTGGTCAACCCCTGGCCGATCTGGCGGACCACCTGATCGCGTGGGCGGCAAAACGTGCGGGAGCCCGCACCACCCTGACCTTCGACAAACGCGCCGCCTCTCGCGTGCCCGGCATGGAACTTCTCGCATGATGACCAACAATCCGATCCTGACGCCGGAAAAACGCGGCGAAGATCTCGATGCGGCACTCCGCCCGCAGACGCTCGACGATTTTACCGGACAGGCGGAAGCCCGCGCCAACCTGAAGATCTTCATCGAGGCCGCCAAGAACCGCGGCGAGGCGCTGGATCACGTCCTCTTCGTGGGCCCGCCGGGGCTCGGCAAGACGACGCTTGCCCAGATCATGGCAAAGGAACTCGGGGTCAACTTCCGCTCGACCTCGGGCCCCGTCATCGCCAAGGCCGGTGATCTCGCGGCTCTTCTCACCAATCTCGAAGAGCGTGACGTGCTCTTCATCGACGAGATCCATCGCCTGAGCCCCGCCGTCGAGGAAATCCTCTATCCGGCCATGGAAGATTTCCAGCTCGACCTGATCATCGGCGAAGGCCCCGCCGCCCGCTCGGTGAAGATCGACCTGTCGAAATTCACCTTGGTGGCGGCCACCACCCGGCTAGGCCTTTTGACGACCCCGCTGCGTGACCGCTTCGGCATTCCGGTGCGCCTGAACTTCTACACCGTCGAGGAACTGGAATCGATCGTCCGCCGTGGCGCCCGCCTCTTGAACCTGCCGATGACCGAAGACGGCGCCCGCGAAGTCGCCCGCCGCGCTCGTGGTACGCCCCGCATCGCCGGCCGTCTACTCCGCCGTGTGCGTGATTTCGCCGAAGTCGCCCGCGCAGAAGCCGTCACCCGCGAGATTGCCGACGAGGCTCTGACCCGCCTCAACGTCGACAATATGGGGCTCGACCAGCTCGACATGCGCTATCTCTCGATGATCGCCGTCAACTTCGGCGGCGGCCCGGTCGGCATCGAAACCATCGCCGCCGGCCTCTCCGAACCCCGCGACGCGATTGAGGACATCATCGAGCCCTACATGATCCAGCAGGGTTTCATCCAGCGCACCCCGCGTGGCCGTGTTTTGACCGCAAATGCATGGAAGCATTTAGGCCTGCAGCCGCCGAAGGACTTGGAGGCCGCGCAATTCCGGCTGACGCTCGAGGATGACTGAATGATCACACGGCGGGGGCTCATGAAGCTCTTCGGAGCGGGGTTCCTGAGCCTGATCGCAACGGCGGCCTATCCCTTCACAGAAGTCTTCCGGCGCCCGGAGATCCGTCGATACGCTTTGACGCCAAAGAACTGGCCGTCGGGATTAAGGCTGCGTGTGGCCGTCCTGGCCGATTTCCATGCGTGTGAACCGTGGATGGACGTGTCGAGGATCGAGTCGATCTGCGCGATGGCGAACGGGTTGGAGCCGGATATCTGTCTCCTTCTCGGCGACTATGCAGCCGGGACCAACGTCGTTAGCGACTATGTTGATGCAGTGGACTGGGCGTCCGCACTTGCGACCCTTCGCGCACCGCTCGGCGTCCACGCCATTCTTGGCAATCACGATTACTGGGAGGACCTCGCCTTTCAGCGAGATCCCTCCACCGGCAACATTGCCACGAAGGCTCTGCAGCAGGCGGGCATCGCAACCTACATCAACGAGGCTGTGCGACTGGAAAAGGATGGCCAGCCATTCTGGATCGCGGGCCTCGGCGATCAGATGGCCCTCCGCCCCGGCCAGCAGTTCAACCGTAAGACCATGGCCGGTATCGATGACCTGGCAGCAACCATGCGTCATGTGACCGACGAAGCGCCTATCATCCTGATGGTGCACGAACCCGATATCTTTCCCGAAGTGACCGATCACGTAAGCTTGACCCTCTGCGGTCACACCCATGGCGGCCAGATCAATCTCTTCGGTTGGCATCCCGTCGCGGCGTCGCGCGGTTCCTGGCGCTACCCTGGCGGCCACTTTCATGAGCAAGATCGGCACCTCATTATCTCGCGCGGTCTCGGCTGCTCCTTCCTTCCGATCAGGATAGGTGTCAGACCGGAAATCCTCCTGCTCGAACTGGGGTCCGCCTGATGTCCAAACGCACCCTGATCACCATCAAGGATGGCAAGCGACGGTTCAACCACCGGATCGCCGGCCTCGCCTTCCGCGACGGTCACGTGCTCGTCCACCGCGCCACCCACGAGACCTTCTGGACCTTTCCCGGTGGTCGTGCTGAGATCGGTGAGACCTCGACCGAGACGCTCGCGCGCGAAATGCAGGAAGAACTGGGTGTTGAGGCGGTCGTCGGCCCCCTCCTCTGGATCGTCGAGAACTTTTTCGATTACGAAGGCAAGGCCTGGCACGAACTCGGCTTATACTACCGAATGGAAATCCCGGAGCACTTCCCCTTCCACCCCTTTGACATCGTCCACCGCAACGAGGATGGCAAGAACAGCCTGGAGTTCAAATGGGTACCCGCCACCCGAGATGCTCTGATGGCCCTCGACATCCCGCCCTATTTCATTGCCGACGAGATCGAAAACCTGCCGGCCTCGCCCAAACACGTCGTCTGGCATGACGGAGATCTGGACACGCCATGACCGACGCCCTCAGGTTCATTCGCAAGCTCGCTTTCGCCAATATGCTGGCGAATGACCGTCTGCACGAGACTGTCGCCAACCTACAGCCCGGCGAATTCGAGGCGCCCCGCACCGGCTTCTTTCCCTCATTGGTCGCAACCCTCAATCACATCCTGATCATCGACTGGTTCTACATCGACGCGCTGGAAGGTGGCACGCTCGGCCCTAAGGCCTGGGAGAACCAGATCCCCTTCCCGAACGCGGCAGACCTCCGCGCATCGCAACTGGCATCCGACCGACGGCTGCTGGCACTCTGCCAAGCGCTGCGCGATCACGACCCCGCCCGCCCCGTCCATATCCACCGGACCGGCCGCATTCAGGTGGAGCGGATGGACGACGTGCTCTCGCACCTCTTCCAGCACCAGACCCATCATCGCGGCCAGGCCCATGCCATGCTGTCGGGCACCAGCATCAGGCCACCGCAGATCGATGAATTCATCGTCGCCGATGATGCGGCAAGCCGGGCGGATGCCATGGTACGGCTGGGACTGACCGAAGCCGAGGTCATGCAACTGGACAGGTGAGCCTGTCATGCGCTAGCGAGCGGTGCATTCTGCCTCTGACGACCGCTTAAGTTCGCGGGCCTTCAGACCCCGCCTCGGAGAACCGCCATGACATCCCTATCCATTTCCCTTTCCGGCGAAATCACCGACGGCGTTCACTCCCTCACCCAGCGCGTCTACTACGAAGACACCGATTTCTCCGGCGCCGTCTATCACGCCCGCTATCTGCATTTCATGGAACGCGCTCGGACCGACTATCTCCGCTGTCTCGGCGTCGAGCAGTCGGCCCTGTTCGAGAGTTCCGATGAAGGCCTCGCCTTCATGGTCCACCGCATGGAGATCGACTTCAAGGCGCCGGCCCGCATGGACGACGTCGTCACGGTCCGCACACGCACCGAGAGGGCCGGCGGCGCAAAGATGATTTTGCAGCAGGAGATCCTGCGTGACGATCGCCTGCTGATCGCGGCGAAGGTCGTGATTGCCGTCGTCAACCGCAACGGCCGCCCCCGCCGCCTGCCCGAAACGCTCGCCGCCCAGTTGCTCGGCTAAGCCTGACAAGCCCGTGACATCACCGTGAGCGGCCCGAAAAGTAACGCCTTCTTAACCCTAATAGGGTCTTACTCCGAGCTGGGAGTTTGTGCAGCGCACGCCTTCCTTTGACCAAATTTTCAGCCCAGAAGGCATTCTGGGAGCTTAGGCGGGATAGGGATGTCGGCGGCAGCGACCGCATTCTTCCAGCAGCACAGCTCATGTCGCCGCCCGGTCCTTTCGCCGGGCGTTTGGATTTCGGGGAATTTTAGGCGATGGAACAAGTTGGAATGGCAGCAGCGACCCACGACGTAAGCTTGTGGGGACTGTTCATGCAGGCAGGCCTGATCGTCAAGTTTGTCATGCTCGGCCTCCTGGCCGCCTCGGTCTGGACCTGGGCAATCGTCATCGACAAATATCTGAGCTATGCCCGCGCCCGCCGCCAGTTCGACCAGTTCGAGCAGGTCTTCTGGTCCGGCCAGTCGCTGGAAGAACTCTACCGCACGCTGGCTGAGCGCAACAACACCGGCCTTGCGGCCATGTTCGTCGCCGCCATGCGCGAGTGGAAGAAGAGCTTCGAGCGCGGCGCCCGCTCGCCAATCGGCCTGCAGATGCGTATCGACCGCGCCATGGACGTGACCATGGCCCGTGAGTCGGAGACGCTCGAAGGCCGCCTCTCCTCGCTTGCCACAATTGGTTCTGCAGCGCCCTTCATCGGCCTGTTCGGTACCGTCATCGGTATCATGACCTCGTTCCAGGCCATCGCCGGTTCGAAGAACACCAGCCTTGCGGTCGTCGCCCCCGGTATCGCCGAAGCACTGCTCGCGACCGCCATCGGCCTGGTTGCCGCTATCCCCGCCGTCATCGCCTACAACAAGTTCTCCGGTGAAGCCGGCAAGCTGACGGCCCGCATGGAAGGCTTCGCCGACGAATTCTCGGCCATCCTGTCGCGCCAGATCGACGAGAAGCTGCAGCCCCGCCAGGCAGCGCAATAAGGCCTCGACGGTAGGAGATTAAACCATGGGTATGTCAGTCGGATCAGGTGGAGGTGGCGGAGGCCGTCGCGGACGTCGCAGCGGCAAACGCGCGCTGGTCAGCGAAATCAACGTCACCCCGATGGTCGACGTCATGCTGGTGCTCTTGATCATCTTCATGGTCGCAGCCCCGATGATGACGGTCGGCGTTCCCATCGACCTGCCGCAGACGCAGGCCAAGGCGATGAACAGCGAAACCCAGCCGATCACCGTATCCGTCAATCCGGCCGGCGAAATCTATCTGCAGGAAACGGCGATCCCGATTGACGAGGTCGTGCCGAAGCTGCAGGCCATTGCCACAACAGGTTATAGCGAACGTATCTACGTGCGCGCCGATACCGCCGCCACCTATGGCATTGTCATGCAGGTCATGGCGCGGATCTCGGCCGCCGGTTTCACCAATATCGGTCTCGTGACCCTACAGGAACAGCAGAACTGATCGGACGACATGAAGGGCAGCCTCTTCACATCCTCGTTTCTGCATGGACTGGCGCTCGTAGCGACGCTGGTGAGCCTCGGCTCGCCTGAAAAGCTGGAAGTGGTCAACATGGAATCGCTTCCGGTCGACATCGTGCCGATCGAGGAGTTCACCCAGATCCAGCAGGGCGACAAAAAGGCCCCGATGGCCGAAAAGTCCGCGCCTGTCCCAACCAAGAAGCCGCCGACGCCTGAGCCGGCCGAAAACTTCGGCGACAACGAAGTCGACCTGAAGTCCCCGCCGACGCCATCGAAGCGTCCGGTTGAACAGGAAGTGGCGGCGGCCCCGGAAAAGGTCGAGACCCCGGTGCCGGAGCCCGATCCTGAGGTCAACGACATCAAGGAAATCATCAAGGAAGAGACGGCCCCGCCGCCGGAGCCGAAGCCCGCCGAGCCCACACCGCCCGAGGAAACCAAGCCGCCGGAACCGGCACCGGCCGAACAGGCGGCTGCCGAAGAAATTCCGCTTCCCGAACAGGCGCCGATCCCGGCTGCCCGCCCTCAGCCGGAAGTCGCCAAGCCCGCCGAGAAGAAGCCGGAGCCGAAGTCGACCCCGAAAAAGGATGCCAAGCAGGACACCAAGGCGAGAGAGACCGCCAAGTCGAAGCAGCAGATGGAAAGCGACTTCAACGCTGACGAAGTGGCAGCCCTGCTCAACAAGACCGATGCAGCCGGTGGAGGCGCGAAGCGCTCGACCGACAAGGCGGCCCTTGGCGGCAAGACCAATACCGGCGGCTCCAAGCTCAGCCAGAGCGAGATGGACGCCCTGCGCGGCGCCATTCAGAACAACTGGCTGATCACGCCGGGCATGGCCGATGCCGCCGACGTGCGCATCCGTGTCACCTTCCGCCTGGACGAAAACGGCGAACTGGTCGGCGAACCGGAAGCAACCGCGACCGGTGGCTCGCCCAGCGCCCAACAAGTCCTCATGAGCGGCGCCGTGCGTGCCGTTCGCAAATCCGCCCCGTTCACCAATCTGCCGCGGGACAAATACGACGCTTGGTCTGAAGTTGTCGTCAATTTCGACCCCAGCGAACTGATGTAAGAGCTGAAAGGCTTCGAGAGCATGAAAAACGCATTCCTCCGACTTCTGCTGGTCTGTGCCGGCCTGGCCGGCGCCTTCGTTTCCCCCGCGAACGCAGCCGTGGAAATCAATATCAACCGCGGCAACGTCCAGCCGCTGCCGATTGCCATCACCGACTTCGTCTCGGGCGACGGCATCGGTGCGCAGATCTCGGCCGTGGTCGAGGCCGACTTGAAGCGGTCGGGTCTCTTTGCCCCGATCAACCGCCAGGCCTTCATCGAAAAAATCTCCAATCCCGACCAGCCGCCGCGTTTCGACGACTGGAAGGTCATCAAGGCAGACGCGCTCGTCGTCGGTCGCATCACCCGCGAGGCCGATGGTCGGCTCCGTGCCGAATTCCGCCTGTGGGACACGTTCGGTGGCCAGCAGATGACGGGCCAGCAGTTCTTCACCGATCCGAAGAACTGGCGCCGCGTCGCCCATATCATCGCCGACGCGATCTATGAGCGCATCACCGGCGAAAAGGGCTATTTCGACACCCGCGTCGTCTTCGTTTCGGAAAGCGGTCCGAAGACCGACCGCAAGCGTCAGCTGGCAATCATGGACCAGGACGGCGAGAACGTCCGCATGCTGACCAACAGCAAGGACATCGTTCTGACCCCGCGCTTCTCGCCGAGCCGTCAGGAAATCACGTATATGTCCTTCGAAGGCGACCAGCCGCGCGTCTACCTGCTCCAGCTGGAGACCGGTGGCCGTGAAGTGGTCGGCAATTTCCCGGGCATGACCTTCGCTCCCCGCTTCTCGCCTGATGGCCAGCGCGTCATCATGAGCCTGCAGCAGGATGGCAACGCCAATATCTACACGATGGACCTGCGCTCGCGCACGACCACCCGCCTCACCTCGACCGCCGCCATCGACACCTCGCCCTCCTATTCGCCTGACGGTAGCCAGATCGTCTTCGAAAGCGACCGTGGCGGCCGCCAGCAGCTCTACGTGATGGGTGCAGACGGCTCCGGCCAACGCCGCATCTCCTTCGGCGACGGCTCCTACTCCACACCAGTCTGGTCACCACGCGGCGACTTGATCGCATTCACCAAGCAGTCGGGCGGCAAGTTCTCGATCGGCGTCATGAAGACCGACGGCTCGGGCGAACGCATCCTGACCACCGGCTTCCACAACGAAGGCCCGACCTGGGCACCGAATGGCCGCGTCCTGATGTTCTTCCGCCAGAACGCTGGTGCTGGCGGCCCGCAGCTCTATTCGATCGACCTGTCCGGTTACAACGAGCAGCAGGTCAAGACACCATCCTTCGCCTCCGACCCGGCATGGTCGCCGCTGATGGAATAGCATTCACGAAAAAGAGGCGCGAAAGCGCCTCTTTTTTGCCTTAAACGCACGCAAATCGGGGCCATTCCCACGCGAATTGTCGATTTGTTAACCATAGTTGTTGGAAGCCGGTTAACCGCGATTGGTTATGGTCCAGCAACCCTAACAGGAAATTCAAGGAGACCGGCATGAGCCGCATTCATACTCCGGCCAAGAGCCGTCTACAGACCCTCGCCAGCAACCCGGCCCTGATTGCCCTCACGCTCGCCCTGGCGCTTGCCGGCTGCGCGAAGAAGAACCTGCCGAACAGCGCCGGTGATCTCGGCCTCGGCGCAAACGGTGCAGGCGGTGCAGCGACGCCGGGCTCGGCCCAGGACTTCACCGTCAATGTCGGCGACCGCATCTTCTTCGACACCGACTCGACCTCGATCCGCGCCGATGCCGCCCAGACGCTCGACCGTCAGGCTCAGTGGCTGGCCCGCTACCCGAACTACGCCATTACGATCGAAGGCCATGCCGACGAGCGCGGCACACGCGAATACAACCTCGCGCTCGGCGCACGCCGTGCAGCCGCAACCCGCGACTACCTCGCCCAGCGCGGTATTCCGGCTCAGCGTCTGAAGACCATTTCTTACGGCAAGGAACGTCCGGTCGCCGTCTGCGACGACATCTCCTGCTGGTCGCAGAACCGCCGCGCCGTCACCGTTCTCGGTGGAGCCGGCATGTGATCCTAAAAGGATCGCCTGAATACAAAAGGCGGCCCCCGGGCCGCCTTTTACATTTCTCCTTAGTTTGGCCGAACTTGGTTGCTTTTTGCAGGCAATTGGAAAAATCTCCTGTAAGCGCCGGTTCGGTGCACTTCATCGCGAAAACAGGAAAAGGGACATGAAGAAACTTGTGATGGCCGCTCTGTTAGCGACGGCCTCGCTCACGGGACTGCATGGCAGCGCAGACGCGTTCCAGCTGTTTCCGACCGTCTCGCTCGGCCACAAAAAGGCGCCGGAGCAGCCGAAGGCCGAGGTCCACCTCGCCCAGGCTACCGATCCGACCGTCCGTGTT
The DNA here is from genome assembly GCF_001429245.1 of Rhizobium sp. Root274. Classification (GTDB taxonomy): domain Bacteria; phylum Pseudomonadota; class Alphaproteobacteria; order Rhizobiales; family Rhizobiaceae; genus Allorhizobium. Next base: position 796,625 of record NZ_LMJE01000007.1, read on the forward strand.
CAGCAGCTCGAGGAAGAGCTGCGCGCGCTCAACGGCCGCATCGAAGAAATGAGCTTCCAACTTCTGCAGATGCAGGAAACGATCCGCAAGCAGCAGGAAGACAATGAGTTCCGCTTCCAGGATCTCGAAAAGAAGAAGACCGGCTCGCTGACGAAGCCCGTCGATGGCGGCGGTGGCTCTGATTCCGTCGCTGAAATCATCACTGATACCCCCGACGTCGGCGCCAGCGCCGACGTTTCCGGTACTGCACCCGGCGAACAGACCCTGGGCGAAATCGCCCTCGACACCTCGGGTGTCCCGGTAGACGCCACGATCAATGAAGCGCCCGGTGCCAATGCCTCCGCGCTTCCCGGCGTAGACGCCCCGACGATCGCCCCCTCAGTCACCCCGCCTGCCCCACCTAAGCAGACCGCATCGCTGAACTCCGAGGCCGACGTCTACCAGGTCGCCTACGGCCATGTGCTCTCCGGCGACTACAGCCTCGCCGAAAGTGAATTCCGCGATTTCATCGAAGCCTATCCGAGCAGCTCCAAGATTGCTGACGCAAACTTCTGGCTCGGCGAAGCGCTCTACTCCCAGGGCAATTACAACGAGGCGGCCAAGACCTTTTTGAACGCCCACCAGACCTACAACACCTCCCCGAAGGCGCCTGAAATGCTGCTGAAGCTCGGCATGTCGCTGGCTGCCCTCGACAATACCGAGACCGCCTGCGCGACGCTGCGCGAAGTCTCCAAGCGTTACCCGAAAGCCTCCCGCGCCGTCGTCTCCAAGGTCGCGAGCGAGCAGAAGCGCCTGCGTTGCTGATGAGAACAGAGTCCGGGACATCGGTCCTGCCTGCTCCTCGCACGCCGCAAGAGGCTGCTCGCGCCTTCCTGTCTTCCTTGAAAAAGCCCACGCGTTTGCTCGTCGCCATTTCCGGCGGCAGTGATTCCACCGGTCTGTTGCTCGCGCTCACCGAGGCGCTTGATGCCGGCGACCATCCCCATATCCTCTTAGCCGTCACCATTGACCATGGTCTGCGTCCCGCCTCCGCCGATGAAGCGCTGGCCGTCCAGACGCTCTGCCAAGAACGATCCATCCCGCACCAGATTCTCCGCTGGACCGGCGAAAAGCCAAAGACCGGCCTCTCCGCCGCCGCCCGCAGCGCCCGCTACCGTCTGCTCGCAGAAGCCGCAGACCACTTCAGCGCCGCCGCCGTGGTGACCGGCCACACCCTGGACGATCAGGTTGAGACCATCGCAATGCGCGCCGAGAGATCTGCCGAAGGGGCGCTCGGCCTTTCCGGCATGGCAAAGGCCACGCTTTACGAACGCCGGCTTTGGATCCTGCGCCCGTTCCTCATGACCACCCGCGCCGCCATCCGGGATTTCCTGAAGATCAGGGGGCATGCGTGGATCGACGATCCCAGCAATGACGACACCCGCTCCGAGCGCGTGCGCATCCGCCAACGCGCGCTGACACCGGATCTGACGGCCATTGCCCTTGCGGGAGAGGAGCGACGCGCACTGTCGAGACGCGCAGCGGACTGGCTTGCCGGAAAGGCACACACGGCCGGCGACCAGGTGATCCGCATTCGACTGGACGAAACGCCGGCAAAGCCGAGCCTTGAGGCCTCGCACGCGCTGTCCGCGCTCTGCGCGATCATTGGCGGGAGGCCCCACCGCCCCGCGACAGAAGCTCTGGAACGGCTGAGCGACCGGCTGACGCAGGATGCCGACTTCGCCCTCACCCTCTCCGGCTGCATCCTGGTTCGGCGAAAATCGGAAATGTTCCTCACCCGCGAGAGGCGCGGTCTTTTGCCGCTCCCCCTCCCCGCCGGGGAAAGCCGGATCTGGGATGGACGCTACGAGATCACCAACAGCCGCGAGACGGATGCGCTGCTGGTTCCCGGTCCGGCCTCAGAGATTGCCTCCGATCTTCCGCATCGCATTCGCACCGCGCTGCGCGAAAATCGCCCGCAAATCCGGGCTCCCGCAGCAACAGGGGACAATGATGCGGCGGATATTATCATCACCCCCAGGCTCTCGCTCTTCGATCCATACCTGCCGGACTTCGATCTGCCGCTTGCCGACGAAATTGCGCGCCTTCTTGGCAGGGAACCGGCAATTGCCTGTCCCGTTTAAGACTTATTGACGGAAAACGATGCGAGAGAGCCGGTTTGCCTTGGCAATGGCGCAGTGCGCTCCTATGTTAGCCTGTAAGACAGCGGGGTTCCGTCCCGCAACACCTGTTCGGGGAATTCCATGAACCCAAATTTTCGTAATTTCGCGCTCTGGGCGATCATCGCTCTTCTGCTGATCGCCCTGTTCAGCATGTTCCAGACGTCACCGTCGCAATCGAGCTCGCGCGAGATTCCGTATTCGCAGTTCCTGCGCGAGGTTGATTCGGGCCGCGTCCGCGACGTCACCGTCACCGGCAACCGCGTCCTCGGCACCTATTCCGAAAACGGCACCGCCTTCCAGACCTACGCGCCGGTCGTGGACGACAACCTCCTGACGAAGCTTGAAGCTAAGAACGTCATGATCGTTGCCCGTCCTGAGACCGACGGCTCGTCTGGCTTCCTGAGCTATATCGGCACGCTTCTCCCCATGCTGCTGATCCTCGGCGTCTGGCTCTTCTTCATGCGCCAGATGCAGGGCGGCTCGCGCGGCGCCATGGGCTTCGGCAAGTCGAAGGCCAAGTTGCTCACCGAAGCGCATGGCCGCGTCACCTTTGACGACGTTGCCGGCGTCGACGAAGCCAAGCAGGACCTGGAAGAAATCGTCGAATTTCTGCGTGACCCGCAGAAGTTTCAGCGCCTCGGCGGCAAGATCCCGCGCGGCGTTCTGCTCGTCGGCCCTCCGGGCACGGGTAAGACGCTGCTCGCCCGCTCGGTTGCCGGCGAAGCCAATGTGCCCTTCTTCACCATCTCCGGTTCGGACTTCGTCGAAATGTTCGTCGGTGTCGGCGCGAGCCGCGTCCGTGACATGTTCGAGCAGGCCAAGAAGAATGCGCCCTGCATTATCTTCATCGACGAAATCGACGCCGTCGGCCGCCATCGTGGCGCCGGTCTCGGCGGCGGTAACGACGAACGCGAACAGACGCTGAACCAGCTTCTCGTCGAGATGGACGGCTTTGAAGCCAATGAAGGCATCATCCTGATCGCGGCAACCAACCGTCCCGACGTTCTCGACCCCGCACTCCTGCGTCCGGGCCGTTTCGACCGTCAGGTCGTCGTTCCGAACCCCGACATCATCGGTCGCGAACGTATCCTCAAGGTCCATGCCCGCAACGTGCCGCTGGCTCCGAATGTCGACCTCAAGGTTCTGGCCCGTGGTACGCCCGGCTTCTCCGGTGCGGATCTGATGAACCTCGTCAACGAAGCAGCCCTCATGGCCGCCCGCCGCAACAAGCGCGTCGTCACCATGTCGGAATTCGAAGACGCCAAGGACAAGATCATGATGGGCGCCGAACGTCGCTCGTCCGCCATGACCGAGGCCGAAAAGAAGCTGACAGCCTATCACGAAGCCGGCCACGCGATCACCGCGCTGCAGGTGCCGGTCGCCGATCCGCTGCACAAGGCCACCATCATTCCGCGCGGCCGTGCGCTCGGCATGGTGATGCAGCTCCCCGAGGGCGATCGCTACTCGATGAGCTACAAGTGGATGGTCTCGCGTCTCGTCATCATGATGGGCGGCCGCGTGGCGGAAGAGCTGACTTTCGGCAAGGAAAACATCACTTCGGGTGCATCTTCGGACATCGAGCAGGCGACCAAGCTTGCCCGTGCTATGGTCACCCAGTGGGGCTTCTCCGACGTGCTCGGCCAGGTCGCCTATGGTGAAAACCAGCAGGAAGTCTTCCTCGGCCACTCGGTTTCGCAGTCGAAAAATGTCTCGGAATCAACCGCTCAGAAGATCGACACGGAAGTCCGTCGCCTGATCGACGAAGCCTATACCGAAGCGCGCCGGATCCTGACCGACCATCACGACGAATTCGTCGCGATCGCCGAAGGGCTGCTCGAATACGAGACGCTGTCGGGCGAAGAGATCAAGGCGCTGATCCGCGGCGAGAAGCCGTCCCGCGACAGTGGCGACGAAGGCCCGACGACCCGCAGCTCCGCCGTCCCCTCGACCGGCCGCAAGGACGTGACGAAGGGCGGAGAGACCGAAGGCGGTCTGGAACCGCAGCCGCACTGAGGCGCACTCCCTTCTAACTCAAGAAAAGGCCATCCTCCCGGGTGGCCTTTTCTTTTGCCGCCCCGGAAGCGGCCCGAATCCTGCCGGTAACGGGATGTAATCAATTTTTGCGGTAATTTATGTGTTCTGCGCACCAATCTGTGGCATGAGCAGCCTAGGCAGGCCGAGGGCGCGCTCTTTCTGAGCAGCAACGGGTTCGGCTCCGACTTGAAGGAATAAAAATGACACGTCGTTATTTTGGCACCGATGGCATTCGCGGTCTGTCGAACCGCTTCCCCATGACCCCGGATCTCGCCATGCGCGTCGGCATTGCTGCCGGCACCATCTTTCGCCGCGGCGGCCACCGCCACCGGGTGGTGATTGGCAAGGACACACGCCTCTCGGGTTACATGCTGGAAAATGCCATGGTCGCCGGCTTCACCGCAGCCGGCCTCGATGCCTTCGTTCTCGGCCCGATCCCGACGCCGGCTGTTGCCATGCTGACCCGCTCGCTCCGCTGCGACATCGGCGTGATGATCTCGGCATCCCACAATCCCTTCGCCGACAACGGCATCAAGCTCTTTGGCCCCGATGGTTACAAGCTGTCCGACGAGCTGGAATCCCAGATCGAGGATCTGCTGGAAAAGGACATCTACGGCCAGCTCGCCTCGGCCCACGATATCGGACGTGCCAAGCGTATCGACGGCGTGCATGACCGCTACGTCGAGTTCGCCAAGCGCACCCTGCCCCGCGACGTGACGCTCCATGGCCTGCGCGTCGCAATCGACTGCGCCAATGGCGCCGCCTACAAGGTGGCCCCCGCCGTGCTCTGGGAACTCGGCGCCGAAGTCGTCACGATCGGCAACGAGCCGAACGGCACCAATATCAATCTCGAATGCGGCTCGACCCATCCGGATGCGCTGCAGAAGAAGGTCCATGAAGTGCGCGCCGATATCGGCATTGCGCTCGACGGCGACGCCGACCGCGTCATCATCGTCGACGAAAACGGCACCGTCATCGATGGCGATCAGCTGATGGCGGTTGTGGCCGAAACCTGGGCCCAGGATGGCACCCTGCGCGGTGATGGTATCGTTGCGACTGTCATGTCCAATCTCGGCCTGGAACGCTTCCTCGGCGACAAGGGGCTGTCACTCGCCCGCACCAAGGTCGGCGACCGCTACGTCGTTGAACACATGCGCAGCCACAACTTCAATGTCGGCGGCGAACAGTCGGGCCACATCGTGCTCTCCGACTATGGCACGACCGGCGACGGCCTTGTGGCCGCGCTGCAGATCCTGGCCGCCGTGAAGCGCACCGGCAAGACGGTGAGCGAAATCTGCCATCGCTTTGATCCCGTGCCGCAGCTCCTGCGCAATGTGCGCTTCTCCGGCGGCAAGCCGCTGGAAGATGCAGCCGTCAAGCAGGCGATTGCCGACGCGGAATCCGAACTGGCCAAGACCGGCCGCCTCGTCATCCGCCCGTCGGGCACCGAGCCGCTGATCCGGGTCATGGCCGAAGGTGACGACAAGGAGCAGGTCGAGCGTATCGTCAATGGTCTGGTCGATGTAATCGCCAGCGTCCGCAGCGCCGCCGCCTGACGTTTAAGAAATCCACCGCCGCATCCAAGGCGAAATGCAAGAAGCCCGGCCGCTCACGCGGCCGGGCTTCTTGTTTGCGCAGTAGGATATGAAATTCAGGCCGACAGCTTGGCCATGACTTCATCAGACACTTCGAAGTTCGAATAGACGTTCTGCACGTCGTCATCGTCTTCCAGCGTGTCGATCAGCTTCATCAGCGAGGTCGCCTTTTCCTCGTCGACTTCGATCGTGTTCTGGGGCTTCCAGATCGCTTTGACCGACTCGGCTTCGCCGAGCACGGCTTCCAGCGCCTTGGACACCTCGTTCATGTCTTCGAAGGCGCAGTAGATGGTGTGACCGTCTTCGTCCGAAACGACGTCCTCGGCACCGGCTTCGATCGCCGCTTCCATGACCTTGTCAGCATCGCCGACAGCGGCCTTGTAGGTGATTTCGCCGACATGGTCGAAGGAGAAGGACACCGAGCCGGTTTCACCCAGCGCGCCGCCGGCCTTGGAGAAGGTCGAACGGACGGAGGATGCCGTACGGTTGCGGTTGTCGGTCAGCGTCTCGACGATGACAGCAACGCCGCCCGGACCGTAGCCCTCGTAGCGGATCGCATCATAGGTCTCGGCATCGGCGCCCGATGCCTTCTTGATGGCGCGCTCGATATTGTCCTTCGGCATCGACTGCGCCTTGGCGTTCTGGACAGCCAGGCGAAGTGCCGCATTCATGGTCGGATCGGGCAGACCGGTCTTTGCAGCAACGGTGATTTCGCGCGCGAGCTTGGAGAACATCTTCGAACGGATACCGTCCTGTTTCCCCTTGCGGTGCATGATGTTTTTGAACTGTGAATGGCCAGCCATGGCACCCCTGATCAGGTCTCTTGTTTGGAATGGGCGCCTTATACGGGCGATTTTGGTCTGGTTCAAGGGCGGCGACCGACAAGGACCGCGTCTCCGGTGCGGAACAAGTGGAGACACTGCTCGTTGCTCTCCTCGCAAACCGACAAGGAGATACGATAGATGGCAAGCTTCAGCGAAGCCCGCGAAAACCCGGTAGAACAGCTCTGGGAAGAAATGGAGGACATCCATGCCGGCATGCTCGGTCTCGCAGGTTCCGACATGCATATGCGGCCCATGGCGCCTTTCGCCGATCACCGCACCAACACCATCTGGTTCTTCACCAAGAACGATACCGATCTGGTCAAGGCTCTGCGCCCCGGCAGTCGCGGCCATTTCTGCGTGATCGGCAAGAACCATGACTATCACGCCTGCCTATCCGGCGCTCTCACCGCCGTCAAGGATAGCGCCAAGATCGACGAATACTGGAATTCGGTCGTCGCCGCCTGGTACGAAGGTGGCAAGTCCGATCCGAGCCTCATCCTGCTGTCACTGTCGCTCGACGATGGCGAGATCTGGGCTTCGACCGGCAGCACGGTCAAGTTTGGCTGGGAAATCGCCAAGGCGAATCTCGATCCGGAAAAGATGCCGAATGTCGGCGTCCACCGTCAGGTTCGGTTCGCCTGACCTGAAGGTCAGACACCCGCCAGAATCAGGATCAGCGGCTTCTTCGGCAAGGTCCGCACGGACACCGTGAAGCCGCTGTTTGCCGACCGTTCGACGTCGAAGCGGCCGTCGAACATCGCAAGGAAACTTTCGACCACGGCGCCCCGCCGATGCATGGGCAACACCACCGCCGATCGCAGCCGCTCAATGGTCCGGCTCATGCTCTCGGCCCCCATGGTGAGCCCGCCATCGACGGGAACCATCACGATATCAAGCCGGCCGATCTCCGCATAATGCGCATCCGTCAACTCGTGGTGCAGGTGGCCAAGATGGCCGATGCAGAGACCAGCCACCTCGAAGATGAAGATCGAATTGCCGTTCGGCTCGAACTCTCCGCCCCAGCTGCGAATATCGGTCGAGACATTGCGGACATAGGCATCGCCGACCACCACCTTGTGCTCGATCTTCTCGCCAGGCCGCGCCGCGTTCCATCCCTGCAGCACGGTCGCAATCGCGGGATCGGGGTTAAGCGTATAATGGCTGGAATGCGCCTTGTTCATCGTCACCACGTCGGGCGTGCGCGAGGTGCGAAGCCAGCCGTTGAAATCCGTGGCAATTGAGACGCCGCCGGGTGTGTCGATCTGAAAGGTCGAATGGCCGATGAAGCTGATAACGACGTCTTCCTGCAACTGCGCCGGGATGACGGATCCGCCGAGGCTGGAGGTTGGCTTGTAGCTCGCGAACTGAACCTGCGGCAGGGCTTGCGCGATCAACTGGCACTGACTGACCGGCGGTCGCTCCGCCTCCTGCGCAAGAACACCCTGCGCAACCAGCAGCAGGGCCAAGCTCGAAAACACCAGTCTCAGCATCACGCCGCTCCCGCATCGCCTTCGCGTCCACGGGCAAGCATGCGGCAGAGCCGGTCGCGCGTAAAGCGGAGCGGCCTGACCTATGCGTCACAATGCTGTTATTGCAAGGTCTCAGGCCCAGAAGGCGGGAATGGTCTCGGCAAGCCGTGGTCCGATCCGAAGCGGCGCGATGTTTTCGGCCAATCCCGTCGCATCCGAAATTTCGACCCCGACGCCGCAGATGGTGGCCGGGCCGCTCGCCGCCTCAAAGCGCCCCTTCGGCATCTTCGAGATGAAGCGGTTGAGCGGCTCTTCCTTCTCCATGCCGAGCGAGGAGTCGTAGTCGCCACACATGCCGGCATCCGACATATAGGCCGTGCCGCCGTTTAGGATCTGATGATCGGCGGTCGGCACATGCGTATGGGTGCCGACGACGAAGCTTGCTCGGCCATCGACGAAATGGCCGAAACACTGCTTCTCGCTCGTTGCTTCCGCATGGAAGTCGAAGACGATGACATCGGCCTGCTCCTTCAGCGGGGCAGCCGCAAGAATGCTCTCCGCCGACTTGAAGGGGTCGTCCAGCTCCGGATGCATGAAGACGCGGCCCATGATGTTGGCAACAAGCACGCGCGCGCCGTTGCGGGCATAGAAGAGGCCGGAGCCCTTGCCCGGTGTGCCAGCCGGATAATTGGCCGGCCGCAGGAACTGGTCGTGACGGGTGCAGAAGGAAACAGCCTCCTTCTGGTCCCATACATGGTTGCCGGTGGTGACAACGTCCGCGCCGGCATTGATCGTCTCGAGATAAATGTCCTCGGTGATGCCGAAGCCGCCGGCGGCGTTCTCGCCGTTCACGATGACGAAATCCAGCTTCAGATCGGAGATCAGACCCGGCAACCGCTCCCAAACAGCCGTCCGTCCGGTCTTGCCCACCATATCTCCGAGAAACAGAAGTCGCATTCGTCCAATCACTCCATGAATGTTCTGAGGCCACTTTCCGTCAGAACGGCCTCTAGCCGGACGTCATGCGCTTCATCCGGCACTTCTGCCACCTCCTGACAGTCGAATGCAATGCCGATCAGCCGCGGATGGCGTCCTTTTTCCCGCAAACGGGCGATTGCGCGGTCATAATGACCAGCACCATAGCCGATGCGGTTGCCCTTCGCGTCAAAGGCCGAGAGCGGAACGAGCAGGAGGTCGGGATCCAGCACCTCGGCCTCGGGCCCCGGCCCTCGCGTGCCAAAGCCCGTATCAACGAGTTCGGCACCCGTGACGAGCTCACGGAACACGATTGTTTCCTTGTCCATCACGACCGGCAGGCAGAGCCGCGCGCCGCGCGCCTTGAGCCGCGCCATCAGCGGCCGGATGTCGGCCTCTGAGCGGATCGGGAAAAAGCCCGACACCACCATGCCCGGCTCAACCGCAATCGCCTCGCCCGCAAGGTCCGCCATGGCAAGACTGAACTCCAGCCGGACCGCCGGATCGATCTGATCCCGCAGCGCCAACCGCTCCTTGCGCAACGCCGCCTTCAAAGCCCGTTTGTCCAACATTCTCACCTCACAGACCGAAGCCCCCCATATTTGAGGGGAATCATCGTTGGTTTTCGTCAATTTTATCATTCGTCAAGGTCTTGGCAGTTAAGCATCAAAAGGGGGGATTAACTGAAGAGCTCTATATTCAAGCATGAGCGAATATCTAAGGGGCACCACGGCATGAAGATCTTTTCGCGCTTCGGCATCACGAAAACAATCACCGCCACGACAGTCTTGATCCTGGTCGCGTCGCTCGGCGCCGTCTCCTGGGTCATCTCTGGTAGCATTGCGACGCGGATCCAGGAACAGGCGATCAGCGGCCAGGATGCGAGCCTGCGAACGGCGGCGACCATCATTGAACGTGACCTGCCGGGCACCAAGATCACATGGGCTGCGAACGGCAATGTCGATCGCATCGTTATGGAATCCATCCCGAAGGAATTTGCAGATCATACGATGATCGACACGATCGGCCGCATGACGGGCCAGACCGCGACCATCTTCGGCTGGGATGCTGAAAGCAAGGACTTCTGGCGCCGCACGACCAACATCATCAAGCCCGATGGCAAGCGCGCCGTCGGAACCGCCCTCGGCCAGACGGGCGCCGTCTATCCCTATGCCACCAAGGGCCAGGTCTATCGCGGCGAGGCGGTTATCCTCGAAGTCCCCTATTACACCATCTACCAGCCGATCTTCTCTCCGACCGGTGACGTGATCGGCATCCTCTATGCCGGCGTCCGCTCGGCCGACATCAACAGCATCGCTACCGAAATGGCTTACGCCATCGGCGCAACGGCGCTGATCGTGCTTGTCATCGCCGCAGCCCTCATCGCGCTGTTCGTCCGCCAGATCGTCGGCGCCTTGCCGCGACTGACCGGCGTAGCCGACCAGCTCGCCAGCGGTCGCCTCGAAACAGAAGTCCCCGACCAGGACTTGAAGAACGAGATCGGGGCGCTTGCCCGCTCGATCAACGTCTTCCGCGAGAGCGCGATCCAGAAGATCGAGATCGAGCGCAAGGCTGCCGATGCGGTCGCCCAGGGCGAACAGGAACGCCAGGAGCGGGAAGCTGCCAAGGCCGAGGACGCCAAGGCCGTCGAACGGGCTGTCGATGTGCTCGCCCAGTGTCTGCATAAGCTGAGCGACGGCGACCTGACGGTGCGCATCGGCGAGGCCTTTACCGGCAATCTCGACAAGCTCCGCCTCGACTTCAACGCCTCCGTCGAGAAGCTGAGCAGCACGCTTGGCGACATCCGCGAGGAAACCTCCGGCATCGAGGCGAGCTCCGCCGAAATGCGCCAGGCGACCGATGATCTGTCGAAACGCACCGAACAGCAGGCTGCTTCGCTGGAGCAGACCTCGGCCGCGCTGGAAGAAATCACCTCCACCGTCCGCGGTTCGTCTGCCAAGGCCGACCAGGCCGCCAGCATGGCTGAGAAAGCCCGCCAGAGCACCGAAAGCTCCAGCAAGGTGGTCTCCGACGCAATCGAAGCCATGAGCCGCATCGAACAGGCCTCGAGCGAAATCTCTAAGATCATCAACGTCATTGACGAAATCGCCTTCCAGACCAACCTGCTGGCGCTCAACGCTGGCGTCGAGGCTGCCCGTGCCGGTGAAGCCGGCAAGGGCTTTGCGGTCGTCGCCCAAGAAGTTCGCGAGCTTGCCCAGCGTTCGGCCAATGCCGCCAAGGACATCAAGGCGCTGATCAACAAGTCCGGTGAAGCCGTTGCCGGCGGCGTCTCGCTCGTCCAGCAGACCGGCAATGCGCTCGGAGAAATCTCCGGCCAGGTTGCCTCCATCAACGAGCATATCTCGGCCATTGCCTCAGCCGCCCGCGAGCAGTCGACGGCACTGAACGAGATCAACGGCTCGGTCAACCATATGGACCAGTTCACCCAGAAGAACGCCGCCATGGTGGAAGAGGCAACTGCGGTCACGCACCGCCTCGCCGACAGCGCCCGAGTGCTGGCGGGCCTCATCGGCCAGTTCCAGACGGCAGACGGCCATCGCGCCGTCAAGGCTCCCGCCCCGTCTTATCAGCCGGCAGCCCCTGCCCCGCGGTCGGCCGCACCGCGTCCAGCCGAAAGCCAGTCCCGCCCGGCGCCCTCGCCGGCCCGTTCCATGGTCGGCAAGCTGACCAAGGCCTTCGGCGGCGGCGCGACCGCAACGGCCGCTTCGCAGGACAACTGGGAAGAGTTCTGATCGGAAGATCCGCCCGAACGAACAAAGCCGTCGCGAGCGATCGCGGCGGCTTTTTGCATTGAGCTTGAATGAAGTGCGATCCACGGCAACCGGTGGATGTTTACGATCCTGGGTGCCTACAAACGTAGGTGGGCGCCATATGTCCGAGCCCACGGGCCCGGCCAGGGACAGCTCCCTTTGGATCGAGTATGGCCCCAGGGATTGTGGTTCCTGTCGTGAGGCGCAGACCGCAAGTCAGATATAGGCGCTTCGCGACCGATCCGCCAGTGGCAAGAACGACAAACTGATGCGCGAGATCAGAAGCAGAGATCAGCTGTCCTGGCTTGCCGGTGCCGGCCGCTGGGTGAGCTTGCGGGTAATGCCGTTCAGCCGCTCGGCGACCTCGGCCAATGTCTGCGCCACCGCCTCGTCGCGTTTGCTGGCGCCATCGAGCACACTGTCGCGCCCTTGCTTCAGATCGGCAAGCTCGCGTTCGGCCGAGGAAAGCCGGCGGTTGAGTTCCGCCATCTCGTCCATCACCATGATACCGGCCATGACGGTGATCCTGAGATCACCGATCTCGCCGAACTGGCTCTTCAGATGGCTGACATAGCGGTCGAACTGGCCGGCAAGTGTGGTCAGGTGAGGCTCCTGCCCCTCCTCGCACGCCATGCGATAGGCCTTGCCGTCGATCGTGACTGTCACCTGGGCCATCGGCCATCCAACTCTTCGTTACACGGGCGGGACACGGCCCAACACCAAATCTCACGTCTTGCGGCGGCAGGACCCGTCCCGCTCACCGATCGAGAACGGCCCGGATCGTCTCCATCGCCGTCACAAGCCGCCGCGAAACCTCGCGGTTGACCTCTTCCAGGCTGTTGGCCCGGAACTGCGACTCGTCGAGTTCCTGTGCCAGTCGCGCACGGTCGGCATGAACGCGGCGCACCTCTGCGTCGATTTCACTGCTTTCCCGCTCCGCCTCAAAGCGCATGTCGACGGCATTTTCGAGGCCGCCCACGGCCTGACGAAGCGCCGCGAGCGCGGCTTCGACCGAATTTTCCACCGGCATCCTTGACCCCTGCCTCGTTGCTGGGCGTTCGCTTTTCACGAATCGTCCAAGCAATCCGGGTGATTTGAGCCGCGACAGTAAGCCCCGTGCTTGGCACGCGTCAATAAAGCGCGGCCATCCGGTACAGTCCAATTCTGTGGAATACACGTGCGATCTGCCTGTACGGAAGCCAGGGGGCGAGATCGCACAGGAAAGCGGCAAACCGATGTGATCTTGCACGATAAAAGGCTTCTACCGGGCCATTTTGTTGACTTGCGCGATGCACCTGATATGGATCGCTCGCTTCTCATTTGGTCCTGTGAAAGGGCCGTGATTGACACTGCGAACCAGCGGACTAGCCATGATCTCTCCAGAAAAACATAACCGGATGGCGAACGCGATCCGTTTCCTCGCCATGGACGCCGTCGAGAAGGCCAATTCCGGCCATCCCGGTCTTCCCCTCGGCGCGGCTGACGTCGCCACGGTCCTGTTCGGCCGTTATCTGAAGTTCGATCCGAAGAACCCGCTCTGGCCCGACCGCGATCGTTTCGTGCTGTCCGCCGGCCATGGCTCGATGCTTCTTTATTCGCTGCTGTATCTGACCGGCTACGAAGACATGACGATCGAGGACATCAAGTCCTTCCGCCAGCTGGGCGCCAAGACCGCGGGCCACCCGGAATATGGTCATGCCTCCGGCATCGAAACGACCACCGGTCCGCTCGGCCAGGGCATTGCCAATGCTGTCGGCATGGCGATCGCCGAGCGCAGGCTCGCCGAAGAGTTCGGCTCGGACCTGCAGAACCACTACACCTATGCACTGGTCGGTGACGGCTGCCTCATGGAAGGCATCAGCCAGGAAGCCATCGCGCTCGCCGGCCATCTGAAGCTCAACAAGCTGATCGTCTTCTGGGACGACAACAAGATCACCATCGACGGCGCCGTCTCCCTCTCGGACTCGACCGACCAGATCGCCCGCCTGAAGTCCGCCAACTGGAACACGATCGAAGTCGACGGTCACAACCCGGACGAAATCGCAGCCGCCATCGAAGCCGCGCACAAGTCCGACAAGCCGACCTTCATTGCCGCCAAGACCATCATCGGCTTCGGCGCCCCGAACAAGCAGGGCACCCACAAGGTCCACGGCTCGCCGCTCGGCGCAGAAGAAATCGCTGCCGCCCGCAAGTCGCTCAACTGGGAAGCGGAAGCCTTCTCGGTTCCGGCGGACGTGCTGGACGCCTGGCGTCTGGTCGGCCTGCGCTCCAACAAGGCGCGCAAGGAATGGGAAGAGCGTCTGGCGAAGGCCGACACCGAGAAGCGTGCGGAGTTCAACCGTCGCTTTGCCGGCGACCTGCCGGGTGGCTTCGACACCGCCATCGACGCTTTCAAACAGAAGATCGCCGCCAACAACCCGACTGTTGCCACCCGGAAGGCTTCGGAAGACGTTCTGGAAGTGATCAACGGCTTGCTGTCGGAAACGCTCGGCGGCTCCGCCGACCTGACGCCGTCGAACAACACCAAGACCAGCCAGATGAAGTCGATCACCCCGACCGACTTCTCCGGCCGCTACATGCACTGGGGCATTCGCGAACATGCGACGGCCGCTGCCATGAACGGGATTGCGCTGCATGGCGGCCTGATCCCCTATTCCGGCGGCTTCCTGATCTTCTCCGATTATTGCCGCCCGTCGGTGCGCCTCGCCGCCCTCATGGGCATCCGCGTCGTGCATGTCTGGACGCATGATTCCATCGGCGTTGGTGAAGACGGCCCGACCCACCAGCCGGTCGAGCATTTCGCAGCGCTCCGCGCCATCCCGAACCTGCTCCTCTTCCGTCCGGCCGACGAGACCGAAACGGCGGAATGCTGGCAGATTGCGCTGAAGGAAAAGCACCGTCCGTCCGGCATGGCGCTCACCCGCCAGAACCTGATCCCGGCGCGCACCGAATACGAAGATAAGAACCTTTGCGCCCACGGGGCCTATGAGCTGATCTCCGCCAGCGACGCCAAGGTTTCGATCTTTGCCTCCGGCTCGGAAGTCGAAATCGCCATCAAGGCGCAGCAGCAGCTGGCGGCCAAGGGTATTCCGGCCCGCGTCGTCTCGGTCCCCTGCTTCGAACTCTTCTTCGAACAGGACGCCGACTACCAGGAAGCCATCATCGGCAATGCGCCGGTGAAGATCGGCGTCGAGGCTGGTATCCGCCAGGGCTGGGACGCGATCATCGGTTCGAACGGCGCCTTCATCGGCATGAAGTCCTTCGGCGCCTCCGGCCCGGCCAAGGATCTCTACAAGCATTTCGGCATCACCGCAGAAGCAGTCGTCGCGGCTGCCGAAGCCAAGCTTGCCTGACCTTCCCGCCAGGGCGTCCTTGTGGCGCCCTGACATTGCCCAAGAGCTCACTATTCAATCGGGAGTCCACCAATGACTGTAAAAGTTGCCATCAACGGTTTCGGCCGTATCGGACGTAACGTTCTGCGCGCCATCGTCGAATCCGGCCGCACCGACATCGAAGTCGTGGCGATCAACGACCTCGGCCCGGTCGAGACCAACGCCCACCTGCTCCGCTACGACTCCATCCACGGCAAGTTCCCGGCCGACGTGAAGGTCGACGGCGACACGATCATCGTTGGTGGCGGCAAGCCGATCAAGGTCACCGCCATCAAGGATCCGGCGACCCTTCCGCACAAGGATCTCGGCGTCGACATCGCGATGGAATGCACCGGCATCTTCACCTCCAAGGAAAAGGCCTCGGCTCACCTGACGGCTGGCGCCAAGCGCGTCATCGTCTCGGCCCCGGCCGACGGCGCTGATCTGACCGTCGTCTTCGGCGTCAACCACGACAAGCTGACCAAGGACCACCTGGTCATCTCCAACGCATCCTGCACGACGAACTGCCTGGTTCCGGTCGTCAAGGTCCTGAACGACTCGATCGGCATCGATCATGGCTTCATGACCACGATCCACTCTTACACCGGTGACCAGCCGACGCTCGACACCATGCACAAGGATCTCTACCGCGCCCGCGCGGCAGCGCTCTCCATGATCCCGACCTCGACCGGTGCTGCCAAGGCTGTCGGCCTGGTTCTGCCGGAACTGAAGGGCAAGCTGGACGGCACCTCGATCCGCGTGCCGACCCCGAACGTCTCTGTCGTCGACTTCAAGTTCGTTGCCAAGAAGACGACCTCGGTCCAGGAAGTCAACGACGCCATCATCGCCGCCTCGAACGGCGCGCTGAAGGGCATCCTCGGCTTCACCGACGAGCCGCTGGTCTCCCGCGACTTCAACCACGACAGCCATTCCTCGATCTTCGCCCTTGACCAAACGAAGGTTCTGGAAGGCAACTTCGTCCGCATCCTGACCTGGTACGACAACGAGTGGGGCTTCTCCAACCGCATGTCCGACACGGCAGTGGCACTGTCGAAGACCTTCTGATCCAGCCGGATCGACGGTACCAAAGGCGGGCTCGCAAGGGCCCGCCTTTTTCATTCGCTGGCACCAGTTCGGAAAACTTATTTGTTGCCCGTATGGAACTTTCCGGCGAGTCCGGTGTTGGCTTTGGTCGTGGCGCGGGATATGCAACCTTGTGGTTGCATTCAAAGGGTTTGTATGGTCGTTGACGGGGGAGAATGCGGACAGCTATTTCGCACGTTCGAATGGGCGAAGTCGTCACTTGGCCCTCAGGATCAGTGGCCATCGGAGCTGCGAACGTTGACGAGCGTGATGTTGGGTTCCCTGCAACCCATGCTGATCGTCTGGGGTCCGGAGCAGATCACCCTCTATAACGACGGCTACGCTCAGATGTGCGGAAATCGCCATCCGGAAGCCTTTGGCCATCCTTTCCGTGACCTCTGGTACGACATCTGGGACAAGGTCGATCCGATCATCTCAGCCGCCTATGCCGGTCAGGGCACCTCGATGGATAACATCGAGTTCGTCATGCACCGCAAAGGCTACCCGGAAGAAACGCACTTTTCCTTCTCCTACACGCCAGTCCGTGACCCTTGGGGCACCGTGCTCGGCATGTTCTGCGCCTGCTCCGAGATCACGGCGGAAGTCCTAATGCGCCGCGAACAGCAAACGATACGCGAACGGTTCATGCAGGTCTTCGAACTGAACCAGGGTGGCATCGCCATGCTGTCGGGCGAGAACCATGTCTTCGACTATGCCAACGAGCAGTACTACGCCATGATCGGCGAGCGCGACATCATCGGCAAGCCGGTGGCGGAAGCGGTCTCCGAAGTCGTCCGGCAAGGCTTCATTTCCGTTCTCGACAAAGTCTACCGCACGGGGGAACCCTATGTCGGGAAGGACGTGGCCATCGAACTGAACCGCGGACCTCAAGGCGAAAAGCAGAACCGCATCATCGACCTCGCCTACCAGCCGATGCGCGATCCCGACGGGCGGATCGCAGGCGTTCTCGTTCAGGCGCGCGATGTGACGGAGATGCGCGCCGAGGAGAAACACCGGGAGATGCTCTCGCATGAACTGGGTCACCGCCTGAAGAACCAATTGGCCATGGTCCAGGCCATCGCTTCGCAGACCTTGCGAAGTGCCCCGGATCTGCAAACCGCCCGTCGAACGCTTGCCGACCGCATCGGCGTGCTCGCCTATGCCCATGATGCCGTCATCAAGGGTGGAAACGGGTCCTCGAAAGTCGGTTATTTGGTGGCCCAGATGATGGCCCTGCATGACGACCCCATAGAGCCACGGATCTCAACGAACGGGCCCAACCTGAAGATCGGTTCGCGCCCATCCCTGTCTCTGTCGCTTATCCTTCATGAGCTTGCGACGAACGCCCTGAAACATGGGGCGCTGTCCTCGACCAACGGTCGCGTCCACCTCGCCTGGGGCATCGCTGGCGACCATGCTGATCGTTTCCATCTTTCCTGGAAAGAGAGTGGCGGCCCACCGGTCAGCCAACCGGTCTCGGAAAGCAGCGGCACCCGCCTCATCCGGGCCGGGCTTGCCGGCACCGCCGATTGCAAGATTGACTTCCTTTATGCCCCCCAAGGGTTCGAGTTCTCCCTGTCTGCCGATCTGGACGGTTTCCAGTTGGAACATTGATTGTGGAACAGATGACGAAAACGCGCCTGCTCGTTGTTGAGGACGATGGCCTCATTCGGCTCGATTTGGTTGACATGCTGACCGACCAGGGCTTCGATGTGCTCGACGCGGCCAATGCCGACGAAGCGCTGTCCGTTTTGGAAGGTGGCGCAGACGTGGCCGCAGTATTGACCGATATCGACATGCCGGGCTCGATGAACGGGCTCGCCCTTGCCTCTCGGGTGCACACGACCTGGCCAGGCTGCCGGATCGCGGTCATCTCGGGCCGTTACCACCCGGAACCGGAGCTGCTGCCAAACGGAGCCCGTTTTCTGACCAAGCCGTTGTCCGAGGCCGTCATTTTGCGTTTGCTACGGGAGCTCGACCTCCTCCCCACCGCATGAACAATTGCGAGTTGGCGGCAGAAAATTGAAATTTCGGCATGTCTTTTTTAAATCGCGCCCCACTCTGATCAAATTTGTCTGCCAGTTTAAGACATGCCGTTCGGCATTTCTGTTTGTTCCAGAAACATGTTTCCCTGTCCGCCGATCGGACAATGCAAGCCTCCCGCGGTTTGACAGCTGCGGGGTGGCGCGGGACACTGGGCGGCAGCAAGATGGATTTGGGAGAGGGTACTGGTTTTGACTGAGTTCTACGCCGTCACATTGGTCGCGACCGCGCTGGTACTCCTGGCTGCCTTCTCCAGTCTGATCGCTTTCCGCTTTGGCGCTCCGCTTCTGCTGCTTTTCCTCGGCATTGGCCTTGCCGCCGGCGTCGATGGCCTCGGCATCGATTTCTCCAACTTCCCCTTCGCCTATGTCGTAGGCTCGCTTGCACTGGCCGTCATCCTCTTCGATTCCGGTTACGGCACCTCGCTGCAGTCCTTCCGGCTTTCGGCAGCACCAGCGCTCACCATGGCGACCCTCGGCGTGCTGTTGACCACCGGCATCTTCGGCATCGCCGCCCATTTCCTGCTCGGGCTCGATTATCTGCAGGCGCTGCTGCTCGGCGCCATTGTCGGCTCGACCGATGCGGCCGCCGTCTTCTTCCTGCTGCGCATCGGCGGCATCAACATCCGCGACCGCGTGCGCTCCTCGCTGGAAGTGGAATCCGGCACCAACGATCCCATGGCCATCTTCCTTACGGTGGCTCTGGTCGAACTGATCGCCAAGGGTGGTAGTACCGATGGATTCGGCCTCGATATCCTTGTTCACTTTCTTGAGCAGATGGGCATTGGCCTTGCCTTCGGCCTGCTCGGCGGACTGGTGATTGTCTTCATCCTGCGGCGCATGCAGGTAGAGCGGGGCCTTGCCCCCATCTTCATGCTCGCGCTTGCGCTGATGATTTTCTCGTTTACTGGCATGGTCGGCGGCAGTGGTTTTCTAGCAGTCTATGTCGCCGGCATTTACGCCGGATCGCGAAAACTGCCCTCCAGCATCACCATCGGCCGTTTCCAGGACGGCATGACCTGGCTTGCCCAGATCATCATGTTCCTCGTGCTCGGGCTCTTGGCTACGCCATCGCAATTCCTCGGCATCCTGTTGCCGGCGGGGGCTCTCGCCCTGTTCCTGATCTTCATCGCCCGGCCGCTTGCCATCTGGCTCTGCCTGCTGCCCTTCGACTTCACCCAGCGCGAGACGGGTTTCATCGCCTGGGTCGGTCTGCGCGGTGCGGTCTCCATCCTGCTCGGCATTCTGCCGATCGTCGGCAACCTTCCCGATGGCCACATCTTCTTCAACACCGCCTTCATCGTGGTGATGATATCGCTGGTCATCCAGGGCTGGACCATCAAGCCGCTCGCCAAACGCCTCGGCCTGATCATCCCGCCGCGCATCGGCGCCATCGACAAGGTGGAACTGGATCTGCCGGGGACGGCAAACCACGAACTGCTCGCTTACCGCGTGGTCAAGGGCAGTCCGGTGCTGCGCGGGGAGCGCATTCCGCGCTGGGCCATGCCGTCACTCGTCATCCGAGACGGTAAGTCGATGCGTTATCAATATGCCGGCCGCCTACGTGAAAACGATCACGTCTATCTGTTCATCGCACCCAGCTATTCGCGGCTGCTCGACAGGCTCTTTGCGACCGAAGCGGCCGTTGCCGACGATGACACCGAGTTCTTCGGGACGTTTGCGATCTCACCGGCAACGCAGGTAAAGAACCTCGATGACGCCTATGGCCCCCTCTCCGTCTCCGACAGCGAGCGCGGAAAGACAGTCGCGGAACTGATCACCCAGCGCGTTGGCGGACGCGCCGACTATGCCGACCGCGTCCGTCTCGGCACCATTGTTCTCATCGTCCGCGACATCGACGAGAACGGCCATATTGCCTCTGTCGGCGTGTCCCTGGAGCCGGTGGCACCGGCAACGACGCTGCCGATCTTCCTCAACGTCCGCGAACTCGCCCATGCGTTTCGCGACTATCTGCGCCACAAGCACAAGACACCTGACGCGGGCTCGACGGGCGAAAAATGAACGTGCTTGCCTTGCACCGTCACACGAGCGGTGTAAGGTCCGGCTCATTCAACCAGCATTTCAGACGGGTACGACCATGCCGGCTTTCAAGACACTCGACGACCTCACCGACATCGCAGGCAAGCGCGTGCTTGTCCGCGTCGACCTCAACGTGCCGGTAACCGACGGCAAGGTTTCCGACACCACGCGGATCGAACGCGTCGCGCCGACGATCAAGGAATTGTCGGACAAGGGCGCCAAGGTCATCCTGCTCGCCCATTTCGGCCGTCCGAAGGGTGAACCGGTCGCCGATCAGTCGCTGTCGCTGATCGCGCCTGCGGTCGAAGAAGTGCTTGACCAGAGCGTCGCCTTTGCCTCGGACTGCATCGGGGCACCGGCAACGGACGCCATCGCCAAGATGGAAAATGGCGACATCCTGCTTCTGGAAAACACCCGCTTCCACAAGGGCGAAGAGAAGAATGAGGCCGGCTTCACCGCCGAACTCGCCAAGAACGGCGACATCTTCGTCAATGACGCCTTCTCGGCAGCGCACCGCGCGCATGCCTCGACCGAAGGTCTTGCCCATCACCTGCCCGCCTATGCCGGCCGCACCATGCAGGCCGAACTGGAAGCGCTCGAAAAGGGTCTGGGGAAGCCGACCCGCCCGGTCGTCGCCATCGTCGGCGGCGCCAAGGTCTCGACCAAGATCGACCTCCTGTCCAACCTGGTGACCAAGGTCGACGCGCTGGTGATCGGCGGCGGCATGGCCAACACCTTCCTCGCCGCACAAGGCATCAATGTCGGCAAGTCGCTCTGCGAGCATGACCTCGCCGACACCGCCCGCTCGATCCTGGAGACGGCCAAGACCGCCGGCTGCGCCATCGTCCTGCCTGTTGACGGCGTTGTCGCTCGTGAGTTCAAGGCAAACGCGGCCAATGAAACGGTCGACGTATCCGCAATCCCGGCAGACGCCATGATGCTTGATGTCGGTCCGAAGTCGGTGGAACTGGTCAACGGCTGGATCGAAAAGGCGGCGACCCTCGTCTGGAACGGCCCGCTCGGTGCGTTCGAGATCACTCCGTTCGACAAGGCAACGGTGTCGGCTGCCGAACATGCGGCCGCCCAGACCCGCGCCGGCAAGCTCGTCTCCGTCGCCGGTGGCGGCGACACGGTCTCGGCCCTCAACCATGCCGGCGTCGCCGATGACTTTTCTTATGTCTCGACCGCAGGCGGCGCCTTCCTCGAATGGATGGAAGGCAAGGAACTGCCGGGCGTAGCCGTCCTCACCAAGGGCTGATTATCGCCCCTTCCCCAACTGCATCATTTGAGCCGCGCAGTACAAGCTGCGCGGCTTTTTTGTTGCTCTAACGGAAGCCATGAGCCCTCGGGAACTTCCCCCGCGCCACCGGATTGTCCTGTCACATCAGAGACGGTGAATGGGCGATGAGACGGCTCCGGTTGAAAAGCGTTTAAAAAGTTTAAGTATTCAAACGATTGAAATGATTTCAATCGTTTCAATAGCTTAGGCGGCCATTTTCCCGTCGCCGAACTTCTGTTATCGCCGATATCAGGCTGTCTCGAAGAGATGGATCGGAGGCTAGATCAGGTCGTCAGGACCTTTTGATCGACAGAGCAACGGACAGACATGAGTGCGCTCAGCGCCAAGTCCAGGGATAGGAGTGAGATATGGTGGACGCGAAAATGTTGAACAAGATCACCTCGGCACCCGGCTTTATCGCCGCACTGGACCAGAGTGGCGGCTCCACACCAGGCGCCTTGCGTCTGTATGGCGTAAACGAAAGCGACTATCAGGGCGATGAGGAGATGTACCGCCTGATCCATGCCATGCGGGTGCGGATCATGAAGGCGCCAGCCTTCACCGGTGACAAGGTCATCGGCGCGATCCTCTTCGAACGCACCATGGACGGCGACGTGGATGGCGAAGATGTTCCCTCCTATCTGTGGAACAAGCGCGACGTCGTGCCCTTCCTCAAAATCGACAAGGGCCTGCTGGACGAGCAGAACGGCGTCCAGCTCATGAAGCCCATGCCCGATCTGGACGCGCTCCTGATCCGTGGCCGCAACAAGGGCATCTTCGGCACCAAGATGCGCTCCGTGATTGCAAAGGCCGACAAGGCCGGCATCGCCGCCGTGGTGCACCAACAGTTCGAGGTCGCCCGCCAGATCATCGGCCAGGGCCTCATGCCGATCGTCGAGCCGGAAGTCTCGATCAAATGCCCGACCAAGGCGGAAGCCGAGGTCATTCTGCGCGACGAAATCGCAGCACAGCTCGACAAGCTGCCGGGCGGTGAAAAGGTCATGCTGAAGCTGACCATTCCGACAGTCGACGACTTCTATGCGCCGCTGGTCGCGCACAAGTCGGTCATCCGCGTCGTCGCGCTCTCCGGCGGCTACAGCACGATCGATGCCTGCGACAAGCTGAGCCGCAACCACGGCATGATCGCCAGCTTCTCGCGCGCGCTCGCCGAACAGCTGCGCGTGTCGATGAGCGATGCGGAATTCAACACCAGCATCGCCAAGACCATCGAGCAGATCTATGCCGCAAGCGTGCATAAGGTCGGCGCGATGGCTGCCGAGTAAGGCTGCCCTGGCCCTATATAGTTGCCGCATCGGTAAACTTGTCATCAGGACACGAAAGCCCGGCACCCGCCGGGCTTCTTGCGTTATGGAGGTGCTCTGTACGAGCCTCGGAGCCAGTCCATGCGCAGTCTTGCCTTCGTCACTGTCGACGTTTTTACCGACATCCGCTTTGCCGGAAATCCGCTTGCCGTCATCACCGATGGCCGCGGCCTGGAAGATGCGCAGATGCAGGCGATCGCCGCCGAATTCGGCTACTCCGAGACCTCCTTCATCCTCCCGCCCCGTGACCCGGCCAACACCGCCGAGGTGAGGATCTTCACGCCCGTGACCGAAGTCCCCTTCGCCGGTCATCCGAATGTCGGCACGGCCCATGTCGTCGCGACACTCGGCAAGCTCTTTGGCCGGGAGGTTGGCGATCATCTACGCTTCGAGGAAAAGGCAGGCCTCGTTGACATCTCCGTCCGCCGCGCACCCGATGGCTCGGTCGCCGGCACCACGATCCGCGCCCCCCGACCGCTAACGATCGGGGCGACCATCACGTCAGAGGCGATCGCAGCCACTCTTGGTCTTCGCCCGGATGAGATCGAAACGGCACGCCACGCGCCGGTCTTCGCTTCGGTCGGCCTGAAGTTCATTCTGGTTGAGGTGACCGGGCTGGAAGCACTCGCGAGGGCGGCCTCACGGCTGGAACCGCTGGCTGCAGTTCGCGCCGCCCATCTGGCTGAAAACTGCGACTGCGCCACCTTCCTCTATACCTGGGTTGGCGCCGACCATGTGCGGGCCCGCATGTTTGCCCCCTTCGACAATGTCGTCGAAGATCCGGCGACCGGCAGCGCCTCGGCAGCGCTGGGTGCTTTTCTGACGACGCTGTCGGCACCCGCCGACCATCGCCGGCTTCGCATTGAGCAGGGCGTGGAAATGGGTCGCCGCAGCCTGATCGATCTCGACATCATCTCGGTGAATGGTCTCTTCGACCACGTCACCATCACCGGCGCCTCAGTCGAGGTGATGCGCGGCACATTGACTGTCTGAGCGTAAGGAACTTGTTGGTCGGATAGCGCGCGCCGGCGGGTCCATCCCTCATCCCCGCTTCGGGTCTTGCCCGGCGCGCGAACCGAACCTATATCGGCTCAGAGGACGACCTCCCCTTCACGGGTATCACTGCGGGACGACCCGCCTGTTTTCCCAGGAGGGAGAGACATGCGCAACGTCGCAGACCGCATTCGTCACGCCGTGAGTTTCGAACTCATCGGCCTTGCCATCATCACACCCATCGGCGCCTGGGCCTTCGGTATGCCGATGACAGACATCGGTGTTATCGGCATTGGTGCGGCCACTTTGGCCACCGGCTGGAACTACCTCTACAATCTCGGCTTCGACCATCTGCTGCAACGCTGGACCGGCACGACACTGAAGACGGTGCCAGTGCGAATTATCCATGCCATTCTTTTTGAAGCCGGTCTTCTGACGGTGCTCCTGCCCTTCATCGCATGGTATCTGGAGATCTCGATGTGGCAGGCCTTTGTCATGGACCTGTCGCTGTCGCTGTTCTACCTGGTCTATGCCTTCGTCTTCAACTGGAGCTACGACCGGCTGTTTCCGCTCCCGGAATGGCAGACGGAAACGTCCCGCTGACGGTCCCCGAGTGCTGGAGCTCCGGTCTAGCCATCACGGCCGGAGCAGCAGCGTCACCGACCAGGCGACAAAGGCCACCACGGCGAGCTTCCAGAAGTCCGAGCGTCGTCTCAGGCCCGGCAGGCCGAGCGGCTTGATGATCTGGATCAGCATGGCAAGCAGCAGAAAGGCGGATATAGCCTTGTTCATTCTCATTCCTTGTCGGCAGTGACCGATCTCGTCAAAAAGCGGCTGACGATCTTGCCATCGGCCCTGATAATCGCTGTGGACATACGCGCTGGGCCACAACGCTGTCACTTTTGCCCTCCACAGACTGTTCCCGCAAGCCCGGCGGGGTGTTCAGACAACGGTAGGAAGATGCGGCTAATATAGCAGTTCCATGCCGATAACAGGCTCGCCCAAACCCCGATCGATGAAGAATACCATGAGACGCAATCTCCTGCCCGTGATGGCCCTGCTTCTGGGCACGCTCTTCCTGTTTCTCGGCAACGGCCTCTACGGCCTCCTGCTGCCGGTACGCGGTGCCGCCGAGGGCTACTCGAACGAAGTGCTCGGCCTGCTCGGCACGTCCTGGGCCACCGGCTTCGTCCTCGGCTGCTTCGTCGCGCCCAAACTGGTCATGCGCGTCGGCCATGTGCGGGCCTTCTCCACCTTCGTGTCGCTGATCTCGGTGATCGCGCTCTTAAGCGGCATCATCATCGATGCCGAATGGTGGGTCGTGCTGCGCGCCATCACCGGCTTCTGCACGGCCGGCACCTCGATGATCATCGAAAGCTGGCTGAACGAGCGCGCCACCAATGAGAGCCGCGGCGCGATCTTCTCCTTCTACATCTCGATCACCCTGATCGGCGTTGTCGGCGGCCAGATGCTGGTCGGTGTCTTCGACCCGACGACCACCATCCTCTTCATGATCTGCGGCATCGTCTATGGCGTCGCCGTCATGCCGACCACCATGTCGACGGCCGCCTCTCCCCAGCCGTTGAAGTCGCTGAAGCTCGACCTGCCGCTCCTCTATCGCAACTCGCCCGTCTCCTTTGTCGGCATCCTGCTGATTGGCATCGCCAACGGCGCCTATGGTACGCTCGGCGCCGTCTTCGGCACCCGCGTCGGACTGGATGCGGCAACGATCGCCTCTCTGCTCTCCGTCACCATCTTCCTCGGCGCCGTCATGCAGTTTCCGGCCGGCAAGCTGTCCGACCGCATCGACCGCCGTTATGTGCTGGCTGCCCTCTCGGCCCTTGCAGCCTTCGCCGCTGTTGCCCTCGTCTTCACCGAGCCGACGAGTGCAACCTGGATCTTCATCCTTGTCGGCATCTATGGTGCTGCGGCGAACGCCCTCTACCCGATCGCGGTTGCGCATGCCAACGACTTCGCCAAGCCGGACGAGTTCGTGAAGGTCTCCGGGGGCCTGCTGCTCCTCTTCGGCATCGGCACCATCATCGGCCCGACCATCGGCGGTCCCGTCATGACGGCGGCGGGCCCCTACTCTCTGTTCACCGTGACCGCCATCGCGCACCTCTCGATCTCGGCCTATGCGATCTACCGCAGCCGCCTGCGCGCAGCGATCCCGGCCGAGGACCGCGAGAACATGCCGAACCTGCCGATCAGCGCCTCGCCGCTCAGTACACCGGAAAGCCTCAGCCTCGACCCCCGCGCAGCCCCGCTGCCGGAACAGGATGAAGAGCCCGAACTCAGGACAGGAACGAGCGGATGATCCAGGACGAGGACAACAAGAAGCCGAAGACGGAGCACCAGCTCGGCTGCGATCTCTCGGCGATCTCCGCCGATGAACTGAGGCACCGAATCAGCCTGCTGCAGGGGGAGATCGTGCGGATTGAGGCAGAAATCGAGCGCAAGGAAGCGAGTCGCAAGGCAGCAGACAGCCTCTTCGGTCCCAAAGTATAGATCACCTTTTCTTGCGTGAGCCGGCAAACGCCCCGGAAAGGACCATTTTTCCTCGTTCCGTTTACTTGGCGTTAAGCCTTTTCAGGGAAACTATCTTCATCCAGAGCTTCTGGACTCAGGCAGTTTCACCTCATGGCGATGGTCTGATTTTCTCCCTGTTTTACCTTAAGAGCCGCATTTGCGGCTCTTTTTTTGTCTAAGGTTTACGTCTGATCGCAAAATTGTGGGAATTAACCCTTCCTTAAGTTTCGCCTTGCGCATTTGGGGTAATGATTGCATCGTGCCTTCACCAAATGCGGCAGGAACAAGATCGTATCGCTCTCGTTACATGCCTTAGTGATGCGTTTTACAGGGAAACATCCATGTCTGAGCTCGGTATGAATACGGTTAGCTTCGCCGGTCGTGCAGCAGCATCCAGCCAGTTCAAGGCGACCTATGCCGAGGGCATGGGCCTGGTCGAAGAAACGGCAGCCTTCCTCGATGGCCCCGGCCGCGCAGCCGCCAAGGTTCTGCCGCGCCAGGCCTCCGTTCTTTACGCAGCCGAATCCATGCGCCTCACCACTCGCCTGATGCAGATGGCCTCGTGGCTGCTGCTGCAGCGCGCCGTCAACAATGGCGAGATGAGCCGCGATCAGGTTCTCTCGGAAAAGAGCAAGGTGCGCCTCGACGGCTTCAACGTCGACCGCAGCGCCCCTGGCTGGAACGATCTGCCGGAAGCTTTCCGCGATCTCGTCGAGCGTTCGCTGCGTCTGCAGAACCGCATCGCCCTGCTCGACCGCGAGATCTACCGCCCTGACGAGGAAGAGTTCCTGCCGGACAACGAAAACAGCGTCCAGGCCCAGCTCAACCTCCTGCGCACCGCCTTCAACGCCGGCTGATTCTATCAGCGACAGCACCACCTTTCAGCCGGCCTGCTTCTGCAGCGCCGGCTTTTTTCTGTCTTACTGATCATATTAGATTGTATTTTTCTCGTTTACAACTTTTAGCTTTATGTCATGCTGATCCCGGTTAAAACTGGGGGACAAGAACATGACGAAATTCATACTCTCGATCGATGGAGGCGGTATCCGGGGCCTCATTCCGGCAACCGTTCTCACCGTGCTGCAGGAGAAGCTCGCAAATCGCGGCAAGACCCTGCCGCTCTATAACTACTTCCACATGATTGCCGGCACCTCGACCGGCGCCATCATCGCCGCAGGGCTGTCGAGCCCGAAGCCGAAACAGTCCACGCAGCCGGCAGCGGATCCGAAGACGCTGGTCGATCTCTATAAGAAAAAGGGGCCCGAGATCTTCGACATCAGCATCTTTCGCAAAATCAGCAGTTGGGACGGCATCCTTGAGGAACGCTACGATGCGGCCCCCTTGGAAAAGATCCTGAAAGAAATGCTCGGGCCGAAGACCTTGATCAGTGACGCCCTGACAAAACTGCTGATCACGGGCTATGACATCGAGTCCCGGCGCGCGGTGTTCATGACCAACGCCGACAAGGACCACGAGAATTTTTACGTTTGGCAGGCGGTGCGGGGCTCGTCGGCAGCGCCGACCTATTTCGAACCGGCTATGGTCGAGAACCTGACGATGAGCAAACACGGAGAAGTGCCGAGCCTGCCGATGATCGACGGAGGCGTTTTCGCCAACGATCCGGCTATGGCCGCTTACGTCGAGGGCAGCAAACTCGGTTGGCGCGATGGCGGAGAGAAGATGGTGATCCTGTCGCTCGGCACAGGTTCGGCCTGCCGCAAGATCCCCTACCAGCAAGCGAAGCGCTGGGGCGCGGCGGGCTGGCTCAATCCCGCCAATGACACACCGCTGATCTCGGTGCTGATGCAGGGCCAGTCGAGCACCGCCTCCTATCAGCTGAACAAGCTGCTCAACCAGACGCCACCGGCTTTCGCAGACGGTGCAACCGTGATTACCGCGGCCAATCGCGCAACGACAGACTACTTCAGGCTGGACGCGCCGCTGGTGGGCGTCAACGACGCTCTGGACGATGCCACGCCGCAGAACATCGCCAAGCTCGAACGCTTCGGGCAGACGCTGGCCCAGAAGCACGACCAGGCGCTTGAGGAGATCGCCGACCGCCTCACCAGCCCCTGAAACTTTACCACCACCGCTGACGCAAAAAGCCCGGCGCGAAGGCCGGGCTTTTCGTATTCACATCGCAAAAGACGATTAGAGGCCGAGGCCGCCGAAACGCTTGTTGAACTTCGAAACGCGGCCGCCGCGGTCCAGCAGCTGCTGGTTGCCGCCGGTCCAGGCCGGATGCGACTTCGGATCGATTTCGAGGTTCATCACTGCACCTTCAGAACCCCAGGTCGAACGGGTCTCGTATTCGGTGCCATCGGTCATGACGACCTTGATGACGTGGTAGTCGGGATGGATGGAAGCCTTCATCGCTTTGTTCCTGCTGTGCCGTGGGGTCCATTTGCCGCAATTGCGTCAGCGGGACCTATTCAATAGACAAAGCCGCAGTCCAATGGGCTACGGCTTCCCAATTCGATGCCGTGCCTATACATGAAGGGCGCAGGGATAACAAGTGCCATGGCAGCAAAGCCTGACAGCCCTTGTGCGTTGTAAGCGGGAGCATGACAGAGTGACCTTGGAAGCCGAAAACACCGAGAAGAAGCGCCGCTCCCTGAAACCGCTTGCCGACCTCCTGCCCTATCTCGCGCGCTACAAAGGTCTGGTGGCCGGTGCCCTCACCTTCCTCTGTCTCGCCGCCGTGACGACGCTGGCACTGCCGATCGCCATCCGGCGCATGCTCGACCACGGCTTCAACGCCTCCGACAGCGAATTCATCAACAAATACTTCGCGATGATGATCGTCATGGCGATCGTGCTCGCGGTCGCGAGCGCCCTGCGTTACTACTATGTCATCACCATCGGCGAACGTGTCGTCGCCGACCTGCGCAGCGATGTCTTCACCCATGTGACCCGCCTGTCGCCGTCCTTCTTCGATATCAACCAGTCCGGCGAGATCGTCTCACGGCTCACTGCCGACACGACCCAGCTGAAATCTGCCGTCGGCGCCACCGCGTCCCTCGCATTGCGCAATTCGATCCTCTGCCTCGGCGCCATGGTGATGATGATCGCCACCAGCCCGAAGCTGTCGATCATGGTGCTCGCAGCGATTCCCGTCATCGTCTTCCCGCTGGTCGCCTTCGGCCGCTCGGTGCGCAAACGCTCGCGCGCGGCCCAGGACACACTCGCCGAAGCGTCGTCTTATGCCGGCGAAGTCATCGGGGCCGCCCGCACACTGCAGGCCTTCAACGCCGAAGATGCGGCACGCGGCCGTTACGTGACCGCCGTAGAGAGCGCCTATGAGGCTGCCCGTTCGGCCATCAAGTCGCGGGCGCTTCTGACCGGTGTTGCCATTTCGCTCGTTTTCGGCAGCGTCGTCGGCGTCTTGTGGTATGGCGCCCAGAGCGTGCTCGCAGGCACCATGACCGCCGGTACGCTCGGCCAGTTCCTGCTCTATTCGCTGATCGCTGCCGGCTCGCTCGGCACGCTGTCCGAGGTCTTCGGCGAAATGTCGCAAGCCGCAGGTGCCGCGGAGCGCCTGCATGAACTGCTGGCCGAACATCCCGAGATCGCCGCACCCACCAATCCGGTGGCCCTGCCGATACCCGCACGCGGCAGCGTGGATTTCGAGGCTGTGCAGTTCTCCTATCCCTCGGCCAAGACGAAGTCCGCGCTGAAGGGTCTCTCCTTCTCCGTCGCCCATGGCGAGACGGTCGCAATCGTCGGCCCGTCGGGCGCGGGCAAGAGCACGATCTTCTCGCTCATCCTGCGGTTTTACGATCCAGCGACCGGCACCATCCGCCTCGATGGCGTTGATATCCGCAAGGCAGACCCGCAGGCCATTCGCGAGCGCATCGCGATCGTCCCGCAGGATACGACGATCTTTGCCTCTTCGATCCACGACAACATCGCCTTCGGCACACCGGGCGCAACAAGAGCCATGGTCGAAGCGGCCGCAGACGCCGCTCAGGCAAGCGAATTCATCGGCCGCCAGGTCAACGGCTTCGACACGCTGGTCGGCGAACGCGGCATCACGCTGTCAGGAGGACAGCGCCAGCGCATCGCGATTGCCCGCGCGCTGCTGCGCAACGCCCCGCTGCTGCTGCTCGACGAGGCAACCTCCGCACTCGACGCCGAAAGCGAGACGCTGGTCCAGAAGGCCCTCGACGGCCTGATGCGCGACCGCACCACGATCGTGATTGCCCACCGCCTGGCAACCGTGCTGAAGGCCGACCGCATCCTCGTGCTCGATGACGGCCGTATCGTCGAGGAAGGCACCCACCAGAGCCTGATCCAGCATGGCGGTCTCTACGCGAAGCTCGCCCGTCTGCAATTCGAGACGGGCGGCCGCGATTTCACCGCAGCGGCGCAATAAGCCGAAAAGAGTGGACAATCATTGCTGGGCTCACCGCCCCGCATTGCGCCCCGCCACCCGGCCGGAGAACAGGCAGCCGCCGAGGAACGTACCCTCAAGCGCATTATAGCCATGCATGCCGCCGCCGCCGAAGCCGGAGACTTCGCCGGCCGCATAGAGACCGGGCACCGGCTTGTTCTCCCGGTTGAGCACACGGGCCTCAAGATCGGTATGCAAGCCCCCCAGCGTCTTGCGGGTCAGGATATGCAGCCGGACCCCGATGAGCGGGCCGGCGGCGGGATCGAGCAGCCGGTGGGGCTTTGCGGTGCGCATCAGCTTGTCGCCGAGATAGGCGCGCGCGCCCCGGATCGCCGTCACTTGGGCATCCTTGGAAAAGCGGTTGCCGATCTCGCGGTCACGCGCCTCGATCTGGGTCCGCAGATGATGCACGCTCAACCGGTGTTCACCCGATAGCTCGTTCATGCCCACCACCAAGTCTTCGAGCGTGTCGCGCACGACGAAATCCTCGCCCTTGTCCATGAAAGCCTGCACCGGACCGGGCGGATTCTTGCCCAGTCGTTTGAGCAGCAGCGGGATGTTTTTGTCCGTCAGGTCAGGATTCTGCTCGGAGCCGGAGAGCGCAAACTCCTTCTTGATGATCGCCTTGTTGAGGATGAACCAGGAATAGTCATGCCCCCGCGCCCGGATCGCCTTCAATGTCGAAAGCGTATCGAAGCCCGGCATGGCAGGTGGCGCGAAACGATTACCCTCCGCATCGCACCAGAAGGAGGACGGACCGGGCAGGATGCGGATGCCGTGATTGGGCCAGATCGGGTCCCAGTTCTTCAAGCCCTCGGTATAGTGCCACATACGGTCGCCATTGATGACCTCGCCGCCGGCGGTTTGCGTGATTGCCAGCATGCGGCCGTCGACATGATGCGGAACCCCCGCGACCATCGACTGCGGTGGAGGCCCGAGCCGCTCCACCGGCCAGCTCTTGCGCACCAGATCATGATTGCCGCCGATCCCGCCGGAGGCGACGATGACGGAACCTGCCCGCACCTCGAAATCGCCGACGACATTGCGCGAACTGCGCCCGCCGCGCACCGTGGCGTCGCCAGCCAGCACCACGCCGGAGCAACCGGTCACGGCGCCGTTTACGACGGTGAGCATGTCAACCTGATGTCGGAAAAGGAAACTAAGCTTGCCCGCCTCCGCGGCAGCCTTGGCCCGACGCACGAATGGAGCCAGCACACCGGGACCCGTGCCCCAGGTGACATGGAAGCGCGGCACCGAATTGCCGTGGCCATCGGCAAGTGCGCCGCCGCGTTCGGCCCAGCCGACCACGGGGAACCAGCTGACGCTCCGCGACTTGAGCCACGAGCGCTTTTCACCTGCGGAAAATTGCAGATAGGCCTCCGCCCATTGACGCGGCCAGAAATCCTCCGTGCGATCGAAGCCGGCCGAACCGAACCAGTCCTGCCGCGCGAGATCCAGGCTGTCGCGAATGCCCATGCGGCGCTGCTCAGGGCTGTCGATCAGGAACAGCCCACCGAGCGACCAGAAGGCCTGCCCGCCGAGATTCTGCTCCCCCTCCTGATCGATCAGGCCGACTTTGATGCCCCGGTCCACGGCCTCCGTTGCGGCCACCAAACCGGCAAGCCCGCCACCGATCACGACGACATCGAATTCCAGCATGCCACCCTCCCGAAGCGCCATGCCTTACCTTTACGCGCACGTAATTCGACGTGCAAGTTGTAGGCGGCACAAACCAACGGATTGCGGAAGGAATCAGCGTTCGGTGAGCTTGAGCTCGATGCGGCGGTTCTGGGAGAGCACGTCGGGCGTATCACCCTCAGCAATCGGCTGGTATTCGCCGAAGCCAGCAGCGACCAGCCGGTTGGCCGGGACACCCTTCGAGATCAAATATTTGACCACCGAAGTCGCACGCGCCGAGGAAAGCTCCCAGTTGTCCCGGTAGCGACCGGTGCCGGTCAGCGGCGAGGCATCGGTGTGGCCGTCTACTCTGAGCACCCAGCTGATCTCGGAGGGGATCTCTTGCGCCAGTTCGAGAAGGGCGGCCGCGAGCTTGTCCATTTCGGCCTGACCGGCGGCATCCAGGTCGGCACCGCCGACAGGGAAGAGAACTTCCGACTGGAAGACGAAACGGTCACCGACGATGCGGATGTTTTCGCGATCGGACAGGATTTCCCGAAGTCGGCCGAAGAAGTCGGAGCGATAGCGGTTGAGCTCCTGCACCCGCTGCGCAAGCGCCACGTTGAGGCGGCGACCGAGATCGGCAATCTTTGCCTGGGACGACTGGTCCTTCGCTTCGGAAGCCTGCAGCGCCTGTTCCACCGCTGCGATCTGCGCGCGCAAGGCCGCGATCTGCTGGTTGAGCAATTCGATCTGGCTCATGGCGCGGGCGCTGACCTGCTTCTCCGCGACCAGTTCCTCGTTGAGGCGGCCGACCTTTTCGTTCGCCGCATCCGCGGAGCCGGCACCGCTGTCGAGCAATTGCTGCAGGCGCGTGCGCTCGCTTTCCGAACCGGCAAGCGAGCTTTGCAGCGAAGCGAGCATGTCCTCCAGATCCTGCTTGCCGCTCTTTTCCAGCGCCAGCAGGTTCGTCAGTTCGGCAATCTGGCTGTTCAGCCGGTTCAGCACCTCGTCCTTGCCGGAGATCTCGCGGCTGAGGATGAACTGCGCCAGCACGAAGACAGTGAGCAGGAACATGATGGCCAGCAACAAGGTCGACAGGGCGTCGACGAAACCCGGCCAATAATCGATGCTGCGCTCCCTGCGCCGGTTGCGCCCGAGCGCCATTTACTTCGCCCCGCCGATCTTGTCGTTCAGCCGGTCGAGCGTCTTGCGCATGGCGCGCGCGTCTTCCTGCTGCGCCTCGATCCAGTCACGCAGCATCTGCTGTTCGTTGCGCATGTTCTTGACCAGCCCCTGAATCCCTTCGGCGAGGCCTGCGATGGCCGCGACCGAGCGGTCGCCGCCTGCGCCGCCTTCGCGGGCAGCGAGCTTCTGGATTTCCGCGACCAGAGCCCGGATGTCTTCCGCAGCAACCGTGCTGTCGGCATCAATTGCAACTGGCCGCTCGGAATCGAGATCGGTGACGGAGGACAGCCAGTTTTCCAGCTCGGTATAGAACCGGTTCTGCGCGCGCCCGGCCTGCAGATCGAGGAAGCCGAGGATCAGCGAGCCGGACAAGCCCAGCAGCGAGGACGAGAACGCCGTGCCCATGCCCGCAAGCGGCGCCGTCAGACCCGATTTCAGCGCCTGCAGCACATCATTGCTGTCGCCAGATGCCGGGTCGAGCGACTGGATGACGTCATTGATCGAACCGATGGTGCCGAGCAGGCCCCAGAAGGTGCCGAGCAGGCCGAGAAAGACCAGAAGGCCAATGAGGTAGCGGGTGGTATCGCGCGATTCGTCGAGGCGGGTGCCGATCGAATCGAGGATGGAACGCAGCGCGGCAGTCGAGATCGCCATCGACCGGCGTCCGCCGATCAAAGCTCGCATCGGTGCCAGAAGGCGCGGGTCACGCCCCACCCGCTCCGCATTGTCGCCTGCCGCGCGGAAGCTGTTGAACCACCGGACTTCCGGCCGAAGCGCCCAGACATGGTTGAACACCAGGATGATCCCGACACCGAGAACGCCGAGGATCAGGCTGTTTAGGCCGGGATTGGTGACGAAGGCGGCATGCGCCTGTCGATAGAGGATCGCTGCGATGAAACACACGATGATCAGGAAGATGACCATCGTTGTGAAGAAGGGCATCGGGCTGGAGAGTTTCTGACCGTAGTCTCCCGGACGGGTCACCCCAACTTCCAGGTCCTCCAACTTCACTTTCGCCATAATATGCCAGCCCTCCAGAATCTTACGGTCGGAGGCTAGTGGAAAATTGAGACGAATTGAAGCCGAAGCGTCAGGGGAATTTTACCACCTTGACGCTCAGCGACGCAGATATGCCCCGGTCAGGCCTGCGGAACCGGACGGTTCACGACCTCTTCCAGCGCCTTGCGGATATATTCGTTGCCGGCAAGCACGGTGCCATTCTCGAACATCTCCTGGGCGCCCTTCATGTCGGACACGAAACCGCCGGCTTCCTTGATCAGGAGAACGCCGGCCGCGATATCCCATGCGTTCAGCTGCGCTTCCCAGAAGCCGTCCAGACGACCGGCAGCGACATAAGCGAGATCAAGAGCCGCAGCGCCCATGCGGCGCACGCCCGACACTTCGTTCATCACATGGCGCAGTTCGACGAGGAACTTGCCGTGCTGGCCGCGGCCGAGATGCGGCACACCACAGCCGATGACGCAGTCCGACAGCACCTTGCGGGCGCCGACGCGGATGCGGCGATCGTTGAGGAAGGCGCCGCCACCCTTCTCGGAGGTGTAAAGCTCATCGGTCGCCGGGTTGAAGATGACGCCGGCGACGATTTCACCGTTGCGCTCAAGCGCGATCGAGACCGCGAACTGCGGAATGCCGTGCAGGAAGTTGGTCGTGCCGTCGAGCGGATCGACGATCCAGCGATGCGCGCCATCGGTGCCCTTGATCTCTTCGCTTTCCTCGCCGAGGAAGCCATAGGTCGGGCGAGCCTTCAACAGCTCTTCACGGACGATCTTTTCGGCGCGAAAATCCGCCTGAGATACGAAGTCGCCGGGGCCCTTCACCGAAACCTGCAGGTTCTGAACTTCGCCGAAATCGCGCGCCAGCGACTTGCCGGCCTTGAGCGCGGCCTGGACCATGACGTTAAGAAGGGCGGAGCGGGCCATAGATGGTAATCCTCAAGATTGGATGGTCGCCGGAGAGCGGCGAGGATGCAGCACGCGACAGCGCGGCGATTGGCGGGTTCAAGACCACAAATAACGCCGGAATTCAAGGGGCAAAGCCGCTGAACGTCCTGCGCCGGCTCACGCCAGCCCCGCTTGCAACGAAGAGCGAGACCGAGCTTCAGCACGCCTCAAGACACCGGGACGCCGTAGAATCGCTGTGTCAGCCCCGGCGAAACCGGTTGGCGCGATCGATCGCCTGCTTCTGCTGCTCTTCATTCAGGCCGAGGTAGAAATCCTCCAACGTCGGGTCTTTGAGACCTGCGCGACGGGACAGCACATACCATTTGGCCGCCTCGACCGGATCGGGAGGTGTTCCGAGCGCATTGATATAGACATGCGACAGACGGTTTTGCGCCACGACATTGCCGCGCTTGGCAGCGATCGACAGCCAGCGGAAGCCACCTTCGTAATCACGCGGGCCATTGACGCCGTTGACCAGCCACAGGCCCATATCGAGCTGCGCCGTGTCAAAACCGGCCCTGGCGGCGCGCAGCATCCATTCGCGCGTGCGCTTCTTCTTGTCCTCAGGCACATCCTTCAGCGCCGAATAGACTTGCGCGAGCGCATATTGCGCATCCGCAATACCCTGTTCGGCCGCCTTTTCATAATAGGGCATGGCCAATTGCAGACCGCGTACGCCGGGATTTTCCGAAACGAGGATCTGCGCCCAGTTGAACTGGGCCGACCCATTGCCGCCATCGGCAGCTTTCTTCATGTAATCGTCGGCCTTGGCCTTGTCGCGTTCGACCTCACGCCCCTCCATCAGGAGAAGGGCATATTTGAACATGGCCGAGGTATCACCACCCTGGGCAGCCTGCGCATACCAGAAGGCGGCCCCCTTCGGATCCCGCTTCACGCCGAGGCCGCGTGACATGATCTCGGCCAACAGCGTCTGCGCGGCGGGATCTCCGAGCTGTGCACGCGGCAGTGCCTTGTCGACGGCGGTCAGGAATAGCCCGCGCTGGAAGGCGCCATAAGCCTCGTCCGGCTCGCCCTTATAGGGCTTTTCCGCCGGCAATGCCGGGAGCGGCGCGCCCATTCGGATATAGATATTGATACCCTGTAGCTCTTCGGTCTTGCCGCCGGAGGTCACCTTGCCGCCCTTGATGGGCGGCGGCGTCGACTTGCTGCCGCCACGGTCTAGCGTCGTCGCATCACCATTCGCGCTGTCGTCGCGTTTGCCGCGATCGATATCGCCGGCATCGGAAGGATTGGCCGGCAGGATTGCCGGTGCATCGCCGATCTCCACGCCGTCTTCGCTTTCCTGGGCCATGACAGGCATGCCCGCAAGGCAGGCTCCGGTCAGCATGGCGAGAATCAGGCGAAGGGATGGAGATGAATGGCGCATCCCGCGGTTCAATCCGCAAACCGTGGCGCTTTTTCGTCAAGCTCGGCATTCACCCGTGCAACGATCGTCGCAGCATTGGCCGGGTCTTCGAAGACCGCCTTGCCGAGGGCCACGAATTCAACGCCGGCTTCGGCCACGACCACTACGGACGACGGATCGGTACCGCCCATGACAATCGCCGGGATCTCGATCATCGCCGACCACCATTCGCCGAGTGCGACATTCTTCGAATGCGCCTCCGGCTTGATGTCACCCTCGAGCTTGCCGAAGAAGATGTAGTCCGGCTGAGCTTCGCCCATTTCCAGCGCATGGTGCCGGTCCATGGCATTGCCGCCGCCGACTATGAGCTTCGGTGCATGTTTCTCGACGGCTTCGGCCAAGGCCTCGGCATTGCCGCTGATATGCAGTCCGTCGGCTTTCACCCGACCTGCGACCCGGCTGTTGTCGACGATGAGCGCCGCAGCCCCCGCCTCCTGGATAACGGGCACAAGCAGTTCGGCATGCTTCTGGAACTCGCTGTCATCCAGCCCGTATAGCGGGATGATGACGGAGGCGACATCGCCGCCACGCAATGCATTGGCCACCGTCTCGGCGCGCACCGCCGGATCGGCAATGTCGGGAACGATGAGGACGAGGCGGCAGCGGTCTTCGGTCATGCGGTGATATCCGTTTGCGGGACATTTCCACGACAGCGGAATTCGTCCTCGTTTTATCTCGTCAAATCCGATAGACCGCTCTTCCGAAAGGATCAACCGATCAATGCTGACAGACCTGAACTTCTACGCCGTCGCCATCCCCGCTGTCGCCCTGGTCGGCCTGTCTAAAGGAGGGCTTGGAGGCGCCTTTGCCCTGATCGGCGTGCCCCTGTTGGCGATCGCCGTGCCGCCGATGCAGGCAGCCGCGATCTTTCTACCGATCCTCTTGGTGATGGATGCCGTGGCGCTCTGGGCTTGGCGCCGGCACAACAACCGGGCAACGCTGTATGTCATGCTTCCGGGCGCCATCATCGGCATCATCCTCGGCTGGGCGACGTCGACACTGGTCTCGCCCAATGCCATGCGGCTGGTCCTCGGCAGCATTTCGCTGATCTTCGCCATCCGCTATTTCGCCGAAAGTTATGCAGCCCGCGACGGAGCGGTCAAACCGGCCGCACCGGAACGTCCCATTGCAGGCTCTTTCTGGGGTGCCCTTGCCGGCTATTCCAGCTTCGTCGCCCATGCCGGCGGCCCGCCCTTCCAGGTCTATACCCTGCCGCTGAAGCTCGATCCGAAGACCTATACCGGCATGTCGACCCGCTTCTTCGCCATCCTCAACGCGATCAAGGTCATTCCCTATTTTGCACTGGGCGAACTCGACAGCACCAATCTTACCCTGTCCGCCATGCTCCTGCCCGTGGCCCTCGTCTCGACGCTCATCGGCGCGAAGGTGGTCCACTACATGAAGCCAGCGATCTTCTATCCGCTGATGTATGGCATGGTTCTGATCGCCGGTACGAAGCTCTTCTATGATGGCAGCACGGGCCTGCTCGGCCTTTGATCCGCAGATCCTTGCTGCACCGCACATCAACGCTTGCCGGACGCCGACCTTTGACATAACCTTTCGACCATGACGAACGCGGACCCTTTCATGGCGATCGCAGACCCGAACCGGCGGCACATCCTCGAGGATCTGCGCCGGGGAACAAAGACCGTCAACGATCTGGCAAGCCGCCTGCCGATCAGCCGCCCCGCCGTCTCCCAGCACCTGAAAGCGCTTCTCGATGCCGGCCTCGTCGAGGTCACAGCCGAAGGCACGCGCCGCTTCTACAGCGTAAGAAAGCCAGGCTTCGACCGCATGAATATCTGGCTCGACCAGTTCTGGTCCTGACCCTTTAATTCTCCGGAATAATCCAGACAAAGAAAAGCCCCGAAGTCCTTGGGAACTCCGGGGCGGGGGAATGTATCGGGCTGCTTCATGAATACATCGGGATCTCGGGGGCCGTTGCGGCAATTGGATCCCGGCGCAGCCGGCATGGGAAGGTTAGTGGCGTGTGGAAGCCTTCAGGCGTTCCATTTCATCCTTGAGGCGCAGTTTCAGTCGCTTCAGTTCGGCGATCTGACGGTCGTCGACGGAGGGGGATGCCAGCGCGTCATGAAGCTGCTCTTCGAGCGCCCCATGCTTCTTCTGCAGCGAGTCAAGATGAGCCTGTATGGTCATTTGATACGTCCTTCCTTGTCGCCTACCTCCAGCCCTCATCCGCTGGAGTTTCAGGCTTTACGAAAGTAATGTGACATGAGAAATGCGGTTTGTCGAAGGCGATTTCGTGAATTCGACCCCGGAAAATCAGGGACAAGGATAACTTCCCGTTACCGGTATTTGATGATAGGAGCTTGCGCGAATCCACCGGGCATCCTTTAAGGATTGGCCACAGGGCTAAGATGGGGAACAAGATGGCCGATCAGGAACAGGCTGACATCCGGCTCTCGCTGGCGCGTCTTCGCCAGGAGCACGAGGACTACGACGCGGCAATCAATGCGATGATCTCGACCGGCTGTGAAGCCCTGAGAATCCAGCGGATGAAGAAGAAGAAGCTGGCCATCAAGGACCGCATCACCGCGCTTGAGGACCAGATCATTCCCGACATCATCGCCTGAACCTTGAAGGACGTGAGCATGACCGCTGACTGCCCGCCCGTCGCCATCATCATGGGAAGCCAGTCCGACTGGGAGACCATGAAGAACGCCGCCGACACGCTCGATGCGCTCGGCGTCTCCTATGAAGCACGCATCGTTTCGGCACATCGCACCCCAGACCGCATGTACGCCTTTGCCAAGGGCGCCCGTGACGAAGGCTTCCAGGTGATCATTGCCGGTGCCGGCGGCGCGGCCCATCTGCCCGGCATGGTGGCCTCGCTCTCGCCCCTGCCCGTCTTCGGTGTGCCGGTCCAGTCGAAATCCATGTCCGGGCTCGACAGCCTCTATTCGATTGTCCAGATGCCGGCCGGCATTCCCGTCGGCACGCTCGCAATCGGCCGCGCCGGTGCCGTCAACGCCGCGCTGATGGCTGCCCGCGTTCTCGCTTTGCATGACGAAGAACTGGCCGACCGGCTCGACGACTGGATCGCCCGCCAGGCAGCATCGGTTGCCGAATACCCGATGGACGAAACCCCATGACGGTGCGCACGATCGGCATCATCGGCGGCGGCCAGCTAGGCCGCATGCTGGCCATGGCGGCCGCCCGGCTGAACTTTCGCACCGTGATCCTCGAACCGCAGGCCGACAGCCCGGCAGCGCAGGTCGCCAACCGGCAGATCACCGCCGCTTACGACGATCCGGCAGCGCTTGCCGAACTGGCAGGCCTCTGCGACGTCGTCACCTATGAATTCGAAAACGTACCCGTCACGGCCGCCGAACATCTGGCGAAAAGCGTCCCGGTCTACCCGCCGCCGAAAGCGTTGGAAGTCGCCCAGGACCGCCTGACGGAAAAGCGCTTCCTCAATGCCTCCGGCATCGAGACCGCCCGCTTCCATGCCGTCGACAGCCAGGCCGACCTCGAGCGCGCCCTTGCCGATTTCGGCGGCGAAGGCGTGTTGAAGACATGCAGGCTTGGTTACGACGGCAAGGGCCAGAAGGTCTTCCGCAAGGGCGATCCGGCTGCCGGCGCCTACGCGGCACTCGGCTCGGTGCCGCTCATTCTCGAAAGCTTCGTGCCTTTCGTCCGCGAAGTTTCGATCATCGCGGCCCGTGGCCTTGATGGCCAGGTGCGTTGCTACGACCCGACCGAAAACGTCCATCGGAACGGGATCCTGCACACCTCGACCCAGCCTGCCGCGATCACACCGGAAACGGCCACAGCCGCCCGGGCAGCCGCGACCAAGCTGCTCGACGGTTTGGCTTACGTCGGCGTCGTCGGCATGGAGTTCTTCGTCCTCGAAGACGGCCAACTGATCGCCAACGAGATCGCCCCCCGGGTGCACAATTCCGGCCACTGGACGGAAGCCGCCTGCATCATTTCGCAGTTCGAACAGCATATTCGCGCGATCGCCGGCCTGCCGCTGGGTGACCCGGTGCGCCACTCCGATTGCGTGATGACGAATCTGATCGGCGACGACATCGATTCTCTTCCGGCCTGGCTCGCCAAGCCGAATGTGCTCGTCCATCTCTATGGCAAGACGGAAGCGCGTCCCGGTCGAAAGATGGGACATGTGACCGAAATCCTGCCGTTCCGGGACTGAGAACCCGGGTTTTTTAGCCTTTTCGGCTGGGCAAATGCCGCCGGACCGGTTGACAGGCGGGCCTCCCTCGGGCTAATTGCCCCCAACTCTTCAAGGGCGCGCCCGGCGGCGCGCTTTTGATTGTTTCAGACAGTGGGTGAATGACACATTCCCCGACAATCGTTGTGGACCAGAAAAATGAAGATCAAGAACTCGCTGAAAGCGCTTAAGGCCCGTCATCGCGACAACCGTCTGGTTCGCCGCAAGGGTCGCGTCTACATCATCAACAAGGCCAACCCGCGCTTCAAGGCCCGTCAGGGCTGAGGCTTTCCGGATCTTCAGGGATCCGGTCGGCAGGCAGGTAACCTCGCCGTTATTTGGCGTGTTGATATCTAAGAATTGAATATGAAAGACGGCGCTGAGGGATTACCTTACCCTCCATGCGCCGTTTTTCTTTGCGACTCGCCCACAGCCTTGTCCTCTCCGCCCTGCTGATCACTGGCAGCGCAGTGGCGCAGACGCCCGTCCAACCGATGCCGCCCCTTCCGGGCGAGGCACAGACGGAGCCGACACCGGCACCCCCGCCCGCTCCACCCGAATCGGCTGCGATCGAACGCGTCCCGCTCGCAGCGCCCGAGGCGCAAAGCATTGATGAGATGCTGCACCGCCTGAAGCGCGAGCGTGACCCGCAGGCGGCCCGTGTCATCGCCAACTCTGCCATGGCCGCCTGGAGCGAATCCAACAGCCCGACCGTCGATCTCCTGATGCAGTGGTCCGCCAAGGCGGCAGCCGAGAAACGCAACGCCGCCGCCCTCGACTTCATCGACCAGGCCATCACCCTCAAGCCCGATTTTGTCGGCGCCTGGAACCAGCGCGCCACGCTGCATTTCACCATGGGCAATTACAAGAAGTCGGTGTCCGACATCGAGCGCGTGCTGAAGCTGGAGCCCCGCCATTTCGGCGCGCTCGCAGGCCTTGCCGGCATCCTCACCGAACGTGGCAGCAAGCAGGCGGCGATGCAGGCCTGGGAACGCTATCTCGACATCTACCCCGCCGACCGGGAAGCCCAAGAGATCGTCGGAAAGCTCTCGGAAGAACTGGCCGGCCAGAAGACGTGACCTGACGTCGTATTCAGATCAGGCGAGCACTTGCGCGACCAGATCCGGATGCTCTGCAATCACCCGCACGTAAGCCAGCGCAAAATCGGGGGCGTGGAACGGGACTGCTCCCAGTCTCGTAGCGTGCCGACCGGCACACGGAAGCGCGTGGCAAACTCTGCCTGCGTCAGCCCGAGTTGAACCCGCGTCTTGCGGATCAGGCGGGCCTTCTGGGCCCTTTCCAAAGCGCTCTCGGAGACGTCGAAGTCCTCGCTGTCCGACGAATCAGCCGGCAGCACGATAAGCTCGCTCTTCACCTTGATTGCTCCTTCTCACGGACATGAACCTCGGCTGATAATTGCGCCAGACAAAACGCCGGTGAACAGCTTGTCTCCGACGAGGCCGATCACCTTGAAGCGTTCCTCCCTATCCCGCTCCCGGATCGAGGGAACAATCAGATGATCCTCATCCTCAAATATTCGATCGCCGAAGGAGAGTGACAGTTGATGTCTCTCTTGATTGATCAGATCTTTCGCAGGATCGAACCTATCACCCATAAACCGAGTATACGGAAATTCCGTACTAAACGCAAATCCTCGATAAGGTAAGAATTTTTGAGGGACCTTGACGAACACCACGCCAGCCCGATCTCTTGAACCTAGACTTCCCTACGCCTTGAAAGACCCGCCCTTGCTCATCCTTCCCCGCCTCGGCCTGATCCTGCTCGGCATCCTCGTCGTCATCCTCCTCGTCCTTTTAGCCTTGGCCATCACGACCGAGATCCGCGCCCGTGCGATCGAAGCCCGCTATCCGAATACGGGGGCCCTGACCGATGTCGGCGGCTATGCCCTGAACGCCCTTCACATCCCCGCCGGCGCCGATGCAGACCTTCCCCCGATCGTCTTCATCCATGGCGCGTCCGGCAATCTGCGTGACCAGGCTGGCGCCTTTCTGGAGCCTCTGCGCGGTCGGGCGGAACTGCTCTTCGTCGACCGTCCCGGCCATGGCTATTCCGAGCGTGGCGGCCCTCAGAACAACACCCCCGACGGTCAGGCGAACGCAATCGCCACCCTTATGGAGAAGAAGGGGATTAGCCGCGCGATCATCGTCGGCCATTCCTTCGGCGGCGCAATTGCGGCAAGCTTCGGCGTTCTGCATCCCGACAAGGTCGAGGGGCTCATCTTCCTCGCCGCCGCAACTCATCCCTGGCCGGGCGGGGTCGACTGGTACTACCACGTCGCCTCGGCGCCAATCATCGGCCCGATTTTCAGCCAGACCCTGGCGCTGCAGGCGGGCATGTCGCGCATTACGCCGGCAACGGTCCATGTCTTTGCACCAAACCCTGTCCCGGCCACCTATGTCCAAGACACAGGCCCTGCCCTTGTCCTTCGCCCCTCCGCCTTTCGCGCCAACGCCACCGATGTCGCCGGACTGCTCGACTATGTCACGCGTTTTGCGCCGCGCTACCGCGAGATCAAGCGGCCGACAGTGATCATCACCGGAGACAGTGACGAGATCGTGCTGGAGGAGATCCATTCGAAGGGGCTCGCCCGCGATATCAGCGGCTCCGAACTGGTCTGGATCAAGGGCCTTGGGCATAAGCCGGACTATATTGTCACCGACATCGTCATTGCTGCCCTGGAAAAGATCGCCGGCCAGCCGCGCGACCTGCAGGCCATGGCGCGGGCCGCCGAGCCGCAGATTGCGGCGAACCGTATCGAGCCGGAAGGGTCCGCCCCTTCGCTGCAGGCCGGGCAATAGCCGCGGCCCATGAAAAAAGCCGCCCGACGGCGGCTTTGATCGAGAATAGAATTGCTTGCAGGCCTCAGATGCCCGACTGGCCGTCCGAGCCGATATAGGCGATGCGCAGCATATTGGTCGAACCTGGCGTGCCGAGCGGCACACCGGCCGAGATGATGACGCGGTCGCCCGGTTTGCCGAAACCTTCCTCGACGACGATGCGGCAGGCACCGTTGACCATTTCGTCGAGATTGGTCGGCTCCGAGGAAACCACGCAGTGCAGGCCCCAGACGACCGACAGACGGCGTGCCGTCTGGATGACCGGCGACAGCGCGATGATCGGCACTTCCGGACGCTCGCGCGACGCGCGAAGGCCGGTATTGCCGGACGAGGTGTAACAGACGATCGCCTGCAGGCGCAGCGTCTCGGCGATCTGGCGGGCAGCGAGCGAGATGGCATCGGCGCCGGTTGCTTCTGGCTGGGCGCGCTGCGCATAGATGATGCCCGGATAGTGCG
The DNA here is from genome assembly GCF_001429245.1 of Rhizobium sp. Root274. Classification (GTDB taxonomy): domain Bacteria; phylum Pseudomonadota; class Alphaproteobacteria; order Rhizobiales; family Rhizobiaceae; genus Allorhizobium. Next base: position 841,205 of record NZ_LMJE01000007.1, read on the forward strand.
GCTCAAGCTCGACCGTATGGGCGATCGATGCCATGGTGGCGACAGCCTCGACCGGATACTGGCCAGACGCCGACTCCGCCGACAGCATGATCGCATCGGCACCTTCGAAGACGGCGGTGGCGACGTCGGAGACTTCGGCGCGGGTCGGCACCGGCGCGGTAATCATCGATTCCAGCATCTGGGTCGCAACGACAACCGGCTTGCCTTCGCGACGGCAGGCGCGAATGAGCTGCTTCTGGATACCAGGCACGCGCTCAAGCGGCATTTCCACGCCAAGGTCACCACGGGCAACCATGAGGGCGTCGGAGAGTGCGATGATCTCATCGATGCACTCGATGGCCTGCGGCTTTTCGATCTTCGACATCAGGCCGACGCGGCCCTTGGCGATCTTGCGCACTTCGGCCAGATCTTCCGGGCGCTGGATGAAGGACAGCGCGACCCAGTCGACGTCATTCGTGGCGAGCACGGCGTCGAGGTCGGCGCGGTCCTTGTCGGTCAACACGCCGGTGGCAAGAATGGTGTCGGGCAGGCTCACGCCCTTGCGGTCGGAAATCTTCGTGCCTGACACGACTTCGGTCACGATCGTCTTGCCGTCGCAGGTGATGGCCTTGAGGTGCAGCTTGCCGTCATCGATCAGCAGGCGGTCGCCCGGCTTTACCGATTCGAGGATTTCCGGATGCGGCAGGTAAACGCGGGTGGCGTCGCCCGGCGCTTCATTGCTGTCGAGCGTGAAGGTCTGGCCGGGCTTCAGCTCGACCGTGGTGTCGGCAAACTTGCCGACGCGCAGCTTCGGGCCCTGAAGGTCGGCAAGGATGCCGATCGGTCGCCCGCAGGCCGCTTCGACATTGCGGATGCGCTGGATGAGTGTCCGCAGCATCTCATGGCTCGAATGGCTCATATTGATGCGGAAAAGATCGGCGCCGGCTTCATGAAGCTTGCGGATCATCGCCTCATCGGAAGAGGCGGGACCGAGCGTTGCGAGGATCTTTACTTTGCGGTTTCGCTTCATCAGTTCTGGCTTTCCTGGGTGCCCGACGTGTCGGAGAGCTGGACCATCCAGCTGCCTTGCCGTCCGGTGTCGTATTCCTTGAATCCCATCTGCTGATAGCCGCGCGCGAAGCAGTCCTTCACGCCGACGATCTTGAACTCGTTTTCGGCGACACACATGTTGATGTCACCAGCCCAGCGACCGCCGCGAGCGGCGTCCTCAGCATAGAGATAATAATAGCGCGATTGGAGTTCGCCCTCGATCAGCGTGGCGCAGGTACCGGCTGGAACCTGCCACCAGCCTTCGGTGATCCAGCCCTCTTCCGCACGGTAACCGACAGCGACGCCGACGAGGTTCTGCGTGCCGTTGCAGACCCGGAACTCGGCATGCGCCGCGTTCGCAGCGAGCATGGGCACGAACAAGGCGCCCACGATCATGAGAGGCCTCAGAAAACGCGCGGCGACGCCTGTGCAAAACTGTCTGTATCGCTCCTGCACGATTGCCGCCGAAACTCCAAAAATACGCATGGGATGCCTTCTTGCGATGCTGCCCTGAGAATGTCAACGCAACTCTAATCGATTATATTTCCAGTCTTCACCCAGTCCCGGGACCATGTTGTCCGATCTTGGCACAAACGTGACAGGCATGAAAGCTTGCGCTCCCTATTCCCCCATGCGATCAAGCCCTCCATAGCAGACGATGGCTTCGAACTGATGAACGACCTTCCCGTTTTCGAGATCATAGATGGCCGACATGACAGCGGCTTGGTGCTTCTGGCCGATCATGCGACCAATATCGTGCCGGAGACTTACGAGAGACTCGGCCTGCCCGACAGCGCTTTCGGCCGCCACATCGCCTTTGACATCGGCATCGAAGCGCTCACCCGCAGCCTGGCCCGGCGCCTGGGTGTGCCGGCTGTCATGTCGCGCTTCTCCCGGCTTCTGATCGATCCGAATCGCGGCGAGGACGACCCGACGATCATCATGCGCATCTCCGACGGCGCAATCATCCCCGGCAATCATCCGATTACACAGACGGAATGGCAGCACCGGATCGACACGTATCACCGGCCCTACCACCGGGCGGTGTCGGAGGTCATTGCCAAGGTCGCCTCCGCTTCGGGCAAGGCACCGCTGGTTCTCTCGCTGCATTCCTATACGCCCGCCTGGAAAGGCGTGCCGCGGCCCTGGCATGCGGCGGTCCTGTGGGACACGGACAGCCGCGCGGTACGCCCGCTGATCGAACAGCTGGAAGCGGCAGGCGACATCCTTGTCGGCGACAACGAACCCTATGACGGCGCTCTGAAAGGCGACACCCTCTACCGCCATTGCATGGTAACCGGCATTCCCCATGCGCTTCTCGAAGTGCGCCAGGACCTCATTGGTGATGACGAAGGTGTGGAAGCCTGGGCCGAGCGATTGACGCCGATCTTTGCCCGCCTCAATGCCGACCCGATGCTGCACGAGTATCGGATCCACCCCTCGCGCACCGGCTCCTATCCGCCTGCGCCCCTCACGCCTTGAAGGATCGAGCGCATGACCATCCCGACCAAGGAACAGCAAACCGAACTGGAGGCAGCAGCCTTCCGCCGGCTTCTTTCGCATCTCAGCAACCGTGCCGACGTGCAGAACATCGACCTGATGAACCTCGCCGGCTTCTGCCGCAACTGCCTGTCTAATTGGTACCTCGATGCGGCCAAGGAACAGGGCCTCGACCTGACGAAGGACGAGAGCCGCGAGATCGTCTACGGCATGCCCTATGAAGACTGGAAGGCGAAGAACCAGCGCGAGGCGAGCACCGAGCAGCAGCAGGCTTTCGAGAAAAACCGCCCGCAGGAATGATCCCGGATGGAGCATTGGCACTTGACGTCAGCCCAACTTCGCGGCACGTGAACGCCCACGAAATCCATTCCAAACTGCCATTCCCGACATGAAGGAGATTGCCCATGTCTGATGCCGCCCACGGCGTCGCCCGCGACCAGCTCCGCGCTTTCGTCGAGCGTATCGAACGCCTCGAAGAGGAAAAGAAGACGATCGCCGACGACATCAAGGACGTCTATGGCGAAGCCAAGTCCATGGGCTTCGACACGAAGATCCTGAAGAAGGTCATCGCGCTGCGCAAGAAGGACGACCAGGAGCGGATGGAAGAGGACCTGATCCTCGACACCTATCTGCACGCGCTCGGCATGATCGAAAGTCCGCCGGAAGAGGCCTGATCCTCTTCGACAAGCAAACAACAAAAAACCCGCCTCGGCGGGTTTTTTCACGTCTTGAGATCATCTTCGAATGGCTTGTCAGGGCTGGCCGAAGCGGCTCGGATCGACGGTCGTCGCATCCAGGCGGAAGCCGACGGGAACGGTCGTGGTCGGCGCGAGCAGCGAGCGCGATACGACGCGCGGTGCCTTGCCCGGCTTGATCACCGTCTCGAACTTGCCTTGGTTGAGGGCCCACTGCTCGATCATGCCCTTGGTCAGCTTCGTGCCGCCATACATGGCCATATGAGCGCGCTCTGCCTCTTCCTGACCCGGGCGGCGACCCTTGACCGGGAGCGCTGCATCGGCACCGGGCACAGAGGCTTCCGGCGCATCGAACATGTCGCCGAACTGCGGCGTCGGCTCGCCCGCAGGCTTCTGCGGCAGGGAGGCAACTTCGACCGGTCTTTCGGCCGGCGCAGCCGTTACAGCAGCAGGTGCCGCACTTGTAGTGGCTTGCGCAGTCGGTGCTTCGGCCGGAATCGGCGCTGCCATCTCGGGCTGGTTGCTGCTTTCCAGCGCTTCGGCAGCCTCAGGCGAGAGGATTGCCTGTTCGACTTCGTCCACTTCGGATTCGTCTTCTTCCTGAGCCTTGGCAAGAAGCGCCTCGGCAACGGCCGGACGGGCGGTCGGAACCGGCACGGTCATGCCGTTTGCCAGCATCATCGCATCACTGCCCGGATCGATGGACGCCGTCATCACGCCAGGCTCACTGGCCCCCTGCTCCGGACGCGGACCAAGCAGGGTCGGAACCGGGATCTTCATGCTGGCGAGATCTGCGAATTCACTCGACGGCGCTTCGGCCGGCACTGGCACACCATTCGCCACCTGCTGCAACGCATCCTCGGCAGCATTCCGCGGCGGCTGGTAGAGCGCAACGGCAAGGCTTGCATCAGCCGGTCTCAGCGACGGACGGGCCTGTGGCACGGGGGCGGCGTCCACACCTGGCAGGGCATTCGCGACCATCACAGGTTCGGCTGCCGTCACGACCGGCGGAGGCGGCGGTTCAACCGCTTCCGGCTGAGCGGCAAGTGCTGGGCGCTCGGCGGGTGCCGGAATGTCTTCTTCTTCGTCCTCGTCACCACCACCAAACAGCATGGCGAGGAAATTGCGCGGACGGCTCGGGCGCTTGTCGTCGGCCATCATGATCGCGCCACCCGATTCGAGGCGACGCTTGTATTCGGCGAGCGCCTGCTGATAGCCCGGCAGCGGCTTGCCATCGGCGGGAATGTGCACGGTCTTGCCATCGGGGAAGAGGCGCACGAGATCCTGACGGTTCATGCGCGGCCAGGCGCGCACGCCCGCGACGTCCATGTGCACGAAAGGTGAGCCGGAATTGGGATAGTAGCCAACACCGCCGGCCTGCAGCTTAACGCCGAGTTCGCGCAGCGTCTTCAACGGCACGCCGGGGATATAAAAGTCCATCGCGGTGCCGCGCATATGCTGGCTTTCCTTCGCGACACCCTTGGAGCGCGAACGCAGCATAGCATTGGTCTGCGGCGAACGGTAACCGGAGACGGCCTTGATGTAGCCCTTGGCACCAGCGCGACGATAGACTTCCCACACGAGGTCGAAGAGGCGCGGGTCCATCTTCGTCGGCTCGTTGCGGCGCCAGTCACGCAGGATGTAATTGAGTTGTTTCAGACCCTTGGGGTCATAGCGACCATTGCGCTTGAAGGTGATGGAGGCGCGTTCTCCGGTATGAACGAATTCGATGTTCAGCGTCCGTGTCTCAGCCCGCGCCAGGCCGGTCGACCCGAACAGCGTTGCGGCTCCCACCAGCAAGAATGCAAGCACGGAGCACACCAGCCTCGCTGCAATCTTCGCGCATGCGTATGAGGGCTTGCGCCCGTCCTGCCATCGGCGCGCGCTGATGTCTTGCGATGTCTGCAATGCTATCCCCGTCAGAATACGTCCCACGCCAACTCAAGGTGAACGTCAAATGCGGTCACACCATGGCAAATTTGCCACATCCGCACAAGCAGTCCCGTTATGGTGAACGTCTGCCTAACACATGTCAGGCTCTTGGTAGGCGATTAAGCTTACCCCGGGGTTAACATCAGCGATTTGAGACAAATCAAGCGGCATCCTTTTGCGGATCGTCGGGATCGATTCCATAGTCCTTCAGTTTGCGGTAGAGGGTGGAGCGGCCGATGCCGAGTTTGCGGGCAACCTGGCTCATCTGACCCCGATAGAACTTGAGCGCGAAGCGGATCAGTTCCTCTTCGATCTCGGCAAGCTTCCTGACATTCCCGGCCTCATCGGTGCTGACGATGACATTGCCAGTCTGGACATTGCCGAAACCTGTGGACGAGGAAGACGACGGCTGGCTGACGAAGCTCGCCGTGCGCTCGGCAAGTGCCGCCTGCACTTTCGCAAGCGGGCTTGATTCGTCTCTCGCTTCACCCGCCTCGCGATGAGCCGCGCCGGAACGGTGGCCACTGACCTGGGCCGAAATCTGCGGGAAATCGCTTTCGCCGAGGCTCCCCCCTTCGGCCAGAACGACGGCACGGAAAATGGCATTCTCCAGCTGCCGTGTATTGCCGGGCCAGTCAAAGGCGGTCAGGAGCGCAATCGCAGACGCTTCGACCTGCAGACTGCGCGGCAGGCGCTGCTCTAGCGAGAAGCGCTCGACAAAGGCCCGCACCAGATGGGGGATGTCTTCCTTGCGCCGGCGCAGTGCCGGAATGGTGATCGGGAACACATTGAGCCGATAGTAGAGATCCTCGCGGAAGCGGCCGGCCTTGACCTCCTCGATCAAGTCTTTGTTTGTTGCCAGCACGAGACGGACATTGACCTTGGCAGCACGCGGCGGATCGCCGCGAACCAACTCGCCCGATTGCACCACATCGAGGAGCCGCGCCTGAGCGGACGCAGGCAATTCACTGATCTCCTCGATGAAAAGCGTACCGCCCTCGGCTTCGCCGAACTTCCCCGCGGCGTGAACACCTTCGGTATCCGCAAACCGCGCATCCCCGAACAGGACCCCATCAATCTGCGCCGGCGCAAAGGCATGACAATTGAGCGTGACGAAAGCGCGGGATGAGCGATCGCTGGCAGCGTGAATTGCGCGGGCGACGAGTTCCTTGCCGACGCCACCCTCTCCTTCGAGCATCACTGGAATGGTCGACTGCGCTGCACGCCGCCCCAGTTCAACAACGCGGGACATGGAGGCGCTGGCCGCGACGATATCGGTGAAGCTGACGGCACCACTGCGCGCCCGACGCGGCGTGCGCCCCTGCAGGCTGCTGCGATGGATCTTGAGGGCTGCTTCGACGGCACCCGAGAGACGCTCCGGCGCAAAGGGCTTGACCAGAAAATCGAAGGCTCCGGCCCGGACGGCATCGAGCGCCGTCTCCGTCGCCCCTTCGGCCGTGGCAACCAGCACCGGCACCGCCGGGTTGATCTCGGCAAGAACGGCCAGCAGCCCGGACTGCAGCCCCTCTGGAGCGGAGGCGTCGACAATGACGACGCCGATCTGATCGCGCTGACGGCGAAAGGCGTCAATGGCTGCATGGGCGGTTTCCGCCGCATGGACGACATGGCCGTGCGCTTCAATCGCAGCCTTCATGCTGCGACGCTCGGCGGCATCTTCATCGATGAGTAGAATGTGTGAAGTCAACTTGCGCTCCCCGAGGTCAGTGCTGGCGCCTTCGCGCTCCTGGGTTATCGAGCGGGAGCCTGCCAGAAAGGACTGAACATGTTGTTGGGAGAAAGCCTCGGATTTTAACGATTCTTAACCTGTATTGGCACAGCCCACCGAAATTGCACGGCACGCCGCATCTGCACGGAACGCTCCTTCGAAACGCACGGAGCAGCGTCATACGAACGACCCAGACATGGAACCGTCAACGGCCTTGCGCTTGCCGACCGTGACGGGACTGACTACATCTCCCCGACAAGAGACAGGAAAGGACATCACCATGACGATCGACCGAGGCCCCGTTTTTGCGAGCGCTGCCGAAGCCCAGGCGAAGCAAGCAGCCCAGCTCGGCGATCTGCCCGTCTGGACCCTCGACCATCTCTATCCCGGCCAGACTTCACCCGAATTCCTCTCCGCCGTCGACAAGGCGGCCGGCGATGCGCTCACGTTCGAGACGAAGTGGAAGGGCAAGCTGGAAGCAGCCCTGGAAACCGTCGGCAGCGACAGTCTCGCCACGGCACTCACGGAACTCGACGCCCTTGAGGACCTGCTTGGCCGCGTCGCCTCTTATGCCGGCCTCACCTATTATTCCGACATGACCAACCCTGCGAACGGCAAGTTCTTCGGCGACATTCAGGCGAAGCTGACGGATATCTCGTCCCGCCTTCTCTTCTTCCCCCTCGAACTCAACCGGCTGCCCGATGATGCAGTGGACGCAGCGATGGACCGCGACCCGGCGCTCGGCCACTTCCGCCCCTGGATCGTCGACTTGCGCAAGGACAAGCCCTTCCAGCTCGATGACCGCATCGAGCAGCTCTTCCTCGAAAAGTCGCAGACCGGTGCCGCCGCCTTCAACCGCCTCTTCGACGAGACGCTCGCCTCTCTGCGCTTCAAGGTCGGTGAAGACGAGATGCCACTCGAGCCGACGCTAACGCTGCTGCAGGATGCCGACCCGGCAAAGCGCCGCCAAGCGGCCGAAGCCCTGTCGAAGACCTTCAAGGACAATATCCGCATCTTCACTTTGGTGACCAACACGCTCGCCAAGGACAAGGAAATCTCCGATCGCTGGCGCGGCTTCGAGGATATCGCCGATAGCCGCCACCTCGCCAACCGCGTCGAGCGCGAGGTCGTCGATGCGCTGGCAGAAGCCGTGCGCGAAGCCTATCCGCGCCTGTCGCACCGATATTACAAGATGAAGGCGAAGTGGCTCGGAATGGACCAGATGAACTTCTGGGACCGCAACGCCCCACTCGCCGAAACGCCGGACAGACTGATCCCCTGGGATGAAGCCAAGGACATGGTGCTCTCGGCCTATGGCGGCTTTGCCCCTGAAATGGCGGAGATCGCCAATCGCTTCTTCGACGGTGGCTGGATCGACGCCCCCGCCCGCCCCGGCAAGGCCCCGGGCGCCTTTGCCCATCCGACCGTGCCGTCCGCACATCCCTATGTGCTGGTCAACTATCTCGGCAAGCCGCGTGATGTCATGACGCTTGCCCATGAACTCGGCCATGGCGTGCATCAAGTGCTGGCCGGCGGCCAGGGTGCGCTGATGTGCCAGACGCCGCTGACGCTTGCCGAAACCGCCTCCGTTTTTGGCGAGATGCTGACCTTCCGCGCTTTGCTCGACAAGACGACCGACAAACGCGAGCGAAAGGCAATGCTCGCCCAGAAGGTCGAAGACATGATAAATACGGTCGTGCGCCAGATCGCCTTCTACCAGTTCGAGCGCAACATCCACGCGGCGCGCAAGGAAGGTGAATTGACGGCGGAGAAGATCGGCGAACTCTGGCTGTCCGTTCAGGAAGAGAGCCTCGGGCCGGCGATCAAGATCTCGGAGGGCTATGAGACCTGGTGGGCCTATATCCCCCACTTCATTCACTCGCCCTTCTATGTCTACGCCTATGCCTTCGGCGACTGCCTGGTGAACTCGCTCTATGCCGTCTACCAGAACGCAGAAGACGGCTTCCAGCAGAAGTATTTCGAGCTTCTGAAGGCTGGCGGCACGAAGCATCATTCCGAGCTTTTGGCCCCCTTCGGCCTCGATGCCACCGATCCGTCGTTCTGGGCCAAGGGTCTGTCGATGATCGAGGGACTGATCGACGAGCTGGAAGCGCTCGACAAGGCTGCTTGAGAAACGGCTATTGTAGAACCTAGGTGGCGAGCAGAGCCGCCGCCTGGGTTCGGGTTGCGACACCGAGTTTGCGCAAAATCTGCGCCACGTGGTAATCAACGGCGCGCTTGCTGTGACCGAGGATCAGCGAGATATCGGCATTCGACTTGCCCTGCGTGATCCATCGCAGGATCTCGCGTTGCTCGGCCGACAAGAGTTCGAGCCGCGGATCGTCCGTGATACGGGGGGCTGCCTCGGCCGCGAGCAGAAGGGTCCGCTTCAAAAGCACGCTCGCCGAGAGCGCAAAGGCCTGGCTGACAAGATCCGGGGAGATCATGCGCGGCACGCGCGATGCAATAACGATACCCCACCATTCGCTGCCGGACGCATGCAAGGGCATGTTCAAACCGCTTCGAAGCTCCAGATCCTGCAGAAATTCGTGGAACCGGCCGCTCTTCTCTTCGCCGCCAATGCTGCTGCAGTCCCACTGAACGACAGCACCTGTCCTCACCGCACGCTCCATGATCGGGTCGACAGTGACCACTTCGAGACGATAGGCCTCGCGCGTCCGGGCATCGAGTGTCGTCATTCGCTCGCACGGCAGCGGATTTCCGGTGGCAAGGTCGAAACCGCCGACGGTGAACTCGCTAAAGCCCAGGGCGTCGTAACTCCTAAGACAGTTTTCAAACAGGTTCTCGATACTGTCTGCGGAAATGATCGAGCGAACAGCCGAAGTGAGGTCAAATTCAGGAATAGGCGTTCTCCATCTCCGCGAGTCCGGCATGCTGGCGACAAGCCTTAACCGCGCGCGCAAAGACGGATGGGGGAAGCGCGCCTCGGCTGAGACCGTATGACCGAAAATGTGGGGTGGATTGTGCCGTTTCCGAACATCGCTTGTAGTTTTACGGCCCGTTCGGTATGCGCCCAGTAGACCCCTAGCACTCTACGGTTGACAACTGCTTAACCCAGCAGGCGCTTTTGCTGCAATTGCGAGATTTACTAGTCGACAAAGTTAAAGTCGGAAGGGTCCGCAAATGAAGAACATATCAATTGGAGCAAAGTTTACGTTCATCGCCTCGCTGTTTCTAGCGCTCGCCATCGGCATGGCCGACTATGCCGGCAGACGTCTGCACGAGATCTCGACGGCCTACGACGGATTGCTCGGCGAAGAGAACAAGGCTGCCATGCTGCTCACCCGTGCCAACCGCAACCTCAATGAGGCCCGCGCCGCGCTTGGCGATATCGTGATGATGCCGCAGGCTGCAGACATAAAGCAGGCGCAGAAGACGCTTCGGGAGGCGAAGGCAAGCTTCGAGAAAAATATGGAGGCCGCCGCCGTAGCCCTGCCGACCGACAGCCGTTTCACCCAGAGCCATGAAACCCTGAGCCGACTGGAGCAGGACGCACTGACATTGCTGCAGGAAACCTGCGCCCCGGCAATCGCGGCAGGCTCGACGGCCACGACCTCTGACGCGATCCTCAATGCCGTCTATACCTATGCACGCGTGTGCCAGCCTCATTTCGCGCCCGTGACCGCCGCGATCTTTACCCTCGCGACGGACACCAGCAGGGCCGCAGACACCGAAGCGGAAGAGTTGCGAGACTATGCGGATTGGACAGAAAAGAGCACCGTCCTTTCCATGTTCGGGGGCGCGCTCCTGATCTTCGCCCTCGGCTTCGTCATCTTCAAGCGAAGCGTCAGCGCCCCACTGCGTGTGCTGACCAGCCGCATGGCCACCATTGCGGAAGGCGAATTAACCGTTGAAGTGCCGGAAACGAACCGTCGCGACGAGATCGGCAAGATGGCCCAGGCCCTGCAAATCTTTAAAGACAACAGCCTGCATACGCTCGAACTGCAGAGCCAGGCCGAAACCAATCGCAACGCCACCGAAGCCGAGCGTCGGGCGACCATCGAGCGCGACCGCCAGGCGGCTCAAGAGATGACGCAGGCGACGAAGGCCCTGGGAGAAGGCCTGCGGCGCATTGCCGAAGGCGATCTGAGTTCGGGAATCACCGAGGCCTTTGCGCCGGCCTTTGAGGAACTGCGCCAGGACTTCAATCGCACGGTCGAACAATTGCGCGAAACCTTGCACGCCGTTTCTCAGTCGAGCCGCTCCATCGATGCCGGCTCGCGCGAACTGGACCATTCGGCCGACGCGCTGTCCAAGCGCACGGAACAGCAGGCAGCAGCTCTTGAGCAGACGGCGGCGGCGCTTGATGAGATCACCGTCAATGTCGCCAATTCATCCAAGCTTGCACAACAGGCCCGTGCCGCTGCGGCAGAGGCCAACCGTGCGGCGACCGAATCCCGCTTGGTGGTCACCACCGCAGTCGAAGCCATGAACACCATTGAGGCCTCCTCTGGCCAGATCTCCAGCATCATCGGCGTAATCGACGAGATCGCCTTCCAGACCAACCTCCTGGCACTCAATGCTGGCGTTGAGGCGGCCAGAGCGGGCGAAGCCGGCAAGGGTTTTGCCGTCGTCGCACAGGAAGTCCGTGAGCTTGCGCAGCGCTCCGCCCAGGCCGCTCGCGAAATCAAGGAACTGATCCGCAGCTCGACGCAGCAGGTCGGTACCGGCGTGGACCTCGTCGCCCGCACTGGCAAGGCCCTGCAGGTGATCGAGGAATGCGTGGCGGTGGTGAACAACCATATCGACTCGATCGCGCTTTCGGCCCAGGAGCAGTCGACCGGGCTGGTGCAGGTGAATACGGCGGTGAACCAGATCGACCAGCAGACCCAGCAGAATGCTGCCATGGCCGAAGAGGCCACCGCCGCCTCGAACACGCTGGCATCCGAGGCCGTCCTGCTCCACGATCTGATTTCCCGCTTCACGCTCAGTGCCGGTGTGGACAGCCCAAACACGTCGACCTACAGCGAACGTGGCAGCAGCCTGCGCGCTGCCTGAGCATTCTCCACAAGACTGCGGCCGGGGCTTTTGGTTCCGGCCGCTTGTTCGCGACCTCGCATGCCGCGCCCCTGGTTGTGAAGCTTCGCGTGATATGCGAAGACACCGCGATGCACGACAGCCCGCTTTCCCCGATCGACGCGCCGTCGGCGCCCCATGCCCTGTTCCGTGACGACAAGACCGGCCGCAGCCTGCTCTTCGCAGACCCCGAAGAACTGGTGGTCGCGCGCACCGTGGATGAGATCAAACCCGCTCTCATTCGCCTAGAAGAGGCGCGGCGCAGCGGTAAATGGCTGGCCGGCTATCTCTCTTATGAAGCGGGCTTTGCTTTCGAGGAGAAGCTCACTCCGCTGATCGAGAACGGGCGCGAAACTCCGCTGATTGCGATGGGCGTGTTCAAAAAGCCCGCGCCTGACGACCATCCGCTGGCCCAGCCACCCTCCAACATCCCCAATGCCCCCTTCCTGACCAATCCCAGGGCCGGATGGGATTTCGACAGCTACCGCGAGCGCTTCGAGCGCCTGCATCATCACCTGCGCAAGGGTGACTGTTACCAGGCCAACCTGACCATGCCGATCGAGGCTCGCTGGTCCGGTGATCCCCGCGCCGCCTTTTGGTCGCTGGTCGGGCGCCAGCCGGTCCATTACGGCGCACTGATCGATTTCGGCGATCCGATCATCCTGTCACGCTCGCCGGAGCTCTTCTTTTCCGTCGACGAAAAGGGCTGGATCGAGACGCGCCCCATGAAGGGCACGGCCGCGCGCGGCGCAACGCCTGAGGAAGACGAGACGATCATCGCGGCCATGCTGGCCGACGAAAAGACCCAGGCCGAAAACCGCATGATCGTCGATCTCCTGCGCAACGACGTCTCCGTCATCACCGACGTCGGCACGCTGTCGGTACCCAAACTCTTTTCGATCGAGACCTATCCAACTGTCCATCAGATGGTGAGTTATGTCAGGGCAAAACTGTCGCCCGGAATTGGCTTGCCGGAGATCATGGCCGCCCTTTTTCCCTGCGGCTCCGTCACCGGCGCGCCCAAGATGTGGGCCATGCGCATCCTGCACGAACTCGAGGCAGGCCCTCGCGACATCTATTGTGGCGCGATCGGCTGGTGCGACCCCACCGGCCCCATGCGTTTTTCCGTGGCCATCCGCACGCTGTCCCTTTTCAAGACCGGGCGAGCCGTTTTCAATGTCGGCGGCGGCATCGTTTTTGATTCGAAGGCAGAGGCCGAATACGAGGAATGCCTGTTGAAGGCGCGCTTTGCCCTGGGTGATCAATGGATTTCTCGCTGATCGAGACGCTACGCTGGCAACCGGACGCAGGCTTCCTGCGGCTCGACCAGCACATGCGCCGGCTGGCTCGCTCCGCAGACGCGCTCGGATTTCGTCAGCCGCAGGATCCGAAGGGAAAGCTTGAGAAAGAGGTGTCGGGCGACAAGGCCCTTCGCGTGCGCCTTGTGATGAGCTTTCGCGGCAAGATGGAAATCACCGTGACGCCGTTTGAGGCAGAACCCGAGGAGAAGGTCTGGCGCCTGAAGATTGCGAAAACCCGGCTGCAGTCGGAAGACAGTCTCTTCCGCCACAAGACCTCCCGCCGCGAACCCTATGAGGCCGCCCGCGCCGAGTATGCAAAGGAGGAGGCGGACGAGGTTCTTCTGCTCAACGAGCGTGACGAGGTCTGCGAGGGCACGATCACCAACCTCTTTGCCGAGGCGGCCGACGGCACACTGCTCACCCCGCCGCTCACCAGCGGGCTTCTGCCGGGCGTGCTGCGCGCCGAACTGATCCGCGAACGAAAGGCCAGAGGCGAAGTGCTCAAACTCAACGACCTGCGCCACCGCAGGCTTTTCGTCGGCAACTCCCTACGCGGGCTGATCCGCGCTGAACTGGTGGAGTGAAACATGGCGTTCACGATGGCAACAGCGCCAGGTGCTAAAAGATCCCCTGGAACGTATGGTTGGCAGCTCGCCCTCCTCGGAATTGCGCTGACCCTGGCGTTTCTAATGCCGGCGCTGATCAATCGCTTCCCACTCGTGATGGAAGACTCGATAGGATATTCAGGTCAGGGGGTGGGCTGGATCAGATCAAAGGTGCCACCGATCCTGATTTTTCCACTATACCGGGTGATGGGGTACTGGGCGCTGCCTCTGTTCAATGCGGTCGTCAATGCAGCGGCCTGGCTTGTCTTGATCTACGGCTTCCACATGCGCAAGCCATGGCTGATATTGCCATTTGCCGCAGCCGCATTGCAGCCGATTTACACCAGCGCAGTCCTGGTGGACGCATGGTTCTTTCCGGCGGTCGTGTTTCTCGTCTTCTCCGTCAAATGGTCCAGTCCGTTCCTCGGCTTGGCCGCCGGATTGCTCCTCGCGGGGCATGGCAGCGGCCTGCCATTGGCCATCACGTTCATCCTGATTGCAGCCTTCCTGTTTGGTCTGAAAGCCATCCGTCTGACCTTATTGGCCATAATCATGATGGTCAGTGCCAATGCGTTCGTGAACAGCAAGTATTTTCCCGACTCGCCTCCTATGAGTAAAACATTTCTGGCAGCACGATTGTTTTCGGTGCATCCGGAGCTGCTGCGGCATGAATGTGATCGCTCCGGCAAGCAAGTCCTCTGCGAAGCGGCGGTCTTGGTAGAGGATTTGAAACAGAACCCGGAGACGGCCGGCAGGCGTGACTATTTCTGGGATTTGGCCCGAATCCTCAAAGAGCGTTTTGACCTCATGGACTTCGAGCGCAATCATGCAAAGGCCATCATTCTCGAAGGTATGACGTATCGGCCATTCGTGACTGCTCTTGTCGTAGCGCAAGATTTTTTCAGTTTTTTCGGGCCGGGTACGAAGCTGGACTTTAACGCTGTTCTGAGCGAGCCCATGCCGCCAGCCTATGACAGCTCACTACAGGCACAGGGTCTCTGGCAAGACAACAAGACGCGCACTCTGCTGACAGTATTGAGGTTCGTCTTCTATGCGGCATGTATCGCAGCCATCGCCTTGGGGTGGCGCAATTCAACCGAAGACATGCGCAAATGGTTCTTCGTCATCGTCCTGATGTGTCTCGCCAACGACGCGCTCTTCGCCTTGCTGTCAGGTCCGCCGGACCGTTACCATCACCGGATACTACCCTTGTATGCCGCCGCATCTTGCGTTCTTTGGCTGTCAGCAAGAAATAACAGCCCGCTCGCCGAGCAGAAGAGCTAGCCACATGTTCATCCTCTCCCTCACCTATGTGAAGCCCACCGAAGAAGCTGACCGTTTCATGGCGCCCCACATGGACTGGGTGAATGCCGGCTACGAGAGTGGTATGTTCCTCGCCTCCGGGCGCAAGAACCCGCGCACGGGAGGTGTGATCCTGGCAAAAGGCGAGCGCGCCGAGGTGGAAGCTTATGTCGCGGCGGACCCGTTCACGGTCGAGGGGGTGGCGACGTATGAGGTGACGGACGTGGCGGTGACCCGGACGGCGACCGGGCTGGGGGCGTTGAAGGGCTGAGCTTGTCCCGCTCATTCGTCCGCAGCCATAGTCCGCGGAACGGCACGCCTCCCGTCGAAAACCTCCAGGATCTCGATCCGCTCGGCGGACAATTTATAGTAGATTACATATGGCGCGCCTGAAACCACGAGTCGTCGGACGGCTACGAGACTTGTTCCGGTGCCAAGATACGGATGCCTTGATATTTCCTCAACGGCCGCGAGGATCCTATTGGCAACACCACGCGCGGCCGATGGGTGGAACCGGTTGATATAGGGTCTGATATGGACGAGGTCTTGCCGTGCTGTGGTAGACCAGACGACCTTCATCTGAGCTACCGGCTGAGATCAACAACGGGGGCTTGTAACTCTTCGTCCGTGCCCCAGGTTTGCAGCCATGCCTTCATTGCGTCATGGGATATGAGGCCTTCATGAGTGGCCATAGCCAGCCCCTCCTCAACGGCAGAGAGCTCCATGTCTCGCCGATCGAGATATTCTACAACAGCCTCTTCTAGTAACTCACCTTCATCTCGGTGACTTTGTGCTGCCGTCGATTTCAGACGAAATCGGGTCTCTTGCGAAAGGGCCATCCGCTCAACATGGTTTGACATCTATGGGACTCCCACATTTGGACGCAGAAGAATGAACTCAAAACGCCTTGCCATCATGATAGCAAACCGGCAGGTTGACGGCAAATCGAGCCATCGCCCATGTCGACCCACCTCACCCACACCCCCTATGCCGGTCCATCGCGCCCCTTCACCATCGGCCTGTCCGCCCTCGATCCCGCCCGCTGGATCGAACCGGATGAGGACCTGCCCCGCTATCTCGGCGAAAAACGAGACCTGATTACAACCCTCCGCGATGCGGTTTTTCGCGCAACGGACGACAGCCTGCCCGCCCAGCGGGAATGTCTCTCGGCCCTTCTCACCCATCTCGGAACATGCCACCCGCAAACGCACCGCCGCGACGGAAATCGTATGCAGGTCGCCGGCCATATCATCGATCTCGCTGACGAAACCCTGCTCCCGCTCCTGCGCGCCGGCCTCTTGATCCAGGATGACCTCGTCATCATGATGAAGCGTGACGCCGGATGGTCCATCGCGGCCGCCCACCTCTCCTTCCCTTCGTCATGGTCCCTTGCGGAGAAGTTCGACCGACCGATGGAGGCGGTGCATGAACATGTGCCGGGCTTCGAGGATGGGACGCGCAATGCCGCGATGATCAACCGCATCTTTGACAACTTGCTGCCGGACCAGCCGGCGGAGCGCTTCAATTGGTCGATCAATTGGAAGGAAAAGCTTTTCCACCCGGAAACGGGGCGCAATGACGCCGCCGAACCGGATGAGGCGGTGGTCCGCGTCGAGCGCCAGACCCTAACGAAACTGCCGGAGACCGGCGCCATCGTCTTCACGATCCGGATCTATCTCGACCCCGTCACCGTGTTCGGCAAGCACCCGGACGGTAGGCGTCTGGCGACCTCACTGGCCGACCAGCTCGAAGGCCTGACCGAGCCCCAGCTGCGCTATAAGGGGCTGGAGCGGCAGCGAAGTCGGCTCGTCGCGCGGCTGCGGCAAGATGCGGCGGCGGAAAATCGCATCTGAGTGACCCCGGCGCCCTCAGCGCACTCTTTATTGTGTCAGATTTTTGTGATCTAGAACCGCCAGTATCGCTCCGGCCGCACGTGACAGGCCGGAAACATGGCCCGAACAACAGAAGCGGGCCTCCAAGGAGACATAAATGAGCGAAAAGACCTTCCCGGTTTATGGCGAGATCACCGGCCCGATCGTGATGATTGGCTTCGGCTCGATCGGCCGCGGCACCCTGCCGTTGATCGAACGCCACTTCAAGTTCGACAAGAGCCGGATGGTCGTCATCGATCCCCGCAACGACGAGGCCGAACTGCTGGCCAAGCACGGGATCAAGCACATCCAGGCCCACGTCACCAAGGACAACTACAAGAAGCTGTTGAAGCCACTTCTGACCGAAGGCGAAGGCCAGGGCTTCTGCGTCAATCTCTCGGTCGACACCGGCTCGCTCGACCTGATGAAGTTCTGCCGCAAGCTCGACGTGCTCTACATCGACACCGTCGTCGAACCCTGGCTCGGCTTCTACTTCGACAAGAACATGAAAAATTCCGAGCGCACCAACTATGCGCTGCGCGAAACCGTGCGCCAGGAAAAGGCGAAGAACCCGGGTGGAACGACGGCTGTTTCCACCTGCGGCGCAAACCCGGGCATGGTCTCCTGGTTCGTCAAGCAGGGTCTGGTCAACCTTGCCAACGAGATCGGCATCAAGTTCGACGAGCCGGACCAGAACGATAGCGAAGGCTGGGCCAAGCTGATGAAGAAGGTCGGCGTCAAGGGCGTTCACATCGCCGAGCGCGACACCCAGCGGACCAAGAACCCGAAGCCGCTCAACGTCTTCTGGAACACCTGGTCGGTCGAGGGCTTCATCTCGGAAGGTCTGCAGCCGGCCGAACTCGGCTGGGGCACCCATGAGAACTGGATGCCGAAGAACGCCAAGAAGCACAAGAAGGGCTGCAAGGCTGCGATCTATCTGGAGCAGCCCGGCGCCAACACCCGCGTCCGCACCTGGTGCCCGACCCCGGGTCCGCAATACGGCTTCCTCGTCACCCACAACGAGTCGATCTCGATCGCCGACTACTTCACCGTCGAGAAGGATGGCGAAGTCACCTACCGTCCGACCTGCCACTATGCCTACCACCCGGCCAACGATGCGGTTCTGTCGCTCCACGAGATGTTCGGCAATGGCGGCAATCAGCAGCCGGTCCTGCACGTTCTCGATGAAGACGAACTGGTCGATGGCGTCGACGAACTCGGCGTGCTGCTCTACGGCCACGAGAAGAACGCCTACTGGTACGGTTCGCGCCTCTCGCTGGAAGAAACCCGCGAAATCGCACCCTACCAGAACGCAACCGGCCTGCAGGTGACGTCTGCCGTGCTCGCCGGCATGGTCTGGGCGCTGGAAAACCCGAAGGCCGGCATCGTTGAAGCCGACGAGATGGACTACAAGCGCTGCCTGGAAGTGCAGTCGCCCTATCTCGGCCCGGTCGAGGGCCATTACACCGACTGGACCCCGCTCGATGGTCGCCCGGGCCTCTTCCCGGAAGACCTCGACGAAAAGGATCCGTGGCAGTTCCGGAACATTCTGGTTCGCTGAACCATTCAGGACCGAAACAAGGTCCGTCGCTTGCGGCGGGCCTTTTCCGCACCTTGGCTCGGACCGGGATAACTGCCGGAACGTAAGCACGGTGCCTTGCTTTGCCCGAGGCTTCGCGGCATGGTTTGCAACAACGCAGAAAGGCGGACGGCATGGCCGAACCGCCGAGATCGTGGGAGATTGAGATGAAGACCAAAACCGTGGTGACGCTGGCAGCTGCAGGCCTCGCCCTCACGTCCTGCTACTCGTCCGGTCCTCCGCGCCAGCTCCCGACCGTTCAGCAAGCCCCAACAGTTGAAGGATCGTGGACTGATCCTAATGGTTTCGTTTCAACATTCGCTGCGGGACGAGTGCAAACCGTAACGACTGACGGTTCGAATAAAGTGATGGCGACGGGCACTTACACGATGATGCCCAACAACGTTGTCCAAATTAGCCTGTTCTCTAACGTAAAGCAGACGACTACCAGAGCTGACTGCGCACTGGTCACTGCTATGCAACTTAACTGCACCTCCGACAGCGGCGCCCAGTTCTCCCTCGCCCGCCGCGCCTAAGCTCCGCTGAAACCTCTGCAGATCGAAGCGGCCTCACGGCCGCTTCTTCGTTTTTGATGCTCTCTAACATGAGCCGCTGCCTCCTTTTTTCCTTGCTCTGCCTTTGGCTTAATGAAAACATTCGCCATCCCGGCCGGCATGCATCTGTCACAGTCGCATGCCAGACAGTGACAGACGGATAAATACAGGAGACAGACGATGTTCAGACACTTGCGAATTGGCCTATTGAGCGCATCCTTGCTCGCCCTTTCCACAGGCGCCGCACTCGCCGATTTCGAACTCAACATTCTCCACATCAACGATCTGCATTCCCGCATCGAAGCGATCAACAAGTCTGATTCCACCTGCTCCCCGGACGATGCGGCCAAGAATGAATGCTTCGGCGGCATTGCACGGGTAAAGGCCGCGATCGATGCGCGCCGCGCCGAACTTACGGATAAGAACGTGCTGACGCTCGATGCCGGCGACCAGTTCCAGGGGTCTCTCTTCTACACGACCTACAAGAGCGCCCCGATCGCCGAGTTCATGAACGGCATCGGCTTCGACGCCATGGCGATCGGCAATCACGAATTCGACGACGGGCCGGAAGAGCTCGCCAAGTTCATCGACGCCCTGAAATTCCCGATGATTTCGGGCAACACGCTGGCCGGCCTCAACTCGCCGGTCGCCGACAAGTTCAAGCCCTATATCGTCAAGGACTTTGGCGCCGATAAGGTCGCGGTCGTCTCCGTGCTCGCCACCGACACGGACGAGACTTCTTCGCCGGGTGATGCCATCCTGTTTGCAGACGAGATCGGCTACTTGAAGGAGGCTGTGAAGGAGATCGAAGGCCAGGGCATCGACAAGATCGTGCTCTTGTCCCATGTCGGCTACGTCAAGGACCAGGAGATCGCGAAAGCCGTTGACGGCATCGACGTCATCGTCGGCGGCCACAGCCACACGCTTCTTTCCTCGACCGACGAAAAGGCCGCCGGCCCCTATCCGACGCTGGTCAAAAGCCCTTCCGGCAAGGACGTGCCGATCGTCACGGCCTATGCCTATTCGAAATATCTCGGTGACCTGACCGTGACCTTTGACGATGCCGGAGTGGTCAAAGCCGCCAGCGGCGCGCCAAAACTGCTCGATGCCTCGGTAACGCCCGATGCCGGCTTCACCGCCAAGGTCGCCGAACTCGCCGGCCCGATCGAAGAGGTCAAGCAGAAGGAAATCGGCTCGACAGCCGAGGCGATCGACGGCGCCCGCGAAACCTGCCGTGCTGTCGAATGCACCATGGGCAACCTCGTCGCCGATGCCATGGTCGACCGCCTGCAGGACCAGGGCGTGACGATCGCCATCCAGAACGGCGGCGGTCTGCGCGCCTCGATCGATGCTGGCACCGTTACCATGGGGGAAGTGCTGACAGTTCTTCCCTTCCAGAACACGCTCGCCTCCTTCCAGCTGAAGGGCTCCGACGTTGTTGCAGCCCTCGAAAACGGCGTGAGCCAGGTGGAAGAAGCAGCCGGCCGCTTCCCGCAGGTCTCGGGCCTCAAATACACCTTCGACAAGTCGAAGCCGGCTGGCAGCCGCGTCTCGGATGTCCAGGTCAAGGAAGGCGACAACTGGGTCGCAATCGACGCCAACAAGATCTATGGCGTTGCCACCAACAACTACATGCGCGGCGGCGGCGACGGCTATAAGGTCTTCGCGACCGGCGGTCAGAACGCCTATGACTTCGGCCCGGGCCTCGAAACCGTAGTCGCCGACTACATCGCCAAGAACAGCCCCTACAAGCCCTATACCGACGGACGCATCACCGTCGCCGAAACAGCGGCTGCGGCAACGACGACAGCACCCGCTGCTGAAGCGCCGGCAGCACCTGCCACCGAAACCCCCGCCGCTCCTGCCGCCCCCACAACAGAGGCTTCGGCCCCTGCAGCACCGGCAGCAACCACTCCGGCGCCGACGGCAACCGAAACGGCCAAGTCCGTCGCTGAAACCGCCTACAAAGTGGTCGCTGGCGACAGCCTCTGGAAGATCGCCAAGGCCACCTATGGCGACGGTCTTCTGTGGAAGAAGATTGCCGAGGCGAACACACTGCGCAATCCGGACCTGATCGCGATTGGCAAGGAATTGCAGCTGCCGCCGAAGTAAGACGGTTCGCCGCATACGCTTCGAGCCGGTCCGGGCTTCCCCGGGCCGGCTTTTGCTTTTATCAGATGATCCCAGTGCCATATTTCGACGTATTGCTTCACTGCAGCAAATCATCAGGATAACCCAATGACCGCAATGCCCGCCCACTGGCCCTCCGACCATCCGCCCGTCAATTTCGGCAAGGTTGGCGTGCTCCTCGTCAACCTCGGCACACCGGATGGCACGGACTACAAGTCCATGCGCCGCTATCTCGAGGAATTCCTGACGGACAAGCGCGTCATCGAATGGTCACGCTGGTTCTGGTATCCGATCCTCTACGGCATCGTCCTGAACAAGCGCCCGCAGAAGGTCGGCAAGGCCTATGAAGAGATCTGGAACAAGGATCTCGACGAAAGCTATCTGCGCACCTACACCCGCAGCCAGGCCGAAAAACTCGCCGCCTCCCTGAAGGACCTGCCGAACGTGCATGTCGACTGGGCGATGCGCTACGGCCAGCCTGCGATCCAGGCCAAGATGAACGAGATGCAGAAGGCCGGTTGCGAACGCATCCTGATCTATCCGCTCTATCCGCAATATGCGGCAGCAACCACGGCGACGGTCAATGACGAGGCCTTCAAGGCGCTATTGAAGATGCGCTGGCAGCCGGCGCTGCGCACCGTGCCGCAATATGCCGATGATCCGGTCTATATCGCCTCGCTGGCAAACTCGATTACCGAGCATCTCGCCACCCTCGACTGGGAACCGGAACTCGTGATCACCTCCTATCACGGTATCCCGCGCTCCTATTTCATGAAGGGCGACCCCTATCACTGCCAGTGTTACAAGACGACGCGTCTGCTGCGCGACCATCTCGGCTGGGAGAAGGAAAAGCTGATGGTGACCTTCCAGTCCCGTTTCGGACCGGAAGAATGGTTGCAGCCCTACACGGATAAAACCGTCGAGAAGCTGGCCAAGGAAGGTGTCAAGCGCATCGCCATCCTCAATCCCGGCTTCGTTTCCGACTGCTTGGAAACGCTTGAGGAAATCGCTGGCGAAGCTGGCGAAGAATTCCTCCACCATGGCGGCGAGAAATTCACCCATATTCCCTGCCTCAACGACAGCGACAACGGCATGCGCGTGATCGAGAATGTCGTGCGCCGTGAGTTGCAGGGCTGGGTCTGAAAACACGCATCGCGGCACGCACACGTCACGGTGCCCCTGCCGCGATAGTTTGTTCGCAGACGCCGGATGGGTGCACGCGATAATGCGCGACGGTCATATTTCAGCAGCGGCAAACACAACCGGAATGCGAGCCGCCCTCGCGTTCGGTCTTGTTCCAGGCGGCGAGCACATTCCAGGCATTCTGTTGATGGATCTATGGAATCTCGATGTAACCCATAATCATTGACCAGCAATAAGCGACATATCGCGACAACCGGCAGCTGTCCAGCCTGTGAGGAGATGTCCGTCACCTCTCCATCTAATTGAATTTTATTATGATTTTATAGGTGTGAATTCTTATATTAAGAGTGCATTTAACAATGACTGCTAGAATTCTCGGCAACTGAAGGAGTTTGCCATGAGAATTCTGAAATCGACCGCAGCCATCGCGGCCCTGGTCCTCTCTGTAGGCCCGGCTCTCGCCGAGCCTCCGAAGCCCGACGTTGCCAAGCTTGTCACGCCTGCGATCATCGCAGAAATGCGCAAGTTCATCGATACTGAAATCGTTCAGGTGTCCGTCGAAGCCCAGAACCAGCGCTTCAACAACCTGTCGCAGGACAAGATCGACGCACTCGACAACCAGTGGAAGGCCGAGCGCGAAGCCGCCGACAAGCCGCTGATCGCAGCAACGCTGTCGAGCCCGCTCTCCGTCTATCTCGCCCGCATCCAGGGCAAGTCGCTTGGCCTTTATGCTGAAGTCTTCGTGATGGACCAGACCGGCCTCAATGTCGGCCAGAGCTCGGTCACCAGCGACTTCTGGCAGGGTGATGAAGACAAATATCAGAAAACCTTTGCCGTCGGCGATGATGCGCTCTTCGTTGATGAGCCCGAATGGGACGATGAAGCGAAGATCTGGCGCGATCAGGTGAGCTTCACCATCGTTTCCGCCGAGAAGAAGAAAATCGGTGCCGTCACGGTCGAATTGAACCTGACGGAACTCGAAAGACGTATGCAGGCCGGTTCCTGAGTGACCGCCACGGCGCCATGAGGGTGGCCGTGTCCGCAAACCATGTTGCACACTCTCCCCTATAGAGACGGGAATAGACCATGCTGAAGAACATCTCTGTCAGCGCCAAGGGCTTCGTCGCCTTTGGCATTCTGGCAGCCATCGCCATCGCCTCGTCCACCTTCATCTACAACCGCGCCCTGGTCGCAAGCCATCAGGTCGAGGAAAGCGGGCTCGTCAACCAACTGGTCGACACAATTACCGAATTCTCCGGCGATCTGTCGGTCACCGATCTCAACCTCAAGACCTTCCTGCTGACCGGCAACCGCGAATATTCGGCGGCAGCTGAGGCGGGCATCGCGGAAGTCGTCAAGGATATGGCCGACCTTGAGAAACTGTTCGCTGAACAGGCCCCGACAGAGCTACCGAAGCTGAAGGATGCCTTCGCAGCCGTCGGCGACTGGCGCACCAAGATCGTCGAGCGTCAGATTTCGCTGATGCGTGATCCGCAGTCGGTTGAACTGGCCCGCGCCATCGAAGTCACCGGTGAAGGCGAGAAGCTGGTCAAATCCTTCAATGAAAGCCTCCAGGCCGTGAAGACCGGCATGGCCGCGCGTGCCGCAACCTCGGCCTCGACCCAGCATGACGCTCTTGGCATCGTTGAGAATGTCAGCCTTCTTGCCTCCGTCGTCGTCGGCATTGCGGCTATCCTCATGGGCTTCCTCAACTTCCAGCTCGTGTCCCGTCCGCTCGGCAAGCTGGCCGAAGCAACTTCACGCCTCGCCAATGGCGATCTCGACGTCAGCATCGAGCAGGGCGGCAAGGACGAGATCGGTCGCATGGCCGGCTCCATGCAGATCTTCCGCGAGGCCGCCATCGCCAACAAGCGACTGGAAGCAGAAGCGGAGGAGAACCGCAAGCGGGCCGAGGCTGACCGCATCGCCGACCAGCAGCGCGCCGAAGCCGATGCCGCCGAACGCCTGCGCATCGCAACCTCGGGCCTGGCAGCTGGCCTCCAGCGTCTGGCAGCCGGCGACCTTGCCTTCCAGATCAACGAAGCCTTCGCGTCGGACTTCGAACAGCTGCGTAACGACTTCAACCTCTCGGTCCGCCAGCTGAACGAAACGCTCGCCGGCATCACCAACAGCGTCGCCACCATGGAAACCGGCACCCGCGAAATCGCCTCGGGCACCGACCATCTGTCGAAGCGCACGGAACAGCAGGCAGCCGCACTCGAGGAAACCGCAGCCGCCGTCGAAGAGATCACCGCCAATGTGGTCAACTCGACCAAGCGCACCGAAGAGGCACGCTCGGTCGCCGCCCATGCCAACACCTCCGCCAACCAGTCGTCGGAAGTCGTCGCCCGGGCCGAAGAAGCCATGCGCCGCATCGAAGGCTCGTCGCAGCAGATCTCCAACATCATCGGGGTCATCGACGAGATCGCCTTCCAGACCAACCTTTTGGCGCTGAACGCCGGTGTCGAAGCCGCGCGTGCCGGTGAAGCCGGCAAAGGCTTTGCCGTCGTCGCCCAGGAAGTCCGCGAACTCGCCCAGCGCTCGGCAAATGCTGCCAAGGAGATCAAGGCCCTCATCCAGAACTCGTCGACGGAAGTCGCCGGCGGCGTCGATCTCGTCCGCAAGACCGGCGAGGCACTGCGCACCATCGGTGGTTTCATCAGCGAGATGAACACCCACATGGATGCGATCGCGATCTCGGCAAAGGAACAGGCAACGGGCCTCTCGGAAGTCAACCATGCGGTCAACGCCATGGACCAGACGACCCAGCAGAACGCCGCCATGGTCGAGGAATCCAATGCCGCCTCCGGCGCACTGGCCGCCGAAGCCGCCAAGCTCCGCGACCTGATCTCGCACTTCAAGATCGAAGGCGCCCAGACGGCCCAGGCAAGCGCTCTCCGCGATACCGCCCGCGCCATGGCTCGTCCGAGCCAGCCGGCAGCACCGGCAGCACGCGCAGCAGCGCCGCGCCCTGCGGCACAGCCGGCCCGTGCCTCGGCCCCCGCCCCGCGCGCCCACAGCAATGCCGCCGTCGCCCAGGACAACTGGGAAGAGTTCTGAGCAACGCTGCGACCGCAAGATCGCGAGCATACGATGATGAAAGGCGGAGGGTCATCCTCCGCCTTTTCCTTTTAAAGTGCTGTTGATCCCCTCTGCCTTGCCCGCCAGACCAACCGCCTCTTGCAATCCCCGTGTCATGTCACGATGTTAGCCGCATGGAACGCGGCCGGATGCAGCCGTTTGGGGAGGGGAAAAGATCATGATTGCAGGTCCGGATATTGTCGTCATTGCGCTGGTGGCGCTGGTCGTTCTCGTTCTTTTTGCCGGGATCAAGACTGTGCCGCAGGGCTATCGCTACACGATCGAGCGGTTTGGCCGCTACACCCGTACGCTGGAGCCCGGCCTCAACCTGATCGTGCCCTTTATCGAACGCATCGGCGCAAAGATGAATGTCATGGAACAGGTCCTCGACGTGCCGACCCAGGAGGTGATCACCAAGGACAACGCCTCGGTCTCGGCCGACGCCGTCGCCTTCTACCAAGTGCTGAACGCCGCCGAAGCCGCCTATCAGGTCGCCAATCTCGAAAATGCCATCCTCAATCTCACCATGACCAATATCCGCTCGGTCATGGGCTCGATGGACCTCGACGAATTGCTGTCGAACCGTGAGGTGATCAACGACCGGCTGCTTAAGGTCGTCGACGAAGCCGTGCGCCCCTGGGGCATCAAGGTCACCCGCGTCGAGATCAAGGACATCCAGCCGCCGGTCGATCTCGTTGACGCCATGGGCCGGCAGATGAAGGCGGAACGCGAGAAGCGCGCGCAGGTGCTCGAAGCCGAAGGTTTCCGCAATGCGCAGATCCTGCGCGCCGAGGGTGCCAAGCAGTCGGCGATCCTCGAAGCCGAAGGTCAGCGCGAGGCGGCTTACCGCGAAGCGGAAGCCCGCGAACGTCTGGCCGAAGCCGAAGCCAAGGCGACGCGCATGGTCTCGGAGGCGATCGCCGCCGGTAACCTCAACGCCATCAACTACTTCGTGGCGCAAAAATACACGGAAGCCATGACCGCGATCGGTACCGCCAGCAATTCCAAGATCGTGTTGATGCCGATGGAGGCCTCGGCACTGGTCGGCTCTCTGGGCGGCATCGGCGCCATTGCCCGCGAAGTCTTCGGTGAACAAGGCGCTCGGCCCGTGCGGCCGGCGACGCCTGCGGCCCCGGCCGCAGCGCCCCGCGTTGCGCCCCCCGCGCGCACCACGCCCACCGTCAATCCCTTCGGCCACAGCAGCGAGACGTGACGATGACGGCCCGCATCATCACCGAACTCGGTCCCTGGAGCTGGTGGGTGCTCGGCATGCTGCTGCTCGCAGCCGAGCTGCTGATGCCCGGTGTATTTCTGGTCTGGATCGGGCTTGCAGCGCTCGCAACCGGCGCCCTCTCCCTCCTGCTCTGGGACCTTACGGCTTGGAGCTGGCAGGTGCAGGCGCTGGTCTTCGCCTTTGCCTCCGTCGCCTTTACCCTTGCGGGCCGCCGCTATTACGGCCGCGCCGATATCGGCAGCGACGAACCGCTCCTCAACCAGCGCGGCGCAAGCCTCGTCGGTCGCACGGCGACGCTCGCAGAGCCGATCCGAGAAGGTCGCGGCCGCATTCGTCTTGACGATACGTTCTGGATCGTCTTCGGCCCTGATTTGGCCGCCGGCACCCAGGTCCGCGTCGTCGCCAGCAATGGCCGCGATTTGACGGTGGAACGTACCTAACGCTCAAAGACGCCCGACAGGCCTCAGGCGACGCCGATGCGCAGCAGGTCGTGGAAGTGGATGAGGCCGATCGGATGATCGTGGTCGTCGACCACCATCAGCGCGCCGATACCGAGCTTGTTGATCATGGCCGCGGCTGTGGTCGCCAGGGCATCGCCCTGGATCACCTTGGGATTGGCGGTCATCACATGCTCGACATTGAGGACGGAGAGATCGCGCGCCAGATTGCGGGCCATGTCGCCTTCCGTCACGATCCCGCAAAGCTTGCCGCCGGCGTCTACGACGCCAACGCAGCCGAAGCGCTTGTGCGATAGGGTCTTCACCGCATCCGGCATGGACGTGCCGAGCGGCACCAGCGGCAACCGGTCACCGGTATGCATGATGTCGCGCACATGGGTGAGTGCTGCACCCAGCTTGCCGCCGGGATGGAAGGTGCGGAAATCCGAGGGCGAAAAACCACGGGCCTCAAGCAGCGCAATCGCGATGGCGTCGCCAATCGCCAGCTGCAGCACGGCAGACGTGGTCGGCGCCAGTCCGTGCGGGCAGGCCTCGGTCACCTTCGGCATCAGCAGCACGACATCGGCATTGCGTGCAAGCGTTGAATTCTCGCCCGAGGTGATTGCGATCAGCGGGATTGAGAACCGGCGGGAGAAGGCGAGAATGCCCTGCAGTTCCGCCGTTTCGCCGCCCCAGGAAATGGCGAGGATCGCATCATCCTGCGCGATCATGCCCAGATCGCCGTGATTGGCCTCCGAGGGATGCACGAAAAAGGCAGGCGTGCCGGTCGAGGCGAAAGTGGCAGCGATCTTCGAGCCAATATGGCCGCTCTTGCCGACCCCGGTAACGATGACCCGGCCGCCGATATCGCCGATGGCTTTAACGGCATTGCCGAAGGGCGCGGCGAGCGGCCCCGCAAGGGCATCTTCCAGTACCTGTAGCCCCTCCCGCTCGGTCGCAACGACCCGGATCGCGGACTGAGTGGCACTGGCTTCGACGAGATTGGCGGCGCGCTTGATCATGGCCCGTCCCTTACTGCGTTTGGACGTCTCTGTAAATCAGACCCGCGCAAGGGCTATGCCGAAACCAAACATTAACCACCTGGCTTTACCTTTCGGTAAGCATGACGGAGCGCCGGGCGGACAGATGAAGATGAATGAAAAGACGGGACTGCGGGGCTGCAAGCGCCTCGGGCTGCGCGGCATGACCGCGTTGCTGGCCGCCCATGTCTTTGCCCTGCCCTTGCCGCTTGCCGCCCAGCAGGCCCAGACACCGACGACAGCCACGACCGGGACGACCAATTGGCTGATGCCTAATGGCGGCAGCGCCACCGCGTCCGACACGACCGCTCTTCTGGCAGGCCCGACCGATCCGACCGCGGCTGCCGCTCAAACCGATCCGACCGCCACCGCGACCACGACGCCCGCTCCGGCTCTCCCGCCCGACGGTGACACTGCCGATGCGGCCCCGCTGGATGACGATCTCGGCCGGCAGAATTTGCGCGAAACGCGGCTCGACAATCCAGCCGCTGCCCGGATTCGTCGCGACGAGGAGGCTGATATGGGTATCCGTCTCGGCACGCTCATTCTGCGCCCTGCCCTCAGCCAGCAGATCGGCATCGAACGGGAAAAGACATCGACCGGCACGGAAAAACGGGTCTTTTCGGAAACCGGCCTCAAAGGCACCATCACGTCCGACTGGTCGCGGCATGAACTCACCATCGGCGGTGAAGGCGCCTGGCAGGAGACTCTTTCCGGCGACGGCACCGACAAGCCGCGCGCGCGGATCGACGCAAACCTGCGCCTCGACCTCGCCGATGATACCGTCGCCAATATCAGCGGCGCCTATAGTTTCAGCCGCGAAGATACCGATGATCCGAATGCCATTTCCGGTGCGAGCGTCCAGTCGGGCGTGCACCAGTTCGATGGCGGTGTGTCGATCGAGCGCGACCTCGGCATTCTGCGCGGCTCGATTGCCACGCAGGCAAGCCGTTATCTCTATTCCGACGCCGAACTTTCTGATGGCACGACCGTAGACCGCAGCGATCGCAACCGTACCCGCGCCACGGTCAGTGCGCGCCTCGGCGTGGAACTCTCGACCGCGCTGACGCCCTTCATCGAGGCAACGACCGGCAAGGTCATCTATGACGACAGCGTCGATTCCAGCGGATATCGCCGCTCGGCCGACATTTACGGCGCCAAGACCGGTGTGACGCTCGATCTGGGAGAAAAGCTGCGCGGCGAAGTGGCGCTGGGCTACGAACAACAACGGTTCGACGACAACCGCCTGGAGGATCTGTCGGCGGTGACGGTGGATGGCAACATCTTCTGGTCACCGCGCGAGGGAACCACTGTTGACGCCACGCTCGCCACCACCCTTGATCCGTCGACTGCAGCCGGCGTCAGTGGTGCGGCAATCCATAGCATCGACGTGAGCCTTGCCCATGACATCCGCAGCAATCTGGTTGCACGCCTCACCGGCGGCGCTTCGGTCAGCCGTTATGACGACGCGGGCGCCTCTGCCGACAAGACGGTCTACAATGCGGGGGCGGGTTTGACCTGGAAGGTCAATCGTTACCTCGACGCGACGGCTGACCTGACCTATGAGCGCAACGATTACAAATCTGCTGGCGACACCGATACGGTGACCGCACTGGTCGGCCTGACCGCCAAGCGCTAAGGCTCGGCGGTCAGCCAATTCAACCTTATTTCAGAGCGGCGAGAATTGCCTTCAGTTCCTGTTCGATGGACGGACGGATGTCCGGGCGCTCGATGGCAAAGGCGACATTGGCGAGAATGAAGCCGTCCTTGGCGCCGCAGTCGAAAGTCTGACCCTTGAAGTGGTACCCAGCGAAATCCTGGCTCTTGGCAAGCTTCAGCATGCCGTCGGTCAGCTGGATCTCGTTGCCGGCGCCCCGCTCCTGCGTCGACAGGATCTCGAAAATCTCCGGCTGCAGGATGTAGCGGCCATTGATGAAGAAGTTCGAAGGTGCAGTCCCCTTGGCCGGCTTCTCAACCATCTCGGTAATCTTGAAACCACCCTCAAGCGTCTCGCCGACGCCGACGATACCGTATTTATGCGCTTGTTCCGGCGCGCATTCCTCGACGGCCACAATATTGCCGCCGGTCTTTTCATAAAGTTCAACCATGCCCTTGAGGCAGGCCTTTTCGCCGCGCATAATCATGTCAGGCAGAAGCAGCGCAAAGGGCTCATGACCGACGATGTCGCGGGCGCACCAAACGGCGTGGCCAAGACCGAGAGGTTCCTGCTGGCGTGTGAAGCTGGTTTGCCCGGCGGTCGGCTGCAGATCGCTCAGGAGTGACAGTTCGGCGTTCTTGTTGCGGGCTTTCAGCGTCTGCTCAAGTTCGAACTGGATGTCGAAATAATCCTCGATGACGGCTTTTCCGCGTCCCGTCACGAAGACGAAATGTTCGATGCCCGCCTCGATCGCCTCGTCAACCACATACTGGATGACAGGCTTGTCGACGACGGTGAGCATTTCCTTCGGAACCGCCTTGGTTGCGGGCAGGAAACGCGTGCCGAGGCCGGCAACGGGAAAAACGGCTTTGCGGAGCTTTTTAGTCTGAACCACTCATTCCTCCTCGAGGATCTAATCGATTTACGCCATCATACCGCAGTCACGGCCAGTAACATAGAAGTGCTTAAGAATCGCAAAGACCGAGCCCGGCCGGGGCCACATGGTAAAGGTTTGTTGACTGAACAGCATTAACCTGGCGTGAACAGCCTTTGTTCCGGCTGCATACCGAAGAACGAAAGGGGAGATGCCCATGAAAAGACACCATCCCAGGGTTCTTGGGCCCAGGCTTCTGAGGTCCAGCCTTATCGGCGCCATCGCCTTGACCCTGTCGACGGCCATGATGCCGGTGCAGGCTTTTGCCGACGCTGGCTTCCAGAAATGGATTCGCGACTTCTATCCGATTGCGGCGAAGAGCGGCATCACGGAGAAGACCTACCGCCAGGCCTTCGCCGGGGTAAAGGAACCCGACCAGTTTGTGCTGGAAAAGGCGGGCTATCAGCCCGAGTTCAAGTCGGAGATCTGGGACTACCTGGACAGCCGGGTAAACCCCTACACCGTGAAGATCGGTCAGGAAATGCTCGCCAAGCATGGTGGGCTGATGAAGGCGCTGGAGAACCATTTCGGCGTCGACAAGCACGTCATTCTCGCCATCTGGTCGATGGAAACGAATTACGGGGCCGCCCTTGAACGCCCTGACCGTCTGCACAATGTGCCGCGTTCTCTGGCGACGCTCGCCTATGCCGACAAGAAGCGCGCGAAATATGCCCGCACCCAGCTGGTTGCGGCCCTGAAGATGCTGCAGAACGGCGACGTCTCGAACAAGAACCTGATGGGCTCCTGGGCGGGCGCCATGGGCCATACCCAGTTCATCCCGTCGAGCTATCTGCTTTACGGTATCGACGCCGATGGCAATGGCACCAAGGACATCTGGCACTCGGTGCCTGATGCGCTGGCAACAGCCGCCAATCTCCTGGCCAAGAACGGCTGGCAGACCGGCCGCACCTGGGGCTATGAGACGGTCGTACCGCAAGGGGGCTCCAAGTTCGCAGGTCAGACCAAGACGCTCGCCCAGTGGCAGGCGCTTGGCTTTGCCCGTCCCTCCGGCAAGGGCTTCAAGAACGGTGCAGAGCGCGCCGAACTCAAGATGCTCGGCGGCTCGAATGGCCCAGGCTTCCTGATGACGAAGAACTTCTTCGTCCTCAAGCGCTACAACGCCGCCGACAGCTATGCGCTCGGCGTCGGCCTGCTGGCCGACGAAATCGCCGGCTATGGCGGCATGCAGCAGCGCTGGCCGCGGCCGGACGGCACGCTCGACATGAAGGAAAAGTTCGAGTTGCAGACGCGCATGCAGGCGCTCGGCTATTATGACGGCAAGATCGACGGCAATTTCGGTTCGGGCTCCAAGGCTGCGATCGCCGCCATCCAGCAGCGCCTCGGCATGGCGGCCGATGGCCAGCCGTCGCGTGTCCTGCTCGAAGCCCTGCGTAACTGACACGATCCCCATCAGGACGGACCGCAGATTGACTTGCCGGCCGGCGCGCTCCACAACGGGCATCGCGTCGGCCGCATCTTTTTGGCAGGCCAAGAGCAAGAGCGGAGGAGATCGCAATGACAATTCGGCGCGTTGCTTTCAGCCGCCTGACCCGCCTTGCAAGCCTGGCTCTGGCCGTGGTGATTGCGGCCACCGCCTTGGTGAGCGTCGAAACGCAGGCCCAGCAATTGGAGCGTCGCCGTACGCTGTTTGACGTGCTGTTCGGCACGCGCCAGCCCGAATACGTGCCCCCGCGCGAGGTCCGACGCCCGATTAGGGAACCGCGGCCGCGCAAGAAGACCGGCGGCAGCATCACCAGGATCGACACCCGTGCGCCAACAAGCCGCGCCGTCCCCGCCGCCCCACCGCCACCGGAAAAACTGGACAATGCAAAGAAGGTCCTGGTCATCGGCGACTTCGTTGCTGGCGGCCTGGGTGAGGGTCTGAAAAGCGCCTTCGAGGATGCACCGGGCGTGGTGATCGAGACCCGCGCCAACGGCTCCTCCGGCCTTGTGCGCGACGATTTCTACGACTGGACCGGCACACTTCCGGGCCTGATCTCGGAACTCCGCCCGAGCGTGGTCGTGATCCAGATCGGCGCCAACGACCGCCAGCAACTGGTGACCGCGGCTGCGAAATACGATTTCCGCACCGATGCCTGGTTTACCGCCTATGCCACCCGCGTAACCGCGCTCGCCGAGGTCGCAGTCAAGGCCAAGATTCCGTTGATCTGGGTCGGCCTTCCGGCATTCCGGACGCAGAACATGACGGCAGACGCGCTGCGGCTGAACACGCTCTACCGCACGAACATCGAAAAGCTCGGCGGCGAATTTGTCGATGTCTGGGACGGCTTCGTCGACCAGGACGGCCGCTTTATCGTGACCGGCTCGGATATCAACGGCCAGCCCGTCCGCCTGCGCGGCAATGACGGCATCGGCTTCACCGCCCCCGGCAAACGCAAGCTCGCTTTCTATGTGGAGAAATCCGTGCGCCGCCTGCTCGGCGACATGAGCAGCCCGGATCTGGTGCGTCTCGACGCAACCAACCTCCCGGCCCTAATCGATCTGCCACCCGTCAAAGAAGACAAAGGCATCGTCAGCACGCCGCCGATCGACCTTTTCGACCCGGAACTGGACGGGGCAACCGAACTGCTAGGCGGCGCTCCTCTGCCCGCAACGGGGCAAAAGTCGGCGCGCGACATGCTGGTCCGCAGCGGCAAGCTGCCCGACCCGCCCGTCGGCCGCGTGGATTATGTGCAGCGCCCGGTGGATACCGTCGCGACACCCTGATCCCGCAAGAAAAAGGGCCGCCCGCGAGCGACCCTTTCAAAGCTTGAAGCGGAAGGCGCGTCTCAGCGCGGCAGCACGCTTTCGCCCATCAGTGCCTCGTCGATGGCGCGGGCCGCCTGGCGGCCCTCACGGATCGCCCAGACCACCAGCGACTGGCCACGACGGGCATCGCCCGCAACCCAGAGCTTGTCGACCGACGAACGATAGTCCTTCTCGTTGGCAACGACATTGGTCGAACCGCGACGGTCGGTATTGAGCGTGAGCTTGCCGTCGAGTTCCTTCAGCACACTGTCCGTGAAGGGACCGGAAAAGCCGATGGCGATGAAGGCAAGATCGGCCTTGATGATGAACTCGGTGCCCGGGATCGGCTTGCGGCGCTCGTCGACCTGGCAGCACTTCACGCCGGTCAGCACGCCGTCTTCGCCGACGAATTCGAGCGTTGCCACCTGGAATTCGCGCACGGCACCTTCGGCTTGGCTCGACGAGGTGCGCATCTTGGTCGCCCAGAAGGGCCAGACGGCGAGCTTGTCTTCGGTCTGCGGCGGGCGCGGGCGGATGTCGAGCTGGGTCACCTTGACGGCGCCCTGACGGAAGGCCGTGCCGACGCAGTCCGACGCCGTGTCACCACCACCGACGACGACGACATGCTTGCCGCCGGCGAGGATCGGATCGGCAGGCCAGCCATTGCTGTCGATGTTTTCGCGACCAACGCGGCGGTTCTGCTGCACGAGATAGGGCATGGCGTCGTGGACGCCATGGAATTCGACGCCGGGAATGCCGGCCTCGCGCGGGGTTTCCGAACCACCGCAATAGAGCACGGCGTCATAATCGGCACGCAGCTTCTCGACGGTCACGTCGACGCCGACATTCACGCCGCAATGGAAGGTGACGTTTTCGCCCTTCATCTGCTCGACGCGCCGATCGATAAAGTTCTTCTCCATCTTGAAATCAGGAATGCCGTAGCGCAGCAGGCCGCCGGGCTTGGTTTCGCGCTCGTAGACATGAACTTCATGGCCAGCGCGGCCGAGCTGCTGGGCAGCGGCAAGACCCGACGGACCCGAGCCGATGATCGCCACCTTCTTGCCGGTATGGATCGTTGCCGGCTGCGGCACGATGAAGCCGAGTTCATAGGCTTTGTCGGCAATCGCCTGCTCCACGGTCTTGATCGCGACCGGCGCATCTTCGAGGTTCAGCGTGCAGGCTTCCTCGCAAGGGGCCGGGCAGACGCGACCGGTGAATTCCGGGAAGTTATTGGTCGAGTGGAGGTTGCGGATCGCCTCCTCCCACTTGTTGTTATAAACGAGGTCGTTCCAGTCCGGGATCTGGTTATGCACCGGACAGCCAGTCGGACCATGGCAATAGGGAATGCCACAATCCATGCAGCGCGCCGCCTGCTTGGTCACTTCCGGATCCGACATGGGAATGGTGAATTCGCGGAAATGGCGGATACGGTCGGAGGCCGGCTGATACTTCGCCACCTGCCGGTCGATTTCCATGAAACCTGTAACCTTGCCCATTTTAAAGTCCTGCTAATCTGAGCTTCAACTGCACGGCCGAGCCGTGGGCGGCGACATCCCGGTCCATCCGGGATGTCGAGGTGGCAATCATTCGGCGGCGACGCCCATGCGCATGCGTTCCATCTCCTCAAGCGCGCGGCGGTACTCCACCGGCATGACCTTGCGGAACTTCGGGCGATACTCGGCCCAGCTGTCGAGGATCTGCTTGGCGCGGTTCGAGCCCGTGTAATGCAGATGGTTCGAGATCAGCTGGTAGAGGCGCTCCTCGTCATGGCGCGTCATGTCGCCCGACACGTCCACGAGGCCCTTGTGCATGAGGTCGCCGCCGTGATGGTGCAGCTTCTCCAGCATGTCGTCCTCTTCCGGAACCGGCTCGAGTTCGACCATGGCCATGTTGCAGCGCTTGGCGAAATCGCCGCTCTCGTCGAGAACGTAAGCCACGCCGCCCGACATGCCGGCCGCGAAGTTGCGGCCCGTCTCGCCGAGCACGACGACCACGCCGCCCGTCATGTATTCGCAGCCGTGGTCACCCACGCCCTCGACGACGGCAATCGCACCCGAGTTACGGACAGCGAAGCGTTCACCGGCCACGCCACGGAAGTAGCATTCGCCTGCTATCGCGCCGTAAAGCACGGTGTTGCCAACGATGATCGAGTTTTCAGCAATGATGCGGGCATTTTCCGGCGGGCGCACGATGATGCGGCCACCCGAAAGACCCTTGCCGACATAGTCGTTGCCATCACCCACGAGATCGAAGGTGATGCCACGCGCGAGGAACGCGCCGAAGGACTGACCGGCGGTGCCGTTCAGCGTCACATGGATCGTATCATCCTTCAGACCCTTGTGGCCGTAGCGCTTGGCAACTTCGCCAGACAGCATCGCGCCGGCCGAACGGTCGACATTCTTGATGTCGACGTCGAAGACGACAGGCTGTTTGGCTTCCAGCGACGGCATCGCCTTCTCGATCAACTTGCGATCGAGAATGTCGATGATCGGGTGGTTCTGGCGCTCGGTCCAGTAGGTGGCAGACTTCGGCGCGTCAACCTTGTGGAAGATCTTCGAGAAGTCGAGCCCCTTGGCCTTCCAGTGGGCGAGCATCTCGTCCTTCTCCAGGAGCTCGGAAGCACCGATGATCTCGTCGAGCTTGGTAACGCCAAGCGAAGCCAGGATCTCGCGCACCTCTTCGGCGACGAAGAAGAAGTAGTTGATGACATGCTCCGGCGTGCCCTTGAAGCGCTTGCGCAGCACCGGATCCTGAGTGGCAACGCCAACGGGACACGTGTTGAGGTGGCACTTGCGCATCATGATGCAGCCGGCCGCGATCAGCGGCGCCGTCGCAAAGCCGAACTCGTCGGCGCCCAGCAGCGCGCCGATGATCACGTCGCGGCCGGTCTTCAGACCACCGTCGACCTGCAGCGCGATGCGCGAACGAAGCCCGTTCAGCACCAGCGTCTGCTGCGTCTCGGCAAGGCCAATTTCCCACGGGCTACCCGCATGCTTCAGCGAGGTGAGCGGCGAAGCGCCCGTGCCGCCGTCGAAGCCGGATACAGTGATATGGTCGGCGCGCGCCTTGGCAACGCCGGCAGCAACCGTGCCGACGCCGACTTCCGAGACGAGCTTGACCGAGACATCGGCCTCCGGGTTGACGTTCTTCAGGTCGTAGATCAGCTGCGCCAGATCTTCGATCGAATAGATGTCGTGATGCGGCGGCGGCGAGATCAGACCCACACCCGGGGTCGAGTGACGGGTTTTGGCAACGGTGGCATCGACCTTGTGACCGGGCAACTGGCCGCCTTCGCCGGGCTTCGCCCCTTGCGCGACCTTGATCTGCAGCATGTCGGCATTGACCAGGTATTCGGTCGTCACGCCAAAGCGGCCGGACGCGATCTGCTTGATCGCCGAACGCTCGGGGTTCGACGACCCGTCCGCCAGCGGCAGGTAACGATCACTCTCTTCGCCGCCCTCGCCGGTGTTCGACTTACCGCCGATCCGGTTCATGGCGATCGCCAGCGTCGTATGCGCCTCACGGCTGATCGACCCGAAGGACATGGCGCCTGTCGAGAAACGCTTGACGATCTCGACCGCCGGCTCGACCTCGTCGATGGACACAGGTTTGCGGCCGAGCGCTTCCGCCGACTTGATCTTGAACAGGCCACGGATGGTGTTCATCCGAAGATTGCTGTCGTTCACCATCTCGGCGAATTCGCGGTAGCGTTCCTGGCTGTTGCCGCGAACGGCATGCTGCAGCGAGGCGATCGAGTCAGGGCTCCAGGCGTGATTTTCACCGCGCATGCGATAGGCATATTCGCCGCCGATATCGAGCGTATTGGCGAGAACCGGATCCTTGCCGAAAGCGGACGAATGGCGGGCGACGGTTTCCTCTGCGATTTCGGTGAGGCCAATGCCTTCGATGGTCGTCGCCGTGCCGAAGAAATACTTGTCGACCAGCTCGGACGAGAGACCAATCGCGTCGAAGATCTGCGCGCCGCAATAGGACTGGTAGGTCGAGATGCCCATCTTGGACATGACCTTGAGGATGCCCTTACCGACAGCCTTGATGTAGCGATAGACGACTTCGTCTTCCGACACTTCCTTCGGGAATTCCCCATGCTTGTGCATATCGGTGAGAGTGTCGAAAGCGAGATAGGGGTTGATCGCCTCGGCGCCAAAGCCCGCGAGACAGCAGAAGTGATGCACTTCGCGCGGCTCACCCGATTCGACGACGAGACCGACCGAGGTGCGAAGCCCCTTGCGGATCAGGTGGTGATGCACGGCCGCAGTCGCCAAGAGGGCCGGGATGGCGATGCGATCCGGGCCGATTTGGCGGTCGGAAAGCACGATGATGTTGTAGCCGCCGCGCACCGCCGCTTCTGCGCGTTCGCAGAGGCGATCGAGCATTTCCGGCATGCCTTCGGCGCCGCGCGCGACGTCATAGGTGAAGTCGAGCGTCTTGGTGTCGAAGCGGTCTTCCATGTGACCGATAGAGCGGATCTTTTCCAGATCGCCATTGGTCAGGATCGGCTGGCGCACTTCCATGCGCTTGGCATTCGCCATGCCTTCATGGTCGAGAATGTTCGGACGCGGGCCGATGAACGAGACGAGGCTCATGACGAGCTCTTCGCGGATCGGGTCGATCGGCGGGTTGGTGACCTGGGCGAAGTTCTGCTTGAAATAGGTATAAAGCAGCTTCGACTTGGTCGACATCGCCGAAATCGGCGTATCGGTTCCCATCGAGCCGATCGCTTCCTGGCCGGTGGTCGCCATCGGCGACATCAGGATCTTGGTGTCTTCGGTCGTGTAGCCAAATGCCTGCTGGCGATCGAGCAGCGACACGTCACGGCGCAGTGCGCGCGGTTCTACCGGCTTCAGGTCTTCGAGGATCAGCTGGGTGCGGTCGAGCCATTCGCGATAGGGATGGCTGCCAGCCAGCGACGACTTCACTTCCTCGTCGGAAATGATGCGACCTTCGGCCATGTCGATGAGCAGCATCTTGCCCGGCTGCAGGCGCCACTTCTTGACGATCCGCTCTTCCGGCACCGGCAGCGTACCTGCTTCCGACGCGAGGATGACGCGGTCGTCGTCGGTGACGAGATAACGGGCCGGACGCAGGCCGTTACGGTCGAGGGTCGCACCAATCTGCTTGCCATCGGTAAAGCAAACGGCGGCCGGACCATCCCACGGCTCCATCATCGCCGCATGGTATTCGTAGAAGGCTTTGCGCTCAGGCGACATCAGCTGGTTGCCGGCCCAGGCTTCGGGGATCAGCATCATCACGGCATGCGCCAGCGAATAGCCACCGCGCTGCAGGAATTCGAGCGCGTTGTCGAAACAGGCGGTATCTGACTGGCCTTCATAGGAGATCGGCCAGAGCTTGGAGATGTCGTCGCCGAAGAGCGGCGAGGAGACCGATGCCTGACGCGCCGCCATCCAGTTGACGTTGCCGCGCAGCGTGTTGATTTCGCCGTTATGGGCGACCATGCGGTAGGGGTGGGCCAGCTTCCAGGAG
The DNA here is from genome assembly GCF_001429245.1 of Rhizobium sp. Root274. Classification (GTDB taxonomy): domain Bacteria; phylum Pseudomonadota; class Alphaproteobacteria; order Rhizobiales; family Rhizobiaceae; genus Allorhizobium. Next base: position 880,242 of record NZ_LMJE01000007.1, read on the forward strand.
GGGAAGGTGTTGGTGGAGAAGCGCTGATGCACGAGGGCAACGGCTGACTCGAAGCGCGGATCGGCGAGATCCTTGTAATAGGCACCAACCTGGTAGGCAAGGAACATGCCCTTGTACACGATGGTCGAGGACGACAGCGAGACCGGATAAAAGCCGGTTTCCTGGCCACCATACTGATCGTAGATCCGGTTGGAAATCACCTTGCGCAGCAAGAACAGGCGACGCTCGAACTGCTCCTGGGTTGCAGCATCGCGGCCGGCACCAATGAAAACCTGGATCTGGCGCGGCTCGGTTGCGGCAATCTCCGGCGCCTTCGACAGCGAAGAGTTGTCGACCGGTACGTCACGGTAACCGAGGAGGGTCTGGCCCTCGGCCAGACAGACCTCGGCGATGACCTTCTTGAAGTGGGTGATCTGCTCTTCGTCCTGCGGGAAGAAGAAATGGCCAACGGCATATTCACCCGCCTTCGGCAGGGTGATGCCCTGGAGCGCCATTTCCTCGCGGAAGAACCGGTCCGGGATCTGCACCAGAATACCGGCACCATCGCCCATCAGCGGATCGGCACCGACGGCGCCGCGATGGGTGAGGTTCTCCAGAATGAACAACCCGTCCTTGACGATCTGGTGCGACTTGACGCCCTTCATATGGGCGATGAAGCCGACGCCGCAGGCATCGTGCTCGTTTTTCGGATCATAAAGACCCTGCTTGGCAGGAAGACCGGCGCGCACGACCGGCTTCTCGCCCGTCGATTCCGCGCTCGCGGACCGCATGATCTCTTCGGATGACGTTAGCTTCGTCATGGCCTTCCCTCCAATAGGCCCGGCGGACCGGGCAGGTTGATCTGGAACCTCTCGCGACTTTGGGCGCCAGACGGCTGAGACCCTAGCCTGACCCGGCTTGATCACCACCGCATGACACCTGCGCTCGAGCTTCCAAAACTCGAATTAGGTCAATCAATCTGACCTAATTTTCAAATTTCTATGACAGAATGTAACCCGTCTTGCAAGAGGACGCACGGAAAATTAACGGATGGAGAGACGCTTAATTACCGTTACATCGATCCGCGCGCAACTTTATGTCGCCGACAGTTCTTGGCCGTTCAGGTTCTTGCGGAATCGGTTGAAGCGACATGGTCCGCCGCGGACCGGATTGATCACGTCGCGGAAATGCCTAATCTCCAAACACCCTCCCCCGTCTCAGGAAATGATCCCATGTTCTTCGCATCCGACAACTGGTCCGGCGCCCATCCCAAGATCGCCGAAAGCTTGACGCGTTTCGCCTCCGGTTATGCCGCCGCTTACGGCACCAGCGACCACGACAAGCTGATCGAAGCAAAGTTCAATGACATGTTCGAACGCGAGGTCGCCGTTTTCTTCGTCGCCACCGGCACGGCCGCCAATTCGCTGGCACTCGCAAGCGTCGCCAAGGCCGGCGGCGTCACCTTCTGTCATTATGATGCCCATGTGAATTCCGACGAAGGCGGGGCACCCGAATTCCTGACCGGCTCCACCCGGCTCTTTCCGGTCGAAGGCGACAACGGCAAGATCGATCCGGAAGCGCTCGACATCGCCGTCTCGCGCTTCGACGTGCCCTCCGTCCATCACGGCCGCCCGATGGCCATCACCGTCACCCAGGCAACCGAGGCCGGCACGGTCTACTCGCTCGATGAACTCGATGCCATCGCCGCCATCGCCAAGGCGAAGAACCTGCCGCTCCACATGGATGGCGCCCGCTTCGCCAATGCGCTGGTTGCCCTGAAGGCAAGCCCGGCCGAGATGACCTGGAAGCGCGGCGTCGACATTCTCTCCTTCGGCGGCACCAAGAACGGCTGCTGGTGCGCCGAAGCGATCATCTTCTTCAAGCTCGAAATGGCAGAGGAGATGCCCTATATCCGCAAGCGCTCCGCCCAGCTCTTCTCCAAGACCCGTTTCATCTCGGCCCAGCTCGAAGCCTATCTGGAAAACGATCTCTGGCTGGACCTCGCCGGCCATTCCAACGCCATGGCCGACCGCCTGCGTGCCGGGCTCTCGGCCAAGAACACCACCCGCCTTGCCTGGGAGACGAGCGCCAACGAGGTCTTTGCCGTCGCGGACAAGGATGCCGTCGCTCGCGCCCGCGCCAAGGGCGCCAAGGTCTATGACTGGCTCCCGCCGCGCGACATGCCATATCTGCTCGGCGAAAACGAAACGCTGCTGCGCCTCGTCACGAGCTTTGCGACGACGAAAGAAGAAGTCGATCAATTCATAGAAGTCGTCTGACGCGCGACTTTCTTACAAGAATATCGAACAACAAAACTACAATAATCATTGATTTTCCATTCGGTGATCCACTCGCCATGATCCCCTTACCGGCCCAGGAACGGACCGGTTTGGGAAACAGCTTCACGATCCGAGGAGAAGCATCATGAGCAAGTACACCACCAACGCCGCAGCACTCGCCGCCGCCGTCACCATGGCCGTCGGGGCCACTGCCCTCCTGTCGGGTCCCGCCGTGGCGCAGGAAAAGGAAAAGTGCTTCGGCGTCGCCATGGCCGGCAAGAATGATTGCGCCGCCGGCGCCGGCACCACCTGCGCCGGGACCTCCAAGGTCGATTACCAGGGCAATTCCTGGAAATACGTCGCCAAGGGCACCTGCATGACCATGGCTTTGCCCGATGGCCGCATGGGCTCGCTCGAAGCCCTCGATCGCGACCTCCCCAAGGCCTGAGCCTTCCCCGTCCCGGTCTCTGCGGTTCTGCCGCAGCGGCCGGGATGCGGCTGGACTGCCCGTCAGGCTGAGGAGACCGTCATGCCGTCAAACCCATCGACCTCGAACACCACGCCAGTGCTTGCCGCCCGCAGCGGCGCAGGCTTCAAGCCTCAGCACGCGGATGAAATCCTGGCGGATGCCTTCCGCATCGGCTTTCTCGAAGTCCACGCCGAAAACTACATGGGCGCAGGCGGCCACCCGCACCGGATCCTGACCCGGATGCGCGAGGATTTTCCGCTCTCGGTCCACGGCGTCGGTCTGTCGATCGGCAGCCCAAAGGGCCTGGACTCGGATCACCTTAACCGCCTGAAAGCCGTTGTCGATCGCTATCAGCCGGCCATGGTGTCCGAACACCTCGCCTGGTCGACCCATGACGACCACTTCTACAACGACCTCCTGCCGGTGCCTTACGACCAGCAGACGCTCGACCGGGTCTGCGATCACATCGATCAGGTGCAGGAAGCGCTAAAGCGTAAAATCCTGCTTGAAAACCCCTCGACCTATGTCGCCTTCGAGGCAGCCACCATGACCGAGACGGATTTCATCGGGGCAATCGCGCGGCGCACCGGCTGCGGCCTGCTGCTCGATATCAACAACGTGCACGTCTCCGCCACCAATCACGGCTATGGCGCACTGGATTATCTCGCCGACTTTCCCCTGCTCTCCGTCGAGGAGATCCACCTCGCCGGCCATGCGACGGATGAAGACGATGCCGGCCTTCCGCTCCTGATCGACAGCCATGACCGACCGGTGGACGACGTGGTCTGGTCGCTCTACCGCAAGGTTCTCGCCCGCACCGGGCCGCTGCCAACCCTGATCGAATGGGACAATGACGTGCCCGACTGGCCGATCCTGAAGCGCGAGGCAGAGCGGGCCGATGCCTTGTTGCATCTCTTCGGCGAGCAACGCCTGGGGCTGCGCCATGCATCCTGATCCCGTCACCAGCGGCAGTTTTGCCGCAGCGCTCCGCAATCGCGACCTGCCCTTACCGGCAGGCCTCACTCGCCCCTCTGGCCGCCCGTCCAACCGTCGCTTCGCCGTCTACCGTAACAATGTCACGGTCTCCCTGGTCGATGCGCTGGCGGCGATCTACCCGACCTTGCAGAACCTCGTCGGCGAAGAATTCTTCCGCGCCATGGCGCATGCTTATGTGCTTAATAATCTGCCGACATCACCGCTGATGTTCACCTATGGCGCAAGCTTTCCGGCCTTTGTCGAGGCTTTCGGCCCGGCAAGCGACCTGCCCTTCCTTGCCGATGTGGCCCGGGTGGAGCGCGCCTGGCTCGACGCCTTCCATGCCGCCGACCGGGCCCCGCTTGCCCCCCAGGCTCTGGCAATGGTGGCGGAAGACGCCTTGCCCGAGATCCGCTTCGAAATTCATCCGGCCAGCCGCCTTCTGGCGCTTTCCCATGCAGCCGGCAGCATTGTCGGCCGCGACCGGCAAGGTCTGCCGCTTGAGGGGTTGGTCCCCTTCCAGCCGGAAGCCGTGTTGATCACCCGCCCCGCCTACGATGTAGGCATCACGGTGTTGACCCCGGAAGCCAATGCCTTTGTCGGCGCCCTGACGGCCGGCAATAGCTTTACCGAGGCCTGCGATGCGGCAGATACCGTAGCCCCCGGGACCGATATCGGCAGTCTTCTGACGCTCACTCTTGCCAGCGGCGCCTTCAGCGATCTGAGGCTGCCAGAGACAGGGACAGGGACAGGTTCATGATCCGGCAGATCCGCATTCTGAAATCACTTTACGACCGACTCGTCGCCACAGTGGAACGCCTGCTCGACCGCTGGTTCCTTGGCCTTGCCGCCCGGCTTGTCTTCGCCGCGGTGCTGCTCGCCTATTACTGGAATTCGGCGCTGACCAAGTTCGATGGGCTCTTTTCGATCAGCGACAGCGCCTATTACCAGATCGCACTCCCGGCCGTGGACGCTGCCGGTGGCGATGTCTCCGCGGTTGCCTTCTTTCCCTGGGGACTGATGGTCGTGTTCGGCGCCTATGGCGAGGCGATCCTGCCGATTCTCGTGGTTCTCGGCCTCTTCACCCGTATCGCAGCGACGGGCATGATCGGCTTCATCCTCGTCCAGAGCCTGACCGACATCTTCGTTCACAAGGTCGATCCTGCGACCATCGGCGCGCTGTTCGACCGCTTTCCCGACAGTGTCATTCTCGACCAGCGCCTGCTCTGGATCTTTCCCCTGCTTTATCTCGCCGTAAAAGGAGCAGGCTTCCTCTCCCTCGACAAGATCCTCGGCACATTCTGGACCAGACGATTCGCTTGAACTCAAACGAAAAGGCGGCGGGCTTTCGCCCACCGCCTCAGTCAGCTGGTGATTCCGACCGATCAGTTCACATGTGCCTCGATGGCCTTGGGCGCGGCACCAGCGGCCTCCGCGGCAATCGCGATCCGGCGCGGCTTCATGGCCTCGGGAATGTTGCGCAGAAGATCGATGTGCAGCAGCCCATTCTTCAGCGAAGCGGCGGTCACCTCGACATGGTCGGCAAGCTGGAAGCGGCGCTCGAAGGCGCGCTTGGCGATACCGCGATAGAGGAATTCGCTCTGCTCGACCTTTTCGTCTTCGGCCTTTTCACCCTTCACGGTCAGCACATGCGCATGTGCCTCGATCGAAAGCTCGCTTTCGTCGAAGCCGGCAACGGCCATGGTGATCCGGTAAAGGTTTTCGCCGGTGCGTTCTATGTTGTAGGGCGGATAGCTCTGGGCCTGCTCCGGCTGTCCGAGGCTGTCGAGCATCGTGAACAGGCGGTCGAAACCGACGGTGGAGCGGTAGAGCGGGGAAAAATCGACGTGACGCATTGTGTCCTCCTGGAAGCGACGTTGGCGTTTTGGGGTCCACCTCAATCCCGCAACGGGCGATGGAGGCGGAGGTCACGGACCCTTTCGGCGTCCGCATCAACGATGTGGGAAATCGAATTTGCGAATTCAAGATCAGCCGATCTTACGCGAAACGCAGCCGATGAATCCTGTGTGAACGAGAGGTTCAAGACCGGTTCAGTCCCCCTGCGCTAGACCATTCCCATCGGTTGTCTCGAACCCGATAGGCCGGGGATATCGCCCCTTCCACTCCGGTCACTTTGGCCGGGACCGCATTCTCCGTTTGCGGTTCCGGCTTTTTTCTTTGACCTTTTGCGGGGGCCATCCTATCCCGGATGAAGGACCCCGCGCTCAACGGACAGGCAGTTGTGAGGATGGAAGCGACACTTTACGCCACCCCCGGCAACCCCATTCCCGGAAACCCGCTCGTCGGCTTCTTTAAGGGCCATCGCGGCGCAAACCTGCGTTATGCGGTCTTCAAGTCCACCGCCGGAAATACGCGTGGCACCATCGTGCTGCTGCACGGCCGCAACGAGACGATCGAAAAGTATTTCGAGACGATCCGCGAGATGACCGAACGCGGCTTCTGGGTCGCGACATATGATTTTCGGGGCCAAGGTGGCTCCGACCGGGTCATCAAGGACCCGCGCAAGGGCCATGTCGGTCGCTTCGAGCACTATATCAAGGATCTCGAGATCTTCCTCGAGCAGATCGTCTTGCCTGATACCCGCCTGCCCTTCTTTCTGGTCGCCCATTCGACCGGTGGGCTGATTGCCCTGAAGGCCGCTCCGCGCCTTGCCAACCGTATTGAGCGCATGGTGCTGACAGCCCCCTTTGTCGGGCTTGGTGGCCAGAAAACCTCGCCGGACAATATCCGTCGCCTGGCGACCCTCGCGACCTTCACCGGTTTCGGGGGGATCTGCCTGAACAAGGACGATCCGCGCAAGACTTTCGATGGCAATCCGCTCACCACAGATCCGCAGCGCTTCGCCCGCAACCAGCGGCTCGTCGCCGATCATACGGAACTGTTTCTCGGTGCACCGACGGCCCGCTGGCTCTATGAAAGCCAGAAGGCGATTGCCGAGGTACGCAATCCGCGCCACCTCGCCTCGATCACGGTCCCGACCGTCATCGTCGCCCCCGGCAACGATCCGATCGTGCCCTATCACTACCAGGAATCCATGGCGCAGTATTTCCGCGCCGGCCAGCTGGTGCCGGTTCCCGGCGCCCGTCACGAGATCCTGCAGGAGCAGGACCGCTACCGCACCCAGGCGCTCGCCGCCCTCTTCGCCTTCATTCCCGGCGGAGAGCCGGAAGAGACGGATCCCGTCAACACATTGACCGACAGCCGCCTCGACGCCTGATCCCGCTCGGTCACCGCCGCTTCAGCATCTCCATCACCTCGGCATGCACGGCCTTGGAGCCAGCCGCAATGATCGAGCCGCCCGCTTCCGGCCGTCCGCCATCCCAGGTGGTGATCACGCCGCCCGCCTGCTCGATGATCGGGATCAGCGCGCCGACATCATAGGGCTTCAGGACAGTCTCGATGACGAGATCGATATGCCCGGCCGCCAACAGACAATAGGCATAGCAGTCTGTGCCATAGCGGAAGAGTTTCGCCCGATCCTGAACCGCCTGATAGCGCTCCACCTCCCAGCCCTGGAACAGATGCGGCGAGGTGGTGAACAGGATCGCGTTTTCGAGAGAACCGCAGTCGCGCACCTGGTTCTGGCGCTCGCCGTCAGGGCCGACATACCAGGACTTGTTCCCATCGGCGAAATAGCGCTCTCCCGTGAACGGCTGCTCCATCAGCCCCATCACCGAGCGCCCACGCTCCTGGAAGCCGATCAGCGTCCCCCAGACGGGAACGCCGGAGATGAAAGCCCGCGTCCCGTCGATCGGATCGATGACCCAGACCTGATCTGCATCCATGCGGATATTGGCGTGTTCTTCACCGAGGATGCCATGGTCAGGAAACTCGGCCTCGATCAGACGGCGGATCGCCGTCTCGGCCGCCTGGTCGCCTTCGGTCACCGGATCGAAGCCTCCGGCCTCCTTGTTGACGACGGACAGGCCGGAACGAAAACGCGGCAGGGTCTCCGCCTTGGCGGCATCGGCGAGGCGAAAAAAGAAGTCACGGGTGGGGCGCATGAGAGGTTCCGTCGCATGAGAGTGGCGCCAGTCTTAATGCCTGTCGACCGGAAAGAAAACCGCCTGACTGCCTGTACCTCTCACGCCACCATCCACAGGCCACGAAACAGAAACTGCGCATTTTTTCGCCACGATTAAAAAACAGCCAAGATTCATCTTGACAATGGTGCACCGCAACACATAACGTCTGAACTACAGTCTCTGACTGTAAATACCCTCCTTGGGTGTTTCCTCCCTAGACTTGAAGCCGCGCCCAGTGCGCGGTTTTTTTTGTCTTGGATAGCGCGAACAGCCGACCGCAGGATCCACAGACGGCCTGGACGGCGAAAGCGCATGTGCGGGGAGATGAAGGGAAGTCGGCTTATTCGGCGGCCAGCGCCTGATCACCGAAATAATCGGCGACGAAATCGGCCATCTGGCCCATGAAGATGGCAAGCGAGCCGGCCAGCATGTCGAAATCCGGTCGCTTCTCCAGCGTCGCCTCATCGATATAGAGCGAGCGATTGACCTCGATCTGCAGGGCGTGCAGGTCGCGGGCCGGCCGGCCGTAATGTTCGGTGATGAAACCACCGGCATAAGGCTTATTGCGAACGGCGGCAAAACCCAGCTCTTCGAGGAATTGCAGGGCCGCCCGCGAAAGCTCCGCCGAAGCACTGGTGCCGTATCGATCGCCGACGATGAAATCCGGCTTGATGCCGCTGCCGGCAACCCGGATATTGCCCGGCATCGAATGGCAGTCGATCAAGACACCGAGCCCGAAGCGGGCATGGGTGCGGGCGATCAACTTGCGCAGGCAGGCATGATACGGCTTGTAGCAGGTCTCGATCCGCTCCATGGCCGATGCAAGCGGCAGGCGCCCCTCGTAGATCTCCATATTCTCAGCAACGATGCGCGGGATCGTGCCTAGCCCGCCGGCAACACGCGCCGAATTGCTATTGGCATAGGGCGGCAGCGGATCGGAAAACATCCGCGGGTCGAGCTCGTAGGGCTCGCGGTTCACATCGACATAGGCGCGCGGGAAATGCGCAACCAAGAGCGGCGCGCCGAAGCTCGGGGCAGCCGAAAACAATTCGTCGACGTAATGATCCTCGGACCGCCGAATCGACAGATCGTCCAGCCGCGACTCATCAAGGAAGGCGCTCGGGTAGCAGCGTCCGCTATGGGGCGAGTTATACACGAAGGGAATGGTCTGGACGGCGGGTTCGCGAATCTCGAAAGGCTCGAATTCGTTGGTCATCCGCTCCCCAGTTCCTCTTCTTTACCAAGTCACAAACTTGTTGTGTTCGCCATGTTGCCAGTCGGCTGCTGCAAAGTCCATACTCCGGGAAATGGCGGAGCAGGCTCACGAATTCGTTGTTCACCGGTTCTTTACTGGGCAGGACCTAGAGTGAGCGGCTGCGAGCGTCCCATGAAATCGAATACAGCGGTCCCTAAATGACACAGAAAATCCTTCTCGCCGAAGATGACAACGACATGCGCCGGTTCCTGGTGAAAGCGTTGGAAAAGGCGGGCTACAAAGTTTCCTCCTTCGACAACGGGGCGAGCGCCTATGACCGCCTGCGCGAAGAACCTTTCTCCCTGCTGCTGACCGACATTGTTATGCCGGAAATGGACGGCATCGAGCTGGCGCGCCGCGCAACCGAACTCGATCCGGACTTGAAGGTGATGTTCATCACCGGCTTCGCCGCCGTGGCCTTGAACGCCGATTCGAAGGCCCCGAAGGACGCGAAGGTCTTGTCCAAGCCTTTCCACCTGCGCGATCTCGTCGACGAAGTGAACAAACTCCTTGCGGCATAAGGCCTGCCGAAGGGATTGAAAAAATCTCTTCACAAAACTGCAAAATGCCTATTGACGGGTGAAGCGGTTTTGTGGTCTTAAGCCGCTCATCGGATGGGCGTGTAGCTCAGCGGGAGAGCACTACGTTGACATCGTAGGGGTCACAGGTTCAATCCCTGTCACGCCCACCATTCGAATTCTTTCAAGGGCTTGTCGGAAACGGCGAGCCCTTTTTGGTTTCCGACGCAACCAAGCCTTCGACGCTCCGCCACCCATCGAATCACCACGCGAGGCAAGGCAGCGGCGCAATTCATTCCCGGTTGCGCAACCCGTCTTTGCGACCGATGATGGAAGTCAGCTTCCAATTCAAATCGTATATACAATTTGATGATGATCGATTATGATCTGGCGAAGGACGCGGCCAACAGGCAAAAACACGGGATCTCGCTCGAACGGGCGCGCGATCTCAACCTCCTCGCTATTCTTGAAGACGATCGAAATGCCTACGGGGAAATCCGCTACCGTGCATGGGGACTGATCGACGAGCAGCCTCACTGCCTCGCCTTCACCTATCGCGACGGGCGCGTGCGGGCAATCAGTCTGCGAAGGGCCCATAGGAAGGAATTTAAGCGTTATGTCGAAGCCAAACGATGATCCGGAAAATCCGGAATGGACCGCAGCAGATTTCGCCCGCGCCCGTCCGGCGTCGGAACTGCCCGAGGAACTGCGCGCCTTCTTTCCGAAAACACGCGGCATTCAGAAGACCCCAACGAAAATCCCCGTCTCGCTTCGTCTCTCTGCAGAGGTCGTCGAGCGTTTCCGCGCAACCGGTCCCGGCTGGCAAAGCCGCATCGACGATATTCTAAAGAAGGCTGTAGGCCTCTAAGCTGCCACCACCGTCACCGCATCCCCGACATACACCACCACATACCCACCGCCCGCCTTCAGCGCCCGCGCACGCGCCTCCAACTCCCCGAGATAGGGCGCCCGGCGCCAATCGTCCGGATGCGTAGGATCGACCAGCACCGTCAGTTGCGGCCCCTGCGCATAGAGCATCATGCCGCTGACCGACGGCTCCCATTCCGGCCCAAGCGAGGCATCTGTCCGCCACAGACAATAGAAGTCGCGACAGGTGGCAGGCCGCGTCGCGTAGGCGACGCAGCCACCCCCGCTCTGACAGTGGCGACAGGGTTCGTTGGCCGGTTTGTCCAGTTCGTCGATGTCAGGAAGGATGCAGCAGAGCGAGCAGGTGCCGCAGCTTCGCCCCTCGACCAGGGTCGGCCCTATCCCGCTCTGCAAACCCGTCATCTCAGGCCGCAGCGCCGATCGTCACGGTGAGCGGCGCCAGCCCCTCGACCGTCCCGACCAGCCGGTCGCCGGGCTGCACCGGGCCGACGCCGGAGGGCGTGCCGGTATAGATGAGATCACCGGGCGTCAGGTGATAATAGCGCGACAGGTGGCTGACGATCTCCGGCACAGACCACACCATGTCGGAGAGTTCCCCCTCCTGGCGAACAGTGCCATTGACGGTCAGTTCGATGCGCTGTCCAGCCGGCGCAAACTCGGCCGCCTGGGTAATCCGGCCGATCCCAGCCGAATGCTCAAAGGACTTGCCCATATCCCACGGGCGCTGCTTGTCCTTGGCCGCCTGTTGCAGGTCGCGCCGGGTCATGTCGAGGCCGACGGCATAACCGAAGATCACGCTTGCAGCATCTTCTACCGAGACCTGAAAGGCGGGTGCGCCGATCGCGATCACCAATTCGATCTCATGGTGGCAATCCTCGGTACCCGGCGGATAGGTCATCGTCCCACCGCTCAACACCAGCCCCGTCGGCGGCTTGGTGAAATAGAAGGGCGCTGCCCGGTCGATCGTATTGCCCATTTCGGCAGCATGGGCGGCATAATTGCGCCCGACGCAGAAGATCCGGTGCACGGGGAAACCTTCCGTGAGACCCTCGACGGGCAAGAGCGGGGCGACGGGAACGGAAAACAGCGGGACTGTGGGGGTCAAGGGAATGTCTTTCATGGCAGCAAATGAACACGGTCATCCCCGCCTCTGCGTCGGAGATCGGGCTGACTTGACCACAACCGGCGGCAGGCGGCAACGCGTCCAGCCGCGAAATTAAGGACGATCATGGACCGCACTTGGAACCATCGCCCAAACATGTAACAAAATCCGCGCCCCCGCGTTTGGGTTGCGTCGATCGCCTTGCGCACGATGCCTCATTCGGACGTTGCGCGAGGCAGGCACTGCGAAATTCGGCCGGACCTCCCACTGCCCGGCCAGACATCGAAAGGCAAAAAAAGCATGAGCACCAAGATCGTGCCGGTCATCATGGCCGGCGGCAAGGGAACCCGTCTCTGGCCACTCTCGCGCGCCGCCGCCGCCAAGCAGTTCATCCGCTTCCTCGGCGACGAGACGCTGTTGCAAAAGACCCTGATGCGCGTTTCGGACGAGGCTCTCTATGACGCACCGCTCGTCGTCACCAATGAGGATTTCCGCTTCCTCGTCGCCGAACAGGCACGCGAAATGGACGTGAAGCTCGACGGTATCGTGCTGGAGCCGGAAGCGCGCAACACGGCAGCAGCCGTCGCCGCCGCAGCCGTCATCGTCGCCCAGCGCCACGGCCGCGACACGCTGATCCAGATCCTGCCCTCGGATCATGAAATCACCGTCGACGACACCTACCGCGCCTGCGTTGCAAGTGCCGCAGACGCCGCCCGTAGCGGCAAGATCGTCACCTTCGGCATCACACCGACCGAACCGGCCACCGGCTATGGCTATATCGAAATCGGCGCCGAGATCGGCAACGGCATAAGCGCAGTCTCGCGCTTCGTGGAAAAGCCGAATGCCGACATTGCCCAACAGATGCTGGACAGCGGAAACTACGCCTGGAATTCCGGCATGTTCGTCTTCTCGGCCGGCCGCATGATCGAGGAATTGAGGGCGCTGGCCCCCGAGGTTCTCGCGGCTGTCGAAAAATCCGTCGAACAGGCCAAGGGCGACCTCGACTTCACCCGCCTCGATGCCGAAACCTTCGCCGAAGCACCCAGCATTTCCATCGACTATGCGGTCATGGAAAAGACCGCCAATGCCGCCGTCGTCCCGGCCGCCATCACCTGGTCGGACCTCGGCAGCTGGGATGCGATCTGGAAACTCGCCGGCGGCGATGAGAACGGCAATGTCGTGAACGGCAATGCCACCGTGTCCGACACGACGAACTCGCTGGTCATGTCACGGGAAGCCCATCTGGCGGTTCAGGGCATGGATGGCGTCGCTGTCATCGCCTCGGAAGATGCCGTCTATGTCGGCCGCCTCGACCGCAGCCAGGACGTCGGTAACCTCGTCAAGATGCTCGCGGCCAACAAGGAAACGGCGGGCCTCACCGAAAATCACCCGACGGCGCTGCGCCCCTGGGGCGGTTACACCTCAGTTCTCAACGGCGAACGCTTCCAGGTGAAACGCCTCTTTGTCCATCCGGACAAGAAGCTCTCGCTGCAGAAGCACTATCACCGCGCCGAACACTGGGTCTGCGTGCGCGGCACCGCTGAGGTCACCATCGACGACAAGGTGACGGTGCTGAACGAGAACCAGTCGATCTATATCCCGCAAGGCTCTGTCCACCGCCTCGCCAATCCCGGCAAGATCCAGCTCGAGGTGATCGAAGTGCAGACCGGCTCCTATCTCGGCGAAGACGACATCATCCGTCTGGTCGATGAATTCGGCCGCAGTTGACGATCATCAATCTGCCTAACCTGTGCGGCCCGGAAGCTTCGGCTCTCCGGGCCGCTTGCTTTATGGCGCTGCATTGCACAAGATCGATGCAAGCCGGAAAAAGCGGCACGGGCGAACAGCGAAGCGGTAACGAATGTCGATCAAGGCAAGCATCTATCACCTCACCCATTACAAGTATGACAATCCGGTCCGCCTCGGGCCCCAGATCATCCGGCTGAAGCCTGCCGCCCATTCCCGCACGAAAGTCATATCGCACTCACTGAAGGTCACGCCGGAAAACCACTTCGTCAATCTGCAGCAGGACCCTTACGGCAATTACCTCGCCCGCTTCGTCTTCCCCGATCCCGTGACCGAACTGAAGATCGAGGTCGATCTCGTCGCCGATATGACGGTCTACAACCCCTTCGACTTCTTCACCGAAGAAGAAGCGGTCAAATGGCCCTTCGACTATCCCGCCGATATCCGCGATGACCTGACGATCTACATGACGCCGGAGCCGGCTTCTCCGGCGCTGCAGGCTTTCCTCGCCACGCTCGACATGACGCCCGGTCAGGGCACCGTCGACATGGTGGTGGGCCTCAACGCCCGCCTGCAGCAGGAAATCGGCTACGTCATCCGCATGGAACCAGGCGTCCAGACGCCGGAGGAGACACTGACATCGGCGCGCGGCTCCTGCCGCGATTCGAGCTGGCTGCTTGTCCAGATCCTGCGCCATCTCGGCCTCGCCGCCCGCTTCGTCTCCGGTTATCTCATCCAGCTCACACCGGATCTGAAGGCGCTCGACGGCCCATCGGGCACGGAAGTGGACTTCACCGATCTGCATGCCTGGGCCGAGGTCTATATCCCCGGTGCCGGCTGGATCGGGCTCGACCCCACCTCCGGCCTCCTGACCGGCGAAAGCCACATCCCGCTCGCAGCAACCCCGCATTACAAGAACGCCGCCCCGATCTCCGGCGGCTATATCGGTCAGGCCAACACCGAATTCGCCTTCGACATGCAGGTGAAGCGCGTCGCCGAACACCCGCGCATCACCAAGCCTTTCTCCGACGACAGCTGGGACGCGCTCAATGCACTCGGCCTGCAGGTCGATGGTGACCTGAAAGCTCATGACGTGCGGCTGACCATGGGCGGCGAGCCGACCTTTGTCTCGATCGACGATTTTCAATCCGCCGAATGGAATACAGATGCGGTCGGCCCGACCAAACGGGATCTCGCCGACAAGCTCATACGACGCCTCCGCGAGCGCTTCGCGCCCGGCGGCTTCCTGCATTACGGCCAGGGCAAATGGTATCCGGGAGAGAGCCTGCCGCGCTGGACCTTCTCGCTCTACTGGCGAAAAGACGGCAAGCCGATCTGGCACGATCCCGCGCTCATCGCCGCCGAGCACGAGGAGACCGGCGTCACCCATGAGAAGGCTGAAGCACTGATGGCTGCGATCGCCGGCGAGCTGGAGATCGAGCCTGACATGATCATCCCTGCCTATGAAGATCCTGCCGAATGGATCATCAAGGAAGGCAGCCTGCCGGAAAATGTAGACCCCTCGAACTCCAAGCTGGAAAGCGCTGAAGAGCGCGCCCGCATCGCCAAGGTCTTCGAACGCGGCCTCACCACGCCGACCGGCTATATCCTGCCGGTTCAGGCCTGGAACGCCAGGGCCGGCGGTCGCCGCTGGGTCAGTGAAAAATGGCGCACCCGTCGCGGCAAGATCTTCCTCATCCCCGGCGACAGCCCTATCGGCTTCCGCATGCCGCTCGGCACCCTGCCCTATGTGCCGCCGTCGCAATACCCTTACATCCACACCACCGACCCCTCGATCCCGCGTTCGCCCCTGCCGGATTACGGCCCGAAGGTGAGTGAGGGCCGCGCAATGCCGGAAGCCTCACGCAAGAGCGGGGATAGCCAGCAGGATCGCAACGAGCAGAACATCACCGGCTCTGCCGGCGACATCAGGGGGGCGGTCCGCACCGCCATGAGCGTCGAGCCGCGCGATGGCAGGCTCTGCGTCTTCATGCCACCGGTGGAGGCGATCGAGGACTATCTCGAACTGGTGGCCGCCGCCGAAACCGCCGCCCGCAATCTCGGCCTACCCGTTCACATCGAAGGTTATGCTCCGCCGCAGGACGAGCGCATCAACGTCATCCGCGTTGCACCCGACCCGGGTGTCATCGAGGTGAACATCCACCCTGCCTCCAGCTGGGAGGAATGCGTCGCCACGACGAATGCCATCTATGAAGAAGCGCGCCAGACGCGGCTGGGCGCAGACAAGTTCATGATCGACGGCCGCCACACCGGCACCGGCGGCGGCAACCACGTCGTGGTCGGCGGTGCAAACCCCGCCGACAGCCCCTTCCTGCGCCGGCCCGACCTCTTGAAGAGTCTCGTACTGCACTGGCAACGCCATCCGGCCTTGTCCTATCTCTTCTCCGGCATGTTCATCGGCCCGACCAGCCAGGCACCGCGCTTCGACGAGGCCCGCCACGACAGCCTCTATGAACTGGAGATCGCGCTCGCCCAGGTGCCTCTGCCGGCAAGCGGTGCGGCAGCCCCCCTGCCCTGGCTCGTCGACCGCCTGTTCCGCAACCTTCTGACAGACGTCACCGGCAACACCCATCGCTCCGAAATCTGCATCGACAAGCTGTTTTCACCCGACGGGCCGACCGGCCGCTTGGGCCTCATCGAATTCCGCGGCTTCGAAATGCCACCCAATCCGCGCATGTCGCTGGCCCAGCAACTCTTGGTCCGCGCGCTCATCGCCCGCTTCTGGAAAAACCCGATCGCCGGCAGCTTCGTCCGCTGGGGCACCAGCCTGCATGATCGTTTCATGCTGCCGCATTATCTGTGGCTGGATTTCCTCGAAGTGCTGGCCGACTTGCGCGAAAACGGCTTCGACTTCAAGCCGGAATGGTTTGCAGCCCAGCTCGAATTTCGCTTCCCTTTTGTCGGCGAAGTCGAATACGAGGGCTCGAAGCTCGAACTGCGCCAGGCGCTGGAGCCCTGGCATGTCATGGGCGAGGAAGGGGCAATCGGTGGTACCGTCCGCTATGTGGATAGCTCTGTCGAGCGCCTGCAGGTGCAGCTGGAGACGGCCAATCCGGAACGCTATGTCGTCGCCTGCAATGGCCGTCAGGTGCCGCTGCGCAAGTCCTTGGTGAACGGCGTGGCAGTCGCCGGCGTCCGATACAAGGCATGGCAACCGGCATCGGGCCTGCATCCGGTGCTGCCCGTCAACACACCGCTAACATTCGACATCTATGATACATGGTCTGCCCGGTCGATCGGGGGCTGCGTCTACCACGTCGCTCATCCTGGAGGCCGGAATTACGATACTTTCCCTGTGAATGGGAATGAAGCGGAAGCCCGTCGGCTTGCGCGTTTCGAGCCTTGGGGCCATACAGCCGGCTCCTATCCATTATGGCCCGAGACCGTGTCGCCGGAGTTCCCGCACACTTTGGACCTGAGACGACCGCAGGGTATCTGATCCGATGGCACAGAAGACGGCAGCGGAGCTTTCTCCGCCGGACCCAGCGAATGGCACGGCCCGCCTGGCCGGCTATCGCGCGCTGGCGGGTGCTGCCGACGAGATGATCGACAACAAGGGCACTGTCCGGCCGGTCTGGCAGCCCTTCGTCTCGGCCATCGAGACCATGGCGGAGCACGAACTCGACGAACGTTTCGCGCGGGCCGACCGCTATCTGCGCGATGCCGGCGTGTTCTACCGCGCCTATGGCTCCGGCGGATCGAGCGAACGCGCCTGGCCCTTTTCGCATATCCCGGTCCTGATATCAGATGCAGAATGGCAGGTGCTGGCCGATGGCCTTGTCCAGCGTGCAAACCTGCTCGAAGCGGTCGTCGCAGACATCTATTCGGAAAACCGGCTGGTGCAGGAGGGCTTCCTGCCACCGCAGCTGATTGCATCCAATCCGGAATTCCTGCGCCCGCTCGTCGGCATCAAGCCCGCCGGCGGCCACTACCTGCATTTCTGTTCCTTCGAAATCGGCCGGGGCCCCGATGGCAACTGGTGGGTGCTCGCTGATCGCACGCAAGCGCCCTCGGGCGCCGGCTTCGCACTGGAGAACCGCGTCGCGACAGCCAGAGCCTTTTCCGATCTCTATGCGGAAACCCACGTCCACCGCCTTGCCTCCTTCTTCGGCGCCTTCCGCAAGGCGCTGCAGGGACGCCAGCAGAGCGCCGATGACCGGATCGCGGTCCTTTCTCCCGGTCCTGCCAACGAGACCTATTTCGAACACGCCTATATCGCCCGCTATCTCGGCATCATGCTGCTCGAAGGCGAGGACCTGACGGTCGTCAACGGCAAGGTCATGGTCCGCACTGTCGCCGGCCTGAAACCCGTCAGCGTTCTCTGGCGCCGCCTCGACGCCGCTTTTGCCGATCCGCTGGAGCTCGACCAGAACTCCTATATCGGCACGCCCGGCATGGTCGACGCGCTGCGCAATGGCTCCGTCACCTTCGTCAACGCACTCGGCTCCGGCATTCTCGAAACCCGGGCGCTGCTTGCCTTTATGCCCACCCTTTCGCGTCATCTGCTCGGCGAAGAGCTGAAGCTACCCTCCATCGCCACCTGGTGGTGCGGCCAGAAGGCTGAGCGCGAGCATGTCGCCCGCCACCTCGACCGAATGGTCGTCGGCTCCGCCTTTTCCCGCCTGCCCTTCTTCGACGACAATGGCCGCTCCGTCCTCGGCTCGCGGTACAAGGACCCGCAGAGCCGCAGCATCTCGGAATGGTTGGAAGCCGAAACCGGCAATCTCGTCGGCCAGGAGGTCGTAACCCTCTCGACCACCCCCGCCATGGTCGATGGCAAGCTGACGCCGCGGCCGATGTCGCTGCGCGTCTTTGCCGCCCGCACCCAGAACGGCTGGCAGATCATGCCTGGTGGCTTTGCCCGCATCGGCAGCGGCTCGGATGTGTCCGCCATCGCCATGCAATCGGGCGGCAGTGCCGCCGATGTCTGGATCGTCTCCGACAAGCCTGTTGACCGCACCTCGCTCTTGCCGGCGGAAGAAAGCTTTACCCGCAACATGCCGGGCAGCCTGCCGAGCCGCGCCGCCGACAACCTGTTCTGGCTTGGCCGCTATATCGAACGGGCCGAAGGCGTCTTGCGCATCCTGCGCGCCTGGCACGCCCGTTATGCCGAAAGCGCCAATCCGGAACAGCCATTGCTCGCCTTCGTGAGCGACTACCTCTCCGATATCGACGTCGATACCAAGACCGGCGTACCGGAAAGCCTGCTGCGCAACATCGACAGCGCCGTCTATTCCGCCAGCAACATCCGCGACCGCTTCTCGCCCGATGGATGGCTGGCGCTGAATGACCTGTCGAAAACGGCGAAACGCTTCCACGAGCGGGTGAAACCCGGCGACGATGCCGCCCATGCCATGACGATCCTGCTGCGCAAGCTCGCGGGCTTTGCCGGTCTCGTGCATGAAAACATGTACCGCTTCACCGGTTGGCGCTTCCTCACCATCGGACGCCTGCTCGAACGCGGCCTCCATATGACACGCCTGCTCGGACGCATGACCGGGCCGGAGGCACCCGACGGTGCGCTCGACATGCTGCTGGAGATCGGCGACAACGTCATGACCCACCGGCGCCGCTACAACGTGTCGACCGCGCGGCTGACAGTAACCGATCTGCTCGCACTCGATCCACTCAACCCGCGCTCGATCCTCTTCCAGCTGAACGAGATCCGCATCGAGGCCGAGCAACTGCCGAACGCCATGGTCAACGGCCAGATGTCGATGCTCTTCCGCGAAGCCATGCGCCTGCATTCGGGCCTGGCTGTCATGACGCCGGAGGCGATGACGGCCGAGGTCTATACCAATCTTGAGCGCGAGATGGAGAAGTTCTCCGATATCCTCGCCCGCACCTATCTGAATTGAACCGATGCTGTACGATCTCTCGCTCCACATCGGTTACAAATACGAGGTCCCGGCCTCGGGCGCGCATCACATGCTGCGCCTCCTGCCGCTCTCGCTGCCAGACCGCCAGCGCCTGATCGCCGGCGCCGTCACCGTCACCCCCGAACCGGACGAACTCGCGACCTTCGAGGATTTCTTCCACCACACGACCCGCCACGCGATCCTGCGCGCGCCGCACGAAAAGCTTGACATCCGCATGCAGGCGCGCGTGATGGTCCAGGCTCTGCCGGTCCCCGCCGACTTCTCCCCGATCCTCGATCGGCTGCCGCAGGAACTCGCCGAGACATGGACGCTCGACGCGGAATCGCCGCATCATTTTCTCGGGACCAGTCCCCGCCTGCCGCGCGACAAAGAGATCGCGGCCTATGCCCGCAAGGAGCTGAAGCCGAGCCTGACAGTTCGCCAGATCGCCGAACAGCTCTGTGCCCGCATCCACCGCGACTTCAAATACGATCCCGAGGCGACCACCGTCGACACGACACCCGCCGAAGCCTTCACCAAAAAGCGCGGCGTCTGCCAGGACTTCTCCCATGTGATGATCGTGGCGCTGCGCAGTCTCGGCATTCCCGCAGGCTATGTCAGCGGTTTCCTGCGCACCATCCCGCCGCCGGGCAAAGAACGCCTGGAAGGGGCAGATGCCATGCATGCCTGGGTGCGCGTCTGGTGCGGCAAGCTGACGGGCTGGATGGAATTTGACCCGACCAACAATATCCCCGCCGGCACCGACCATATCGTCGTCGGCTATGGCCGCGACTACTCGGATGTTGCTCCGGTGATCGGTGTGCTCAAGAGCTACGGCAGCCACAAGACTGATCAATCGGTCGATGTTATCCCGGTTAAGCAGTAAATCCGGTTATTGGCTCGAATTTTATCGACTTGCTTAAGCCGAATGGAACATGTCCGCCCCTATAAGTCATCCACAGACTGCGTTTGGATGGACATGATGGCTAGGACCAAGACACAGCATTCCTCGATCTTCTCACGCCTGATCGGCTGCCGATCCGGCAATTTCGGCATGATCACCGCGTTCATCCTGCCGGTCGCTGCGGCCGGTGCAGGTGTCGCCATGGATTTGAACCGCATGGTCCAGATCAAGAGCGCTCTGCAGGACTCGACCGACTCTGCCGTTCTTGCGGCCGCAAACGCACTCGCCGTGAAGAGCATTTCCGATGACGAGGCGATGTCCCTCGCCAAGAAGTTCATGGCTTCGCAATTCTACAATATCGTCGAGGGTAAATCGAGCATCGACCCCAACAACTCGTCGTCAATCGACAAGGCGGCCATTGGCAGTGTCGAGCGTACCACGTCGACTTCCGGCAAGAGCTTCGACGTCAAGCTCAACAGTTCTTACACGATGAAGACAAACGGCATGACAGCTTTGCTGGGCTGGAAGGAGGTGACGATCAAGGTCTCCTCCACGGCGCGCAGCACGACAGAAAGCAAGAATGCGCTGTCGATGTTTCTCGTGCTCGACCGCTCCGGCTCGATGGCCGAGGACACGACCACGGTCAATGGCGCACAGCCGACCAAGACAGTCTACTACGACTGCAGCTACTATCAGGGGAAAAAATACATCTCCAAGACCTGCAGCTATCAGGCGACCAACTATTACACCAAAATCGACTCGCTGAAGCTCGCCGTCGCCAGCCTCACGACACAGCTGAACACGGCGGATCCGGAGACCAAATACGTTCGCACCGCGGCCGTTTCCTACAATGCCAGCATGCAGACGCCGACGACAATGGCGTGGGGCACCACCACGTCCCTGTCCTATGTGCAGGCACTGACGGCGACCGGCGGCACCGACTCCTCCGACGCCATGGCGCGGGCTTACACGGACGTCTCCAGTTCCCAGGAAGACACGGCGCACAAGAACAAGAACGGCCAGGTTCCGAGCAAGTTCATCATTTTCATGACCGACGGTGACAACAACTACTCGAGCGCCGACACCAAGACCAAGGCGACCTGCGACACCGCCAAGAAGGCCGGCGTCCAGATCTTCACCGTCGCCTTCATGGCACCGAGCAACGGGCAGGCCCTGCTTCAGTACTGCGCCTCCAGCACGTCCAATTATTACGACGCGCAGAATGCCACGCAGCTCGTCGCGGCCTTCAAGGAAATCGGTGACAAGGCGGTTCAGGCCTCCACCCGCCTGACCAACTGACCCGCGTCCAAAGCGTTTGCGGAGAATTCCCTGCCATTGGCCGCGACCCACCGGGTCGCGGCTTTTTCATATCCGGCATCCAGCAAACAACCATATGAAAAATCAGGCATTTGCAAGAAACCTGATATTCGCGAACAATTTCGCATGGCCTCTCACCGACCTGTTGCATGTGTATCATATCGATGCGTAAACTGGCGACGAAGGGGGTGACCGCCGATAGCGGATCCGGTGGTGCCCTGCGAACCGAGCAAAGCCAGGCGGACCGATGATCAAGACCCCCCACAAAGCCGACCTTCCCCTTCCCAAACGCGTCGCGTCCGACCCGGCCTCCTTGGCCGCCGAAATCATGGACAAGCTGACCTACAGCATCGGCAAGGACGCGAAAGTCGCAACCCCGCATGACTGGCTGACCGCGACCATCCTCGTGGTCCGCGACCGAATCATCGACACCTGGATGGAATCGACGCGCGCCACCTACATGAACAACGGCAAGCGGGTCTATTACCTGTCGCTGGAGTTCCTGATCGGCCGTCTGCTGCGCGATGCGATGTCCAATCTCGGCCTGATGGACGACATCCGCGAGGCGCTATCCTCGCTGTCCGTCGAATTCGACGTCATTGCCGGCCTCGAACCGGATGCCGCTCTCGGTAATGGTGGCCTCGGCCGGCTTGCCGCCTGTTTCATGGAGAGCATGGCGACCGTCAACATTCCCGCTTACGGCTACGGCATCCGCTACGTGCACGGCCTCTTCCGCCAGCAGATGGCGGAGGGCTGGCAGGTCGAGCTGCCGGAAAGCTGGCTCGCCCATGGCAACCCCTGGGAATTCGAGCGCCGCGAAAGCTCCTACGAAGTCGGCTACGGCGGCACGGTCGAGACGATCGACGCCCCGGATGGCGAACTGCGCTACGTCTGGAAACAGGGCGAACGCGTCATCGCCACCGCCTATGACACGCCGGCCGTCGGCTGGCGCGGCGAGCGCGTGAACACGCTGCGCCTCTGGTCTGCCCAGCCGATCGACCCGATCCTGCTCGACGCCTTCAATGCCGGCGACCACATCGGCGCCCTTCGCGAAAGCAACAAGGCCGAATCTCTGACCCGCGTGCTGTATCCTGCCGACGCCACGCCCGCCGGCCAGGAACTGCGCCTGCGCCAGGAATTCTTCTTCTGTTCGGCCTCACTGCAGGACATCGTGCGCCGCCACCTGCAGCAGGGCAATACGCTCGCCCAGCTGCCGGAAAAGGTCGCGATCCAGCTCAATGACACGCATCCGGCCGTCTCCGTCGCCGAACTGATGCGCCTCCTCGTCGATGTGCATGGGGTCAACTTCGACGACGCCTGGGAGATTTCCTCCAAAACTTTCTCCTACACAAACCACACGCTGCTGCCCGAAGCGCTGGAAAGCTGGCCGGTGCCGCTTTTCGAGCGGCTTCTGCCGCGCCACATGCAGCTGGTCTATGCGATTAACGCCAAGATCCTGCTCGACGCCCGCAAGAACCGCGGCTTCAACGACCAGGAGATCCGCCACATCTCCCTGATCGACGAAAGCGGCGATCGCCGCGTGCGGATGGGTAACCTCGCTTTCATCGGTTCGCACTCGATCAACGGTGTCTCGGCCCTGCACACCGAACTGATGAAGGAGACGGTCTTTGCCGATTTCCACAAGCTCTATCCGACCCGCATCAACAACAAGACCAACGGCATTACGCCCCGCCGCTGGCTGATGCAGTGCAATCCTGATCTCACTAACCTGATCAAGGAAGCGATCGGCGCCGAATTTCTTGATGATGCCGACAAGCTGAAAGCGCTCGATGCCTTTGCCGACGACGCGTCGTTCCAGCAGAAGTTCGCAGCCGTCAAGCGCGCCAACAAGGTGCGTCTGGCAAGCCTGGTTGCCGGCCGCATGGGCATCAGGCTCGATCCGGACGCAATGTTCGACATCCAGATCAAGCGCATCCACGAATACAAGCGCCAGCTTTTGAACATCATCGAGACGGTCGCGCTCTTCGACCAGATCCGCTCCCATCCGGAGCGGGACTGGGTACCGCGCGTCAAGCTGTTCGCCGGCAAGGCAGCCCCGAGCTATCACAACGCCAAGCTGATCATCAAACTCGCCAACGACGTCGCGCGCGTCGTCAACAACGACCCTTCGGTGCGCGGCCTGCTGAAGGTCGTCTTCGTGCCGAACTACAATGTGTCTCTGGCAGAAGTCATGGTGCCGGCTGCCGACCTCTCCGAACAGATTTCTACCGCCGGCATGGAAGCATCCGGAACCGGGAACATGAAGTTCGCGTTGAACGGTGCATTGACCATCGGAACACTCGATGGCGCCAATGTCGAAATGCGCGACCATGTCGGGGAGGAGAACATAGTGATTTTCGGAATGACCGCGGACGAGGTCGGACGTGTGAGGGCCGAGGGACACAATCCTCGCGCCGCCATCGACGCGTCACGCGAATTGCAACAGGCCCTCTCCTCGATCGCCTCGGGCGTCTTCTCACCCGATGACCGCGACCGCTATGCCGGCCTGATGCAGGGCATCTACCAGCACGACTGGTTTATGGTCGCCGCAGACTTCGACGCCTATGCCCAGGCCCAGCGTCAGGTCGACGAGATCTGGGCCGGCAAATCCGGCTGGTATTCCAAGACCATCCGCAACACCGCACGCATGGGCTGGTTCTCATCCGACCGCACCATTCGCCAGTACAATGCGGACATTTGGAGAGCCTGATGGCAAAATCGCCGAAGAAAAACGGTGTCGACCCCAAGCCGGATACACCGTCGGCGGACGAAATCCAGGCAATCATCAACGGCACACACGGTGACCCCTTCGCCTTTCTTGGCCTGCAGGAGCATGACGGCGGATTCGTCGCCCGGTGCTTTATTCCGGGTGCAGAGACGGTCACGGCCCATACCCTGTCGGGTGAGGCGATCGGCGAACTGACACAGCGTCACGACGCAGGCTTCTTTTCCGGCATCGTCAGCGCCACCTCCCTGCAGCCGATCCGCTACCGCGCCACCCGTGGCGACGATGAATGGATGGTCACAGACCCCTACAGCTTCTGGCCGATCCTGGGCCCCATGGATGACTACTTCATCCGGGAAGGCTCGCACCTGCGTCTCTTCGACAAGATGGGTGCGCATCCGATCAAGCATCAGGGCGTCGATGGTTTCCACTTTGCCGTCTGGGCCCCGAACGCGCGCCGGGTCTCTGTGGTCGGTGATTTCAACGACTGGGACGGTCGCCGCCACGTCATGCGGCTTCGCCGCGACACCGGAATCTGGGAGATCTTCGCTCCGGACGTCCGCTCAAGTGCCACCTACAAGTTTGAAATCGTCGGCCCGCATGGCGAACTTCTGCCGCTTAAGGCCGACCCTTACGCGCGCCGCGCCGAGATGCGACCGAAGAACGCCTCGGTGACGACGGGCGAACTGGAACAGGTTTGGGACGACGAGGCCCATCGCAAGCATTGGGCAAGCATCGATCAGCGCCGCCAGCCGGTGTCGATCTACGAGGTCCATGCCGGCTCCTGGCAGCGGCGCGACGACGGCTCGATGCTGACTTGGGACGAGATGGCCGAGCGGCTGATCCCCTACTGCGTCGACATGGGCTTTACCCATATCGAATTCATGCCGATCGCCGAGCACCCTTACGATCCGTCCTGGGGCTATCAGACGACCGGGCTCTACGCGCCGACAGCGCGTTTCGGCGAACCGGAAGGGTTCGCCCGCTTCGTCAATGGCTGCCACAAGGTTGGCCTCGGCGTCATTCTCGATTGGGTCCCGGCCCACTTTCCGACAGACGCGCATGGGCTTCGTCACTTTGACGGGACAGCACTTTACGAACATGCCGACCCGCGTCAGGGTTTCCACCCGGACTGGAACACGGCGATCTACAATTTCGGCCGCTTGGAGGTCCTGTCCTACCTGATCAACAACGCCCTCTACTGGGCGGAGAAGTTCCACATCGACGGCCTGCGCGTCGATGCGGTCGCATCCATGCTCTACCTCGATTATTCCCGCAAGGAAGGCGAGTGGATCCCCAACGAATATGGCGGTCGGGAAAACCTGGAAGCCGTGCGGTTCCTCCAGCAGATGAACCACCATGTCTATGGAAGCCACCCGGGCATCATGACCATCGCCGAGGAAAGCACCTCCTGGCCCAAGGTCTCGCAGCCCGTGCATGAAGGCGGTCTCGGCTTCGGCTTCAAGTGGAACATGGGCTTCATGCATGACACGCTGAGCTATTTCGCCCGTGATCCAATCTACCGGAAACACCATCACAGCGAACTGACCTTCGGCCTGCTCTACGCCTTCTCGGAAAACTTTGTCCTGCCGATTTCTCACGACGAAGTGGTGCATGGCAAAGGCTCGATGATAGCCAAGATGCCCGGCGACGACTGGCAGAAATTTGCCAACTTGCGCGCCTATTACGGCCTGATGTGGGGCCATCCGGGCAAGAAGCTCTTGTTCATGGGTCAGGAATTTGCCCAGTGGGGCGAATGGTCGGAGGAGCGATCGCTGGACTGGAACCTGCTTGCCTATGCGCCGCATGAAGGCATGCGCCGGCTGGTTCGTGACCTGAACTTCACCTACCGCTCGAAGCCGGCGCTGCATGCGCGCGATTGCGAAGGCGAGGGCTTCGAATGGATCATCGGCGACGACCAGGACAATTCCGTCTTTGCCTGGCTTCGCAAGGCACCGGGCGAAAAGCCGATCGCCGTGATCTGCAATCTGACACCGAACTTCCATGAACGCTACGAATTGAGCTTGCCTGCAGCCGGCCGTTGGCGTGAGATACTCAACACCGATGCCGAGATCTATGGCGGCAGCGGCAAGGGAAATGGTGGTCGCGTGGAGGCGCATGCCACGGGAGGTGACTGGGCAAAGGCAGGACTGACACTGCCCCCGCTCGCCGTGATCATGCTGGAATTGGAACAATAAGGGGAGGATGACAATGACGGAAAAGAGAACAAAAAGCCTGTCGCGCGATGCCATGGCCTATGTGTTGGCCGGTGGCCGCGGAAGCCGCCTCAAGGAACTGACGGACCGCCGCGCAAAGCCTGCGGTCTATTTCGGCGGCAAGGCCCGCATCATCGATTTCGCCCTGTCGAACGCGCTCAACTCCGGCATCCGCCGCATCGGGGTCGCAACCCAGTACAAGGCCCACTCGTTGATCCGCCACCTGCAGCTCGGCTGGAACTTCTTCCGCCCCGAGCGCAACGAAAGCTTCGACATCCTGCCCGCCTCTCAGCGCGTCTCCGAGACACAGTGGTATGAAGGCACGGCCGATGCCGTCTACCAGAACGCCGACATCATCGAGTCTTATGCGCCGGAATACATGGTCATTCTCGCCGGTGACCACATCTACAAGATGGACTACGAGCAGATGCTCCAGCAGCATGTCGATTCAGGTGCTGACGTGACCATTGGCTGCCTCGAAGTCCCGCGTATGGAAGCGACCGGCTTCGGCGTCATGCATGTGGATGCCACAGATCGCATCATCGACTTCGTCGAGAAGCCGGCCGATCCGCCGGGCATTCCCGGCAATCCGGATCTGGCGCTGGCCTCGATGGGCATCTATGTCTTCCACACGAAATTCCTGATGGAACTGCTGCGCCGTGACGCCGCCGATCCGGACTCCAGCCGCGACTTCGGCAAGGACATCATTCCCTATGTTGTGAAGAGCGGCAAGGCCGTTGCCCA
Source organism: Rhizobium sp. Root274 (assembly GCF_001429245.1). GTDB lineage: Bacteria > Pseudomonadota > Alphaproteobacteria > Rhizobiales > Rhizobiaceae > Allorhizobium. The sequence goes on from NZ_LMJE01000007.1 coordinate 907,284, forward strand.
CCGCTTTGCCCAGTCCTGCGTCCGTTCCGACTTCGAGCGCGAGCCCTACTGGCGCGACGTCGGCACGATCGATGCCTATTGGCAGGCCAATATCGACCTGACCGATATCGTTCCGGAACTTGACCTCTACGACAAGACCTGGCCGATCTGGACCTATTCCGAAATCACCCCACCCGCCAAGTTCGTCCATGACGATGAAGGCCGCCGTGGTTCGGCGATCTCTTCGCTCGTCTCGGGCGACTGCATCATCTCCGGCTCCTCGCTCTACAAGAGCCTTCTCTTTACCGGTGTGCGCGCCAATTCCTACTCCCGCCTTGAGGGCGCTGTTGTCCTGCCGAAAGTTCAAGTCGGGCGTCATGCACGCCTTACCAATGTCGTGATCGACCACGGTGTGGTCATCCCCGAAGGTTTGATCGTCGGGGAAGATCCGGAAATGGATGCCAAGCGCTTCCGCCGCAGTGAGAATGGAATTTGCCTGATCACCCAGGCAATGCTCGACAAACTGGGTTAGACATATCCATGAAGGTCCTTTCGGTTGCCTCCGAACTCTACCCGCTGATCAAGACAGGGGGCCTGGCCGACGTGGCCGGCGCCCTGCCCTTGGCGCTCGCTGCCCACGGCGTCGAGACAAAAACCCTGATCCCCGGCTATCCGGCGGTGATGAAGGCGGTGAAGGCGCCGAAGAAGGTCCACGCGTTCGACAACCTGCTGGACGAGCATGCCACCCTGCTCTCGGTGCGCCACGAGGGTCTGGATATCCTGATCCTCGACTGCCCCCAGCTCTACGAGCGCTCCGGCGGTCCCTATCTCGATACCCATGGCCGCGATTATCCCGATAACTGGAAGCGTTTTGCAGTTCTCTCCAAGGCTGGCGCCGAGATCGCGGCCGGCGCACTCCCCGACTTCAAGCCGGACCTCGTGCATGTGCACGACTGGCAGAGCGCTCTGGTGCCGGTCTATATGCGCTATGCCGAGACGCCTGAGGTGCCGAGCCTCATCACCATCCACAACATCGCCTTCCAGGGCCAGTTCGCCGGCTCGCTCTTTCCCTATCTCGAATTGCCCGACCACGCCTTTTACGAGGCGCTCGAATATTATGGCACGCTAAGCTACCTGAAGAGCGGCATCATCACCGCGCACGCCGTTTCGACCGTCAGCCCATCCTATGCGGATGAAATCCTGACGCCCGAATTCGGCATGGGCCTCGAAGGCTTGATCGCAAGCCGCAGCCCCGATCTCTATGGCATCGTCAACGGCATCGACGCCGATGTCTGGAACCCGGCATCCGACACACTCTTGCCTTCGGGCTATTCCGCCGCAAACCTGAAGAAACGCGCCGGCAACCGCGCCGCCCTCGTCGAACGCTTCGGTCTCGACACCGGCGATGGCCCGATCTTTGCCGTGGTCTCGCGCCTCACCTGGCAGAAGGGGCTCGACCTGCTGCCCGAGGTTCTGGACGAGATGCTTGCGGGAGGCGGCAAGCTCGCCATTCTCGGCTCAGGTGACAGCGACATCGAAGCCGCGCTTCAGGGCGCTGCCGCCCACAACCGCGGCCGGGTTGGCATGGTCCTCGGCTATGACGAGAAACTGTCGCACCTGATGCAGGCGGGCGCCGATGTTATCCTCGTGCCCTCCCGCTTCGAGCCCTGTGGTCTCACCCAGCTTTACGCCCTGCGCTACGGCTGCATTCCGCTCGTTGCCCGGACCGGCGGTCTGGCCGATACCATCGTCGACGCCAACGAGGCCGCCTTGGCTGCAGGCGTTGCGACCGGCGTACAATTCGCGCCGGTGACGGCAGACGCGCTCCGCCGCGCCATCCGTCGCACACTGCGCCTCTACAGTGACCAGCGTCTCTGGTCGCAGATGCAGAAGCAGGGCATGAAGTCCGACGTCTCCTGGAACAGGAGTGCTATTTCCTATGTTGAACTCTACCAACGCCTCGTCTCGAAAGGCCAGTAATCGATGATCTCGACCGTCTCCACCAAGCCCTATGCCGACCAGAAGCCCGGCACCTCGGGACTGCGCAAGAAGGTTCCGGTCTTCCAGCAGGAAAACTACGCCGAGAACTTCATCCAGGCGATCTTCGACAGCCTTGAGGGCTTCCAGGGGCAGACCCTGGTGATCGGCGGAGACGGCCGCTTCTACAACCGCGAAGTCATCCAGAAGGCGCTGAAGATGGCCGCCGCCAACGGCTTCGGCAAGGTCTTGGTCGGCAAGGGCGGCATCCTGTCCACGCCGGCAGCCTCGCATGTTATCCGCAAATATCAGGCCTTCGGCGGCATCGTTCTGTCGGCCAGCCACAATCCCGGCGGCCCGACCGAAGACTTCGGCATCAAGTACAATATCGGCAATGGCGGCCCCGCCCCGGAAAAGATCACCGATGCGATCTTCGCCCGCACCAAGGTCATCGACAGCTACAAGATCGCAGACGTCGCTGACATCGATCTCGACACCATCGGCAGCTTTGATCTCTCCGGCATGACCATCGAAGTGATCGACCCGGTCACCGACTATGCCGACCTGATGGAAACGCTTTTCGACTTCCCCGCCATCCGCGCGCTCATCGCAGGCGGCTTCCGCGTGGTGATCGATTCGATGAGCGCCGTCACAGGCCCCTATGCCGTCGAAATCCTCGAAAAGCGCTTGGGGGCGCCCGCAGGCTCCGTGCGCAACGAAATCCCCCTGCCCGACTTCGGCCACCATCACCCGGACCCGAACCTCGTCCATGCCAAGACCCTCTACGACGATGTCATGAGCGCCGACGGCCCGGACTTTGGCGCCGCCTCCGACGGCGACGGCGACCGCAACATGGTCGTCGGCAAGGGCATGTTCGTCACCCCCTCCGACAGCCTCGCGATGATCGCCGCCAATGCCACCTGCGCGCCCGGCTACAAAAACGGCATCGCCGGCATCGCCCGCTCCATGCCGACCAGTGCCGCCGCCGACCGCGTCGCCGAAAAGCTCGGCATCGGCATGTATGAGACCCCGACCGGCTGGAAATTCTTCGGCAACCTGATGGATGCCGGCAAGGTCACCGTCTGCGGTGAAGAAAGCTTCGGCACCGGCTCGGACCATGTGCGCGAAAAGGACGGCCTCTGGGCGGTGCTCTTCTGGCTCAACATCGTTGCTGCCCGCAAGCAGAGCGTGAAGCAGATCGTGGAAAGCCACTGGGCCGAATACGGCCGCAACTACTATTCGCGTCACGACTACGAAGGCGTTGACACGGACAATGCCAACGCGCTTGTCACCGCTCTGCGCACCAAGCTACACAGCCTGCCCGGCACCAAGATCAACGGCCTCACCGTCAACGCTGCCGATGACTTCGCCTATCACGACCCGATCGACCACTCCGTCTCGAAGAACCAGGGCATCCGCATCCTCTTCGAAGGCGGCAGCCGCATCGTCTTCCGCCTCTCCGGCACCGGCACCTCGGGCGCGACGCTGCGCCTCTATGTCGAGCGCTACGAGCCCGACGCCAGCCGTCATGGGATCGAGACACAGGAAGCGCTCGCCGACCTGATCGCGGCGGCGGAGGAAGTCGCGGAGATCGAGCGCTACACGGGTATGAGCGAGCCGACGGTCATTACGTGATCTCACAGAGGCCTGCCTCATGCATCGAAACCCCGGCGTCATCGACACCGGGTTTTTTTTGTCTGCCACCTGACTCCGATTGACTCCCACCTCATATCCAATATTCTGGATATGTGGATGAAAAATCGACGATCGCGGCACTCGCCGCTTTGGCCCAACCAACCCGCCTGCAGACCTTTCGGCTGCTGGTGGCGCATGAACCCGATGGTGTGCCCGCCGGCGAGCTCGCCCGCCTGATCGGCGTGCCGCAGAACACCATGTCGGCGCATCTGTCGACACTGTCGCAAGCCGGCCTGGTGACCGGCGAGCGTCAGAGCCGCTCGATTGTCTACCGTGCCGATCTCGATCGCTTCCGCGCCGTTGCTCTTTACCTGCTCAAGGATTGCTGCGGCGGCAATGCCAGCCTCTGCCAGCCGCTGATCGATGATCTCGCCCGCTGCAGCCCGGCGGCCAAAACGGGGCTGCAGCAATGACCGATCTGTCACGGCGCCTCAGCGCCGAAGCACTCGGCACCGCCCTCCTCGTGGCCACCGTCGTCGGCTCCGGCATCATGGCCGACCGCCTCTCCGACGATGTCGCGATCTCCCTTCTCGGCAACACGATCCCGACCGGCGCCATCCTCTTCGTGCTGATCACCATTTTGGGGCCGATCTCGGGTGCCCATTTCAACCCGGCCGTGACCCTCGTCTTTGCCCTGCGCAAGGAACTGGAGGCCTCCTCCGTGCTGCCTTACATGCTTGCCCAGATCCTCGGCGGCATCGCCGGCACGCTGATTGCCCATGCCATGTTCGACCTTTCGATCTTTCAGGTCTCGGAGACGGTTCGAACGGGATCGGCGCAGTGGACGGCGGAAGCGGTAGCAACCTTCGGCCTGCTCCTGACCATTCTCGGCGGCTTGCGCTTCAAGGCAGACGCCATTCCGATGCTGGTCGGTCTCTACATCACGGCCGCCTACTGGTCCACTGCATCCACCTCCTTCGCCAATCCGGCAGTCGCCATCGCCCGCAGCCTGACCAACACCTTTGCTGGCATTCGGCCCGCCGACCTCCCCGGATTCATCCTCGCCCAGCTGGCCGGCGCCCTCATCGCGGCGGCTCTCGCCGCTTGGCTCTTCACCGAGAGCCGCAATCAAATCTCTCCGATCGTCCCCGAAGCAACGGAACGTCCATGACCGTTACCATCTATCACAACCCGGCCTGTGGCACCTCGCGCAACACGCTGGAAATCATCCGCCATGCCGGCATCGAGCCCATCGTCATCGAGTACCTGAAGACACCGCCGAGCAAGCCCGAACTGGCAAAGATGATCGCCGATGCCGGCCTTTCGGTTCGCCAAGCGATCCGCGAAAAAGGCACGCCCTATGAGGACCTCGGCCTGGCCAACCCCGCCCTCTCGGATGACCAGTTGCTCGACGCGATGATCGCGACGCCGATCCTGATCAACCGTCCGCTCGTCGTCACCGAGATCGGCACCCGCCTTTGCCGGCCTTCCGACCTGGTGCTCGACATCCTGCCGTCTGATGGCTTCACCTCTGCCTTCGTCAAGGAAGACGGCGAGGCCGTGCTCGATGCGGAGGGCAACCGAATTGTCTGATGTGACTATCGACCTCCCCGCCGCCGACCTCGACCACCTGCGCCTGCCGGATCTTGACGCCCTGCGCCGCCCCTTCTCGGCCCACAAGCCACGCATCCTGATCCTTTACGGCTCAGTCCGGCAGGTCTCCTACAGTCGCCTGCTGGCGATGGAGGCCAAGCGCCTGCTCGAACATTTCAGCGCCGAAGTGAAGGTCTTCGATCCCTCCGGCCTGCCCTTGCCCGACGATGCCCCGGTGAGCCACCCCAAGGTGCAGGAACTGCGTGAGCTTTCGGAGTGGTCAGAAGGTCAGGTCTGGGTCAGCCCCGAGCGTCACGGCACATTGACCGGCATCATGAAGGCGCAGATCGACTGGATACCGCTCTCGATCGGCGCCATCCGCCCGACCCAGGGCAAGACACTCGCCGTCATGCAGGTCTCAGGCGGTTCGCAGTCGTTCAACGCGGTCAATGCCATGCGCCTGCTCGGCCGCTGGATGCGCATGATCACCATCCCGAACCAGTCCTCCGTCGCCAAGGCATATCAGGAGTTCGACGGCGAAGGCCGGATGAAGCCCTCCTCCTATTACGAGCGCGTCGTCGATGTCTGCGAGGAACTGGTAAAGTTTACCCTCCTTACACGCGACATCTCCGGCTACCTCACCGATCGCTACAGCGAACGCAAGGAAGCGGCCGTTAAGGGTGTGAACCTGAAGGCGATGTAAGCGCAACCGCTCTGGTCGGCAGCCGTCCGCCTGCTATTGTTCCCTGAGGCGAGAGAATCAACCCGACCGCGAGGCGAGACATGACGGAAACGATGCTCGGAGCGATCCTCGGCAAGACCGGAGCCGATTTCCGCCTCTGGTCGCACCATGCACGTCTCGTCGAGCTCTGCCTCTTCGACGAACGCGGTGAGACCGAACTCGCCCGTCTATCGATGACGCGCGGCGAAGGCGATGTGCACCATGTCTTCGCCTCGGGCATCAAGGAAGGCGCCCGCTACGGCTTTCGCATCCAGGGCCCTTATAATCCTTCCGAGGGCCATTGGCACGATCCATCCAAGCTCCTCGTCGATCCCTATGCCACCGAACTCGACCGGCCCTTCGTCTATGATGTCAGGCTTGGCCAATTCGGCACCGACACCGCCGACCTGATGCCGAAGACGATCCTCAAGGCCCACAAGCCGCTCAAACCCATGATGCCGCTCGGCGACCGCGCCGGCTTTATCTACGAGGTCAATGTCAAGGCGTTGACCATGCTGCATCCGGATGTGCCGGAAGCGCAGCGCGGCACGCTCGCCGCACTTGCCCACCCCGCCATCTTGGCCCACCTGCGCCGCATCGGCGTCGACATGGTCGAACTGATGCCGATAACCGCCTGGATCGACGAACGCCACCTGCCTCCACTCGGCCTCACCAACAGCTGGGGCTACAATCCTGTGGCGATGATGGCGCTCGATCCGCGCCTTGTGCCCGGCGGGGTGAAGGAACTGCGTGACACGGTCGCAGCGCTCCACGCCGAAGGCATCGGCGTCATCCTCGACCTCGTCTTCAACCATTCCGGCGAAAGCGATGTCTTGGGCACCACGCTTTCCATGCGCGGCATCGACAACCGATCCCTCTTCCGTCATGTGGCGGATGATCCCGGCACTCTGGTCAACGACACTGGCTGCGGCAACACGCTGGCCTGCGATCATCCTTTCGTGCGGCAACTGATCGTCGACACACTCCGCCACTTTGTGCTCGCAGCCGGTGTCGATGGTTTCCGCTTCGACCTCGCCCCGATCATGGGCCGCCACTGGGACGGCTTCCATCAGGATGCGCCGACGCTGAAGGCCATCCTCGAAGACGAGGTGCTGGAAGACCGCATCCTGATTGCCGAACCCTGGGACATCGGCCCTGGTGGTTACCAGCTCGGCCGCTTCCCACCCGCCTTTCTCGAATGGAACGACCGCGCCCGCGACACCTTCCGCCGCCACTGGCGCGGCGATGCCGGGACGACGGGGGATCTTGCAACCGCGCTTGCCGGCTCTGCCGATCTCTTCGCCTATGACGGCCACGGCCAGACCCGCAGCGTCAACTTCATCGCCGCCCATGACGGCTTCTCGCTCTACGACCTCGTCTCCTTCGAGCACAAACATAACGAGGCGAATGGCGAGCAAAACCGCGACGGCCACAACGAGAACCATTCCTGGAACAACGGCGTCGAGGGTGAAACATTCGACAAGGCGATCGTGAAGAAGCGCCGACAGGATGTCGAAGCGCTACTCTCGACCCTTTTCGCCAGCCGCGGCGCGATCATGCTGACAGCAGGCGACGAGTTCGGCCGCACACAACATGGCAACAACAATGCCTATTGCCAGGACAATGCCCTCACCTGGCTCGACTGGTCGAAAGCGGATGAGGAACTCATCGAGACTACCGCCCGCCTTGCCGCCATGCGACAGCGTTTCTCCTGTTTCATGGATACGAGTGTGCTGACCGGCGACGGCGATGTCAGCTGGCTCAACACCGGCGGCCTGCCCATGACGGTCGCCGACTGGGAAACGCCCGACCTCGGCGCCTTTGCCATGGTGGTCGCTGCCATCGATCGCGAGACAGGCAAGGACTGCCGCGTCGCCGTGCTGATCAACCGCTCAGCGGAACCGGCGGATTTCCTGTTGCCGGCTGTAGAAAAGCGCAAATGGCGCCGTATGGAGACTGGACGAAGTGCTGCCAAGGCCAATGTGAAGCCCCGGACGGTGGATTTCTGGGTCGAGAGCTAGAATTCTCGCCGATCTGTGACCAGACCCTATTCCGCCTGACACCAAGCGGCTGTAGCTTGCGGGAATTATTGAAGGATTGGGTTCTTTTCATGCCGCAAGAGATTTCGCTCAAGGACGTGCAGGGCCTCATTGGTACCGTGGTTGGGGTTTCCGACTGGATCACCGTCGACCAACCGATGATCGACGCCTTTGCCGGCGCCACCATGGACCATCAGTTCATCCACACCGATCCGGTGCGCGCTGCTGCCGAGACGCCCTTCGGCGGGACCATTGCCCATGGGTTCCTGACGCTCTCGCTGCTTTCGGCGATGAACTACAACTGCCTGCCGAAGATCATCGAGCAGACCATGGGTATCAATTACGGGTTCGAGAAAGTCCGCTTCATGTCGCCGGTGAAGACCGGCAAGCGCATTCGCGGCTCGTTCAAGCTCGCCGAAGCCCGCTTTCGCGGCGCCGGCATGCTGATGAACACCTATGAGGTGACGGTCGAGATAGAGGACGAACGCAAGCCGGCGCTGACTGCCGACTGGATCACCATCTCGCAGTTCGATCCGAAGGACCGGCCGGAAGGCGTCTGACACGAAAGGCGCTTTAGACCATGACCGACGACCGCAGCGAACTGATCCGCCAGAGTTTCCTCCGCCAAGCCAAGGCCTGCGCCGATCTCGGCTCGCCTTTCACCGCGCGGCTGTGCACACTGGCGGCCGAACGGCTGACCGATAGGACGCCCGTCGGTGCAACGGTCCTCGCTTGGCCGGGCAACCCTGACGGCACCGGCGATGCGCTGGCGCTGCGGCTTGCAGGCACGCTGCATGCTCTGGTCAGATCCGGCCAGGATCCCGCACTCGCGGAAACCTATCCGCCGCATGCAGTCGATGACGACACACTCTGGTCCGCTGTCGAGGCCGCCCTGCGGCGCGACGCGGCCTTCATTCTCGACCGCCTGAAATCCGCCCCGCAGACCAACGAGGTGCGCCGCTCATCAGCACTCCTTCCAGGCTTCCTGACAATTGCGGCACTGACCGGAAAGCCGCTGATCCTCTCGGAAGTCGGCGCGAGCGCCGGGCTGAACCTGCAATGGGACCGCTACAGCTACCAACTCGGGGAGTTCCGTTGGGGCAATGCATCGCCGGTGACCCTCGCCCCGCATTGGCGCGGCCCACAGCCACCCGAGGCTGAAATCAAGGTCACCGAACGGGCCGGCTGCGACCTGAACCCGCTCGACCCATCGTCAGAAGATGACCGCCTGCGGCTCTTCTCCTATATCTGGGCCGACCAGCAGGACCGCCTCGACCGCACGGCAGCAGCGCTAGAAATCGCGACCGAAAGCGGCCTGAAAGTGGAAAAAGCCGACGCCATCGACTGGTTGCACAAGCGTCTGGCAACGCCGCGTCCCGGCGTGGCGCATGTCATCTACCACACCATCGCCTGGCAATATCTGCCACCCGCGTTGAAAGCCGAGGGTGAAGCACTGATCGCAGGAGCCGGCAGTCGTGCGACGGAAGCCGCACCGCTCGCTCGCCTGCAGCTGGAGGCGGACGGCAAACCGGAAGGAGCGGCACTCCTGCTCACGCTTTGGCCGACGGGCGAGACCCGTGAGATTGGCCGGGCGGATTTTCATGGGCGGTGGGTGAAGTGGGTTGGGTGGGAAGGTTCAGCTGCTTGAGTTGAGCAGAGCGGTATAGTTCCGCCGTCCGTAGAAGATGTTGGTGATCACGACGTCGCCAGCATCAACGAGATAGAGCACAACCGCACTAAGCTCGAACGGAACCATGCGTAGACCCGGCGCCAAGTCCTCCCTAGAAACTCCGCCATAAGGAGCGTCACCTATCCGCTCATAGCGCGAGCGGATGCGTCCAACATATCGCCTCGCAGTCTCTGACGACTGACTTAACGACAGTACAAATCCGAAAATCTCTCGTAGGTCGTTCAGGGCCTCTGGGCGGAAGCGAACCTTAGCGCGCCGCGCGTCCCGACACCGGTCGCGGTTCGGCCATCATCTCGTCAAGCGCAGCATCGACCTCTTCAATGCTGAGGCTCGGACGAGGATCATCGATCGAGCGGCGCACCCGCAGACGGATGGCTTCAAGCTGTTCAGCGTGCTCATCCGTTTCTCTATGCCAGGCCTCGATCGCGGCAAGCACAGCCTCATCCGCAGACGCAAAACCGCCGATCTCAACAAGGTCGTCCACGGCCTTCAGAGTCTCATTTCCCAAGGATTTCATCGTATTTGACCTCCTTGCTCTGGTGTGTCCGTTCGCACCATACCATGAGGACCACACCGCAGCGAAAGCAGCACCCGAACGCGAAAAGGCCGGGTCACCCCGGCCTCCTCAAATCCGGTGAAACACCCCGCCCCTCAGAGCGAGGCATCTTCCGCGCCCTCGGCGAGCATGCCGAACGCATACTCCGCGAACGACCGCCAGCATTCGATCCGGAACGTCTCTTCTTCGACGCGGTAGAGGATGATCTCGATCTTGCCGAACACCGAGCGGGTGACAGCACCAACCGGAAAAGCAGCCAGCGACAGGTCAAGCGGGGAGGCGCTGTTGATCGTACCGGCGGCAGCAGGTCCCGAGACGATGATCGCCGTGTTGCGGTGAGAGATATCGGTCGCCGAATGGAGGACGCCGGACGCGGCGCAATCGGCCATCAGGTCGCTGCCCGTCTCGTCGATCAACAGCCACTCATCCGGCCCCAGCCAGAAGGCAGTCCTGCCCTTGGTGGCGGCGGATGTCTTCGGCTTCGTCGGAAGCTTGACGCCGAGCGACTTGGAGAGCCCCGCCACGGCATCGGCTCCGGCCCGAAGCGAAACGCGGCTGGCGGGAAGCGCCGGCGTGAGGCGCACCTTGGCGCTGCCGCCGTGGAAGCCGGCGATAACGGTCTTGCGCTCTGCAACAGACATATCAGCCATGGATACGGCCTCCTTCCTTGTCAACGAACACCATGTCGGTGACTTCCACCGCGATGGTCTTGTCCTTCATCGGCACATAAAGCGTCTCGCCCATACGGCCGCGTCCACCTGATACCATGGCGATCGCAATCGAGCGGCCGAGGTTTTCCGACCAGTAGGACGAGGTCACGTGACCGAGCATGGTCATCGGCTTGGGCTGGTTCGGGTTGGCGACGATCTGCGCGCCCTCTTCCAGCACTTCGTTCGGATCCTTGGTGAAGATGCCGACGAGCTGCTTGCGGCCTTCCTTGACGAGGTCAGGCCGCTTCATTCCGCGAATGCCGACAAAGTCGGTCTTCTTCTTCGATACCGCCCAGGAAAGGCCGGCATCGTCAGCCGTCAGCGTGCCGTCGGTGTCCTGGCCGACGATGATGTAACCCTTTTCAGCGCGCAGCACGTGCATTGTCTCCGTGCCATAAAGGCAAGCACCAAGTGATTGCGCGCGCTCCCAGATCTGCCGGAAAACATCGGCGCCGAAATCGGCGGGCACGTTGACTTCGAAGCCGAGCTCGCCGGTGAACGACACGCGGAAGAGCCGCGTCGGCACGCCGCAGAACTTGCCTTCGGCCACGCTCATATGCGGGAAGGCCTCGTTCGAGATGTCGATGCCCTCGACGAACGGTGCGATGATGTCGCGCGCCTTCGGACCCTGGACGGCAATGACCGCCCATTGTTCGGTGGTCGAGGTCAGCCAGACCTTCAGATGCGGGAATTCCGTCTGCAGATAGTCTTCCATGTGGTTCATGACACGCGGCGCACCGCCCGTCGTGGTGGTCACGTGGAAGCGGTCCTCGGCCAGACGCCCGACGACGCCATCGTCATAGATGAAGCCGTCTTCGCGGGTCATGATGCCGTAACGCGCCTTGCCTGGCTTCAGCGTGTCCCAGGCATTGGTGTACATCAGGTTCAGGAACTCCGCTGCATCTGGGCCGACCACTTCGATCTTGCCGAGCGTCGAGGCGTTGAACACACCGGCGGCCTCGCGCACGGTCTTGCATTCGCGATTGACGGCAGCATGCATGTCTTCGCCGCCCTTCGGATAATACCAGGCGCGCTTCCAGTTGCCGACGTCTTCATAGACGGCGCCCTGGGAGACTTCATAGGCATGCATCGGCGTCTTGCGCGTCGGATCAAACAGCGCATCGCGCGAATGGTTGATCAGCGTGCCGAAGGTGACAGGCGTATAGGGCGCGCGGAAGGTGGTGAGACCGACCTGCGGGATTTCCTTGCCCAGCACTTCTGCCGCGATGGCGAGACCATGCATGTTGGAGAGCTTGCCCTGGTCGGAGGCCATGCCGTTGGTCGTGAAGCGCTTGATATGCTCGATCGAATGCATGCCTTCGCGCACGGCCAGCCTGATATCCTTGGCGCAGACATCATGCTGGAAGTCGACGAAGGCCTTGACGTTGTCCTCACGGCCAGCGCCTTCGGCGGCACCGATCATGCCACCGGTCCAGGCATGCGCATTGGCACCCGACAACGGGATGGCGGGCGTTTCGGTTGCGCCCGCAGCCTTTGCCGAGGAGAGACCGGCAGCCGTTGCCTCATCAAGCAGCGCCTGCAGGTCGTCGGTGCCGTTGCAGCCACCAACGGAAACGCAATCCTGAACATAAACATCCGGCAGGAAACGGTCATTGGCGGCATCATATTTCAGCTTGCCGCGCGACTGCGAGAACATGTGAACCGACGGCGTCCAGCCGGCAGACATCAGCAGCGCATCGACCTCGATCTTGCGGGTGGCGCCACCGCCATTGCGGCGAACGGTGATCGAGCGGACCCGCAGACGACCAGCCGTGTCGACCACGCCATGGCCGGTCAGCACCTCGATGTCCAATGCACGCGCCTGGGCAAGCACGCCCTCGCCCGGCTTTTCGCGCGCATCAACGATGACGGGGACAGAAACGCCCGCCTTCTTCAGATCGATCGCCGCTTCATAGGCCGAGTCATGCGCCGTATAGACGCCGACCTTGGCACCGACAGCGACGCCGAAATGGTTGAGATAAGTGCGGCCCGCCGCCGCCAGCATGATGCCGGGACGGTCGTTGTTGGCGAACACCATATGACGCTCGATCGCACCGCTGGCGATGATCACGCGCTTCGCACGCACCTGCCACAGCCGCTCCCGCGGCTGGTTCTTCGAGGGCTTGGCGATATGGTCGGTGACCCGTTCGACGAGCGCCACGTAATTGTGGTTGTGATAGCCGAAGGCGGTCGTGCGCGACAGCACGGTGACGTTGGCCATGCCCTTGAGCTTGGCGACGGTGGCCTGCGCCCAGTCCCAGCCGCTCTGGCCGTCGACGGTCGCACCGGTGTCGAAGTGGAAGGCACCGCCCATTTCCGGCTGCTCGTCGACGATCATCACGCGCACGCCCGTCTGGGCGGCGGCAAGCGCCGAGGCGAGACCGGCGGCACCGCCACCGATCACCAGCACGTCGCAATGGGCATAGCGGTTGGCATAATGATCCGGATCCGCTTCCTTCGGCGCATGGCCGAGGCCGGCGGCGCGACGAATGAAGGGCTCATAGATCTGGTGCCAGGCAGCCTTCGGCCACATGAAGGTCTTGTAGTAGAAGCCGGCGGCGAAGAAGGGCGAGAGCAGGTTGTTGACCTCGCCGATGTCAAGCGAAAGCGATGGCCAGCGGTTCTGCGTCTCGATCTTCATCCCGTCGAAGACTTCCTGCACGGTCGCCCGCACATTCGGCTGGCGGCGGGCAGCGTCACGCGAGACGTCGAGCAGCGCGTTCGGCTCTTCCGGGCCTGCGGTCAGGATGCCGCGCGGGCGGTGATACTTGAACGAGCGGCCGGCGAGATGCATGCCGTTGGCGATCATGGCAGACGCAACGGTATCGCCTTCGTAGGCGGTCAAGGTGCGGCCATCGATGGTGAACCGGGCAGTCAGCGCCGGCGTCAGGCGGCCTTTGCCGGGGATACGGTTGGCAGCGCTCATGCCTTCTCTCCCTTGGTGACGGTTGCGGACTGAAGCGTCGCGGGATCGGGCATGGGTTCACCGGCCTTGTAGGTCAGCAGGATCTTGTCGGAGATCGTGTCGCGGGCCGCATTGAAGAAACGCCCGCAGCCATGGATATGGCGCCAGCGCTCGAAGATGATGCCCTTCGGGTTGTCGCGCAGGAAGAAGTAGTCCGCGAACTCTTCGTCCGTGATCGAGGCGATGTTTTCCGGGCGCGCGATATGCGCTTCACCGGCGGCGCGAAACTCGAGCTCTGCACGCTCTTCTTCGCAATAGGGGCATTTGATGACCAGCATGTTGATCGATCCCTGATATCAGTGCGCAACGGCAGCGGCGGCTGCCTCGTCAATGAGGCGGCCGGTGCGGAACCGGTCGAGCGTCAGGCCCTGGGCCAGCCGGTGCGGCTCGCCCTTGGCGATGAGATGAGCAAAGAGGTTTGCCGAACCCGGCGTCGCCTTGAACCCGCCCGTCCCCCAGCCGGCATTGACGAAGAGGTTCGGAACCGGCGTGACACTCTGGATCGGCGAACGGTCAGCCGTGTTGTCGGTGATCCCGCCCCACTGGCGCATCATCTTCACCCGACGGAACATCGGGAAGAGCTCGCAGATCGCATCAAGCGTATGCGTGATGATCTGCATGCCGCCGGTCTGGCTATAGGAATTGTACTGGTCGGTGCCGGCCCCGATGACCAGTTCGCCCTTGTCGGACTGCGAGATATAGGCATGCACGGTGTTGGACATGACGACGCAGGGGAAGATCGGCTTCAGCGGCTCGGACACGAGCGCCTGCAGCGGCGTCGAGTGAACCGGAAGACGAACGCCCGCCATGCCCATGACGACGGAGGAATGGCCGGCAGCGGACACGCCGATCTTCTTCGCACCGATAAAGCCCTTGGTCGTGTCGACGCCGGTCACTTCACCATTCGGGCCACGGCGGATGCCGGTCACTTCGCAATTCTGGATGATGTGCACGCCGCGATCCGACGCCGCACGGGCAAAGCCCCAGGCGACCGCATCGTGACGAGCCGTGCCGCCACGACGCTGCAGCGCTGCACCATTGATCGGGTAACGGGCATTCTTCGAGATATCGAGCGGCGGGCAAAACGCCTTGGCCTGCTCCGGGGTCAGCCACTCATTGTCGATGCCGTAGAGATTGTTGGCATTCACATGGCGCTTGAACGACTGCTGGTCATGCACATTGTGCGACAGCATCATCACGCCGCGCGGCGAATACATGACATTGTAGTTGAGATCCTGGCTGAGGCCTTCCCAGAGCTTCAGCGAATGCTCGTAAATGTCCATGCTCTCTTCATAGAGATAGTTGGACCGGATGATCGTCGTGTTTCGGCCGGTATTGCCACCGCCAAGCCAGCCTTTTTCAATCACCGCCACATTGGTGATGCCGTGTTCCTTGGCCAGGTAATAAGCCGCACCGAGACCATGGCCGCCGGCGCCGATGATGATCACGTCATAGGACTGCCGCGGCTCGGGAGAGACCCACTGAGCCTCCCATCCCTTGTGGGCACGCATGGCCTCACGGACAACGGCAAAGACCGAATATTTGCGCATTCGCCTTAAACTCCTGTGGTTCAGGCACTGGGGTAGATGGATACTCCTCGCAAATCAAGTTGCGCCATGACGTCCGTTTTGCGACGCAATGCCACCCGTCTTTCGACACGCCCTCTCGCCCCACTCCCGACACGAATTTTATCGGCTACAGGGCTTGCGCCATATGGACTTTTGGGGGTGGATCTGCTAATTCGCAGCCCAATCGCCGGACTCAATTGGCCGCGCGAAACTTTTTGCTGTTTCCGTTTGTGTGGCGTTCACCGGCGGAAGTCCACAACTCGAAAACCAAAGGAACGGGATACACGTGCAGGTACTAGTCCGCGACAACAACGTTGACCAGGCGCTCCGCGCTCTCAAGAAGAAGCTGCAGCGCGAAGGCGTCTTCCGCGAAATGAAGATGCACGACTTCTTCGAAAAGCCGTCTGAAAAGCGCGCACGCGAAAAGGCCGAGGCTGTTCGTCGCGTCCGCAAGCTGGCGCGCAAGAAGATGCAGCGCGAAGGCCTGCTGCCGGCTGCGCGCGGTCGCTGATCGGCCCCGTTTTAGACGTTTTCCTGTGAGATGAGGGCGGGGGCGAAACGAATCGCCGCCGCTCTTTTGATATCCAACACGAACTATCGCTGTCACCGGGCCTTCAATGGCGCTGGCAGCGGCCGGATGATGCGCTCCATGATGAACAGCCCCGTGCTCCCGACCGCCTTCAACGCCATCAGCAGCAAACGCCTGATCACAGCGACCGCCCTTCTCGGCGTGCTTGCTCTGGCCGGTTGCGCAACGACGACCGAAACGACGGACGTGATCCGTATCGACCGAGCCCAGGGCTCGGAAGAAAACATTGCCTCGCTTTCGGCCGTCATTCAGTCCAATCCGCGCGATCCTGAAGGCTACAATGTGCGCGGCTCGGCCTATGGTCGTGCCGGTCAGTTCCGCCAGGCGCTGGACGATTTCAACACCGCCCTGCAGATCAACCCGCAATTCTACCAGGCCTATGCCAACCGCGCGCTCGTCTACCGCAACATGGGCAAGCCGGTCGAAGCGGCCGCGGACTACAACGCGGCGCTGAAGATCAACCCGAACTACGATGTCGCCTATATTGGTCGTGGTAACATCTATCGCCAGGCAGGCCGGGTCGACGAGGCCTTTGGCGACTTCAACCGCGCCATCCAGCTCAACACCACCGATGGCCGCGCCTATCACAACCGCGGCCTGATCTACCAGTTGCGCGGCCAGCACGATAAGGCAATCGACGACTTCTCCAAGGCGATCTCGCTCTCGTCGAGCGCACCGGAACCGTATAACGGCCGCGGCGTCTCCTATATCGCCCTCAACGACGACGAAAACGCTTTCGCCGACTTCAACCACGCGATCGAGCTCAACGACAAGCTCGCCGAGAGCTGGGCCAACCAGGCGCTGGTCTACGAGCGTCGCGGTGACAAGGCCCGTGCGGCCAAGTCTTATTCGCACGCCCTCCAGCTCGACCCGAAATATCTGCCGGCCAAGCAGGGTCTCGACCGGACGCGCGGCGGCGCCTGATCACTCACCATCGCAACAGATCGACAAACGGCGGGGAAACCCGCCGTTTTTTGTGCCTGATCCGGAGAGGAACAACCAAGCGCGGAACGAAAAAGGGCGACCCACATGATGGATCGCCCTTGATATGCAAACCTGCCAGATAGCAGGTCTTGATGATGGCTCAACGCAGCAGGAAGACGCCAGCGACGCTCAGCACGATCCAGATGAAGGTGCCGCCGAGGAAGCCTGCACCACCAAAGAAGCCGGCAGCCATGGCCAGCATCAGCGCGACGATGATGGCGGTGCCGTATTTTGCGCCGGCGATGAAAAGATCATAGGTCTTGTCGTGTTCCCGGTAGTCCATCGAAGCACCGATTTCGACAGGACCAGAATGCTCTTCGCTCATTTTCGATCTCCCAGTTCAATCGCGGGCCGCACCGGCGGAGAATCTCATCCTGCGCCGCAAACGGTGAATTTTCGTCTTTTTCCGCATACACAAAGGTCGGACCGAGCGCAATCGCAACTCGCGACCTGCGTCAATAATCCAGCCCTGCGATCGCACCGCTGATCTTGCCATTGGCGACGAGTCGCGCCGAAGGCAAAATGGTCAGCGGATCGACGAGCCTGAGAGCTTCCTGACGGCCGAACATCAACCGTCGCTCATGCACACCGGAATCGAAGAACGGATAACGCCGCAGGAGCTTGTCTCCGGTGGTGTGGGTGTTGGTGGCCATCAGCGTCAGTTCGAGCCCATAGATCTCGGTCATCCGCCGTTCCACAATGGTTTCAGCATAGAAGACGCGCTTGTAGAATGCGGCGTGATGGGGCCGCACATGCTGCAACACGCGGTCCGCCTTGAAATATGCGGCCGCCACAATACTGGGTCGCAGCGTGATATAGGGTAGAATTGGCAACTCGGCCGCAACGGCAGGATCAATGGCGAACCGGGCAGGATCAATCAGCGTCAGCCCCGCATCGAGATAGGCATCCATTACGTCGGGAAATACCCCGGCCGACTGCGACAGCGGATGCTCCGGAGTCACGTGATGCAGCCGGATCGTGCTAACCAGTTCCTCGAAGTAGTAGATGCCGAAGATGAAGGCGTGGGGATCGAAATCCGCATCATCGATCATGCTGGGGACAGCGACCGGCAGGACATTGGCAGCTTTATAGGCCTTGTAGCGAAGCTGCTCTATCGCCTCCAGGTCTTCGCTCGTCTCGATCCGCCTGTATTCGACATGGTCGAGATAGCGCATCAATCGCTCTGAAAAACCCTCAAGTTCCATGGTTATCTACTCATTACGTTTCGCCCTGACTAAGAGCTAACACGCAATATTAACCATTGCCTCCCCCCAAAATTAACAGATTATTAAGACACTGATTGTTAAGGTTAATGAAAGGTTAACGCACAAGCGGGAGTGCGAGGAAGGCTTCGACGGTGCTCCGTGATCATGCAACGACGGCGTCGCCCTTGCCATTGCGGGCCTGAACGTCACGAGCGAGTTCGATGATGGCGACCGGGCTGATCGGCGTCGAAAAGACATATCCCTGGATCAGGTCGGCGCAGTGATGTTTGGACAAAAGCGCCAGCTGCTCGCGGTTTTCCACACCTTCGATGACGATGCTGAGGTCCAGCCCGCGGCTCAGGTGGACGATCCCGCGCAAGAGCTTCAGCCGGCGTTTGTTTTCGCCGATGTCCCGCACGAAGGAGCGGTCGATCTTGACGACATCGATCGGAAGTGTGTCGAGATAGCTCAAGCTTGAGAAGCCCGTGCCAAAATCGTCGATCGCGATGGTGATGCCGAGGCTGCGCAACTGTTCCAGAACGGAACGCGCCGATGACAGTTCCTCGATCAGACTGCTCTCCGTCACCTCCAGATGCAACCGCTGTGCGATCAGCCCCGTCTCGGCCAGGATCGCCTTCACGCTATCCACCAGACTTTGCGATCGCAGGTCCTGTACCGACAGGTTGACCGATACCTCCAGCCCCTCCGGCCAAGTCCGGCAATCCATGCAGGCCCGCCGCAGCACATGCAGCGTGATGGCGGAGACGATCCCCATTTCCTCAGCGATCTGGATGAAGATGTTCGGCGCAACCGGTCCCTTTTCGGGGTGGTGCCAGCGGGCAAGGGCCTCACAGCACCGGATCTCGCGGCCGTCCGGCGTAAACATCGGCTGGTAGACCACCGTGATGTCGCCATTCTCGACCGCCGCGCGAAGATCCTCCTTCAGCCGCTGCCGCTCCAGATAGCGGGCATCCATTTCTCCAACGAAAAGTGTGAACTGCCCCTTGGCCCGCGCCTTGGATTCAAACAGCGCGATGTCCACCTTGACCGGCCACTCTTCAGCCGGCAGGGCTGCACTGTCGAAGACAGCAGCACCGGCCGAGAACGAAACCGGCACTCTCAGCCCTTCAATGTCGTAATTGCCGCCGGCAGCGGCATGGATGGCGCGCATCTCGGTCTCAAGATCGAGTTGGTCGTCAGAATTCGGGAAGAACAGCGCGAACTGATCTCCAACCATGTGCCCGGCAATGCCCTTCCCGGCCACAAGCGCTGTCAGGCGAGCGGCAATCGCCATAAGCAGCCGATCGCCCGTCAGGTGACCCTTCAAATCATTGACGTGCTTGAAATCCACGACATCGAGCAACATGAAGCCAATCTTCGAGCCACAACCACCCTGCTGCGCCAGTCTTTCACCGACGAGCTCATTGAAATAGCCCCGCTGCGGCAGATCGGTGAGCGCATCATAACGCGCCATATGCAGGATCTTCCGATCCGCGCGGACCCGTGCTGTCACATCTTCGAAGATCAGCACCACGCCGCCTTCCGCCCTCCGGCTCGCGGAAAACTCCAGAACCAGGCCTTCGGAAAAATGCATTAGTGCCCGGCTGGAGATCCCTTGCGTCAACTGAGCGAGTTGCGTCTGCAAGAGGCTCGGCATCGAACCGTCAACGAATGTATGACGCACGCCATAACGAAGAACGACATCCAGATCGCATCCCGCAAGCCGCGTGCGGTCGCCCAGATGCAAGAGTTCGCAGGCCTTGCGATTGATCACCTCGATGCGGTTGTCCGGGTCGAGCATCAAGAGACCGTGGGTCATATTCGACAATGCCGTATCGAATCGATCGGCAATCTTCGACATCTCCCGTGATGCAATCACGTTCTCATAGAGGAATTCGCGCACCCCGTTCGCCATCGCCCGCGTGGTGAGGAAGAAGGGAATGAGCATCAGGGACAAGAGCCCCTTGAACAGGTCCTGCGCCAAAAGGCTGCCGATGATCATCGGCGTACAGCAAGCCAGCGTCTGAAGATCGACGGCCAGTCGAGAACCGTAATTGCGGCCGACGACGGAAACCATTGAGCCGAGGGTAACGGCGATGCAGGCGAGTTCGGCGAAGGTGTCTTGGAACGACAGCATGGCGTAACCGCTGCCAATCCCGAGGAGAGCGGCCGTCAAGGCCCCACCCAGGACATAGCGCATCTCCCAGCTGGCGATCCCTTCGCGCGTCAGGCTCGGCTTGTCCACCTGATCGAACTGCTTGAACGAGTAAATGCGGTAGGCGAAAACGGCGGCGAAGCAGCCGCAGAGGAAGAGGTAGAAGGCGGCCCCGGTCTGGATATAGACAACGACGCAGGTGAGGATATGCACGACCATTCCCGTGAACAGCGTCGCGCGATTGT
This sequence comes from Rhizobium sp. Root274, assembly GCF_001429245.1. Taxonomy (GTDB): domain Bacteria; phylum Pseudomonadota; class Alphaproteobacteria; order Rhizobiales; family Rhizobiaceae; genus Allorhizobium. Next base: position 927,895 of record NZ_LMJE01000007.1, read on the forward strand.
CGAACAGCGAACTGACGAAGGACAGGTAGACGTCCGTCGGGACGTGCAGGTCGTGCCTCTTCTCGGCTCTCATCATCTGCCTCCCGGCAAGGTCGGACGCGAAACATCCGTTGCCAATCGAAGTCTCAGCGCCTCGCCTCGCTTGCTCGAGAAGTGACCGCCAAAGCCATGTTCCAAAACGCCACAGTCGTGATCCCGCCGTCGAGCACGATACTCTGCACTGCTCGAAAGCGGGACGCCAACCTCTACACGAGAACGTGTTAAGACCGGGAAACCATGATTGTTAAAACTCTCGGCAATAGCGCAGCCCTGAGCTGCGGTGCCGTCGAGTTGCAACGGCATTCGACTTTCGTAGGCTCTCACCATCACGCAACGGCGCTCCGGTTGCGCGTGACAGACCCATGCTCTAAGGACGAAAAGACACGGGGAGAAAAAACAATGACCCTCTTATTGGCTGTTTCGCGGTTGATCGACTGGATCAACGGCGTCATCGGACGCTCGGTGTCCTGGCTACTTCTTGCCGCCGTCCTGATCAGTGCGGGCAATGCGGTCGTTCGCAAGGCGTTCGACATCTCATCCAACGCCTGGCTGGAACTGCAGTGGTATCTATTCGGCACAGTATTCATGCTGGCTGCTGCCTATGCTTTGCAACGAAACGAGCACATCCGGATCGACATTTTGTCGAGCAATTGGAGCGCGCGGACCCGCAGCTGGATCGATCTTATCTTGCACATTATCTTCCTCGTACCTTTCTCCGGGCTGATGAGCTATCTCGCCTGGCCGTGGTTCTGGCGGTCCTTCTTCAGCGGCGAGATCTCGTCGAGCGCAGGCGGCCTGATCATCTGGCCGGCGAAGGCGGCGATCCTCCTCGGCTTCCTTCTGCTGACGGCCCAGGCCTTTTCGGAAATTATCAAGCGGGCCGCCGTTCTGATGGGGCGCATAGACGACCCGCTGGCAACGCAGCCAGCCACGAAAAGCGCGGAGGCCTGAGATGATCGACCTGATCGCCCACAATCTTGCCCCGATCATGTTCACGACCGTCATGGCCATGCTGTTGCTCGGCTATCCGGTCGCCTTCACGCTCGCTGCCGGCGGCTTGATCTACTTCGTACTCGGCGTCGAGGTCTCGCACATCTCCTCGGAGATCCGCCTATTCTGGCCGCTGCTACAGTCGCATCCCGAACGCATTTTCGGGATCATGTACAACGACACGCTGCTCTCGATCCCATTCTTTACGCTGATGGGGATCATCCTTGAACGCTCGCGCATGGCGGAAGACCTGCTCGACACGATCGGGCAGCTGTTCGGACCCGTGCGGGGCGGCCTTGCCTATGCCGTCATCCTCGTCGGCGCCCTGCTCGGCGCAACGACCGGCGTCGTCGCAGCCTCGGTCATGGCCATGGGCCTGATCTCACTGCCGATCATGCTGCGCTACAAATACAACGGCCCTCTGGTCTCCGGCACCATCGCCGCCTCGGGCACGCTCGCCCAGATCGTGCCACCGTCGCTGGTCCTGATCGTCATGGCCGACCAGCTTGGCCGCTCGGTCGGCGACATGTATGTCGGCGCACTCTATCCGGCGCTGATGATCATTGCGGCCTACTGCCTCTATATTTTCGCCGTCACTCTGATCAAGCCGGAATGGGCACCTGCTCTGCCCCGCGAGGCCCGGACGCTCGGCGATGGCGTCACCTCGCTCTTCGTCATGATCGCGATCGGCGCTGCGCTCTATTTCCTCGGCCACGAAGTGCTGTTCACCGGCATTCAGAGTGCGGAATGGCAGATGGTCGCGGCGCTGGCCTTCGGCGTCCTCTCGGTCTACGCCTTCGCCCTGATCAATCGGAGCCGCAACCTCAACGTCATCTCGCGGCTGGCGCAGCAGGTGATCATTGTCATGGTGCCGCCGCTCGCCCTGATCTTCCTCGTGCTCGGCACCATCTTCCTCGGCATCGCAACGCCGACCGAAGGCGGCGCCATGGGCGCGGCGGGTGCGATGATCATCGCGGCTGCCAAGGGCCGCATGTCGATATCCGTGCTGAAGAACGCCCTCGACGCCACCACCCGGCTCTCGGCCTTCGTCATGATGATCCTGATCGGCGCCCGCGTTTTCGGCCTGACATTCTACGGCATCAACGGCAATGTCTGGATCGAAGACCTGATGCTGGCGCTTCCGGGCGGCGAATACGGCTTCCTGATTGTCGTCACCATCATCGTCTTCATTCTCGGCTGCTTCCTCGATTTCTTTGAAATCGCCTTCATCATGGTGCCGCTGCTCGCCCCGGTCGCCCAGAGCCATGGTATCGACCTCGTCTGGTTCGGCATCATTCTCGGTATCAACCTGCAGACCTCGTTCCTGACCCCGCCCTTCGGCTTCTCGCTCTTCTACCTGCGCTCGGTCGCACCCGAGGGACAATGGAAGGACAAGGTGACGGGTGAGCTCAGGGACGGGATCAGGACACTCGACATCTACAAGGGTGTTGTGCCCTTCATCATCATTCAGTTCCTGGCGATCATGGCCGTCATCGCCTTCCCGGGGCTGGTGATGCATTACAAGGGCGACGTGGTGATCACCGATCCGAACACAATCCAGATCACGATACCGGAACAGGCCAATCCTGGCGGCAATGCGGGGCCGAATTTCGGTCTGCCGCCGCTTGGAAGCGACGGGCAGGCACCGGCGGCAGGGCAAGCGCCGAGCCTCGGCCTGCCACCGCTGGAGTTCGGCGGCGGTGCTGCACCGGCCACCACGCCGGCCCAGCCGCCAGCGCTTGGCCTGCCGCCGCTTGAGCTGGGCACGCCACCTGCTGCCCAGCCGGCAACGCCCGCACCGGCACCGCCCCCTGCGATCGACCTGAGCAAGCCGCCGGTCATCAACTGATACGGAGCGTCAGCCCCGCCCCTCCGGCGGGGCTCGCATCAGAAACCAACGACAAAAAGCCCTGGTCGAGATCCTCGACCAGGGCTTTTCTCATTCGTTGCAAGCTCGGATCAGAGCTTGCCCGCGCGCTGCTGGATCATCATGAAGGTGTCGAAGGTGTATTCCCCGACCTGTGCCCAGAGATAGGCGTCCTTCTTGAAAGCCAGCTGATCTTCATAGGTCTTCTTGAAGAACGGGCTCTGTGCCGAAAGCTCGGCATAGATCTCGGTTGCCGCCGTGTAGCAGGCTTCCATGATTTCCTGGCTGAAGGGTCGCAGCACGGTACCCTCGGACACCAGCTGCTTCAGCGCGGGCGGGTTCTTCGTGTCATACTTCGCCATCATATTGGTGTTGGCGAAGGCACAGGCGTCGGTCAGGACAGCCTGGTAGTGCTTCGGCAGGGCGTTGTACTTTTCCAGATTGAAGAAGGCATGCACGACCGGGCCGCCTTCCCAGAAGCCGGGATAGTAGTAGTACTTCGCCACCTTGTGGAAGCCGAGCTTCGAATCGTCATACGGACCAACGAATTCGGCCGCATCGATCGTTCCCTTTTCCAGCGCCGGATAGATGTCGCCGCCGGCGAGCTGCTGCGGCACGACGCCGACCTTTTCCAGCACCTTGCCGGCGAGGCCCGCGATGCGCATCTTCAGACCCTTGAGGTCGTCGACCGTGTTGATCTCCTTGCGGAACCAGCCGCCCATCTGCACGCCGGTATTGCCAGCCGGCAGACCGTAGAGACCCTGGGTCGCGTAGAACTCGTTCATCAGCGTGTTGCCATTGCCCTGGTTGAACCAGGCATTCGACATGCGCGCATTGAGGCCGAAGGGGAGCGCCGTGCCGATGGCGAAGGTCGGCTCCTTGCCCCAGAAATAGTAGGAAGTGGTGTGGGCCGCTTCGACGGTGCCGGCAGACACGGCATCGACAGCCTGCAGACCAGGGACGATCTCACCGGCTGCGAAGACCTGGATCTCGAAATTGCCACCGGTGGCGGCCTTCACGTGGTCGGCGAGGTCGACCGCGCCACCATAAATAGTGTCGAGGGACTTGGGGAACGACGACGTCAGGCGCCATGTCACCTTCGGGTTTTCCTGCGCAATAGCGGGTGCGGCGAGCGCTGCGGAAGCCGCAACACCCGCCCCGGTCGCGCCGGCCTTTCTGATAAATGATCTGCGATCCATGTATTTCCTCCCTGTGAAACTCCTCGACCGGCGGAACGTCTCGGCCCCTCCCGGCGCTGACATGTGAGCTAATCATGTTGGACGAGCCCTTTCAAGCCAAAGCGCCTTGGTCTTTCGGACTAGACTTTGGTCGTGCATGCCGCCCGTGACAGTTGCAAGCCGCCTGCTCCGACGCCCGCTAGCGCGGACGAATGATACGTGCGGATCAACCCGCTGCATCGCCAGCGCCTGTGCACGCACTCAAGGGATTCGTCACGTGGTCGGTCAGGGCACCATGAGAAGCGCCAGATCCGCCTCGGCCGGATCGGCCACCTCGTAGGAAAAGCTCTTGCCCCGGACGAGCGTCAGCACAGGCGCGCCGTGAACGGTGGACAGCGTGACGCTGCCGTCTTCGTTCTGCGTCCAGTTCGTCGCCCGGGCGAGGCCGGGCCATACGGATTCGCAATCGGGCGGAGCAAAGAAGTCCCGGCTGCGGCTCGTCAGCGTCGCCCCTCGCTCCACGAGGCAAACGGTCTTTCGCGAGAAATTGGAGACGGAAAAGATTGCAGGCGGGGAAGCGGCGGAAAATTGCGGTGCCAACACCCCCGCAGGCGGCGTTGCCCCGACAATGATGGAATCGGGAACCTGGTCAGCGACGGCTGCCGGCCCCTGCCCCATCCATAGCGACAGGAAAACGGCAGACGCGGACGCCGAAACGGCCGAGACACCCAGCACCTGGAGATAGGCCTTCATGGACGCACATCCTCTTGCCCGAGACGGGTATGGCGAACAAGGATGCGCCCTGAAGCTTGCGGAAAGCTGACGAGATTTAGAAACGCCTTACGAAGACGGAGCCGTTTCCGGGACCGGGGTCAAAGCCTTGCCGTTATCGAACCAGGCGATCAGGTTATCCGCAACCAGATCCGCCATGGCATTGCGGGTCGGAACCGACGCCGAGGCGACATGCGGCAGCAGCGAGACATTTTTAAGCGCGATCAGCTCGTCCGGCACCTGCGGCTCGTCGGAGTAGACGTCGAGACCGGCCGCCGCGATCGTGCCGTCCTGAAGTGCACGGATCAGGGCCGGCTGATCGACCGTTGAACCCCGACCGACATTGATGAACACGCCCTCAGGCCCAAGCGCCGCCAGAACCTCGGCATTGATCGACCCCTTCGTCTGGGGAGTGGCCGGTACGATCGAAATCAGCGTGTCGACGGCGCGTGCAAGCCCCAGCAGACTGTCGTGATAGGCGAAGGAAACGTCCGAGCGCGGGCTTCGGGTGTGGTAACTGATGTCGACCTTGAAGGGCACCAGGCGTTCCGCGATCTCAAGCCCGATCCGTCCGAGCCCATGGATGCCTATGCGACGGCCCTTGAGCGACATCGGCGACAGCGGGAATGGTCCCTCCGCGGCCCATCGACCGGCCCTGAGATAGCCTTCGGCGGACGGAAACTGGCGCAGTGTGTTGAGAAGCAAGGCGATGGTCGTGTCTGCCACCTCGTCGTTTAACACATCCGGCGTGTTGGTGACCACGATCCCGCGAGCCGCTGCGGCCTTGACGTCCACGCCATCATATCCGACGCCGAAGCTGCCAATCACCTGCAGATGCGGCAAGGCCTCGATCAGCGAGGCAGGAAAACGCCCCGACACGGCAGCGCCCCTCACACGCAACCGCGTCTCTTCCGTCAAACCATCGACGGCATCTGCGCTGTCGATCTCGACCAAGTCGAACCGTTCCGCCAGCCGCGCGCGGACGCGCGGATGAATGCGCCCGGGGATGAGGATCGTGATGCGTTCCGATGACATGGAAGTCTCCTTGGTCTCTCTAGCGGCGGATGGGACCGGTCGACTGACGGATCCGCATCTCCGGCTTGATCAGGTGGATACCGTCAGGCTCATGACTGCCCGCAAGCTTGTCGAGCAGGGCACGGGCCGCAAGCCGCCCGACTTCCGCCTGGCCGTTCCACACCGTGGTGAGTGAGGGTGTCGCGATCGAGGCCTCTTCAAGGTCGTCGTAACCGGTGACGGAGATATCCTGGCCGGGGATCAGACCGGCACGGGCGATCCCGTTCATCAATCCGATCGCCACCAGATCGTTCCAGCAGACGGCAGCCGTCGGCTTCTGTGGCAGCGACAGGAAGTTGACGGCGGCCTCGAACCCGCCCTGCTTCGTGCGGGGTCCCGGAATGCGAAGACCGGAATCGACCTCGATACCTGCCTTGCGCAACGCATTCACATAGCCCTGGTAACGGTCACGGCCCGTCGACGTCTGATCCGTGCCGCCGATCATCGCGATCGAGCGGTGGCCAAGACCGATCAGATGGTTGGTCGCGAGCGAAATGCCATAGGCGTCATCGCCGCGATAGATCGGCACGTCGACACCTTCCATCGACCGCGCCACGAAGATCGCCGGCATGCCGTTGTTTTCCGCCAGCGCCACATCTTCCGGCGGCGTGCCGATGGCGGGCGACATGATCACACCGTCACCCCCGAGCTGCAGCAGTGTCTCCACGAACATCCGCTGCTTGTCGACGCTGTCGTAATGATTGGACAGGATGAAGGTATGCCGGCTGCGGTCCAGCTCGGTTTCAATGGCTTTCAGGATTTCCCCGTAGAACGGGTTCATGATGTCGTGCACGACGACGCCGATGATCCCTGAGCGGGAGGTGCGCAGGCTGGCAGCACGCCGGTTGTAGATATAGCCGAGATGCCGGGCCTGCTCCTTGATCTTTTCTCGCGTGTCAACCGCCACCAGGGGGCTGTCACGCAGCGCAAGCGAGATGGTGGCAGTGGAAAGACCAAGAGACTCCGCAATGGTCGAAAGCTTTACCTTTTGCGCCACGTTTCCTCCCTCGCAGCAAAATCGGTGGCCGCCCTGGCGCCCTTAAACGTTTTAATTAAACAATTAAAAGAGCCTTTTCAATCGTCTTCATCAAGGTCGGTGGCGGAACGCGATAGCGAGGTTTTCCCCGACAGATTGCCGTCAACGATGGCCAGCAGCTTGACCAAAGTCCGCAACTCCTTGTTGGACAGGCCCCGGACCGCTTCCTGCTCGCACTCTGTCGTCGCGCCGGCAATGCGCTCGACGGTGCTGCGCCCCTCTTCCGTCAGATAGACCTTGGTCAGGCGTGCATCGCGATCATCCGCCCGGCGAAAGACGAACCCTTGCGCTTCCATGCGACCGATGGTGCGGGTCATGGTGGGTGCCTTGACGCCGAGACGCTGGGCAAGAGCACCGGGGGTCAGACCGTCCTCGAGCGACAGCAGCTGGACCACGCCGTCCTGACCGGGATAGAGACCGCTTGCAGCCAGACCATGCGACAACCGGGTCCGCATGCCGCGCGCCACCTGGGTCACGGCATTGGCAAGTGTGCCCGGAGCGGCAGGCTCTTTCTTCTTGCCAGCCTTCTTCCGCTCAGCCTTTTCAGACTTGTCCTTGTCGGCCCGCTCCTTGTCGGCTTTATCCTTTTTCGCCATTACTCTCCCCGGGCCTCGCGCATATCAGGCATGGTCGGCCTACCACCCGGACAGGCCGTCGAACTGGCTGGGAGTCTTAACGAAGATCAGGAGGCGATGCCAGATGGCGAAACCGATGCCTTGGTACAAGGACAATGATCCATCACTCGCACCGGCGGACCGCGCCGGGTGGATTGCTATCCTGCCGCTCGGCGCGCATGAGCAGCATGGCCCACACCTGCCCTTTGAAACCGACACATTGATCGCTCAAGGGCTGTCGGAACGACTTGTCTCCGCCCTCCCCGATACGCTGCCGGTCACCATTCTGCCGATCGAGCCGGTGGGCTATTCCATCGAGCATATGGACGTCGACGGCACCCGTACGCTCACTTTCGACGACGCCATCCGCCGCTGGCTGAGGATCGCCGAAGATCTGCACCATGCCGGGGTCCGCAAGCTCGTCCTGCTCAATGCCCATGGCGGCAATTCCCCGCTGCTCACCATCGTCGCAACCGAAGCCCGCGTCCGCTTCAACATGCTCGTCGTCGCCACCAGTTGGACGCGCTTCGGCCAACCGGAAGGCTGGATGAACCCGCAAGAGAAAGCGATCGACATGCATGGCGGCGACATCGAGACCTCGGTGATGCTGGCACTTGCACCCGGCCGCGTCGACATGACGAAGGCCCGCAATTTTCCGTCCCGCCAATCAGAGCTTGCGGCGCGCCATAAATACCTGCGCGCCTACGGCCCCCACGCCTTCGGCTGGAAGATGTCGGACCTTAACCCAGACGGCGTCGCCGGAAACGCCGCAGCAGCGACAGCCGAGCGGGGCGAACGGCTGGTCGCCCACGCCATCGACGGGATCTTGGAGCTACTGGAAGACGTGCATGGGTTTGACGCTGCAACACTGACGTGAGCTTGCGAACCTGCGGTGCAAGGCGCATATTGATCAGGAGAGATCGCGAGGAAGAAGCATGCGTGTTTCCATGGAGCAAGCAGGCGACCGGGTCGAGGAACTCGTGGAGCGAGCCGAACGCGGAGAGCCAGTTATTATCACCCGAAACGGGCAGGATGCGGCCATACTGCGACCGGTAGAGCCGGCCGAGAGACGACCCGCTCTCACGCGAGAGGAACGGCGGCAAATCCTGAAGGAGATAATGGAAAGCGCCGCACTGATTCCAGACCCTTATCCGGAGGAAAGAGCGGCGAGAAGCCAAGACTTCCTGTATGACGAGAACGGCCTACCCAAGTGATCGTGGTCGACACCTCGGCACTGATGGCGGTCCTCAAGACAGAGACAGCCGCAGCCGAGTGCAATGACATTCTGTCTGACGGATCACAGCGCCTGCTGATCTCTGCTGCCACCGTGACGGAAGCCTATATCGTCGCTTCCCGCAATCAGCGGCTTGTTGAAATGAAGATGCTCATTGCAGCATCGGAGGCCGAAATAATCCCTCTGACATCAACACGCGCAGAACGCGCCGCCATAGCATACCAACGCTTCGGCAAAGGCTTCCACTCCGCTGCCCTCAACTTCGGCGACTGCTTCTCCTATGCCACAGCGGAGGAATTTGGCTGCCCTCTCCTCTATGTCGGGGACGACTTTGCGCGGACCGATATCCGCTCGGCATTGACCACCACATCGCCGAACGAAAGCCTTTGAACTGGCGAAGCGGAACGCCTATATGGGGGTAATACAATTACAGCCGCATCGCCCGGCACCCCCTGACATCTGAGGCTTTCATGACCGAAGCATCCGTAAAACCAACACCCGTCACAGTGCTCACCGGCTATCTCGGCGCCGGCAAGACGACGCTCCTCAACCGTATCCTGTCGGAGAACCACGGCAAGAAATACGCCGTCATCGTCAACGAGTTCGGCGAGATCGGCATCGACAACGACCTGATCGTCGAGTCGGACGAAGAAATCTACGAAATGAACAATGGCTGCGTCTGCTGCACCGTGCGCGGCGACCTGATCCGCGTGGTGGAAGGCCTGATGCGTCGACCAGGCCGCTTCGACGGCATCATCGTCGAAACGACCGGCCTTGCCGATCCTGTCCCGGTCGCCCAGACCTTCTTCATGGACGACGATGTCCGCACCAAGACAGAGCTCGATGCCGTCGTCGCTCTGGTCGATGCCAAGCATCTGCCGCTGCGCCTCAAGGACAGCCGCGAGGCCGAGGACCAGATTGCCTTCGCCGATGTCGTCGTCATCAACAAGGCCGACCTCGTCAGTCACGACGAATTGCACCAGATCGAGCACATCGTCCGCGCCATCAACCCGTCCGCCCGGATCTATTCGACCACTCGCTCCGGCGTCGATCTGTCGAAGGTCCTCGACCAGGGCGCCTTCAATCTGGAGCGGGCCCTCGAAAACGATCCGCATTTCCTCGATCATGACGATCCGGATCATGTCTGCGGCCCGGATTGCGATCACGACCATCACCACCACGGCCATGAACATCACGATCATCATGACCATGATCACGGGCATGATCACCATCATCACGATCACGGCCATCACCATCATGACCACGCCCCCTCGGCGATCCATGATGTCACCGTCACCTCGGTTTCGCTGCGTGGCGGCGAGATGAACCCGGATCGTTTCTTCCCGTGGATCCAGAAGGTCACTCAGACTCAAGGACCGAATATCCTGCGCCTCAAGGGCATCATTGCCTTCAAGGGCGATGAGGAGCGTTATGTCGTTCAGGGCGTGCACATGATCGTCGAAGGCGATCACCAGCGTCCGTGGAAGGATGGCGAGAAGCGCGAAAGCCGCCTCGTCTTCATCGGCCGCGAGTTGGACCGCGAGAAGCTGGAAGCAAGCTTCAAGGCCTGCGAAGCCACAGCCTCAATCACCTGAGCGGGGCGCAACGCGCCCTTCTCCGCCAGAACTTTGCCTGAAAGAAAGCCTGTTCGTATGCCTACAGTCGCCCCGCTCGATATCGAAGGTCACGTTGTCTCGACCCATTTTCTCGGAGACATCCCGGTCTTTGCTGCCGCGACGGGCGCGATCCACCGTCTGGACGGTGGCGAGAAGGTGACGGAGGCCAATGCAGGCCTCCTGACCTGCATCAAGGACCCGGCGAGCCAGACCCTGCTCACCGGCGGCGAAGACGGCCGCGTTCTGCGCATTGCCCATGACGGCACGGTCACCGAACTCGCCCATGTACCGCGCAAATGGATCTCTGTCGTGGCACCAGGCCCCCAGGGCGCTGTCGCTTATGCCCATGGCAAATCGACCTTCGTCCGCCTCGCCGATGGCACGACGAAGGAATTTACCGAGGAGCGCACTGTCGAGGCAGTCGACTTCGCGCCGAAGGGCCTGCGCATTGCGGTTGCCCGATATAATGGCGTCACTCTGCACTGGGTTGGCACGGCAGGTGCCCCGGTTGATCTCGAATGGAAGGGCGCCCATACCGGTGTCACCTTCTCGCCCGACGGCCGCTTCGTCGTCACGATGCTGCAGGAAAGCGCCCTCCACGGCTGGAAGCTCGACGGCAAGGGATCTGACACGCGCCATATGCGCATGACCGGGTATCCGGCGAAGGTGAAGTCGCTCTCCTGGTCACCCAAGGGCAAATGGCTCGCCTCTTCCGGCGCACCCGCCGCCATCGTCTGGCCATTTGCCGGCAAGGATGGCCCCATGGGCAAGGCGCCACTCGAGCTTGGAACCCGCGCCAACATCATGGTCACCAACGTCTCCTTCCATCCGGCGGAAGAGGTTCTGGCAATCGGCTTCATCGACGGCATGATCCTGGCGGTTCGCATCGCCGACGGAAAAGAGGCGCTCCTGCGTCGCCCGGGCAAGGGCGCGATCACCTCGATGGCCTGGAGTTCCAGTGGCAAGCTTTTGGCCTTCGGCTCGGAATCGGGCGATTGCGGCGTGATCGACATCGCCGGTTGATTGCGCCGAAGGCAGCCGAGCCACCTCTCAATTGCGTGTAGAGCATACATTTCTCGCCTCTCAAGTTAAGAAAGGCGAAAAATCGCATATTTCGGTTCACTGAATACTTACCTTAACCATGCGGTAGTAATTCCATCCCTAATTTGGGGTGGGCGAGCAAGAGACAGAACGCCGTGTCTCGCCTGGACTGGGAATCACTCCTTTAAAATGTTGCGAACAATATCCGATTCAACGATGGCAAGACCTGCCAGCGGGGCGCAGACGCGTGCGAACTGCTCCGGCTTGGTCTATCGCGCCAATGGACCCGCCCCATGAACCTGAACCTCAAAATCGTCGTGACGGCAACCGGCCTCGCCCTCGCGGCAGGCATCGTCGCCGTCGCCGGCATCGGCACCCAGACCTTGCAGACCCTCAAGGTCAACGGACCGATCTACATAGAGATCGTCGACGGCAAGGATCTAATCGCCGACATTCTGCCGCCGCCGCTCTATCTCATCGAATCCTACGCTCTGGCGAACGAAACGGTCGTGCATCCCGATACGGCTGCGACCAACGTGCCGCGTTTCGACGTTCTGCAGCAAGCCTATGAAGAACGGCGCGAGTACTGGAAGAATTCGACCTTGCCGGAAAACTTGCGCAACCAGCTGTACAACAAGGTGCTGACCAAGGGCGACGTCTACTGGAAAACGCTGCGCAACGACTATCTGCCCGCTTTGCAGGCCGGTGATGCCAGCGCTATCAGTCCCGTCCTCGTCAAACTGAAGACCGAGTTCCACGACCACGAAGTGGCCGTAAACGAACTCGTGGCCATGGCAACCGAATATCTGGTCAACAGGGAAAAGTTTGCGGCCGACGAGTCCGCCAGCCGCGAACAGCTGAGTTTCGTCCTGGGTCTCCTGCTGATCAGCATGGCACTCGGCACCGTCTTCTTCATCCACCGCCGCGCGCTGAAGCCGCTCGGCGAAATTACCGACTACATGACCCGCATGGCGGGCGGCGATCTGCAGTCGGTCGTGCCCCATGCAACGCGCAAGGACGAGATCGGGCATATCGCGACCGCCGTCGAGGTGTTTCGTCAGTCGGGCCTGGAAAACCAGCGCCTGCAGGCCGAAACGGAGGCCGCCCGCAGCGAGGTTGACCGCCAACGCGCTGCAAGAGATCAGGACCGGATGATCGAGGCGGAAGCCCTGCGCTTCGTCATCGAAGCCCTCGGTGCCGGTCTGCATCGTCTCGCCGAATGCAATATTCGCATCACGCTGGACGAAGCCTTCGACGCCCGCTTCGAGCCGCTGCGCCAGGATTTCAACCATTCGATCGCGACATTTCAGGCCACGCTGGAAAAGGTTCTGGAAGAAACCCGCCGCCTGCTGGAGAACAGCCAGGAAATGCGTGAGGCTTCCGGCAACCTTGCGACCCGTACCGAACAGCAGGCCGCAGCCCTGGAACAGACCTCAGCAGCGCTTGAGCAGGTGACCGCCACTGTCCGCTCATCGGCGGAACGCACGCACGACACCCGCGAACTGGTTCGCGAAGCCAAGCACTGTGCGGAATCCTCAGGCGGCGTGGTGCGCTCGGCCGTCTCTGCCATGCAACGGATCGAAACAGCGTCGTCGGAGATCGGGCAGATCATCGGCGTGATCGATGAAATCGCCTTCCAGACCAATCTTCTGGCGCTCAATGCGGGCGTCGAAGCCGCGCGCGCCGGCGATGCCGGCAAGGGCTTCGCAGTTGTCGCCCAGGAAGTCCGGGAGCTCGCCCAGCGGTCTGCCAACGCCGCACGCGACATCAAGGGATTGATCCAGAAATCGAGCGTGGAAGTGTCCTCAGGCGTGCAGCTCGTTGGCGAAACCGGCACGGCCCTGACCCAGATCGGCGACTATGTCAGCCGCATCGACACCAATGTCGACGCCATCGCCACGGCCGCCAGAGAGCAGGCCGTCGGCTTGCAGGAGATCAGCGCGGCCATCAACAGCATTGATCAGATGACCCAGCAGAACGCGGCGATGGTCGAGGAAACGACCGCGATCAGCCATACGCTCGCAGATGGCGCGGTCCAGCTGACCTCGCTGGTCAACCGCTTCCAGCTCAACAGGCGTAGCGCGATCCGGGGTGAAAGCACCGCGACGCCAATTACCGAGCGCCCCGCCTCGGCCGCCTAAGTTACGACGCGCTGAAAACAAAAAAGCCCGGCTTTCCGCAAGGAGAGCCGGGCTTTCGTCAGATCAACCGATCAGAACTTGACGGCGAGGCCGACGTTCACGACGTGCTGGTCGAAGTCGACGTCCGCACCGCCGAGGCTGCCGCTGCCGAAATCGTTGTAACGATATTCGATGCGGGTGAACATGCGGTCGGTAACGGCGTAGTCAACGCCACCGCCGATGGTCCAGCCATGCAGCGTGTCATCGTCATCACCGAGGGGGCTGTCAGCCGAAACGTTGGTGCCCGTGTAGCCACCAGCCGCGAACAGCAGCGCGCGGTCCATGGCGTAACCAACGCGGGCGCGCGCCGACCAGTTGAGGCCGGTGTCGACGTCAGCGCCACCAATCGATTCTTCGTTCCAATCGTAGTTCAGGTCGCCTTCGAGACCGACAACGAGCTGGTTGCCCATGTCCCAGTTATAGCCGACGAAGCCACCAAGACGGGCGCCGTCGAAGGATTCCGAGCCGAAGCCATCGACAGAACCGTCACCCCAACCGTAGCCGGTGAGAATACCGGCATAACCGCCAGCCCAAGAAAACTGCGGAGCGGATTCTACGGCCATCGGCGGTTCAGCCGGCGCTTCGTAAATGGCGTCCGCTGCGAAAGCCGAGGTCGAGATTGCCATAGCTGCGGCAGATCCAAGAAGGATGGTTTTGAACATATGAGTCACTCCTGTTTACGAGATCGCTTATATCACCATCCAGGAGTATATTGTGTAATAATTATACAACACAACATGTTAAACCCGTCTGGTGCCTGAGTTCCCGCCCGAGCGATCAAATCGCCGGACCCTGCCCCACAAGTCCCCAACCATCAGATGGTTCCCGAACGCGGCGAAAAAAAGTTGACGCCGGACACAAGCCCGTGAGCCGTGGCTGAAATGCCACGAAATCGGCATGCAAAAGAGGGCGATCGCAGCCGCGATCGTCCTCCCGCTTAATCCCTTGATATCTGTTGGATCAGAACCGGTAGGTCACACCTGCGCCGATCAGCCAGGGGTCCAGTTTTGCCTTGCCGGTATAGGTCGTGCCGCCGATGGTGGCCTCGTAGTCGGGACGCAGGAAGAGCTTCTTGACGTCGAAGTTGACGCCCCAGTGATCATTGATCATGTAGTCGGCACCCACCTGCAGAGCCGCGCCGAAACTGTCTTTCACGTTAACATCACTCGCCGCGTCACCGGACTGATTGTAGAACATCGTATAGTTCACACCGGCGCCGATATAGGGCTTGAAGGCACCGAAATCGGTGAAGTGATACTGAAGCGTCAGCGTAGGCGGCAGCACCCAGGTCTTGCCGATCTTGCCAAGGCCAGCAATCGAACCCTCACCATAGATATTGGCATAGGTCGTACCGAGGATCAGTTCGGCAGCGATATTATCGGTCAGATAGTAGGAGATATCGAGCTCGGGGATAACGCTGTCGCTGTAGGACAGGCCCGAACCACTGATCTGGTCGACGGAACCCGAATCATGAGTGATGACGCCGAGGCCACGAACGCGCACCTGCCATGGGCTCAGCGCCGCGATGGCATCCTGCGTCGCCTGCGGTACCGGCTCCTGCGCGGGCGCGAGATCCGCAGCCATCGCCATCGGCGCGGCGAGCAGTGCGAGGCAGGTGGTAGCAAGCGCGCGAAGGCGCAGTGTGGGGGCGGCGATCATGTCTCTCTCTCCTTGTACAGTTCGGCAAAGCCACCCGCAGGTAACGTCCGAACCCCACTGGTCGGGTTGAGCCAGATCAATAGGTTAGCAAGTCTGCAGAGAGAAATGGTCGCAAAGGGCAAGCTGTTGCAGACAGGCCACAGCCAGCTTTGACGATTGCAAAACTGACGACAGATGGCGGCCTCAGTTTGCTAAGAGGCATGACGAAATAGATGAGCCCGGCTCCACGCGCGACAGAAACCGGGCTCGACTCAGGCGGTGGATCGGTCAGAACTTGAGGCCAAGGCCGGCCTGAACGACGTGCTGGGTGAAATCGATATTGACGGCACCGATGTCGGCACTGCCGTAATCATTGTAGCGATATTCCGCCCGCGCAAACACGCGATCGTTGATCGCGTAATCCACACCCGCACCCACGGTCCAGCCGTTCATCGTCTCGTCGATCGAGACCCCCGTATCGTCGTAACTGAACTGTGCAGCCGCCCAGCCGCCGGCGGCATAGACAAGGGCCCGGTCGACCGCATAGCCGACACGGCCACGAACACCGCCCTGGATATTGGTGCCGAATGTCTCGGTCCCGTCCTCGCGCTCGTTCCAGTCATAACCAAGGTCACCCTCAATGCCGACGATCCAGGAAGAGCCGAGGTCGAAGTTATAACCAGCAAAGGCGCCGAACCGGCCGCCATCGAAGTCGATGGTGCCCGTAGCGCCGCCGGCCGCCGCATCGCCCTCTCCCCAACCGTAGCCGGCATGCAATCCCGCGTAACCGCCAGCCCAGGAAAATGACGAGGTCGCGACGGCCTCCGGCGGCGCGGCCGGCAAGGCTTCGACAGCGTCGGCCGCCTGCGCTGCGCAAGACAGAAAGAGAGCCAGGGCGGCTCCATTCGAAAAGACTTTCCACACCACGTTCCCCTTGATCGTCATAGCCATTGGGCGGTGATGACGATGTTAGAAAACGGCCCCGAGGGGCGAAAGTCCAATCTCTGCAGTTATTTTGGAGACGCACCTAACTGGCAGGCGGCCGCTCTCTGGTCTCAGATCAAGCGCAGGATCAGGCCGCCCGGGGCAGCATGCTCGGCCGCGACAGCTTGCGACCGGACGCGACAACCATGCCGGCAGCCCCTTCGAGCCAGCCGGGCACCAGTTCCAGTGCCAGGAAGCGGTCCCGGGCAAACGGTCCCGGCATCACCAGATGTTGCGTCTTTTCGGCAAAGAAGCCGAAGCGCTCGTAATAGGGTGCATCACCGACGAGCAGCACGGCGCCGTGGCCACGCTTCTTCGCCTCCATAAGAGCTGCCCGCATCAGCGCAGCGCCGACACCCTTGCCCTCATGGGCGGCATCGACGGCAAGCGGCCCGAGCAGCAGAGCATCAATCACCAAGCCCTCGCGGCTGACGCCAGCCTCGATGTTCCACAGCCGCACGGTGCCGATGACGTGACCCGAGGGATCGCGGGCGACGAGCGCCAGCCCCTCGGCCGGGATCCGGTCGCGGCGGATCTTCTCGGACGACTTCTTCCGGCGATCTGCGCCCATGGCGCGGTCGAGCAGTGCCTCACGCGCGACAACGTCGGCAGGCGTTTCGGTATCGATGACGAAGGCAGGCGCCGGCGCAAAGAGCGCGCGCATGCTGGTCAGAACAGCGGCCATGTCGGCCTCCCATCCCAAGCGATGACGATGATTGTGAAGGTCCGCGCCGGTTTTCCGGCGCGGGAGACGTCAGATGACGTAGGACTTCAGCGGGTCGAAGCCGTTGAACGCCACCGCCGAATAGGTGGTGGTGTAGGCACCGGTGCCCTCGATCAGAACCTCGTCGCCGATCGAAAGCGAGATCGGCAGCGGATACATGTTCTTCTCGTAGAGCACGTCCGCCGAATCGCAGGTCGGGCCGGCGAGTACGCAGGGCTCCATCGCATCGGCGTCACGGGCGGTGCGGATCGGGTAACGGATCGCTTCGTCCATGGTTTCGGCCAGACCGCCGAACTTGCCGATGTCGAGAAACACCCAGCGGTGCTCGTCATTGTCAGACTTCTTTGAGATCAGCACGACTTCCGCCTTGATCACGCCGGCATTGCCGACCATGCCGCGGCCCGGCTCGATGATGGTCTGCGGGATGTTGTTGCCGAAATGCTTCTTCAGCGACTCCTTGATCGCCAGACCGTAAGCTTCAGCGGACGGGATATCGCGCAGATACTTGGTCGGGAAACCACCACCCATGTTGACCATCTTCAGGACGATGCCCTGCTTGGCCAGCGAGTTGAACACACGCTTGGCATCGGCGAGAGCGCCGTCCCAGGCGTCGACCTTGGTCATCTGCGAACCGACATGGAACGAGACGCCGAAGGATTCGAGGCCGAGCTGGTGTGCGTAGACGAGAACGTCGACGGCCATCTGCGGCACGCAGCCGAACTTGCGGGAAAGCGGCCATTCGGCGCCTTCGCCATCGGTCAGCACGCGGCAGAATACGCGGGCACCGGGAGCGGCACGGGCGATCTTCTCGACTTCCTCATGGCTGTCGACGGCATAGAGGTTCACACCGAGTGCGAAGGCACGCGCAATGTCGCGCTCCTTCTTGATCGTGTTGCCGAACGAGATGCGCGAAGCATCTGCACCGGCATCGAGCGCCATCTGGATTTCGGCGACGGATGCGCAGTCGAAGTTCGAACCGAGCGAGGCCAGAAGCTGGAGGATTTCCGGTGCCGGGTTCGCCTTGACGGCGTAGTAGATGGCGCTGTCCGGCAGGGCATGACGGAAGGCACCAAAATTGTCACGAACGACGTCGAGATCGACCACGAGGCAGGGACCTTCGGGACGTCGGGTGTTGATGAAGTCGAGGATGCGAGCCGTGGTCATCGGTCTACCTTCCATATTCCAAGAATATCCGAAGCTGCCAAGCTTGCGGATGGACAAAGGACGGCGAGACATCGCTCGAAACCAGTCGGTGGAGACACCGGTACCGTACGAACGCTCGACGCGCGAAACGATGGATAAACGCACTCTGTAACGAGCGCATAAATCCGCTTTGTCTGCCATGGATTGGAGGGAGACCCTACCGCACTTCCGGCAATGATGGTGTGCCTCTGAAGTAACTCCAGCTGATGGAAAGCCGGAAGAGACTAGAAAGGCCCGCACCGTCGTTGCTTCGTATGTCCTCGCATTTTCCGGTTGGCCGGAATAGCGACTGGAGGGGTTAGTTCCAGGTACCTTACCGATGACCTCACCTTAGGGATAAATCCCAGTTCGAGGGTCGGCGGACACACACGGGCACGTGCGACTTTGGGCTGAGCAGGAGATAAGAAATGCGAGCGTCATAATCAAGCGGTTTTTTCGAGCGTCGCCGAAGTTTTTTCCCGCGTTTTGGGTTATCTATTGAACGAACTCGCCCGAGTGTTCACAATCCGGCGAAAGAGGAGATCGACGACCCCATGGACACGCTGACCCGTATCCGCGCCTTCATCGATGTGGTGGAAGCCGAGGGCTTCTCTGCCGCCGCCCGCAAGACCGGCCGCTCGAAAGCGCTGCTTTCCAAGTATGTCCGTGAATTGGAAGACGAATTGGGCGCCCTGCTGCTCAACCGCACCACGCGCCAGTTCTCCATGACCGAGGCCGGCCACACCTATTACCGGACCGCAGCCGACATCCTGAAGGAGATCGACAACCTCGCCGACCTCGTGCGCGAGAACAATGCCGACCTTAAGGGCAAGCTGAAGGTCACCCTCCCGCGCACCTTCATCGATGCAGAGATCGGCCAGTCGCTGATCGATTTTGCCAGTGAAAATCCGGAGCTCGCACTCGAAATCGTCGCCGAAGACCGTTTCGTCGACCTGATCGAGGAAGGATTCGACCTCGGCATCCGAATCACCAAGCTCGATGATTCCGGCATGATCGCCCGCAAGCTTTCCGATTTCCGCGTCTATGCCTGTGCCACACCCGCTTTCATTGAGGCCCGCGGCCCCCTCACCCATCCGAGCGAATTGTCGAGGGTCCCCTTCCTCATCGACACCAATTCCCGCTCGCACAACAGCCTTCGCTTCATCGACACCGACGGCAGCCCGATCTCCGTCAGCGTATCCGGTCCGATCGAGGTGAACAGCCCGCAGGCGACGCTTCGCGCTGCCCGCGCCGGCCTCGGCGTCGCGATGATCCCCGATTTCATCGCCCGCCCTTATCTGGCGTCCGGCGAACTTGTCTCGCTGTTCGACGAATATATTGCCAAGGATCGCGGCATCTATGCCGTCTATCCGCACCGGCGCTATCTCCCCGCCAAGGTGCGCGCTTTCGTCGACTATCTCCACGCATGGTTCAAGCGCTATTCCTGACGACCGGGTGGAACAGCGGGTCCCATTTTCGTCCCAATCGTAAGGCACGGAATGCTCCCGAAACCGGATGCGGGAAGGTCGGATTACATGCGCGGATGCCTTGGATATGCAGCGGCAGGGCTTGGTCTGTTGCTCGCCACGCCTGCACTCTCGCATCCCCATATTTTCGCCGAAGCGCGGCTTGAGATCGTCGCGGCCGATGACGGCACGGTCAAGGAACTGCGCAATGTCTGGCGCTTCGACGACGTCTTCTCCTCGAGCGTCCTCATGGACTTCGACAAGAACAGTGACCTGAAGCTTGATCACAAGGAACTCCAGGAGATCGCCCACACGATCCGGGAATCGCTCGGCGACTACAGCTATTTCACCTTCATCTCCAAGGACGGCGCCTCGTCCGAAGTGGCGAAACCTGATGTCTTCAATGTCGACTACAAGGACAACCAGCTCCTCGTCTTCTTCATTGCCAAGCCGAAGACCCCGCTGAAGATCGGCGGCCGGATGAACTTCGGCGTCTACGACCCGACGCTCTACACGGCGATCGACTTTGCCAAGGACAGCGACATCGTCGTGGAAGGCAAGGGTTTTGCCGGCTGCAAACACACGGTCGTCCGACCGGATCCCGATCAGGTCATCGCGCAGAACCAGTCAAACCTGACGGAAGCCTTCTTCAACGACCCCGCAGGCACGGACATGGGCAAACTCTTCGCCACCCGGCTGGAG
Organism: Rhizobium sp. Root274; assembly: GCF_001429245.1. Classification (GTDB taxonomy): domain Bacteria; phylum Pseudomonadota; class Alphaproteobacteria; order Rhizobiales; family Rhizobiaceae; genus Allorhizobium. The sequence continues at coordinate 948,231 of NZ_LMJE01000007.1, forward strand.
CTGACATGCTGAGCGGCATTCGGACGACCAAGGCCCTGCCGCTGCTCCTGGCGCTCGGCGCCCTCCTGCTCGCCTCAAGCCTCGCCCATGCCGCCTCGCCGCTCGGTGTCGGTGCAGCCGAGCCGTCGTACCAGCCGATGAGCGGGCCATTTGCCCATCTCCTCGTCTGGATCAACACCCATCAACAAGCTTTCTACCGGTCGCTCACGACGGCGCTGAAGGCGATGCGGGAAGATCCTTCTGCGCTTGCAACCCTGATCGGCCTCTCCTTTGCTTACGGGGTCTTTCATGCCGCCGGCCCCGGCCACGGCAAGGCGGTCATCTCCTCCTACATGCTGGCCAACGAGATCGAATTGAAACGCGGCATACTCGTCGCCTTCGTCTCCGCGCTCCTCCAAGCTCTGGTCGCGATTGCGGTCGTCGGCGCCGCCTATTTCGTGCTGCGCGGCACGGCAATCACCATGACGGTCGCGACCCAGGCCTTAGAGACGGCAAGCTATGCGATGATCGTCGTCTTCGGGGTCTGGCTTCTCGTCCGCAAGCTCAAGGTGTCTTTCGCGTCTTCCCTGCGGGGTCCACAAACCGCGTCTCCGCTGTTTGATGGAGCCGCGGCCGCGGCAGGCCAGCCCGGCATCACGGCGTCACTCTTTGCCGCCACGGAAGAACAGGCCGGCACGCCCACGCTTCGCCCCGCCCAGACCTCGCGCTTTCGCGCCGATGCAATCGACCACGGCCATGATGCGCTGGCACCGGGATCGGTCTGCCACGAATGCGGCATCACCCACGTGCCGGACCCTGCCATGCTGCGCATGAACGCCTTCGGCCTGCGTGATGCGTGGTCTGCCGTCATTGCGGTGGGCTTGCGCCCGTGCTCAGGCGCGCTTCTGGTGATGACCTTTGCGCTCTTGAATGGCCTGGTGCTGGGCGGCGTGCTTTCGGTCCTCGCCATGGCGCTTGGAACGGCCATCACGGTTTCGGCCCTGGCAAGCCTCGCCGTTGGCGCAAAAGGGTTGGCGCTCAGGCTCTCGGGACCCGGTTCGCGCCGTGCCGGCATGGTGGCAAGCGGCATCGAAATCGGCGCCGCCGTGCTGGTCATCCTGCTCGGCGCCCTGCTCCTGGTGGCAAGCCTTCAGGCGTGAGCGCCAGTCAGGACTGATCACCTTCATGGCTGCGCTGATAACGCGAGCGGAGCCAAAGGATCAGGAACATCGCCATCAGCCCGATGGCTCCGACAAAGGCTCCAAGCTCCGGCGAATAGGACCCGAGCCACAGCACGATGGTCGGCAGCAGCAGAAGAAGCCCGACGACAACAGCCACCACGATGGCAGCCGAGGAGGCCGGCGATTTGGTTTGGCTGGACGCTACAGCGCCTTCGGCGCGCGGCCTGCGCTTCGGCGCCGGCAGGAAACGGAAGGCATAAACCGCAATCCCGATCAGCACACAGATCCCGACAGAATAGGCAATGGTCGTGTTGAGATAGCTGCCATAGGCAAGCGCCGCAACGACCAGCACCGTGCCGACATTCAGGATAATGCTGAAGATGTTCTTTTCCACGAAACCGTCTTTCCCTGTCTTAAGCCCGTTTGGCGGCGAGGCTGGCCCGCAGGTCTTCCAGCTTCTGCTTCTGCTTGCCCTCGCCGTCGAAATTATCCGGCGAAAGCCAGGCCTCGAAAGCAGCAGCCAGCAATGGCCATTCGCCGTCGATCATCGAAAACCAGGCCGTGTCGCGATTCTTGCCCTTGGACAGCATGTGCTGGCGAAACACACCTTCGAACTGGAAACCGTAACGCAGTGCCGAGGCCTTGCTCGGCGCATTTTCGTTGTGGCACTTCCATTCGTAGCGACGATAGCCGAGGTCTTCGAACACGTGCTGTGCCAGAAGGTAATGCGCTTCGGTCGCAAGCGGTGTCCGGCTCATGTCCGGCCCATGCGCCACGCCGCCGATCTCCACCACGCCATTGGCCGGATCCGGTCGCATATAATTGGCCATGCCGACCACTTTGCCCGTCGCCTTGTCGCGAAACACTTCCGTGACCCATCCGCCCTTTTGCACAGCGGTCAGCCAGACGTCAAAATCCGCGATGTCATTGAAATCGGGCTGGGTGAAATATTTGAGCAGCGGGTTGATCTCGATGCCACCGAGCCCCTCCCACAGCGCCTCCAGATGCGTCGCGCGGTTGTAAGGTTCGATCACAACGAAACGCCCTTCCAGCCTGACAGGCTGGGGAGCGGCACATCCCTTAAAAGTGGACAGATCGCGCATGGCGGCCTCCGGCTGAACTCGTCGCCTGAGGCTTAGGCTACCGGCTCGCCAAAGGCAACCGCCGGGGCAAGCACTGCGCCTGCCCCGATGCCGCAGGTCTCAGAGGCTGACCTTGGCCGACGACACCGTGGCTTCGATATGATCGACAAGCGCATCGGCCAGGCCGAGGCGACCGGCCAGCATGTCGAGATAGCCGCGCTCCGTGCGCGTGTCCGGCTCGATCGCCAGCCGCGAGGCGGTATAGAGCTCAACCTTCTGCTCTTCCGTCACGGCGGAAGCGACGAGCGCATCCATGTCCGTCGGCTTCGCGAGTTCACCTTCGATGAAAGCTTCGGCTTCGGACCCCAGTCCCGACAGCTGAATCTTCTCCATGATGCGCCCGCGCTCCTGCGCATCGATATGACCATCCGCCTTGGCGGCAGCGATCATGGCGCGCAGCAGGCCAATCGCGAAGTCATGGCTGATGCCGGCAGTCTCGGTGCTGAAAGGCGAATCGGAGGGCGGCGGCAGGAGTTCCGGCAGCGCCTGTTTCGGCTCCGGTGCCTGCCCGGACTGATAATTCTTGTAGGCCTGATAACCGAGGCCCGCAATCACGGCGAGACCACCCAGTTTCAGCGCACTGCCACCGATCGATCGGCCGGTCTTCGTGCCGAGGAGGACGGTCGCAAGTGCGCCCGCCTTCCAAGGATTGGCCTTGGCCATGCCCATCAGATCGGTTCCCTTTTGGCCGATCGAGCCAGTGGTTCCGGGCATCTGCGATCCGAGGAATTGGTCCAGCAGTTTCTTGGCGTCGAACATTATGGTCTCCTTGTTCAGCGTCTCGTTCCCTAGATAGGGATGGAGACGCTGAATGCAATTGGAGACCGCCGGTTCCGCCCGACGCGTCCGTTCAACAGAACGTCAACCCTTGAGGGCGGCCGCTTCGCTCGCAAGCTTGGTAATGCCGGCCCAGTCGCCGGCGGTCACCAGTTCCTTCGGCGCAACCCAGGAGCCACCGACGCAGACGACGTTCGGCAGCGAAAGATAATCCATCGCGTTCTTCAGGGAGATGCCGCCGGTCGGGCAAAACAGCGTGCCTGCGAGCGGCGAGGAGAGCGCCTTGAGATAGGCGGCACCACCAGCCTGTTCGGCGGGGAAGAACTTCAGCACCTCATAGCCCTCTTCGCGCAGCGCCATGACCTCGGAAGCCGTGGCCGCACCGGGCAGCAGCGGAATGTCCGACTGACGCGCCACATCGAGCAGTTCCTGGGTCGTGCCCGGGCTGACGATGAACTGCGATCCGGCATCGACGGCTGCGGCATAATGGCTCGCATTGAGGATCGTGCCAGCGCCGACAACGGCGCCTTCGACTTCTTCGGCAACGAGACGGACCGCTTCAAGAGCTGCAGCCGTGCGCAGCGTGATCTCGATTGCCTTCAGACCACCTGCCACCAAGGCCCGCGCCAGCGGCACGGCCGACTTGGCATCCTCGATGATCAGCACCGGAACGACCGGCTGGAGCTTCAGGGTGGAGAGCAGCTTGTCGGTTTTTTCGCCCATGGCAGAAGCCTCTTTTAAAACGATTAGATCGGCGTTTTACTAGCGCGCGTGACAGTCCTTGTCGAGCGACCCCTAGCACGGAATCTTTCCAGTTTCCTAACAGCACCTCGTGGTCTATGGTTGCACTGCGTAATTTTTCGGAGCGAGTGTGTATGGCGAAGGAAATCGAACGCAAGTTTCTCGTCCGCAACGACGGCTGGAAAGAGGGCGTCACCTCCCGGACACGGATCAGGCAAGCCTATATCACCGCAGAGGCCGATCGCTCGGTGCGCATCCGCACCCGCAACGACGAGACGGCACAGCTGACGATGAAATTCGGCAATGGCGTGCTCACACGAGACGAATTCGAATACGACATTCCCCATGATGATGCTCTTGAAATGATTGAATTTGCCACCGGCAACGTCATCGAGAAGACACGCCATACGGTAGATTTCGAGGGCTTCACCTGGGAAATCGATGTCTTCGAGGGGGCCTATCGCGGACTGGTGATCGCCGAGGTCGAGATGGCGTCGGAAACCGACGAGCCGTCGCTGCCGGCCTGGCTTGGCCGCGAAGTGACCGGCGACAAGCGCTATTCCAATCAGGCGCTGGCGACCCAGCGACTGCGGCCGGAGTTGGTGCATGCCATATCGCATTAGGCCGGACCGGGATCTCCCGACGGAGCTAGGCTCCGTTGCCCGCCGCCAGCTGGATCACGCCATCACCGTCCTGCAGACGCGAGCGGATGGCCTGCACGAGGCAATTCACGAAGCCCGCAAGAAATTCAAGCGCGTCCGCAATCTGCTTCGCCTTGTCGCCCACGCGGACAAAGCCTTCTTCAAGCAGCACAATACGAACCTCGGCGCCGCGGCACGCAGCCTGTCGCGCATTCGCGATGCGACAGCACTCATGGAGACCGTCACGCATCTGACGGCATTCGCGAACGAGGAGGAAGCCGAAACGCTGGACGCGACCCGCACGGTGCTGGAACTGCGCCGGGACGATATTGCGGCGGAAGAGACGGATCTCGAGGAGAAAGTAGCCGGCGTGATTGCCGAGTGCCGGCTTTCGATCGCCGCACTCGATGCCCTCGACCTGCCGTCAAAGGCAGGACCCGCTGCCCGCCTGATGGCCAAGGGCTGGCTGAAGGCGCTTAAGCGTGCCCACGCAGCTCTGGATGGCTGCAAAAGTGAAGGCCATGGCGAAGCCTTCCACGATCTGCGCAAGGCCGCTCAGGCCCACTGGATGAACCTCTCGCTGCTGCGCGATCTCTGGCCCAGTGCCTTTGCCGCGAAGCGCCGGGATGCCAAAATCCTGGTTGACCTGCTCGGCCACGAGCACGACCTGACGGTCCTGACGGAACTCTTCGACACGGAGCCGGATCTCTTTGGCAGCGGTGAAGACCAGTCCTTCCTGCTCGCCATCATCATCCGGCGCCAGCAGGAGCTGCGCCGCGAAGCGCTGGCTCTTGCCGAAATCGTCTTTTCCGACGGCGCACGCCGGGAGGCCGACGTGATCGAAACGCTGTGGACCGCCGCTGCCATCGGCAAGATGTCCGGTCACGGCTGAGCACGTATGATTGCCAACCCCGTTTCACCCCGCCCATGAGTCGCTCGCAACGCCTCCTCTTTCTGTTGCAGGTTCTGCGGCGCCATCGTCTGCCGGTGAGCGGGTCGACACTTGCCCGCGAGACAGGTGTTTCGCTGCGAACCCTTTACCGCGATATCGCAACCCTGCAATCGGATGGCGCCGATATCGAGGGCGAAGCCGGCATCGGCTATATCCTGCGTCCCGGCTACATGCTGCCGCCGCTGATGTTCACCCGCGAGGAGATCGAGGCGCTGATGCTCGGCTTCCGTTTCGTTGAAAAGCGGACCGACGAGGCGATCGCCGCTGCCGCCCGCAATGCACTTGCCAAGATCGATGCCGTATTGCCGGAAGACCTGCGTCGTGACATGGCCGAGGTGCCTCTGCTCGTCGGCCCAGGCGCCCCGCTTGCCAGCGAACGCGTCGACCTTCAGGTGCTGCGTCAGGCCCTGCGCAATGAAAGGCCCCTTCTCCTCGCTTATCGCGACCAGCACGGCAGTGTCTCCAGCCGCACCGTCTGGCCGTGTGCCCTGACCTTTTTCGATGGCGTCCGCGTTCTGGTCGCCTGGTGCACGCTGCGGGAGGATTTTCGGCATTTCCGCACCGACCGGATCGAAAGCGCGACAGCCGGTGAAACCCGCTACACCAAGCGCCGCACCGCCCTCCTCAAGGCCTGGCGTCAGCAAAATGCCATTCCCGAGAGCATCGCGCAATGATGCTGACACTTTTTGGCAGCAGGGGAAGATAGGTTCAAGTCATCCAACAACAGGAGATGACGATGACCCCCGCAATGACCATTCTCTATGTCGAAAACGCTGCAGCCAGTGCCGACTTCTACGAAAAGCTCTTCGGCATCGCGCCGACCGAACGGGCTGACACCTTCTCCCTTTTCCGCCTGCCGACGGGCCTCGTCCTCGGCCTCTGGAGCCGCGCTGGCGTTGAGCCCACGGCACAGTTCACCGGTGGCGGCTGCGAACTTGCGATCCGCGCACCTGGTGCCGCTGACGTCGATGCCACCCATGCGCGCTGGTCGGCCCTCGGCATCCCGGTTCTTCAGGCCCCCGCCAAGGCGGATTTTGGCCGCACTTTTACGGTCTCTGATCCCGACGGCCACCGCATCCGCGTCTTCAATCCGCCTGCCTGACCGATCTGTCGACACGATGATGGGCGAAATTTGACAGATTTCAAACTTCGCTCATCGCGCGGAAATCCGTTGCGCGCCAAGGGCCGAGGCGGTATTTCGCAAGCCATGACACAGATCGATCAAGCCCCACGCCATGAAGAAGGCGGCGCCTTTTGCGTCGCCGCCCTCTACCATTTCGCCAAGTTCCCGCGCTTCGAAAGCTTTCAGGAGCCGCTCGAGACGCTCTGCAAGGCGGAAAGGGTCAAGGGCACGCTGCTGATCGCCCATGAAGGCATCAACGGCACCATCGCTGGCACCGATGCCGCAATCGCCACGGTGCTGGCCTTCATCCGCAGCCAGCCAGAATTTGGCAACCTGGAGCACAAGGAAAGCCGCGCCTCGAAGATGCCCTTCCTGCGCATGAAGGTGCGGCTGAAGAAAGAGATCGTGACCATGGGTGTCGAGGACATCGACCCCAACAAGATCGTCGGGACCTATGTCGATCCGAAAGACTGGAACGAGCTGATCTCGGACCCGGAGACGATCGTCATCGACACCCGCAACGATTATGAGACCGCCATCGGCATCTTCCGCGGCGCGGTCGATCCGAACACCAAGACCTTCCGCGAGTTTCCGGACTGGGTGAAGAACAATCCCGGCCTGCACAACAAGCCGAAGATCGCCATGTATTGCACCGGCGGCATTCGCTGCGAAAAGGCCACCGCCTTCATGAAGCAGCAGGGCTTCGACGAGGTCTACCACCTCAAGGGCGGTATTCTGAAATATTTGGAGGAAGTGCCGGAAGAACAGAGCCTTTGGGACGGCGCCTGCTTCGTCTTCGACGAGCGCGTGTCGGTCACCCATGGCCTGAAAGAAGGCAACCACAAGCTCTGCCATGCCTGCCGCAACCCGATCACGGCGGAAGAGCTGACCCATCCGCATTATGAGGAAGGCGTTTCCTGCAGCCATTGTTACGAGAGCCGCACCGAGGCCGATCGCGATCGCTATCGCCAGCGGCAGCTGCAGATCGCGCTGGCGAAGAAGCGCGGCGAAAAGCATATCGGCGGCTGAGCGCCGCCGATCGCTTTAGTTGGTCAGCCTGAGATCTGGTCGCCGCGTTGCCACGCGCGCCGGCCCCAGTTGCGCAGCCGCATGCGGGGCGCCACGGCGAAGGCGAAAAACGGCGCCGCGAGAAAGCTGGCGACAACGACCAGACGCAACAGGACCTTCGCCTGCGCCGCCAGAGCCGGCACGGACAGAACAATAATGGCCCCGGTCCCGAAGATCACGGCATTGATCATCATGCTGCAGACGATGCGCAGCCAGGTGTCTGTGGTGAACATGGCACTTCTCCCTTTCTGCAGAAAGGAAGCACTGAGACGCCCCTTTGTTCCGGCGTAACTGCGGTCGGTTCAACGGGGGAATGAGGTTTCCAGAGGCGGGTGCCCGAAGGCAATAGCTGCAGCCTTGGCTCTCAGATCCATGGGTCGCAGTCGCAATGCATCGATGTCGGCAGGACTGCAGGGACGCCCGAAAAGATAGCCCTGCAACTGATCGCAGCCGGCCAGTCGCAGATTGACCGCCTGCTGATCCGTCTCCACACCTTCGGCCGTAACCGGCACATCGAGCGAACGGGCAAGGGCCACTGTCGCCTGCAGCATTTCGACCGCCTTGTGTCCTTCACCCAAGGACTGCACCAGGGACTTGTCGATCTTCATCCGATCGAAGCCGAATTGGCGCAGATATCCCACACTGGAGAAGCCGGCGCCGAAATCGTCGAGCGCGATCTGCACGCCGATCTTGCGCAGTCGTTCCAGCACGGTTCGCGCCCGCTCGGCATTCTGGATGAAATAGGTCTCCGTCATTTCCAGTACGACGCGCTGCGGTTCGATACCGGTCTGACGGAATAGATCAGCAACATGTCCGGTAAATGCGGGATCGCGGAACTGTCCGGGCGAAATGTTGACCGACAGTTTCAGTCCCGGCCAGTTGGTCAGCTGGGTCAACGACTGGCTGAGCACGCTGAGACCGAGGCGATCGATCAAACCACTGGTCTCGGCGATGGGAATGAAGATTTCGGGCGAGACCGGACCATGGCCGCGCCGGTTCCAGCGCGCGAGCGCTTCAATGCTCACCAGTTCAAACGTCGCTGAATCCACCACGGGCTGATAAACGACCTGAATCTCCTCGTTCTCGATCGCCGATCTGAGATCGAGCGCAAGCTGATTGCGCGTCTCACGCTCCTCGTCCATCTGTGGGTGATAGGCGGTCCAGCGCCCGCGCCCGCCGTCTTTGGAGGCATACATCGCCATGTCGGCCTGACGCGTCAGCTCACCGCCATCGATGGCGCCCTCGATCGAGACCGCAAGCCCAAGGCTGCAACCGACAGAAACCACGCGTTCACCAAGCGTCAGAGGTTCGCCAAAGAATTCGAGGATCGCTTCAGCGACGGAGATCGCCCTCGCCTGCGCCTCCGCACCGAAAAACACGATGGCAAATTCGTCACCGCCGATGCGGGCAATCGTTGCGTCTTCGCCGACAAGCACTTCCAGCCCCGCGGAAACGGCGCGGATGAGGCTGTCGCCCACGGCATGGCCATAGGCGTCGTTGACTTCCTTGAACCCGTCCAGATCGAGATAGAGCAGCACGACATCGCCATCGCCGCTGCGCGCCTGCTGCAGGGCCTGCTCCAGCAGAACCTGAAGCCCGTCGCGATTGGCAAGTCCGCTCAACCGGTCCGTTCGCGCAAGCTTGACCGCGGCCGCCTCATCGGATCTCAGCCGTCGCACGACGCTGTTGCCGATGATGAAGAGCAGCAGGCAGTAGACAGCGATCAGGATCAGCGCTGACCTGACCAGCGGCTCCACCTGATCGCGGCTGATGTCTCCCGGCGCGCGCGGCGTCCAGGTGAGCGAGGCAAGGCGTGTCCCGCTCGGCGATTCGATCGCCACCGAATGTGTCGAGCGTGTCGAAGGCGGTGCGAGCGAGAGGTCCGGCAGCACATAGGCGCTCGATATCCTTTTCACTGTCTCGGTCGACATATGGCGGATAAAAAGCAGATAGCGCCGCTTTTGCGGATCGCTCGCGACAGCGCCCGACTTTTTCCGAATGAGTGCCACGCCGGCCGCACCGATGCCCTTCAGGGTGCGCACGAAGCCGAGCGCCTGCGGAGTCTCGCCGCTTTGGCCGGAGCGAACCTGATCGAACAGGATGGATACATCATGGGGCAGATAACCGCGGGTGGCCTTGCCGAGGGAAACGCCGTCGGAATAGGCCATGCCGGGGCGGCCATCCTGGTCGAGCACAATGGCAACGTCGAACAGCTCGCTTTCGAAGGTCATGTCGCCGAAGTTGCTGTTTACCCAATCGGCATCAGGCGTGGTGTAGACATTCTCTGCCGCATCGTCCCAGGCCGCGTAGTCATTCAGCGTGGCACCGAGCTGGAACTTGAAGGTCTGTACGGCCCCGAGCAACGTCTCGCGCGATCGCTCCTCGTCGAGGTGGTTGGCATTGCTTGCGACGCGGTCGAGCGCGGTGAGCACGATCAACGTCACCATCACCGCCAGCATCGCGAAAACCAGCAGCATGCCGGTCACCGCCATGCGGCGATTTGCGAGCAACTTCAGTCGATTTTTCACTCCGAGAAGCCGCATGCAATACTACCCTGGCTTTCGGCGCACCGTGCCAGAAAATGTGTTCAATTAGACTTAACATGCTGACAGTGATAATAAATATCGAATAATCCGGGAATGCTAATAGTCGCCCGATGCAACTAAAAAATGAGGGTCCCGGTTTCCCGGAACCCGTGGCGGATCAGACTGGAGGCGCGGATCCGCCAACTCTCGCGTCAAGCGACGACGGAGACGAATTCCGCCTTGGGGCGGCGCACTTTTTTCAGCGGGGCGAGCCAGTCACCCTCAGTCGCCCGATAGCCGAGCGGAAGGATCGTGACCGAACGCAGGCCCTTTTCGCGCAAGTCCAGGATCTCATCGAGCTTGGCCGGATCGAAGCCTTCCATCGGTGTTGCATCCACGCCCTCGAAGGCGGCAGCGGCAACGGCCATGCCGAAGCCGATATAGGCCTGGCGGGCGGCGTGTTCGAAATTCACGTCGGCAGCGCGACCGGGATAGGTGTCGAGCAGCATCTGGCGATAATTTTCCCAGCCTTCGTTCTTGAAACCGCGCTCGTCATTGACGAGGTCGAACATGTGGTTGATGCGTTCGGCCGTATAATTGTCCCAGGCGGCGAACACGAGCAGGTGCGAGCCCTCGGTCACCTGTGCCTGGTTCCAGGCGATCTCCTGGATCTTGGCGCGCACATCCTTGTTCGTGACGACGATGACTTCAAACGGCTGCAGGCCGCTCGAGGTGGGTGCGAGGCGAGCCGCTTCCACGATCCGTTCGACCTTGTCGTCCGGCACAGCCTTGGACGGGTCCATTTTCTTGGTGGCATAGCGCCAGTTCAGCTTTTCGATGAGTGCGGACATGATCTCGCTCCTGGTTGGACCTGCCGGCGCCATGGGAGTGTTGGCAGCCTGGGCGAGGCCTGGTATCGATTAGTAACCAGGCCTACATATGTAACCGGGACGATTGTGCAAGAAGGCACATTTCTGATACCAAGTTACACCGATAGAACGATGGGAGCCGCCATGTGCGATAATTACGATCCCGCCAAATGCCAGACGGTGAGCGAAATGCTGGCCAGACTGGGCGATAAATGGACTGTTCTGGTGATCATGATGCTCGGCGACGGCCCTCAGCGCTTCTCCGATCTTAAGCGTTCAGTCGTCGGAATATCGCAACGCATGCTGACATTGACACTGCGTTCACTGGAAAGAGACGGCATCGTTGAGCGCACGGTTCATCCAACCGTACCCCCCAAGGTCGAATACGCATTGACCGATCTCGGGCGCTCCTTTGGCGGCCCCATCCGAGCGCTCGGCAGTTGGGTCTTCACCCATCACGACAGCATTCAGACCGCGCGCGCCGACTTCGACCGGCGACACGAGGCGGATGCGGCCAACAAGCTGATCAAGCTTGGCTGAGATCGCGAGCGGACCGGGTTAAGCCCCGGTGGGTCAGTCGGCTTTGAAATTCCCCTTCGGGAATTCGAGTGCCAGTTCGCGATACCACTTGCCGCTCTTCTTGATGGTGCGCACCTGGGTGCCGTAATCGACATGCACCAGACCGAAGCGCATCTTGTAGCCTTCCGCCCATTCGAAATTGTCCATCAGCGACCAGGCGAAATAACCCTGCATCGGATAACCATCAGCGATCAGATCGGCGACCTTGTCGAGATGCTCGGCATAATAATCGAGCCGCGGCTGGTCATACACCTCGCCGCCCTCGACCTCCATATTGTAGCAGGCGCCGTTTTCGGTGATGTAGCAGGCGGGCAGGTCGTAGCGGGCATAAAGCCGTTCGACGAGTGACTTCAGCGCCGGCGCATAGACTTCCCAGCCGATATCGGTCTTGACCTTGGAAACCGGTGGGGCACCAACGGTTGCCGGGAATTCGGCACCCGGTGTCGGATCGTCGGCGACGCGCATCGGCGTGTAGTAGTTCAGCCCCCACCAGTCGAGCGGCTGGTTGATGATGGCGAGATCGCCCTCCTCGATTGTCGGCATGCGATGCCCAAGCGCCGACAGGAACTCGGCGGGATATTCGCCCTTGAAAACCGGATCGAAGAACACGCCGTTGTGGAACTGATGCGCCCGCTCGGCAGCCGCGAGATCGGCAGCGCTGTCCGAACCCGGCAGAGTCTCATGCGCATTCAGCACCAGACCCACCGGTACCTTCGGTGCCATTTCGCGGATTGCCTGAACCGAGAGACCATGCGCGAGATTGGTGTAGTGCAGTGCATGCAGCGCCGCGTCCATGTTGCGCTCACCCGGCGCATGAATACCATAGAGATGGCTGAGCCAGACCGAGCACCACGGCTCGTTGAAGGTCGCAACCGCATCCAACCGATCTCCCAGTCGCTCCATCACCACTTTGGTGTAGCGCTGGAAGGCCTGTGCCGTAGACCGTGCCGTCCAGCCGCCGTCTCCCATCAAGGCGAGCGGCAGATCCCAATGATAAAGGGTTGCATAGGCCTTGATGCCCCGCGCCTTCAGGCCGTCGACCAGCTTGTCATAGAAATCGAGACCCTTCTCGTTGATCGGGCCGGTGCCTTCCGGAATGGTCCGCGGCCAGGCGATCGAAAACCGATAACCGGTAACGCCCATGTCCTTGATCAGATCGAGATCGCTTTCCCAACGATTGTAATGATCACAGGCGACATCGCCATTGTGGCGCCCGAAGACGCGGCCCGGCATGTTGGAAAACGCATCCCAGATGGAGGGCTTACGCCCATCCGCCTTCGAGGCACCTTCGATCTGGAAGGATGCGGTGGCAACGCCGAACAGGAAGTCACCGGGAAAACGCGAGGCGAGCGCCTTGGGATCGATCATGGGAAGTCTCCTTCGTCAGGGTCGAGGCGGAAGGGGCCGCCGCTTGCAATGTTGAAAGCGGTTTAGAGCAATCGAACGACGCGGTGAAGACGCTGGAAACAAAAAACTGCAACGTTGCAGTTACGCCACCCTCCCCTTGAGGGGGAGGGTCGGAGCAAAGCTCCGGGGTGGCATAGCTCCGCGGCTGCCAGAGCGTCTGCGTGACCTCCTCTCCTCCCGGGGAGAGGGTCGCCGAGCGAAGCGGAGGCGGGGTGAGGGGGCCGGCGGGCAAGGCGTTTGCCGCATGGCCTTGCGCTTCGCACCCCCACATCCCCGGTGCAACAAGTTGCACCTGAGCGCTGCGCGCCACCTTCTCCCCGCTGGGGAGAAGAGGTCACCCCCCMCCCGCCGCTTTGCGGCGACCTCCCCCCTCAAGGGGGAGGTAGGGATCAAACCTTCACCCAACCACCATTCTTCTTGCCCGACTCGATACAAGCCGTGACAAACGCCACGCCCTTCACGCCGTCATCAACGGTCGGATAAACCACGGCCGGATCAACCGCCGCCCCTGTCCGCGCTGCCTGGATGGCCGCAGCCGCCTCCGAATAGATGGTCGCAAAGGCTTCGAGATACCCCTCCGGATGCCCCGAAGGAATTCGGGTGACCCGCGCCGCAGCCGAATTTGCCCCTGCCCCACCACGGGTGATCAACTGCTTCGGTTCACCCAGCCGTGTGAACCAGAGATAGTTCGGATCGGCCTGCGTCCATTCAATCCCGGCCTTGGTGCCGTAGATGCGGACCTTCAAACCGTTCTCATTGCCCGTCGCAACCTGGCTGCACCACAACATGCCCTTGGCACCGCCTTTGAAGCGCAGCATCACATGCGCATTGTCATCGAGACGACGGCCTTCGACGAAAGTGTGCACGTCGGCCGCCAGTTCATCCAGTTCGAGACCGGAGATGAAGGAGCCGAGGTTATAGGCGTGCGTGCCGATATCGCCGGTCGAGCCGCCGACGCCGGACTGGGCAGGATCCGTGCGCCAGACGGCCTGCTTGGCGCCGGTTTGCTCGACGGGTTCGGCGAGCCAATCCTGCGGATATTCCATCTGCACCAGCCTGATGTCGCCGAGTTCGCCTGAGCGTACCAGCTCGCGCGCATGGCGGACCATCGGATAGCCGGTGTAATTATGCGTCAGGATGAACAGCGCCTTCGCCTTGTCGGCAACGGCTTTGAGAGCCTTGGCGTCCTCCAGGTTCGATGTCAGCGGCTTGTCGCAGATGACATGGATACCCTTTTCGAGAAAAGCCTTGGCGGCGGCGAAATGCACATGGTTCGGGGTGACGATCGACACCGCCTCAATGCCATCGGGTCGCGTCGATTCCTTGTCCGCCATCTCCTGGAAGGAGCCGTAGCACCGCTCCGGGTCGAGCCCGAGATCGCGGCCCGACGCCAGCGACTTTTCCGCCGTCGAGGACAGCGCGCCGGCAACGAGGTCATAATGGTCGTCCAGCCGGGCGGCCATGCGATGCACTGCACCGATAAATGCCCCCTGCCCGCCGCCGACCATGCCAAGGCGAATTTTCGCCGCGCGTTGTTCCGATTTGCTCGCTTCGATCGCCATGATGTTTTCTCCCAAAAACTAAATTTCGCACGGTGTTACCCCCCTCTGCCCTGCCGGGCATCTCCCCCAGAAGGGGGGAGAACGGATCGGCGCTGCCGCTTTGCCTGGAACGGAAGTCCACAAGGGCGGCGGCCACTCTCCCCCCTTGTGGCGAAGATGTCACGGTGTGACAGAGGGGGGTACGCCCCGGTCGCCCGGTTCTTTTAAGAGGCGAACTACAGCCCCAGCATCCGCCGGTTCGCCGCATCATCCGTGCCGCCGGAGGCAAAATCGTCAAACGCCTTTTCGGTCACGCGGATGATATGCGCCTTGACGAACTCGGCTCCCTCACGGGCGCCGTCTTCCGGATGTTTGAGCGCGCATTCCCATTCGACAACGGCCCAGCCGTCGAAATCGTTCGCCGCCATCTTGGAAAAAATCGCGCCGAAATCCACCTGGCCGTCGCCGAGCGAGCGGAAGCGCCCGGCGCGCTGCACCCAGCCCTGATAACCGCCATAAACGCCCTGCCGGCCGGTCGGATTGAATTCCGCGTCCTTGACGTGGAACATCTTGATCCGATCCTTGTAGATGTCGATGTTGTCGAGATAGTCGAGGCACTGCAGCACATAATGCGAGGGGTCATAGAGCATGTTGGCGCGGGGATGGTTCTTCACCCGTTCCAGGAACATCTCGAAGGTGACGCCATCATGCAGGTCTTCGCCCGGATGGATCTCGTAGCAAACGTCGACGCCCTGCTCGTCCGCATAGTCAAGGATTGGCGTCCAGCGGCGGGCAAGTTCGTCGAAAGCGGTCTCGACGAGACCGGCCGGACGCTGCGGCCAGGGATAGATGAACGGCCAGGCGAGCGCGCCGGAGAAAGTCGCATGCGCCTTGATGCCGAGATTCTTAGACGCCTTCAGCGCGTATTTGACCTGTTGCACAGCCCATTCCTGGCGTGCCTTCGGATTGCCGCGCACTTCAGGTGCTGCAAAGCCGTCGAAGGCCTCGTCATAGGCCGGATGCACGGCGACCAGCTGGCCCTGCAAATGGGTGGAAAGCTCGGTGATCTCGACGCCGTTCTGGCGCGCCACACCGGCGAGTTCGTCACAATAATCCTTGGATTCAGCAGCCTTCTTCAGGTCCATCAGCTGGCCGGCCCAGGTCGGAACCTGCACGCCGACATAGCCCTTGTCAGCCGCCCATTTGGTGATTCCATCCCAGGTGTTGAACGGTGCGGCATCGCCCGCGAACTGGCCGAGAAAGATCGCCGGCCCCTTGATCGTCTTCATGAATTCTCCTCCCTGAGATCCCTGCAACGTTTCCGTAAACGATTACAGGAGATGGATTTTCGACACAACCGCAATGATCGGAACATGGACAAATCTGCCCGGGAAAAACCCGGGCAGGAGAGTGTTGAAGCAAGCGGAAGGATCAGAACGGCGAGTCCGGGAAGTAGTAGTTCTTCGCATTGTCGGCGGTGATCAGCGTCGCGTCCAGCGTATAGGTGCCATGGACCGGAACGCTGTCGTAGAGCGCAGCAGCCGTCAGCTCCATAGCGGTGCCGACCATCGACGGCGGATAGAGAACGTTCACGGGAACCATCTTGTCGCCATCCATGACCTTCTTGATCATGTCCTTGGAACCGGCACCACCGATGATGTACTGGATATCGGTGCGCTTGGCCTGCTCGATGGCCTGCAACACGCCGACAGCCATGTCGTCGTCCTGGCACCAGACCACATCAATCTTCGGATACTTGGTCAGATAATCCTGCATGACCTTGAAGGCATCGTCGCGGTTCCAGTTGCCGAACTGGCGGTCGAGAACCTTGACGTTGGAGCCCTTGATGCCTTCGTCGAAGCCGTCCTGGCGCTGCTGGTCGATCGGGATCGGCAGACCGCGGATGATGACGACTTCCGCATCCGGCGAGTTCTTGGCGATATACTCGCCGGCGACCTTGCCGAGCGCCGGGTTATTGCCGGCAACATAGAGGTCACGGACGCTGTTGTCGTTCATCGACGGCGCACGGTCGACGATCGTGACGAAGTGGCCCTTGCCCTTCACTTCCTTCATCGCATTGACCAGCGGATCCGGATCGGTCGGCAGGATGACCAGAGCATCGATGCCCTGGACTTCCAGGTCCTGGACCGCGTTTGCCTGGGTGGCCGGATCTGCCGAGGTCTTGACGACGACGTTGAGGCCCGGATGCTCCTTCATCAGGAGTTCGGCGACGCGGTTGGCGTGGTAGACGACGCCGGCCGTCCAGCCGTGGTCGGCAGCGGGAATGGAGACGCCGATGGTCTTCGTCTCCTGCGCCTCTGCTGCCGTGAAGATCGACGCCAGCGCCGTCATGGCGACAGCGAGGCCTAACAGTTTCTTGTGCATTGGTTTCCTCCCAAAGTGACAAAGGGTCGAGTGAAAAACGGACCGGGCGACCCTCCTGCCCGGCCGTTTGCCTACGCCTTGCGCGCCAGCGACCGCTGGACGAGCATCGCGATGATGATGATCGTGCCCTGGATGGCGCCGATCAGATATTCGGAGATGAAGTTCGAGAGCAGCATGATGTTGCCGACGAGCTCGAGGATGAAGGCACCGCAGATCGTGCCCCAGACGCGGCCGGCACCACCCTTCAGCGCAGTGCCTCCGACGACGACGGCGGTGATCGCCTGCAGCTCCCAGAGGATGCCGGTCGTGGCCGATGTCGAGCCGAGACGCGGCACGTAGAGGAGCACGGCAATCGCCACGCAAAGCCCCTGGATGACGAAAGCGATGGTACGCACCCGGTCGACGGCAATGCCGGAATAACGCGCGACATCCCGGTTAGAGCCGACGGCAACGACGTGACGACCGTAACGCGTGCGGTAGAGAATGACGGCAGCAATGGCTGTGACCACCAGAATGATGACGATCGGCACCGGCAGACCGAGGATCGAGCCGAAATAGACCGGCCGGTAGATCTCCTGCTGGACGGGATCGCGAAGGGTGATCGCCCCGCCCTGGGAGAGCCAAGTGGTCAGGCCTCGATAGATGCCCATGGTGCCGAGCGTCGCAATGAACGGCTCGATCTTGCCGACGGTGGTGATCAACCCATTCAGAAGCCCGCAGAGAGAACCGATGACGATGGCAAGAGCCATGGCCGCTGCGATCATCAGTCCTGGATCGGCAATAGCGCCGGAATTCATGAACAGGATCATCAGGCTCGCGACGAAGGCGACCATCGAACCGACCGAGAGGTCGAGGTCCCCCGACGAGATGACGAAGGTCGCCCCGACGGCGATGATCGCAATGAAGGCCGAACGGGTGGCGACATTGGCGAGGTTGGTAAGGCCGATGAAGTTCGGGTTCACCAGCGCGCCGACGATCAAAAGGATCAGCAGCGCGGCAAAGGGGGCCACGGCGCGCAGGTCGACGTCGCGCCAGGTGCGGCGTGAACGGCCAGTTGTGGTCGTTTCAGTTTCGGCAGTCATGTCTTCCCGTCTCCTCCCGCGCGCCTTGGCTATGAGGCTGCGCACCCTGAAGTCTTCGTCTCAAACCCGGTCTTGCCGCCGGGCTGTCGTGATTGATCAGCTCGCCATTTGCCGTTTCAGGCCGGCGGCGTAGCGCATGATCGTCTGCTCGTTGATGTCCTCGCCTTCGAGCAAACCGACCATCCGCCCCTCGCGCATGACCGCCACCCGCGTACAGAGCCCGATCACTTCCGGCATCTCCGAGGAGATGACGATGATCGACCGTCCCTCGCGGGCGAGTGCCGCGATGAAATGATAGATCTGCTGTTTGGTGCCGACATCGATGCCGCGCGTCGGCTCGTCGATGATGATGATCTGCGGCTCGACTTCCATGATCTTGGCGAGCAGGAGCTTCTGCTGGTTGCCACCGGACATCCGCCCGACCCGCACCTTGTCGTCGCGCACCCGAATGTCGAAGCGGCGCTTGGCACGCGCCATGGCCTTCGCCTCGCTGCCGGGATCAAGGTAACCGTGACGGACGTGATTATCCATGGACTGCAGGGTCAGATTGGCGGTCATGCCCTCGCCCAGCAACAGGCCCTTGCCCTTGCGATCCTTGGTCATATAGGCGAGCCCGCGCCGGTTCGCCTCGCGAAAATCGCCGGCGTCGAGGATCATTCCCTTCAGCCAGACCTCGCCTGACAGACGGGGACGCAAACCGGCAACGGCCTCCATAAGCTCCGTCCGCCCCGACCCGATCAGACCGGAAAAGCCGAGCACCTCGCCCCGCTTCAGATCAAAGCTGGCATGCTTGACGAAGCCGGTTGTCAGATCCTTGACCGACAGCACGATCTCTTCGTCGACATCAGGCTCATGTTTCGTCGGATAAAGGCTCGACAATTCGCGGCCCACCATCAGCTGCGCGATCGCCTCGCCGTCGAGCGCCGAGGTCGGCGCCGTCTTCACCCACTGCCCGTCACGCAGCACCGTCACCCGGTCGGTCAGTTCCATCACCTCGTCGAGCTTGTGGGAAACGAAAACGAAGCTGGTACCGCTGGCGCGCAACTTGCGCACCTGGTCAAACAGCACTTCCGTCTCGTCGCGCGACAACACGGCGGTCGGCTCGTCCATGAACACGATGCGCGCCTTGCGGCTGATCGCTTTGGCAATCTCGACCATCTGCTTGTCGGCAACCGCCAGCGAACTGATCAGGGCATTTTCGTCGATGTGCGAGCCGAGCTGGTCGAGCACACGCCGCGCCTCGGCCCGCATCACCTTGCGATCCAGCATGCCGAAGCGCGTGACTTCGCGTCCGAGAAAAAGGCTCTCGGTGACGGTCAGATGATCGGCAAGATTGAATTCCTGGTGGATGAGCACGATGCCGAGCGCTTCGGCGGCACCATTGGCCGGCAGCGTCACCGGCTCGCCATCAAGCAGGATGCGGCCGGCGGTCGCCTGTTCAAAGCCTGACAGGATCTTCACGAGCGTCGATTTGCCAGCACCATTCTCGCCCATGAGCGCGTGGACCTCGCCCGGCAAGACGTCGAAATCCACGCTGAACAGCACCTGGACGTCGCCAAATGATTTCGAGATACGCTCCGCCACGAGCACGGGTGTCCGTGCCTCGCCCCCAGCCAATGTCATGCAATCCTCCCCGCGGCTCCTCAACCGCCATGGTGATCTGTGTAAACCTTTACATCGCCAATGTAAAGGTTTACATCATCACATCATGGGGACAATGTGAGCCCTGCCGGCTTTCGCAGCCGCAACAGGAACGGTAAGGTCTCCAACGATTCCATGCGGATAGGGGGATGGAGCCGCGTGCCGAATTCAGCACCAGCGACGATCGAAGACGTGGCACGCATCGCGGAAGTGTCGATCGCGACGGTGAGCCGTGCCATCCACACGCCCGACAAGGTCGCCAAGACCACGCGCCAGCGCGTCAATCAGGCGATTGCGATCACCGGCTACACGACCAATGCCATGGCGCGCTCGTTGCGCATGGGCCGGTCGAACATGATCCTGATTCTTGCGCCGGATATCGGAGACCCGAATTTTTCCTCGACGCTGATCGGTCTCGAAAATGAAGCGCGTGCTCATGGTTACGGCGTCCTGATCGGACACACCCAGAACGATCCGGAGCGAGGCCTCGAATACCTGAAATTCCTAAGTTCCGGCCAGGCGACAGGGCTCGTGCTGTTCACCGGCCATGAACCCTTCGGCCACCAGGTACTGGGCCAGCGCCTGCCGCCCTCGGTTGCCGTCTTCGAACCGGTCTTCGGCTCGAAAATCTCTTATGTCGGCGTCGACGACGTAGCCGGTGCAAGAAAGGCCGCCGAACACCTGCTGTCCTCCGGCCACCGCTCCATCGCCTTCATCGGTGACAGCAAGACAAGGCTTGGCCACCAGCGCCGCCGCCAGGGTTTTGACAAGGCGCTCGATGCCGCCCGCATCCCACCCAATCAGCGCTTTGTCCTGGAAGGCGAAGGCACGATCGAAAGCGGCCGCCTAGCCGTCGAGCAACTCTTCATGCGCGACCAGCTGCCGACCGCCTTCATGTGCGTCAACGACGCCACCGCCGTCGGCGTCATCAACGGCCTGACTGCCCGCGGCTATGACCTGCCGCACGACTTCTCCGTCATCGGCTTCGACGACGTGCCCCAGGCGACCTATCTGAACCCGGCACTCACCACCATCCGCCAGCCTCGTACGGCCATCGGTCGCCAGGCGATGGCGCTGCTGATCAAATCCCTCTCCGAGCGCCCGACCGAACGCGAGGAGATCCTGCTGATGCCGGATCTTATCGTCAGAGGGTCGGTCACGGGACCGGCAAAGCGGTAGGTCCCCATCCCGTGTTCCACTTCAGTGGACCCATCTTGCCTGTGGACCGTTGACCAGGATCCCACTGTCCTGCCAAATCAGGCGCCCCACCCGGCCCTGACAATCGGAATCCCCCCATGAGTGTCGCCTTCACCAAGGAAGAGAGTTCGGAAACAGCCGCGGAGCTTCACCTCCCGGATCGCCCGATCTCGGCCCATCCGAACCTGGTGACGGCGGAAGGCTTGAAGCGTCTCGAAGCCCAGGCGGAGGAAGCCCGCGCCGCCTATCTCGCTGCCCAGGCGGTCGAGGACATCAACGAGCGCCGCCGTCAGTCGGCCGTGCCCTATCGTGATCTCAAATACCTGACCGAGCGACTGCGTACCGCGCAGGTCATTCCCGCACCGGAGAGCAGCGCTGTGGTCGCCTTCGGCAGCCGGGTCACCTTCGAGCGCGACGACGGCCGCGTGCAGACCTACCGTATTGTCGGAGAAGACGAGGCAGATCCGAAGACCGGCTCCATTTCCTTCGTCTCGCCGGTGGCCAGCCGCCTGATGGGCAAGGCGGTCGGCGATGTGGTGAACGTCGGCGACCAGGAATTGGAGATCACGGCCATCGGCTGACGGTCAGCGCCGCCGCCATACTCGATGCCTGCGACGGACGTCGCAAATCCGCAAACGTCGTCATCCTCGGGCTTGTCCCGAGAATCTACTGCCGCCCACCGAAAACTCGACGGCAGAGGGACGAGGATACCCCCACACATCCGGAAAGAGCCCAATCCGCAGCGAACTTCGGCAGATCCTCGGGACGAGCCCAAGGATAACGATCATTCGTCAACGGCCAGTTCGATGCGGCGCCCATATCCGAACTGGAAGGCTCACTCGACAACCCCGATCCCGTCGAGCTCCGCCATGACCTCTGCGGAAAGATCTACATCGGCAGCCGCCAGGTTTTCACGCAGGTGACCCCGAGACGACGTGCCGGGGATCAGCAGGATATTCGGCGACCTCTTCAAAAGCCAGGCGAGTGCCACCTGCATCGGCGTGAGCTCCAGCCGCGCCGCGACCGCCGAGAGTGTGGAGGACTGGAGCGGCGAGAACCCACCGAGCGGGAAGAAAGGCACATAAGCCGTACCGTCCGCTGCCAATTGGTCGATCAGCGCATCATCGCCGCGATGCGCGAGGTTGTACTGGTTCTGCACGCAGACGATCTCGGTGATCTCACGGCCATCCGCCACCTGCTTCGCCGTCACATTCGAAAGACCGATATGCCGGATCAGCCCCTGGCGCTGCAAATCGGCGAGCACAGTCAACGGCTCTTCGAGATCGCCTTCTGCCGGGCCGTGCACGTCGAACATGGCGCGCAGGTTGACGACATCGAGCACGTCAAGCCCAAGGTTCCGAAGATTGTCATGCACGGCAGCGGTCAGCGCTTCGCGCGAAAAGGCGGGGTTCCAGGACGCGTCTGGCCCGCGCGACGCCCCGACCTTGGTGACGATGACGAGGTCGTCGGCGTATGGGTGGAGCGCTTCGCGAATGATCTGATTTGTCACATGTGGGCCATAGAAGTCGCTGGTGTCGATGTGATTGACGCCCGTTTCCACGGCCTCGCGCAGCACGGCAACTGCCTCCGCTCTATCGCGTGGCGGACCGAAGACGCCGGTGCCCGCAAGCTGCATCGCGCCATAGCCAAGCCGCTTGACGCTGCGCTGTCCCAGATGATGACGTCCTGTGTTTTCAAGATTGGTCATGATGATATCTCCTTTTCTCTGCTGTCTCCTATGTACCGCAGGCCCACTTCTGCGATAATGGCACACAATCCGGACGGGTCGTCCGCTAAACCGTACAATGATCGGGAGACCACATGTCCGAATTGCCGGAAATGAGCGATGTCAGCGCCTTTCTCGCTGTCGCAAGGGCCGGCGGTTTTCGCGAGGCCGCACGGCTCGGCAACAGCAGCGCGTCAGCCCTCAGCGATGCGGTGCGGCGCCTCGAGGCACAGCTCGGCGTTCGCCTGTTGAACCGCACCACACGGGCCGTGGTGCCGACCGATGCGGGGCGCGGACTGATGGACCGCATCGGGCCTGCCCTCGGCGAGATCGGTGCCGCACTTGAACATGTCAGGAGCTTCGATGGCCGAGCCGCCGGCACGCTCCGGCTCAATGTGCCCGCGAGTGCCGCGAGGCTGGTGCTGCCGGCACTGGTTCCAGGTTTCCTCGCCGCCTATCCCGATATCCGCCTAGAAATCGACTCCGACGAGAGCCTGATCGACGTGATCGCCGCGGGATACGATGCGGGCATTCGCTATGACGAACGCCTGGCGCAGGACATGATCGCTGTGCCGATCGGTCCCCGCCTGCAGCGTTACGGCCTCGCCGCGTCGCCTGCCTATCTCGAAGCCCGAGGTCATCCGCAGCATCCCCGCGACCTGCTCGCCCATAACTGTATCCGCAGCCGCTTCGCCGGCCGCCCCGTCATGGCCTGGGAATTCGAAAAGGATGACGAGACCGTCGTCGTCGAGCCCAAGGGGCAGCTGATCGTGCAGGCGGGAGACGCAAGCGAACTTGGCATCCGGGCTGCCATTTCCGGTGCCGGCATCTTCGCTCTGTTCGAAGACTGGCTGAAACCGCATTTCGACAGCGGCGACCTGCTGCCGGTGCTCGAACACTGGTGGGTGAGCTTCTCCGGCCCCTTCCTCTACTACCCGGAACGCCGCCTGATGCCGGCGCCGCTGCGCGCTTTCGTCGATTACATCAAGAGCAACCGCCCAGGCTGATCCGCCAATCCCGCCCACGGAAAAGGCCGGGACGCTTTCGCGCCCCGGCCCCAGTCACACTCGAGACCCTAAGATCAAACGTAACGGTTGACCACGTTTTCCAGGAGTTCCTGCTTGCCGGAAACCGGCTTCGGGTTGACGTTCTGGCTCTCGACGCGAGCAGCGATCGCATCGAGGCTTTCCTCGCCGCGTAGCATCTTCTGGTTCCCGGCCTTGTCCCAGCCGGCGTAACGCTGGTTGAGCGGGCCGGAGAGCGCTTTATCCTCGATCATCTTGGCGGCAGCCTTCAGGCCACGGGCGCAGCAATCCATGCCCCCGATATGGCCGATCAGCAGGTCTTCGGCGTCGAGCGACTGGCGGCGCAGCTTGGCGTCGAAATTGGTGCCACCGGTGGTGAAGCCGCCGCCGGCGAGAACCTGGTAATAGGCCAGCGCCATTTCCGGAACATTGTTCGGGAACTGGTCGGTATCCCAGCCGGACTGGTAGTCATTGCGGTTCATGTCGATAGAACCGAAGATCCCCAGTGCGTTTGCAAGCGCCAGCTCGTGCTCGAAGGAATGGCCGGCGAGGATTGCATGGCCCTGCTCGATGTTCACCTTCACTTCGTTTTCGAGGCCGTAACGCTTCAGGAAGCCGTAAACGGTCGCGACGTCGTAGTCGTACTGGTGCTTCGACGGCTCCTGCGGCTTCGGCTCGATCAGGATCGCGCCCTTGAAGCCGATCTTGTGCTTGTATTCGACCACGAGGTTGAGGAAGCGGCCCATCTGGTCGAGCTCGCGTCCAAGGTCGGTGTTGAGCAGCGTCTCATAACCTTCACGGCCGCCCCACAGAACATAGTTCTCGCCGCCGAGCTTCAGGGTGGCGTCCATGCAGGTCTTTACGGTCGCAGCGGCAAAGGCGAAGACATCCGGATCCGGATTTGTAGCAGCGCCCGACATGTAGCGGCGATGTGAAAACATGTTCGCCGTGCCCCAAAGCAGCTTGACGCCGGTCTCTTCCTGCTTCTTCGCGAAGTAGTCGACAATCTCGTTGAGGTTCTTCGTGTTCTCGGCAAAGCTGTTGCCTTCCGGGCGAACGTCAGCATCGTGGAAGCAGTAATACGGCGTTCCCAGCAGCTGGAAGAATTCGAAAGCGACATCCGCCTTCAGCTTCGCCGCGTCCATCGTGTCCTTGAACCAGGGACGCTCGAACGTATTACCGCCGAACGGGTCGGTGCCCGGCCAGACGAAGGTGTGCCAATAGGCGACCGCGAAGCGCAGATGGTCTTCCATGCGCTTGCCAAGGACGACTTCGTCCGGGTTGTAGTGGCGGAAGGCCAGCGGATTGGTGCTGCCTTCGCCCTCATATTTGATCTTCTGGATATTGCCGAAAAAGCCTGTGCTCATGGGTAGTCCTCCTTGGTGTGTTTGTCTTGCAGCCTCCCCTTGAGGGGAGGGTCGGACCGTTAGGTTCGGGTGGGGTCATCGCACCGGGTGAGGTCCCCCCTCACCCTGCCCTCTCCCCGCTGGGGAGAGGAGAATGTTGGCGCGTGCCGCTTGTCTCTTCTCCCCAGCGGGGAGAAGGTGCCGGCAGGCGGATGAGGGGGCGTCAGCTGCCGAGGGAATGGATCGCCGGATAAAGCGCCCGGTAACGACCGTAAGCCGTCTCATATGCAGAGCTGAGTGCCTTGACCGGCTCCACCGTCTCCGCCGTGGCAGGCGCGGTGCAAACAGACAGCGGATCAGCGTCCGTCGCTGCGATCAGCCCGAGACGGGCAGCGCCGAAGGCTGCGCCGAAATCGCCGTCGGCGGGAATATCCACCGGCATGTCGAGCGCCGTGGCGATCGAAGACAGCCAGTAGCGTGAGCGCGAACCGCCGCCGATCGCGGTGACGCGCGAGATTTTCGTGCCCGCCGATCTCAGCGCCTCCAGGCTGTTACGAATGGCGAAGGTCACGCCTTCCAGCACCGCCTGTGTCAGCACCGCCCGATCGCTCTCATGACCAAGCCCGATAAAGGCGCCCCGGATTTTTGCATCATTATGCGGCGTGCGCTCGCCGGAGAGATAGGGCAGGAAGGTGACGCCGGTGGGCGCCTTCAAGGCATCGCCGAGTTCGGCGGTGAGGTCGCCGGCCGACTTGCCGGTGACGCTCGAATGCCAGTTGAGAGCATCGGTCGCAGACAGGATGACGCCCATCTGGTGCCAGGTGTTCGGCAATGCATGGCAGAACGCATGAACGGCGCTTTCCGGCTTCGGCAAATAGGAGCCGTTGGCGGCAAAGAGTACGCCGGATGTCCCGAGCGAGACGAAGGCCTGGCCTTCGGCGACCGTGCCCATGCCGCAGGCGGACGCCGCGTTGTCCCCTGCCCCGCCGGCGACGACGACGTCAGCGCCCAGACCCCATTTGGCCGCGAGCTCGGCGCGCAGTGTGCCGGCGCGATCCGTACCTTCGACGAGCCCCGGCATCTGTTCGACGGTCAGCCCGGTCGCCTCCAGCAGTTCCGTAGACCAGGCCCGCTTGCCGGTGTCGAGCCAGCTGGTGCCGGCGGAGTCGGACATGTCGGAAAGGTATTCGCCCGTCAGCAGCAGGCGCAGGTAATCCTTCGGCAACAACACCTTGGCGACCTTGGCGAAGGTCTCGGGCTCGTTGTTCTTCACCCAGGCGAGTTTCGGCGCCGTGAAGCCGGGAAACACGATATTGCCCGTCAGCGCCCGAAAGCGCGGGTCTGCATCGAGGCTGGCTGCTTCCGCATGGCTGCGCGTGTCGTTCCAGAGAATGCAAGGGCGAAGCACACGATCTTTGGCATCGATGAGCGTCGCACCATGCATATGGCCGGAAAGGCCAATGCCCTTCACGGCGGCAAGCTCCTTCGGATGCGCAGCCTTGAGGGCAGCGATCGCCTCCTCCGTTGCCCGCAGCCAGTCGCCCGGGGCCTGCTCCGACCAGCCGGGATGCGGCCGCTGCACGGTCAGTGCCGCGTGGCCGACGCCGATCACTTTCTGATCGCCGTCGATCAGCATCGCCTTCACGCTCGACGTGCCGAGATCCAGTCCGAGATACATGGATAACCTCCCATTGCTCTGCCTCTCAGGGCAGATTGTCCTTCAAGAATATGTCGATACGAATGCGTTCCTGGGCTGCGACGACTGGAAGTCCGTCAGCCTTGGCTTTCAGTACGCGAATGGCGCTACGCACCTCGTGACCCGCATCCTGGTTGAGCACGGCATCGATCAGCCCGGATTGCAACGCGCCGCGCGTGGTCTCGGTCAGCTCATGCGCGATGACGACCGGTCGCCGTTCCGCCGGCAGTCGCTCAAGAGCCTTGACCAGACCGCGATTACCGGCGCCGAGACTGTAGAGGCCCACAATATCGCGGCGTTCGGAAAACATCGCCGTGACAAGCTTTTCGACCACGGTCGGATCGTCTCGCCCCTCAAGCACCGGCAATTGCATGAAACCGGCAAAATCCGATGCCATGGTGGCGGAGAATGCTTCGAAACGCTCGCGGTGGTCGCGCACCAACATGGAACCAGCGAGAACGGCGACCGCCCCGTCCCGTCCGCTGAGAAAGCGGCCGATGAGGCTGGCAGCGGTCCGGCCAGCGGCCGCATTGTCGATACCGGCATAATGATCGCGAGCGGCTCCGGTGAGGTCAGAAACGAGAGTTACCAGTGGAATTCCTGCTCCAAGCACGCGCTCGGCTGCGGCCATGACCTCGGGCGCGTCGACGGCGACAAAGGCGATACCGGCCGGCGCTTCGGCTGCCGCCGCATCCAGCGCCTGCGCCAGCGCCAGCGGGTCGAATGCCGGAACGTCGACAACGCGTACGGCAATCCGCTCGACCGCAGCCCTGCCCATTGCCTCATCGAGCGCCACCCGCAAGCCGCGCATGAAGGAATTGTCATTGGAGGGAATGAGGAAGGTCAGCGGATAGACCCGCCCCTTGGCGAGGTTTGCTGCTGCGACGTCGCGAACGAAACCGAGTGCGTGTACCGCTTGGACCACTTTTTCACGTGTCCGCGCGCTGACCCCCGGACGCCGGTTCAGGACCCGGTCGACGGTGGCAAGGCTGACGCCCGCATGGCTCGCGATGTCATGGACAGTCGGCTTCATTCTCTCCTCCGGCGCCTGTCCTACACGAGGTAATGAGGTACGTAAATCAGAAATTGATGTACGTACCTCTCTTTTCGACGAAAAAATGGCCGCCTCCGGAAGGAGACGGCCAAGCTTGGAGATCACATTGAAAAGAGTATACCCGCCAACTTGTGCCGGCATTGCAGCGGCATCAATGGCCGGCGCCCGCAGGAGCAGCCGCCTTTGGCTTCTTGAGCAGCAGGACCATGAAGATCAGCGAGGTGAACAGGACCGTCAGGCCCATGAACACATCCATGAACGACAACAGCGTCGCCTGCTGGGTTGCGACACCGGACAATTTCTTGATCGCCACGGCCGAACCATCGAGCCCATAGCTGTCGTAATTGGCGCCGACCGAGGACAGCCAGTCGAGCGCGGCCCGGTTGCCCCAGTTCAGTTGTTCCGAGAGGCGCGCATAGTGATCATCCGACCGCTGCGTCAGCATGGTATTGATGATGGCAAGCCCCACGGCACCGCCGAGGTTTCGGGTCAGATTGAACAGACCGGAGGCATTCTTCATACGCTCAGGTGGCAGAGTGCCGAGCGCCAGGTTGTTGATCGGCACCATGCAGATCATCAAGGAGCAGCCACGCAGGATCTGCGGGATCAGCAGTTCCTTGAAATCCCAGTCGGAGGTGAGCCCGGTCATAAGATAGGTCCCGAGCGCGAAGCCGGCAAAACCGGCCATCATCATCACACGCGGATCGAGCTTGCTCGACAGGATGCCGGCTATCGGCGCCGTAAAAAACATTGCTGCGCCGGAGACGAACATCGTCTCGCCGATCATCATGGAATCGTAGCCTCTGATGCGCCCGAGATAGAGCGGATAGAGATATGTCAGGCCATAGAGCCCGACGCCCATGACGAAGGAGAACAAGGAACCAAAGGCAAAGTTGGCATTGGAAAACGCCCTCAAGTCGACCACTGGCAGCTCTGCCACGAAGACACGCCTGAAGAAGATGACAGCACCGATCGTCATGGCGACCGTGGTAATGACGATGTGCTGGTCGTTGAACCAGTCGTTCTTGTTGCCCTCTTCGAGCACATATTCGAGGGAGCCGAGAAAGACTGCCATCGAGGCAAGACCGGTCCAGTCGAAGATCTTGAAGAGCTTGAGATCCGGCTTGTCGAAATCGATCAGGCTCCAGGTCGCAGCGGCGACCAGCATGCCCGGAATAACGTTGATCAGGAACAGCCAGTGCCACGACATGGCATGGCTGATGTAGCCACCGATGGTCGGCCCGATGGTCGGTGCGAGTGTGGCAACGAGGCCAACCATCGGCGAAACGATGTTACGCTTGGATGGCGGGAAAATGGTGAAGGCGGCCGCAAACACCGATGGGATCATGCCGCCCCCGATAAAGCCCTGAATGGCACGGTAGATGATCATCTGTTCGATATTGGTTGCCGTCGCACAAAGAGCGCTCGCGAGCGTGAAGCCGGTCGCGCACATGGTGAAGAGCACACGCGTCGACAGGATGCGCGCAAGCACCCCCGACAGCGGGATCATGATCACTTCGGCAATCAGATAGGAGGTCTGCACCCAGGCAACCTCATCCGAGCCGGCCCCGAGGCCGGCCTGGATTTCAGCGAGCGATGCCGAGACGATCTGGATGTCCAGGATCGACATGAACATGCCGAAGACCATGGCGAGGAAGGCGAAGAGACGCCTCGGATCCATACGCTCCTCGACGCTAACCTGGGGCCGCATCGCACCAGCCGAAGAAGTAACCGTGGCCATGGTGAGGCCCTTTCCGAGACGAAAACCGACCTGTGTTACTTGCTGGCGGCAACCGCCTGCGCATCAGGTGCGGTGCGGGTGTCGACATCGACGATGACGCTGAGACCGGCACGCAGATGGCCACCAGCCAGCGCATCTTTAGGCAGAGCAATCCGCACCGGCACGCGCTGAACCACCTTGGTGAAGTTGCCCGTCGCGTTTTCCGCCGGCAGCATCGAGAAGATTGCACCGGATGCCGGAGCAATCGAGGTCACAGTGCCCTCGAGCGGCTGCTCGCCATAGGCGTCGACGTGGATCGAGACTTTGGAACCAGGAATGAGATGCGCAATCTGCGTTTCCTTGAAATTCGCCTCGATATAGAGTTCGCTGGTCGGCACCAGGGCTGCCAGACGCTTGCCGGCTGACACCAGATCGCCGTCTTGGACCGCCAGATTGCCGACGATGCCGTCATACGGAGCCTTCAGCACGGTAAAGTCGAGGTCGCGCTGCGCCTTGTCGATCGCCAGATCCTGCAGCCGCACGGTCGAGAGCGCTTCGTCGCGCTGCGCCCTCAGCAAGCTGAGATTGGCCTCGGCGGAAGCCACCGCGGCTTCGCCGGCGATGAGATTGGCATTGGCCTGATCGAGGGCAACCTTGGCATTGTCGAGATCGGCGGTCGTGCCGACAGACTTGGCAGCCAGATCGGTCGCGCGCTTGGCGGTGATCTCGGCGCCCCGGACGGACGCCTGGAGAGCCCCGAGCTGCGCCTTGGCCTGCGCAATGCTCGCCTCCCCGCCGATGATCTGCGCATCGATGCGCTTGACGGCAAGTTCCGCACTGGTCTTGTTGGCCTGCGCCTGTTCCAGCGCAATCTGATAGTCGCCACCATCGAGCGTCACCAGCGGATCGCCGGCATGGACGAACTGGTTGCTGTCGACATTGACCTTCTCGACATAGCCCGAAATTTTCGGCGAGATGATCGCGATGTCACCTTCAATATAGGCGTCTTCGGTGGAAACAAGGAAACGCCCGTTCGTCCACCACTCGTAGCCATACCAGGCGCCGCCGCCGAGGATGGCGAGGAGCACCACGGGCAGGACCGGGCTGCGGCGTTTCTTTGCAGGGGCAGCCTGCTCTGCGGCCGGAGCCGACGAGATTGCGGCAGGCTGCTCGGCCACCGAAGGGGCACCTGGTTCAAGCCTGGTCTCGGACGTATCTTCATTCCGGTCGAGGGGACTGGAGCTGGAACGAAGGGCGGTGGATCTGTGCGTCGCGGACATGAGCAAGGGACCAGGGATTGGGTTGAGGCTCTCGAACTGAACCGTTCGGTTCGATTGACATATATCGTAATCTGACGCATATCAAGGGGCGTCGCTATGCCTTTTGAGCAGTCGAGCTGAGTTGCGTTAACATTCGGACAAATAATGTCGAAACAAAGCACCGAGCCGCAGATGTCACCGGATTACCTCGCCGAACCGACGGGCGGGATGGGTCGTTTTGCGGCAGGTGAAGACCCGATCAAGCGCAACCAGATCATGGACGGCGCCCACCGCGTGTTCATGAAGCTCGGCTACGACGCAGCCAGCATGAACGATGTCACCCGCGAGGCAGGCGTCTCGAAAGGCACAATCTATGTATATTTCCAGAGCAAGGAAGAGCTCTTCTCGGCGCTGATCCAGCGCGCCAAGGGGCGTTTCGTCGAAAGCATCCGCGATCTTCTGGCTCATCATCCAGATCCCGAAGAGGGCTTGCGCGCCTTCGGCCTCGCATTCGTCCGGCAGATTTTCGAATCCGAGATGATACCGGCCATGCGTATTCTGCTCGGCGTGGTCGACCGGATGCCCACACTCTGTCAGAATTTCTTCGCCTCGTCGCCCAGCAATGCCCGTACCGTTCTGAAGCACTACCTCGATGGCCATGTCGAAGCCGGCTATTTCGAGATTGAAGACACCACACTCGCTGCCATGCAGTATATTGAGCTGGCAACGGGCGCCTTCATGAAGGGTCGCCTGTTCAACGAGATCACGAAGCAGCCCTCGGACGAGGATGTAGAGCGCGTCGTCAACAGCGGTCTTGCTGTATTTATGGCCGCCTACAGGCGCAGGCCAACGGCTAAATCACACTCCGCGTAAGCGCGACTGCGGTCTGCGACCTTGCCAACTGCGATGTTTTGCCCCACATCCTGCGTCGCTGACCCTCGCGCACGGAAAACTAAAACATGCAGGACTATCTTCCGCTTCTTCAGGACCCGACCGCTTGGATCGCCCTGGTGACCCTCGTGATCATGGAGGTGGTGCTCGGCATCGACAACCTGATCTTCATCTCGATCCTGACCAACAAGCTTCCGGAAGAAATGCGCGAACGCGCTCGCCGCATCGGAATCGGTCTGGCCCTTGTCATGCGTCTCGCTTTGCTCGGCACCGTCGCCTGGATCGTCCAGCTCACAACACCGATCTTCGAGCTCTTCGGCCACGGCTTCTCCTGGAAGGATCTGATCCTGATCGCCGGTGGCCTCTTCCTCGTCTGGAAGGCCACGAAGGAAATCCACCACAGCGTCGATCCCGTCGATCAGGAAGAGGATTTCATTGCCTCCTCCGCAACGACGACCTTCGCCAGCGCCATTGGCCAGATCCTCCTCCTCGATCTCGTCTTCTCGATCGACAGCATCATCACCGCCGTCGGCATGACCCCACATCTGCCGATCATGGTGATCGCCGTCATTGCCGCTGTGACCGTCATGCTGGTGGCAGCGACACCGCTTGCCAACTTCATCGCCAAGAACCCGACCGTCGTCATGCTGGCCCTCGGCTTCCTGCTGATGATCGGCACGACGCTCATTGCCGAAGGCATGGGCTTCCACGTGCCCAAGGGCTACATCTATGCGGCCATGGCTTTCTCGGCGCTCGTCGAGGTGCTGAACATGTTTGCCAGACGCAAACGGGCCGCAAGCCGCAAGGACAAGTCGACGGTCCACTGAGCGGCCTAGCACTAGGACCCTCCGCCCCTCGCTTGACTGACAAAAGCGTCGGGCGGAGACTGGTTTTTAGAAGGAACCGATCGCCCCGCCGGCGATTGCACTGCATGATATCCCAGAACCGCATGCCGGCCGGAGCCCCATGACATACGAGCAAATTCTTGCCTTCGGCCTGATCGCCGTGATGATGGCGGCCTTCCTCTGGGAAAAGTTCCGTTACGATGTCGTTGCCTGCGTCGCCCTTGTTGCCGCAGTCACCCTCGGCTTGATGCCGGCCAAAGAGGCCTTTTCCGGCTTTTCCGACGACCTCGTGATCATCGTCGGCAGCGCGCTTGTGGTCAGTGCCGGCGTCGCACGCTCAGGTGTGGTCGACCTCGCGATTAAGCGCTTCTTTCCAGCGCTCTCTTCGCTGCACGGACAGATGCTCCTTCTGTTGATCACCGTGACCATCCTCTCGGCCTTTATCAAGAATATCGGCGCGCTTGCCATCATGATGCCGGTCGCCTTCCAGTTCGCCCGCCGCTCGAACGTACCCCCGTCGGTGTTTCTCATGCCGATGGCGTTTTCGTCCCTGCTGGGCGGCCTGATGACGCAGATCGGCACGTCGCCCAACATCGCCGTCTCGCGCCTGCGCCAGGAGCTGACGGGCGAGCCTTTCACGATGTTCGACTTCA
Organism: Rhizobium sp. Root274; assembly: GCF_001429245.1. Lineage (GTDB taxonomy): Bacteria > Pseudomonadota > Alphaproteobacteria > Rhizobiales > Rhizobiaceae > Allorhizobium. Next base: position 981,276 of record NZ_LMJE01000007.1, read on the forward strand.
CCCCCGTTGGTGCAACGCTCGCCCTGGCCGGCATCCTCTTCCTCATCTTCTTCTACTGGCTCGTGCCACGCCGGGAAAATCAGAACCCTTCGCTGCAGGAGGCTCTCGAAGCCTCGAGTTTCGCAACCGAGGCCCATGTGCCGCCGCAATCGCCCTTCGTGCTAAAGACCCTCAATGATCTTCTGAAGACAGCCCAGGGTGAAGTCACCGCGACAGCGTTGCTGCGCGGCCAGACGCGCCTATCACCCTTCCCGGACATTCTCCTGCATGCCGAAGATATCATCCTGTTGGAGGGCCCATCTGATGCGCTGGACAGGATCGTCTCGCAGGCCGGCCTCACTCTGGCCGGCCACGAAAAGCCTGACGCCAAGCGCGGGGACCTCTCGTCGATCGAGGCCGTAATCGGGCGAGGCTCGCCCTTGATTGGCGAAAAGGCGAAGGAACTCGCCCTCGTGCACACCTACGGCGTAAACCTTCTGGCTGTCAGCCGGCAGGGCAAGCGCATCCGCGAGCGGCTGGGTGAACTGACCCTACGCTCTGGCGACGTCGTGCTGCTACAGGGCCTGCGCCAGCAAATGCCGTCGATCCTGACTGAACTCGGGTGCCTGCCGCTCGCTGAACGCGAAATCCTGCTCGGCACGAGCCGCAATGTGCTCATTCCGCTGGCAATCCTCGTCGTTGCCATGGGGGCGACTGCACTCGGCATCGCCCCGGTCGCCATGGCCTTCTTTACCGCAGCGCTCGCCATGGTGGCCTTCGGCGTCATTCCCGTCAGCGAAGTCTACCGTGCAGTCGACGGGCCGATCCTCGTGATGCTTGCGGCTCTAATCCCGGTCGCCGACACGCTGCGAACCTCGGGTGGCAGCGACGTCATCGCCGGCTGGCTGAATGCGGCGGCGGGTGGCATGCCAGCCTGGGGTGCCGTCGCGATGATCCTCGTGACCGCGATGGCGGTCACTCCCTTCCTCAACAACGCCGCCACCGTGCTGGTGATGGCGCCGATCGCAGCAAGCTTCGCCAACGGCCTCGGTTACAAGCCGGAAGCTTTTCTGATGGCGGTTGCCATCGGCGCAGGCTGCGACTTCCTCACGCCGATCGGTCACCAGTGCAACACCCTCGTCATGGGCCCGGGTGGCTACAAATTCTCCGATTATCCTCGTCTGGGCTTGCCGCTGTCGTTTCTGATCATCCTGGTCTCGGTGCCGGCGCTGCTGATGGTTTGGCCAGTGACGTAAGGAACTGAGGAGAAAAAACGCGCAAAGAAAAACCTGCGTCGGCGGGACGCAGGTTTTCCTTGGGGCGGGGACTTGGGGGACGAGCGCAGGCCGGACGGTTAAGGGGCTCGCCTGCCATTTCGTTGGCCACGGAAAGAAACCGGAAAAACTTCCGTGTTCCCCATATCCCGTCGCGTCCGGTTGGCACGGCCTGCGCTCTGTCATAATAACGCCGAGCCCGCCTTCGGGTTCCGGGCCATCGAACATTTTTTTGAAGTTTTTTTTGGGTCCCTCCCGCAGGGCGGCAAAATCCGTGGTTTTTCTTGACGCAAGGGCCTGAATATGGCCTAAGGCCAGCCGGTGGAACCGGCTTGCGCAGGCAGGCTTCCTCGCCTGTTTCCGGTGAGCCGCCACACTGATTTCGCACATTGTCCCGATCCGGCGCTTGTTGCCCGATCACCCGCACGCACCACGAGCTTTATCCATGACCAAGTCCGGCGTCCGCGTCCGCATCGCACCCTCCCCGACCGGCGAGCCCCATGTCGGCACCGCCTACATCGCGCTGTTCAACTATCTCTTCGCGAAGAAATTCGACGGCGAGTTCATCCTGCGCATCGAGGACACCGACGCAACGCGCTCGACCGCCGAGTTCGAGCAGAAAGTGCTAGACGCGCTGAAATGGACCGGCCTCACCTGGTCGGAAGGTCCTGACGTCGGCGGCCCCTACGGCCCCTACCGCCAGTCCGAGCGCAAGGATCTCTATCGCCCCTACGTCGACAAGATGCTTGCCAATGGCGGCGCCTTCCGCTGTTTCTGCACGCCCGAGCGACTGGAGAGCATGCGCGAAGCCCAGCGCGCTGCCGGCAAGCCGCCTGGTTATGACGGCCTCTGCCTGCACATAAAGGCGGAGGAAGTGACCGCCCGCGTTGAAGCCGGCGAGCCCCATGTTGTGCGCCTCAAGGTCCCGACCGAGGGCTCTTGCGATTTCCACGACGGCGTCTATGGCGATGTCTCAATCCCCTGGGAAAGCGTCGACATGCAGGTCCTGCTCAAGGGCGACGGCATGCCGACCTATCACATGGCAAACGTCGTCGACGACCACATGATGAAGATCACCCACGTCGCCCGCGGCGAGGAGTGGCTGGCCTCGGTGCCGAAGCACATCCTGATCTACCGCCATCTCGGTCTCGAGCCGCCGGTCTTCATGCATCTGTCGCTGATGCGCAATCACGACAAGTCGAAGCTGTCAAAACGCAAGAACCCGACCTCGATCTCCTACTACTCGGCCCTCGGCTACATGCCGGAAGCCCTGATGAACTTCCTCGGCCTGTTCTTCATCCAGATCGCCGAAGGCGAAGAACTGCTGACCATGGAAGAGCTGATCGCCAAGTTCGATCCTGACAACCTCTCCAAGGCCGGCGCGATCTTCGACATTCAGAAGCTCGACTGGCTGAACGGCCGCTGGCTGCGCGAAAAGCTGTCGCCGGAAGAGTTTGTTGCCCGCGTCCTCGACTGGTCAATGGAAAACGACCGTCTCGTCGAAGGCCTGAAGCTCGCGCAGAGCCGCGTCACCAAGCTCGGCGAACTGCCGCCGCTTGCCGGCTTCCTGCTCGCCAACGACGTTGGCCTGACACCCGCCTCCTTCGGCGGGTTGAAGACCAGCCCGGCGGAAACGCTCGAAATCGTCACCACCGTTCAGGCGGATCTCGAAAAGATCCTCGAATGGAACGTCACGACGATCGAGGAGGAACTCCGCGCGATCTCCGAGCGCATGGGCAAAAAGCTCCGCGTCGTCACCCCGCCCCTCTTCGTCGCCGTCTCCGGCAGCCAGCGTTCTCTGCCGCTGTTTGACTCGATGGCGCTGCTCGGCCGCTCGGTCGTGCGCCAGCGTTTGAAGGTTGCAATCCAGGTGCTGACCGCGATGGCGGGTGCCGCGAATTGAGGGAAAGCCCCTCCCCCTTGTGGGGAGGGGTTGGGGAGGGGTTTTTGCCCCGAGCAAGACGCCTCCCCTCCCCGTCGCTCCGCTCCGACCCTCCCCACAAGGGGGAGGGTTGACCGAGCCAGCCGCATCGGCGAACTGAAACGAACAAAGCCGTAGAAGGCAAACACACGATGACCGAACAGACACCCGAAACCGCCCTCTCCTCCGACCCGACGGAAGTCCGCCGCCAGAAGCTTGCCCTCCTGCGCGAACAGGTCGGCGACGTCTATCCGGCGCATTTCCACCGCACGATGACCAATGCGGAATTCGCCGAGAAATACGCAGGCCTGGAGCTGGACGAAACCTCTGAAGATATCATCACGGTCGCCGGTCGCGTCTATTCCTCGCGCAATTCCGGCATGTTCATGGACATCCATGATGCCTCGGGCAAGATCCAGATCTTTTCCCACAAGGACACGACCCCGGAAGAAGCCCGCGCGCTGCTGCCGATGATCGACCTTGGCGACATCATCGGCGTCAAGGGCCAGGTCCGCCGCACCAAGCGCGGCGAACTCACCATCAACGCCCATGAAATCACCATGCTGACCAAGACGCTTCTGCCCATGCCGGAGAAGTATCATGGCCTCTCGGACATCGAGCTGCGCTACCGCAAGCGCCATCTCGACATTCTGACCAACGAGGATTCCAAGCTCCGCTTCCTGCAGCGCTCGAAGATCATCTCCGGGCTTCGCCGTTTCATGGAAGGCGAAGGCTTCCTCGAGGTCGAAACCCCGATGCTGCAGACGGTCTATGGCGGCGCCACCGCCGACCCGTTCAAGACCTTCCACAACACGCTGAAGATGGACATGTATCTGCGCATCGCGCCGGAATTGTTCCTCAAGCGCACGCTGGTCTCGGGCCTTGCCGACAAGGTGTTTGAGGTCAACCGCAACTTCCGCAACGAAGGTGTGTCGACCCGCCACAATCCCGAATTCACCATGATGGAATGCTACTGGGCCTATGCCGACTACGAGGACATCATGGGCCTGGTGGAACGCCTGTTCGAGACGCTCGCCGTCTCGATCCACGGCACGCCAGAGGTCACCTTCGGCGACAAGCAGATTTCCTTCAAGGGCCCGTTTAAGCGTGTGCCCATGCCCGATGCCGTCAAGGAAGCGACGGGCATCGATTTCCTTGCGATGAAGACCGACGAGGAAGCCCGCACCGCCGCCAAGGCTGCCGGCTTTGCCGTCGAGAAGGACTGGACCTGGGGCGAATGCCTCGCCTTCATCTTCGAGGAAAAGGTCGAGGGCACGCTGATCCAGCCGAGCCACGTCACCCACTTCCCGAAGGACATCTCGCCTTTCGCCAAGGAAGTCCCGGGCGAGCCACGCCTCGTCGAGCGTTTCGAGACCTATTGCAACGCCTGGGAAGTCGGCAACGCGTTTTCCGAGCTCAACGACCCGGAGGAGCAGCGCCGCCGCATGGTCGAGCAGCTCGAACAGGCCCATTCGCGCGGCGAAAAAGACAAGCAGCTGGACGACGAGTTCCTGGACGCGATCGACCAGGGCATGCCGCCCGCCGGCGGCCTCGGCATCGGCGTCGACCGCCTGATCATGCTTTTGACCAACGCCCCCTCGATCCGCGACATCATCCTCTTCCCGGCCCGCCGCAACAAGGCCGACTGAGCGATCGCGACTGAGATTTGACAGAATGGGACCTCCGGCACAGGCCGGAGGTCTTTTCGTTTCAGCTAGACCTTCGGCTCGACACCATAAGCGTCAAAGGCCGCCTGCATGCGCTCGGCCTCCGATCGCTCGGGAAAGAGCCGATAGCTTGGCGCCCAGATGCGAGAAACCTTTTCGATCTCGACCACGATCGCCGCCCGGATGGGAAAGTCTGGTCCGGCCATCCGAAGCAGCTCTGCTCCGACCTCGGCGAAACGCGGATTGTCGCGCTCGACCAGATGCGCGCGGCCCTCGACCTTGAAGCCACGCTGGCGAAAGATGTCGATGAAGCTGACGCAGACCTGCGGATTGACAGCAACATTGGCGACACTCACCGGCGAGGCGATATCGGCAATCAACAACTGGTCATCGCCAAGGGCGGCAAAGATTTCCTTCGGCGAAACATTGGGGCGGCCACCGGCATCCGCCGTCGCAAGCCAGCACAGGACGCTGCCTGCGATATCGACCCGAAGAGCCTTATTCATCAACGTCTTGGTCGTCTGCCCAGCCATAGCGCCCGCCTGTCCAATTGTTCCAGGCGCACGCTAGTCCATCCGGGCCGCATAATGCGACCCCCAAAATTCAAGGCATTGCGTCATCGCGCTGCGGACACACGGCTGCAAGACAAAGGTCGCTCAATGCCCGGCCTTGGCCTCTTCGGCAGGAATCACTTTCTTCGGCGGCAGTTTCGTTTCATCCTCGGCTGATGGCGTCGCACCTTCGACAGCATGGCCGGCATTCGCTTCTGGCGCTGCAGGCATATGATCTGTTGCAGCCCCATGCTCTTCCGATGCCGTCGCCGGCGCTGCGCCATCGCCGGCAGGTTCGATGGGCTGGGATCGCATCTTTTCGAGCCAGGCCGCACCATGGTCTTCACCGGACGCCGCCGGCGCCGCGGGTGTCTCCTCAGGGGCAGCTTCGCCTTCGCCGCTTGCGGCAGCCTCTTCCCCGCCCAATCCGACCATGCCCTTCAGCGATGAGAACCAGCCACCGCCCTCGGCCGGGGCCTCGGCAGCAGCCGGATCATGGGCCGGTGCTTCGGGGACCGCAGTATCATGACCATCGCCCGGCGCATCGGACGTCTCGACAGCCGGTGTCCCGGTTTCGTGTCTCACCGCCTCCTGCGCCGGTTCTTCCGTGACCGGCGCGTCTTGTCCGTCGGTAGAGCCGTGGCCCGTAGCATCGTGGCCATTGGCCTCCGTCGCATCCGAAGCCGGAGCATGTTCAGCACCGGCATCCCCATGGGCTGCGCTCTCGGCAGAATGATCCCCTTCCGGAGGGGTGGCGCTGTCCTCGGCTGGCGCCGCGTCACCCTCGCCGTGACCGGCAGCAACCGGATCGCCATGTCCCTCGGCAGGCGCGTCGCCATGACCCGCATCCGCTGCGCCATGCGCTTCGGCCGGCGCTTCGTCGCCGCCAAGCCCGACCATGCCCATCAGCGAGGCCATCCAGCCCTTGCTCTCTCCGCCGCCATGTTCGGCAACGGGTGTCTCGGCCCCATGCTCACCGGCCGGCGCTTCACCGTGGCCGTCCGCAGGTGCTTCGCCATGCCCCTCGGCCGGTGCTTCGCCATGACCATCAGCCGGCGCTTCACCATGGCCGCCACTTTCGCCGTGGCCTTCAGCCTTTTTGCCGTGAGCGTCCTTTTTGCTTTCACCATGCCCACCCTCGGCGCCTTCCGGCACCACGACTTCGGGCGTCACGCAATCGGTACTGTCATCGAGCTTTGCCAGAAGAGCCTGCACATCGGCTTCGGTCATATCGACCCGTTCGCCGAAATACTGTCCGTTCGCCGCCGCCAGCCCATCGGCATAGCGCGCGGTCAGGATCCGCGCCGGCGTTGCTTCCGGCACGCGAGACGGATCCGGAACATAGATGACATCGGCTCCGACGGCTCGGCCACGCATGTCGGCCCGGTCCTTGGGGCCATTGGTGTCGAGCACCACGACCTGAACGAGATCGGCTTTCTTCGCCGCCTGCACGGTTTTTGCCACGCGCAAAGCCGTCTTGATGCGCGTCAGCCCATCGCCGGGTTTGTCGGTGGTGACATATTTGCGGATCCAGTAGCGATCCTTCTTGCGGATTTCTACGACCTGCACTTCCGTGCATTCGAGGCCGTTCAACTCCGCATAGGAGGGACCGAGCAGCGTGTCGGCGCCGATATAGACGGCAGCCCCGCCAGTGCCGCCGCACAGGACGAGCACGCCGCCCACGATCAGCACGAGTTTTCGCGACAGGTGAAGCTTCGGCACCTTCACGCTTGCAACTCCGCCATCACACTACCCTCGATCTTTACGCAATACTGAGGTCGAGCATAGGCGAGGCTCCTTGCGGAACCTTTAATCGCCGCATCCCATTTCGCGACGACCTCTGAAGCTTTCCGGACATCCTCGCAGCATGTCTTTTTGCAAATGATTTGCAAAAGCATTGACAATGGAAAAGTGCGCGATAGATTTTAATAGGAATGACTTGCAAGAACTGGACGCCGATGATGTTGCTGAAGCTTGCCCGCCATCTGTTTGCCCTGGCACTTTTGCTGCCGGGTGCTGCGCTTGCTGCAGACAAGCCGAAGGTGGTCACCACCTTTACCGTGATTGCCGACATTGCCCGCAACGTTGCCGGCGATGCGGCCGACGTCGAGAGCATCACCAAGCCGGGCGCCGAAATCCACGGCTACCAGCCCACCCCACGTGACATCCTGAAGGCCCGCGACGCCGATCTGGTGTTGCGCAACGGGCTTTATCTGGAAGCCTGGTTCGAAAAATTCCTCGCCAATCTCGGCAGCGTGCCGACCGTAACCGTCAGTGACGGCGTCGAGCCGATCAGCATCGGCGGCGGTGCCTATGAAGGTAAGCCGAACCCCCATGCCTGGATGTCGCCTGACAATGCGCTCATCTATGTCGAGAACATCCGCAAGGCCCTGAGCGACATCGATCCCGCCAATGCGGCCATCTACGAGGCCAATGCCAAGGCATACTCTGCCAAGATCCGTGCCGAGATCGAGCCGCTGAAGGCAGAGATTTCAGCCGTGCCGGAAAACCAGCGTTGGCTCGTCACCAGCGAAGGCGCCTTCTCCTATCTGGCCCGCGACCTCGGTCTGAAGGAACTCTATCTCTGGCCGATCAATGCCGACAGCCAGGGCACGCCGCAGCAGGTCAAGGCGGTCGTCGACGCTGTGATCGCCAACAAGATCCCGGTGGTCTTTTCCGAAAGCACGGTGTCCGACAAGCCGGCCAAGCAGGTAGCGGCCGAAACCGGTGCTGCCTATGGCGGCGTGCTCTACGTGGACTCACTCAGCGAAGCCGACGGCCCCGTTCCGACCTACATCGATCTCCTAAAGGTGACGGTGTCCACCATTGCAAAGGGCCTTGCCGGATGATCATGGGATCGCGCGATCGAAGAGCCCATCGCGGCGCCCCCTCTGGGATCGCTGCAAGTGACGTCACCGTCACCTATCGCAACGGCCACACGGCGCTGCGCCATGCAAGCTTCGAGATCCCGCCCGGAACGATCACCGCCCTGGTCGGCGTCAACGGCGCCGGCAAATCCACCCTCTTCAAGGCGATCATGGGCTTTGTGCCGGTGGCCTCAGGCGAGATCTGCGTGCTCGGCATGAGCGTAAAGGAAGCCTTGAAGCAGAACTTGATCGCTTATGTCCCCCAGGCCGAGGAGGTCGACTGGAACTTCCCCGTGCTGGTCGAAGACGTCGTGATGATGGGCCGCTACGGCCACATGAGCTTCCTACGCATTCCCTCGAAACACGACCATGCGCTCGTCGATGGTGCCCTTGCCCGTGTCGGCATGACCGACTACCGCAAACGCCAGATCGGCGAACTCTCCGGCGGCCAGCGCAAGCGTGTCTTCCTCGCCCGGGCCTTGGCGCAGGAAGGTCAGGTGATCCTGCTCGACGAACCCTTCACCGGCGTCGATGTCACCACAGAGGAACAGATCATCGGGTTGATGAAAGACCTGCGCGCCGAAGGCCGGGTCATGCTAGTCTCGACCCACAATCTGGGCAGCGTTCCCGACTTCTGTGACCGCACCATCTTCGTCAAGGGCACCGTGATCGCCTCCGGCAAGACCGAGGACACCTTCACCGAAGAGAACCTCAAGACCGCCTTCGGCGGGGCACTCCGCCACTTCGTGCTCTCAGGCACCGACCTGCATGACGATGAAGACGGTCGCGAGGTGAAGGTCATTACCGACGACGAACGTCCCTTCGTCATCTATGGCACGCCGAAACCGGGAGCCGCCGATGCTCGCGACCCTGGTTGAGCCCTTCACCTATGATTACATGCGCAATGCCATTCTGGTGTCTGCGCTGGTCGGCGGCGTCTGCGGCTTCCTCTCCGCCTATCTGATGCTGAAGGGCTGGTCGCTGATCGGCGACGCGCTGTCTCACGCCATCGTCCCCGGCGTCGCCGGTGCCTATATGCTGGGACTGCCCTTCGCCTTCGGCGCCTTCCTCTCCGGCGGACTGGCGGCGATCGCCATCCTCTTCCTCAACCAGCGCACCAAGCTGAAGGAAGACGCGATCATCGGCCTGATCTTCACCTCTTTCTTCGGCCTCGGCCTGTTCATCGTCTCGATCTCGCCTGTGTCGATCGACATCAAGACCATCGTGCTCGGCAATATCCTCGCTATCACCCCGACCGATACGCTGCAGCTCGTTCTGATCGGCGGCATCAGCCTCCTCGTTCTGACGCTCAAATGGAAGGACCTGATGGTGACCTTCTTCGACGAGAGCCATGCCCGCTCGATCGGGTTGAAGCCCGAACGCCTGAAGATCATTTTCTTCACGCTGCTGGCCGCCTCCACGGTCGCGGCCATGCAGACCGTCGGCGCCTTCCTCGTCGTCGCCATGGTCGTGACCCCCGGTGCCACCGCCTATCTCTTGACCGACCGCTTCCAGCGCCTGATCCTGATGGCGCTTGCCATCGGCGCCGGCACCAGCTTCGTCGGCGCCTATGCGAGTTACTTCCTGGATGGCGCGACCGGCGGCATCATCGTGGTGCTGCAGACCGCGATCTTCCTTGCCGCCTTCTTCTTCGCGCCCAAGCACGGCCTTTTCGCCGCCCGCGGCCGCGCGAGGGAAGCGCTGGAGCCGCTGCCATCAACCGCAGCAGTCTCGACGCCGCATCTGGGCAAGGAACGCCCGGCATGAACGAAACCCTCGAACTTGCTCTCCTCCCCTTCCAGCTGCCCTTCATGCAGACGGCCTTCGTCGTCACGCTGATGATCGCGGTCCCGATGGCGCTCTTGTCCTGCCTGCTGGTGCTCAAAGGCTGGTCGCTGATGGGCGATGCCGTTTCCCATGCCGTCCTGCCTGGCGTCGTCATCGCCTATATCATCGGCATCCCGCTTGCCATCGGCGCCTTTGTTGCCGGCCTCTTCTGTGCGCTGCTGACGGGCTTCATCAAGGAAAACAGCCGGATCAAGGAAGACACGGTGCTCGGCATCGTCTTTTCCGGCATGTTCGGCCTCGGTCTGGTCCTCTATGTGCAGGTCGAAAGCTCCGTCCATCTGGATCACATCCTGTTCGGCGACATGCTCGGGATCCTGCCATCCGACCTGATCGAAACCGGCGTGATCGCCCTCTTCGCCACGCTTTTCCTGGTGGTCCTCCGCAAGGATCTGCTTGCCCATGCCTTCGATCCGCAGCACGCCCAGGCGATCGGCCTCTCGGTCCGTCTGCTGCATTATGGCCAGCTGACCGTGCTGTCGCTGCTCGTCGTCGGCGCATTAAAAGCCGTCGGCATCATTCTATCGGTCGCCATGCTGGTTGCCCCCGGCGCCATTGCCTTTCTGCTCACCAAACGCTATGGCACGATGCTAGTAATGGCCGTCGCGGTGGCCGTCACCTCGTCGCTAACGGGCATTTATTTGAGCTTCTTCATCGACAGCGCCCCTGCCCCGACCATCGTGCTGATCATGAGCGGCATCTTCGTCGCAGCCTTCCTGCGCACGCTCTGGCAGGCGCGGGGCGTGAACCGGATCGCAGCAGAAGCGGACATGTGATCAGGCTCGGCTTGCCATGGATCAAGTCCGCAAGGGCAGCGGCGGATTAAGGTTTCCTCATCAACACGAGGATGCATGCCCATGGCGACGCTGAAACTGCTTGAACATCCCACGAGGCACCTGTTTTTCACCGGCAAGGGCGGCGTCGGCAAGACATCGCTCAGTTGCGCCACCGCGATTGCCCTCGCCGATCAGGGCCTGAAAGTCCTGCTTGTCAGCACCGACCCCGCCTCCAATCTCGATGAGATGCTGGGCGTGGCCCTCGGCAGCCACCCCAAACCCATCCCCGAGGTGCCGTGCCTGTTCGCCCTGAACATCGATCCAGAAACGGCCGCCGAAGACTATCGCTCACGCGTACTCGATCAGATGGGCCCTGAAACAACGGACAAGGATCGCGCAACCGTCCGCGAACAGCTCTCCGGCGCCTGCACCACGGAAATTGCCGCCTTCGATGAGTTCGTCGGTCTCCTGGCGGATGAGCAGCCGGAATACGATCACATCATCTTCGACACCGCCCCGACTGGCCACACCCTGCGCCTTCTCAGCCTGCCCAAGGCCTGGACCGGCTTTCTGGAGGCAAACGAGCGCGGCGCTTCCTGTCTGGGCCCTCATTCCGGCCTGAAGATGCAGGAAGACCGCTTCCGCACGGCACTGGAATGCCTCGGCGATCCCGCCCGCACCACCATCGTGCTTGTGACACGGGCCGATCGCGGCGCGATCCGCGAAGCCGCCCGCACGGCGGGTGAACTCTTAGAGCTCGGCCTCGCCAACCAGATGCTCGCAGTGAACGGCCGCTTCATCCCAACCGACCCCAGCGACCATATTGCAGGGGCCTTCGCCGCGGAGCAGACAAAAGCACTCGCCGAACTTCCTCCGGCCCTCTCGGCCTTGCCCCGTGACGAAGTGGCTCTCAAGCCCTTCGACATGGTGGGAATTGCCGCCCTACGCGAGCTTCTGTCCGAAACCTCCATCACACCGCCGGACCTTAGCGCAGACGACGCTTTCGAAAATCCGGACCTGCCTCGCCTGTCGACGCTGGTCGATGAGATCGCCTCAAGCGGCAAGGGCCTTGTCATGGTCATGGGCAAGGGCGGCGTCGGCAAGACAACGGTCGCAGCCGCCGTCGCCGTCGGACTGGCCGCCCGTGGCCACACGGTCCACCTCACCACCACCGATCCGGCGGCCCACCTTTCCTTCGTCGTCGGTGCGGACGCGATGCCGGGGCTGACAGTAGACCGCATTGATCCAAAAGCGGAGACCACCCGCTACATCGACAAGATCATGTCGACCAAGGGGCGCGACCTTGATGACGACGCCAAAGCCTTGCTGCGGGAAGATCTCGCCTCTCCCTGCACGGAGGAGGTCGCGGTCTTCCACGCCTTCTCCCGCGTCGTCGGCGAGGCCAGATCGAACTTCGTCGTCATCGACACCGCACCGACCGGCCACACGTTGCTGCTGCTCGACGCCACCGGCGCCTATCACCGCCAGATGACGCGCCATCTCGACGACGCAGCTCCCGGCCGCATAGTGACGCCCCTGATGCGGCTGCAGGATCCGGCCTATACGAGGGTGATGCTGGTGACCCTACCGGAAACGACTCCCGTCTCGGAAGCGGCTGCCTTGCAGGAAGATCTGCGCCGCGCCGGCATTCAGCCCTATGGCTGGGTTATCAATAAATCCATGGCAATGACCGGAACCCGCGATCCATTGTTGCGCGCCCGCATCCGGGGCGAGAAGGCACAGATTGAGCGGGTGAAGCACGATTGTGCGGAACGGATTTACGGCCTGGACTTCCGGCCAGTGGCGCCGGTGGGACTGACGGAACTTCTACGGATTGCGCAGGATCTGTGACGGGATTGCTCACCTTGCAGCATCACGCTCGGGCATCCTCTTCGGCGCGCTTGACACGGCGCGAAACGACCCATTCCCGCCAGACGGTGAACAAGCCGGCACCGACGACGATTGCGGCGCCAACGACCGTGTTCCAGCGCAGGACTTCGCCGAACACGGTAACGGCAATCACTGCTCCTAGCACAAGCTGCCAGTAGGAGATCGGCTGGACCACCACCGCGTCGAGATTTTCATAGGCCTTGATCAGCGCCAGATGGCCGACAATGCCGGTGCAGCACAGGCATCCCATCCAGACCCAGTCCATCGCCGAAAACGGGATCCAGAAAAAGGGGCCGAGGATATTGGCGCCGATGAAACCGACAATGGCGAGATAGAAGAAACTGGTCGACGGCCCGTCGTCGCGACTGACGAGGCGAGTGGCAATCGCATAGACGGCGCCGAGCACGGCACAGATGAGCGGCAGGACGACATAGATGTTGAACCCGTCCGCCCCTGGCGACAGCATGATCAGCACGCCGACCAGACCCGCCGAAATCGCCGTCCACCGCCGCCAGCCGACCTTTTCACCGAGGATCGGCATCGACAGCAGCGCCACGAAGATCGGTCCGGCGGCAAAGATCGCCTGGCTCTTCGCCAGCCCGACATGCGTGAAGGCGACGATCGAGATCAGGATCTGGGAGAACAGCAACAAGCCGCGCAGGATCTGCAGAAACGGGCGCTTGGTGTTGATGGCGGTCCGCAGACCGCCTCGCGAGCGCATGGCGAGAAACACGGCGAAGGCGACGAAGGCCCAGTAGCGCACCATCGCCACCTGCACCGGCGAATAGTCGCCGCCGAGATGCTTCGACAGACCGTCCTGGATGGCAAAAACGGAAAAGGCGAGAAAGGTAAAGCTATAGCCGAGCGGCGTCGATTTCATGATGGGGAACGAAAGCCTGGAAGGAGACGAATCCGTGGATGAACCAACGGCGCGGGCAAATTGATCCTACACGCGGAGATTTGTTTTCCTAGGCTTGAATTGCACGGCTGCCATGCAGTCTGACAACTGCGCAAGCCGCCTTGCCCGCGGCAGCCTCTCCGTGCTTGATTGGGCCATGGCCTTCACATTCCGTCAGCTGCAATATTTCGTCGCCGTCGCCGAGCAAGGTTCCGTCACCCGTGCGGCGCAGAACCTCTCCATTTCACAGTCTTCGGTCACCGAGGCGATCAAGGAATTGGAGGGCGATCTCGGCGTCGAGCTCTTCGAGCGCCACCCGCGCGGCCTGTCGATCACCTATAACGGCCACCAGTTCCTCCGGCACGCGACGAAGATCCTGGCCACCGTCTCGGATGCCCGCCATGTCTTCGCCGAAACGAAGAGCAATACCGGCGGCACCCTCAATATCGGCGTCACCTCGCTCGTCGCCGGCTACGTGCTCTCGGATCTGCTTGCCCGCTACCGCCGCGCCTGCCCGGGCGTGGAAGTCTCGGCGATCGAGGACAATGGCTCCTATCTCGAACATCTCCTGATCGGTGGCGAACTGGATGTCGCCGTCATGGTCATCTCCAACCTGCGCGACCGCATGGCGCTGCAAGCGGAAATCCTGGAAACCTCGCCCTACCGCCTCTGGCTGCCCATCGGCCATCCGCTCGTCTCGGCAGATATCATCTCGATTGCCGATATTACCAAGGAGCCGCTGATCATGCTGACGGTGGATGAAATTGAGGAGAATACCGGCAAGCTCCTCTCGGCACTCGGCGCCCGCCCGCATGTCGCCTTCCGCACCCGCTCGGTCGAAGCGGTTCGCAGCCTGGTTGCCACCGGCGCCGGCGTGGCGCTGCTGCCGGATCTCGTCTACCGCCCCTGGTCGCTGGAAGGCGACCGCATCGAAAGCCGCGACGTCTCCGGTGCCCTGCCCGTGGTGCAGGTCGGCATGGTCTGGCGCAAGGGCTCGAGCCTGCCCCAAGCGGCGCGGGACTTTGTGGGGATTGCCGAAGCGAGCCGCAGCGGGCGGGTCAGGTAATCCTCAGCGTAGCGATTACCCCTCATCCGGCTGCCGCCACCTTCTCCCCGTCAACGGGGAGAAGGGCACCGGGGCTGCCGTTCTGCCCCTTCTGCCGGCCTGCGGGGAGAAGGTCCCGGCAGGGGGATGAGGGGCATCACGCCAAATCTGCGAAAATCATGTTGCCATCGGAAAAACCGATAACACCATTCTGACGAATGAATTTGCGAATGCGGTTAAATCGCGGCAACTTTCCAGGCGGGAACAATGGCCGCAAAAACGCGGCCTCACACACGGGAGACCTCGCGATGAAGTCGATATTGAAATCCTGCACCGTCCTCGCCTCCGTATTGAGTTTGACCACTGCCGCCGTCGCCCAGGAGCCGCTGAAGGAACTCGGCCCCGGTGAAGGCGCGCTCTCCATCGTCGCCTGGGCCGGCTATATCGAGCGCGGCGAGACCGACAAGGCTTACGACTGGGTCACGGACTTCGAAAAGTCGACCGGTTGCAAGGTCTCGGTGAAGACAGCCGCCACCTCGGATGAAATGGTCGCCCTGATGAACGAAGGCGGCTTCGACCTCGTGACCGCCTCGGGCGATGCCTCGCTGCGCCTCGTCGCCGGCAAGCGCGTCCAGCCGATCAATACCGCCCTCATCCCCTCCTGGAGCACCATCGACGAGCGCCTGCAGAACGCTCCCTGGCACACCAAGGACGGCGTCCATTACGGCACGCCTTACGTCTGGGGCGCCAACGTCCTGATGTACAACACCGAAGCCTTCAAGGGCGAAGCGCCGAAGAGCTGGAAGGTCGTCTTCGAAGAGCAGACCCTGCCCGACGGCAAATCCAACAAGGGCCGCGTCCAGGCCTATGACGGCCCGATCTATGTTGCCGATGCCGCCCTCTACCTGATGGCGCACAAGCCGGAACTTGGCATCAAGGACCCCTACGAGCTGAACGAAGACCAGTACAAGGCCGCGCTCGACCTGCTGCGCGGCCAGCGCCAGCTTGTCGGCCGCTACTGGCACGACGCGATGATCCAGATCGACGACTTCAAGAACGAAGGCGTCGTTGCCTCCGGCTCCTGGCCGTTCCAGGTCAACTTGATGAAGGCCGAAGGCGCCAAGATCGACTCCACCTTCCCCGAGGAAGGCGTGACCGGCTGGGCCGATACGACCATGCTGCATGTCGACAGCAAGCACCCGAACTGCGCCTATATGTGGATGGAGCACTCGCTCTCGCCCAAGGTCCAGGGCGACGTCTCCGCCTGGTTCGGCACGGTGCCCTCCGTCCCCGCCGCCTGTAAGGGCAACGCGCTCTACGGCGACGAAGGCTGCAAGACCAACGGCTACGAACACTTCGACCAGATCAAGTTCTGGCGCACGCCGACCTCCAAGTGCGAAAGCCAGGGCGAATGCGTCCCCTACCACCGCTGGGTCTCCGACTATATCGGCGTGATCGGCGGACGATAACATCCCACCTCCCCCTTGAGGGGGGAGGTCGCGCGGCACGCGCGGGTGGGGGTGATCTTTTGCGCTTTGAAACGTCAAGGGTCACCCCACCCCGGACCTTCGGTCCGACCCTCCCCCTCAAGGGGAGGGTGTAGACCCCCGCTGGCCTTTTGCCGGCACCATACTGAAATTCTGGAGCCCCCATGACCGCAGCCGTCTCCTTCTCGAAGGTCTCGCGCCATTTCGGCAGCGTCAAAGCCGTCGACAGCGTCGATCTGACCGTCGCACCTGGCGAGTTCTTCGCCATGCTCGGCCCCTCGGGCTCCGGCAAGACGACCTGCCTGCGGCTGATTGCCGGCTTCGAGCAGCCGACCGATGGTCATATCGAGATCTTCGGCGAGACCGCCGAGGGCGTGCCGCCCTATCGCCGCCACGTCAACACGGTGTTCCAAGACTATGCCCTCTTCCCGCACTTGAACATTCTCGACAACGTCGCCTATGGCCTGATGGTCAAGGGCGTCGCCAAGGCCGAGCGCCACCGCGAGGCTGAAAAGGCCTTGGAGATGGTCAAGCTCCCCGGCTACGGCGCCCGCAAGCCGGGCCAGCTCTCCGGCGGCCAGCGCCAGCGCGTGGCGCTCGCCCGCGCGCTCGTCAACAAGCCGAAAGTGCTGCTGCTCGACGAACCGCTCGGCGCGCTGGACTTGAAACTGCGCGAGCAGATGCAGGAGGAGTTGAAGAGCCTGCAGCGCGCGCTCGGCATCACCTTCGTCTTCGTCACCCACGACCAGGGCGAAGCCTTGTCGATGGCCGACCGCGTCGCCGTGTTCAACGACGGCAAGATTGTCCAGGCCGGAACGCCTGAGGATATCTACAACCGCCCGAAGACCCGCTTCGTCGCCGATTTCGTCGGCTCTTCCAACGTCATCTCTCCCACGGACATGAAGGCGCTCGGCGGCGATGCCCGCTGGACGAGCCTTCGCCCCGAGGCAATCCGCATCGCAAGCGAAGGCGGCATGCCGGCTCTTGTGCGCTCGACCAGCTTTTTGGGGGCCGCCACCCGCCTTTTCGTCAACGCCGGCGCAACACCGCTGTCGATCACCGTTCCGGCAGGTCAGCCCGTGCCAAAGCCGGGTGAAACAGTTCGCCTGACCTGGGCCTCGCAAGACGCCCACCCCATGGAGGACGAGGCATGACAGCGCCCGCCTCAACCGTCATCCTCGATGGCCGTCAGGGCCTGATGGGGCGGCTCTCGGATCTGTTCTGGCGGCGTCCCAACCTGCTGCTGGTGCTGATGCTGGTGCCGCCCCTGCTCTGGCTTGGCATCATCTATGTTGGCTCGCTTCTGGCACTTTTGCTGCAGAGCTTCTTCTCGATCGACGAGTTTTCCGGCCTGATCAATTACGAGTTCACGCTCGCAACCTACGGCCAGCTGCTGCAGCCGGCGAATTTCGACGTCATCCTGCGCACGCTGCTGATGGCCGCCGCTGTCACCGTCGCCTCGGTGGCACTCGCCTTCCCCATTGCCTATTACGCCGCCCGTTACGCACAGGGAAAATGGAAGGCCGTCTTCTATCTCGGCATCATGCTGCCGCTCTGGTCGAGCTATCTCGTCAAGGTCTATGCCTGGAAGCTCATCCTCGCCAAGGAAGGCATCCTTACCTGGATCTTCGAGAAGTTGCACCTGACTTGGCTGCTGGATGCAATTCTCGCCATCCCCGTCATCGGCGGAAGCTCGCTGTCGATCAGTTATATCGGCACCTTCATCGTCTTCTGCTATGTCTGGCTGCCCTTCATGATCCTGCCGATCCAGGCCTCGCTGGAGCGTGTGCCCGGCAACCTGATCGAAGCCTCGGGCGATCTCGGCGCCGATGCGCGCCAGACCTTCCGCCACGTGCTTCTGCCGCTGTCGCTGCCCGGCATCGTTGCCGGCTCGATCTTCACCTTCTCGCTGACGCTGGGTGACTACATCATCCCGCAGATCGTCGGCACCTCGCGACTGTTCATCGGTCAGGCCGTCTATGCCCAGCAGGGCACCGCCGGCAACATCCCGCTTGCCGCCGCCTTCTCGGTCGTTCCGATCGTCATCATGGGCATCTATCTTACCATCGCAAAACGTCTGGGGGCCTTCGATGCGCTCTGACCGTCCCCAATCCGCAGGCCTGCCGCTGAAACTCGCCGCCGGCCTCGGCCTCGCCTTCCTGCATCTGCCGATCCTGCTGATCTTCGTCTACGCGTTTACGACGGAGGAAAAGAGCTTCCAGTGGCCGCCTCCGGGCTTCACCACCAAATGGTTCGCGGTCGCCTGGAACAGACCGGACATCTGGGAAGCGCTAGGCCTGTCGGTGCGGGTCGCCAGCATCTCGACAGTGATTGCGCTGGTCCTCGGCACGCTCGCGGCGGCTGCCGTCGCGCGCACCAAATTCTTCGGCCGGGAAGCGATCTCGCTCCTCGTCATCCTGCCGATCGCCCTTCCCGGCATCATCACCGGCATTGCGCTGCGCTCCGCATTTTCGCTCGCCGAAATCCCCTTTTCGGTCTGGACGATCATCCTCGGTCACGCCACCTTCTGCGTCGTGGTCGTCTACAACAATGCCGTCGCCCGCTTCCGCCGCACCTCGGGTTCCTTGATCGAGGCTTCGATGGATCTTGGCGCCGATGGCTTCCAGACCTTCCGCCATGTGATCCTGCCGAACATCGCAACGGCTCTTCTGGCCGGCGGCATGCTTGCCTTCGCGCTGTCCTTCGACGAGGTCATCGTCACGACCTTCACCGCCGGTCAGCAGACGACGCTGCCGATCTGGATGCTGGAAGAGCTGATCCGCCCGCGGCAGCGCCCGGTGACCAATGTGGTTGCGATGGTCGTCGTCATCGTCACGTTCCTGCCGATCCTGGCAGCCTATTATCTGACCCGCGATACCGACCAGGTGGCCGGAAGTGGCAAATGAACCTCCACGTACCGTGCGGTATGACCGCCGGTCTCGCTATTGAAGTGCAATGAAAGGGAGAACGACATGGACACCCAGATGCTGATCGGCGGCAAGTTCGAAGCCGGTTCCGAGACGGAAGAGAAGATCCTCAATCCGAAGACCGGCGACGTGATCGTCGATCTCCCCGAAGCCTCGATTGCCCAGGTCGATGCCGCCGTCGACGCGGCCGAAGGCGCCTTTACCAGCTGGTCGCAGACGACGCCCGGTCAGCGCGCCGGCTACCTGCTTGCCATCGCCGATGCGATCGAGAAGGAAGCGTCCGCCTTCGCAGCACTCGAAAGCCTCAACTGCGGCAAGCCGATCAATGCCGTCTTGAACGATGAAATCCCGGCTGTCGTCGATTGCTACCGCTTCTTCGCCGGCGCCATCCGCACACTGCAGGCCCCCGTATCGGGCGAATACCTCCCCGGCTTCACCTCGATGATCCGCCGCGACGCCGTCGGCGTCATCGGCTCCATCGCGCCGTGGAATTACCCGCTGATGATGATGGCCTGGAAGCTTGCCCCCGCACTTGCCGGCGGCAACACCATCGTCTTCAAACCGTCCGAGCAGACGCCGCTGACGGCGCTGAAACTCGCCAAGGTTATGGCCGACATCCTGCCGGAAGGCGTCATAAATGTCGTGCTCGGCCGCGGCGAAAGCGTCGGTAATGCGCTGATCAACAACCCGAAGATCGCGATGGTCTCGATCACCGGCGACATCGCGACCGGAAAGAAGGTGCTGACGGCTGCCGCAAAGACCGTCAAGCGCACGCATCTGGAACTTGGCGGCAAGGCCCCTGTCATCATCCATGACGACGCCGACATCGAGGCCGCCGTCTCCGCCATCCGCACCTTCGGCTACTACAATGCCGGCCAGGACTGCACCGCCGCCTGCCGCATCTATGCAGCCGACAAAATCTACGACCGCTTCGTCGCCGATCTCGCGAGCGCCGTCTCCACCATCAAGTTCAACCAGGCTGATGATGCTGATAACGAAATTGGCCCGCTGATTTCCAAGCGCCAGCGCGACCGCGTCGAAAGCTTCGTCACCCGGGCTGCCGAACACAAACACATGGAAGTTGTCGCAGGCGGCAAGCTCGGCTCCGACAAGGGCTTCTTCTACACCCCGACCGTTATTGCCGGCGCGACACAAGACGACGAAATCGTCCGCCGCGAAGTCTTCGGACCCGTGGTCTCCGTCACCCGCTTCACCGAAGCCGAACAGGCTGTCGCCTGGGCCAACGACAGCGACTACGGCCTTGCCTCCTCCGTCTGGACCAAGGACATATCCCGCGCCATGCAGACCGCCGCCAAGCTGCGTTACGGCTGCACCTGGATCAATACCCACTTCATGCTGTGCAACGAAATGCCCCATGGCGGCATGAAGCAGTCCGGCTACGGCAAGGATCTCTCGCTCTACTCGCTGGAGGACTACACGACCGTCCGCCACGTGATGATCGCGCATTGAGGTCCGTCAGGCCCTGCTAGCCAAGTATGCTGAGGGCCGGGCCTTTCTGTGCGAAGGCGGAAGTTTACCCTGACGCGGCAAACCGGTGGCGGCGAAGCGTCGCCACCGATATCATGGCCCGGCAAATCACGGAGCCATGCATGCGGCATAAACTGATTACCACACTCTTGGCCACCAGCTTCGGTATGGCCTTTGCTGGTCCGACCGCGCATGCCCAGCAGCCGCAAGTTATTCCCGCACCCGAAATCGGCGGCAATGCGCCCCTGATGGATGCCTATCTCTGGCATGTGCGTGGCCTGCCGCCTGGCCAGCGCCTTGCCGTCTATTCCGGCGCCGGACCCAAATTCCGGATCATTGACGCGCTCGACGAGGGAACCCCGATCGAGCGGCTCTCGTGCAAGGACAGCCGGGGTGGCTATTGGTGCCGCATTGCGACCGTGGACCACCCGCGCATCTCTGGTTGGGTGGATGGGCGGTTTCTGTTGGAAGAGACCGGATTTGCGCCGCCCCAGGAAGAGCGCAACGCACCGCTGGAGCCGGAAATCCTGATCGACCCCTTCGAGAAGCCACGACGGCGTTGAGCGCTTCTCCTCATGCGTTAGCACTAGCGCGTCTTGGTCAGTCTTCCCGCCGTTCTTCGCTCGGTCGATCCCGCTCATAATGGTGTTTGACCGCAAACGCCGGCAACCAGGCCTCGCGGCGGATGGTCCAGAGTTCGTAGGTCGGGCGGAAGACATCGATGGCATCGAGCGAGCCGAGATTGACCTCGACTTCGTCATCGCTTCGGCTGAAGACCGAAGAACCGCAATCGACACAGAAATGACGGCCGCGATAGTCGCGCGTCTCGCCGGTGACGCGAACCCGGGCATCCGGGTAGATTGCCGAGGCATGAAACAGCGCGCCGTGATGCTTGCGGCAATCAAGACAGTGGCAGACCCCGACACGGTAGGGCTCACCCTCGGCTTCGATCCGCACGCTGCCGCAAAGGCACCCTCCGGTGATGATGGCCATGACTTGTCTCCCTCGAAGTCCGCCCGGTCCGACATGAACCGAGCCTGGCAACAGCGTCAGCCGCTCTCCTGTCTCAAACTTTGCGAACGACAAATTTGTTGCGCCGGTGAGACCGCCTGGCAAGCGTTGTCTTTTCCCCTGAACCTGATGCATCATGTTCCATGGCAGCGCTCGCTGTTTCAGTCAGGGACATTTATAGGAATGAGTTTATTCTTGAGAGCGGCGAAGGCCGCCCAATCGCTGGCTGCGGTTTGTGAAAGAACTGCGGTCGCAGCGGGTTTGTGTTTCATCTTTGCATCTTCAGTCCTTGCCCAGACGCCGACGCCGCCCCCCGTGACCATCATCGTCAAGCCCGGCCAGGCGGCTGCGGATATCGACGCCGCCATCAACGCTGCCGAACAGGCCGGACGGCAGGTTATTCTTCAGGTGGAGACGGATCCGCAGACAGCCGGTTCGACCAATGCGTCTGCCACACAGTCGACACCGGCAACACCGGCGACCCCGGCAACGCCGGTCGTTGCCATGGACAGCATGTGGATGTTCGGCGATCTCATCACCGCGTTCCAACTGGGGATACAGCGGGCCATCGACGGCTTCACCGGCCTGCCCGCCGCATTCCAGTCCAGCTGGCAGATTCTGAAGGCGGAGGAAGAGGGACCTTCGCGAGCCGGCTTCGCGGCCCTTTTCTCCTCGCTGGCGGGGCTCGTCACCGCCTATCTCTTACGCATGGCCCTTGCACGGCTTTCTCGACGGTTTCATCCGAAGCACGCTTTTTACATCGCGTCACTACGGCTGGTCTTCGACGCCATCGCCATTCTGACCTTCGTCGCTGTTTCCTATCTTATGCTGCAACATATCGCCGTCACGCGCACCTTCACCAGACAGGTGGCCGGCTCCTTTATCGCCATTTTCACGGGTGGTCTCATTTATGCGGCGGCAGGACGATTTCTGTTCAAGTCGAATGGTGAGACCCGACCCCCGCTGCTCGACATCGCCCGACCGCACTGGCACTTCCGCATGCTGCTCGCCTACGGGCTCCTGAACTCCTTCATCGCTAACTCGGTTCGCCTCGCCGATGTCCGGATGGTCGATACGGAAGCGGCGGATAGCTGGCTTTTCCTGACCGTCTCGATCCTGACAATCCTGAAGCTCTGGTGGTTCATCGCCGGCCGCAGAGACATCGCCAACGTCTTCACCGGCAAGGAGGGCGGCCATATCCGCCGGGTTGTGGGCAATCTTCTCGCCGACTTCTATATCGTTTCTGCCATTCTGATCTGGTTCGTTGGCCTGCTCGTCGCGGGAACCGCGCAGAACACGGTCTGGGCCAAGGCTGCGGGCACGACACAGTTTCTGATGATCATGATCCCGGTTCTCGACCGCGCGATCGTCACGCTCCTGTCCACCTTGGCGAAGAAGCGGGAAGAGCAGCATGGCCGGGATTTCTTCGGCATTGTTCTGCGAAGCCTTGGAACCCCGCTTGCCGGGGCCGTATGGCTGCTCGGCCTTCACACGGTCGTGCAACTCTGGCAACCGCTTACCATGGGCGCCTCCTCGCTGATTACTGTCTGGCTGATGTGGCTGGAACGGCTTGCTTTCGCGCTCATTGTCAGCTGGACGATCTGCAGCTTCCTGCTGCGTTATTTCGATGCGGTGGCACCATCCAACGCGCCGGTCATTCCCGGCCGGGAAGACGAAGTGAAGGTCGAGACAAGCCGCATCAGCACCATCCTCCCCGTGGTCAGAAACCTGATCCTCGGCGCTGTCGTCGCGATCGCCGGCCTCGTCATCGTCTCGACCGCCGGCGTCGATGTGGCGCCGCTGCTCGCCGGCTTCGGCGTGCTGGGTCTTGCGCTGTCCTTCGGCTCACAGACCCTCGTCAAGGACGTGGTCTCCGGTATCTTCTTCCTCGCGGAAGACGCCTTCCGCATCGGCGAATACATCGACACCGGCAAGCTGGTCGGAACGGTCGAACAGATCTCGCTGCGGTCGGTCCGGCTTCGCCACCACAATGGCCCGATCCACACTGTTCCGTTCGGCCAGATCAGTTCAGTGACCAACTTCAGCCGCGATTGGGGCACCATCAAATTCGAACTGCGCTTCGAACGCGATGCCGACCTCGAGGTGATCCGCAAGATCGCCAAAAAGGTCGGCCTCAGCCTTCTCGACCATCCGGAATTCGGCGACACCTTCCTGGTACCCGTCAAGATGCAGGGCATCCATGACGTCAACGAGACCTCTATGGTGGTCCGCTTCAAGTTTACCGCCCGGCCCGGCAAGCCGAGCTTCATCAAGCGGGAGGCCATGAAAATGTTGATGGCCGCATTCAAGGAAGCGGGTCTGCCGCTGGCGTCGAATGCTGTCGTGGTGCGCTCCGGCAGCGGTCACATGATGGAAGCTGGCGGCGCCGCCGCTGTCATCCCCCTTCAATCAGCAAGCTCGTGAACGGAAAATGGCCGCAGCGAAGGCTGCGGCCACTTCATGAACTCGTGCAGTGAAAGATCGTCTCCGATCAGGCAGCAAGCGCCTTGGCGATCTGGCCGCGCAGGGTGCCGAGATCCTTGGCAAAGCCGCGAATACCTTCGGCGAGCTTCTCGGTCGCCATGGCATCCTCGTTCATTGCCCAACGGAAGGCCTTTTCATCGAGGGAGACATGCGGTTCGGCCTTGATCGTGTCAGGCGACAGCGCACGGGTGAGCGTGCCTTCAGCCGCGTTCAGTTCGTCCAGCAGTTGTGGGCTGATCGTCAGGCGGTCACAACCGGCCAGCGCTTCGATTTCGCCGGCATTGCGGAACGAGGCGCCCATGACGATCGTGCCGATACCGTTGGCCTTGTAGTAGTTGTAGATAGAGCGGACCGAGACGACGCCCGGATCGGTCTCGGAGGTATAGTCCTCACCCGTCGACTTCTTGTACCAGTCGAGAATGCGACCGACGAAGGGCGAGATCAGGAAGACCTTAGCTTCCGCGCAGGCAATCGCCTGAGCCTTGGAAAAGAGCAGCGTCAGATTGCAGTCGATGCCTTCTTTCTGCAGCACTTCGGCAGCCCGGATGCCTTCCCAGGTAGAAGCGAGCTTGATCAGGATACGGTCTTTTTCGATCCCGCGCTCCTTGTAGCCGGCGACGATCTGGTGCGCCTTTTCGACCGAGGCCTTGGTGTCGAAGGAGAGGTCGGCGTCGACCTCGGTCGACACGCGGCCCGGAACGAGTTCGGCAAGTGCTGCACCGACGGAAATGGCCATACGGTCGGCAATGGCGCCGATCACGGCCTCATCCTGACCACCCTTGGCCTTGCCCCAGGTGATCGCTTCCTGGAAGGCATCCTTGAACGCATCAGTGCCAAGCGCTTTCAGCACGATGGAGGGGTTGGTGGTGCAATCCACCGGCTTCAGGCGCCGGACGGCCTCGATGTCACCGGTATCGGCGACCACGGTCGTCATGGAACGAAGCTGTTCGAGTTTCGAGGTCATCAGGTCATCCTTCGGCTGGCGAAAAGAGTTGGCGACCGCCATCGAAACGCCGGTCATGATAGCCCGGACTATCGCCACTGGGCGACGACAAAGTCAAGACATATGCCCTTTGAATTTGACATAAGTATCAACCCAACGGATAGTAAGGGTCGAAGTTCCCACATCGAGAGAAATCTTGGCGAAACTCAGACGCGATACCCATTCGAGCTATACCGACGCGAGCGCACTCCGCATCCGCGCCGCCTGGCTCTATTACAATGAGGGCCTGACGCAGAAGGACGTGGCAGACCGGCTGGGCATCAGCCGCTCCACCGTTATCCGTATGCTGGACGAGGCAAGAAAGCGCGCCGAGGTGCAGATCTGGATCAGCGACGGTGTCGCCGACTGCGTCGATGTCGCGGTTCGCCTGGAAAAGGCCTATGAACTCGATGAGGCCGTTGTCGTGCCCTCGCCCGATAGCCAGGAGGCAGACGCCATTGCCAAGGCGGTGGGCCTTGCGCTCGGCCAGTTCCTCACGGAAGCCATCACCGATGACATGACCATCGGCGTCGGCTGGGGCCGGACCATGACCGCATCTCTGTCAGGCTTTCGGCCGCCCCGGCGGGAAAATTGCAAGGTGGTCTCGCTGCTCGGCGGCATCGTCGCTGTACGCCAGACCAATCCGATTGACTACACGTGGCGGCTGGCGAACCAGCTCGGCGCGGAATGCTATATGTTCCTCGCCCCTTTGCTTGTGGATTCCATCGCCACAAAGCGAGCGCTGATCGAAGAGTGCGGGCTGAAGACCATCTATGATCTCGCCGAGAACCTCGATCTCGCGATCGTCTCCTGCGGTGACATCGGCCCCCGTTCCACATCGCTGTCGGAAGGTTTCATCAGCCACCAGACCCTGATGGAACTCGTCGAGGCGGGCTGCGTCTGCGACACCATGTTCAACTTCCTCGACGCCGAAGGCCGGGCGGTCGATCACCCGATCAACGAGCGGGTGATGTCGGTCGATCTCGATACGCTGAAGAAGGCGAAACACATAGTGCTGTCCTCAGGTGGCGCGCATCGTGCCAAAGCCATTCGCGCAACGATAAGGCGGATCGGGTGCAATACGCTGATTACCGATGAAGGCGCGGCGCGGGAGTTACTGGCGCTGGCGGCGGAGTAAGTCGCCTATTCGTCTCCGAAACTGCGCGGCAGATGGCGCTCCACTTCCATCGCATCATGCAGGATGCGCCCCACACCGATCCTCTCAGGCAGGACATGTCGATACAATATGAAGTGTCGCGGCCGGCGAACAATTCCGGTTGGATGGCGAGCCCGGTCGCGGCTATGCCGCAGATGGTAACTGTGAACACCGTACCCAAGTTCAGGCCGTGTAACGACGCCATGTCGCCAGTTCGAAACGGCGAGTTCTGAGAGAGCTGTAAAAATGAGAAACTCATAACGGCGCAGCGCGTCGCCGCCAAAGTCAGCATAGGTTCTAGTCAGAATATCGAGGATGTCGGCATCGGCTTCTGTCGAAAGCCTGACCTCAACCATCATCCCTCACCCGCTTGCCCGCGTCTTGGATAGCCTGGCGACCGATCCTCGCAATATGTTCAGCCAGCTTTTCGACCGGCACGTCGGTGAACCGCCCCTGGTCCAGATCGGCGAAGCCTAGGTCGGCGGCTTGGCGCAAAGCCTCAAGTTTGGCCGCTTCACCGGCAGCCTTCTCCTCGACGAGCCGAAGTGCTTCGCGCAGCACATCGTCCGCATGATCAAAGCGGCCGGATTCGACCAGACTGTCGATCCGCCGGCTGATGTCGTCAGGGAGTTGAACCGTATTGCGCATGCCACATCCTCTCACACAAGAAGGATTTCGGAAAGCGCCACCGTCACCCCTTGCCCGCCTCCCAACCCAACATGGCCCGCTTCCGGGTCAGACCCCAGTGATATCCGGTCAGCGCGCCGCTTTTGCCGAGCGCCCGGTGGCACGGCACCACGAACGAGATCGGGTTGCGGCCGACGGCAGCCCCTACGGCGCGGCTGGCGGTTGGCTGGCCGATCTTCTGGGCGATGTCGGAATAGGTGACGGCCTTGCCGAGCGGGATGGCGAGCAGGCTCTCCCAGACGCGGATCTGGAAGTCCGACCCGATCAGAACGACCCGCAGAGGCTCCTCTGCCGACCAGCGTTCAGGGTGGAATACCCGTGTTGCATAGGGCGCCGTCGCCTCGACATCCTCGACATAGTGCGCATTCGGCCAACGTTGAGCCATGTCCTCGAAGCAAACGACCTCGCCGCCCGCATCGGCAAAGGCCAGACCCGCCAGCCCCCGGTCGGTGATCATGACAAGCGCCAGGCCGAAAGGCGACGGGTGATAGCCATAGCGGATGGTGAGCCCCGCTCCGCGCGCCTTCCATTCGCCCGGGCTCATCGCCTCGTGGGTGACGAAAAGGTCGTGCAACCGTCCGGGACCGGACAAGCCGAGTTCCAGCGAGGTCTCCAGTAGCGGCAGTTCCTCGCGACCGAGCAGCCGCTTGGCATGATCGAGTGTCACCGCCTGCAGGAAAGCCTTAGGCGAAAGGCCCGCCCAGCGCGTGAACGTCTTTTGCAACTGCGTTGGCGATTGTCCCAGCCTCTCGGCAATCACCTCCAGCGACGGCTGGCTCTGATAGTCGAGCGTCAGCATCTCGATCACTTGCCGCACGGTCTCGTAATCGCAGCCATCGGGCGTGATGTCAGTGATCTGGGAAAGATCGATCGGGCGGGCAAAGGTCATGGCGAAATCCTCAATGTGAAAAAGACTTCACCACGGATGCTGGCCGCTTGCCACCCGTTTCTTGCATCCTCCCGAATGGCTTCAGATCCGCTGCTTGGCCGTCGCCAGAGCCCCCTTGAAGGCTTTGGAAAAGCTTTCCCGATCATCCGGATTGAGGAAGGAGCCGACATCGGTGACACGCCCCTCCCCCGCCACCCGCATCGCGGTAATGCCGAATTCCTCATGCCGGTGCACAAAGAAGCGCGCCCAGAGCGTCTTGAAGCGGTGCTCGGTCATCCGCCCGGCAGGCGTGAATTTGCGTATCGACAGGCTGGTGCGCGAAACGGTCACCTCTTCGCGAGCGCGGGCCGCGCGATAATTCAGCCAGAAGGCACCATAGAGCAGCAGAAAGTCGAGACCGAAAAACAGGCCAATCGGCCAGGCCCCCGTCGCCATGAAGAACATCGCATGCACCAGACAGACGGTGCCGGTGATCGCAAACAGCACGCGAAACCCCTGGCGGCCGAGGGAGCGGTAGGGCGTCAGCTCCGCTGCGAAAATCGGCTGATCAGCCGCCTGCTCGACATTGCCTTCCATGATCGCACCCGACTATAGATTTTGCATGACCGATCCGAAGCCGAAATCCAGCACCGAAACCTGGAAAAAGTCAAATCCGGCGACCGGTCGCAAGCCGGCGACACGCCGACGCACGGCATATTCCCGCGCCGAACTGGAAGAGATCTTCCGCCGCTTCTCGATCCAGCGGCCCGAACCCAAAGGCGAACTGGAACACGTCAACCCGTTCACGCTGGTGGTGGCCGTGGCGCTCTCGGCGCAAGCGACCGACGCCGGCGTAAATAAGGCGACACGCGCCCTCTTCAAGGTGGCCGATACGCCGGAAAAGATGCTGGCTCTAGGAGAGGAAAAAGTCCGCGACTACATCAAGACCATCGGGCTTTACCGCAACAAGGCGAAGAATGTCATCGCGCTCAGCCAGAAGCTGGTGGACGACTTCGGAAGCGTCGTGCCGCGCACCCGCGAGGAACTGGTGACGCTGCCGGGCGTCGGCCGCAAGACCGCCAATGTGGTTTTATCCATGGCCTTCGGCATCCCGACCATGGCCGTCGACACGCATATCTTCCGCATCGGCAACCGCATCAGGCTCGCACCCGGCAAGACGCCGGACGAGATCGAGGACATCCTGATGCGCATCATCCCCGAGCAATATCTCTTCCATGCCCATCACTGGCTGATCCTGCACGGCCGCTACTGTTGCAAGGCGCGTCGCCCCGAATGCGAACATTGCGTCATCGCCGACATCTGCAAGTCAGCCGAAAAGACGGTGGATGTGCCGGCTCCGCTGGTCGAGCTTCCGCCGCAGGCCATCAGCACTGCCGAGGAAACATCAGCGCTTTAAAGTCACGTCCCGTGCGGTGAGCGCCTTGTGCAAATGTACCATCAGGCCGGCGGCAAAGAGCGGCGTCAGCAGATTGAGGATCGGCACCGCCAAGAAAGCAGCGATCACCAGCCCTGCGAGGAACACCGTCGTCGAGTGCCTTGACCGCAGCAGCTTCGCCTCCTCCACCGAGCGGAAGCGCATGGCGGCGAACTCGAAGAACTCGCGTCCCAGCAGATAGCCGTTCACCAGGAAGAAGGCGAGAATGTTGATGCCGGGAATGAAGAGCAGCATCAGCGCGATCAGGTTGCCGACGATGACCACGCCGAAGAACTTGATCGACGCGAGGATCGCCTCACCCATCGGCATGGCCCGGCCCGGCGGGTCGTTCGGATAATCGCGTTTCTCGACCACTTCGGCCACGTCGTCGAGGAAAAGACCGGCGATGATCGCGGTCACCGGCGAGAGCAAAAGCGCAAGGCCAAGCGCGAGCCCGATGCTGGCAAGAATTCCAAAGACGAAGGTCAGCCACCCCGCCCAGGCTGGCAGATCGGGCACAAAGCCTTCGATGAAGGGCATGACGAAAGCGATGAAGCTCTCGCGCAAGCCGAACCACAGACCGATCAGCACGAGCACCGTGAGTCCCAGCGTCTTCCAGAACACGGAGCGCGTTTCCGGCGCAAAGAGATTGCGCGCAGAGAGCGCAGCGGCATCAAGTATCATCAGGGCCTCCTTCGACTTGAGGCCTTGATGTAGGGGCGACGCGTGCCCCCTGCAATCGGCGCGGTCGCGGTCGAAGTTATCCGAGCTGGTAGAGCGCCGGTCGGCGATCGGCAAAATAAGGGTTCTGCGCCTTGGCTTCGGCATAGGCTGACGTATCGACCTCCGCAACCAGCAGCGTTTCGTGCATGCCGGCGCGCGCCAATTCGTCGCCATCGGGTGCCAGGATCACCGAGCGTCCGCCATAAGACAAATCGTTCTCTTTGCCGCAGAGATCGGCATAGACGAGGAAGACACCGTTCTCAAAGGCTCGCGCCGGCACCACGGTATCGGCGATCCGCCGGCTGATGATCCCTTCCGGCAGCGCAGTCGGAACGATCACCAGTTCAGCGCCCGCCAGCGCCAGCGTGCGCACGTTTTCGGGAAATTCGACATCATAGCAGATCAGCATGCCGGCCTTGATGCCACCGATATCAAACACATGCGGCACCTCGTCTCCCGGGGCAAAGGCCGCGCGTTCGCCGTCGCCATAGAGATGGCTCTTGCGGTAGAATTCGGCCGTCCCATCCGGCCGAACCAGCACCGCGGAGTTGAACACGCGATTGCCGTCGCGTTCCGGAAAGCCGGCACAGATGGCAAGTCCGCAATCGGCCGCGATCTCGGTCAAGGCGCCGACGATGGCCCCGTCCCGCCCCTCGGCAAGCTCCTCGAAGGCTGCCCCTTGCGCGTATCCACTGGTGCAGAGTTCCGGCGTCACCAGCAGCTCCGCCCCCATCTCGGCTGCCGCCATTGCGGCCTGTGCGATTTTTCCGATATTTCCAGGCACGTCACCCGGGATCGGCTGCATTTGGTAGAGGGATATCAACATGCTGACACCTGTTGGACAGAGGGGCTTTTGCAAGATCTGCACCCATCGATAGCCCAGACTGACGGCAACTCCAAGGCAAGCTGGGCTCCGCTTCTGCAGGGTATCATGCCGGTGGATCAAAAATCGCTTGGAACCGTTATCTTGCAGGCATCGACATTGCCTGGCCGCGTGGCCGGCAGGTGATGGGCAAGGGGACCGGAACATCATGGACAACACAAAGGCGGGCAGCCTCGAATCGCTCGGCATTGCGAACCGCGCGCCCGATCCGGCGACAAACACAAAGTTCACCGGTCGCACGATCCTCATTCTGATCGGGGTTGCCGTCATCCTCAAGGTGGGTCAGGAGATCCTGGTACCCTTGGCGCTGGCCTTGCTGCTGACCTTCGCGCTCGCCCCCATCGTGTCCTTCCTGCGCAAACGCTCGGTCCCAAAGATCGTCGCGGTAATATTCGCCGTCGTGTCCGCATTCTCCGCCATCGCACTATTCAGTTTCATCGTTGCCACCCAGGTGACGAACCTCGCCTCCAATATCCCGACCTACCAGCGCAACATCGTCGAGAAGGTCCAGGCTCTTAGGGACGCCGGCTCTGGAAGTGGCGTCATCGAACATCTGAGCCGTGTGGCGGAACGTGTCGGCTCCGAACTGCAAATCAATGCTACCGCGGAAAGGGAGAGCCCGAATGTCCCGCCGTCGGTCGATCGTGATCCCATGCCGGTCGAAATCATCACGCGGACCAATCCGATCCGAACCCTCGGCAATCTGATCCTGCCGCTGATCAGCCCGTTTGCCACGGCCGGCCTTGTGATCGTGCTGGTGGTTTTCATGCTGCTTGAGCGCGAGGACCTGCGTGACCGTTTCATCCGGCTGGTCGGCCTCGGCGATCTGCACCGCACCACGGCGGCGCTTCAGGATGCCGGCCGGCGCGTCGGGAAATATCTGCTGATGCAGCTTGTGGTGAACACGCTTTATGCCATCCCCATCACACTCGGCCTCTGGATCCTCGGCATCCCCAACGCCATCCTCTGGGGTCTTCTCACGCTGGTCCTTCGCTTCGTCCCCTATATCGGCCCTGTCGTGGGCATGGTTCTGCCGCTGTTCCTGGCGCTGGCCATTGCGCCCGGCTGGTCGCTGGTGCTGTGGGTGGCAGTGCTCTTCGCCACCATCGAGCTGATCAGTAACAACGTCATCGAGCCCTGGCTCTATGGCTCACACACGGGCCTGTCGCCGCTGGCGATCATCATTTCGGCGATCTTCTGGTCCTGGCTGTGGGGACCGCTCGGCCTGATGCTGTCGACCCCACTGACGGTATGCCTGGTGGTCCTTGGCCGACACGTGCCGCAATTCGCCTTTCTCGACGTCTTGCTGGGCAATGAAGCCGTGCTTGAACCGCACGAGAAGCTTTACCAGCGCCTGCTTGCCGGCGATCCGAGCGAAGCCACCGACAATGCCGAGGAATATCTCGAGGACGAGTACCTGGCAGACTACTACGAAAAGGTCGGGCTGCCCGCCCTGCTTCTGGCAGAACTCGACCGGCAGCGAGGCGTGATGACAGACCGCCAGTTGCACATGTTCTCTGCCAATTGCCGGGCACTCGTCGACAACCTTTCCGACATTGCGGAGGAAGAGGAAAACGAGGACACCCCGAGCCTTACCTCCATGGATGAGTCGGGTGTGGACGGATCGGGGGATTTTCCAAGCGGAAAAGGTCGCTCTGTTCTATGTCTGGGCGGACGCGGCGAGATGGACGACGCCGCTGCCGCCATGCTGGGGCAAGTGCTTGAAGTCCAAGGCGCAGCCGTCAGAACCGGCAGCCATGGCGATCTCATTGCTCGGGCGACCATGCCGCCCCAGATCGAAGGCGTCGACACGGTGGTCGTCACCTTCCTCAACGGCAATTCCAAGGCCCATGCGCGCCTGAGCGTTCGTCGGATCAAGCGCCTGAGAGCGGACCTGAGGGTCGGCATCATGATCCCGCTCGCCAACGGTCTAGACAATCCCCGGATCGAACCCGCCGAGATCGGCGCGGATTTCGTCTGCGAGACCTTGTCTCGAACCATCGAGCAGGCCCTCACGCCAGCGCCTCCGGTGTTGCTGCAGATCCCGCCGCGCAAGGCGTCTCGCCCACGCGCGCGGCTCGTCAAGGCAGCTGTCTGACGACAAAGCTCGAATTTCGCACAACGGAGATGATGCAATCGCCGCGTCTCCGTTGTCTTTCGGCGCAAGAACCTTATTTTGACCCCATGACATCACCTTTTTCGACGGCAATCGCCTGATGGTCTGGGTCGCAGCCGCTCTGGCGCTGGTCGCTATCCTTCTCCTGCGCAACCGCCTTGTCGCCATGGGATTGGCGGTCTTGATCGCGATCGCCCTCGGCATCATCTGGTTCTTCACGGAGGAAAACTCCGAACGTGAGAGGAATGAGGCTGCCGCCATCTCGGTGCAGGCGCTAGCCGACCCAAAGACTTGCGTCGATCCCGCCCTTCCCGTCGCAGTCACCTTTACCAACAAGGCGGACAAGGCAATTACGCGGCTCTCTTTCGACCTGATCGGCATGCCACGAGGCCAGACGACAATTGCCTATCGTGGATACCTCAGAGACGACCAGATCGTTCCGTCAGGACAGACGGTAACCCGTTGTTACGCCCTGCTCTTCCATGGCTTCGCCCATCCACGACCGGCCATCATTGATGCAACGAAGTATGATTGGAACGCTCGGATCTCCTTGCTCGAATTCGGCAACGGACCTGCCTCCTGAGCCGGTCCAGGCATCAAGCCGGGGGCTGATAGCGGCGATATCTCAAGTCACCTTCGCGTCAGTCGCGGTAGCAATGCCAGCTCTACAGTCGAGTAAACCCTACCGCCCGAGCAGCCACCGCGCTGCAAACCAGCTGCCGCAGGCCCAGACCATGCCGGCCGCCCAGCCGCCAACAACATCAGTCGGGTAATGCACGCCGAGATAGATGCGGCTGAGGCCGATCAGCAGCGTCAGGAGCACCGCAACGACGGGGAAGAAATAGCGCAGCGCCGGCTGCTCCTCGATGCGGGACAGCATGGCGCCGAGCGTCAGGTAGGTGATGGCCGACAACATCGCATGGCCGCTCGGGAAACTCATGTCGGTGACTTCGACGAGATGCTGCACCACCTCCGGCCGCGGCCTTGCGATGCCGATCTTCATGGCGCTGCTCACCCCCCAGCCGCCGAGAATGGACACGGTGACAAAAACCGCCGTGCGATACTTGCGGCGCAGCGCCAGATAGACGATGACAAGGGTCACGAGCAGCGTCAGCACGGTCACACCGCCGAGCGCGGTAATATCGACCATCATCTTGGTGAGCCAGGCGGGGCCGACGGGCATGCCAAGATCGGTCGTGTCGCGCAGCATCAAAAGCACGCCTTCGTCGAAGGCCCGCGTCTCGCCCTCCAGCACCTCGCCCGTCAGCTCGAACAGGAAATAGGCGACGAGCGCAGCAACCAGTGCCGTCATCCAGACCCGCCTTTCCGTCGAAGAAGCGATACGCGTGAGATGGTGCTTGATACGCTGCATGGGCGAATTCCTGATCGAGACTATGTCGGCTACATCGCGTCGGAGAGCGGCGGCGTCAACCGCTGGGCAAAAGTCAAATGTGGGCGGATCGGAGTTGTTCCATGTACTTGTCGAACCTTTCTCTATGCAGGAAGGTGAAGTGCCGCGTCGGGCGAGCGCGCGGCTGTTGCCCCTCACCTTACACTCTCGGCGCAGGCGGGGAGAGGGGTGCACGTGCGTTCACCGTCTCGGCATTCGCCTCGCCTGCGGGGACACGGTGCCAGCAGGCGGCTGAGGGGCAAAAGTTTGCCGGCGCAATCCGTCTATCCACGACATGACCAAAGCCACCTTGATCTTCGCCTCCACCCCCGCCACTCTCCGCCCACCCATCCGGAGACACGCTTCATGCCCCACGGCACTCTCAACCTCCTCACCGATATCGAAGGCCTCTCCGTTGGCCATGCGACCGATCTTGCACTTGGCTCTGGCGTATCCGTCATCGTCTTCGACGAACCGGCAACAGCCTCAGGCACCGTGCTTGGCGGCGCGCCGGGTGGGCGGGATGTGACGCTGCTCGATCCCTCGATGACGGTGCAGCAGGTGGACGCCTTCGTGCTCTCGGGCGGCTCAGCCTTCGGGCTTGATGCGGCAGGCGGCGTGCAGTCGGGCTTAAGGGCCGCGGGGCGCGGCTTTGCCGTTGGCTCGGTGCGCGTGCCGATCGTGCCACAGGCAATCCTCATGGATCTCCTGAACGGCGGCGACAAGGATTGGGGCCTACATGCGCCCTACCGCGACCTCGGCTATCAGGCCTACCAAAACGCGGCCAAAGGCGCCTTCCCCCTTGGCACGGTCGGTGCCGGGACCGGCGCCACCACGGCCAATTTCAAGGGCGGGCTCGGCTCGGCCAGCGCCATATCCTCATCAGGTCACACGATAGCAGCACTCGTGGCCGTCAATGCCATGGGTTCGGTAACCGTCGGCGACGGCCCACATTTCTGGGCGACCGCCTTCGAGGAGGGACAGGAATTCGGCGGCTTGGGTCAGCCGAGCCATTTAAGCGCTGATGACCGTGCCATGCGCATCAAAGGCCTGCGCCTGACCGCGACGACTATCGGTGCCGTCGTGACCGATTGCGTTTTGTCGAAACCCGAACTGCACCGCCTGTCACTGTCGGCCCATGACGGCCTCGCCCGCGCCGTGCTGCCCGCCCATATGCCGCTTGATGGCGACACGATGTTTGCCGCCTCGACGGGCAGGCGTCAGGGCAATGGGGCCGCCGATCTGCTGGAGCTTTGCTATCTGGCGACGTTGGTGACCGCACGGGCGATTGCGCGCGGGGTCTATGAGGCTGCGGCGCTGCCATATGCGGATGCCTTGCCAACCTGGCGGGATCGTTGGGGGTGATCTATTCTTCCCCTTGGTGGGGGAGAAGCGATGTCGATGAATTAGGCGAGCGCAAGCCGCCTAAACATCAGAAATCGCAAGTGAGGGGGTCCGTTCATGGTGCCACCATCACCAGTCCCCTCACCGGGAAAATCTGAAGTTTAGGCGGCTTACGCTCGCCTAAGCCTTCGATTTTCCATCCTCTCCCACAAGGGGGAGAGGAACACACACCCACCCAACTTTCGCCCCACCACCCCTTGACCCAAGTCAAGGACAGCCTCCCCTTCACAACAGAGATTGGCCGCCAAGGTGGACAGTCTCGGATTGAGGCCCGCCGCAATATGATACGGATCGGGGGAGGACGGTTCGACAATGGAAGACGAAAGCGACATGGAAAGACCCGTTCTCACCAACCGTACCTTTGACGAGCTGAAGCTCGGCGATGCGGCAAGCCTCAGCCGCGTGATCGGTCCCGATGATATCGAACTCTTCGCCGCCCTTTCCGGCGACAACAATCCGGTGCCGCTCGGCCAGTCGCTGATCCCCGCCGGCATGATCTCGGCCGTGCTCGACACCCGCCTGCCCGGCCCCGGCACGGTTTATCTCGGCCAGGATCTGGAATTCTGGAAGGAGATCGCGACCGGCGACCGGATCACCGCGACGGTGACGCTGATGAAGAAGGAAAGCGACGGCCGCACGCTGGTCTTCGACACGCGCTGCGTGAACCAGCACGGCGAGCCCGTACTCGTGGGCAAGGCCCGCGTGCGGGCACCCGAGACCCGCATCAGCTGGTCGGAAAACCTGCCCCCCGATGTCTCCCTGCAGCGCCACGACCGCTTCGATGCCATCGTCGCCGAGGCCCGTAGCCTGCCGATCGTGAAGACCGCCCTTGTCCACCCCTGCTCGCCGGAAGCGATCGAAGCCGCTGTCGAAATCCGCGACGAAGGTTTGCTGGAGCCGATCCTGATCGGCCCGGAGGCAAAGATCCGCGCGGCCGCCGATCTGGCCGGCATCTCCATCGCGGGCCTCGAAATCCTCCACACCGAACACAGCCATGCAGCAGCAGCCCTTGCCGTCGAACTCGCCGTCGCCGGCAAGGTCGGCTCGGTGATGAAGGGCAGCCTGCATTCGGACGAGCTGCTGGGTGCCGTCGTCGGCAGCGGCTCAGGGCTGCGCACCGAACGCCGGGTCAGCCATGTCTATGTCATGGACGTGCCGGCCTATTCCAAACTCCTGATCGTCACGGATGCGGCAATCAACATTGCGCCGACGCTCGAACACAAACGCGACATTTGCCAGAACGCCATCGATCTCATGCACATGCTCGGCGTACCCGAGCCCAAGGTCGCAGTGCTTGCCGCCGTCGAGACGGTCAATGACAAAATGCCGGCAACGCTGGAAGCTGCAGCACTCACCGTCATGGCGGCCCGCGGCCAGATCCGGGGTGCCAGGGTCGACGGCCCGCTTGCCTTCGACAACGCGATCAGCATGGAGGCCGCCCGCACCAAGGGCATCATCTCGCCGGTCGCAGGAGATGCCGACATCCTGCTGGTGCCGGATCTTGAGGCCGGCAACATGCTCGCCAAGCAGCTCCTCTATTTTGCCAATGCCGATGCCGCAGGCCTGGTTCTCGGCGCCCGTGTGCCTGTCATCCTCACCAGCCGTTCGGACAGCCTGCGCGTGCGCATCGCCTCCGCAGCGCTTGCCAAACTCGTTGCAGCCAAGAAGGCGGTATCCCTGGGAGCTCTGGCATGAGCCAGAAATTGCTGCTCACCTTCAATGCCGGCTCTTCGACCGTGAAGATCGGCATCTTCGCCCGCGAGCAAGGAGGCGCCAGGCGCATCGGCAAGGGCGTCATCGACTTCCGGGCCGAGCCGTTGACCTTTCACCTGGTCGAAGGCCCCGCCATCTTCGACGTGCCGCTGGTGGCAAAGACCGACGATCTGCTGCACGACGTGCTGGAAGAGGTCTTCGACTGGCTCGGGGAACACTATGACCTGGACGCCGTCTCGGCAGTCGGCCATCGGGTGGTGCATGGCGGCGATCTCTTCGGCGATGCCGTTCCCATCAACGACGCGAACCTCTCAGGCATCAAAAGCCTCGTGACGCTGGCACCGCTGCACCAGCCGCAGAACCTGCGCCTGATCAGGGCGATTGCGGAGCTAAAGCAGGGCCTGCCGCAGACCGCCTCTTTCGACACCGCCTTTCACCGCACCCAGTCCGATGTCGTCAGACGCTTCGCCATCCCGCGCGACTGGTTCGACAAGGGCGTGAAGCGCTACGGCTTTCACGGACTGTCCTATACTTACATCGCCTGCGCCCTGCAAACATTGGAACCGGAAACCGCTGGAGGCCGCGCGGTCGTTGCCCATCTTGGTTCCGGCGCCAGCCTTTGCGCGCTCGACCATGGCGTGAGCCGCGACACCTCCATGGGCTTTTCCACCATCGACGGCGTACCGATGGCGACCCGCTCCGGTGCCATCGATCCCGGCGTGCTCTTCCATCTCGTCCAGGCGCATGGCCTGAGCGTGAAAGCGGTGGAGGAGATGATCTACAAGCAGTCCGGCCTGCTGGGCTTGTCCGGCATCAGCGCCGACAGCCGCGTGTTGCTGGAGACGCCGGTGAAAGAGGCCTGCGAAGCGCTGGATGTCCTCACACTCAGGATCGCCGGCGAAGTGGCGCGGCTCGCAGCCACCCTCGGTGGCCTCGACACCCTCGTCTTCACCGCCGGGATTGGCGAGAACCAGCCAGCCATCCGCCGCTCGGTGGTCGAGCGCCTGCGTTTCCTCGGGATGCTGCTGGACGGCGATAAAAACGACCGGAACGACGCCGTCATTTCGCCCGAGGAGAGCCGGGTGAAGGTCCGCGTCATCGCCACAGACGAGGAGCAGGTGATCGCAGACGACTGCGTAAGGCTCGTCGGCTGACACCATTCCCGAGCGCTGACACCAAAGCGTCATGAAACAGGCTTAGAGACGCCTCGACGAAGCGGATGGAGGCGTGACCATGCTGAGACAGACGGATGCGACGGGAGAAGCCCAGGATGCGGCAGGCGGCAACCGGCTCATCCTCTCCGACGCCCGTGTCGTCACGCCGCACCATGTGCTGCATGGCTCGGTCGTGATCGAGGATGGCCGCATCGCTGAAATCCACGAAGGACCTTCAAGACATCGGGAAGCAGTGGATTTTCGGGGCGATTACCTCCTGCCTGGCCTCGTCGACATCCACACCGACCATTTCGAAAAACACCTCTATCCCCGCGCCCATGTGCGCTGGGATTTCATGCGCGCCGCCCTTTCCCACGACGCCCAGATCATCGGCGGCGGGGTAACGACCGTGTTCGACAGCCTCTGCGTCGGCGCCACCACTGATAATCCGGAACGCGCCGAAATCCTGAAACCGATGATCGAGGCACTGGAACAGGCGCAAGGTGCTGGCATGTTCAGGGCCGAACACCTCGTACACCTGCGCTGTGAACTGACCGATCCAGTCACGCCGCAACTCACCGCGGAACATATCGATCGCGACATCGTCCGCGTCCTCTCGGTGATGGAGCATCTGCCCGGCATCCGCCAGAGCCGCGATATCGAGGCCTATGTCGTAAGAGCCTGCAAATCGACAGGCGAAAGCCCGGAACGGGTGCGCGAGAAGATCAAGGTACTCGTGGCCGAGAAGAGCCATATCGCCGCGACGACCCGGCCGGATATCGTGGCGCTTGCCCACGCCCGTTCCATGCCCCTGATGAGCCATGACGACACCGATCTCGACCATATCGAGCAAGGACTGGCGGAAGGCGTTTCGATCTCCGAGTTTCCCTGTTCGATCGAGGCTGCAGAGGCCGCACGCCACGCCGGCATGAAGATCGTCGCCGGCGCCCCGAACCTCGTGCGGGGTGGCTCCCAGTCCGGCAACATCGCCGTGCGCGACCTGCTGGCGGCAAGGCTCGTCGACATTCTCGCTTCGGATTACGTGCCGCGATCGATGCTCGATGCCGCCTTCATGATTTCAGCCGACCCCGGTCTCGACTACGATCTGCCAAGCGCGGTTACCCTCGTCACCCGCAGCCCCGCGCTCGCCGGTAATCTCCCGGATCGCGGCGCCATCCAGACGGGGCTGAAAGCCGATCTCATCCGGGTGGACCTTCAGGATGGACACCCGTTCGTGAAATCCGCCTGGCGCTCTGGCCACCGCGTCGCCTGATCACTGTCAGACGCGCCGGAAACCTTCACTCGCGGTCATCAGCTGGCGGGTGTAATCGGTCGAGAATTCCCCGCCGCGCAATTGCTCGACACTCAGCGTCTCGACGACCTTGCCGGATTTCATCACTGCAAGATCATCACACATGTGGCTGATCACCGCGAGGTCGTGGCTGACCATGACGAAAGTCAGGCCGCGATCTCGGCGCACCTGTTCGAGCAGATTAAGGATTTCCGCCTGGATCGAGGCATCGAGCGCCGAGGTCGGCTCGTCGAGCAGCAGCACCTTGGGCTCCAGGATCAACGCACGGGCAATCGCGATGCGCTGGCGCTGCCCGCCCGACAGCTGGTGCGAGAAACGGAAGCGGAAGCCGGCGCCCAGGCCCACCTCGTCCAAGGCGCGAGCGATGCGTGTTTCCGCGTCGGCAAAGCCGTGGATCGTCAGCGGCTCGCGCAGCAGCCGGTCGACCGTCTGGCGCGGATGCAGCGAACCATAGGGATCCTGGAAGACCATCTGGACCTGGCGATAGAAGTCCTTGTTGCGCTTGCGGCCTTCATAGAGCTGGCCATTGACCGAAAGAATGCCACTGCTGAAGGCGTTCAACCCAGCGACAGCCCTGAGCAGCGTCGATTTGCCGGACCCGGATTCGCCAACGATGCCGAAGGAGGCGCCGTCTTCGACATCCAGGCTGACGCTGTCGAGCGCCCGGTAGCCGTCGAAGCTGACGACCATGTCTCTGATGGCAAGAACCGGCCTCATAGCTTCCACTCCGCCTGACGCGAGAGCACCGGCAAGGGATGCCGGTCGGCGGCGATCTGCGGCAGGCATTCGAGCAGTCCTCGGGTATAGGGATGTTGCGCCTCGCGAAGGCGGGTCGCCTCGATTTCCTCGACCACCCGGCCCGCATACATGACGAGCACCCGGTCGCAGAAGGAGGAGACGAGCCTGAGGTCGTGGCTGATGAAGATCAGGCCCATGCCGCGATCGCGCACCAGCGCATCGAGGATTGCGAGCACTTCGAGCTGCACCGTCACGTCGAGCGCCGAGGTCGGCTCGTCGGCAATCAGCAGTTCAGGCCCGCAGATCAGCATCATCGCGATCATCACGCGCTGCCCCATGCCGCCGGAAACTTCGTGCGGATAGAGATCGAAAACGCGTTCCGGATTACGGATCTGCACGCCTTCGAGCATGGCAATCGCCCGTTTGCGCGCCTCGCCGGAGGATACCTTCTCATGGGTCCGAAGCGTCTCCATGATCTGCCGCCCGACGGTCATGACCGGGTTCAGCGAATATTTCGGATCCTGCAGGATCATGGCCAGCTGCTTGCCGCGCAAGGAACGACGACGCGCAGGGCTGGCGGTGAGCAGATCCGTGTCGCCAAACTGCAGCCGATCGGCCGTGATCCTCGCCTGCGGCGAAGTCAGCCCCATGATCGCCCGGCCGGTCTGCGATTTGCCCGAACCGGATTCGCCGACAATGCCGAGCCGCTCGCGCCCGAGCGTGAACGACACGCCGCGCACCGCCTCGACAAGGCCGGTACGGGTGGGGAAGCTGACGCGGAGATTGTCAACGGTCAGAAGCGCGCTCATTGACCAGCCTCCTTCGGATCGAGCGCATCGCGCAACCCGTCACCCAACAAATTAAAGCCGAGCGAGACAACGAGGATGGCAAAACCCGGCATGGCCGCGACCCACCACTGGTCGAGTATGAAGCGACGGCCCGACGCGATCATTGCACCCCATTCCGGCAGCGGCGGCTGTGCGCCGAGACCGAGGAAGCCGAGGCCGGCGGCCGTCAGGATAATGCCGGCCATGTCGAGTGTTACGCGTACGATGACCGAGGACAGGCAAAGCGGCACGATATGCGACAGCACGATCCGAAGCGGCGAGGCACCCATCAGCTGCACGGCGGCGATGAAATCCGAATTTCGGAAGGTCAACGTCTCGGCCCGTGCGATACGGGCATATGGCGGCCAGGAGGTAATCGCGATGGCAAGGACCGCATTCTCGATGCCGGGGCCAAGGGCTGCAACGAGGGCCAGCGCCAGGACGAGCTTCGGAAAGGCGAGGAAAATGTCGGTGATGCGCATCAAGACGCCATCGACCCAGCCGCCGGCATAACCGGCGATCGTGCCGACGATCAGGCCGACAGGGGCTGCGATGATCGCGACCAGCGCCACGACGAACAGGGTCAGCCGAGAGCCGTGGATCAGGCGCGAGAGGATGTCCCGCCCCTGATCGTCGGTGCCGAGCAGATATCCGGCACTGCCGGGGGGCAGAAGGCGGGCATTGCGCAGGTCACCCTGAACAGGCGAATGCGGCGCCAGCACATCGGCGAAGGCAGCAACGAAGAGCAGCGCAAGCAGGATGGCGAGCCCGGCGAGCGCCAGCCGGTTTTCGGCAAAGCGCTGCCAGATGATATAGGCGCGCCCACAGCGGGCCTGCAGGCGGGATTGCGGCCGGTCAGAGGTGAGCCAGCCTTTCCACGATTGTTCGGAAGCGGAGACG
This sequence comes from Rhizobium sp. Root274, assembly GCF_001429245.1. GTDB lineage: Bacteria > Pseudomonadota > Alphaproteobacteria > Rhizobiales > Rhizobiaceae > Allorhizobium. The sequence continues at coordinate 1,023,674 of NZ_LMJE01000007.1, forward strand.
GGTGTGGTCATCGGCTGCGCGTCCTCGGATCCAGCGTACGATAAAGAATATCCGACAGAAGATTGATGCCGATAAAGACGGACCCGATCACGATCGTCCCGCCGAGCACGGCGTTCAAATCGGCATTTTGCAGCGAATTGGTGATGTAGAGGCCAAGCCCCGGCCAGGAGAAGATCGTCTCGGTGAGCACCGAGCCTTCGAGCAGGCCGGCATAGGAGAGCGCGATGACGGTCACCAAGGGGACGGCTGCATTCCGCAGCGCATGGAACCAGATGATCCGGGCCTCGCTCAAGCCCTTGGCACGGGCAGCGACGATGTATTCCTGCGCCAGCTCATTGAGCATGAAGGAGCGCGTCATGCGGCTGATATAGGCCATCGAGAAATAGCCGAGCAGACCGCCTGGCAGGATGATGTGGCGGAAGAGATCCCACAACACATCCCATTGCCGTTGCATGGCGGCGTCCAGCAGGAAGAAGCCGGTGACGGGGGTGAAGCTGTATTCGTAGACGATGTCGACGCGGCCGGGATAGGCGACCCAGTTGAGCTTGGCATAGAAGAGCAGCAGCGCCAGAAGCCCGAGCCAGAAGATCGGAACGGAATAGCCGATGAGGCCGACAACGCGCACCAGCTGGTCGGCAATCGAGCCGCGCTTGACGGCAGCGAGCACACCGAGCGGCACGCCCAGCACGGCGCCGATGATCGTGCCGACAGTGGCCAATTCGATGGTCGCGGGGAAAACGCGCGCGATATCCGTCATGACGGGATTGGTGGTCAGCACCGATACGCCGAAATCACCGGAGAGGGCCTGCCGGACATAGATGATGAACTGCTCCCAAAGCGGCAGATTGAGCCCGAGCTGTTCGCGCACACGTTCAACGACATGCGCTGGCGCCCGGTCGCCGACGATCGCGAGCGCCGGATCGATCGGCACGACGCGGCCGATGAAGAAGGTGACGGCCAAAAGGCCGAGATAGGTGGTCACCACCGTCAGCAGGAATTTGCCGACGGCAATGGCGATCGCGGAGGCGCGCTGCGAAGCGCGCCTCCGGTCGACCTGATTATCAACGGAGGTCAAGGACGACTATTCCTTGGAGACCGTGTTGACATAGTTGGTGTCGAAGCTCGGGCCGAGCTTGTAGTTCTGCACCTTGCTCGAATAGCCGGCGATTTCCGTCTGCTGGAAGATCACGACGAACGGGCCGGTCGCGAGCACCTGCTTCTGCAGGTCTTCATAGATCGCAGCGCGCTTGGCCGTGTCCTTTTCGAGAAGGGCAGCCGCCGTCTTGGCCGACAGTTCCTTCGGGTCCCAGGCATTGCGCCATGCGAGCGTCTTGTTCGTGCCTTCGTCGGAATTGTCAGGGTTGAAGGTGAAGGTCTCGGCATTCGAATTCGGGTCGAAATAGTCCGAACCCCACTGGCCGATATAGATGTCGTGCTGGCGGGCACGGAACTTGGTCAGCGTCTGCTTGCCGTCGCCGGGGATGATTTCCAGCTTAATCCCGGCCTGGGCGAGCGTCTGCTGCACGTTTTCGGCAATGCCGGTGACGGGCTGCGTATTGCGCACATCCATGGTCACGGTGAAGCCGTCGGGCAGACCGGCCTTGGCCAGCAGTTCCTTCGCCTTGGCGACGTCGAGCTTGTACGGGTTGTCTTCGAGCGCGCCGAGCTGGCCGGACGGCAGGAAGGTCTGGTGGATCGAGCCGATGCCCTTGATCAGGGTTTCACCCAGCGCGTCATAGTCGACGAGGTACTTGAAGGCCTCGATGACTTCGGGCTTGGCGAGGTTCGGGTTCTTCTGGTTCAGGCTGAAATAGTAGAGGGTGCCCTTCGGAGCCGAAGTGGTGGCGATGCCGTCCTTCTTGGCAACGGCGTCGAAATCGCCCGGATCAAGGTTACGGGCGACGTCGATGTCTCCATTCTCAAGCGCTAGGCGCTGGCCGGAGCTTTCCTTCATGTAACGGTAGATGACGCGGGCGAGCTTGGCCTTTTCGCCGTAGTAGTTGTCGTTGCGCTCGAGAACCACGACTTCATTGGCGCGCCACTCGCGGATCTTGAACGGGCCGGAGCCGGCATAACCGGTCTTCAGGAACTCGTTGCCGAAGTCCGTGTCGTATTTGTATTCCTCGCTCGGCGTGACCGGCTTGGCATTCTCCATCACGACCTTCTTGTCGACGACCGAGGCGACGGTTGCGGTCAACACGTTGAGCACGAAGCTCGGCGCATAGGGCTTGTCGACGGTCAGGACGAAGGTGGATTCATCGGCGGCCTTTGCCTTCTCCGTGACATTGTCGCCGGTCAGGCCGAACTGGGTCAGCAGAAAGGCCGGCGACTTGTCGAGCTTGATGACGCGTTCGAACGAGAAGGCAACGTCTTCCGCGGTGATCGGATTGCCAGATGCGAAAGTGAGGTTCGGCTTCAGCTTGAAGGTATAGGTGAGGCCGTCCTCGGACACATCCCAGCTTTCAGCGAGGTCGCTGACGATCTTCGAGGTATCGGCCGGATCGAGCGCCACGAGCTTGCTATAGGTGTTGGCGGTCACTTCAGCCGTGGAGATTTCGAAGGCTTCGCCCGGATCAAGCGAGATGATGTCGTCGATCGCCCAGGCCTGGACGAGCGTATCGGCCGGCGTCGCGGCATAGGCCTGCGGCGCGGCCGCGGCCATGAGCACCAGCATGGCGCTGGTCGTCAGAAGTTTCAGGCGTTTGTCGAAGATTGTCATCGCTAAGGTTCCCTTCTTTGTTTTTATGAGAAGTCTATTATGGACTTATTCGTGCCAGGCGGAAGCCAGCACCCGCAACCAGTTGTCGCGGCAAATCTTGCGCAGGTCGTCTGCACCGTAGCCCGCGGCCCGCAGCCCTTCCACAAGGCGCTGGTTGCCGCTCGCATCGGAGATTGCAGCCGGTATCGTCGCGCCGTCGAAGTCGGAGCCGAGCGCTACGCAATCGATGCCCATGCGCTCCACCAGATAATCGATGTGCTGGACCATGGCAGAGATCGGCGTATCCGCATTGTCGCGCCCGTCGGGTCGCAACATGGTGACGGCATAGTTCAACCCAACGAGACCCCGGCTCTCGCGGATCGCATCCAGCTGCTTGTCGGTCAGATTGCGCGCAACGGGTGTCAGCGCATGCACGTTGGAATGGCTGGCGATCAGCGGCTGATCGCTCAGCTTTGCCACGTCCCAGAAGCCCTGTTCGGTGATATGAGCGAGATCGATCAGGATGCCGAGCTTGTTGCAGCGGCGCACGAGCTCGCGGCCGAGATCGGTCAGACCCGGCCCGGTATCGGGGGAACTGGGAAAGGCAAAGGGCACGCCGTGGCCGAAGATATTGTGGCGGCTCCACACGGGGCCGAGCGAGCGCAGGCCCGCTGCGTAAAAGACCTCAAGCGCATCGAGATTGCCGTCGATGGCCTCGCAGCCTTCCATATGCAGAACGGCAGCAAAACCGCCATCGGCCATGACCTCACGGATCTGCGCCGTGCTCTGGCAAAGTGTCCAGGCGCGCGCCTGATCCAGCTGATGTGCGATTGCGATCATCTCAAGGGCAATGTCGAGCGAGAACGGCCGCTCCAGCGGCGGATCGAGCGGCGTCAGATAATGACCGTTCGCGTCCGGCTCCTTCAGCACGAAATCATGCGGCGACGGGATGTAGACGGCGCAGAGACCACCCGCCAATCCGCCCCGCCGTGCGCGTGGGCCGTCGATGTGGCCACTGCTGGTGCCGTTGATGAATTCGCGGACCGGATCCGTGCCGTCCTTTCGCCCGCGCCAGAGGCGGAGGAGAACGTCGTTGTGGCCGTCGAAGATCAGGTCCATGAAAATGAATTCCGTAAGTCGGTTTCGTCAGGGAGGGTCACCCTACCCCCGTGACCGGGGACAGGATCGCATAAACAGTGGCTTGGCCAATCATTCAAATCGTAGGACCAAATCCCCCCTGCATTCAAGGGTGAAAAAAATTTACTCCAAGCCATCCTTCACGCTGGCTGGCATCTGCCCAAGCCAATCGGTCGCAGCCTCATAGGCGGCAGCCACAGAGAGCACCTGCGCATCCGTGCGCGGCGGCCCGATCAGCTGAAATCCGTTCGGTAGGCCACCGTCTGAAAAGCCCGCCGGCAAGGCTGCGACAGGAAGCCCCGCCATGCTCGGCCCGATCACCACCTCCATCCAGCGATGATAGGTAACCATGTGCTGCCCGGCAATTTCGCGCGGCCAGGGGATATCGGCATCGAAGGGGAAAACCTGGGCAGCCGGCGCGATCAGATAGTCAAAGCGCTCGAAGAGTTTCAGCATCTCCTGGTACCAGGCCGTGCGCACCGCCGATGCCTCATAGACGTCGGCCGAGGTGACGCGCAGGCCCGAGCGGACCTCGTAGAGGATCTCAGGCTTCAGCGACCCGCGCCGGGCTGGATCCTCGTAGCTGTCACGCATGCTGCCGGCGGTGAAGACACTGCGCAGCGTGGTCCACGCCCACCAGAGCCGCTCCATGTCGAAGTCCGGCACTACCGGCTCGACCACAAAACCCATGCGCTCGAAGACGCCCAGCGCCTTTTCCGTGACCGCCAAAACACCCGGCTCAAAGGGCAAATGACCGGAGAAGTCGCCGAGCCAGCCAATCCGGCCGCCCCGGGCGGCGAGGTCACGGTCGATGGCGACGGGTGCACTTTCGAACGAGGTCGGATCCCGCGCATCGAAGCCCGACTGGATGTTGAGAAGCAGCACCACATCCTCAACGCTGCGGCCCATTGGGCCAAGTGTCGCGAGTTGGTTGAGATAGGCATCGCGTCCGGGGAGTGCCGGAATGCGCCCGAAGCTCGGCCGAAAGCCGACGACATTGTTGAAAGCGGCCGGATTGCGCAACGAACCCATCATGTCGCTGCCATCGGCGACCGGGACCAGTCGGGCCGCGAGGGCCGCCCCTGCCCCGCCGCTCGATCCGCCGGCCGAGCGCGTGAGATCGTAGGGATTGCGAGTGACGCCGAAGACGGGATTGTAGCTGTGCGAGCCAAAACCCCATTCCGGCGTATTGCTCTTGCCGATGATGATCGCGCCTGCCGCCCGGATGCGCTCTACCTGGATGTCGTCAAAGTCCGGCACGAAATCGCGGTAGAGCGGCGAGCCATAGGTGCAGCGAAGGCCCTTGGCCTCGCTCAGATCCTTGATTGCGATTGGCACGCCATGCAGCGGGCCGCGTAACGTCCCCTCCGCCCGCTCGCGGTCCAGCATTCGCGCTTCGGCAAGCAGATCGTCGTCGGCGCGCAGACTGACGAGCGCATTGACCTGGGGGTTGAGGCGCGCGATGCGCGCGAGATAAGCCGCCATCACCGCCTCTGCCGAAAGCGAGCCGGATCGAAGGGCGACGGACAGCGCGGCAGCGCCGAGGCGGGTGGGATCGGTCACGGCAATACTCCGGAGCAACAGGTGAGACGGCACAGGTGCACGACCTCATCCACCGACGATGGGACGCGGCCCCAAGGCCTGTCAAGCGCGCGGCCAAGCGCCTGCCGCAGCCCTGCCATGCAGCAAAAAAGAAATTCGCGATGAGGGCAAAATAAAAATGGTCAACCGACCAATTTAGAGGCAACATGCCGCAAAATCAGGTGCGCGGGACCGACCGGAGCGCGACGCCTGAGACAAGGGAACACCGGTCGAAATGACGAGCCCAGGCAGAGAAATCCGGATTTTCCGGCGGCTTTGCGGGGATCCACAGGGGGAGGTCTCACATGCAATTGAGCTGGCACACGACTTGCGTGACGGAGATGACGCCGTCCGATCGGCCGGGAGACTTTCCGCCATCGGGTCAAGCCGAAGCATATCGCGCATAACCCGAACGCCAGGGGGCACCGCTTGAGTTCCGCATCTGATAAGGCAGCCATCGAGATCCGCGGCGTCAGCCGCATTTACGGATCCGGACACGACAAGGTCACCGCGCTCGACGGGATCTTCCTCACCATCAAGGAAAATGAGTTCTTCACGCTGCTCGGGCCCTCCGGCTGCGGCAAGACCACACTGCTGCGGTTGATCGCCGGCTTCGATTTCCCGACGACGGGCGAGATCCTGCTCTACGGCGAGGATATCGCGCCCCTTCCGCCCTTCAAGCGGCCGGTCAATACGGTCTTCCAGTCCTACGCGCTCTTCCCGCACATGACGGTCGCCGAAAACATCGGCTTCGGCCTGAAGATGCTCGGCAAGCCGGCGGCGGAGATCAAGGCGCGTGTCGACGAGATGCTGGAACTGGTCCACATGACCAAGATGCGCGACCGGCAGGTCAGCCAGATTTCCGGCGGCCAGCAGCAGCGCGTGGCGCTCGCCCGCGCGCTCGCACCAAAGCCGAAGGTGCTCTTGCTCGACGAGCCCTTGTCGGCCCTCGACTATAAGCTGCGCAAGGAAATGCAGATCGAGCTGAAGCGGGTTCAGGCCGAAACCGGCATCACCTTCATCTTCGTCACCCACGACCAGGAAGAAGCGCTCACCATGTCGGACCGCATCGCGGTCATGTCGACGGGGAGCCTGCGCCAGGTCGGCTCCCCCTGGGATATCTACGACCGTCCGGCTGAGCGCTTCGTCGCCGACTTTATCGGTGAAACGAACTTCTTGGAGGTGGAAGTAGCCTCGGTCACCGGCGACCGGGCGAGCGTGCGCCTGCGCTCCGGCCGGGAAATCCCTGCCACCTTCCCGGATAAGACCACGCCGTCCGGCAAGGTCACCATCGTGATCCGCCCGGAACATGCCGAGATCGTCGCGCCGTCACCGGAGGCGACACTCACCGGAGCCATCGAGAGCGTGGTCTATCTCGGCACGGATACGAACATCAACGTGCGCCTGGAGGGGGGCTCTCTCTTCACCGTCCGCCAGCAGAACAGCCGCAGCGGCGCCTTGTCCTATGCGGAGGGCCAGACGGTCGGCATTCTCGTCAGCGACGACGTCGCGCAGATCCTGAAGGATTGACCATGAGCGCGATCCAGACGGCCCCCGAACAAGCCAAATCGCGCGACGTCCGAAACCGCTGGCTCCTGAGCCTCCCGGCCCTCCTCATCATCTTCGTCGCCGCCATTGGCCCGCTCTTCGTGATGCTGGTCTATTCCTTCCTTGCCAAGGGGGATTACGGCGATGTGAAACCCTGGGAATTCTCCACCGAAGGCTGGTTTTCGGTCTTCTTCGAGCGGGACATCTTCGATGATACGTTCGGACTGGCCAGCGCCCACCTCTCGATCATCTGGCGGTCGCTGAAGCTCTCCTTCTACACGACCATCCTCACCCTGATTCTTGGCTTCCCGACCGCATACTTCATCGCGACGCGGCCGCAGAAGACCCGGGAAATCTGGGTCTTCCTCATCACAATCCCGTTCTGGACCAACCTGCTGATCCGCACCTTTGCCATGCAGCAGGTCATCCGCAACGAAGGCATCGTAAACAATCTCTTGATGTGGCTCGGCATCATCAAGAGCCCGCTGCAGATCATCTACACCGACACCGCGACCCTCTTGGGCATGGCCTATGTCTATCTACCGCTGATGGTCTTGCCGCTTTATGCCTCGATCGAGAAACTCGATTTCCGTCTGGTCGAGGCCGGATATGATCTCTACGCCAACCGCTTCCAGGTGCTCTGGCGGATCGTCATCCCGCTGGTAAAGCCCGGCCTGATCGCCGGCTCCATCCTCGTCTTCATCCCCTCGCTTGGCGCCTATGTCATTCCGCGTGTTCTGGGCGGCGGCAAGAACATGATGCTTGGAAATCTGATCGAGATGCAGTTCGGCGCCGGCCGCAACTGGCCGCTGGGAGCTGCCATGTCGATTACCCTCATGGTGCTCGTGACCCTCGCCTTGATCTTCTATGTCCGCAATGCGTCGAAGTCGGGAGCCGGTCATGTCTAATCGTCGTTTCGATATTCAGAGCCAGCCCGGCTTCGGCGTGATCGCGATGATCACCTTCTTCGCGCTCTACCTGCCAATCGCAGCTCTCGTTGCCTATTCCTTCAATGCGAGCGACAGCCTGTCCGTGTGGGGTGGCTTCTCGTTCCGCTGGTTCGTCGCCGCCTCGCACAATCTCGCCGTCCAGGATGCCGCCATCCGCTCGCTGATCATCGCGCTCTGGGCAGCGGGCCTTGCCACCATCACCGCCACGATGGCAGCCCTCGCCACCACCCGCACGGAAGGCTATCGCGGCCTGACGCTGAAATATGCAGCGATCAACCAGCCGCTGATGGTGCCTGAAATCGTCACCGCCGTGGCGCTCTTGATCGTCTTCTCGCGGATCAAGGTCTGGACCGGCTATTCCGGCCTCGGTTACCTGATCATGGCACATACGGCCTTCTGCATTCCCTTCGCTTACCTCCCCATCCGGGCACGGCTGGAGAGCATGGATCTCACACTCGAAAGAGCCGCGGCCGATCTCTATGCGACGCCCTGGCGCGCCTTCCGCTTCGTGACACTGCCGCTTCTGCGTCCCGCCATCATCGCCGGCTTCATGCTCGCCTTCGTCATCTCGCTGGATGACGTCGTCATCACCGAATTCGTCAAATCCGGCGGGCAGGACACACTGCCCACCTACATGCTCGGCCAGATCCGCCGTGAAACGACACCCGAGATCAATGCGATTGCCAGCATCTTCCTGGCGCTGTCGACCGTGCTGATCGTGGTCTTCTTCTTCATCAACCGGCGCAAGCCGCAAGCCTGACATCAATCAAAAACAGAGAGGAACGGAGAATGACAATGAAATGGATGAGCACGACGGCGATCGCCACGCTCACGCTGCTGACCCTTGCCGGCGCCGCCTCGGCCGCAGGTGAACTCAACATCTACAACTGGGGCGACTATACCAGCCCCGAAATGATTAAGAAGTTCGAGGAGCAGTTCGGCGTCAAGGTCACGATCACCGACTACGATTCGAACGACACCGCCCTCGCCAAGGTCCGCGCCGGCGGCCATGGCTTCGACATCGTCGTTCCCTCCGCCAACTATATGCCGATCTGGATCAACGAGGGCCTGCTGCTCGAATCCCGTCCGGACCAGATGGAGAATTTCAAGAACGTCGATCCGCGCTGGGTCGATGTCGCGTGGGATCCGGGCCGCCACTATTCCGTTCCGTGGCAGTGGGGCGTGACCGGTATCGGCGTCAACACCAAGTTCTACAAGGGTGACATCAACACCTCCGCCATCTTCCTCGACCCGCCGGAAGAACTGGTCGGCAAGCTGAACGTGACGCCGGAAATGAACGACGTGCTCTTCGCCACGATCAAGTATTTCGGCGGCAGCTGGTGCACGACCGACAAGGACCTGCTGCGCAAGGTGCGTGACAAGCTGGTCGAAGCCAAGGCCAAGTGGCTCGCCATGGATTACAGCGTCACCGACAAGCTCCCCACGGGCGACTATGCCGGCGTATACTACTGGAACGGCGCCATCATGCGCTCGCGCCTTCAGAACCCCGATGTCAAGTTCGGTTATCCGAAGGAAGGCTATCCGGTCTTCATGGATAGCGCCGCGATCCTCAAGGACGCCAAGAACGTCGACAACGCCAAGGCTTTCCTGAACTTCATCATGGCCCCGGAAAATGCCGCCATGCTGTCGAACTTCGCCAAATATGCGAACGGCATCAAGGGCTCGGAAGCGTTCATGGACGCCGCGATGAAGGATGCGCCGGAGCTCGTCGCTCCGCCTGAATTGGAAAAGGCCGGCGAATTCCTGCTCACCTGCGAGCCGGACGTTCAGCAACTGTATTCGAAGATCTGGACTGAAGTTCAGAAGTAACGCCGACCTGACAGCAAGACCTGACATGAACGGGAGAGCCACACCGGCTCTCCCGCACTGGAGCCTTTTCCCATGACCACCCGTTTCCAGGCGACCTACGGCTTTGAACGCTCGGATGTGACGCTCGCCACCTGGCGAACGGCGCCCTATAGCCGCTGGAGCTTTGGCCATGCGGACGAGATCGTACCGAGTGCTCTCATCCCGGCAAGCGCCGAAAGACCCGAGGGACCGGTGGTCGAGACGGATCTCTTGTCGCGTAGCCTGAGTGATGGCCTTGCCGGCCAGCCGACGATCGGTGCCTTTCTCGATTATGCCCATACCGATACCTTCGTGCTGATGAAGAAGGGCGCGGTCGTTGCCGAGCATTATGCCCCCCAGTCCGGCATCGATCAGCGCCACATCGTCTTTTCCATCAGCAAGTCGCTCACCGCGCTTGTCATCGCGACGCTGGAAGCAGACGGCCTGATCGACCCCGAAGCCCCCGTCACCAGCTTGCTGCCAGAAGCCGCAGGTTCCGCATACGGCGACTGCACCATCCGCGACGTGCTCGACATGCGCGTCAGTCTTGCCTTCGACGAAGCCTATCTGAACACCGACGGCGCCTATGCCCGCTATCGCCGCGCCACTCTGTGGAACCCAGCCGTCGCAGGCCAGCCGGCGGAGACGCTCCTGTCTTTCCTACTCACCCTCAAGAAGGCGGACCACGCTCATGGAGGCCCGCATTTCTACGCCTCGCCGAATTCCGACCTGCTTGGCATTCTGATCGAGCGCGCCACCGGTGAGCGTTATGTCGATGTGATGTCGGAGCGGTTGTGGAAACCGCTCGGCGCCCGTCATCATGCGAGCGTTACCGTCGATGCCGAAGGCTCGGCGCGGGCGGCCGGCGGCATCTCGGTGACGGCCCGCGACCTTGCCCGTGTCGGCGACATGCTGCGCCAGGATGGCGTGGTGGACGGCAAGAGGATCATCCCCAAGGTCTGGATTGCCGACATGCTGACGGCGGGCGACCACCAGGCCTGGGTCGATGGCGAACCGAACTTCTTCCCGAATGGCCGCTATCGCAGCCAGTGGTATCAGTCCGGCGAAGCAGACGGCGCATTCGCAGCGATCGGCATCCACGGCCAGTGGCTTTATGTCGATCCCTCGACCGAGACTGTGATCGTCAAGCTTTCCTCGCAGCCCAATCCGCTCGATGACGAGCTGAAACACGACAACTTCGCCTTCTTCCGCGCACTCTCAGCGCTGGATCTCTGACGCATTCTCCTGATGGAAAAGACCATGTCCCAGACCGCAGACCTGATCATCACCAATGCCCGCGTCCTCACCATGGACCAGGATCACCCCACGGCCGAAGCCGTCGCTGTGGCCGGCAACCGCATTCTGGCAGTCGGTACGACATCCGAGGTGGAAGCCTTGGTAACCGCTGCGACCCGCAAGATGGACGCGGCTGGCGCCACCGTCATGCCCGGCTTCAACGAAGCCCATATGCATATCTTCCCCGGCTCGGTCTCGCTGCGCCAGTTGAACCTGCACGGCATTCAGGGGTTTGAGCCCTTGAAGGCAGCGATCCTCGACTATGCCGCCAAGAACCCCGACGAACCTCTGCTGATGGGCTTCTCCGCCGACTATTCGATCATCTCGCTGACAGAACCCTGTACGCGTCACCACCTCGACGCCATCCTGCCCGACCGCCCCTTCATGATGTTCGCACCGGATCACCACACGGCATGGGCCAACACGGCAGCGCTTGAGAAGGCCGGTATCCTGCAGGGCAAGGACGTCGGCGTCGGCAACGAGATCGTGATGGGAGAAGATGGCCTTGCCAACGGCGAACTGCGCGAAGGCAATGCCTTCGGCCCCGTCTCGGCGCTCGCTTCCACCGGCGGCCGCGAAGAACTCGGCATGGTCACCGGTATGGACCCGGAAAACGTGACACCCGAGCAGTTCGCGCTCGACCGCGCCATCCTCAAGGCTGGCCTCGACTACTGCGCCTCCTGGGGCGTGACCTCCATCCAGAATTTCGACGGCAACCATTACCAGCTTCGTTTGATGCGCGATCTGGAGCTTTCGGGCGAACTCTCCTGCCGCATCCGCATCCCCTATCACATGAAGAATTTCATGGCGCTTTCCGACCTCGACAAGGCGGCCAGCTGGAAGACGGAATTTGCGACAGACATGCTGCGCAGCGATTTCGTCAAGGTCTTCATGGACGGCGTCATCGACAGCCAGACGGCCTACATGCTCGACGGTTATGGCGACCGCCCCGGCTATACCTATGAGCCGCTGTTCACGCCGGAAGCCTTCAACGCTATTGCGACAAAAGCGGATGCGCTAGGCCTGCAGGTCGCCGTGCATGCGATCGGCAGTGCGGCGATCCGCCAGACGCTCGACGGCTACGAGGCAGCCCTGAAGTCCAATGGCAAGAAGGACAACCGTCACCGAATCGAGCACATCGAAGTCATCCACCCCGACGATATCCCGCGCTTTGCGACCCTCGGCGTGGTCGCCTCCATGCAGCCGGTCCACTATCCCGGCGGCACCTGCTTCCCGGCTGAGCCGACGACGGCCAAGATCGGTGAAGATCGCTGGGCCTATTCCTATGCCTGGCGCACGATGAAGAACGCGGGCGCGACCGTCGTCTTTGCCTCCGACTGGCCGGTCTCCCCCGTCTCGCCCTTCCAGTGCATCCAGGACGCCGTGACCCGTAAGCCGTGGAAAGACGGACTGCCCGACGAGCGCTTCACGCTCCAGGAATCGCTGGAGGCCTACACATCAATTGGTGCCTGGGTAGAATTCATGGAAGACCGCAAAGGCAAGCTGAAGCCCGGTTTCCTCGCCGATATCGTCATCCTCAACACCGACATCGAAGCCGTGGCACCCGACCAGATCATGGAGACGGTGCGCGCCGCAGTGACCATCTGCGACGGCAAGATCACCTATCAGGCACAAGGCCAGGCCTGAGAGCCGGCAGCAGAGGAAACGTCGATGACCACGACAGCAGACATCATCATCTTCAATGGCCGCGTCCGCACCATGGACGACAGCCGCCCCGAGGCACAGGCCGTGGCGCTGGCGGGCAACCGCATTCTGGCCGTCGGCACCGATGCCGAGATTGCCGATCTGGCCGGCCCCTCCACCCGCCGCATAGATGCCAGGGGCGGCTCGGTGATGCCGGGCTTCAACGAAGCCCACATGCATATCTTCGGCGGCTCGGTGGCGCTCGGCGAACTCTCGCTCTTCGGCGTCAAGGGCTTCGAAGCACTGTCGGCCGCCGTCACAGCCTATGCCGCCGAGAACCCGGATTTACCGCTGCTTGTCGGCCAATCGGCCGATTACACCATCCTGTCCGAAGATGAGCGCGTTACCCGCCACCATCTCGATCGAATCATCTCCGACCGTCCCTTGCTGCTTGTCGCCCCAGATCGCCATACCGGCTGGGCCAATACCATCGCGCTGAAAATGGCCGGAATTCTGGAAGGCCGTGACGTCGGCGTCGGCAATGAAATTGTCATGGGCGAGGATGGTCTCGCGACCGGCGAACTGCGCGAGACCAACGCCATACGTCCCGTCGCCACCATGAGCATCACCGGCGGGCGCGAAGGCCTGGGCGTCGGCACCGGCGGTGAACCGGATGAGGTGACGGCGGAGGAACGCGCGCGCGACATCGCCGTCCTGAAGAACGGCCTCGCTTACTGCGCCTCGCTCGGCATCACCTCTTTCCAGAATATGGACGGCAACCTCTACCAGCTCGAGATGTTGCAGGAGATCGAGGAGACCGAAGGCCTGCCGGTGCGCGTGCGCATGCCCTTCCACATGAAGAACTTCATGCCGCTTTCCGACCTCACGGACAAGGCCGCAGCATGGAGAGCACGATTTGACAGCGACAAGCTGCGCTGCAACTTCGTCAAGCTGTTCATGGACGGCGTCACCGAAGGCGAGACCGCCGTCTTCGTCGATGACTATGCCCATAAGCCTGGCTGGAAGGGCGAACCGCTCTTTTCCGCTGAGCACTTCAATCAGGTCGCCATTGAAGCCAACAAACTCGGCCTCCCCGTCGCCGTGCATGCCATCGGCGACGGCGCGGTGCGGATGGTGCTCGATGGTTACCAGGCGTCGATTGACGCCAACGGCCGACGCGACAATCGCAACCGCATCGAGCATATCGAGGTCGTCCATCCCGACGACATCAAGCGTTTTGCAACGACCGGCACCGTCGCCTCGATGCAGCCGACCCATCCACCAGGCTCCGCCGGCCTGCCGCTCGAACCCTATCTCACCTTCATCGGCCGCGAACGCTGGCCTTATGCCTTTGCCTGGAAGATCCTGGTGGATGCCGGCGCAAAGATCGTCTTTGCCACCGACTGGCCGGTCTCACCGCTGCCGCCGCTCCACTGCATACACGACGCCATGACCCGCAAGCCCTGGGCCGAGGACATGCCCGATCATCGCCTGAGCCTCGATCAGACACTGGCCGCCTATACGAAAACTAGTGCCTGGGTGGAGTTCATGGAAGATCGCAAGGGCATGCTGAAGGCGGGTTACTACGCCGACGTCGTTGTGCTCTCGGGTGACATCGCGTCTGTCGAGAGCGAAGCTATCGCCCGCCTGAACGTTGTTTTGACCGTCTGCGACGGCAGGATCACCCACGAGATACAATAGAGACGATGGGCGCAACGAAGACAGAGACCGATGAAAGAGCCAGGCCCGCCGGCGTCAAGCTGGCGGCCGGCGCCACCCGCAAGGGTGTGGAAACGCGCAATCGCATCATCAAGGGTGCGCGGGAAGCTTTGGAGCAAGGGGGAATGGAAGCGCTGACGACGCGCCGCATTGCCGCTTCTGCTGAGGTCAAGCTGGCGACGCTGCACTATTATTTCGACAGCAAGGAAGGCCTGTTACTGGCCGTGCTCGAAGATCTGATTGCGGACATGGAGGAAGCCTATCGCCAGGACGTGGCCCTGCCCGAGGCGCCTGAGGATCGGGTGGAGGCGCTGATCAGGGCCAGCTGGCGCTACATCCAGCGCACCCGCGACAAGCAGATCGCCCAGACCGAACTGACACTTTATGCGCTGCGCACCAAGGGCTCCGAATGGCTCGCGGCGCGCCAGTACAACGCCTATATCGATTTCTACGGCCATCTCGTCTTCGAGGATGACAGGGACGAAGACCTGCGCCGCATCGGCCGCGCGGTCGCCCGCCAGATGCTGATCGGCATCGACGGCATCATCCTCCAGAGCTATGCGCTGCAGGATCTCTCTGCCTCAAACGACGACATCGAAGCCCTGATCATTGCCATGCGCGGCTACTTTCGCCGGCTGAAGGCCGAGCGCGACAAGAGCCGCTAATCCAGCTGCCAGATGCGCTTGGCATTTTTCGAGAAGAGCGTCTCCTTCTCCTCGACGGTGCAGCCATGAAGAAGCGCCTGCGTCGTCGCGACCCAGGTTGAAAGCCCACCACCCAGCGTGCAGACAGGCCAATCAGAGCCCCAGATCGCACGGTTGAAACCAAAGGCTCCGATCGTATGCTCGAAATAGGGTTTCAGGTCTTCCAGGGTCCAGTTGTCGAGATCGCCATAGGCGGGAATGCCGGAGATTTTGACACGAACATTGTCTCGTTCCGCAATCTCGGAAATGCCTGTTTTCCACTTCGCATAGCCATGACCCTTGATATCCGGCACACCGCAGTGATCGAGGATGAAGGTAACGTCAGGCGCAAGATCGATCATCGCCTTTGCCTTGTCGATCTGGTGCGGAAACATGCAGAGGTCGAAGGTGAGACCGGTGCCCGCAAGACGCTTGATATTCTCACGGAACAACGCACCCTCCGAGACGTCGTCGGGCACGACATGCAGCACCCGGCGGAAGCCTTTGACGAAGGGGTTGGCCCGCTGCGTTTCGAGATAAGCGGCGAAGCCCGGATCTTCGGGCCGGCAGGCGGCGATCACGCCGCGAAGCAGACTGCCCGGCTCGCGTGAGAGATTTTGCATCATCTCTGTTTCAGCTGAGATGTCCTTGACCGCGACATCCACCTCCATATGCAGAACCGAGGAAATGCCGAGCCGCCTTGCCTCGCGAGTGTAGCGCTCATAGGTGAAATCCGCATCGAGCGCCGGTTCACTCTTCAGCCAGGGATAGGTCAGCCGGTCACGGTAGATCAGGTGAAGATGGGTATCGATAATCATGAATGGCCCCTCCCAAGGCCGTAAGGTGGAAGTCTCTGCTCAGTCCGCCGCGGCATCGGCGCCAAGGCCCGCTCCGGCAAGATCTGACAGACGCCGTGCGGTATCGCAAAGCCTGGCGATGGTGGTGGTGACATCAGCGGCGCCAGGCGTATTGATCAGCGCGATATAGGGTACCGTCAGGGCTCCAATGGCGCTGCCATCGGCGCTGACGATCGGCGCAGAAAGGTTGATCACACCCGGCGTCTGGGCGCTTGGCATCATCTCGTAGCCGCGCTGACGGATGTCTTCCAGCCGAGCCTCGAAGGCCTCGGTCATTCGTCCATCCGGACCGCCGCTTCCGACATGTTCGGCGACCATCATCGCGCGCAACTCCGGACTGCGGAAGGCGAGAAGCACATGGCCCGAGCCTGTATCGAATAGACCCATGCGAGATCCGACACGGATCGAGATGCCCCAATATCCCGGTGCCTCCTGCTGGGCGATCACCACCGGATGGCCCCGGTCATAAACGACGATGTGGTTGGCCTGCTGGGTCTTTTCCCCGAGTTCGCGCATCAGCGGCGTGGCAAACGAGGAAAGCCTTCGTGTTGGCGCATGCATCTGCGCAAGCCCGAACAGCTTCAGCGTCAGCATGTAGCGGTCGCCTTCCAGCCGGGAGACGTAACTGCGCCGGACCAGCCGGTCGAGCATTCGGTAAAACTCGTTCGGGCTGCGGTCGAGCCGTTTGGCAATTTCGGCCTGCGTCAGCCCGCCGTCCACGCCGGCAAGCAGCTCAAGGATATCGAGCCCCTTGTCGAGCGCTGGAGCGCGGTAACGATCCGGATCGGCTTCGGTCACTCTCTGATCTCCATACCAGCCACAAACTGATGATATATGAATAATCATTTTCTATATGAATGATGCTCGCATTATGCCAGCTTTTATGCAAGTCATAGGATCAAGGTGGCGACGAAGGATGAAGTCGTCGCCGCAACGGGACAGCCGGTCGTCAGCGGTAAGACTGGTCGAACGCTTTTGCCGGCAACGACTGCAGAACTGGAGGAGTGGGAATGATGAACCTCAAAGACAAGCATGTGCTGGTAACCGCCGCCGGCCAGGGTATCGGGCGTGCGAGCGCGATCGCGTTTGCCCGCGCCGGTGCAACGGTTGTCGCAACCGACATCAACACGGAGGCTTTGGCGACGCTCGATGGCGAAGCAGGCATCATCACCCGCAAGCTCGATGTGCTGAACGACGATGCGGTCAAGGCCACGGTCGCCGAGACGGGCCCCTTCGACGTGCTCTTCAATTGCGCCGGTGTCGTGCATAGCGGAACGGTCATCGACATGGCCGACAAAGACCTCGACTTTGCCTTTGACCTCAATGTCCGCGCCATGATCCGCACCATCCGGGCGGTTCTGCCCGCCATGCTGGAGCGTGGCGATGGCTCGATCATCAACATGGCATCCGTGGCAAGCTCGGTCAAAGGTGTGCCGAACCGTTTCGCCTATACGGTCACCAAGGCCGCCGTCATCGGCTTGACCAAATCGGTGGCTGCCGACTACGTGACGCAGGGCATTCGCTGCAACGCCATTTGCCCAGGCACCGTCGAAAGCCCGTCGCTGCAGGACCGCATGCGCGCCCAGGGAGACTACGATGCCGCCCGTGCCGCCTTCATCGCGCGCCAGCCCATGGGACGACTGGGAACGCCGGAAGAAATCGCCGATCTCGCCGTCTATATTGCCGGCGCGACCTATACCTCGGGCCAGGCTTTCGCCATCGACGGCGGCTGGACCATCTGAGCAATGCGAGGAAAAATGTCAGGCGGTTTCCCGTCCAGCATCGCGAACACATAACATTGAGCGGCTCAGCCGCGACCTTTCGGAAAGGAAGAAGACCATGAAACTGATGCGCGTCGGCCCGCTTGGCCAGGAAAAGCCCGCCCTTCTCGACAAGGATGGCAATATCCGTGACCTTTCCGCCTATGTCGCCGATATCGGCGGCGCCGCCATCTCGCCGGAAGGCCTGGCCAAGATTGCTGCAATCGATCCGTCTTCGCTGCCGGAACTTTCTGCCGACCGCATCGGCGCCTGCGTTGCCGGCACCGGGAAATTCATCTGCATCGGCCTCAATTATTCGGACCACGCTGCCGAAACAGGTGCAGCCGTTCCGCCGGAACCGGTTATCTTCATGAAGGCGACCTCGGCCATCTGCGGCCCGAACGATGACGTCCTGATCCCGCGCACCTCGGAAAAGACCGACTGGGAAGTTGAACTCGGCGTCGTCATCGGCAAGACTGCGAAATACGTCTCGGAAGCCGACGCCATGGACTATGTCGCCGGCTACTGCGTCTCCCACGACGTTTCCGAGCGCGCCTTCCAGACCGAGCGCGCAGGCCAGTGGACCAAGGGCAAGTCCTGCGACACCTTCGGCCCGATCGGCCCTTGGCTGGTGACCAAGGACGAAATTGCAGACCCGCAGAACCTCAAGATGTGGCTCTCGGTCAACGGCAAGATGATGCAGGACGGCTCGTCCAAGACCATGGTCTACGGCGTCGCCCACCTCGTCTCCTACCTCTCGCAGTTCATGAGCCTGCACCCCGGCGACGTCATCTCCACCGGCACCCCTCCGGGCGTTGGCCTGGGCATGAAGCCGCCGCAGTTCCTCAAGGCCGGCGACGTGGTGGAACTCGGCATCGAAGGGCTTGGCACGCAGA
The DNA here is from genome assembly GCF_001429245.1 of Rhizobium sp. Root274. Lineage (GTDB taxonomy): Bacteria > Pseudomonadota > Alphaproteobacteria > Rhizobiales > Rhizobiaceae > Allorhizobium. Next base: position 1,042,291 of record NZ_LMJE01000007.1, read on the forward strand.
AGCAGAGGTTCAAGGCGGATGTCTGAGGGAAACCGATAGGACCGTTGTGGGACCCCGCCCATGTGGCGGGGTCTTGCATTTCAGGGCTGTGAGCGCCTGTCTTAACCTGACGGACCAAACCGTTCGGCATAAAGCCTTATCAGCATAACGAGCTCTTCCTCCAGCGCATCCGAAGTGAGCAGCGGCGATCGCTCGATGAAGGCGCTCCTGACCACGCCGAGCACGGCCCGCACCAGCACGAAGATCTTCACGGGGTCGACGGGGATCGCTGGAACGCCGAAAATTGCGCCCTGCAAGCGCTCGACGAGGCCGCCAATTGCCTGCACCGGCAGGATCTGTTCCTCCGCCAGGCCTAGCCTGACATGCACATACATGATCACGCGACGGACTTCCCGCTTGTGTTCGAAGAGCCCGACCAGAGCCCGGACGGCCGAGCGCACCACATCGTTGCCGGGCTCCTCCAGCGCAGCCTCGATGGCTTTCGCCATGATCACCTCATCTTCAGTCAGCATGTTGCGCGCCATGGCAACGAGGATCGCCTCCTTGTTGGGGAAATACTCGTAGAGCGAACCAATGCTGATGCCGGCTCTGTCAGCGATGGCATTGGTCGTAAGACCGTCGAAACCGTCCTTCTCCAAAATCCGAGCAGCGGCCTCCAGGATCGTCTCGACCATACGCAAGGAACGCTCCTGGACGGGCTTTTTCCGCGTAAAAACAGAGGTTTTGACATCCTTCGCCACAACACGACCTCGATCGGGAATCCGAGTTTCAGGCCACGAGCTTTACCCATAGTCTTGGCCGAATGGAACAATCAGGGACTGTATGATGAGCAGGGAAATGACGGCCATGGTTCTGCGGACGGGGCATCTCGTGAGACTGGGCTTCATCGCATTCGGCATGTTTATCGCAAGTGCGGGCAGGACCTTTGCCGCCGATCCGTCCTGTGCGCCCCCGGCCGCAATGTCGGATGGTCTGGCGGTCGGCAATGCCGAAGCCGAAGGGTTTGACGGCAGTGCGCTTTGCACCCTTCTGCAGAGAGTGACGATCGAACCCAACAATCTGCACAGCCTACTTGTCCTGCGACACGGAAAGCTCGTCGCAGAACTCTACAAGCCGGGCGTGGATCGCACCCTTTACAGTCTCTGGGGCACGCGACGACGCTTTGATGCAGAGACGCTGCACGACATGCGCTCGACGAGCAAAAGCATGGTCGGCCTTCTTTACGGGATTCTGCTCGCACGTGGCGAGGTTCCGCCACTCGAGACGTCTGTTGCCTCGCTCTATCCGGACGAGCAGATTTCCGAGGCGGACCAAAAACGCAAAATCCGGATCCGCGATCTCCTCACCATGTCCTTGGGCCTCGCGTGGGAGGAAGCTTCTCCGGTTCACCAGTTGGCGAGCATGAGCGACGAGCTCGGTCTGCTCTGGCGCGCGGAGCCCTTCCCTTATGTCTTCAGCTTTCCGGTGACCGAGCCGCCGGGAACGGTCTTCACGTATAGCGGCGGCGCGACGGCCCTGCTGGCCGACATCATGACTCGACAGACGGGCAAGGACCTACGCGCGCTGGCGGGGGACCTGCTCTTCGAACCGCTCGGCATCACCGATTGGCAATGGTCAGCCACACTGAGAGGCCAGCCTTTCGCTGCCGCAGGCTTGCGTCTCAAACCGCGCGACCTGATGAAAATCGGCGTCATGCTCACCGATCGCGGCCGCTGGCAGGGGCACCAGATCGTCCCGGCAGCTTGGATCGCTGACGCGACCCGTTCCCAAATATCGGCTGTCCCTCGGGATGGTTATGGGTACCAGTTCTGGACACGGACCCTATCCTGGCACGGTAAAAGTCTGGAAGCTGCGGCCACCGTCGGCAATGGCGGACAGTCCATGGTGATGGTCCCCGGCCTCGACCTCGTCGTCGTCACGACGGCGGGCAATTATGGCCAGATCGAAGGCCTGGACCTGGTGCGGGGTATTGCTGAACAAGTGGCTGGGACGGTGCAATAGCGCCGGCTGGCCGCCCGTCACGCAGATGATTTACACAAAAAAGCCGGGCGTCACCACCCGGCTTTCCATCTTGAAAACCCAGTCCGCTTACTTGATCAGCGGCAGGATGCTGTCGATCGACTTCTTTGCATCCCCATAGAACATCCGCGTATTCTCCTTGTAGAACAGCGGGTTCTCGATGCCGGAATAGCCGGTGCCTTGGCCGCGCTTGGACACGAAGACCTGCTTGGCCTTCCACACTTCCAGAACCGGCATGCCGGCGATCGGCGAATTGGGGTCTTCCTGGGCGGCCGGGTTGACGATGTCGTTCGAGCCGATGACGATCGCCACATCCGTTTCGGGGAAGTCCTCGTTGATCTCGTCCATTTCCAGAACGATGTCGTACGGCACCTTCGCTTCTGCAAGAAGAACGTTCATGTGGCCCGGCAGGCGGCCGGCGACCGGGTGGATCGCGAAGCGCACGGTCTTGCCGGCAGCGCGCAGCTTGCGGGTCAGTTCCGAGACCGACTGCTGCGCCTGGGCGACCGCCATGCCGTAGCCCGGGATGATGATGACCGAGTCGGCATCGTTGAGCGCATTGGCGACACCTTCGCCATCGATCGCGATCTGCTCGCCGGTCACTTCCATCTGCGGTCCCGTCGTGCCGCCGAAGCCGCCGAGGATGACCGAGATGAAGCTGCGGTTCATCGCCTTGCACATGATGTAGGAGAGGATCGCACCTGAAGAACCGACCAGGGCGCCGACGACGATCAGAAGATCGTTCGACAGCGAGAAGCCGATGGCTGCGGCCGCCCAACCGGAATAGCTGTTGAGCATGGACACGACCACCGGCATATCTGCGCCGCCGATGCCCATGATCAGGTGATAGCCAATGAAGAGCGCGAGCAGCGTCATCAGGATCAGCGTCCAGCTGCCGGCACCCTGGAAGTAGAGGACCAGCAGGATCAGTGAACCGATGGCGGCAGCGGCATTGAGCAGGTGCCCGCCAGGCAGCTTCTTCGCCTTGCCGTCGACTTTGCCGGCAAGCTTGCCATAGGCAACGACCGATCCGGTAAAGGTGACGGCACCGATGAAGACGCCGAGGAACACTTCAATCTTGAGAATGGCGACTTCGACTGCGGTCTTTTCGGCGATCTTGAGTGCAAAACCTGAGAACTCACCGAACAGCGAAGCCTGACCGGATTGAAGCGCGCACGCAACGGCGCTCAAAGGCCCGCAGGTGGCGAGGCCCGCATTGGACAGCGTGCTCGCGATGCGCCACATCTCGATTTCGGCATTGAAGCCGATGAAGACAGCGGCAAGACCGACCAGAGAATGCATGGCCGCAACAAGTTGCGGCATCTCGGTCATCTGGACCCGCTGGGCAACCACCCAACCGATCGCGCCGCCAATGGCGATCATCACGACCGAGACGAACCAGTTGCCCGCACCCGGGCCATAAAGCGTGGCGGCAACAGCAAGCGCCATGCCAACGATGCCATACCAGACAGCGCGCTTGGCGCTTTCCTGGCCGGAGAGCCCGCCGAGAGAGAGAATGAAGAGAACGGCGGCGACGACATAGGCCGCTGTGGTGAATCCGTATTCCATGTGTGTGTGCCCTCCCCTAACTCAAGACTTCTGGAACATGGCGAGCATGCGCCGTGTCACCATGAAGCCGCCGAAGATGTTGATGCCGGCCATCAGCACCGAGAGCGCGGCAAGGATGATCACCAGGAAGTTGCCCGAACCGATCTGCATCAGGGCGCCCAGAATGATGATCGAGGAGATGGCATTGGTGATCGCCATCAGCGGAGTGTGCAGCGAGTGGCTGACATTCCAGATGACCTGAAAGCCGACAAAGCAGGACAGCACGAAGACGATGAAATGGCTCATGAAGCTCGCCGGCGCGTAGAGACCGGCGAGCAGGATCAGCGCACCGCCACCGGCAAGCATCGCCACCTGGTTGCGGGTCTGCGTCTTGAAGGCTGCGATTTCCTGCGCCCGCTTCTCTTCCGCCGTCAGCTCCTTCACCTTTTCCTTCGGCTTGGCAGCCGCGATCGCCTGGATCTTCGGTGGCGGTGGTGGATAGGTGATCTCGCCGTCCTTGGTGACAGTGGCACCGCGGATAACATCGTCTTCCATATTGTGCACGACGACCCCGTCTTTGGCCGGCGTCAGATCCGTCATCATGTGGCGGATGTTCGTGGCATAGAGCGTCGAGGACTGGGCGGCCATGCGGCTCGGGAAATCTGTGTAGCCAACAATGGTGACGCCGTTTTCCGACACGATCTTCTGGTCGGGAACGGTGAGGTCGCAATTGCCGCCACGCTCGGCTGCGAGATCGACGACGACAGAACCGGGCTTCATCGCAGCCACCATATCGGCGAGCCAAAGCTTCGGCGCGTCACGACCGGGGATCAGCGCCGTGGTGATGACGATGTCGATCTCGGGCGCCAGTTCGCGGAACTTGGCGAGCTGCTTTTCGCGGAATTCCGGCGAAGACGGGGCCGCATACCCACCCGTCGCAGCCCCGTCCTGCGTGGCTTCGAATTCGAGATAGACGAACTGCGCGCCCATGCTCTCGATCTGCTCGGCAACTTCGGGCCGCACGTCGAAGGCATAGGTAATGGCGCCGAGCGAAGTCGCCGTACCGATGGCGGCAAGCCCCGCAACGCCGGCGCCGATGACCAGAACCTTGGCCGGCGGAACCTTGCCGGCGGCCGTCACCTGGCCGGTGAAGAAGCGGCCGAAATTGTTGCCGGCCTCGATGACGGCGCGGTAGCCGGCAATGTTGGCCATGGAAGACAGCGCATCCATCTTCTGGGCACGGCTGATGCGCGGCACCATGTCCATGGCGACAACGGTCGCGCCCTTGTCTTTGGCCTGTTCGAGCAGGGCCGAATTCTGCGCCGGATAGAAGAAGGAGATCAGCGTTTTGCCGGGAGACAGGCGGTCCACCTCGAGCGCCTCGGGCGGGCGCACCTTGGCGATGATGTCGGCCGTCTCGTAAAGGGCCGCGGCCGTCTCGACAACCGTCACGCCGGCAGAGCGATAGGCATCGTCCGAAAGTCCGGCCCCTTTGCCGGCGCCCGCCTCTATGACGCATTCATAACCGAGCTTCTGCAGCTGAATGGCACTGTCCGGCGTCATGCCGACGCGCGCTTCACCTGCATAAATCTCTTTAGGCGATCCGATCTTCAATCCCATCTCCCTCGATCCTCACTCCAAGACATTCAGTCCCGCGACCGAAGTGGCAGGACTCTCCATTGGGGACACGAGCAGAAGGAGGCGCGACTGTCCAGTCCGCTTTCTATGCGAAGTGTCCCATTCTACTGCCGCGAAAGAACTTAAAACGATTTTTGCTGCACTGCATCCAGCCGCAGAGGCATCAAGATCCCAGCGTGGAACAATTACCGCAGGTCACCTGTTTCTCCGACGGAACAACATATGGAGAACCTCATGCTGCACTGGATCCTGATTTTCTTGCTGATCGCCGCTGTCGCCAGTCTTCTCGGCTTTCGTGGCGTCGCAGGCGCCTCGGCGGGCATTGCGAAGATCCTCATCTTCGTCGTGCTGGTGATCATCATCATCGCCTTGTTCACCGGCGTGATTGTCGTCGCCTGACAACGCAGCAAGCAGGCAGAAAGCAAATGGGCTCGCACTGTGATGCGGGCCCATTTTCGTCGTGGGTAAGCCTTCAGATGAAAGGACGGATCCGGGTCTCGCCCGGGCTCCAGCCAGCGATTGCACGCAACCCTTCGGGGTCCACCACCTCACAGCCTCGGTCCCGCCACCGAATGAGTTCGCGATCCGCGAGCTTCTTCAACGTCTTATTGGTGTGAACGATGGATAGGCCGAGCGTATCGGCGAAATGCATCTGGGTAACCGGAATGTGGCGGCGGTTGTCGTCGAGCAGTCCTGCGAGAACGCCCCGGTCAAAGAGAAACGCCAGCAGATAGGACGCCCTCTCAAGTGCCGAGCGTCTCCCGATGCTGAGCAGATGCTCGTCGAGGATCACCTCTTCCCGGGCCGCAAGCCATGTGAGGTCGAAGCCCAGTCCGGCATGACGTTCAAAGAGAGAAAACAGCCGGCTGCGCTCGAACACGCAGAGCGTCATTGGTGTGAGCGCCTCGACCGAATGCTGCATCTCGGCCATGACCGCACCCTGCAACCCGACCATGTCGCCTGGCACCACGTAGTTCAGGATCTGCCTGCGCCCGTCTTCCAGAATCTTGTAGCGGAAGCCCCAGCCGGCCAGCACCGTATACAGATGAGCGCTGCGAGCTCCCTCGACCAGCACCGTGGTGCCGGGATCCGCCTGAAGCTCCCCCCGCTTGAACTGTGCAACGAATTCCAGTTCTTCATTGGTGAAGGGACGAAACTGGGCCATGCTGCGCAAGGGGCACTCATAACAACTGACACGAACCGGATTCTGGCGCGGTTCCGATACCATATGGGACCTCAAGTTATGGCCGCCTTGTTCCCTTTTGGAACTCTGATGACCGACATGTCTTATTTAAATGACGTGCAGACCGACGCAGACCATAAAGCGGTCCACAAAAGGAATGGTCATGCCCGCATCACCTCTCCGCATTCTGATCGCGGAAAACCAGTACCTCATCGCCATGGAAGTGGAGCGCATGCTCTGCGAGATGATCGCCTGTGAAGTGACGATCTCACCGCTTCCCCGCTGGGAGCAGGAACTTTCTTCCACCCCGTTCGACGTTGTTATTCTTGATGCCGCCGGCAGCGATGAAATCAATCTGTCGCGAGCTGAACTCATCCGGGCAACAGGCGCAGAACCCGTCTTCTTGTCGTCATACGGAGATTTCCACGAGCAAAGCGCCAGTGGCTCCTCCTATCCGATCGTCCCAAAACCGCCACTGCCTGAGCCGCTGGCCGCCGCTGTCGAGCTGGCAGCCAGCCGTAGAGGCTCAGACGGCAAAGGCCTTCTTGATAACCGCTGAACTGTTCGCATCCGGCCCATAGTCACCCTCGCCGCTCACGCCCAGGATCTCCTGAAGCTTGTTGCGGGCGCGGTTGATACGGCTCTTGATGGTGCCGACAGCACAGCCGCAGATCTCGGCCGCTTCTTCATAGGCGAAACCCGAGGCCCCGACCAGAATGATGGCTTCGCGCTGGTCGCTCGGCAACTGGTCAAGAGCACGCTTGAAATCCTGCAGGTCAAGCGAGCCATACTGCTGGGGATGCGTCGAAAGCTGCGACGTGAAGATGCCATCCGTATCGGACACTTCGCGGCCACGCTTACGCATTTGCGAATAGAACTCGTTACGAAGAATGGTGAACAGCCAGGCCTTCATGTTGGTGCCCGGCTCGAAATGGTCCTGCTTTGCCCAGGCTTTCATGATGGTATCCTGAACCAGGTCATCGGCCACGTGGTGGCGCCCGGTCAAAGATACCGCAAAGGCTCGCAGGTTCGGCAGCGCCGCCAGAAGGTCGCGCTTGAACGAGTGGTCGGTCGACTTGGCGTCAACGGTCATCGAGCGACTTCCCTGTTTTGGATGCCTTCCTCTGCACGGCGCTCTGCCATGTCCAGACGTTCAAGAAGTTCGAGGAACCGTTGCGGGATCCCCTCTTCCTGGACCGACTGGTAGAATTCGCGCAACTGGGCCGACACGCCGGGATGAAAGGCAGCCATTCCAGGCAGCCCTTCCGACACTGTCACTTTCTTGGAGTTATCTGTCATGTGGTCCAACGGGTTTGAGCGATTGTCGGCAGAGAACGCGTATTGCGCAACAATGTTCCGACAAAAATCAATTATTTCGCCGACCCTCGCAAATGTGAACGAATGCGAGCGAGATGGAACAAAGGTCGAGTGGGAACGTTGTGCCGACGTCGCAACAGGAGAAACCCCTATGCTCTACTACGCTCTTGTCTTTCTCGTCGTCGCCCTGATCGCAGGCGTACTTGGATTTGGTGGTATTGCTGGCGCATCCGCCGGTATTGCCAAGATCCTCTTCGCAATCTTTATCATTCTCTTCCTCGTTTCGCTTGCAATGCGTCTGTTTCGGCAGGCCTGACCGCAGGACATGAGGGAAAAGAGGAGGCCGCTGCCCAAGGCACGGCCTCCTCTTTCGCTTTTCGGTGCAAGAAAAATGTGAGGTGGGCTTCCAGCCTAGATCAGGATCCACAACAGCAGCACAACCGCCAGGGCGGCCAGAGCCGCGATCACAAGGGTGGTGAAACGGCCGTAGACCGGTGGGACCTGAGATTCGAGATCGCGGTCCAAGCCTGCGTCTTGAGCGATCGCTCTGTTGCGTGCATCGACTTTCCGCGAGGAGGGAGATTGATCGTCCTCACCCGCAGAACCAGAATTCCCTGCCGGATCAAGGTCACTCATCGGATATCCTGAAAACGCTCGACTGGGACCGGAATGCGCGTCGGCATGACCAAGGCCTGCGCCTCGACAGGACGCGCGATGGGGGCGGTCTGATTAAGAGCAACAAGCTTGGCAGGATCGATTTCCTGACGGATCGTCTTGCCGGCCACCAGATCAGCACTTACCGGCACGCAATCACCATAGACCAATTTGGCCATTGTTCTCGCATGGGCGAGTTCTTTGCTCAGAGCCGCAAAGCAAGCGTCATCGTTCTGGTAAGAGATAACGGCGACCGGCTCTTCCAGACACGTCGCATCCTGCGGGTGGCAGGCAACGATGATCATTAGGGCTGCCATACTGTTCATGACCGGTCTCCACGTTACTGAAGTGTTAACGCGAGATAACGGTCGAATGTTCCGGTTAGCCTTGAGATCTAAGGCTCAGGAAGGAACGGCAAGCGCCGAGGAGCGGATCAGAGAGTGGATATATCGAAGCTTGTCGAAGACCGGCTCTGACAACACGAAGGGATAAAGGTCCGGCTGGCCCATGCTGCGGTTGATGCTGTTGATGGCAAGCGTCAACGGCACCCATGCGCGGATCAGCGATTCGATCGTCCCGCTGCCGTAACTGTCGAAAGTGCGGCGCAGTTCGATCCCGACCGCATCCGTCTCCACATCCGGATTGGTTCGCAACCCGAATGCGTCTGCCGTATCGAGCGCGTCCACGATATGGAAATAATGCGCGAACGTCTCCGCGAAGTCTTCCCAGGGATGGCTCGCCGCATAGGCGGAAATAAAGCTCTGCTCCCAGCCGAGACCAGGGCCCTCGGCATAATGCCGCTCCAGCGCCTCGCCGTAATCAAGCCGTTCGTCGCCGAAGACGCGGCGAAAGTCTTCGAAGGCACCGCGGTCGCGCACGAGGACGTTCCAGTAGTAATGGGCAACCTCATGGCGGAAGTGACCAAGCAGGGTGCGGAACGGCTCGCCAAGCGCCACCCGCCGGGCTTCCCGCTCCGGATCAGAAGCCTCGGCGATGTTGAGCGTGATTAGCCCTTCGGCATGACCGGTCAGCACATGCGCCTCCTCACCCTCCGCGCCCGGATCATCGGCGAGAAAGGCGAAACCAAGACCCTTTTCCGGATCCTCCGTTCGCGTCACCAATGGCAACCGGAAGCGCAGCAGCGAATAGAACAGGCCCCGTTTCGCGAGCTCGATCTTCTGCCAGTTGAACTGGTTATCGGACAGCGTGAGATCGGGAATGGTGACATTGTGCCGGCAGGCCACACAGAAGCCAGATGGGTCGCCGTCATCGACCAGCCAATTGCAGCCGCCAATGGCGGAGTTGGAGCAAGGCATGACAGCCCCGATTGCCGACTGACCAAAGGACAAGATGGGCGTGCCTTCGGGATCGAGCGCGATCATCTCAAGTGCCGCTGGCCGGAAGGCAAGGCGGGCGCCACAGGTGACGCAACCTGTGTTTTCGAAGTGGACGACATTCGTGCAGTTGCTGCAGGTAAACAGGCGCATGACAGATCTCACAGGTGAGCAGGGCGCCGCGAGGGCAAGGGCACGTCAGTCGAAGGTCTCGAGCGGGAAGGTCAGCTCGTAACGCACAAGGCCATTCTTCAGCTCATGCCAGGCTTGGCCATTGACCGATGAAGGCACGACCCGCTCAAGCACTGTGCTGCCGAACCGGCTCGCCTTGACATCCTTGCTATCGTCCTGGCCGGCAAACGGCTCCTTCCAGGTGATGGTGACGACCGGGCCATCCGGCAACTCATGACGTCGGCATGACACCTCGATCGGCAAACGCCGCTGCAGGAAGTCGCCATGACTGACGGCATTCACCACCAGCTCGTGCAGCGCCAAACCGATGTGAAGCGACGCGTTCGGCGTGAGCAGAACATCGTCGCCTGAGACCTGCACGAGGTCGGCATTTTCCTGGACATACCGCTCGACCTGCTGCTTCAGCAGATCCCGGAAATACGCACCCCGCCAGCTGGAATCGGTAATCAGATCCTGCGACTGGGATAGCGCATGCAACCGGCCCCGGAACTTGCCGAGGAACATCTGCAAAGTCCCGGAATACCGCGCCGTTTGAGACGCGATACTCTGGATGATGGCGAGCAGGTTTTTCGATCGGTGGCTGACCTCGCGCAACAAGGCGCGGAGTAGCCTCTCCCGGCGCCGGTCTTCGGTGCGGTCGATAACGACGGTGATCAGGTGGAGGTCGTGATCATCCATCTCCACCAACCGGCAGCGAAACTCGAAGAAGGTGTCGTCACCGGCTTCGATTTCCAGCTCCGCCCGGTCGCCTGGTCTGGAAAGGCCTGACTTCATCTCGGCCAGTCGCTCGCCGATCTCCTTGCCGAAGACAGAATCGTCTGTGGGCTGCGTGCCCGGCGTCAGCTTCCAACGCGGCGGCAGCGTCGTGATGCAGACATAGGTCCCATCGCGATCCTGCAGAATGAGGCTTGCACCCATGTCGATCAGTGCGGTTATGAAGAACTCACGCAGCTGGTCCTCGCCGCGCTGAGGTTCAAACCATGTCAACCGATGTACCAAGTGAAATGCTCCGCCGTTTGTCGGCACTTCGGCTTCCTGCGGCTCGGATGAACCGCAGATTGGCCGAACTCTATGCGATCGCGCGCCTTATGCCTGTTCTGCTACCCGTTCGTTGAAAAACAATGCCTGGCTGATGAGTGCCTTGACCATGTCCGGGTTGAACGGCTTCGTGACGAGAAAGGCCGGCTCCGGCCGTTCGCCCGTCAGGAGCCGTTCCGGGAAGGCCGTGATGAAAATGACCGGGATGGTGTCGACTTTGAGGATGTCATTGACCGCGTCGATCCCGGAGCTGCCATCGGCGAGCTGGATATCGGCGAGAACCATTTTCGGATTTGTCCGCTTGTAGAGGTCGACCGCTTCGGCATGGGTGCGGGCGATCCCGGTGACCCTGTGGCCGAGGTCTTCGACCATCTGCTCGATATCGAGCGCGATCAGAGGCTCGTCCTCGATGATCATGATATCCGTCGCCACCTGGCGGGAGATTTCCATGGAGGCCTCATTGAACAGAGCGTTGAATTCGGCTTCCGTCACGCGCAGCACGCTGGCTGCTTCCGACGTCGAGAAACCTTCGACAGTGATGAGCAGGAAGGCGTGACGCGCCCGTGTCGGCACCGTCGCCAGATTGGCTGCCGCCCGCTTTTCCCATGCGAAGGGCGAAACAATCTGCGGCAGCTCGACCTTGGTGGAATCATAGATTGTTACGAACAGCCGATAGAGCGCGACACGGTCGTCGCCCGTGTCCGGAAAGATGGAGATATCAGCGATCAACGCCTCCAGCACCGCTGCGACATAAGCGTCCCCGGATGTCTGCGAACCGGTGACGGCGCGAGCATAGCGCCGCAGGTAAGGAAGGTGGACAGCGACGCGGGCGGTAAGGGACATGCAGTTCTCCAATCGAAGTGGAATAAGGTGCGGACTCGGCTGAAAACGCGCCATTCAAAAAAGAGTTCCGCCTGTCGGAACTTTTTTGCATGATGAAACTTAACAGGCTAATCCTGATAGACACAATCTCGAACCGAGAAACAATGGAACGTGAAGAACATGGCTGGCAACCCTCCGGACAAACCGGAAAAATCGAAGACACGCTCCGACACCCAGCGCCAGAATGCCAATGCCCTCATCGCCACGAAACTCCGCGGTTACTACGACGGCATCATTGAAGAAGGCACACCCACCCATCTGCTAGACCTGCTTGAGCGCCTCCATGAGGCGGAAACCAAAGCGAAGAAGTAAGGCCCAAAGAGAAAAGGACCAGACCGCCGGGTCTGATCCTTGCTGATTTTGACGCTTAGTCGCGGTAGTCGCGACCGGAATTCTGCATGCGGGTCACGCCATAGACGAGCGCCGCGATCGTTGCCGCCCCGAGAAGCGAACGCCCTTTGATCAAAGCCGGCACGCCAGCCAGAAGTTGAAGCGTCATCGGATCGGGCAGCCTTGCCTTGGCTGCTCTTTGACGAGCTTCCGCCTTCAACTCGGTCCGATGGTTCTTGGCCTGTATGACGGCAACAACGATGAGTGCACAGACACCCGTCACGCCGGCAATGATGAGGGCAGCCAAGGGTCCGCCAAGCATTTCCGCAAGATAGAGACCAGCGGCAATGAGAAGCCCCACATAGGCTGTCAGGCCTAGGACCGCGACCACCGCCCCACCGACAAGAAGTCGAGTGAAGCGGCGGGCGGTCGGCTTGACCTTACCAAAGGCGAGGATGCCGATTTGCTGAAACAATGGCAGCATGATCAGCGCCGGCTGAGTAGGGCGAGTACGTAGCCGACGCCAGCGGCCATGGCCAGCGACTGCAGCGGCTTGGCGCGGACATAAGCTTCCAGATCCTCTTCCGCATTCGCAATCGTCTCGCGGGCGCTATCCATATACTGCTGCGAAGTCTCGCCAGCCTGACGGATCTTGCCGCTGCTGAAGGAAGCGACCGTCTGGGTCAGGGCAGCAATGTCGCTGCGGAGGTTCGCAATCTCAGCCTGGACATCGCTTCCGGTTGCCGGCGAATTCGCGCTGGAGTTCGCCGAAGCGGCAGCATCGATGCGATCGGCAATCTCGTCTGCGCCGCTCTTGATCTTGTTGTTCGAAGCGCTCGGTACCTGAGCCATGATTGCTCTCCATTGAGTAATTGATCGTCGGGTTCGCTTTCAGAACGCCAGACAGTCGAGAGTGTTCCATCAGGGTCTCAATTCTTGGAAGCAGCCACTCCCCTGGAGTGCTCCCCTTCGTCCGGCCTCCTGGCCACTGCTCACCTCAAGGCGGAAGAAGAAGATGATGATGATGGAACTTCCGATGCAAGTTCTCGTTTTCGGACCGAGGACACCGAGCCTCGACCAACACCAGACACGAGAGATATCCGATGAATTGGAATCAGATCGAAGGCAATTGGGAGCAGTTCAAGGGCAAGGCCCAGACCCAGTGGGGCAAGCTCACCGGTGACGATCTCGACGTGATCGCTGGCAAGCGCAAGGAACTCTCGGGCAAGATCCAGGCTGCCTACGGCCGGACCCAGGAAGAAGCCGATCGTGAGATCGACGACTGGATGAGCCGAAACTGAGCAGTTCACTTGTAGATGCAGAGACCCGGAAGCACCCGCTTCCGGGTTTTTTTGTTGGCCTCAGGCAGCCGTCGTTGCGCCGTAGGTCACGCCTTTTTCCTTCAGCCAGCGCCGATAGGCGATCGACGACGCATCTGCGCGCGTCGGGATTTCCTTGCGCGGCTCAAGCGGCAGAAGCACCGGCCTCTGGTTCTCCAGAATGATCCGGTCCTGCAGGAAGATCATCTGCTGGAAATGAATGAGCTCCGTCGTCGTCGAGACATCGTCGATCAGATACATGATCGGATGCGCCCGGCAGCGGCCCGGATCGAGCGGCTGGACGAAGAGCCCGATGACATCCCAGCGATTGGCCGCGTTCGGACAGGTCTTGTAGAGGATCGTCGTGAACGGCGTCATCACCCGGTACATGTATTGCGTGGTGATCCCGTCCTGCGCCGACAGAGCCGCCTGCGGCTGGAAGAAGGTGCAGTTGGTGGCCCAGACCTCGTCTTCCTCGCGCCGGATTTCAACATCGTAGCTCTGCACTTCCGTATGCGGTTCAGCCCCCAGAACATCCGTATGCACGAAGGGGAAATGCGCCATGTCGAGAAAGTTCTCGACGATGCGAAGCCCTGACGCCTTCACGGTCACGACACCGCAGGGCACGTAGCGCCGATCAGGCTCGTCGGCCTCCGGCAACGGAAAAATCTCGCGCTCGGGCTGGCCGAGCGTCGCCCAGAGAAAGCCGAAGCGATGGCGCAGCGGCAGCGGCTCGGCCCGCCCCTCGGCAAAGACTTCAATCGCCCCATCCGCCTGTTTGAGGACGGTGAGATCCGTCCCCAGCAAGCGGTTCTGCGATCGGCCCACGGGGATCACCGCCTCGGTATCGAGCACATACCACTGATGAAGCGACGCCTTGTCGATACCGTTCTGCATGGTCTGTCTTTCCTCTGGAGCATGGGAGAAACCGCTTGAAACCCGATCTCGCCCGCCGCTAGATTGCCCAAAAATTAGAGCGCGCACAATTGCAAGGCAACACTGATCCCCATCCGATGACGGCAAAGGCCGACCATAGGACCGTCGGCTTCACCTTTTCCGGAAGGCTGGAGCCGCAGGGCTTCATTGCGTTCGCCGAACATCGTGCAGCGCGCCTGTCACTCGGCCTGAAGATTGCGGCCTGCGACCACGAGCGCTGCCGCCTGACGCTGTCGGGACCGGAAGCCCTGATCGACGCCTTCGAAATGGCCGTCAGCCTCGGTCCTTATGACAGCATCGTGCTCGACGTATCGCGATTTCAGTCCAACGAAGACCTGCCGGAAAAGGCCCTACCATGACACCAGCCTGGATCCCCGTTGCTCTCTCGGCCGACATCGAAGCCGGCACCTCTGCCGGAACGCTCGTCAACGGCGAGGAGCGCGTCGTCTGGCGTGACGACAAGGGCGCGATCCATGTCTGGGAAGATCGCTGTCCGCATCGCGGCATGCGCATGAGCTTCGGCTTCGTGCGCGGCGACCACATTGCCTGCCTCTATCACGGCTGGCGCTACGACACGGGCGGCCAATGTCGCTACATTCCGGCACACCCCGATCTCGAGGTGCCCCAGACGATCAAGGTCCCGACCTTCGCCGCAACCGAACGCGCCGGCATCATCTGGATGGCACCGGAAGGGGCAGATGCAGCTGAGCTTTCGGCACTTCCTGAGACGGCTGAACCAGTTCGCAGCCTCTTCCTCGACATGCCAGCAGAAGCGGCTCTCTCGGCGGTAAAGACAGCACTGCCCGAAGGCTACGGCGTGAGCGCCACCACTGCCGCAACACTCACCCTGCAAGGCAACGACGTGACTGTCCTGATCGCAGCCCAGCCCCGCGACGCCGGCCGGACGGCCCTGCACATCACGGTGGTCGGAAACGCATCCGCAGCCATTCGCCGCACCCTCGCGCTCTGGGCCATTGATCTCCGCAACCGCCTCGAAGCCCATACGACGGAGGCCGCGTGATGATCAGGCTTTACGACTACCACCTCGACGAAAACGGCTTTCGCGTCCGCCTTCTCCTCTCCATGCTCGGCCTGTCCTTCGAGACGGTCGCCGTCGACAAGGCGCCAGGCCGCGAGCAGGAAAAGCCGCATATGCTGGCGCTCAATCCGACCGGCACGCTGCCGATCCTCGAAGACGGCGATGTCAGGCTCTTCGGCACAACCGCCATCCTCGCTTTTCTCGTCCGCGCTTATGCGCCTGAGAGCCCCTGGCTGCCCGCCGATGCCGCAGACTTCGGACGCGTCCAGCAATGGCTGGGCTTTTCCACCCGCGAGCTGAAGCCCGCAATCGACGCCCGCGAGGCGGCTCTCTTCACCTCGGAGGGCGCCAGCGACAGCGATCTGAAGGCCGCCCGCAAAGGCTTCCGCATCATGAACGACCACATGACGCTGCGGCAGATCGAAGGGGCGGACTGGCTCGTCGGCGCCAGCCCGACACTCGCCGATCTGGCCCTCCTGCCGAGCTTCGCTTTGTCGCGCGACTACGGCACCGACCACGACGAATACCCGGCCCTTCGCCGCTGGCTGCGCCGCTTTCGCGCCCTTCCAGGCTTCATCACCATGCCGGGCGTACCAGATTACCACTGACCTGCCTTGCTGGCCGAAAGCCGCGCGGCTAGGTCGATGACAACGCAGGGAGATCCGCCATGATCCGCATCGTCTTTCTCGACCGCGACACGCTGTCGCCGGAAACCGTTGTTCGCGCGCCCTCCGTGCCGCATGAAATGGTGGTCCATGCCCGCACCGCCCCGCATGAAGTGGCTGAGCGCATCCGCGACGCAGATGTGGTAATTACCAACAAGGCCCCTGTCCGTGCCGAAGCACTCGCCGGCGCCACCAAACTCAAGCTGATCGCCGTCTCCGCCACCGGCACCGATATTGTCGATCTCGCGGAAGCCAGGGCGCGCGGCGTCACGGTTTGCAACATCCGCAACTACGCAAAACACACGGTGCCCGAACACACCTTCGCGCTGATGCTGGCGTTGCGCCGCTCGATCCTGCCCTATCGCCAGTCGGTGATCGAGGGACGCTGGCAGCACGCGGCGCAATTCTGCTATTTCGATTATCCCATTGCCGATCTCGGCGGCTCGACGCTCGGCATTATCGGCCATGGCACGCTTGGCCAGTCGGTGGGCAAGATCGCCGAAGCCTTCGGCATGACGGTGCTGACCGCCGGTCGTCGCGGCGCAACAGACCTCAAGCCCGGCCAGACGGCTTTCGACGATGTCATGAGGCGCTCGGATGTGATCACCCTGCATTGCCCGCTGACGCCGGAAACGCGCGGCGTGATCGGTGCGCGCGAATTCGCCCTGATGGAACGCAAACCGCTGCTGATCAACACCGGCCGCGGCGGCCTCGTCGACGAACTGGCGCTGGAAAAGGCCCTCGATGCCGGCCAGATCTCCGGCGCCGGCTTCGACGTCACCGATGGCGAACCACCCGCCCATGACAGCCCGATGATGCGGATCGCGTCACGCGAAAACGTCATCCTCACCCCGCATGTCGCCTGGGCAAGCCGCGAGGCAATCCAGGCCCTGGCCGACCAGCTGATTGAGAATATCGAGTTGTTTCTCGCGGGTAAGCCGCGCAATCTCGTGACCTGATCCAACCAACGCAGCCCTTGCCCTTTCTCAGCGACGCATATCTAACTCTCTCAAAAGACAGGGAGGACGGCATGCGGTATCTTGAGGCGGACTATCAGGGCGAGGAAATCCTGACGGCGAAAAAGGGCGCAATCGGCCTGATCGCCCTCAATCGCCCCCGCGTTCTGAACAGTCTCTCCCACGACATGGTCCTCGCCTTCGGCAAGGCGCTCGACGCCTTTGAGGCCGACCCTGAAGTCGCTGCCGTGCTCGTCACCGGCGAGGGCGAACGCGGGCTGTGCGCCGGCGGCGACATCAGGATGTTTTATGAAAGCGGCAAGGCCGGCGACGGCAAGGCTTCGGAATTCCTCAAGGCCGAATACCGCCTGAATGCCCGCATCGCCGGTTTCAAAAAGCCCTATGTCGTCGTCATTGACGGCATCACCATGGGCGGCGGTGTCGGTGTCTCCAGCCATGGCAGCCATCGCATCGTCACCGAGACGACCAAGCTCGCCATGCCCGAAACCGGCATCGGCTTCTTCCCCGATATCGGCGCCACCTGGCTCCTCTCCCGCGCATCCGGCGAACTGGGCACCTGGATGGGGCTATCAGGCGAAGCGGTGAACGGCGCTGACGCCATCACCGCGGGCTTTGCCGACTGGTACGTTCCGCAGGACCGTGTAGCAGAACTCCTGGAGCGGATCGCCGCCCTCCCCGCCCCGGCGCTCGGCCAATCGATCGCCTCGACGATCCGCGACTATACGGTGGACGGCCCGAAGGGCATCTTCTCCGAAGGCCGAGACATGATCGACCGCTGCTTCGCCTTCGACACGGTGGAGGAGATCATCCCAGCCCTCGAACAGGAACAGGGCGACCTCGCCGCCAGAACGCTCATCGCCATGCGCGCGAAATCGCCGACCAGCCTGAAGGTGACGCTCAGGATGCTGCGCGAGGCCCGCCTCTCCCAAGACCTCGAAACCTGCCTCGAACGCGAATTCGCCGGCACCTGCCAAGTGGTGAAAGTCCCCGACTTCTACGAAGGCATACGTGCTGCGATCATCGACAAGGACAGGAACCCGAAATGGTCCCCGGCGACGCTGGAGGATGTGGCGCCGGAGAGTGTCGAGGCGTTCTTTGCGGCACGGGATGAGCGGTTGTTCGAATAACCGCAAGCCGCAGACGTCTCACTGGCCGGGAGGCATGCGCTCGAAACGCTCAAGCGCCGGATCTATGCAATCCCATGGCTGGGCCGAGGCGGTCCAGGTGACAAACTGTGGCGCATATCGCTCAGGTTCGTCGAGGCTTGCCGCTCTAACGGAAAAGATCTGAGGAGCATCGGGGAATACCAGAAAGACCGGTGATCCGCAGACCGGGCAAAAGCCGCGGCGTTTGCGCGTTCCGGCATCCCCCACCAGATCCCAGGTCCGCGCCTCGCCTTCGAGTTTTACCTCGGCACCAGCGAAGACCACATGCGACGCATGGCCGGTTCCGCTGTCGATCTGACACTGCCGACACTGGCAATCGACCATGGCGACCGGTTCCCCGACCACCTCATAACGCACGCCTTCACAGGCGCATCCGCCACGAAAGGGCTTGGACATCGCTGTACTCCTTGTTTGATGACGCAGTCTGAGTAACGGCGCGCCCTAATCGGGTTGCCGGATTGTCGCCTCAAGGCGTGGCACGACCACTTTCCAGCCATCTCCCATATTGCGGAAGGCGACCTCGTTCTTCGGGAGCTCGAAACCAGAATGGACGAGGCGGACACGCGTGCCCTCTGCAACTGGTTCCAGCGCCCAGGTCACGACCGTATCAAGCTTCGATCCATAGCCCGTGTTGGAGGCATCGCCACCGCGCCAAGCGTGGGAAAACCGCCGATTTTCGACCACCTCCAGCACTTCGCAGTGGATGGTGCCGTCCCAGGCACCCGCCGGCTTGGTCTGGTAGGTAAAGCGATTGCCGACAACCGGCTCGAAGCCTTTCGGCTCCATCAACCAGCGCGCCATGATCTCACCTGTCGTCAGCGCCCGCCAGATCACTTCCGGCGCATGCGGAAAAACCTCGTCGACGACGATCTGCTGTCGGGAAGAAACTTGAGCGGCGTCGGTCATGGGTCAATGTCCTTGAGAAGGGTGCGAAGATTGCCGAAGCGTTCCCGCCAGAAGATGCCGTAATGGCTCATCCAGTCGAACAGGGGTTCGAGACCCTCCGGGCGGATACGGTAAAAGGTGCTCCGCCCTTCCGGACGCTCGACGACGAGCCCGGCCTGCTTCAACGTCTTGAGATGTTGGGAGATCGCGCCTTGCGTGACCCCGCTTCCCCGCGTCAGCTCGACGACGGAGATTTCATTCGTATCGGCAATGCGCTCATAGATGCCCCGCCGGGTGGGATCGGCGAGTGCGCGCATGACGGTGTTGACGGCTGTTGTTTCGATCATGGAAAATCATTAGCGTGGACTATTCGATCAGTCAACACTAATGATTTTAGATTGGCCTTTTGCGCGAAGACGTGACGACGCACCACGCGGCGATCATCGACAAGGACAGGACCCCGAAATCGGCGCCGGCGAAGTGGAGCATTCGACGCCGGAGCGTGTCGAGGCGTTCTTTGCGGCAAGGGATGAGCGGTTGTTTGGGTAGGGTTGGAGATTGCGAGAGTTCGCGAGCGACTGGCTGCAACCAACAATGACGATCGCGGCCTACCATAAGCCGTGAAGGTTCTGCCGTTTCACGCCAGGAGCGTCCATTGCGGCTGTCGCCCCTGGATTTTAAGGCGACACGATGTCGCGAAACTCGGGTGCTATAGTCAGAGTTTCGCGACCGATTTGTGCGACAAACATTTCAGTCAGCAAGGCCTATCATCACCGAAAGCATGTTGTTGAGAGCCAGCATGTCGGCACCGGAAAGATGACCGATCACCGGGCCGCATTTGGCGCGCGGATAGGCCATAACCTTGTCCACCATGACCTGTGAAACGACATTGAGACCGTTCCCCGTCGTTGGCTCGATAGTGAACCGATAAAGTGGAGCATCAGCTATCGTGCTGGTCAGCAAAACGACCAGCACGCTGTCTGCCGCATTGAGAAAATCAGATTGAATGACGATCGCCGGGCGAGGTTTTCCATAATCGCCCGGTGCCGAAACGGTGACGAGATCACCTCTTTTCACGGTGCTGGCCATTCAGTAGCCGCCGCGATGAAATCCAGGGCTTCGGCTTCCTCGGGGCGGCCGCGCAAGAGCAGACCTTGCCGCTGGGCTTCAGCGGCAAATTCGGGCTTGTGAGGATCCGGCACCCAAATGCGTAGTTGCTTCATGCCCCGGTGCTGCTGCTGTTGCCGGTAGCGTTGAAACTTGGTCAGGCCGTCATCGGCGCTCTTAGGTCTCGGCATAGCATCCTCCATTAGGTCGCGCGCAACCCTAACACATTAGTCGCGCGCTACCTAATGAATCCGGCTCTGGTTACGAACAGCGCGAATGTTAGGATTCACGCTGCCATTTCGCCGAGCGCGGGATGACCGGTTCGGGCCGAATGCAGAAGAAGATTTTGTCCTACAACAATCAAAGAACCACCCCCTCACTCAATCTCATACGGCATCATGTTCCTCACCCGATGATCCACCACCAGCTTCCGCCTCAGCGGCGCACGGCGCGGCTGGTGCATTTGACGCGCTCGCAGAAGCGGCAGGAGATACCGATCGGGTCGAAGGCGCCGCTGTTGGAGAGGTGAAGGATCTACCGGTTTGCGACATTGGCGGCCTCGCGCATCAGTCGACGAAGCGTTCCTTCAATAACTGCCGACCGCGCGTCATAGCGCTTTCTATTGTTGTTCCATCCCAAGAAAATTCCAGCAGCTTCTGATGATGTTCTTTCGTCACGCTTATATTGATAACGCCAGCCTTGATTCTGGTGCTGGCCCAATCGTAACGATAGCCATCATCAGTCACCTTGCTCGAAAACATCGCGTCAAGATGGCGCTCAACAGTCCGATTGAGGGGTTCCCAAGCAAAATCCTTGCTAAGCATGCTGACCTGTTGGTCATAATAGTCGGCATCGAAGATGGCAGTTGCCCGGTTGTGAGATGACCACTCTACTGAGGTCGCCGCCCTCCGCACGTGGACGCTGACATCGTCGCATCCCATGCAACCGCAACTGCATCGGCCTATGATCAGGTTGCCTTTATGTCCTTGGGTAAGCTGGCGAATGATGTCGGGAGGATCGAGACCCAAGTGGTCGTCTCCGATCCAGTCTGTACCATCGACGATAAATCGCACTTCGTAGGTGTTGTCATCGTCATTGGGCAATATTTGATAGGACAGATTGCTCATAGTAAATCGACGCTACAGACATGGTTCCACCTCTGCAATGGGCCAAATGCTGACGAGAATGCGCCCTGCCCCAACTCAGAACACCCCTCACTCAATCTCATACGGCATCGGGTTCCGCACCCGATGATCCACCACCAGCTTCCTTTTCAGTGGCGGCACGGCGCGGCTGGTGCATTTGACGCGCTCGCAGATGCGGCAGGAAATGCCGATGGGGTCGAAGGCGCCGCGGTTGGAGAGGTCGAGGTCGTCGGCATAGACGAAGGCACCGGCATAGGAGATCTCGCAGCCGAGCGCCAAGGCGTAGCGCGGATTGGCGGCGCGGAAGCCGGCGGAGCCTTTTGACACCTGCGTCGCGATGCAGAGATAACGCACACCGTCGGGCGTTTCCGCCGTCTGGCGGATGATCCGGCCGGGCGTCTCGAAGGCCTGATGCGCGTTCCACAGCGGGCAGGCCGCCCCGAAGCGGGCAAATTGCAGGCGGGCGGCACTGTGCCGCTTGGTGATATTGCCGGCCCGGTCGATACGGGCAAAGAAGATCGGCACGCCCTTCAGGCCCGGCCGTTGCAGCGTCGAGAGGCGGTGGCAGACCTGCTCGAGCGAGGCCTCGAAACGGGCGGCGAGCAGTTCGACGTCGTGGCGCAGATCCCGCGCGGCGGTGAGAAAGCTGCGATAGGGCAGGATCAGCGCGCCAGCGAAATAGTTGTAGAGGCCCATGCGACAGATCTCGACCGCCTCTTCGCTGCGGAAATTCGCCTGTTTCAGCACCTGGTCAATCTTGGTGGCAGCGGCGAGCTGGGCAATCTGGATGGCGATGTGGAAATCGCGGGTGGGGGCAGAGGCGTAGCGGCTGACGGTCAGGATCCGTCCCACCGGATCGAAGCGGCGGATCGCCTCGTCGCCCGCCTCGCCGCGCACCACGCGGACGCCGTGCTGTGCTTCGAGATGGCCTGAAAGAGCCGCGTAATTCTCCCCCTCCCCGAGCTTCAGCTCTGTCGCAAGTTGCTCCGCAGCAAACTCGAGATCGTGGATGTAGTTGTCGACGAAATGGAAGAAGTCGCGCACCTCGTCATAAGGCGTCACCTCCTGGGTGGGGGCAGCGCCCAACCGGTCATCGAGGCTCGCCAGTTGCTCATTGCCGCGCCTGTAAGCCTGGTGGGCGGCAATCAGCGCATGGGCAAAGCCGGGGGCATTCTGCGTGACGAGCTTCAGCTCCTGCAGGCTCGGCGAATAGGTCTCGAACAAGGGATCGGAGAGCGCCTCCGTCAGCGCCGACATCAACCGGTCGTTCTGGCCCGAGGAGAGCTCGGTGATGTCGATGCCGAACTTTTCCGCCAGCGACAGAAGCACCGAGGCCGAAACCGGGCGCTGGTTGTTTTCGATCTGGTTGAGATAGCTGGTGGAAATGCCGACCATATCGGCAAACTGCGCCTGGGTGGCCCCGTTCGCCTGGCGGATGTCGCGGACCTTGCGGCCGATAAAGAGTTTCCCGATGGCCATTTCGCAAATTCGCAATTTTTACTTTGCAAATTCATAAATCCACAGATGCACCTGTTCAACCGTTTTCTTCTGCGGCACAGTGGAATAGGTGTCACACAAGGCTTTACAGCCAAACAGATCATTCCGGAGGAAGCATGTCGACGATCCTGGACCAGCTCGAAGCGCGCCGCGCGGAGGCCCGCCTCGGCGGCGGCGAAAAGCGCATTGCCGCCCAGCACGGCAAGGGCAAGCTGACCGCCCGCGAGCGCATCGAAGTCCTGCTCGACGAAGGCTCCTTCGAAGAATACGACATGTATGTCACGCATCGCTGCGTGGATTTCGGCATGGCCGAACAGAAGGTGCCGGGCGATGGCGTGGTCACCGGCTGGGGCACGATCAACGGCCGCCAGGTCTATGTCTTCTCCCAGGATTTCACCGTGCTCGGCGGCTCGCTGTCGGAAACCCATGCCCAGAAGATCTGCAAGATCATGGATATGGCGATGAAGGTCGGCGCACCAGTCATCGGCCTGAATGATTCCGGCGGCGCCCGCATCCAGGAAGGTGTGGCCTCGCTTGCCGGCTATGCCGATGTCTTCAAGCGCAATGTCGATGCCTCTGGCGTCATCCCGCAGATCTCCGTGATCATGGGCCCCTGCGCCGGCGGTGCCGTCTATTCGCCCGCCATGACCGACTTCATCTTCATGGTGCGGGATTCATCCTACATGTTCGTCACCGGCCCCGATGTGGTGAAGACGGTGACCAACGAGATCGTCACGGCGGAAGAACTCGGCGGCGCCTCCACCCACACGAAGAAATCCTCCGTCGCCGATGGCGCCTATGAGAACGACATCGAAGCCCTGGAACAGGTCCGCCTGCTCTTCGACTTCCTGCCGTTGAACAACCGCGAAAAGCCGCCGGTCCGCCCATTCCATGACGATCCCGCCCGCATCGAGATGCGGCTGGACACGCTGATCCCTGACAGCTCCAACAAGCCCTATGACATGAAGGAGCTGATCTACGCGCTGGCCGACGAGGGCGATTTCTTCGAAATCCAGGAAGCCTTCGCGAAA
This sequence comes from Rhizobium sp. Root274, assembly GCF_001429245.1. GTDB lineage: Bacteria > Pseudomonadota > Alphaproteobacteria > Rhizobiales > Rhizobiaceae > Allorhizobium. Next base: position 1,066,193 of record NZ_LMJE01000007.1, read on the forward strand.
AACATCATCACCGGTTTTATCCGCATGGAGGGCCAGACGGTCGGCGTCGTCGCGAACCAGCCCATGGTGCTCGCCGGTTGCCTCGACATCGACTCCTCGCGCAAGGCCGCCCGCTTCGTCCGTTTCTGCGACGCCTTCTCGATCCCGATCCTGACGCTGGTCGACGTGCCCGGCTTCCTGCCCGGCACCGCCCAGGAATATGGCGGCGTGATCAAACATGGCGCCAAGCTCTTGTTCGCCTATAGCCAGGCAACCGTACCCATGGTGACCCTCATCACCCGCAAGGCTTATGGTGGCGCTTACGACGTCATGGCCTCCAAGCATATCGGCGCCGATATCAACTATGCCTGGCCAACCGCCGAAATCGCCGTGATGGGTGCCAAGGGGGCCACCGAGATCCTCTATCGCTCGGAACTCGGCGATGCCGAGAAGATCGCGGCGCGGACCAAAGAATACGAAGTCAACTTCGCCAACCCCTTCAAGGCCGCCGAACGCGGCTTTATCGACGAGGTGATCATGCCGCATTCCTCCCGCCGCCGCATTGCCAAGGCTTTCGCGAGCCTCAGGAACAAGCAGGTGGGCACGCATTGGAAGAAGCACGACACGATCCCGTTGTGAAACGATCGCGGCAAACATTCGCTGAATTATTTTGAATTGACGGACAAAAAGGAGCTCGATCGAAGTATTGCGATACGACATGCCTATATGGGTGGCGTTAAGCACTTCCTTGAACGAGAAAGGATCCTCCCCATGAGCGACGAAAAATTCCCGCCCGAGAAGAACCTGCCTGCCGGCTATCAGCCGCCCAAGGTCTGGACCTGGGAGCAAGGCAATGGCGGCCAGTTCGCCAATATCAACCGCCCGACATCAGGCTCGCAGACGGAAGTGGAGCTGAAGGTCGGCAAACATCCGCTGCAGCTCTATTCGCTGGCGACGCCGAACGGCCAGAAGGTGACGATCCTGCTTGAGGAGCTGCTGGCGGCCGGCCATGAAGGCGCCGAATACGACGCCTGGCTGATCAATATCGGCAAGGGCGACCAGTTCGGCTCCGGCTTTGTCGGCGTCAACCCGAACTCAAAGATCCCGGCCCTGATGGACCATGCGCCTGTCGATGGCGGCAAGCCGGTCCGTCTGTTCGAGAGTGCCTCGATCATGACCTATCTCGCGGAAAAGTTCGGTGCCTTCCTTCCGTCCGACCCGCGCGCCCGCGCCGAAACGTTCAACTGGCTGTTCTGGCAGATGGGCTCGGCTCCCTTCCTCGGCGGCGGCTTTGGCCATTTCTACTCCTACGCGCCGATGAAGATCCAATACGCCATCGACCGCTATGCCATGGAAGTGAAGCGCCAGTTGGACGTGCTGAACCGTCACCTCGCCGACAATGAATTCATGGCCGGTAAGGACTACACCATCGCCGACATGGCGATCTGGCCCTGGTATGGCCGGCTTGCCCTGCACGGCGCCTATGACGATGCCGGCACCTTCCTGTCCGTAGACGACTACGAGCACGTCCAACGCTGGACAAAGCAGCTTGCCGCCCGCCCGGCCGTGAAACGCGGCGCCATGGTCAACAAGGCAACCGGCCCGCTCTCCGAACAGCTGCATGAACGCCACGATGCGGCAGACTTCGACACGAAGACGCAGGACAAGATCGTCCAGCAGCAGCAGGCTTGAGGAAGACAGAGATGGCCAGACCACCTGAAATGATCAAGCATCGCGGTTTCCCCTCGGGGCTGCCGGGCCATGGCCATCACTTCACCATCCGTCGCGCCAATGAAAAAGGCGCGACACCCCTCAAGCCCCTGCAGCGCCTTGCTCGTCCGAACACGATTGAGCAGAAGGTTGATGCGGCGTTCCTGCATGCACTCTGGCACCATTTCGGCGCCGAGCCCTTTCCGCGCGGCAACCTCGATGCCGGACGGCTGAACCTCCTGTTCGGACGGGAAGTGGTACCGGCCGAAAGCCCGTTTGACCCGACGTCCTATGACGCGCTGCTGAAGATCGACGAACGGGTGGCCCGCAAGAGCTTTCCGGAGTCCTTTGACGACGTGTTCGAGGTCTGAGCCATGGCAAAAGAGCCTCTGATGCCGAAACACCAGGGCTTTCCGCCCGGCCTGCCGGGAACGCAGTGGCAATACACGATCCGCCGACCGAACCCCAAGGTGACGCCGCTCACCAACTGGCCGCGCCACCGCACCATGGACCCATCCGTGGCGCTGGCCGACCTCGGCTTTGTACAGGCGCTCTGGCAATATTTCGGCACCGAACCCTTCGAGCGCGGCAATCTCGACGGCGAACGCCTCTGCCGACTGTTCGGCCGCGAGCTCATCGCCGCCGAGCGAGGCTTTGATCCGCAATCCTACTTCGCCAAGCTGAAGCTGAATGAACCGCTGGCGCGGAAGAACTTTCCGGAGGCGTTTGGCGAGGTGAAGAACGAGCAGAGTGTGGCCAAGGGTTTGAAGAAGCAGGCGCGGGAATAGCGGGCAAACATGGCGATTGAGCGCCTGGCGGCTGTGCGCGGATAGAATTGGCAGGGAGAGAAGACATGATCCAGAAAATCCTCATCGCCAACCGGGGCGAAATCGCCTGCCGGGTTATCAAGACCGCCAAGAAGCTCGGCATCAAGACGGTCGCTGTCTATTCCGATGCCGATCGCAATGCGCTGCATGTCGAGATGGCCGATGAGGCGGTGCACATCGGCCCGGCGCCGTCGAACCAGTCCTATATCGTCATCGACAAGATCCTCGACGCGATCAGGCAGACCGGCGCCGATGCGGTCCATCCCGGCTATGGCTTCCTCTCGGAAAATGCGGCCTTTGCCGAAGCGCTGGAAAAGGCGGGCGTCACCTTCATCGGCCCGCCTGTAGGCGCGATCCAGGCCATGGGTGACAAGATCACCTCGAAGAAGCTGGCCGCCGAAGCCGGCGTCTCGACGGTCCCCGGGCATATGGGGCTGATCGCGGATGCCGACGAGGCGGTAAAAATCTCCGATCAGATCGGCTATCCGGTGATGATCAAGGCCTCGGCCGGCGGCGGCGGCAAGGGCATGCGCATCGCCTGGAACGCAGAGGAGGCCCGCGAAGGCTTCCAGTCGTCGAAGAACGAAGCGAAGAATTCCTTCGGCGACGACCGCATCTTCATCGAAAAATTCGTCACCGAACCGCGCCATATCGAGATCCAGGTGCTCGGCGACAAACACGGCACCGTGCTTTATCTCGGCGAGCGCGAATGCTCGATCCAGCGGCGAAACCAGAAGGTGATCGAAGAGGCCCCCTCGCCCTTCCTCGATGCCGCAACCCGCAAGGCGATGGGCGAACAAGCCGTGGCACTGGCAAAAGCCGTCGGCTATCACTCCGCCGGCACCGTCGAATTCATCGTCGATGGCAAAGTGAACAAGTTCTACTTCCTTGAGATGAACACCCGCCTGCAGGTCGAGCATCCCGTGACCGAGCTGATCACCGGACTCGATCTCGTCGAACAGATGATCCGCGTCGCCTCGGGCGAAAAACTCGCCTTCGGTCAGGACGATGTGAAGCTCAATGGCTGGGCGATCGAAAGCCGTCTCTACGCCGAAGACCCCTATCGCAACTTCCTGCCTTCGATCGGTCGCCTCACCCGCTACCGTCCGCCTGCAGAAGGAACGACGGCAGAAGGCACTGTCGTTCGCAACGACACCGGCGTCTTCGAGGGCGGCGAGATCTCGATGTATTACGATCCGATGATCGCCAAGCTTTGCACCTGGGCACCAGACCGCCTCACCGCGATCGACGCGATGAGCGCAGCGCTCGACAGCTTCGAGGTCGAAGGCATCGGCCACAACCTGCCCTTCCTCTCCGCCGTGATGAACCAGGAGCGCTTCCGCTCCGGCAAGATCACCACGGCCTATATCGCGGAGGAATTCAAGGACGGTTTCACCGGAGTCACCCCGGATGCGGCGTCCGCCGAAAAGCTTGCCGCGATCGCCGCCGTGATCAATCACCGCCTGCAGGCGCGCGCGATCCAGATCTCCGGCACCATCGGCAATCATGCCCGCAAGCTAGGCAAGGACTGGGTCGTCAATCTCGCCGATAGCGACCACGCGCTGGCGATTACCGGCGGCACCGGCAACACACGTATCGCATTCGAAGCCGGCAACGAGCTGGTGATCGCCACCGACTGGCAGCCGGGTCAGACACTCGCCGATGTCGACATCGACGGCGAGACGCTCGCGGTCAAGGTCGACCTCAAGGGCCCCGCCATTCGGCTCCGCTGGCGCGGCATGGATGTGACCGCCCGCGTCCGCTCCCCGCGTGTCGCAGAACTGGCCAAGCTGATGCCCGAAAAACTGCCGCCGGATACGTCGAAGATGCTGCTCTGCCCGATGCCGGGCGTCATCACCGGGGTTGCGGTGAAGGAAGGCGAGACCGTGGAAGCCGGTCAGGCGCTGGCCACCGTCGAGGCGATGAAGATGGAGAATATCCTGAAGGCCGAACGGCGGGGTACGGTGAAGAAGATCGTCGTGAAGCCGGGCCAGAGTCTCGCCGTCGACGAGTTGATCATGGAGTTTGAGGGGTGAGGGAGCGGGTGAAACGAGAGGCCAAGATCATAGCGTCAATGCTCGGCGGCTTGATTGGCACATCGTGCGCGATTTTCCTCCACTTTTTCATATGGATGAAAACACCTTTAAACTCCGAGGTCGCCTTTGTTGCTGCATCGCTTCTCCTTGGCTTCCCAACACCAGGGGGAGCTCCCTATGAAATCCACTTGTACAATCATGCAGTCTGGTCGTTCTGGGGAGCGGTCTTATACGGCATGGTAGTGAGAATTTGTTTTGGGCGCCTCAGTGTTCGGAGAGTTCTCACCGTCTACGTTGCGGGCATGGCCGTTATTGCCGTGGCAGGGAAACTGGCAGAACACGGGCTTGTATCGGGATCATTGTTAGGCAACGGTTTTTTGGTTGCGTATGTCGTCGTCGGTCTTTTCGCAATACGGGACTGGCCTGCCAGAACCTCGGACCGTGCCGGTCAAATTCAAACGTTGGGGGCATGACATCGATGACCAAGAAAACCATCGCCGACTGGCAGGCGCTTGCCGAGAAGGAACTGAAGCGTCCGGCGGAGAGCCTCGTCTGGGAGACGCCCGAGGGCATTGCGGTGAAGCCGCTGTATACGACAGACGATATCGCCGGCATCGGTCATCTCGACAGCCTGCCGGGTTTCGCGCCCTTCACCCGGGGCCCGCGTGCCACCATGTATGCCGGTCGCCCCTGGACGATCCGGCAATATGCGGGTTTTTCGACGGCGGAGGAGAGCAATGCCTTCTACCGCAAGGCGCTTGTGGCCGGCCAGCAGGGCGTCTCGGTCGCCTTCGACCTCGCCACCCATCGCGGTTATGACTCGGATCATCCCCGTGTTGAGGGCGATGTCGGCAAGGCGGGTGTGGCGATCGACAGTGTCGAGGACATGAAGATCCTCTTCGACGGCATTCCGCTGCAGGACATCTCCGTCTCGATGACCATGAATGGCGCCGTCATCCCGATCCTCGCCAATTTCATTGTCACCGGCGAGGAACAGGGCGTGTCGCGCGAGAAACTGTCCGGGACCATTCAGAACGACATCCTCAAGGAGTTTATGGTCCGCAACACCTATATCTACCCGCCCGAACCCTCGATGCGGATCATCGCCGACATCATCGAATACACGGCGAAGGAGATGCCGAAGTTCAACTCGATCTCGATCTCCGGCTATCACATGCAGGAGGCCGGCGCGACGCTGGTGCAGGAGCTTGCCTTCACGCTGGCCGACGGGCGCGAATATGTCCGCGCCGCCATCGCCAAGGGCCTTGATGTCGACGCGTTCGCCGGGCGTCTCTCCTTCTTCTTTGCGATCGGCATGAACTTCTTCATGGAGGCCGCCAAGCTGCGCGCCGCCCGCCTGCTCTGGACCCGCATCATGCAGGAATTCGAGCCGAAGAAGGCGTCCTCCCTGATGCTGCGCACTCATTGCCAGACATCGGGCGTATCGCTGGCCGAACAGGACCCCTATAACAACATCGTCCGCACCGCTTTTGAGGCGATGTCGGCCGTGCTCGGCGGCACCCAGTCGCTGCACACAAACTCGTTTGACGAGGCGATCGCGCTTCCGACGGAATTCTCAGCCCGCATTGCCCGCAACACGCAGCTGATCCTGCAGCACGAGACAGGCGTCACCAAGGTCGTCGATCCGCTGGCCGGCTCCTATTATGTCGAGAGCCTGACCAATGACATGGCCGAAAAAGCCTGGGCGCTGATCGAGGAGATCGAGCAGCTGGGCGGCATGACCAAAGCCGTCGATGACGGCCTGCCGAAGCGCCTGATCGAGGAAGCCGCCACCCGCCGCCAGGCAGCCGTCGACCGCGCCGAGGAGGTGATCGTCGGTGTCAACAAGTACCGCCTCGAAAACGAGGAGCCGATCGATATCCTGCAGATCGACAACACGGCCGTCCGCCTGTCGCAGATCAAGCGTATCGAGCAGACGCGCCGCCAGCGCGACCCGAAGCGGGTGGCTGAAACCCTTGCCCGGCTGACCGAGGTCGCCAAAACCGGCGAAGGCAATATCCTCGAAGCCGCCGTCGACGCCGCCCGCGCCCGCGCCACCGTCGGGGAGATCTCCGACGCCATGCGCGCCGTTTTCGGCGATCACGTCGCCGTCCCCGAAGTCGTGCATGACATCTACGGCAAGGCCTACGAAGGCGATCCGGAAATGGAAACGCTGTCGACCCGCCTGAAGGATTACGGCAAGGCCGCCTCCAAGCCGCGCATCCTGATCGCCAAGCTCGGCCAGGATGGCCATGATCGCGGCGCCAAGGTCATCGCGTCGGCCTTTGGCGATATCGGTTTCGATGTCGTGGCAGGTCCCCTGTTCCAGACACCGGAGGAGGCAGCCGATCTCGCCGTTGCCAATAAGGTGCAGGTCGTCGGCATGTCCTCGCTTGCCGCCGGCCACAAGACGCTCGCCCCGCAGCTGGTCCAGGCGCTGAAGGCCAAGGGCGCCCATGACGTGATCGTCGTCGTCGGCGGGGTTATTCCGCGTCAGGACTATGACTTCCTGCTGGAGCATGGCGTCTCCGCCGTCTTCGGCCCCGGCACCAATGTCATGGATGCCGCCCGTTCCGTGCTTGACCTTCTGGAGGGTCGCCTGCGAAACAGTTGAGACGCCGGCAGCGCTCGGGGAGGAGCATGGAGACCTACGATTACATCGTCATCGGCGCCGGCACCGCCGGCTGCCTGCTGGCTAACAGGCTGTCCGCCGATCCCACGCGGCGTGTGCTGCTGCTCGAAGCCGGCGGCAGCGACAATTATCACTGGATCCATATCCCCGTCGGCTATCTCTATTGCATCAACAACCCGCGCACCGACTGGTGCTTCAAGACGGAAGCCGAGCCCGGCTTGAACGGTCGCGCCATCGGCTATCCCCGCGGCAAGGTGCTCGGCGGCTGCTCCTCGATCAACGGCATGATCTACATGCGCGGCCAGGCGCGCGACTACGACCAGTGGCGCCAGATGGGCTGCGACGGCTGGGGCTGGGACGACGTGCTGCCGCTCTTCAAAAAGACGGAAAACTTCCACCGGGGGGCCGATGACAAGCATGGCGCCGGCGGCGAATGGCGCGTGGAGAAGGCGAGGCTGCGCTGGGATGTATTGGAAGCCTTTCGCGAGGCGGCGAAGCAAGCGGGCATCCCTGAGACAGACGACTTCAATCGCGGTGACAACGAAGGCTCCGGCTTCTTCGAGGTCAACCAGCGCTCAGGCATCCGCTGGAATACGGCGAAAGCCTTTCTGAAGCCGATCCGGCACCGCAAGAACCTCACGATCCTCACCCACGCCCATGTGAAGGGCCTGACCATCGAGGCAGACCGCGTGACCGGCGCCGAGGTGCATCACGACGGCGAGCTGAAACGCTTCGCCGCCCGCCGCGAGGTGGTGCTCTCAGCAGGCGCCATCGGCTCGCCGCAGATCCTCGAACTCTCCGGTATCGGTCGCGGTGATGTCCTGCAAAATGCAGGTATTGAGACCATGAGGGAGGTGCCGGCCGTCGGCGAAAACCTGCAGGATCATCTGCAGCTCCGCCTCGTCTTCAAGGTCAAGGGCGTGCCGACCCTCAACGAGCGCGCGTCGAGCCTTTACGGCAAGGCGATGATAGGACTGGAATATGCTCTCCGTCGCTCAGGCCCCATGTCCATGGCCCCGAGCCAGCTCGGCATCTTCACCCGCTCCGGCCCGGACAAGGAAACCGCCGACCTCGAATACCATGTCCAGCCGGTCTCGCTCGACAAGTTCGGCGATCCCGTCCATCCCTTCCCGGCGATGACGGCGAGCGTCTGCAACCTGAGACCTGAAAGCCGTGGATCGGTGCATATCGCGGGGCCGGACTTCGCCGCACAGCCGAGGATCGCGCCGAACTATCTCTCGACGACAGGCGACCGCGATGTAGCCATCCGCTCGATCCGCCTCACCCGCCAGATTGCCGCCCAGCCCGCCTTTGCCCGCTATCACCCTGAGGAATACCGCCCCGGCCCAGCGCTTGAAAGCGATGCGGAGCTGGAACAGGCAGCCGGCGATATCGGCACGACGATCTTCCACCCCGTCGGCACCTGCCGCATGGGGGCCGATCCGGACAGCGTCGTCGATCCGCGCCTGAATCTACGGGCATTGAAGGGGCTGCGCATCGCCGATGCCTCGGTCATGCCCACCATTGTCTCCGGCAATACCAATTCGCCGACCCTGATGATTGCCGAAAAGGCAGCCGCTATGATCCTCGAAGATCACCGCTGACGCCATTCATCAACTGCGGTCGTCGGCATTCGCCCCGAGCAGTTTTGGCAGGTCGCCAAAGCGCGCCACGAGGCCGAACACGGTGGCGGCCACCGCAACGAACAGGATCGTCACCGAAGCCATGACCGGCGTATAACCATAGCGCAGCGCATTGAAGATCTTGATCGGCAGAGTCTCCATCACGAAACCAACAGTCATATAGGCGACGATGTACTCGTTGAGCGAGAGCACGAAGGCAAAGGCATAACCGGAGACAAGATAGGGCGCGATCAGTGGCAAAACGACCGTTCGGAAAATCGTCCGGTCGTCGGCGCCCATGGTGGCGGCCGCCTCGACCAGGGAGCGGTCGATCGCCGAGAAACCGAGCGACAGCGTCACCAGGGGCAGCGTGACGAAGAATATCGCGTGGCTGATCACGGCCGTCCAAGGTTGACCATAGAAGCCCGTTGCGGCCCAGAAGGTGAGCAGGCCTAGCGCCGTGATGACGGGCGGCAGTGTGAAGGGTGCGATGCCGAGCAGCTGGAAGACCTGCGCCCAAGGGGCAAGACGCCGCCAGAGGAACCAGGCGAGCGGCAGGGCGATGGCGACAGCAAGAGCCGCCGCGCAAAGCGCCAGGATGACCGAGGCAAACAGCGCCGCCCGCCAGCCCGGATCGGTGAAGATCGCGCCATACCAGGACAAAGAAAAGCCCTGCGGCGGGAAGTTCAGGCTCTGCTTGGCATTCACCGACACACCCGCGACCACGACGATGGGCGCTGCAAGGAAGATGCCGATCAGGGTGAAGTAGAGACGGGTCAGAGCCTTGTTCATGCTGCCTCTCCCTTACGACCGATGAGCAGCGTCAGCGCGACCATGCCGAGCGTGACCAACACGAGGAACACCGCCATTGCCGCCGCAAACGGCATGTTGGACTGATAGATCGCCTGATCGGTAATCAGCACCGACAGTGTCCAGTGCGAAGGACGGCCGAGGATCTGCGGCAGGAGATAGGAGCCAAGCGCAAAGATGAAGACCATGATCAGCGTCGCAATCAGCGTGTTGCGCAGCGCCGGTACGACGACGGTGAAGAAGGCCTTGGGCGGCGAGGCGCCGAGCGTGCGGGCGGCTTCTGTCAGCGTCGGGTCAAGCCGGACGATCGCGGGATAGAGCACCAGCACGGTATAGGGCAGCGCCTGATAGGCCATGCCGGTCAGGACGGCGCCGAAATTCGGCATGAGCGCCACCGGCTTTTCCATCAACCCGACCATGACCAGTAGGTTGGTGATACCGGCGGTGCGGGAAAACAGCGTCGACCAGGCAAAGCCGATGATGACTTCGGAAAGCGACAGGATGGAAAGGAGTGCGACCAGCCAGAGCACCTGCGCTTTGCGAGACATGCGGGCGAGCAGATAGGTGAAGGGCAAAGCCAGCGTCACGCAGACGACGGCAACCGCAATCGCGAGACCAAGCGAAAAGCTGAGCACGCCGCCGAAGAAGAACGACAGGAAGCGGGCATAATTGTCGAAGACGAAATCCGGCGAGTAGAAGCCGGTCGGATCGCGCTTGAAGAAGGAGACGGCGATCATCGTCGCGAAAGGCACGACGAAGAACAGGATCAGCATGCCGGCCGGAAAGGCGAGCGGCGCATAGTCGAGCGCAGTTTTTGGGGCTTCGCGTTTCATGCCGACAGCACCACGGCGGTTTCGGGGTCGATGACGATGCCGACATCCTGGCCGACGGTCACGACAGGCCGCTCGCGCGGCGTCGAGACGGCGACGACTTCAGTACCGGAGACGTCGAGGAAGGTCTCGATCGTGCCGCCAAGATCGCGGATGAAGGTAACCTTGCCGGTGATCCGGCCTTCGCCGGGAGCTGCGAGTTTCACGTCTTCCGGGCGCACCGAGAGGCTCGCCTGCGCCGAACCTGACGGTGCCGAAATGCCGGCAACGGCATGTCCGAGCACCAGCGTGGTTCCACCCTGCGCCGTGAGCGGCAGCAGATTGGTCGAGCCGATGAAATCAGCAACGAAACGATCGGCCGGCTTGCGATAGATCTCGATCGGGCTCGCCGCCTGGCGGATCTTGCCGCCATTCATGACGACGACCGTATCGGCCATGGTCATCGCCTCGCGCTGATCGTGGGTCACGACAATGGTCGTGATGCCGAGCTGCTGCTGCAGCTTGCGCAGTTCCACCTGCATCGCCTCGCGCAGCTTCGCATCGAGCGCCGACAGCGGCTCATCGAGCAGAAACAGTTTGGGCGAAATCGCAAGCGCCCGGGCAATCGCCACGCGCTGCCGCTGGCCGCCGGAGAGCTTGTGCACCGGACGGTCGGCGTAGCCGGTGAGGTGGATCATCGCGAGCAGCTCGTCCACACGCTTCACCTGCTCTTCGCGACCGATGCCACGGATGCGCAAGGGATAGGCGATGTTCTCGCCGACGGTCAAATGCGGGAAGAGCGCCAGCGACTGAAAAACCATGCCGAGCTCGCGCTTGTGTGTCGGCACCTGTGTGATGTCCTTGCCATCGAGAACGATGGCGCCATTGGTCGGACTGTCGAGACCGGCAATCATCCGAAGCAGCGTGGTCTTGCCGCAGCCGGAGGGGCCGAGCAGGCAGACGAAGGTGCCATGCGGCACCGAAAGCTGGACATTGTCGACCGCCGTGAACGGGCCGAACTGCTTGGTGATGGAATTGAGGGCGAGGCCGGACATCATGTCTCCGAAGTCAAATGGTGTAGGCTCGAAGCCCTTTGGCGCGGCAATAGCATCTCCCGCCCGAATTGTCTTGCAAACGCTGAGCGGTGGCATGAGGCGCAATAGGCGTTCATGGTTGGGGCTTTGCCCCTCACCCTCCCCTCTCCCCGCAAGCGGGGAGAGGGGAGGCAGGCGCCGCGCGAGCCGCGTGTCACCTTCTCCCCGCCTGCGGGGAGAAGGTGCCGACAGGCGGATGAGGGGCAAACGCCCCAAAAATCAACCGACGATCAGCTCCGTCCACTTCTGGTTCAGCCAGTCCGACTTGGTCTGGTAGAGGTCGTAACGCGGCGTGATCGGCTCGATATCGGAGGAGACTGCGGCGAATTCTTCGGCCGTCAGGTCGAGCAGTTCGCGCTTAACGGTCGGGGCCGTGCCAACCTTGCGCGACAGGGTTGCCTGGATCGAGGGCTGGCACATATAGTCGATGAAGATGTGCGCTTCCTCAGTCTTGGCAGAAGCGCGCGACAGCGCCCAGCAGCCTGAGTCCTGAATGCCGCCTTCCTTCGGGAAGGTCGAGCGGACCGGCTGGCCATCGGCAGCAGCGAGACCCGTGACGTCGTGATAATACTGGCCCATCGGGATTTCGCCCGACTTCAGCGACTGTTCGAACTGCGCTTCGTCACGATACCAGAGGCGCACGTTCGGCTTTACTTCGGCAAGTTTGTCGAAGGCCTTCAGGATGCCCTCTTCCGTATCAAGCGCATTGGTGCCGCCGAAATAGGTCTTTGCAGTAACCTCGAGCAGGAAGGAGTTGGAGACGAGGGCGAGCAGGCCGAGCTTGTCTGCATTTGCCGGATCCCACAGCGCTTCCCAGGAGGTCGGAGCCTCCTTGTAGACATCGGTATTGGTGACGAGCGTGATATACCAGGCAACTGCACCAACGCCGGCAACGCGACCATCAGGATACTTGTTGACGAAGCGGTCGATCAGGCCCGAGGCGTTCTTGAGCTTGCCCATGTCGATCGGTGCCCAGAGCTCGGTCGCCTGACCCTTCAGCATGGCGACCTGCGACATCATCGAGAGGTCGGCAGGTGCCTGACCGGCCTTGGCGGCCTGCTCAAGCTGCACGAGCCAGGCTTCACCTGTGGGCTCGGCGACGGATTCGACGGCAATGCCGGTCGCCTTGGTGAATTCCGGAAAAATGTTCTTGTCGAACGAATCCTTGAAGTAGCCGCCATAGACGCCGATCTTGATCGACTTGTCCTGGGCGCGCAGGATCGTCGGCATGGCGAGCGCGCCGGCGGCTGCCAGCGATCCGGCCAGCACGCCGCGGCGGCTGACGGAGGTGGAGAGAATGTCTTTCATGGTCCTGTTCCCTTGTTGTGGTTGAGGCGTTTTCGCCCGTTTGTCTGTACCCGGAACCGGACAGTCGGACCTGTCCGGAATGAGAATGCTCAGCGTGCCTTGGTGGACGGACTGTAGACCATCAGGCTGAGGATTTCGAAGAGGATTTGTGCGCCGACATGAGCCGTATTGTGGTTGGCGTCATATTGCGGTGCGACTTCGACCACATCGCCGCCAACAAGGTTCACGCCCTTGAAGCCGCGAATGAGTTCAAGTGCCTCACGCGAGGTGAGGCCACCGACCTCCGGGGTGCCGGTGCCGGGGGCAACACTCGGATCAAGACTGTCGATGTCGAAGGAGAGATAAGTCGGGCCATCGCCGATCACGGCCTTCGCCTTTTCGATGATCGCCGGGATGCCGAGGCCGTTGATCTCTTCGGCATGAATGACCGTCATGCCGGACTCGTAGGAGAACTCCCAGAGATATTCGGCAGGCCCGCGAATGCCGATCTGGATCGTCCTGACAGGATCAAGCACGCCGTCGAGCACGGCATTGCGGAAAGGGCCGCCATGGTGGAACTTCGTCTGGTCGAAGGCGCCACCTGTGTCGCAATGGGCGTCGATATGGATCATGCCGACAGGGCCGTGCTTCTTGGCAATCGCCTTCATGATCGGATGGGTGATCGAGTGATCTCCGCCGACCGAAAGCGGCAGCACACCCTGGCTGACGAGCTTGGTGTAATAGGCCTCGATATCCTCATGGCTCATCTCCAGGCGATAGCGACTGGAGAATGGAACGTCACCGATATCGGCCACCTTGAGATCGAAGACCGGGGCGCATTCGAGAACATGGTTGTAGGGGCCGATGCGGTCGATGGCCCGCAAGGCGCGAGGCCCGAAGCGCGAGCCAGGGCGGTTGGTCACCCCGAGATCCATGGGAACGCCGACGATCGCGACATCGAGATCGCTGACATCAGGATTGCGCTGGTCGACCTGACGATAGGGTGCGGAAACGAAGGTGGGCACGCCGGCATAGGGCGCGGCGCGGGTGCCGTTCGAGAAGATCTTCTCGCCGACCTTCGCAAACTTTGGATCGAAGATCTCACCGGCCTTGTCGTTTCCGTATTTCTCGCGCAGCGCCGCGAGGCGCTTCTCATCGAAAGTCATGCCCAAGTTCCCTGTTCGTGAACTATCATTCGTCAGTCGTCCATTTTTGCGGCACGATCCGCGCCTGCTGTTATTGTGAGCATTAACCTGCAACGCACTTGGAAAATCAATTCACGATGTTATAGCAATCGATGTGAGAAAAATTCACGGATCCTGAACCATCGATGGCAAGCCGCCTGCCCCCGCTCAATCCTCTGCGCGCCTTCGAGGCAGCGGCCCGCCGTGGCTCGATCTCGGCGGCAGCTCGGGAACTGAGCGTCACCCATGGCGCGATCTCGCATCAGATCCGCAGCCTTGAGGAAACGCTGAAAACGGTGCTCTTTGAGCGCGGCGGCAAGCGGCTGAAACTGACACCCCAGGGCGCCCTGCTGCTGCCGGCCGTCACCCAGGCCTTCGACGGCATTGCAGCGGCGACCGCGCTGATGAACCGCCCCTCGACCAGCGGCAGCCTGCGCATCTCCTGCGTACCGGCGCTGCTCTCGCTCTGGCTGGTGCCCCGCCTCGGCTCCTTCGTCGATCGTTACCCCGAAATCAGCCTGACGCTCACCTCCAGCAACGATTCCAGCCTGATCTATTCGCCCGACATCGACATCGCGATCCTCTATGGCCCGGGCGGCTGGAAGGATTGCTGGACGCGGCTCTGGAGCACCTTCGAGCTCTTCCCCGTCGTCAGCCCGACGCTGCTCAACACGCGGCCGCTGCGATCGGTTCGCGATCTGCACGACCATGTCCTGCTGCATGGCGACGATGGCCGCGAATGGCGAAGCTGGCTCGCCGCCGCCGACCAGCTCGACATGCCCAAGGCGCGCGAACACTTCATGGGTGACGCACGCCTGTCGACCGAGGCCGCCCGCCACGGCCAGGGTGTAGCGCTCGGCGACAGCATCACCGCATCGAGCCTGATTGCCGCCGGCGAACTCGTGATCCCCTTCGATCTCGCAGTGCCAGCACCGGATGCCTTCTATGTTGCCGCCCGCAACGACGTTCGCGCGGCGCCGATCGCCAAGGTCTTCATTGACTGGATCTTCGACACGATTGAAGCCGAGCGTGCGGCCCAGCCGCGCCCGGCAAGCCGCCCATCGGGACGAGGCCTGCCCTCGATCCGCAAACGCAATACCAATACCGCCGTTCCGCTCCTGGAAGAGAGCGAATAACCGCCGAGGAACCTGCCATGCCCGCCGCCCCCTTCAACCCGCTCGTCGCAGATCTCTCGGCGCCGCCCGTGCCTTCCGTTTTCGCCTGGGCCCGCGCCTATGACGGAGCAGCCGGCCCCATGATCGATCTGAGCCAGGCCGTCCCCGGCTATCCGCCACATCCCGATCTTTTCGCCTGGCTGGCGGAAGCCGCTTCGGCCCGGGCGAATGCCGGCTATGGCCCGATCGAGGGCGAGACGCCGCTGCGCGAGGCCTACGCGGCAGAAGTCGCCTCCGTTTACAGCGCACCTATCAAGGCCGAAAACATCCACATCACGGCAGGCTGCAACCAGGCCTTCATGGCAACGGTCTCCGCGATTGCTGGAAGCGGCGATGCCGTTGCGCTGACCGATCCCTTCTACTTCAACCAGGAAACCACGCTGGCGATGATGGGCATCCGCCGCGAGCTGATCCCGCTCGATCCGGCCACCGGCTTCGTGCCGACCATCGAAGGCATCGAGGCGGTCCTGGCGAAGGGCGTCAAGGCCGTGGCACTGGTCTCGCCCAACAACCCGACGGGCGCCATCTATCCGGCGGAATTGCTGCGCCAGGCCTTCGACGCCTGCCGCAAGGCCGGCGCTTTCCTGATCCTCGATGAGACCTATCGCGACTTCCTCCCCGGCGAAGACCGCCCGCATGATCTGCTCTCGGTCGACGGCTGGGAAGAAAACCTGATCCTGCTCTACTCCTTCTCCAAATCCTTCTGCATCCCCGGCCATCGCCTCGGCGCGATCACCGCCGGCCCGCGCGCCGTCTCGGAAATCGCCAAGGTCATGGACAACCTGCAGATCTGCGCCCCTCGCGCACCCCAGGCGGCCGTCGCCAAGGCGATCCCGGCACTGAAAGCCTGGCGCGACGACAACCGTATCGAGATCTTGCGCCGCGCCGAAACCCTGAAAGGCGTGATGGCCAAGCTTCCCGACTGGAAAATGGATTCGCTCGGCGCCTATTTCGCCTTCATCCGACATCCCTTTGCAGGCCAGGATTCCGCCCATGTTGCGGAAAGACTGGCCAAGAAAGCCGGCGTGCTCTGTATCCCCGGCGCCTATTTTGGTGACGACTGCCAGGACTACCTTCGCTTCGCCTTCGCCAATGCCGATAGCAGAACGATCGAAGGTCTGGTCGCCCGCCTTTCGACCTTCACCCTGGACTGACCGGACATGACGAAAAGCGTGGCGGTCATCGGCGGCGGCCCGGCGGGGATGATGGCGGCAGAGCATCTCGCCGGCAAGGGCCATCGCGTCACCGTCTACGACGCCATGCCGACGGTCGGCCGCAAGTTCCTGCTGGCCGGCAAGTCCGGCCTCAACATCACCCATGCCGAGGACTATGCGCGTTTCGTCACCCGCTATGGCGCGGCAAACGATCGGCTGCGCCCGGTGCTCGACCTGATGACACCCGAGGCGATCCGCGTCTGGGCAGCCGGGCTCGGCACGGAAACCTTTGTCGGCTCCTCCGGCCGCGTCTTTCCAAAGGTCATGAAGGCTTCGCCGCTTTTGCGCGCCTGGTTGAAACGGCTGGAAGGAATGAGCGTCACCATCCTCACCCGCCACCGCTGGACGGGATTTGACGCTGACGCCCTGCTCTTCGACACGCCAGACGGTCCAAAACGCGTAACGGCAGACGCCACACTCCTGGCGCTCGGCGGCGCCAGCTGGCCGAAGCTCGGCTCGGATGCCGTCTGGGTGCCGCTGCTGGAAGCCGAAGGCATCGACATTGCCCCACTTCGCCCGGCCAATTGCGGCTTCGACTGCGATTTTTCCGAAAGCTTCGACACGCGCTTCTCCGGCCAGCCAGTCAAGTCGGTGAAAGCCACCTCGGAAGCGGGCACAACCCAAGGCGAATTTGTCATCAGCCGGGGCGGCATCGAGGGCAGCCTGATCTATGCCCATTCCGCAGCGCTCAGGGATGCGCTCGACCGGGACGGACATGCCGAACTGATGCTCGATCTCGCGCCAGGTCGGACGGTGGAGAAGCTGACGGCCGATCTCACCCGCCAGGATCACAAGTCGAGTTTATCGACACGACTGAAGAAGGCCGCCAATCTCGATGGCGTGAAGGTCGCCCTATTGCGGGAGGTCAACCCCGCCGCAAACCAGTCCGAGGCGAAGGCGCTTGCAAACCTCATCAAGGCTCTGCCGCTCTCCGTCACGCGCCCGCGCCCCATCGCCGAAGCGATCTCCACCGCCGGTGGGGTGGCGCTGGATGCCATCGATCATCGCTTTATGCTCACCGCCCGTCCAGGCACTTTTGTGTCAGGCGAAATGCTCGATTGGGAGGCACCGACAGGCGGCTATCTGCTCACCGCCTGTTTCGCGACCGGTATCGCGGCCGCCAGCGGCATCGACCTCTGGTTGGACGGAAGCAAAGGCTGAACGGCCGCCGGCCTCAGCGGCTCGCCGTCTTGTGCGAAGAACCGGGCTTGCGGAACTCGACCGTCGTCTTGGCGACCGGGATGCCGAACTTGGTGACCAGAGCCGTGTTCAGCACGGTTCCATCCTCACGCAGAACCATCTTGTCCCAGAAGCGCACCTTGTTGCCCTGGGTCTCGGGGCTCAGATAGACCAGATAGTTGAAGCGGGCGACGGCGCCGTTCAGCCGAACGGTGGTCTCGCCAATGACGTCCTCGCGCGTGCCGCTATAGGTGGTCGGGCTGGTCTTGGTGAAGCGCCAGGTCTTGCGGTCCTTGGTGCCGTCGTCGAAGACAAAGTCTTCCCGCAAGGTCAGCGTTTTGCCGTCCCATTTTCCGGTGAGATCGACGGTGAACGTCCTCTTGACGCCGTTGATGGCGCTGAACGAACCGACGGCTTCCGTGCGGCCGGCAAAATAGTCTTCAAAGGTGAATTTGTCGGCGGCCTGTCCGGTGACCGGCAGCAGACTCAGGGCAAGCCCGACAAGGGCCAAGCTGAACTTCGGCATCGATGCGTCTCCATCGTTGGCGCGTTTGTGCACCCACTACGGAGCGGATCGGCAGGCGGATTTGGAGTTGGTACAGGAAACGCTTTCGTGAAGACGAAAGCGCCCTCCAAGCCTGTTATTTGCTATCGCGCTGGTAAATCCAGTCGTGATCCGGATGGTTCTGGAAACGCCATTTGCGCAAGGGGCCGGCCATGACGTTCAGATAATACATCTCGTAGCCATGGGGGACACCGCAAGGGTGATGCCCCCTAGGCACCAGAACCACATCGCCATCCGACACCGCCATGGTCTCGTCCAGCGAGCCATCCTCCGTGAACACGCGCTGGAAGCCAAAGCCCTGAGCAGGGTTGAGGCGGTGGTAGTAAGTCTCCTCAAGATAGGTCATCTCGGGGAAATTGTCCTCGTCATGCCGATGCGGCGGATAGGACGACCAGTTGCCCGAAGGGGTGAAGACTTCCGTCACCAGCAGACTGTCAGCGACGTCGCGGTCTTCCATGGCGATCGGATAGATATGCCGCGTATTGGCGCCCTTGCCACGCTCGACGAGCGAGATCCCATCCGGCCCGATCTGCTGGGCTTCGCGGTCCGGCATTGCGGGAGCCGTGCAGACCGCCAGCACGCAGTCCGTCGTCGCTTTGGCGGACCAATCCGCGCCCGCCGGCACATAGACACAATGCGGCGGCGTCTTCTCGAAGACCGACATGCGCTGGCCGAGTTCGCCAAAATCCTTGCCGCCACCGGAGATCGTGGCCTTGCCCTCGACCAGCACCAGAATGACCTCTGTCGCGCCGGTCGGCTCTGCGGCGCTTTCGCCGGCCTTCAGGCGATAGAGCCCGAAGCCGACATACCCCCAGCCGGCGCTGGCTGGCGTGATGTCATGCACCTTGCCCAATTGACCCGAGGGCTTGCGCAACAGATCGGCCATATCTCATCTCCCAAAATTCTGCGTTTAGTCCGCGTCGGAGCGCTCGGCTTCCGCCGCGATCCTCGCGCGTTCGGCCTCCGCCTTGGCTTCGGCCTTTTTCATTGTGTGGTCATACATGAACAGCAGTTCGTATCCGGCATAGAAACCGGTGACGACGAAGATCATCGCCCAACCCGTCGCACCATTCGAATACTCCACCCCGGCCCAAGCGAGCGGCAGCACCGTGCAGAGGATGCGGATCCACAGCGGCTTGAAAAACGGATGGGTCGGATCGAGGATCTGGAACTTCAAGGCTTTGCTCCCGGCAGTCTTGTGAATGGGTCGCCTGCAATAGAGCCCAAATCCGTGTGCTGTCAAAACACGGGGCGGAGATAAGTCCCGCCCCGGCTTCAATATCAGATCAGGCCGGCATCCTTGGCAAAGCCCTTGAGCGATTTCAGGCCGAGGCTCTGATATTCGAAGGGATTGCGCACATCCGGGTCCTGCTCGGCCTCGATGACGATCCAGCCTTCATAGCCATGCTCGGCCACGATCTTCAGTACCGGCGGGAAGTTCACGCCGCCTTCCGAGTCACCCGGCACGGTGAACACGCCGCGACGCACGCCTTCGAGGAAGGAGAGCTTCTCGTTCCGCACCTGATCAGCGATCACGGGACGAACATTCTTCGCGTGGATATGGCCGACGCGGTGCATGTATTTTTTCGCAACCGCTTCCGGATTGCCGCCGCCGAAATAGCAATGGCCGGTATCGAGCAGCAGCTTGGCATGCGGACCAGTATGCTCCATCAGCTTGTCGATTTCGGCTTCGGTCTCGACGACGGTGCCCATGTGATGGTGATAGACCAGAGAGATGCCCTGCGAAGCCGAGAATTCGGCCAGCGCCTCGACGCCGGCACCGAACTTGGCCCATTCCGCATCCGAAAGAACCGGACGGTCAGCGAGTGCCGTGTCATCGGCGCCATGGATGGCGTTGGACGTTTCGCAGACGATGATGACCTTGCAACCCATGGCCTTGAGCACATCGAGGAAGGGCTGCATGGCGGCCTTTTCTTCCTCAATAGAGTTGGTCAGCAGGTTCAGCGAATGCCAGCCGGAGACGAATTTCAGGCCGCGCGGCTCAAGTACCGACTTCAATCCGGCTGGATCGGTCGGCAGCTTATGGCCCTTCTCGATGCCGTCGAAACCGATCTTGGCGGTCTCGTCCAGGCACTGTTCGAGGCTGATATGGGCGCCGAGGCGGCGGTCGTCATCATTCGACCAGGCGATCGGGTTGGTTCCGAAAAGGATCATGATCAGGTTCTTTCCTTCAGAGCCGCTTCATAGGCAACGCGGGCTTGATTGACTTCAGCGCGGGCCGAGACTTCCGGCACCGCGACATCCCACCAGTAGCCGCCGGCTCCGGTGGTCGGATAAGGATCGGTATCGATGACGATCACTGTGGTCTCGGTCGCCGCGCGGGCGGCATCAAGCGCTGTTTCCAGCTCTGCTATCGACGAGACCTTGTGGGACCGCGCGCCCATCGACGCCGCGTGTGCGGCGAAGTCGATCGCCATCGGGCTGACATTGGTGTGGGCATAGAGATTGTTGAACTGCGCCCCGCCGGTGCCCATCTGCAGCCGGTTGATGCAGCCGTAACCTCGGTTGTCGGTGATGACGACGGTAATCTTCGCGCCCATGCCAACGGCGGTTGCGAGTTCCGAATTCATCATCATGTAGGAGCCGTCGCCGACCATGACGATGACGTCACGATCCGGTTCCGCCATCTTGATGCCGAGACCACCGGCGATCTCGTAGCCCATGCAGGAGAAGCCGTATTCCATGTGATAGGAGAGCGGCAGCTTGGACTTCCACAGCTGGTGCAATTCCCCCGGCATGGTGCCGGCTGCGCACATGACGACGGTATTGTCGCGCGAGGCGCGCTGCACGGCACCGATCACCTGCATGTCGGTCGGCAGCGCATTGCTGTCGACAGGCGCTGCCGTCACGGCATCCGCCTTGGCGAACCAGAACGCCTTGAGACCGGCATCCGGTGCGGCGAACTTGTGATCGCCGAGGGCGGCCGAAAGCTTTTCAAGGCCGATCTTGGCATCAGCCACCAGCGGGATCGCATCATGCTTGGCGCTGTCGTAAGGCTGCACATTGAGCGCCAGGATCTTGCGGTTGGGGTTCTTGAACAACGCCCAGGAACCGGTGGTGAAATCCTGAAATCGCGTGCCAACGCCGATGACCAGATCCGCTTTTTCGGAGACGACATTGGCGCTCTCGGCACCGGTCACACCGACAGGGCCGAAATTGAGCCCATGATCCCAGGCCAGTGCCGACTTGCCGGCCTGCGTCTCGACCACGGGGATCTGATGCTTCTCGACAAAGGCTTTCAGTGTGTCGGTGGCGCCCGAAAAATGTACGCCACCACCAGCGACGATCACGGGGTTCTTCGCCGCCTTCAGCGCCGCAACCGCCGCTTCGAACTCGACGACGTCAGGCTCCGGACGACGGAAGCGCCAGGTCTTCCTGGCAAAGAAGCCCTCAGGATAATCATAGGCCTCGGCCTGCACGTCCTGGCAGAAGGCAAGCGTGACCGGGCCGCAATCAGCGGGATCAGTCAGCGTCCGCATGGCGCGCGGAAGTGCCGTCAGCAGTTGTTCCGGCCGCATGATGCGGTCGAAGTAACGCGAGACAGGACGGAAGCAGTCGTTGGCCGACATCGTGCCGTCGCCGAAATCCTCGATCTGCTGCAAAACCGGATCCGGGCCGCGATTGGCGAAAACGTCGCCGGGGATGAAGAGGACCGGCAGACGGTTGACATGGGCGAGCGCTGCCGCCGTCACCATGTTGAGCGCGCCGGGGCCGATGGACGAGGTTACCGCCATGGCGCGACGGCGACCGAGCTGCTTGGCATAGGCGATTGCTGCATGGGCCATCGATTGCTCGTTCTGGCCGCGATAGGTCGGCAACTCGTCGCGGATGCCGTAAAGCGCCTCGCCGATGCCGGCGACATTGCCGTGACCGAAGATCGCCCACATGCCGGCGATATAGGGAACGCCATCCTCGTTCAGCTGGTTGGCGAGGTAACGCACCATCGCCTGGGCGGCGGTCAGCCGGATCGTCTTCATGCTTTTTCTCCCTTGGCGGAAACCGCCTTCTGCCGCGCGGCGTCCCAGATGGCGCAGAGGCTCTGGTAACGCGCGGCCATATCCTCCACGGCAGCGACATCGCTCAGCGAACCGGCGAGCCACTTGCGCGCGGCATCCCCGAAGATCGTGCGACCGACGGCGAAACCCTTGACCAGATCGAAGCCGGCGGCAAGCTGGAAGCTCGCCTCCAGTTCGGCCTGCGGTGCATCGAGCCCCAGCACGACGATGCCGCGCGTATAGGGATCATTGCGCTCGATCGCGTTGCAGGCATTCGCCCAGGACGCCACCGTCTTCATCGGCTCCAGCTTCCACCAGTCGGGGTAGACGCCGATCTCGTAAAAACGCTGAATGATCTTAGCGGTGGTCTCCTCGTCGCAGGCCCCGACCTTGGAGGGGATAACCTCCAGCAGGAATTCGAGGCGATTGCGGCGCGCCGCATGGAAGAGCCTGAGCACCGTCTGCTCCTGCACGACCTTCATCTCCGGCGTATCATCAGGATGATAGAAGGTGAGCACCTTCACAACATGATCGACCGGCCATTCGACCAGGCCGCCAAAATCCGGGCCGATCTCCGGCTCCAGCGTCAGCGGGCGCGAACCCGGCCACTCGACCGGACGACCGATCCACAACCCTGTGCCGGCGGCGCGGTAAAGCGCATCGCGTCCCAGGCGGCTATCGCAGAGCAGACCATAACCGGCTTTGCCATCGGAAACCTTGAGGGCGGCGTCGAGGCAAAGGTTCTTGAACGCGCCGATGCGATGTTCGGAGACGCTGGCTTCCTTGGCCATGGCTTCCAGCTGCATGCGATGATCGAAGGCGAAGACCCGCATCGTCGACCAGTCACCCTTGCGGTTGGTCGACCAGTGCACCTGCTCGAGTGCCGCGTCTTTGCGCAGCGCCTTGTTCTGGATGCCAGTCTTGAAGAAATACTGCAGCTCTTCCCAGCTCGGATAGGCCGGCGTGCAGCCGTGACGCGAGACAGCAAAGGCGCCGCAGGCATTGGCAAATTTCAGTGAGGTGGGCCAGTCTTCGCCGGTCAGCCAGCCCTTGAGCAGGCCCGACATGAAGCCGTCGCCAGCGCCGAGAACATTGAAGACTTCGATGGGGAACCCCTCCCCGGTCTGCCCCTCATCCAGGCTGTCTGGAATGGCATCCTCAAAAACAACAGCGCCCATCGGCCCGCGCTTGCAAACCAGCGTGGCCGGCGAGACCTGGCGCACGGCGCGCAGAGCCTCGATCGTATCGGTGGAGCCACCGGCGATGTGGAACTCTTCTTCCGTCCCGACGATCAGGTTGAACAGATGCAGCGTCGACTGCAGCTTACCCGTCACCTTCTCGGATTCCACGAAGCGGCTTTCGCCATCTCCATGGCCGGCCAGACCCCAAAGGTTCGGGCGGTAGTCGATATCGAGGGCTGTCAGCCCGCCAAATTCGCGCGAGATCGCCAGCGCCTTCAGCACCGCCTGTTCCGTGCGCGGGTTGGACAGATGCGTGCCAGTGACGCAGACGCAGCGCGCTTCGGCGACGAAATCCGGATCGATATCGTCTTCCGACAGCGCCATGTCGGCGCAGTTCTCGCGGTAGAAGATCAGCGGAAACTGGTGTTCGTCGCGGATGCCGAGAAGGACGAGCGCGGTCAGCCGCTCCTTGTCGGTCTTCACGCCGCGCACATCGACGCCCTCGCGCACCAGCTGCTCACGGATGAAGCGGCCCATATGCTCGTCGCCAACGCGGGTGATCAGTGCCGATTTCAGCCCGAGCCGCGCGGTGCCCGCCGCGATATTGGTCGGCGACCCCCCGATATATTTGTTGAAGGAGGCCATGTCCTCCAGCCGACCGCCGACCTGGGCCCCGTAAAGGTCCACGGACGAGCGGCCGATCGTGATCAGATCGAGCGAAGCCAAATTGTCCTCCCTGCTGCGGGATCTATCTGCCCCGCTCTCCACCGACCATTCCATGGAATGGAACGGCCATTCTTCAAAATGGACTATAAATTCTATTTTTCAGAATTTCAATACGGACATTCAATCTTCCTGCCGCGCCGTTCCCACGGCAACGGATAGAGTGATGGCGAGACAAAGCGTCGCGGAGAGTGACCGGAAGGCACCGAAATCCACTTCAGAGACCGACAGCAAAGTGGCGTTCATCCGGCGCAGCGGGCTGACGACCGTATCAGTGACGGCAACCACCGGAATGCCCCTGCCCGCCACGTCTTCGACAAGATCCAGCGTCTCCGAGGAATACGGCGAAAAGGTCACGGCCAGCAGCGCATCGCCCTCGCGGATGGCGTGATGATTGTCGAGCCGCCCAACCACGCTGTGCAGCATGGCCGGCACACCCATCTTTTCAAACGCATAGGCCATGTAGCTCGCCACCGGAAAGCTCCGACGCAGGCCAATGATATGGATCATCCGCGCCTTGGACAGCAGCGCAACAGCCGCCTCAAGCGCCTGGGGATCAACGGTTTTTACAACATTTTCCAGCGACATGCGGCCGGCCTCGACGAATTCGGCCAGAAGCGCCGAGGGTGCGCCCTCCTGCATCTCGCGCAGGTGCTGCAGCCGCGTCGAATAATCCGGCCAACCGCCGACGAAGCTCTCGCGAAAGAGCTTCTGCATCTCGGAAAAACCGGTGAAACCCATGATTTGGCAGAAGCGCATGAAGGCCGAAGGCTGCACGCCTGCCCCTTCCGCCATCTCGGCCACGGTGGAAACGGCGATGCGGTCCTTATTGGCCGCGACATAGTCGGCGCACTGTTTCAGACGCTTCGGCAGCGTGCTCGATACCTCCAGCAGCCGGTCCTCGAAGGCCTTGATCGTCTGTGGCCCGATACTCTCGTTCATCCCGCCCCCGTTTGCCTGAACTCCGCTTGACATGAACAGTGTCACGATCTAGCAAAATAGAACATATATTCCAAATCGTCACATTTGCCAGCGCGAAATGGAACAGAGACAGGGCGCTTCCCGCGAGCGCCTAACAACACAACAATCGCCTAGTCTACGAATAGGGCCGGGCACAGGGAGGAATGATCATGGTCACGAGACTGGCCCTTCTGGGCGCCGGCCGCATCGGCAAGGTTCACGCGAAAGCCATTGCCGAAGACAAGCGCGCCAAGCTGGTCGCCGTTGCAGACGCCTTTGCAGACGCTGCCAACGCCATTGCGGCCCAGACCGGCTGCGCGGTGAAGACGATCGAGGAGATCGAGGCCGACAAGGACATCGACGCCGTCATCATCTGCACGCCGACCAACACCCATGCCGACCTGATCGAGCGCTTCGCCAAGGCCGGCAAGGCGATCTTCTGCGAAAAGCCGATCGATCTCGACGTTGCCCGCGCCAAGGCCTGCCTCGAAACTGTGCGCGCCGTCGGCGGCAAGGTCATGCTCGGCTTCAACCGTCGCTTCGACCCGCATTTCCGGGCCGTGCGCAAGGAAATCGACAAGGGCTCGATCGGCAAGGTCGAAATGGTCACGATCACCAGCCGCGACCCGGGCGCACCGCCGGCCGAATACATCAAGGTGTCCGGCGGCATCTTCCGCGACATGACCATCCATGACTTCGACATGGCCCGCTTCCTGCTCGGCGAAGAAATCGAAACGGTCCAGGCCTCGGCCTCCGTTCTCGTCGATCCCAAGATCGGCGAACTCGGCGACTATGACAGCGCGTCGCTGATCCTGACGACGAAGAGCGGCCGCCAGGCAATCATCTCCAACTCGCGCCGCGCATCCTATGGCTATGATCAGCGCATCGAAGTGCATGGCTCGCTGGGATCTGTTTCTGCTGAAAACCAGCGCCCGGTCTCGATCGAAGTCGCCAACAAGGACGGCTATACCCGCCCGCCGCTGCACGATTTCTTCATGACCCGTTACACGGCAGCCTATGCCGCCGAAATCTCCGCCTTCATCGACGCGCTCGACAATGACACGCCGATGGCACCCTCGGCCGAAGACGGCCTGATCGCGCTGGCGCTGGCTGACGCTGCCGTCAAGTCGGCCAAGGACAAGTCGGCCGTCACAGTCAGCTACTAAGCCGACGTTTTTGCGGGGTTGCAAAATCCCGCACATGGAAGTGCCGCCCGAACCTCCTCGGGCGGCACTTTCGTTTATAGAGTAAAGATCTCAGACAGCGAGTTCCCGCCGCTCCACTTCCGTCAGCATGGCGAGATCGAGGATCTTCTGCAGGTTGGCCGCATGCCGAAAGCTCGGCTCCTGGGTATAGCCGGACTGGATGGCGGCGATGAACTTCTGATAGTTTGTCTGCACCGGGTCCACCTCGATATCCCGCCAGACCGCCTTTTCGACATCCTCCTGCAGGCAGGCCCTGAGCCGCGACCCGTCGAGACGGTGGATGACCTCTAGCGCGCCCTTGTCTCCGTGCACCCTGAGCCGAAGCTCATTCAGATGCCCCGTCGCCCAGCGGCTCGCATGGATGACACCCATGGCCCCATTGGTGAACTCAGCCGTCATGGTGAAGCTGTCGTTCGCATCGAGATCATATTCGCCGATCTTGTTGCCCGGCGCCTTCTCGAAAGCTTTCATCCGGGCAAAGACATGGTCGATCTCGGTGACCGCGCCATAACCGACAAAGTCGAGAATATGGATGCCGACATCGCCGAGCACGCCGTTCGACCCGTGCTTGGTCGACAGCCGCCACAGCCACTGGCTCTCGGTCGCCCAGTCGCCCCAGGCTTTTGAGACGAGCCAGCTCTGCAGATAGGAGGCCTCAATGTGGCGCACCTTGCCGATCTCGCCGGCTAGAACCATCTGCCGGGCCTTTTGCACCTGCGCCACATTGCGGTAGGTGAGGTTGACCATATTGACGAGGCCAGAAGCTTCCGCCGCCGTCGCCATCTCATCGGCTTTCGCGTAACTCTCAGCGAGCGGCTTTTCGCACATCACGTGCTTTCCGGCCGCCAGGAGCTGCAATGTAGTCGCATAATGGATACGGTCGGGCGTCACATTGGTGACGGCGTCGAACTCACCCCAAGCGATCGCCTCTTCAAGACTCGTGAACGTGTTGGGAATGTCATGCCGGGCGGCGAAGGCGCGAACCTTCGCCAGATCGACATCGACGGCTGCAACGAGCTGAACGTCGGTGATGGTGGAAAAGTTCATGGCATGGGTATTGGCCATGCCGCCGGTGCCGAGCACCAGAAGACGGATGGGACTGCTCATTTGTAGCCTTCCTCGCCGGCCTGGTGCAGACGCGGACCGCGCTCGGTGATCGGCTCAAGCGCCTTTTCAACCGGCACATTCGGAGCGTCGTGGACAGCACCGTAACGCGGCATGGGGTTATAGGCCCATTTCACGCCGTTGCGGATGACCTGCTGCACGGTCGCGTCATGATAGGTCGGATAGGTTTCGTGGCCCGGTCGGAAGTAGAAGATGTTGCCCGCACCACGCTTCCAGGTCAGGCCCGAGCGAAAAATCTCGCCGCCTGCAAACCAGGAGATGAAGACGGTTTCGAGCGGCTCGGGAACCGAGAAGAACTCGCCGTACATTTCCTCGTTTTCGAGCACGAAATTCTCCGGAATGCCGGCGGCGATCGGGTGGCCGGGATTGACCGTCCAGATGCGCTCGCGCTCCCCCGCTTCACGCCATTTGAGCGCGCAGGGCGTGCCCATCAGCCGCTTGAACGGCTTGGCAAAATGCCCGGAATGCAGGACCAGAAGCCCCATTCCTTGCCATACCCGCTTGGCGACCCGCTCGACGATCTCGTCGGACACTTCGCCATGCGCCTTATGGCCCCACCAGACGAGCACGTCCGTCTCGGCCAGCCGCTCGACTGAGAGGCCGTGCTCCGGCTCCTGCAGGGTCGCGGTGGTAGCCTCGATCTCGCTGTCGGTGTTGAGGGCTGCGGCAATGGTGGAATGCATGCCGTCGGGATAGATCCCACGGACAATCGCATTTTCCCGTTCGTGGACGTTCTCACCCCAGACAACCGTTCTGATCGTCATCTGACTTCTCCTTGGGTCTCGGCCCTCCGCCATGGAGGACCGTATTTCATCATGGCGCTAAGCGGCGCCTTTCATCAGGCCGCGGCCGATGGCGCGGCCATCGCGGTCGAAACGGTGCAGTTCGTGCTCAACAGGCGAGAGAGCCACGGTTTCGCCGGGCTTCAGCGTCGCCGTTCCCTCCTGCCGCACAACGATCGGCTCGGACGTGCCGATGTCGACATAGACATAGCTGTCCGATCCGAGCATTTCGGAATGCACGACAGAACCCCGCCAGCGCCCATCTTGTTCAATCGAAAGATGTTCGGCGCGGATCCCGATGGTATGGGCGCCCAATTCGTCCGAAAAGCGCCCGTCGAGGAAATTCATCTTCGGTGAGCCGATGAAGCCGGCGACGAAGAGCGAATTCGGGCTCTCATAAAGCTCGAGCGGCGTACCCACCTGCTCGACCACGCCGTCACGCAAGACGCAGATCCGGTCGGCCAGCGTCATGGCTTCCACCTGGTCATGGGTCACGTAGATCATCGTCGTGTTGTGCATGCTGCGGTGAAGCTTGGCGATTTCGAGACGGGTGGCAACGCGCAGGGCGGCGTCGAGATTGGAGAGTGGTTCATCGAACAGAAACACGCGAGGATCGCGAACGATGGCGCGACCGATCGCCACACGCTGGCGCTGGCCACCCGAAAGCTGCCGGGGCAGCCGCTCCAGATAGGGGGTGAGCTGCAGCATCTCGGCCGCCTCCCGCACCCTTCGGTCCCGCTCCGCCTTGTCCTGGCCGGCAAGCTTCATGCCGAAGGCCATGTTGTTGAACACGGTCATATGCGGATAGAGCGCATAGGACTGGAACACCATGGCAATGCCGCGCTTGGCCGGCGGCAACTGGTTCATCACCTCGCCGTCGAAGGCGAGTGTGCCAGACGAGATGTCTTCCAGGCCCGCGATAAGGCGCAAAAGCGTGGACTTGCCGCAGCCGGACGGGCCGACAAAGACCATGAACTCGCCGGAGCGGATTTCCATGTCGACGCCTTTGATGACCTCAAGCGCTCCGAAGGATTTGCGGATATTGGAAAGCTGGATTTGGGCCATGGGTGATCCTCCTATCCCTTGACGCCGCCGGCGGTGAGGCCGGAAATGATACGCCGCTGGAAGATCAGAACGAGAATGACCAGCGGTACGGTGACGATAACCGAGGCGGCCATGATGCTGCCCCAGGGGATTTCGAACTGGCTGTCGCCGGAGAGCAGTGCAATGGCGACCGGCACGGTGCGTTGCGTGTTTGACGACGTAAACGTGAGCGCGAAGAGAAACTCGTTCCAGGCGGTGATGAAGGCGAGCAACCCGGTGGTCACCAGCGCCGGCCACATCAGGGGCATGAACACCTGCGTGATGATCACCCAGGAAGAGGCCCCATCAACGATCGCCGCCTCCTCGATCTCGATCGGAAGGTCCCGCATGAAGGTGGTCAGCACCCAGACTGTGAAGGGCAGCGTGAAGATCATGTAGGAGAAGATGAGCGCGATCGGCGTGTTGAAGATCCCCATCCAGCGGATCAGCTCAAACAGGCCGGCCAGCACCGCGATCTGCGGGAACATCGAGACGGCGAGGATCGTGAGCAGCAGCAGCCCCCTTCCCCGGAACCGGACACGGGCGAGCGCATAAGACGCCGTCACCGCCAGGAACAGCGACAGCACCACCACGACGGTTGCCACCAGCAGCGAATTGCCAAGGCTGCGCACGAAACTGCCGCGCGACAGCACGCTTTCATAGTTCCCGAATGTCACGTTCTTCGGCCAGTAACTGATATCGAAGAGCGCGCTGCCGGGTTTGAGGCTGGTGATGATGGCGTAGTAGAAGGGGAAAACCGCAATCACCACGATGACGGTGACGAGCAGGTAGAAGGCGGATTGTTTGACAACGGTCGGCATCAGCGATCTCCTCCCGAAAGATTGACGCGACCGAAAACGATGTAGAGCACTGTGATCGAGGCGATGATCAGGAACAGCATCGTGGATGCGGCCGCCCCATAGGCGAACTTGTCGAATTCAAAAAGGTTCTCACGCGCCATCACCGACATGGTCTTGGTCTGCGAATTGTTTGGCGTCAGCACATAGATGAGGTCGAAGATCCTGAGCGCATCGAGCATGCGGAAGATAATCGCAACCATCAGCGCAGGACGGATGAGCGGCAATGTGATCCGGAGGAACACCTTGACCGGATGGACCCCGTCGATCTTCGCCGCCTCGTAGATATCCTGCGGCACCATCTGCAGACCGGCGAGGATCAGAAGCGCCATGAACGGCGTCGTCTTCCAGACGTCGACGATCAGGACAGCCACCATCGCCGTGTCAGGATTGGCCGTCCAGGCGATCTTCTCGCTGATCAGGCCGAGATTGAGGAAGATGTCGTTGAGGATGCCGAACTGGTCGTTCAGCATCCACGCCCACATTTTGGCCGAGACGATCGTCGGGATCGCCCAGGGAATAAGGATGGCGGCGCGTACGAGGCCGCGGCCGGGAAACTTCGCGTTCAGCACCAGGGCCACGACGAGGCCAAGCACGGTCTCGATCGAGACCGACAGCAACGTGAAACGCAAGGTATTGGCCACCGCACCCCACCAGGCCGGATCGACCAGCAACCCGCGCCAGACGGTGCGGCCGCTCTGCAAGGTGATCCAGGTCAGGTAGTTGTTGAACCCGACGAATTCGGCACCGGAGAGGTTGTTCAAGGTGGCGTTGGTAAAACTGAAATAGATGGTCCGGACCAGCGGCCAGCCGGCCACCATGGCAAGGACCAGAAGCGTCGGGGCGAGGAAGATCCAGGCGGATCGGGTGCGCTGGGCGCTGAGATCCGAGCCGGCGGCGGCGCTTGCCGCCCTTGGATTTACGGCTCTTTCAATTGGCAAATCGGTCATGGGCGGTCCTCCCTGAAAGCGGTGGACGCCGGGCGCCGTGAAGGCCGCCCGGCACCGGCATCACCAGCCATTGCCCATGAGTTCGTTGAGCTCGACCTCAAGGAGTTCGAGGTTTTCGGCGGCGGTTCCCGAGCCGGAAAGCGTATTGTGAACCGCACTCCAGAAGCGCGAGGAGACCTCGTTGTACTTGACCTTGGTTGTTGCCGACGGACGCGGCACGGCATCCTGGAAGATCGGCTTCCACTGCGGCATGAAGGGCTGGGCCGCCGCCACATCCGGATCGTCGTAAAGCGCCGAGCGGGTCGGCAGGTTCGACAATTCGATGGCACGGCGCTTCTGCACCTCGGCCGACGTCAAGAACTTGATGAGTTCGATCGAGGCTTCCTGTTCTTCGGAATATTTCGACACCGCAAGGTTCCAGCCACCGAGCGTCGAAGACGGCTTGTCGCCGGCTGCGGCAACCGGAAGTGTCGCCACGTCGAACTTGCCCTTGACGGCGCTGTCGTCACCATTGCCGAGCGCGAAGGCATAAGGCCAGTTGCGCATGAAGACGGCATTGCCGGTCTGCCAGACGCCGCGGGATTCCTCTTCCTGATAAGCGAGCACGCCGGGGGGCGAAATGGTGCCGATCCACGATTTTGCCTGATCGAGAGCGGCAGCGGCTTTCTCGTTGTTCACCGAGATCGTGCCATCGGTCTCGACAATCTGGCCACCGCCGGAAGACTTGATCCATTCCAGCGCATTGCAGGTCAGACCTTCATAGGCATTCGCCTGGAAGACGTAGCCCCAGAGATCCTTCTGGCCGGCCTCGCGCTCCTTGTCCTGAATTTCCTTGGCCACAGCAGCCATGTCGGCCCAGGTTTTGGGGACCTCCTTACCGTATTTCTCCAGGAGGTCCTTGCGGTAGAACAGCGCCGGCGCGTCGGTATACATCGGCATCGCGACGAGACGACCGTCAACCGTCTGGGACTCGATGATCGACGGGAAGAACTCGTTGATCGCATCGCCGGCTGCCGGCTTCAGGTCGACGAACTGATCAGCCAACTGCGGCGCCCAGACGACGTCGGTCTGGTAGACGTCGACATCCTTGTTTCCTGCGGCAAGCCACAACCGGTACTGGGCGAACTGCTCCGAACTGGAGGGCGGCATGGTGACGAGCGAGATCTTGTGACCGCTCTTTTCCTCGAACTCCGTGAACAGCTTGCGCAGAAAGTCGAGGTTCTTGCCGGTGGAATTGGCAGCAACCGCAATTTCAGCTGCCTGGACGGACCCGCACAGCGCGGTTGCCGCAATCAGTGCGGCGCTCAACAATGTCTTCATCGATATCTCCTCCCGAGAAACCAAAGCCGTTTACGGCCTCCACAATAAAATTGAAAACGCTTTGGTTCCCTTAGACTGGCAAAAAACCGAAATTGAGTCAAACCTTGTTCCAAGTCTCCAAATCACAAAACTTCAAACCAATGATAAAAATAGGATTTTTTGAAAATTCCCTAGATTCACACTGGGGAAGATACTTCTGCCGGGAAGCGGGAAAACGATCCCAGCGCACGCAAATTGTAATCGCTTTGAATCCTGCAGAGGAAATCTTGCCAGAGGCCGAGCGGCCATGGGATAAGCACATGAGGGATGCCGACAGGGGATCTCGCGCAAGGACGCCAGCCACGCATGAAGCTCAAGGATTTCGCCCAGCATATCGGTCTGTCGCCGACAACCGTCAGCCGCGCCTTGAGCGGCTATCCGGAGGTTAGCGAAGCGACACGCACAAGGGTGGCCGAAGAAGCAGCGCGGCTCGGCTATCGCCCGAACATCAATGCCGTTCGCCTCGCGACCGGCCGCGCCGGGGCAATCGGCGTCGTGATGAGCCGTGCCGGCGAATACCAGTTTTCCGAATTTCTGAGCGGCATGGCCGAGCGGCTGAGCCCTGAAGACATCGATATCCTGATCACACCCATGGCCGAGCAGGACAGCCGCGACGAGCTGCAACTCTACCGCCGGCTCGCCGAGAGCCGCCGTGTCGATGCTGTCGTCATCCACTCGCCCCGTCCCAAGGACACCCGAATTGCACTGCTTCACGAGCTGAAACTGCCCTTCATTGTGCACGGCCGCTCTGCAACCGACGTGCCCCATGCCTGGCTCGACATCGACAACGAGGGCGCAATCTGTCGGGCGACCGAGCATCTGCTGGATCTTGGCCACCGCCGCATCGCCATGATCAACGGCCGAGAGGGACTGACGTTTACCCAGCACCGCGAGAAGGGCTACAGGTCGGCGCTCAGCGAACGGGGCGTTTCCTATGATGCCAAACTGGTGACCCACGGCAATTTTACCGACGAGATCGGCTTTCGCGTGGCCCGCGCCGCCCTTGAGCAGCGCCCGCGCCCGACGGCCTTCGTCGCCGGGTCGATGATGAGCGCGCTCGGTGTCTACCGCGCAGCCCGCTCGATGAACCTCGTTGTCGGGCGCGACATCTCCGTCATCGCCCATGACGACGTCTTTCCCTATCTGACGGCGGAGAACATGGCCCCGTCCCTATCGACCACCCGCTCCTCGATCCGCGCGGCCGGCACCCGCATTGCCGACCTCCTGCTCCAGATGTTGGCCGGCCGCGAAGCGACAGACGTCGCTGAACTCTGGCCGGTGGAACTGATCCTCCGCGAGTCCAGTCGCCCGGTTGCCAAGGACGTGAGCCAATGACGGACGTGACGGACGGGCGCATTGTCGTGATCGGCCATGTCAATCACGACTGCATCTGGCGGCTGACAGAACCCTTGCGTGCCGGGGGCCGTATTCTGTGGAGCAGCCGCGAGACCCGGCTGGGTGGCGGCGGATATTTTACCGCCCGACGGCTGCGCGACCTTGGCCATCCCGTGGCAATCCTGTCGAACCTGATGACCGACGAACACGGCGATAGGGCCATGGCAGATCTCGACGCCCTGGGCTTCGACACCTCGCTGATGACACGGTTGCCGGGCGAGACCGACTTCGCCGACATCCTGCTCGACCCGATGGGAGAGCGCACGATCCTGTCGAACGAGCGCCGCCTGTCGCGCGAATTCGTGCTCGCCATGCCGCTTTCGGATGGCGCATTCTACGTCAACGCGCCCATCCTGCCAGACACGATCCTCGCCGCGCTGCATCAGGCGCGACTGGTGGTTTCGCAGCTGCCGTTGCGCCAAGCTGTACCGCGGCCGGCAGACATCATGATCGGATCCAAGGCCGATCTGCCCGCAAAGAGCATTACCGATTGTTGGTCTCTGGCGAACGCGCTTGCCGACGGCCGGCTTCGGCATCTCGTGATGACGGACGGGCCGCAAGCGATCTCCATCTATGACGGCACACGGGAAATCACGGTTGCGATTGAACAGCAGGTTGTTGCCGTCCGCGACACGATCGGCGCAGGCGACAGCTTCAGCGGCGGACTGATTCATGCCTTGCTGTCCGGGGCCGACATTGTTGAAGCTGCGCGGATGGCTGCGGTTTTGACCGCCGAATGGTTGGCCAGCCGAGAACAGCAAACGCTCGCGATGACAACAGAAAAAACAGCGTTATAGCCAACTTTATTTGATCGCCTCTCCGGAACCGCCCGCAAGCTCAGCGAGTTTGTGGGTACCCAACGGAGGAAGGCATGAACGAGTATCATTTCATCTGGAACCGGCCTGTCGAGCTGGAACTGCCTTGTGGCCTCACGCGACGTTTTCAAAATGCTTATGACGCGCTGGATTTTCTCGACGCCGAATGGCCGACGCGCCGCGGCCCGGCCTATGAGCGGGCAATCCGCCTCTGCCAGAACGCCTTGCGCGGCGCGCGCGCGGCAGAACTCGCCCGCGCCGCCTTTATTGCGGCAGCGGAGGAAGCCGGAATGCGGCTGGCAACCGACCCCGGACGGCTGGTCAGTTTCCTGCCACAGCGGCGCCAGGCTGTTGCGTGAGGAGCCGATGACGAGGTCGCCATGCGCTTGGGGGAATGGAGACATATCTGTGTCGACGTCCAGCACATGTTCGCCCGCGACACCCCGTGGCACCTGCCATGGATGAAGAAGGCGCTGCCGACGATCGTGTCGATCGCTGAGGCAAGCCCAAGACGCACACTCTTCACCCGCTTTATTCCACCGCCCACGGCAGACGCAGCCGTCGGCGCCTGGAAGGATTACTACCGACGCTGGTGGATGATGACCGGCGAGCACCTGCCCGATGAAATGGTGCAACTGGTCCCGGAGCTCAAAGCTCTCGTTCCGCCCGCAAGGGTAATCGACAAACCGGTCTACTCACCCTGGCTCAACCCGACCCTGGCTACCCTACTTTCCCGCGAGCAGGTCGAAACGCTCGTTGTCACCGGCGGCGAGACGGATGTCTGTGTCATGGCGACCGTGCTCGGCGCAATCGACCACGGCTTCCATGTGATCCTGGTGACTGATGCCGTATGTTCGGGCCTGGACGAGACGCATGACGCCTCGCTCGCCCTGCTCGGCAAGCGCTTTTCCGCGCAGATGACTACGCTCTCTGCCGACGAGCTTTTGTCGGCAATAGCTGACAAGGGATAAGCAGGTTAACCCCGCTCCCCCGCAAGCAGGGCCACGGTCTGCCCTTGCAGCACATTGCGCATCAGGATCTTCTCCGACGCAGGCAAAACCTGATCCGTCAGCGCGTCCCGCCACGACATATCGGCAAGCTCCTCGGGAAGCGAAACGGAAGTATCGCTCCAGAATTCGGCATGGCCCATGCCCTGAGCGTCGGCCAGCATCGACAGAGGCAACCGGCAGGCGATGGTCATGACCGCCTCGGATCCGCATCGCCGCGCAAAGGCGACGATGTGGCGGCTTTTCAAACCCTCCACCGCAAGCGGGAGATAGCCGCCCTCGGCGAACAGCTGCGGGAGGCGGTGGCGCAGGCGAAGCGTGCGCCCCACCAAAGCCTGCTTGACCCAGCCGGAGGCCAAGGCCTGCGGATCGGAAAAGGCGATCGGGGCATCCGGATCAAACTGCGCCAGAGTTTCGAAAGGCGGAGCACGGCGATTGTCGGGGTCGACAAAGCTGAGGTCGATCCCCTCACTGCCCTGGTAGACATCGGGAATACCAGGCGCCGTCAGTTTCACGACCGTCTGAGTGAGCCCGTTGATTAGGCCGGCGGCGATGACCGGTTGGATGCGGGACACGAAAGCCTCGACAAACGCGTGATGGTCGAGCAAGAGCCCGCGCACATAGTCTGTGACGGCACGCTCGTACTCCTCATCGACGGCATTCCAGTCGCTGCGAAGCTTTGCCTCGCGCAGCGACTTCTCCATGAAAGCTGAGACCCGGTCAGCGAAATCGGCAAGCCCTTCGCGGTCATCGGCTCTGAGGTCCACAGGCCAGTGGCCGATCAGCGCCTGGAAGATCATCCACTCGATTTCCGGCTCCGGGGCCGGTCCGTCGTTCAAGGTCTTGACCAAAGGCCGGGCGAGTTGGCGCCATGTGTGGATGAGAGGTGCCATCGCGTCGGCGTCTTCGGCAAAGGCAAATAGCCGGGCCCGCGCATCCTCGCCCCGCTTGGTGTCATGGGTAGAGGATGCAGAAAGTCCGTGCGGCTGCTCCTTTGCCCGGCGCGCCATCTCCTGATGGAAATGGACAAGCCCCTCCTCCGGCGGCTCCAATTCTCCGCCGACTTCGTTGAGCGCAAGGAATTCGCCATGGCGGAAAAACAGCGTATCTTCGAGCGACTTGGCCATCAGCGGCCCAGTCAACTGCTGGAATCGCCGCCGTAGAACGGCCTCCTCCTCTCCGGCGGATGCACCCTCGCCTTCCCCCTTCAGCAGTGCCACGATGTGGCCAGCCGCCTGCCTCTCCTCCTCCGACAAATTGCGCGAAGCCTCGAGCAAAACCTCGTCGAGGAGAGCGGCATCCCCGGCCGAAAGACCCTTGTCGCTGCCATAGGTCCTGTAGCGTGGAAAGGCGAGGAGCAGTTCCTCAAGCGCCACCTGCACAAGCGGCTTGGAAAGACCTGTCAGTCGAGCCGCCTGGCGGCCCAGCGCCCCGACCTCGCCTGCAAAATTCACGCGGATCATCTGCCGGTTGGCGGCGCGCATCTCAAGCGGGATATCGGATGGTCCTCCGCTCACCTGCTCATAGGCTTTGCGGACGGCGCGGAACCCCTCCTCTTCCAGAAGCACGGGCACCTGGGCTGCGATGAATTCGTAGCCCGTGGTGCCCTCGACCGGCCAGTCCTCGGGCAGGCTTTCGTCCGGCGCGAGGATCTTCTCGACCACCAGATAAATGTCAGGGCCGATGGCCGCGCGCAATTTGGCGAGATAGGTGGCAGGATCGGCCAGTCCATCGACGTGGTCGATCCGCAGCCCCTGGACGATGTCGTCGCGGACAAGTTCTAGCACGGTCTGATGCACGTCGTCGAACACCTTCTGATCCTCGACCCGCAAGCCGACCAGTCCGGCGATCTCGAAAAAGCGGCGATAATTCAGCCCCTCCGCAGCCTCGGTGTAATGCATCAAGCGCCAGGGCTGGAGGCTGTGCAGGAAGACCAGGAAGTCGGCATCGCGAGCCCGCGCAGCAAGCGCCCGCAGCAGAGGCTCGCAGTCGCCACCGTTGCACAATGCCAGAACCTTCTCATGAAAATCCGCAGCATTGTCAGCCTTCGCCTCCCGGCCGAGGGCTGCAAGCCGGGCTGCCTTCGGATCCGTCGCTTCGCTCAGCACGGCCGGATAGGAGGCGGGCGCCAGCGGGTAGAGGCTGTCGAAATACTTGAGCGCCAGCCCGCCTTCGCTGCGGTCAAGCGCCAGGGAAAAGCCACCTTCCATCACCACCTGCTCGAAGCTCGCCCCGAGAAAGGGCAGCGTGAGCTTCTGGTTCCAGTCGATATCGAAATGGCGGGCATAAGGGCTTGCCTCGCCCCAAGTCACGACGCTGCGCCACCACGGATTTTCAAGGCTGGCCGCCATATGGTTGGGCACGATATCGAGGATCAGGCCGAGATCTTCGGCCTTCAGGGCCAGAGACAATCGCTCCATTCCTTCGCGGCCGCCGAGGACGGGATCAATGAGGTTTGCGTCCGTGACGTCATAACCATGCGTCGAACCCTTCGTGGCAGCAAAGATCGGCGAGGCATAGAGATGGCTGATACCGAGCCGTTTCAGATAGGGCACGAGTCCAATGGCACGATCGAAGTCCATCCCGTCGCGAAACTGCAGACGGTATGTCGAGACGGGAATGGGCATGCTGGCATCCTCGGGAGAAACTTTGGGCGACGCTGCGTAACGCCGCCAACCCCGGGTTGTTCCCAGCAGATCGCCTCAGTGGAGCTTGATCTCGCCGTCCACCTTGCGCCACTCGTTCGGCCCGATCAGCCGTTTGTGGCTGAAGCGCACGGAGTGCAGGTCGCCATCGAGATTGGTCCGCCAGAAATCGAGAAACTTTGTCATCTGCGGGAAATCAGGTGCCAGATCATAGTCCTGCCAGAGGAAGGTCTGCAGCACGGAGCGGAAGTCGGGCATGCGATAGAGGATATGGGCGGTCGTCAAACCGTATCCCTCCATCTGGAGGGTGAAATCATGGGACGAATTCATGCGGTTTCCCTCGTGGTTGTGGACGATAAAAGTTTGACAAAAATCCATCGAAGAGCAAGAGCGAAAGTATTTTTTTATAAAACATTTCATTATGTTAGCAGCATAAAGCCGCGAGTGCTGATTTTTTCGCCGGCACCTCTTGAAACGAAAAATCGGAAAAACCAAATCTTCGCGCGCCGGATGCCGTTGAAGGGTCCGGCGACCCGTCCGGACCTTTCCGGTCCGGCCTTTGGGGACGTTCCATTTTGTTTGTCCAGGAGGAAAACATGAAGTTCCGTCCGCTGCACGACCGCATCGTCGTCCGCCGCGTTTCGTCCGAGGAAAAGACCAAGGGCGGCATCATCATTCCCGACACTGCCAAGGAAAAGCCGCAGGAAGGCGAAGTCATCGCCGTCGGCCCCGGCGCTCGCAACGACCAGGGCCAGATCGTCGCTCTCGACGTGAAGGTTGGCGACCGTGTTTTGTTCGGCAAATGGTCCGGCACCGAAATCAAGATCGACGGCGAAGAGCTGCTGATCATGAAGGAAGCCGACATCATGGGCATCATCGAAGCCCAGGCTGCCGAAAAGAAAGCCGCCTGAGAACCACCAGTCATCATTTGCCTTTGAGGAGTGAACCATGGCTGCAAAAGAAGTGAAATTCCACACCGATGCCCGCGAAAAGATGCTGCGCGGCGTCGACATCCTCGCCAATGCCGTGAAGGTGACGCTCGGGCCCAAGGGCCGCAATGTCGTCATCGACAAGTCCTTCGGCGCACCCCGCATCACGAAGGACGGCGTCTCGGTCGCCAAGGAAATCGAACTGGAAGACAAGTTCGAGAACATGGGCGCGCAGATGCTGCGCGAAGTCGCCTCCAAGACCAACGACCTTGCCGGTGACGGCACCACGACTGCGACCGTGCTCGCCCAGGCCATCGTCAAGGAAGGCGCCAAGGCCGTCGCCTCCGGTCTGAACCCAATGGATCTGAAGCGCGGTATCGACCTTGCCGTCGATGCGGTCGTCTCCGAGCTCAAGACCCAGGCCCGCAAGATCTCCAACAATTCGGAAATCGCCCAGGTCGGCACCATTTCCGCCAATGGCGACACCGAAATCGGCCGATACCTGGCCGAAGCGATGGAGAAGGTCGGCAATGACGGCGTCATCACCGTCGAGGAAGCCAAGACCGCCGAGACCGAACTCGAAGTCGTCGAAGGCATGCAGTTCGACCGCGGCTATCTCTCGCCCTACTTCGTGACCAACCAGGAAAAGATGCGCGTCGAACTCGACGATCCCTACATCCTGATCCACGAAAAGAAGCTCTCGAACCTGCAGGCCCTGCTGCCGGTCCTCGAAGCCGTCGTCCAGTCGGGCAAACCGCTCGTCATCATCGCGGAGGACGTCGAAGGCGAAGCGCTCGCCACCCTCGTGGTCAACAAGCTGCGCGGCGGGCTCAAGGTCGCAGCCGTCAAGGCTCCGGGCTTCGGCGACCGTCGCAAGGCGATGCTGGAAGACATCGCAATCCTGACCGGTGGCACGGTGATCTCCGAAGACCTCGGCATCAAGCTCGAGAACGTCACCCTCAACATGCTGGGCCGTTCGAAGAAGGTGTCGATCGAAAAGGAAAACACCACCATCATCAACGGGTCAGGCTCCAAGTCCGAGATCGATGGCCGCGTGGCCCAGATCAAGGCGCAGATCGAGGAAACCTCCTCCGACTATGACCGCGAAAAGCTGCAGGAGCGCCTGGCGAAGCTCGCCGGTGGCGTTGCCGTGATCCGCGTTGGCGGATCGACCGAAGTCGAGGTGAAGGAGAAGAAGGACCGCGTCGACGACGCACTGCATGCGACCCGTGCAGCCGTCGAGGAAGGCATCCTGCCGGGTGGCGGCGTTGCCCTGCTCCGCTCGGTCAAGGCGCTCGACAGCCTCAAGACCCCGAACGACGACCAGCGCGTCGGCATCGACATCATCCGCCGCGCGATCGAAGCACCGGTTCGCCAGATCGCCGAAAACGCTGGCGCCGAAGGCTCGATCATCGTTGGCAAGCTGCGTGAGACGTCCGAATTCGCCTATGGCTGGAACGCCCAGACCGGCGAGTATGGCGACCTCTTCGCCCAGGGCGTCATCGACCCCGCCAAGGTGGTGCGCACGGCACTGCAGGATGCCGCCTCGGTCGCAGGTCTCCTGATCACCACGGAAGCGATGATCGCCGAAAAGCCGAAAAAGGAAGCCGCACCCGCCATGCCGGCCGGCGGCATGGACTTCTGAGGTCTCTCAAAAACTGATGTGAGAAGGGCCGCTCTCAGGGGCGGCCCTTTTTTATGGATCAGCGGAAGATCAGGCCGCGAGCGAAACAGGGCTCAGACCTTCGAACGTCGGACGGGCAAGGTAATAGCCCTGGATGAGATTGACGCCGAGATCCGTCAGCACCTCCATCTCGCCCGCCGTCTCAACGCCCTCGCAAACGACGGTGACACCAAGATCATGCAGCATGGCAAGGGTATGGCGCACCACCACCTGCTTCACGCTGTCGGTATCGATGCCACGGATGAGGTCCATGTCGAGCTTCACCAGATCAGGCTGGAACCGCGTGAGCAGGTTCAGCCCCGAATAGCCCGCTCCAAAATCGTCGATCGCCGTCTTGAAGCCGATCTCGCGATAGCTCCGTAGAATATTGAGGATGTGATCGGTATCGAGCTTCTCGACCTCGGTGAATTCGAAAATGATCCGGTCCAGCGGAAAGTCCGTGCGCCGGGCAGTCTCAAGGGTCTTGCGGATGCAGGCGCGCGGCTCGTAGACCGCATTCGGCATGAAGTTGATCGACAGATGCGGCATATCCGTCCGGGGAAAAAGACGGCTGGCCAGTTCGATCGCCCGCACCCGACATTGCTGGTCGAAGGCGTAGCGGTTGTCGGGATCGACGAGAGATAGCACGCCATAGGCGCCGCTGCCATCCGCGCCCCGAACCAAGGCCTCATGAGCAAAGACCTGCCTCGATCGCATGTCGACAATGGGCTGGAAGGCCATGGAAAAATCGCTGGCGAATTTCGCTCCATCTTGGCAACCCTGACACGACACTTGAAACACTCCTTCAATACACGCATCGAGAAAAACACGTGTCGCTTAAGGAAGGTTGAAGGCACTACGCAAGCACCTCCGAATTTTGCAACCCTCCCCGACCGCTTGTGCGTAATCTTTTTTGGGCATCACTTCATCAGTCCATTTTATTCAAATATGCTTTATTTCGTAGCCGATTCGGGACGGCTGCGGGGCTAAATGACTTAGCTGGGGATGCGGACATGACTGACCATACGGAAATCGAAACCTGGGCAATGGTGCGGGCGCAGCAGATCGTCATGCAACAGGGGGCAAACCTGGTGGTTGCAGCCCAAAGGCTGGACCACAGGAAAACTACCGCGAATACCTACGCCCTGAGGGCGGCAATCGTGAAATCGCTGGTCGAAGCCCTCTCGGCGGCTCCCACGGCAATGGGCGGCCAGTTGCAGGCGGGAGAGTAAGCCGCCTCTCAAACGATAGACGCCGCGTCTGCAAGCAGAACACGGCGTCTTCTCCTTGGGAGGATCGGTAAGGAGGCCGGCAGAGATTGCCGGCCTTGGACTTTACTGGGCAGACGCTTCGGCGGCAGCAAGCTGCCGGCGGCGCTTGGCCCGCCAGCCGAGCAGCGCTGGCAAAACAGCGACAGCAAGGGCGAGCGCCCACAGCACCAGCGAGATCTTGCTCTGGAACAGGATGGAGATATCTCCGCCGCTGATCGCCAGGGCATTGCGCAGATTGACCTCCATCACCTTGCCCAGAACGAAGCCGAGAATGATCGGCGCCATGTCGAAGCCGGCCTTGCGCAACAGCCAGCCGGCAATGCCGATCGCCAGCATCAGGTAGATCGCGAAGATCGAGGCATGGGTCGAATAGACGCCGATGACCGAGAGCACGAGAATACCGGGCACCAGGATCCAGTTCGGCATGGTCAGAACGCGGGCGAAGATATTGACCAGCGGCAGGTTGAGCGCGAGCAGGATGAAGTTGCCGACAAAGAGCGACGCGACGAGACCGCCAACGATTTCCGGCCGCTCGACGAGCAGCATCGGACCGGGCTGGATGTTGTAGAGCATCAGCGCCCCCATCATGACGGCGGTGGTGCCGGAACCCGGAACACCCAGCGTCAGCATCGGCACGAAAGCACCGGCAGCTGTCGCATTATTGGCCGCTTCCGGAGCTGCGAGGCCGCGCACATCACCATGGCCGAACGTGCCTTCGGTGTCGGAGATGCGCTTTTCGGTGGTGTAGGAGACGGCACTGGAGACCGATGCCCCAGTCCCCGGCAATACGCCGACAATGAAGCCGATGAAGGAGCCGCGCAATGTCGCGCCCATGCTCTTCACCACATCCGACATCCGGGCCGTCATGCGGCCGAGCTCGCGGATGACGGTGACGCCATTGGTCTGATGCTCCAGGATCAGCATGGCCTCGGAGATCGAGAAGAGACCGATGACCAGGGTCACGAACTCGATGCCATCGCCGAGTTCCGGTTCGTTAAAGGTGAAGCGATAGGCGCCGGAAGTGGCATCGAGCCCGACGGTCGCCAGCATCAGACCGAGCACACAGCCGATCAGCGTCTTGGTGGGCTGGGAGCCGACCATCGAACCGAGGGTCGCAAAAGCGAACACCATCAGCACGAAGTATTCCGCCGGGCCGAAACCGATAGCGAGGCCAGAGAGCAGCGGCGCGAAGAAGGCGAGGCCGATGACGCCAATGATGCCGCCGATGAAGGAGGCGATGCCCGACAATGCCAGTGCCTCACCGGCACGACCCTGTTTT
Source organism: Rhizobium sp. Root274 (assembly GCF_001429245.1). GTDB lineage: Bacteria > Pseudomonadota > Alphaproteobacteria > Rhizobiales > Rhizobiaceae > Allorhizobium. The sequence continues at coordinate 1,109,561 of NZ_LMJE01000007.1, forward strand.
GCCATCGGATAGCCGTCCATCGCCGTCATGACGGCGCCGGCATCACCGGGCACGTTCAGCAGGATGGACGAGATACGGCCGCCATATTCGGCACCACAATAGACCGAGGCGAGCAGGATCATCGTGCTTTCGGCGGGCAAGCCCATCGAATAGGCGATCGGCATCAGAAGCGCGATGCCGTTGATCGGGCCGATGGCCGGGAGCGCCCCGACCAGTGTGCCGATGAAGCAGCCGATGAAGCCGATCAGGAGGTTCTGCCAGGTGAGGGCAATGCCGAATCCATGCCAGAGATATTCGAAGCTCATGAAATGATCCTTTCAGGTCCTGGCGACGGTCAGCCGAAAATGGCGCCGGTCGGCAGATAGACCTCGAGCAAGAAGGAGAAGATGAACCACCAGAGGGCGGCATGCACGACACCGCCGATCAGCGACAGTTTGAGCGGCGCGCCAAAGATCCAGCCGGTGACGGTGGTCAGGAGAAAGATCGCTGCCGCAAAGCCGAGCGGCTCCATAAGCGCCACGCACACGATAAGGGTGACAGGAATGGCAAGCACCCGAAGCAACGACTGGCCGGTCGGAAAGCCTTCGACCGTCCCCGGGAACTTCAGGTAGATGAGCGTGAACAGGCCGAGCAGAATGGCCAGCATCACCGGCACGAAACGGGGGCCGAGCGGATCCGAGGAAAAGGCGTATTCGATCATGCTGCCGCCAATGCCATAGGCAGCCGCAAGCAAGAGCAGGACCAGCGCACTGATGCGTGCGATCAACTGATGGGTTCTCGTGTTTTCCGACATGTGTGATCTCCTGACTTGAAAGCAAGCCCGGTCCCAAGGACGTATCCAGGGGCTTCAAGCCTTCGGCCTCGGCTGCGATAGATGGAATTATCAAGCGTTATGCCGCCCCGATGTGAGACGGGCAAAGCGATGCGGCCCTCCTGGACCGCATCGCCACCGGATCAGAAACCGGCTTCTTTTGCCAGGACCTTGAACTTCGCGACGTCGCTCTTGACGCGGTCATCGAAGTCCTTGCCGAGCATGGTGAATTCGAACAGGCCGCGGGTTTCGCGCTCCTTGGCGAATTCCGGCGTCTTGCTCATGGCGTCGAAGGCCTTGACCCACCAGTCGTAGTCGGCGTCGGAAACGTCCTTGCCGACGTAGAAGCCGCGCCAGACCGGCCACTCGATGTCGAAGCCCTGCTCCTTGGCGGTGGGGATGTCCTTGAGTTCGCCCGGCAGACGCTCTGGCGACATGACCGCGAGGATACGGACCTTGCCGGCGAGGTGGTGCTTGCCCATTTCGGCAGCGTCACCCGAGCCGACCTGAACGTGGCCGCCTTCGAGGGCGGTCAATACAGCACCACCGCCTTCAAGGGCGACGTAGCGCATCGTCTTCGGATCCTGCTCGGCCGCCTTGGCGATCAGCGAACCCTTCATCCAGTCCTGCGAACCGACGGCACCGCCACCAGCAATGGCAAAGGTCGTCGGATCGGCTTTGTAAGCGGCGACCAGATCGGCCATCGTCTTGTAGGGGGAATCGGCATTCACCACGATGACGCCGAAATCGGCGCCGAGCGCACCAAGCCAGCGGACGGCGTTTTCGTCATACTGACCGAACTTGCCCTGCGCGATCAGCAGCGCCGAACCGGAGGACGCAGCCGTGATCAGGTTCGGATCGCTGGCGCGCTTGGAGATGACGTGGTTATAGGCCACGGCGCCGACGCCACCTTCCATATAGGTGACAGCCATCGGCTGATTGATCTGCTTCGTCTCAAGCAGGGCATTGGCGGCGAGACGGCAGGTCAGGTCGAAGCCTCCACCGGGCTTTGCACCGGCCAGGCATTCCGGCTTGGTCGGCTCGGCCATAACAGAGGTCGCGGCAGCAAGGCCGATCAGGGCCGCTCCGGCCAGGAATTTCATCGTGTTGCGGATCATCATTCTCTCCCGAATGTCTGAGCTTTCCTCGGACAATCCCCGCGCAGGCAACAGAAGGAACGTCACGCGAATGTTCATTCGCATGGTCCTCAAGGCGATGGCGTTGGGATCCTCCCCAAATGCCGGCAAGAGCTTCCTCCTCGTGCCGGCCAGCCATTGATAGGCCTCAATCCTGTCACGATCCTGTCAAACCCGTTAACTGGTTGACAGCACCACGTGCACCGCTTGATCGCCGTCCCCAGACATGCGACCGTCGGCCATGCGCATTCTGCTCGTGGAAGACACGCTCGACGTCGGCGAGGCCATCAGCCGCCGCTTTGAAACCATCGGCCACACGGTCGACTGGCAGACGGACGGTCGTGCCGCCTCGGAAATCCTCGATTTCACCGAATATGATCTGGTTATTCTCGACGTCATGTTGCCTGGCCTCGACGGTTTCTCCGTCCTCAAACGGCTTCGGCAGAACAAGAACACCGTGCCGGTGCTGGTCCTGACGGCCCGATCGGAGATCGACGACCGGGTAGGTGCGCTCGATCTCGGCGCCGACGACTACCTCGTCAAACCCTTCGATTTTCGCGAACTGGAGGCGCGAGCGCGTGTGTTGATGCGCCGGAGCAGCGGCGGAGAAGCCACCAATGTCATCGTCTGCGGCGACGTGCTGCTCGATCGCTCGCAGCGCTCGGTGCGCGTCGGAAAGCGCGAGGTGCAGCTGAAACGCCGCGAGATGACCTTGCTGGAAATTCTGGCAAGCCGCCCGGGACGCATATTCAGCAAGGAACAATTGCTCGACCAGTTGTTCGGTTTCGAGGAAGCGGCGGGACCCAATGCGATCGAGCTTTATGTCGGTCGGTTGCGCAAGAAACTCGAAGGTGCCAAGGCGCGGATCGTCACCGTGCGCGGCATGGGCTATCAGTTGGTGTCCGATGCAGAGGACTAAGCCGTCCCTCTTCTCACGCCTCGTCCTGCGCGTCGCCCTGGTTCTGGCCGGTGGCGCGGCGGTGTTGATGACGGCAGCCTGGCTTTATGCACGGGCAGCCGCCGACGAAGCCTATGATCGGCTCCTGCAAGGAGCAGCGATCCAGATCCTCGACAGCCTCGTGGTCGAGGACGGCAAGATTGCCGTCAATCTGCCGCCCAGCGCCTTTGAACTCCTGGGCCTCGCCCCGCGCGACCGCATCTTCTACCGCGTCATTGCGCCCGACGGGAAAACGCTGACGGGGTATGACGATCTCGCCTCCAGCACCGACAAGGAGCATAGCTTGAACAGCCTGCTGTTCGAGACGAGCCGCTACCGCGACCAGCCGGTGCGGCTTGTCCAGACCAGCCGGGCGATTTCCGATCCGAGCATTGGCGGCTGGGCGCATGTCTTGATCGCCCAGACCACCGAAGCCCGTCAGGCGCTCACGACGGAACTCACCACCCGCGCCCTGATCCTTGTGATGATCATGAGCCTGCTGGCGCTCGCCGGTACCGTGCTCGCCGTCCGCTATTCGCTGCGCCCGCTCGATGCGCTCGGGGCAACCCTTCGCCGACGCGATTCCCAGGACCTGACGCCGCTCGCCGTCGACGTGCCGCGCGAACTGGCGCCCTTCGTCGATTCCATCAACCACTTCATGCGTCGTCTGGACGAGCGGCTGAAACTGCTCCAGCGCTTCATCGCCGACAGCGCCCACCAGATCCGCACGCCACTCACCGCCCTTTCCGCACAGGTGAGCCTGATTGACGAAGAGGCGCTATCGGAATCGAACCGCCGCCACCTGAGCCGGGTGCGCGACCGCACCACCGAACTCGCGCGTTTCACAACGCAACTGCTCAACCACGCCATGGTGATCCATCGCTTCGATTCGGCGCAACTCTCGCCGCTGGACCTGACCGATATCGCCCGCAAGGCCTTCCGGGCGGCCGTGCCGATCACCATCGACCCGGATACCGTTGTGTCTTTTGAAGCGCCCGACGAGACACTGACAATTCTCGGGGACGGACTGAGCCTGCGAGAGGCCATCGTCAACATCATCGACAATTCGCTGCGTCACGGAACGTTGTCAAAGCTCGAGGTCCGGGTAACCAGACGCGGCGACTTCGGTCTGGTCGAAGTCGAGGATGATGGCCCCGGCATTCCGCCGGCCGACTGGTCGCATGTTACCCAACGTTTCGTGTCGTCCAAATCGGGCGAAGGCAGCTCCGGCCTCGGTTTCGCCATTGCCTCGGAAGTCGCCGGTGCATTGCGGGGGGCGCTCTCCTTTCGCGAGAAGACGCCGGATCGCGGCTTTACCGTCGTCCTCGAACTGCCCCTGCTGCGGAAGGAAAACGCATGACGGCGGTCCGCTTCCTCACGTTTCTTCTGCTTCTGGGCGTCGGCCTTTTGTCGGACCTGCACCCAGCACGAGCGCTCGAGGGCGAACGCGTCGTATTCCACGCCCTTGCTCCCGAACAGGCGCGTCTTGTCGTTCGCGGGGCCACCGATGTCGACGCCATGAAACCGCTGATCCTCGACTTCCAGCAATTGGCGCCGGAGGTGACGGTCGAGTTCAACGACTACGTCACCAACGACCTATTTCGCGAGGCCGAAGCTGCCTGCCGCAACAAGGCGGCCTATGGCGACCTCTTGCTCTCTTCCTCTGTCGACCAACTGGTGAAGCTTGCCAATGACGGCTGTGCCCAGGACCATAGATCGCAGGAAACCGAAGGAGTTGCCTCCTGGGCCAACTGGCGCGATGAAGTCTTCGGCTTCACCTTCGAGCCTGCCGTCATCGTCTATGACGGCAAACGTGTTCCGCCCGAGGATGTGCCGCGCTCCCACGTGGAGATTGCCGAACTCCTGCGCGCCAAGCCGGACCTTTATCGCAACCGCATCGGCACCTACGACGTCCGCGTCTCCGGCATCGGCTATCTGCTCGCCTTCCACGACTCGCTTCAGGCGCCGACCACCTATGGCCGCCTTCTGGAAAGCTTCAGCCGCGCCGATGTCGTGACCCGCTGCTGCAACAGTGAGGTGCTGGGAGAGATCGCGAATGGCCGACTGCGGATCGCCTATAACGTGCTCGGCTCCTATGCCTATGCCGCGTCACGCCGCAACCCTGATCTGCGCGTGGTGATCCCGCGTGATTATGCGCTGATCCTGTCGCGCGGCGCGCTCATTCCGGAACAGGCACCCAATCCCGGTCTAGCAAAACGGTTCCTCGACTATCTTCTGTCGCCGCGCGGGCAGAAGGTCGCGCGCGAGAAGGCCTTTTTCTTCTCGGAAGGCGCACCTCTGCCGCCGGATGTCGACGGACCGATGTCACTGATCGAGTCCGGGATCGGACGCCCGATCCGGATTGGTCCGGCCTTGCTGGCAGCTCAGGACCAGGCGACCCGTGACCGCTTCATCGCCAACTGGTCGTCGCTCTTCTCGCCTACACCGCCCTGATGGTGCAATAAAAAAGCCGCCGGCGAAATCCCGTCGGCGGCTTTGAATTTGCTTGATCCAGCGATGAAGATCAGGCGGCGCGGTGATGAGGCGCGCTTGCCCGTGCACGACCTTCCGGCGCCAGCTTGAACTGGTTGACGAGCTGCATCAGCGCATCCGCCTCGTCCGCGAGCTGGCGGGTTGCGGCATTGGTTTCCTCGACCATGGCGGCGTTGCGCTGGGTCATCTGGTCCATTTCGTTGACGGAAGAGTTGACCTCGCCGAGCGCATTTGACTGGTCGCGGCTTGCCATCGCAATCACAGAGACGCGTTCCGCAACGGTGATGATGTTGGCCGAGATTTCTGCCAGGACCGATCCGGTCTGCTGGACCAGCTTGGAACCCGACGAGACTTCCGTGCTGGACTTGTGGATCAGGTCCTTGATCTGTTGGGCAGCCCCTGCAGAGCGCTGCGCGAGCTCCCGAACTTCCTGGGCGACGACGGCAAAACCCTTGCCGGCTTCACCGGCACGCGCAGCCTCGATCCCGGCATTGAGTGCGAGCAGGTTCGTCTGGAAGGCAATCTCGTCGATGACGTCGATGATCTGCACGATCTGGCCCGACGCATCTTCAATCCGGCCCATGGCATCGATGGCGCTGGCAACGACCACCGACGAGGTATCGGCGCGACCCTTGGTATCGGCAACGATGGTGTTGGCCTGCTCGGCCTGCTCAGCCGACTGCTTGACGGTCACCGTGATTTCGTCCACGGCAGCCGCTGTCTCTTCGAGCGAAGCCGCTTGCTGTTCAGTGCGCTTGGCGAGCTGGTCGGCAGCGCTGCTCATCTCGGCTGCATTGCGCTGGATCATGTAGGTGTTCGAGCGGATCTGGGTCATCGTATCCTGCAGATGCTCCAGCGACTGGTTGAAGTCGGTGCGCAACTGCTCGAGACGACCGTTGAACGGCGTATCGATGGTTTCGGAGATATCACCCTTGGCCAGCCGGCCGAGACCGGCGGCAAGCGCATTGACGGCAAAGTTGATCTGCCGATCGATCTCCTGCTTTTCGAGATCGTTGCGGCGACGCTCTTCCTCCGCCTCAGCACGTTCGGCTTCGCTGCGGCTCTCGATCTCGATCTTCGAGAGAGCGTTCTGCTTGAACACGCCGAGCGCACGGGCCATTTCCCCGATCTCGTCGACGCGGCTCTCACCGTTGATCTTGGTGTCGAGGCCACCTTCTGCCAGACGGCGCATGGCGCCCGTGATCTGGCCGATCGGACCCTTGAAGGTCAGGACGAGGCCGATACCAGCAAAGATCGAGATCAGGATGCCGATGCCGGTGGCACCAATCGAAATGGAGTTGGCATCGCGGCGTTCTTCGCCAGCCGACACCTTCTGCATTTCCGCAAAGGTCGTCAGCTGCTTCCAGATCACGTTGAGGTCGGAACCGGCCTGATCGTAACTTGCCTTGCGCGCCTGGCTGACCTTGACGAGTTCGACGCTGGCACCGGCCATGATCTCGATCGCAGGCGTCAGCTCGTCCTTGACCTGCATGAAGATCGGCTGGTCGGCAGCACTGGTGCCCACCGTATCGAGCGAGGCCCTGAGGGCCGTGTACTGCTTGTCGAGCAGCGCGCGGTTGTCATCGGTTGGCTCCAGGAGAAAACGGGCCATCATGATTTGCAGGCCGTAACCGGCCGACATCAGCTGGCGACCGTCATTGATGACAGCCTGCGCCTTGGCGAGCGGTGCGTCGAGTTCGCCGAACTTGATCGTCGCTTCCTTCATCTTCTGCTGGGCGGCAAGGCCCAGATAGGAATTCAGTTGTGTGAAATTACGCAGCGTCCCCTGCAGCTCCGTAATCACCGCATCGGACCGATCATTCGCATCGAGGACCGCCTTCAACTGGCCGGCAATCTTGTCCAGCGTCTTCGCTGCAGACTTGTTCGCCTGGGGCAGGATATTGGCCAGCATCTGCTGCCGCGACACGATCTCGGGAAGACGTGCCGAAATGACGGCAAACTTCTCGTCCGGTGTCTTCGCCTTGGTGAAAGCCGAATTCGTTTCGCTGAGGAACGTCCCCGAGCTGCGGATCCCTTCTGCGTCGCGCAGCATGGACTTGGCAGATGCATCATCAGCCTGAACGGCCTTTTCCATGTCGGTCATCGCAGCGGTGATCTTGTCTTGCGCGCCGACCACCTGTGCATTGCCCTTTTGCAGCGATGCAATCAATGCAGCCTCCGATTCATGCAGCCGCCACAACTCGTCGGTACGGGCGACGACAGTGTCGACCAGCGCACGCGCCTGCTCAAGTTCGGCACGGCCGTCAGCATCCGCAGACAGCTGCGACAACGTCGTCTGCAGATCCTGCTGCTGCTGCTTCAGGCGCGTCGTCACATCATCGCGCGACTGCGGTGTCGTGTTTTCCAGGAAGTCGGTCATGGAAGCGGAGACATCACGGAAACCGCTGAGCGACTGCAGCACGCTGTTGGAGATCTCGATCCGACCTTGCAGCAGACCGGAGGCATAGAGGCCCGTGAAGCCGACGGCGGAAATGCTCACGACAAAAGGCAGGATGAAGATCAGGACCTTTGTCTGGATGTTGAAACGGGACAGAATGCGATCGATGAACACGTTTTAATTCTCCTCGGACACTGCGGCGAATGCCGACATGCGCCTTAATCAATCCTCTAAGAATGAATGGGGAAAACTAACATCGACTTAATTAGCGACCTTGGAATTCGCTTCGCAATTGCAGCAAATTCGTGATGGGGCCGCCCAGAAACCGACTGCCGGAAGAATCACCTCCGGCAGTCATCTTCATGATCGAGTTGAGGAAAGCGCCCGTAGATTAAGGCGCGCCTGCTGCCCGCACGGGGGGGGTGAAACTGGTGCATCGACGCCATCTTGCGAAGCGATCCAGCGGCTCTCGCCAGCATAGCGCCAGGCCAAGCGGCCCTGCTCATCAAGGGCGTAGAGATGCAGCCAGCCATTGTCGAACAATGCCCGCACCCCGTCGTGCCTTTGGAGGATTGCTGTAATGGCTTCCCGTGGCGCTTCGACGGCCACCGTCAGACGCAGCGGTTCGTGCAGATAGGCAGCACCGTCATGCACCGATTGCCATGGCAGGCCCGCCCGCAGCTTCCCGCCATTCCCTTCCAGAACGCCGATGCCACCGACGACATTGTGCAAGAGCTTGTTGCCGGCACCGAAGAGGGAAGGCGCGACCGTCGAGCCGAAATACTGGAGGCTGATCCAGCTCGCAACGACCACGGGAGCCGTGAGGATCAGTTCGAGGACCTTGAAGCCCTCATCCTGTCGCCAGACATAATCATGCAGGAAGGCCCGGCCATCGAGCGCCCTTCCTTGCGTGCGCGACCGGGGTGCGGCGATGAAGGCGCTGCAGCCGGCAAGCCCGAGTTCCGGTCGCACCTGCGACCAGTCGCTGCTGCGCGAGGCGACCGACTGTGCGGAAGCGCCCGCCAGCTTGACCGCGCGCTCAGCCCGCGCCAGTTGACCCGACTGCTCCAGCCAGCGGCGGATCTTGTGAAGGTCGGTGGCATCCGCCTCCATCTCCAGATCGCTGTCGAAGAGCGTGACCGCATCCGTTGTGGTGTCGTGCAGGCCAGCCAGAAAGACCGTATCTGCCGGGATGTCGAGCCCCTTCTGCACCAGCTTTTGCCGCACCGCAGGATCGTTGAGAAGGCCCGCGAGCAGTCGCGCATTCACATCGCCCGCATGGCCGCCACAGGCACCGCAATGCAGGGCGCTGGCAAAGGGGTTGTTGACGACATTGGCCCCGTGACCAGCAAGCAGGACAAAGCGTGCCAAGCCTTCGGTGAGCGACATGGCGCGCAAGATGGTTTCGGCCGCAGCCGCCCGTGTCTCCAGGTCGAGAGTCGGCGAGAAACGGGGCGGAGCGCTGTCCGGCCCCTTGCCCTTGCCGAAGCCGAGCCCGTCGCGCAGGAGCTTTATCACATAGACCGGCCCCATCGCCTCGACGAAGGCGAAGGACGAGACGGCAGCGAGCTTGAACCGACCCCAGGCCCGGACCGCCCGGGCGCTGAAGCGTGCCTGTCGATCGGCCTCGTCATCCGTGTCAACAGCCGTGCAGCTGAAAACCGACGGCTTGAGCAGCACCGGAAGCCGATGCTCGGCAACATCGGAGGCAAAGCCGCGATGGCTGGCACCGAGCCCGAAGAAACCGGCAAAACCAAGCGTACGGATACCTGGATCCACGCTTTCCAAAGCCCGACGGAAGACTTCCGAGCGGACGTCAATGCAGAATGCCGCTTGCAGGAAGGGCCGCACTTCAGCGACCGGTGTGGAAGACGTGGTCGCAGACAGTGCCTGCCCGAGACGCCGCTGCGCCGCCCGTTCCGCCGCCAGCTGCAAGACACCATCGATCACGGTTGTCTGGGCCGCGACAACCGGTTCGCCATGCGCCCTCCGGATGCTGCGCCAGTCGTTGGCGATGTCCGGCTGGTAGAGTGCATAGAGCGCCTCTTCAAAAACCAGCCGAACGGCGAGCAATTCGAGCACCGTCGTTTCTGTCCGCCCCTCCAGTTCCGCCTTCCACTGCAGGTGGCGGGCATGTTGAGCCCAGCCGCCAAGACCGAGCAGCAATTGGTGAAAGTAGGTGCCGGGATCGCGTCCGAACCCCAGCCGGACAGCCGCCCGTTCGATCGCGCCCTGCGCCGTCTCCGGCGTCTCCGTGACGAAGGCGCCGAAACCGGTCAGGCCGCAGATTTCTGGCGTGAGGTCATGGGTCGCGAAGGCGCGCCAGGCGGCATAGAGCCCATTGCGGGTTGAGGCAGCCCAGAGCGCCTGCCCTTCGTCGAAGAAGCCTGCTGCGAAATTACCGATGCGATCGGCAATCACGGCCGGCCAGTCCTGACCCGAATGACGCGCCGCAAGCTCGGCCACCGTCGGCAGCGGTTGCAGCGGCTTGGTATCTTCGGCGATGGCTGACTTGAGTGCTACGAGATCAAGCCCGCAACCGCTTGCCGAAAGCGCAGACAGAAGATCGTCATCCGAGATTTCGCCAGCGGCGATCTTGCCGCGGTAATGCTTGCGGGGCAGTGCCAGCCGCACGCCGCCGATCCGCTCGAGACGCGATGACGTTGTCTCAAGGGTTTCGCCCATCTGGCCAAGGAAGGGATTGACGGCAACCGTGGCCGTGAGCGGCCAAGCCGGCGGGATCGCGCGAACCGCCTGTTCGGCCGCCCGGGCAAGGGCCTCACCATGCAGGCTATCGACGGTGGGGAGATCGTTCATCGGTTCACTCCTGGACATGGGCGGTGGAAGGGGTGGCAAGGGAAGAAAAGCCGCCGGCTCTCGATCGTGGGACCTTCCAGCCCCCGAGCAACCGGTCGAACAGTGCGTTGACATACAAGCCGTTGGACAAATGCACCCGCAGCCCGGCGGCAGCCGGATGATAAGCCCAGAGCGGGAAGAGCGCCTGGGCGACAGCAACCACGCCGAAGGTCACGACGGCGAGAACCATCAGCGTCCATTCGAGCGGCCCCGGCTGCGGGGTCGCCGGGAGCGTGCCGATCATCAGCTTGTCGGCGCCGCGCTGCAGGGCGAAATAGGCGGTGGCAGCCGAGACGGAGTAGAGCGAGGTGCGCCAGGTGAGTGCCCAGGGGGCCGCATCCGCCAGACCCTGCGCGATCAGATATGCCGTACCGAAGATCAGGATGGCGCCCAGGGCCAGCGCTTGCGGCGGTTTGTCGGAGAAGCCGAAGAGCACGCCGATGACCGCGTAGATGGCGAGGGCGAGAAGAAATGCGCGGCGGACGGCACGGACATTCGGAATGGTGACGGGACCCGGCCGCCGGGCCGAGGCCACGACCTCGACCGCAGAGCCCGAGGCAAGGAAGGCATGGGCCTTGTAGAGCGAGTGGGCGACAATGTGCAGAAGCGCGATCGGGAAGAGTGCCAGCCCGCATTGCAGGATCATGAAACCCATCTGCGCGACCGTCGACCAGGCGAGCGAAGTCTTGACCGCCGATTGCGTGAGCATGACGAGGCTGCCGAACAGCGCCGTGAAGCCACCGATCATGACCAGCACCGCGAGTACCACCGGCGCCTGCAGCATGACATCGGCAAACCGGATGAGAAGGAAACCGCCCGCATTGACAACGCCGGCATGCAGCAGTGCAGAGACCGGCGTCGGTGTTTCCATGACTTCCGTCAGCCAGCCATGGGTGGGAAACTGCGCCGACTTGAGCAAAGCGGCGAGCGCCAGAAGGCCGGCAGCGGCGATCACCATGGGCTCGGCAGCGCCTTCGCGGGCAGCGGTGAGGATGAGAAAGATGTCACCCGTCCCGAATGAAAGCCAAAGCAGCACCACCGCGCCGATCAGGGCGATATCACCGGTCCGCGAGACAACGAACTTCTTACGTGCTGCCCGCTGCGCCGCGACCCGCTCCGGATAGAAGAGGAGCAACTGGTGGAGCAGGAGACTGGTTGCGATCCAGCCGACGACAAGCTGCGCCAGCGTGCCTGCCTGAACGAAGAAAAGTACGGCGGCAAGGGTCGCAGTCATCCAGCCGGTAAAGGCGCCCTGCCGGGCTTCACCGTCCAGAAAAGTGTTCGCATAGCGCAAGACCAGCCAGCCGATGAAAGACACCAGTCCCAGCATGACCAGACTGACGAGATCGACGCGGGACGCAAAGGTGAAGAAGCCCAGGCCGAGGACCGGGCTGGTCCCGGGTCCGAACTGCCAAAGGACAATCGCCGACGCGAGGGCGACCAGGAAACTCCCAAACGCTGCGGCCTCTGCTGCCTGAAGGGCGGTGCGCGGACGCAAACCCGGCTTGAGGAAACTGATCGCGGACGCGATCAGCAGCAGCAACGGGGCGAGAAGAGGCAAAGCGTACATCACGGGGGCATCTCCGGTCTGGCGGCTCGGTAGCCGGCTGGAAACTTCACGGACCAGTTACCAGTCGGTGATGCCCAATAAAAATTCATTGTTTCTGAAAATTCGTTCTATTAAATAGAACTATGTCGGAGCTGAACTATCACCACCTGCGCTACTTCCGCGCCGTTGCCCATGATGGCAACCTGACCCGCACCGCAGAGCGGCTGAACCTGTCGCAGTCGGCTTTGTCGATCCAGATCAAGAACCTGGAGGAACGGCTGGGCCATCCCCTTTTCGAGCGACGGGGCCGTCAGCTGTATCTCACCGAGGCCGGCCGCATCGCCCTCGACCATGCCGACACCATATTCTCTGTCGGCGAAGAGCTGGTGGAGACGCTCAAGGAGACCGGCCGTACCCGCCGCGCCATCCGCATCGGCGCGCTCGCCACCCTCTCGCGCAACTTCCAGATGGAATTCCTCCGCCCGATCCTCGGCCGCTCCGATGTCGACATGATCCTGCGCTCCGGCAGCACCAGCGAACTGCTGGGGGCGCTGGAAAGCCTCAATCTGGATGTCGTCCTGCTCAACCAGGCGCCGATGGCCGATACGGTGACGCCCTTTGTCGCTCAGCATGTCTATCAACAGCGCGTGAGCCTGATCGGCCGACCGGACTACGGACAAGAAGGCTCGGATCTCGCCGCCCTGCTCACCCGCCATCCGGTCATCCTGCCGACACTCGAAAGCGGCGTGCGCTCGCAGTTCGAGGCCCTGGTGGAACGGCTCGGCATCGTGCCGCAGGTGGCCGCGGAGGTGGATGACATGGCGATGATGCGTCTTCTCGCCCGTGAAGGAGCGGGCCTTGCCGTTCTGCCGCCGATCGTCGTCAAGGGCGAGTTGGAGAATGGCAGTCTCGTCGAATTCGATGCCCTGCCCGGCATGATCGAGAACTTCTATGCCGTTACCACCCGACGCCGTTTCCCCAACCCGCTGGTTCGCCCTCTGCTCGAAGCGAGCCAGGCGTCCCGATCCGAAAGTGACCGTTCCGCGTAATGCTGCCATGACAGCAGAGACAGATGAGACTGCAGAGGGGGCAGCGTGCCAAAATCCATCGCCATTATCGGCGCAGGTCTTGCGGGGCTGACACTGGGCCAGAGGCTTAAGCCACAGGCAAACGTAACGATCTTCGAGAAAAGCCGGGGCCTCGGTGGGCGCATGGCGACGCGCCGACGCGAAGAATGCGCCTTCGATCACGGCGCCCAGTATTTCACGGCCCGCTCGGAGCGGTTCAGGACGCTGGTGCGCGAAGCCATGATTGCCGGCAGCCTGGCAGAATGGCCGGCTGCGGTGCCGACGCTCACAGGCCCCGCCCAGCTTGCAACTGACGGGAGAAGCGGTGAAGCCCGTTACGTGGGCGCACCCGCCATGACCGGTCTAGCCAATCACATGGCTCGTGGACTGGAGATCCAAAGGGAAATCACCATCACCCCCCTCATTTCGGAAGAAAACGGCTGGCGGTTGCGGGATCAGGATCAGCGCGACCTCGGACGCTTCGATCTGGTGATATCGACCGCCCCTGCCCCACAGACCGCCCGTCTTATGCCTCAGGCCTTCAGCGGCCACGCGGCGCTCGCCGAGGTCCGCCTCAGCGGCTGTTTCACTTTGATGATCGGTCTTGAAATTGCGCCGCAGCTGGGTTTTGAGGCGGCCCGCATCGACGACGAAATCCTGAGCTTCATGGCCGTCAACTCGACAAAACCCGGCAGACCCGGGAAGCCCGCCCTGGTCGTGCACAGCCGCAATGACTGGGCTGAGGCGAACCTTGAGAGCGACCGGGGCGCCGTGACTGAGCAGATGCTTGCGTCGCTCGAAAACCGAACCGGCGTGAATTTTCGGCAGGCGCCCTGGATAGACCTGCACCGCTGGCGCTTCGCCAATGTGGAACAGGCCGCCGGTGAGCCTTTCCTGTTCGATCCCGCACTCGGCCTCGGTGCCTGCGGTGACTGGTGCATCGGCAACCGGGTCGAAGCAGCATTTCAGAGCGCCTCGGCGCTCGCCGATCTCCTGACCACTATTCTTGCGGAGGGGTGATACCATGTACCAAAACCAGAGACTTTCCACCTTGCTGACCTACGCCGGAGCTCTCCCGTTCTGGGCCCTGGCCCTCGGCCAATTCGCAGGTCTCGACCCTGCGTGGGCGTCCAGCGCCTTCATCGCCTATGGCACCGGCATCTCCTGTTTCATGGCCGGCACGATCTGGAGCCAGGTCCAGATCAAGCAGGCCAGTCCCGGCGCATTTTTGCTGCTCAGCAATGGAGCCGCACTCGCCGCCATCGCGGCCCTGCTGCTTCATCACGCCATGCCGCTTGTCGCCTTGATCCTGCATTCGGCGGTGTTCATCACTCTCTTCTTCGCCGACCAACGCATCCATCGCGACGGTGACCAGCCGCACTGGTATCTCGCCCTTCGACGCAATGTGACGGTGCTCGTCGTGATCGCTTATGGGGTCGTGATCCTGGCCATGTAATTTTCTTTGTCCCGCCTGTAAGAAGTGACCTGCTTCTGCGACTATGCCCTTGTCGGCCGTATGAGCCGCCAGGGGCGTGAGGACGGGGCATGCAGGAACAGGTCGAAACCATGCACAGGTCCGATGGACAGGCAGCTGCCTTTCTCGCGGACGGGATCTATATCGGTGAACTGCGCGAACGCATGCTGAAATTCGCCGCCCTGCAATTGTCCGATCCGCAGATGGCAGAAGACGCGGTGCAGGAAGCCCTCGCCGGAGCCTTGCGCAATTCCGCAGCCTTTGCCGGCCGCTCTGCTTTTCGAACCTGGGTGTTTGCCATCCTGCGCAACAAGATCGCCGACCAGTTGCGCCACAAGAAGCGAACCGCGAACCTGATCTCGATCCCGCTCGGCATGAATGACGAAGACGAGACCGGCTATTTCGATGCGAAAGGTCACTGGTCGGTGGAACACCAGCCAAGTCACTGGGGCAATCCGGAGGCCGATCTGCTCGGCAAGGATTTCTGGCGTGTCTTCGAGACCTGTCTCGATCACCTGCCCCCCGATCAGGGGCGCGTCTTCATGATGCGCGAATTCGTCGAACTGGAAACGAGCGAAATCTGCGCGGAACTCGCCATCACCATCACCAATCTCCACGTATTGATGCACCGCGCCCGCTTGCGGCTCCGCAATTGCCTCGAGGGACACTGGTTTGCACCGAAGGAGACGATGACATGATCAAATGCGAGGACGCGACCAGGCTTGCATCGGATCGGCTCGACCGAAACCTCTCCATGCGTGAGGGACTTGCCTTGCGGCTGCACCTTCTCGGCTGCGATGGCTGTACGCAGTTCAGCCGGCAGATGCTCGCGATCCGCCGGATCAGTCGGACGTATGTCGAAACCGATGGCAGGAACCGCGAAGACTGATTAAGCCTCGCCAAGCCGCTCGACAGAGCCGAACAGTTCACCGGCGATGCGGGTGGAGGCACCGGCAGCTATCGCCATTTGTGGCAACAGCATCCATTCGAGCGTCCAGGCCGCCCCCGAGCGCTCCTGTTCATGCACCATCGACTGGTAAAGCCCCGAGATCTGGACGGCATTGAAACGAGCAAGCGTCACCAGCACTTCCGCCTTCACCGGATTGCGCTTGTGCGGCATGGCGGACGACGCACCGCCGCCGCCGAGGATGGCAGTTCCCGCATCGGCCATCAGCGCCAGGTCCTGGCCTGCCTTGCCAAGACTGCCGGTGATGCGGGCGAAGAGACCGCCGAGTTCAGTGATGATGCCACGCTGGCTGTGCCACTGCGACCGATCGGCAAGGCCGAGCTCTGCGGCGAGCCGCGCCCGAACCGGCACCGCCGATGCTCCGAGCTTTTCGAGCGTGCCGGCTGCCCCGCCGAACTGAACCGGAAGCCCCGTTGCGGCAAACACCGCGATTGCCTCACGCAACTCGACCAGCGGCAAACGCCAAGCCGCGATCCGGTCGGCAATCGTGATCTCGATCGCCGCCTGCATGCGCGTCTTACCCATCAGAGGCTGCGGGCCAAAGCGCGTTTCCAAGGCATCGAGCGCGACGATGATGGTGGCCAGCCGTTGGGTCAGGATCCGCAGCACTTCGACCAGCCGCAGCATCAGGCCGCTGTCGATGGCGTCCTGGCTGGTCGCGCCGAAATGCAGATGCGATGCATGCTCGCCAAGTGCCGCCCGCCACTGGCGCACGAGATCCGGGATGACCACACCATCGCGCGCAGTCGCCTGGTTCAGCGCGTCGAGATCGGCAACGAAGTGTTCGGCAAGGCCGGCAATCGCCTGAGCCGCAGCCTTAGGGATCAGCCCCTCTTCGGCTTCCGCGTTGGCAAGCGCCACCTCGAAGGCCAGCATCGCCTGGAGTTCGGCGGCAGCAGTAAACTGCCCCGCCACCTCCTGATCACCCAGAAGGCCGAAGAGGATCGGATGATCGAAAACGGATGCGGTCATGGGATTTCGCGAAAACGGTCAAATATCGAAGAAGACCGTTTCCTTCTCTCCTTGCAGGTGAATGTCGAAGTGATAGGTCGAACAGTCCCGCTGCGCAATCAGGGTGGGCACCCGCACCCGATGCTCGATGCGTGCCAGGATCGGATCTTCGGCATTCGCCGCTTCTTCGTCGCCGAAATAGAGGCGCGTGTTGAGGCCGAGATTGATGCCGCGGGCGACGATCCAGAACGAGATATGCGGCGCCATCAGGCGTCCATCCCGAAAGGGTACGCGACCCGGCTTGATCGTCTCGAACCGGTATTCGCCCGTCGAGAGGTCGCAGGGGCAACGCCCCCAGCCGGTGAAGTGGCGATCGGCACTGCCGCGCGTCTCAGACGGGCTGTTATAGAACCCGTTCGCATCCGCCTGCCAGATTTCGATCAGCGCATCTCTGAGCGGCGTGCCGGATCCGTCGATTACGCGTCCGGTGATCGTGATCCGCTCGCCCCGCGTCTTGTCGTTGACCATGCTGGTGCCGAGATCGACGGGATAGACGCCCGGTATTTCGGCGAAGTTGGGCGTGAGCCCGATATGGACATAAGGGCCGGCCGTCTGCGACGCGCTTTCCTTGAGGTAGCCGAGATCCTGGACCATCAGTTCCCCTCCATCCGATTTTCAAACAGAGTGGAACGCCGTCCACGCAGCACGATGTCAAACTTGTAGGCGCGTGCATCCATCGGGATGGTTGCCGACCAGTCGAGGGCCGCAACCAGTTGCTCGATCGCAGCCCGATCCGGGATCGTCAGCACGATCGGACATTTCCAGATCATCGGATCGCCCTCAAAATACATCTGGGTGATCAGGCGCTGGGCAAAGCCATGGCCGAAGACCGAGAAATGGATATGCGCCGGGCGCCAATCGTTGACGCCGTTTGGCCAAGGGTATGGGCCGGGCTTGATGGTGCGGAAGGCATAATAGCCGTTCTCGTCAGTCACCGTGCGTCCGCAGCCGCCGAAATTCGGATCAAGCGCTGCCAGATAGCTTTCCTTCTTGTGGCGATAGCGCCCGCCGGCATTGGCCTGCCAAAATTCGACCAAGGCTCCCGGCACCGGACGGGCGCGCTCATCGAGCACGCGACCATGCACAATGATCCGTTCGCCGATCGCGCTCTCGCCGGGCTTGGCGAAGTTGTGGATCAGGTCGTTGTCGAGTTCGCCCAGCATGGAATGACCGAAGACGGGGCCGGTAATCTCGGACTTGGTGCCATCCAGCGACAAAAGCGCCTTTTGCGGGGACCTGAGGACAGAAGTCTTGTAGGTCGGCGTATAGGCCGGCGGATGCCAGGCACGATCGCGGGGGAAAAAGGCCCCGGTTTCCGGCTTGCCGTTTGAAAAATCACTCATGGCTTCCTCCCCCGGATCGTCCCGCATCCAGTTCTTCAAAAACGTGCTTGGCAATCTTGAACGCCCGGTTCGCTGCCGGCACACCAGCATAGATGGCGACATGCAGCAAGGATTCGCAGATGTCGTCGCGGCTGGCGCCCGTATTGGCGGTCGCCCGCACATGCATGGCGACCTCCTCGTCATGGCCAAGCGCTGCCAGAAGCGCGATGGTGATCATCGAGCGTTCGCGCTTGCTGATCGTCGGCCGCGACCACACCGTGCCCCAGGCACCCTCGGTGATCATGTCCTGGAAAGGCTGGTCGAAATCGGTCGCCGCAGACGAGGCACGATCGACATGGGCGTCGCCGAGCACGGAACGCCGCGTGTTCATCCCTTGCCGATAGCGCTCGGAAGGACTGCGGGCATCAGCCATGAGGTTTGTCTCCTGAAACGAGAGGCGAAAGGAAAGCCTCGATGACGGCGGTCAGCGCCTCCGGCTGCTCGACGCACGGAATATGGCCTGCATCCTTAATGACTTCGTAGCGTGCCGAAGGAATGAGCTTCGCCAGCGACAGCACCAGATCGGGCGGGGTGGCTCCATCCTGATCGCCGACGACACAGAGCGTCGGTGCGCTGATTTTCGTGGCAGCGACGGTGTAATCGGCATCACGGATCGCGGCACAGGTGCCGGTATAACCGGCCACCGGCTGGCGCAGCATCATGTTGCGATAGCCCGGAAAGGCCGGATTACCAGGCTCGCGGAACGAAGGCGTAAACCACCGCTCCATCACGCCATCGACGATGCCCTCAAGCCCGTTTTCGTTGATTGCATTGATGCGGCTCGCCCACATGTCGGACGTGCCGATCTTGTGGGCCGTATCACAGAGGATCAGCGCCCGCACCAGATCGGGCCGGCGCGCATAGAGCCCCTGCGCGATCAGCCCACCCACCGACAGACCGCAGATCACCGCCCGCCGGACATCCAGATGTTCAAGCAGACCGATGAGATCATCGACATGGTCATCGATGGAATAAGGCGTCTCGCCGACGTCCGACAGACCATGGCCGCGCTTGTCATAGGTCAGCAGCGGATAGTCGCCGGCGAGCCGTACGAGCACGTCCCGCCAGATGCGGAAGTCGGTTCCCAGGGAGTTGATGAACACGATGACCGGCCGCTGCGCCGGTCCACCAATGACCTGGTCATGCAGCGCGACATCGTTGAGCTGAACGAATTGCACGAATATTTCCTCCACTGCGCCCATATTGCTTAGCCAGTTTGGTTAGGTAAAATGATGTTTTCGGCGCAATCATTAACTCTGGGGTTATGGTTTTACCATGGTCGACAATCGCATCAAGTTTCGCCATCTGCAGACCTTCGTCGAGGTGGCGCGACAGAAGAGCGTGATGAAGGCAGCCGGCGTTCTCAACATCAGCCAGCCGGCTGTGACCAAGACCATTCGGGAACTGGAGGAGGTCCTGGGTGTCGGTGTCTTCGAACGCGACGGCCGCGGCATCCGAATCACCCGTTATGGGGAGGCCTTCTTGAAGCATGCGGGTGCGGCTCTGACAGCCCTTCGCCAGGGTTTCGATTCCGTCTCCCATGCGCTCCACGCCGATGCCCCGCCGATCCGCGTCGGCGCCTTGCCGACGGTCTCCACCCGGATTATGCCGCAGGCGATGAGCCAGTTCCTGCGTGAAGACATTCCCGCACGCATCAAGATCGTGACCGGCGAAAACGCGGTCCTGCTGGAACAGCTTCGCGTGGGTGATCTCGATCTGGTGGTCGGACGCCTGGCGGCACCTGAGCAGATGGCGGGCTTCTCCTTCGAGCATCTCTACTCGGAACAGGTGATCTTCTGCGTGCGCGCCGGCCATCCGCTTCTGGTCCAGGGGCCGGGCGTCTTTACCGAACTGGAGCGCTATCCGGTGCTCATGCCGACACGCGCCTCGATCATCAGACCATTTGTCGAGCGCTACCTAATCGCCAACGGTATTTCGGCCCTGCCCACCCAGATCGAAACCGTCTCGGACAGCTTCGGCCGCGCCTTCGTCCGCGCAACGGATGCGATCTGGATCATCTCGGCCGGGGTCGTGGCGACGGATCTGGCGGACGGCACGCTCGCCGCGCTCCCGATCGACACCAGCGAGACCAAGGGACCCGTCGGCCTGACCGTCCGGGCTGATTCGGTGCCCTCGATGCCGCTCGCCTTGCTGATGCGCACGATCCGCCATGTGGCCGCCGAAATTACACCGGCATGATGGGCGCTACGACAGCAGCGATCGCAAGCCGGCCTGCACCTCCCGCAGCGCATCGAGACAATGGCCCGGCAATGCCTCGGCCGGCAGAATGGCCGCAGGCGCACCGACATTGATGGCCGCCACCACCCTGCCCCTTACATTGCTGACGGGAACGGCGATCGAGCACAGCCCCATTTCCAGTTCCTGATCAATCACGGCATAACCCTGGACCCGCACCCGACCAATCTCGGCCATCAGGTCCTGCGGGTCGGTGCGCGTCAAAGGCGTATGCGCCTTGATGGGCGACGCCGCGAGAAGGGCCGAGACTTCGGCATCCGGGAGGGAGGCGAGCAGCACTCTGCCCATCGAGGCGCTATAGGCCGGGAGCCGCGATCCGGGCATCAGGTTGATCGACATCACCCGCTTCTGGGCAGCCCGGGCGATATACACGATCTCCGTGCCGTCCAGCACCGAGGCGGACGCGCTATGCCCCAACTGCTCCGACAGCCGATCAAGAAAGGGTTGCACGATCGTCGGCAGCGGCGTGGCCGACAGCCAAGCATGGCCGAGCCGCAGGATCTTCGGCGTCAGCGCAAAGAACTTGCCGTCATAATCCGCATAGCCAAGCTGCGCGAGTGTGAGCAGACAGCGCCGGGCCGTCGCCCGGTCGAGCCCGCTAATCTCTGCCGCTTCGGCGATGCTAAGCCGCTGTCGCTCAGGCCCGAACGCTTCAATCACGCGCAGTCCTTTGGCGAATCCGCCCATGAGGTCCCGCTCTCCGACTGTCATGCCTGACCTCTATTCGTGCGATAATCGAACAAAAATCAAATATCGCACAAATCACTTGCTGTCGATGAGCGGCGGGACCTATTTGTGAAGGGAGGAGGCGGGCGACCGCGCTCAAGGAAACGGGAGTTCCCATGGACAAGACAATTGCAAGCCTGGCGGATGCCGTGGCGGAGATCGGCGACGGCGCGACCGTGATGATCGGCGGCTTCGGCGGCTCCGGCGCACCGATCGAACTCATCCACGCCCTGATCGACAAGGGGCCGAAGGGCCTGACGGTGATCAACAACAATGCCGGCAATGGCCGCATCGGCATCGCGGCCATGATCGATGCCGGTTTGGTCAAGAAGATGATCTGCTCCTTCCCGCGCTCCTCCGACCCGCGCGCCTTCACCGACCGCTACCTCGCTGGTGAGATCGAGCTGGAACTCGTGCCGCAGGGCACGCTAGCCGAGCGCATCCGCGCCGGCGGCGCCGGCATACCGGCCTTCTACACCCCGACCGGTTTCGGCACGGAACTGGCCGAAGGCAAGGTCATCGCCGAGTTCGATGGCCGCCAATATGTGCAGGAGCGCTGGCTGAAGGCCGACTTCGCCATCGTCAAGGCGCATCTCGGCGACACCATGGGCAACCTGACCTACCGGATGGCTGGCCGCAACTTCAACCCGCTGATGTGCATGGCCGCCGCCAAGACCATCGCCCAGGTCTCGAAGATCGTGGAACCCGGCGAAATCGATCCCGAGCAGGTGATCACCCCCGGCATCTTCGTCGATGGCGTCGTTGAAGTCGCCAACCCGCAACAGGAAGAAGAGCTCATCCGAGCCGGAGTGGCCTACGCATGACCGACGCACCAACTATCGACACCCGCGAGGACATCAAGCTCTCCAACGCCCAGATCGCCTGGCGCGCCGCTCAGGACATTGAGGACGGGGCCTATGTCAACCTCGGCATCGGCTTTCCGGAAATGGTCGCCAAGTTCCAGCCGGAAGGGCGCCAGGCCATCTTCCACACCGAAAACGGCGTGTTGAACTTCGGCGAGGCACCACCCGCCGGCGAGGAGGACTGGGACCTGATCAACGCCGGCAAGAAGGCGATCACGCTGAAGCCGGGTGCAGCCTTCTTCCACCATGCCGACAGCTTTGCCATGGTCCGTGGCGGCCATCTCGATGTCGCGATCCTCGGTGCCTATCAGGTCGCCGAAAACGGCGACCTCGCCAACTGGCGCGTCGGCTCCAAGGGCGTTCCAGCCGTCGGCGGCGCGATGGATCTGGTGCATGGCGCAAAGCAGGTCGTCGTCATCACCGAACACGTCACCAAAGACGGCAAGCCAAAGCTCGTCGAGCGCTGCAGCTTCCCGCTGACAGGCGTCGGCAGCATCACCCGCGTCTATACGAGCCATGCCGTGATCGACATCGTCGATGGCAAGTTCGTCGTGCGCGAAAAACTGGCCGCCATGACCATGGACGAGCTGCAGGCCATGACCGGTGGCAAGCTGCACACCGACGGCCCCGTCGCCGACCTGGTCGTGCCGGCGCTGTAAGGAGTAGAACATATGACTGAAGCCTTTATCTGCGATTACATCCGCACACCCATCGGCCGTTTCGGCGGCTCGCTTTCTTCCGTCCGCGCCGATGATCTCGGCGCCGTGCCGCTGAAGGCATTGATTGAACGCCATGCGGGCATCGATTGGGAAGCCGTCGAGGATGTGATCTTCGGCTGCGCCAACCAAGCCGGCGAAGACAACCGCAACGTCGCGCGCATGTCCGCCTTGCTTGCCGGCCTGCCGGTCTCCGTCACCGGCACCACGATCAACCGCCTCTGCGGCTCCGGCATGGATGCCGTGATCACGGCCGCCCGCGCCATCAAGTCCGGCGAGGCCGAGCTGATGATTGCAGGCGGCGTCGAAAGTATGAGCCGCGCGCCTTTCGTCATGCCCAAGGCCGAAACGGCCTTCTCCCGCAATGCCGAGATCTACGACACCACGATCGGCTGGCGCTTCGTCAATCCGCTGATGAAGAAGCAATATGGCGTCGACAGCATGCCGGAGACCGGAGACAATGTCGCAATCGACTTCAAGGTCTCCCGCGAGGACCAGGATGCCTTTGCCGTGCGCAGCCAGGCCAAGGCAGCAGAAGCGCAAGCCAATGGCCGGCTGGCGAAGGAAATCACGCCCGTTACCGTCCCGCAGCGCAAGGGCGATCCCTCGATCGTTGACCGCGACGAACATCCGCGCGCGACTTCGGTCGAGGCACTGGCCAAGCTGAAGCCGGTCAACAAAATGGAAGGCGCCACTGTCACCGCTGGCAATGCTTCGGGCGTCAATGACGGGGCCGCCGCCCTCATCATCGCCTCGGAAGCTGCCGTGAAGAAATACGGCCTCACCCCCATCGCTCGCTTCCTCGGTGGGGCAACCGCTGGCGTGCCGCCGCGCATCATGGGCTTCGGCCCGGCCCCGGCCTCGAAGAAGCTGCTTGCCCGTCTCGCCCTGACGCAACAGCAGATCGACGTCATCGAGCTGAACGAGGCCTTTGCCTCCCAAGGGATCGCGACGCTCCGCGATCTCGGCGTCGCCGACGACGATCCGCGCGTCAATCGCAACGGCGGTGCCATCGCGCTCGGTCACCCGCTCGGCATGTCGGGCGCCCGCATTGCCGGAACGGCAGCCCTGGAACTGAAGGAAACAGGCGGGCGCTACGCGCTCTCCACCATGTGCATCGGCGTCGGCCAAGGCATTGCAATCGCGCTCGAACGCGTCTGAACCCTCTGAAAAGGCGCCTGAACAGGGGGCGCCTTTTCACGCTATGGATTGACGAAAGACAGGATCAGCTGGTGGACCGCCCCACCTGGCGACATCTCGACCCGGTCATATTCGCTGTGGCGCGCCCCGTGCGCGTCCGAGATCGGTTTCAACTGTGCCTGCAAAGCTGCCCGCACCTTCTTGCAGCCCGGATCGTTCTCGTCCCGTAGGCCCACGGAGATATCCTGGATCTGCTGCGTCAGGTCACGCATGAAGACCCCGTGAAGCTTCTCGTGCTTCACAATGCCGGAGAAGAAACGGTCCCACTTCGCCTGCACATCGGCAGTGAGCGCACCCGCCGGTTTCGGCAGCGTATAGGTAATGATCAGCTTTGGCTTGGCCGAGGCGAGAACGCAGGCAGCGCCCTGCTGCTGATAGTCACGCTGCCATGTCAGCTTGAACGTCGTATGGGCGATCGTCCGTCCGCCACCCAGCAGTGGTCCGCGCTCCCCGATGGATTGGTAGAGCGCCATCGGTGAATTGCCACGGATTTTGTAATACTCGGTCTTCTCGATCGGTTCCCAGCTCTGAGCGGCCACGGGAAGCGGCGAGAGCGCGACGATGCAAAGGGCGAGACGGGCAAACGGCGAGGTCAAGGCAGACATCTCCTGCAGGAACGGTTCTCCCCAATAGCCGCCTCAAGGCACGGGTTCAATGTCTAGCTATGAGACGCCATGCTGGACATTCAGAGGATTTGCGGACCAGACTTTCCGCAATTTTAACTGTCGCTGATGTAAACACGTCCTGAGGGCACGACAGGAGGAATGCGCAGCGTGACCGGTCCAGGATACAAGAGCCCACTTTCCGAAGCGGTCGGCTGGGTTGCTCGTCTCCTGGCGGTGCCGAACGACAACCCTGTCTTGACGGCGGCCCAGTACGAGGCATTCTCGAAACAGGTACCCCTGCTCTATTTCATTTTGGCTACGAACATGATCTCGCTGTCCTGGACCCACCAGGGCACGGCGCCCGATCTGCTTGTGGTCTATTTCCCGGCCGTGCTGACGCTGCTTTTCACCCTGCGTTCCGTGCTCTGGCTGCGGGGACGCAAGCGCCAGCGCACGCCGGCCGAAGCATATCGGCAGTTGCGCGCCACCAATTTCCTGTCTTTCCCCATCGCCGTCGTCTGCACAGCCTGGTCGGTCGCCCTGCTACCCTATGGCGACGCCTATCAGAATGCCCATGTGGCCTTCTTCATGGCGATCACGGTCATCGGCTGCATCTTCTGCCTGATGCATCTGCGCTCCGCCGCCCTGATTGTCACCGTCACGGTGAACCTGCCATTCTTTGTCGTGATGTGCCTGAGCGGCGAACCGACCTTCATCGCAACGGGCGTCAATGTCATCCTGGTGACGATGGCGATGATCATCATCCTGCTCGGCCACTACAGAGATTTCCGGCAGTTGCATGCATCACGCCAGGTCCTGCTGATCCAGCAGGAAGCGTTGCAGGAGCAGAACAAGGCGATGCAGTCCCTGTCAGACGAAAACCTCCGGCTCGCCAACCTCGATAGCCTGACGCTGCTGGCCAATCGCCGCAGCTTCTTCCAGATGGTGGAAACTGCATTTCGCCGCGCAAGCGAAGATGGTGAGCGCCTTGCTGTCGGCGTCATCGATCTGGACGGCTTCAAACCCGTCAACGACATGTATGGGCACGCGGCGGGCGACAAGGTGCTGATCGAGATCGGTGCAAGACTGGTCACGCTTTGCAACGACAACCTCTCGGTCTACCGCCTGGGCGGCGACGAGTTCGGCCTCCTTCTCCAGGGCGATGCGCAGGCGGATGTGATGGCGCTGGGACAGACCGTCTGCGACCGCATTGCCGAACGCATCAATATCGGCAGCGGCATGGTCCAGGTGACAGGCTCAGTCGGTTTCGCCATCTATCCCGACGTCGGCAGCACCGGACAGGAAATCTATGAGCTTGCCGACTATGCCCTCTATACCGCCAAGCGGACGCACCGTGCGGGCACCGTCATCTTCAATGCGGTGCAGGCCAACGAACTGAACCGCCAGAAGATCGTCGAAGAGGCTCTCGTTGCCGCAGACCTCGAAAAGGAGCTTTCGCTGGTTTACCAGCCGATCACCTGTGTCGGCACCCGCCGATGCATTGGCTTCGAGGCCCTCGCCCGCTGGCAGAGCCCGCGCATAGGGCGCGTCTCGCCCGCAGAGTTCATTCCGGTCGCCGAGCACAATGGCCGCATCACCATGATGACCCGGTTCCTGCTGAGCCAGGCGCTGGCAGCAGCAAGGCAATGGCCGGACGATGTCTATCTCTCGTTCAACCTTTCACCGCATGACCTGACGTCACCGGAAAGCACGCTCCGCATTGTAGCCATCGTCCTGAAGAGCGGCTTCGACCCGCGACGGATCAACTTCGAGATTACCGAGACTGCGGTCATGCACGACTTTGAACAGGCGAGCGCCTCGATCCAGATGCTGCGGGAACTCGGCTGCGGCATCGCCCTTGACGACTTCGGCACCGGCTATTCCAGCCTCAACCACGTTCACAAGCTTCCGCTGACGAAGATCAAGATCGACGGCAGCTTCGTGCGCGACATTCACACCCGCCGCACCAGCTTCAAGATCGTCAAGTCCGTGCTTGCTCTCTGTGCGGAAATGGAATTGCAGGCGATCGTTGAGGGCGTGGAGACGGAAGAGGAACTCCGCATTCTGGAAGGGTTAGGGGTTGAGGCCGTCCAAGGCTTCTATTTCGGCAAGCCCATGGAGGCGACGGCCACATTCGCGGTGCTGTCTTCTCCGATGCTTGAAGCGGCCGCAGCGCCCTGACCTTTACGAAAATTGCTGAAGCGCCGTTTTCAGAGCCCGCACGGTCGCCTCATCCGTGTGGCGCATCTCGTCACCGGCAAAACCGAAATCCACGAGTCTAGGATCGGTCGCCCGAGGCTGACTGCTGGAGGCATGCACCTCGCAAACACCGGGGATGGCGAGGAAACGGGCGACATTCTGCGGACGCACGCCGCCGCCCGGCATGATGGAAATGCGGCCATTGGCAAGCTTGCTCAGATGCGTCAGCCTCTGGATCCCGTCTTCGGCATGGCGGGCACCGCCGGAGGTTAGGATGCGGGAAAAACCAAGTTCGATTGCAAGATCGAGTGCAGCATCGAAATCGCCCACGACATCGAAGGCCCGGTGCAGTGTAAGATCCAGGTCCGCAGCCGCCGCCACCAGACGCTCCAGCACCGGACGGTCCAGCATACCGGGCGCCCGCGTTGCACCGATGACCACCCCGGCCAGCCCTGCGGCCTGCGCGGCCTCGATGTCGGCGATCATGACGGCGATATCATCCTCGCTGTAGACGAAGTCACCGATCCGCGGTCGGATCAGGGCATAAACGGGAATAGGTGCAAGGGCAGCAAGCGACATGAAACCCCGGGAGGGCGTGAGCCCACCAGAGCCGAGCGCGGAGCAGAGCTCGATCCGGTCCGCCCCACCCTTCACGGCTGCTGCCAGCCCGGCGGCGTCGTCGACGCAGATTTCAAGAACTCGAGACCCGGTTTGTTTTTCGCTCAGCGTCATGCGCCTCCCCCTTGCGCAATCTCCGTCCGGCCCGGTCTGTCGAGGCCCCACAGGAGAACGACACCCGTAAGACCAGCCAGCGCCGATAGAATGGCGGTCCCGGCATAGTCGCTGATGGCGGTGCCAAGTGCAAACATCAGCGAGCTCAGCCCGCCACTGACGAAGATGTTGACGGCAATCAGCGAACTGCCGAGACCGGCCCGATCGGAAATGAGGTTTTGCAGGTAGGTAATCGGGATCGCGATGATGCCGGCTGCACCCAAACCGCTGATCAGGGTCAGCATGTAGACATCCATCGGATGGTCGGCGAGGCCCAGGAAGACAAGATAGGCGCAATAGATGGTCGCGGCGATCGACATGGTCAGGACGGTCGATGTTCGGGCCTCCACCCATCCCCAGAACAGGATGAAGATGATCTCCAGGAAGGCGACGATACCGACGATCACGCCGACATCAGCCGGTGTCCCCCCAGCCTTGCCCGTCAGGATCAGCGGAAGGACAGTGCCGTTCATGTGCAGCATGGCCGAGATGAGAGACACGGCAAACAATCGGGTGAGAACACTGCCGGAGCCGATCTGAAGGACAGAGCGGAAGAAGGAGGTGTGGACGCGCCCCTCCTCCTGCGGCGGTGGATTGCGGTCGATGCCGAAGATGAAGAGCAGGAGACAGACGCCGCAGGCAAGGCTCGCGAGCAGAAACGCCGGCAACATGCTTGGACCGCCTGCAAGCAGCGCGCCCACGATACCCGGAACAAGCACCCAGGAAGCGGACAGCACGGCCCGGATGGCGGAATTCACAGCGATCAGCTCGCGCACCGGCATGCCAACCGAGATCGCCTTGACGTTGGCGAAGATCAGCGAATTGATCGAGCCGAAAACGGGAATGAACAGCAGCGCGGCAACACAGAACATCAGCTGCGTTGGCACCAGATACACGAGCCCGAACCCGACAATACCGAAGATCGCAGCGAGGATCATCGGCGAGCGGAAGTGTCCGAGACGATCGGCGATGATCCCTGCGGACACCGCCGCGCTCACATTGACCACGGCCGCTGCAAAACTCAGTACCGAATAAAGCGCATCCGACAGGCCGAGTTCCCGGATCCCGATCAGCGACATGTAGGGAGACGTCGCCGCCCCTGTGAAGCCAAAGAAGAAGATCGCGATCGCGCTGACCCGGATGGGCGCGTGTCGAAAGACGAGCGAGAGGGATGACAGCATCGGCATGAACGATCGGGCTGGAGGTCGCGCCGCCGGAGAGCGGCGCGTGAGAGGTGCTACTCCGCAGGGAATCGCTGGGAGAACTGCACCTTCGGCGTATAGCTGAAATCCTTGACGAAGGGATAGCTTGGCTGATGGCGGCGATGGCTCGTCAGGTTCTCGATGTCTTGATTGATGACACCGTCGGTGAGCGCCATCAGGTTGGGATTGGCGATCGGCGCAAGCTCCGGCGAAAGATAACCGGACTTGACCACCAAAAGCCGCACCTTGGCCGGATCGAGCCTCAGCCGCGTAAAGTCGGCGATGTTGTGATAGGGCCGACGGCGCGCGGCCAGCACCAGCGTGATCCCGCCGGTCTGTACCACCGCCTGCCGCTCGGCAGCATCATTTCCAGCGTCCAGAAGCACGACCTTCGCCTGGAAGGTGACTGAGGCGCTGGCGGGATCGAGAGAGCCGCCGACGGTCAACGAAAGCGTGGCGCCCTCGCCCGCCGCGAAGCATGC
This sequence comes from Rhizobium sp. Root274, assembly GCF_001429245.1. Taxonomy (GTDB): domain Bacteria; phylum Pseudomonadota; class Alphaproteobacteria; order Rhizobiales; family Rhizobiaceae; genus Allorhizobium. The sequence continues at coordinate 1,138,662 of NZ_LMJE01000007.1, forward strand.
CTCAAGCGCTGGCTTGTCGGTGATGCCAGCGATCAGCGCATCCTGGAAGTCTCGCGCGATCAGAGCCGACAGCACATCGGCCCGGTCGCCCACGCCACCGCCGGTCGGATTGTCGCCGGAATCGGCGAGGATGATCGGGCGTGTCTCGGTACGCTCGGCAATGTCCAGCATGTCGGCAAGCGGACCCGTTACCGGGCCGAACTGGAAGTCATCCCGGGCATCCCAATAGGACTGGGCGATGGCTGCAGTCGCCGTTTCTGCGGCAGCCCTGTCGACGGCAGTGACAACTGCGCAGGCCGTGCCACGTGGTTCGTCGGCCCAGACATATCCGACCATAAGATTGGCATCCCAGATGCCCGGCACGGCATCATGCTCCGGCAGCTTGAGATAGAGGCTCTTCGCAGGCTCGTCCTCGGTTGAGGTGCGCTCGCCTGGCAAGAGCACCGGCACCGGCGCCCAGACGACGAAGGGCTTCTCACCCGTCTTCAGCGCCCGCACCAGCATCGACCACGCCCGCACCATGGTTTCCCGCACATCGATATGCGGTGCGGTCCGATAGCCCGCAAAGATGTCCAGCTGATCGACGATCCGCTGGGTGACATTGCCATGCAGGTCATAACTGGCGGAGACGATGACATCGGGCCCGACGACGGCCCGCGCCGCGGAGATCCAGTCGCCTTCCGCATCGTCCATGCCCTCGACATTCATCGCGCCATGCATGGCGAGATAGAGGCCGTCGAGAGGAAGTGCCTCCTCAAGGCGTTCCAGAAACTCCGCCTTGAACCCCTCATAGGTCGATCGCGACACCGGTCCACCGGGAACGGCACGCGCATGCAGTAGCGGCAGATGCTCGACACCGTCCGCTTCGAGGAAGCTGAAGTATTCGTGCGCCAGCAGGTCTTTTCCGCGCAGCACGCGAAAATCCTCCGGCTGCATCAGCACAGGCGACGAGGTGGAGCATTCGGTGTGAATGCCGCCGACGGCAATACGAAGCGTCATAGTTTCAGATCCTCAGTAGCGCGGGCTCAAAGGTGCGATGGCGGCAAACCGCAACCAGTCCTTCTTGTCCTTCGGCGTCCAGGCGGCTTCGGCTATGGCGGGAAGGCGCGGGAAGACAAGATGGTTGAAATAATCGCGGGTCAGGAAATGTTCGCACCAGATGCAGGCCTGGACGCCGCGCATGCGGGCGGCAAGTTCCGGCGGGAAATCTGCGACTGCCTCATAGGTATAGGTATGATGCGGCGGCACGGTGCCGGCCCAGCTCGCGCCCGGCTCCTGGAAGGCTTCGTCCTGCACCATGTCGAGATAATAGGCCTGACCGGGCGTCATGACGACATCATAGCCTGCCTTGGCAAGCTCCAGCCCGACCTCGGGCTTCTGCCAGGCCATCAGCAGCGTGCCCTCAGGATCGACGCCGCCGCCATGGCTGACCTCGTCCCAACCGGCAAGCTTGCGTCCGCGCTCGGCGAGCATGCCCTGAATGCGCTTCATGAAATAGCTCTGCAGCCCGAAGGTACCCTCGATGCCTTCCTGCTCCATCAGCTTCTTGGCAAGCGGCGAGGCCATCCAGGTATTGGCCGCCACCTCATCGCCGCCGACATGGACGAGCTTCGATGGGAAGAGCTCGACCATCTCGTCGAACACCTTGCCAAGAAACTCGTAGGTATATTCGATGGCGGGATTGAGCGCATTGTTGGGGTAACCCTGCACCGAGCGATAGCTGTCCGGGGCTTCCTGGCCGTCGACCAGCTCCGGCAGCGCGACCAGCGTTGCCGTGCTATGGCCGGGAATGTCGATCTCCGGCACCACCTCGACCTGCAAGGCGCCCGCATGGGCGACGATGTCGTGCACGTCGTCTTGGCTATAGAACCCGCCCACCGGATCGACACCATTGCCCAGCTGCGGCAGAAGCGGCTCGTCCGGACCGCGCAGCACACCAAGCGTTGTCAGCTGCGGAAAGGCCTTGATCTCCAGACGCCAGGCCTCGTCATCGGTCACATGCCAATGGAAGGTGTTCATCCGGAACCAGGCGAGCACGTCGATCAGCCGCTTCACGTCCTCGACGGGGAAGAACTGCCTGGACACGTCGAGATGGCAACCGCGCCAGTCGTAGCGTGGCTTATCCGAGATCCTACCAGAAGAGGGGAAACGGAAGACGGCTGGCTTGGTGCGCGCGCCGTGCAGCATCTGGGCAAGGACCGTCAGCCCGTATTGCAGACCGGCGACATCACCATAAGCGAAGTCGATGCTCTCGCCCACGAAGGACAGTGCATAGGCGGACGCACCGAGCGCAGCATCGGCCTTAAAGGTGATCGCACGACCCTCATGTACCTTCGCCAGGGACAGCGGCGCATGGCCGACCGGGAACAGCCGGCAGAACAGCCGCAAGACATTCTCGACGGCGCGCAATTCGACCATCGAACTGCCATCCGCCGGATAAAGCGCCACGGGAAAGTCGATCCCGGCCACAATGTCAGCCTTGGCAGGCCAGGGAAGCATGGCAAAGGGCTCTGCCGCATGGCCTTCCGGCAAAAGCGCCGGCGGCGGCACGCTGTGGGCGCCTGACAGCATCAGGTCCGCGACGGCAACGGCCGCATGCTGGCCCGTCGAGAGCGTCAGATAGGCCGACTTTGCACCGTCGGTGCGATGCTTCGCCGGACGCCAGAGCCCACCGACATGGAATTGCCAGGAGGCGCCCGGTTCGAGCACGAAGCCTTGGGGCGGCGCGAACTGATGGAAGTTGGCGTTGCGTTTCAGGAAGACGGCGTTGCCGATCACAGGTTCCTGAAAATCCTTGACGCGGGTGAGCGAAGTATAAGCGAGTTCGAAATCGGAGATCGCCGCATCCGACAGGTTGACCAGCGTGAAGACGAAAGCGCCGCAGGGATCGCCCTCGACCGGGTGCCATGTATTTTCAAGACGAAACTGGACGGCTGTCGCCATGGTCGTGTTCCTCGCTTCTAGAAATCAATAATTGTCGGATTGCGAAAAAGTTCGCGCGAGTTCGGCCTGTCCGGCGGTCAAACCGCAATCGACGGGAAGGCAAACGCCGGTGATGGCCGCGGCCTGATCGCTGGCCAGAAAGAACACCGCATTGGCCACATCCTCGGCCGTCGCAATTCGGCGCAGGGCGTACCAGCGCTTGGCTTCTTCGAAGACTTGCGGATTGGCGGCGGCCCGTGCCTCCCAAGCCTGCGTGCGCACCGTACCGGGCGCAACGGCATTCGCACGGATACCGAACTTGCCGTATTCCACGGCGATGAGCTTGGTGAGGTGGATCAGCCCGGCCTTGGCGGCGCTATAGGCCGGATGGCCGAACACAGCCATGCCGTTCACCGAGGAGATATTGACGAGCGCGCCCTGGCTTTCTTTAAGCGCCGCTTCGAAGGCGCGAAAGCAAAGATACGGCGCCTCGAGATTGAGCGCATTGTCCTTGCGCCAGATATCACCATCGGTATCGCCGAGGCTCACGGCCCGCGCCGCCCCGGCATTGTTGACCAGCGTCTTCACCAACCCAAGTTCCGCGACGCGCGCGGCTGTACGGGCAAGATCGGGCTCACTTGTCACATCGCAGGCGACAGAGACAAAACGCTCGGCCGGGCCGAGAGCGGACGCCGCATGCGCAGCGGCTGCACCATCCAGATCGAGCAGCACCACGAGATCATGATTGTCGGCAAGCCGCTTTGCGATCGCCCGACCGATATCCCCCGCCGCTCCCGTTACCACCGCAACCGAGGACGTCACGATAAAACTCCGGCAAGGCAAGGGGTGCGGGTGATCGACATGACGGTCAGTCTCCGAGGAGTTGTCGGTCGTCACCATCGCGATGTTCGACCAGTTGTTGCTTGATATGGCGCAGCGTCACCAGCGACTGCTTGCGGTTGCGATAGGCAACGAGGCTGGCAATGGCGTCGACCACCGCCAGATAGGCAAAGCGCGTCGAGGTCGGCCGGAAGATGTTGTCGCCCTCCGGCAGATCGATCCCGATCACCAATTCGGCGGCCTCCGCGACCAGGCTCTCGCTCTGCGTGAGGGCAATGGTCGTAATGCCGTTTTCGCGGGCGAGCGCGAAGCACTTTACCAATTCCGCATTGCGCCCCGAAAACGACGAGCCGATCAACACATCGTTGGGCCGGGCAGCCGCCGTCAGCATCAGTTGCATGGCATGGTCATTGGAAGCCGTGATGCGCGAGCCGAGACGGAAAAGCCGGTTCTGGATCTCGCTCGATATCATCGAGGAATTGCCACCGGAGCCGAAGGCATAGACCATCTCCGCGCGGGAAAGCCGATCGGCCACCTTGTCGAGAACGCCGGCATCGAGCGAACGGTGCAACATGAACAAAGCGTTCTGCGCCTTGGTGATGACATCGGTCGCGACATCTGCCGGATCTGTACTCTTCGTTTCCGGATTGAGATAGCGCACGCCGACATAGGCCGTGCGTGCCAGATTGACCTTAAAATCCGCAAAGCTCTGGCAGCCGAGCCGCCGGCAAAAGCGCGTCACCGTCGGCGGCGAGACTTCCGCCCTCTCCGCAAGTTCGATGATCGAGGCATTGACCGCGAAATCGAAGGAATTGACCAGGATATCCGCGATGCGTTGTTCGGAGGCAGAAAACTGCCCCGCCTCGTCCTGTATGCGCGCGAAGATATCCAATGCCGTAATCCCTCAGCTATTTCGAGGGTTTGTAAGCTATGCAGTCAATCTCGACCTTGCAATCGACCATCATCGAAGCCTGAACGCAGGCCCGCGCCGGCGGATGCTCGCCGAAATACTGCTGGTAGATCTTGTTGAAGGTCCAAAAATCGCGGGGGTCGTCGAGCCACACGCCACAGCGCACCACATGCTCGACCCCGTAGCCGGCTTCCTCAAGGATGGCGAGGACATTGGCGATCGTCTTGTGGGTCTGCTCGATGATCCCCCCGGGAATGATCTCGCCATCTTCCATGGCGACCTGACCGGAGACATGAAGCCAACCATCGGCCTCGACCGCCCGCGCGAACGGCAGCCGCTGGCCGCCTGCACCCGCCTTTTCCGCACCATACCGCTTGATCGTCATTATGCCCTCTTATGCAAATTATTTTCTTCGATCGTTGACAAACGACCATAGAAAACGGATTTTGACCAGACAAAAACGGCAATCATGAAAAGAATTTAAAAGCGGGGACGAAATGCGCGATCCTTTCCTCAATCCATTTCCGGCAACAGACACAGCTCGCCGCACGATCTGGGAGATGCTGGTGCAGCGCGACATCGACGCTTTCCTGGCGGCAGACTGGAGCATGGTGGCGGACGATTTCGTCGAGGAAGGCTTCATCGGCATCAGCGGCAATCGCGACCCGAACCCTGACAACTGGCGCCTCGCCTTCCCCAATCTTGCCGCCTATCGCGACGAATGGCTGAAGCAGGCGAAGGATTTTGCCGAGGGCACGTACGGCGAAGATCCGCGCATGGCGATTTTTACCACGACGACCCTTGAAGAGATCGAGATCTCTGGCGAGACGGCGCTGGTGCGCAAGAAGTTCGACGGCGGCATCAAGAAGGCCGACGGTACCCTCGACGTCATGCGCTGGCAGACACTCTATTATTGCCGCCTGCACGAGGGGCGCTGGAAAATCTCTGGCTTTACCGGCTATCTGCCCAATCCGATGGGCACGCTGTAAAGAGCGGCTCGTCCATCACATCCGGAGGTCGACCCTTGCGCATCTTCACCGCCGCGCTTGCAACGGAAACCAATACCTTCTCCCCGATCTGCATCGACCGGCGGGCCTTCGAGGAATCGCTCTACGCGCCTCCCGGCCAGCATCCGGCGACCCCGACACTGTGCACCGCGCCGATCACTGTCGGCCGCAAGGTCTGTGCGCAGAAGGGCTGGACACTGATCGAAGGCACCGCGACCTGGGCCGACCCGGCGGGTCTGGTGAACCGTCAGACCTTCGAGAGCCTGCGCGACGAAATTCTCGACCAGTTGAAGGCGGCGATGCCTGTCGACGCCGTTGTACTCGGCCTGCATGGCGCCATGGTCGCCGATGGATACATGGACCCGGAAGGCGATCTGCTCTCCCGCATTCGTGAGCTCATCGGCCCTGATATTCTGCTCTGCGCCGAACTCGATCCGCACAGTCATTTGACGGCGAAACGCGTGGCAGCCGTCGACTTCTTCGTCGTCTTCAAGGAGTTCCCGCATACCGACTTCGTCGACCGCGCCGAAGACCTCTGGCGCATCGCCGTCGACACGCTGGAGGGTCGGGTGAAGCCGGTCATGTCGGTATTCGACTGCCGGATGATCGACGTCTTCCCGACATCGCGCGAGCCGATGCGCAGCTTTGTTGACAGGCTTTTGGCCATCGAAGCGGCAGAATCAGATGTCCTTTCTCTCTCCGTCATCCATGGATTCATGGCCGGCGATGTTCCGGAAATGGGGACGAAAACCATCGCCGTGACCGACGGCAACAAAGCCAAGGGCGAGGCGCTTGCCCGGGAACTGGGGCTCGAACTCTTCGCCAAGCGCGGCACCTTCATGATGCCCCAGATCGATGAGAAGTCCGCGCTCGACCAGGCGCTCGCTATCGCGAAAGGTCCGGTCGTCATCGCCGACATGTGGGACAATCCCGGCGGCGGCACGGCGGGGGACGCGACCGTCATCCTCGAGGAAATGCTGGCGCATGGCGTGACGAATGCCGCCATCGGCATGATCTGGGACCCGATCGCCGTGCAGATCTGCATGGCGGCCGGCGAAGGTGCCGAGATCCCGCTGCGTTTCGGGGCCAAGTCCGCTCCCGGCACCGGCCATCCCGTCGATGGGCTGGTGAAGGTGGTGAAGGTCGTGCCCAGTGCCGAAATGCGATTCGGCGACAGCATCGCCCCCTTTGGCGATGCAGCGCACATCCACCTGGCCGGCATCGACATCGTGCTGTCGAGCGTGCGTGTGCAGAGCTACGACCCCTCGCTCTTTACCGCGCTCGGCATCGACCCGACCACGAAGCACCTGCTGGTGATCAAGTCGACCAACCATTTCTACGCCGCTTTCTCCAAGATCGCCTCCGAAATCCTTTACTGCGCCGCCGGCTCCCCTTATCCCAACAATCCGGCGAAGACAGCCTATCGCCATGTCCGTCGCGACATCTGGCCGATCATGGCCAATCCGCATGACGCCCCTGAAGACAGCGAGGCCGCCTGATGTTGCATTCCCTGCCTGCCCCACGCCCGCAGATCGGCCAGCCGATCCTTGAACTTTCGACTCCGCTGCCCCTGATCGACGAGGCAAGGCTGACCTCCAACATCGAGCGCGTGCAGTCCTACATGGACGACAACGGCATCGCCTTTCGCCCGCACGTCAAGACGCACAAGATCCCATCCGTCGCAGCACAGCAGGTCGCAGCCGGTGCCAGGGGCATAAACTGCCAAAAGATCACCGAGGCCGAAGTCTTCGCCGATGCCGGGTTCGAGGACCTGCTGATCACCTTCAACATTCTGGGTGCGGAAAAGCACAGTCGCCTCGTTGCCCTGAACACGCGCATCTCCGGCCTGAAGGTCGTGGCGGACAGTGAAACGACGGTTCGCGGCCTTTCCTGCGCGTTTTCGCAATCGCGCCCGCTCAGCGTTCTTGTCGAATGTGACACGGGCGGCGGCCGCTGCGGCGTGCAGACGCCGGAAGCGGCGATCGCACTTGCGGAGACAATCGCGGCTGCCCCCGGACTCACCTTCGGCGGCATCCTCACATACCCCAAGGCGAACACCGAAGAGGACGTTGAAGCCTTCTTTGCCGCCGTCATCGCGGGCCTTTCGGCCCGCGGCATCCCCTGCCCCATCGTCTCGAACGGCGGCACGCCGAGCCTGTTTTCCGCCCACAAGGTCCCCTCTGCGACCGAACACCGGGCGGGCACCTATGTCTATAACGACCGCGCCATGGCACGTTCCGGCCATTGCAGCCTGGATGACTGCGCCATGCACATCCTCGCCACCGTCGTGTCGCGGCCGACCCCGGACAGGGCCATTCTCGATGCCGGCTCCAAGGCACTGACCTCCGACCTCCTCGGCTTTTCCGATTACGGCATGATCGTGGAATATCCCGAAGCGGTCATCACCGGGCTCTCGGAAGAGCATGGCACGGTCGACCTGTCCAAGGTGACCGGCCGCCGGCCCGAAATCGGAGACAAGGTCCGCATCATCCCGAACCACACCTGCGTCGTCTCCAACCTCTTTGACATCATGACCTTCCACCGCGACGGGATCGTCACCCGCGTGGAAGAGGTCGCAGCCCGCGGGCTGGTCTGGTAGTCAGTTCGAGGCAAAAATCTCCTGCGGCGGAGCCGTCAGGCGCACTGTGCAGGTTCTCTAGCCAAGGAATCTGCAACCGTCACGTCGACGCTTTGAAACAGTCAGGAAGTCAACTAGAATGGTAGAACTCTCGCCACCTTGGTAAATGGAGTGATGCACCATGAATCTCAACATAAAGGATCCTGAAGCGCATCGCCTTGCCCAGGCGATCGCCACAGCCACCGGGCAGAGCATGAGCCGTGTTGTCACCGATGCTCTGCGCGAGCGCTACGCGCAAATTGAGAAGCAGAAAGGCAAGGCTTCGATCGACGAACTGTTGACGATCGCGAACCGCGCCGCAGCGCACCTCAAGCAGCCTTACGCCGATCACGCCGACCTGCTCTATGACGCAGACGGCTTGCCGAAATGATCGTCGACACATCGGCCATGGTAGCAATCTTCTATGGCGAACCGGAGGCTGCCGACTTCACGCAACGGATCCACAGCGCGGCAATAACGCGGATGAGCGTGGCAAACTATCTCGAACTATCTATGGTGATCGAAAAGCAGCTCGGGCCCGAGGGGACGAGGCAGGCCGAGACCTTCATCCGCCGTTCAGCAATCATCATCGAGCCCGTGACCATCGAGCAGGGCAATCTGGCCCGGCAGGCATTTCTAGATTTCGGCAAAGGCCGGCACAAAGCCGGCTTGAACTTTGGCGACTGCTTTGCCTACGCTCTTCCCAAGGATCTGGACGAACCGCTGCTGTTCAAGGGTAACGATTTCGCGGCGACGGACATTCGCTCGGCAGCATAGTGCTCCCACAGCGAGATCGTTTGTCTCAATATGGGAGGCGATCATGACGGAGCACAAGCAGTTGCAGGGATTGCGGCGGCTGCGCGGCGGCTGCATGTGCGGGGCCGTCACCTACTCGGTGGCAGACCGGTTCCTCTACGCGCTCAACTGCCACTGCTCGAAATGCCGCAGAACGACCGGCGCAGCCTTCAAGCCGATTGCCGGGGTGACGGTCGAGGATTTCGAGGTGTCGGAGGGGGAGGAAAACCTCTTCCGGCATGGCGATTCCGACGGCATCCATGACATGCACTGCCGGACCTGCGGCTCGCTCGTCTATTCCTGGATCGCCGAAAACGGCACCGTGAAGGTCCGTGTTCCCATGGGCACCTTGATCGACGCGCCGTCGATGAAGCCATCCATGCACATCTTCGTCGGCTCCAAGGCGCCCTGGTACGATATCCTCGACAACCTGCCGCAATTCGACGGTTTTCCGGATTAACGCCCGCAATCATCTGCCCACGAAAAAGGTCCGCCCGAAGGCGGACCAGGTTTGGCCTTGGCCGGGAGGAGACTTATTCGGCAGCAGTGACCGATGCCGGAAGGTCGAGCGTGCGCCAATCGATCCGGCGCTCCAGCGCCTGGCCGTCAGCATCGAACAGATGGCAATCCGCAGCCATGATGCCCGTCGTCATCGGCTGTTCCGCGCGAACCGGGGCCGAGCCCGGCAGGAGCGCGCAATAGGGCTCGCCATTGGGGAGCGCCGCATAGGCGATCGTGTTGATGCCCAGCCGTTCGATGACGGCCGGTGTGACCATGATATTGATGTCGCCGTCGCTGAGGCGCGTATGCTCGGGGCGAATACCGAGTGTCAGGCTCCTGCCGATGAGATCGGCATGCCCATCGACGGGGATCAGCGCCGTCTGGCCCTGATAAGAAATGGTCACACCCTTCGCCTCGACACCGACGCAGGTGACCGGCACGAAATTCATCTTGGGATTGCCGATGAAACCGGCAACGAACGTGTTCTGCGGCTTATGATAGAGTTCGAGCGGCGCGCCGACCTGGGCGATATGGCCGGCATTCAGCACAACGATCCGGTCGGCCATGGTCATGGCCTCGATCTGGTCGTGCGTCACATAGATCATCGTTGCCTGCAGGTCGCGATGCAGCTTGGTCAGTTCGATGCGCATATCGGCGCGAAGTGCCGCATCAAGGTTCGACAGCGGCTCGTCGAACAGGAAGATCTTCGGCTCGCGCACGATGGCGCGGCCGATGGCCACGCGCTGACGCTGACCACCGGAAAGCTGTCCGGGGCGCTGCTGCAGGCGTTGATCAAGCTGCAGGATCTTCGACACCGCACCGACCTTCTCGCGGATCGTCTCCTCGGGCAGGCCTTCCACCCGAAGCGGAAAGGCGATGTTCTCGAAAACGGACATATGCGGATAGAGCGCATAGGACTGGAAGACCATGGCGATGCCGCGCTCAACCGGCGGCTTGTCATTGACCCGCTCTCCGTCGATGACGATGTCGCCATCGGTGGTGTCATCGAGACCCGCGATCATCCTCAAAAGCGTGGACTTGCCACAGCCCGAGGGGCCGACAAAGACGACGAACTCGCCGTCATTCACCTCGAGGTTGACACCCTTGATCACCTCGAAATGTCCGAACGACTTTCGCACCTTGTTGAGAAATAGCTGTCCCACGACTTCTGTCCCCGTGTGCCGATCTGTCAACGCGACCGGCTGATCATTTCAGTTGAAATCCGCGGGCCGAAACCGGCCCGCGGAGCCTCGGTATCCCGAGATTATTTGTACTGCTCGAGTTCGCCGGCAGCCTTCTTCAGAGCGTCAGCTGGCTCAGCCTTGCCGGTGACAACCGACTGGACCATTTCGATCATGACGTTCTGGAAGCCCTTGTAGTCTGTAAAGAGCGGCTCCGGACCACCATAGGCGATACCGTCGATGAACGGCTTCCAGAAGGGTTCATTGGCGACGAACTGGTCGACGACAGCACCCGGACGCAGCGGGGTCAGGCCGGCGCCTCCCTGCAGCTCGTATTCATGCTGGATATCGGTCGAGGTGATGTACTTGGCGAATTCGGTTGCCTTTTCCTCGACGCCCGAACCCTTGAAGATTGCAAGGCTGTCGGTGATCAGCAGCGTGCCTTCGCCCTTGGCCGACGGACCCTTCGGCAGCGGAGCAACGCCCCAATTGACCTTGGTGTCCTTCAGACGATAGGCAGCACCCGAACCGGCCTGGATCATGCCTACCTTGCCGTCGAGGAAGATGGCGCGGATTTCGTTCTGCTCGTAAGCAGTCGCACCTTCGACGGAGTAAGGCGTGATGTCCTTATAAGCCTGCAGGGCTGCGAGCACTTCAGGGCTGTCGATGACGATCTTGTCGCCGTCGATGACCTTGCCATTGTTGGTGTAAACCCAGTGCATGAACTGGTGCATGGTGTTGTCGAAGGTCTTGGCCGGCAGGCCATAACCGGCAGTACCGGTCTTTTCCTTGATCTGCTTGGCGAAGGCGATTTCTTCAGCCCAGGTCTTCGGCGGGGTTTCGGGGTCGAGGCCGGCAGCCTTGAACAGGTCCTTGTTCCAGTAGAGAGCCTTGGTCGAGAAGGCGACCGGAACACCCCATTGCGTGTCTTCGAAAGTCACGGTGTCAACGATGTTCGGATAGTAGGAAGCCTTTTCCTCATCCGTCATCGGAACCGGAACGATCAGATCGTTCTGGGCGAATTCCTTCAGCGTACGCGAGCCGACATAGGCCATGGCAACCGGGGTACCGGCGACGGCGAGCGTCGTTGCCTTGTCCTGGCACTGTTCCCAGCCGACGACTTCCGGCTTGACCTTCCAGCCTTCGTTTTTGCCTTCCCATTCCTTGATGTATTTCTCGTGGATGGGGTCGATCTTGTCGCCGCAATAGATCCAGGAGATTTCCTGGTCGGCAGCCAGCGTGGTGAGCGCCGAGCTTGCAAGCAGGACAAAAGAGCCTGCAAGCATGGTCAGTTTCTTCGTCATCGGTAGTTCCCCTTTGTTGACAGGTTGAAAGCGTCCGGTTGGCCCGAATTATGGTTGGCAGCTCATTTGATCGCCCCGGCGGTCAGGCCGCTGACGAGATATCGCTGCAGGAAGAAGATCACGATCATCGCCGGTGCGATCCCGACGAAGCTTGCGCCCATCAACTCGTTCCAGATGACTTCCTGCCGGCCGAAATAGGCGAACAACCCGATTGGCAGCGGCATGTATTCCGTCTTGGAGTTGAAGGTGAGGGCGAAGATGAATTGCTGGGCATAGGCGCCGATAAAGGTCGTGATGGCGACGACGGCGATGCCCGGCGTGGCAAGCGGCAACACCACGCGGCGGAAGGTGTAGAAATAGCCGGCGCCATCGACATAGGCCGCCTCTTCCAGCTCGCGCGGAATACGCATCATGTATGTGCGCAGAAGCCAGATGGCGGAAGGGATGAGGAAGGCTACACCCGGCACGATCATGGCGAAATAGGTGTTGAGCACGCCGAGCGACCGCATCAGGCGGAAGAGCGGGATCAGCAGTACGGCGCCCGAGAACATGTTGACGGCAAGGAAGGCGCCGAGCAGCTGGCCGCTGCCCTTGAACTCGAAACGGGCGAACGCATAGGAGGCCGGCACCACCAGAATAAGCACGACCACGGTGGCAACTGTCGAGATGAAGAACGAGTTGAAGATGTATCGGGCAAAGCCGGGAACGCTCACCCACATCGTCCGATAGGCCTCGAATGATCCGTTTTCCGGCCAGAAGCGGTAGGGCGAGGAAAACAACTGGCTGAGTGGCTTCAGCGACACCAGGAAACCTTCGACGAAGGGCGCCAGTACGAAGGTCAGGAAAACGGCGATACCCGCATAGATGCCGATCAGTTCGTACCACTTGTAGCGGTTGATCAGGGCTGTCTTGTCGTAGCTCATCGGGCGTGCTCCTGGGAAAGCCGGCTCGTCACGCGGAAATAGGCAAAGCAGAAGATCGATAGGAAGATGCAGATAAGCACGGCACGTGCAGCGCCTTCCCCGTATTTCTTCGACCCGATCGCGGTGTGATAGGTGTCGATGATCATCGTCGTCGTCTCGCCGCTCGGACCGCCGCGCGTCAGGATCCAGATGATGTCGAAGGAGTTGAACGTTGCGATCAAGGACAGCATCGACATGGTGATCATGGCGGGCAGAATGAGCGGCAGAGTGATGCGGCGGAAGCGATATCCACGTCCCGCGCCGTCGGTCCAGGCGGCCTCGTAGAGGTCCTGCGGAATCGCCTGCATCGCGGCCAACATGTAAAGCGTCACCATCGGCACGCCGATCCACACGTCGGTAAAGATCGTCGCCCAGAAGGCAGTCGAGCCATAGGCCAGGAAGGCAACGGGACCATCGACCACCCCCATGCGCTGAAGCACACCGGAAATCATGCCGAACTGGCCGTTATACATCCAGCCCCACATGAAGATGCCAATCGCCATCGGCACGATCCAGGGCGGCATGGTCAGCACGCGGAAGAGCGTTCGGCCGGGCACGGCTGAGTTCAGCATCGCGGCACCGAAGGTCCCGATGATCATCTTGATCGACACCGAGAAGAAGGTCCAGATGAAGGTCCGGACGATGACAGTGCCGAAGGTATCGTTGAAGATCTTCTCGTAATTCACCCAGCCGACCCAGTTGGTCGTCTTTTTCAGCGATGCATCGGTGAAGGAGAGAATGAAGGTCTCGACCAGCGGATAGGCGACGATGACTGCGATATAGAGAAGGGCCGGCGCAATCAGCAACCAGGCAAAGAGGATAGCGCTACGGCGAGCTTGCATCCGACCGCTCCCTTAAGCCGAACGCGCCTGGACGGCACCGGGCGCACCATGCAGGCATGCGTCGAACTTTTCCCAGACGGGCTGAAGATCGACGACCTTCCGCCCGAAACGCGCTTCATCCATGGCAAGCGCCAGGATGCCGGCTTCGAGTGCATCGATGGCCGAAACCGGCTGCTTGGCGCCGGTCTGCACGAAAGCGATGACGTCTTCGGCCATCTGCTCGTCGGCACCGTAATGCTGCGACAAGGCCGACGGCGCGGAATAGGTGTTGGCGACGATCTTTTCATTGGTGCGGGCATCATGCACATCCATGAAACCACGAACGAAATCACCTTCCGCCATACCCTTGGAGCCGATCACGCAGAAACGGCGGAATTCGTCGGGCACATTGAGATTGGTGTGGAAGGCCATCGATACACCATTCTCGTATTCAACGATCGCGGTCTGGTAATCGATGATATCGCCGTCGCTGTCGAAGACCTTGTCGGAGCCTTCCCAGCCGCTCGGCTTGCGGTGATATACTTCCATGTCGTTGATGCCGGAATTCTGCGGGGCGTTCGCCGGGATGAAGCTCTTGCGACCACCGAAGCTGGCGACGAAGCGCGGACGCGCACCGACCACGCCATTGTAGAGGTCGAGGTCATGGCAGCACTTTTCCAGCATGAAACCGCCGGCATAACGGCCATAGCGGCGCCAGTCCCGCATGAAGAAAGCGCCGTGATAGGGCTGGATGTGCTCGGATGCCTCGATCGAGACGACATCACCGAGGCGACCCTCGGCCTGAGCCTTGCGCAGGTCGCGGTAAAGCGGCGAGTAGCGCAGGACGAGACCGACCAGCAACCGGTCATGGCCATAGGTATGGAGAAGAGAGGCGAGCGCATAGCTCTCCTCGACACTCGTCACGATCGGCTTTTCGGTGAAGACCGTAAGGCCCGCTTCCAGGCCGAGACGGATATGGTCGAGATGCATGTGGTTCGGCGAGCCGATCATCAAAAGATCAAATCCGCCGGCCGCCACCAATGCCTCAGGCGTATCATATGCCTTGCCAGCGGAGATGCCATTATCGGTCAGCGTCGCCATCCCAGCGGGCGCGGGATCCACATAACCGACGATCTCGAAGCTCGGATCGAGCTCCCGGAACACCCGACCCAAATATCCAAGACGGAATCCGAGTCCGATTATGGCGACCTTCATGACATTCCCCTGCTTTCGTAATTATTTTTCGCAGACTGCGTCAAAAAACCGTCATCGTCAACAGATCAAGCAAAATGTCGCCCAATCGTGAAAATGATTTTCACGAGACTGCGAAGTGAATGATCAAGCCGACCTTGGATACATCACTGCGCCACCACGCGTGAGCGTGTGCGGCAGACAGCTGGACCCCAAGGATCAACTCCTCATCCATTCGTTAAATTACAATACCAAACAAAGTCCAATCGTAAAGCCAATTTCGCTCAAACGAGCCGAATTCCGTCTAAATTACTGGGATTTCACGCAAAATTCTTAATTTCAGCCTGTTGACACGCTGTCAGGCAAAACCATTTGCGAAATAGGTTTTGAGTTGGTATTGTTTTACCAAACAGATCACGGGACGTGCCATGTCAAATTCCCTCCGAGCATCCGGTAGACGACACCGTCTGCGTGCGGGCATCAGCCAGAACGGGTGCGCGGCATGAACCTGGCTCTGCCCTTACACGAACTACAGTCCATGCGGGGCGGCCCACTTTATGTGAAACTGCGCATGATGATCGAGGACGCTGTCGCCTCGGGCCGCCTGAAGCATGGCGACGCGCTGCCGGCGGAACGCGATATTGCCGATGCTGCCGACATCAGCCGCGTCACGGTACGCAAGGCGATTGACGAACTGGTAAGCGAGGGCCTTCTCGTGCGCCGGCGCGGCTCCGGCACCTTCGTCGTCAAGCCGGTGCAGCGCATGCAGCAGCCGCTCAGCCAATTGACCTCCTTCACCGAAGATATGCGCCGGCGCGGCATGGTGGCCGGTTCCCGCTGGCTGGGCCGCGGCCTGTTTTACCCGACAGCCGAGGAAACCATGATGCTGGGTCTGGCCGGAGGCGCCCGCGTCTCCCGCCTGGACCGCCTGCGCACGGCCAACGACATGCCGATCGCGCTGGAGCGCACCAGCCTTCCAGACGATCTGCTGCCTGATCCGGATGCGATAGAGGATTCGCTCTATCTGCACCTGCTCAAAAGCAACATCCGCCCAGTGCGCGCCAATCAGCGGATTTCAGCCGTGTTGCTGAAGGACGAGGAAACCAAGCTGCTCGGGGTCCCTCCGGGTTCCGCCGCGCTGTCGGTACAGCGGATCGCCTATCTCGAAACCGGCCGCGTCATGGAAATGTCGACCGCCCTTTACCGTAGCGACGCCTACGACCTCGTGGCCGAACTCAGCATCGGCGCGCCGATGAAGCCACAGACCTGACGCTCAAAAGACTGACGAGCGCACAACCGAAAGCAAACTTATGACGACGAAAATGCGAGAGGAAATCGACGAGATACCGGCCGCCGCCGCTCGTCTTCTGGACACATCCTCTTCGGTGATTGCCCATTGCGCACAAACCCTTCGCGACAAGAACCCCTCTGTGGTCGTCACCGTCGCGCGCGGCTCTTCCGATCACGCCGCCTTCTTCCTGAAATATGCGATGGAACTGCAGCTTGGCCTTCCGGTCGCCTCGCTTGGTCCCTCGCTCGCCTCGATTTACGAGCGCCCCATGAAACTCGGCAACGCTGCAGCCTTCGCCGTGTCTCAGTCCGGCGCAAGCCCTGACATCGTTGCGATGGCGAAAGGTGCACGCGACGGCGGGGCAACCACGATCAGCCTCGTCAACACCCTGCCCTCGCCTCTGGCCGAGGCCGCAACGCACGCTGTCGATATCATGGCAGGTCCGGAAATTGCGGTCGCAGCGACCAAATCCTTTGTGAACTCCATTGTTGCCGGCCTTGCCATCATCGCGGCATGGACACGTGACACGGATCTCGAACGTGCCGTGGCCGCCCTCCCCGACCATCTCGCCAAGGCGCTTGAGCTGGATTGGAGCCCGCTGCTGCAGCCGCTGGCGACGGCGGAATCGCTCTATATGCTCGGCCGTGGTCCGGCCCTCGCGATTGCCGCCGAAGCAGCCCTCAAATGCAAGGAAACATGCGAACTCCACGCCGAGGCCTATTCCTCCGCGGAGGTGCTGCATGGACCGGTCTCGATCGTCGGACGAGACTTCCCCGTCGTCGGCTTCGCGGCGCGCGACAAGGCCGAAGCCTCAATTGTCCAGACGGTCTCGAAGCTGGCCGCAGGAAATGCCGCCTGCTTCATCACCTCGGATTTCGGCACGGGCGGGCATCGGCTGCCCTTCGTTGCGACCGGCCACCCGATCACGGATGCGCTGGCGCTGATCGTGCCCTATTATGGCTTCATCGAATCCCTGTCGCGCGTCCGGGGTTTTAACCCGGACAAGCCCGTTGCGCTGAAAAAGGTAACCGAGACTCAATGACATCAGCCTTTGCCGTCACCGCCCGCCGCATCTTTGACGGCAACCGCATGCACGCCGATTCCGCTCTGGTCGTGGAAGGGGACAAGATCGGTTCGATCGTCACCCAGGCCGACCTGCCGGCCGGCATGCCGCGATCCGGCGCACCAGTCTCCCTGATTACACCCGGCTTCATTGACCTGCAGGTCAATGGCGGCGGCGGCACTCTGTTCAACAACGATCCGACAGAGCACGGCATCCGCACGATCTGCGAGGCCCATGCCCGTTTTGGCACGACAGCCTTGATGGTCACCTTCATCACCGACCGTCCGGAACTTAAGCGGATCGCGATCACCGCTGGCGAGGAAGCGGCAGCCCACAGCCTGCCCGGCTATCTCGGCTTGCATCTTGAAGGCCCGCATCTGTCGGTCGCCCGCAAGGGCACACACGACCCAGCTCTCATCCGCACGATGACGGACGCCGATCTCGACTATCTCGAAGGTGTTGCCGGCAGTTTCGGCCTTTCCATGATTACCGTTGCCCCGGAAAGCGTGACGCCGGAGCAGGTGAAGCGTCTCACCGCCGCCAGCTACCGCGTCAGCCTTGGCCACACCGACACGCAGTGCGCCAATGTAGCAACTTATGTCGAAGCGGGTGCCAGCATGGTCACCCATCTGTTCAATGCCATGAGCCAGCTCGGCAATCGCGAGCCGGGCCTCGTGGGTGCGACCCTCGCATCCCCTGCCCTGCACTGCGGCCTGATCGCCGACGGTTTCCATGTCGATCCGGTCAGCATGCGTGTGGCACTGGCTGCCAAGCAGGGACCGGCGCATATCTTCCTGGTGACCGACGCCATGTCGACCATCGGCTCGGATGAGACAAGCTTCGACCTGAACGGCCGGACCGTCTACCGCCGCGACGGTCGTCTGACGCTGGCCGACGGAACGCTGGCAGGCGCCGATATCGACATGCTCTCCTGCATCCGCTTTGTTCACGAACGGCTGGGCGTACCGCTCGACGAAGCTTTGCGCATGGCAACGCTCTATCCGGCGGAAGCGGTGGGCGCGACCGATCGCGGTACGCTGGAACCCGGCAAACGCGCCGATTTCGTCTTGCTGGACGAGGCACTCGACATCCACTCCACCTGGATCGGTGGAAGCTGTGTCTATGAGACAGTTTCGCTGCAGGACAGGGCCACAGCATGATCATCTGCTTCGACATCGGCGGCACCGCGATCAAGGGTGCGGTCGCCTATTCGGCCGACGACATCTGCCCCTTCCCGCGCCAGCCGACACCACTGCATGATTTTGACGCCTTCGTCGCAACGCTTGCCGCCGTTATCACAGAGGCGGAAACTGAGGCCGGCAAGCGCCCGGACTGTGTTGCACTGTCGATCGCCGGCGTCATCGATCCCGACACGGCAAAGGCCGTAGTCGCCAATATACCTTGCGTCCACGGCAGGCTGCTGCAGGCAGATCTGGAACAAGCCCTTGGGCTTCCCGTCGTCATCGCCAACGATGCGGACTGCTTCGTGCTGGCCGAGGCTGGCATCGGTGCAGCCCGTGGCCACCGCGTCGTCTTCGGCATTATCCTCGGCACGGGTGTCGGCGGCGGTCTCGTCATCGACGGCAAGCTGATCAACAGCGCCGGCGGATTTGCCGGCGAATGGGGTCACGGCCCCGTCCAGGCCAACGAAGCAGGCACCCCGCCGGTACGCGTCCCACGCTTCCAATGCGGCTGCGGCCAAGTCGGCTGCATCGACGCTGTCTGTAGCGCGCGCGGCCTGGAGAAGCTGCACCGCGAACTGCATGGCGAAACGCGCACCAGCGAGGAGATCCTCGCCGACTGGCAGAACGGCGACGCAACGGCAATCCGCACCCTCGACGTCTATATCGATATCCTGGCAGACGCTCTGTCTCTTGTCGTCAACGTCACGGGAACAACGATCCTGCCCGTTGGCGGCGGGTTGTCCAATGTGCCGGCCTTGATTTCGGCAATCGACGTGGCGCTGCGCCGCCGCATCCTGCGCAAGTTTGCCCATCCGATCGTCGTGCCTGCTACATGCAGGGTCGAGCCGGGATTGATTGGCGCCGCAATTCTTGGTCTCGGATTTGCGGCAGAGCATCGGGAGAGCTGACATGGCGACAGACATGCTGGTGAAGCTCTATGACCTGCAAGCCGACCCCGTGCTAGACCAACGGATGACGGACCAGGGCATCACCCTGCGCCGAGCGCTGGTTCCCGAAATGACAACCATCTGCGACTGGATCCGCCCTCGCTTCGGCGCAGGCTGGGCCGACGAGGCGACGGCCGCGATCCTGCGCCAGCCGGTCACCTGCTGGATAGCCCATGAGGCCGAAACCCTCCTCGGCTTCGCCTGCCACGAGGCCACCATGAAGGGTTTCTTCGGGCCGACAGGGGTCGACGAAAGTGCCCGTGGCAAGGGCGTTGGCCACGCGCTTCTGCTGCGCACTTTACTCGACATGCGCGACCAAGGTTACGGCTATGCTGTGATTGGTGGCGCCGGTCCTGTCGATTTCTATCGGAGAAGCGTCGGCGCGATCCCGATCGAGGGCTCCTCGCCCGGCATCTATCGCGGCATGCTGCCCACGGCCGCGCCCTCCGGTGTCTCCGAGTAAGCGTCAGCAGAGTTCCAGCGTGGTGATGGCATAGACACCGGCCTTCTGAAGCGACGGCGGCTCTCCACGATACATCCGCGCCGTCTTGAAGCCAGGTTTGAACCCCAGACGTTCCAGCAGATAACGGAACCCCTGCTGATAATCAGGCACATCCAGATTGATCTCGCCACCACCGAGAGTTGCAAGGCAAACCTTCAGCAGATCCTCGGCTGTGCGTCCATCGATCGCAAAGAGCGGACCAATCTTGTGGCCGCTGCGGCAGGGGCGTACCACCGCATAACCGGCCACCGCACCCTGCCGGCGGCAGACGAAAGGCTGACGGGGCGACTTGAGCCAGGCGGTGAGAAAGCTCTCCCGTCTTCCCGGAAAGAAACTTCGATCGAAGGCCAGGATGTCAGCGACATCGGCTACGCCAACTGCATGGCAACTGGCATCAGCCCTCGACAAGACCGGCATGCGCTCGATGCTCCAGCGGACCGTGTCATAGGCCGCCGCAAACCCCATCTTACCGTAATTGGCCTGCTGCTCGACCACGCCGTCGAGACCGATCACCCGATCGCCAAGATGCGCCATGCCGGCATCCCAGACGAGGCGACCGAGACCACGCCCGCGAAACTCCGGGTGACAGATATAGAGACCGATAAAACCGAAACCGGCACCATACCTAACGGCGGAAATCCCGGCCGCAAACCGCCCGTCGACGAAACAGCCGATGAAACCATCCGGGTCTGCCGCGCGAAACGCTGCGGCATCGCCCTGTCCCGGATTCCAGCCTTCCAATGCTGCCCAGCCGACAAGTTCCTCGACCTCGGCATCCGTTAGCACGCGGACCTGCGGATCACCTAACATTCTCACGCGCCTATGGCTTCGGGCGAAAAACGCGCGAGATCACCGTGATAGGGCTTGTGGACCGGCGTCGCATAAGCACCGCGCTTGGCGGTCGAAAGCCCCAGCGCCACAAGCCCCTCCGCCTGCTTGACGGCCGCCGCAACACCATCGACGACGGGAACGCCGAATTCCAGCCGAAGTGCCGCCGTCAGGTCCGCCATCCCGGCACAGCCGAGCACGATCGCCTCCGCCTTGTCGTCCTTCAGCGCCGCCGAGATTTCACTGCGCAGCCGGTCGCGGGCATTCGAATTCGGGTCTTCGAGCGACAGCACCGGCACATCCGCCGCCCGCACCTTGCAGCGGCTGCCCATGCCATAGCGATGCATGAGATGCTCAACCGGCAGCCGCGAGCGCTCCATGGTGGTCACGATCGAGAAACGCTGGGCGATGAAGGCTGTGGCGGAGACGGCGGCCTCACAGATGCCAATGACCGGGATCGAGGCGAGAGCACGAGCGGCATCCAAGCCGGTATCGTCGAAGCAGGCAATTACGATGGCATCTGCCCCCTCCCGCTCCGCCTTGGCAATCTCCACGAGAAGCCCGGGTATGGCAAAGACCTCGTCATAATAGCCCTCGATCGAGACAGGCCCCATCGACGAGGTGATCGCCTGGATCTCGGTGTCCGCATGCGCCACCCGCCGCGCAGCATCCGCAATGGTCGCGGTCATGCTGGCGGTGGTATTCGGATTGATGACGGCAATTTTCATGCAATTCAGCCCTGGCTTCGGCGGCGGTTCATCGCGACGATGAGGCCGAGCGTGCCGCCGATCACCAGCAGCGAAAACAGCGTCGTGACCGTTCCCAGCGCATAGAGCACAGGCGTCGTGACATTGGTCGTCATGCCGTAGATCTCGAGTGGAAGCGTGTTGTAGGTGCCTGACGTCATCAGCGTGCGGGCAAATTCGTCGTAGGACAGCGTGAAGCCGAACAGCCCAACCCCGATCAGCGGCGGCGCGATCATCGGCAGCACCACATGACGGAAGGTCTGCCACGACGTGGCACCGAGATCGCGCGCGGCTTCTTCGTAAGAGGGCGAGAAGCGGTTGAAGATGGCGAACATGATCAGCACGCCGAAGGGCAGCGTCCAGGTGAGATGCGCCCCGAAGCCGGAGGTGTACCAGGCGGGCTGTAAGCCGAGCTGGCTGAACAACACGCCGATGCCGAGCGAGATGATGATCGACGGCACGACGAGGCTCGCAACCGAGAGATAGAAGAGCGGCGTCGCCCCGACGAATTTGCGGCGGAAAGCAAGACCCGCCAGCAACGACACGACGACCGTCACCACCATCACCATCAGGCCGAGCGCGAAGGAGCGGCGGAACGAACCGCCGAAATCCCCGACCGCTTGGGTCTCGAACAGGTTGGCGAACCAGTGCAGGGACACACCGTTGAGCGGGAAGGTCAAACCGCCATTCGGCCCTTGGAACGACAGAATGACGATCGCGGACAGCGGCCCATAGAGGAAGAGCACGAAGAGCGCGAAGAAGGCGGCGAGAATGTAAAATTCGCGGGGGCGCTTGTCGGAAAGCATCTTAGAGCTCCTTCCGGATATCAACGACGCGCAGGATCGCCGCGACCATCAGCAGGACGAGGATCAGCAGCACCACGGCATTGGCGGCAGCGGCCGGATATTGCAGCAACGACATCTGGTTTTTCATCATCAGCGCAACGGACGCGCTCTGGCCGCCGGACATGACCTGCACGGTGGAAAAATCCGCCATCACCAGCGTGACGACGAAAATGGTGCCGATCGCCATGCCGGGCTTGGAGAGCGGCAGGATGACATTGGTGAGGATCTGCCAGCCGCTGGCACCGGCATCGCGCGCCGCCTCCAGAAGCGATCGGTCGATTCGCATCATCGTATTGAAGATCGGGGTGACCATGAACAGCGTGTAGAGATGCACCATGGCGAGCACGACGGCGAAATCGGAATAGAGCAGCCATTCGATCGGCTGCGGCACGATGCCGGCATTCACCAGCGCCGAATTGATCAGCCCATTGCGCCCCAGCACAGGTATCCAGGAGATCATGCGGATGATGTTGGAGGTCAGGAACGGCACAGTGCAGACGAGGAAGAGAACGCTCTGCATGGCGGAGGTGCGCACATGGAAGGCGAGGAAATAGGCGACCCAGAAGCCGACGAACAGCGTGATCGTCCAGACGATCAGGGCGAATTTCAAGGTGTTGAGATAGGTCTTCCAGGTGACCCAGGAGCCCAGTGTCTCGGTATAATTGAAGGTAACGAAGTCGGGATACATCTGGGCAAAGTCATAGTCCCAGAAGGACACGGTCGCGATCATCAGGATCGGCAGGAGCAGGAAGCAG
The DNA here is from genome assembly GCF_001429245.1 of Rhizobium sp. Root274. Classification (GTDB taxonomy): domain Bacteria; phylum Pseudomonadota; class Alphaproteobacteria; order Rhizobiales; family Rhizobiaceae; genus Allorhizobium. Next base: position 1,161,874 of record NZ_LMJE01000007.1, read on the forward strand.
CCGAGTATCAGCGCCAGCGGCGTCGCCTGCAGATAGGAGACAAGCCCGAGCGGCACACGGATCACGCGTTTCGGCTTAGGTTCGCCGACGCCCAAAAATCGGACTTCCACCATGATGTTAGGTCTCCAATCGCTGCGAGAAAGTGCGGACCGAGAGAGTTGCCCCTCATCCGGCTGCCGCCACCTTCTCCCCGCAAGCGGGGAGAAGACACTTGTGGCACGGTCAGCGGCTCGTCCCCTTCTCCCCGCATGCGGGGAGAAGGTCCCGGCAGGGGGATGAGGGGCGAGCGACCGCAGTAAGATCAGGCCGCGATGAACTCGTTCCAGCGACGAACCATGTAGCGGTCTTCGTCCATGACGGAGTTCCAGCAGGCGACCTTGCCCATGCGCTCTTCGAAGGAGCCGCCGTCGCGGATAGCACCGGCCTTCTCCATGACCTTGCCTTCCGGAGACATGATGTCGCCGGTCGCGGCCTTGCCTTCGATCCAGTAGCCCCACTCGTAGGCGGACATGAACTCCTTGGCGGTTTCCATGCAGGCGGAGTAGTAGCCCTGGCGGTTGAGATAGCCGCCAACCCAGCCGGACGTGTACCAGTTGATATATTCATAGGCCGCGTCGAGCTGTGCGCCGGAGAGATGGGCTGCAAGGCCGAGACCGCCGCCCCACGAGCGATAGCCTTCCTTGAGCGGCTGGTATTTGCAGGCAATGCCCTTGGAGCGGACGGCAGCAACGGCCGGCGACCACATCGACTGGATGACGACTTCGCCAGACGCCATCAGGTTGACAGACTCATCGAACGACTTCCAGAAGGCGCGGAACTGGCCGTCCTGCTTGGCCTTGATGAGGAAGTCGATCGTCGTGTCGATCTCGGCCTTCGTCATATTGCCCTTGTCGGCATATTTGATGATGCCCATGGCTTCGCAGATCATTGCGGCATCCATGATGCCGATCGAGGGAATGTTCAGGATCGAGGTCTTGCCCTTGAAGGCCGGGTCCATGATGTCGGCCCAGGTGGTGATCTCACGACCGACCAGATCCGGGCGGATACCGAGCGTATCGGCATTGTAGATCGTCGGCATCATCGTGAAGAGTTCGGTCTCGCCCGAGGCGAAGGTCTTGGCATCCTTGCTCTCGACATAACCGACGGTATGCGGCGCAGTGCCCTGCGCGATGACGCTGTCGGGCAGCAGCTTGCCGGTTTTGAACAGCGGTACGACCTTGTCGTAATATTTGAGCTTCTTCGTTTCCATCGGCTGGATCACGCCGGTCGGATAGACCTTCTTCAGGATCCAGTATTCGATGTCGGCAATGTCATAGGAGTTCGGCTGCGTGACGGCGCGCTGGGCAGCGGCGTCGGAATCGGTCGCGGTCATCTCAAGCGTGATGCCGAGGTCCTTCTTGCACTGCTCGGCGATCGCATTGATGTTCGACACGCCGGTGCCGAATTGGCGGAGCGTAATGTTGGACTGGGCCCAGATCGTCGGGAAACCGGTGATGGCGCCCGAGCCGGCGGCGAGGCCGGCAGCGGCAGAGGCCGTCTTCAGGAATGTGCGGCGCGAAACGCCCTTGGGAGTCTTCTTGGCAGTCATGCTGTTCTCCTGGTTTTCTTGGTTTGGTTTCACTTCTCGACACGTCCGAGGACGATCGAATCCTGTTTGTCCCACGACAGGGTCACGCCCTCGCCGACCTTAACGGGCGCTGCGAAAAAGGCCGCGTCCGTGAGCACGGCGGTGAATTCATCGGTAAAGGCGGTGGTGACGGTCAGCTTCACCTTGGCCCCGAGATATTCGACATTCGAGACGATGCCGTCGAAGCTGAGGCCCGCGACTGAGGCCGGACCAATACGGACATGGTCGGTGCGGATGGCGATCTCGGCCGTATCTTGGTCGACCGGCGCAGTGCCTCCGGCATAAAAGCGCCCGCCGCCGACCACCTCGATGAACAGCCCGTCCGCTTCGCGCTCGGCGATCCGGCCGGAGAGCACGTTGTGGTCACCCATGAAGCGGGCAACGAAGCCAGTGGCCGGCTTCTCAAAGACCGTGCGCGGCGTCGCCGCCTGCTCGATGCGACCCTCGTTCATCACCACGATGAGATCGGCGAGCGCCATCGCCTCTTCCTGGCTGTGGGTCACATGCACGAAGGTGATGCCGAGCGTGGTCTGCAGCTTCTTGAGTTCCGCGCGCATGCGGATCTTGAGGAACGGGTCGAGCGCGGACAGCGGCTCGTCAAGCAGAAGTGCCTCCGGCTTGGTGATGAGTGCGCGGGCGAGCGCCACGCGCTGCTGCTGGCCGCCCGAGAGCTGCGCCGGTCGGCGGCTGGCATAAGGCTCAAGCTGCATCAGCTTCAGCATCTCCAGCGCCTCGCGGCGACGGGTCTCCTTGTCGACACCCTTCATCTTCAGACTGAAGGCAACATTGTCGACAAGATCGAGATGCGGGAACAGCGCATAGGACTGGAACATCATCGCCGTGCCACGGCTGGCCGGCGGCAGGTCGGTCACATTGGCATTGCCGAAAATCACGTCGCCGGACGACACGCTCTCATGACCGGCAATCATCCGCAGCGTCGACGTCTTGCCACAGCCGGACGGACCGAGCAGGCAGCAATAGGTGCCAGCCGGAACCTTGAGACTGATGGCATGCACGGCCGTGGCAGTTCCATAGACTTTGGAGACGGCGGCAAGTTCGATCTCGGCGGCTTTCGTCATGACGGCTCCTTCTGCTGCCATCAACGATGCATAAGCCGTGCCAACTGCGCTCCCGCCTGCCAAACCCTTGAATTGTCAGGGGCAGCAATCTGCGTCGCTTGCGGAATGTGCAGCCTGCACGAATGCATGCACACGAATTAATCGATTGCAGCCAATATTGACGGCAGATTGTATGCAATGTTGTGGCGCAATATTTGGCCGCGGTCTTCCCCTCGCCCCACATGCTGGCTAAAAGGAAGAACGACACGGATGGACCCATGAACGCGAAGAGCTCGCTGCGCCGACATCTCGACCCGAACCAGGAAGATCGCGCCCGCGCGATCCGGGACGCGCTGCGCGATGCGATTGTCGACCGGCGTCTAGCCCCCGGCACGAAGCTCTCGGAAGCCGAAGTTGGCACGCTCTTCGATGTCAGCCGCACGGTGGTCCGCGATGCGCTGCAGATGCTGGCCTTTGAAGGACTTGTTCGCACCGAGCGCAATCGCGGCGCCTTCGTTTCCAACCCGAGCACGGAAGAGGCCCGCCAGGTTTTCGCCTCACGTCGCCTGATCGAGGCGGGCATTATTGCCGCTGCCGCCGAGCGGATCACGGCAGAAGAGATCTCGGCATTTCGCGAACACCTGAAGGAAGAGGCCCGCTACCGCGCCGAACGCGGCGCCTCGGCCCGTCGCGCCGAAATCAAGGCCTCCGGCGATTTCCACCTGATGCTGGCCAAGGTTGCCGGCAATCAGGTGCTGGAAAAATTCATGGACGAACTGGTGGCGCGCTCATCCCTGGTCATCGCGCTCTATGGCCGCACCGGCATCTCAAGTTGCGGCCATGACGAACATGATGAGATCCTCAATGCGCTGGAGCGAAGTGACGTGGCCGAGGCGACACGCTTGATGCTGCATCACATCGATCATATCGAGGCTGATCTCGACCTGTCGGTCGCGGAAACACGAACGCTGAAAGATGCGTTGGAGCTTTAGGTAGCAGCCGCATTTGTGGCGGTCTGAGCGCCCGCGATCCGCTTAGCTGCGAAGCGCGATCTGCCGATCATGCTCGATCGTCTCCAGCATGGCAGCACGTGTTCCCGCCTCGTCCCCATACTCGATCCGTTCCACCAGCATCTTGTGTTTGTCGAGAATGGCGACCAGCACCTCCTCCTCCGGCGTATCCACCAGCCGCTGATAGGCAAAGGCATGCGCAAGTTCGATGACGCCGTAGAGCGCCCGGATGAAGGGATTGTGTGCAGCATCGGCGATGATGCGATGCAGTTCGAAGTCGGCCAGCGCAAAATTCTGCGGCGAGGTCAGCGACGTTTCCATCTGGCGGATCCAGTATAGCATGAGGCGGATCTGGTCAGCCGTGCGCCGTCGCGCCACTTCAGCGGCCGCGATCGGCTCGAGCGAACGCCGCACCTCGTGCAGGCCGGACAGGAATTCCGCATCCGGCGGCGCATCGAGATGCCAGGCAAGCACCTGCGGGTCATAAAGGTTCCAGCGGCTTTTCTTGGCAACTTTGGTGCCGACCTTCGGTCGCGCCTCCAGCAGCCCCTTGGCCTCAAGCGTCTTCAACGCCTCGCGCAGAACCGTGCGCGACACCTCGAAATCGGCCATCAGTTCGGCGTCGTTCGGCAGTGTGGTCCCGATCGGATAGCGGCCGGAGATCACCCCGGCCCCGATTTCATTGATCACATGCGAATGGAAGTTACGCGCCGTCGACCGCCCGGACAGGGAGCGAAGAAGGCTCCCCGGCTCACTCATGCAGGGCCCTTCTTCAGGCGGGACCGCCCGGTCTGTGCGTTGAAGACCAGCTTCTGGAGAAGGATGAACATGAACAGCAGGAACCCGATGGCGATTTTGGTCCACCAGCTGGAGAGCGTACCGTCGAAGACAATATAGGTCTGGACGAGGCCCTGCAGCATGACCCCGATCAGGGTCCCGAAGATGAACCCGTAACCGCCTGTCAACAGGGTCCCGCCTATCACCACGGCCGCGATCGAGTCAAGTTCGATACCGACGGCCGCCAGCGGGTAACCGGCCGACGTATAGAGAGAATAGACGATGCCCGAGAGACCCCCGAGGAAGGACGAGAGCGCATAGATCGCGATGGTGACGCGACCCGTCGGCACCCCCATCAGCGAGGCCGACGTCGCGTTGCCGCCCAGCGCATAGACATAGGAGCCGAAGCGCGTCTTATGGGCGATCAGGCCGAAGACGAGGAAGGTGCCGAGCATGAGGAGACCGATGGCGCTGAGGCGTCCGCCGCCGGGCAGCTTGTAATAAAGGCTGGAGATGGTGCGGTAGAACTCGTGGTCGATCGGGATCGAATCCTGGGTCAGCACCGAGGCCAGGCCGCGTGCGAGGAACATGCCAGCCAATGTCACGATGAAGGGCGGTACCTGCAGGAAGTGGATGACGGCCCCCATGCTGGCGCCAAAGAGCGCCGCCAGCACCAGCACGATGGCAAACACTGCGAGCGGATGCATGCCGAACCAGGAGATCAGGATCGCCGTGATGACACCCATCAGCCCGATGACCGCGCCCACCGACAGGTCGATCCCGCCGGAGAGAATGACGAAGGTAGCGCCGACGGCAGCGATCCCCAGGAAGGCGTTGTCGGTGAGGAAGTTGCCGAACACGCGGGTCGACCACATGCCGGGATACTGGAAGATGCAGATGGCATAGGCGATGATGAAGATGATGGTGGTGGCGGCAAGCGGCCTGTAACGCGGATTCATCGTGTCTGCCCCGAAGTCTGTACAGTCGTCTGGCTCAATCCCTGGCGCGGGCCGAACTTGCGGCCAAGCACGTGGGCGATGCGGGCGGATTGCAGCACCAAAATGATGATGATCATGCCGGCCTTGACGATGAGGTTAAATTCCGGCGGAAAGCCCGACACGAGCACGCCCGTGTTCATCGCCTGAATGATGATCGCGCCAAGCACCGACATTGGGATCGAGAAGCGCCCGCCGAGCAGCGAGGTGCCGCCGATGACGACCGCAAGGATGGCGTCGAGTTCAAGCCAGAGGCCGGCATTGTTGGCATCAGCGCCGCGAATGTCGGCCGCAGCGATAATCCCGGCCGTCGCTGCACAGAAGCCGCCAAAGGCATAGATGCACAGGATCACCACCTTGCTGCGCAGGCCGGTATAATTGGCCGCCGACAGGTTGGTGCCGATCGCCTCGATGAAGAGGCCGATGGCCGTGCGGCGCATGACGAGATGGGCAGCGATCATCAGCACGATCGCAATGACAGCAGGCATGGGCAAACCAAGCAGGTTGCCGGTGCCGACGAAGATCAACGCCGGATCGGAGAAGGTGACGATCGATCCCTCGGTGATCAGCTGCGCCACCCCGCGCCCCGCCACCATCAGCACGAGGGTCGCGACGAAAGGCTGGATCCCGAGATAGGCGACGAGCAGGCCGTTCCACAATCCGCAGATCAGGCCGAAGGAAAGAGCGGCAAGCAGCGTCACGATCAGCGGCTGACCGGCGACCGCGCAAGTCGCCGCAACCGCACCCGCCACCGCCATCACGGCGCCGACAGAAAGGTCGACACCCTTGGTCGCGATGATGGCCGTCATGCCGATCGCAAGGATGGCCACCGGCGCACCCCGATTGATTACATCGATCAGGCTGCCGAAGAGGCGACCGTCCTTCCACGTGACGTCGAAGAAGCCCGGGAAAACGAGCCAGTTGAAGAACAGCACGCCGGCGAGCGCCAGCAATTGTGGAGATATGATCCGGGAAAGTTGCAGTCTTTTCATGCTTCGGCCTCCGCCGGTTGGGCGGCAATAGTCTGGACGATGACTCCAGGCGTGATGTCGGCGCCGTGCAGCTCGGCAACCATCTGACGATCGCGCATGACAACGACACGCGAGGAATAGCTGACGATCTCGTCGAGCTCCGACGAGATGACGACAAGCGCCAGCCCGTCTTCGCGAAGCCGGCTGATCATGCGGACGATTTCGGCATGCGCCCCAACGTCAATGCCGCGTGTCGGCTCATCGAGGATCAGGAAGCGCGGGTCGGTGGCGAGCCATCGGGCAAGGATCACCTTCTGCTGATTGCCACCCGAGAGAAGCTTGACCGGCAACTCGGCCGAGGCCGTGCGGATATCAAGCGCCTCGATGAAATTGCCGGCGATCTCCAGCTGTTCGTCGCGGTTGAGCGCCTTGAACCAGCCGAGCCGCGCCTGCATGGCAATGACGATATTCTCTCGCACCGACAGGTCGCCAAAGATACCGTCGATTTTGCGGTCCTCTGGACAAAAGCCGAAACCAAGCTCGACGGCTTCGCGAGGGTTGCGCACCTGGCGAGACTGGCCATCGATCTCCAGCGTGCCGTTATCGGCCTGATCGATGCCGAACATCAGCCGCGCCATTTCGGTGCGGCCGGAGCCCAGGAGGCCGGCGACGCCGACCACTTCGCCACGATGAATCTTCAGGTCGAATGGCCGGACCGTATTGGTCAACCCGAAACCGTTGAACTGCATCAGCGTTTCGCCGACTTCCGCCTCTTCGCCGAGCACGTCGGGATGGTGGAAAGCGAGATCCTTGCCGAGCATCATGCGGACAAGGCTCGTGCGATCAAGCGACGCGATCGATTCAGTGCCGACGAGTTTGCCGTTGCGCAAGACGGTCACCCGGTCGGACAGCTCGAACACCTGGTCGAGGAAATGGGTGATGAAGACGATGGCGAGACCCCGGTCCCGGAGCTGCCGAACGATGCTAAAAAGCTTCTCGACCTCGGAGCGGTCAAGGCTGGCGGTCGGCTCGTCAAGAATGAGCACCTTGCCTGACAATTCCACTGCCCGCGCGATCGCAATGATCTGCTGTACGGCAACGGAGAAGGTCGAGAGTTCGGCCCGGACATCAATGTCCAAACCGTAGGTGGACAGGATTTCGCGGGATTCGCGCTCCATGCGGCGCTTGTCGACAAGGCCGAAACGGTTGGTCGGCTGGCGCCCGATGAAAAGATTGTCGACCACGGTCATGTTCGGCAGGAGATTGACCTCCTGATAAACCGTGCCAATGCCGAGTGTCTGGGCCTGCTGGGGCGTGGTGAAATTGACCGCTTCGCCATCGACCATGATCGTTCCACCGTCCGGAATATAGGCACCGGTGAGGATCTTGATCAGTGTGGATTTACCGGCACCGTTTTCACCGAGCAGAGCGTGGATCTCCCCGCGATGAAACGCGATGTCGACCTTGTCCAGTGCGGTATGATTGCCAAACGTTTTGACGATGCCCGCAGCTGCGAGCACGATGGATGGATTGTCGGTCATGTGCCTCTTTCCCCTCTCCCGCGAAGCTATCTCCGAACGCGGTCCGGAGGAAGCGGCAACGACCCCGCCACCATAAAATGACGGGGTCGCTCCGGGAGGGTTACCTTAGTAACCGAGGCCCTTGCGGTTGTCGTATTCGCCCTGCGGATTGTCAGCAGGGGTGTACAGCTTGGATTCCGTGATGATGAACTTCTCGGGCTCCTTGCCGTCCTTGAGATAGGCGTCGAGCGCGTCGAAGGCCGGACCTGCCATGTTCGGCGTCAGTTCGACTGTGGCATTAGCTTCACCGGCAACCATGGCCGCGAAGATATCCGGAACAGCGTCGATCGAAACGACCAGGATGTCCTTGCCCGGCTGCAGACCGGCATCCTTGATCGCCTGAATGCCACCGACGGCCATGTCGTCGTTATGGGCATACATGGCGCAGATGTCCTTGCCGCCGTTTTCGGCCTTCAGGAAGCCTTCCATGACTTCCTTGCCCTTGGCGCGGGTGAAGTCACCGGTCTGGCTGCGGGCAATCGTGATGTTCGACTTGCCGGCAATGGCTTCTTCAAAGCCCTTCTTGCGGTTGATCGCAGGCGTCGAACCGACGGTACCCTGCAGCTCGACCACCTTGCACGGCTTGTCGCCAACCGTCTTGACCAGATACTCACCGGCAACGCGGCCTTCCTTGACCTGGTCGGAAGCGACCGAGGTCAGGTAGAGATCCTGCGGAGCGTCAACGCCGCGGTCGAGAAGGATAACCGGGATCTTGGCTTCCTTGGCTTCGGTCAGAACGTCTTCCCAGCCGGTTGCGACGACCGGGGCAACGAGGATGGCGTCAACGCCCTGTGCGATGAAGCCACGGATCGCCTTGATCTGGTTTTCCTGCTTCTGCTGCGCGTCGGCGAACTTCAGCGTGATGCCACGCTTTTCGGCTTCCAGTTTGGTAACGGAAGTTTCAGCCGCGCGCCAACCGGATTCAGAACCGATCTGCGAAAAGCCGACGGTCAGATCCTTAGCCATTACAGCAGTGCAGCTAAGAGCTATCACGCTCGCGCTGAGCACGAGCTTGCGTACAATATTCATGATGTCCTCCCTAAGAAAGACACCGCCTCCACGGTGTCTGTCATTATGCATAGGCAAGAGTTTGCAGCCTGTAAAGATCAAAAGTACTATTATATGTTGTGCACTGCAGCATAAACTACAGCCTCGTCCTTGAGGACCCGCTGACCGTTGCATCCGTAAACAGTGCGGCAGCGATTGATCTGCTAAGCTTGTGGTGCAGGGCCTCTGACGTATCCTCGGCAAGCCTCCCAAAATATCGTAATAGCTTGTTAACCATGTTTAGCTATATCTGCAGATGCACGATGCCTGTGCCTGGGGGAGCGATTCGAGCTCGATCTTCACGCAGCAGGACCAGTCGATGGCAGTTATCACCTTCGCCAATACCAAGGGCGGCGCCGGCAAGACGACAGCAGCCCTTCTTCTCGTGACCGAACTCCTTCATCGCAAATACAGTGTCTGCGTCATCGACGCCGATCCGCAACGCTGGTTCTCCCGATGGTATGAAGGCGCGCCGCTTCTTCCCAATTTCACGATCGAGACTTACGTCTCCACGTCGACGATCCAGAAAATCATTCATGAACGTCGCAGCCAATGGGACTTCGTCATCATCGATCTCCCTGGCATTCAGTCGCCGCTCCTCGCGTCTGCCGTCGGGCTGTCGGACCATGTCCTCGTCCCGATCCAGGGCTCGAGCATGGATGCCCAGGGTGGCGCACAGGTTCTCGACATGCTGCGCTATCTCGACCGTAAGGCGGGGATCTGCATACCCCACTCCGTCGTCCTGTCCCGGGTCAACCCGATGATCACCACGCGCTCGATGCAGGCGGTGAAACGCCTGCTCACGCAGCAGGAAATCCACGTTCTCGACACGCCGATTGCCGAAAGAGCGGCCTTCCGGGAAATGTTCGACCTCAGCCGCCCCCTGCGCCGCCTCGATGACGGTCCCGGCCGGAATGTCGAGAAGGCGGTCACCAACGCATCGGATTATGCCGATGACGTCCTCGCTCTGGTTGCGCCCGGTCTCGCCACCAAATCAGGCCCTCTGAGCAACCGCACATACGCACCCATCGAAACCGCTGCGTGAACGGCGCCGAAACTGCGGAACTTTGCCAACGCCAAACGGTACGACGCGAGCAGAAGAGTGATCTTCGGCCGGCCGAGCGCGCCATTCAGATTCCGACATAAATGTCGCTGCTGCATTTCTGCCTGATAAGATCGGTAACGTTCCTTCCGAGGAACCACCGGTTCGGTTCGATGTGTTCGCCCCATCAGAAGGGATAGCAGTATGACGAAAGACCGCAGGCAAGCGCAGACACCCACCATATTATCGCCATATTTGCCGGGGCTTCCGCTCCGTCCACAGGCCGAATTGTCATCCCCAAGTCCTTTGATTTTCACTTCAGAGCCGAAGGAAATGGTTCAATTTGAGACTGTTTATGGGTACTCAGGGTTGAGACGACTAGCGACAACACGCGATAGACACGCTAAATATCGGTCAGCAAGATATTGTTCGCATTTAAGCTTTTCAATCGATTGTGATGCAAGACGCGGCTCAAAAATGCTGCACAACAACAATTTGCCTAGAATTTTCGCGGCGGCGCAACATCTTGACACCTCAGGCGTTCTCTCGGAACATCGGGTCACAAGCTAGTGAACGACGAACCTCACGCTGAGGCTAAGAGCGTTTCAAAAAATTTGTGGCATTGTCGGAAGATTGGAGCTGCAATGGAGACCACTGGCAAAATCAGGGTTCTGGTGTTGGACGAAAATCCGGTCTTGGTCGATGGACTGAATTTCCTCGTTAACTCGACACGGCAACTGGCGGCACTCGCGTTGGCCAATCGGGACCAACGACTGCAGGACGCCGTCAAGCGGCTCGAACCCGACGTCATCGTGGCAGATCCTGTTCATCTGGACCGGACCCTGGAAGACTGCGAGATGCAACTGCAGGATCTGCGGGCGCAGTCGAAGCTGATCGCCTATTGCGACATCCGCGATTCGCTCCCCGGCGAGAGCTATGTCACCCGCGGCTACAGTGGCGTCGTCACCAAGTCGGTCGCAAGCCCTCGACTGTTGAGGGCCATCAAGAGCGTGCATGCCGGTGACGTGGTTATCGACGAAGCGGTCCTTGCCATATCGGATCCGCCGCCGAACGCTCTCGCCACTGGTTCGCGCAAACTGTCCATGAAAGAGGAATTCGTCCTCCGCCATGTGGCGCTCGGCAAAGCAATGAAGGAGATCGCCGCCGACATTCAGCTGAGTGCCAAGACGGTCGAAACCTATAAATACAGAGCCACCAAAAAGCTGGATCTGAGGACAAGATCAGATATAGTTAGCTACGCAATGAGTGTTGGCTGGCTTCAGCATTAATATAATATGACATTTATACTACAAGAGCCGCGGTCATTCGATCGCGGCTTATTTTTTGGGCTAAAATCTAATATTTATGCATTCTGACAGTTTGCTGATTTTGTCAGGGAAAATCCTGACACGGCTCCGGTTTTCCTGACTTTGATCTGAGACCGGGACCTGCCAATCCTAGCGTCGACATTAACAGATGTTAACCAACGGCGGGTCCCGAACGGGTCTGTCGCCAGGAGAAGAGGCAGCACATGGCTAGGATCAGCGTTTTTGGAATCGGATATGTCGGCGTGGTGGCAGCCGCCTGCCTGGCAAAGGATGGCCATGAAGTCGTGGCCGTCGACATCGATCCGGCAAAGGTCGACACGATCAATCGCGGCAAGACGCCCATCGTCGAGAAGGGCCTGGAGCCACTGATCGAGATGACCGTGGCAAGCGGGAAACTCCGCGCCACGCTCGATATCGATGAGGCAATCGCTGCGACGGACTTGTCCTTCGTCTGCGTCGGCACACCGAGCGCCCCAGACGGTTCGGTTGGCCTGACTTACGTGGTGAAGGCTTGCGAAGCCATCGGCGCGGCAATCGCCCGCAAGGACGGCTTCCACTCCGTAGTGGTCCGATCCACGATCGTGCCGGGTACCATGGACAAGGTGTGCATCCCTGCGCTGGAAGCTGCAACGGGCATGATCGCCGGGAAAGATTTCGGCGTCGGTTACTATCCGGAATTTCTCCGCGAAAGCACTGCGATCGAAGATTACTACGATCCGGGCCTCATCGTCTTCGGCGCAATCGATGCAAAGACGGATGCAATACTGCACGAGATCAATGCAGGTCTTCCCTGCGTTTGCCATTCGGTGCCGCTCGCCACCGCCGAGATGATCAAATACACAAGCAACTCCTGGCGCGCCGTCAAAGTGACCTTCGCCAACGAGATCGGGAACATTGCTAAGGCCTGCGGTGTCGACGGCCAGCAGGTCATGAAGATCCTGTGCTCGGACCTCAAGGTCAACATCTCCCCCTACTTCATGCGCCCCGGCTTTGCCTTTGGCGGCTCCTGCCTGCCCAAGGACGTGCGTGCGCTTCGTCACCTGGCCAAGGAAGCCCATGTCGAAAGCGCGCTGCTCGACGCGGTTCTCGAAGCAAACGAAGCCCAGATCGACCGCGCCGAAACCATGGTCTCCCAGATGGGCGGCCAGACGATCGGCATGGTCGGCATCAGCTTCAAGACCGGCACGGACGATCTGCGCGAGAGCCCGCTTGCAAGCCTTGCTTCACGCCTGATCGACAAGGGCTATGATCTCAAGATCTACGACCCCTTCGTTCAGCAGGCTTATGCCGAAGGCATGAGCGGCGCCGGTCGCGGCAATGATACCGCGATCGACCTGAAGAACCGCCTTGTCGGCGAACTGGACGACCTGATCGACACCTCGGACGTCATCCTGGTCGGCAACCATTACGCTGAAGCCATGCCGGCCCTGCAGAAGTCGAGCGATACCATTCCCATGGTCGACCTCCTGCGCATCCGCCCGGACATCAGGTCGTCCGGAACCTACCAGGGTATTTGCTGGTAAGGAGCGCGCCGATGCTGGCCCACGTCATCTATCTCCTCTCCATGATGATCCTCGCGCTCAGCGTGCCGCATCCGACCGTCAACGCGGTCTCGGGCACCCTGATCACCGTTGGTCTCATCGGAGCCTGGCGTTATGCCTGGGCCGGGATCAACCTGGCGCGGGCCGCCTACTTCCTCAACTTCGCCTATCCCCGGCGGCGGCGTCTCGCCGCCGAGGCCTACACTCGCAGAGGTCTCAAGGATCACGCCTATTTCCTCGTGACGACCTACAAGATCGCTCCGGAAATCTCGACGCGCGTCTACCGCTCCATCTTCGAGGCCGCCTATAACGCAGCCGGCGGAGCGACCATCGTCGCGTCCATCGTCGACGAAGCCGATGCACGGCTGATCCGCCGGGTGATGGAATCGGTTGCCGCTCGCCATCCCGGCAGCAATGCCATGGTCGGCCTGAAGATCGACAAGATCGCCGGCACCGGCAAGCGTGATGCGCTGGCGACCTCCTTGCGCTCGATCGCCAAGCTGAACCCTGGCCGCAATGATATCGTCGTTTTCGTCGACGGAGACAGCTGCGTGCCGATCGATGTCGTCGATCGCAGCCTGCCTTTCTTCACAGATCCGGCTGTCGGTGCTGTGACCACTGACGAGCTGAGCGACACGCAGGGTGGGCGCCTGTTCCGCGACTGGTTCGACCTGCGCTTCTCCCAGCGTCACGTGATGATGTCGTCGATGTCGCTGAGCGAGCGCGTTCTGACCCTGACGGGCCGCATGTCGATCTTCCGCGCCAGCCTTGCAACCGATCCCGGTTTCGTCGAGCTCGTGCGCCACGACTTCATTGACCATTGGCGTCTCGGCCGCGTCAACTTCCTGACCGGCGACGACAAGTCCACCTGGTTCTGGCTTCTGCAGCGCGGCTACAAGATGCTCTACCTGCCGGACCTCTGCACCCTGTCGATCGAGACGCAACCTTATCCAAGCTTCTTCGGCTCGGCGATCGTGCTGATGACACGTTGGTTCGGCAACATGCTGCGCACCAATGGCCGCGCGCTTGCACTGCCGGCCTCGCAGATCGGTTACTTTACCTGGTGGTCGGTCTTCGATCAGGCGCTGTCGATCTGGACGACGCTTGCCGGCCCTGCCAGCATCCTGCTCGCCGCCTTCTTCGTCAGCCCGTGGATCCTGCCCATCTACTTCGCCTGGGTCATGTTCACCCGCTACAGCTTCTGCACCATCATCATGGCGTTTCGCGGCCGCAGCTTCCCCGTCACCTTCCCCTTCCTGCTCTATTTCAGCCAGGTCGGCGGTGCGGTGGTCAAAAGCTTCATCCTTTTCCGCCTCGACCGTCAGAAATGGACCCGTCAAACCACCTCCGGCAGCGGCAAGCCCGTCCCCGTCGGCCAGCGCTGGCGCGCCCTCAGCTCCACCTACATGCACTGCCTTGCCCTCGGATGGCTCATCCTCGGCGTGGCCTATGTCGGCAATATCATCTAACCGCGAAAGATCGAGATCATGGACATCGATACGAAAGCCGCCCGCGACACCGCTTCTAAGCCTATTGCGCAGCAGCCCGGCAATTTCCCGGTCCTGCTGGACAATGGAACCGAACACCCGAAGACCAATATTCCCTTCGCAGCCATCATCGACGGGCGTCATTTCAGCGGCCAGAGCATCTCTCTCGTCTCCGCCACGGTCTCCGGTCTTGCCGGCCCCGAGCTTGAAGGCAAGGAACGCATCGCTGTCCTCCGCTTCGATTTCGACGGCTATACCGTCTCTCTGCAGGTTGATGTCCGCATCAATCGCACCCACGCGGAAACCGGTGAACTTCGACTGGATTTCCTTGAGCCGACCGGCGAGCATCTTCCGACGCTGCGCTATCTACTCAATAGCTACATCGCAGGTGATATCACCTCGCTCGACGGCATCATCAGCCTGCGCGAACGAGCAGCAGTTGCAGGCGGTAAGAAGCAGACAGGTCCGGTCACCTTCGGCAACTTCATCGGCCGCACGGTCAAGGTGGTGGCGACGGTTGCGCTCAGCCTGACGCTCGCCGTCGTTGCCGCCAAGCTGGTATACGAGCGCGTTTTCTCTAAGGAAGTGCAGCAGCTGGCTGTCCTCTCCACCGGAGGCCAGGCCCTTCGAGCCGTAGCGAGCGGCCAGATCTCTTATCTCAACCTCGGCGCCAAGCGCGGCGAAGTGCTCTACACGCTGCAGTCCATCTCCGGTACCACGCTCAGCATCAACATGCCCTGCGACTGCAAGGTCCTGCCGATGAATGCCGGTGAAGGCTCGACGGTCATGGCCGGCGATACCATCGTCGAAATCATCGACCGGGCAACCGCTCCGGTGGTTCAGGCCGTCGTGACCTCAGAGCAGGCAAAACAGCTCGTCGCCGGCGACATCGCCGAACTCAGCCTTGCTGACGGACAGGTTGCCTTCGGCACGCTCGCCCGTGACGCTCAGGCACTGAAGCCGGTGGGCAATCAGGGTGAAGTTCGAGCCCTGATCGCACCCCAGGCCGATCTCGGCGAAGCGGCAATCGGTGCGCCAGTCTCCGTCCGCATCATCAACAGGCACATCTTCTCCGTCAGGCAGAAGGTCGCTCAGTGGTTCGACACAAAGTCGACAAGCTGATCGGCCCGTCGAGGCAGACTATCCGCAATCACTCCAACGAGTTTTCAGGAGCAGCCATGCAAGACGTTCATCCACTCATTCTCTGCGGCGGCATCGGCACGAGGTTATGGCCACTCTCGCGGACGGAGCACCCCAAGCAGTTCCAGCGCATCGATGGCAACTCGGAAACGACGTTTTTCCACGCCACCGTCGAGCGCCACCGCGCCCCCGGCTTCGCCGATCCGATCGTTGCTGTCAGCAGCGCCCATGTCGCGACCGTCCTGCAGCAGCTGGATGATCTCAAATGCTCGGCGCGGGTCATTGCCGAGCCGATCTCCCGCAACACCGGCCCCGCCGTTCTTGCGGCAGCGCTGACGCTCGCCAAGACCGATCCGGCCTCGCTGATCTGCGTCATCCCCTCTGACCACATCGTCAAGGGCGACCTGCCAGCGAACGTGCTTGCCGCTCGCAAGGCGGCCGAACAGGGTCACATCGTGCTCTTCGGCGTTCCGCCGGAATATCCGGAAACCGGTTACGGCTACATTGTTGATGGCGGAGAACTGGAAACGCTGACCTGCGCCCGCAAGGTGTCGAGCTTCATCGAGAAACCGCCGGTCGAAGTAGCAACCGCGCTCATCGACGCGGGTGGTGCCTATTGGGCCTCCGGCATCAGCCTGTTCCGCGCCGATGTGCTCATCGAGGAATTCAAGCGCCTCGATCCGACCACCTACGACGCGGTCAAGTCCTCGCTCGAACTCGCCCGCCAGTCGGAATACGCCATTTATCTGAATGCCGAGGCGCTGATGCCGGCAGCCAACCTGCCGACCGAATCCATCGTCTTCGAACATTCACCGCGGACCGTGATCGCGCCACTGCTCGTCGCCTGGAGCGATGTCGGCGCATGGAACGCCCTGCACCACATCGCCGAAAAGGATGACGAGGGCAACGTGCTCAGCGGCGACGTGATCAGCATCGACACCCGCAATTCCTATGTCCGCGCCTCCGGCAAGCTGGTCGCGGTCGTGGGGATGGACGACGTGGTCGTTGTCGATACCGATGACGCGCTCCTGATCACCACCCGTGACAAGGCTCAGCAGGTCAAGCAGATCGTCAAGAAGCTCGAAACGATCAAGCGCCGCGAACTCGCGCAGCACATGCGCAACCAGATGTCCTGGGGCGAAGTTCGCCGCGTCCAGAGCGGCCCCGGCTACGAGTTGCGGATGATGACGCTGCGTCCCGGCACCATGCTGCCCATGACTGAGAACCTTGTGGCGCACCGCATGGTGACGGTCACCGCCGGCTCGGGTCTGCTGAAGACCGGCGCCGTGACCCGGCCCCTGCGTGTCGGAGATAACTTTGAAGTCGCAGTCGGCCACAACGCCGTCATCTATTGCGGCCCGGAGGTCGAAATGCAGCTGGTCGAAGTGGTCTGCGAGGTCGCCGAGGAAACCGCCGACGCTCCCTTGACCCTGCAACTCGTCCATAGCTGAGGAAAACCGATGCGAAAGGGCCTTCCCATTCTCCTGGCGCTCATGATGGCGTCGACCGCTGTCGGCGCCCGCGCCGAAAGCATCGGGCATGCGGATCTCGCGCGTCTCAACGAGACGGTGGGCGCGATCGGTCGTCGTCTGGCCGATACGGATGCCCGCAAGTCAGATGCCAGCGCGCTTCTGACCGGTCGTCTGGCCGGCATCGGTGCCAAGGGTCAATGGCAGGTTCCGACCTTCGACACCCTTGCGGGAAAGCCGACGCTGCACACGATACCGGTCGATTTCATGCTGGCGCAACTGCGCCTGCAGACCGGCGGCAAGTTTGCTCCGAACGCCCATAAGGCGATTGCCAACGGGGCAGCACCCGCGCTCTTCATTCGCGGCGGAGTCATGTCGCTCGACGAGCTGGCGAAGCTAGCGGCCACACAGCATCCGGGCGCAATCGAACAGCGAGGTCAATCCTTTATCGCCCATTGGCCGATCGTCATCTGGTCCGATGCCGGTCTCGTCCTGAGCGCAGGTCAGCAGCTGGAACTCTCCACCGGCGAAGGCGCTTTCGTGCTGAATTCCGGGCTCTTCACCATCGACCGGGCAAGCCTCAGCTCGACCCCAGAGAAAAACGCCATCCTGCCGGAATTCCGACCGTTCCTCGCAACCGCCATGACCGGAGCCGTGCAGGCCCGCGAAGCGCGCTTCTCCAATCTCGGCTATGGCGAGACCGGCGTGACAAGCGGTCTTTCGATTGTCGGAGCGGCACTCTACCCTGCGAAGATGCGCTCGAGCTTCAGCGACAGCAGCTTCGTCGGGCTAAATGCCGTAAGCCTGGAAAATGCCCGCGACATCGCCATCGTCGGCAATCGTTTCCAGAAAATGGTGGGGCCGGCCATCGCCATGAGCGGTGTCACGAACAGCCAGATCCTCGGCAATGTGATGATGGGCACCCGAATGGCGCAGGCCATCGACGTGCAGAACCGCACCTCTGACATCGAGATCACCGGCAATGTGGTTCTCAACAATCGCGGCAGCGGCATCTTTATTGCCAATGACGCGCGGGATGTGACCATTGAGGCGAACCTTCTCTCCGGTAACGGTCGCGGCGGCGTCTCCGTGGTGCGCAGCGCCTGCATCGACATCTCCGACAATGTCATTGTTTCCAATGCTCAGGTTGGCATCAAGATCCGGGCAAGCGATGCGCTCAGCCTCTCCGGCAACGACCTGATCGCCAATGCCGGCGCCGGCATCTCGGTCCTCGACCAGCAGAAAGGCGCCCTGATATCCGTCGCCGACAACGCCTTTTCGGCCAACAAATCCGGCCTCTACGGCGGCGCCGCCAGCGAAGTGGCGCTGAATGCCAATGATTTCGCCGGCCAGTCACCCATCCTGCTCGACGGCGAATTCGCCGCTTACGTGCCGGAACTTCTCCGCATGTCCTCCTCGCCCGAGGGTGCGCCACAAGCTTTCACCATCCACCCCAACGCAAAGTCGACGACCGGGCAGACGTCCCGGCCTGACTGCAAGACTGGGAGCTAGTTCATGGTCTTCTCCTCCGAGACTTTCCTCTTCCTCTTTCTGCCCCTGTTCCTGTCGGCCTATTATCTGACGCCGGAACGCCTGCGGTCATGGACGATCCTCATCGGCTCCTACATCTTCTATTGCTGGTGGCGCGCCGATTTCCTGCTCCTCTTCATCGCCGTCACCGCCTGGGCCTATGGCTGTGGCCTGCTGATACACCGATGGGAAGGGCAGGCCCGCGCCAAGACGACACTCGTCGTCGGCGTCATCGGCTGCCTGATTGTGCTCGGCATCTTCAAGTACCTGAACTTCTTCATGGACAGCTTCGCTGCTCTGATCGGCACCACGCCGGAAAAGCTCGGCTACCATTGGCAGCTCATCCTGCCGATCGGCGTATCCTTCTACGTCTTTCATGCCATCGGTTACATCGTCGACGTCTACCGCAAGGATACCCCGGCAACACGCAGCTTCGTCGATTTCGCCGCCTTCATGGCCCTCTTCCCGCACATGATTGCCGGCCCCGTCCTGCGTTTCCGTGACTTGACTGACCAGTTCATCAAGCGCGAGCATTCGCTGCCGATCTTCACCTCCGGCCTCTACATCTTCACCATCGGCCTCGCCAAGAAAGTGCTGATCGCCGACACCGTCGCTCCGATCGCCGACCAGGCCTTCTCGATGGCCAACCCGACGGCGGTTGAATCCTGGCTCGGCGCCATCGCTTACATGCTGCAGCTCTATTTCGACTTCTCTGGCTATTCCGACATGGCAATCGGCCTCGCGCTGATGATGGGCTTCCGCTTCAAGCAGAATTTCAACACGCCCTATCTCAGCCTGTCGATCACCGAGTTCTGGCAGCGTTGGCACATTAGCCTCTCCACCTGGCTGCGCGACTACCTCTACATCCCGCTTGGTGGGAACCGCAAAGGCTCGGCACGCACCTACGTCAACCTCTTCCTGGTCATGCTGCTCGGTGGCCTGTGGCACGGCGCCGCCTGGACCTATGTCATCTGGGGTGCATGGCACGGTGGCTGGCTCGCGATCGAACGCTACACCGGCTGGGCCAAGAAGGCACCGCCGCGCATGATCTCCCTGCCCTTCACTCTCCTGCTGGTGCTGATCGGCTGGGTGATGTTCCGGGCAGCAAGCGTCGAGGGAGCGTTCACGGTCTATGGCGGCATGCTTGGTCTGAACGGGATCGCGCCCGGCATCGAATTCCTGGCCAACGTCACCCGCGAGAACATCCTCTTCCTGGTCCTGGCGATCATCGCGGTCTGCGGCGAGCCCTACTTCAAGAAGCTGACCGATGCCGAGATCTCGGCGGAAGCCCATGGCTTCGAGGTCACCGGCAACGGCGTGGCGGTTGCCCGCCCCTCGCTCGCCTACCCGATCGCCATGAGCCTCTTGCTCGTGGTCACCGTCGCCCGGCTCTCCGAGCAATCGGTCTCGCCCTTCCTCTACTTCCAATTCTGACGGGAGATTGAACATGGCCAACCTTCGCCAGCATACCGCAAGCCTGCTGCTACCGACCGTCTTCTTCGGTTATGCGATCTATGCCAACTCGACCATGCTCTTTGCCCCGCCGACAGACGCCAAGGGCGGCAAGATCAACGACCTGTCGCTCTCCTATGTCATTGACGGCGAGGCGACCCGGGATCTGGACGCGCTCTACAAGAGCGAACTGCCGCACCGCGATCCCGCCGTCGGCGTGATCGGCAATGCCCGCTATGCGTTGCTCAATTCCGGCCGCAAGGGCGTTATCGTCGGCGACGAGGGCTGGTTCTTTACCGGCGAAGAGTTCAAGCGGGTCAAACCGGCAGATATCGACAGCGCCGTCGCGAAGATCGACGAAGTCAGGGCAAAGCTGGCAGAAGCCGGCGTCCAGTTGGTCATGGTCCCCCTGCCGGCAAAGTCCGACGTTTACGCCGAGCACCTGCCGGACGTCATGCGTTCCGACGCGATGCAAGTCGCATACTCGGACTTCTCAACTGCCTTGAAGGCAAAGGGTATGACTGTTGTCGATACTCGCGAAGCCATGCTCGCCGCCAAGCCGTTCGGCGAACTCTTCCTGAAGTCTGACACGCACTGGACACCCACCGGTGCCAAGATCACGGCAGAGGCCGTCCAGTCGACGATTCAGAAATCCGGAATCTCGCTGCCCTCCGCAACGGTTACGGAAAGCTGGGAGGCGCCGGTCGACATCTGGGGCGACTTGACCACCTACATCACCTCGCCGGCCTATGCGCCACGTGTTGGCCTCAAGCAGGAGAACATCCCGATCTACCGCACTGCGGTGAACGCTGATGCGGCAGGCACGGATCTTTTCGGCGACGAGACGAAGGTCCCGGTCATGCTGGTCGGCACCAGCTACAGCGCCAATGAGAACTGGTCGTTCGTTGATTTCCTGCGCCAGTCGTTGACGGCAGACGTCGTCAACGTCGCGAAAGAGGGTCTTGGTCCTGGCGTGCCGATGATGGATCTCCTGGAAGGCACAGCGCTGGAGGATACGCAGCCGAGCGTCGTCGTCTGGGAGTTCCCCATTCGCTATCTCGGCACCTCGACGCTCTGGGAGCGCAAGAGCCAGAGTGGCGGCGGCCATCACGGCGGCGTGGGAGACAGCAATGTCTGATCGCACCCAGAAACGCTCGCTCCGCAGCACCTTGCTCCTGGCCGTGTTTGGCGGGCTGCTCGTCGCAGCCGCTCCGGCAGAAGCCGTCACACCTTTGTTTCCGACGAAGAAGATTGAAAAGGTGAAGCCGGTCAGGAAAAAGACCATGGGGCCTGCCTCGCATCTGCCGCTCGCGCTGCAGGCGACGCGCAAGAACCTGCTCGCCGGAAAGCGCGTGACCTACCGCCAGCTTCAGGCGCTGGCCGATGCCGGGGATGGCGTCGGTGCCTTCAAGCTGGCGGAACGGATCCAGCAGCAAGGCGACCCGAAGCTGGCCACCGATGCGCTGCACTACTACTCGCTCGCTGCCTTTGACGGCCGTGGCTACGCAGTGCGCCACATGCTGAACATCCTTGCCGACGACCAGGTGCAATTGTCACCATCGCATCTGGCAAGCGCCGAGGCCGCACTTCGAAACCAGGCGAAGAAGGGCAACGAGATCGCGGTCGATGGTCTCATCAAGCTTTACAGCCAGGGCCGCCCCTTTGGCGAGAAGCGTGGCGAACTGGAAGCCCTGCTCGCCTCCGGCGCCGGCAAGAAGAACGGCGACACCGCCTTTCGCATGGCTGTGATGCTGCTGTCCCAACCCAGCCGCACACCCGAACAGACCGAGCAGGCCGCCCGCTATCTCGGCATCGCCCGCCACAAGGGCAGCGTCGGAATGAAGGCAGCAGCGAGCAATCTGCTTGCGCAACTGACTGAGCCGGCCACCGGCACCAACGCGGAGGTTCAACAATGACCAGAACACGCAAAAACGCCTATCTCTTCGGCACGGCCCTGTCCGTGCTGAGCCTCGGCATGACGATGGATGCTTTCGCAGCCGGCCCCGAAACAACGGGCAAGGATGCTGGGAAGGTCGAATCCGGTTACGGCTGCAGCGGGCTGGAAGATGTCTCGGAACTGCAGATGATCGAGGGCAAGGACGGGATGTTCTTCCGTATCCTCGCCGACATGCGCTTGCAGCACGCCTTCACCGACCAGACGGTGGACCATCTGGCAGCCATG
Source organism: Rhizobium sp. Root274 (assembly GCF_001429245.1). Classification (GTDB taxonomy): domain Bacteria; phylum Pseudomonadota; class Alphaproteobacteria; order Rhizobiales; family Rhizobiaceae; genus Allorhizobium. Next base: position 1,184,110 of record NZ_LMJE01000007.1, read on the forward strand.
GCAAAGGCGCTGGAAAAGAGCGGTACGACGCTGATCTATGTGCCCCTCCCGACCAAGTCGCAGGTTCTGCCGGAACTGGTTCCGGCCCGCGCCTCGCTCTACGGTTTCGACGCCAACATTGCTGCCGAAATCTACGACGACGTCGTGCGCCGCCTTGAGGCCAAGGGCGTCGCATCCGTGGATATCGCAACGCCGATGCGACAGAACAACAAGAACGAGTTCGGCGAGTACGCCTTCTTCCAGGCCGACTTTCACTGGACGGCCCATGGCGCCGGCATCGCGGCCAAGGCGATAGCGGACAAGATGAAGGCGCTGCCGGCGTATGAAGGTGTCAAGCCGGTGGGCTTCACCATGCAGGAGATTAAGCCAGAGCCTGAATTTTCCAGCATGCGCGAACTGCTGCAAAAGCATTGCATATCAAATGTCCCGACGGTCACGGCCCACGCTTATGAAGCGGTGCGCGAAGAAGCGAGCGCCGATGCCGGCTCCATGGATATCTTCGGCGGCGGCGACGAGGCCACCATTGCCCTGATCGGCACCAGTTACTCCGACAAGCCGATCAGTAACTTTGCCGGCTATCTCGAACACTGGACCGGCGTCCCGGTCGACAATTATTCGATTTCTGGCGGTAACCAGTTCGGCTCGATCCTCTCCTACATCACCTCACGGGAATTCCAGGAGCAGCGCCCGCGCTTCATGATCTGGGAGAACCCGATCTACAACAACCTTGGTCAGTATGGAGCGGCTCCCTGGGCAGAGATCGTCGCAGCATCGCTCGGCGACTGCGGCACCAGCGTCAATGTCAAAACGGTCGACGAGAAAACCGTCGCCGGCGACCTTTCTTCGCTGAAACTTGGTGCTGACGATGTGCTGCTCGCCGATATCGGCAGCGATGTCAGCCGAAACGTCACCTTCACCTTCACCAGCGCGGACGGCACCGTCCGCACGCGCTCCATGGAACGCGGCGATCGCTTGCGGGCGACCGGTCGCTACTTCCTCTCACTTGGCGGAATTCCGGCTGATGCATTCGGCAAGGTTTCCGTCTCCTTCGACGCCCCGGTCGGCGATACGACCGCCCTTTCGGTCTGCAAGACCAAAACAGGAGAACAATCATGAAGACCTTCAATTCCCCCATTCTGGCTCTCGCTTCGATTGCAACGACGCTCGCCTTCGGCGCGCCCGCATTTGCTGACGATGGCGGCCTCTATGCCAAGCCTCTGGATCCGAACTCGGCCTTCGTCCGTGTGATTGCCCCCGGCGCGTCGAGTGCCACCGTCAACTCCAGCTCGTTCAACCAGCTTTCCGACGGCGTCTCCCCTTATGTCGCTGTTGCACCCGGTGACATCGCCGTGACAGCCAGCGGCGGCCAGGGCAGCGTAAAGGCCGCGGCCGGCAAATTCTACTCCGCCATCCTGACCGAAAGCGGTCTGGTGACCATCGAAGACGACATGACCAAGAACCCGTCCAAGGCGACGCTCAGCCTCTACAATCTGACGGAAAAGGCCGACATCGACCTCTTCGTGCCACAGGCGGGCGCCGAAGCGGTCTCCGACGTCGACAGTGGCGCTTCGAAGTCAGTTGCGCTCCGAGCCCCGCTCAATGTCGACCTCGTTGTGCGCGAGGGGGACAAGGAGATCGCCAAGCTCGACAAGATCGAGTTCAAGCGGCTCGCCGGCGTCACCGTCGTCGTCACCGGCACAGGCGACAAGGTCGATGCCGTCGCCGTGCCCAGCACCATTTCTCGCTAATTCGTAAAGACAAGTTCCGGAGGTTTATCATGACGATTGCAAGACTGGCGAAATCGCTGCTGATGGCAGGCGTGATGACGATAGCCACCGGAACGCCTGGGAGAAGTGAGCCCATCGACGTCCGGTTCACGCCGCCGGACGTCGCACTACCAAAGGCACCAATCTGCAGCGCCCCCGTGCGCGATGAGGATATGATCGCCGACTGGACCGCCTGGGATAAAAAGAAGCTTCCCAAGCGGGAAGTTTATACCATCACGCGCGACATGAACCGGTTGCGCGACATCGACGCCCGCCGCTTCGAGCCGATCATCACGCGCGTCCAGGAACTGCTTCCGACCGTGAAGCCCGGCTATGGCGAGAAGGACGCATTGTTCGACAAGGTCAAGCTGATGATCGCCATGGGACAGAGCGACAAGGTAAGCCAGGAAGGTCTGGTGCAAAAGCTGCTGGACATGGGCGGACACCCTGCCGGCTCGCTGAACACGCTGGCCGATTTCCTGATCGACGGAAAAGGCATCGCTGCCGACCGCAAGGCGGGCCTGAAGCTGAAGGTCGAAGCTGCCTATGGCGGAAATTCCGACGCCATTCTCGACCTTGCCCGGATGAGCAAGGATGGTGAAACAATCGAGGGCTGGCAGATCGAGCCGGAACTGGCCGTCAACATGGCCTTCGGCACGCTCGTCGGTGTCCTCGACGAAGGGATCTGCGATCGCATCAGCCGCGTTGCACGCGAATATGACGGTGGCGAGATCGTTGTTCAGGACCCCAGCCTGAGCCTGGCCTGGTATCGCTTTGCAGCCGATCTCGGCGACACGACAGCCGCCTGGAAAGTAGCGGAATACAATCTTCTCAGCGAGAAGGTCGTCAAGGACAACGACGTCCTGATCAAATATCTCAAGATGGCCGCAGATGGCGGCAACATGTCCGCGATCCTGGAAATGGGCCGTCTCTATGCCGAAGGTGCACTTGTGCCGCAGGATCGTAAGAAGGCTTTTGCTTACTTCCAGGCCGCGGAAAAGCTGGGCAACCAGGCTGGCCTGATCAAACAGGCCCAGTTGCTGGAGCAGACTAAGGACACCTCGCCGAAGGATGCGGCAGCCTATGAGGAGATCCTGCACAAGCTGATCGACCGGGATGATCCTCCGGCCTGGGCGTTCACCCGCCTTGCCCGCGTCATCCAGGCCCGGGACGGTCTTTGGAAATCGGCGTCCGCCGTCCGCCCGCTCCTTGAGGAAGCCGTCAAGCGCGGCGACATCGAAGGCGGCATCGACCTTGCCGAACTTCTCGTGCGAGCGGATCTGAAGCCGGCAACGATTGCCCGTTCTGCCGATCTGCTCACCAGCGCGACCCATATCAATGGCGACATCAACGCCATTGCCAAGCTCCAGCGCGTCTATCTCTGCGTCGACCCGACCGGCCCCGACTTCGCGTCGGCCGATTATTGGTCCAACATTGAGGCAGGCGCCGGCAACAAGACGCTCGACCTCGCCCCTGACCAGATCGATCAGTTGCCGGCTCTGAAGGATCCGCTCGTCATTGCCGCGATCCAGACCCAGGCGCTCTACGGTCGCGCGAGTGCGCTGGCGCTCTATCAGCGTTATCTGAAGGGTGCCGGCTATTCCGATCAGGTTCTGAAATTCTGGGCGGAACGCGCCGAAGTTCGTCGTGGCGCAACCGTCGAGGCGGCCCTGCTCGAGTTCAAGCAGAACCTCGAAAAGGGGCAGGTCAACGAAGCAAGACGGACAATTCAGATGTCGGGCGAAGGCATGACGGTGGATGCCGGCCTGAGCTTTGCCCGCTTTCTAGTCAAGAATTATTCGAACGATGCGGAAAGCATGGAACTCGCCCGCGAAATCCTCGCTCCTCTTGCTGAAAGCGGCTCCGGCCGTGCGGTAAAACTGCTCGAGGAGGTGAGTGGGTCTGATCTCAATCCGCTGTCCTCGCCGCTCGACAACTATGCCGAAATCATGCGGGACCGTGGCGATATGGCCGCCCAGCTTCTGCTCGCGGAAAATGCCAAGAGCGATGCCGACCGCAAGCTCTACTATGATCGGGCGATCAGCACGCAGCGTTGCGACTACGACGATAGCATGGCACTGGCGGAATTCGCTCTGCGTCACGAGCCTGAGGACACCCAGCATTGGCTGAACATCGCCTCGCACATTGCCGGTGACGATTCCTGGCGCAAGGTGAAGATCGGCGACATGTATATGGCCCTGAAGACGCCGGAAACGGAGAACACTGCCCTCAAACTCTATGCCGAAGCGCGTGAGGGTGGCGAAGCCGCAGCCTTCTACCGCCTCGTCAAACACTACGCCGACAATACCGGCAAGGCTTACGATCCGAACAAGGCGAGCGACATCTTCGTCGATCTGGTGGCCCGTTCTGAGCCGGAAACGGTAACAGACAAGTTGGTCATGCTGTCGAACATGAAGCCCGAAATCCGCCGCATCGTCTCGCAGCGCATCGACATCAAGGATCTCTATCGCAAATCGGCCGAACTCGGCCAACCGGTTGCCATGCGCGAATTGGCAAAGCTCCTGCGTGACGACCCGAAGGACAGCAAGGCCGTATTTGCGTCGTTCGATTGGCTGAAAAAAGCCGCGGAAGCAGGAGATGGTGAGGCCATGTTCCTCCTGTCGCAGGCCTATGCCTATGGCTCGGGAACCAAGCCGGCACTGGATGCCGCACAACACTGGATGGCCAAGGCTGCAGAGGCTGGCTACGCCCAGGCAGCCTATGTGCTGAAGCTCAACAAGTCAGGAACGGAGGGTTGATCATTTGACCTATTGCAATCGAACCAGGCTTGCCCTGATCGCGACAACGTCGCTCCTCTTCGTCGGCACCGCCATTGGCGGTGCCTCCACAGCCGAGGCTGCACAGCAGACGTGTTTTACTGCGCCGAAACCTGTGATGAGCCTCGGCTTCGGCAGCCGGTATGAGGCAGCATCGAAGTCTCGCTCGGACCTCGACGAAGAATCGGACGCAAAAGTCACGAAAGCGCTGAAACCGATCGACGAGTTCATCCAGGATCTTGCCAAGCAGATCAGCAAGGCCGGTTCGGAGAAAGATGTTGCAACACGCCGCCTTTACCAACGCTGCGTCGTAGAGAATGTCTACACCTGGGCCAAGGCCGACGCCTTGAACGACATGCGCACGCCGAACGCCAAGCTGTCTATTCCCTCCCGCGTCGGCGGCATCGCGATTGCCTATGCCGAAGCACGCAACCAGGTACCGGGACTGGGCGACAAGCAGCGGACCATCGAGGCCTGGCTTCTCAAGCGCGCACGCGAAACGGTCTATTTCTTCGACAACGAGGCCACCAAAGGCGCATCCCGCAATAATCTCCGTGCCTGGGCAAGCCTTGGCGTGGGCGAAGTGGGCATCCTGACGGAAGACCGTGCGCTGGTGGACTGGGCAATCATGAGCAACAAGACGATGATCGAAGGTGCCTCGCCCGATGGCAGCATCCCTCTCGAAATGAACCGGATGCAATATGCCCTGCACTATCAGCTGCATGCCATGACACCGCTGGTCGCATCCGTCGCAAGGCTTTGCGATGCGGGTTACGGCAAGGGGGGCGCGGACTTTGGCAAGCTGGGATCGATGGCACGCTTTTCCGTGAATGCCGTGAAGGATCCCAAGATCGTCCAGAAGATCAACGGCAAGGCCCAGACAGTGAAGCCGGGACTGAAGACGAATGCCTCGTCACTCGCCTGGCTGGAGCCGTACGTCGCTCTCAGCAATGATGTGAACCTGGAGAAGGAGTTTGCCTCGCTGCGTCCGCTGAGCAATTCGAAGCTCGGCGGGAACCAAACCGCGCTCTATGACGGGCGCCGGATCAGCTGCACCATAACGGCGCAGAACTAAAGCGCATCCTTATTCCGAGGAAAGCCGGATGCGGTGATTGATGAGCGGCGCTTCTGCGCGCCGGGTTTCGGCTGTCGATCCACTGGACTGACAGTCGTCCTTCCACTCGGCCACTTCGAGCGACACGAGCGTGCGCACGGCGTCGGGCGAGAACGCACGGCCATGGGTTCCGGCCAGCGCATCCTTGAGGCGCTCGAGTAGTTCTTCGGTCTGGGTATTCGGGGATTGCGTAGCCACGATATTCCTCCGAGATCATCCTGCGCCAAAGATGGGAATTGCGAAAGCGCCATACGAGGAGATTTGCGCCCGAAATCTTTAAAAAGTCGCAATTCTTCGTGAGCCCGCTCATTCGGAGGCGGCTCTTTTGTCGACGATGGCAAATGAAGTATGACGAAGAACGCTGAAAAAAGCGTGGCACCTCGACGACGAGGGGCGGCAAAGGCTGGCGGACATGCCGCCAGCCGGCAGAATCAGGCGGCCATGCCCCAGGATGACGGATCGTCTTCACCGAACATCCGCTCCAGGCTGAGGAAGCAGATCATGCTCTTGTCGTGCGCGATGATGCCGTCGGAAAAGGCAGCGCTGGGGCCGGTTGCAGCCGGCAGCGGCTGAAGCGTATTGCCAGCGACAGTCAGGATGTCGGAGACGCCATCAACCAGCAGACCAACGGTCATGCCGTTGACTTCGGTCACCACCACCGCGCTACGCTCGGTTGCCTGTGCAGCCGGCATGCCGAGCTTCACGGCAAGGTCTACGATCGGGATAACCGTGCCGCGCAGGTTCATGACGCCAAGAACTTCGTAGGGAGAATGGGGAATCGGCGTGACCGGCGCCCAGCCGCGAATTTCGCGGATGGAGGTGGTCTTGACGCAGAACTCCTGTTGGTGAAGACGGAAAGCAATGATTTCGAGGGCATCTGCGGCATTCGACGTCGTGTTCATCTGGGGTCCTCCCGCGGGAAGCTTGGGACGCTTCCCTGTCTATCGATGGCTCCGGCAACTCGACACACGGCCGGATGATTCTTGGTGGTGCGCAACTGCGACCACTCTACTCACCAGCACTTAACGAATTTCTAAATTGGATCTCCAATACTGCAGTATTAGGCGAATTTCCGAAGTCTGCACCCTCAAGCAAGCGCTTCGAGAGCAAGTGTTCTGAAATGGGACATCTGCCCGACACTCCAGGTGGAAAACTCGGTGAGCAAGGCATCTGACACCGATTGCACCACACCGGCACGGGTCACGAACAGACCGCTCGCTGCAGCATGCGCGAGAACATTGCCGACATGTTGCCGCGAGACCTGAAAGCGTTGAGCAAGGGCATCATAGCTGACCGGAAGGTCCCAGGACTGCCCTGTGCAGGCGGCGAGGTACGCGCCCATGACGGCACAGAGGATCAGGTAGCCGCTGTCTCTTCCGGTGAAATCGACGATGGTGGCGAAGGGGGCGAACAGGACATCCTGTTCCTGATAGCGCATCACCGAATGCCCCACGAGCCGCGCCATCCTGTTTGCATCCGACCGGAACTTCTCTACCAGGGTAACATCTTCTGGCTCGAGACGTTCAGAGGCCTCCAGAAAAGCCAGCGGAGACCGCGCCACCTCCTGGACCAGCGGAGGGGTCGCCCGCAACTGAACGGACCGCCGGTCTAAGGCATTGCGTTCCGCAATGACATAACCGCCGATCCGCAAACCGGCGATGAGATCGCTCACCTGACGCGGGCTGCCCGGCACGACGGCCTGGAGATCGGTCATACTGGGTGAAGGTCCGAGGCCCATGCGGAAGCGCGTCTCAAGACCGATCAGCATGTAGCAGGTGATGTACCGCATCTTCTGGGCAAAAATTTTGTTCGCCGGCCAGCGGAAGCTGTTGGGTGCGGCCATGCTTTGGCAATAGCCCAGCATGGCCTGGTTCAAACCGTCCTGTTGCAAGAACTTTACCGCCTGCTGCCAGACCGGCAAGGTCAGATACGGTTCGACAGTAGGATGGATCGGGCGGTGACCTTGCCTTCCGACCGCCGCCGCATCGTGCATCAATCCACTCCCTACATTCGAGAGAGGCATAACATGCCGATTCGCCGGCGGCGTCGATTGCTAGTTCTTGCAGTCTCGCTCAAACAGGAGGTGCCAATAGAACCCGGGAACAGCACGGTAGCACGCTCTGTCAAGCCGCCTCCTCGCGCCGGTAGCCCGTATCGATCACCACCGTTCCACCGCAGACCCTTGAGACGCAGGCACACATCTTGGCGGCCGCGTGGCGCTCCTCGGCCGAGAAGAACACGTCGCGATGGTCGATCGCGGCACTCGCCTCGACCACGCTGACCGCGCACAACCCGCATTCGCCGCGCCGACAGTCGTAGACCATGTCGACGCCGGCTTCCATCAAGGCATCGAGCATGCTCTCGTCGGCCCGGACGCTGACGCGATGCCCGGTGCCAGCGACCTGCACCTCGAAAGGCTGCTCGATGTAGCGCCCGCTGTCACCGAAGACTTCGAACCTCAACCGGCTCATCGGTCGTCCGCTCTCCTCCCAGACAGTCCGGGCCGCCTCCAGCAAGCCGTGCGGGCCGCAGATATAGGCTTCGCCCTCCGGCGGCAGAGCCTCGAACTCGGCCTTCAGGTCCAGCACCTGTCCTTCGTCCTGCAGGAAGGTCTGCAGATCGACGCCTGACAGATTTTCCAGCTCCTCCACAAACGGCATCTGGCCCCGGCTGCGGGCTGCATAGAGCAGGTCGACCGACTTCCCTCGCCGAGCAAGAGCCTGCGCCATGCCGTAGATCGGCGTGATCCCGATACCACCGGCAATAAGGAGATAATGCGAGGCCCGCCAGGAGAGTTCGAATCGGTTTTCCGGCTCGGTCATTTCCGTCTCGTCGCCCGGCTGCAACTGCCACACGAAGGCCGAGCCGCCGCGGCTGTTGGGATGCAGTTTCACCGCGATTTTCAGCGTGCCGGGCGCGCTCGGGATGACCGTATAGGTGCGCAGTGCCGGTTCACCCCGGATGATGACCTTGATATTGGTGTGCGCGCCTGGATCGAAACCGCCCCTTAGGCCATCGACCGCAAAGGTCACGGCCCGCACATCCTCCGCCGGTGTCTCGATGGCGGTAACCACCGCCCGACGCCATTCCAGTTTCGACTGCATAAATCCTCCTCCTCCAAGTCTCTCAATCCGCCGTCTCCGGAACGGCGGTCAGCCCGACATCAATGCGAGCGCCAGCACCTTGCCGCGCAGGTCCGGCTGTTCCTCCAGCACGAAATCCAGGTTCTGCCGTGCAAGGCGCGCATGTTCGCGGGCCAGCGCCTCCGCCCGCGCGCCTTCCCGAAGCGCGATGGCCGACACGATCGCCTTGTGCTGCGCCTGCGCGACTAGCAGACTGCGGTGGAAGGTCGGCACGTCCATCTCGGTGTTGACGAAGGCATTCGGGCTGGCGAAGGGCAGGCTCGTCATGCGCTCGATCTCCCGCCGCAGGACCTCGCTGCCGCAGAGATCGGCAAGCAAGGTATGGAACTGCCCGTTCAAGGCCTCGTAGCGCTGAAAATCCATGGCGAGCGGATCCGTCGTCACCACGCCATCGAGCGTTTCGACGACGGCCGTGATGGCCTTCAGCTTTGCCGGCGCAACACCCCGTTCGGCAGCCAGCCTCGCGGCTGTGCCCTCGAACACACCGCGCAACTCGATCGCGTCAATCACATCCTGCCGGGTGAAAGACCGAACCGAATAGCCGCCGGAGGGGATGAGTGTGACCAGCCCCTCCTGCTCGAGCTTTTGCAGGGCGGCCCGAAGCGGCGTGCGGGAGACCTTGAGCCGTGCGGCAAGTGCGACTTCCGACAACCGGTCGCCCGGCTCGATCTCACCCTTCAGCACCAGATCGCGAAGACCCGAAAGGGCCTTCAGCGTCTGCTGTTTCGGTGCTGTCTCAGTCACTGGCACCCTGTCACTCCGCCGCCGCGACATGCAGGCGCGCCGGCTGCTGCTCGGCCTCGATCATCCGGTCGATCAGCTTGCGCGCCCACATCGAACCGGCGTCGATATTGAGATTGTAGAACTGATGATCCGGATTGGCCTCGATGGCCCGCTGCTGTGCTTCCAGCACTTCCTCGTCCTCACGGAACACGCCGGCAACGCCCTCACGCAGTTCGTGGGTGCGGGTCTGGTTCTTCAGGTCGTAATTGCGGGCAAAGGCCCAGAAGTAGAGACAGGTCTTGTCCGTCGAAGGCGTGATCGTGTTGAGCACGTAACCGTTGACGCCCTTCGAGCGATCCCCCTGCGGCGCACCGCTCCCGGCTTCGGCAACGCCGACATCGATGGTCACAGTGCACGGCGCCTCGAAGCGAATGATCTGCCAGCGATCGACGCGACCCGGCTTGCCATACTGCTTGCGCCAGAAGGGCGGCGGATCGATGTCTTCCATCCAGCGGGTGATATAGGCGAAGCGATCGGAATGGCTCGCCTCGAAAGGTGCCTCTGCCACGGCCCGGTTGCCGATCGACGAGCCATGCACGAAGGTTTCGTGCGTCAGGTCCATCAGGTTGTCGACCACGAGGCGGTAGTCGCATTTCACCTCGATCAGCTTGCCATCGGCGGCCCAGTCCGGATCCTGGTTCCAATGCATGTCGGGGATGAGCGCGGGGTCGGCAAGCGCCGGATCACCCGGCCAGATCCAGACGAAGCGATGCTTCTCGGCGATCGGATAGGATTTGACGCAGGCCGACGGATTGATGGTCTCCTGCGACGGCATGTAGACGCAGCGCCCGGTCTCGTCATATTCGAGCCCGTGATAGCCACAGATCACGTTGTCGCCTTCGAGCCTGCCGAGCGACAAAGGCACCAGCCGGTGCCAACAGGCATCCGCCAGCGCCACGGCGGTCCCATTTTCCTTACGATAGAGTACCACCGGCTTGTTACAAATCGTTCGGGCCAGCAGGGAGCGCTTCAGCTCGACGTCATAGGCCGCCGCGTACCAGGCATTCAAAGGGAATGTGGGTTTGGACATATCTGCTTCCTCCTCAGATGAAGACAGTGAGCCACGATGTATACAGAATGTCAAATCATACGAGAAAAATCCTGATAATGCTGCTGAATACCCTCAAAAAACGCACATCCTGTATACATACTTACGCATTGGAGGAAGAGTTTTGCGCCGCCCCGCCGGAACGAAAGCCCCTGCCCCGGGATCAGGAGGGGCTTGAATATCCTGAAGCCACCTTTATGTTCGTATCTATGAAGATAGATGCCGAATCCATGAAGAACGGCGCCGACATGGCGAGCGAACTGCTGAAGTCGCTCTCCAACCGTTATCGGCTGCTCATTCTCTGCCGCCTCGCCGATGGTGAACATTCGGTGGGCCAGCTTGCCGAATTTCTCGGCATTCGCGACAGTACGGTTTCGCAGCATCTGGCCCTTCTACGGCGGGAAAAGATCATTGCCGGACGCCGTGACGGGCAGACGATCTGGTATCGCATCGAGAGCGCACCGGCTCGCGCCGTGATTGGCACCCTCTACGAGAGCTTCTGCAAGACTGACACCTGCGCCGATTGACGCTGCCCTGCTGGCGCACATGATGATGGGATCACACAGCGCCAGCATTGACTTTCATTTCACCAATATATACATACTATCGTAGATACGCAATATCGGAGAAATTCTATGTCGATCGATCGCGCCGTTCTCGCCTTTGCAGGCTTCATGGTCCTGACCTCCCTGCTTCTGACCCATTTCGTCCATCCCGGATTCGTCTGGTTGACAGTCTTCATTGGCTTCAACCTGATCCAGTCCGCCTTTACCGGCTTCTGCCCGGCAGCGGCTGTCTTTCGCAAGCTCGGCGTCCGACCGGGCAAGGCCTTCTGAGGTATCATTCACGAATGCCACCGCCCGTGTCCTGCTGTCCCTCGTCCTCTCGGCCACCACGGTTGGGGTGGCCGAGGCGGCAGAGATTACGATCAAGTCCGTCACCGTTCCGGAAATGAAGGCTGTCTTTGGCCAGATCCAGCCGCGCAACAGCGTGGCCGCCCGCGCCCGCCTGAGCGGCAGTCTCACGGCGGTCAAGGTGACCGAAGGGGACATCGTTCAGGCCGGCGACGTGATCGCCGAAATCAAGGACGACAAGCTCGACTTCCAGATCAAGGCGATCGACGCCCAATTGCTTGGGCTTCAGGCGTCTCTCAAGGATGCCCGGGCCGAACTTGATCGCGCCGAGCGCCTGGTTCGCAGCGGCGCGACGAGCACGCAACGCCTCGACCAGTTGCGCACCCAGGCGGACGTGATCGTCAACCAGATCGGCACGGCTGAAGCCCAGCGGTCGGTCATCGTGCAACAGTCCGCCGAAGGTGCCGTGATCGCTCCCGCGTCCGGGCGAGTCGTTTCGGTCCCAGCTACCACCGGCGCCGTCATCATGGCTGGGGAGACCATCGCCGAAGTCGCTGGCGGCGGCTTCTTCCTGCGTCTGGCCATTCCCGAGCGCCATGGAGCAGATTTGCGCCAGGGTGCAAAAATCCACATCGATGCGGCCGGCAAGCCCCTGACCGGCACGCTGGCAAAGATCTATCCTCTGATCCAAGGAGGGCGGGTTACAGCCGACGTCGAAGTCGAAAACCTCGACACGCAGTTCGTCGGCGGCCGCGTCCTGGTCGAGGTGCCGGTTGGTGAGCGGCAGGCAATCCTGGTGCCTGCGACAGCCATCACCACCCATGCCGGGGTCGATTTCGTGACGGTCAAGGAGGGTGAAGGCACGGCACAGCGCGCCGTCCTGACGGGCGAACCGGTGAAAGGCGAAGGAGAAACGGCAGTCGAGATTCTCTCCGGCCTCGCAGCAGGCGACATCGTGGTGACCCCATGACCGATCCGATCAAGCATAATTCCGGCGCTTCCGCAGCCGATGACGCACCGACGACCGGTCTCGGCATCGCCGGCAATCTCACGCGTTTCTTCATCAAATCCCCGCTCACGCCCCTCTTTCTGATCGCGGCCTTGGCCTTCGGCTTGGTCGCCCTGATGTCGCTGCCGCGCGAGGAGGAGCCGCAGATCTCGGTACCGATGGTCGACATCACCGTCCAGGCACCAGGACTGAAAGCGGACGATGCCGAGAAGCTGATCACCGAGCCGCTTGAAACCATCGTTAAGAGCATCAACGGCGTCGAGCACATCTATTCCCGCTCGATGGACAATCAGGTCGTCGTCACCGCGCGCTTCCTCGTCGGCACTTCGCCGGATGCTGCAGTGCTGCGGGTTCACGACAAGGTCCGCGCCAATATCGACCGCATCCCCGTCGGCATCGCTGAGCCGAAGGTGGTCGGCCGTGGGATCGATGATGTGGCGATTGCGACCCTGACCTTTCAGCCGGTCCCCAGCGCGGGCGACCGGATCTCGTCGAACGACCTGACGCGGATCGCGCGGGAAGTGCGCAACGAGATCGCGAAGGTGGACAATGTCGGCCTGACCTATCTGGTTGGGGAAACAAGTGAAATTCTCCGCGTCTCGCCGCAGCCGGAGCGCCTGGCGCTTCATGGTATCACCCTGCAGCAACTCGCAGCCAAGGTGAGCGGCGCCAATTCCGCGATGCCGGCAGGTCAGGTTCGGGCCAACGGCCAGCAGATCGACGTCATGGCCGGCGAAACACTGTCCACCCCCGCCGAAATCGGCAACCTCCTTCTCACCGCCAGAGATGGCCGGCCCGTCTATGTTCGGGACGTGGCAACGATCGCCTTCGCCACCGACACCAGCGACGCCCTCGTCGCCTCGCTCAGCAAGGACGGTGACAAGATCGAGCGGGTACCTGCCGTGACGCTCGCGATCGCCAAACGGGCAGGCGCGAATGCCGTGGTCGTCGCCGAAGCCGTCATGCAACGCGTCGAGGCCTTGAAGGGCAAGCTGATCCCCGATGAAGTGGCTGTTGAAGTCACGCGCGACTACGGTGAGACCGCGAACGACAAGGCGAATGAGCTTCTCTACCACCTTGGCCTTGCGACAGTGTCGATCATCGCGCTGGTCTGGCTGGCGATTGGCCGCCGGGAAGCTCTGGTCGTGGCGATCGTCATTCCAATCACCATCCTTCTCACCCTCTTCGCCTCGTGGCTGATGGGTTACACGCTCAATCGCGTCTCGCTGTTTGCCCTGATCTTCTCGATCGGCATCCTTGTCGATGATGCCATTGTGGTCATCGAAAACATCGCCCGCCATTGGGGCATGGGCGACCAACGCTCGCGCCGCCGCAGCGCCATCGAAGCGGTCGCGGAGGTCGGCAACCCGACCATCGTCGCAACTCTGACCGTGGTTGCAGCACTGCTGCCGATGCTCTTCGTCTCCGGCATGATGGGCCCGTATATGAGCCCCATTCCGGCCAATGCCTCGGCGGCGATGGTTTTTTCCTTCTTCGTCGCCGTCATCGTCACGCCCTGGCTGATGCTGAAGGTGGCCGGCAATGCGCCGCTTCACGGACATGGTGCCGATCACGAGACCGGCGGTCGGCTGGGCGGGCTCTATGCGAGTGTGGCAAGACCAATCCTCGCCAGCAAGACCCGCAGCTGGGTCTTCCTTGCCGTCGTCGGCCTGCTCACGCTCGGTTCGCTGTCGCTGTTCTACACGAAGCATGTGACCGTCAAGCTTCTGCCCTTCGACAACAAGTCTGAACTGCAGGTCAGCATCGACCTGCCCGAAGGCTCGACCATGGAAGCGACGGACGCGGTCGCTCAATCCGTCGCGCGCCTCGTGCTCGACCTGCCGGAAGTAACATCCGTGCAAACCCATGCCGCGACGGCAGCGCCCTACAACTTCAACGGCCTCGTGCGGCAATCCTACATGCGCTCGGCATCCTATCAGGGTGACGTTGCCATCAATCTGACCCCCAAGGGCGACCGCGATCGCACCAGCCATCAGATCGCGCTGGAGATCCGCAACCGGATCAAAGCGATCAAGGTGCCTGACGGCACCAGCCTGAAGGTCGTTGAACCGCCGCCGGGTCCACCAGTCATGGCAACCCTGCTGGCCGAGATCTACGGCCCGACCCCATCCATTCGGCGTGCGGTTGCTGCCAAGGTGGAAACCGCTTTCCGTTCGGTGCCCTTCATCGTCGACATCGACAATTCCTATGGCGTCGAGGCACCGCGCAAGCGCCTGACTGTCTCGACCGATGACGCGGAGTTCTACCGGGTTGAAGAAAGCGACGTATTCGACACCATCTCCATCCTGAGCAACGGCAAGACCATCGGCTACTCCCATCGCGGCGATGGGCATCCCCCGATCCCGATCCGTCTGGAGCGACCGCGCAAGGACAAGGTGATCGATGAACGCTACCTGTCGACCCCGATGCCGGCCAATGTTCTTCCCGGCGACAAGGGTGTCGTCGAGCTGGGCGATGTCGTCCGTGTCACCGACGAGATGACGGAGCTGCCGATCTTCCGCCACAACGGCATGAATGCAGAGATGGTGACAGCAGAACTGGCGGGCAGCTTCGAGGCACCGCTTTACGGTATGCTCGCCGTCCAGCAGGCGATCGATGCGCAGGACTGGACAGGGCTTCCCAAACCCGTCATCGCCCTGCACGGCCAGCCCCAGACTGAAGACCAGCCGACGCTGCTCTGGGATGGCGAATGGGAAGTGACCTGGGTGACGTTCCGCGACATGGGCGCCGCATTCATGGTCGCGCTGCTGGGCATCTACATCCTCGTCGTTGCCCAGTTCGGTTCCTTTAAGATCCCGCTGGTCATCCTGACGCCGGTACCGCTGACCTTCATCGGCATCCTCGGCGGACACTGGTTGTTCGGCGCGCCTTTCTCGGCCACCTCGATGATCGGCTTCATCGCGCTCGCGGGCATCATCGTGCGCAACTCCATTCTGCTCGTCGATTTTATCCGCCATGCGGATCATGAAGGTCGAACCCTGACGGAGGTGCTGATCGAAGCCGGTGCCGTGCGCTTCAAGCCGATCCTCTTGACCGCACTCGCCGCGATCATCGGGGCGGCAGTGATACTGACGGACCCGATCTTCCAGGGGCTCGCCATCTCGCTGCTCTTCGGCCTGATCTCTTCCACGCTGCTGACCGTTCTCGTCATTCCCGCCATCTACCGTGTCTTGCGGACCTGACACACACAGTCAAAGCGCTATCATGCGGGCGCGGCCATGCCGCGCCCAAGCGTCCGGCGGACGTTTTGGCTGGACGGTTTCAATAAATTCATCCGCCCCTCTTCAACATGCCTCAAAAAAGTGTAAATATTAGTTGACACTCAAAGCTGAGGCAGATCCGTTGGCTCAACCGTTTCCATTCGCCGCCATCGTTGCGCAAGAGGATATGAAGAAGGCCCTGCTGATGGCGGCCGTCGAGCCGCTGCTGGGTGGAGTGCTGATCTTCGGGGACCGGGGCACAGGCAAATCGACGGCTGTCCGGGCGCTTGCAGAACTGCTGCCGCGCATCGAAACCCGCACCGGTTGTCGCTACAACTGCCTTCCAGCCGAGCCACAAGCGGCCTGCCCAATCTGTTCTCCGGATGGTGACGGCAAACGCCCGCCGATCACCAAACGCCGCGCCCCGATGATCGACCTGCCGCTCGGCGCAACCGAAGACCGGATCTGCGGCGCGCTCGACATTGAAAAGGCGCTGGTGGCAGGCGAAAAACATTTCGAGCCGGGACTGCTGGCAGCAGCGAATAGGGGTTTTCTCTACATCGATGAGGTCAACCTTCTCGAAGACCACCTTGTCGACCTCCTGCTCGACGCAGCCGCTTCCGGCGTCAACGTCGTGGAGCGCGAAGGTCTCAGCATCCGCCACGCCGCCCGCTTCGTCCTCGTCGGCTCCGGCAATCCGGAAGAAGGCGATTTGCGCCCACAATTGCTCGACCGTTTCGGTCTCTCCGTCGAAGTCCGCACCATCGAGGACCTGCCGCAGCGCATTGACGTCATCCGGCGACGCGATGCTTACGAGACCGATCCGGAGGCCTTCTGCAAGAGCTGGGCGAAGCGGGATGCCGCCATCGGCAACCGGGTCGTTGCCGCCCGCAAGATCCTGCGCGACGTCGAAATCCCCGATAATGTCGTGATGCGCATGTCGCAGCTTTGCCTGCGCCTTGGCATTGACGGGATGCGCGGCGAACTGACCCTGATGCGCGCCTGCCGCGCGGCAGCCGCCCTGTCCGGCACCCCAACCGTCACCTGGAACGACGTCGCAGAGATCGCCCCTATGGTGCTGTGCCACCGTCTGCGCCGCGATCCGCTCGATGACGCCGGTTCCACACCACGCATCGAGAGGGCGCTCGCCACCGTCGATGCCGGCTACGGCCATGGCTGAACTCGGCCCCCACGAAGCCTTTGATCTGGCATTGGCGAAACACGGCGCCGAACAATGGGCCGATGCGCTTCTTGCGGCTGAAGTCATGCGCCGGGGAGGCCACCGGATCGGCGGCATCTGGCTGACGGCGCGGGCCGGTGGCGTCAGAGACGCCTTTCTCGATCATCTCGGGTCGATGTTTGGGTCACAGGATCGCTGGACGCGCCTACCACCAGGAAGCTCGCTCAGCAATCTCGTCGGCGGCGTCGATATCGCCGCCACCGCAGCTCTGGGAACGCTGGTGCGCCAGCCCGGCCTCCTCTCGCGTGCGAGGGACAGCCTCCTGCTGATCCCGATGGCGGAACGCCTCGACGCCGCACTCGCGGCCACAGTCGGGGCGGCCATGGATTGCAATGCAGACGGCGTGATGTGCATTCTCGCTCTCGATGAGTCGATCGAAGACGACCACATCCTGCCGATTTCGATTGCCGATCGCCTTGCCCTGCGCGTTGACCTGCATGCTGTCGCCTGGCACCACGTGGCGGAGAGATCTAAGGCCGGAGCCGCATCGCTCACCACACCACCCCGGCTTCCAAGCATAAACTGGACCTCGATCACCATCAGTGACGCGACACTGACATCGCTGAGCGCCCTCGCGCAATCCAGCCGCCACGGCTCGCTCCGCATCCTGCGCAACCTCGTTCAGGTGGCCAAAATTCTTGCCCATATCGACGGCCGAGATGTGGTCAGCGACACCGACGTGATGACGGCGCTACGCCTCTGTCTAGGGCTACGGCTTGCTCCACCCTCAGAAGACCAGCAAGCAGAACCGGACAGTGCTGAGCCTCCACCGCAAGCACAGGCGGACGCAGAGGACCAGCCACCTGCACCGCCCGAACCACCGGATGCCGAAGCACCACCCGCAGACAAAAGCGCCGAGCCTGCGCCTTCCCGCCTCGACGCCCTGACGGAACTGCTCGCGGCTGTGCAAGCCGGCGCTCTCTCGGGGAACCCGCTGCTTCTTTCCTCCGAGCGCCCGTCGCGTCAGGAAGGACGCTCCGGCAAGTCCGGCAGCGAACGCAAGAATGCCCGGCGCGGTCGCCCCTTCGGCATCGGTCTTTCACCGCCCTATCCGGATGCACGCCCCGATATCGTGGCAACGCTGCGCGCCGCAGCACCCTGGCAGAGGACGAGGGCCGCCCAACGAGCGCATATCGGAGCAACCGCCACTCTCACAGCGGCGGGCGGCCTGGCGTCAGCGACGGCCCCACCCCCCGCCCCGCACCGCGCCTACGTCACCCGCGACGATTTCCGCTACCAGCGCCTGCGTCATGCCGCCCCCTCCACCGCCATCTTCGTCGTCGACGCATCCGGCTCCACCGCGCTGGAACGCCTTGGCGAAACCAAGGGCGCCATCGAACATCTGCTGGCGCGCTGTTACGTGCGGCGCGACGAGGTCGCGCTCATTGCCTTTCGCGGCACGAGCGCGGATGTGCTCTTGCCGCCGACCCGCTCGCTGGTCGCCGCCAAACGTAAACTGGCGGCCCTGCCGGGCGGCGGTCCGACACCGCTGGCCTCCGGTCTGCAGAAGGGACTGGAACTTGCACTTGCCGTGAGGCGGCGCGGGAGCACGCCCATACTGGTGCTTCTGACCGACGGCAGCGGCAATATTGCGCTTGACGGAACGCCTGATCGCGCCCGCGCTGCGGAAGAACTGACGCGCCTTGCCGGTCTTTACAAGTCGAACGGGCTAAAGACCGTCTGCATCGACATCGCTCGGCGTCCGCGTGACAGCGTGTCCGCCCTCGCCAGCGCACTCGGAGCCGACCTGCACCTGCTGCGCCAAGCGGAAGCAAGAGGGATGTCCGACCTTGTCGACACTTCCATGAGGGAGGCCAGTCGATGAACCGCCGACGCGAATGGCTCGACTGGGAAACCGACGGACGCAACTGGCCGAACCGATCGGCGAGCCAGTTCATCAGCACTGCGGACTATCACTGGCATGTTCAGATCGCCGGTCCGCAAGACGCCCCGATGATCCTGATGCTGCACGGAACGGGTGCCGCCTCGCATTCCTGGCGTCACCTCCTGCCACGATTATCGAACCGGTTTCGCGTCGTCGCTCCCGACCTGCCCTGCCATGGCTTCACACGCCCGCGCGGCCATGCCGACCTCTCCCTGCCCGGCATGGTCCAGGCGCTGTCTGATCTGCTGGCGACGCTTCATCGGGGGCCGGCCGTGATCATAGGCCATTCCGCAGGGGCGGCGATCGCCGTCACTCTTGCCGCCAGACAAATGACGACCCTGCCCCGTCATGTCATCGGCATCAACGGCGCCTATCTGCCCATCCGTGGCAACGCGCTGTTTTCCCCGATGGCAAAGGCTCTGTTCGCCAATCCTTTTTCCGCTTCCATGTTTTCCCTGCTGTCGCGCGTGACACCGCTCGGCAGCAACCTGCTCTCCGCCACTGGATCGCGGATCGACGAGGACGGAAAGGCCATCTACCGGATGCTGCTCGGTTCGTCGGGCCATGTCCATGGCGCACTTGGCATGATGGCGGCCTGGGACCTATCCCGTTTCGACGCGACGCTGCGCCGCCTGCCATTTCCCATGACATTGATCGCCGCCCGGGACGATCCCATGGTGCCGCCAGAGAATTCGACCCATGCGGCAAAGCTGGCGGAGGGCAGCCGCCTCGTCTCAAGCGCAAACGGCGGTCATCTCCTGCACGAGTGCCAGGCGGAACGTGTGGTTGAGTGGATTGAAGAGGCGATCGGGGAACAACGTTCGAACGGAGTGGATGCAGCATGAACATCTCCAGCCGCTTCCCCCTATCCCCGCGACCACCAGCCGACATGCGGCCTCATGCCGTCATCATCGGCGCCGGCGTGGGAGGGCTCGCCACCGGCGCGCTTCTCGGCGCCAAGGGCTACCGCGTCACCATCCTCGACCCGCTCGACCAGCCGGGCGGACGAGCCTACGCCCATCGCCAGGACGGCTTCACCTTCGATGCCGGCCCGACCATCATCACGGCCCCCTGGCTGTTCGAAAATCTCTGGCGCGACTGTGGCGGAAAGCTAGAGGACGATGTCGACCTGAGACCGAACACGCCTTTTTACCGGGTGCGCTTCGACGACGGGACGATCTTTGACTATTCCGGTGACAAGGTCGCCATGGAGGCGCAGATCGCAAGGATCGAGCCGCGCGATGTCCAGGGCTATCGCAGCTTTCTCGACGAAAGCAGGCGCATCTACGAAGTGGCCTTCGAGCAATTGGCCCACAAGCCCTTCCACAGCCTGTTGTTCACCGCAAAGACCCTGGCACGCCTGGTCAAGCTCGGCGGCTACCGCTCGGTCTACTCCGTCGTCTCCAGTCATTTCCGCAGCGACAAACTCCGGACACTATTCTCCTTCCACCCGCTGCTGATCGGCGGCAATCCTTTCTCCGCGACCTCCTTCTATTGCCTGATCGCGCATCTGGAAGGCAAATACGGCGTGCATCACGCGATCGGCGGAACGAACGCCCTCGTGCGAGGGATCGCCAGCCTCGTCACCCGCAATGGCGGGCAGATCCGGCTGCAGGAAACGGTCACCGAGATCGAAACGCAGGGGCGCCGCGCCACCGGCGTGCGTCTGGCCTCAGGCGAGCGCATCTCCGCCGACATCTTGATCTCCAATGCCGACCCGGCAACCACCTATGGCAAACTGCTCAAAACCTATCCGCGCCGCCGCTGGACAGACGCGAAGATCGGCCGAGGCGATTATTCCATGAGCCTCTTCGTCTGGTACTTCGGCACGAATCGCCGCTATGACGAGGTCAAGCACCACACGATGATCTTCGGCCCTCGCTACAAGGGTCTGCTCGACGACATCTTCCGCAAGCGCCGGCTGGCGGAGGATTTCAGCCTCTATCTGCACCGCCCGACAGCAAGCGACCCGACGCTAGCGCCTGCAGGCTGTGATGCCTTCTACGTGCTGAGCCCCGTGCCCAATCTCGACGGCGATGCCGACTGGACGGTCGAAGCCGAACGCTACCGGCAACGCATCGAAAAGCGCCTGGAGCACACCATGCTGCCGGGCCTCTCCCGCCACATCGTCTCCTCGCAGCTTGCGACCCCGCTCGATTTTCGCGACCGCCTGCTGTCCTGGCAGGGCGCCGCCTTTGCGCTTGAGCCGAAACTGTTCCAGAGCGCCTGGTTCCGGCCGCACAACAAGAGCGAGGAACTGGACAATCTCTACCTCTGTGGCGCGGGCACGCATCCGGGCGCCGGGCTGCCGGGCGTCATCTCGTCCGCTCGCATCGTTGCTGACCTTGTGCCGGCCCCTGAAACCTTCGTGACAGGCGCTGAGGGTGCGACCAGAGGACAAGCGTCATGACGGCGTCCGAGATTTCAATCCAGGTCGGCAGAGAAAGTGGGCACCTTGCCCGCCCGCTTGCCCGGCGACCGGTGATCCTGAACTATGGCTTTTCCGGAGAGGTAGAGGACGGAAAGGCCTGCTCCGCCGCCATTCGCCGTGGCTCCAAATCCTTTCATCTGGCCTCGCTGATGTTGCCCTCCCCTACCCGCCAAGCGGCCCGCGCGCTCTATGCCTTCTGCCGCCATTCCGACGATCTAATCGACGCGCCGAGAAGCGGGCTGCCGGCGCTGGAGCGGCTGCGCCAGCGACTGGATCAAATCTATGCAGGCGATCCCGCCCCCTTTGCCTGTGACCGCGCCTTTGCCAGGGCCGTCGAGGAACACGGCATTCCCAAGCCCGTGGTCGAGGCCCTGCTCGACGGCTTCGCCATGGATCTGGAAGGGCGCCGCTATCAGACGCTTGACGAGTTGAAGAGTTATGCAACCTGTGTCGCCGCAAGCGTCGGTCTGATGATGGCAGCCGTCATGGGCGTCAGCGATCGTTCCGCCCTCGCGCGGGCAGCCGATCTTGGTCTTGCGATGCAACTCACCAATATCGCCCGCGACGTCGGCGAAGACGCGCGCAATGGTCGGCTCTATCTGCCGCTCGACTGGCTCTCCCAACACGGCATCGATCCCGACGCTTTCCTCGGAGTTCCCGGTTTCTCTCCGGCGCTCGGCGAAGTCGTGAAGAAACTGCTGCACGAAGCAGATCGTCATTACCGCCTGGGTCATGCTGGCATCGCCTCCCTTCCACCCGCCTGCCAGCACGCAATCCGGACCGCCGCTCTGGTCTATGAGGAAATCGGCACGGCGATTGCCGCCAACGGCTATGACAGCATCACGCATCGGGCGCGCACGACACTTGCCCGCAAGCTCTCGCTCCTGGTCAAGGCCCGCCGTCCGGATTGCCACCTGGCGAATGGAGGACAGGTCTCCATGCAATCCCCTGCAGACCCCGCCTCCGCACGCCTGGTTTCCCTGGCGAGCGCAGCGGCGGCAACAATCGCTCCGCGTGCAAGTGCTGAACAAATCGAGGGCACTGCCGGGCGGCTGACCGCAATCCTCCTGCGGCTCCAGACTCAGGCAAGAGAGGAGCGCGACCTGCGCCGCCTCGCAGCCCGGGAGAAGGCGGCGAGCCTTGCTTGAGCATTATTTCGGGTTGATCGAAGCCCTCTTCGTCTTCGGACTGGCCGTTGCATTTTACATCTGGCAGATGCGCGACCTGAAGAAAGAGAATGCCAAAGCCCGGAAGGCAGAGAAGGATCGCCCGCCGGAGAACAGCGACAACAGGTCCGAAGGCCCCTGAAATAGTCCTTCCAGGCTGATTAATTTCGGCAACTCCGAGGGACACTACCCTCGGCGCGGCATCCGGAAGGGCAGCATCAGGCGCACGAGCGGCATCGAGAGACGGCGGCAGTCCAGCGTCTCGTGCATCATCAGGATCCTCTCGCCATCCAGCGCTGTTTCGACCAAAGAACGGCGATAGAACGGACTGTCCTCCAGCCGCCGCACGAACCGGGCCGGCGACCCGTCCGCCGCGGCGATCCCGCCCCCAACGCCCCAGAATCCGCGCGGCAAGGTCTGGCGTCGAGGCAGCTCAAATTCGTGCAGATCCCCCTCATGGGAGAAGCGCAGACCCAGCCGTCGCTCACCACCGCCGACAGCCAAGGCATCGTAAATCAGAACGGCGCCGCCATCAGCGGCAGCACCCCGAGCCCAATCCCATCCAACGAAATTCTGCTCAAGAGGGCGGTCGCCCCAGTTCGTGTCATGATACCCCTCGCCCGACCATCCGCCATCTACAAAGGCATCGCCAGTCACTTCGACACGCGCAGACGGCATGATCGGCGACCAATGATGGCGACCGTCCTCGTCGAGGCGAAAGACGTGCGCCGGCAGAAATCGCGGTGTCAGCACCATCTCGCCACGCATGCGTTTGGGCCAAAGCCGCTGGCCGGGCCAGGGCAGGAAAACTTCGTCGAACGAGATCCGCAAAGCACCTCCCTCAAGCGAAAGGCTGCTCCTGCCGATCTCCAGGTGGCTGGTGCTGCGCGTCACCGCCGCCCTGCTCCGCTCGGTCATCGCCCACGCGTGTCCGTCGGGTCCGTACAGGGCGACATTGAAAGCAACATGGTTTTCGGGTTCCGTTCGCCCGGACCAGTGATAATAGGGCGAGAAGACCGAACCGACGAAGGCGATCACCGTGAAGGCGAATTGCCCGCAATCGCTGGTCCCGTCGGCATACCACCAGCGATAACCGCCCGCCGGGACATGCCCGCCAAATCCCTGTCCCGCTGGATCAATGCTGCGGCCAGCATGCCCGATAATGCTGCCATCGGTATGCCCGGCCCCGGATGTACGCTGCCCCCGGCCAGATACAGGCCCGCTACCGGCCCCTGCGTCCCCGGGCGCTGGAACGAGGCCATCCATCCGTGCGACGGCATCCCATAAAGCCCGCCCCCGCTGCCCGGATAAAGCCGCGCAAAATCCTCCGGTGTCGTCACATGCGGGGGATCCGCGCTCTGCTGCAGTTCCAGCCCATTCCGCGCCAGGCGGCGCTCCATCGCGTAGAGACATGTCTGGATCTCGCTTTCGTCGTACCGTTGCCGGTCGCCGTTGGCCGGCAGGTTCATCAATGCGTAGATGCGCTCGGGTTTTCCGGCGGTCAGGGACGAACGAAGCTGTCCGTCATCACGTCGATCCTCCGCGCAGAGGTAAATGGTCGGATCGGCAGGCGGCCGCCCCTCGCGAAAGATCTCTGTGAATTCCCGCTCGTAGTCGTCGGAGAAGAACACCGTATGGTGGGCAAGCGGAACACCTGAGGGTACGGCCAGGCTGCATCGAATGAGCGCGGAGAGCGAACGGGCGGGCTTCTGCGCAGGGCGAAGTGATGTGCCGAGCAGTTTCGGCAGCCCACCGATGTCACCGTTATAAAGGACCTGCTTTGCCTCGATCCGCCGGCCACTTTGCGTCTCGACACCGGTAACCGACTTGCGAAAACCGTCAACGGTAATGGCCACCGCAGGATCGCCGCACAGGAAGGTCACGCCGAGGCCTTGCGCGATCTCCGCCAGCTTCTGCGCCAACCCGTGCAGCCCACCTTCGACCATCCACACCCCCTCCTGCTCCACATGCGCGACGAGCATTAGGGTCGCAGGTGCTGCAAAGGGCGAGGACCCGCAATAGGTGGCATAACGGCCAAACAATTGGCGAAGGCGTGGATCGGCAAAATAGCCGGAGAGAGCCGACCACAGCGTCGAGAACGGCTTGATCGCCAGAAGGTCACCCGGCCGGGATAGGCCGATCCGGCGCGACAGGGAATACGGATTGGGACGGGAGGCGGCGATGAAGCTGTCTTTCAAAACCCGGTAGATCCGCTCGCCATCCTCAGCAAATTGTCGAAACCCCTCCGCCTCGCGCACCCCGGCAAAATCACGGATCGCCCGGAGGCTTTCATCGACATCGCCATGCAGATCGAGGCCGGCACCGCCATTCCAGTAGTGACGCGCGAGAACCTTGGCCCGCTTCAGCGGAACCTCGTCCTCCAGCCTGCGCCCGCAGACCTGCATCAACTCCTCGAACACCCATTCCATCGTCAGAACGGTCGGCCCAGCATCGAACGGACGGCCACCGACCTCGACCTGACGCAGCTTGCCGCCGGGGGAAGCTTGCGCCTCGATGACAGTCACGGAGATGCCGGAAGCGGCCAGACGCATTGCGGCAGACAGACCACCGATCCCCGCTCCAATGATGGCCACGGTCTGCTTGTTGGCTCCGTTCAAGAATGTCTCCCGGCTGCGTTGACTTCTGCATCACATGTGTCAATATTTGTTTACACAATAGCGCGTAATAGAATATTTACAACTGCGCAGGCCCGGAAGGTGACCCTCATGGATTTTCCTGATCGCATTGAAAATGGAATGCAGCGAGCCCTGCGATTTGCAACCGCCAATGGCTGCCCTCCCATTCTCGCCAAGGCGCTGCGCCACGCCGTTTTTCCTGGGGGTGCCAGGATCAGGCCACGCCTTTGCCTTGCCGTTGCCGCCGCCTGTGGCGACCGGGAACCCGGCGTCGCCGATGCCGCGGCAACCGCAATCGAATTGCTCCACTGCGCCTCCCTGGTGCATGACGACATGCCCTGCTTCGACAACGCGATGATGAGACGCGGCCGGGCCAGCGTTCACGCAGAGTTCGGTGAGGAGATCGCGCTCCTGACAGGTGACGGCCTGATCGTCAGTGCGTTCGAGACGATCGCTCGCGAGACGCTGCAACGCCCGGATCTGACCGCACCGATCATCGCCACCATCGCCAAATCTGTGGGGGCGCCTTACGGCCTCGTCGCCGGCCAGGCCTGGGAGAGCGAGCCGGAAATCAACATTGCCATCTATCATCGCGCAAAGACCGCCTCGCTGTTCAGCGGCGCCGTCTCGACCGGCGCCATCGCCTCGGGCGGCAACCCGCTGGACTGGTTGGGTCTTGCCGATGCTTTGGGTGCCGCCTACCAGGTTGCCGACGATCTATACGATGCTGTCGGCCAGGACGACGGCGTCGGCAAGCCTGCAGGCCAGGACAGCCGCAACGCCAAGCCCAACATTGTCGCCACACTCGGCCTCGACGCGGCCCTGCAGCGTTTGAAGAACCTGGTTGGCGAAGCCGTCAACTGCGTGCCGGACTGCCCGGGCGCGGAAGCCTTCCGCACGATGATCCGGCAGGAAGCGACGCGGCTGATGCCGAAGACCCTGGCAACCAGCGCGGCCTGACGGCGATGGCCACGCAAGCGGAGCCGACAAACGGTGCCGATACGGGTGCAAACTGGCGCGCCGACGGCGAAAGCAATGGCAAGGCCCCGCATTTAACCTTCAGCATGCGCTGGCGCCTATGGCGCAATCGTCAGATTGCGTCTCCACGGTTTCGCAGCCTGATCGCACGCCTGCCCCTCACGCGCTGGATTGCGCAGCGAAAGGCGAACCAGCTTTTCCGGCTGACGGCAGGTTTCGTCTACTCGCAGGTGCTCCATGCCTGCGTGAAGTTGGACGTTTTTCAACGCTTGGAAGACCAGATCCTCTCCACTGATCAGCTCGCAACCTTTTGTCAGCTCAGCACTCCCCGCATGCGGCTTCTGCTCGAAAATGCCGCATGCCTTGGGCTGGTCCTCCAGCCGACGCGCGACATCTGGATGTTGGACGATGCTGGCGCCGTTATCGCCTCGGATGCAGGCCTTCGCGCCATGATCCGCCATCATGACGCGCTCTACCGTGATCTGGTTGACCCAGTCGCCCTGTGGCGCTCGGAAATGCCGGAAACGGAGCTGCGGCGTTACTGGGCCTATGTGCGTGGAGACGCACCGAGCGCGGTGACGGCCGAGCAGGCGGCTCCATATTCGCTTCTGATGCGCGAAAGCCAGGCGATGTTCGCCGATTGTATCCTCGCATCTTACGATTTTGGCCGCCACGCTTCACTGCTCGATGTCGGGGGCGGCGATGGCGCCTTCCTGTCAGCGGTTGGACGGAAACACCCCAACCTTCAGCTCGCCCTCTTCGATCTACCCGCAGTGACAGAGCGCGCGAGCAAACATCTGACAGAGGCTGGTTTGATGGCCCGAAGCAGCGTCTACGCCGGCGACTTCTCGACAGACGCGCTGCCGGGATCGGCAGACTGCGTCACGCTTCTGCGCATTCTTTGCGACCATGACGACGACAGAGTGATCACCATTCTTACCAATCTGCACGGACATCTCGCGCCGAACACGCGCCTTCTCGTGGCGGAAGCCATGGCGGACCCCTCTGAGGGAGCACGGCTGGCATCAGGTTATTTCGGTGTCTACTTCCTGGCCATGGGCTCGGGACGCTGCCGCTCCGCCGACGAGATCATGTCGCTCCTGAGAACCGCAGGATTTCGCGAAACAGAGGCTTTGGCCACGACCAATCCCCTGATTGCGACCTTGGTCACAGCGATCCGCTAACAGCGGCCTGTGCCTAAGTGTAAATTTTAATTGACACTATAAATCGTAAAACTAAGATGACATTTGGAGACAGGGGAGTCTCCGTGTCCGGGGAGGGCACATCCATGCAGACATCAGCCATCGTCTTTGAACAGCCCGGCGCACTCGCGCTGAAGCGGCTGTCGCTGCTTTCGCCCTCGCCGGTCGACGTGGTCGTGGAGACGATGTTCAGCGGGATTTCGACCGGCACGGAGAAGATGCTGTTTCATGGCACAATGCCGAGCTTTCCCGGCATGCGTTACCCCCTGGTTCCGGGCTATGAGACGGTTGCAAAGGTTGTCGAAGCAGGCAGCGCCTCGGGCCGCAAGGTAGGGGACTCGGTCTTCGTCCCCGGCGCCAGCTGTTTCGAAGAGGCGGCAGGCCTCTTCGGAGCCAATGCATCACGGCTAGTCGTTCCCGGAGGGCGCACCACCCGGCTCGAGTTCGACAACGAGGAAGAAGGGGCTCTGCTGGCGCTTGCCGCAACCGCCCATCATGCTGTTCGCCGTACCAACCAGCCTGTGTCCCTGGTGATCGGTCACGGTGTTCTCGGCCGCCTCATCGCCCGCATCATCCTCGCAATCGGCAACCCGCCGCCGACCGTCTGGGAAACCGCAAACCAGCGCAGACAGGATGGTGACGGCTACGCGGTTGTCGACCCGTCTGCGGAAGGGGCAACCATGCCACCCATGGGTGCCGCCATCGACGCAAGTGGCAATATCGCAGTCATCGACCGCGCCATTTCCATGCTGCAAAAGCGGGGCGAGCTGATCCTCGCCGGCTTCTATCCAGGTCGCGTCAGCTTCGATTTTGCGCCCGCGTTCATGCGTGAGGTGACACTTGCAATCGCCGCAGAGTTCAGCGCGCAGGACGTGGAAGCGGTGCTCGCCCTCGTCGCCACCGGCGCCCTGTCTCTCGACGGCCTCATCACGCACCACGCCGCTCCGGCAGATGCCGAGGCTGCCTATCGCACCGCGTTTGAAGACCCCGACTGCCTGAAAATGATCATCGACTGGAGGAACGCCGCATGAGCCTGGACCTTGCCCCCGACGGCCTGGAGCGATTGCAGGAGAACCTGCGCGATGAAGCCGCCATCGAGCCCGACGCGCCGGCGACCGGCGAAGTCACCAAGGAAACGCAGATCATCGCGATCTACGGCAAGGGCGGCATCGGCAAGAGTTTCACGCTCGCCAATCTCTCCTACATGCTCGCCCAGCTCGGAAAGAAGGTGCTGCTGATTGGCTGCGATCCGAAGAGCGACACGACATCGCTGCTCTTCGGCGGCCGCGCCTGCCCGACGATTATCCAGACGGCCTCGCGCCGCAAGGAAGCCGGCCAGGAAGTTTCGATCTCCGATGTCTGCTTCAAGCGTGACGGCGTCTTCGCCATGGAGCTCGGCGGACCCGAAGTCGGTCGTGGTTGCGGTGGGCGCGGCATCATCCACGGCTTCGAGACGCTGGAAAAACTCGGCTTTCACGAATGGGACTTCGACTTCATTCTGCTCGACTTCCTCGGCGACGTGGTCTGCGGTGGCTTCGGCCTGCCGATTGCCCGCGACATGTGCCAGAAAGTCGTGGTCGTTGGCTCGAACGACCTGCAGTCGCTGTATGTCGCCAACAATGTCTGTTCGGCGGTAAAATACTTCCGCAATCTCGGCGGCAATGTCGGCGTCGCCGGATTGGTGATCAACAAGGACGACGGCACGGGCGAAGCACAGGCCTTTGCCGAAGCCGTGGGCATCCCGGTGCTCGCCTCGATCCCGCAGGATGATGATATCCGCCGCAAGAGCGCCAACTATCAGATCATTGGCACACACGACTCGCACTGGGGTCCGCTCTTCGAGGCGCTGTCGATCAATCTCGCCGAGGCCCCGCCGATCCTTCCCAAGCCGCTCGACCAGGACGGACTGCTCGGCCTCTTCGATGCCAGTGAGACCGGCGCCGACTACAAGCTTCAGCCGGCCACGCCGGAAGATATGTGTGCGGCCGGCGCTCTCAATCGGCCGTCGCTCGAAGTCGTCTACGACAATGTGTGAGATCGGAACGCCCCATGGATGACCTTCGCAAGGAATTCGAGCCGGACGACACCAGCGGGATCGCTCTCGCTGCAGCAGATCAGGCTATCCTTGCCGATGCGGTGACGGATGCCGCAGCAAGCGGCATCGGCTGTCACGGCGGCACCGAACTCTCCAAGGCTGCGGCCCGCGCTGCCGGTCAAGGCGAGTTAATGGACCGCTTCGAAGCTGATTATCCCAAGGGCCCGCACGACCAGCCGCAATCCATGTGCCCGGCCTTCGGCTCGCTGCGCGTCGGTCTTCGCATGCGACGCGTCGGCACCATCCTCTCCGGTTCAGCCTGCTGCGTCTATGGGCTCACCTTCACCTCGCATTTCTACGGCGCCAAACGCTCGGTCGGCTACGTCCCCTTCAACTCCGAGACGCTTGTCACGGGCAAGCTGTACGAGGACATCGTGGAGGCCGTCCACCTGATGGCGGATCCGGACAAATTCGACGCCTTGATCGTCACCAATCTTTGTGTGCCGACAGCCTCTGGCGTGCCGCTCCGCATGTTGCCGCGCGAGATCGATGGCGTACGCATCGTTGGTATTGATGTGCCGGGCTTCGGCATCCCGACCCATGCCGAGGCGAAGGATGTGCTTTCGGGCGCCATGCTCGCCTATGCTCGACAGGAAGTGGCGAGCGGCCCGGTCCAGCGGCCGCGCGGCGGTCTCAAGGACAAGCCGACGGTAACCCTGGTCGGTGAAGTGTTCCCGGCGGACCCGGTGGTGATCGGCGGCATGCTCGAACCTATGGGACTGGCCGTCGGTCCCACGGTTCCCGTCCGCGAATGGCGCGACCTTTATGCCGCTCTCGACTGCGCCGCAGTGGCCGCCATCCATCCCTTCTATACGGCAAGCTTCCGTGAGTTTTCCGCTGCCGGCCGCCCGATTGTCGGCTCAGCTCCGGTCGGCCTTGAGGGCACCGATGCCTGGTTGAATGCCATCGGCAACAGCTGTGGCGTTCCCCAGGTCCGCATCGACATCAGCCGCAACGCCATGCGCGGCGCCATTTCGGCCGCCCTTGCCAACAACCGCATCAACGGCCGCATCACGCTTTCGGGTTACGAAGGCTCCGAACTGCTCGTCGGCCGCCTGCTTGTCGAACTCGGCGCTGACCTCCGTTACGTTGGCACCGCCTGTCCGAAGACACCCTACAATGCGGCCGATGCCGAATGGCTCGAAGCCCATGGCGTGCAACTGCGCTTCCGCGCCTCCCTTGAACAGGACCTGGCCGCTTTCGTCGAATACGAGCCCGACCTTGCCATCGGTACCACGCCCGTGGTGCAGAAGGCCAAGGAGGCAGCAACGCCTGCCCTCTACTTCACCAATCTGATTTCGGCCCGCCCCCTGATGGGACCGGCAGGCGTTGCCTCGCTGCCATCCGTCATCAATGCGGCAATCGCCAACAAGGATCGATTCCTCGCCATGAACGCCTTCTTCGATGGCGTCGGCAAGGGTGACACGGCCGGCATCTGGGAAGACACGCCCCAGGACCGCAGCGCCTATCGCAAGAAGTTTGCCGCCAAGGTCAAGCAGTCCCGCAACGCCGTCGACAATGGGGAGAGTGTCGGATGCTGATCCTCGACCACGACCGAGCCGGCGGCTATTGGGGCAGCGTCTATGCCTTCACCGCGATCAAGGGCCT
Source organism: Rhizobium sp. Root274 (assembly GCF_001429245.1). Lineage (GTDB taxonomy): Bacteria > Pseudomonadota > Alphaproteobacteria > Rhizobiales > Rhizobiaceae > Allorhizobium. Next base: position 1,215,066 of record NZ_LMJE01000007.1, read on the forward strand.
GCAGGTGATCATCGACGGCCCAGTTGGCTGTGAAAATCTGCCCGTCACCTCGGTGCTGCACTATACCGACGCCCTTCCGCCGCATGAGCTGCCGATCGTCGTCTCAGGCTTGTCGGAGGACGAGCTGGGGCAGCACGGCACCGAAGGCGCGATGAAGCGGGCCCGTCTGGCGCTTGATCCGGATCTGCCAGCTGTCGTCGTGACCGGCTCGATCGCCGAAATGATCGGCGGCGGTGTGACCCCGGAAGGCTCCAACATCGTCCGGTTCCTCCCGCGCACCATCGACGAGGATCAGTGGCAGAGCGCCGACCGCGCGATGAAATGGCTCTGGACCGAATTCGGCCCGAAGGGCGGCAAAGTCCCGGCTCCGCGTCGTCGGCCGGAAGGCGCAAAACCCCGCGTCAACATCATAGGCCCGATCTACGGCACCTACAACATGCCATCCGACCTCGCGGAAATCCGCCGCCTGGTCGAAGGCCTGGGCGCCGAGATCAATATGGTCTTCCCGCTCGGCAGCCATCTTGAAGACGTCCGCAAACTGGCCGATGCCGACGCCAACATCTGCCTCTACCGCGAATTCGGTCGCCTTCTCTGCGAGGCGCTCGATCGCCCCTATCTGCAGGCGCCGATCGGCATCCATTCGACAACCGCTTTCCTGCGTCAGCTCGGCGAGATGCTGGGCCTCGACCCGGAGCCGTTCATCGTCAGAGAAAAGCACACGACGCTGAAGCCTCTCTGGGATCTCTGGCGCTCCGTCACCCAGGATTTCTTCGCCACCGCCAGCTTCGCGATCGTGGCCAACGAGACCTATGTGCGTGGCATCCGCAACTTCCTCGAAGAGGAAATGGGGCTTCCCTGTACGTTCGCTGTCCCGCGCAAGCCGGGTACGAAGACCGACAACATCGAGGTCTCGGAACTGACCGCGAGCAAGACGCCGATGATCATGTTCGGCTCGTTCAACGAGCGCATGTACATGGCCGAATGCGGCGCCCGTGGAAAATTCGTCCAACTCTCCTATCCAGGCGCGATTGTGCGGCGCCATACCGGATCTCCGGTCATGGGCTATTCGGGCGCCGCCTGGTTGATCCAGGAAGTCTGCAACGCACTGTTCGACATCCTCTTCGACATCCTGCCCCGCGCCGGCGAACTGGATGCGATCGAGCCGACCACCGCCCGCCAGCGCGTCTCGATCGTCTGGAACGCGGATGCTCAGGCCTCGCTAGAGACCTGTCTCAACAACGAACCGGTCCTCGTCCGGATTTCGGCCGCCAAGCGCCTGCGCGACGCCGCCGAACGCGAGGCCCGCAGCGCGCAAGCGCCTGAAGTCACTCGCCAGCATGTCGAAACGGCTGCCCGTCTCGCGGGAGCACGCGCATGACCGGCGAGCGAAAAGTCCCGAAGTGGGGAAACCTGGAGGTGAAGGCATGATCACTGCAACGCAACACGAACCGGACGCGCGCCGCCATCAGGCAGACCGCCAATCGGAGCGGGTCAACCTGCGCCGTCTCTATCTGCTGATGTATCCGCTCTGCCTGGTGGCGGCGGTCGCAGCCAGACTGACCGACCAGTCAGGAACTGCTGCTGAAAAGCCCGCCCAGTCCATTTTCGCCGAAGCACGCTCTTCGGCCTATGCCGCTGCCGGTTACGCCTTTCAGGCGTGACCTTCCCTTTGCCGGTGTTCTCGACACCGACAAAAACCCGGCAGTGCTGCAAGACGGCTCGGCCGGAACCCTGCCGCGGGGGCGCCGCGGTGTTCGAGACTAGGAGGTGAATTTGATGGCTGAAACATCAAATGTTTCACTTTCGGGTCTGACCGAAAGCGAAGCGCGCGAGGTCCATGGATTCTTCATCCAAGGCTTCATGATATTCACGGCGATTGCCATCGTCGCGCATATCTTGGTCTGGATGTGGCGTCCCTGGATTCCGGGCCCCGAAGGTTACAGCTCTCTCGAGGGCATCAACCAGACGGCTCTCTCGCTTCTGTCGATGATGGCTTAGGAGGACGCGATATGTGGAGAATCTGGCTTATGTTCGATCCGCGCAAAGCGCTGGTCGCACTGTCTGTATTCCTGTTTACGCTGGCGATCCTGATCCATTTCATCCTGCTGAGCACGGAACGCTTCAACTGGCTGGAGGGCAAGCCCCTCAAGACCAGTGCCCTGGAGCATTCCCTCTCTGAAGGCGTGGATCTCAAGCTCATCGGCTGAAGAACCAAGACGGCAGCGGGCGGCACCTCGGTCTCGCCCGCCGCCAAACGGCATGACCCGACAACGCCGCCTGGCTGATCACCTCTGGAGGAAACGAACATGGCGCTGCTGAGTTTTGAACGCAAATATCGCGTACGAGGCGGAACGCTGCTCGGAGGCGATCTCTTCGATTTCTGGGTAGGTCCTTTCTACGTCGGCTTCTTCGGCGTGACGACGGCATTCTTTGCCACGCTGGGCACCGCTCTCATCATCTACGGCGCGGCCATCGGCCCGACCTGGAACATCTGGCAGATTTCGATCGCCCCGCCCGACCTATCCTACGGACTGGCCTTGGCACCGCTGAAGGAGGGTGGCCTCTGGCAGATCATCACCGTCTGCGCACTCGGAGCCTTCATCTCCTGGGCACTGCGCGAGGTGGAAATCTGCCGAAAGCTTGGCATCGGCTATCACGTGCCCTTTGCCTTCTCCTTCGCCATTCTCGCCTACGCCACCCTCGTCGTCTTTAGGCCGCTGTTGCTCGGCGCCTGGGGCAACGGCTTTCCTTATGGCATCTTCAGCCATCTGGATTGGGTCTCGAACGTCGGCTACCAGTACCTGCATTTCCATTACAATCCGGCCCATATGCTCGCGGTGACTTTCTTCTTCACCACGACCTTCGCCCTTTCGCTGCATGGCGGCCTGATCCTGTCGGCGGCCAATCCGGGCAGCTCGCTCACCGAGCCGGGCAAGCAGGGCGAAGTGAAGACACCGGAATATGAAGACACGTTTTTCCGCGACATCATCGGCTACTCGATCGGCACGCTCGGCATCCATCGCCTCGGCCTGATCCTGGCGCTGAATGCCGGCTTCTGGAGTGCTGTCTGCATCATCATCAGCGGACCTTTCTGGAACCAGGGATGGCCGCGCTGGTGGAACTGGTGGCTTGAGCTGCCAATCTGGAACTGAGGGGTACCGGATCATGTTGCTGCAATATCAAAACATTATTACGCCCGTGCAGGTGAGTGGTCCCCTCGAAGAGGGCATGCCCCTCCCCAGAGGCGACAGCCCCCGTGTCGGCAAGCCGTTTTACGTCACTCTGTTCGGCATGATCGGCAATGCCCAGATCGGCCCGATCTACCTGGGCTATCTCGGGACGCTCTCCCTGCTCTTCGGCTTCATCGCCTTCGAGATCATCGGTCTCAACATGTTCGCTTCGGTCGGCTGGGATCCGATCCAGTTCGTCCGCCAGCTCTTCTGGCTGGGGCTTGAGCCGCCACCGGCGAAATACGGCTTGAAGATCCTGCCACCGCTGGCCGAAGGCGGGTGGTGGCTGATCGCCGGCTTCTTCCTGACGACCTCGGTCCTCTTGTGGTGGGTCAGGGTGTATCGCCGCGCCCGGCAGCTGGAACTCGGCATGCACGTCGCCTGGGCCTTTGCCGCCGCGATCTGGCTGTTCCTCGTGCTCGGCTTCATTCGGCCGCTGTTGATGGGCAATTTCTCGGAAGCGGTCCCCTTCGGCATTTTCCCGCACCTCGACTGGACCGCCGCCTTCTCGATCCGCTACGGCAACCTCTATTACAATCCCTTCCACTGCCTCTCGATCGTCTTTCTCTATGGCTCGGTGCTGCTCTTTGCCATGCATGGCGCAACGATCCTCGCCGTCGGCAAGTATGGCGGTGAGCGTGAGCTGGAACAAATCACCGATCGCGGCACGGCATCCGAGCGCGCCGCCCTCTTCTGGCGCTGGACCATGGGCTTCAATGCCACGATGGAGTCCGTGCACCGCTGGGCCTGGTGGTTTGCCATTCTGACCCCGATCACCGGCGGCATCGGCATCCTGCTCACCGGCACGGTGGTCGACAACTGGTATCTCTGGGGCATCAACCACGGGATCGTGTCCCCGCTGCCGGGTTATCCCGGCGTCGTCGACCCGGCGCTTTGAGGAGAACGACGATGAAACTCTGGATTCCCTTCGCCGTCTCCGCCGGCACGCTGCTGACGATTGCAAGCTTCGTCGGCGCTGGTTGGGACGCGCCCCCGGTTGAGACCACACAGACAGGCTTTCGCGGCACCGGCATGTATATCCATCGGGATATCGAGAAGCAGGAAGCACTGAAGGCCGCGAACGTCGTTCCGCCTGCCCCCTGGGAGGCAGATCCGAGTGGCGACAAGGCCCGCGATCTCTACGAGAACGTTCAGGTTCTGGGCGATCTCTCCGACGACCAGTTCAACCAGTTCATGGCCTCGATCACCGAATGGGTGGCCCCGGAAGCCGGTTGCAACTACTGCCACAACCCCGAGAATCTGGCGTCTGACGAGCTCTACCAGAAGGTCGTCGCTCGACGGATGATCCAGATGACCCAGGCAATCAATGTAGACTGGAAGGCGCATGTTGGCGCCACCGGTGCTACCTGCTACACCTGCCATCGCGGCCAGGGCATTCCGACCAATTACTGGTACGAGGATCTGGAGCCGAAGCCGGCCGGCAACATGACGCAGAACCGCCAGGGCCAAAACGTCGTCGCCAAGTTCGGCGGCGGGTCGTCGCTGCCGCAGAATGTGCTGAAGGACTACCTGCTCGACGCAAAGCCGATCCGAGTGCATTCGACGACAGCACTTCCGACCGGCACCAACATGGCGACCACGAAGGAGACGGAAGCCACCTGGTCGCTGATGATGCACATGTCGGAGTCGCTTGGCGTCAACTGCACGACCTGCCACAACTCCCGCGCCTTCAACGAGTGGGACCAGAGCCCGCCGCAGCGCGTAACCGCATGGCACGGCATCCGCATGGTCCGCGATATCAACGCGAACTACGTCCAGGGGCTGACACCTGTTTTCCCCGACCACCGCAAGGGGCCGGAAGGCGACGTCTTCAAGGTCGGATGCGCCACCTGCCACGCCGGCGTTCAGAAGCCGCTCTACGGCGTCTCTATGCTGCAGGATTACGTCGATGCGCTTGCCAAAAAAGGCCCAACGGCTGTCCCGGACTACACCACCTATCAGCCGGGCACGACGCAGAAGATGGCACCGGCCGAGCAAAGCAGCGCAATCCTGCCCAAGCCGGCAACCGCTCAGACCGCTGAAGCTGTCCTGCCGACGGCACCGGCAACCAGTGACAACTGACGGCCTCCCAAGGCAGGCCGCAATGGGAAGGGGAGCTTTCGGGCTCCCCTTTTCTTTTGCGCCAGGAGAACGCATGTCGCGCACCGCCGGCCGTGCCTCACCGACGAAGGCTCGCTGAAATTTTCGATGACTATGGCTTGTGAGGGAGTTCCACGAAGGGCGTCGAACGTGAGAAACGATCACCGGCGATAGCCCTTTGCAACCCATCTCCCCACCCGGAACAGATCGAGGCGGAACGGACGTGCACGACCGCAGGAGGAGGATTGCCTTAAAGCCGATCGAATCCGAGATCTGGGAAGCGTTCTAGGTAGATGCGGAACCAAGGCGTGAAAGAGAGCGGTGTTTCGCGCATCTCCCGCTGCAGCTCATCGGCGCCGATCCAGCGCACGGCCTCAACCTCATCTTCATCCGGAAGGATCGCGAGCTGGCTGCGGTCGGCTTGAGCGCTGAACAGCGTCACACGCTCGTTCTCGTGCAGTCCGTCGCCGACATCGGCTGAGTAATCCACAGTCTGGTGGCGGGTAAGCGGAAGGGAGAACCCAAGCTCTTCTTCCAGCCGGCGTGCTGCACAGGCCTCGATCGTCTCGTCCCAGTGCGGATGGGTGCAACAGGTATTCGCCCACAGGCCGCCGCAATGATACTTGGCCTGAGCACGCTTCTGGATGAGCAACTTGTCACCGTCGAAGACGAAAACGGACACGGCGAGATGCTGAAGGCCCTCGATATGGGCCTTCATCTTCTCGACCGGGTAAAGCGACCCGTCGGCCGCGATCGCCGGGATGACAATGCTCTCGCGCATCATTGCTCCGCTCTGCTCATTCGCCCCTGAGGCGATAAGCCCTTTGGCCGTCTCAGGCAACAGCCCGCGCCAGCGCGCATTTCGACCACAGCGAACAGAGGGCCTCGGCCAGATGAGTGATGTCGGCATCACTGTGCAGCGGCGTCGGCGTGATACGCAGGCGCTCCTTGCCAACGGCAACCGTGGGATAGTTGATCGGCTGGACATAGAGACCGAAATCGTCGAGCAGCACGTCGGAGATCCACTTGCACTTCGCCGCATTGCCGACCATGACCGGAACGATATGGCTTGGATTGCGCATATGGGGAATGCCCCTGGCATCGAGCGCGGCGCGCACCTTGGCAACAGCCGCCTGATGCCGGGCGCGTTCGAACTGGCTCTCCTTGAGGTGGCGGATCGACGTGGTTGCCGCAGCCGCCAGTGCCGGCGGGATCGCCGTGGTGAAGATGAAGCCGGAGGCGAAGGACCGTACGAAATCGATCAGCACGGCCGGCCCCGTGATATAGCCGCCCATGATGCCAAAGGCCTTGCCGAGCGTTCCCTCGATGACGGTCAGGCGATCCATAAGCCCCTCGCGCTCGGCAACGCCGCCGCCGCGCGGGCCATACATGCCGACCGCATGCACCTCGTCGAGATAGGTCAGCGCACCGAATTCATCGGCCACGTCGCAGATCTCGCGGATCGGCGAAATGTCGCCATCCATCGAATAAACGCTTTCGAAGGCAACCAGCTTGGGCGCCGCCGGATCGTCGGCTGCCATCATTTCGCGCAAATGCTTGGGATCGTTGTGGCGGAACTGCCGCTTGATGCATCGCGAATGCCGGATGCCTTCGATCATTGAGGCGTGGTTCAGCGAATCCGAATAGCAGATGACACCCGGGATCTTCGACAGCAGCGTGCCAAGTGCCGCCCAATTCGACACATAGCCGGAGGTGAAGATCAGAGCGCCTTCCTTGCCGTGAAGGTCGGCGAGTTCGTTCTCCAGGAGCACGTGGTAATGGTTCGTGCCCGAAATGTTGCGGGTCCCGCCAGCCCCTGCCCCACACTTGCGAATGACCTCTGTCATCCGGTCCATGACCTTCTCGTTCTGCCCCATTCCGAGATAATCGTTGGAACACCAGACCGTCACTTCGCGGACCGTCTTGTCCTCATTGTAGAAGGTTGCCTTGGGGAAGGCCGAGCAATGACGCTCAAGCTCTGCGAATACGCGGTAATTGCCGGCCTTGCGGAGATCGGCAAGCGCTGACTCCATGTGCTGCAGAACGTCCATCAGTCTTTCCTCTTCCCGATCTGGTCTTGTCCAAATGCGCTCCAGGAGGCAACGGGCGGTACCGCCGGGCGGGCTCCCTGGAGATGTGATCCGCCATCCAGGGGATGTCCGGCGGCAAGCGGCGCTCCCGGCCGCGCCATCGCCCAGCGCCACAGCGCGGTATCGGAGACGGGCAGCACGAGGATGAGATGTTCGATGATGGCAAGCGCCATGAAGGTCGCGAGCAACGTATGCCCGACAACCGAATGTTCCTGGGTGGCGCGATTGGCGCCGATGACGAGGATGGCAAACAATCCAGCCGCAATGGCAAGCAGCAGCGGGAAGATCGGCGTCAGCCGGTCTGTCCGGAAATAGCTTTTGAGATGCGCGATGCCCTTCGGCATCAACTCGCTGACAGCATGTGGCGCGCCGAGGAAGATCAACAGCTTGGCAGAGATACGCATGCCCCAGAGAAGCCCAAAGGCGGCAAGCCCGAAACGGTTGGGATTACCCGACAGCGTGAACCACAGCACAACCGCAGTGATTAGAATGGCGATCTCATGGTCGCTGACCGCCTGCCAGGCGGCCTTGAACCGGGCAGGGCCCGACAGGCCCGGAGGGCAATCCCCGCTGCGCGGACCAGTCAGCCGCCCGGTGAGAAACGCGGCCTCATGCCAGGCCCAGACGAGCAGCGCGCCGAAAAAGCCGGCATAGGAGCCGAGCGGGGTCTGCTCCCGCGCGCCGAAGAGCATGAGCAGGAATCCGCCAGCGCCAACGGCGGTCATGACCGGCATCAACGACAGGATCCGCCATTCCTTCGGCTCGGGCCGATTGACCATGGCCAGCACCAGCCCCGTCGACACCCACCAGACGGTGATGGCGATGGCAACGACGGCGAGCGGGTGCGAGAAGCTCATGGGTCCACCCTCACCAGACCGGCTGCAGGCGGGACGTGGCCGGAATGGCATTCGACTTCGTCGGGATCACATACATCCGCACAAAGTTGATGGCCGCAGCCGCCGACCAGAAGCCCTTGGCGATCCGGCCGGTCAATCCACCCCTGGCATTGGCCGCCATGACCTTGCGGTTGATCCGCTCCATCCGGCGAAAACCCTCATGCAGCGCCGGATTGTCGAGATCAAGCACCAGCGGGAAGCACTGCCGCGAGATCTCGCTGGTCAGCCGAAAGACCTTCATGTCGTAGTCGTCGATATCGACGCCAAGGCCCTTGTGGAAGGCCGGTCGCATGTGATCGCGCACATACATGGTCGCAAAGACCGCGAGCAGAAAGAACTTGATCCAGTATTTGTTCATGCCCTCCATCAGCCGCTTGTCGGAGCGGATGATCAGCGAGAAGGCCTCTCCATGGGAGAACTCGTCATTGCACCACTGACGAAACCACTTGAAGATCGGGTGGAAGCGCTGCTCCGGGTGCTTTTCGAGATGCCGGAAGATGGTGATATAGCGGGCATAACCGATCTTCTCGGAGAGATAGGTGGCGTAGTAGATGAACTTCGGCTTGAAGAAGGTATATTTCTTCGCCTTGGCTAGAAAGCCCATGTTCACGCCGATGCCGAATTCCTTCAACGCATCGTTGATGAAGCCGGCATGGCGGGACTCGTCCCGGCTCATGTAACCGAAGAGCTCGCAGATTTCCTGGTTCTTGCCGCGCCGCTTCATCTCCTTGTAGAGCACGCAGCCCGAAAATTCCGAGGTAAGCGAGGAGACGAGGAAGTCGATGAATTCTTCCCGCAGATCATCCGGCAGAGCATCGATGTCGATATCGTCCCAGTCTTCGTTGCGCTTGAAATGGCCGCGGTTCGGATCGCTCTTCATCTGAGCGATCAGAACGTCCCATTCCGCCCTCACCGGTTCGACATTGATCTTGTCCATCTCTTCGAAGTCGGTCGTATAAAAGCGCGGCGTCAGCATGGTCGAGACGAGTGCGCTGCGCGTCGTGTCGTTGACGCCGGCCATGCGCTCTTCAACAGTCGGCTCGTGATCGGCAAGATCCACAGGGGAAACATGATTGTTCATGACAGTGCCCTCTCGGTGAAGCTGAATTCGCACAATTCCATCATGTCGAGATCGCCGGTGGCGCGGATCCAGGCCCGCTCCAGAAAACCAGCCCGGGTAATGGTCGCCTTGCGCCGAAAATTCTGGCTCGCGCCATAGGGGATGGAGACCGGCGCGCCATGCACCAGAACCTCGTCGCCCGGATGGACGATGACGCCATTGTCGAAGCGCAGATGAGCGCCCAGCGCCTCGAAGGTATTGTTGATCTCGACGGTACAATCGACCGTCTCCTTGTGGCGCATCAGCGCGAAGACCGGGTTCATGGCTTAATTCCTCCCTGCTCGCCCAGAAGGGCTTCGAATGCGGCCACGTTGTCGCGGCCGAAGGCTGCGAGATAGATGCGCTCGCCCGTTCCGGTATCGGAGAGGCTGACAGTACCGGCCTCCCACTTGATCAGGCGGTAGGGCGCGTCGAACGGAACCTTGGCGACCTGGCGCATGCGCTCGAAGGCGCGCAGCGAGCCACGCACGAAGCCACCGGCCTCAGGGCCATAGCTTGCGATTTCAGCGGCAGTTGCGGCGTCCTGCACGACGACACGATCATCCGCAGTCCGCAGGATCACGAGGTCACGGACAGCGACCGGTTCGCCGAGCTGCTGCTTGACGAGGCCCAGGCCCGTGGTCTGGCCAACGATGACGGCAGTCGCTGTAAAGCCGAGAAGCCCGAGCAAACCGACCAGAAGCGCTGTTGGAAGGCGGTTCGGTGCGCGACCCTTGCGGTCCGAGAGATAGCCGAGACTGGACGCCGATCCCATGACGCCCCCCTATTCCGCAGCAACGGCGGCGGGCGCCGATGGCATGGACGGGGTAACGAAAATCCGCAGCTGGCTGGCATGCGAGGCGCGAAACTGCGTATAGGCGGCGGACAAAATGCTGGCGACCGTCTCGACATCGGGCAGATAGGCGAGGCACGGCTCAGGTCGCGAAAAACGCCAGCCGCGTACATGCGGCCACTGCACCAGCCAGGAGAGCCGCGTGTCCGCGGCAACGGCAATCGCAATCATCCCGTCCTTGTCGTCGAGCTTTGCAGTCGAGATCGCCTCGACTTTGCGGAACGGCAGGTTCAGCGTCATCGACAAGGCAACGCCGAAGCGCATGACGACGCGCTCGGTGGTAATCGTGTAGAGCGTTGTCTTCTCGACGGCCCAGGCGAACAGCTCGATCATACCGATAAGCACGGCGGCAAGGGCGGCGAGGATCGCGATGGAGAACAGCAGACCGCCGATCTCGCGACCGTCATGCAGGCCGGACACCACGGCCCATACGGCAAGCAGGAGAAAATAGCCGCCGATCCAGCGAACCTTCAAGAGGTGCCGGCTGAGCAGCTTTGCCCTGGGGCGCCCCTGCCAGAGGATGACCTCACCGGCCGGTGGCAGGCCAGGAAGCCCCGGCACCGGTTCGATTTCATGTTCTCGAGTGACGAACTGGCTCACAGCAGTGGCTCCTGACGGCTCTTGTCCGCATAGAGCAGGCCCGCGCCGAAATAGGCGGCGATCTTGTCTTCTTCCAGGAGTGTGATGAGCTCCGGACGGGCCGTCGCCGGCACATCAGCGAATTGCGCTGCGGAAACGGCATGGACATAGAGGTAGCGAACATTGCCGCGGCCGGTGCGGTAGACGACGAAGTTGTTGGGAACCAGGACCGTGCGCAAGCCCTCACCCAAGCTCACTTCGTAGTAGCGGATCAGGTGCTCGGACCGATCGACCCAGACATCCGTCACGATACCAGCGGTCTGGCCATCGAAGCCTTGGACAATGCGCCCGCGCGGGTCGAGCTGCCCCTCAACGATGGAGAAGCCCTCTGCGACACGGAGCGGCACGATCCGGGCATCGCCATGGGCAGTCATGTCGGGCTTATCGACACGTTCGGCCCAGGAACCCGGGCCGATGCCGGCGAGCAGCGGATTGCCGACCGGCTCGCTCGGATAGCCGGGGGCAGGTGCGACCCGGCGCGACGAGAAACTGCGCTCATCTCGTTTGAAATCAGGGACCTGTTTGAGGCCCTGACCATGCGGAAGGACGAATGTCTTTGCCGGCGGAACGAAGAGCCAGGGGCTCTTGTTGTAGCGGCCGGAGACATCCTCTTCGAGCGGATAACCCTCCCGCCGGTCTTCCTGGCGCAGATACCAGATGAGGCCAGCGAAAAAGATCCAGAAGGCATAGAGCACGACCTGTGCCACATCCATATTGCTTGTAAGCGATCCGGTCATGGTTGACCCTCCCGTGTTAGGTTTTGCCGCCGACGATCAACCGGGCAGCTCTGCCAATCCAAAACGCATGTCATGGTTTTCATCCCGTCTGTAACGACGCCCGGTGAGCGGCCCGAGAACCGCAAGGCAGAGGAACAGAAGAACAATTTCAAAAAGGTAGACGACAAGATACCCCGAGGCGGGTGTGATCATGGTCTCACCCAGCGATCCATTGAGGGCCAGCGCATTGATCGTGTTCTTGACCAAGCCCCCGGCCAGCAGGCTCGCGCCGATGGCTGTCGCCTGAACGGCGCCCCAGGCACCGACCACGAGGCCGCTGTCGGATTTTTCCGAGACACCCATGGCCGCCAGCATGGTGCCGACGGCAAACAATCCGCCGCCGAGCCCAATTCCAGCTGCCCCCGCATAGAAGAGCCCGGTCAGCCCCAGCGGCGAGGCAAAGATCACGCAGGAGAAAGCGACGATGCCGATCAGGATCCCGCGCGCAGCAACCCGGAAAATCGGCGCGCCATGCTGCAGGCTGTGCGCCGCCCAGGCGAAGCCTGCCATGGTGCCGGCAGCCCAGATCCCCGTCAGCCGTGTTGTCTCACCGACGCTGAGGCCGAGGATTTCACCGCCATAAGGCTCAAGCAGAATGTCCTGCATGGAGAAAGCGGCAGACCCGATCGCGACCGCGATCAACAGGCGCAGCACGCCCGGATCGCTGCGATACTCGTCCAGGGCGTCGAAGAAGCTCACCAGATCGCGATCCGGCGCGCTGCGGCCGGTATCCCGAGCCTCCTGCTTCCAGATGGCGATAAGATTGATGATCATGGTCGTGAGGGCCGTGCCCTGGATGACCTGGATCAGCAGCTTGGGGCTGAAGTCGACGAGAAAATAGCTGTAGAAGGTCGAGGCGCCGATCATGCCGAAAAGCAGCATGAAATAGAGGAGCGCCACGACGCGCGGCCGCTTTTCCTGCGGCACGAGATCGCTGGCAAGTGCGAGCCCTGCCGTCTGTGCCATATGCATGCCGAAGCCGGTAAGGATGAAGGCAAGCCCGACGCCGGCGGCTCCCGCCCATTCCGGGCCGACGGTCTGCGACTGCAGGACCAGCAGCGCAAAGGGCATGATGGCGAGACCGCCGAACTGCAAAAGCGAACCAAGCCAGATATAGGGCACACGCCGCCAGCCGAGCACGGACTTGTACGTATCAGACCGGTATCCGAAGAAGAGCCGCAGCGGTGCGACCAGCACCGGGATGGCAACGACGGCCGACACCAGCGCCACGGAGACGCCGAGCTCGACGATCAGCACACGGTTGAGCGTGCCAGTCAGCAATACCATAACAAAGCCGGCCGATACCTGGAACAGCGACAGCCGCAGCAGGCGTGACAGAGGCATCTCCACCGAGGCAGCGTCGGCGAACGGCATGTAGCGCGTTCCCATCTTCTGCCAGAAGCCGATCAGTTTGCGATTGGCGGCGGAGAGCTTGATCACCGGATCACCTCCATGGCCTGCGAGGTGTAGAAGCCGACGCCAACCTTATGGCTGCGGCCGCTCGTCCAGCCTGCAAATCCTGGATTGTGCATCATCTCCGCCACCAACCGCTCCGGCTGGACGGGATAGATGGCCGGCGCCCGATTGCCACGCGGGAAGATCTTGCCCGTGGCAAGCATGGCGCGCAGCAAGCGGGAGCCAGGCGCAAGCGTGAAGATCATGCTGCGCGAGGTCCGCTCCGCCAGAGTGTGCAAGGCACGCACCGCATCGGCAGGCCGGTAGTGGATCAGCACATCCATCGCGACCACCGCATCGAAGCGGCCATGACGCGGATCCAGCATGTCACCGCTGTGAAAGGTGAGCGAGCCATGACCACGCCCCGCAAGACCGGCAAATTCCTGTGCCCGCTGCCGCGCATGGGCGATCATCTGGGCGGAGAGATCGACGCCGACCACCTCGGCGCCGCGATCGACCAGCTCGAAAGAAAGCACGCCAGATCCGCAGCCTGCATCGAGAATACGCCACCCGGTCAGATCCTGCGGCAGCCAGTTTACCAGCGTCCGGCGCATCTCTTCACGCCCCTTGCGCACGGTCGCTCGGATTCCGCTCACCGGCTGGTCACCGGTCAGCCGCTTCCAGGCATCGAGTGCGGTGCGATCGAAATAGTGTTCGATTTCACCGGTTCTGCGGATGTAATCGGCCTGGCTCATGACCCGCTCCTCACTCGAACCCGAGAAATTCGAAGATATCCCGGTCTTTCATCGGCTCGGCTTCCAGCGCCGGCGTGCCGGCCCAAAGGACCTCGGCAAGCCGCAGATATTCATTCTGGATGGCGATGATCTCGGGGCTATCGCCCATCTCGAAAAGGGTGGCCTTCTTCAGGCGGCTCAGCCGCACATGGTCGCTGTCAGGCACATGCGCCAGCCGCTTCAGCCCGATCGCATCATTGTAACGATCGATCTGATCGGTCTCGCGCGAGCGATTGGCAATGACGCCACCGAGCCGCACTTCGTAATTCTTCGACTTCGCCTTGATCGCAGCGACGATCCTGTTCATCGCGAAGATAGAATCGAAGTCGTTGGCAGCCACCACCACGGCACGCTCTGCATGTTGCAGGGGCGAGGCGAACCCGCCGCAAACGACGTCGCCCAAGACATCAAAGATCACCACATCGGTGTCGTCGAGCAGGTGATGTTCTTTCAGCAGCTTGACGGTCTGGCCGACAACATAGCCGCCGCAGCCGGTGCCAGCCGGCGGTCCGCCCGCTTCGATGCACTGAACCCCGTTATAGCCTTCGACCATATAGTCCTCGGGCCGCAATTCCTCGGTGTGGAAATCGACCTTTTCCAAGACGTCGATGACGGTCGGGATCAGGCTTTTGGTCAGCGTGAACGTGGAATCATGTTTGGGGTCGCAGCCGATCTGCAGGACACGCTTGCCGATCTTGGAGAAGGCAACCGAGAGATTGGACGAGGTCGTCGACTTGCCGATGCCCCCCTTGCCATAGATGGCAAATACCTTGGCCCCGTCGATCTCCATCGTCGGATCGAGATGGACCTGGACGCTGCCGTCGCCATCGGCGCGCTGCCGCAGCGTTTCGGCCATCCTCGCATCGCGTTCCGCCGTCTTGCCGTGCGTGTAGATGTTCATTGGGCAGCCTCCCTGACCAGGCCTTCGAGCCGGTCTTCCAGCTCCTCGCCGGCCTGTTTCAAAGCAGCGATGGTGTCTGCATCGGGCTGCCAGTAATTGCGTTCATGGGCCTCGATCAGACGCGCGGTCACACGCGCAGCCGACGCGGGATTGAGCGTCGCCAGCCGTTCGCGCATGGCGGCGTCGAGCACGAAGGTCTCGGTGATCTGCTGGTAGACCCAGGGGTCGACATCACCCGTCGTTGCGGACCAGCCGAAGGTGTTGGTCACCTGCGTCTCGATGTTGCGCACGCCCTCATAGCCATGCTTCAGCATGCCCTCGAACCACTTGGGGTTCAGCGTGCGGGTGCGCGTTTCAAGCGCCACCTGCTCGCCGAGCGTCCGGACCCGACCCTCGCCTTGGGTCTGGTCGGAAATGAATACCGGCAGGGAAGCGCCGCCCTTGGCGCGTGATACCGCCTTGGTCAGCCCGCCCAGCGTATCGAAATAGTTCTCGATGGTGGTGACCCCGATCTCGACGGAATCGAGGTTCTGATAGGCCATATCGACCTGCCCGATCATCGCGTCGAAGACATCGACCTGCTGGCTGGTCTTGCCCCGGCGATTGATCGCGAAGCTCTTGCGGTTGCTGTAGGTCTGGGCAATTTCCTCATCGTCGCTCCAGGAAGAGGACGCGACCAGCATGTTCACATTCGAGCCGTAGGCGCCGTCGGCATTGGAGAAGACGCGGTACGCAGACGCTTCGATGTCGCAGCCATGCGCCGCGCAATAGACGAGCGCATGTTTGCGGATGAAGTTCATTTCGACCGGCTCGTCGGCAATGGCGGCGAGATAGCTCGCTTCCGCCAGCATGCTGGCCTGGATCGGCAGGAGGTCGCGGAAGATGCCAGACAGCGTCATGACAGCATCGATGCGCGGACGCTTCAATTCTTCTAGTGGCACCAGAACCGCACCACAGACACGGTTATACGCGTCGAGCTTCGGACGCGCCCCCATCAGTGCCATGGCCTGAGCGAGCGGCGCGCCGCCGGTCTTCAGATTATCGGTGCCCCACAGCACGACGGCGACCGTCTCGGGAAGCCGCCCATCGGTCAGAAGATAACGGTCGAGCACCTTGGCTGCCTGGCGCTCTCCGTCCTGGATTGCGAAGGCACTCGGAATGCCGAAGGGATCGAAACCATGGATGTTGCGACCGGTCGGCAGCAGTTCCGGCGTCCGCAACAGGTCGCCTGAGGGCGACGGCATCACGAAGCGGCCATCGAGCGCCCGAACAAGACCGTCGATCTCGCCATTGCGGGAGAGTTCCAGGTTCATGGTCGAAAGCTTGGCGACACAATCCTGCAACTCGGCATCGGCGTCCTTCACCATCCGGGTGATGGTGGCTGCATCCATCCGGGCGATGGCGGGCAAAAGGCTCGCCTGACGACCATCGCGCCCGACCGCTGGCATGTTGGCGGCAACATGCTCGATCATCTCCAGCCGTTCGGCCTCGTCCATGGCGTGACCGGCAATGTGCAGGCCATGTGGAATAAGCGCATATTCGACCTCGGCCACCTCGGCGACGAGATGCCGGATCACATCGGCTTCGGCGAGCCCCAGCGTATCCTTGCCTAGTTCCAACTGCTGCCCCTGAACCTGGATGAGCTGGAACAGCCGTTCGCGCTCGACCAGAGCCTCCGGCGCCGCGCCACGATAGCGGTCGAGGCTGCCCTTGAGGTCGCTCAGACCCTTGTAGAGACCGGAATGGGTGATCGGCGGAGTCAGATACGAGATCAGGGTCGCAGCCGAACGGCGCTTGGCGATCGTGCCTTCGGATGGATTGTTGGCAGCATAGAGATAGAAGTTCGGCAGGGACCCCAAAAGCCGGTCCGGCCAGCAGGTGCCCGACAGCCCGACCTGCTTGCCAGGCATGAATTCGAGAGCGCCATGCGTGCCGAAATGCAGCACAGCGTCGGCGCGGTAGCTCTCGCGCAGATAACGATAGAAGGCGGCGAAGGCATGGTTCGGCGCAAAGCCACCTTCGAACAGCAGCCGCATCGGATCGCCTTCGTAGCCGAAGGGCGGCTGGATCGCGACGAGCAACTTACCGAACTGCTGCCCGAACACGAAGATGCCGCGGCCGTTGCTCAGCACCCGACCCGGCGCCGGACCCCACTGCTTTTCGATCTCGGCCAGATGCTGCTCATGACGCACATGCTGATCGGCCGGGATGACCGTGTGCACATTGGCTTCCGTGCCATAAAGCGGCCCATTGCCTTCAAGCAGTGCAACCTTGAGCGCTTCTGCATCCGCCGGCAGCGCGACATCGTACCCTTCCGATTTCAGCCGGCGCATGGTCTCGAACACGCTCTCGAAGACCGAAAGATAGGCCGCTGTCCCGATACTGCCGCTGTTCGGCGGATAGTTGAACAGTGTGATCACGATCCGCCGCTCGAACCGCATCTTGCGGCGGAGATCCACCATCGCCGCCAGCCTATCAGCCAGAAGCTCGACGCGTTCCGCATCGGGCTGCATGCAGGAACGACCAGACGGACAGACACCAAGCTCCCGCGAGCAGATGCAAGCCTGGGGCTTGCCGCCGCCGTCGGAGCGACCGCCGAAGACCATGGAGCCGGTCGCACCATCGAGTTCCGGAATGGCGACCATCAGCGTGGTTTCGATCGGCGTCAGGCCCTGCGACGAGGAAAGCCAGGCTTCCTTGGTCTGGAATTCGGTGACGAAAGCCGAGAGATAGGGAACGTCCAGCCCCTCCAGCGTCCGGGCAGCAGCCGCAGCATCGCTATAGGCAGGACCGCCAACCAGCGAAAAGCCGGTGAGCGAACAGAGCGCATCGATCGCGACGCCACCATTTTCCGGCAGCATGTAGCGCTCGATCGCGCCGCGCATATCGAGCCCGCTGCAGAACACCGGCACCACGTTGAAGCCACGGATCTCAAGTTCGCGAATGACGCGGTCATAATGCCCGGTATCACCCGACAGGATATAGGTCCGCATCAACAACACGCCGATCGTGCCGCGCGCGCCAGGCGTAGAGGGCAGATCAGAAACACGGGTTGTCACTCTTGGCTTGAGGCCAGGATGGTAGACGCCAACCTCTGGATAGTCGACGGGATCGCCAACGGTCAGCCGGCTGGTCAAGGCCTTGCGCTCCCCCTTGGCATATTTGCCGACCAGCAGCCGCACCATGTTGGCGATGTTTTCGTCAGACGCGGCGATGCGATACTGCAGCGTCAGGAAATAGTTGCGCACGTCCTGGGCGGTGCCTGGAATGAAGCGCAGCAACTGCGGCAGGCGGCGCAGCATGGCAAGCTGCCGTTCGCCGGCTGTCCGGCCATTGTCCTTGCCGCCGCGCGAGCTCTTTCCGCGAAGTTTTTTGAGCAGCGCCAGGGGACCCTTCTGCTCCTCGCTCATCCGGAAGCGGCCCATGGACGTGTATTTCATGATGGTGCCGGCTGACATGCAGCAGACCATGGCGTCGCATTCGCGATGCCGGACTTCCAGCACATCGGCGATCGCCCGCACATGCTCTTCGACGAAGATCATCGAGACAATGATGATGTCGCCTGAGAGGATCGCTTGGCGGCAGGCGTCGAGGCTTGCCTGATCCTCGTTCCAGTCGGTCGCCGCATGCACTGACAGGGTGAGTCCGGGCAGATCTGCAGCAAGCTTGCGGCGGGCGTCGTCGACAGCCGCACCCATGTGATTGTCGAGCGTGACCAGCACCACCCGGACCGGGGTGCTGTCAGCGGGCGAAATGGGCTTTCGCGTCATACAGCGTCTCCACGGTGATCGGTTGAATGCCCTTGCCGGCGGCAAAGAGCTCGGTGTTGCGACGGGCCTTGCCGCGCACAAAGAAGGGGATTTTCTTCAGTTCCTTTTCGGCCTCAACGGTCCAGCCGACCGGCTGGTCGAGAGCCTGATCAACGACCTGGGCCAGGACGGTCGGGGCAGCCATCTCCGGTGCCGCCACCGAGCCTGCCTCGTGCAAATGCGAGGCGACCGCGCCGTCATTAAATTCGAAGTCGTCGCGAAACATCTGCAAGAGATGCTCCTCCAGCCCCATCATCAGCGGATGCACCCAGGCATCGAAGATGACATTCGCACCTTCAAAACCCATTTGCGGCGAGTAGCGGGCGGGGAAATCCTGCACATGCACGGGGGCCGAAATGACGGCGCAGGGAACCCGCATGCGCTTGGCGATATGCCGCTCCATCTGCGTGCCGAGCACCAGTTCGGGGCGGGCGGCGATGATCGCCTGCTCAACGTCGAGATGGTCGTCGGTGATCAGCGCCTCGATGCCGAACTCTTGCGCCGCCTCGCGCACCTCGCGGGCAAATTCCCGCATATAGGTGCCGAGCCCGCAGACCTTGAAGCCGAGTTCGCAGCTGGCGATGCGGGCGGCAGCAATCGCATGTGTCGCATCGCCGAAGATGAAGACACGCTTGTTGGTGAGGTAATTGCTGTCGACCGACTTGGCGTACCAGGTGGAGCGCTCTTGGATATCTACTGCGTCCACCGTGGCAGGAAGTCCGGCCATCGCCCGGACTTCAGTGATGAAGACTTTGGTCGCCTGTACGCCGATTGGAACGGTGGAGACGAAGGGCATGCCATGCGTCTTCTTCAGCCAGCGCGCGGTCACATCGGCGATCTCGGGATAAAGCACAATGTTGAATGCGGCCTCCGGCAGCCGGCTGAGATCGGCTGGCGAAGCGCCCAAGGGGGCGACAACCCGAACGTCGAGCCCATTCTCCTTCAGAAGCCGGGTAATCTCGGTGACGTCATCACGATTTCGGAACCCGAGCGCGGTCGGACCGAGGATATTGCAGCTGTTCGGCGCAATCTTCGCCGGTCGGGTGACACCACCGGCAAAGCTGCGCACGAGACGATAGAAGGTCTCGGCCGCGCCCCAGGCTTCCTTCTTCTGATAGGACGGTAATTCGAGCGCCACGACAGGCACGCCGACATCGAGCGTTTTTGCGAGACCGCCCGGATCGTCCTGCAGCAATTCGGCCGTGCAGGAGGCGCCGACGAGAAGAGCGTCCGGCTGGAATCGGTCCACGGCATTCTGGCAGGCGGTCTTGAAGATATCGGCGGTTGACGAAGCGAGATCCCGCGCCTGGAAGGTGGTGTAGGTGACCGGCGGTCGAGACTGTCGACGCTCGATCATCGTGAACAGCAGGTCGGCATAGGTATCGCCCTGCGGTGCATGCAGCACGTAATGCACACCGGTCATCGAAGCAGCGATGCGCATGGCGCCGACATGCGGCGGTCCTTCATAGGTCCACATGGTGAGCTTCATGAGGCTGCCCTCCGTGACGGGGAGGCCGCGCCGGACAGGAGGCTCTGACGCATCAGCGGCCGTGCGAAGAGTTCAGCCAGGTCACCGGCCTGTTCATAGCCATGGATCGGGGTGAAGGCGAATTCGATCGACCACTTGGTGACGAGCCCCTGCGCCTCGAAGGGATTGGCAAGGCCCATGCCACAAACTATCAGATCAGGGCGCGCGGCGCGGCACCGGTCGATCTGAACCTCGACGTCCTGGCCCTCAGAAATGGAGACGCCCGGTGGCAGCATGGCAAGTTCGCCTGCGACATGCTCTCGGTGCAGGTAAGGGCTGCCAACTTCGATGATCTCGGCGTCAAGCTCGCGGTTGAGGTATCGGGCGAGCGACGGCTCCATCTGCGAATCGGGGAAGAGGAAGATCCGCTTGCCCTCGATCCAGGGGCGGTAATGCGCGGTGGCTTCGCGCGCCCTGCGGCGCGGGGCGGCTGTCACGGCATCGAAGCGGGTGGCGGAGACACCGAATGTCGTTGCAATCGCCTGGAGCCACGCGGTGGTGCCTTCCTCGCCGAGCGGGAAGATCGCATCAATGCGCCGCGCACCAGCAGATTCGAGCGCGGCAGCGGTCGCACCAAGATAGGGCTGGGCCAGACCATAACGTGTTTGCGGGCCGATCGGCGCCAGCACATCGCTGCTGCGTCCGGGCAGAAAGACGACATCCTCGATGCCGAGATCGGCGAGGAGCCGAGCCATCTGATCCTCGACGACATCGGCGAGCGATCCGGCAACGACGAGCTGTGCTGGTCGGCCTAAGCGAACGTCACCGGGCAGACCGCGCACGAGGGCTGCAAGGAAATTGTCTTCGCCCTGCGTGAACGTCGTTTCGATCCCGCTACCCGAATAGCAGAGAACGCGCGGCCGCGAGGCATAACGGGCATTCAGTCGTTCGGCGGCACGACCGAGATCGAACTTGATCACCTCGGAGGGGCAGGAGCCCACGAGCACCAGCATGCGGATCTCGGGGCGTCGCTCCAGGAGCTTTTCGACCACTCGGTCCAGCTCGTCATGCATGTCGGCCATACCGGCCAGATCGCGCTCTTCCATGATGGCCGTGGCAAATCGCGGCTCGGAAAAGATCATCACGCCGGCGGCAGACTGGATGAGATGGGCACAGGTGCGCGACCCAACCACGAGGAAAAATGCATCCGGGATCTTGCGATGCAGCCAGATGATCGAGGTCAGCCCGCAGAACACTTCGTGCTGACCGCGCTGGCGAATCGTGCTTCCGGTATTGCAGGGGGTGGGGAGCGGCTGGTTCATCCGGCATGCTCCACGCCCATGGCGGTCAGAGGAGCAGAGGAGGCCGCCTGACGTCCGGTCTGGTCGAGCCTCGCCAATCGCAGCTTCCAGAGGAATTGCACGGCATTGATGAGATAGGTCGCATAAGCTGCAAGGGCGAGCAGCATCAGCTCGAAGGCACCAAGCGAATCGGTGTAGAGCGCGGCGAGATAGGTCGTGTGCAGGGCCAGCACCAGGATCGAGAAGACGTCTTCCCAGAAGAACGCCGGTGCGAAGAGATAGCGCCCGAAAACGTGCTTTTCCCAGATCGAACCTGTGATCATGATCGCGTAGAGCGTCAGCGTCTTCACGACAACGGAAAGCTGAGCGGCAAAGAGCCCCTCACCGGTCAGAAGAAAACGCAGAATGAGAACCAGGCTCACGGCAAAAACAAGGAACTGGAAGGGAGCCAGAAGCCCCTGCACCAGGGTCCAGCCACTCGCATCACGCCGCTGGCGTTCTTCCTGGGTATAGAGCGGGCGCTTCGGCGCTGTTCCGGCTGGCATGCCCATCGGTTCCCTCTCCCAATGCCTCCCGCGGGCTATCGGGATTGCAAAAAGAGTACCCCCGCGAAAGCCAAAGTGTCAACTTTGTTTGACGTATATTTTTGTTTACAGAAATTCGAAGTGGAGTCATTCTGGTTCCACGCCCTTCAAGTCCATGTTGCGGACCAGCTGGGACGGGATGACCGTTTTTCGCTGAGGGAGGCGCGGGCGCGGGATGATGGAGGGATCGATTAGCGTCGTGGAAGAGCCCGTGGCGGGCGCAGAATCCACGAATTCTCAGGGGCAGACATGTCCACGCCCCCTTGTGGCCAGCAATCGTAGGGCTTACCTACATCCCAGTGATAGCGAAGCGCTCCGGCGCATCATAAAGGGAACGGTGGTCTCGATGACGGCCGAAAGGCTTTCGGCACGCTACGACGTCGGTATGGAGCACGACCGCCTTTATGAAAAGGCGCTCGCCGAATTTCGTTTTCTTGTCGTTGATCCGAGAACCCGAATGGCTTCTTTGCTCGCTTACCTTGAAGAGCAGCTGCCTCGGGGCCGCCCAGACTATGTTAAAGTCCTGTTTCTGGAAGCGGTGGCCCGGCTACTGGGCAAGGAATGGACGTCCGACACCTGCGATTTCATCGACGTCACCATCGGGACAGCGCGATTGCAGGAAATCGTGCAATGCCTTTCCCGCCCTTATCGCGATGGAGATAGTGATATTTCCGCCCCCCATGCCCTGATTCTCACACCCGCAGGCGAGCAGCACACCCTCATGCCGCACATGATCGGCCTGCTGTTTGATACGCTCGGCTGGAGCCGGCGGATTCTTGAGCCATCGGAGCACAAGGGTCGAAACTTTGCCCCCTCCGTCGATCGTGCCGATGTCGCCTGCATCGGATGGAGCAACATTCGCCTCGCCGGCGAGTTTGAGAGGCTGGTGCACGATATCCGACGGCAGCGACAGGACCGACAGCTACCTCTGATCGTAGGGGGCGCCGGGGCCCTGAACTCCATTGATTTGCTTGTGGGTTTGGGGATTGACTGCATCTGCGACAGTGTTTACTCGGCAGTGAAGATTTGCCAGAACTACTGTGAACTTCAACGCATCGGCCAGCAGTCGCGCGAGGCCGGTGGAACGGCTTTAGTCACGCCCAGCGGAATCGATTGGCTCACTCAATGAAGCCCCTCAACGGCCAACACGGACCCCAAGGCACTCCGATCGCAGAAAGCCTGCTGAAGACGCTTGATCCGGAGGCCGTAGGGGCCCTCGTCAGCCTCGGCGCCGACGTCGTGATGCTGATCGACAAGACGGCCATTATATCGCAAGTCTATTGCAGCAATCCGGAACTGGCGGAATACGGCCTTGCTAAGACCGTTGGCAAGCGCCTGCAGGACTGCGTGACGATTGAATCTGTCCCGAAGATCGATTCCTTGCTGGCCAGTGACAACACGCGTGATCCCGTCCGCGGCTACCAGGTCAATCACAAATGCGGTTCCAAGCCCGACCTGCCAGTGGTCTATTCCGCCTATTCCAGCAAGGATCTGCCCTATAGCATCGTCGTCGGCCGCGAACTGCGCCAGCAATTTCAGGACCAGCAGCGCTTGGTTCAGGCGCAGATGGAACTCGAAGCCGACTATCGCGAACTGCAGGAAGCCGAAACCCGTTATCGCACGGCTTTCAAGGTCGCTGCCGCCGCCTATGTGATGATGGACGGCGAAAAGCGCACGGTTCTCGATGCCAATGCATCCGCCATGGCGCTTCTGTCGCCCAGTGGCGGACCGGCAGTCGGCAAGCCACTGCGCGACCTGTTCCACAAGCAGGACAGGGATCGCCTCGGAGATGCGATTGGGGAAGCCCGCCACAGCCCAAATGCCGTGCATGTCGACAACCTGCGTAGCGCGCGTGGCGACAGCGTCTCAGCCACCATTCGCTCCTATCGCGAAAACGGCGTGACAAACCTCGTCCTGGCTCTCTGGCCAGCGACAGAAGAACAGGAAACCAGGCGCCAGCGCAACGAACCGGTGGCAGCCACCGCCTCGGTCGATCTGGCAGACCTGCCGGAAGCGGCGGTGCAGACTGATACCGACGGCATTGTCATGGCTGCCAACGATCTGTTTCTCGATCTCGTCCACGCGCCGTCGCTCAACCAGGTCATCGGCCGCAACTTCGCCATCTGGTTCGCCTCGTCGGCCATCGACATCCGCGTCCTTTATGCCCGTCTTCAGGACGAACAGTTCATTCGCGGCTTCTCGTCGACGCTCACCGACAATCTGTCGGGCGAGCGGAGTGTCAGCTTGTCTGCCCGTTTCAGCCGCGAAACCGGCACCGTGCACTTCATCCTGGTTCCACAGGCAGCGCCGTCTGAGCGACTCACCATTCCATCGCCGGGGGCCCCAGATCAGGCGGAGGGGTTCTCCAGCCTGGTGGGCAAGGTGCCGCTCAAGGATCTCATGCGCGAATCCCTCGATGTGATCGAAAAAATCTGCATCGAGGCAGCGCTTGACCAGACAAACAACAACCGCGCCTATGCCGCAGAAATTCTCGGCCTGTCGCGTCAGAGCCTGTACATCAAGCTGCGCCGTTACGGCCTGGAAGACTATCGCCCAGGCAGCTGAGAGCCGAGGCAGCACCCGGATAGCATCGCGGGACAAGGCACAGAGTGTCAATTTTAGTTGACACAGCCGCGGTGCACGCTTAGCCTTCGTTCATGGCTATCACACCCACCCACGGACCGGTTGCAACCTACCCCTCGGCAGGTGCAGTGCTGGCTTTGCTCAAGCCCATCACCTGGTTTCCGCCGATGTGGGCTTATACCTGTGGCGCGATCGCCTCGGGGGCGCCGCTGTCGAGCCGGCTCGTGCCGCTATTGATCGGCATCCTTCTCGCAGGTCCCCTGCTCTGCGGCATGAGCCAGGCGGTCAACGACTGGTTCGATCGTCACGTGGATGCTATCAACGAGCCGCACCGCGTGATCCCGTCGGGCCGCATGCCTGGGCGCTGGGGCCTCTATGTGGCACTCATCATGTCGGTTCTGTCACTCTGTGTCGCCGCCATGCTCGGTCCCCTGGTGCTCGCCGCTGGCACGCTCGGCCTGGTGCTCGCCTGGGGCTACAGCATGCCGCCATTGCGCTTCAAGCAAAACGGCTGGATTGGTAACGGCGTGGTCGGCCTCAGCTATGAGACGCTGCCGTGGATCACTGCGGCAGCGGCGGCTTTCGGCGCAACGCCTTCGATGCCACTTCTGCTGGTCGCCTTGCTCTATGGCATCGGCGCCCACGGAATCCTGACTCTGAACGACTTCAAGGCGATCAAAGGGGACCGTGAAATGGACATCAACACGCTTCCGGTTCTCCACGGTCCGCGCAACTCCGCCGTCATCGCTTGCCTGATCATGGGAACGGCACAGGCCGGCGTGATCCTGCTTCTGCTGCATCTGCAGCTGTCGATGGGAGCGCTGCTTGTCGGCGTACTCCTGCTGGCCCAGATGCTGTGCATGCCAAGCTTCATACGGGATCCTGAAGGCAAGGCGGTCTGGTACTCCGCCGTTGGTGTCGGGCTGTACGTGACCGGCATGATGGTGACCGCCATTGCTTTCGCGACGGCCATGCCCGCATTGCCGACCACCGGCTGAGGGAGATTGTCATGTCCCGAACCACCCCATATCCAGCAGCCCGCCAGACGCGCAACCAGGGCCTGAGTTGGTTCTCCATCCTGCGCCTGGGTCTCGTACAGGCCGCCCTTGGGGCGATCGTGGTTCTCACCACCTCGACCCTCAACCGCGTGATGATCGTAGAACTGCAGCTGTCGGCCCTGATCCCCGGTCTGCTTGTCGGGCTTCATTACGGTGTCCAGATCACCCGCCCGGTCTGGGGCCACAAGTCCGACATCGGAAGCTCGCGCACGCGCTGGATCCTCGGCGGCCTTGCTCTGCTCGCTCTGTCGGGCACGGCTGCGGCAGCGACCACTTTTCTGTTCGAGCAGAATTTCGTGCTTGGGCTGATCACCGCGATCATCGCTTATATCCTGATCGGCATGGGCATTGGCGCCTGCGGAACGTCGCTTCTGGCGCTGATGGCACTCAAGACTGCGCCTGAAAGACGCGCGGCAGCCGCCACCGCCACCTGGATGCTGATGATCATCGGCATCATCCTGAGTTCCGTGGTCACCGGCGCCAATCTTGATCCCTACAGCCACCTGCGTCTGGTAACCGTCACCGCCGTCACCGGCGCCGTTGCCTTTCTGATCGGCTGGGCAGCCGTCGCTGGCATCGAGCGCAAGGCCACATCAGTGGGCGACCGCCCAAGAGGAGAAGGCGAGGACGTGTCGTTTCGCCGGAGCCTCGTGGAGGTCTGGCGAGACCCGCAGGCGCGCCTCTTTACGCTCTTCATCTTCCTGTCGATGCTTGCTTACGCGACGCAGGACCTGATCCTGGAGCCCTTTGCGGGCCTGCTGTTCGGCTGGACGCCCGGCCAGACCACCAGCCTTTCCGGCACGCAACATGGCGGCGTCCTGCTCGGCATGGCGCTGGTCGGCGTCCTCGGTACACTGTTCGCCAGGCGCTACCCCGCTTTGCCCCGCATCTTCATCGTCGCCGGCTGCCTCGGCTCGGCAGCGGCTCTTGCGGCTCTCTGTCTTTCGACCACCTTTGCCCCGGCCTGGCCGCTCGGCGCCAATGTCTTTCTGCTCGGCGCAGGCAATGGCGCATTCGCGGTAGCGGCGATCGGCATGATGATGACCCTGGCCGGCAAAGGTGCGCGCGCCGATCACGGCATGCGCATGGGCATCTGGGGCGCAGCTCAGGCTGTCGCCTTTGGCCTTGGCGGCGTTCTCGGCACCATCGTGCTCGACATTGGTCGGCGCATGACAGGAGATGACGCAACCGCCTTCGCCATCGTTTTTGCCATGGAAGCCGCGCTCTTCCTCGCTGCGGCACTGCTTGCCCTTGTGCTGGCAAGACCAGAAACGAAGACGCGACCGCATCCGACAGATGGCATGGCAATACCGGCAGAGTAGATCACGCACCCGCCCTTGGGCAGCGGCAAGGAGGCAGGCATGCAAACGGATTACGACGTGACCGTGGTCGGCGGTGGCCCTAGCGGATCGATCGCTGCCGAGCAATTGGCGCGACGGGGATACCGGGTGGCACTGGTCGATCCCTGCAACCGCATCAAGCCCTGTGGCGGGGCCATCCCTTCACGCACCCTTGCCGATTTCGACATCCCGGAAACGGTACTCGTCTCCCGCGCCGCCGCCGCGCGGATCATTGCACCCTCCGGCCGCACGGTCGAAATGCGCATCGGCGACCTCGGTTACGTGGGTATGGTCGACCGCTCGACCTTCGATCCCTATTTGCGGAAACGCGCAGCCTCGGCCGGCGCCCACCTGCTGATCGGCAAGCTTGAGGCTATTACGACCCATGACGATGGCACCCTGGAACTGAAGGTCGAGCCGACGACGGCTGATCAGCAGGGCGCGCCGATGACGCTGAAGACACGCCTGGTCATCGGGGCTGATGGGGCCAACTCAGCGGTGAGGCGGCTTGCCTTTCCAGCCAGTCGGAAACCGCCCTACGTCTTTGCCTATCATGAGATCGTGGAAACGCCGGCGCGGCCGGACCCAGCCCAGTTCCAGCCGGATCGCTGCGACGTCATCTATGACGGCCGCATTTCACCCGACTTTTATGGCTGGGTCTTTCCCCATGGCGAGCAGACGAGCATCGGATGCGGTTCCGCCGTGAAGGGCCACAACCTGCGCCTCGCAACCGCAGACCTGCGTCGCGCGGCCGGGCTGGGCGATTGCAAGGTTATTCGGTGTGAAGGTGCGCCACTGCCACTGAAGCCGATGCGCCGCTGGGACAATGGTAGCAACATCCTGTTGACCGGCGATGCCGCCGGCACGGTCGCGCCCTCGTCTGGCGAAGGCATCTACTACGCCATGCTGTGTGGCAGGCTTTCGGCAAATGCCGTCGAGCAAGTTCTCCTGACCGGAAAAAGCACCGCTTTACGTCAGGCGCGAGAGAGCTTCATGCGCGCCCATGGCCGCATCTTCTGGGTGCTCGGCATGATGCAGGCCGTCTGGTACCGCAACGACCGTTTTCGGGAAAAATTTGTTGCCATGTGCGCCGACCCCGACGTTCAGCGGCTGACTTGGGAATCCTATCTCAACAAGCAACTGGTGAGACGCGATCCCTTCGCCCATGTCAGGGTCTTCTTCAAGGATATCGGCCAGTTGTTCGGCATGGTGGCCAGCCAGAAATGATCCAGGCCGTCGACTATCTGTTTAATTCAGGATGGATCACGGCACTGGCCCTGGCGGTACTTTGGCTCGGCACAGCGGCAATCTGCGCGGCATCGCGCATGCCCTGGACACTCTTCCGGAGCCTACTCGCCAACGCCCTCTCCGGCAGTTGCCTGTTGCTCGCCGTCGGCGTGGCACTGACAGACATGGGGGTGTTATGGGTCGCCGTCCTGATGGCCGGCTCTCTTGTTGCCCATGGCACGGACCTCTGGCTGCGGCTTGCCGTCAGGCCCCGGGATTGAGGCTGCGAACCGAATGATTGAGCATTGCAGCCGCACTGACCCAGACAAGGTAGGGCACGAAAAGCAGCGAAGCGAGTGGCGAGACTGGCCAGGCGACGAGGATGAAGGCTGCGATCGACAGCCAGAGAACAGCGACATCCACCAAGGCCAGATCCATCCTCCGGATGCCGAAGAAGAAGTACGACCACAGCGCATTCGCCACCATCTGCACGCCCCAAAGAATGACTGGCAATGTCCAGCCCGCCTCGCTCCACACCAGCCAACCGGCATAGCCGATGAACAGGTAAAGGATGGTCCACACCACCGGAAAGGCCCATTTCGGCGGCGTCCAGCTCGGCTTTCTCAGTCCGTCATACCAGGCGCCGGGCTTGAAGATGGCGCCGCTCGATGCGGCGGCCAGGACAATGATGACAAAGACGACTGCGGCCATGATCCGGCTCCAATTCTGCTGCGTAATGCGATAGCTTATAGAATAGCGTACGGATCAGGAAGCAAGACCGACGGCCGCAGTCATGGGCCGCCTCAAATTCCTTCGACTGGCGGTGGCCAGCCAGACAAGATGCATTTTACAGTCTACCGTTTTCGCCATGTTATGGGAGGTTTCTTCATGTCGCGAATTCTCACTGCCGCCTGCACCACAGCCATGCTTCTGATCTGTTCCACCGCCTTCGCCCAGGAAGGCGACGTTGCAGCCGGGGAAATTGTTTTTAAGAAATGCGGTGTCTGCCACAACATCGACAGTGACAAGGCCAAGGTCGGTCCATCGCTCCAAGGCGTCATTGGCCGCCAGCCGGGCACCAAGGAAGGCTTCAAATACTCCAAGGCGATGATGGACTTCGGTGCCGGGAAGACCTGGGACGAAGCGCTTCTGACCACGTATCTTGCTGATCCACGCGGCGTGGTGAAGGGCACCAAGATGGCCTTCGCCGGCCTGAAGGATCCCAAGGATATCGCCAACGTCATCGCCTATGTGAAAACCTTCAGCACGGCTCAATAATTCGAGTTAGTGCCGCCGGACCTGGGAGGGTCCGGCGAATTACTTTTCAAAAGTGTAAAAAAAAGTTTACAGATCGCGTGACTTCTCCGAATATGCGTTGGTGATACTGCTCCTCTGACAAACAGCTCCCGTCCGGCAGAAATGCCTGTGAGCGACGCAGTCGGTAGGACAGGCTCTTGCGTGGGAGGATAGCGCAGTGGGCTTAATTTCGACGAATGCCGGCGTTACTCCCCTGCTCGACCGCATCAGGTCACCGCAGGATCTGCGCAGCCTGGAGCACCTGGAACTGGTGCGCCTGGCCGATGAACTGAGGGCCGAAACACTCAAGGTTGTTTCAGAAACCGGTGGCCATCTCGGCTCCAGTCTCGGTGTCATTGAGCTCACCATCGCCATCCACGCGGTCTTCGACACCCCCCACGACAAACTGCTTTGGGACGTCGGCCACCAGTGCTACCCGCACAAGATCCTGACCGGTCGGCGTGAGCGCATGTCGAGCCTGCGCAAAAAGGGCGGCATTTCCGGCTTCACCCGTCGCAGCGAAAGCCCCTACGATCCGTTCGGCGCTGCTCACTCCTCCACGTCGATCTCCGCCGGTCTCGGTTTTTCCGTCGGCTTCGATCTTACGGGAGAAGAGGGCCATGTCGTCTGCGTCATCGGCGATGGAGCGATGTCGGCGGGCATGGCCTTCGAAGCGCTCAACAATGCCGGATGCCTCGGACGCCGTCTAATCGTCATCCTCAACGACAATGACATGTCGATTTCCCCTTCGACCGGAGCCTTGGCCCGCCATCTGTCGAACATTCGGCAGATCACCGACGCACCCGAAGCGGCCGCATCGGGTCGACTTAATTTGTTCCAAAACCTCGGCTTGCGCTATGTCGGCCCGGTTGACGGTCATGACCTCGACACGCTCCTGCCCCTGCTCCGATCTTTGAAGGAGGCGGATCCTGGCCCGATCCTGCTGCATGCGGTGACGAGAAAGGGCGCTGGCTATCATCATGCCGAGGCGGCACCCGACAGGTTCCACGGCGTCAATCCGTTCGACATCCTCTCCGGCACTCAGGTGAAGACACCTGCAAAAGCACCCGCCTACACGAAGGTCTTCGCGAATGCGCTAATTGCAGAAGCGCGTCGGGACGAGCGCATCGTCGGCATAACGGCCGCGATGGCTGCCGGGACGGGTATCGACATCTTCCAGAAAGAATTTCCAGACCGCTGTTTCGACGTCGGCATTGCGGAACAGCACGCAGTCACTTTCGCAGCCGGTCTTGCCGCAAGCGGGATGAAACCTTTCTGCGCGATCTATTCCTCGTTCCTGCAGCGCGCCTATGACCAGATTGTACATGACGTGGCACTGCAGAACCTGCCGGTTCGCTTCGCCATCGACCGTGCAGGACTGGTCGGCGCCGATGGTCCGACCCATGCCGGCGCCTTCGACATCGGTTACCTCGCCAACCTGCCGAACTTTACCGTGATGGCGGCGAGCGACGAGGCCGAACTTGTGCATATGGTGGCCACCGCTGCCGCCCACGACTCTGGGCCGATCGCCTTCCGCTACCCCCGCGGTGAAGGAACCGGCATATCCCTTCCGGCCGAAGGTCAGGCTATTCAGATCGGACGCGGCCGGATTATCGAGAGCGGGCGCCATGTCGCTCTCCTCTCCTTCGGGACACGGCTTGCCGAATGTCTCTCGGCTCGACGGATGCTCGCTGATTACGGCATCAGCGTCACCGTCGCCGACGCGCGATTTGCCAAACCTCTGGACACCGCCCTCATTGCGGAACTCTTCTCCAGCCACGAACTGCTGGTCACCATTGAAGAGGGAGCGACCGGAGGATTCGGCGCTCTTGTGCTTCATTATCTCGCACAGAAGGGCATGCTGGACGGCCGCTCGGCCATCAGAACCCTGACATTACCCGATCACTTTATCGCTCAGGCAAGCCCTGACGACATGTATGACGAGGCCCGGCTAACGGCACGCCATATTGCCGGTCAGGTCAGAGGCGCCCTCGCACCGCATGTGAGCGAGGCCATCAACGGCCATAACCGTGCCCGGGGCGGACATCAGGACGCGATGCCCCAGGTCCACCGCGCAGAAGACCGAGGTTAACTTCTTTCGCTGGGAGCAAACCGAAACGAAGCAGGCACCGTAATGCCTGGCGAACTTAATTTTAGAATATGATTGGCGACTGATTGCGGATGCAGTAGTGTTCGAGCGGGAAGAAGAAGACCGTCAAGGCCAGGGATCGGGAGGGTGAAATGGCCAACGACAGCAGGAAAGGCCCGCCGGATGGCGGGCGGGGAAACGCGTGGGACACGAGGGACAACGAGAAGCCGCCGGCAGAAGCCGCAGCGGGCAATCATCTCAGCCCATTCGATTATCGGATCCTTGAGAATGCCATTCGCAAGGCTGTTCCGAAGCTCGTGGGTGCGGGGCATCCGGAGCTGACGGCCGGGCGGACTTCGCGCGCGCTCCCGCAGGAAATCGACCTCCAGCTCCATCCCGAACTCGACCCTAGCGCGCGTCAGCTGCCCGGCACGGAAAGGGCAATTTCTTTCCGCCAGGCGCTGATCAGCGTCCTGATTGATCCCGATCCCCGTGGCCACCGCGAATTAATCGAGGAATTGCAGCGGAGCGGCTTGCCCATGCAGACGCTGGCCATCCAACTGTTTGCTCCGGTTGCGGCCTATCTCGGCAATCTGTGGTGCACCGACGAGACGGATTTCATGCAGGTTGCCGTGGCCTCGACCCGCATCGGCATGATCATCAACCACCTGTCGCAGAGCCGAAGCGCTGCGCTCAGTACACGCGAAACGGAGCGTCGGGTTCTCCTGGCACGAACACGAGGTGCCATGCACACCATCGGTGTCTCGATCGTTGCCTCCTGTTTTCGCGACATGGGCTGGGCCGTCGAAGGCGGCGGAGAGCTGGAGCTTGACGATCACGTCTACACCCGCCTGTCGAACGGCCCCTACGACCTTCTCGGCATTTCGGTCGGCCGCGTCGATGAGGCTCCGGAATGCGCCCAGGCAATCCGGCGCATACACTCCAATCGGTATGCCGGAAGCATGAAAATCGCGGTTGGCGGCCCAGCCGTGAAAAAAGATCCGCAGGCGTTCAATCGTATCGGCGCTGACATCGTGGCCAGATCTGCGCTGGAAGTGATGCAGCTGGCGGATTAGAGCAGCGAAAACGGGAGGCTGTGCGTTCCCTCTTGTCGCTTTCTGCCGTAGCCGGGAAGATCCATCTTGAACTGACCCGACGGCTGCTCAAGCCTGCAGTAGATCTGCCATACCCTCGCTCGCGCCGACTTCCCCAAACGCCTCACCTCTCGTCCAAGGCTGAAAGCCCATTGTGGCCTCCCGCTGAAATCCGCTAGAGCACTCGGACGCGTGAGCGGCAGAACGATGAACATGATCCGGGGGAGAGAGCTGATGGCAAAGGGTGCGAAGGATGGCAAAGGCCGCGGCAAGCTGCCCGCCGCCGCCTCTCTTGTTGCCGCCCTCGCCCAGGATCCGCACGCTGTGCGGGAGCCGCGGGCCAACAATCTCGAAATGGCGATCGGCCATGAGGTTCGCACCTATCGCAAAAAACTCGGCATCACGGTCGCCGATCTCGCGGCTGCAACCGGCATGTCGGTCGGTATGCTGTCAAAGATCGAGAACGGCAACATCTCGCCCTCGCTGACAACCCTGCAGGCGTTATCAAAAGCGCTCGGCATGCCGATCACCGCATTCTTCAAGGGTTTCGAGGAGCCGAAGTCGGCGAGCTTCGTCAAGGCGGGCGAAGGCGTCAACCTGGAGCGCCGTGGCACCCGTGCCGGCCACCATTACAGCCTGCTCGGCCATATCGAGAACAACACCTCGGGCGTCATCGTCGAGCCCTATCTCATCACGCTCAACGCCTCGTCAGACATCTTCCCGACCTTCCAGCATGAGGGCATGGAGTTCCTCTACATGCTCGAGGGCGAGGTTGTGTATCGCCATGGCGACAGGCTCTACCGGATGGAAGCCGGCGACAGCCTGTTCTTCGATGCCGATGCCCCCCATGGCCCGGAAGAACTGGTGAAACTTCCGGCACGCTATCTTTCGATCATCTCCTATCCCCATCAAAAATGATTGCCCCTTAGGAAAAATAGTTTCCTGAAGGTTGATCGGGTTGCGTGCCGCTGCTACTCCTTGTTCCACTGAACAAGGGGGATCGTGGCCATGTGCGGCATCGTCGGACTGTTTCTCAAGGACAAGGCACTTGAACCGCAGCTCGGCGCCTTGCTGTCGGATATGCTGATTACCATGACCGATCGCGGACCTGATTCCGCCGGCATCGCCATTTATGGCGAAACGAGCGGCGGCAAGGCGAAGGTGACCGTCCAGTCTGCCGCCCCGGAAGCGGATTTTGGGGACCTCGCAGATGATCTCGCCAAGGTCGGCCTCAAAGTCGAGGTCGCCGTAAAAAGCACGCACGCCGTGATCCTGATCGACCAGGGCGACCTGGCGAACATCCGCTCCGTTCTCTCTGCCGTCCGCCCAAACGTGCGCATAATGGGCTCGGGCGAAAGCGTCGAAATCTTCAAGGAAGTCGGCCTGCCCAAGGATGTCGTGCAGCGCTTCAGCGTTCGCGCCATGGGCGGCACCCATGGCATCGGCCACACACGCATGGCGACCGAAAGTGCGGTGACGACACTCGGTGCCCATCCGTTTTCCACGGGGGCCGACCAGTGCCTAGTGCACAACGGCTCGCTCTCGAACCATAACAACCTGCGCCGCGAGATGATCCGCGAGGGCATGTCCTTCGAGACACAGAACGATAGCGAAGTGGCCGCCGCCTATTTGACCGCCGAAATGGCCAAGGGCAAGGATCTCGGCGAAGCGCTGACCGGCGCGCTCGACGATCTCGATGGCTTCTTCACCTTCGTCGTCGGCACGAAAACCGGCTTCGGCGTGGTCCGCGACCCGATCGCCTGCAAGCCCGCCGTCATGGCCGAGACCGACCAGTACGTCGCCTTCGGCTCCGAATACCGGGCCTTGGTCAACCTGCCGGGCATCGAAACCGCCCGCGTCTGGGAGCCGGAGCCGGCCACCGTCTATTTCTGGGACCACGAAAAGGCCGCCTGATCCGCGCCCCTTCCGAGAAAGTTTCTTGAATGCCTGTCTTCGATCTTTCCCACACGCCGCTCCGAGACCTGAACAGCGCGCTTCACGCTCTCGGCAGCGGCTCCAACGACACCCTCTTCGAGGTCGTGAACCCACGCGGCCACCACGCCGTCGCGGTCGGCATCAATGCGCCTCTCACTGTCGAGGTGAAGGGCTCCGTCGGCTATTACTGCGCCGGCATGAACGACGGCGGAACCGTCACCATCCATGGCTCCGCAGGTCCAGGTGTTGCGGAAAACATGATGTCCGGCACCGTGGTCATCGAAGGTGACGCCTCGCAATATGCTGGCGCCACCGGGCGCGGCGGGCTGCTCGTCATCAAGGGCAATGCCGCCTCTCGCTGCGGCATCTCTATGAAGGGCATCGACATCGTGGTGCGCGGCTCCATCGGCCACATGTCGGCCTTCATGGGCCAGTCGGGCCATCTTGTCGTCTGCGGCGATGCCGGCGAAGCGCTGGGTGACAGCGTCTACGAGGCGAAACTCTTCGTGCGGGGCACGGTCAAAAGCCTCGGTGCTGATTGCATCGAAAAGCAGATGAAGCCGAAGCATCTGGCAAAGCTCGCCGAACTTCTCGCCCAGGCAGGCATCACCGACGTGAAGCCCGAAGAGTTCAAACGCTACGGCTCGGCCCGCAAACTGTACAATTTCAACATCGACAATGCCGACGCGTATTGAGGCGAGGATAGGCCATGAGCTACCACAACCCCTTCACCCCGCCGCGCAAGTCTGCCACGTTTGATGACCATACACTTGCCGAAATCCGCCGCGCCGCAGCGACCGGCATCTACGACATCCGGGGCGGCGGCACCAAGCGCAAGGTCCCGCATTTCGACGACCTGCTCTTCCTTGGCGCATCGATCTCCCGCTATCCGCTCGAAGGTTATCGCGAGAAGTGCGATACCTCGGTGGTGCTCGGCACGCGTTTTGCCAAGAAGCCGATCGAACTGAAGATCCCGATCACGATTGCCGGCATGAGCTTCGGCGCGCTCTCCGGCAACGCCAAGGAAGCGCTCGGCCGCGGCGCAACGCTCGCCGGCACCTCCACCACGACCGGCGACGGCGGCATGACGGATGAGGAACGCGGTCATTCAGAAAAGCTCGTCTACCAGTATCTCCCCTCCCGTTACGGCATGAACCCGAAAGACCTTCGTCGCGCCGATGCAATCGAAGTGGTGGTTGGCCAGGGAGCGAAGCCCGGCGGCGGCGGCATGCTGCTTGGCCAGAAGATCTCCGATCGCGTCGCAAACATGCGCAACCTGCCGAAGGGCATCGACCAGCGCTCGGCCTGCCGCCATCCGGATTGGACCGGCCCTGACGATCTCGAAATCAAGATCCTTGAACTGCGCGAGATCACCGACTGGGAAAAGCCGATCTATGTGAAGGTCGGCGGCGCCCGCCCCTATTACGACACCGCCCTTGCAGTAAAGGCCGGCGCCGATGTCGTGGTGCTCGACGGGATGCAGGGCGGCACGGCCGCGACGCAGGACGTCTTCATCGAACATGTCGGCATGCCGACGCTGGCCTGTATCCGCCCCGCCGTGCAGGCACTGCAGGATCTCGGCATGCACCGCAAGGTGCAGCTGGTCATCTCCGGCGGCATCCGCTCTGGCGCCGATGTCGCCAAGGCTCTGGCGCTTGGCGCGGATGCGGTCGCGATCGGCACGGCAGCGCTGGTCGCCATCGGCGACAACGACCCGAAATGGGAAGAGGAATACCAGAAGCTTGGCACCACAGCCGGGGCATATGACGACTGGCACGAGGGCAAGGACCCCGCCGGCATCACCACCCAGGACCCGGAACTTGCCGCCCGTCTCGACCCGGTCGCGGCCGGACGTCGGCTCGCCAACTACCTGAAGGTCATGACGCTGGAGGCGCAGACCATCGCCCGCGCCTGCGGCAAGAACAGACTGCACAACCTGGAGCCGGAGGACCTCTGCGCGCTGACGATGGAGGCCGCCGCCATGGCCCAGGTGCCTTTGGCCGGCACCAGCTGGTACCCCGGCAAGGGAGGCTTCTAAAACACCTGATGGCCGCATCCGACTCCCACGGATGCGGCCATTTTCTTTCAACCAATGTGTCTCAATCCATAAAAACAGGGGAACGACGTGACACAGGATCTCGAAAGCTTCGCCAAGGAGCGAGGCATCAAATACTTCATGATCAGTTATACCGACCTCTTCGGCGCCCAGCGCGCCAAGCTGGTCCCCGCCCAGGCCATCGCCGACATGCAGAAGGATGGCGCCGGCTTTGCAGGTTTCGCCACCTGGCTCGACCTCACCCCCGCCCATCCCGATCTCTTCGCCATTCCGGACGCCTCGTCCGTCATCCGGCTGCCCTGGAAACCTGACGTCGCCTGGGTTGCCGCTGACTGCATGATGGAAAATCAACCCGTCGCGCAGGCGCCGCGGGTGGTCCTGAAGAAACTGGTCGCGGAAGCGGCGGAGCTTGGGCTACGGGTCAAGACCGGCGTCGAACCGGAATTTTTCCTGATTTCAGCCGATGGCGAACAGATCTCAGACCAGTACGACACCGCAGAAAAGCCCTGCTACGACCAGCAGGCCCTGATGCGCCGTTATGACGTGATCGCGGAAATCTGCGATCACATGCTGGCGCTGGGCTGGAAGCCCTACCAGAACGACCACGAGGACGCGAACGGCCAGTTCGAGATGAACTGGGAGTATGACGACGCCCTAAAGACGGCCGACAAACATTCCTTCTTCAAGTTCATGGTAAAATCTGTGGCGGAGAAACACGGGCTGCGCGCCACCTTCATGCCGAAACCCTTCAAAGGTCTGACAGGAAATGGCTGCCACGCCCATATTTCGGTCTGGGATCTGGATGGCCAGGTCAACGCCTTCGCCGACAAGGACATGCCCTTCGGCCTCTCCGCCAAGGGCAAGACCTTCCTCGGCGGCATCATGAAACATGCCTCGGCACTCGCCGCAATCACCAACCCGACGGTGAATTCCTACAAGCGCATCAATGCCCCGCGCACAGTCTCGGGCGCCACCTGGGCACCGAACACTGTCACCTGGACCGGCAACAACCGCACCCACATGGTCCGCGTACCCGGCCCCGGACGCTTCGAACTCCGCCTCCCAGACGGCGCTGTGAACCCATACCTTCTGCAGGCCATCATCATCGCCGCAGGTTTAAGCGGATTGAATAGCAATGCCGATCCCGGCCCGCATCACGACATCGACATGTACCGTGATGGCCACATGGTGACAGATGCGCCGCGCCTGCCGCTGAACTTGCTCGATGCGCTGAGAGAGTTCGAGAACGACGCCCCGCTCCGGACGGCCTTAGGCGACGCGTTCTCCAACGCTTACCTCAAGCTGAAACGCAGTGAGTGGGATAGTTATTGCGGACACTTCACCGCTTGGGAGCGCCAGACTACGCTGGACGCCTGACGCATCGTCGACAACACAGAGGCCATATCCGGATCAGCCCCGGATATGGCCTTTGCAGTGAACGACATTCGTTCCGCAGAGAGCCTTCGGCATCAGAGACGTCTCATGCCACCCGACGCAAAGCCGTCGCAACCCTGTGAATATGCTCCGCACCAATACCACAGCAACCACCGATCATGGTGGCGCCGGCCTCGGCCCATTGGCAGGCAAAACGGGAATAGACATCGCCCGTCAGATCCTGACGCGTGTCGTGCAGCCCCTCGTTGGCCGCCTTCTCGTCCGTGTCGGTCTCGAAGGCATTTGCATAGACGCCGATCTTGAGATCGGCGCCTTCCTCGGCAAACACCGCAGCCGCCGTCTCAACCGCGCGCTTCATAACTTCCGGCTTGGCGCAGTTGAAGAGCAGCGCCGAAGCGCCGGAACCGGCAGCCCATTCGGCAGCGGCTTTCACCGTTTCGCCAGACCGCAGCTTGGCTTCACCGCCTGCCACCTGAGCCTCGCCATCGGCAAGCGTGAACGAAATCCAGGACGGCTTCGGATGCGCCTTAATCGCCTCGCGCACGGCCTCGCCTTCCGCAATCAGGCTCAGCGTTTCCCCAAGCCAGACATCGACATACGGCGCCAGGTTTTCGACGAGCACCTTGAGATAATCCTGGACACGCGACGGGTCGAAATTCTCCGGCTCATAACTGCCGAAGATCGGCGGCAGCGAACCGGCAACCAAAACCTTGCGGTCACTGGCATCGGCCGCCTCGCGGGCAAGCCGGCCGGAGAGCGCGATCAGCTCAGCCCCATCCTTGGCAAAGCGCTCTTCGCCAATATGAAAAGGCACCAGCGCATAGGAATTGGTCGTGACGACATCGGCGCCGGCAGCGATGAATTCATCATGCACCTGGCGGACGATCTCGGGGCTGTTCATCAGCGCCAGTGCCGACCATTCCGGCTGCTTGAGTTCGGCACCAAGCCGCAGGAGTTCGCGGCTCATGCCGCCGTCGAGAATGAGGGTGTCTGCCATGGGAATGTCTCCGTCGGATGCGGTCAGGGGGTAAGCGCCTGGTCGAGGTCGGCGATGATATCGGCCGGGGTCTCGAGGCCGATCGACAGGCGGAACAGCCCGTCACCGGCATAGGCGCGGTAATCTGCAAGCGGCTCGCCGGTGAGCCGGTAGGTCGAAGCCATCATCTCATCGGTCTCCATGAGAACGACGAGGCTGCGCTGGTGGCCAAGCGAGAAGGCGTAGTGAGCGACCCGCAGCCGCTCTGCCAGTCGGCCTGCCGTGGCTTTCGGATCGCGCGTGCGAAAACCGATCATGCCGCCGAACACGTCCATCTGGCGCTTCGCGAGTTCATGCTGAGGATGGGATTCGAGACCGGGATAGATGACCCGCTCCACCTGCGGGTGGCTCTCCAGAAAGCGTGCGACCGAAAGCGCCGTCTCCGACGCCATGCGCAGACGCGGGTAAAGCGTGTCGATGCCGCGCATGATCAGCCAGGCGGATTGGGCGGAAAGCGCAGCGCCCAGATAGACGCCGGCGCGCCCACGGATCTGTGCGACCAGTTCCTTTCGCCCGATCACCGCGCCGCCGAGCGCGTCGCCATGGCCGTTGATGAACTTGGTCAGCGAATGGATGACAAGATCGACGCCAAGTGAGAGGGGACGTGTCGCAACAGGCGTCGCGAAGGTCGAGTCCACCGAGGTCAGCACGCCATGGCGCGCGGCAATGGCCGAGAGCGCCTTGAGATCGACGATGCGCAGGATCGGATTAACAGGGCTCTCGCAGTGGATGAGCCGGGTATTGGGCTTGATCGCCGCCTCGACCAGATCGAGCCGCGCCATGTTGACGGCAGTCACCTCGATGCCGAAATCCGGCAGGACACGCTGGGTGAGTTCAGCCGCCCCGGCATAACAGACGTCAGAGACGATCAGGTGATCGCCGGCCTTCAGCAGCGTCAGCAGCATGCCGGCGATTGCCGCCATGCCCGTGGCACTGGCAAGCGCATCCTCAGCACCTTCCAGCGCGGCCAGACGCTGTTCGAGCTGACGTACGGTGGGATTGGTCCAGCGGGCATAGAGATAAGGAAGCGCTGCCAGATCCTCGACGCCATCCGCCGAGAAGGCACCGTCACCTGGCATCAGAACATTGTTGACCGACATCGAAATGTTCGGCGCGATCGCACCCGTTGCGGGATCGATGATCAGACCGCCATCAAGCGCGCGGGTTTCGGGGCCAGCGTTTTCCGGAAGAGGATGGGTGACGAAGCTCTTAAACATGATTGTTCTTTCGGAGCCGCTCAACGGCGGATCGGCACCTGGGCCTCGACGATACCGAAGGCGCGGGTAATGAGGACGGTGAGCACGACATAGAAGAGGGTGACAACAAGCAGCGGCTCGTAAACGAGAAGCGTATCCTGCCGGACCTTGAAGGCGACGGCGTAGAGATCCATGACTGTGACGGTGAAGGCGAGCGGGGTCGCCTTGAGTTGCATCACGACCTCGCCGGCAATGGTCGGAAGCGCCGTGCGGATAGCCCGCGGCAGCCAGATGCGGCGCACCAGCGTGAACCGGCTCATACCGAGCGCCCGCCCCGCCTCCAGCTCGCCCTTGGGCACGGACAAGAGCGCACCGCGCAGCACCTCCGCCTCATAGGCCGCATAGTTGAGCGTGAAGGACAAGGCAGCGAAGAAGAAGCCTTCGCGCAGGATCGGCCAGAGAAAACTGTGGCGCAGGCCCGGCACCATCGGCAGAAGCGATCCGACGCCGTAATAGAGCAACCAGAGCTGGATCAGCAGCGGCGTTCCTCGAAACACGGTCGAATAACCGCGCGCCAGACTGCGCGTCACCGGCCCGCCGCCGACCATCGCAAAGGCAAGACCGATCGCCAGGATGAAGCCAAAGCCGACCGATATCACGAGAAGCGCCACCGTCTGGAAGGCACCATCGAGCAGAAGCGGCCAGTATTTGAAAAGCCAATCGAAGTTCATTGTCCCCTCCCCGTCAGGCCGTCAGCCGCTGGCCCCGGCGCACATGACGCTCGAGCCAGTGGAAGACGAGATTGGAGAGAAGCGTGATCGCCAGATAGAGAACAGCGGCTGCCAGAAAGAACAGGAAATACTGCTTGGTATTGGCACCGGCAAGACGGGTGGTCAGCGCCAGTTCCTGATAGCCGACAACGGCGACAAGCGCACTGTCCTTGGTCACCGACATCCAGAGATTGGCCATGCCCGGCAAGGCATTGGGCAAGAGTGCCGGCAGGGTGACACGGCGGAAGCGCAGAAAGGGCGACATGCCGAAGGCACGGGCCGCCTCGATTTGCCCGGCCGGAATCGCGAGGATTGCCCCGCGCAGCACTTCAGTCATATAGGCGCCCTGGACGAAACCGAGCACGGCAACGGCCGCGACGAAACCATTCACCTCGACCGGCGGCAGGCCGAAGGCTTGCAACAGCCGGTTCAGCCCGTCGGTCCCGGCATAGTAGAGGCCGACGATCAGGATGAGTTCCGGCACCGCACGGATGGTGCCGGTATAGAGCTTCAACAGCAGGCCCACCGGCCGGTTGCCGGAGAGCTTGCCCATGGCGCCAAACAGCCCGAAGACGAGTCCAATGGCGAACGCAGTTGCCGAGATGGCGACGGTCGTGACGGCACCCGTCAGCAGTGCCCCGCCCCAGCCAGGAGGCTCGAG
Source organism: Rhizobium sp. Root274 (assembly GCF_001429245.1). Classification (GTDB taxonomy): domain Bacteria; phylum Pseudomonadota; class Alphaproteobacteria; order Rhizobiales; family Rhizobiaceae; genus Allorhizobium. Next base: position 1,256,737 of record NZ_LMJE01000007.1, read on the forward strand.
CGCCAGCAATTGCCATGCCGTCATCGGGGTTGTCGCCATCGTCTGCGCGGCCGCTTACTTGCCGTAGATGTCGAAGGAGAAATACTTCTTCGAGATCTCGTCATACTTGCCCGAGGCCCTGACAGCAGCGATCGCGTCGTTCAGCTTGGCCTTGAGTTCGGTATCGTCCTTGCGCAGACCGCCGCCGACGCCGACACCAAGCACAGCCGGATCGTCCGCGACATCACCCATGTCGGCGCAGCAATCCTTGCCGAAGTCGGACTTGAGGAATGCGTCGAGCACGATGGAATCGCCGAAGACGTAATCGATGCGGCCGGCGGCCAGATCCTGGAAGGCCTCGTCGAGGGTCTGGTAGGTCTGCTCCTCGGCCTTGTCGGCGAAATACTTCTTGTAATATTCCGACTGCACCGTCGACACCTGGATGCCGATCGTCTTGCCCTCGACAGCGTCCGGCGTGGCGCCCGGCTCCTGGTCCTTCGGGCCGATGAGCTTGCTCGGCGTGTTGTAGTATTTATTGGTGAAGTCGATGGTCTTCAGACGCTCGTCGGTGATCGACATCGACGACCAGATGACGTCGAACTTCTTCGACTGAAGCGCTGGGATCAGGCCATCCCAGGACAAGTCGATGACCGAGCAGGTCTCCTTCATCTCGGCGCAGACCGCATTCATCATGTCGATTTCCCAGCCCTGCCAGACGCCGGATGCATCCTTGGCGAAGAAGGGCGGATAGGCCTCGTTCATGATGCCGAAGCGCACTTCGGCCTGGGCGGTGACGGCGGTTGCGGCGAGTGCTGCACCGGCAAGGAGAAGGGAGATGATTTTCATGGCGGATGGTCCCCTTAAGTGGATAAAAAGCGAATGGATCGGTCAGCCAGCGGCGCGACCGGAAAGACTGCGGGTGAAGTCGCGACAGCGGACGCTGGTCGGATCGCCGAACACACGCTCCGGCGGCCCCTCCTCCTCGACGCGACCGCGATCGAGAAACATCACATGGTTCGACACATCGCGGGCAAAGGCCATCTCGTGGGTGACAAGCAGCATGGTGCGCCCTTCTTCCGCGAGATCGCGGATGACTTTCAGCACTTCGCCCACCAGTTCCGGATCGAGTGCCGATGTCGGCTCGTCGAACAGCATGACGGCCGGATCGACGCAGAGCGCACGCGCGATCGCGGCCCGCTGCTGCTGGCCACCGGAGAGGAAGGCCGGATAGGCATCGCGCTTGTCGTAGAGGCCGACCTTGGCGAGCAGCGCTTCCGCCTTCTCAATCGCCTCGCGACGCGGAACTTTCAGCACATGCACCGGCGCTTCGATGACGTTTTCCAGGACCGTGCGATGGGCCCAGAGATTAAAGCTCTGGAAGACCATGCCGAGTCCCGTGCGCAAGCGCTCCAGCTGCTTGCGATCGGCGGCTTCGAGGCCGCCTTTTTTGGAAGGTTTCAAGCGCAACTCTTCGCCACCGACGACGATCCGGCCTTGATCGGGTGTCTCAAGCAGGTTGATGCAGCGCAGGAAGGTGCTTTTGCCGGAGCCTGACGAACCGATCAACGAGATCACGTCACCACGTTTGGCCGTGGCTGAAACGCCCTTCAAGACTTCCAGAGGGCCGAAGCTCTTGTGGAGATCAGTTACGTCAAGGGCAGCGGTGGCGGCTATCGTCATCGGGATCCTGAGACATTCGGAGGTGCAAGACCATAGATGGCGTTCCGCGCCTGTTTTCCTCGCATTTCTTGCGTTCTCTGCAGAATTGCCGCAGAAAGCCCGCGAGGACGCTCACGATCGGCACGGACCCTGATGAGCGTACCCAGTTGGTCAGGTGAGACGCAAAGCCAGCAAAGGAGACTACGGCCATGGTCGAGCAACTGGACCAATTCGATCGCAGCATTCTCGACCTCCTCCAGCGCGATTGCCAGATGAAGGCAGAGGCCATTGCCGACAAGGTGGGCCTTTCTCCCTCAGCGGTCCAGCGCCGTTTGAAGCGGCTGCGCACGGACGGCATCATCACCGCCGAGATCGCGGTCGTCTCCCGCAAGGCGACCGACTATCCGATGACATTCATCACCGGCATGGAGATCGAGCGGGATAATTACGATGCGCTGGCTCGCTTCCGCGCCTGGGCCGACAAGCAGGACAATATTCAGCAGGTCTATTATGTGACCGGCCAGGTCGATCTGGTCGCCATCATCACCGCCCGCGATGTCGAGCATTACGATGACATCAGCGCCCAACTGATGTCGGAAAATCCGCAGATCAAGCGCATGAACACCAATGTCGTGCTGCGCGACATCAAGATCGGTCTGCAGATCCCCATCAAACCCTGAGGCAAGGAGCGACCCCTTGGCCCGTCACCGATCGCGCTCCGGCAGGAATGGCCCCTGCCCCCAGACGATAGACTTTTCGTGGCGCTCGATGATCGTCTTGAGGTCCTTGAAAGCCCCGACAATATGATCGCGGAACTTCCGCCCCGCCGGATTAGGATAGGTCTTGCGCCGCGTGATGATGCCCAGCGTCCGCTCTGGCTGCGGGATGTCGACCGGCACGATCGAGATCTTGTCCTGTCCCTTGAACGAGAAGACCACCGAATGCGGCAGGATGGCGAGCGCATCGGTGGAAGCGACATAGTTGACCACCGAGAGCAGGGAGCCGCCGGAATAACGGATCGCAAGTTCCAATATTCCGAGCGTGATCAGAATGTTGTGGAGGTCGAGCACCAGTGGCGAGCCCGGCAGCGGCGCCACCCAGGGATAGGTGACGATATCCTCGATCCGCAGCGTGCGCTTGCGCAGCAGCGGATGGCCGACGGCACAGGTCAGCACGTTCCGTCCCGGCAAAAGCGGCTGGAACTCGAAATCAGCGCCTAGTTCGGCACTGCCGATCGGCGTGATCGCCATGTCGATCTGGCTCGATTCAAGCTCGTTCAAAAGGTCCGGCATATTGCCATAGGACTGCTCGACGAGAATGTCGCGTTCCTTCAACTGGAAGGATGCGATCATCTGCGAGATGACGGCATCCATGAAGAAGGGAACACCGCCTACCTTGATCCGGCCGGATGTCCCCGACTGGAAGCTGCGCACGATGTCCACGGCTTTCCGCGAAGCGAGAAGGATGGACCGCCCCTGGATGGCCAGCTGCTGGCCAAGCGGCGTCAGTTGCAACGGCCGTTTACCTGGAATGAATAGAGGCTCACCCACGCGCCGCTCCAGCATCGACAGCGTCCGTGATACGGCCGGCTGCGTCATGCCGAGCATGGCAGCCCCTTCCGTGACGCCGCCTGTCTCCGCCACGGCCGCCAATTGAACCAGGTGCCTTTCGTCTATTTTCATAGCAATTTGCTATACCGAACATAAGCAATTTTATCAACAGAGCCAATGTTCCGCTGTATGGTCGGGGCTGCATGGGGAGGATCCTGCAGGAATGACGGGCTGGGGAGATGCGCAAAGCTGGCTTTGCATTTGGGAGACGATCGCAGCCCGTCTTCGATCTCAGGATGGTTCCTGATGTTTCGTGTCTGCGGACCCCGCTTGTCCGCATGACGGCATTTGGAGGAGGAACGCATGTCATACATTTCGGGCTATCATCACCTCACGCTTAGCACGGACGGGGCGCAGGAGGATTATGACTTTTACACCAAGACGCTGGGCCTGCATTCGATCAAGCGAACGGTCCTCTTCGACGGCGTGATCCCCGTCTACCATCTCTATTACGGCGCCAAGAACGGCGACCCCTCGACCATCGTCACCACGTTCCCCTTCCGCAAGCCCGGCATTTACGGCAAGCGTGGCACCAACCAGTCGAAGATCATCCAGCTGTCGATCCCGCTCGGCTCCTCGGAATTCTGGGTGAACCGGCTGAACGAACGCGGCATCAAGGCCTCGATGACCAGCCGTTTCGGCATCACGCGGGTGGCGCTTGCCCATCCTTGCGGCATCGAGCACGAACTGGTCGAAAGCCCGGCCGATACCCGTGAGCCGATCACCAATGAAAAGCAGGGCATCGGCCCGCATCATGGCATTCGCGGCATCTACGGCGCAGCTGTCGCCGTTTTCGACCGCACGTCCATGGACGACTTCCTGACGATCGCGATGGGCATGCAGAAGGAAGCCGACAGCGACGAGGGCCTCATGTTCTCGGTTCCCAATCCCGGCGGCCCCTCCAGCATGGTTGAGGTCATCCATCAGCCGACAGGACCTCAAGGGACCTGGACGCTTTCAGGCGGCACGATCCACCATCTGGCGCTCAACACCGGCAACGAAGGAAACCAGCTGAAGCTGAAAGCCCATATCGAAGGTCTCGGCTTCACTGACGTCTCTGACCAGAAGGACCGCAACTACTTCAAGTCCTGCTATGTGCGCTCACCGGGCGGGGCACTGTTCGAGATCGCCTGGTCGGTCGAAGGCGGCTGGGCGAAGGACGAACCGGCCGATGCGATTGGCTCGACACTCGTCTTCCCGCCATGGTTCGAAGATCGCAGGGAAGAACTCATCGCCGGCCTGGAACCCGCCAACTTCTAAAGGGGAGATGCCGGCATGGCAAAACATGGCGAGCCGCATCGCTTCGGGATTTCACCGGCCGAGGCGGAGGTCCTCTGCGTCTTCGTGCATGGGCGCACTCAGTCGCCCGAAGATATGATGGAACAGGTCGTAGGGCGGCTGTCGGCGGGTAGTATTGCCTATTGCCTGCCACGGGCGGAGGGCAACAGCTGGTATGCGGCACGCGCAACCGACGCCCTCAACGACAACACAAGGGAGGCGCTCGGCGCCTCTCTCGACTACCTGCATGGACTGGTCGAGGACCTGCGGAATGCCGGCGGACGTGACAAGCCTCTGGTCATCGGCGGCTTTAGCCAGGGCGCCTGCCTGTCGCTGGAATATGCCATGAAGTTCGGCCCGTGGAATGGTGCCATGGTCAATTTGACCGGCTGCCGCGTGGGCCACACCACCGACGATCGACCATCCGCCGACCTCGACGGCTTACCCGTCTATTTGACCGGCTCGGACCTCGATCCCTGGATCCCGGTCTCTGCCTTTGCCGAAGCTTCGGAAGCGCTTGGGAGGGCGCGGGCGAGGCTGAGATGCGAGCTCTTTCCCGGACGCACCCATCAGGCATCCGAGATGGAGGTTGCAGCCCTCGACGCCATCCTGAAGGACCTTGCAGTCGGCAGTCGGCCCTTTCGCCGGGTCGCCGCCTGAAACCAGACAACAATCGGGAGGACAGCATGATCACGCGCAGAACGCTATTGAAGACGACCGCCGCAGGAAGCCTGGCTTATGGCTTCGGTGGCCTCGCGGCCCCTGCCATCGCGCAAGGAGCCAAGATCAAGATCGGTTACGTCAGTCCGCAGACCGGGCCGCTGGCGAGCTTCGGGGAGAGCGATGCCTATAACATCGCCTCCTTCCTCGCGACCGAGGCGGGCAAGAACTTCGAGGTGATCGTCAAGGACAGCCAATCCAATCCGAACCGCGCCGCGGATGTCGCCAAGGAACTGATCCTGTCGGACGAGATCAACCTGATGCTGGTGGCCTCGACGCCGGAAACCACCAATCCGGTGGCAACGACCTGCGAAGCGGAAGGCATTCCCTGTATCTCGACCAAGGCGCCCTGGCAGCCATGGTTCATCGGTCAACAGGGCAATCCCGGAGATCCCGCCAGCTGGAAACCCTTCAACTTCGCCTATCACTACTTCTGGGGTCTGGAAGACGTGATCGCTGTCTTCACCAACATGTGGAGCCAGCTCGACACAAATAAAAAGGTCGGCGGCCTGTTCCCCAACGATGCCGACGGCAATGCCTGGGGCGACCCGAATGTCGGCCTGAAGCCCGGGCTCGCTCAGGCCGGCTACGACCTCCTCGATCCCGGCCGCTACCAGAACCTGTCGGACGATTTCACCGCCCAGGTCAACGCCTTCAAGGATGGCGGCTGCGACATCATCACGGGTGTCGTCATTCCGCCGGACTTCACCACCTTCTGGAACCAGGCCAAGCAGCAAGGCTTTACGCCTAAAGCGCTGACGGTGGCCAAGGCGATCCTTTTTCCGCAGTCCGTCGAGACGCTCGGTCCGGCAGGCCACAATCTGTCGTCCGAAGTCTGGTGGTCGGCCCAGCACCCGTTCAAATCGTCGCTGACAGGCCAGAGTGCCGCCGAGCTTGCCGCCGACTTCACGACCAAGACCGGCCGCCCCTGGACCCAGCCGATCGGCTTTATCCACTCGCTGTTCGAAATGGCGACCGATGTCATGGGCCGCGTCACCGATGTGACCGATGCCGATGCAATCGCCGCAGCCATCGCCGCCTCCAAGGTCGATACCATCGTCGGCCATGTCGAATGGAACGGCCAGGGTGTGCCGCCCTTTGCCGCCAAGAACGTCACCAAAACGCCGCTGGTCGGTGGTCAGTGGCGCCGCAAGGACGACGGAAAATTCGACCTCGTCATCGTCGACAACAAGACGGCGCCGAACATCTCGGCAGCCGGCAAGATGGAAGCACTGAGCTGACGTGTGGCTCCTGGAGCGAAACAGTGGTGCCGGGCGAGCCCGGCATCTTCGCGTGATCAGGTGGGCTCAAGCGACATGACTGCAACACCCGGCCAATACGGTATGTGTGCCATGCGTCATAGTCCTTGCCCGGCGCGGTGAGACTGCCCTATATGGCCGGATGACGACTGATTCAAAGATATTCGTCGGCCTGCGGTCGACCAAGAAGAAGCCAGTAGCACATCGCGTCGAGACCGGCCCGAAATGTCAGTGGGACGGATGCGAGAAGCATGGCGCTCACCGCGCACCCGTCGGCTGTGACGCCGATGGCCTTTACCTGCTGTTCTGCCAGGAGCATGTGAAGGAATACAACAAGGGCTACAACTACCAGACCACCCTCTCCGACCCGGTGACGGCGCGCTACCAGCGGGAAGCCGCTAGCGGTGCTCGCGCCACGGTGGGCACGAGCACGACCCAGCCGAAGGAAATTCCTCTGCCGCTGACGACCCGCTCGGGTTCGGCCAAGGCAATCAACGCCCGCAAGACGGCCGCCCAGCGTCAGGCAGCGGCAGCCGATCTGCAGCGCCGCAAACTGAAGGTTCTCGAAGCCAAGGCCTTTGAAACGCTTGACCTGTCACCCGATGCAACACCGGAAGAGATCAGGCGTCGTTACAAAGAGCGGCTGAAGATGCACCATCCGGACGTCAATCAGGGCGATCGGGATTCGGAAGACAAGCTGCGCGCCTCCATCGACGCCCATAAGATCCTCAAGCTGAACGGCTTCTGTTGAGTCAGAAGCCCTCTGCCGCATCTGAGTGTTTGCCGAAACGATAGAACAGGTTCGGCTCGGCAACGATGAACACATCGCCATCGGGCCCGATGGCGACACCTTCTGCCTGGGCAATTGAGGCAGACAAACCATTCATACCGCGCCACAAGGGCAAGAAGCTGAGGACGCGGCCATCCGGCGCATATTCCACCAGGATGCGCGACAGATGGCTGAGCAGGATCAGATTGCCTGTACTCTCATGCAAGGACAAGGATGACAGGTCCAGCATGAAGGTTGCGGCCAAACCGTGTGGGCTCCATTCGCTGACTGCGAGATTGAGGCTGGTTGACGTCGAGGCCAGCCCGTCCACGACAAGCACGCGGGCGGGTAACATCTCCTGCGCGATGTAGAGCCGCTTCTGGCGCGAATCCCAGGAAAGACCCTCGAAGCCCATGTTTCGCAGGGCGCCGAAATCCAGCCGCAAGCGATCGCCACCCTCCGCCGTGACCTGCGAAGTGCTTCGGTCGACGGTAATCCAGTGCAGGCTCTGGTGCCGTTCGCTTGTCACGATGAACCGACCACCCTCGACATGCGTCAAGCCTTCCGGATCTTGGACACCGTTGAGCACAATCGTGCGCAGCAACCGTCCTTCGACCGACAGCTCGGCGATTTGCGCCGGCCGGTTGACGATGGCGAACAGCGTTCCGGTCTGTGGCGAATATGTGAGGCCCGAGAGATCGCGTGTCAGCCCCTCGACGGGGCGAGCCTCGATCTTTGCCTCGTAGTCTCCAAGCTGTAGTGCCGGCCGGGCAGTATCGGCACTGACGGCCATAACCGCGTAAAAATAAGCAAGCGCCGGGAGACCCGAGAACCAGAGGACGGCACTGGCAGCGATGAGCAATAGCCCGGCCGCGACGTACCTTCCTTTGGAAGCTCTGGACCGCTTGGGAAAATCACGCTTGTCCAGCGGCACGGGCGTCATCACGCGACCTCACTTAAAGCACGAAAGGAAGTCGACCCTGTAAGCGATGAGTACCGACTGTTCCTCGAAAACCGGCTTGTCCGTAACCGTTGCACCGGTATCTGACAACCCCGCGCCTTAAGTTGCATATGACCAAGCAAATATCGCCGGCCTTACCCACCCTGCTTCAGCGCCGACCGTGCTGCCGCCTGCCGGCGCCGGTCGCGATAGGCGACGAACTGCGTGTCGGCGATGACCCCGGCGAGGATGACCGCGCCCATGACCGCGAAGTTGAGGGACGACGGGATCCCGAGCAGGTTCACGAGGTTCTGCAGCTCTTGCAACAGCACGACACCGAGAACCACGCCGACGATCGACCCCTCGCCGCCCCTGAGCGAAAACCCGCCGAGAACGGCAGCCGCGATGCCGTAGAGTTCGTAGAAATTCCCATGCGAGGATGGCTGGACGGACTTGGTATACATGGCGAAGAACACGGCAGAGACGCCGGTTAGGAACATGCAGAGCATATAGGCATAGAGAATGACACGCCGCGTATCGATGCCGGAATAGCGCGCGGCTTCCTCGTTCTTTCCCACCGCCATCAGATGGCGACCGAAGACGGTTCGGTGCAGCAGTGCCCAGGCAAGGACGGCAAAGACCGCAAAGGCGATGACGGAGTGCGGTACGCCGGCTGTCCGTCCGACAAACAGAAATTCGAGAGTGGGCATATCGGTGCCAAAGGTGAACCCAGCGGTTCCGTCCTTCGTGTAGAAGCGGGCAACCCCGCGATAGATCAGCAGCCCGCACAGGGTCACGACGAATGGCTGCAGTTTCAGCCGGGTGATCAGCCAGCCATGCAGGAGCCCGATGATGACAGACAGCACCAGAACGACGACCAGCGCCACCGGCCAGGGAACACCATAGGAGGCGATGAGATCGATGAAGATGACGCCGAGGAGCGCGATCACAGAGCCGATCGACAGCTCGATCCCGGCCGTGACGATGACGAAGGCTTCCGCGATGGAAAACAGCCCGAACAGTCCGATCAGGTTGGCGGTGTTCGCCAGATTGATCGGTGACAGGAAGCGCGGATTGACCAGCGCGACCACTGCCCCAACGGTCAGGACGAGAACCGCAAGCCCGATGTCTTTCTTGTGCATCTGCTCTTTCCTCTATTCGACGGCGAGCCGCAAAACGGCTTCCTCGCTGACATCTTCACGCTCAAGCACGCCGGCAATGACGCCGCGGCGCATGACCGCGACACGCGTGGAAACGCCGATGACTTCTTCCATGTCTGAGGAAATCATCAGGATGGCGGCCCCCTCCGCCGCCAGCGTCCGCATCAAGCGATAAACTTCGGCCTTGGCGCCGACGTCGATACCCCGTGTGGGTTCATCGAGAATGATGAGCCGGGGTTTGAGCCCGAGCCATTTTGCCAACACCACCTTCTGCTGGTTGCCACCCGACAATTCGCCAACGGGTCGGTCGAGCCGCCGGGCCTTGATCGACAACCGTTCCCGAAAGTCCTCCGCCACCCGCAACTCCGCTCCCTCATCGATGAAGCGGTGCCGGGCGACGGCGTCCAGTCTCGGCATGATGACGTTGCCGGCGATGGAGAAGTCGAGGAACAGGCCCTCCGTCTTCCGGTCCTCCGGCACAAGGCAGATTCCTGCCGCGATCGCGGCGCGAACGGAGCCCGGCTCGACCGCCCGCCCAGCAATCTCCACCTGTCCGGAGAGAACCGGATCGATCCCAAACAGCGCGCGCGCAAGCTCGGTGCGTCCTGCCCCGACCAACCCCGCAAGTCCCATGATTTCGCCGCTGCGGACTTGAAGATCGACAGCCGCATCGGGATAGGTCTGCGTCCGCAAGCCGATCGTCTTGAGGACGACCGCCCCCTCCTGCCGATCCGGCGGCACATAGAACTGCTTCACGTCACGACCGATCATCAGGCGCACCATCGCATCCTTGGTGATCCCCTCCCGTGGCAGGTCGCCCGCGTTGCATCCGTCCCTCAGCCCGACGACCCGGTCCGCCACCTCTTCCACCTCGTTCAGCCGGTGCGTGATGAACAGGACGGCAACCCCCTCGTCGCGAAGCCGCCTGATGACGGCCAGCAACCTCTGTGTTTCCGCCAGCGTCAGGCTTGAGGTCGGCTCGTCGAGGATCAAGAGGCGCACATTGATCGACAGTGCCTTGGCGATTTCCAGCAATTGCTGATCGGCTAGCGACAGCTCGGAAACGGCAGTCGATGCGGTGAAACGAGTTCCAAGCAGTTCGAGCAAGGGGCGAACACGGCTTTCCATCGCCTTCCGATCGACGAAACCGAAAGGGCCGCTGCGGATCTCGCGCCCAAGAAGCACATTGCCGGCCACGTCGAGATTGACGAAAGGGTTCAGTTCCTGATGGACGAAAGCAATGCCATGCGCGACGGCCGCCGCCGGCGTCAGTGCCATGAGGGGCACCCCATCAATCACCATCTCGCCCTCGTCAGGCGCAATCGTTCCACCCAGCACCTTCATCAGCGTCGACTTGCCGGCCCCGTTCTCGCCAATCAGCCCGACGACCTCGCCGCCGCGGATCGACAGCGACACACCGTTCAGCGCTACGGCACTCGCATAGACCTTGGTGATCCCAAGGAGATCGAGGCTGATAGGGGTGTCAGGGGACATGAAGAAACGCTCCTCGGCAGCGGGCGAAAGGTCTGCGCGGACGACATCAATCCGCGCAGACCGGCAGTATCAGCGGCACCGGATCAGCCGCCGATACGTTCCTTGAGCTGCTTTTCGAAGGCATCGACATTGGCCTTGTCGATCACCTGCGTCGGCACGATGATCAGGCCATCGGCCGGGACCTGCGACTTGTCACCTTTCACATAGGCTGCCATCAGCTTCATGCCCTGATAGCCCCACTGGTAGGGATCCTGGACAACGGTTCCGGCAAAGCTGCCTTCGCGGACTGCACCCAGCGTGATCGGGTCCTCGTCGAAGGCGATGACGGTGATTGCACCGAGCTTACCGGCAGCCTGCAGGGCCTCGTAAATCTTAGGCGGATTGTAGGAATAGAAGCCGACCATGCAGTCTATTTCGGGGTTTGCCGCCAGCACGTCGTCGACATTCGAGCGGGCGCGGGCAAAGTCCACGTCGTCGCCACGGACATCGACCAGTTCGATACCCTTGCCGTCGACGGCCTGCCGGAAACCGTCAATGCGTTCCTTCGCGTTGTCGGCCCCGAGGAAGCCGACAAAGCCCATGCATTTTCCACCCTTTGGCAGCGCCTTCACCGCGATCTCACCCGCCTGGATGCCGGCCTTCGTGTTGGATGAACCGAGATAGGCGATGCGCTTCGACTGGGGCGCATCGCTATCGGTGGTGAACAGCGGGATCTGCCCGGCGATCTTGTTGAAGGCATCGACCGAGTTCTTCGGGTCGACCGACGAGATCATGATCGCATCCGTACCGGCGGCAACCAGATCGTCCATCAGCGCGTTCTGCAGAGCTGCGGTCCCCTGGGCCGGATAACGGAACTGCAGGTCGAAATCCGGAAGCTCGGCTTGCGCTGCCTTGACGCCGGCTTCCGCCAGTTTCCAGAAGTCGGAAGCGGCATTGACGACGAAAGCGAGTGACTGCTTGTCCTCGGCCAACACCGGTGAAGCGGCGAGCGTGAGTGCGGCCGCAAGGGCCGTGATCGATAGTGTCTTCATCTTATCCTCCCGCAACCCTCTCCTTGGGCTGCCATCAAGTTGAACGGCAGCACGCAGGGCCGGCCCCTCCCGGACCGTCCGCATGCCGAATGAGTTGACCAGAGGGCGTGCCCCCTCTGGCCCAAAGATCAGTTGTCTTTGCAGAAGCCGGGATCTTCGGTGTTGCAGACATCGAGACCGGTAAACAACGGGTCCTCGACCTTCTCGCCCTTGATCAGCTGGATCATCACGTCGGGCGCCTTGTAGCCCATTTCGAAGGGCCGCTGACCCACCTGCGCATGGCTTCGACCGTCGCGGAACGCCTGTGTCTGCGGCGGCAATGTGTCACCCGCGACGATGATCAGGTCCTTGGACTTGAGCTTGTCCATCACCTGGTCGGTGACCTGGGTATAGGCCTGCGGTGCAAACTGCGCCCAGCCGCCGATCAGGATGAAGGCATCGAGATCTGGATGCGCTGTGAACACATCCGACATCTGCTGGTTGGCGAGATCCGCCTGGTCATTGGTATAGACCGGGCAACCTTCGATTTCCGTCCAACCGTTCTGCCCGGTCAGACGATCGACATCTTTGGCGCCTGCGATGGTATCGCGGAAGCCCTGTGCACGCGCATTGATGTTGGCAGCGGCGACATTGCCGAGCTGCAGGCAGACGGATCCGCCCTCGGCCTTCAGCTTCTTCGCCTCCTCAGCCATCTTGACGCCCATCAGGTAGTTGTCGGTGCCGAGATAAGTCTTGCGCATGTCATGATCCTTTTCGAGAAAATCGGCATCGACAGTCATGACAGGAACGGTCGGCGCGATTTCGCGAATACGGTTGGCCATGGCAGGCGCATTCGATGGCGAGATGGCGATAGCCGCCACCCCTCGGCTCAGGAGATCATCGACGATCTGCACTTCGCCGGCCTCGTCGGCCGAAGACGCAGGACCGGTATAGAGGCACTCGTATTCACTATCGGGATTTTCTGAGAGCCACTTCTTGCAGCCCAGGTTGATCTGCTCGAAGAATGGGTTGTCCAGACCCTTGACGACGATCGCCAGCGTCTTCTTGCCCTCGGCGGCGCTTTCGCCGGCAAGCGCCATGAGAATTGGTATTGCAGTGAATGCCAGATAACGCATTTTCATTGCTGTTTTCCTCCTCCAAATTGCCGGCGAAAGCCCTCCTGCTCAGCCGGGATACCAGACGATGCGCGGGTCGTCCGCCGCGCGCCGATACGTCCAGGCCCGTTCCACGAGCCCGTCGAGATCGATTTCGGGCCTCCACCCGAGGATTTTTCGTGCCTTGGAGTTGTCGAGCCAGTTGCTGTGGAACGGCGTCTCGATGTCGGCAGGCTCCAGGCCGCCGACCGCCCTCACACGCTCCGAGACGCGGCCGTAATCCACCGGCTCGTTCATGGCGATGTTGAACAACTGACCAAAGGCCTTGACGTTGTCGATCGATGACAGGATGGCGCGGACGAGATCGTCGACATGGATGAAGCTGCGCTTCAGATAGCCCCCTTGGGCATCGCGCATCACCGGAAAATGTCTGCCTTCACGGAGCCGTTGATGCCGGGCAGGATCAAGCAATGCCGACCAGGACGGGCCGCCGAACTGCTCTTCACCGAGGGCGAAGGCCTGGCGGAAGTCGTCCTTCTCCATGATCCAAGGCGCCCGAAGCGTCGTCCAGTTCAGCCCGGACTGGATGCCGACCTGCTCGATCATCACCTCTTCCAACACCTTCGTCAGCGCATAGACGCCGGGATAGGCTCTGCGTGGGGATTGCTCGGTGATCGGCTCCGGATAGTCTTGGAAGATGTGGCCGACGACGCAGTCGCCGCTGAGCAGGATGAACTGCCGGGGATTGTCGAGGCGGCAGAAGCGATCGAGCAGGAGATAAAGCCCTTTCAAGGCCACATCGATGGCCTGGTCCGGCGTTTCCTTGACCGCTGCCAGATGCAGCACATGCGTCACCCCGGACAGTGCCGCTGACACAACATCGGGATCTGCGACCGAGCCCTTCACAACGGACAGCCGATCACCGGCCTCGATTACCCTGTTGTTGCAGAGCGCTACGACACTCCAGTCCGCAAATCGCGTCTCCTGGAGGAAGGCGGGAAGGAAGGCTTGGCCCACCTTTCCGGTGGCGCCCGTGACAAGCAACCTCATTCAACGCCTCCCTTGGTTCTTTCATTCCCTGGTTGCCCGAATTAATATTTAGTAATAATATTAAGTCAAGCATCATTAATAACAGGATTGCCGCTTGCCGCCTTTGCAGCGTCCACGGTCTGATGCGGGAGGACAACAGAATGGGGGAGGACCGCGTGTGTCGCGACTAGCACTGTATGGAATTTCAAAGAGTTATGGAGCGATCCAGGCGCTCTCTTCCGTAGCGTTGTCGATCGAGCCAGGGGAGGTTCTGGGGCTGATGGGGGACAACGGCGCCGGCAAGAGCACCCTGGTCAAGATCATCGCGGGCAATTTCCCACCCACCTCGGGCGAGATCCTGATCGATGGGAAGCCGGTGAGCTTCTACAACCCTCGGGACGCGCAAAAGGAGGGCATCGAGGTCGTCTATCAGGACCTCGCCCTCTGCGACAATCTCTCAGCTGCTTCGAATGTCTTCCTCGGTCGTGAGGCAACCAAACGCCTCGGGCCGTTCCGCTATGTCGATTATGGCCACATGAACCGCGTCGCCGCCGGCCTGTTCCGCCAGCTGAAATCGGAAACCCGCCCGCGTGACCTCGTCCGGCGCATGTCGGGCGGCCAGCGCCAGGCCGTAGCGATTGCCCGAACTCTGCTCTCCAAGCCGAAGATCGTCATGATGGACGAGCCGACGGCAGCGATTTCCGTTCGCCAGGTGGCGGAAGTCCTCGACGTCATCCGACGGCTTCGCGATCAGGGCATCAGTGTCATCCTGATCAGTCATCGCATGCCTGACGTCTTCGGCGTCTCCGACCGCATCGCCGTGCTCCGCCGCGGCGAACTGGTGGCCAACAAGAGGGCCGCCCAATCCTCGCCCGAGGAAGTGACCGGTCTGATCACCGGCGCAATCGAAACCGCTTGAGGAGAGGATGAACCGATGACCACTCTGGAAGATGTCATTTCACGCAGCGAACACAGGAACTGGCTGTCTCGGATCGCGAGCCTGCAACTGTTCTGGGTATTCCTCGCCGCCATCCTCGCCTGCCTTGCCCTCACGCTCTTGACCGACGCCTTCGCCAGCGAGCGCAACCTCTTCAATGTCGCGCGCAACTTCGCCTTCGTCGGCATCATCGCAATTGGCATGACCGCCGTTATTGCCTCCGGTGGCATCGATCTCTCGGTCGGATCCTCTGTGGTCCTGAGTGCCATGGTGATCAGCGTGACGATGGCGGCAGGTGCCCCGTTCCTGCTCGCCGCCGTCATGGCACTGGGTGCAGCGTTGCTGGTGGGCCTCCTGAACGGGGTTCTCGTCGCCTATGCGGGCATGCCGCCCTTCGTCGTCACCCTTGGTACGTTGTCGGCCGCGCGCTCGCTTGCCATGGTGCTCTCCGACAACAAGATGATCTGGGACTTCGGTCCCGACCACAACATCCTGATCTGGGTCGGTGGCGGATCGACCCTCGGCATCCCTCACCCTCTCTACGTGCTCGCGGCCCTGACGCTGATCATGTCGCTCGCCTTCAAATGGACCCGCTGGGGACAACATCTCTTTGCCATCGGCAGCAGCGAGAACGCGGCCCTGCTCACCGGCATTCCAGTCCGACGCATGAAAGTCAGCATCTACATGTTCTCTGCCTTCACCGCAGGACTTGCCGGCATTCTGATGGCGGGCTGGCTCGGCAGCGTCACGACGAACCTCGGCCAGGCCATGGAACTGACGGTAATTGCGGCAGCCGTTATCGGCGGCGCCAACCTGGCGGGCGGGGAAGGTAATGCGCTGGGAGCCGTCGTCGGCGCGCTGTTGATAGAAGTGATCCGCAACTCCCTGATCCTGTTGGGCATCTCGACATTCTGGCAAGGAATGTTCATAGGTACATTCATTGTAGTTGCCGTCGCCTTCGACCGAGTCCGGCTGTTCAGGTCCTGACAACCGTCAAGCGCCTCGGCAACCACGGTGTTCGTCATGGAGAATGCCTTGAAACCGACGATGATGGATGTGGCGGCACTGGCGCGCGTATCCCAGGCGACCGTGTCGCTCATTCTGAATGGCAGTTCCGGTGCCCGCTTCAGCGAATCCACCCGCAAACGCGTCTTCGATGCCGCAGAGCAGCTGGGTTACCGCCTGTCGAACAAGTCGGCCACGCCGGCTAATACGGGCAGCCGTGTCATCGTTTTCGTGGTCGATGAACTGACGACCGACCCCTGGATGGCCATGGCCTTCGAAGGCGCCCGCGAAAAGGCGCTGGAACTCGGGATCATCGTCACCCTTGGCGTTTTCCGCAAAGGCGAGGACCCGGATGGCGGCATCTTCTCCGTCTGCGATGGCCAGGTGCTGGTCGGTTATATCTTCGGAACCATCCTCACCCGCAAGATCGACCCGCCCGAGCCGCTTTTTCGCGCACCCTCGGTTCTGGTCAACTGCTATGACCAGCAGCGTCGTCTGGCCTCCATCCTGCCCGGCGACGTCGCCGGCGGCCGCGCCGCCACCGAGCGACTGATCGCCGCCGGCCGCAAACGGATCGCGCTCATCAATGGGCAGGAAGGCCTCGACAACCCGCGCGATCGCCTGCGCGGTTACAAGCAGGCGCTGGCGAGCAACGACATCACCTACGATCCGGACCTCGTCCATTACGGCAACTGGGAGCCGTCTTCCGGCTACGAGAAGACCCATGCGCTGATGAAACTCCCGGAGCCGCCGGACGGCATCTTCTGCGCCAACGACCTGATGGCGCTGGGGTGCATCGATGCGCTGAAGGAGCTCGGGAAATCGATCCCTGCAGACGTATCCGTCGTCGGGTTCGACAACCGCGACATCGCCCAGTTCACCATGCCGCCGCTCACCACCTTCCATCTGCCGATGTTCGAGATGGGCGCCATGGCCGTCGAAGTGATCTCCGACATCACGGGCGGACTGAACAGCTCGCACGACCAGCTAAAGGTCGAATGTCTGCTGGTCGAGCGCGAGTCCGCCTGATCGGCTGCAGCCCGCAGGGCCACAGCCGCTCTGGTCAGGTTGGCTGCAGCCTGAAGTCTGCGCCTTCCGGCAGAAGCTGGCCACCATCGACAACAATGGTCGTACCGGTGACGTAGCTCGCATCGTCGGAGGCGAGAAAGAGGAAGGCATTGGCGACGTCACGCGGCGAGCCGAGACGGCCGAGCGGAATGGCAACCTGCATGTTCTCGATGAAGGCGGCACTGCGGTGCAGCTGGATGGCCTCGGTGAGAATATTGCCCGGCTCGACACCATTGACCGTGATGCCGTAGCCCGAGAATTCCAGTGCGGCCGCCCTGATGAAGCCGTTGATGCCGGCTTTGCTCGCCGAGTAATGGCCGTGTCCGGGGCTGGTCACATGCGGCCCCGTAATGGACGAGGTAAAGAGAATGCGGCCGGAGCCTTGCGCCTTCATCGGCACGAGGGCCGCACGGGCGGCATTGAAGCAGCCGCGCAGGTTGACGGCCATCACGCTGTCCCAGTCCTCCGGCGCCGTGTTCTCGATCAGCTGCCAGGGATAAATGCCGGCATTCTGAACAATGATGTCGAGACGGCCATGAAGTTCCAGTGTGAAGGCCACGGCAGCAACAGCGTCATCCATCTTCGAGATATCGGTGCGCACGAAAGCGGCACCGATATCGTCAGCGGCGGCCTGTCCTTCCTCCGCCTCGAAATCGGCGATGACGACCTTGGCTCCTTCTTCCAAGAAGCGCAGCGCAACCGCCTTGCCAATGCCGCGGGAAGCACCAATGACCAGCGCTACCTTGTCTTTCAATCTGTCAGTCATGCGAGCCTCTGGCGGAGTCTTTGTTTGAAGGTGTCGAGAAGGACGGCGGCGAGCACGAGGAAACCGTGGATCACTTGGGTATAGTTGGCGGGCAATCCCATGAGATTGATCGCGGTATTGATCGACGCAAGCAGCAGCACACCGGCATAAACGCCTGGAAGCGCACCCACGCCGCCTTTCAGGCTGACCCCGCCAATGACCACGGCGGCAAAGGCATTGAACAGCAGTCCGACGCCGAGATTGGCGGTGGCACCGGACGTGCGGATTGCCAAGAGCCAGCCGGCAAGCCCCGCAATCGCACCCGCCATCACGAAAGCAATGATCAGATTGCGGGTCACACGGATGCCCGCCCTGAACGTCGCGGTCTCGTTTCCGCCGATCATGATCAGGTGTCGGCCGAACGGCGTCTTCGCCATCATCACCGAGAAAATCAGGAAGCAGCCAATGGCGATCCAGGCCGAGAGCGGGATGCCGGCGAAGCGCTCAATGGCAAACCAGCGGATCGCCGGGTCGAGGTCCTGGGCTGATCGCCCACCCGAGACCGCCAGCACGATGCCACGCACCCAGATGAAGGAGGCAAGCGTAATGATGAACGCGCTCATCTTCAGCTTGACCACGAGAAAGCCGTTGAACAGGCCGATCAGCGCGCCGATGGCACAGGCGAGAAGAAGGGAGGTCGGGATCATCAGCCACTCAGGAGAAAGCTTGATCCCCATGCCGATACCGGCCGAGCAGAACAGGATACCAACCGCCATGGCCGAGAGGGCCGCGACCGACTCCACTGAGAGATCCATGTGTCCGGTGATGATCACGAGCGCGAGCCCGATCGACATGACGCCGAGAACGCTGGAGGCTTCGATGATGTTGGTGAAAATGCCGATCTGGAAATAGTTCGGGATCAGGGCCGAAAACAGCGCCAGAACCACGATGAGCATGAACCAGACGAGATTGTCGAGGATGAATTCGAGAGTGATACGGCTACGAGGATGCATTGCGGCCAATCCGTTCTGAGCAATGAGGGGGTCCCGGGGCCCTCGGACCCCGGGTGGAGTGGTCGTCTTACTTGACGGATTCGACCGTGCCGGCTGGCGGCTTCATGTTGCCCCAGAAGGCCGGATTGTCGACATTCTCCTTGGTGATAGCAGCACCGGGGATCTTGATGTTCGGTCCCCAGGCCTCGATCGTCACCACGCCCTTCAGGCCCAGAACATCATACTCGCCGGCCTTGATTTCCTGCTTGGCCACGATCTTGTCCATGAACATGGCAACGGCGGCCGCCTGAGCATAAAGCGGCTGTTCGACTTCGGTGTTAAGCCAGCCCTTGCGGATCAGGTCGAGACCGACAGGCGCACCGTTCGAGCTCATCATCATCACGTCGCCCGGCTTCTTGCCGGCAGCTTCGAGCGAAGCGACAGCCGCCACCGAAAGATGGGCGGCATGCAGGAAGATCAGATCGATGTCGGGATTGGCGAGCATCTGGTCCGCAACGATCGTGCCTGCATTGCTGGCCTCCCACTGCAGGGCAGGAACAGAGATGATGGTGACGCCCGGAAAGGCCTTCATCTTTTCCTCGAAGCCCTTTTGGATATCGAGCGTATACGGATCACCCGGGTCGCCCAGCACCTGCAGGATCTTGCCGGCGACATCACCCTTCTTGGCCTTCAGCATGGCTTCGGCCTGGTCGGCCGCCACATGACCGATCTCGATCGTTCCGGCAACGGAGGTGAAATCGGACATCGTGGAGGTCACCTGACGGTCGAATTCGACCACCGGGATGCCGGCGGCTCTCGCGGCCTCGATGGACGGCTTCAAGGCGTTGAAGTCGACGGCGGCAAGAATGATCGCGCTGGGCTTGAGGGCGATCACGTCATTCATCTGCGATTGCTGCGCATCCGTCTTGTTGTCGGCATTGAGCGTCTTCATCTCGTAGCCGGTCTGCTTCAGGAACATTTCAAGAGCGCTGACGGACCCGGTCTGGAATTCGTCGAGCAAGGTGGGGACGAGATAATAGACGACGCCTTTCGATTGAGCGGCGGCGGTTGTGAGCATCGATAGGCCGAGCACCAATACGCTCAGCAATGTAAGCATCATTCGCTTTATCATTGTTCTCTCCAGTTTTGGCCGGACCCCTTGTCATTCTTTACCCACCGGTCCGGCGCCAGTGAGGGCTTGCCCTGTGATCATTTCGATCACTGAATCCGGGCTTGTCTTCGATGTCTCGACATCGCCGGCGACAACGCCGTGGCGGATGACGACGATACGATCAGCGACCTGGAAGGCCTGCTGCATGATGTGCGTGATAATGACGACGCCAATTCCCTGGCTCGCGACGTGGCGGATCATGTCCAGCCCGCGTCGGGTCTGTTCGACACCGAGGGCGGCAAAGGGTTCGTCGAGCAGAAGCAGCCGGCCACCCCAATGGGCGAAACGGTTGAGCTCGATCGCCTGACGCTGGCCGCCGGACAGATGCTCGACCTTGGTGCGCATCGAAGGGATGCGGGTGCCGGCGCTTGTCAGAGCCTTTGTGGTGATTTCTTCCATCGCCCGCTCGTCGAGAAAGGGAACCCCGGCGATCTTGCGGGTGATCTCCCGCCCCATGAAGAAATTGGCGACCACGTCGACATTGGTGCAGAGCGACAGGTCCTGATAGACAGTTTCGATGCCAACGGCCTTGGCCTCGGCCGGGGTCTTTGCCTGATAATCCCGTCCTTCGAAAAGCATGCGCCCGGACGTCGCCTGCAGCCCACCGGAAATGATCTTCACGAGCGTGGACTTGCCGGCGCCATTATCGCCGAGAAGTGCCACCACCTCGCCTTTGCCGATGGAGAAACTGATGCCCTTCAGGGCCTCGATCGCCCCGAAATTCATGCGGATATTATCCAGGACGAGCAGTTCCTCGGTCATCAGGCAGTTCCCTTTTCTATTGGTTCAAACATTTGCCCGTGCCGCGGTGACAGGACGCCGAACACCGCAAGCGCGGCCGCACCGCGCAAGGCCGAATGATGGCAGTCGCTCGCCATCACGACACGGGGAAGCGCCCGGTTCACACGGGCCGAAACCGAGTTGTCCAGGCTCTCGCTGAGCGTTGCGAGTTGATCGAGGAAAGCGTGGGGCGCCAGGCCGCCGAGCACGATCGTCTCCGGATCGAAGAGATTTTCGATGATCCGCACCGCGCTGCGGAAGAAGGGAGCAACCTCCGCCACCCATTCGTCTGCCGGCAGGCCCCGACGCTCGAAAGCGTCGAGCGACAGGTAGCGCTCGAGGCAGCCGCGATTGCCACAGGGGCATGGTTCGCCATCGGGAACGGCTGGAATGTGTCCGATTTCGCCGGCATTGCCCCAGGCCCCGCCGACAACGGCGCCGTCATGCATCATGGCGCCGCCAAGACCGACGCTGAAGAACAGGTAGTAGTAATTCGAGACCTGCTGGCCGAGCCCATAAAGCTGCTCGCCAAGCGCTGCCGCCGCCATGTCGTTCTCGATGAAAGCCGGCAGACCGGTCGCATCGGCGAGGTTCTGCCGGATGTCGACATCCTTCCAGCCGGCCATTGTGGTTGAGCCGACAAAGCTCATAGATTCGACATCGAACGGACCAGGCATCGCCAGCCCCGCCCCAAGCAGCCGTCCGCAGCGCGGGCTTGCCTTCAGCGTCAGTGCCATTTCGCCAATGATCGAAAAGGCCTCTTCCGGCGGGACGTTCACCACATCGCGCCGCACATTCTCCACCACGTCGCCCCTGAGATTGACGAGCGCCGCCTCGATCCCGAGCGGCGTCACATGAATGCCGAGCGCATGGCCGCCTTCCGGATTGATGGTGAGGGTCGACGGCGGAATGCCCCGCCCCTCGGGTGCCTTCTGCACCGAGAGGATCAGCCCCTCGTCTTCGAGCTCCCGCACGATCGTCGACACGGTCTGGACAGTGAGGCCGACGCTGCGCGCGATATCACCACGGGTAACAGGGCCCCGCAACCGGATCGCTTCGAGCACGATCCGCCGGTTATACGGCCGTCCTGTCTCCTGATTGGCACCCCGCAACGCCATGGCGGCCCCTCTTGTTTTCAGGAGAGTGACAGCGGGAATTGATTTAGTCAAATCATTTTCAAAAAAGAATCTAAAAGCTGAAAAGCACTCGTGGGACGTCTCGGGAGAGGTTGGAACATAGGGGCTTAGCCGGACCAACCGGATGCAGACCAGATCACAATGCGCCCGGGCTTCATGCCGACGGGCACCTGCTCGACAAATGAAAGGTACAACTTCGATGCGGGAAGGGTGCACAAGCATCGAAGGACAGCCGGACGATGGCTGTCCCTCGACACCTGGCACGCGACACGCAGCCCCCGACGTCAGCCTCAGAAGCTGGATGCGATCCTGAGGTTGAGGCGGTTATCGTGGCAGGCGTCGGAGACCTGGCCGCGCGCATATTCGAGCTTGAGCGAGGCGGCGCTGCCGGTTTGCGATTGCGCTAGCGTATCGGCTGTGGCGAGCGCGCCGGCACCATGCCAGTCGCCACCGATCTTGACGCTGCCGCCACCCGTTTCCCCCGAGACATCGATCTTCGCACCGGCAAGAGCAATCTCCTTGCCCGTCACCTTCACCGTCCCGGCGGACGCGGTCTGCGAGGAGGCGCGCAGTTTGCCGGAGACCTTGACCTTGCCGCCGTCACCGCCGCCGATGACGATCGCGCCGCTGCGCCCGCCCACCGTCTTTGCCTCGGCCACGCCCGACATGTTGATCGCATGGCGGGCCGCCTGGCGTGCGGTGGCCGCCGTCATCACGATCTGACCGCCCTCGGCCTGCAGCGTGCCGGCATTTTCGACCAGCGCGCCCTCGCCTTCCGCACTGTCCCTGGTCGGCAGCGCCACCTTGAGGAAGCCGTCGCCAGCAAAGTCGAGCGTCACCTGTTCGCCGGACCCGAGCCCGATCTTGCCGAGCGGCGCCACGATCAACCCGTCATTCTTCACCGTGCCGCCGATGAGCGCCGCATAACCGCCACGCCCGATCTCGATCACCCCGTCATTGCGGACCTCACCGGAGGCACCATCGCCGGTAAATTCAGCCTTGCCGGCCAGAAAGTCGTCATCCGCAATGTCGAGCGTCGAGGCAACGAGCCGCCGCCGACCTTGACGCTGCCAGTACCATTGATCGCAATGCCGTTCGGATTGATCAGATAGACTCCGCCATTAGCCTTGAGCGAGCCTGCTATCTCCGACGTCATGCTGCCGGTCACCCGGTTGAGGATGGCCGAAGTCTTCGACGGCTGCACGAAGTTGACCGTGTTGCCGGTTCCGATCGAAAAACTGCCCCAGTTGACGATCGCCCGGTCCGAGCCTTGCGTAACCGTGAGCGTCGAACCATCACTGCCATAGGAGACGGTGCCGGACACCACAGTTCCATTGGTCGGAATTGCATCGCCGGCAAGTGCGGCCAGCGGATTGAGCACCAACGCCGTCGTCGCCAGCAAGGCGGACAGTCGCGCAGCCGGAGTGTTGCGATCCATCGTCATCGTACCTTTCCCCAGGACGCAGGCTCCAAATGAACTGCATCCTCATCATCACGACAGGCGCCCGGCGTCAGGCGCTACCTGTTGACCTTAAGTCTTCCCCTTGAAAGGGCGTGCGTCGCATGTCCCTGACGGCAACGAAAACCCCGCGACCTCTTCAGGTTCGCCGCGGGCAACATGAACAATGAATCTCGCAGAACTATTTGGGTGTTGCAGAAAATGCGGATATCGATAGGATGAGACGAAAAAAATGAACGGTCCTCATGCTTTCGCCGGCCAGCATATGAGGAGATGCCAATGTGAACCTCGTGGATTCAAGGTTACTCGAAATTGTATCCACCAAACGAGGCCGCTCGCTTAAAGCGAACGACCTCATTCAACATTGAGATTACTGCGCCGCTTCTTCGATCAGGTCCGCCACCGCCTGTGGCTGTGAAACCATGATCACGTGCGATGCACCTTTAAGCACGACCGTATGCTTCGAGCCTGCTCGCTCGGCCATAAAACTCAACGCCTGGGCCGGTATGTTGCGGTCCCCATCGCCATAGATGAAGTAGGAAGGCAATGCCTTCCAGGCCGGCTTGTCAGACTTTTCCGTCAGTGCCGCCTCAGTGATTGGCCGCTGGCCAGCCGCCATGAGAGCCGCAGCCTCCGCGCTGACGTCATGCGCGAATTGATCGTGGAATTTATCCTGATCAATGGACAGATCGGTGCCGCCATCGGCGAGTTTAACCGGAGCGGCGAGCGCTTGTCCAAGCGTGCCGCCCGGGAACTTGCCGGCAAGATCGGCCGCGGCCTCACCCTCCTCCGGCGCGAAGGCCGCTACATAGACCAGCGACTTGACGTTCTCCTTGCCATTCGCAGCGTTGGTGATCACCTGGCCGCCGTAGGAATGGCCCACAAGAACGACGGGTCCTGTGATGCTGGCAACGAGGTCCGAGACATAGGCCGCATCCCCTGAGACATTCCGCAATGGATTGGCAGCCGCCACGACCCGGTAGCCATCCTTCTGGAGGATCCGCGTGACCCCGTTCCAGCTTGAGGAATCGGCAAAGGCGCCATGGACGAGAACAACGGTCGGTTTGGCAGGCTGAGCAACGGCGTGACCGGACAGCAGCGCGCCGGCAACGGCAAGGCTTGCAACGAACTTGGACATGATACTTCCTCTTCAAATGGGGCGTGAGATTGAAAGCGTTACGGCAACAGGTGAACCTGCGGATGTCAGCCGCGGATGAAGGCGAGGACGTCGGCATTGAACTGATCGGCGTCGATTTCCGCCAATCCGTGCGAACCACCCGGGTAGACCTTCAACGTGGCATCGGCGACGATTTCGGCCGCGCGGTGGGCCGAAGCGTCGATCGGCACGATCTGGTCGTCGTCGCCGTGAATGATCAGCGTCGGCCGGTCGATGCTCTTCAGATCCTGCGTGTAATCCACCTCTGAGAATTCGCGGACGCAGTCATACTGGCCCTTGATGCCGCCCTGCAGGCCGATGCGGCGAAAATTCTCCCGCAGGCCGTCATGCGCGGCGACGCCATCCCGGTTGAGCCCGTAGAAGGGGATGGTCAGATCAAAGAAGAACTGCGAGCGGTTCTTAGCTGTATTCTCGCGGATCCCGTCAAAGACCTCCATCGGCGTACCCTGCGGATTGTCGTCGGTCTTCAGCATCAGCGGCGGGACCGCGCCGACCAGAACCACCTTGGCAACGCGTGCCGTTCCATGACGACCGAGATAGTGAGCCACTTCTCCGCCACCGGTGGAATGACCCACCAGGATCAGATCCGATAGATCGAGCGCCTCGATCAACTCGGCAAGATCGTCTGCGTACTGATCCATGTTGTTGCCGTGGAAGGTCTGGTCCGAGCGACCGTGACTGCGGCGGTCATGAGCGATAGCCCGAAATCCATTCTGGCTGAAGAACAGCATCTGCTGATCCCAGGCGTCCGACGACAGCGGCCAGCCATGGGCAAATAGGATTGGCTGCCCGGTTCCCCAGTCCTTGTAGAAGAGGTGCGTCCCGTCGGTCGTGGTGAAAGTCGACATAATCTTCTCCTTCGGTTGTTAATTTGCCAGCGATTAGTTTGTGCACAATCTATATGCGCCCACCAAATGCCCCTGTCAATCGCTTGCAAACGGATCGCGCACAAATTATTTAAGGAGAAAGGAGAAACTCATGACCTCAGCCTCTACCGACCTCGATAACGCCTCGCCTGCTGTTTCGGACCTGATATGCTTTTCCCTATATTCTGCGGCACATGCGTTCACGCAGCTTTACAGACCTTTGCTCGAAAGGCTCGGCCTAACCTACCCGCAGTACCTGGTCATGTTGACCCTGTGGAAACGGGATGGCCAGAACGTAAAGGACATCGGCAAAGTTTTGTTTCTGGATTCCAGCACGCTGACGCCGCTCCTGAAGCGCCTGGATGCTGCAAAGCTGATCACCAGAACCCGCAATCCGAAAGACGAGCGTGAGGTCCTCATCCGTCTGACTGAACGGGGACACGCCCTCAGATCCCAAGCCGCTGACGTCATGCGCTGCATCGAGGAAGCCGTGGGGATGGACGCTCAGTCCCTGCAGGCAATCAAGCACTCGGTCGACAAAATTCGAGACCAGATCAAATGAGTGCAGACTGCTAACGACGAAAGGGGGTGGGCTGGACCAAGTTTGGATACGCAGCTCAGCCTTTGTTCGAAAGGCCGAGCTGAACCGGCCCCTTGTGCACCGAGGCCCCCCTCTTGGCCGACCGTTGAAACTACAAATGTTGCTGTCCTAGCCTTCTTCGCAGCCTGGCCCTTCACGGGATTGACAAGGCTGAGAACGCCGTGATGCCATGCCAACCGCTAACAGTACAAGGACCGGGCACCGTTCGAGACCTAAGCTTTAGCCGGAACCGGGCCAATCAGGATGGCGCGGAAGTCGTTGACGTTGGTGAGCGTCGGTCCGGTCACCACCTGGGCGTTGAGGACGGCAAAGAAGGAGTGAGCGTCGTTGCGCTGAAGCGCATGCCTTGGATTAATCCCGCGTTCCGCTGCCGTTTTCAGCAGCTCTGGTCCAATGACCGCGCCGGCGACTTCGGCAGCACCGTCCACACCGTCGGTGTCACAGGCTATGGCATGAATGCCATCTGCGCCGTCAAGAGCCAATGCCAGCGAGAGGCAGAACTCGGCGTTCGGCCCCCCGACACCGTCGCCTCGACGAGTGACCGTCAGTTCCCCGCCCGACAGGAGCAGAATCGGCGGATCGCTTGAATGCATGGCGGCCTGCAAGGCCAAAGCCTCTTGCGCCTGGACTGCGGCGACCTCCCGCGCCTCGCCTTCCAGCGCATCTCCCAGCAGGCGCACGTCGCATCCGGCCTCCCCCGCTAGCGCCGCAGCCGCTTCCAGCGACTGTCGCGGCGCGGCATAGATGACGTTTCTGGTGCGAGCCAGGCGGGGATCGTCGGGCTGCACGACGCCCGAGCCACGGGAGAGCGCCTCGCGGACAGACTGAGGCACAGCGACCTTCCATTGGTCAATTACTGCCAAAGCATCATCCGGTGTCGAGGGATCACCGACCGTCGGGCCGGAACCGATAAAGGCAGGATCGTCTCCCGGCACATCCGAGATAATCAGCGCCAGCAGTTGTGCTGGCCAGACTGCGGCTGCGAGTTGGCCGCCTTTCACCCGGCTCAGATGCTTGCGCACCGTGTTCATCCGGTCGATCGGCGCACCGGACGCGAGAAGCGCCTGATTGACGGACTGTTTCTCCGCGAGTGAGACGCTCGGTACCGGCTGGACCAGCAAGGCCGAGGCGCCGCCTGATATCAGGGCGAGAACGAAATCGCCCTCACCCGCAGCTTCGACCAGGGAGAGCATCCGAGCTGTGGCGTCGAGGCCGGCCTGATCCGGCACCGGATGCGCCGCCTCGACGATCTCGATCCCCCGACAAGGCCGGGCATAGCCGTAACGCGTGATGACGAGGCCCTCGCAGGGGCCCCAGGCCGCTTCAACGGCTTCGGCCATGCGCGCGCTCGCCTTGCCGGCGCCGATGACCATCACGCGTCCCTTCGGCTTCTCCGGCAGGAAATCTTTCAGCGAGCGCATGGGGTCGGCGACTTCGACGGCCCGATCGAACAGGCGTCGGAGAAAAAAATCCGGTCGATCAATCAAGGGATATTCCTTACGCCGCTGGTGTCACGGATGACGAGTTCCACTGCCGTGAGGGTCTCAGGCTCAGGGCGCCTGCCCTCCTCCAGCCAGCCCAAGATCGTGGCGGCGATGCTGCGGCCAAACTCGGCAATGCCGCAATGGACGGTGGAGAGTGCCGGAAACACCTGGCTGCACTCCTCGATATCGTCGAAGCCGACCATGCGGAAATCCTTCCCGACATTACGCTTCAACTTGGCAAAGCCCGAGAGCATGCCGAGTGCGACGAGATCGTTGAAACAGATCACAGCATCGATTTCCGGATGCATCCGTGTCAGTTCTTCGGCGGCCTCGCGGCCAAAGCTGCGGCTAGCCCGGCCCGAAAGGACAAATGGCTCCATGCCGGCTTCGGCCAGTGCTTCGAAGTAACCTGTCATGCGCTCGCGAGTAACGGCACGGTCTGCAAGGCCACCAACAAAAGCGATGCGGCGTGGCGCAGAAGAAAGGAGATGCCGGGCAGCGAGCAGGCTGCCCAAGCGATAATCGGGGGCGGCAAAGGGAAACTGCTCGACGCGAGGATCGACCTTGCGGAGCACCTGCATGGTCGGAATGCCGCCCCGCGCGATGGCGTCAAACGTGCCGCCCTCATCGCCATAGGCGGGGGACAGGACCAGCGCGGAAACGCCATGTTCGATCATGGCACCAACCACCTGGGCTTGGACGGCCGGATCTTCGTCGGTATTAGCGACAACGGTTGCATAGCCGCGCGCAGACAGTGCCATCTGCAGGGAGGTGGCAAATTCCGTGAAGAAGGGGTTGCGAAGATCGTTGATGACGAGGCCGATCAGCCCGACATTTGAAGACCGGAGGTTCGCGGCAGCGCGGTTATAAACATAGCCGACCTTGTCCATAGCCTCGCGGACAAGGCGCCGCGTCTCCTCCTTGACCAGCGGGCTGTTCTGCAGGACGAGGCTGACGGTGGATTTGGAGATCCCCGCCACGCGCGCCACGTCGATGATCGTCGGCCGACGCTCCATACCCCTCAATACACTCCGTGCAATTCCAGCAAGACCCGCATCCTTCTCACGGCAAGCTCAGGATCGGCAAGCAAATTTGCCTGATCGGCCAGTCGGAAGACCTCGGCATAGTGGACGATGTCGCGGCTCGACTGGAAGCCGGCCGGCATGATGAAATGACGCTGATGGCCGTTCAGCCAGGCGAGAAAGGCAATGCCAGCCTTGTAGAACCGCGTCGGAGCGCGGAAGATTTCACGGCTGAGAGGCACCGTCGGGGAGAGCAGGCGGTGATAGGTGTCGAGGTCACCGGCAGCGAGTGCGTCGAGCGCCTGCGAGGCGGCCGGGGCGATGGCGGCGAAGATGCCGAGCAGCGCATGGGAGTAATGCTTGCCATCGCCGGCGATCAGGTCGGCATAGTTGAAGTCGTCGCCCGTGTAGAGCCGCACACCGTCCGGCAGGCGGGCGCGAAACGCCTCTTCATGGGTCTGGTCGAGCAGCGAGATTTTGATGCCGTCGACGTTGCCGGGATTCTCGCCAATCAGGTCGAGCACGAAGTTGCTTGCGACCGTGACGTCCTCGCTGCCCCAGTAACCCTTCAGCGCCGGGTCGAACATGTCACCCAGCCAGTGCAGGATGACCGGTTCGCGCGCGCCATCGATCAGCCGGCGATAGACGGAACGATAGACATCCGGCCCGGCTTCCATGGCGGGGAAGGCGCGCGAAGCCATCAGGATCAACTGCCCTCCGGCCGCCTCGATAGCCTCAGCCTGCGTCTGGTAGGCGGCTGCGATTTTGTCTGCACTGGTGAGGTCGACGAGCGTCAGATGATCAGTCCCGGCCCCGCAGGCGACGCGCGGCTTCATCGGATGCGCCTTTGCGGCCACCATCGTCCGCTGGATCAGTTCCAGCGCCGTCGGCCAATCGACCCCCATGCCGCGCTGGGCGGTGTCCATGGCTTCGGCAAGCCCCAGCCCCTGATCCCAGAGCGAGGTGCGGAAAGCGAGCGTTCCCTCCCAGTCGACCGCCGGCCGCGTATCCCAGGGGTTGCGTTCGCTGAGCGGGTCGGAGACGACATGGGCGGCGGCAAAGGCGGTGCGGGTCAGCGGGCGCGTGGGGGCACGTGGGGTGAGCGGGGTTCCTGTCAGACGATAATCTTCGATGCGGCCATCGGCGGTGGGTAAGGCAATCATGTTGGAGATCCCTGAGTGTGAACGGGCAGGTCGAAGACGAGGATGCCGTCGAGACCACCCTCGGCATGGGCAACCAGGCGGGCGCCGAAGCGCTTGTGATCCGGATGGACCTGATAGGCTTCGAGGGCTGCCCAGTCGGCGAAATCGGCGACGAAGCCGTGCAGATAGCCACGCTCGATGCGCTCCGGGCTTTCGCTGCGGCCCGAGGTGATCGACATGAGGCCCGGCACCTTGCCTTCGACCTGATGCAGCTCGGCGAAGAGGTCCTCGATGACGGCACCGGAGACCGTCTGCTGGAAACGGACGAGCACGATGTGGCGGATCATGGCGACACTCCGTGATCGGCCTTGATCATGTCGGCTGCCTTTTCGGCGATCATGATGGTGGGTGCGTTGGTGTTGGAGGAAACCACCGTCGGCATGATCGAGGCATCGATGACGCGCAGGCCTTCGATACCGTTGAAACGCAGACGCGGATCGACGACGGCTGACGGATCTGAACCCATCCTGCAGGTGCCGGCCGGGTGGTGGTCGGTCTTCGAATGGCGGCAGGCATAATCGAAATAATCCTGGTCGCTCTGCACATCCGGTCCAGGAAGACGCTCGGCCAGGACGTAGGGCTTCAATGCGTTCTGGCGCATGATGTCTCTTGCGATCTTCAATCCCCGGATCGACATCTCGCGATCATAGGGATCCTCCCAATAGTTCGGATCGATCAAGGGGGTTGCGAGCGGATCGGACGAACCGAGGCGGACGGTGCCGCGCGACCGGGGCCTGAGATAGGCGGAATTGAGGGTCACGCCGCCGTTCGGCATGGCGGCGACACCGGCCTCGATGCCGGAGCCGAGACCGAGATGGAACTGTATGTCAGGCGAGCGCGCTTCCGGATCGGCATACCAGAAGCCGCCAGTCTCAAAGAGGCTCGAGGCGACGGGGCCGCTCTTCGTCAGAAGATATTGCAGGCCGGCGAGCACCGAGAGATGCGGTTTAGCATAACGGTCATAGGTATGCGGCCCTGTGCATTCGGCAACGACGAAGAGATCGAGATGGTCCTGCAGATTGGAGCCGACGCCGGGCTGGTCGAAGACCACGGGTACGCCCACCGAGGCGAGATGATCGCCCGGCCCGATGCCCGAAAGCATCAGCAGGCGCGGACTACCGATTGCGCCCGACGAGAGCAGCACCTCCCGTTCGGCCCTGATCACACCTTCGCCGGCGAGTTCGACGCCGACCGCACGCCCGTTTTCGACCACCAGCTTCAGCACCTGTGCATCCGTGCGAATGGTGAGATTGGGGCGCTTGCGCGCGGGGTTGAGATAGGCAATCGACGCCGAGGAGCGGCGGACATTGCGCTGAGTCAGCTGATAATAGCCGACGCCATCCTGCGTCTCGCCCGTCATGTCGCCGTTGAAGGGAATGCCGAGTTCGGCTGCCGCCTTGAAATAGGCCTCGCAGATCGGCAGGGGTGCTGATGGCTTGCTCACCCCGAGCGGACCGCCCTTGCCGTGATAGCGGTTGTCGAAGCTGTCATTGTCCTCGGCCTTGCGGAAGTAAGGCAGGACATCCTCGTAGGACCAGCCTTCACAGCCCATCTGGCGCCAGTCGTCATAGTCGAGCGCATTGCCGCGCGTGTAGATCTGCGCGTTGATGCTGGACCCGCCACCAATGACCTTTGCCTGGGTGTAACGGATTACCATGTTGTTCATGTGCCGCTGCGGAACCGTGCTCCAGCCCCAGCTGCCGATGCCCTTGGTCATCTTCGCGAAGCCCGCGGGCAGATGATAGAAGGGATGCCAGTCGCGGCCACCGGCCTCGAGCAGGAGCACGTTGAAATCGGGATTTTCCGACAGCCGCGCCGCGAGCACCGAGCCCGCCGAACCGCCGCCTACAATGATGAAATCAAAAGCTTGCCGCATAAAATTCTCCTAGAGGCGGGCCAGAGACAGTCCGCCATCGACCGGAATGACTGCCCCATTGGCGAAGGCGAAACGCCCTTCCGCCAACGGCACGACCACACTGCCGATGTCGACCGGCTGACCCCAACGCTGCGCAGGGACGAGGCCGCCCTCGATCCGCGCCGTATATTTGTCCTTCACACCCGCCGTCATCTCCGTCTCGATGATGCCGGGTCTCAGTTCGAAGACGCCGATACCATACGGTGCGAGGCGGAGTGCAAAGAGTTCCGCCATCATGCCGGCACCGGCCTTGGAGATGCAGTATTCCGCCCGCTCGATCGAGGCCATGCTGGCGCTCACCGAGGTCACGAAGACAATGGAGCGATAGGTGTCGGATGGGGTCGCCAGCATGCGTCGCGCGACCTCCTGGGCGAGGAAGAAGGCGCCGCGCAGATTGACGCCGAGCACGAAGTCGAAGCTGTCTGGCGTCAAAGCGAGCATGTCTCCACGCACCTTGGCAGGCACGCCGGCATTGGACACGAAGGTGGTGACAGCGCCGAGGCGTGCTTCGACCTGGTCGATGACCGGGGCGACGTGGTCGATATCCTGCAGATCGTGGCGAACATAGATGGCAGCGTCACCCAACTCCTCAAGTGCCGCCTGGACCTGTGGCGTATCTTCCTCGGATCTCGACGCCAGCGCGACCTTGTAGCCGGCGCCGGCCAGTTCGCGGGCGATGCCGAGGCCGATGCCCTGCTGGCCTCCGGTGATGAGTGCGACCTTGCTCACTGGCTGAACTCCGTTTCAATGATGTGCTGGCCCGACCGCAAGGCGAGTGCTGCGATGGTGAGGGCCGGATTGACGGCGGCCGAGGTCGGCAGGATGGACGCGTCGACGATGAAGAGATTGCGATGATCGTGGCTGCGGCCGAAACTGTCGACCACGCTTTTTGCCGGGTCTGCGCCCATGCGCGCCGTGCCGCATTGATGCGACGGCGTGCGGCGGTCGAAGGGACGCGACAGCACGACCGGATAGCCGGCTTTTCGGATCAGCGACTTCAGCCTGTTGACGAGAGCAAGATGTGCCTCCCAGTTCGACCGCTTCCAGTCGAGCATGATCCGACCGTTGCGAACAGTCACGCGGCTTTCGGGATTGGGCAGATCCTCCGACATCGCATAGAGATCGATCGATCGATCCGCGATCCAGTGCGCAAGCGGCTTCGGCAGCGGCGAACTTGCCGCGAGAATCGGGCCGGTGATCTTGCCGAGCAGCTGGATGTTGCCGAGCGGTTCGCCCTTCGGCCCGCCCGTCAGGTAGAAATCGTTGACCAGCAGGGTCTTCTGATAGATCGACGGATTGCGCCTGAACGGGTGGAGTGCCAGCACCGCCGAGCAATTGTGGTTCATGAAGTTGCGGCCAACCTGGTCGGAGCGGTTTGCGAGACCCCGCGGATGTTTTTCGTTTGCCGATGACAGAAGGATGGCAGCACTTCTGACGGCACCGGCTGAGAGGACCACGAGTGGTGCGGAAAGCACCTGTTTCTCGCTCCCATTCACCACCTCGACGCCAGTGATCTGGCCGCCCTCGCCTGCTAGAAGGCGTGTCACTTCATAGCCCGTAACAAGTGAGACATTGGGATGACGAAGCGCCGCGGCAAGGCTCACCGTCTCCGCATCCTTCTTTCCACCACAGGTATCCGGGAAGGCGTCCCAGGTCGTTTTTCCATGCGCCAGCCATGTGTCGATGTCGACACCGAGCGGTAGGGAGGCCGGATGAAGCCCGACGGATTTCAGGCGACGGCGCAGATCGGCGATGCAAGGCTCGTCCGGCACAGGCTTGTGATCGTAGGTTCCGGAATGCACCGGCTCGGTCGGGTCCTCGCCCAGTGTTCCCCGGACCTCGAACATCTGTTCGGCCTTTTGGTACCATGGCTCCAGACTGTCATAACCGATCGGCCAACCGGGCGTGGTTCCGCCCATGTGACGCAGGGGCGAAAAGTCCTCGCGGCGATAGCGCAGCAGCACGGCACCGTAGAATTTCGAATTGCCACCGACATTGTAATAATTGCCGGGATTGAAGAGCTGGCCGTCACCATCAAGCCATTCTTCCTTCGGCCGGAAATGCGCCTTGCCGAAAATTGCCTCGGAGTCCCGGTCTGCCGGGGAATGCTTGAGCCTTTCGCCCTTCTCGACGATCAGGATGCGCCGGCCCGTCGGTGCAAGCTGGGCGGCGAGCGTTGCTCCCCCCATGCCCGAACCGATGATGATGACGTCTGCGTCGCTCATGGCCGGATGCGCTCTTCCGTCTGGGGGTCGAAGGCCACGGCCTTTTCCACGTTGACCGCGAATTCGAAGTCATCGCCGCCAGCAATGTCAACGTCGGCGCGCATGCGCGCGATCACGTCCTTGCCGCCAAGGCTCATGGTGACAAAGGTGTCGGAGCCCGCAGGCTCGGTGACGATCACGCGGTTCTTGAGGCTGACAATGTTTTGCGACTTGCGGTCGGCACCATCGGGATCGGTGATCGTTTCGGGGCGAATGCCAAGCAGGATGTCCCGTCCATCCCAGGCGGCAAGGCTCGGCTGGCTGAATGCGAGCAGGCTCTTGGAGCTATCGCCCAGCACGACTTCGGCATGCGGTACGCCATCCGTCACGATAACGCGGGCCGGCACGACATTCATCGCCGGGCTTCCCATGAAGGTGGCGACGAAGACATTGGCAGGCGTGTCGTAGATCTCCTTCGGCGTGCCGAGCTGCTGTATGTAGCCCTTGTTCATGACCGCTATGCGGGTCGACAGCGTCATCGCCTCGATCTGGTCGTGGGTGACGTAGACGATGGTGCGCTTGAGCTTGGCATGCAGCTTCTTGATCTCTGTGCGCATGTCGACGCGCAGCTTGGCGTCGAGGTTGGAAAGCGGCTCGTCGAAGAGGAAAACATCAGGATCGCGCACCAAAGCGCGGCCCATGGCGACACGCTGGCGCTGACCGCCGGACAGCTGGCCCGGCTTGCGGTCGGTCAGGTGATCGATCTGCAGCAGCTTGGCGACGTCGAGCAATGCCTTGTCACGCTCGGGCTTCGGTACGCCATGCATTTCCAGCCCGAAGGTGATGTTCTGGCCAACGGTCATGTTGGGGTAGAGCGCATAGGACTGGAAGACCATCGCGATGTTGCGCTTCGACGGATGAACCCCATTGATGACACGATCCCTGATCGCGATCTCACCCGAGGAAATGCCCTCCAGGCCGGCGATCATGCCGAGGAGGGTCGACTTGCCGCAGCCGGATGGACCGACGAGCACAAGAAACTCGCCCTCCTCAACCGAGATGTCGACACGGTGCAGAACTTCCAACTGTCCATAGGACTTGGTGACGTTCCGGATGTCGAGAAAGCCCATGATCTTATCCTTTGACTGAACCGGCCATCAGTCCGCGCACGAAATAGCGCCCGGCGACGACGTAAACGAAGAGGGTGGGAAGGGCGGCGATGATCGCGCCCGCAAAGTGGACGTTGTATTCCTTCACGCCCGTGGAGGATTGAACGAGGTTGTTGAGGGCCGCCGTCATCGGCTGGCTCGTGCCGCCGAAGGAGACGCCGAACAGGAAGTCGTTCCAGATATTGGTAAACTGCCAGATGACGGAGACGACGGTGATCGGACCGGAGACCGGCAGCAGGATGCGCCAGAAGATGCGGAAGAAACTGGCACCGTCGATCTGCGCTGCCTTGACCAGCTCGGTCGGGAAGGTGGCGTAGTAGTTGCGGTAATAGAGCGTGGTGAAGCCGATACCGTAGACTACATGCACAAGGACGAGCCCGGGAACCGTGCCGGCGAGCCCGAGCTTACCGAGGACCAGCGCCATCGGGATCAGCACGATCTGGAACGGGATGAAGCAGGAAAACAGCATCAACCCGAAAACGATGGTGTCGCCGCGGAAACGCCATTTGGTCAGCACGTAGCCGTTGAGGGCGCCGAGGATCGTCGAGATGGCGACGGCTGGCACGACCATCAGGATCGAATTCAGGAAGTAGGGCTTGAGGCCTGTCGGCGATACGCCGATCTGGGCGGTCGACCAGGCGGATCGCCAGGCGTCCAGCGTCCAGGTCTGCGGCAGTGCCATCATGTTGCCGCCGGTGATTTCGGCGAGCGGCTTCAGCGAGTTGATGCCCATCACATAGAGCGGCAGCAGGTAGAAAAGCGCGAAAAGGAGAAGCACCAGATAGATGAAGGTGCGGGTGACTCGACCGGTGCTGACGGCGGTGTCCTGGCTGACGGCAGACATCAGTTCTTCTCCTTCAGTTCGGCATAGAGATAGGGAACCATGATGGCCGCGATGGTCATC
Source organism: Rhizobium sp. Root274 (assembly GCF_001429245.1). Classification (GTDB taxonomy): domain Bacteria; phylum Pseudomonadota; class Alphaproteobacteria; order Rhizobiales; family Rhizobiaceae; genus Allorhizobium. Next base: position 1,292,596 of record NZ_LMJE01000007.1, read on the forward strand.
AGCATGATCACGGCAGAGGCGGAGCCGACGCCCATCTGGTTGCGAGTGAAGGTGTAGGAATACATGAAGGTCGCCGGCATCTCGGTCGCGCGGCCCGGGCCACCGCCAGTCAGCGCAATGACGAGGTCATAGGACTTGATGGCGAGGTGGCTGAGGATGACGAAAGCGGAGAGGAAGGCCGGACGCAGCATCGGAATGACGATCCGCCGGTAGAGCTGGAAGCTAGACGCGCCGTCGATCTGGGCGGCTTTCAGGATCTCGTTGTCGATACCGCGCAGGCCCGCCAGGAACATGGCCATGACAAAGCCGCTGGTCTGCCAGACCGCCGCAATGACGATGGTGTAGACCGCCATGTCGTTGTCCTTGATCCAGGTGAAGGAAAAGCTTTCCCAGCCCCAGAGGTGCATGATGCGCTCAAGACCGATGCCCGGATCGAGGAACCATTTCCAGGCGGTGCCGGTGACGATGAAGGACAGCGCCATCGGATAGAGATAGATCGGGCGCAGCAGCCCCTCGCCGCGGATCTTCTGGTCGAGGAAGATCGCCAGCATCAGGCCGAGTGCCGTGCAGATGACGCTGTAGAGACTGGCGAAAATCGCGATGTTGCTGATCGCGATGTGCCAATTCTCCTGGGCCCAGAGCCGGCTGTAATTGGTGAAGCCGACGAATGTGTAGAGCGGCAGCATCTTCGAGCCGGTGAAGGACAGGAAGATTGTGAACAGGATGAAGCCGTAGACAAACAGCAGGATGACGGCAAAGGACGGTGCCAGTACCACCTTGGGCAGCCAATCCTGAATGCGCGTGCGCAAGTCAGCCCCGGTCGAGCTTATCATGAGGGTTCTCCCTGTACTTTCTGGATAAACCGACGCCGCCTCTCACCTGGCAGACGGCGTCGGAGGAGTCGCGGGCAACGAGGAGCGGAGCCCGCGACGGGGAGGTTACTTGGCTGCGGCGACGGCCTCGCCGAGCGCCTTGGCGGCCTCGGCACCATCCTTGAAGCCACCGTTGAAGGCCTTGGTCACGACGTCATAGACGGCGTTCTTGACGGCAGCCGGTGCTGCATGACCATGGGCCATGGAGCCGAAGAGGGAACCGGTGGAGCTTGCTTCCGCCAGATCCTTCATGCCCTTCTTGCCGCAATCGTCGAAATCCGTGTCCGGGACATCCGTGCGGGCCGGGACGGAGCCCTTAACGACGTTGAAGGCCGACTGGAATTTCGGGCTCTCGATCGACGAGGCCATGGCCATCTGCGCCTTGATCTTGTCGTCGCCCGAAACGTTGAACATCGCGAACTGGTCGGAGTTGAACGTCACGGACCCTTGCGTGCCGGGGAAGCGGATGCAGACGAAATCTTCGCCCGGCTTCTTGCCGGCCTTGAGAAATTCGCCCTTGGCCCAGTCGCCCATCATCTGCATACCGGCCTTGCCCTCGATGACCATGGCCGAAGCCAGATTCCAGTCGCGGCCGGAGAAGTTGTCGTCGGCATAGCTGCGCAGCTTGATCAGGCGATCGAAGGCATCGGCCATGTCGGGACCGGTAAGTGTGGCTTCATCAAGGTCGATGAAGGCCTTCTTGTAGAAGTCGTTGCCCTTGGACAGCACGACACCATCGAAGACGGTCGCGTCCTGCCAGGGCTGGCCACCATGGGCGAGAGGCGTGATGCCGTTTGCCTTCATCTTGTCGAGGACGGCGACGAGTTCGTCCCAGCTCTCGGGCACCTTGCCGCCGGCGGCATCAAGCGCTGCCTTGTTGATCCAGACCCAGTTGGTCGAGTGAACGTTGACGGGTGCCGCGATCCAGTGGCCGTCATATTTCGAGAACTTCTGCAGCGCTTCCGGGACCACCTTGTCCCAGCCTTCCGCATTGGCGACTTCGTCAAGGTTGCCGAGAGCCCCCTGCTCCGCCCAGTCGAGAATGTCGAAACCGAGCATCTGAACGGCGGTCGGCGGATCGCCGGCGGTGACGCGGGCGCGCAGCGCGGTCATCGCCGCTTCACCGCCGCCACCGGCAACCGGCATGTCGACCCAGCCGATACCCTTGCTGTTCAGATCCTCCTTCAGAACGTTCAGGGCCGCGGCTTCACCGCCCGAAGTCCACCAGTGGAGCACCTCGACATCGGTGGCATGAGAGATGCCGGCGGTGCCCGCCAGCATGGTACCGGTAATCAGCATGGTCTTGAAAAGGCTACGCATGTTATTCCTCCTGTTTGATGAGTTGCTTTCAATCGTTCCGGAAGTCAGTCGCGTACCCAGTTCGGCCTAGTCTTGCCGATGCGCATCACGACAGATTTGATCTCCAGGAATTCGTCGAGGCCGTAGCGGCCATTCTCGCGGCCCTGGCCGCTCTGCTTGAAGCCGCCAAAGGCGACTTCGGGGAAGCCATCCATCCAGGTGTTGGTCCAGATGGTGCCGGCTTCTGCGCGGCGCGCGAAGGCCAGGCAGGTGTGCATGTTTTCGCTCCAGACGCCGGCGGACAAGCCATAGGATGCGTTGTTGACGAGCGAGATCGCCTCTTCGAGTGTCCTGAAGCTCAGGACCGAGAGTACCGGGCCGAAGACCTCTTCGCGGGCAATCGGCATGTCGGCGGTGACATTGGTCACCACCGTGGGTCCGAAGAAATCGCCAGGCAGGCCAGGGTGACGCACAGCCTCACCGCCCAGCGCGAGCTTTGCACCTGACGCCACCGCATCTCGCACATAGGCCGCGATCTTCTGCTGATGCGCCTCAGAGATGATCGCACCGACCTGGGTCTCGGGATTGAGCGGATCGCCGAAGGCGACCTTGCGGGAGAGCGCCACGACCTTGTCGACCAGGGCTTCCGCGATGTCTTCATGCACGATAATCCGGCTGCCGGAATTACAACATTCGCCGGCGTTGAAATAGACTCCGAAGGTGATGGCGTCTGCGGCCGCATCGAGGTCGGCATCCGGGAAGACGACCTGCGGGTTTTTTCCACCGAGTTCCAGCGCGACCTTCTTCAGCGTCTTCGACGCCGCCGCACTGATCGCCTTGCCAACAGCCGTGGAACCGGTGAAGCTCACCATGTCGACATGCGGATGCTCCGCCATCAGCGCGCCGACCGGCTGGCCGAAACCGAGCACGATATTGACCACACCGGCGGGCAATTCCGCCTCGATCAACAGTTCGCCCAGCATCACGGTCGTCGAGGGTGTCATTTCCGACGGCTTGATCACGCAGGTGCAGCCGGCTGCAAGTGCAAAGGGCAGCTTCTGGCTGAGGATCCAGAAGGGGAAATTCCAGGGTGTGATGATCGAGACGACGCCGATCGGTTCTTTCAGCACCATGGCCAGCATGTCTTCGCCGAGCGAATTGTGGCTGTCGCCATGCAGGGTGCGGGCAAGGGCTGCCGCATAGCGCCAAAGGTCGGCGGCGCCGGAAACTTCACCGCGGGCCTGGGAAATCGGCTTGCCGCTTTCGAGCGTTTCGAGAAGCGCCATGCGCTCGACATTGGCCTCGATCAGATCGGCCACCTTCAGGAGCAGCGCCGAGCGCTCCTTGCCGGTTGCACGGCTCCATATGCCCCAGTCGAAGGCCCGCCGGGCGGCGGCAATCGCGGCTTCCGTTTCCGCCGTGCCGCCACGCGCGGAGCGGCTGACGACAATGCCATGGGAGGGCGAAATCCTGTCGAAGGTCGCGCCATCGGCACTACCCTGCCAGATCCCGTCAATCAGGTGGCGGCCTTCGAAGGGCGCCTTTGGCAGCGGATGGGCGACGGCAGCGGTCATGGTCATGTCGTTCATGTCATTCTCCCGAAAATGCGGGTTTGCGTTTCGCCTTGAAGGCGGCGACACCTTCGTCACGATCGGCACTGGCGGCAATTGCAGAGCTGCCAAGCGCCTCGATCATCGCGTCGCGATCCTCGCCTCGGCCCGCATGGATCATGAATTTCGCAACTTCCACCGCGCGCGGCGACAGGCCAAGAACCGACTGGGCTATGCTTCTGGCCGTCTCTTCGGGGCTTGCCGAAACCTCGGCCACGAAGCCGAACGCATGGGCGCGCTCGGCGGAGATCCGCCGGCCGAAGAGGGTCATCTCTTTCAGAATCGGCTCCGGCAGCAGCCGTGCCAGGCGCTGCGTACCCGACCAGCCCGGCACGATGCCGACATGGGCTTCGGGAAGCGCAATTGTGGCTGATGGCGCCATGACCCTGATATCGCAGGCAGCGGCAAGTTCCAGACCGCCGCCAAAGGCATGGCCTGCCATGGCGGCAATCACGGGCTTCGACAGACGCGCCAGACGATCGAAGATACGATGCCCATCGCGCACCCAATGGCGGGCGAATTCGGCGGGTGTCAGATCACCCCAGGCGTTGATGTCTGCCCCGGCGCAGAAGGCGCGCTCGCCTTCTGCCGTGAGGATGACGCAGCGGACGTCTGGCATGCGCTCCAACCGGTCGAGATTGCCAGACAGTTGCTCCAGCATCTCGACCGTGAAGGCATTGAGTTTTGCCGGATTGTCCAGCCGGATCTCGGCAATACCTCCCGCGATCTCAAGGTGCACGGCGCTCATAGTGCCCATCCCATCGGTTCCTTCGACAGAAGCGATGTCGAAATGACCTTAGCCTCGGGCGCGATCTTGACCCGCCCTTGCGAGGCAGCGACGATGTCCCGTTCGGCAAGGATGCCCGGCATAATCTCGGTCGCGACGAGCCCGCTTTCCGTCAGGCGCATCACACAGCGTTCGGTCACATAGAGCACGTCCTGCCCCTGCTCGCGGGCTCTTTTCCCGGAGAACGTCACATGCTCGACATGCTCGACCATCTTGGTGAACTTGCCGGGATTGCGCACGTGGATGCCATCTTCGGTCAGTTCCACATTGGCACCGGCCTCGAACCAGCCGGAGAAGACGATCTTCTTTGCGTGCGCCGTGATATCGACGAAGCCTCCGCAGCCGGCCGTCAGATAGGGTTTTTTGCCGAGCTTGGAGACGTTGACGTTGCCCTCGACATCCACCTCCAAGAAGGAGAGGAAGGACACGTCGAAGCCACCGCCCTGGAAGTAGATGAACTGCTGCGGCGACGGCACGAAGGCGTCGGCATTCGAGGCACAGCCGAAGGCGAAATCTGTGAGCGGCATGCCGCCAACGGCGCCCTGCTCGATCGCCCAGGTGACTGCCTCGGGATGCCCTTCTTCGAGCAGGATGCGCGGCACCTGCGCACTGATACCGAAGCCTAGATTGGCGGTCATGCCGGCTCTCAGCTCAAGGGCTGCTCGCCGCGCGATCACCTTCTCGACGCCGTGTTCTGCAAGCTTGAAACTCGACCAGGGCCGCATGATCTGCCCGGAGATGGCCGGATCGTAGGGCGTCTCGCAGGTCTGCTTCTGCTCGGGATCAAGGACAACGAGGTCAACAAGATGCCCGGGCACCCGCACGTCATGCGGACGCAGACTACCGCTGGCCGTCACCCGGCTAACCTGGGCGACGACGAGACCGCCATTGTTGCGCGTTGCGATCGCCTGTTCGAGCCCGCCGAGATAAGCCCCCTCGTGCTCGTAAGTGAGGTTGCCGCGCTCATCGGCCGTGGTGGCGCGGAGAATGCAGACATCCGGATAGATGTTGGGAAAGTGCAACCAGGTTTCCCCGGCAAACTCGACGCGGCTGACGATGGGATGGGCCGAAGCCCTTTCATTCATCGCACAGCCCTCGCGGATCGGATCAACGAAGGTGTCGAGGCCGATGCGGGTCAGCACGCCGGGACGTCGGGCAGCCGCTTCACGGTGCATGTCGAACATGATGCCAGAGGGGACGTTATAAGCCTCGACCCTGTCTTCGACGACCATCTTCCAGATCTCGGGCATGGGCAGGCTGGACGGGCCGGACGGATAGGAACCGCCGAGCACCCGGCTGATCAGGCCGTCCTTGGCGATATGATCGATGCCCTTCACGCCATACATGTCGCCGGCGGCAATCGGATGCAGCATGGTGAGGCCGCGCGGATGGCCTTCCGTCTCGAACCGGCGACCGAGTGCAGCCAGGACAGAATCCGGGCAACCGAGCGCCGATGACGATGACACCGTGACGACGGCGCCATCGGGAATGCGCGAGACGGCGTGATCGGGGGCGACCAGCTTGTTCAATGGAGATCTCCATAGTTGACTTCGACCCGAACGCCACGTGCCGCAGCATCGCGCACGGCAAGCGCCACCGCGAGCGACTTCACGCCATCGAGGCCGGTGGCTGCCGGTTCGCCATCGCCGGCGACGGCGGCATGGAAGCGCCGAACGCCTTCGGCGTAGAGATCATGCTGGTCAAAACCGATCGCCTCGCGGCCCGAGGCTGTTACCAACTCGATGGAACCGATCGGGTTCTGGGTCATGACATCCCGCGCGAAGATCGATCCGTCCGTGCCATGCACCTCAAGTCCCGAGCCGGCAAAGGGATGGGTGAAACTCTCATGGCTCATCACCATGGCGCCTGACGCCATGGTCCAGACCGACATTGCGGAATCCTCGACACCCTCTCCGAGGCCGGAGCTCGCCATCTGCGCCACGACAGAGACCGGATCTTCGCCGAGATGAAAACGCGCGACATCGGCATCGTGCACGGTGATGTCCGGGATGACGCCACCACCGGCTCCCGGCGAGTTGATCCGCCACCCTTGCAGATGCGGTGGTAGGAAGACGGCGTGATGCAGACGCAGGGACAGGACGCGGCCGATGCGGCCAGAGGCGATGAGCGCGCGCACGGCGCGATGGCTTCCGGAGCAGCGCAGATGGTGATTGGTGGCGAAGACGAGCCCGGCTTCATCGGCAGCGCACACCATATCGCTCGCTTCCTTCAGCGTCAGCGCCAGAGGCTTCTCGCAGAGAACGTGCTTTCCCGCGGTGAGAGCGGCAATGGCCTGCGGAACGTGCTTCTCATTGGTCGTCGAGATGTAAACTGCGTCGACGTCCGGGTTCTGCAATAGTTCGTTCAGATCAGTGCCTGAGCGAGGGATATGGTGCTCGTCGGCAAACGCGCGCGCACGCTCCGCCGAAGCGCTCAGGACCTGCAAAATCTCGCCATGCTGGGCGCGGATCGCACCGACCATGTACTGACGCGCAATTCTGCTGGCTCCGATCAGCGCCCACCGCATTCGCATCTCCTCCAGTCAACTCACGTTTCTAAAATTGGATCGTTCCAATTCATATGGAACGATCCAACGCTCCTGTCAACTACATTTTTGGGATTGGAGGAGGAGGACCACTGACGGCGCCGCCCCCACAATAAGAGCAGTTGAACTGATCGCCCACCCAACAAGACTCATAAGTAGTCCAACTGCGAAATTTTGAAGGGAATAACGTTCAGGGTCTCAGGTCACGGCCTTCCTCGAACAGCGCGCGATTCTTGAGGAACTGATACGAGAGGGATCGACGTCCGAGATCCAGAAACACGAAAAGCCCCGTGATGGGGCGTTATGGGGATCGCAGGAGTGTTTGGTTGCGGGGGCCTGTTTTACACGGAGAATTGGATAAAGTCCGCGTCGGGAGGTCTAAAACCAGCCTTTTGCGGCCAGCAGCCTTGCCTGATGTCTCATCTCTCCTCCCGTCCCTCACCCTCCCTGGCTGAGGCAGGCGCTGAACGTTTCCAGCTCCCTCGGAACAAGTCCCCCGCGCCAAGGTTCCTGCTGTCAGGCTCTTGGTGACGATAGGCGGGACGTGTGAGTGTGATTGAAGACAGGAACGTTTTAGAGCCGCCACATCCGGATAACGAACAGAAGCTCCCTCGACCGGCCGCGGGACTGGTCGCTACACGCCTCGTGGCGTCGCTCAGACATGAACGGCGCTCGACTGCCTATATTGCACTCAGCGACAGCGCAGCGTCCGATATCGCAGCAGCGGTCGGCGCTCTGTTCCCAGACGTCCAACTTCTCGTTCTGCCGCCTTGGGACTGCCTCCCTTATGATCGCCTTCCGCCGTCGGCGCACTGCATGGGCAGGCGCATGGATGCCTTGCGGATCTGGAGCATACCAAGTTCAACACCAAAACTTTTGGTGACGTCGCTTGAGGCAGTCCTGCAGCGTATTCCACCATTGCCTGTGATCCAAAACAGCCGGCTGGATCTCGTTGTCGGGACAACATTTGATCGCGCGGCGTTTTCTCGTTTCACTCGGCAGACAGGCTACGTTGAAGAAGGTGTTGCCGATGATCCCGGCGAAGTGGTCGTTCGCGAGGGCGTTATCGACATCTACCCCGCAGGTGCCCCCGGCCCGATGCGTGTCGTGCTGTCCAAGGATGATGAGCTTCTGGAACTCAAAGGCTTCGATCGTGTGTCTCAACGCACGGAAAGTACACTTGAGACAGTTACGCTCGGCCCCGCAACCGAGGCCTTGGCAATCGAGGGAGATGCGGAAGACCCCGCGCCAATATCGGCCTCGATGGAACGCCTGTTGTGTCTCCTTTACGACGACATGCCTACCGTATTTGATGTGCTGGGCGATGCTAAGTTCCATCTGGCGCCGGGTGCCCAGATCCGGGTCAACCGATATCTCGACATCATTGAGGATGCTCGACAGTCACGGTTAACCTCGGATGCCTCGGACAGGGACGCGTCCCATTCGTTCTACCTCAGCCGTGCGGAATGGGAGGGATACAGCTCTGGCCTTCAAGATAAGGCGTTGGACCTTGAAGGGTCCGCCGACAGGCCCGAGGTGCGCACAGCTTCCGACTCTCAAACGTCCATGACCCACCTCATCAGGGCAAGCTTAGAAGAAGGTCAGAAGGTTGTCATTGTTGGGATGGGGCAGAGCCTGGAAACACTTTGCCGTCGAGCCGCCAAGGCAACAGGGGCGATTGTTCGCCCCGTCGACACCTGGGAAGCTGTGCTGACGGCCGACGAAGGAAGCCTCTTGAAGTTCTCCTCTGCGCTTGATGAAGGTTTTGTCGACGCAAGGCACGGCGTGATCGTAGTTGCGGCTCCACAGATGAGCAAAGCCAGCACGTCAGTGGCGCTCCTCGCCGAACCAGAGTTGCAGATCGGCGACGTAGTGGTTCATGAGGATCACGGCGTGGGAGTCTTGAAAGATCTGGAACGCCTGGAAGTGGAAGACGTGTCCTACGACGCTGCTCGCCTCGAGTATCGTGATGGAGGGTCTGTCCTCGTGCCGATGGAAGATTTCGGTAAGCTCTGGCGCTACGGCTCAGAGGCAGAAGCCGTGACACTCGATCGGCTTCACACGGAAGCCTGGCAGAAGAAACGTGCACAGATCGACAAGGATATTCGATCCACCGCACGGCAACTCGCAAAAATTGCGAAGCAGCGGCGGACATTGCAGGCGGAGAAATTCGTACCGCCCCGTGCCGCGTTCAACGCCTTCGTCCGGCGCTTCCCCTACCTCGAAACGCCAGACCAAACGGAGGCGATCAACGCGGTCCTTTCGGATCTGGCATCGGGACGCCCGATGAACCGTCTCATTTGTGGAGATGTTGGCTTCGGCAAGACGGAGATTGCGCTACGCGCGGCCGCCGCTGTCGCATTGTCAGGGGGGCAGGTTGCCGTGGTTGCGCCGACCACCATTCTTGCCCGCCAACACTTCAACACCTTCCGGGAGCGCTTTGCAGGTGCCGGCGTTTCCGTGGGGATGTTGTCGCGGCTGATCAAGCCGAGCGAGGCGAAGGAGGTCAAGGAAGCGATCATCCAGGGTAGCCTTGGCATTGTCGTTGCCACTCAGGCTGTCCTCGCAAAGGACGTCGCCTTTGCGCGTCTCGGGCTGTTGATCGTCGATGAAGAACATCGTTTCGGATTGAAGCAGAAGGAGGCCATGAAAGGGCTGGTCCCCTCACAGCACGTGCTCGCGATGTCTGCGACACCCATTCCCCGCACGCTGCAATCGGCGATGGTCGGCATCCAGGACGCCAGCGTTTTGGCCACGCCGCCACGCAAACGCCTGCCCGTGCGCACTGCTCTCTCGGCACTCGACAGCGCGTCCATGCGTACCGGGCTGATGCGCGAATTTCGACGCGGTGGTCAGAGTTTCGTGGTGGTGCCACGTATCGAGGATATCGATGAAATGGCAGCGAGACTGGGCAAGATCGTACCCGAACTCTCCTTGAAAATCGCTCACGGAAAAATGCCTGCGGCGGCCATTGATGAAGCAATCGTCGCTTTTGCGGCAGGCGATGGCGATGTGCTGCTTGCGACGAACATCATCGAAAATGGCCTCGACATTCCCCGCGCCAATACCATGTTTGTCTGGCGTGCCAACCTTTTCGGGATAGCGCAGCTTCATCAGTTGCGCGGACGGGTCGGGCGCTCCAGCGCGCAAGGCGTGGTCACCTTACTCACCGATAAAGATGCGGATCTGTCAGAGGAAGCGCGTTTGCGACTGTCGACGCTGGTCGAGAACGATAGGCTGGGCTCCGGTGTGGCGATTAGCCTGCGGGATCTTGATCTGCGCGGTGCAGGCGATCTCGTCGGGGAGGATCAGGCGGGCCATATCAAAGCTATCGGAGTAGGTCTTTATCAGAAGCTGCTGGTAGAGGCGGTCGAAAAGCCGGTCCGACTGGAAGAAATCCATCCGTCGCGCACAGTACTCAATCTTGGCATAACAGGAAGCATTCCAACAGATTACGTTTCGGATCCGGCGCTGAGACTTATGATCTATGCGAGACTGCTGCGGGCAAGTTCACCCGCTGAGATTACCGAGCTTGAAGCTGAATTTGAGGACAGGTTTGGCGATCGGCCAGAGGAGGTGGAACTGCTGTTGCGGATCGCCCGATTACAACTTTCAGCGTCTCGCCTTGGTATTTCTCTGCTCGAAGCTGGCCCGAAAGCACTGGCGGTAACGCTTGAGAAAAACGCCCCTTCGACGACCATTGCGAAATTGGTCAAAACGAACGGGGCAGTTCAGCGAAACGGTCGGCTGATGTTCCAGAGGGAGGTCACTACCAGTGAAGAGGCGCTTCGGTTTTTTGAGGAGGCGATCTCTGGTGCACATCCATAGCCGGACACCTCCCCACTTCCAAACTTCATGCAGGAGACATCGGGCCCTGTCATCCAGATGCCAAAGGCTGCCTAGTACCACGGCTAACATCCTCGTTTTGAGGCCTCCCTCGGTGCCCTCGTAGAAATCGTGCCTCCGGTTGCAGCGATGCTTCACCGGTTCATTTGCGTGGTCGACAAAATGGCGCCCTCAGAAGTCCACCCCTTGCAGAAGCTGATTAAAGGATCTTGGCGAGCATCTGGGCCATTTGATCTTGAGTGTAAGGCTTCGCAAGCCGCGCCGCGTCGATCTCCACCCCGGATGGTAGGTCGGCATAGCCGGAAGCGAGGAGAATGGGCAGCCCGGGAACGCGCTCATGCACCGCCTTCGCCAGCTCCGCTCCTGTCATGCCAGGCATGGAATAGTCCGTGATCAGGAGATCGAAGCTTGTGCCGCTATCGATCAGCGCCAGCGCATCCTTTCCCGAATACACTTCCACAACCTCATGACCAAGGTCGCTGAGCATGTCGGCTGAACTCATGGCGATCAGGACGTCGTCGTCGACAAGGAGGATCTTCTTTGGCCCCGTTTCAATAGAGTTTTGGTTGCTTGATAGGCCCTGCTCCAATTGAATGACATTTGCTGTCGATACCGGGATCCACAGCTCTGCCGTTGTGCCTCGGCCCGGCTCGCTCGTAAGCTTCAACCGCCCGTTCAATTGCAAAGCAAGACCGTGGACCATCGACAATCCCAATCCAGTTCCCTTGCCAAGTTCCTTGGTAGAAAAGAATGGCTCAATCGCCTTCTGAAGCGTCTCGGGGTCCATGCCCGTTCCCTGATCGACAACAGAAAGGACGACGTAGCGTCCAGGAGCACAGGCATCAGCTTCCGCCGGCTGCTCCGTCTCCCGCAACTTCACAAGGATGGTGCCACCATCAGGCATCGCGTCGCGCGCATTCACCGCGAGGTTGAGGAGTGCCAGTTCCACCTGGTTTGCATCGGCCGACACAAGCGGCAGGTGCTCCGGCAGGTCTGCTTCTATCGCGATCCGGGATCCCACCGAGCGTTGCAGCAGATCCTTCATTTCTGTCACGAGCCCGTCAAGGTTCACCGGGCCGACCTGAAGATCCTGCCGCCGGGAGAAAGCCAGCAGTCGCTGTGTCAACGATGCGCCACGTTGTGCCCCCTGGAGTGCTCCTTCGATCAGCCGGATCGCCTTCGCGTCGCCTGCAAGATGCTTTCGCAGCAGATCTAGATTGGCGAGAACCGCCATCAGCAGATTGTTGAAGTCATGCGCTACGCCACCCGTCAGCTGGCCGATAGCTTCCATCTTCTGGGACTGGCGAAGCTGTTCCTCCGCCCGTTCCCGCTGGCCGACCTCCGCCAAGACCAGATCGTGCGCCAACTCCAGCTCGCGGGTTCGCTCGGCGACGCGTTCCTCCAGCATCTCGTTGAGATGACGCTGCTGTTCCTCGGCCTGTAGGCGCTCTGTAACGTCAGAGGCCACGCCCACCAGCTTGACCACCCGTCCCGCCCGATCCCGGTGGAGCTGCGCCCGGATCTCCGCGCCATGAACGGAGCCATCAGGCCAGACCGTGCGATAGGCGATAACGTAATCCGTCCCTCTTGCCACCGCATCCCGCACTGCCTGCTTCATGCGCTCCACGTCATCCGGGTGTATCGCCTTCAGCAAGTCGCCGTAGGTGAAGCCATCATCGGCTGCACGACCAAAGATCCCACGGCAGGTCGGTGAGGTGGTCAGGGTGCTAGTCGCAAGATCCAACTCCCACGCGCCCAAGCGGCCAGCTTCCAAGGCCGTCTGGAGGCGACGTTCCCCCTCGTTCAGCTCTTCAATGCGGGTACGCGCCTCATATTGGCGACGTCGCCCGCGGATTGCCGATTGAGCCACACTGATGAAGGTCGTCGCGTGAAAGGGCCGCTCGATAAAGCTGACATTGCCAAGCACCTCCGACAGGCGCGTAGCATCGGGATTGCGTTCAGGTCCGCCGCCGCGCGCCGTTAGAATGATGAAGGGGAGATCTGACCAGGTCGGCTGCATCTCGATCCAGGCCGCAAACGGGCGCAGGTCGGCTGAGTGGAGCGCCTCTTCCGTGATCACGACGAAGGCAACGTCATCATCCAGGGATTCTATAACGTCGTGCAGTGTCAGTGAGATACTGGACGAAAGGCCGGCTTCCTGCAGCAAGGCTGCGGCAATCTGGGCGTCACGGCCCAGCGGAGCGTGGATCAGGCCGAATACAGTGCGCTCAGGAATCGGAGTCATCCTCGTCAAGAGACTGCACCTGCAGTTGTTTGTCCCCCACAAATAGCGGAACCCCGCGCAGAATGCCCTGGAAGCCCGACAAGGGCTCGCCGAGCGTCAACCCCCGGCTGCCGATCCGATACTCTCGGATCGTATCTTCGTGACTGCCGGTGCGCTTTTTGATGACGGAGATCGCCCGACGTACCCGCCCATCGGCTTCGAAATATCGGAGCAGGATCACGGTGTCAGCAAGATAAGTCACGTCGACGGGGGATTTCATATCACCGACCAGCCCGTGCTGCGCGACCGTGATGAAAGTATTCACCCCCTGCCGGTTCAGATATTGCAGCAGTTCGTGCATATGCAGGATGAGGCCGTTCTCCTCAGGCATGGCGGCCTGATAGCCGTTGATACTGTCTATGACGACGGTCATGGCTTTGAAACTCGCTACCCTATCGCGCACACGCTGGGCAAACTCTCCCGGTGACAATTCCGCAGCATCGAGTTGCTCAATATGGATCAGGCCCTTGTCGCGCAGGCCTTCAAGATCTAGCCCCATCGCCTTTGTGCGGGCGAACAACAGCCCTAATTCCTCGTCGAAAACGAAAATAGCTGCCCGCTCTCCACGCTGGACGGCAGCGTCGACAAACTGCAAAGCAAAGAGGCTTTTGCCGGTGCCGGCGGGTCCAATCAGAAGTGTGCTGGAGCCGCGGTTAAGGCCACCACCGAGCAGGTTGTCGAATTCGGAAATGCCACTACCGAGCAGGCTGCGCTCGAAGCCGGACTTATGCTCAAGGGCACGCAGCCGCGGAAACACTGCCACCCCGCCCGTCTTGATGACAAAGTCATGATACCCGCCTCGATACGCTTGGCCGCGGTATTTCAGGATCCGCAGCCGGCGACGCTCGGAGCCATAATCAGGAGCCAGTTGTTCGAGATGAATGACGCCGTGCACCACGCTGTGAACCGTCTTGTCGAGCGTGTCCGAGGTCATGTCGTCCAGAAGCAAGACGGTCGCATCTGAGCGCGAGAAGAAATGTTTAAGCGCGAGTATCTGGCGGCGGTAGCGAAGCGAGCTCTGTGCAAGAAGCCTGATCTCAGACAGGCTATCAATGACAACACGGTGCGGCTTAACCCGCTCGAAGGTTTCAAAGATGAGCTTAGTTGTCTCCCCCAGCTCAAGGTCGGAAGAGTAAAGGAGGCTTTGTTGCTGATGTGCGTCGAGCAGGCTTTCGGGAGGCACGAGTTCGAATATTTCGATCCGGTCTCCGATGTCTCTGCCGTGTGATAGTGCGCTATCGCGCAACTCCGATTCCGTTTCAGAAAGGGTAATGTAGAGACAGCGCTCACCGCTATCTGCTCCCTCAAGAAGAAACTGAAGAGCAATAGTCGTCTTGCCAGAGCCTGGGGTCCCCTCCAGCAAAAACACGTGCCGGCGCGAAAGTCCACCGGCCAGAATGTCATCCAATCCCTCCACACCAGTCATTGCTTTCGCAGTAGAAAATTCTGACATCAACCCTCTTTGATCCCTTGGCAACGCTCGGCAAAGCTTTTGGTCTACTAAAGTGTTGAGGCCGGGAACATGTTCCACCATAGATGCATGCGGGATTGACGTTCTTGGACAACCCCTCCGTTTTCGCTGTCGCGGAAGACTTCTTAACAAGCCTCTGCACCCAAGATGCAGACGCACGGTCTAAGCCTGTAAGTTGGGCGGGTAAGAACTGGAGCCGGGTACCCGACCCGTCTGCAGCTTTAGAAGCAAGAAAGCTGCCGTTCGCTATGGACGACCGGCAGCTTTGCCACTCAATTACTGAGCCGCCTCCTCGATGAGATCAGCAACTGCCTGTGGCTGCGAGACCATGACCACGTGGGATGCGCCGTCCACGACAACGGTGTGCTTAGAACCTGCTCGTTCTGCCATAAAGCCGAGCGCCCGAGCCGGGATGTTCTTATCACCATCACCATAGATGAAGTACGAGGGCAGCGTTTTCCACGCTGGCTTGCCTGACTTCTCTGTCAGCGCCGCCTCAGTGATTGGCCTCTGACCGACTGCCATGAGTGCAGCGTCATCAACGCTGACATCGTGCGCAAACTGGTCGTGGAACTTCTGCTGGTCGATGAAGAGATCGGTACCGCCATCGGCCAGCTTGACGGGAGGCGCAAGGGCCTGGCCAAGCGTGCCGCCAAGGAATTTGCCGGCAAGATCGGCAGCCGCCTCCCCTTCATCCGGCGCAAAAGCCGCCACATAGACCAGCGATTTTACGTTCTCCCTACCATTCGCCGCGGTCGTGATGACCTGGCCGCCATAGGAGTGACCGACGAGCACAACAGGACCCTCAATGCTTGCGACAACATCCGAGACATAGGCTGCGTCGGTTGAGACACTGCGCAAGGGGTTTGCCGCGGCAACCACGCGGTAACCGTCTGTCTGCAGAATTTTCGTGACGCCGTTCCAGCTCGAAGAGTCGGCAAATGCACCATGAACAAGAACAACGGTGGGCTTGGCAGGTTGGGCGGCGGCAGCCCCTGACAACAGCGCACCAGCAACGGCAAGGCTTGCAACAAATTTGAACATGACAGTTCCTTCTCTAGAATATGAGGGTGACGGTGGATGAATTTCGCTCGGTCAGACGACCCAGGTTCAGCTGCGGATGAAGCCGAGTACGTCGGCGTTGAAGCGATCAGCCTCGGTCTCTGCCAGTCCGTGAGAGCCCCCCGAATAGATCTTCAGCATGGCATCAGCCACGAGTTCAGCCGCCAAATGGGCAGAGGCGCCGATCGGCACGATCTGATCGTCATCGCCATGAATGATCAGCGTTGGGCGGTCGATTTTCTTCAAGTCCTCAGTGTAATCCACTTCGGAAAACTCGCGGATGCAATCATACTGGCCCTTGATACCGCCCTGGAGACCAATGCGGCGGAAGTTCTCCCGTAAGCCCTCATTGGCGGCGATGCCATCCCGATTGAAGCCGTAAAAAGGGACCGTCAGGTCAAAGAAGAACTGTGAACGATCCTTCGCCGTGTTCTCACGAATATTGTCAAAAACCTCAATCGGCGTTCCGTTCGGATTGGCTGCAGTCTTGAGCATAAGCGGCGGAACAGCCCCCACGAGAACGACCTTGGCGACGCGTGCCGTGCCATGACGGCCGATGTAATGCGCGACTTCGCCGCCCCCAGTGGAATGGCCGACCAGGATCAGATCGGTCAGGTCAAGCGCCTCGATCAGTTCGGCCAGATCATCGGCGTACTGGTCCATATGATTGCCGTTGAAAGTCTGGTCCGAGCGGCCATGGCTCCTGCGGTCATGGGCGATCACCCGAAAGCCATTTTGGCTGAAGAACAGCATCTGCTGGTCCCAGGCGTCAGACGACAGCGGCCAGCCGTGAGCAAACAGGATTGGCTGACCTGTCCCCCAGTCCTTGTAGAAGAGTGCGGTCCCGTCTGTAGTGGTGAAGAGCGACATGTTGCAATCCTTTCGTTAATTTGTAGGCGATTACTTTGTGTGCGATCTATATGCCTAGCCTTATGTCGCACGTCAACCGCTTGCAATCAGATCGCGCACAAATTATTTTGAGGCGAAGGAGAACATGATGACCAACACACGAACTGCCGACACCGTGCCTCGCGCTGATGTGACGGGGCTTCTTTGCTTTTCTCTCTACTCCGCAAGCCACGCCTTCACGCAGCTTTACCGGCCACTGCTTGAGAAACTAAGCCTCACCTATCCGCAGTATCTTGCCATGGTGACACTGTGGCACCATGACGGGCAGACCGTAAAGGAACTCGGGAAGACACTGTTCCTGGATTCCAGTACCCTGACACCGCTCCTGAAACGACTGGATGCGGCAGGCCTGATCACCCGTACTCGCAATCCAAGGGATGAGCGCGAGGTTCTAATTCACCTGACGCAAAAAGGGGACGAACTGCGTACCAGCGCTGCGGACGTCGGGCGCTGCATTGAGGAAGCCGTCGGATTGGATGCAAAGACGGTGCAGACGATCAAAGCGTCAGTTGATGCCATCAGAGATAGCATCAAGCCTTAGCGGGCCGCGCAGATTGATGCTTCACAGATAGTCGATCTTCGGCATAGCAGAGCCGGAACCCTCAACCGGACAGTGCCTCTGCTTTCTGTCGTCGTCTCACCAGACCAGCTTGCCCACCACATTTTGTGCTAGCGGCGTACATCGCGGTTGGCCGACTTGCCTGGGAGGATAAGGCAAAGCTTCCGCAGTGACCGCGTTGAACGGAATTGAACAAACGGCATCCACCTTGGGCGACCTAAACCCATAATTCTCAGAGTGTTGATTTACACTTAGAGCTGACCCGCGTTTCCACCGACCGCTCGACCCCAAGCCTGTCAAATTCTATTCTCCGCCTAGAGTGCTCCCCGTTTCACCGGACATGTCGGCTAGTTTGATTTAGCCCTGATGAACTGCCGAGGGGAAGCCATCTTGAGGGCTGAATGGGGATGGATTTCGTTGTAGTCCTCGATCCATCCGTCGATGAGCCGGAGCGCTGTTTCTGCGTCCGGTAGTGCGGTGATGCGGATATAGTCCCGCTTCAGGGTTTTGACGAAGGCTTCCGACATGCCGTTCGACTGCGGACTGGCCACCGGCGTGAAGAAGGCGTCAGATTGAGCGCCTGGGGAAACAGCCTCGTTTCCCTCGCGGTGTAAGCAGAGCCATTGTCTGAGAGATGTTCGATTGCGTGCGGGGCTCTCGTTGCTGCGAACCGCTTCTCGACCGCCTCCAGCATCATATCGCGCACGTCAGAGCCGGAGATGCCCGCGTTGGCGACCGCCGTCCAGGCGATGATGTCGCGGTCGAAGGCATCGATAATGAAGGCGAGACGAATGACCTCACCATTCCAGCAGGTGAACTCCAGACCATCCGAGCACCAGCGCAAGTTTGAGCGCATGACCATCACCTTGCCGTCGTGGAGGCGGCCCTTGCGAACGGCCGTGTGCTTCTCCAGCAGCATGGCGTGGTTGCCCATGATGCGATGAACCTGTTTGGCGTTGACGACAGGCTTATCGGCGGCTCGCCTTTCGCGATTGAGGAGCGCGGCGATCCGCCGATAGCCATAGGTTGGCCTTTGATCCACCAGCCTGCGGATGATGGGCAGAAGCTCTGCATCCTCGGCCTTGTGATAGGAGCCGCGCGGCTTCGATCTGCCTTTCAGCCGCTCGACGAGGTTGGAACGGGAAACGCCGAGCGTGTCTGCGACGGCCTTCATCGGGAACCGTCCTTCGGCAACAAGATCGGCCGCGATATCCGTTTTTTTGAGTCTGCTTTGGACAAGGCTTCSCGGAGRATTTCGACCTCCATCGTCTTGCGGCCGAGCATGCGCTCCAGCTCGCGGACACGATCCTCCAGCTTCCTCACTTCCGAATTGCCGACAACCGGCTCGTCAGAATCCACGGCTGCAGCACCTCCCTCACTCAAGAGCCTGCGCCAGCGGTAAAGCAGATTGGGCGCAACGCCATGGCGGCGAGCGGTAGACGATACCGTCTCGCCTGGTTCGAAACTCTGCTCGATGATTGTCAGCTTCTGCTCGGTTGTCCASCGCCTGCGGCGGACATCACCCGTCAGCAATTCAACGTGTCGATACTCGTTAGACATAAGCCTGTCCTCAAGCCTGTGCTTGAGCCTTTCTGCTTATGCCGACTGTCCGGTCGAAACGGGGGCAGTTCTCTGCCGCGGCGCGCCGGCTCGATCAATCCGCCTATTACGTCAAAAATGCTTCATTCGATGCCGCACCTGCCGCCGATTAGCAAAGCCTTAACCATGGATCTTGGGAGTGAGAATTCAGCCTGAACCTATCTGCC
>NZ_LMJE01000008.1 GCF_001429245.1 Rhizobium sp. Root274
AGAGGTTTTCTCTAAAACGAAGGACTTCGTCGCTAGCAGCGCCGCCGCCCTCGTCAGTGAGCGGATGTATAGATTCCACCTCTCAGAAGGTCAACAGCTGTTCTCAGAAAAAATGAGAAAAAGCGACAAGGCGTTGAATTTTCATGTTTTATTTCGGGTCTTGGGATTTTGGCAGCTGCGGACCCTGTTTGACGGCGGTCATTGACCCCCCGAATCTGGCTCTCCTAGTCACGCAGTTTGCAAGGCTCCGAGGGCTTGGCTAGTGTCGGCAGCAGTTCAGGAGGTTTCCCTATCATGCGCATACTCGATCAAGCCGATACCGCCCGCTCCCTCTCCTTTCCGCCGCTGATCGACGCAATCAGCCAGATGTTCACCAGTGGCTGCGTCATGCCGGTTCGGCACCATCATACTATTGAGGTTCCCGGAGAGCGTGAGGCGACACTTCTGCTGATGCCAGCCTGGCAGCCCAGCGCCTATATCGGAGTGAAGCTCGTCTCGGTCTTTCCGGACAATCAGCTGCGTAGCCTCCCCGCGATCCACGGCAGTTATCTCCTCTCCTCGGGCAAGACCGGTGAATTGCTCGCGGTGATCGATGGTGGCGAGCTCACGGCACGGCGGACTGCGGCAACCTCGGCTCTTGCTGCACGCCATCTCGCCCGTGCCGACGCATCAACCTTGCTTGTCGTTGGTACCGGTCGGCTGTCGCTGAACCTGATCGAGGCGCATAGCCACGTGCGCCCTATAGAAAAGGTAATGGTCTGGGGACGCGACTTCTCCAAAGCGCAGGCCGTGGTCGCGGAGGCGAGAGGTCTTGGCTATGCCGCCGAGGCAGTCAGCGACCTCGAAACCGCGGCACGTTCTGCCGACATCCTGTCCTGCGCGACCCTTTCCCATACGCCCCTTATCTGGGGCGCCTGGCTGAAGCCTGGGAGCCACCTCGATCTCGTAGGCGCTTTCCGCAAGGATATGCGGGAGAGCGATGACAAGGCGGTAAAGCGCGCAAGCCTGTTCGTCGATACGCGCGCTGGTGCCTTTGCAGAGGCCGGGGACCTGCTGCAGCCGCTGGAGGCCGGGGTGATCACCCGCGCGGATATCAAAGCCGAACTCGTGGAACTGGTGAGCGGAACCGCACCAGGTCGACAGTCCGCGGGAGAGATCACGCTTTTCAAATCCGTTGGAGCGGCGCTGGAAGATCTGGCCGGGGCAATTCTTGCCTATGAAACCGTGTCGGGTGGCCACGTCCTCAGATGATACGGCCTTCCCTCCCCATACTGCCGATCACGGAACAACTATCTGCGATCGGCGCACATCTGGAGGCGCAGAATCGGCTGGTGCTTTCGGCGCCGCCCGGAGCAGGCAAAACCACACTCGTTCCGCTGTCTCTGCTCGATCAGCCATGGCGTGGCGATGGGCGCATCATTCTGCTCGAGCCCCGGCGGTTGGCGGCACGGGCGGCGGCCACGCGGATGGCAAGCCTGCTGGGCGAGGATGTCGGGGCCACGGTTGGTTATCGGATGCGGCTCGACAATCGGATCTCCGCCCAGACCCGGATCGAGGTGGTGACCGAAGGGGTTTTTGTCCGGATGATCCTCGACGATCCCGAACTTACCGGGATCTGCGCCGTTCTCTTCGACGAATTTCACGAGCGGTCACTCGATGCGGATTTCGGGCTGGCGCTGGCGCTCGATGCGCAGTCGGCGCTGCGGCCTGATCTCAAGATCGTCGTCATGTCGGCAACGCTCGACGTGGAGCGCGTGACGCGGCTGACGGGGCAGTCGCAAGCCGTGATCAGCGAGGGACGCAGCTTTCCGGTGGAGATCCGTCACCGCGATCGGTCCGGCGACGAGCGGATCGAGGACGCCATGACCTCTGCAATACTGGCGGCGCTCGCGAGCGAAGACGGCTCGATCCTGGCTTTTCTACCGGGTCAGGCGGAGATCCGCCGCGTCGCCGAACGGCTGGAGGGCAAAGTTACGGCCGATGTGCTGGTGACACCTCTTTATGGCAATCTGAGCCAGACGGAACAGGACGCTGCCATTCGTCCGGCACCCGCTTCGAAGCGAAAGGTCGTCTTATCGACTTCGATTGCCGAAACCTCGATTACCATCGACGGCGTGCGCGTTGTGATCGACAGCGGGCTGCAGCGCCTGCCCGTCTATGAAGCATCGACGGGCATCACCCGGCTGGAGACGGTGCGCGTCTCGCGCGCTTCGGCGGATCAGCGAGCGGGCCGGGCGGGTCGTACCGAGCCGGGGATTGCAATCCGGCTCTGGCATGCGGGCCAGACTGCAGCCTTGCCGGCCTTCACGCCACCGGAGATCCTGGCGACCGATCTGTCCGGGCTCGCTCTCGACATGGCCCATTGGGGCGTGACCGATCCGGCGCAGCTCGCGCTCATCGATCAGCCGCCTGCCGCGGCGCTTGCAGAGGCGCGGCAGTTACTGATCCAGCTCGGGGCGCTGGATACCGGCTACCAGCTCACAGCGCGTGGCCGGCAGATGCGGGATTTCGGGCTTCCGGCGAGACTGGCCGCCATGGTGCTTGCGGCAGCCGAGAGCGGATCGGCCCGACAGGCAGCCGATCTTGCGGTATTGCTCACCGAGCAAGGTCTCGGTGGAAGTGATGTGGATCTCGACGAGCGCCTGCGCCAGTTTCGCCGGGAGAACGGGGAGAGAGCAAAAAGCGCCCGCCTGCTGGCCTCGCGGCTGGTTGCCGGGTTCGGGCACCCGACTGAAGATCGGGCAGAGACGGCCGGAAGCCTGCTTCTGCACGCTTTCCCGGACCGTATCGCCAAGAGGCGGGGCGGGCGGGGACGCTTCGTCATGGCCAATGGCCGCGGAGCGGAGCTTCCCCAGACGGAGCGTCTGGCGGGGGCCGATATGTTGGTCGTCGCGGATCTGACCGGAAAGGCGGCTCAGGCGCGGATCCTGTCGGCTGCGGAGATCAGCCGAAGCAGCATCGAGCAGGCCATGCCTGACGCAATAAAGACGCTGGATGAGAGCGGCTTCGACATGGCAAGCCGACAGGTGCGCGCACGGCGCGTGACACGAATTGGCGCGATCATCCTTGATGAGGCCCCCTTGCCCAAACCGAAGGGCGAGGCTGCAGCACAGGCACTGGCCGACGGTGTGCGGCAGCTGGGACCGTCTGTTCTGCCATTCTCGAAGGCAACCGAACAGTTGCGCCAACGGCTGGGGTTTCTTTACCGGCTGCACGGGGATCCCTGGCCCGATACCAGTGACGAGGGGCTGGTAGCACGATTGGAGGACTGGTTCGTTCCCTTCCAGTCGGGCGTGGGCGGTCTACAGGAGATCTCCTCCGGGAGTCTGCATGACGGGTTGATGGCTCTGGTGCCGCCTGGATTGCAGCGCGAACTCGAACGGCAGGCGCCGACACATTATATGGCACCGACGGGACAGGCGCATCCTATACGCTATGACGGTCCGGAGCCCGTTTTGCAGATCCGCGTGCAGGAGCTCTTCGGCTTGAAGATCCATCCATCCATCGGCGGCGGCAAATTGCCACTGCTCTTGGAGTTGACGTCCCCGGCGCATCGACCCATTCAGACAACACGGGACCTGCCGGGGTTCTGGGCCGGCTCGTGGCGGGATGTGCGGGCGGACATGCGGGGCCGTTACCCAAAGCATCCCTGGCCGGACGACCCGGCATCGGCTGCACCGACGACCCGGGCCAAGCCGCGCGGCACCTGAACTGCGTTACAGAAAGGCGTTTGCCGATGACCATGGATCTTGCAACGAAATTTGGGCCGTCGAGCCGGCGACTCCGGCTTGAGACCCTGGTGCGGCTGCGCTGGGTGGCTGTTGCAGGACAGTTGTTGACCGTGATCCTGGTTGCCTACTGGTTCGAGTTCTCTCTGCCGCTGATGACCTGTCTTGGCCTCGTCGCGGCGCTTGCGGCGGCGAATGCGCTTCTATCGGTTGCTTTCCCGCCTACCTACCGGCTGGAACCTGTCGCTGCCTTCGCCGTGCTCGCCCTCGATCTCTTCCAGATGGGCGCGTTGCTGTTCATTACCGGGGGGCTCAGCAATCCATTTGCGCCCCTTATCTGCATCCCGGTCATCATTTCATTCGCATCGCAGCCGAATCGTCACTCGATCGCACTCTTCGTCACCGCGCTTGCCTTTATCACTCTGCTGGCCTTCACGCCTTTTCCCCTGCCCTGGTTTGAAGGGCGAACGCCCGAGGTGCATCCCCTGCTGCAGCTCGGCATGTGGAGTTCGATCGTCTCGATGATGGCCTTTGCCGCCTTTTATGCTTATCGCGTATCGCAGGAGGCAACGCTGCTTGCGGATGCGCTGACGGCAACGGAGCTGATCCTGCAGCGGGAAAAGCACCTGCACCAGCTCGATGGGCTTGCAGCGGCAGCGGCGCACGAACTCGGCACACCGCTTGCCACCATCAGTGTGGTTGCCAAGGAGATGGAACGCGAGCTCGGCCATGACGAGCGCTACCGGGAAGACGTGCAGCTCTTGCGCAGCCAGAGCGAGCGGTGCCGAGACATTCTGCGGCGGCTGACAACGCTTGCCTCGGAAGGCGAGGCGCATATGCGTGAGATGCCGCTCTCTTCGCTGATCGAGGAGGTGATCGCGCCGCATCGGGAATTTGGGATCAAGGTTGAACTGATCGAGCAGTCGAGCCGGGCCGGCGAACCGGTCGGGAGCCGCAACCCGGCGATCCTGTACGGCCTTGGCAATCTTTTGGAGAACGCCGTCGATTATGCACGATCAAAGGTGACCGTGACTGTCGATCATTCCCCCACCTTCGTCACCGTTGCCATTGAGGACGACGGGGTCGGTTTTTCCCCTGGGGTCTTGCAAAGAATTGGCGAGCCCTATGTTACAAGCAGACAAGGGGAATCCAGAGCCGGTGGACTGGGCCTGGGCCTTTTCATCGCCAAGACTTTGCTGGAACGATCTGGTGCGAGCCTGCAGTTCGAAAACGGCGAGACACTGGGATCCGGAGCGCGGGTCGTGGTGCAATGGCCCCGAGAGTTCATGGAAGCGGACACGCCCTTATGAACGCTTATGACTTTACCCCCTCGTCTTTCCTCGCCATAACTTCGCGGAAAGAGGCTCTTAACCGTCTCAAGGTTGTCAAACATGACTGATGTTGCATCCACCCTCTCCAAGACGACTGCGCAAAGCCCGCAGCACGTCGCTCACGATCTGGGACCCAATCCGACGCTGCTGATCGTCGATGACGATGCGCCTTTCCTGCGTCGACTGGCACGCGCGATGGAAAGTCGGGGATTTACGGTGGACCTGGCGGGATCGGTTGCCGAGGGGATCGCGAAGGCTAAAGAGGCGCCGCCAAGCTATGCGGTTGTCGATCTAAGGCTTGGCGACGGGACAGGCCTCGATGTCATAGAAGCCATTCGCGAGCGTCGCTCCGACACGCGCATTATCGTGTTGACCGGCTATGGAAACATTGCGACGGCGGTCACAGCGGTCAAACTCGGCGCACTCGATTATCTCGCCAAGCCTGCCGATGCGGACGATATCTATCTGGCTCTGACTCAGCGCCCAGGTGAGAAAGCGGAAATACCGGAAAATCCGATGTCGGCGGACCGGGTACGCTGGGAGCATATCCAGCGGGTCTATGAGAGCTGCGAGCGCAATGTGTCGGAGACGGCGCGGCGATTGAACATGCATCGCCGCACATTGCAGCGCATCCTAGCAAAACGCGCGCCGAAATAACCTGGCGCTAGAGCGGTGCGCGCGCCGCCCATTCGGCGAGCATCAGCCGCTGTGCTGCCGTCCGGGAGAATTCGAGCGTGACTGATTTTCGGGTCGCCGGCGCAAGCCGGTGTTCCGGCGCGTCGCGGTGCATGTGACCGGCATACCCATCAGATAACAGCAGGCCGCAATCTTCCGGGAAGATGTCGATCGGCACGCCGGGATGCGTGGCAAAGAACAGCCTGTCGCAATAGCGCCGGTAGTCCGGCCACTTTCTATCGACGCGGAAGTCCTCGATTGAAGATTTGATCTCGATAATCCAGATATCGCCTTTTTCCGACAGAGCGATCAGGTCGGCACGCCGGCCATTGGCAAGCGTGAGTTCCGGCAGGGCGGCGAATCGCAGATCGGTCAGCAAGATCTGCACACCGCGACGCACCATCATGGCACGATCCGACTGGCGACCGTCGATTAACGGATTGTTAGTGGAAACAGAAAGTAAAGTCATGAATATGTCCGTGAGAGCCTGGCTTCATGTTGCAAAAAAACAATGACGAGTCATTTTGCACCGCCGAAGACACCCGGCGGTTACGTGGCCCTTGCGTGGGCGACATTAATCCAAAATAAACCATATTCACAGATGGTCACGGCACCATCTCCCAGCCAACATTGATGAGTCACCCATGCGCTTCCGCACACTTACGATCGCGATCGGCCTACTGACCTCCGTCGGCCTCGCGAGCTGCACGACGACCTCCGGGGAAACCGACAAGGTTGCAGAAACCACCAAGGTCCAGATTTTCAGTGATGCGTATGGAACCGTGACCGATGCTGGCTTTGCTTTGCCGGCGATCCCGATCCAGAAGGTCGATCCGAAGTTTCACCGCCAGATCGTCAACTACTCGACCAGCGAGAAGCCGGGCACGATCATCGTGAACACCCGCGAGCGCTTCCTTTATTACATTCTGCCGCGCGGCCAGGCCGTGCGCTACGGTATCGGCGTGGGCAAGCAGGGCTTTGCCTGGGAAGGTGAAGCCTACATCGCCTGGAAGCAGGAATGGCCGACCTGGCATCCGCCGAAGGAAATGGCAGAGCGTAAGCCGGAAATCGCCCGCTATGTCGAGAAGGGCATGGATCCCGGCCTGAAGAACCCGCTCGGCGCACGCGCCATGTATCTGTTCAACGACAAGGGCCAGGACACGCTGTTCCGCCTGCATGGAACGCCGGAATGGGCGTCCATCGGCACGGCGGCTTCTTCGGGCTGTATCCGCCTCATGAACCAGGACGTGATCGACCTTTACAACCGCGTCAAGCCGGGCCGCAGCGCCAAGGTCATCGTTCAGCAGTAAGGCCGACTAGCGCTGGATCAAATAGAAAGGCCACCGGATCGCTCCGGTGGCCTTTTTGCTGTCTGCTCTCAAGACTGGTTCAGACCGATGTCTGGGCCTTCAGTTCGAGGCGGCGGCGGTGGAGGACCGGCTCGGTATAGCCGTTCGGCTGTTCTCTGCCCTTGAGCACCAGTTCGAGGGCTGCTTGAAAGGCTATTGAGCTATCATAGTTCGTAGCCATCGGGCGGTAGGCCGCGTCGCCTTCGTTCTGCCGATCAACGACGACTGCCATGCGTTTCATGGTTTCCTCGACCTGATCCTTCGTAACGACACCATGGTGTAGCCAGTTGGCCATATGCTGCGCCGAGATCCGCAGGGTGGCCCGGTCTTCCATCAGACCGACATTGTTGATGTCCGGCACCTTCGAGCAGCCAACACCCTGGTCGATCCAGCGGACGACATAGCCGAGGATGCCCTGCGCGTTGTTGTCGAGTTCGCGCTGGATTTCCTCCGGTGTCCAGTTTGGACGGACCGCAACCGGGACAGAGAGAATGTCGGAAAGCTTGGCCCTCTCTCGCGACTGCAGGGTCTTCTGAACTTCGGCCACATTGACCCTGTGGTAATGGGTGGCATGCAGGGTGGCTGCCGTCGGCGAAGGCACCCAAGCCGTATTGGCGCCGGCTTTCGGATGGGCGATCTTCTGCTCGAGCATGGCGGCCATCAGGTCCGGCATGGCCCACATGCCCTTGCCGATCTGGGCATGGCCCGAAAGGCCGCATTCAAGGCCGATGTCAACATTCCAATTCTCGTAGGCCGAAATCCAGGCGGCCTGCTTCATGTCACCCTTGCGGATCATCGGTCCCGCTTCCATCGAGGTGTGGATCTCGTCCCCGGTCCGATCGAGGAAGCCGGTGTTGATGAACACGACGCGCTCGCGGGCTGCACGGATGCATTCCTTGAGGTTGACAGTCGTGCGACGCTCCTCGTCCATGATGCCCATCTTGATCGTGTTGGGCGCCATGCCGACAAGCTGTTCGACCCGGGAGAAGATCTCGCAGGCAAAGGCCACCTCTTCAGGACCGTGCATCTTCGGCTTCACCACATACATGGAGCCGGCGCGCGAGTTCTTCCGACGGCCATCCTTGCCGACGTCATGCAGGGCAATCAGGGCCGTGACTGCGGCATCCATGATGCCCTCCGGCACTTCGTTGCCGTCGCGGTCACGGATCGCCGGGTTGGACATGAGATGTCCGACATTGCGGACCAGCATGAGGGAGCGTCCTGGCAGCGTGGCCGGCGTGCCATCGGCGCCGATAAAGGAGACGTCGTCCGACAGGGCGCGGGTGAAGGACTTGCCGCCTTTGACGATCTCTTCGGTGAGATCGCCCTTCATCAGTCCGAGCCAGTTTGAATAGACGGTGACTTTGTCCTCCGCGTCGACGGCTGCTACGGAATCTTCGCAGTCCATGATCGTCGTGAGAGCCGATTCGAGCCGGACATCATTGATGCCTGCCGGATCGGTCTTGCCGATCATTCCCGTGGCATCAACCAGGATTTTCAGATGGAGGCCGTTTTTGCGAAGGATGACGGCAGAGGGGTTTTCTGTCTCGCCACGATGGCCGACGAATTGCGAGGGATCCGCAAGACCGGTAACGCCGCCATCGGTCAAGACGACCGAGAGGGCGCCGGAATTGACCGAAAGCCTGGCGACCTTCGACCAATCACCCGCTGCGAGCGGTGTGGACTGATCGAGGAACTGCCGGGCCCAGGCGATGACCTTGGCGCCACGCGCGGGATTGTAGCCCTTGCCCTTCTCTGCCCCGTCGCTCTCCGGAATGGCATCGGTTCCGTAAAGGGCATCGTAGAGAGAACCCCAACGGGCGTTTGCCGCATTCAGAGCGTAACGCGCATTCATGACGGGAACGACAAGCTGCGGACCTGCTACGATCGCAATTTCCGGATCGACGTTCTCGACTGCGATGGTGAAATCCGGACCTTCCGGCAGGATATAGCCGATGTCACGCAGAAACTGTTTATAGACCGCGAGATCGGACGGTGCACCATTGTCGCGATACCATGCGTCGATCTTGGCCTGAAAGGCGTCCCGTTTTGTAAGCAAAGCCCGGTTTTTAGGGCCCAGCTCATGGACGATGGCGGCGAAGCCGGCAAAAAAGTCATCGCCAGCGACCCCGGTTTCGGGAAGGGCGTGATTCACGAGGAAATCGTGCAGCTTGGTGTCGATGGACAGTCCGTGTTGGTCGACAAAGGTCACGATGATATCTCCAAAGCTTTGCGGTATCTGTTTTGAGAACAGCTTCGCTCAATTTCATTCTCGGTCAATCCGGCACAAATAACAAAGATTGTTTCCGTTTTGGAAATTAATGCTCTCTCGCCGTCCGTGGGCGGCCGCTTGCCGTTGCCGATATGCGCGCCTCAACGAGTTTACGACGGCCCTCGATCTCCGGGGCATCAAGCTCCTCGCGCAGAGTGGTGACAAGATCGAGCGCGCCACTGGCTTCAGCCTGGCTACGCGCAAGTTCTGCCGCTGCGGAGCGGGCCGCATCCAAGGCTTCAGTCTCGTCCGTGAAGCGCTTGCTCTCGCCAATGCCGGAGAGAATAAAAAGCCCCTCCTCCGGCGACGTCACAACAAGATGAACAGTGCTTCGAACCTGCCCGACAACGGCACCGACGGCATTGGCGACATCGGCATCATCAGGAACTGCGCAGTCTGCCGAGAGCATGTCTGCGATTGCGGGATAGTAGACGCTGGCGGAGGCCCCAAGCCCGATCAGCGGACGGTCTAGCGCCAGCGAGAATCTGGCAATGCCCGTTTCGCGTTTAAGCGCGCGGTCGATGAGTATCGATTTCGCCGGGTCGACGTCCATCAGCCCATCCTCGGCGAGTGCTGCTGCCAGAATGGCCTCGGATGACTGGCGCGTCAGCCGCGCAACAATGCGCTCCGCCAGATCCTCTATCGATGTGGCAATGGGTTGCCCGCTGCCATCTTTCTGACGGATGGCGAGACGGATCCCGAGTTCGGCCGCCTCGCGATCCCATTGACCCTGCCTGCCAAGCACGTGCATGGCATCCGAAGGCGTTACTCCACAGATGTGCACGAGGCCGCGGGCGACCAGCCTGTCCAGCGTCGCCTTCTGCTGGGTGAAAGTGATCAGGGTATCGAGAGGCAGCGGCACGGGGCCGATCTTAGAGAAGAGAGCCGCTTCCTGCGGCTGCAGTCCGGCGGCCAGATTGTCGGGCACGCCAGTGCGTACGGCAAAGCGGCCATCATGGCGCCCGAGATGGGGTGCCCGCAGCTGACGTTCTAGCACCTCGCGGATAGCAGCGCCGTGCAAGGCTCCGGCCAGGCTGAGTGGGACCAGCCTTCGCGGCCCAAGCTCGATCTTCGAATTCATGCCACGGTCGTCGATGCGAACCTCGGAATCGCCGCCGAGACCGTAGGTGCGCATGGCGACAGCCTCGACCATTGTCCTGTAGCCACCGACGACTGCACCATCCTGATCAAGACGCGGCTGGCCTTTCTCCATGACGGCAACATCCGTCGTGGTGCCGCCGATATCAGAGACGACGGCATCGTCGAGACCGGTGAGATGGCGGGCGCCGACAAGACTTGCGGCCGGACCGGAGAGGATCGTTTCGATCGGGCGGGCACGCGCTTCGGAGGCTGAGATCAGCGCACCGTCGCCACGAACGACCATCAGCGGAGCATGAATGGCGCGCTCAATCAGGTATCGCTCCGCCGAGCCGATCAGGCGGTCGATCATCGACACGAGCCGCGCATTGAGCAGCGTTGTGAGAGCCCGACGCGGTCCGCCGAGTTTTGACGACAGTTCGTGACTGCAGGTGACCGGTAGACCGGACGCGGCACGAACGATATCACGGGCGCGCCGTTCATGGCTCGGATTGCGCGTGGCAAAGTAGCCGGCGATTGCCACGGAGGAGACATTGTTGGCAAGCTCGGGTAGTGCCTGCTCCAAAGCATCGCCATCAAATGGCGTTTCGTTGCCATGCACGTCATGTCCGCCCCCGATGAACAGAACCGGGTCGGTGCCCAAGGCCTCGGCCAGGCCATCACGCTTCAAATCCTCCGGACCGAAGCCGATCATGACGAGGCCGGCGCGCCCCCCCTGCCCTTCGACCAGGGCGTTTGTCGCGAGCGTCGTCGATAGCGAGACCAAGCCGATATCGGAGGGAGGAATGCCCGACGAGCGAAGAACGTTCTCCAAAGCGCCTGCGATACCGATTGACAGATCGTGGCGGGTGGTCAGCGCCTTTGCCTTGGCGACGATGCCGGCTTTTTCGCTATAGATCACCGCATCCGTATAGGTCCCGCCGGTGTCAATCCCCAGCATGTAATCTGATGTCACGCAGTCTGCCCCGATTTGCACATACCATTCCGGCTTTGCCTACCTATGGCACAGGCGAAGGGCCATTTTCCAGCCAAGCCGCGGCAAAGCCATGCCGCTCAAGGGCTATCTCGGCGTCACCCGCATCGGCAGACCGCCAGCGGGCTGCGTCGTGAGCTTCTGAACAGGCCAAGGCTTCGTCTGAGGGGTCACGTCGAAGCGGTAGCGCTGCATCAATACTGCCAGCGCGATCACCGCCTCCTGAAGCGCAAACGTTGCCCCGATACAGACACGAGGACCAGCACCGAAGGGGAGATATTGGAAGCGCCCGATCTTCTCACGCTCGCCCGGCATGAAACGGTTCGGGTCAAAGACCCGGGGTCGATCCCAGTAGAGTTCGTGCCGATGCAGCGTCCATGGCATGACGAGCACGGTGGTTCCCCGGGCGATCTCAACCACCTCGCCATTGTGTGCCACGTAGCGGTCGTCCGCAACCGCGTCCCGATTGATGGAGGGAGCCGGTGGATAAAGCCGCATAGCCTCCTCGAAGGAGGCGCGTACCAGCGGCATGCGCTCGAGCCAATCGACGGGGTCGGCGTCCGTTGCCATGACCCGGTCGATTTCGACTTCCATCGCCGCGCGGATGTCGGGGCTGTTGGCCACGCAGTAGAGCGTCCAGGCCAGCGCCCTGGCCGTCGTCTCGTGGCCGGCGCCGATAAAGGTCAGAATATTGTCTTCGATCTCCTGCGAAGTCAGTCCATCGGGACCTTCCAGCTCCAGGAGCAATGTGAGGAAATCATCCGGCGCCGTGGCGCGGTCCTTGCGAATCATGTCGCGACGGTGGTCCATCGTGCGATTGACGAGTTCGCGGAACTTGCGCAACACGCCCAGCCCACGGATACGGGTGAGACGCGGCACCCATTTGGGCGCCCGCAACAGGTCGAAGGGATCGACTCGTCCCATGCTGTGCAGGAGATCGTCGACATCCCGGGCAAAATCGCCCTGCTCCGAAATTATGCCACCGGAAAAGAGTGTCTCCGACAGGATGGCATAGGTCAGTTCCGTCATGTCAACGGCAATATCGCGGACCACACCCGACGGGCCCGACTGGTAGCGGCTGAGAAAGAGTTCGCTCTGCTCCCGCATTTGCCGGGCGAAACCGCGGGCGTGCCTGGGGGTAAAGACCGGGGCCATGGCTTTGCGAGAACGCTTCCAGACAGGACCCTCAGCGGTCAAAAGACCGTCCCGAAGGATCGGGCGCAACACAAGCTGACGGATCTCCGACATCTGGTAGTTCGCCGCATTGTCGACGAGCACGTGGCGGATCAGTCCCGGATCATTGGCGATGATGGTCGTCTGGCCGAAGAAGCGGGTAACGATCCAGGGCCAGGTATACGATGGAAGACCCGAGAGCTCGAGCGGGTTCTTCAATATCGTGCGGATGATTTCCAGGCGACTGGGCGGCACGGTGCGCGGAACCGGTGCCGGCGGCTCGAAGCCTGCCTTTTGCGGAATACCGTCCATGTCACCCTCCTTCAGGCGTCATGCCCTTCTAGGAGTTAGAGCAGCGACTCCAGCTCGTCCAGCCGGTCGTTTATCAGCCAGCCATAATAGTTCTCTTCCGGCCAATTGGCCGCACCACTCGCGCGCTTGGCAGCCAGCGCCCGCGCTCGCTGCTGGGAATTGCCGATGTTGAAGAGCGTGGCGGTGACGCCGGGGTTGCTAGAAATGTCCACATTGGCGATCGACTTGTAGTCATCGATAGACTTGCGGATCACGGCCGCCATGTAGGCGAGCGAGATGTCGGGATCCATGATGGCTTTGTAGACACCAGCTGCATCGGTCTCATCGAGCTTCGGATAGCCGGATTTGTCTGCGACAAGATCCGAGAGCATCAGCGCCGTGAGCGGGTTGATCTGCCCGAGGCCAAAGGTCTGACCAGCATAGAAAGGCTGAAAGAAGACGGCGCTGAAGCGGTTGTTGGGAAAGGAGGTCCCGCCCACTGTCTTGCCTCGGAATCGGTCCTGCCAAACGTCTTCGCGGCAGCTCCAGAGGCGGTAAGAGTCACTGAACGTGTTACAATCCGCAAATTCAGGCCGCTTCAAGAAATCAGCAATGCCTTCTCCCTCGTAAGCAAAACGGAAGCTGTTGCCGGCATAGGAGGCCGCCTTGACGTAATAGCTCTGCAAGCTGTCATAGGCGTCGACATTATAGGTATGCTCGCCGACGATCGCGCCAATCATGTGAATGGGCGCAATGCCATAGGCTGCGGCCGTTTTCTTGATCTTGCCCATGAGGGCAGAATCCGTGCGCAGGAGATCGCGCACCTTCTCATATTTGAGGTCGAAGCTGGTCTTGCCCGCCTTCGTCCGTCGAACGGAGGCTCCGGGGATCGCTGGCTGCTCTGCATTGCGATTGCCACGCGGCACCCTGTCGGCGGCGAGCGAAATCGTTGGAGCCGAACCAAGTATGGCGATGGCAAGAATGAAGATCCTGGTAATGCCTAGCACGATGCGCTGTCCCTGAGCGGGCAAGCAGCAGATTGCCATGACCCGACAGCGTCAGTCCTTACATAAGTGTCGACTGTATTGTCGACCTCAGCCGCTCTCACTTTATCGCCAGCGACACGGTGAAAGCGGCTGATAGATGCACAAAGATCACAGGATGTAGCGGCTGAGATCCGTGTCGCTGGCGAGATCCCCGACATGCTGCTGTACATAGGCAGCGTCAATCATCACCGCCGAACCGCCCCGATCCGGTGCGTGGAAGGAAATCTCGTCGAGAACACGCTCCATGACCGTCTGCAGGCGACGCGCCCCTATGTTTTCGACCGTCTCGTTCAGGCGCACGGCAACATCGGCGAGAGCGTCGATGGCATCTTCCGTGAACTCCAGTTCCAGCTCTTCCGTTTTCATCAAGGCGATATACTGGCGGATGAGACTGGCTTCGGTTTCTGTCAGGATGCGGCGAAAATCCTCCTTCGACAGCGGCTTCAATTCGACTCGGATCGGCAGACGGCCCTGCAATTCCGGCAAAAGATCCGAAGGCTTCGAGACGTGGAACGCACCCGATGCAATGAACAGAATGTGGTCTGTCTTCACCGGACCATACTTGGTCGCCACAGTCGTGCCTTCGACGAGAGGCAAGAGGTCGCGCTGGACCCCCTCCCTGGACACGCCCGCACCCATGGCACCTTCGCGCGCGGCGATCTTGTCGATTTCGTCAAGAAAGACGATCCCGTCATTCTCAACCGACCGAACCGCTTCCCGCTGGATGATCTCGTTGTCGATCAGCTTGTCAGATTCGTCGCGGATCAGGTCGCCATAGGAGGCCTTGACCGTGGTGCGGACTTTTTTGGTGCGGTTGCCCATGGCCTTGCCGAACATTTCGGACAGGTTGAGGATGCCGATGTTGGCGCCTGGCATGCCAGGCACTTCGAAGCCGGGCGCGCCGGAACCGCTATCGGCCACTTCGATATCGATCTCCTTGTCGTCGAGTTCGCCATTGCGCAGCTTCTTGCGGAAACTGTCGCGGGTGGCCGGGGACGCGGTCGCGCCGACAAGCGCGTCGAGAACCCGCTCTTCGGCCAGCGCATGCGCCTTGGCCTGAACTTCCTGGCGCTTCTTGTCCCGGACCAGCACGATGCCGATCTCGACCAGATCGCGGATGATCTGCTCGACGTCACGGCCGACATAGCCGACTTCGGTGAACTTGGTCGCTTCCACCTTGATGAAGGGAGCACCTGCCAGTTTGGCGAGGCGGCGGGAAATCTCCGTCTTGCCGACGCCGGTCGGGCCGATCATCAGAATATTCTTCGGCATAACCTCGTCACGGAGATCGTCCGACAGCTGCTGGCGGCGCCAGCGGTTGCGCAACGCAATGGCGACTGCGCGCTTGGCGTCGTGCTGGCCGATAATGTGGCGGTCGAGTTCGGAAACGATCTCGCGCGGGGAAAAATTGGTCATCTGATTGGCTCCTGATGATCCCTGGTCGGATCATCGCATGGGTTTCGTCGCTCGGCCTGCCCGTGTTCAGGCGGCGTCGAGCGTTTCAATGACGATGTTGCCGTTGGTGTAGACGCAAATGTCGCCGGCGATGGTCAGCGCACGCCGCGCGATGTCTTCGGCCGAGCGATCGCTATCCATCAAGGCCCTTGCAGCCGCATAGGCGTAATTGCCGCCAGAGCCGATGGCGATGGTGCCGTGCTCCGGCTCCAAGACGTCGCCATTGCCGGTGATTGCCAGCGTGATCGTCTTGTCGGCCACGAGCATCATTGCCTCGAGGTTGCGCAGATACTTGTCGGTACGCCAATCCTTGGCGAGTTCGACGGCGGCCCGCATCAACTGGCCGGGATACTGCTCCAGCTTCTTTTCGAGCCGGTCGAGAAGCGTGAAGGCATCTGCGGTCGCACCGGCAAATCCAGCAATCACATCACCAGTCTTGCCGATACGTCGCACCTTGCGGGCATTGCCCTTCATGACAGTCTGGCCAAGGCTCACCTGGCCGTCACCGGCCATCACCACATGGCCATCTTTGCGCACGGTAATAATCGTTGTCATCAGTCACCTGCTTGCCCGCCTCGCGGGCCTTGGTTCTGGCAGTTCCCTGCCGATTGGTCGGGTCCTATGTAAGTTGGCTTTCGACGATTGCAATCTGGTCGCATAGGCGGGGCGCCTGCCTTGCGGCAACGCAATGTAACTTCTGGATATTTGCGTGTCCTGCTGGTAAGGGAGGGCCGAGATCCCCTATGGAGCGGCCCGATGGCAGAACGTAAAGGCGAAATTTCCCGCAAGACCAACGAAACGTCGGTCGCGGTTTCCGTCCATATCGACGGCACCGGCAAGGGCAAGATTTCGACCGGCGTCGGCTTCTTCGACCATATGCTGGAGCAGCTCTGCCGCCATTCACTGATCGACATGGACATCGCCGTGAAGGGCGATCTGCATATCGACGATCACCACACGGTCGAGGATACCGGTATTGCGCTTGGCCAGGCGATTTCGAAGGCACTCGGCGACCGTAAGGGCATCACGCGTTATGCCTCGATCGACCTAGCCATGGACGAAACCATGGCCAAGGCTGCGATCGATGTCTCGGGCCGGCCGTTCCTCGTCTGGAATGTCAACTTCAGCGCGCCGAAGATCGGCACCTTCGACACCGAACTGGTTCGAGAATTCTTCCAGGCACTGGCGCAGAATGCCGGCATCACGCTGCACGTCTTGAACCACTACGGGGCCAACAACCATCATATCGCCGAGACCTGTTTCAAGGCGGTGGCGCGGGCACTTCGCTCGGCAACCGAGATTGATCCGCGGCAGGCGAACCAGATTCCCTCCACCAAGGGCACCCTGGTTTAAGGGCGCGCTCTCCGACAAAGGAAAGCGTGCGACCTTGCTCCGGCTGAGGCGTTGACCTCATCCGTCGAGCAGAAAGGACTGGAAGACATGCGTGTAGCCATTATCGACTATGGATCCGGCAATCTGAGATCCGCCACCAAGGCGTTCGAACGTGCGGCCCGCGAGGCTGGCCTCGAAGCCGAGATCGAACTCACCGACAAAGCGGACCGTGTCGCGTCAGCCGACCGGATCGTGCTACCTGGCGTCGGCGCCTATGCCGACTGCCGCCGGGGCCTCGATGCCGTCCCCGGCATGCATGATGCCATTACGGAAGTGGTCGAGACCAAAGGCCGCCCCTTCTTCGGCATCTGCGTTGGCATGCAGCTAATGTCGTCGCGCGGACTGGAGAAAACCACGACCGAGGGCTTTAGCTGGATCAAAGGCGACGTTGTCGAAATGACGCCCTCGGATCCCAACCTGAAGATCCCGCAAATCGGCTGGAATACGCTGACGCTCAACCGCCCTCACCCGCTGTTCGAGGGCATCCCGACGGGGCCGGATGGGCTGCATGCCTATTTCGTACATTCCTATCATCTGGCAGCCGAGCATGCTGCGGACGTTATTGCGACGACCGACTACGGCGGCCCGATGACCGCATTTGTCGGACGCGACACCATGGTCGGCGCGCAGTTCCATCCCGAGAAAAGCCAGGCACTTGGCCTGAAGCTGATCGCCAATTTCCTGACATGGGCGCCCTGAGCCCTTAGGACCGATATCATGATCCTATTCCCCGCCATCGACCTCAAAGACGGCCAGTGCGTTCGCCTCAAGCTGGGCGACATGGACCAGGCGACTGTCTACAACCCCGACCCGGCCGCGCAGGCACGGGCGTTCGAAGACCAGGGGTTTGAATGGCTGCATGTCGTTGATCTCAACGGCGCCTTTGCCGGTGAGAGCGTCAATGGTGCGGCCGTCGATGCGATCCTGAAGGCAACAAAAAATCCGGTGCAGCTCGGAGGCGGCATCCGGACGCTTGAGCATATCGAGAGCTGGTTGTCGCGGGGTCTGTCCCGCGTCATCCTCGGTACCGTTGCCGTGCGCGATCCGGCCCTCGTCATTGAGGCCTGCAAGCGTTTTCCTGGCAAAGTCGCCGTCGGCATCGATGCCAAGGGCGGAAAGGTCGCCGTCGAGGGTTGGGCTGAAGCGTCCGAGCTCGGCGTGATCGAGCTTGCCCAGCGTTTCGAAGGTGCGGGCGTTGCGGCAATCATCTATACGGACATTGATCGCGACGGTATTCTGACCGGCATCAACTGGGCCTCGACGCTGGAACTGGCTGCCGCCGTTTCCATCCCTGTCATCGCCTCCGGCGGCTTGGCTTCGATCGAGGATATCAAGCGCATGCTGCAGCCGGATGCACGCAAACTGGAAGGCGCGATTTCCGGCCGGGCGCTTTACGATGGCCGCATCGATCCGCAAGAGGCGCTTGCGCTGATCCAGGCTGCGAAAGGCTGAGGACGTACCATGACACTCAAGGCCCGCGTGATCCCCTGCCTCGACGTCAAGGACGGTCGAGTCGTTAAAGGCGTGAACTTCGTCGACCTGATCGATGCCGGCGACCCGGTTCAGGCGGCAAAAGCCTATGATGCGGCAGGGGCGGACGAACTCTGCTTCCTCGATATCACGGCTTCATCTGACAATCGCGACACCATCTTCGATGTCGTGGCGCAGACGGCAGACCACTGCTTCATGCCGCTCACCGTGGGCGGTGGCGTGCGCGCAGTGGCCGATATCCGCAAGCTTCTGCTGTGTGGCGCCGACAAGGTGTCGATCAATTCGGCAGCTGTCAAAAATCCCGACTTCGTTGCGGAGGCCGCCGACAAGTTCGGCAATCAGTGCATCGTGGTGTCCATCGACGCCAAGAAGGTTTCACGTGAAAACGAAAACCCGCGCTGGGAAATCTTCACCCACGGGGGGCGCCAGCCAACGGGGATCGACGCAGTCGAATTCGCGATCCAGATGGTGGAGCGCGGTGCCGGTGAGCTGCTGGTGACCTCGATGGACCGCGATGGAACGAAAAGCGGTTACGACATCGGCCTTACCCGCACGATTGCCGACAGCGTCCGTGTTCCCGTGATTGCCTCCGGTGGCGTCGGCAATCTCGATGATCTCGTTGCCGGTATCCGCGACGGTCATGCGACAGCCGTACTTGCCGCCTCGATCTTCCATTTCGGGACCTATTCGATCGCCGAGGCAAAGGCCCATATGGCCGCTGCCGGCATTGCCATGCGTCTCGACTGACACGGAAAGGCCCGTCATGAGCGACTTTACTCTCGCCGACCTGGAAACCATCGTCTCCAACCGTGCCCAGGCAAGCCCCAGCGAATCTTGGACAGCGAAGCTGGTAGCAGGCGGACAGGACAAGGCCGCGAAAAAGCTAGGGGAAGAGGCGATCGAGGCTGTCATGGCAGCCGTGAAGGACGATCGCGAGAACCTCGTCTATGAGAGCGCTGATCTGCTCTATCACCTGATGGTCGTATTGAAAATTGCCGACATACCGCTACAAGACGTGATGCAGGAACTTGAGCGTCGGACCGCTCAGACGGGCCTGAGTGAAAAGGCCAGTCGGCAGGATCCATGACCATAGCTATGCGGGACTCGGAAACGCCAGAGGTTCTCGATCATTTTCAGGCGAACGGCTATTCCCCCTATCTCTTCTTTGAATCGGAAGAATGGGCACATTTCCGGGCCGACACACCGCTGACGCTGACCGCCGATGAGGTACATCGCCTGCGATCGATCGACGACCCCATCGATCTCGATGAAGTGCGCCGGATCTATCTCTCGCTGTCGCGCCTGTTGTCGTCGCATGTGGAATCGTCGCAACTGCTGTTCGAGCAGCGCAACCGTTTCTTGAGCATGTCCGACGTGTTCAAGACGCCGTTCGTCATCGGCATTGCAGGTTCCGTGGCGGTCGGAAAATCCACGACAGCGCGTATCTTGAAAGAGCTTCTTGCGCGTTGGCCTTCCAGCCCCAAGGTAGATCTCGTCACCACCGACGGCTTTCTCTATCCCAATGCGCATCTGGTGAAGAACGGGATCCTGAACCGTAAGGGCTTTCCGGAAAGCTACGACATCGGTGCGCTCCTGCGTTTCCTGTCGGCGATCAAGGCCGGTCTCCCGAACGTGAAGGCGCCCAGCTACTCGCACCTGACTTATGACGTGCTGCCCAACGAACATCGGGTCATTGACCGTCCGGACATCCTGATCTTCGAAGGCATTAATGTCCTGCAGTCGCGCAACCTTCCCGCCGATGGAAAGATCGTGCCGATGGTTTCGGACTTCTTCGACTTTTCCATCTATATCGACGCCGACGAGAATGCGATCCACCGCTGGTATGTCGACCGTTTCATGAAATTGCGACAGACTGCATTCCGCGACCCGAATTCCTATTTCCATCGCTATGCGACAATCAGCGTCGAGGAGGCGAAGGAAATTGCCGAGGGGCTGTGGGCGAACATCAACCTCAAGAACCTGCGTGAAAACATCCTGCCAACCCGCCCAAGGGCGGACCTGATCCTGCGCAAGGGTGACAACCACCTTGTGGAGACAGTTGCTCTCAGAAAATTGTAGGCGATATATCGCCGGCTATGGATTGACGCGGCGCAGTGTCAGATTGATGCGCCCACCTGATTTCAAGAGTGTCGATGTAGCGGGATAGATCCGATCGACCCCGTGAAAGCAAAGCCTTCCTTCACCGCCGAGAATGAACACGTCGCCGCTTTCCAGCTTCAGGGATTTCGTTCGGTCGGTCCGGGAGAGCCCGCCGATCCTAAACAGGCAGGTGTTGCCAAGCGATATCGACAGGACCGGCGCCAAAAGATCCGTCTCATCGCGATCCTGATGCAGTCCCATCTTGGCGTCATCGGCATAGAAGTTGACGAGGCAAGCCTCGGGATCCTTCGGATATCCTGACAGTTCACGCCAGAGATCGAGAAGGACTTCCGGGATTTCTGGCCAGGGCTGGTTCGTCACGGGGTGGGTCGACTGATAGCGATAACCCCTTTCCTTGTCGGTTACCCAGCCGAGCGGACCGCAATTGGTCATGCGCACGGACATAGGGCGGCCACTGCCCGGCATAACGGGGATGTAAAGGGGCGCTTGTTCGACGACAGCCCGGATTTGCTCGACGAGGCTTATCTGAGCCTCACGGTCGAGCCGAGCCGGAAGATAGCGCAGACCGGGCGACAGGTTCAGTTCCTTCGCTGTGCTCGACATGCTCAATCTCCCGCAGGTTTGCTCCGCATCTTCTTGACGTCGGAGCGGCCCGATTTTTCCTTCAGACGTCGCTCAATGGAGCCTTTCGTCGGCTTGGTCTTCTTGCGCGGAGGCGGTGGGGGCTTGGCCGCTTCGAGGATCAGTTCCTTCAATCGTTCGCGCGCATCCTCACGGTTGCGTTCCTGACTGCGATAACGGCTGGCTTCCAGCATCAGGACACCCTCTTTCGAGAGGCGCTTGCCGGCAAGCTTTGCCGCGTTTTCCTTGACCCGATCGCTGAGCGACGGCGAACCGATCAGATTGAAGAAGAGCTGGACGGCGGTCGAAACCTTGTTGACGTTCTGCCCGCCGGGACCTCCCGCCAGAACGAATTGTTCCGTGAGTTCCCAGCCTGCGATGGTGATGCGGCTGTTGATCTGAAGGGGGTCGCTGGCCATGTCGTCGGTTCTTCCTTTGTCCGACCTCATATCGGCCGGGTCTTTTCAGAAGGCAAGCCCAACGCAAAAGCCCGGCTGTGCGCCGGGCTCCTGTAGACAGTGTCTGGTCGCCTTACTCGGCAGCGATCCGGATGCCCGGGGCTGCGTCGCGTACCTTGCCATCGACATGCGCTTCAAACTTGGCGAAGTTGTCTATGAACATGCCAACCAGCTTTTTCGCCTGGGCATCGTAGGCCTGTCCATCGGCCCAGGTCGAATGTGGGTCGAGGATCTTGGTATCGACGCCGGCGACCGCAACCGGGACGGCGAAGCCGAAATTCGCGTCGGTGCGCATCTCGACCTTCTTCAACTCGCCCGTTAGCGCAGCTGTCAAAAGCGCACGGGTCGCCTTGATCGGCATGCGGCTGCCAATACCGTAAGCGCCGCCCGTCCAGCCGGTGTTGACCAACCAGCAATCGACCTGATGGGTGGCGATCAGGTCGCGCAGCAGGTTGCCGTATTCGGTCGGGTGGCGCGGCATGAACGGAGCCCCGAAGCAGGTCGAGAAGGTCGCTTCCGGTTCCGTCACGTCCTTTTCCGTACCGGCGACCTTGGCGGTGTAACCGGACAGGAAGTGGTACATGGCCTGCTCGGGCGTCAGCTTGGCAATCGGGGGCAACACGCCGAAGGCGTCTGCCGTCAGCATGATGATTGTCTTCGGATGCGGGGCGCGACCGGTCTCCGAAGCATTCGGGATGAAATGCAGCGGATATGCGCAACGCGTGTTTTCCGTCAGCGACCCGTCGTTGAAGTCAGGAACCCGGTCTTCATTGAGGACGACGTTCTCAAGAACGGTGCCGAAGCGCTTTGTCGTAGCATAGATTTCCGGTTCGGCCTCAGCCGACAGACGGATCGTCTTGGCGTAGCAGCCACCTTCGAAGTTGAAGATGCCGTTCTCGCCCCAGCCGTGTTCGTCGTCACCGATCAAGGTCCGGCTTGGATCAGCAGAAAGTGTGGTCTTGCCGGTCCCCGACAGGCCGAAGAAGACGGCTGCATCACCATCCGGGCCGACATTGGCCGAGCAGTGCATCGGCATGACGCCCTTCGACGGCAGCAGGTAATTGAGGACGGTAAAGACCGATTTCTTCATCTCGCCGGCGTAGGAGGTGCCACCGATCAGAACGATGCCGTTGGTCAGGTCACAGGCAATAACCGTCTCAGTTCGGCATCCATGACGGGCCGGATCGGCGCGGAAGCTTGGCAGATCGATGATCGTCAGCTTCGGCACGAAGCTCTTCAAGGCGTCCCGGTTAGGGCGGATGAGCAGATTGCGGATGAACAGAGAGTGCCAGGCAAATTCGGTGACAACGCGTGTGGGAAGGGCAT
Organism: Rhizobium sp. Root274; assembly: GCF_001429245.1. Taxonomy (GTDB): domain Bacteria; phylum Pseudomonadota; class Alphaproteobacteria; order Rhizobiales; family Rhizobiaceae; genus Allorhizobium. The sequence goes on from NZ_LMJE01000008.1 coordinate 22,801, forward strand.
TGTCCGCGTCCGCTCCGCCAATCAGGTCCTGGACTAAGAGGTCCTTGCCGGCCGCATGAGCCAGCATGTCTTGGTGCAGAATGCTGAAATGCTCCGGCGACAAAGGCTTATTGTTGTCCCACCAGATCTGATCCACGGTCTTGTCATCGCGCACAACGAACTTGTCCTTTGCGGAACGGCCCGTGTGCTGACCCGTCAGAGCGCGCAGCGCACCGTCGGCCGTCAGTTCGGCCTCACCCCGACGAATCGCCTCTTCATAGAGCGCGCCCTCAAGAAGGTTATAGCGAACATTCGCGGCCTTTCCCAAACCAGCTTCTGCGAGACCTGTTGCCAGGTTTCTGATGCCGAATTCCTCCATAATGCGCCGTCCTCTCGTGTGGGCCACAACTCTCCGATGGGGAAAACATAGATCGAAGACGGGCATGGCGCAAGATAAAGGCGGAAAATAATCAATGATATCAATTATTTAATCGATTTAAAACGTCGAATTACCAGTTTAAATCGTTTAGTTCCTGTTATATTCTGTCTGCGCAGAAAGGCGCTGGAGGCTTCCCAAAGGAGGCTGGCATTGTTTTCGACCCGCCCCACCTTTCCCTTTGCCACAATTTGTTCCACCTTTATCCCCATGAAGCACTGCCGTGAAACCGGAGCTGGGCTGGGGTAGAGCCAGGAGCAGCGCTTAAGATATGATGGAGAGTTACATTATGCAGACGATCGCCCTGGTGGATGACGACCGCAATATTCTGACATCCGTCTCGATCGCTCTCGAAGCCGAAGGCTACAAGGTCGAGACCTATACCGACGGCGCATCGGCCCTTGATGGCCTCTTGGCACGGCCCCCGCAGCTGGCGATCTTCGATATCAAGATGCCGCGCATGGACGGTATGGAGCTGCTGCGCAGGCTCAGACAGAAGTCCGACATCCCGGTCATCTTTCTCACCTCCAAAGATGAAGAGATCGATGAACTGTTCGGCCTGAAGATGGGCGCCGATGATTTCATCACCAAGCCCTTCTCCCAGCGCCTGCTGGTTGAGCGGGTGAAGGCAATCCTTCGTCGTGCAGCAAGCCGTGAAAATCTGGCTGCGACCGGTGGCGCCTCTGCCAAGCCCGGCAGCGAGCAACAGGCACGCACGCTGGAGCGTGGCCAGCTGGTCATGGACCAGGAGCGCCACACCTGCACCTGGAAGGGCGATCCGGTTACTCTCACTGTCACGGAATTTCTCATCCTCCAGTCGCTTGCGCAGCGTCCGGGCGTGGTGAAGAGCCGTGACGCCCTGATGGATGCGGCTTATGACGAACAGGTCTATGTCGACGACCGGACCATCGACAGCCATATCAAGCGCCTGCGCAAGAAGTTCAAAATGGTCGACACCGACTTCGATATGATTGAAACCCTCTATGGTGTGGGCTACCGCTTCCGCGAGGCGGCTTAAGCTCCCGGCTTCGCCGATCTGCCGCCAATGGAGTTGCAGATTTAGGCGGCACGGGTGAAAGGGTGAGACTTGGCCAGGCAGGTTGACGATGGGACATTGGAGGAGCTGGAGAGCGGCTCCGAACAGCGACGGCTGTTTTCCCATCCCTTCATTCTCATCCGACGGATCTTCGGCCACGCGCTGTTTTCCAGCCTGACGCGTCGGATCGTGTTCTTCAACCTCGCTGCGCTGATCGTGCTGGTCGGTGGGATCATGTATCTCAACCAGTTTCGCGAGGGTCTGATCGATGCACGCGTCGAAAGTCTTCTGACCCAGGGCGAAATTATCGCGGCCGCGGTTTCGGCCTCCGCCTCGGTCGACACAAACTCCATCACTATTGATCCGGAAAAGCTGCTGGAGCTCCAGGCCGGGCAGAGCATCACGCCGGTCCCCAATGACGAAGACCTGGAATTCCCGATCAATCCGGAACGGGTCGCTCCCGTTCTCCGCCGGCTGATCTCCCCGACCCGCATTCGCGCCCGGCTCTTCGATGCCGACGCCAATCTGCTGTTGGACTCGCGGCATCTCTATTCCCGCGGCCAAGTGCTACGTTTTGACCTGCCGCCCGTGGACAACGACACGTCCAGCCTGACCGACTGGATTACCCGGATGTTCAACACTATCCTGCAACCGGGCAACCTTCCCATTTACAAGGAAGCGCCGGGCGGAGATGGATCGATCTACCCCGAAGTGATGAATGCGCTTACCGGCGTTCGTGGTGCGGTAGTTCGGGTCACCGATCAGGGGGAGCTGATAGTCTCCGTCGCCGTCCCTGTGCAACGCTCGCGTGCCGTGCTCGGCGTCTTGCTGCTGTCGACCCAGGCGGGCGATATCGACAAGATCGTTCATGCCGAACGTCTGGCCATCCTGCGCGTCTTCGGAGTGGCGACGCTTGTCAATATCGTCGTGTCGCTGCTGTTGTCGTCTACGATTGCGAATCCCCTTCGCAGGCTTTCGGCGGCTGCGATCCGGGTGCGTCGCGGAGCCAAGGAGCGCGAGGAGATCCCCGATTTCTCGGTGCGTCAGGACGAGATCGGCAATCTATCGATTGCGCTGCGCGAGATGACGACCGCGCTCTATGATCGAATCGATGCGATCGAAAGCTTTGCCGCCGATGTCAGTCACGAGCTCAAGAACCCGCTGACGTCGCTGCGCTCTGCCGTGGAAACCCTTCCGCTCGCGAAAACGCCGGAATCCCGGCAGCGGCTGATGGATATCATCCAACACGATGTTCGCAGACTGGATCGCCTGATCAGCGACATCTCCGACGCATCGAGACTCGACGCGGAACTGGCGCGCGCGGACGCAAAGCCGGTTGATCTGGAAATCCTGCTCTCAAGCCTGGTCGATATCTCAAGGGAGATCCGTCACGGCAAGAAGGCTGTACAGATTGATTATGTCATCGACCAGAAGCCAGGCTCCAGGCAGGGCTTTATCGTCAATGGACATGATCTGCGGCTCGGACAGATCGTCACCAACCTGATCGAAAACGCCCGCTCTTTCGTGCCCGAACAGGGTGGCTGCATCACGGTCCGCCTGTCGCGCACACGCACGCGCTGCCTGATCCAAGTGGAAGACAATGGACCCGGTATTCAGGCGGAAGATATCGACCGGATCTTCGAGCGGTTCTACACCGACCGGCCCGAGGGCGAGAGCTTCGGTCAGAACTCGGGTCTGGGCCTCTCCATCAGCCGCCAGATCGCCGAAGCCCATGGCGGTACGCTGCGCGCAGAGAACGTCCTGGATGGCAAAGGCGGCCGCGTCACCGGGGCCCGCTTTATTCTGTCCTTGCCCGTCGAGATCGGCAATTGAGCGGCGAACCGTTCAATGTGCACGGTACGGCCATTGTGGTCGACGGCACCGGCCTGCTGTTCATCGGTCCGTCAGGCAGCGGAAAATCTGCCCTCGCCTTCGACTGTCTGGCGGAGGCCAGTCTTCGCCGCCTTTCCGCAGCGCTCGTCTCAGACGATCAGGTTTATCTGTCACGCAGAAACGGACGGATTTTCGGACAGAGGCCGGAGGCGATCCAAGGCCTGATCGAGTTGCGCTACAGCGGCATCGTCGTTCTCGACAGTATCGAGGAAGCAGAACTCCATTTTGTCATCTCTCCTGTGGTCTCTGCGGACAGTCCTCGCCTGCCGCCGGAGGACGAACGGCATTCGCTTTCGTCTGACATCAATCTTCCTGTGATCAGGGTGCCGTTCTGGAGCCGTTTTCCGCTGGCTCTCATCTTTGCACAAATTGTCACGATGAAAGCAAAGCACTCCTGAGCACGCGCTTTTGGCTTGCACTTCCCGTTTTCATGGACAAGATGGCGTCCTATCGATGGACGAACCACTGGTGTTGCGCTATCTGGCGACTTTTTCCGCTAAGGGGCAGTAGAGAATGATCGGACTTGTGCTTGTCACTCATGGCAAGCTGGCTGAAGAGTTTCATCACGCGGTGGAACATGTCGTCGGCCCACAGAAATGCATCGAGACTGTTTCGATTGGCCCCGAAGACGACATGGACCAGCGTCGTCAGGATATTCTAGATGCCGTGCTGCGCGCCGATGACGGACATGGTGTGATCATTCTGACCGACATGTTCGGCGGCACGCCTTCCAATCTCGCCATTTCCGTTATGAACACCGGCCGGATCGAAGTCATCGCTGGCGTCAACCTTCCCATGCTCATAAAACTCGCCGGCATTCGAGGGGATAACGACATGGATCGTGCCCTGGTGGAAGCCTCTGAAGCTGGCCGCAAATACATCAACGTCGCCAGCCGCGTGCTCAGTGGAAAGTGATGGAATGACTGCCCCACTTGCACGCGACCTGCTGATCATCAACAAACGCGGCCTTCATGCGCGCGCTTCCGCCAAGTTCGTCCAGACAGTGAGCGGCTTCGACGCCGCTGTTACGGTATCGAAAGACGGCACCAGTGTCGGCGGCACCTCCATCATGGGCTTGATGATGCTGGCTGCCAGCCCCGGCTGTTCGATCAGCGTGACGGCATCCGGGAACGACGCAGAGGCGGTGCTGGATGCTCTCTCGGCTTTGGTCGCCGATCGCTTCGGGGAGGAGATGTAAAGCATCTCCACATAAGGACATAAAGACTTCTTTATGTCTGATTGCCTTCTTTGACGATCCCTGCTAGGAACAGCGCAATCGCCGCGATTTCATTTCGCGGGTCGAGCGTTCCTCGGTTCTGCTTCAGGCGGAGACCGGGCCCAGATCCAGCCGGAGACTCTCATGAGCAAACATGACTACGTCATCGCCGACATCGGTCTTGCCGATTACGGTCGCAAGGAAATCAGCATTGCCGAGACGGAAATGCCGGGCCTGATGGCCTGCCGCGAAGAATTCGGCGCCAGCAGACCGCTGAAGGGTGCCCGCATCACCGGCTCGCTGCACATGACAATCCAGACCGCCGTGCTGATCGAGACGCTGGTTGCACTCGGCGCCGACGTGCGCTGGGCCTCCTGCAACATCTTCTCAACCCAGGACCATGCCGCTGCCGCGATCGCCGCGGCCGGCATCCCGGTCTTCGCCATTAAGGGCGAGTCGCTGACCGACTATTGGGACTATACCGACCGCATCTTCCAGTGGACCGATGGCGGTGTGTCCAACATGATCCTCGACGACGGCGGCGACGCCACCATGTACATCCTGCTGGGTGCACGCGCCGAAGCCGGCGAAAACGTTCTGTCGAACCCGGGCTCTGAAGAAGAAGAGATCCTCTTCGCTCAGATCAAGAAGCGCCTCGCCGCCTCCCCCGGCTGGTTCACCAAGCAGCGTGATGCCATCAAGGGTGTCACGGAAGAAACCACCACAGGCGTGCACCGCCTCTACGAACTCGCCAAGAAGGGCCTCCTCCCCTTCCCGGCCATCAATGTCAACGACTCCGTCACCAAGTCGAAGTTCGACAACAAGTATGGCTGCAAGGAATCGCTGGTGGACGGCATTCGCCGCGGTACCGACGTGATGATGGCCGGCAAGGTTGCCGTCGTTTGCGGTTATGGCGACGTGGGCAAGGGTTCGGCTGCTTCGCTGCGTGGTGCGGGTGCCCGCGTCAAGGTCACGGAAGTCGACCCGATCTGCGCTCTGCAGGCCGCCATGGACGGCTTTGAAGTTGTCACGCTGGAAGATGTCGTCGCGTCTGCCGACATCTTCATCACCACGACGGGCAACAAGGATGTCATCCGCATCGAGCATATGCGCGAGATGAAGGACATGGCGATCGTCGGGAACATCGGCCACTTCGACAACGAGATCCAGGTTGCGGCTCTCCGGAACCTCAAGTGGACGAACATCAAGCCGCAAGTCGACATGATTGAGTTCCCCAAGGGCAACCGGATGATCCTGCTTTCGGAAGGCCGTCTGCTCAACCTCGGCAATGCGACAGGCCATCCGTCCTTTGTCATGTCGGCCTCGTTTACCAACCAGGTTCTGGGCCAGATCGAACTCTTTGCGAAGACCGAAGAGTACAAGCCGGGCGTCTATGTCCTGCCGAAACACCTCGACGAGAAGGTCGCCCGCCTGCATCTGGAGAAGCTCGGTGTGAAGCTGACGACGCTTTCGGACGAACAGGCCGCCTATATCGGCGTCACGACGCAGGGTCCGTTCAAGGCAGAACACTATCGCTATTAAAATATAGCTGGATAATATCTACATCTAGTGGGCGGCGCCTTGACAACGGCACCGCCTTCTTTTTTGGGCCCCGGCCTTCCCGCCACTTTCCATCGGCGGTATTGTTTTAGAACTTGATTCGTGGACCGCACGAGCGGACCGCGAGCACGGATGTCTTGTCGACGATGCGGCACATAATGAGACGGAGACAGACCGAGAATGTCGGTAGATCAACGCACCCCGCGTTTGCGGGATACGGCTATGATGGCCGGTATTTCGAGCCTTTGGCGGCACAATCTTGAACTGAAACCCGCAGAGCGGAGCTCTATCGTCCAACGGCAGGGCGTTGTAGAGTCCCTGCGAAGGATCCTGGCTGGCAGCAGCATGCTGGCGGGGATGCTGTCGCCATCGCTCGCTCGGGCGGAAGCGGTCCAGTCCATCGTCGGCGATCTTAACCGGGTCGATGTTGCCGGCTACGCCCTTCTGCTGGGCGCTCTTTCAGCTGCCCTGGTCTCCGCGGGCTGGCTTGCGCGGCAGCGCAACCGCTTGGAATCCGAGAGCCGCGACCTGCGTTCCGAACTCTCGATTAGCCAGCACAAGATTTCCAAGTATCAGGCCTTCATTGCCGACAAGAACCGGCGTGTGGTCATCTGGGACGGCCAGAACAGCAAAGCCGAGCTTCTTGGCCATTTGCCCGGCGAAACCGGGGCGCCGCAGAACGATGGCGATTTCCTTGCTTTCGGCCGTTGGTTGACGCCAAGCTCGGCCAGTGAAGTGGAACGGGCGATCGAGGCTCTCCGCTCCAATGCCTCCACCTTCGATCTCGTGGTGGAGACCAGCCGCGGCGAGGTTATCGAGGTTCAAGGGCGCCTCTATGGCGGGCGCGCCTACGCCGTCTTCCTCGCACTCAACAATCTATGGGCAGAGCTGGCGGAACTGAAGATCGAGCGTAACCGTCTGCGCAACTCGATTGCTTCCTTCGAGTCCCTTCTGGATTCGATCGAGCAACCGGTGTGGCAGCGAGACGCTGAGGGACGGCTGACCTGGGTGAACCACGCATACAGCGAGGCAGTGGAGGCAAGCTCTCCCAATCAGGCGGTCCAGGAGGGTCGGGAGATCCTCGGCACACTGACGCGCGAGAAGATCAAGGCCACCACCACGCCTGAATCGCCGTTCCGGGACACGGTTTCAACGGCGGTGCGCGGCGGGCGGACATTCTTCGAGGTCGTGGACGTGCGCGGGCCGGCAGGATCCTGTGGCATGGCGATCGACGTGTCCTCGGCGGAGACGCTGCGCGAGGAGCTCGTTCGCACCCTGAAAAGCCATGCAGAAACGCTTGATCATTTGGCAACCCCTGTTGCCATTTTCGATGCCGATAGGCGTCTGCAGTTCTACAATCAGGCCTTCGTGCAGCTTTGGGGCTTGGAAACATCCTTCCTCGAATCGCGACCGGATCATGCGGAGCTCCTTGACCGGTTGCGCTCGGCGCACAAGCTGCCCGAACAGCTGAGCTGGAAGGCCTGGAAAGAAAGCTGCCTTTCCGTCTACCGCGCGCTGGAAACCCAGACCGACCTCTGGCACCTTCCGAACGGACAGACGCTCCGCGTTATCGCCTCGGCACACCCGCAAGGCGGCGTCACGTGGATGTTCGAAAATCTGACCGAGCAGGTCAGCCTGGAAACACGCTACAACACGCTGCTCCAGGTTCAGGGCGAAACCATCGATCACCTTTCCGAAGGGGTGGCAGTGTTCGGTCCGGACGGTCGAATCCAGCTTTCCAATCCCGCCTTTCGGGCGCTCTGGGGCATCACGGAAGCTCAGGCGGCCGTTGGAACGCATATCCGCCTGCTCGAAGCGGCCTGCAAGTCGTCCTATGACAAGGCTGACGGCTGGAAGGCGTTCGGCAAGATGATCACCAGCTTCGAGGACGAACGCCCGTCGAGCCAGGGGACGCTGGAGCTCTATTCCGGTCTTGTGCTCGATTATGCCGTAACGCCTCTGCCAAACGCCCAGACCATGCTGACCTTCGTCAACATGACCGATAGCGTGCGGGCCGAACGTGCGCTCAAGGAGAAGAACGAAGCGCTGCGCAAGGCGGACGAGCTGAAGAACGATTTCGTCCAGCACGTCTCCTATGAACTCCGCTCGCCGCTTACGAACATCATCGGCTTCACCGATCTTCTGAAGACACCGGCGATCGGGCCGCTCAACGAGCGCCAGTCCGAATATGTCGACCACATCTCGACATCCTCGTCGCTGCTGCTGACAATCGTGAACGACATTCTCGACCTTGCCACAGTCGACGCCGGCATCATGCAGCTGGACTATTCCGAGATCGACCTCAGCGATCTTCTTGATGACGTTTCCATGCAGATGACGGATCGGCTGCAGGAGGGCGGCGTTACGCTTGAAATCTCGGCACCCTCGCAGCTAGGGCACATCATCGCCGATCGTCAGCGTTTAAAGCAGATACTCATCAAGATCCTGACAAACGCTGTCAATTTCGCTCCCGAAGGTACGGCCGTGAAAATGAAGTGCTGGCGTGAGGGCGTCGACTTCGTGTTCTCGGTCGTGGACCGTGGGTGCGGAATGGAAGCGGAGATGTTGTCTTCTGCCTTTGATCGATTCTCGACCAATCCCAAAGGCGGAAAGCGGAGCGGTCCGGGGCTCGGCCTTTCGATCGTGCGCAGTTTCGTCAACCTGCACCATGGCGAGGTTTCGATCGACAGTGCGCCCGGACAGGGCACCACCGTTAACTGCCGCATCCCGTCGGCCAGCATTCCGCAAGTGATCGCCGCAGCCGAATGACGGAGCAACCGGATCTGATCGAGCAGAGCTTGCCGGACGAGACCGCAACGGTCGAGTTCGGCCAGGATCTGGCGCTCGCACTTCAGGCCGGCGACTGCGTTGCGCTATGGGGAGATCTGGGTGCCGGAAAATCGACCCTCTGCCGCGCCCTCCTGCGCGCGATAGCAGATGATCCGGATCTCGAAGTGCCCAGCCCCACGTTCACGCTCGTGCAGAGTTACGATCTCCGGGTTCCGGTATCCCATTTCGATCTCTACCGCCTTGCAGATATCAGCGAGCTCGATGAACTGGGTTTCGATGAGGCGCTCTCGACGGGCATATGTTTGGTGGAGTGGCCCGAGAGAGCCGGCAAGGCCCTGCCAGAGAAGCGGATCGACATTCGTTTCCAGTTTTCGGCAGATGGTGGGCGGATCCTCTCTATTGCCGCACCAGAAGCCAAAATAGCGAGGCTTCGGCGTATCGGGCAGATCAGGCGCTTTCTGGTCGAGCACGGTTTCTCCTATGCGGCCCGACGACACCTGACCGGAGATGCCTCCAGTCGCGCCTATGAACATGTCTATCCGAAAAATTGCGATGCGCGTCTGGTCCTGATGGACGCCCCGGCGCGGCCAAATGGACCGCCGATCCGCGACGGCAAGCCCTATTCGCAGATCGTGCATCTGGCCGAGGATGTCTATCCCTTCGTTGCCATCGATGACGCTCTTCGCGCACGCGGATTTGCGGCTCCGGCCATTTTGGCGGCAGATTGCGATTCCGGCATTCTTCTGCTGGAAGACCTGGGCACGGAGGGCGTTCTCGACCCGCAAGGGAACCCAATCGAAGAACGGTATAGGGCATCCGCTGCCTGTCTGGCCGCGATCCATGACACGTCATTCGACCGTGAGATCTCCCTTAAAGATGGGAAGGTGCATGTCATCCCGGACTTCGACCGCCCGGCGATGAAGATGGAGGTCGAGCTGCTGCTGGACTGGCATCTTCCCTGGAAACGGAACGGAGCGGCCGTCAGCGATGCGGAGCGGGAGGCCTATCTCGGGATCTGGGACAGCCTGATCGATGAGCTGGCGGCGGTCGAGAAATCCATCGTGCTGCGCGACTTTCATTCTCCGAATATCATCTGGCGGGGCAACCGCACTGGTCACGACCGAATCGGGCTCATCGACTTTCAGGACGCAATGATCGGGCCTTCGGCCTATGATCTGGTCTCTCTCGTTCAGGATGCACGCGTGACGATCCCCCGGCCGCTGATGGATCAGTTGATGGCCGACTATCTCGCCCTTCGCAACAAGGCCGCAGGCTTCGACGAAGCCGCCTTCCTCAAGGGCTGGGCCATTATGTCCGCTCAGAGGGCCTGCAAACTGAACGGACTTTGGGTTCGTTTGCTGAAGCGAGATGGAAAGCCTGGTTATATGCGGCACATGCCGAGAACGCTCTGGCATTTGTCGGTGGCGTTCGAGCATCCCGCCCTTACCCCCTTGCGCAGCTGGTGCGCAGAGGCTGGAATCGAACTTCCCGAATCAGCGGCGTAGTTTAAATGACCATCACACAAGCCATGGTACTCGCGGCCGGTCTCGGTACGCGAATGAGACCTATCACCGACACGACGCCCAAACCGCTCGTCAAGATCGGCGGCAAGGCGATGATCGACTATGCGCTGGATGCTCTGAGAGAAGCAGGCATTACGACAGTGGTGGTCAATGTCCATCATCATGCAGACCAGATGGAGCGCCATCTGGCGGATGTCGACGGGTTGGACATCATCATTTCGGACGAGCGGGCGCGGCTGATGGATTCCGGCGGCGGACTGGCCCGGGGCCTGAAAGTCCTTGATCGCCGTGTACCGGCTCTCGTGATGAATGCGGATCTGTTCTGGATCGGTGAACCCAAGGGAAAACCTTCAAACCTCACGCGGCTCGGTCACCTTTTCGACCCCGGGACCATGGACATGGCGATGCTCTGCGTCGAAGAGAGCCAGACGACCGGCCACAACGGGAAGAACGACTTTTCCATGGCTGCGGACGGAGCGCTGACGCGCTTTCGCGCCCGAGATCCTGCCCCGTTCGTCTATGCTGGTGCGCTGGCCCTGATGCCGGCGCTGTTGTCAGACGCGCCGGAGGAGCCCTTCAATCTCAACATCTACTTTGACCGCGCAATCGCCGCGCGGCGGTTATTTGGAGAGCCGCTGGAAGGACATTGGCTGACAGTCGGCACACCGGATGCTGTCGCACCGGCCGAGGCTATGATCGCTCGCTATCGGCAGGAGAGTTGAGCGTGGCAGCGGCATCCCCACGCGTCTTTACCATTCCACCGGGGCGTCCTTTCCTCAAGACGCTGACGCAGGCGCTGCTCGACGGCTCGCTGGTGCAAGGTTACCGCTATGAGCCCAACGACCCCCTGTCCCTAGCCAAGGTGACCATTCTCGTGCCGACGCGCCGCGCCGCACGTGTGCTGCGGTCGGAATTTGTCGACCTGCTGGGAGGTCGCTCCGCAATCCTTCCTAACATACGACCTCTCGGCGAAACGGATGATGACAGCGGCTATTTCGATCAGGACACGCCTCTCCTAATGGATCTCGCCCCGCCGGTGAGTGGCACCGTCATGCTGCTCGAACTCGCGCGCTTGATCCTCGCCTGGCGAAACCAGTTGCCTGAAATCGTGCGTTCGATCCACAGCGACACGCCTCTTGTCGCTCCTGCAAGCCCTGCCGATGCCGTCTGGCTTGCCCGAGCGCTCGTCGAGCTGATCGAAGCGGCCGAGACCGAGGGCTGCGATTGGGAGAACCTCAACAACCTTCAGTCAGCAGACTTCGGTTCCTGGTGGCAGCTGACGCTGGAATTCCTCAAGATCGCCACGAAGTTCTGGCCTGAGCGACTGAAGGAACTGGTGCGCTCGTCGCCCGCCCGACACCGCGACGCCGTGTTGCGGGCCGAGGCCGAGCGCGTTCGCCGGTCCGGACCCACCGGGCCGATCATCGTGGCAGGGTCGACAGGCTCAATTCCGGCTGCGGCAGAACTGATCGCGGCGATCGGCGGACGTGAAAACGGAGTCGTCGTACTGCCCGGTCTCGACCACCACATGCCGGAAGACGACTGGCTGAAGCTGAATGATCGCGGCATGTCGGCCCTTGCGCCCAACCCGGCCGTTCGCGGGCATCCTCAATATGGCCTCGCTCAGCTTTTGCAACACATGGGTATGGAGCGCAGTGAGATCCCGGCGCTCGCCCAAGCAGAGGCCGTGCTGCAGGATCGGACGGAGATTTTCTCTCGGGCCATGGCGCCGGCCGAAGCCACCGACAGCTGGAAGTCCTGGCGAGATGATTTCGCAACCGAGCGCGTTTTGGCGGCCTTTCAAGACGTATCTTTGATCGAAGCGGCAAATGAGAGAGAAGAGGCGACTGCCATTGCCATCGCGCTTCGGCTTACTCTCGAAGAGACGGCCGATGTCCCGGAAAGCCGGGTTGCCTTGATAACGCCCGACCGTGCGCTCGCGCGTCGCGTCATGTCCGAGTTGACGCGCTTCGGCATAGAGGCCGACGATTCGGCCGGTACGCCGCTGACGGGTACTCTTGCCGCAACCCTCACGCAGGTCGTCACCGAAGCCTGCCTGAGGCCCGGCGATCCAGTACCGATCGTGTCCCTGATCAAGCATCCGCTTGCCCGGTTCGGATTCTCTGAGGAAGCGATGCGCAGGGCTGCCGATGCGCTTGAGGTCATCGCCTTGCGCGGTGGCATCCGCATGCTGGACCTTGCCGAAATGGAGGTTCTTTTCGAACAGGGAATGGTCGAACATCTGGCGGACCGGCATAAGCCCCAGTGGCGTCTCTCCGTCCCGCCGGAAGACATAGAACTTGCCCGCCTGCTGGCGAGCAAGATTACTGCAGCGGTGGAGCCACTGATTTCCGCTGTTGTTCGATCAACGGACGGTTCGTCGCTGACGCACCGGTTCACGCTTGCCGATTGGGCCGAACGGACAGGGCGTGTGCTGGAAGCGGTCTGCATCGACGACCGACAGGATCTTGCGGCCCTCTGGGGCAATGAAGGCGGCGACACGCTGGCGCAACTGCTGGGCCAGGTGATGGAGGCCGACGGGCAAATCGAGGCGGACGGAGCGCAGTGGGTGGAGATCCTGACGGCGCTGATGGCCGGGCAGGCGGTCAAACCGAGGGCGATGCGCCATCCACGCGTCTTCATCTTCGGGACGCTCGAAGCCCGCCTGCAGAATGTCGACATGATGGTCATCGGCGGCATGAACGAAGGCAGCTGGCCGGGCCAGACCAAAAACAATCCCTTCCTGTCGCGGATGATGAAAACCGATGTCGGGCTCGAACCACCCGAGCGACAGACCGGTCAGGTCGCGCACGACTTCCAGATGGCCTGTGGGACCCGCAAGCTGATCTTCACCCGTGCGCTTCGACAGGGATCCGCCCCAACGGTCGCGTCGCGGTGGCTCCAGCGTTTGATAGCACTCGGTGGCCCCGAGCTGGAAGCGGCGATGAAGCGGCGCGGCCAGGTCTTTCGCCGTTATGCCGATCTGATAGACCAGGGCGACAGCCAGGCCCCTGCCCAGCGTCCGGCACCCCGGCCCCGTCTTGAGCTTCAGCCTCGATCCTTCAGCTTTTCCGAAGTTGGTCGGTTCCGAAGGGACCCCTATGCGACTTACGCACGGCGGATCCTTAGGCTCGATGCCGTGGAGCCGTTCAACCAGGATCCGGGTGCGGCGGACCGTGGTACTCTTTATCATCGAATTGTCGATCGTTTCGTGCGCGAGAACCACGATCCCGGTCGCCGCGACGCCGTCGACATTCTGCGAGCAATCACGGACGAGGAGTTCCTGACAGAGGCCCTTCCGCTGCACCTTGACATCGTGTGGCGCCAGCGCTTCTACGCGGTGGCATCCGAATTTATCGAATGGGAACGCAAGCGACGTCCGGAATTACGGCGGATCCTGACGGAAGTCCGGGGAAGTGTGATCCTAGAGCCCGTCGGCATCACCATCAGCGGCATCGCCGACCGCATCGACATCAAGGGCGGCGGTCATGCAGATATCATCGACTACAAGACGGGTTTGGCGCCGAGTGTCGGGCAAGCCCGCAGCCTGTTGGACCCACAGCTGGCGCTTGAGGCTGCCGCCCTTCTGCAAGGTGCGTTCAAACCCGCCGGGCAGGTGCGACCGGAGAACCTGATCTATGTTCGCCTGAGGCCTGGGGACCGGTTCAAGGTGGACCCAGTGAACAACGAGCTTAGCGGGCGCGGAGACAACAAGAAATCGGCAGCGGATCTGGCATCGCAGGCGGTCGATGAGCTTGGCCGCTTCGTTGCCGCTCTCCACAGCGGGGAGCGCGGATATGTCTCAAGGCTTATTCCCGCCGAGCAAAACAGTTACGGCGGCGAATACGATCATCTCGCGCGCGTCGCCGAGTGGTCGACGGCCCATACCGAGGAGGCGAACGCCGATGAGTGAAAGCGGCATCGGCATCGACACGTTGCCCAGCAGCAGCGACCCCGCCGCTTTGCTGGACTGGACCTCGCAAGAACAGTCCCGGGCCTCCCATCCGGGCCAGTCTGCCTGGGTGTCTGCCAATGCCGGTTCCGGCAAGACGCATGTGCTGACGCAGCGGGTTATCCGCCTGCTGCTCGCTGGCGCTCGCCCCTCCTCTATCCTCTGCCTCACTTATACCAAAGCCGCGGCTTCGGAGATGTCGAACCGCGTGTTTCAGCGCCTGGCTGAGTGGGCAACGCTTGATGACGCGGAGCTGTCTCAGCGGATCGCGAAGATCGAGCAACGGCAACCGGATCGTGTGACACTCGCAGCTGCTCGACGGCTATTTGCAAAAGCTCTGGAAACACCGGGTGGGTTGAAAATCCAGACCATCCACGCCTTCTGCGAGGCCTTGCTGCATCAGTTTCCGCTGGAAGCGAATGTCGCCGGCCACTTCAATGTCTTGGACGATCGTGCGGCCGTAACCGTGCTTGCAGAGGCCCGGCGATCACTCCTGACGGCGACATCCACGGAAAACGATCCCGCGCTCGCCGAAGCCTTCTCCAAGGTTCTGAGCATCGCCGATGAAAGCGGATTGGAGACCCTGATCGGCGATATCGTTGCCAATCGGCACGCGATCCGTGACTTTCGAGGGGTGGCAGAAAGGCTTGGCGGGCTTGATCTCGCGCTGCGGCGGCGGTTCGGCATAGGTCCGACCGAGACCGAGCTCTCGCGCGCCGACGACTACTGGCCCCTTGATGGGCTCTCGGGACCGAGCTTTGCGCACTATATTCGGCTGGCTTTGGAGAAGGGTGGAGAAAAGGTCCGCGCCGTTGCCGAGACCTTGGAACGCGCCCTTGTCGAAACCGATCCCCTGGTGCGGGTGAGCTTGATCGATAGTGCCTTCCTGACAAGCTCGGAAACCGCCAAAGCCGATAGCTCCCTGATCGCCGCAGCCATGACGAAAGCGGCGCCCGAGCTTAAGGATGCCGTCATCGCTGCGCGCGAGCATATCATGGCGAGGCGCGACAGACTGCGAATTTTCCGCATGTACGAGGCAACAAAGGCAGCCTTCACGCTCGCCCTGCGGCTGGACACGGATTACGAGGAGCTGAAGAAGCGGCGATCGCAGCTCGATTTCGAGGACCTCATCGTCCGCACCGCACAACTGCTGACGCGCAGCGATGTCGGCGCCTGGGTGCATTACAAGCTTGACCAGGGCATCGACCATATCTTGGTAGACGAGGCGCAGGATACGAGCCCTGTCCAATGGGCCGTTATCCGGTCGTTGCGCGAAGACTTCTTCAGCGGAGCGAGCGCGAAAGCGGGGATACGCACCTTTTTCGCCGTGGGTGATGAGAAGCAGTCGATCTACTCGTTCCAGGGCGCACGTCCAGAGCAGTTTTCGGCCGAGGCGAAGCAAACACAGGCGGCTGTTTCCCACAGCGGCCAGGCCTTCAATTCGGTGCGCTTGCCCCTCTCCTTCCGTTCCACCGAATCCGTTCTGCAGGCGGTTGACCAGGTATTCCTTGCGCCAGAAAACCGTCGCGGCCTGAGCGCCGGCGGAGACGACATCGTTCACCGCTCCAGCCGGATTGGGCAGCCCGGCGTGGTCGACGTTTGGGAAATGATCGTCGCCGACAAGCAGGAGAAGACGGAAGACTGGACTGCGCCTTTCGATGCAACGCCGGAGAGCGCACCGTCTGCGCTTCTGGCAAGGCGGATCGCCTATCAGATCCGCGAGATGGTCGGGCGCGAGACGATCATCGAAGACGGGCATGTACGCTTGATTCGGCCGGGCGATATCCTGGTTCTGGTCCGCAAACGCGACAGTTTCGTCAATTCCCTGACCCGCGCACTCAAGCGACCGTATAACATTCCTGTCGCCGGTGCCGACCGGTTGAAGCTGACGAGCCACATCGCTGTCCAGGATATGCTGGCTCTGGGACGCTTCCTGCTTTTGCCGAACGACGACCTGTCGCTCGCGGCGCTCTTGAAGGGCCCACTCTTTAATCATGCAGAAGACGATCTTCTGACGCTAGCTTCGGAGCGGCCGGAAGGGCAGAGCCTATGGCGCCGGTTGCAGCACGAGGCAGAGCCTGAGGGTTCCCCCTGGCGCCGGACTTTCGAGACGCTCACCTTGTTCTTCGAACAGTCGCGCGTGTTTTCGGTGCACGACTTCTTTGCCCGCGTTCTTGGCGCTCACCATGGGCGTAAGGCATATCTCGCGCGACTGGGATCCGAGGTCAGCGACATTCTCGACGAATTCCTGAGCTTTGCCCTCGCTTTCGAGACGGCCGGTCTGCCCGGCCTGCAATCCTTCATCTCGACGCTGGAAATGGAAGCACCGGAGGTGAAGCGCGAGCAGGACAAGGAGCGGAACGAAGTCCGCATCATGACCGTACATGCCTCTAAGGGATTGGAGGCGCCGATTGTGTTTCTGGTCGATGGTGGTTCAAAGCCATTCAACAGCAACCATCTGGCGAAATTTCGCCTGCTGGAGGCGGAGGATGGTGTTGCGACCCCGTTCTGGGTGCCGGGAAAGTCTCTGTCCAACTCCCTGACACAGCGTGACAGCGATCGCCTGCAAGCCCTGGCAGAAGAGGAATATCGCCGGCTGCTCTATGTGGCGATGACGCGCGCGGCGGACCGGCTGATCATCGCCGGCTATCGCGGCGTCAATGATCCCGGTGATATCTGGCACCGGATGGTGTTCGACGCCCTTAGAGCCGATGACACACGCTGCGCACCAGCAGAGTATCATGGGCCGGATGGAACCTGGAACGGCGTGCGATGGAGCATGCCGGATCGAGATCGCGAATTTCCCCAGGCGCCCGAATCCAGCGAAGAACAGCATACGATCGAGCTGCCGAAACATCTGTGGCGGCCACTTGCCCCGCCCATCGCGCTCCCACGTCCTTTAAGCCCATCGACGGCGGGGAGCATTCTGATCGACGACGACAGCGAGGACATGATCACGGCCTCGGCTCTCTTCGTGTCGGATGAGAAGCCGGACATCGCCCTTCAGCGAGGGCGCCTGATCCATCGCATGCTGCAAAACCTTCCGGAGGTTCCCCGGACGGAGTGGGCCGATGCGGCGGAGCGCTACGTGAACAGGTCGGCCCGCTTCTGGCCCATGCCGGAACGCCAGCGCCTCGTCTCGACGGTCTTGTCAGTGCTGGAAAATCCAGAGCTGACATCGCTCTTCACTGACGGAAGCCAGCCGGAAGTCTCCGTCATGGGCACGCTGATGCTGCGTGGCGAGCCCCGGGCCGTTTCCGGCCGTCTCGACCGCATGGCCGTCCTTCCAGACAAGGTGGTGATCGCCGACTACAAGACCAATCGAAAACCGCCCCGCAACGCCGACTCAGCCCCCCTCTCGCACCGCGCACAGCTTGCGATCTACAGAGAGATCCTGAAGCCGCTTTACCCCGGAAAGTCCATCGAATGCTGGCTCGTCTACACCGAAACGGGAAGTCTCATCCGTCTTGACGACACAGTCCTTGCGCGCTCCCTTGCCGACCTTCAAACATCGTGAGATACCGCATATTGAAATTACCGCGACGCGGCATCACATATCTAGTCAATTCCAGTCCTATAAGGAGAGCCCCATGGCTACCGTGAAAGTCGACACATCCAATTTCCAGGCAGAGGTTCTCAACGCATCCGAACCGGTCGTTGTCGATTTCTGGGCTGAATGGTGCGGCCCCTGCAAGATGATTGCTCCGAGCCTCGAAGAGATTTCGAACGAGATGGCCGGCAAGGTAAAAATCGCGAAGCTGAACATCGATGAAAATCCGGAACTCGCCGCACAGTTTGGCGTGCGTTCAATCCCGACGCTTGCTGTCTTCAAGGGTGGCGAAGTGGCTGACATCAAGGTTGGCGCCGCTCCAAAGACCGCGCTTACCAGCTGGATCGCCGGCGCGGCCTGAGTGGCAGCTACACAGCTTCAGAGACAAAAAAGCCCGGCTCAACCGGGCTTTTTTCATGTCGGGATTGTGCCGTTTTGGGCAAGGACGTTGCCGGCGAGATAGAGCGATCCGCCAATCATGATGCGCGGCGGGGCAGAATCAGCACTGCGCGTACGAATGGCTTCCAGGGCTTCACCCACAGAACTCATGGGCAAAGCCTTCAATCCAGCATCTGCTGCGGATTGGGCAAGAGCCACCGGATCCAGGCCTACATCCGAACCAAGGATCGGCACGGTGTAGACATCGTGTGCGATATCCGTGAAGGCCCGGAAATATCCGATCGGGTCCTTGGTGTTGATCATGCCGACGATCAGATGCAGCGGACGCGCCTGCTTCTCTTCCATCGCAGCCATGGCTTCGGCAATGACTTCACCGGCACCCGGATTGTGTCCGCCGTCAAGCCAGATCTCGGCGCCAACAGGCGCGTGCTCGATGAGAGCGCCCTCCGTCAGACGCTGCAATCGCCCAGGCCATTCGACCGACAACATCGCCTTCTCGGCAACCTGGTCCTTTACCGCAAAGCCAGCGGCTTTCACGGCGCGAATAGCGGTCGCCGCATTGCCGATCTGGTGACGCCCCGGCAGGCGGGGGAGCGGTAGATCCATCAGGCCGAATTCATCCTGATAAACGAGCCGACCGAACTCCTCATAGCCGAGGAAATCTTGGGCGAAGACGGTCAGGGGACAGCCGAGTCGGTCAGCCGTGCTGATCAGCACGTCCTTGGCACCGTCGAATTCCTGATGGCCGATGACGACTGGAATGCCGCGCTTCATGATGCCGGCCTTTTCCGCCGCGATCAGTTCGACCCGGTCCCCGAGATAGGCCTGGTGGTCGAGAGAGATCGGCTGAATAATGGACACGGCAGGTTTGTCGATCACATTGGTCGCGTCGAAGCGACCGCCGAGACCGACTTCGATGACAGCAACATCCGCCGGCTGCTCGGAAAACAGGATGAAAGTAACAGCCGTGAGGATCTCGAAAACCGTGATCGGCTTGCCGCCATTCGCATTTGCGACGCGGCGCAAGGCGTCTGCGAAGAGCTCATCTTCGACCAGACGTCCCGGACCACCCTTTACGCCGATACGATAACGCTCATGCCAGCGGACAAGATGCGGTGATGTGTGAACGTGGACCGAAAGGCCTTGGGCTTCCAGAAGGGCACGACAGAACGCCGACGCGGATCCTTTGCCATTGGTGCCTGCAACATGGATGACAGGTGGCAGGCGTGTCTGCGGATTGCCCAACACGTCGAGAAGACGGCGGATACGATCAAGCGAAAGATCGTAGCCCTTAGGGTGTAGCCCCATGAGCTTTTCGATCTCTGCGTCGGCCAGACTGACGATGGGCGCTGTCATCACATTTGTCCCGCTGCCGCGGCCTCGACGGAATTGATTTAGGCCGTTGCCTTGGCAGCCGTCACCACAGGTGCGGTGTCATTTGCCGGACGCTTGGTCATGATCTTCAAGACCCGCGCCAGCGTGTCAGGAATGTCATGCCGCTTCACGACCATGTCGACCATGCCGTGTTCGAGCAGGTATTCCGAGGTCTGGAAGCCTTCCGGCAGCTTTTCGCGGATGGTCTGCTCGATGACGCGCTTGCCGGCAAAGCAGATTTCGGCACCGGGTTCGGCAATGTGCAGGTCACCCAGCATGGCGTAGGAGGCCGTGACGCCACCGGTGGTCGGATTGGTCAGGACGACGATATAGGGCTGGCCGGCTTCCTTCAGCATGTCGACGGCAACGGTCGTGCGCGGCAGTTGCATCAGTGACAGGATGCCTTCCTGCATACGGGCACCGCCAGAGGCAGGGAACATGACAAGCGGGCACTTTTCCTTAATGGCACGCTCGAAGGCCTTCACGATCGCTTCGCCAGCGGCAATGCCGAGCGAGCCGCCCATAAAGTTAAATTCATGCACAACCGCGACGAGCTTCAGCCCCTGGACGGTGCCGACGCCGGCGAGGATCGTGTCTTCCTGCTCAGTTTTCAGACGGCTCTCTTTCAGGCGATCGGCATATTTCTTGGAATCGCGGAATTTGAGCGGATCCTGGGCCACCTTCGGCTGCTGGAGCGCCTCGTACTGACCGCCATCAAACAGATCGATCAAACGCGCCTTGCCCGGCATCTTCATGTGATAGCCGGAGGCCGGAATGACCCACTTGTTCTCTTCGAGGTCCTTATGGAAGACCATCTCGCCCGTTTCCGGGCACTTGATCCAGAGATTTTCCGGAACTTCGCGGCGGCCCAACATGGAATTGATGCGCGGGCGAACATAGTTTGTGATCCAGTTCACGCGGTGTACTCCTGACGTTTCCAGTCCATATGGGAAAGTTATTCGGCAGCAGCAAGGCGCGCGCTGTGCACGCCGCTGGCAAGACCGCGAACAAGCGTGACAACGGCCTGTACCGTGTCTGCCGTGGCTTTCCCGTCGGTGGTGAGATTGGTGGCAACCTGATTAACAATCGCCGTGCCGACGACGACGCCGTCAGCATTCGCACCGATCAAGCGCGCATGTTCGGCAGTCTTCACGCCGAAGCCGACGCAGATCGGCAGTTTTGTGTGGTTCTTGATGCGCTGAACAGCACCCGACACGCGGGACGGATCCGGCAGCGACGAGCCGGTGATGCCGTTCATCGAGACGTAGTAGACGAAGCCGGAAGTGTTTTCCAAAACCTTGGGCAGGCGCTTGTCGTCGGTTGTCGGGGTGGCCAAACGAATGAAGTTGATGTCGCGGCTGCGGGCCGGGATGCAGAGTTCGTCATCCATTTCCGGCGGCAGATCGACGACAATCAGACCATCGATGCCGGCTGCCAGCGCGTCATCGAGGAAGCGTTCGACGCCATAGACGTAGATCGGGTTGTAGTAACCCATCATGACGATCGGAGTGTCGTTGTCGGTCTTGCGGAATTCCCGCGCCAGGTCGAGCGTGCGCACGAGTGTCTGGCCGGCTTTCAGCGCGCGTTGACCTGCAAGCTGGATCGCCGGGCCATCGGCCATCGGATCGGAAAAAGGCATGCCCAATTCGATGACGTCAGAGCCTGCTTCCGGCAGTGCCTTCATGATGGCGAGAGAGGTCTCATAATCGGGATCGCCGCCCATGAAATAGGTGACGAGTGCCGGGCGTCCCTCAGCCTTCAAGTCGGCAAAGCGCTTCTCCATACGAGCAGTCATGATCAGAGCCCCATTCCAAGAATCTTGCCGACGGTGAAGATGTCCTTGTCGCCGCGACCGCAGAGATTCATGACGATGATCTGATCCTTGGCCATGGTCGGGGCCCGCTTGATGACTTCGGCCAGCGCATGGCTCGGCTCGAGCGCCGGAATGATGCCCTCGGTGCGTGTCAGCAGCTGGAAGGCAGCGAGCGCCTCGTCGTCGCGGATCGGAACATATTCGACGCGGCCCATATCTTTCAGCCAGGAATGTTCGGGGCCAATGCCGGGATAGTCGAGGCCTGCTGAAATCGAGTGGCCTTCCTTGATCTGACCGTCCGAGTCCTGCAGCAGATAGGTGCGGTTGCCATGCAGCACGCCCGGCGTCCCGGCCGTCAGCGATGCGCAATGCTCTTCACCTTCCAGCCCCTTGCCGCCCGCTTCGACGCCAACGATGCGGACGCTATCGTCGTCCAGGAAGGGGTGGAAGAGACCGATGGCGTTGGAACCGCCACCAACGGCCGCAATCAGCATGTCCGGCAGGCGGCCTTCGGCGGCCATCATCTGCTCGCGGGTTTCGCGGCCAATAACGGACTGGAAGTCCCGCACCATCTCCGGATAGGGATGCGGGCCGGCTGCGGTGCCGATCATGTAATAGGTATCATCGACATTGGTGACCCAGTCACGCAACGCCTCGTTCATGGCATCCTTCAGCGTGCCGTGACCGGCGGTCACCGGCTTCACTTCGGCGCCGAGAAGCTTCATGCGGAACACGTTCGGCGCCTGACGCTGTACGTCTGTCGCGCCCATATAGACGACGCATGGAATGCCGAAGCGAGCAGCGACGGTGGCGGAGGCCACACCGTGCTGACCAGCCCCGGTTTCCGCGATGATGCGGGTCTTGCCCATGCGCTTGGCGAGCAGGATCTGGCCCAGGCAGTTGTTGATCTTGTGGCTGCCGGTGTGATTGAGCTCGTCGCGCTTGAAATAGATTTTCGCGCCGCCCAGTTCCTCTGTCAGGCGTTCAGCGAAATAGAGAGGGCTCGGGCGGCCGGTGTAATGGGTGTTCAGATGCGCCAGCTCAGCCTGGAATTCCGGGTCCGTCTTGGCCTTTTCCCATTCTGCCTGCAGATCCAGAATCAGCGGCATCAGGGTTTCGGCAACGAAGCGGCCGCCAAAGATGCCGAAACGGCCATCTTCGTCGGGTCCCTCGCGGAAGGAATTCGGTTTGGGTGACTGGTTCACTTGACACTCCCTGATACCGGCGCTCGGCGGGTCGCATCGGCGACCGCCGCAAAAAACTCATCCATCATCTGCAGATCCTTCACTCCGGGCGCAGACTCGACGCCTGAAGAGACATCGATCGCGCGTGCACCCGTTTCGCTCATCGCTTCTGCTATATTGTTCTTGTTGAGACCACCGGAAAGCATGTAATCCACGCTGTCGTCAAGCGATCGCAACAAGCGCCAGTCGAAGCTCACGCCATTCCCACCCGGCAGATCGGAACCCGCGGGCGGCTTGGCGTCGAAGAGAAATCGATCGGCAATGCCGATATAGGGCTCGATGCGCCTGAGATCATCAGCATCGCGGATGGAAAATGCCTTCATGATCGGCAGACCCGTCACCGCCTTCACCGTCAGCAGACGCTCCGGCGTCTCGTGACCATGAAACTGCAGGATGTCCGGCCGCAGCAAGGCGATGATCTCGTCCAGATCATCATTGTCTGCATCGACGGTCACGGCCACGATCTTCACCTGCCCGCGAACACGGTCTGCCAACGTGCCGGCAATGTCCGGCTCGATGTTGCGCGGGCTCTTTTCGAAAAAAATGAAGCCGATATGGCTGGCACCGCGCTCGGCCGCACGATCAACCGCCTCCGGCGTCTTCAATCCGCAGATCTTGATATCGGGTCTCATGCGAGCGACGTCGCACGAAATCAAAAAAGAGTCGAGCCAAATTGCGACAAGAGCTGAATGGTCGCGGCCTTAGGTTCAACCGAAATCAATGGCATGAAGCGAAGAGCCATGCCGTTTCAACCAAGCCTTCGCCTGGTCCAGGTGCGGACACAGCTCTTCGCACAGAGCCCAGAAGGCCGGCCCGTGGTTCATCTCGCGCAAATGCGCCACTTCGTGGGCGGCCAGATAGTCGATCACAGTGGGGGGGGCCATGACGATGCGCCAGGAAAAGCTCAGTTTGCCGTCCCAGGAACAGGAGCCCCAGCGGCTGCGCGTATCCTTGAGACTGAGACTCTTCACCGGCTTACCCACGCGCCTGGCATAACGTGTCACCAGGACCTCAAGGTCCTTGCGCGCTTCCTTCTTCAGGAAGTCCGCCACACGACGAGGCAGATGATCCTCAAGGCCGCTGACACTCAGGACGTGGCCGATCTCGCTGTCGATGGACTGGGTCAGCCCTCGGAGCTGGCCTGTGTGAACGATACGGTGGCTGATTCCGCGCAGAAGAATATCGCTGCCATCCTCAATCCGGGCGCCGGCATTCTGCCGCGCGAGGCGCGTGCGCAGCCATCCGCGGTGCCGATCAAGGAAGTCTTCGACATCACGCTCACGCAGTCCGGGCGGCACTGTCATCTTAAGAGCGCGACCGCCAGGTTCGATCCGGAGCGTGA
The DNA here is from genome assembly GCF_001429245.1 of Rhizobium sp. Root274. GTDB lineage: Bacteria > Pseudomonadota > Alphaproteobacteria > Rhizobiales > Rhizobiaceae > Allorhizobium. The sequence continues at coordinate 46,908 of NZ_LMJE01000008.1, forward strand.
TGCGGGTTGCTCTGCTGTTTCGACGAATGGTCAAGGGAACGGATCGACCATCCACGGGCACGACCCGCTCCAGCACCAGGGCCGGTTCGCGTGCCGGCTTCAGCTTTGTCAACAGAGGAAACATCAGGGTATTCTAGCCGATTCGCCGGGAATATCGGGACAGAAAAAGCCGGCATCGAAGATGCCGGCTGGATCGTTCATATGGCCTGTGCCGCTTAGTTGCCGGAGTATCCGGCAGGCGGAGTTGTGTCACCAGAAGGCTTTACCTGCTGGCGGTCGCGCATGAAGCGGTCGAACTCATCCTGATCCTTTGCCCGGCGCAGTTCGCGGACATAGGTGTCGAAGTCGGCGCGCATCTCGTCGAGCCTGCGACGCTCTTCGTCCAGCCGGTCAAGCTCGGCCTTGCGCCAGTCGTCGAAGGCGACGTTGCCGGTGGCACTGACCGGGCCAGCATAGCGGTTGGAGCGGCACCAGGCGAAGGCGTCATCGGCCTTACGATTGGCTTCTCGCTTGAAGCTCTGAAACTTCTCGCCAAACATGATGTAGGCGAGCATTGCCAGACCCAGCGGCCAGAAGACCACGAAGCCCAGCACCATCAATGCGACGGTCGCCGGAGTCCAATCCGGCCGAAGCAGTGCTGACTGGTTCATCATCGATTACCCTCGTTTCATCCGGGCGACACGATGTCTCCCGATGATTTCGATGTGGGAAATGCGAGGGTCTGCTTCAAGAAATGCGCGGACCCAATCGGAGAACCAACTGAATCCCCTTACATAAATCGATGTTCCGGGAAGCGATTAGCCTGCCTTGCCGCCCTTGATAACCCGCTTGACGGGGGTCTGCTTCACCGTCTTCCCATGGGTCTTGGCAAACTGGACGATGCGCGGCGCGATTTCGCGACGGAAGCGGGAGCCGTTGAAGACCCCGTAATGACCGACATCCGGCTGGACATAGTGCATGCGCATGTCGTCCGGAATGCTGGAGCAGATCGTCTGCGCCGCATGGGTCTGGCCGACGCCTGAGATGTCGTCGTTTTCACCCTCGACGGTGAGAAGTGCAACATTCTTGATTGCGGTGGTATCGACCCGCTTCGTGCGGTGCATCATCTCGCCCTTCGGCAGAGCGTGCTTGATGAAAACGGTATCGACCGTCTGGAGATAGAACTCGGCAGTCAGATCCATCACAGCCAGATATTCGTCATAGAAGTCGCGATGCTTTTCCGCCGGCTCCCCGTCATTCTTGACGAGGTGCATGTAGAAGTCCTTGTGAGCAATCATGTGCCGATCAAGGTTCATCGACATGAAGCCCGAGAGCTGCAAGAATCCGGGGTACACGCTGCGCATAACCCCCGGTTGCGGCCAGGGAACCTGCATGATGACGTTGTCACGGAACCATTCGAGCGGCTTTTCCTGGGCCAGCTGATTGACGGCCGTCGGATTGATACGGGTATCGATGGGACCACCCATCAAGGTCATCGACGAGGGTGCGCATACATCGCCATCGGCTTCCATGACGGCGACCGCCGCAAGAACGGGGACGGAGGGCTGACAGACGGCAACGATGTGGGTATCGGGTCCAAGATGATGCAGGATCTCGATCACATAGTCGATGTAGTCATCCAGATCGAAGTCACCCTCGGTCACCGGCACCATGCGGGCATCGATCCAGTCGGTGATGTAGAGATCAGCGCTCGGCAACAAAGCTTCGACGGTTCCGCGCAACAGCGTGGCATAATGCCCGGACATCGGCGCAACGATCAGGATGCGAGGGCCTTTATCGGCTCCCATCGGGAGATGGCGCTTGAAATGGATAAGGTCGCAGAAGGGTTTGCGCCATACCACCTCTTCTTCAACGGTAACGCTGTCGCCATCAATGATCGTTGTCGGAAGCCCAAACTCGGGCTTCGCATATCGCCGGGTCATCCGCTCGAACACTTCAAAACCCGCCGAGAAACTCCGGCCTACAACGGTATGAGACCAGGGATTGAGCGGGTTCTTCCAAGCGAGATTGAATGCATCTGCGCTGGCTCGGAATGGAGCCATCATCGCGTGGTTGAGTTCGTAGAGCTGATAGAACATCGCATCTCTTACCTTTGCGTCACAGGCCGTCGGCCTTCACAGAAGTGATACAGTAGCAGAGTTTTTGCAGTGCAAGAACCCTCACCTTTCGTTGCGCCTGGGAGGCAACCTGGGCAGCGCAACCTGCCTTTATGATGCCCGAAAAGGCTTAAAGTTCCCTACTAGTCAGCGGGTGAAACGTTTGCAGCAAGCGACAATGAATTTCCGAAGACAGGGCTTTCGCAGTGCGGCATTTTGCTGTTTGTTCCACAGGTCATCCTCCCCCTGACGCACAAAGGACTATTATGACTGACAGCAATCACCGTCACTCCGAATACAATGTCGACCCGCTGTTCCTTGATCGGTGGTCACCACGCGCATTCGACGGGAGCGCGATGCCTAAAGACGATCTTCTGACCATTCTGGACGCAGGACATTGGGCACCTTCGGCCTTCAACTACCAGCCTTGGCGTTTCGTTTATGGTCTGAAGGGCACTCCAGAATTCGAAAAGCTGCTCGGCCTTCTGATCGAGTTCAATCAAGGCTGGGCACGGAACGCATCCGCGCTGGTCTTTGTCATTTCTGATACTCTCAGCCGTCCCGCCGACGGTTCTGAAGCGAAGTCCTACCGCAGCCATAGCTTTGATGCCGGGGCTGCCTGGGGTCTTATTTCACTCCAGGCCGTCAAGCTGGGTTACTTCGCCCACGCCATGACAGGCGTGGATTTCGATCGCGCCATGACCGCTTTGAACGTGCCTGAAGGGTTCCACATCAACGCTGCCGTTGCGGTCGGCAAGCTCGGCGACCTGTCGGTCCTGCCGGAAGGGCTTCGTGCTCGCGAAACGCCGAGCGCTCGCAAACCTCTGGCTGAAGTGGCACTCGAAGGCGGGTTTTAAGGCCCTCTCGTCTCGAGTGTGGGGTTTCACGTGAATCACGTTAACCACGTTTAGAGCCCGGCTCGCTTCCGATGCAAAAAGGGCCGCTTCGATCATCCGAAGCGGCCCTTTTCGAGATGTGATTGATAACTTCGCCGATCAGATATCGAGGTTGGCAACGTTCAGCGCGTTTTCCTGAATGAAGTCGCGCCTGGGTTCGACCTCGTCGCCCATAAGGCGGGAGAACAGGCCGTCGGCATCGGTCGCATCGTTGACCTTGACCTGAAGCAGTGAACGCACATTCGGATCCAATGTCGTTTCCCAAAGCTGCTCGGCGTTCATTTCGCCCAAGCCTTTGTAACGCTGCATGGATAGGCCCTTGCGTCCGGTCGCGAAAATGGAGTCCAGCAAGGCGCGCGGACCCGACATTTCCGTGCGGCCATCCTTGCGCATCAGAACCGGGGGTGCCGCATAGACCTCGCGAAGACGCGCCGACATCTGATCCATGTGGCGGGCATCGGCGGATCCAATCAGGGCCACATCGACGGCAGCCACTTCCTTGACGCCACGGACCATGCGTTCGAAACGCAATCCGCCCTCGTCGGTGACGAAGCCCTGCCAGCCACGTTCGGTTTCTTCGGCAATCATGTCGAGACGGCGCGCCACTTCCGCTGCTGTGGCTTCCGCCTGCTGACGGTTACCCGTCAGTTCAGGGTTCAGGGCACCGGCGATTGCCGCCTGTTCGATGACGTTGCGATTGTAGCGTGAATGCAGGCTATCGATCAGTGACCGGATGCGCAGCGCATCCTGAATGACGTCACGGAGGTCCTGCCCTGCTCTCACCTCACCATTCGAAAGCGTCAAAGTCGCTTCTTCCAGGCCCATGGTGATCAGGTAATCTTCCAGCGCCTTTTCGTCTTTCAGATACTGCACCGACTTGCCGCGCGACACCTTATAGAGCGGAGGCTGGGCGATATAGAGGTGGCCCCGTTCAATCAGCGCCGGCATCTGGCGGAAGAAGAATGTCAAGAGCAGCGTTCGAATGTGAGCGCCGTCGACGTCAGCATCCGTCATGATGATGATCTTGTGGTAACGCAGCTTATCCGCGTTGAATTCGTCCTTGCCGATAGACGTGCCAAGGGCTGTGATCAGTGTGCCGATTTCCTGGCTCGACAGCATCTTGTCGAAGCGTGCGCGCTCAACGTTCAAGATCTTACCGCGCAGCGGCAGGATCGCCTGGTTTTCTCGCGAGCGGCCCTGCTTGGCCGAACCGCCTGCGGAGTCACCCTCGACGAGGAAGAGTTCGGATTTCGCCGGATCGCGTTCCGAGCAGTCGGCCAGCTTGCCGGGCAGTGAAGCGATATCCAGTGCGCCCTTGCGGCGGGTGAGCTCACGCGCCTTGCGGGCGGCCTCACGAGCAACGGCGGCCTCAACCACCTTGCCGACCAAGATCTTGGCTTCGGTCGGATGTTCTTCAAACCAGGTGCTGAGCGCTTCGTTGACGAGGTTTTCGACAACGGGGCGAACTTCAGACGAGACCAGCTTGTCCTTGGTCTGGGACGAGAATTTTGGATCTGGAACCTTGACCGACAGGACGGCCGTCAGGCCTTCGCGGCAGTCCTCACCCTGCAGCGATACCTTTTCCTTCTTCGTGATACCGGAGGAATCGGCATAGGAGGTGACCTGACGGGTGAGAGCGCCCCGGAAGCCGGCCATATGCGTGCCGCCGTCGCGCTGAGGGATGTTGTTGGTGAAGCAGAGCACGTTTTCGTGGTAGCTATCGTTCCACCACATAGCGACTTCAACCGTGATGCCGTCCTTCTCGCCCTTGATGGCGACCGGCTTTTCGACCAGCGGCTTCTTCGAGCGGTCGAGGTAGCGGACGAAGGCTTCGAGGCCGCCGTCGTACAGCATTTCTTCCTGGCGGATGTCGGATTTACGCTTGTCGGTCAGCAGGATGCGTACGCCGGAGTTCAGGAAGGCGAGCTCGCGCAGGCGGTGCTCCAGCGTTCCGTAGTCGAATTCCACATTGGTGAAGGTTTCGGTGCTGGGCAGGAAGGTCACTTCCGTGCCCGACCGGCCTTCGTATTCCCCGATCACCTTCAACGGGCCGTCGGCCACACCGTGGGTGAAGGTAATTTCATGCAGCTTGTTGTTGCGGCGGATCTTCAGATTGAGCTTGACCGAAAGCGCGTTGACGACAGAGACACCGACGCCGTGCAGACCGCCGGAGACCTTGTAGGAATTCTGGTCGAATTTGCCGCCGGCATGGAGCTGGGTCATGATGACTTCGGCTGCGGACACGCCTTCACCGGTGTGAATGTCAGTCGGAATGCCGCGTCCGTTGTCGGTGACCGTGACGGATCCGTCCGCGTTCAGGGTCACCGTGACGATATCTGCATGGCCGGCCAGCGCTTCGTCGATGGCGTTATCAACGACTTCGTAGACCATGTGATGGAGGCCGGAGCCGTCATCCGTGTCGCCGATATACATGCCCGGGCGCTTTCGAACGGCGTCGAGCCCCTTCAGCACCTTGATGGAATCGGCGCCATATTCGGCCTGTCCGCCATTTTCCTCGATCGGCAAGTCGGTCATTTAGCAATCTTTCCAGTCATTTCTCAAAGGTTCCGCTGATTCGAATCAGCGGCTTCAAGCGCCTCGACTATAGGGGTTTTGGCAGGAGTTCCAAAGGCGAGAGCGTTGTTTCCCGTGGATAGCGCGGGGAATCAGACGCGTTCACGGCCGTTTTTTGGCGCCATCAACAATATCCTGCAAATTTCTTAGCATGTCCGGCGGCAGGTGGCGAATCACCCGCGCCAAATCATTGGCAAAGGCCGTATATTCCGGCGGCATGCCAGAAGTATCCACCACCACGCGAGGGCGAGAAACTGCGGCAACGGAGAAGAGCTCTTCGGCCTCATCCCAGATAATGTTGAAGTAGCCAGCCACCCTTTGCAGAAAGTCGAAATTCGGCACACCGCGTTTCCCGTGCTCGAGGGCCGAGAGATAGGCCGGGGACACGCCGATCGCAACGGCCATCTCCTTCTGCGAGACTCCCTTGCGTTTGCGCAGGTCCCTGACGGCGTGGCCGAACGGCGTCATCGCCGGCCCTGCCCTTGGCGCGAGAGGCGCACGTACATGGCGCCCTCCCCACCATGCTGACGGGCAGCGGGCTCATACGAAGAGATCAGGAAGCGGAATTCGGGCAGCGAAAACCAGAGGGGAACGGCACGCTTCAGCGCCCCTTCGCTGCCAAGCGAACTACCTTTGCCCGTGATCACGAGGACGTAGCGCAGGCCACGTTCATGGGCTCGGATGAGGAAGTCGAGCAGCATTCCATGCGCTTCACTCTGGATCAGCCCGTGCAGGTCGATGCGGGCCTCAAGCGCGAGATGGCCCCGCGACAGTTTCCGCTTGACCGGTCGCTCGAGCGGATGGTGATGGCGAACGGGCGCATTACGATTGGTGGTCGACGACTGCGGATCTTCATTCTGGCTAAGAGAGCCACGGGAGAGTGGAGCGGGTTCTTCCTCGGGTAAGGGTTCGAACTCCTGCTCGAACGCAACGAGATCCTCCATGCGACCCGGCATCGGTCGCGTGGAGCGGGCAACCTTGGCCCACAGAATTCGATCTTCCGGATTGAGCTTGGTCCCGCCCGACACTCAGACAAACCTCTCCGCTGCCTGCTTTGGAACGAGCATATAGAAATCTGCCGCGTTGCGCACCGCTCCTGCCATATCGCCAGCTTCCGGGCCGGAGCCGGTGAAGATGTCGCCCCGCGCAGGACCAACGATCGCCGAACCGGTATCGAGGGCGAGCATCAGGCGGCTGAAGTCTCGCCCGCCGTCAAGCCGGGTGAGGCCTGGAGCGCGGACGAAGAAGGGAAACCCGAAGGTGTGAATGGTGCGATCAACGGCGAGCGAGCGCCCTGCAATCAGAGGGACCTTGGCTGCGGCGATGGGACCACGGGTCAGATCGGTAACGTCTGCCTCGCGGAAGAAAATGTAGGATGAATTATGCCAGAGGATTTCATCGACCCGTTGCGGATGATCGCCTAACCAAGCCCTGATCGACTGCATGGAGATATTCCGCTCGAGGATCTCTCCCAAATCGATCAGATGTCGTCCGATTCCGGAAAAAGGATGCCCAGCCTTGGCCGCATAGGTGATCCGAGCGATGTGCCCGTCCGGATATTTCAATCGGGCAGCACCCTGGACATGGGCGAAGAAGACGTCGACCTTCGATTTTGCCCAGGCAATCTCGAGGCCGCGATTGTCGAGGTAACCCCGGTCGATCGCCTGACGATCAGGATAAGGCTTTAGCCCATCCGGATCTGCGAGAGCGAAAGCATAGCTTGGGTCCATTCCAGAGGGACGGTTGTCTTCGGTTACGTCCACCAGATCATGGGGGCGGGCATAGAAGGGATGCTTGTAAACATCATCCGGTCGCGCGCTGACTTCCACTTCCGGCTCGTAGAAGGCTGTGACGAGACCGGACCCTTGCTCTGGGATGATCTGCAAAACCTGACACTGAGCTTCGAAAAAATGGCGAGCCTCAGATGCATTCTGAGGAACTGCGCTGGCCGCAGCTTCCAGCAGTGGCAGCAAATCGCGGGCCGAAAGGCCGAGTGAGCCACTTCGATAAGGCTTCGCATTTTGAAGATGCTTCAGGCAATCCGCCATGGCAGGCCACAGGGTCGAAGGATCGTCCTGTTGCCAGCCTGGAAGTTCGTCGAAGCCGATGGGCTTCAGTCGGTATCCGCTGGACGCCTCGTTCATTGTTCGGCTTCGGTCGCAATCAGTTTCCAATTCGGATCGCGCGAGCGAACATCGCGAGCGAATGTCCAAACGTCGTTGACGTCGGCCACCGCCTCGGCATCGCCATCAACAAGCGCGCCGCTCTTGTCATAGGTCGCGGTAATCAGCTGGCTGAGGATCCGGACGGTCACCTGCTCCTCGTTGTCCTTTGCCGAGGCCTGCGTAATCTCAGCCTTCTCAATTCCGACGAAGGTCGACTTCATGGATTCGCCGCGGCTCTCGCGATCCGCAATGGCGCTTTCGAAGCCTTCGAAGACCTCTCGCGACAATAGACCTTTCAAGGTCTTGCGGTCGCCCTCGGCGTAGGCGAGTACGATCATTTCATACGCGACCTTGGCGCCGTTCAGGAACTCCTTGGGCGTAAAGGTTGCATCGTGAAGGAGCAGTTCGCGAAGCTGCTCATTGAGCGGGGTTCCGACCGGGGCGTAGGCGTCGATGACTGAAAAGCGGTCTTCGCCATTCGCTTCGTCCCGGCGCTGCAGTGTCACAACCTTACCGTCGTCGCTGCCCGGTGCCTTCGCAGCTTCCCGCTGCGCCAGGGTCTCAAAGGGCGACTTTTCGTTGCCCGTGCGGCGGCCAAGCACACTGCGCAGCTGAAAAAAGATCAGCACCGCGGCGACCAGGAAGAACAAAGTGACAAAATCGCTAGATCCCATGAATACCGCCAGGCTTGATTGAATTCGCTTTTTCCATCTCCCATATAGTCTTGCGCGCCGCATCATTCAAATGGCGTGATGCATTCTTTGCAGCGAGTAGGCGCCGACTTCTGCGAAATCCAGATCACGAAGGCGTATGGAGACTGAAATGCGCCTTCCACTGGTGCTGTTCCTTATTGCACCGCTGCTGGAAATCGCCAGCCTTATCCTCGTCGGACAGGCGATTGGGGTCCTGTCGACCCTTGCTCTCGTCGTCTCTTCCGCCGTCCTCGGTCTCTTCCTCTTGAAGCAGCAAGGCGGAGGTATCCTGAGGCGGCTTCAAGAAGAGACGCAACGCGGGATCGATCCTGGTCGTGAGCTGGTACATGGCGCCTTGCTCGTCGTCGCCGCCTTCCTGCTGATCGTGCCGGGCTTTGTCGGAGACATCATTGGTCTGCTGCTCTTTATTCCAAAACTGCGGGATCTCTTTTGGCAGACGCTGAAGCCGCGGATCATTATAAAGGGCCAGTTCCGCCAGGGCGAAGGACGGGAATATCGGAGCGGTCTTGGGACAGAGACCGTGGTCGATCTTGACGACGGCGAGTACACCCGCGAGCCTTGCAATAATTCCCCCTGGAAGGGGCCGCGAATCGGAAGAGACTGAGGGCTTAGCGCCACCCTGCGAGGGTTGTAAGCTCTGGGCTCAAATGTTAGATGGCCATAGCAATTCAATTCAAGGACATGGCCTATGGCTGACAACACTCAGGGAACGCAGTCTCCTTCCCTCAACATTCTCGCCCAGTATATCAAAGACTTTTCGTTCGAGAATCCCGGTGCGCCACGCTCGCTTCAGGCACGTGACAAGGCTCCGGCGATCAACATCAATGTGAACGTCAACGCCAATCCACTGTCTGATACGGATTTCGACGTCGTCCTGTCGCTGAACGCGGAAGCCAAGGACGGTGACAAAGTCGTGTTCGTAACCGAGCTGGTTTATGGCGGCGTTTTCCGGATCACCGGCTTCCCGCAGGAGCACATGCTTCCGGTTCTGTTCATCGAGTGCCCGCGCCTTCTCTTCCCGTTTGCACGCCAGATCGTTGCAGACGCCACGCGCAATGGCGGTTTCCCGCCGCTGATGATCGACCCGATCGATTTTGCCCAGATGTTTGCCCAGCGCGTTGCCGAAGAGCAGTCGCGGGCCCAGTCGCAGTCGGATCCGAATTAATTGCCGAACATCCGCTGGTAAAAAGAAAGGCCCCTCCCCGGGGCCTTTTTTCAATTGGTGTATTTAGACCAAATCGCCTTTGACCCAAGACTGGCCACCAGCTGGGCATGACCTTCGATCTCTTCAAGCGAAAGGCGTGCCGCCATAGGGCGGGGCCTGTCGTAGGAGATCTCGATGACTTCCGTGACCTCAACCACCTGATTGCGCCTGGTCTCGATCGAGGTGAGACCGAGTGCCGCCTGGCGACCGCCCAGCATCTCAATATAGACCTCAGCCAGCAGTTCGGAGTCGAGCAGAGCACCGTGCTTGGTACGATGGGAATTGTCGATGCCATAACGTCTGCAGAGTGCATCGAGAGAGTTTGGTCCCATCGGATGTTTTCGACGCGCGAGCGACAGCGTATCGATTACGAGTTCCGGCGCGACGGGTGGTAAACCAAGGCGATCGAATTCCGCGTTGATGAAGCCCATGTCGAAGGTCGCATTATGAGCCACCCACTTCGCCCCTTCGAAGAATTCCTGCAGTTGCGGGACGATGTCTGCGAAGGTTGGCTTATCCTTCAGGAATGCATCGGTGATACCATGCACGGCCAGCGCATCGGGGTGCACCTTGCGATCACCGGGATTGATGTAGACGTGAAAGGTACGGCCCGTCGGGAAATGATTCAGCAGTTCGACACCGCCGATTTCGATAACACGATCGGCCTTGTTTTCCAGGCCTGTAGTTTCCGTATCGAAGACGATCTCACGCATTGTCCGTCTTTCCTCATCGAGAGTTGCGCTGGCGCAGTGTCGCAAGAATGTCCTGCACCTGCCTTCTGGCATGTTCGATAGTAACGCCGCTGTCCACGACGAAATCTGCGCGAGCCCGCTTTTCAACATCCGGCACTTGTCTAGAGAGAATGAGATCGAGCTTTTCTTCTGTCATGCCGGGCCGGGCCAGCACACGCCGGCGCTGTATCTCTTCGTCACAACTCGCAACGACCTTTACATCGACCCGTTGATCCGCCCCGGTCTCGAAGAGCAGCGGGATGTCGAGAACTGCAAACTCAGCGCCTGATTGCCGTTGCTGCCCCAAGAATTTGTTCTCGCGCTGCCGTACCAGCGGATGGACTATCGCCTCCAGCCTTTTGAAGTTAGCCGGATTCTTTGCCAGATTCCCGGAAAGAAGACGGCGATCGACTTGCCCCTGAACCACGACTTCCGGGAAGACGGACGCGATCGGGGCAACTGCCTCGCCGCTGTAGAGATCGTGAACTGCGGCATCAGCGTCATGCACGGCTATTCCTTCAGCGGCGAACAGTCCGGCTGTTGTGGTCTTCCCCATTCCAATAGAGCCCGTCAAACCAATGACAATCATGATCCTGCCTCGATATCCGCAAGAACCAGGCGACGGAGTTCCTCTGTGACCTCAGGCATTTGGCCGAACCATTTTTCAAAACCCGGAACAGCCTGATGCAGCAACATGCCGAGGCCGTCTACTGTCGGCAAACCGGCCGCTTCTGCCTGTGAGAGAAATGGCGTCTTAAGAGGAACGTAGACGATATCGGTGACGAGGGACCCTGGGCGCATGGTCTCGAACGGGAGCTGCGGTGCCTCGCCGCCGTCCATCCCGAGCGAACTGGTGTTGACGAACAGAGTAGCGTCCTGCAGCAGCTCTGGCAGCGCGGCCATCGCGTGGGCCTGCAAACGGGGGCCGAAGCGATCTACCAATTCCTGCGCGCGCGCCACTGTCCGGTTGACCACGTGAATGGTCCCCAGAGCTCGATCCCGCAGGGATTGGAGGATAGCCCGACTTGCGCCACCAGCGCCTAAGACGACGGCCACTTCTGCCTTGTCCCATCCGGGATAGCCAGCATCCAGGTTGCTCGCAAAGCCAATGCCATCCGTGTTCGTTGCTAGAAGTCGGCCTTCCGCCAACCACAGCGTATTGGCAGCCCCTAGTTCCTCGGCCAAGGGATCAACCCGATCTGCGAGTCGGCAAGCTGCCTCCTTGTGGGGTATCGTGATATTGCCACCAACATACTCCGCATCACCATTTTTCAGGTTGCGGATGAAAGCCGGGAAGTCCTCGGGAGTGACGGCAACTTTTTCATAAGACCCTTGGATTCCAAGACGCTCAAGCCAATACCCGTGAATGATAGGAGAGCGCGAGTGCTTGATCGGATAGCCGGCGACAAATGCGCGGGGAGTGATTGTTTCACGTGAATCACGCATGGTTAACCCCGAGTTTACGCAGCTCTTCCAAGAGCGGGAGCATCGGAAGTCCGAGGATTGTGAAATAGTCACCCTCTATCGCCTCGAACAGCTGAATGCCCTCACCTTCTAGCTGGTAGCAGCCGACGCTTCCCAACACCCTGCTGCCGTTTCTTTCCAGATAGGCATCCAGGAACTCGTCCGAGAAATGGCGCATCCGCATAGTCGCAACGGAAAGGTGGTTCCACAAAACCTCGCCATTTCGAACCAGACAGATCGCACTATTCAGGTGATGCGTCTTGCCGCGCAGGACCTGCAATGTTTGTTTTGCCGCCAATAGATCCGGCGCCTTGTGGAAGAGTTCAGAGCCGAGCGACATGGTCTGATCGCAACCGATAACGATCGACAGCGGATGCCGCATCGACACGGTCCGAGCCTTCGCAATGGCAAGATGTATTGCAATAGATGATGGCGTTCGCTCAGCCTCCGGGACTTCATGCTCGACCTGCCTCTCATCCACCTGGGCTGCTCCTGCGATGTGGTCCAGACCAGCATTGGCCAAGAGGCTTCGGCGCGCGCTGCTGGCCGAAGCCAGTATCAAAGAAGTCGCCATATCCTCACACCTCCGATTACCTTGTTGTAAGGCGATTAGCGCAGCTTAGGACGGAGGGCAACGATGGCGGCGGCCGTCTCCTCGATGGAGCGGCGTGTGACGTCAATGACCGGCCAGTTATTTCGCGCGCATAGCGCCCTTGCATATTTCAGTTCTTCGGTGATTGAGGCGCGATCCACATAATCGCTCCGATCGTAGCCGGGTGTATTGCCCAGGATCCTGTTTTCACGCACTTGGGAAATGCGGTCTGACGTGGCGATCAAGCCCACCACCAACGGCCTCGTTGCGTTCAGCAAACTCTCCGGCAGAGGCACGCCTGGGACGACCGGAAGATTGGCGGTCTTTATACCTCGGTTGGCGAGATAGATAGACGTTGGGGTTTTTGAAGTTCGGCTGATGCCGATGATCACGACATCTGCTTGATCGTAATCTTCCTGCGCCTGGCCGTCGTCATGATCCATGGTGAAGTTAAGGGCCTCGATCCTGGCAAAATAATCAGCGTTCAGCACATGCTGAGCCCCCACCCTGCCACGCGAGGGCGCGCCGAGATAGGATTGAAACTTCTCGATAATGGGCGCGAGGACGTTGACGCAGGGCAGTCCAAGTTCATGGCAACCGGCTTCGACCAGAGCGGCCAACTGATGATCGACGATCGTGTAGAGTACAATGCCCGGCTCCCGATCGATGGCATCAATCAGTGCCTTCACCTGCTTACGGCTGCGGATCAGAGGATAAACATGCTCGATGGCATTCGAGCCGCGGAACTGGGCAGCAGCGGCCCTGCCTGCGGAGATGAGAGTCTCACCCGTGGAGTCAGAAATGAGATGGAGATGGAAGAAGTTTTTCCTGTTCTCCACGATCTTCTCCTAGGGCTGTTGATAGTTCGGGATAAACAGAGGTAGCGAGCGCGGTTGGGAAAGGACAGGGGGAAAAAGGCCGATTTATCCACAAAGCGATTTGCCTTAGGATGCGATTGCAGTTGTCTGTGGATTACGGTGACAGGCGTTTGTTGTGAAATTTGGCCCCCAGGCCATCAATGTCACCGTTCCTGATCTTCTCTTCATGAAGCTTATGAAATTACGGGTTAATTTCCGCTTTTCCCCAGAGTTCACAACTGAGCTTGCTTCATTGGAACGCAGAAGGGCGCGACTTGCGGTCAAGGGAGATTCCTGTGGTCTTCCTTTAATCCTTGATAGTCACCGACTCTTAGAAATAGAAGAAGATTCAATATCTCTTTTCTTTATTGAAGGGGCATGAGCCTTGAGCAGCCAGAACCGCAAAGTCCTCGACGTGCTTGACGGGAAAACGGTCACGCCACCGCCAATCTGGCTTATGAGACAGGCAGGACGTTACCTTCCGGAATATCGGGAAACGCGTCAGCAAGCCGGAAGTTTTCTGGATCTCTGTTATAATCCGGAACTGGCGGCAGAGGTGACGCTACAGCCCATTCGCCGATATGGGTTCGATGCGGCCATCCTGTTTTCCGACATTCTCGTGATACCCGATGCCTTGAACAGGAACGTTCGCTTCACTGAAGGGCACGGGCCTCAGATGGATCCCATCGACGAAGATGGCATTGGGCATTTGAAGCCTGATCACGTCGCTGATCATCTGAAACCTGTCATCGAGACAGTACGCCGGTTGCGTCGCGATCTCCCGACGGAAACAACCCTGCTCGGCTTCTGTGGAGCGCCCTGGACGGTGGCGACCTATATGATTGCCGGGCATGGGACACCGGATCAGGCGCCTGCCCGTCTCTTTGCCTATCGCCATCCGGAAGCCTTTGCTCGCCTCCTCGATTTCCTCGCAGACGTGTCGGCAGACTATCTGGTGGCGCAGATTGATGCGGGTGCCGATGCAGTCCAGATTTTCGATTCCTGGGCGGGTGTACTCGGAGAAGCGGAATTCGAGAAATATGCCGTTGGACCGGTTCGTCGGATGATCCAATCGGTCAAGGCGAGACGTCCGTCGGCGAAGATCATCGCCTTCGCCAAGGGCGCAGGCATTCTGCTCCGCAATTATCGTCAGGCGACAGGTGCGGACGCCATTGGTCTCGATTGGTCGGTGCCTTTGAGTTTTGCTGCCGAACTCCAGAAGGAAGGGCCGGTTCAGGGCAACCTCGACCCCATGCGGGTTGTTGCGGGTGGAAATGCTTTGCGGGAGGGGATCGATGCAGTGCTGCAGGCACTGGGTCAGGGTCCGCTGATCTTCAACCTTGGCCATGGCATTACACCCCAGGCCGATCCGGCGCATGTCACGGACCTCGTCAAGCAGGTGCGAAGCTTTGGTTGACACGCCTGAAAAGCAAACGGATCTGCAGCCGGGGCGGGTTGCTGCCAAAAGGGCGGCGATCGCACTCGGCTTCTTTGGGCTAATCGGGATCGCGGTTATGGTCGCCGGCCCGGATGCCGCTTATCCATGGATCAAAGCACTTCATGTGATCGCCATCATCTCCTGGATGGCGGGGATGCTCTATCTGCCGCGACTTTTCATTTATCACAGCGATTGTGAGCCGGAGTCCGCTCAGGCCCGAACTTTTGCCGTGATGGAACGTCGGCTGGTCACGGTGATTATGAACCCCGCCATGGTGGTCTCCTGGGTTCTAGGGCTTTACCTCGCCTGGTCGGTCTTCGGCTTCCAGGGTGGCTGGCTGCACATGAAACTTGCGGCCGTCGTCGCTCTCTCAGCTGTGCATGGCTATTTTGCCAAGTCTGCTCGGCTGTTCGGAGAAGGTCTTTACGTCAGAACTCCACGCTTTTGGCGGATCATGAATGAAGCGCCGACTTTGTTGATGATCGCGATCGTGATCCTGGTCGTGGTGAAACCCTTCTGATCGATCTTCGGCTTCTCGTTTATTTTAATTGCGGTCGGCTTTTCGCTTGCGGTCAAATGCGTGAATCGCTATTTTCGCGCCACTTCTCCTTTTGGCTTGCGTAACATTCAGTCATTTGCGGCCCTCGCATCGTACCGAATTCCACCAGCTCGCCGCTCCCCAGAAAAATCCAGAATAACGTGGTCCTCTTCATGGCTGAAATGAAGCTACAAGAACTCAAGAGCAAATCTCCGACCGATCTGCTGACCTTTGCTGAATCGCTTGAAGTCGAAAACGCGAGCACGATGCGCAAGCAGGAGCTCATGTTCGCCATCCTCAAGATGCTGGCGAGCCAGGATGTCGAGATCATCGGCGAAGGGGTCGTGGAAGTTCTTCAGGACGGCTTCGGGTTCTTGCGGTCTGCCAATGCCAATTATCTGCCCGGTCCTGATGATATCTATATCTCACCCTCCCAGATCCGCCGCTTCTCGTTGAAGACGGGCGACACGGTTGAGGGTCCGATCCGCGGACCGAAAGAAGGCGAACGCTACTTCGCCCTGCTCAAGGTCAACACGATCAATTTCGAGGATCCGGAAAAGATCCGTCACAAGGTTCACTTCGACAACTTGACCCCGCTCTATCCGAACGAGCGGTTCAAGATGGAGCTGGACATCCCCACGTCGAAGGATCTGTCGGCGCGTGTGATTGATCTCGTTGCACCGCTTGGCAAGGGCCAGCGCGGCCTGATCGTCGCGCCGCCGCGCACCGGCAAGACGGTGCTGCTGCAGAATATCGCTCATTCCATCACGGCCAATCATCCGGAATGTTATCTGATCGTCTTGCTGATCGACGAGCGCCCGGAAGAAGTCACGGACATGCAGCGCTCGGTCAAGGGTGAGGTTGTCTCCTCGACCTTCGACGAGCCTGCAGTTCGCCACGTTCAGGTCGCCGAAATGGTGATCGAGAAGGCGAAGCGTCTGGTCGAGCACGGCCGCGACGTCGTCATCCTGCTCGATTCGATCACACGTCTCGGCCGCGCTTACAACACGGTTGTCCCATCCTCCGGCAAGGTTCTAACCGGTGGTGTCGACGCGAACGCGCTCCAGCGCCCGAAGCGTTTCTTTGGTGCCGCTCGTAACATCGAAGAAGGTGGATCTCTGACCATCATTGCCACCGCGCTGATCGATACCGGCAGCCGAATGGATGAAGTGATCTTCGAAGAGTTCAAGGGCACTGGCAACTCGGAAATTGTGCTCGACCGCAAGGTCGCAGACAAGCGCATCTTCCCGTCGATGGATATTCTGAAGTCCGGGACTCGCAAGGAAGACCTGCTTGTTCCGCGCCAGGATCTGCAGAAGATTTTCGTTTTGCGTCGTATCCTCGCACCGATGGGCACGACCGATGCGATCGAATTCCTCATCGACAAGCTCAAGCAGACGAAGAACAACGGCGACTTCTTCGACTCGATGAACACCTAAAGCGGATCCGGCCGCTTCGGCGGCCGTATTGCTATCGACGAGGAGCAAACGGTTGGCGGCTTTGTCGGATACCATTTTTGCTCTTTCGTCGGGCGCAGTGCCCTCCGGCGTTGCCGTTCTCCGGATCAGCGGACCACAGGCCATTGAGGTTTCTTCTGTTCTCTGCAACAGACAATTGCCGCCGCCTCGCATAGCCGGTCTGAGAAGGCTCTATCTACCTGAGGGCGAGTTCCTCGATCAGGGTCTGGTGCTTGTCTTTCCCGGGCCCAATTCCTTCACCGGCGAAGATTGCGTCGAGCTCCATCTTCATGGAAGCCGGGCCGTCGTTGCAGCCGCTCTCGACTCCTTAGCCGGATTCGAAGGGCTGCGAATGGCGGAACCGGGAGAGTTTTCGCGGAGAGCATTCCAGAACGGAAAGCTCGACCTGGTCGAAGCAGAGGGACTGTCTGACCTTCTTGCTGCAGAAACCGAAATGCAGCGCCGTCTGGCAGTGGAACAGGCGAATGGACATTTCTCTCGTATCTATGAGGGCTGGCGCGAGAAGCTTATCTTTGCCCGCGCTATGATCGAAGCTGAGCTCGACTTCAGTGACGAAGGTGATATTCCCGGTTCCGTTTCCGACCGCATCTGGTCTGAGATTGAGCAACTGACTGTAGAGATGGATGAAACCATTCGGAGTCAGAAATCCGGCGAAATCATCAGGGATGGTTTCAAGATTGCCCTGGCAGGGGCACCGAATGCCGGCAAGTCCAGCCTGCTGAATGCGCTTGTTCAGAGAGACGTTGCAATCGTAACTGATATTGCCGGAACCACGCGAGACATCCTCCGCTGTGAACTCGATCTCGACGGATATAAGGTCGAACTCTTTGACACGGCGGGCCTGAGGGACACGGATGAGGTAGTCGAACGGGAGGGCATCAGGCGCGCAGAGCGGGTGATCGCCGAGGCGGATCTTGTCTTGCATCTCGTTGATCTCAGCGACGCTGGACCCGTCGATTGCTTGGACGGTGCCGCAGTATGGCGCGTCGGGACGAAGCTGGACAGGTTGAGTGGAGAAGCATCCAGTCTCGGCGGATTCGCGACGTTTCTGTCTTCGGTGACCGGAGAGGGATTACAAGACCTCCGTAGGCTCATCGTTCAGGAGATTAAACAGCGTACGTCGACCGAAAGTCTCGCAGTACCAAGCCGTTTACGGCAGGTGCAGAATATTGTATCTGCCTGTACTCATCTCCAGGAAGCGCTTTGTCAGTGGGAGAAGCCCTTAGAATTGCGCGCGGAGGATCTGCGTCTCGCCTCAGACGATCTCGCGAGGTTGACGGGACGAATCGATACCGAAACACTTCTCGGGAAGATCTTCTCTGAGTTCTGTGTCGGCAAGTGATTCACGTGAAACATGGCCGAGGGTTCTTTTATGACAACGCATTATGACGTCATTGTCGTTGGCGGGGGACATGCCGGCACGGAAGCCGCGGCAGCTGCTGCCCGCATGGGCGCAATAACCCTGCTCGTCACGCATAAACGCGAGACCATTGGAACAATGTCCTGTAATCCGGCGATCGGCGGACTGGGCAAAGGCCATCTCGTGCGGGAGATTGACGCTCTTGATGGTGTCATGGGAAGAGCGGCAGATCGCGGTGGCATTCAATTTCGCATGCTGAACCGGAAGAAGGGTCCTGCAGTTTGGGGTCCACGAACGCAAGCTGATCGGCGCCTCTATAAAACCGCGGTTCAGGACATACTGGCGGAAGTTCCCCGTCTTTCCATTGCCGAAGGCGGTGTTCTGGCGCTCCACCGAGCCGGAAGCGAAATAAACGGCGTGGTTCTTGATTCCGGAGAGCTGGTTCTTGCAAAGGCTGTCGTTCTCACGACCGGGACTTTTCTCCAAGGTTTGATCCACATCGGTGATCGTCGAACACCTGCGGGTCGTGCTGGAGAAGCGCCGAGCCTCGGCCTCAGCGACGATCTTGCAGCTTTTGGCCTGAAGCTGGGCCGGCTGAAGACTGGCACTCCAGCCCGCCTTGATGGCCGAACTATTGCTTGGGATCAGCTTGAGATGCAGGAGGCGGACGAGGTCCCCACACCCTTTTCCTTCATGACGGATCGTATCGAAACGAGGCAAATCAGCTGCGGCATTACGCGAACGACGGCAGAGACACATCGTATCATCAGGGAAAACATCCACCGTTCCGCGATGTATTCTGGACAGATCGAAGGCATTGGCCCGCGATATTGCCCGTCGATTGAAGACAAGATTAATCGTTTTGGCGATCGCGATGGCCACCAGGTTTTTCTTGAGCCGGAGGGCCTGGATGATGACACTGTCTATCCGAATGGAATTTCAACGTCTCTGCCAGAAGATGTTCAGGTAGCAATGATCCGCTCCATACCGGGATTGGAGCAGGTTCAGATCCGGCAGTATGGCTACGCGATAGAGTATGACTATGTCGACCCGACGCAACTTGATTTGTCTTTGGCTGTAAAATCCACAAAAGGACTGTATCTGGCTGGCCAAATCAACGGCACTACAGGATATGAAGAAGCGGGCGCTCAAGGCCTGGTTGCCGGAATTAATGCGGCGCTCTTTGCATCTGCGCGAGAGCCTGTCCATTTCAACCGGACGGACTCGTATATCGGGGTCATGATTGATGATCTAACCACGCGCGGGGTGACCGAGCCCTATCGCATGTTCACGTCCAGGGCGGAATATCGTTTGTCTTTACGGGCGGATAACGCAGATATGCGTCTGACGCCGAAGGGGATCGAGATCGGCTGTGTCGGAAATGCACGTGCAGAGCGTTTCTTGTCCTATTCGGACAAGCGCTCCAAGCTGTCTTTGCAGTTGGCGTCCCTAACGGCTTCTCCCAAAGAGATGGAAGCAGCGGGTGTGTCGGTCAATCAAGATGGCCGGCGGCGTACGGCAGCAGAGATTCTATCTTACCCAGATAGATCTTGGGATGACGTCTGCCGACTTTGGCCTGCCCTTGCGGACGTAGAAGCGCCTATTGCGGAAGCCGTGCGGATCGATGCCCTTTATGCAGTCTATCTGGAGCGCCAGTCCACCGACATTGCGCGCGTCACGTCAGAAGAAGCTCGAATTATCCCCCGCGATTTCGATTATGAGTCGATCTCGGGGCTGTCCAATGAGCTAAAACTGAAGCTTGCTCGGCAAAGACCGAACAACATTGCCCAAGCGGCCCGAATCGAGGGGATGACTCCCGCAGCAGTCGCACTGCTCATCACCCTCTTACGGAAATCCAGCGAGCGGTTGGCATCGTGAACAGACCAAATATACACGCTCATGTTTCACGTGAAACGCAGGACCGGCTCGATAAATTTGCAGCGCTATTTTTAAAATGGGCGTCGAAAATTAATCTGGTGGCACCTTCTACGACCGAACAGCTCTGGACGCGTCATATTGCGGACTCGTTGCAAATCCGAAATATAATGCCCGAGCCGGCAAACTGGATTGATCTTGGCAGTGGCGGCGGGTTTCCAGGTATCGTCACCGCGATTACCCTCGCAGAACGAGGTGAAGGTTGGGTCCACATGGTTGAGAGCAACCACAAGAAATGTGGCTTTCTGCGCATGGCGCTGATCGAGACGGCGGGTCGAGGATCAGTCCACCCGCTTCGCATTGAAGACGCGCCGAAAAGTCTGAAGGCTCCAGACGTTATTTCCGCGCGCGCGCTCGCAGACCTTGATCAGCTTTTTGTCTTCAGCGAGCCATGGGGCCGGCAAAACTCCGCGATGAAGATGCTCTTCCACAAAGGTCGGGATTATCAGGCAGAGATCGAGAAAGCGCGTGGCCGATGGGCTTTTGATCTGATAATACACGAGAGCGTCGTCGAAGCAGATTCCGTCATTCTGGAAATCTCCTCGCTTGAGCGCAGGGCCTAAGAACTCGGGTGCCAGATGAACATCGCAAAGAACCGTATCATCACCATTGCCAACCAAAAAGGCGGCGTTGGAAAGACGACGACTGCCATTAATCTGGCAACCGCGCTTGCAGCAATTGGCGAGCGTGTTTTGATCGTTGATCTCGATCCACAGGGCAATGCGAGCACCGGCCTTGGCATCGATCGCCGTGATCGTGTCTTGTCGTCCTATGATGTCTTGGTAGGAACCCATTCGGTTTCACAGGCGGTGCTTGAGACGGCCGTGCCAAACCTCTCCATCATTCCCTCGACCATGGACCTGCTTGGTTTTGAGATGGAAATCTCGCAGCAGGCGGACAGGGTTTTCCGGCTGCGCAAGGCGCTCAATCTGGATGATGCCAAGGTGTACAGCTATGTCCTGCTCGACTGCCCTCCGTCGTTCAACTTGTTGACGATGAACGCCATGGCGGCAGCGCATTCGGTGCTTGTGCCTTTGCAGTGCGAATTCTTTGCTCTTGAAGGGCTTAGCCAGTTGCTGGAGACGATCAACCAGGTGCGGCAGACCGTGAATCCGTCTCTCGACATTCAAGGCATCGTGCTGACGATGTTTGATTCCCGCAACAACCTGGCGCAGCAGGTTGTGAACGATGTTCGTGAACATCTCGGAGAGAAAGTCTATACAACGCTCATTCCCCGGAATGTTCGCGTTTCCGAGGCGCCCTCTTACGGCAAGCCCGCCATCCTTTACGATCTGAAATGCGCCGGAAGCCAAGCTTACCTCCAACTGGCTTCAGAGGTCATCCAGCGCGAACGGCTGCGCAAAGCGGCGTAATTCTACGAGGATACGAGTATGAGTGAAGACGTATCGAAGCGGCGCCTCGGGCGCGGCCTGGCAGCTCTGATCGGGGAGATGGATCAACCTATCCCCGTTGGTGACACGCGCCCAAGCGTCAGCCCGGATCGCACCCTTCCAATCGAATTCGTCTCGCGGAGCCCGAAGAATCCTCGTCGCTATTTTGATGAGACGGAACTTCAGGATCTTGCCGGCTCTATCCGGCAGCATGGGATTGTGCAGCCGGTCGTCGTTCGCACCATCGCCGGTGGCAATCGTTATGAAATCATCGCGGGCGAACGCCGCTGGCGAGCTGCACAGCTTGCCGGGCTCGTGGAAATTCCTGTGATCATTCGCGACGTCGATGATCGGACGGCCCTAGAGCTGGCAATCGTAGAAAACGTGCAGCGGGCCGATCTCAACCCGTTGGAAGAAGCACTGGGTTATGACCAGCTGATTGCGGAGCATGGCTACACGCAGAATGATCTGGGCGAGATCATCGGCAAGAGCCGCAGTCATGTAGCCAACAGTCTGCGTCTCTTGAAGTTGCCGGAACCGGTCCGGGACATGCTTGCCGAGGGCACCCTCTCCGCGGGTCACGCCCGCGCGCTGGTGTCGACACCGGATCCCGTGAGCCTTGCCAAGGTCATCACTGCCAAGGGTATGTCGGTCCGCGACGCGGAGAAGCTGGCGCAGAACCACATCAAAGCGCAGACCGCATCTTCCCCGGCAGAGCCTCGCGGACAGAAGGATTCCGACACGATCGCGCTCGAGCGCAGCCTCACCGATCGTCTGGGATTGCAGGTTTCCATCAGCCATAAAGGCAGTGGTGGCCATATCAAGATAAGCTATGCGTCACTCGACCAGCTTGAGGAGATCTGCAGGCTTCTCGAAGCGCGTTAGGCGCGTCGATTGCGACGAGCGACTTGCAGTGTGGTTGCCAAGAGCGTTTGAATCGCGGCCTCGCCTTCGAGCGAGGCGCGCTGGCGGCCGATCAGGATGGCTGATTGCAGTCTGGACGCCTCGCGGCCCAGATCCGCACTGTTCCAGCTGCGTAACGTTTTTTCGATGACAGGCTTCCGGCGAAAATGGATCCCTCGGCCGAGGCTTTGCATGACCTGGGCCACCTGCTGCTGCTTGTCATCCATCTCCAGGCGCATGGCCTCAAGCAACTGAAATTGTTTCATTGTTGACTGCAGGACGAGAAATACCGCCGTCTTTGACGCAATGACTTTCTGCACAGCATGCAAGAAGGCGTCAGCATCCCCATTCAAAACGGCATCCACGACCTCATCCGTTGACGTGGCGCTTGCGTCGCCAATGATGTCCAGCACGTGATGTTCATCGATCAGGTCGTCGTGCAGGCAGTAGAGAACGAGCTTTCGGATCTCATTCCGGGAGGCGACCCGATCGCCGCCTATCGATGCAAGGAGCAATTCGCGCGCGGCGGGTGTGATGCGCAGATTGGCCGATGCCAATTCCTGATCGATGACTGCGTTGAGCGCACGTGCGTCGTCTTGGTAACAGGCGATGGACGCGACGGAACGATGCGATTCGCCCACCTTCCTGAGGGCCGAGCCCTTCTTCAGGTCGCCGGCTTCAACAATGACATAGCTCCCTTCAGGAGGATGGCTTCCCAGATGTTGGAGCGCGTCGACCAGCTGCTTTTCATTGGACGCGCCGCGGATCCAGATCAGCTTATCACCGCCAAACAGGCCGAAGGAATTGACCTCGTCGAGTAGCCGGCCGGGGTCGCTCTGGATGTCGCCGATATCCAGTTTTATCAAGGCAAAGCCGTCGTTCAGATCCACCCCGGTCACAGCCGCCAGAGCGCTTGCCCGCTCCGCGACCAATCCCTTATCGGGCCCATAGACGATAAAGATGCGATAAAGCTTCGCTTGCTTCTGTAAGAAGCCATCGACCTCGTGGGATTTGATCTCTGCCATGGCCGCCTTTAGCGGCCCAAGGCCATGGTCAGATCTGCGTAAATCAGTTCTGCCAGTTCACGGGCGGCCCGCGTCTCAGCATCCCGAACAGAACGCAGCTTGGCGAATTCCTGGCGCGGATAGTCGAAGAGTGCAACGGCCTGACGGCGGCCGGACTTCAGCACGGTATCGTCGGAAATCCGCTTGAGGGTATAGGTGCCGGTGGCGACCGCCCTGCCCGCATTTGCAGTGTCGGCTGCACGGTCGAGTAGTACGCCTTCGACGGTGCTGGTCACGTCCAGTTCCACCCGGTATTGCGGTGTCGTGGATTCAGCCCCGCCGGTCGTGAGGAAGAGAAGACGGTTGCGGGTTTCCAGACCAACACGTGAGTCTGCCGGAGAGTAGGCGATCGCGGCAAGGGTGGCCTTCGTCCTGCCGTCCGGATCCTGATACAGCGGGCGCGCCTGGCAGCCCGCGAGAAGCAATGCGCCTGCGATCAGAACCGAGCGTCGCAGCATTTTAGACTTCCGAGGTTCAGAGAACAATGTTTACGATCCTTCCCGGAACGACGATGATCTTCTTCGGTGCTTGACCGCCCAGCGCAGTGCGAACCGCATCGAGTTCAAGGACCGCTTCGCTGACGGCACTTTGATCCGCGTCACGGGCGATTGTCAATTCCGCCCGCTTCTTGCCGTTGATCTGCACAGGCAAGGTCACTTCGTTCTCTGCCACCAGAGCCTCGTCGTAACGCGGCCAAGAGGTCCGCGCCACCAGCTCGTCATTTCCCAGCAAGGTCCAGCATTCTTCGGCCAGATGCGGCGTCATTGGCGCAATCAGGTGTATGAGAATCTCGGCCGCATCCCTGACTGCACCCTTCAATGCCAAGTCGGCATTGCCGGCGGCGACTTGGGTAAAGGAGGATGCCAGCGAATTAACGAGTTCGTAGATCCGCGCGATAGCCTTGTTGAAAGCCAGTTTGTCGAGATCGCTCTGCACCGCCATCAGGGTCTTGTGCGCTGCGCGTGACACGTCCAGCCCTGCGCCTTCCTTAGCCGGATTCGCTGCAACTCCCCTCAATTCGGAAGCCGCTTCTGACAGCAGGCGCCAAACGCGCTGAACGAAGCGGTGAGCACCTTCAACCCCTGCCTCCGACCAGATCACATCCCGATCCGGCGGTGAATCCGACAGTACGAAGAAGCGAGCCGTGTCCGCACCATAAGAGGAGATGATGTCATCAGGGTCGACGACATTCTTCTTTGACTTTGACATCTTCTCGATGGAGCCAATGCGGGCTTCCTGACCGTTCGACGTCAGATAGGCCCGGCGGTTCCCGTCGATTTCCTCAATCCTCAGATCGGCCGGGGCCACCCACTCCCGCTCGAGGCCTTCCCCGATGCTATAGGTCTCGTGCACCACCATGCCCTGGGTGAACAGACCCTTGAACGGTTCCTTGATGTCGACATGGCCGGTCTCGCGCATCGCACGGGTAAAGAAGCGGGAATAGAGCAGATGAAGGATCGCATGCTCGATGCCGCCGATGTACTGGTCGACCGGTAGCCATTTGTTGGCCGCGGTGACGTCGGTCGGATTGTCTTCCCATGGTGCCGTAAAGCGGGCGTAATACCAGCTCGAATCGACGAACGTGTCCATCGTGTCTGTTTCACGCCGCGCATCCTTGCCGCAGCAGGGGCAGGCCACATGGCGCCACGTCGGATGGCGATCCAGCGGGTTGCCGGGCTTGTCAAAGGTGACGTCGTCGGGCAAGCGAACGGGCAGGTCCGCCTTCGGCACCGGCACGACGCCGCAATCGTCGCAATGGATAACGGGAATCGGGCAACCCCAATAACGCTGGCGCGAAATACCCCAGTCCCGCAGGCGGAAATTGACCTTACGCTCGCCCTGAGGGGCATCGCCAAGCATTTGACCGGTCAGACGCTTGGCCACTTCTTCGAAGGCTTCCGCCGTTGACAGGCCATCTAGGAAGCGGGAATTGATCATCACGCCGTCATCAGTGAAGGCGGTATCGCCGATCACGAAGGAGCCTGCGTCTCCTTCCTTCGGCATCACTACCGGAACCACTGGCAGATCATATTTGCGCGCGAAATCGAGGTCGCGCTGGTCGCCCGACGGGCAACCGAAGATCGCGCCGGTGCCATATTCCATCAAGACAAAGTTGGCGACGTAGACCGGCAGTTCCCAATTGGGGTCAAGCGGGTGCTTGACACGGATGCCGGTGTCGATGCCCTTCTTCTCGGCAGTCTCCAGGGCTGCCAGGGACGTGCCGGCGTGCCGGGTCTCCTGGCAGAAGGCATCTACGTCGGGATTGGTCGCCGAGACTTCGCGCGCCATCGGATGATCAGCGGCAATGGCCAGGAACGACGCGCCGAACAAGGTATCGGGGCGGGTCGTATAAACCGTAACTTCTTTTTCCTGGCTACCGGATGCGACTTCCCAGCGAACCAGCATGCCTTCCGAGCGGCCGATCCAGTTCTTCTGCATCAGCCGGACCTTTTCCGGCCATTGGTCGAGCTCATCCAGCGCATCGAGCAAGTCCTGGCTGAAGTCGGTGATCTTGAAGAACCACTGTGTCAATTCGCGCTGCTCAACAAGCGCACCTGAGCGCCAGCCGCGCCCGTCGATAACCTGCTCATTGGCGAGCACGGTCATGTCTTCGGGGTCCCAGTTGACCTTGGAATTTTTGCGGTAGACCAGACCCTTTTCCATGAAATCGAGGAAGAGGTGCTGCTGGCGATGGTAATATTCGACATCGCAGGTCGCGAATTCCCGGGACCAGTCCAGCGACAGGCCCATGGACTTCAGCTGGTCGCGCATCGTCGCGATGTTTTCGTAGGTCCAGGCCTTTGGGTGGACCTTGTTCTTCATTGCGGCGTTTTCCGCGGGCATGCCGAATGCGTCCCAACCCATCGGATGCAAGACATTATAGCCGCGCGCGCGCTTGTAGCGTGCAACAACGTCGCCCATGGCATAATTGCGCACATGGCCCATATGGATGCGTCCCGAGGGATAGGGGAACATCTCGAGTACGTAGTATTTCTCGCGCGGGTCCGCGTTGTCAGTCTCGAAGACCTTCTCCTCGGCCCATTTGGCCTGCCAACGGGGTTCGGCGTCGCGCGGGTTATAACGTTCGGTGGCCATGGATTGCAGTTCCGGAAATAGCGTCAAAAAGGAGGGCTGACCTTCATCATGAAACGGCCCAAGCGTCAAGTTTTTGAGGCGCTTCACTGATCGTCGACTGCGCCGTCTTGCCATGCGGGGCCGAGGCGCTTAACCCATTGCCGATATGCATGATTGCCCCATATCGTGGGAAGCGTGACGAGGAATTGCAATGTCTGTCGAACAGAGGCTGGGCGAGGTTCGCTCAAAGATCGCAGTGGCCGCCCGGGAATCGGGTCGTGAGCCGGATTCCATCCAACTGGTCGCGGTGTCCAAGACTTTTGACGCGCCCGACATCCTGCCGGCGATCGAAGCGGGTCAGAGGGTTTTCGGCGAAAATCGGGTTCAGGAGGCTCAAGGAAAATGGCCGGCGCTCAAGACGGATACACCTGAGATCGAACTGCATCTGATTGGGCCGCTGCAGTCGAACAAGGCTGCTGATGCGGTTGCTCTGTTTGACGTGATTGAGAGTGTCGATCGTGAAAAGATTGCCCGCGCGTTGGCGGCGGAGATGGCTGCGCAGGGCCGCCAGTTGCGCGTTTATGTCCAGGTCAATACGGGGCTGGAGCCGCAGAAAGCCGGCATCGCACCAGACGATGTGGCAATTTTCGTGACAATGTGCCGCGAGGACTTGGGTCTGCAGGTCGAAGGGCTGATGTGCATTCCGCCGGTGGACGAGAACCCGGGGCCACACTTTGCACTTCTCGCCAAGCTCGCTGGCGAAAACAACCTTGAAAAACTGTCCATGGGTATGTCGGGAGACTTCGAGACCGCCATCGCTTTTGGCGCCACCAGCGTTCGCGTCGGGTCTGCAATCCTCGGCAGCCGCTGAGGGTTCTTAGACCTTCGGCATAGCGCTTTGGTCTGGCTTCTCACAGAAGGCCGGCAATCCTAAGATCGCGGCAAAGGCCGATGTGCCGGCCATGCCTTGGGAGGGTTGCCATGCAGGAAAGCTATCTGGACATCTATTCCGGTTGGGAGGCGGATCCGCAAGCATTCTGGGCCAAGGCCGCCGAGGATATCCATTGGTACAATCCGCCGGGGGCGGTTTTCGACGAGACGATGGGCGCCTACGGACGCTGGTTTGTGAGAGGTCAGACCAACACCTGTTATAACTGCATCGACCGCCACATCGCAGCAGGCAGGGGGGACGAGACTGCCGTCATTTATGACAGCCCCATGACCGGGCAGACCGCACGCTTCACTTACAACGACGCCTTGACCGAGGTTTCAGCCATTGCGGGCGTTCTGCGTAACCACGGGGTAATGAAGGGCGACCGGGTCATTATCTACATGCCCATGATTCCGGAGGCCGTCTTTGCGATGCTCGCCTGCGCGCGGATCGGCGCCGTTCATTCCGTCGTCTTCGGCGGATTTGCAGCTCATGAACTCGCCACCCGTATCGACGATTCCGGTGCCAAGGTTGTCATCGGGGCCAGCTGTGGGCTGGAACCGGGGCGGATCGTTCCCTACAAGCCGCTGCTCGATCAGGCGATCGACATGGCGAAGGTGAAGCCGGATTACTGCCTTGTGTTGCAGCGCGACCAATATCATGCGCCCCTGCGTTATGAGCACGGCGATGTCGACCTGGCTCAGGCGATTGAACAAGAGAAGTTAACCGCCAATCTCGTCGAATGCGTTCCCGTTGAAGCGACTGACCCGCTCTACATCCTCTATACCTCAGGCACCACCGGTCAGCCCAAGGGCGTCGTTCGTGACACGGGCGGCCATATGGTCGCGCTCAACTGGACAATGCGTAATATCTACGGCGTGAAACCGGGCGAAGTGTTCTGGGCTGCATCGGATATCGGCTGGGTCGTCGGCCATTCCTACATTGTCTACGGGCCGCTTCTCGCCGGCAACGCGACAGTCATCTTCGAAGGCAAGCCGGTGGGGACGCCTGATGCCGGGACTTTCTGGCGCGTCGTCAGTGATCACGATGTGAAGGTGCTGTTTACGGCACCCACTGCGTTTCGGGCGATCCGCCGCGACGATCCTGAGGGCGAACATATGGCCCGCTACGATCTTTCCGGATTGCGTGCACTCTTCCTGGCGGGTGAGCGCGCGGATCCGGAAACCCTGAAATGGGCCGAAGCAAAGCTCAAGATCCCGGTTATAGACCACTGGTGGCAAACCGAGACGGGTTGGGCCATAGCGGCCAATCCGGCCGGGCTGGGGCTGCTTCCCGTCAAGCATGGCTCGCCAACCAAGCCCATGCCGGGGTATGCGCTGGATGTGCTGGATGACGCGGGCCACCCCGTTCCACCGGGCACTCTTGGCAATATCGTGGCGAAGCTTCCGCTACCCCCGGGTTGCCTGGTGTCATTCTGGAATGCGGACGAGCGGTTCCGGGCGGCCTGCCTGGAAGAGTTCCCGGGGTACTACAAGACTGCGGACGCCGGGATCGTCGATGAGGACGGCTATGTCTTCGTCATGGCGCGCACGGATGACATCATCAACTGCGCAGGGCATCGTCTGTCGACCGGCGGCATGGAAGAAGTTTGTGCCATGCATCCGGATGTCGCCGAATGCGCCGTCATCGGTATCGCCGACGAGTTGAAGGGTCAGATCCCGTGCGGGTTCCTTGTTCTCAAGAAGAATGTCCACCGCGACCATGCCGTGATCGCAAAGGAGGTCGTCCAGCTCGTACGGGACGAGATCGGACCTGTTGCCGCCTTCAAGATGGTTCTGATGGTTGATCGTCTGCCGAAGACGCGATCCGGCAAAATCTTGCGTGGGACGATGCAGAAGATCGCCGACGGTCTGCCGTGGAAGATGCCGGCAACGATCGATGATCCGGCAATTCTTGATGAGATTACGGCCGTTCTGCAAGCCCATGGCCAGGTGCCCGTCGCTGTCAAGGCTGCGGCCGGCTGACCGGCTAGCGCTCAACTTGCTGCCGGCTCTGATAAAAAAAGACCCCGGTCACCAGATGGTGCCGGGGGTCTTCCTGGTGATTGCCGTATGAGGCTCAGTACTGGTCGTCTTCGTCGTCATTGCGACGGTCTGACTTGAGCGACTGGAGTTTGGCGAAAACGGCGTTGGCGTCGATTTCCTTTTCCTTCTCTTCCTCGCGGCCATAGCCGAAGGGGAGGTTTTCCGTTTCGAGGGTCGACTGCAACGTGGCGCCAAGTTCAGCCGCGGTGGGCAGCGGACGGCCCTTCGACGCCTTTTCCACTTCCAGATCGAGATCGATCTGGCTGCAAAGGCCGAGTGTCACCGGGTCCATCGGCGCGAGGTTGGTGGAGTTCCAGTGAGTCCGCTCGCGGATCTGTTCGATTGTCGACTTGGTCGTGCCGACGAGACGCGAGATCTGGGCGTCCTTCAGTTCCGGATGATTGCGAACCAGCCAAAGAATGGCATTGGGGCGGTCCTGGCGCTTGGAGACTGGGGTGTAACGCGGGCCGCGACGCTTGGAATCCGGCACGCGTACCTTTGGTTCCGAAAGCTTGAGCTTGTGGTTCGGGTCCTTCTCGGCCTTGACGATCTCGTCACGCGACAGCTGGCCGGTGGCGATCGGATCGAGACCCTTGATGCCCTGGGCTGCTTCGCCGTCTGCAATCGCTTTCACTTCGAGCGGATGCAGTTTGCAGAACTGCGCAATCTGGTCGAATGACAGCGCGGTGTTGTCGACGAGCCATACGGCAGTCGCCTTCGGCATGAGCAGTGTCTGGGCCATGGATACAATCCTTCTGAACGTCCGCGCCGGTTGTCGCGAGCCGTGGGTTTAAACCACTATTTCCGGGAATTCGGCGTCCTTATAGCGATAATGTAACGAAATTGCAATTCTCCAAGACACGAATGACCTTTGTCTAATTGCTGGCTGAATTTCTCCTGATATGAATAGCCGCAATAGGCCGGGGAGGACGGTCCTGGTCATTTGGAGTGGCCCGTCAACATGGGAGGAATTCATGTCAGCCAAAACCTATCCGGTGCTGAAAGCGGCGAAGGCACAGGCGCTGATCGATGAGGACAAGTACCTGAAGTGGTACGAGGAAAGCATCGAAGACCCGGAAAAGTTCTGGGGCAAGCACGGCAAGCGCATTGACTGGTTCAAGCCATATACGAAGGTCAAGAACACCTCGTTCAAGGGCAAGGTCCCGATCAAATGGTTCGAGGACGGCCTGACGAACGTCTCCTACAACTGCATTGACCGTCACCTGAAGACGCATGGCGAGCGCACCGCCATCATCTGGGAAGGTGACAACCCCTACATCGACAAGAAGATTACCTATAATGAACTCTACGAGCATGTTTGCCGAATGGCGAACGTCTTGAAGAAACATGGCGTGAAGAAGGGTGATCGCGTTACCATCTACATGCCGATGATCCCCGAAGCGACCTATGCCATGCTGGCCTGTGCGCGCATCGGGGCGATCCACTCAGTCGTGTTTGGCGGCTTCTCGCCGGAAGCGCTGGCGGGTCGTATCGTCGACTGCGAATCGACCTTCGTCATCACCTGTGACGAAGGCGTGCGCGGCGGCAAGCCCGTCCCTCTCAAGGAAAACACGGATATCGCGATCGATATCGCGGCCAAGCAGTATGTCATCGTCAACAAGGTACTGGTCGTGCGCCGCACCGGCGGCAAGATCGGCTGGGCGCCGGGCCGCGATCTCTGGCATCACCAGGAAGTGCATACCGTGAAGGCCGATTGCCCGCCGGTAAAGATGAAGGCGGAAGATCCGCTTTTCATCCTCTACACCTCGGGTTCGACGGGCAAGCCGAAGGGTGTGATGCACACCACGGGCGGGTATCTCGTCTACGCATCTATGACACACGAATATGTCTTCGATTATCACGACGGCGATATCTACTGGTGCACGGCTGATGTGGGCTGGGTGACCGGGCACTCCTATATCGTCTATGGGCCGCTCGCGAATTGTGCGACGACGCTGATGTTCGAAGGCGTGCCCACCTTCCCCGATCAGGGGCGGTTCTGGGAAGTGGTCGAGAAGCACAAGGTGAACATCTTCTACACCGCGCCGACGGCGATCCGGTCGCTGATGGGAGCCGGTGATGAGTTCGTCAAGCGCTCGAACCGCTCGTCGCTGCGCCTGCTCGGTTCCGTCGGCGAACCGATCAATCCGGAAGCTTGGGAATGGTATTACAACGTCGTCGGCGAGCAGAAGTCGCCAGTCGTCGATACCTGGTGGCAGACGGAAACAGGCGGCATCATGATCACACCGTTGCCGGGTGCCACGCCGCTCAAGCCGGGCTCTGCAACTCGTCCCTTTTTCGGGGTGAAGCCGGAACTGGTCGACAACGAAGGCAAGGTGCTGGAAGGCGCCACCGACGGCAATCTCTGCATCACCGACAGCTGGCCTGGTCAGGCGCGTTCGGTTTATGGCGACCATGAACGTTTCGTCCAAACCTACTTCTCCACTTACAAGGGTAAGTATTTCACCGGTGACGGCTGCCGTCGCGACGAGGACGGCTATTACTGGATCACGGGACGCGTGGACGACGTGCTCAATGTCTCAGGACATCGGCTTGGTACGGCGGAAGTCGAATCCGCTCTCGTCTCGCACCATCTGGTGTCGGAAGCCGCTGTTGTCGGTTATCCGCACAGCATCAAGGGCCAGGGCATCTACTGCTATGTCACGCTGATGTCGGGACATGAAGGCAACGAGACGCTGCGCGCCGATCTGGTCAAGCATGTGCGCTCGGAGATTGGGCCAATCGCAAGCCCCGACAAGATCCAGTTCGCGCCGGGACTTCCGAAGACCCGTTCTGGCAAGATCATGCGGCGCATTCTGCGCAAGATTGCCGAGGATGATTTCGGCGCGCTCGGTGATACGTCCACGCTTGCCGATCCCGGTGTCGTTGATGATCTCATTGCAAACCGGCAGAACCGAAGCACCTGAGTGATACCTGCATCCGGCGTCTCTTGGACGCCGGATGTTTTCCTGTCTGCAGTCAGCAAAAAGCCCGAAGGTTGGTCTCAACCTTCGGGCTTTTGCAATTCGGTTCGGCTGGATCGGCGGCGCGATGGCGCCTGCCGACTTAAGCCTGTTATTCGGCAGAATCCGCCGATTCGGCGTTGAGCAGGCCGTATTTCTCTTCGCCAATCTTGGCGAGCAGATCCAATTGGGTTTCGAGGAAATCGATATGGCCTTCTTCATCCATGAGCAGAGTTTCGAATAGCTTCATCGACACATAATCGCCGGCAGCATGACAGATGTCGCGCGAGGCCTTGTAGGCGGTGCGTGCGTCGTGCTCGCCGGCTAGATCGGCTTCGAGCACTTCCTTGACATTCTGGCCGATACGCAGCGGCGCGACGGTCTGCAGATTGGGATGGCCCTCAAGGAAGATGATGCGGTCGATGATCTTGTCAGCGTGCTGCATTTCCTCGATCGATTCAGCCCGCTCCTTCTTTGCGAGCTTCGTGTAGCCCCAGTCGTTGAGCAGGCGGTAATGCAGCCAGTACTGGTTGACAGCGCCGAGCTCGAGAAACAGCGCTTCGTTGAGCTGCTCAATGACCTTGGGATCACCCTTCATCTTTGTCGTCCTTTGCGTGAGTGTAATTCGGGAACACTAGCGTCGACGGGGCGATCTGTCGAGATGCCTTTTTAGAAGGATTCTAATTCGGATGCTTAAGCAAAGCGATGCCTTCGTCACTCGAACGTGTCTGGCACAAGGCAGCGATCAAGCGTCAATCGCTGACGTCGTATCCTAAGACTTTATTCGGAGATATTGGAGATAAATCAGCCTGCGCGACGGGCTGCGAGCATGGCATGGCGGCGCTCTGCGAGCGCAGCTTTCTGCTCTTCATGGAAGAGCTTCAGGCGTTCCATGAAATTGACGACCTTGGTCTCTTCGGTCTTGCGTGCCGCATGGTATTCCGCGGTGGTCTTGATGATCAGGTCGACCACGTTCGGGAAACAGCCACAGCAGCGGCCCCGTTTGCCCATGGCATGATAGACTTTGCCCGGGACGATCAGCTGCCAACAGTCTTCATCAAGCAGTTCATTAATGACCGCCTTGATGTCCTTGTCGGTGATGTAATTACAGCTGCAGACCAGCATGGGATCGGGAACCGTCAAACATGACACTTACTCTCTCCTTTCTGGTAAACCTTATGCTCTTTGTCAAGAAAATTCGCAGACACGTCAGCTGTCCAACTGTCAGTGGAAATTGCGTCCCTTGGGCAAAAGATCGGCCATGGCACTTCGACGTGGATGGCCGGGAGGCGGGGCCGCCACGACCGGAGGTGCTTGTTTCTGGCGCATTACCTGGCGCTGATCGACACCCGGCCGGCGAACCTCGTCGGCATGCGCGAGGGTGCTGAACGCTGCCACATCTTTCTGCAGCAGGCCGAGGCGTTGTGTCGCATCCACCAGATGGTCGGCAACCACATGGATCACGCCATGGGCCTTTTGCAGCCGGCCGCGAAGACAAACGAGACGCGCGCCCATTACGACGCGTCTATAGCGCTCGAAGATCTTGGGCCAGACAATGACATTCATCGTGCCCGTTTCGTCCTCAAGCGTCATGAAAATTACGCCCTTCGCCGAACCTGGCCGTTGGCGCACCAGGACCAACCCTGCCACGGTGACTTTGGCGCCATGGGGCAGGTTCTCCAGATCCAAGGCCGACTTCAATCCGGCCTTTCTCATGTCTGGGCGCAGAAAAGAAATAGGATGGGCCTTCAGCGAGAAAGTAAGGGTTCGATAATCGCTCAAGACCTCCTCCCCCGGCAGCATGCGCGGCAGTGCAACCTCGGCCTCTTGTTGCAGGTTTTCGAGTGGTGCCGTCTCGAAAAGTGGCAAAACCTCGATGGCCGCTTGTGCATCGAGCGCCTGAGCTGCCCACAAAGCGTCGCGGCGGGACAGGCCAAGGGAGGAAAAGGCGTCGGCATCGGCCAGTTTCTCGATGACGCTGCGGGGAAGGCGGGTGCGCAGCCAAAGATCGCGGACAGAATCATAGCCTTCCCCCCTGCACGCCACCAGATGCTCCATATCCGCTTGGGACAGCCCCTTGATCTGGCGGAAGCCGAGGCGCACGGCTTTTCTGGTCTTGATCACGGAAGTCATGGAACAGTGACGCGGTGCGATCCGATTGGGATCAAAGGCGGGGATCCCATCGACCCCGGCTTCGAGCCCACAGTCCCAGTGGGAATGATTGACATCGACCGGTCGCATGTCGACGCCATGTTCACGGGCATCCCGCACCAGCTGGGCCGGCGCATAAAAGCCCATGGGCTGGGAGTTCAGGATCGCGGCGCAGAAAACGTCGGGATAATAGGCCTTGAACCAGCAGGACACGTAAACCAGCAGGGCAAAAGAGGCTGCATGGCTTTCGGGAAAGCCGTATTCGCCGAAACCTTCGATCTGGCTGAAGCAGCGGGCGGCAAATTCCGGATCGTAATTGCGTGCGACCATGCCCTCGATCATGCGCTTTTGAAAGCTTGAGACCTGACCGGTACGACGGAAGGTAGCCATGGCACGGCGCAATTTGTCGGCTTCAGCCGGCGTGAAGCCGGCAGCCGTAATGGCAATCTGCATTGCCTGTTCCTGGAAGAGAGGCACACCCAGCGTGCGCTCCAGCACACCGCGTAGTTCCGGGCTCGGATAATCTATCTTCCGGCCAGCAAGTTCGTCCTCCCGGCGCTTGAGATAGGGATGAACCATGTTGCCCTGGATCGGGCCGGGTCGGACAATGGCGACCTCAATGACGAGGTCGTAGAATTTGCGGGGTTTGAGCCGCGGCAGCATGCTCATCTGGGCGCGGCTCTCGATCTGAAAGACGCCGAGTGTGTCTGCCCGGCAGATCATGTCGTAGACCTCAGGTTGCTGGTCCGCGTTGACCGAAGCGAGGCTCTCATGGCGTTCGTAATGCTTCGACAGAAGAGCGAAGGCTTTGGCGAGGCAGGTCAGCATGCCGAGAGCCAGCACGTCGATTTTGAGGATTTTCAGCGTGTCCAGGTCATCCTTGTCCCACTCGACCATATAGCGACCATCGGCCGTGTTCATGATCGGCACGACTTCATCCAGCCGGTCGCGGGTGATGACGAAGCCCCCGACATGCTGAGAAAGATGGCGCGGGAAACCTTGCAGGGCCTGAGCATAGGCAAGCACCCGGCGCGTGGTAGGATCCTTCAGATCGAGCCCGGCGGCATTCGCCTGTTCCTCGGTAAAATCGCTCGTCCACCAACCCCAGATCGAACCAGCCAGAGCGGACTGGACATCCTCGGACAGACCAAAGGCTTTTGCCACTTCGCGGCCGGCCGAGCGTGCGCGGTAACTGATGACGGCAGCCGTGAGCGCCGCATGTTCACGGCCATAAGTCTGATAGATGAACTGAATCACATCCTCCCGCTTCTCATGCTCGAAATCCACGTCGATATCGGGTGGTTCGTCACGCTCAGTGGAGATGAAGCGATCAAACAGAAGTGTCGTCTTTTGCGGATCGACCTCTGTAATGCCAAGGCAGAAACAGACAGCGGAGTTGGCCGCCGACCCCCGCCCCTGGCAAAGGATTCCGCTCTCGCGGGCGTGACTGACGATGCGGTAGACAGTTAGAAAGTAGGGCTCGTAGCGCTTCTCGGCGATCAGTTTCAGCTCGTAATCGAGTAAGCCGAGCACCTTTTCCGGAATGCCTTCGGCATAACGGTTCCTGGCGCCTTCATAGGTCAATCGGCGCAAGGCCAGCGCGGGCGATTCTCCTCCGAAGCTTTCGTCGGGATATTGATGCGCCAGTTCATCGAGTGAAAAATTGAGCCGGCTAAAAAACTTGATGTTATTGGTGATGGCCTCCGGATACCCCCGCAGAAGTCGGGACATCTCGCGCCCACTTTTCAAATGGCGTTCGGCATGAGCATGCAGTCGGAACCCGGCTTCCGCTACCCCCACATGCTCACGGATGGCAACAACCACGTCGGCGAGAGGTTTCCGCTCCGGTGCGTGATAGAGGGCGTCATTGGTGGCAACCAATGGCAGGCACAGGTTGCGGCTGATGAGTTCCAGTTCTGCAAATGTCTTGCGATCCAATCCGTCATGGCGTGGGGTGAGGGCAAGATGAAGCGTGTCCTTCAAGGTCGGCAGCAGGCTTTGCAGACGAAGCTCAAGAGCTTTGCTGTCAGCCACGTCCGGCAAGGGTGGCGACATGGCGACAAAGAGGAGATTGCCGGACCATTCCAGGAGGTCTGCCTGGTAGAGCGTGCAGACGCCTTTTTGCGAGCGCAGATTTCCAACACTCAGCAAGCGACAGAGATTGCCCCAGCCTTTCCGATCGATGGGATAAGCAAGCAGTTCCGGCGTGTCGTCGGCGAAAACAAGACGCGCTCCGGGCCGGAAGGCAAGACCCTTCTGCTTGGCCG
This sequence comes from Rhizobium sp. Root274, assembly GCF_001429245.1. Classification (GTDB taxonomy): domain Bacteria; phylum Pseudomonadota; class Alphaproteobacteria; order Rhizobiales; family Rhizobiaceae; genus Allorhizobium. The sequence goes on from NZ_LMJE01000008.1 coordinate 83,739, forward strand.
AGGCATGCAGGCGCACGACACCAGCGACCGTATTCACGTCGGCAAGCCCGATGCCGTCAAGACCCAGTTCCAAAGCCTGTAAGACGAGTTCCTCGGCGTGGGATGCTCCATCGAGGAAGGAAAAATTGCTCTTCAGACCAATCTCGTAAAAACAGGGGCCGGTTGCTGGAAAAGAGGGTGTCATGAGAACATCCCCTGAAGAAACCAGGTCGGAGGGATCTTTGCCTCTCGTTCGTAGAGGCCCTTTCGATACAGCCAGTATCGCTGACCTATTGTGTCCTCAATGCGGAAATAGTCACGTGGGGCGGCATCCTCGCCATCGGCCCACCATTCGGGCGTTAGGCGCTCTGGACCTTCGGCGCGGGCGATGCGGCGTTGAACCCGTCTCCAGCGAAAGCTGGCGGGGGGACCATCCGGAACGGTAGACATGACCTCTACCTCTTCAGGATGTGCAAGCAGACGCAACGGCCGTGCGCCGCGGATCGGTGGCTTCACGCTCTGTTCGATGGCGTCTCGGCGGCCCAGTGTTTTCAATCCGTCGGTGAGCGGCGCATGGGTTGCTGCGCGATCCGGCCAATGACTGGCGAGGGACACCGGTAGACGAAGCGCCCTTTCACCGAGGCGGGCAAATACCTGATCGAGAAAACGGCTGAGATGTTCGCCCTCCTCTTCCTCCTCGACAAGACGGGCCTGCCGGATTTCAAACGGTTCGCTCAACAGCACATTGAGCCGCAAGAGTTCGAAACCATATCCTGCCTCCAGTTCGTCCTTCAGGACAGACAGGCGCTCCTTGAAGAGGGCCTTGATGCGGTGAGGATCGCGCAAGGGAGCAGAGGCGCCGACTTCAATGCGAAAGACGCGACCGTCGACACGAAAGATCAGCAGTTCGAACAGGCGTCCACCTTCGTTTCTGGCTTCCAGGGCAGCTTTCAAGCCTGCAGCCAGACGTCCTGCGAGGTCCAGAATATGGTCTTCTGCGACAATCGGTTCGGCCAGTCGTCTTTCTGCAGAAAGCAGTGCCGGCATTCGGCGTGGCGAGATGGCCTCCCCTTCCCGGCCGAGTGCCTGATCGAGCCGCAACAGCGGCGCGCGGCCGAAACGACGGGTGATCGGTGCGCGGGCGGCGGCAAGGAGATCGCCGATCGTTTTCAGGCCGACCCGTGCCAGATCCATGATGGTTTGCGGTTCAAGACGAAGGGCTGCCACCGGTAGCGGCGCGAGAATGTCCGAGGCCTCGGGACCAGCAATTACCAGCGGTCCGCCGAACCGGCTGACGGCGCGGGCAAGGCCCGGGGTCGGGGCGACCGCCAGTTGCACGGTAAGGCCAAAACCCGTCAGCCGCCCGGCAAGATCATCGACGAGACAAGTTTCGCCGCCGAACAGATGGGCGCAGCCGGTGATGTCGAGCGCAAGACCGTCTTCTCCATCCAGTGCCACCAGGGGTGTGTAACGGTCACACCAATCCGCAATCGCCTCAAGGAAGGCCCGATCCGCTGCCGGATCGGCTTCAACGACATCCAACGCTGCACAGATGGCTCGGGCCTCCGCCAAACCCTGGCCCATGCGCAGGCCAAAGCCTTCGGCGACTTCATCGAGTGCCGTCAGCCGCATGGTATTGGCGGTGCGGGCGGCACAGACGAGGGGCGGCCGTTCAGGATGCCCGGTCGAGGATAGGGCTGAACGCCACGACAGACCCCAGCGCCTGCGCGCGATGCGATCTGTCGCGAGCCGTGGAAAGTAGAGGCAGAGAATCCGGCGATCCGATACCGGTTGATCCTGCATCAATGAGGGGGCGAAGGCGGCGGTCATCAGGGTTCCACTCCAGGATGAGCTCGGTCTGTCCCGGGAATCGGGACTTCTCGGCAAGGATACGAAAGGCAGGAAACCCGATGCTGCCGCCCAGCAGGGTTCCGTCGGCGAGGACGCGCGCCGCCGCCGGCGCGGTTTGGACAGACAGGCGAAGCGAGGCACTTGATGCCTCTTCTTCTCCTGCCTGTCGCAATATAAACAGCCTGCCACCGGTGCCGCGGGCCTTGAGGCTGAGGCGCCGGCTCTCGGTCAGGCCGAATTTCTTTGGGTTTCCGAACACTTCCAGCACAACGGTGGAGAAGGCTCGGGATTTCAGGGCTGCTTCTGCCAGCCAAAGCGCATCTTCGATGCGGCGCGGCATCGCGTGCACCAGTTCGGCCGGCTCCAGCCCAAAATCCACCAATCCAGGAGCATAGACGAGGCCAGCCTCCCGTACGACCTGCGGATCAGCGATGAAAAGCAAACGCTTTGAAGTGCCACCCGTCGCCAGGTCGGTGCCCATAATTGCCAGTGCCAGCGCAAATCCGGTGGTGGTGCCGGCCTGCTGCAGCCGCTCACCTCGAAGTTCGACCATCATGCCCGGCATCAGCAGGTCCGTCGTCAAGCTTTCGAAAGTGAATCTTGACAGATCAAGGCCCTGATGCCCTGTGCCGTCCCGCCTTTGGGGCTCGTTCTCCAGGCTACGTCCTGCGGCCATACGGGCGTCATGGTCCGGCTTTCCCTCGATGCGGGCAATGGCTTGCCGCAGGGCAAAAAGCTCTCCATTCGCCTGAGGGCCCAAGCCCATGACGGTCTCTCCTACATCAGATGTTCTCTATATGTTCCTAGAGATTCCAGAGCTCGACACAAGAGTCAACCGGATTCCCATAAGAATTTATTCCTCTTCCGGATTTACTCTCGAAATGGCCGGGCAAAACGCCTATATCTTCAAGCAGTAAGGAGTAATCATGGCCCGTATTGACCAGAGCGAGGATTGGCGCGAACGCCATGCCCCGACGATCAGCACGTTCGAGTCGCTGGCGATCGAGGCCTATGGCCATCTGCCGCAGGAATTCCGCGACCTGACCAAGGATCTCATCATCGAGATCACAGATTTTCCGACGGATGAAGTGTTCGAGGATATGGCGTTGGAAACGCCCTTCGATCTGCTCGGCCTCTTCGAAGGGCGTGGCATTTCCGAACGTTTTACGATGGAAACGGGCATGATGCCGAACCGCATCACCCTGTATCGCCGTCCCATCCTCGATTATTGGGCCGAAAACGAGGAGGCGTTGGGGGATATCATCACCCATGTCCTGATTCACGAAATTGGCCATCACTTCGGTCTCTCCGATGACGATATGGAGCGGATCGAAGAAAGTGCGGAAGAGGCTGCAGCGACGGATCGCTAGCCGTTTCCATTCACGTCTGCCCCGTAAGCACCGTCCTTGACGTCGTTCTCTCCACCTACCCGACTTTCAGTCGGCATGTCGGAAGCGGGTCCGATAAGCGGCGGGACTGATCGATAGGCGGCTGCGGAAATGATGGCGCAATGTCGCCGGCGTGCCGAAGCCCGAGGCGAGTGCTACGTCATCGACCGAAATCGTCGCCTGATGTTCCAGGAGATCACAGGCGCGGCGCAGGCGCCGGGCAAGGAGAAATTCGCCGGGACTGCTGCCGGTGAGGTCGCAGAAGCGGCGCTGGAATGTCCTCTTGCTCATGCCCGCACGGTCGGCCATGTCGGCAAGGGTTATTTCGTGCTGCAGGTTTGCGTCAATCCAATCGATCAGAGGACCGAGCCGCTGTCCCTCGCGTTCCTTAGGCACCGGTGTCACGATAAATTGCGCCTGGCCGCCCTCGCGATGGGGCGGCACGACCAGGCGTCTCGCCACGCTGTTGGCCGCGTCTGGGCCGAAATCGCGGCGCACGACATGCAGACAGAGGTCGATCCCGGCGGCACTTCCGGCTGCCGTCAGGATGTCGCCCTCATCGACATAGAGAACATCCGGATCGAGATGGATCCGAGGGTGGCGGGTGGCGACTGTGTCGGCATATCGCCAGTGGGTCGTAGCGCGACGGCCATCGAGCAGACCGGTAGCAGCGAGCACCGCGACACCGGAACATAGAGACATCAGGCGAGCGCCCCTTGTGTGGGCGGCGCGCAGGACATCGAGCAAGGGGGCCGGAACAGGGGCGTCGATTCCACGCCAGCCCGGCACCACGATCAGATCCGCCTCTTCCAGCAGCTCCATCCCACCTGCCGTCGTTGCGATCAGACCGCCTGCGGCGCGCAGCGGCCCCGGTTCAATCGCCGCCGTGGCATGTCGATACCAGTTTTCTCCCATTTCCGGCCGGGGAAGGCCGAAGACTTCTATGGCCACCCCGAATTCAAAGGTGCAAAGCCCATCATAGACCAGGCTCACCACCCGGGGGCCGGTCAGCGGAGAGGATGAGAAAAGTGAGTTCTGCGGTGTCATTGGCGTGATCTTTACGCATATTGTCATTCAGGCCAGTTTTACAAAATGGCCCGAAAAGGCAAGCTCTGGTCGTCGCCACCCGAAGAGGAACTTGAAATGCCCAGTCTTGTCAGCGAAGTCCCCGCCGCAGAGCCCGATCTTGTCGTAGCGCGTTACGCCGCTCGCCTATCCTTCGAAACGGATTGCTGGGATGTGCAGCATGCGCTTCAAGGTGGGACAGCGGATTTTGTCCTTCTCGACGTGCGTGGTCCAAAGCTGTTCGAGGCGGCCCACGTGCCTGGGGCCATCAATCTTCCACACGGCAAGATGACCGAGCGGAAGATGGCGGAATGGCCGGAGGATACACTGTTCGTCGTATATTGCGCCGGCCCACACTGCAACGGCACCGACCGCGCAGCGCTGAAGCTTGCCCGGTTGGGACGCAAGGTGAAGGTGATGATCGGGGGTATGACAGGATGGGCAGACGAGGGATTCGACGTCGCCACTGGGTCGCCCTGATAATACCGGCTATCAGCCCACCAGATAGGAAAACTCGGCCACGACCTCTTCATAGACGCGGCGTTTGAAGGGAACGATCAGATCGGGCAGATCCTGCATCGGCTTCCACTCCCAGGCATCGAATTCGGCTTCGTGGCCGCCGGGCGGCGGGTTGATTGCAATTTCGCTCTCGTCGCCCTCGAAGCGGAAGGCAAACCACCGCTGGGTCTGGCCGCGATACTTGCCCTTCAACCCGACGCCGATCAATTCGGCCGGTAGGTCGTAATTGATCCAGCGACCGGCTTCCGCGAGCAGGGAAACCGTCTTGATGCCCGTCTCCTCGTAAAGCTCGCGGATGGCGGCCGGCAAGGGGTCTTCGCCTGGATCGATGCCGCCCTGCGGCATCTGCCAGAGTTGCGGTGAGCCGTCATATTCGGAATTGCCGATTGGAATCCGGCGACCGGACCAAACGAGGCCGGCCTGATTGAGGACCATGATGCCAACGCAGGGACGATAGGGCAGATCTTCGGCCTTGATCGGACGGCTGGATGTCTCGTTCTTGCTCATGATGTCCTCAGGGTCTGTTTTCATTGGCAAGCGCCGATACGCCGACGAATTCGATGCCACGGGCTACAGCTTCATTGCGCCATTCTGTCACGGCCGCAATGGTTTCGTCGAAAGCTGCGCCGACTCCGATCGCCTGACCATTGCGACGGGCAATCCGTTCCAGCTCGTCCAGCTTGGCAAGGATTGCCTGGCGGTCGACCTGGCTGTCGATGACGACGTCGGCATAGGCATGCGGGAAGCCAATTGCCTTGGCAAAGTCACCGGAAAGCGAGCGGGCCGTTGAGCCGTCATCCAGGAACATCAGGCCTCGATTGCCGATGTCGCGCATGACCGGGTCCATCGCCTTGTCGTCGGCAAGGAAGCGGGCGCCCATGTAGTTCATGATGCCCGTGTAATTGCTGATCTGCGCCATCGCCTTGTGCAAATTGACGAGATTGGCTGCGGCGGCCTTCTCAGCCAGAAGCGTGCCGCGTCCGGGATCGTTGGCCGGATAATCGAACGGCTCCATCGGCACTTGCAGGATGATTTCGTGGCCCTTCCTGCGGGCGTCCTGCATCCAACGCTGCAGGCTGTTGCCCGTTGCCGCGAAGGCTAGCGTAATATCCTCGGGCAGATCCCGGATGGCCTTCTGGCTGCCCGTCTGGCTGAGCCCGATGCCACCTACGACGATCGCAATGCGTGTGCCGCGCGCGCCCGACCAGGGGCGAGCGTAAAAGTCGAACGGACGCAAGCCGCTTGATGAAACCGTTGGCAGGTCTCCTTCGGATGACTGTTCGATCAGATCCTCATTCGGCTGGCCTGCCAGTCGTGGATCCTGTGTCGAGCTTGCACCGATAATGACCGGGCCTTTGCGGCCCGTCGGCGTAAAGGTCGTCACGACATTGCCGTCCGCCGTCGTAGTGTGGCGAATGTTTGCGCCGTCCTGAGGTCCACTCGTCTTGATGCCAGCTTCTGTCTTTTCGGATGAAACCGGAGGTCTTGCTGCTGCTTGACGATCTTCAGATGCTGCGCTTGTCAGACTGACAGGGGCATCCTGGCGCAAGGGGAGTGGCACAAGAGCCGTCCATGCGGAAAAGCCGACCAGGGTCGACGCCGCTATCATCGAAGACAACGTCGAAAGGCGGAGGAACCGCTTGCCGCGGCCTCCGCCTTTTCGCTCTAGACCAAGCGGTCCATGCAGATCCATGCGAGACTTCCAAGATCCTGACGGGTCTCAAGACCCTGACGCCTGCGCAAAAAGAAGGCCTGCGCAGGCGATGGCTCCAGATACTTACTGCAGCGATGCCTTCTGCGGATCGGCCGGGAAGGCCGGATCCGTCTTGTTGCCACGAAGAAGGTCGAGGGCATAGTTCAGCTGAATGTCGTCCTTGGCTTCCGGCGGGACATAGGCGACCGAGCCCGAACCTTCTTCGGTCTCGGCATTGCCCTTGATATGACCCGGGAGCGAGGATTCGCCTTCGGTGCGAACCTTGCCCTGAAGATCTTCCGGCAGCGGCTGTTCGACTTTGATATCAGGTTCGATGCCGGTGCCCTGGATCGAGCGGCCTGACGGTGTGTAATAGAGCGCGGTCGTCAGACGCAGAGCACCCTTGTCGCCCATCGGGATGATGGTCTGGACGGAGCCTTTGCCGAAGGAGCGCGTGCCGAGAACGGTCGCACGCTTCAGATCCTGCAGCGCGCCAGCGACAATTTCGGATGCCGAGGCAGAGCCGCCATTGACCAGAACGATGACAGGCTTGCCGTCCGTCAGATCGCCTGCCGTCGCATTGAAGCGACGGGTGTCCTGCGGATCGCGCGAGCGGGTGGAGACCACTTCACCGCGTTCCAAGAAGGCGTCAGAGACGTAGATTGCCTGGTCGAGCAGGCCGCCCGGGTTAAGGCGCAGGTCGAGAACATAGCCCTTCAGCTTGTCGGCCGGGACTTCCTTCTTGATCTTTTCGATCGCGGCTTCCAGATCGTCGTAGGTCTTCTCGGTGAAGGAGATGACGCGGAGATAACCGACGTCGCCTTCAACACGGGATTTGACGGCGCGGATCGGAATGATTTCGCGGGTAACGGTGATGTCGAGTGGCTTGTCGGCGCCCTTACGGAGAATCGTCAGCTTTATCGGCGTGTTGACCGCGCCGCGCATTTTCTCGACGGCCTCTTCAAGCTTCAGGCCGCGAACGCTTTCCCCATTGATTTCGGAGATGAAGTCGCCAGCCAAGATGCCGGCCTTGGCACCGGGCGTGTCGTCGATCGGCGTGATGACCTTGACCAGCTCTTCTTCCATCGTCACTTCAATGCCGATGCCGCCGAATTCCCCACGGGTCTGTGTCTGCATGTCAGCCGCATCCTTGGCGTTCATGTAGACGGAGTGCGGGTCGAGCGAGGTGAGCATGCCGTTGATGGCGCTTTCCACCAGCTTGTTCTCATCCGGCGGCGTGACGTACTGCGCGCGGATGCGCTCGAACACGTCGCCGAAAATCGACAATTCCTTATAGGTGGAATTGCCTGCGGCCTGCGCCGGAATCCCTGAGGAGTAGATGAGGCTCATCGCGGTTGCACCCATCAGGGCGCCAACGAGGAGAATAGAGACCCTACGAATCATTCTGTGCCTTTCCAGAATCGCCTCCGACCCACCAGGGGCGGGAATCAACCGGTTTACCGTCTTTTCGAAGTTCAATGTAAAGTGTCGGGCGATCTGTTTCCAGCGCCAATCCAGTGGCGCTTGCCACTCTTTTTTCTCCCATGGTCGCCAGCGGCTCCCCTGACAGCACAAACTTGCCTTGGCTCGTGCTGATCCGGTCCATGCCTGACAACACCATGTGGTATCCGTCACCCGTATTCAGAATGATCATCTGGCCGTAGCTTCGGAAATTTCCTGCAAAAACAACCCAGGCATCGGCTGGGGCAGTTACAACCGATCCCGGCTGCGAGGCGATCACTGCCCCTTGAGCCTGATGGCCTGTCCCGTCCGGATCGCCAAACTGCCGCAAAACTTCTCCAGCAACCGGCAATTCCAGTTTGTGCTGCAGTTCGGAGAAAGGATATGCGGGCGCAATACGGTTTTTATCGGGCACTTCGGAGCGGGCAATCTCGCGCGTTCTTGCCTTCTGCTCCTCGGTCATCTGGTCGCGTTTCACCTCCTCGGCCTTGGCAAGTTCGGACGCCTGACGGACAGATGTGATTTCGTTTTCCAGGGAGCGGATGAGGGCTTCCATGGTCGAGGCGCGTTCCGCAAGCGCCTCAGACTGTTTGCGTTCTGCCTGCAACTGCAGCGAATTGGTGCGGGCAAGCCGATCGTTTTCTGCAATCAGCAGATCCATCCGCCGTTCTTCCTCCTGTCGGCTGGCCATCGCCGTTACAAGGGCGTCCATTTGCTGCTTGCCGCTGTCGCGAAGCGTGATCAACTCTTTGAGATCGGTAGCGAGCTTTTCCGTTTCATGGCGAATGCCCGGGACCACTGCGCCGAGAAGGATGGCGGTTCGAACAGAGCCGAGTGCATCTTCCGGACTGACGAGCAGAGCCGGGGGCGGATTGCGTCCCATGCGCTGCAGCGCCGCCAGGACTTCAGCCAGCACGGCGCGTCGTTCGCGGAAGGAATGACGGATGGCATCCTCGCGAACACCGATCGAGGCAAGGTTCTTTTCACCCTCGCTGATCTGCTTCTCTATGTCCTTTCGCCGCTTGGCCGAGTCGATTAGAGCCGTTTTGAGGCTCTCGGTCGTCTTGCTCAGCGCGTCAATGCTCTTTTCGAGCTCTGCCGCCTTTTCAGTCGACAGCTGCATGGTTCGGGCGATGTCTTGCAGCTCGCCACTCACCTGATCGCGTTTTGCCCTCAGCTCCAGCGTCGCGTCCGTGGGAGGAGCATTGGCCTCGGTTTGGACGGACGTCTCGACACTTGGTGGTACCGAGCCGGTCGACGCTTCAGCATCCGAAGGTGTGCCCGCTTCCTGGGCTGCGATATGAACGACGGAAATTGCCACCAATCCAAATGCGATAAAAAAAGCGCGCAAAGCCGCAAGGCGCGATACGCGCCAAGGCGATTTTCTGGTGCTTTCGGTGGCAGAGGCGCGCAAGGACATTTCCCGGTTCGGCGGGAAAATACGCTGATTTGCGTTGAAGGCAAAGTGGCTTGGACGCGCAAGCTCAGACGCGGTGATAAGGATGCCCTGTGAGGATCGTCACCGCCCGATAAAGCTGCTCTGCAATCAGGATTCGCACGAGTTGGTGTGGCCAGGTCAGACGTCCGAGATTGAGGACGAGCCGCGCCTTGTCGCGCAATTCCGGATCTATGCCATCGGCCCCGCCGATCACGAAGGCCATGTCCTTCTGACCGTTGTCGGCAGCGTCACCGACGAACTTCGCCAATTCAGCGCTGTCGAAGGCTTTGCCGCGCTCGTCGAGGACGACGATCACGGCGCCATCGGGGATCTGTCGAGAAAGCTCCTGGGCTTCCTCGCGCTTTCTCGTGTCGGCATTGCCGGCGCGGCTTTCGTTCAACTCCACGGAGCGGGTGAACTCCAGACCGCATTGCGGCCCGGCCTTGGCGAAACGGTCCAGATAGCGGGACGCGAGTTCCTTCTCCGGTCCAGCTTTCAGCCGGCCCACGGCATAGATGCCAATTTTCATGCGGTAATCCCAAGCATTCGGTCACAAAACCAGCTCTATCGGCAGGATCGCGCCTGCCGTGTCAATCCGGCATCGAGACCGTCCTTCAAGGACGACCGGCCGTCTTTAGTGCAGGCGATCCTCGATATCCGGGGCAGACCACATCTTTTCGATGTTGTAGAACTCGCGGATTTCCGGACGGAACACATGCACGATGATGTCTCCGGTGTCGATCAAAACCCAATCGCCGGTCTCAAGACCCTCGACACGGGCAGAGCCCAGGCCTTCGTCCTTCAAGTCGGAAATGAGGTGTTCGCTGATAGCCGAGACATGCCTGTTCGAGCGTCCGGATACGACCACCATGTAGTCGCCCAGCGCCGATTTTCCGGCAATGTCGATGGAGACAATGTCTTCTGCCTTCGAGTCCTCGAGACTTGCAAGGACCAGCTCAAGCGCACGGGCTGCGGCATCGGCGCCACGTTCCGGGCGTTTCGGGACGGCGACGGGCGCACGTCCCCGGGTGTGTACTGTTGTCAGAGTTCGTCCTTTCCTTGGCAAAACAGAACAGCACGTCTGCGATTCCTTTCCGGAGCCGCAATCAGAAGGTGGCATCGATCTGCCGTTCTTTCAAGAGATGCCGAGGTTTTGCCTGATAATGATGCAATTCTGCCTCAACTCTCGTCGGCAGCGGCTCTGAGTGCCGTAGAGCTCAGAGCCGAGCGCGGTCCGTGGATGAAGGTCCAGGCCGGAGCCTTCTTGCGCCACAGCACGCCTGCGTCTTCTTCGTCGACTCGGGCATAGTCGAAGGTCCTTGCCATTTTGGACGAGAGATAAGCGAGTGTCGATCCCGGACGGTCGATGACAGCGATGGGAAAGGTGGTCGCAATCTTTTGCCAGCGCTGCCAGCGGTCGAAGCTGGCCAGATTATCGGCTCCCATAATCCAGATGAAATGGACATCGGGGTTGCGCATCCGAACGAACTCAAGGGTCCTTGCGGTGTAGCTTGTGTTCAGCGCCTGTTCGAATGCGGTAATCTTGATGCGGGGATCTTCCGCCAGGTTTTCACAGGCTGCAAGGCGCTGGTCGAGCGGTGCGAGTTGAGTTCGGCTTTTCAGCGGATTGCCAGGAGTGACCATCCACCAGAGCTGGTCGAGCCCCAGCCGCCGCAAGGCAATGTCGGCCACGAGCAAATGACCTTGGTGCGGCGGGTTGAACGAACCGCCGAAGAGGCCAACGATCATTCCTCGCTCGACATGCGGCATGACCCTGTAGCGATGGGCTATGGCCGCTCCCTCCACGTCAGGGACGGACCTGGCCGATGCCGCGGACGCGGTACTTGAAGGAGGTGAGTTGCTCGACGCCGACTGGACCGCGTGCGTGCATTTTGCCGGTGGCAATTCCGATCTCGGCCCCCATGCCAAACTCGCCCCCATCCGCAAACTGGGTCGAGGCATTGTGCAAGAGGATGGCGGAATCGATCTCGTTGAAGAAGCGTTCGACAACGGCCGGGTCCTCGGCAATGACTGCTTCGGTATGGTTGGACGAATAGCGCGCTATATGATCAATCGCGCCGCCGATCCCGTCGACAACGGCGACGGATATAATGGCGTCGAGATATTCAGTTCGCCAGTCGTCCTCGACTGCGGGCTTCAGACCTGAGACGATCCTGAGCACAGTCGCGGATGCGCGGACTTCACATCCCGCCTCGACAAGCGCCTCGATCAGTGGCTGCAGATGGGTGCCGATGGCCGCACTATCGACGAGCAGGGTTTCAGCCGAACCGCAGATACCAGTGCGGCGCATCTTCGCGTTGACGACGATCTTCCTCGCCATGTCCAGATCGGCCGAGCCATCGACATAGACGTGGCAGATCCCCTCCAGATGGGCAAAGACCGGTACGCGGGCTTCTTGCTGGACGCGGGCCACGAGGCTTTTCCCGCCGCGGGGAACGATAACGTCGATCGAGCCTTCCAGGCCGGACAGAAGGGCGCCAACGGCCGCACGGTCGGTGGTGGGCACGAGTTGGATGGCATCGGCAGGCAAGCCTGCAGCTTCCAGTCCCTTGACCAGGCAGGCATGAATGGCACGCGAGGAATTGGCCGAATCGGAGCCGCCACGCAGGACAACCGCGTTGCCCGCCTTCAGGCACAAGGCGCCGGCGTCGGCGGTCACATTGGGGCGGCTTTCGTAGATCACGCCGATGACGCCGAGCGGCGTGCGAACGCGCTCGATATGCAGCCCGTTCGGACGATCCCATTCCGCGATGAGGGTCCCCACGGGATCCGGCAGAGCCGCAATCTCGCGCATCGATTGGGCAATCGCTGCGATGCGCCCGGGGTTCAATGTCAGGCGATCGATGAAGGACGCGGCAAGGCCGGTTTCGGAAGCATTCTTTAAATCGATGGCGTTGGCGGCGAGGATCTCCTGCTCCGCCGCCACAAGGGCGTCGGCCATGGCAAGCAGGGCCTTGTTCTTCGCTTCGGTCGATGCCGTGGCCAACGGTCGGGCAGCGATGCGGGCACGGCGACCGATATCCAGCATCAGGCCTTCAACCGAGTTCTGGTTCGACACTGTATCAAGCATGGGCGACATCCTTCCGGTCGGCAACAGCAGGATCCCGCTGGCTGAGTTCGGTCATGACGAGGTCGTCGCGGTGGATCATGGCAGCACGGCCTGCATAACCAAGGATCTTCTCGATCTCGTTGGACTTGCGGCCGCAGATACGCCGGGCTTCCTCGGCATCGTAGCCCACCAGACCGCGGGCGATTTCACGACCTTCCGTCCCAATGATGGAAACCGTGTCACCGCGGTGGAAGTTGCCCGAGACAGCCCGCACTCCAGCGGGAAGCAGGCTCTTGCCGGATTTCAGAGCGCCTTCTGCGCCCGCATCCACATTGATCACGCCGGCGGGTTGCAGTTGACCTGCAATCCAGGTCTTGCGCGCGGTGACCGGTGAACGGGAGGCCGCAAACCAGGAATGGCGCGCGCCGTTTTCTATTGCCGCGAGGGGATTAAGGGGCTTGCCCGACGCTATGATCATGGCGCAGCCGGCACTGGTGGCGATCTTGCCGGCATCGATCTTGGTGCGCATGCCGCCGCGCGACAGCTCCGAGGCGGCCCCACCTGCCATGGCTTCAATCTCCGGCGTGATTTCCTCGATGGTGTCGAGGAAGCGGGCATCGGGGTCGAGGTGCGGAGGGGCCGTATAGAGGCCGTCGATATCGGACAGAAGCACGAGAAGATCGGCGCCGGCCATGGTCGCGACACGGGCCGCCAGCCGATCGTTGTCGCCGTAGCGGATTTCCGTTGTGGCGACGGTGTCATTTTCGTTGATGATCGGTATGGCGCCGATCTTCAGCAATTGCTGAAGGGTCGCACGCGCATTCAAATAGCGGCGGCGCTCTTCCGTGTCGCCAAGCGTCAGCAGCACCTGGCCGGCAACGATCTGGTGGCGCGACAGGCTTTCCGCCCAGTGGCGGGCGAGCGCGATCTGGCCGACGGCCGCGCAGGCCTGGCTTTCCTCAAGTTTCAACGCGCCTGACGGCATGGAGAGCACAGAGCGTCCCAGCGCGATTGCACCCGAGGAGACGACCAGCACGTCGGTGCCGCGTGCCTTCAGCGCGGCGATATCATCGCAGATGGCATCGAGCCAAGACTTGCGGATGCCGGTTGCCCGATCCACGAGCAAGGCCGAGCCGATCTTGATGACGACGCGTTTGACGCGGGACAGCGAGCGGATCCGGGTAGACATCAGTCGTCGCCTTCTCCGTCGAGGTCACCTTCGAGATTACCCTCGCTATCGCGGTTCTTGCGGTTCTTTTCACGCTTGGCCGGCAAGGGCGCATCGCCTTGGGCCGCGACGATCACGTCGCGCAAGGCGCGCAATGCATCCGTCATGCCTTTGCCGGTGATGGCCGAGAGCAGCAGCGGCGTCTGGCCACAGGCCTTCTTCAGCTCCGCCGCTTTCTTTTTCAGTTCTGCCTCATCGAGGACGTCGATCTGTGAGAGGGCGACAATTTCGGGTTTGTCGTCCAGCCCGCCGCCATAGGCGTCAAGCTCGTGGCGAACCGTCTTGTAAGCCAGGCCGACCTTTTCTTCCTGGGCGGAGACGAGATGCAGCAGCACGCGCGTGCGCTCGACATGGCCGAGGAAGCGGTCGCCGATGCCGACCCCTTCATGCGCACCTTCGATCAGGCCCGGAATGTCGGCCAGGATGAATTCGCGTTCGTCGACGGTGGCGACACCGAGATTGGGATGAAGCGTGGTGAAAGGATAGTTGGCGATCTTTGGTCGAGCGCGCGTCACCGCAGACAGGAAAGTCGACTTGCCAGCATTGGGAAGGCCGACGAGACCGGCATCGGCGATCAGCTTTAGGCGCAGCCAGATGGTTTTCTCTTCACCTTCCAGCCCAGGATTGGCCCAGTTCGGCGCCTGGTTGGTCGCCGTCTTGAAATGGGCATTACCGAAGCCTCCATTGCCACCTTTGGCGATGCGGAAGCGCTGCCCCTCGACAGTAAGGTCGACGATCAGCGTTTCGGAGTCTTCTTCGAAGATCTGCGTACCGACTGGAACCTTCAGCGTCACATCCTCGCCATTGGCGCCGGTGCGGTTGCGGCCCATGCCGTGTGTACCGGTCTTTGCCTTGAAGTGCTGCTGGAAGCGGAAGTCGATCAGCGTGTTCAAGCCGTTGACGGCTTCCACCCAGACATCCCCACCACGACCGCCGTCGCCGCCATCCGGCCCGCCGAACTCGATGAACTTTTCGCGCCGAAACGAGACAGCGCCGGCGCCGCCGTCGCCTGAGCGAATGTATACCTTAGCCTCGTCGAGAAATTTCATCTTGTTGCCGTCAAATCTTGTGTCAGGTTCTGCGGATGGATTGGGGCCATCGATATAGCCCGTTGAAGCAGAGGTCAAAGAGTATCGTGAAGTTCGTCAGCTACAACATCCAGTATGGGATCGGCCAGGACGGCCGTTTCGACCCCGAACGTATTGCCGCCAGCCTCCGCGGGGCGGATGTGATCGCGCTCCAGGAGGTGACCCGCGGCTATGAGCGCAACGGGCATGCGGATCTCGTGGAGATCTTTTCGGCACTGTTTCCAGACTTCTTCTGCCGCTTCGGCGCCGCCTGCGATGTGCTGGTCGATCACCATATGGTCGAGGGTCGGCTGAATGAGCGCCGATTCCAGTTCGGCAACATGGTTTTGTCGCGGTTCCCAATCCGGGCGAGCCGCAACCTGCTTCTGCCGCGTGCCCGAACTTTCGCCAAGCTCAACCTGCAGCGTGGCGCGCTCGAAACCGTGATCGAGACGCCCGGCGGCGCGCTTCGCGCCTATAGCGTTCATCTGGACCATGTTTCGCCCGACGAGCGGATGGCGCAGATTGGCTTTCTCAAGGCGCGGGCCTGCGGCTTTCTGGAGGAAGGCGGCGCGCTGACAGGCGCCAGCGAGTTTGCCGTGACCGACCCTCCCTCGCCTGCCGAGTTCCTGATCATGGGAGACTTCAACATGGAGCCGGAAAGACCGGAATACATCGCCATGACCGGTGTTGCCGATGCCTATTACGGCCGTGCTCCGCGCGCAGGCTTTCCGACCGATGCGCAGGCCCATTTGAACAGTCGTGCCTCGGACAGCTACAGCTGGATCAGCGAGGATGGAGCGCGGCGCATGCATCTCGATTACTGCTTCGTGAGCGGCGGTTTGGCGCAGCGCCTGAAAACCGCCTGGGTGGATACGAAGGCGACCGGGTCCGATCACCTGCCGGTATGGACCGAACTCGCCTGGTGAGAGCCGGGGCGGATGCCCCGGGCTCCACAATCGTTGGGTTCATAGATGTCTTGCTGCGAAATCCGTCTGATTCAGCCGCATGTCGACCAGAGTCACCATCCCGTTTCGACCGCGAGAATAGACGTCTTTCACGCCGATGATCCGGCATCCGCGCCGCTCCAGAAGGCGCAGCGAGGCGGGATTGTCGGTGAAGGCACCGGTGGCAATTTCCGCTGCCGGCATGCGACGAAAGAACCGCTCCAGGGCCACGTCCACCGCCTCGCTCATCAGGCCCCTGCCCCAGTAGAAGCGATTGAGCCAATAACCGAGATGCCACAGACCGTGGAGCAGCTCGATCGAGACAACCCCGACATGTGCGCCGTCGAGAGTGATGGCAAAGGACCAGTCCGGCTTCAGGCCTGACGTTACCATGTTCAACCAGTCCAGCCCGTCCTGCCGGTCATATGGGACCGGGACACGGGTCAACATACGCGCCACGGCGAAATCACCGAGCGACGCGGCGATCGCATCGGCATCTTCCAGCCGATGCGGCCGCAGCACGAGACGCTCGGTCTCGATAACCGGGCAAGGACCGGGCCGGGCGGGAGAAGCGGCCGTCCGGCGTTCTGCAACGAGCGCGTTCATCGCATCTCCCCCCAACTCTTCAGCGATAGCCAGGTTTTGCGGTCGAGCCGGTACCATTCGACCGGCACCATGCCGCCCATGGCGAGGTTGCCGACCATGCCGGAGCCCTGGAACTGGAAGCCGCACTTCTGGATGACCCGACGCGAGGGGATGTTGGTGACCCGGCAGCGTGCATCAATGCGGGTGATCCATTCGCGGGTGCGGAATGCCATGTCGATCAGGGCGTGTGCCGCTTCCGTGGCATAGCCCCTGTTCCAATAGGGTTCCCCCAGCCAATAGCCCATCTCGAGGATGTCATCATTTTCCGGATGGGGCTCAAGCGCGCAGCAACCGAGAAACTCGCCGTTTTCTGCTTTGGTGATGGCATAGACGCACTTGCCAATCTCGCCGATATTCGTGCGTCGCACGAAGTCCGCTGCGTCTTTTGCCGTGTAGGGATGCGGCATGCGGGCCACCATGGTGGCGATCGCGGCGTTGTTGGCGAGATGGGCAAGGGCGTCAATGTCCTCGATGTGCGGTGCGCGCAGGACGAGCCTTTGCGACAACAAAACGGGGCAATCGCTCCGTGACCGATCGGGCCTTTGCCGATCGTCGGGCGACCGTGATTGGTCGTCCCTCAACAATAAACTCTGCATGGTTCAGTCTCCTTCGTTGGGAAAAAAGAAAAAGGGGAGATGGCGCCCCATCTCCCCTTTTCTTCAGACTGAACCTTTGCGCATTCAGCCGGGTCGATGAGACGCCGGCTGTTTTAGAGCGCTACCGGCTTATTCCGCTGCTTCGGCTTTCGGCATGACAGACACGTACACCTTGCCATTGGCCTTGGTACGGTAAGCGACATTGCCGGCGACGAGTGCAAAAACGGTATGGTCCTTGCCCATGCCAACATTGGCGTCGGGATGCCACTGCGTGCCGCGCTGACGAACGATGATGTTGCCCGGAATGACGGCTTCGCCGCCGAACTTCTTCACGCCGAGACGCTTGGAATTGGAATCGCGACCGTTGCGCGAGGAACCGCCAGCTTTTTTGTGTGCCATTGGAGTTCTCCTTTAAACCTTGTTCTTCAACTCTGGCCGATCAGGCCGCGACGATGTCGGTGATGCGCACCACAGTGTGGTGCTGGCGATGACCGCGCGTACGCTTGGAGTTCTGGCGGCGACGCTTCTTGAAGGCGATGACCTTCTTGCCGCGATTGTGCTCGACGACTTCAGCCTTGACGGAGGCGCCGGCAACGAAGGGCGCGCCGATCTTGGCATCTTCGCCTTCGCCGACGATAAGAACTTCGGTGAATTCGATGGTTGCACCAGCTTCGGCTTCCAGCTTTTCGATGGTCAGCACATCGTTGGCGTTGACGCGGTACTGTTTACCGCCGGTCTTGATGACTGCGAACATTTTTTATCCTTTCATGTTCGTTCCGGCTCTCCTCTTGCAAGGGGCCGTCTTTTTGCCAGTCGGAGGAGCAGGGACTTTCCCTGCCGGTTCATTCTCGCGAGAGCGAGGCTTTCAAGACGTATCGCTACGCCTTTTAAGTCAAGGGTCGCATACGTGAGGGACCTAGAGCTGTCAAGATAAAAGCTGGAAAAACCGTCGCATTCACTCTTGCATGGGGTGTAAGTTGCCGCTATGAGACAGCCCGCGCCACCGTGCGCCGACCAATGTGACCGGAGAGGTGGCTGAGTGGTCGAAAGCACCGCACTCGAAATGCGGCATACTCGCAAGGGTATCGTGGGTTCGAATCCCACCCTCTCCGCCATCGCCCCCAAACAGCTTTGAAATAGCTCAAGATACTGAGTTTTAAGGATTCGTTGACCGCCGACTGGTACACAAAGGCGGTACACATGGTCCTTCGAATGCCTCGCCCCGTAAAATCGAAATCCGGAATCTACTATTTCCGCATGCGAGTACCGCAGCATCTGATTCCACTCGTTGGAATGGACGTGGTGAAGCGCAGCCTGAACACGCGCGATCCTCGTGAGGCGACCATCGCACATGCGCGGGTGCTTCAGGAGGTTAAGGCGCGTTGGGTGCAATTGTCAGCCGGCGTGATTTCCCTGACGCAGAAGCAGGCTGTCGCCATGTCTGGTGAAATCTACCGTGCGATGGTTGCCGAGAACGAGGACAATCCGGGCGATCCCATCACGCGCGAGGGTGCTCTATTGGAGGATCATCTGCAGTTGCGGCCGGACAAAGTAAAAGTGGCGCAGATCACCAAGGACGCTAATCTATTTCAACGTACGCTCGAAAATCTGAAGACGCGGCGAAACGACAAGGCCATAAACGCATACCTTGAGCGTCACGGCTATCGTGTCGATCCACAAAGCATGGAGCTCCTCCGGAAAGCTGTCGGCACTGCGGTGCTTCAGGCTAAAGAGCATCTGCTCAAGCTGTCCAATGGCGATTTCCGCTCTGATCCCGACGCCGATCGGTTCCCCCCGCTTGAGCTGGTCGTAAAGCAAGTCCCCAAGAGCACGGAAATCGAAACGACGGACAAATTCAGCCTGGTTCAGGTTTTTGAAGGCTACGTGAAGGAGAGGCAGCCGTCTCCCAAGACATACAAAAAATGGAAGGGCATCATTGAGAAGGCTGCGCACGAGGTCCCTGACATCAGGGATTTGACGAGTGACTGGATAATCGATTGGAAAGATCGTCTGCTGAGGTCGGGACTAAGCGCCACCTCCGTCAGAGACGGATATCTCGCCTGCCTCAAATCAACCTGCAATTGGGCGAAGGGCAACAACCGGATTTCTACAAATCCCGTCAACGGTGTGACCGTCGCCGTACCGCGCAAAAGGACGACGCGTGAGAAATCTTTCACCGCTCGAGAGGTTAAAACAATCCTGACTGCTAGCCTCGGTTCACCTCCTGAAAGATGCGGTCCTGAAATGAAGGCTGCTTATCGCTGGATACCGTGGCTCTGCGCTTATACAGGGGCCCGCGTAGGGGAAATAGCGCAGTTACGTAAGCAGGATGTACAGTCGCACAACGGACATCCGCTGATCTGGATTACGCCAGAAGCCGGCACGACCAAGGACGGTAATCCTCGATTTGTTGCGATCCATCCTCACTTGGTTGAACAGGGGTTTCTAGATTTCGTTGGATCAAGGCGCGCGGGTCCGTTGTTCTATGATCCGTCGCGGCATCGGGGTGGGACGGAAGGGAACCCGCAGTACAACAAGGTAGGAGAGCGGCTGGCGACGTGGGTCCGAAAACTTGGTGTCGATGACACCAGGATTAGGCCCAATCACGCATGGCGGCACCTGTTCAAGACGGAGGCACGAGGCGTCTACATGGATGTCGGAACCCGAGATTACATGCAAGGGCACGTTCCCGCGACAGAAGGCGAGGCATACGGAGGCTTCAAGCCCCACGTACTTGTTCATGAGATCGCCAAACTTCCACGGTTTGAGATCGATTGAAATGGCCCCGCCCGAGCGCCTGCGCGACGGCGGGGAAACCAGGTCGCCCCCGCGGGGGCGTGAGGCCCTTCCCGGGGGGAGGGCCGCAGCACCGCCTTCAGGCGGGGTGGGGCGAAAATCATGGCAGAGACGTCCGATCAACGCAGCCGAAACATGTCACGGATTCGTTCAAAGGATACTGGTCCCGAACTCGCAGTCCGACGCTTGGTCTATGCTTTGGGCTACCGCTATCGTCTCCACCGCAAGGACCTGCCAGGCAAGCCCGATCTCGTATTTGGCCCGAGACAGAAGATCATCGAAGTCCGGGGATGCTATTGGCACGCCCATCTCCGTTATGACCCCACCTGCTGGGAGGCCCGATCGGAGGCTAAGTCGAATAAGACTTATTGGGGGCCGAAGATGGATCGTAATGTGGAACGCGACCAAAGGAACCTAGCTTTGCTGGAGGCCGGCGGCTGGCGAGTTCTTGTTATCTGGGAATGCGAACTCCGGAACATGGATTCAGTGCGCACACGTATCGCGAACTTTCTGGAAGGAAACTAATCCTGTGGATTCTCAGTCTGTTCACCAAGTTAAGTTTGGCGAAACCATGTAACCCTAAGCTCCCAGAGCGAACCGTTGCATGGCCTCGTGTTCCATGTTATTCATCCTTTGTTCTCATTGTGTTCATGCTTGGAGGCCTCCAATGTCGCTGACTTCGCTCGAAATGTGCGCTGGAGCAGGCGGTCAGGCGCGCGGCCTGGAATTAGCAGGCTTCGAGCACGCCGGCGTAGTCGAGATAGACCGTGACTGCTGTGAGACGCTTCGCATGAACCGCAGGCAGTGGACGGTTCACGAGGAAGACCTCTCTTTGTTCGATGGAACGGGATACAAAGGTATCGATCTTCTTGCTGGCGGCCTCCCATGCCCACCGTTTTCCGTGGCCGGCAAGCAACTCGGTGACAAGGACGAGCGCAACCTCTTCCCTGCCGCGATCCGCCTCGTGGACGAAACCCGCCCCAAGGCCGTAATGATCGAAAACGTCCGTGGCTTCCTGAGTGCCGTATTCGAAGATTATCGTGGCTTCATCCGAGGCGAGCTCAAGAAGCTTGGCTATGAGGCCCATTGGCGTCTGTTCAATGCATCCGACTACGGCGTGCCGCAGCTACGTCCCCGCGTCCTGATTGTGGCATTGCGCGACGACATCAAAGACAATTTCGAATGGCCTTCTCCGTCGCCTTTTGACGCACCTACTGTCGGCGAGACGCTTGTCGACCTCATGTCTGCAAATGGCTGGAAAGGCGCGAAGGCATGGGCCAAGCGCGCGAATGATGTTGCACCGACACTTGTAGGCGGATCGAAGAAGCACGGGGGTCCTGACCTCGGTCCGACACGTGCGCGTGCGGCGTGGGCAACTCTGGGCGTCAACGGAAAGTCGATCGCGGAAGAAGCCCCGGAACGTGACTTCGTGGGCATGCCTCGCCTCACCGTCCGCATGGCGGCACGCATCCAAGGGTTTGATGATGCTTGGCAGTTTCACGGCAGAAAGACCGCCGCATATCGCCAAGTTGGAAACGCATTTCCCCCTCCAGTCGCAAGGGCGGTCGCCGAAAAGGTTCGGGCGGCGATAGAGGCAAGGGCGAGCCATACCGTTACGGCACTCGCAGGTTGAGCCTTAACGATCTGCTAACCATAGCCGGCGATCCTCGCCGGCATGTCCCATGCTCCGCTCGATTCGTCCCACCCTGACTATCCTCTCGTCTCCAGGCTCGTGAAGGCAATTCTCAACCATGCCGGCGGTTTCGATAGGTTTGCCGTAGATGTTCCCGCTCTACTTCGGCAGGCGTTTGATGAGGTTATCGATGCCCCACGCACGAACCGCTTCACCCTTGGCGAAACGGAAAAGACGGAAAAAACGTACGTCGGAACGAAGGTCGAGATTCTAATAAGGAACTATCTCGGCGTGCCGAAGGGCGGCGTCCTCGACATGCTGGTGGATGGCGTCGAGATCGACATCAAGAACACGACTGGCCGTGACTGGATGCTTCCAAAGGAAGTTGTTGGAAGGCCGGCACTCCTCGTCAGGTCTTCGGAGAGAACGGCGCTTTGCGACGTCGGCATCGTGGTTTGCCGACCCGAATATCTTCGTCTTAGCAAGAATCAGGATGGCAAGGGCCAGCTTTTGGCTGCCCAGCATATAAACATATGGTGGATACTACGCCAACACCCGTATCCGCCTAATTTCTGGGAGGTCCTGTCAGAATCGGATCGTATGGAGATCATGTCAGCGCGAGGTGGCACCAGCCGTATCGCAGCGCTATTTGAGAAAGTACAAGGCCGGCCGATATCGCGGCAGCAGGTTAGCGCCTTGGCCCAACAACACGACTACATGAAGCGAATTCGCCGAAATGGGGGAGCGAGAGACATCCTCGCGCCCAAGGGAATTGCCTTGATGTGGGGGCAGCGTGACAGAGCCCTGATTGAGCAGTTGGGCCTCGGTCCGGTCACTGCAGACGAGTTCATTTCATTCCGCCCCACAAAGGCGGGCGACGCGATGATTCTCCGGAACGCCGGCCACATCGACTGACGGATACTCGCGCAATTCTTCAATTTGATCGGCGGTTGACGCGTGCCGATTATCGACCGACCATGAAAAAACCGCCATCAACGAGGTTGGCCCCTCTCCGGCGGTTTTTCTTGGGAATGTTCGACAATGATGAACGATCTTGAAATTGTTGTAAAGCCGCCGTTGACGGCTGAGTGACCCGCGGGCTGGGACATACCCCAGCCACCACGACGGGAGCCCTTTTCCAAAAATCCAGTGTTGACAATTCGGACGTCGACCTGAGCCGCCGCGAAGCACAGGCTCTGGCGCTCGTGCTCTCTTCGGACGCAGGCTTGAGCCATCGCCAAGCACAGGCCATGGCACGCATAATAGCTTCCCGCCCTGCGCCGTCCCCTGAGCTTCAGAGCATGATTGCCGATTCGGTGTCACGAGCTCGCGCGAGTATCGCGGAACGCGAAAAGGACGCCGAAGGCGATCCGCAAGGCCGCCAGGCCGCGCAGCTTGGAAGTGGAGGAGCTACGGTTCCGCGCAGCGGGGGCGTAGATCATACGCTTCCCCGACAGGTCGAAAGCTCTTACTCACTCTCTGGTTCTTCGACCATCAATCGCTGGGCTCTGTTGCACAAAATCCAGAAAATCAGCCGTCCCGCTGATCCAGACCAACGCGGCCCTGCTGTATGTGGATGTGGAATGCCCGCCCATGATGCCAATAGCGTCAATATCCACCTTCGCACCGCGCAGGGCACAGGCGAGATACGCCCGGGTGTTTCAGGCATCTATCGTTGCGGCTCGCCGTGGCTCTGCCCCACATGCGCAACTAAAAAGGCGTTTGATCGCGCCGAGCGCGTACAGGATGCCGCGAACGCCACCTTCCAGCGAGGTGGCCGGGCCGCGCTGGTCGTACTGACGGCGGCGCATTCAATCGAGATGTCTCTCTCGGAAATCAAGGCGCTGGTAGCCACCTCGTCGAGCGCCGCCCGGAAGGGCCGTGCGTGGGTCCAGGCGACCAAAGAATTCGGCATTCTCGGAGTCATCGTCGGGCAAGAAGTTACCTACAGCACCGTCAACGGCTGGCACTATCACCAGCACCTATCGGTCATGGTCGATGGCCCGGGCGAAGGTGCCTACGATCGCGCAAAGGCGGCTGGGGAGTGGATCGCAGCCGCCTATACTACCCAGGTACGCGCCAGAGGCGGCACTGTCTCTGACAGGCACGGCTGGCACGTCCGCGTTGCCCGCGATGCTGAGGACGCCAGCGATTACACTGCGAAGGGGTCCATGGCCTGGGAAGTCTCCGGAGGCCATAAAGACGAGACCAAGTCGAAGACTTCTCTCACTCCATGGGACATTGCCGCCGCGGCCGCCGACGGTAACGCAGCGATGTATGGGCGCTGGCGGGAATACATGGAGACGATGCCTGGTACGCGCTCTTGCGTGGTCTCTGCAGCACTCGCCGCGAAATTGGGCATCGGTGCCGCTGGTGACGATGACGAAGGTGGTGAGCAGGCGCTCCACGACGCCGACGAAGTCGTTGGCCGTGTAGATGCGCCGATGTGGCGCAAATGGATGCGCCACAGCTTGGCGTCCACTTT
The DNA here is from genome assembly GCF_001429245.1 of Rhizobium sp. Root274. Classification (GTDB taxonomy): domain Bacteria; phylum Pseudomonadota; class Alphaproteobacteria; order Rhizobiales; family Rhizobiaceae; genus Allorhizobium. Next base: position 107,600 of record NZ_LMJE01000008.1, read on the forward strand.
CCTCGCCCGTGTTGCGCTGGGGGGCGAAGAAGGTTTCAAGGACGCAGTTGACGACACCGAGCGAGACGCCGCGCCCCTTGAAGCGGAGTATCAACGGATGCGCGCAGAGCGGGCGGCGGTCAGAGAGGAAGAGCTTAGACAGAAAACACGCCAAGCCCAACTCCAACGCGAGGCGGCTCGGTCTGTCAGAGACACAGCATTCGCCCAAGCATACGCCATAGACCGCCTACGCCGATTTGCCGACTGCTACGGCTCAAGAAACCGTATCGCTCGCGTGATAGCAGAAGCCGCCGCAGTGTTCCCGCACGCCCACCCCTTGAACCCTGCTGATCTATACAAGGTTGCTTAAAATGAATGTCCCGTCGGGGGTGGTCGGTCCCGCGTCCCGATATCATCGGCGCTATGCTGACGCTCCTACGGCTACCCTTTTAACCGATCGAGACATGCGCGAATTCCCGCCGTGACCCGCACGGGTCGCTATGCTCACGGCTCCGATATGCTCATCCTTTTTCCCGCATGATGCGGTATCCGCATCGATATGACCTTACGGTCATTTCCAAGGACATGGATGCTGTACAGCGAGAAATAAAGCCTCGCACAGCATAATATACGTTCAGGCGGGTCAGCTACCCCTGAAACCATTCCCCCACCCTTGGCACCCATTCTGCCAGCGTTCTCGCTCTGTCAACGCCGCTGGCGTCCTCCACTCCGTTGCGGCCCTCCGGGTGACTGCCGCTCCGAGCGCCGGCGGCTGCGATGGCATCGGGGCGGGGAACATCGAAAGTTCCGCCCTGCGGGCGGGTTCGACTCGGCCTGCGGCCAGCACCGAACAGGGAACATCGGGAAGTCCCTAAAATCCAAACATTCTCGTTAACGCCACCCCCGGGACAACTCAACCATTCCGCGTATACGCCTGGGCTCCGCCCCGTAAATGTGGTACAAAATATCCACGGAAAACAGGGTGAAAGGCGTCGAAATGCAGGTCAAGACAACAACTATTCCGGGCCTTACGTACTCGGTCCAGGTTGAGGAAGTTAATCACCTCGATCCGATGGGCGGCCTTATCTGCTACCTGGCCAGTCTCTATCGAGTTGACCCCAAAACCTCCGTCAGAACGCTACTCAAGCGGTCTCGTATTCCGGGAGCCGCGTCCGATATGCAACGGGAATTCGCCCGTGACGGCATCCAGGCATTCCGCCGTTACCAGACATCTTAACGAAGATAAGGACGAACCCGATGTTGCTATTCCGCATCCTGACTCTACCCATCACCATGTTCGTCTTCATGGCCGTCACTGTGGCCGCTACGAAGGCCCCCGCGGCAGTCGAAATGATGAGCATCGGTCTTTGGTTCGCGCTGCCGCTTTTCCTCGCCATCGCCGCGGTCAAGCGCTTGGCGGGACGTTAATTCAAGAGCTCAAGTAATAAATGAAAGAACTCGATTACTAAATTCAAGAACTCAGTATAGATCGAGTTCTTGAATTAAATATTTGAAATTCCTTTGCAAAATTTGTTGACGGCGCCATCGTTCATCGCAATAATACATCCACTCAACAAGCAAAGGAGATGCGAATTGATCAATATTATTTGGGGCCGCAAGATGGCGAACTGGGATTGCGCAGAAGTGGAAACACGGTACGGAACGGTTTGTCCTCTGGTCGCCGACATCCCGGGGCCAGACGATCGAGCGATGTTCTCAATCGACGTTCCCGATCCTGAGAGGGACGGAAAAATCCGATCGTTGGCTTCAGGTTTCGCTGATAACCTTGAAGAAGCGCGGATCGCCGCGGCAAATGCCATTGCGAAACTCGACCAAGGGCTGAGTATCGCGTGATCGTCCCAATCGGGGCTAACGAATAAAGTTCAGCGCCGGCGCATTTTACCTCTTGCGCCGCCCGACGATCGCTCCAACACTTAGTATGTGGACACTCACAAAGGTGGTTTCACACACATCTTAAACTCCTGACATTTCAGGGAAAACCGTAACGCACGATGACCTCGCGGCGCATGGCGAAGCCATGTCCAAGGTCCACACGAAAGGGAATGAAATGAAGTTCGATGACCTCGGCACCGATGGCAAGCTGGCCGTGACTGATGCAGCTGGGAATTACGAATGGGTAGAGGCCAGGATCGAGGGTATCCCGAGCGAGAGACGCCTTCGAGTTGAACTCGTTGCGAGCGATGGGGATGGTGACGAGGCTGCACGCCAGGCTCTCCGGGAGCATCTCTCCGAGCACTATGTAATCGACATTCCGTGCGACTTCCGTAGCGAGGCCGAGCTTGCCAGCGCCACCGCCAAAGCGACAGCAATCCAAAATCGGTTTCTGTCTGGAAACTATGCGCCTTTCAGCGCCTGACACGGCGCTGCCTTAGTTTGCACCTGGTGGTCGCAGCTCTGCGACCAACCATCCTGCGAGCCCGTCCCACTCCTTTAAGCCCGGAAACTTCAACGCACGACCTCGATGCGAATGGCGAAGCCATGTCCAAGGTCGATAAGAAAGGAAACCCAATGTGGTATAGATACGACGCCTACAATCAGGAAACCCTCTATGGCTGGACCAGCAACGAAGCCGTTGCTGAGGCTGCCTTGGCCTGGATTAATCGAGGTCGCGAAATCAACGTCTACAGCATGACGTGTCTGGGCGATGACGAAAACGAAGCAGACGGTCGAGGCATCAGACTTGCCGATACGAATGGACATATCTTCGTCGATGATACCAGCCCGGAGGAATTCGAACTGAAGCTTCTGGAGTGGCAGGAGGAGAGCAGGGATTCCACTGCTCCCCCTAAGCCACAGCGCCGCGTAGATCGGCTGACAGTCGATCTGCCCTCAGGCACGCTCGCTGCGCTCAAGGTTCACGTCGCTCAACGCGAAACCACCATCCGGAATGTTGTGACAAACCTCGTGAAAATGGAGATCGGGAAATGAGGGAAGGAACCGGAAACAGAATGATGACATCAGACGCGGGATTGAACAGACAGACCGATTGTGAGGACAGCCAGGAGGCCTTAGCGCCATTGACGCACGAGGAGTTTTGGCAGGTGCTCGACATGGCTTTTGGGATGCTCTCCGATGTCTGGGACTGCAAGGAGCGGCAGCAGGATGGACTTGCTGGGAACTCAGAACTTACGGAGGAAAAACAATGAGGAAGATGAGAAAATTTTCCGACATCCCGACTGCCGATTTCCCGATGAACGACAAGACCTATTACCGTCTTCGCGCCGAAATCGGATCGATCTCCGCGCGCTTTTTGAACCTCGGGACGCGCGATGGGGCCGACGTCGCCAAGAAGATGGAAGCGGTCTTCGGCGCGCTAGACGATGCCTGGCAGGCGATCCGCCGTATTGAAGCTCGCGAGGAGCAGGCGATGGCGGCGTCAGTGAACCATTCGCTTGGCGGCTGCATCGAATCGGAGATTTCACAATGATCGATCTCGATTTTTATCAGTATGTTGACTTTCACAATTCGGAGCGCGTGGCGATGATCGTCACCGCGTTGGTAGCACTGGCGATTTTCATGCGCCTCCTCCATCTCCCGAAAGTCTGGATGAAGGTTGTTGCAAACCTCATTTTCTTCCTGGTCTGCATGCATGCGGTCGGCTTTACGCTGATCGGTATCGCGGCATGGCAGTCAGGAACATGACGGAGGACGAGGGGGACATGGCTGAAAAACGCCCCCCTTTCCGCCGGCGTGGCCCTTGCGGCCTGAAATATCAAACCCCTCGGCGGTGGAGGATCGCCAAGGGGTAAGGTGGTCTGTTTTAAAAGCATTCCCCTTAGCGGTTCCAGCCTCGGCAGGTTGGATTATCAGAACGCTTTCCGCCCGCCGTCTTGTCATGGTGATCTCCAACCGCTCGGCTTCAGACCTATCAGACAAAGAAAGTGTGCGCCGTCGGCGCATATCGGTCAATGGTCGGCATCACGTACTTGAGCGTGATGGTTTCGGGGCGGAGGTGGCCAAGAAAATGGAAGCGGCCTTTGGCGCGCTAGACGATGCCTGTGAGACGCTTCGCCTTATTGAAGTCCGAGAGGAACAGGAGCGGTGAAACGAAGCTACCGTTCGGATTTCTTCAACACCTTCCATGCCATTGCCGTCACGTACAAACACGTGACGCTCTCCGATAGGAATTTCAGTGCGAGCAGTAGAACTCTTTTGCGGTGCCGGAGGCATGTCCCGCGGCCTGATTGACGCGGGAATCGACGTGGTCAGGGCTTACGACGCTTGGCCCGTGGCGGTCGAAACGTATAGGAAAAACATCGGTCCACATGCCGAAGTTGCCGACCTCAAGAACCTTTTGTCTGTCGTTCCGGAGATTTGTCGACTTGCCCCAGACCTGATCTGCGGTGGCCCACCTTGCCAGGACTACAGTCTGGCCGGCGGTCGCAAGGAAGGCGAAAATGCCAGCATGACAATTGCCTTCGCGATAGCCGTCACTGCAGTCCGTCCGCAATGGTTTGTCATGGAAAATGTAATCCAAGCGCGTAGCTCACGCGCTTGGGCGGAGGCCAAGGCGATGCTTGAACGTGCTGGCTATGGCCTGTCTGAATCCAAGATTAACGCCGCCCAATATGGCGTACCGCAGAACAGACGCCGACTTTTCGTGATCGGACGTCTAGGTGAGCGGAATGGTTTCCTCCAGTCGGCTATCGCGGCTGCCGCATCCGCAAAACCAGTGACACTACGTGACTTCTTTAAGCCGCATCCGGCCGATGCCGCTTTGCTTGAGAACGGTTTCGTGTATTGCCGGCCTCTACGCGATGGACGCGGCGTAAGATCGATCGACGAGCCTATCCATACGATCAGCAGGACATCATGGGAAAGACCGACGGTGCGCTATCTGAGCGCCCCACACCCCAAAGACCCAGTGCCGGCGTCGGCGGCGGCGATCCTCACTGTTGATCAGATTTCACGGCTACAGGGTTTTCCAGAAAATTGGCGTTGGGTGGCTTCCGTGAAGCAGGACAGAATGCAGATGATCGCCAATGCGGTACCTGGTCCCGTAGCCAAGGCTCTTGGCGGGGTTATCTTGGCACGCCAGGCAGGGCAAAGCATCCCGGGTATTGAAGGGCGGTTCCTAGACTGGCTCACTCGGGGAGGTCGTACCAGGGCGACGTCACGCAACATCAAGGCCAATGCCAATCGAGCAAGACGACTGCTTGGCGGACGGACGTTCGCGGATGTGAACATTGAAATCACGGCGCTTGAAGCCCTCGAAGATTTTCAGGTCCTTTCAAAAGGGACACGGTCCGATCTGCGACAGGCGCTCCGCCTCCACGACGAGTTTGTGGCATCGAAGACGCGCAAGAGGATGAGGACCAAGGCAGAATGCGAATCTGTCAACGTCCCTGCTGTCGATTTGAACCTGGAAAAGGCTGCCTGAAAAGACTGACGGCGCATCAGGTACTTGCACATGACGCAGATTGGCGGCGTCTTTCACCAGATGTTGCCGTGGGCATCACGTGGACGGACCCCATCGACCTCACCTTGGAATGAACGTCATCGGCATATCCGGACTTGGGATGTGCTTGCCGTCCCGGTACATCTGAATCGTGAACGTTCCGGGTTGAGGCGATCCGATCGAGTCTCTGCCAACATCGGTTTCCACCCCTTGCAGCCAAGGCGGTAGGCCGCGAAACTCGAGCCCGCGGAACCCCCAGAATCCGTGTGATTTTCTCGCGGGTAGGCCTTTTGTGTAGGTGGTCCGATCCGCCCAACCGAAAAATTGATATTGTTTTCCATCCTGCTTTGCAATCGTACGCGCTGGCAGACGAACGAGTTCAGAATGGATATCCGGGGCTTTGTATCGGCGATCAACTGAGGCCGCTTCCACTGCCCCCGCGATCGATGCCACCAGCACAACGGTGGCGATCACGATGGACCTCATTTCGACCGCTCCCTTGGTGCCATTCAGGCATCGAGACCAATCATGATCAGAGCCCACGTGGCGCAAAACACTGTCAGGGTAGCGAATGTAGCCGATAGATGCGCCAAACCCATGAGCCCAGATACCGTCGACACACCGAAGCCTCCAACTGTCCAACTCGCCCATTTCCTCATTTCCGCCCGCCTTTCTGCAGCGCTGCCGTTAGACCAGTCTTGGGGAGATTACCGCGTCCGGCAAGTGCCAACATTTCGCCGAACGCGCCCGACGTCAGGTTCGCCTCACCGCCTGCGCCAGGCTGGCCCGTCCAAGCGAGGACGCGGTCGGGCAAGCTCCAAATCTGGCCAAAACCCTTCACGCAGGCGTACCACGTCAGATACATGTGCATCGCGGTCATTACGAGGATACCGACGAGGCCCACGACATGCCCTCCCGTCTGGCCAAGGAATGCCGTCGCGAAGAGCCTGTCGAGTGTCCCCAGTGTGGCATCGAAGACGGGGTATGCGGCGCAGAGCGCAAGAACCGCCAGGATCGGGCGAAGCGCGATGTTGGTTATGAGGAGCAGGCCCATACGAACACTTTCACCTGCGAAGTCGCCGCTGTTATCCAGTTTGAGCCACTTCGTAGCCCATAGCGGCAAGGCTAACATGGCCTCCATAAGCGCTGCGAGCGTCGCCATTCCTGCCATGAACATAAAGATGAACGGCATCATCGGGATCACGTACGCGCGAAGGCTTCCAATAACCATCAAGGCTCCGACTACATACTTTGACCAGTCCAACAGCCAGTCGACACCCGCGCCACCAAAAAACCGCGTCACCGCATTCCCTGCCAATGCGGCAGCACCTGCGCCGGCGGCAATGACCCCCCAGGCCCCAGCAATCATTGCATGCCCGGAAGATATCAAGCCCGGCATCGCGTTGCCCTCAGAGCCAGACGACCCCGCCCATTCGGCCATATCCCTGGAAACGGGGCCAAGGAGTTTCGTGAGGAAGTCCGCAGTTTCATCGCCCGCGCTCGCAAAATCGTTAGCTGTAAGGTTGACCCTCTCGGCTTCTCCGGACACCTGAAGCGCCAACACCGCGAACGCCCTGTCGATTGCTTGGCCAAAGTCGCCATCAGTACGTGGCAGCGTGACATCAGGCCTTTCGTTCGTGAGGCTGGTCGTCAATTCCGAAATCTGTGCAAGCGCTCGCCAATACATCCCAGCCGTCAGAAATCCATCTTGTTTCGCCGCCTCGACCAGCTTGGAACGGGAAGTCGCATCCATCGCCGCGACCTCTGCCTTTGCCGCAGTGACAATGGCAGCGTCGAACCTTGCGCCGACGGCGCGAATGTCCTGGATCAAGGTCGGGGAAAGCACTTTCGTGGAGATCGCGTTCTTCGCACCCTCGGCTGACGATATCCCCGACGTATTCGCGGCGAGCTTGGAATACCGTGCGGCCTCAACGCGGAACGCGGATACCATCTCGGCCACGGCAGCCCGACGAGCATTTGAAAAGTTCGTCCGGCCTTCCGGAATCGTGTACGTCAGCCGGCCGCATGTCGCGCCGTAGTTCCAGACTGTGACCCCAGCTGCATTGAGTCCCGCCGGGTCGGGCAATCGTTGCTCCCAACCCCAAATGGAGCCGCCCTGATTATAAACGGCAGCACAAACTTCATGCCGTAGGATCGCCATAGCAACGGTTGATCCCGTCTGCGAAACCGGGATGATCGGCATCCCGTCCTTTCCTGCGATCACACCGACGAACGTATTCCACGTCGCGTCGGCCACATTGATACCGCCTCGCGCTACAACGTCGCGGAGGATGTAATGGACCGAGGAAAAACCTGTACTCGGAAGCGGCACCAGGAGACCGATGCCCACGATGATGCGCAGCGGCGACCATATCTGATGCCATCTGTCGCCGAGGACTTTGCCTGTGTACGCACTCTGAACGATCCCAGATATCACGCTGTAAGCGAGGCCCAGCGAGGCAATGAAGGCTAGCACACTTGTGAACACCTGGAGCGTACTGCCCCAAGGCGAAGAACCGTCAGGAGGCAGAACCGCGGACACCCATTTCCAAACAATGTTGGTTGCAGACGGTTCCGCCAATATATCGATCATGGCTTTACTCCTGGCGGTTTCGGCCCCGCACCGTTGTTGTTTTCATTGGATGCGTCAGGTGTCCCCGCCGGCGCGACGTCGTCTGTTTCATCTTCCGCGAGGTCGAGGACTTTCTTTTCCTGTTCGGTCAACGTCACGGTGATCATAGGCAGGGCAAGACGCGAAGAAGGACGAGGCTTTGCCGCGGTGCCAGACGCTCCCGAATTTCCACCGCTGCCCTTCTCGCCTTCGCCGCTGCCTTCATCCGATGGCATCAACGCCGACGCGACCTCCGGGGAAACGCCGCGTTGCTCCGCCGCTCGGTCCAATACGGTTTGTCCGATGGCGGCGAACTCAGGTAGGGTGTGCCAAATGGCGGCGAGCCACGGTCGGGCGCATGGGTGCTCCTGGCTATCCCTGAGAACTTCGGCGTAGACTCTGATCCGCTCTTCCATCGTCCGCCAAGACGCGGAATCCCCGGAATTTGCCACTCGTTCGAGGTAGGCGAGAAGAGCGGGGGCCTCGGATTCGAGAAATGCGAGGCGGTGATGTGTGGGACGGCCACGAACGGCCATACACCACCGCACGGCATCAACCGCCGCGCCGTGTGCAGGATCGAGGTGAGCCATCCCAATGTTGCGCAGCGTCCGCCGTGCATTCGCTGCAAAAATATATTGTCCCGTGGTCATAGCGTCATCCCCGGTTTTGGTTCGGGCTCTTGGAGCGCTGCGGCGAGCGCTGAAGACAAGCGTCGGACCTCGGCTTGTGCGCTTGCCAGCCGCTGACCCTGTTGGCGCAGGGCATGGCGCTGGTCTGCCGTGGTCTTCTGGAGCTCTCTGTGCGAGGCTTTGGCTTTCGCGGCCTCGGTTCGAGCCTTTTCCGCGGCAGCCTTTGCGGCATTCAGATCGCGAGCAAAATCGCGACGGATTTCGGAGCGGATGCGGGATTCCTGGATGCCGTCAACAACCGCCCGTACCGCCCCGCCGAAGCCAGTCAGACGATCGGCGGAATGCTTTATCTTGGCCGCTTCCGCCTCAATCGCAGCAGCCTCAGCGCGTGTCTTGGCTACGTAGTCTTGGCCTTGCCGCCTGATAACCTCGGCTCGCTCCACCGCGTTTTTGAGCGCCTTCGCCTGTGCCTGCTCAGCCTTCCACTCCTCGCGCGTAAGACGGCGGCGGGCAGGACCAAGACGTGTCAGGCCACAGGGGACGGCGACCGCCTCATGATATGAGTCCTGCCATTCCCGCATTGCCGCCTTATAGGCGGCATTCGATCGCTTGTTTAAGGTCTTGCCGTCCTCACCTGGCCTCCGTCCTTCCGCCATCACCGCGCGTTTCGCCACAATTCCGGGATGATAGACGGCAGCTTTCAGTTCGGGGTCGGCAGTCGGCAAAACATAGGCATGGATGTGCCATTGTTTCTCGTCTGTGTGCCGAAGCACGCACTTGAGGGCGGGCCCATACTGGTGTCGAAGCCAGTCAATCGTCAGCTTCTCCCACTGCCGAACCTCGCTCAGCTTTGCCCTGTCGACGCGGACCTCGTCGACGGTGTAGGGATGGCTGGCGACGACGGTATGGAGCGTTTTCTGACGGGACTGAATTCTCCGAAGTTTGCCCCGTGGGCCGGGAGTCATCGCGAGTTCGGCAGCGGCATCATGCATCGCCCGCACTTCTTCGATCCCGACGCCCCAAATAGTGGTCGGCGGCTTGGGATCGTCTACGTGAACCGACGCTACAGGTTTACGAGCGGCCTCGTCGAATACGAAGGCGGTGCCACGCCCCTTGGGGTCGGGCCGGCGGCTGTATGGTTCGAGGTGGACGAACTGGAAGGCCATGGATCACCTCCTGGCCTCGAAATCGAAATCGACACCATGGACGCATTCAGCGATAGTCCTTAGCCTCTCTAGAAGGGCAATCTTTCCCAACGCGGCAAGACGACGACTACGACGAGTCGCCGTGTCATCAAATCTTGTGAGAAGCCACGGGTCCTGCCAAATCTCTGCCCGCCAGAAGTCTTTTCCACGGACAACAATCGATCGGCTTTGTTCAGTCCGCTTCTGATGGACGATTGAGCTCGGGAGTTCGTAGTTCTGCACGCGAGGCACTCAAGGGGATACCCTGAGCGTGCCTGTCGGCGGAACGGAAGGGAAGACAAAAGTATCATGATAGTGACCGACTATCATCATTCCCCGCGGTCATGATTGCTGCTCTCCGAGGGCCAAATTGTGGAACATGTCCACCCAAGACCACCATTCCAATTGTCTGTCTAAAGGGAATTTAGCGCCTTCTGAAATGCCTTCAGCCCATCGTAAATATCGACCAGCCGAGCTCTTGTTACAGAAGGCGCGTCGATCGAATTAGCTTTGGGTGTCCCCTTAATGTAAGTGTGCGCCAAGCCATTTCGTACTTTTTTCAACGAAGATAGTTGCGCCTCAAGTTTTGTCTTCGCAGCAACGTCTATAGTGCGCTCTATTTGCTCGCACGCAGGAATCCCTATTAGGTGGATCAACATTTTCCTAAAATGTTGCTCATAGTCGAAGCCATAAGTTTTATTGACGTTGGTCTCGACAAGCTTGACGTTGCTAGGAAGCTTAACCTTTCTAGCGCAGTGGTCTAAGACTAAACTGTCCATGCTGAGCTCAATCCACCCGCAGAGTTCCAGTATGGCGAGTTTGGAGTAATAGGTCGCCTTTTTACCGTCAGCCTCCTTACGGTAGGCCTGGTCGAGATGCTTCAGATTTTCTTCGATGTATTTCTTTACGACCATATCACGCTGCAAAGATTTCCGTGGCGGCATCGAGGCGCGCGTCCACCTTGTCCTTTTTGGAAAGGCCCTCTGCTAGTTCAGTATCCGAGATACTGTTATGTGCTCGAAACTGTGTGAGCAATTGCTGGCAGTGCGCCGCGGTTGAATTCTCAAGATGATCGAGATTCTGGGCGATGCCGACCATTATCGCTTCGAGGACTGTTCCGGGGATACGTGGCGCAGGTCGCTGCGTAACAAACTTTTCCGCCAGCACCTTTGCAACGCGCCCGAATGTATCGCCGTGTTCTTTTAATACTTCTGCATCTGCATGCCGATGCTCAGACATGTAGTCATTAAGGAACTTGGCAACTGATCCTTTGTAGTTTTTTCGATTTTTCAAGAAGGCGAAGAATCGCAAAATTGCCTCTTGCTTGGCAAAGCGATAATTCTCCCCGGGCTGCATATTGTTAACAGACCGCCAGTTTTCGTTATTATCCCAGACCTTCAATGCCTTGTTGAAGGCCCCGGAATAAATGCAGTTCCTTATCTCTTGGTTGTTTAGCTTTAAGCCGCCTGAATTCAAGCGGTGGAAAATAGTAAACAAATACTCGTTGTGATTCTTTTTAGAGAAATCACAGCGCAAAACGTTGATCGGTATTGTTTGATTCTGCACTTTCGAGAAGATTTTCCGTAGATCGGTCCCGGGCTTAGCCGTTTTGAAGCCGGCCGCCGACTTGTTTCGAAGAACTGCATCGATATCCGTCAGGTTTGACAGCCTCCAGTCCTCACCATTCAGGAAGCGTATGATTGTCGAAATCCGTTGTAGACCGTCGATCACCAACCATTCGTTCTTCTTTGCATCGTAAGCGAAACACATGCTCGGAATCGGCAGCTGTTTGATTAGCGAGTCGATAAACCGCGTCTGGTCTGTGGAGTTCCAGACGACATCTCTTTGGAAATCGGGCTGAATGATCAGGTCGCCCTCCTGGTACATTCTGAGAATGTCTGCTCCCGAGCGCAATTCATTGTAGGCAACGATGTCGCTTGGCGGCGACTCGTTGGAATCGTCATCTTCCCGCTCTTGCGTTTCCTGCTGTTCAATCTTCGTGGCTGGATCGAGTTCCTGCGCCTCAGTGTTTTCGGCCTGCTGATCAACCATAACGTTCCCCATCTGAAAGGCTGGTTGTACCCGGAAAGGGGAGGGCTGTCACGTCGGTGAAAACAAGGGTTCGTCTCTTTCAACGACGAATCTGGCCCTCGTGAGCCGTTACGTTGGGCGGTTCAAGTCGATCGCGAATTGGTTGACAGGTGGTCTGGTGGTGACCTAAGGCTATGTCACACAACACTGGTACACACGACACCTCACCGTCGGATCGAAACTCCTTGTTTTCTGGGCTTTTTGAGATCAAGGGCGAGAGTCCCACCCTCTCCGCCATTCCATACTGTCCATACCGAAGACATAGGTAACATCGTGTACCTAAGACGTGGGTGACAACCTTGTGCTGAGCGGGTTGTCGATGGTTTGCAAAGTTCTCGGCTTCAGGTCGATATATTTCAGATCATGGCGTATGAAACTGACGAGCCAAATGCCGTCATCGACTTCCTTGATTCCGTGCCATACCGACTGAGGATCTTCTTGCGATGCATTGGGATGCGGCCGCAGGAGGTGACCGTGACATCCCTGTCGTGGAAGCACAATCAAACTGCGACGGTGGCTTCAGGTGCCGTGCCCGTCGCGAGCGGCATCTGTCAGGTCCCGCGATTGAGCAAAAGATTTCCGATGAAGCTCGATCATCGGATCGAGGGAACAGCCGTTCCATTCTTGGCATCAGGGACATCCATATGGTTCTTGCTTTATCGCAGGAGAGAGGCGTAGCGTGTCCCGATCGAAGTAGAACATTTCGACTGCTGCGTCGGCAAAATGATACCGAACCCAGCCGCAGTCAGCCCTCTGGTGGCTGCGAACTCCAGAACAAGGAAAGCCATCATGGCCAAAGGCCAGCAGCGTTCGAACCGCGAAGTGAGAAAGCCGAAGAAGGATAAGGAGAAGCCCTCTGCGACCCCTGTGTCGAGCTTCAACACGCAGATGAAAAACGCCGAGTCCTCGGCACCCAAGAAGCGCTGACACCGAAAGTCAGGAGACTCTTGCTTCCGATGGGATTGGTATTCCGCAAGGGCACTCGGTCTCCCATCCCCACCGCACCGCGCACTAAACCGCTCGAATACATCTGGGTAGTCGCAAGGTGGAGGCTGACAACTGGCCGCTCCGGAAGAACAGTTCTGCTCACAGCACTGTTCTTTCAATCCGCTTTCCCTTTCCCCCCGACATGCGCTATGGGCAGGCGCATGACTTCTTCGTCCTTCACCATTCTTCTGGGCGGTCATCTGACCGTGACGGATCGCCTCAAGGCTCTGACCGAAGGCAGCCGTGCGATTGCCGCCGATAGTGGCATGCGCCATGCCTTAGCGCTCGGGATTGTTCCCGAACTCTGGGCAGGCGACTTCGACAGCAGCGATGCAAGCCTTGTTGCCGAGTGGCCGCAAGTCGAGCGTCGCACCTATCCTGCCGCCAAGGCTGCGACCGACGGCGAGATTGCCGTCGCCGAGGCGATTGCTCGGGGTGCCACGCGGTTGATCTTTGCCGGTGCGCTCGGTGGTGAGCGATCGGACCATGCCTTGCAGCACTACCTGAACGCGCTGGGCCTTGTCGAAGACGGGTTTGAGGTGGTGCTGACTTCCGGCGACGAAGAGGCCTATCCCTTTGCCGACGAGAGCCAGCTCGAGCTGGAATTGCCGAAGGGGGCACTCTTCTCGGTTCTAGGTTTCACCGCGCTTGAAGGTCTGACGATCCGCAATGCGCGCTATCCGCTCACCGATTTTTCGCTGGCCTTCGGATCGTCCCGCACCATTTCCAATGTCGCCGAAGGTCCGATTTCGGTCTCGCTCACCCGTGGCCGCGCCGTCCTTCTGGCTCGCCCTTACGATTTTTCCGGAGCCTGAAGCCTTGGCGCCTCCCATTCTGAAACTCGACGATATCTACCTATCCTTCGGCGGCACCCCGCTCCTTAACGGTGCCGGGCTGCAGGTGGAACCAGGCGACCGGATTTGCCTGGTCGGGCGCAACGGTTCGGGCAAGTCGACTCTGATGAAGATTGCGGCGGGACTGGTCGAGGCGCAGTCGGGAGAGGTCTTCCGTCACCCGGCCTCCACCATCCGCTATCTGGAGCAGGCACCTGATTTCGCCGGCTACAGCACCGTACAAGCCTATGCCGAGGCAGGGCTCGGGCCGGGTGATGATCCGTATCGGGTGACCTATCTGCTGGAGCATCTGGGTCTGACCGGTCAGGAAGATCCGACGCGGCTTTCGGGTGGTGAAGCGCGGCGCGCAGCGCTTGCCCGGGTGCTGGCGCCCGAGCCTGACATTCTGATGCTTGATGAGCCGACGAACCATCTCGATCTGCCGACCATCGAGTGGCTCGAAGGAGAGTTGCAAAAGACGCGTAGCGCACTCGTCCTCATTTCCCACGACAGGCGCTTTCTTGAGAGGATCTCGACCGCCACCGTCTGGCTGGATCGCGGGCTATCGCGAAGGCTTGCCCGTGGTTTTGCCCATTTCGAGGAATGGCGCGACAGGGTGCTGGAAGAGGAAGAAATCGAGCAGCACAAGCTCGGCCGCCAGATTGAGCGTGAGGAGCACTGGTTACGCTATGGGGTCACTGCCCGGCGCAAGCGCAATATGCGGCGACTGGGTAATCTCCAGGCTTTGCGTGCGGACTATCGGGGCCACAAGGGGCCGCAGGGCACAATCCAGGCTGCTGTTAGCGAAGGTCGCGAAAGCGGAAAACTGGTCGTCGAGGCAGACAAGATCACGAAATCCTATGGCGATAGGACCATCGTCGCGCCCTTCTCGATCCGCGTGCATCGCGGCGACTGTATTGGTCTGATCGGCCCGAACGGTGCCGGCAAGACGACGCTTCTGAAGATGCTGACCGGCCAGTTGCAGCCGGACGGGGGGGTGATCAGGCTCGGGACGAACCTGGAAATCGCGGTTCTCGACCAGAAGCGTGAAGACCTCAATCCGGACGATACGCTTGCTCATTACCTGACCGACGGTCGTGGTGAGAACCTGCTGGTCAACGGCGAGCAGAAACATGTTACCGGCTACATGAAGGATTTCCTTTTCCAGCCGGAACAGGCTCGCACGCCGATCCGCAATCTATCCGGCGGCGAGCGGGCCCGGTTGATGCTGGCGCGGATCATGGCAAAGCCTTCCAACCTGCTGATCCTCGACGAGCCGACCAACGATCTCGACATCGAGACGCTGGATCTTCTGCAGGAAATTGTCGCGGGCTATGCCGGTACGGTCATCCTCGTCAGCCATGACCGCGATTTCCTCGACCGCACCGTGACCTCGACCATTGCGCCCGCCAATCCGGATGCG
This sequence comes from Rhizobium sp. Root274, assembly GCF_001429245.1. Lineage (GTDB taxonomy): Bacteria > Pseudomonadota > Alphaproteobacteria > Rhizobiales > Rhizobiaceae > Allorhizobium. Next base: position 122,756 of record NZ_LMJE01000008.1, read on the forward strand.
CCCGATGGCCGCTGGATCGAGTATGCCGGGGGCTATTCCGATATGCTGGCTCAGCGCAAGGGCGTCGAGGACGAACGCAAGCGGGCCGAGAAAGCCGAGAAGGCAAAAGCGCAGGACATGTCTGGCGCAAAGGCCGGCGAGGCTGGCTCCAAGAGCAAGGGAAAACTGTCGTTCAAGCAGAAATTTGCTCTCGAAAATCTGCCGAAGGAAATGGAAAAGGCGGAAAAGGAGATTGCCGCGCGCGAAGCCAAGATGGCGGATCCCAATCTCTTCACGAAGGATCCGACGACCTTCAACCGGCTCGCCGCCGAAATGGAGAAGCTTCGCGCCGACATTACCCGCTGGGAAGAGGAATGGCTGGAGCTCGAGATGCTGCGTGAGGAACTGGAAGGGTAGAGGGTCGCTTCACCGCAGGGTATCCATCACCCGCTCGAGATGCACCAGCCTCGCACCGGTCGCCTTGGCGAATGTCGCCGAGCGACCGATGTAGAGCAGGGTCGTGTCGGTCAATTCTCCGAGCAGCATTGCCAAACGGTTTTCGGTTTCCGGTTCCAGGCCCTCAAGGACATCAAAGAATACTACCCAGCGTGGTTTGCGCAGCAGGACGTTGGCAAAGGCCAGCGCCATCTGCTCATCCTTGTCGAGCAGTCTTTCCCATCGGGCACGCTCGTCGAGACGATTACCGAGATGCTCTAGCCCCACCCGCTCCAGGGCAGCTCTCATGCTGGCATCTGTGAAGCCCACGGACGCCGCCGGGTAAGCGAGCAGACTGCGCAGCCGGCCTTCCGGCAGGTAGCCGATCTGCGGCACGAAGAGGATGTCCGTTGCTGCTGGGAGAAGGATCTGACCCGTGCCGAACGGCCACAGGCCGGCAAGTGCATTGAAGAATAGCTTGCGATTGACGCCCTGGTCGCCATTGACCATGACATGTTCGCCGGGCGCGATGTCGACATCCCTTTCGACGAGACGGAAAGCGCCGCCGTTGTTCTCGCCTGGGACCCGTGAACCAATCTCGAGGCCCCTCAGATGAAGGGCGCCATCCTCGGACGCCGAGATCTGTATGTTTCCTGCCATCCCATCCGCATTGTCCATGGCGCCCAGGGCGGCGCGGAAGACCGTGACGCGGAGGAGTGCTGCCCGCCAGTCGGCGATCTGACCGAAGTTGTCGACATACCAGCGCAGGGCAGAATAGACCTGGGTAAAGGCCGCTGCCGCCATCATCAGGCCGCCGAAGGTTATGGTCCCGGAGAAATAGGCCGGGGAGGCAATCAGGATGGGCACGATGATCGCCAACCATCCGAAGCCTGCCGTCACCCATGTCAGATTGGTGAGCGCAAGTGCCAGGTGACTTATTGAGCCTAGGACGCTGTCGAGCGCTTGATGAATATGCCGTTTCTCGGTCTCTTCACCGCGGGCGACGGCGATCGCCTCGAGGTTCTCGTTGGCGCGCATCAGGGAGAAACGCAGGTCGGCCTCGCGCGCATAACGCTCGGCATTCAGGTTCGACAGCCGGTGTCCGACGAGGCGGCTCAAAAGCGAGGCGGCAAGGGCATAGAGAATGGCGCCCCAAACCATGTAACCGGGAATGCGAAAACTCCAGTCTCCCAGCTTGAAGACGAGTTCGCTGGACAGGCCCCAGAGGACCCCGATGAAGCTCACCAGAAGAATGGTCGCATTGAAAAGACCAATCGACAGGGACGTCGTCATCTCGGCGAGCTTGCGGGCATCTTCGTGCAGTCGCTGGTCCGGGTTGACGCCGAGGGGGCTCGTCATCGAGAGGCGAAAGGCGCGGCGTCCTGCCAGCCACTGGTCGATGACATCGCGCGTCAGACCCTCCCGCATGTGCAAAGCCGTCATCTGGTTCAACCAGGCCTGAATGACGTTTAGCACCAGAAGCACGCCGGCGATGACAGCGAAGTTGCGAAGTTCCTGCAGAAAGGCCGGCAGGTTGCGCTGCTCCAGCGAATTGTAGAACGGCGCGTTCCAGTGGTTCAGCATGACGGTGCCATAGGCGGTGGCCAGGATGACAGCGACCAGTGCGAAGGCGAAGACGAGGATGCGATTGCGAATGGCAGAGTGCCAGAAGCTATCCAAAGCGATGGCGATCTGGCGGCGAAAATTCCCTTCGACGGATGCAACAATCTGATCGACTGAAATCGGTCCTCCGTTCATTTCACTCGTCATGCCATCAAGCCTCGAAAACTTTCAACTACAGTCTGTTGACTGCATAGCATGGCGAGATTGCGTTTGGCTTACCGTGGCACAGAAGAGGTCTGTGCATCTTGCGCTCGGAAACCTGCCGCGCTATTTCCATGACTGCTCTAACGGGGTGCCTTCTGATCCGCCGTGATCGGAATGCTGAGAGGCGTCAGCCAACCCGCGGAACCTGATCCGGTTAACACCGGCGGAGGGATTAGACGCGTCGATCGCAAACGCCCTATCCCGATATCATTGATCTTTTGGAGGAGGGCGTCATGCCGTCATATCTTGCTGCATTTGTTCGCGCCGGCCTTGCCGCAGCCTTGTTGTCCGCCGGTCTATCCGCGTCGGCGCAGGCAGCCGACAAGGTTCTGACCGTCTATACCTATGAAAGCTTCATTTCCGAATGGGGACCGGGACCCAAGGTGAAGGAAGCCTTTGAAAAAACCTGCGATTGCAGCGTTAATTTTGTCGGTGTTGCCGATGGAGTAGCCCTTCTGACCCGCCTCAAGCTTGAAGGTCAAAGCTCCAAGGCCGATGTCGTGCTGGGGCTTGATACCAATCTGGTTGAGGAGGCCAAGCAGACAGGAATGTTCGATACGGCTGCGATCGACACCTCGAAAGTGAAGGTTCCTGGCGGCTTCAGCGATGATGTCTTCGTGCCTTACGACTATGGTCATTTCGCCGTGATCTACGACACCCAGGCGATCAAGACTCCGCCGAAGAGCCTCAAGGAACTGGTTGAGGGTGACCCGAACCAGAAGATCGTCATTCAGGATCCCCGCACGTCGACACCAGGTCTCGGCCTCTTGCTCTGGGTCAAGTCCGTTTATGGCGACAAGGCGCCCGAGGCTTGGGCCAAGCTGAAAGGCCGTGTTCTGACGGTGACCCCAGGTTGGTCGGAAGCTTATGGTCTGTTTACCAAGGGGGAGGCGCCGATGGTGTTGTCCTACACGACATCGCCGGCCTACCACATGGTCGCAGAAAACACCGATCGCTATCAGGCAGCGGACTTTTCCGAAGGCCATTACATCCAGATCGAAGTTGCCGGCATCTTGAAGAACGCGCCGGACAAGGATCTTGCGCGGCAGTTCCTCGCCTTCATGCTTGAGCCCGGTTTCCAGGATACGATCCCGACGAACAACTGGATGATGCCGGTTGCCGCGACGTCCGAGCCGCTGCCGGATGCCTTCGGCAAGCTCGTTCAGCCGAAGACGACGTTCCTGATGAGCCCGGCCGAAGTGGCGGCCAATCGTCAGGGCTGGATCGACGAATGGCTGAAGGCGATGACGCTCAACTGATTGTCTGATGCTGCGTCCACTGCACCAGTCATGGCGTGTAAGACTGCCTGCTCTCGCGGGCGGTCTTTTCGTCTTGATGGTGATCTCGGGCTTCGTCGGGGTGGCGCTCGTGATGCTCCTTTCCGGGCCTGTCGCGGGCTTGGAGCTTTTTGCTGATCCCGTGGTGCGCTCCGTACTCGGCTTTACCCTGTGGCAGGCTCTGCTTTCCACTTTGCTTTCCGTCGGTCTCGCCCTGCCGTTCGCCAGTGCTCTGGCGCGGCAGTCAAGCTTTCCGGGCCGGCCGTGGCTGATCCGGCTGATGGCGTTGCCGATGGGCCTGCCGGTCCTCATCGGCGCGCTCGGCCTTATCGGGGTGTTTGGCCGCAACGGCCTGATCAATCAGCTTCTCTCGTCGTTCGGGGTCTCGCAGCCCGTGTCGATCTATGGCCTGTCCGGCATTCTCATCGCGCATGTCTTCTTCAACCTGCCACTTGCGGCGCGCCTGATGCTCTCTGCGCTGGAACGGGTACCGGCAGAATATTGGCGTTCTGCTGCCAGCCTCGGCTTTTCGCCGTTCTCCACGTTCCGGTTCATCGAATGGCCGGTGCTTGCGCGGGTGATCCCAGGCGCGGCGGGGCTGATCTTCATGCTGTGTGTTACCAGCTTTACGCTTGTTCTTGTCTTTGGGGGCGGGCCAGCTGCGACCACGATCGAGGTGGCGATCTATCAGGCGCTGCGCTTCGATTTCGATCCCGCGCGGGCGGTCTCACTCGCATGCGTCCAGATCACCGTCACCGGCTGCGTCCTCGCGGTCTTCAGCCTATTGCCCGCAGCCTCCGATACCGGCGCCACCAGCGGGCGTGGCATTGTCCGCTTCGATGGGCGTCGCCCGATTATTCGGTTGGTGGATGGGCTGATGTTGGTGTCGGGCGGCCTCTTCCTCGTGCTGCCGCTCGGACAGGTCGTCGTTTCGGGCCTCCGGGCCGATCTCGTCCGGCTTCTCAAGCAAGAGGCCTTCCAGCAGGCGGCGCTGACCAGCCTCATGGTCTCGCTGGGAGCAGGCCTTGCTGCCACGCTTGGAGCCTATCTGGTGATCGCCGCACGAAGCCAGCTTTCGGGACACACGTCGCTCACCTGGACGGCACGTCTTTTTTCAATCAGTCTTGCGGGCGCCTCATCGCTGGTGCTCCTCATCCCGACGAGCATCCTTGCCACCGGCTGGTTCCTGGCGCTCAGACCCCATGGCGACATCGCGGGTTTTACGCCCCTCTTGGTGGTCGGTATTAATGCCCTCATGGCTCTTCCGTTCGCTGTGCGAGTTCTCGGGCCCGCCTTTTCCGAACACCGGGATCGCACTGGCCGGTTGTCGGAAAGTCTTGGCCTTTCCGTTTGTCAGAGACTGCGTTTCGTCGATTGGCCGGCCCTTCGACGTCCGTTCCTCACGGCACTCGCCTTCGCCATGGCTCTTTCGCTCGGCGATTTGGGTGCGGTAGCCTTGTTCGGCTCCGAGAATATCACCACGCTGCCGACCCTCATTTATGCGCATATGGGCAGCTATCGCAGCAACGACGCCGACGGTCTAGCGCTCATTCTGGGTCTCATCTGCCTGGTGCTGGCGCTGATTGGTGCACCCGGCACCTCGCCAGGCGCCCATGCAAAGGAGCGAGTCCATGCCGGCTAACGCCTCCGTCCATCTCGACCATACCCGTTTGACGCTCGGCCAGAATCGCTTCCATTTCGACTGCGCGTTTCAAGCTGGCGCGATCACTGCGATTGTCGGCCCGTCTGGCGCCGGGAAGTCGACGCTGCTCAATCTGGTTTCCGGCTTCGAGCGCCCGGATAGCGGCACCGTCTGGATCGATGGATCGGACGTCACTCGGCTCCCGCCGGCCGAGCGCCCTGTCTCTCTGGTCTTTCAAGACAACAACCTGTTTTCCCATCTAGATCTCTTCACCAATATCGGTCTCGGCATCCATCCTGGCCTCAGGTTGCAACCAACCGATCGCGTAGCGATTTCACAAGCCCTCGGACGCGTTGGTCTCGCGGGTTACGAACGACGGTTGCCTGGATCTCTGTCCGGCGGGGAGCGCCAACGGGTAGCTTTCGCCCGAGCGCTGGTGCGCCGCCGTCCGGTCTTGCTACTTGACGAGCCATTTGCAGCGCTTGATCCGGCACTCCGGTCATCAATGGTTGCTCTACTGTCGGACCTGCATCGGGAGACTGGCGCAACCGTGCTTCTCGTCACACATGACCCACGAGACTTGGAACGGCTTGCCCAGGATGTCATCTTCATCGATGAGGGGAGCGTGCTTGTCGCGGCTGCGACCGGCCAGTTCCTTGCCCGACAAGATCTCCCGGCCGTCCGTGACTTCCTCGGCATCGCCCCTTCCGTGGAACCTTCGCCTTAATTTGGTCGTTCGCTCCTGTCATGCGGCCAGTGAATGGTTGCCCAGCGCAGCAGGGGCTTGGTCAATGCGGTTGCGGGCACTATGGTCTAGAGCATGCGACAGTTTCGCATTATGGAATGAGCCCAGGGACCGTGTTCACGCGATTCTGGTGCCAGGCAAGTGGATGCTGCACCCGGGACCGACCTCAAAGGCGGAGCCTCGGGCACAGGGTTAAGGGGCAGGATGCAGTTTTTCAGCCGGAACAGCGCAATGGCTGCCGATGGTCATCGGCGGCGCCGGCCTGCAAGGCTTGCGTCGACGACGGCTGCGTTCGTTGCGAGCGGACTGGTTCTGTCGTCCTGTCAGTCGCTGTTCGAGCAAGCCTATGAGCCTTCTGTCTCGCCGTCCAGCAATCCGCAGATCGTGGAAGAAGTCCAGAAGGGCGATCCGCGTGCCCAGATGGGTGCGCGGGAGCATCCCCGCATTGTCGCCTCCTACGGCGGGGAGTATTCCGACGCCAAGACCGAACGGCTTGTCGCGCGCATTGCCGGTGCGCTGACGGCTGTGTCAGAAAACCCCAACCAGTCCTACCGCATCACCATTCTCAATTCGCCCGCGATCAATGCTTTCGCGCTGCCCGGCGGTTACCTCTACGTGACGCGCGGGCTGCTGGCGCTTGCCAATGATGCGTCCGAGGTCGCCGCCGTACTCAGTCATGAAATGGCGCATGTGACCGCCAACCACGGTATCGAGCGTCAGCGCCGCGAAGAGGCCGAAGTGATTGCAAGCCGGGTGGTGGCAGAAGTGCTTTCCAGCGATCTCGCCGGCAAGCAGGCGCTCGCGCGTGGCAAGCTGAGGCTTGCCGCCTTTTCCCGTCAGCAGGAACTGCAGGCCGACGTGATCGGCGTTAGAACCCTCGGCGAAGCGGGTTATGATCCTTATGCCGCCGCCCGCTTCCTCGATTCCATGGCGCGCTACAGCCAGTTCACCTCGGTGGATCCCGACGCAGACCAGAGCCTGGACTTCTTGTCGAGCCATCCGAACGCGCCGCAGCGCGTCGAGCTTGCGAAGCGGCATGCACGTGCCTTCGGCCCGGAAGGCACGCATGGCGAGACTGGTCGTGACTATTATCTGAACGGTATCGACGGCCTTCTCTACGGTGACAGCCCGCAGGAAGGTTTCGTTCGTGGGCAGACCTTCCTGCATGGTCAACTCGGCATCCGCTTCGATGTGCCGGTCGGCTTCCAGATCGACAACAAGGTCGAGGCGGTGCTTGCCACCGGCCCGGGCGATGTTGCCATCCGTTTCGATGGTGTGGCCGACAATCAGAAGATCAGCCTTCCGAACTATATTTCCAGCGGCTGGGTGACCGGCCTTTTGCCGGATACGATCCAGACGATTTCGGTAAACGGTCTTGAAGCTGCGAGCGCGAAAGCCTCCGCAGATCGCTGGGACTTCGATATCACGGTCATTCGGATCGGTCCGCAAATCTTCCGGTTTTTGACGGCGGTACCCAAGGGCAGTGCAGCGCTTGAGACCACTGCAGCACAATTGCGCTCATCCTTCCGCCGCATCACGCCGGAGGAGGCTGCCTCATTGAAGCCACTACGGGTGCGGGTCGTCACCGTCGGCTCTGGCGACACCATCGGGACTTTGTCAGCGCGCATGATGGGCACCGAACGCAAGCTGGAACTGTTCCGGTTGATCAATGCACTCAGCCCAACCTCAACCATTTCTCCCGGCATGCGGGTGAAAATCATCTCCGAGTAAAGCCTCTCTCAGCCACAAAAAAAGCCGGCGTTCCCGCCGGCTTGCTCGTCTCAGGTATCGATGCTGTTCAGTAGGCCATCTCGTAACGAGCGGCCGTCGGAGCCTTGTCGGTCAAGGCCAGCTTTAGTTTTTCAAGAGCCCGGGTCTCGATCTGGCGGACGCGCTCTTTTGAAATGCCGAGCTCCATGCCGAGTTCTTCCAGCGTCGCACCGTCTTCCGTCAGACGTCTTGCCTTGATGATCCGGCTTTCCCGCTCGTTGAGCCTGTTCATTGCGTCCTTAAGCCAGCCGTTCCAGCGCTCCCCATCAATGATCGAGGTCACCTGCTCGTCGGGCAGCAATTCATTGCTCTCCAACATCTCCAGTTGCTCCGTGCCTTCGCCGTTTCGGCCCGCAACAGGTGTCTGGAGCGAGGCGTCGTTGCCGGAAAGCCGCGCGTCCATAGACTGAACATCCGCAAGGCTGACGCCAAGAGCCGAGGCGATTTCCTGATGAATGGCCTGATCCGAGAGACGGTTGTCGCCCTGTGCCAGCTTGGCGCGGAGGCGGCGCAGGTTGAAGAACAGTGCCTTCTGGCTGGAACTTGTGCCACCGCGGACAATCGACCAGTTGCGCAAGATATAATCTTGCATCGAGGCCCGGATCCACCAGCCGGCATATGTTGAGAAACGAACCTCGCGACCTGGGTCAAATCGGGCGGCTGCTTCCAGGAGGCCGATATAACCTTCCTGGATGAGGTCGTTCAGCGGCAGGCCGAAGCCGCGGAACTTCGATGCCATCGCAATGACGAGACGCATGTGGGCTTGGGCAATGCGATTGCGCGCACCCTGATCGTCCTGCTCTTTCCAGCGAATGGCGAGATCCAGCTCTTCTTCGCGTTCCAGATAGGGCTGGGACATCGCGTATCTGATGATGTGTCTGTCAGCTGATATGGCCTTCATCGAAACATCTCCCTGGGTCTGGGGGACCGCACGCCGGCAGCCCGTTTTCCGGCATTTTCTGTTGAACGGCCCAAGGCCGTTCATGTTCCAACCGATGCTGCCAAGTGTGTGCAGCAATTCGTTGCTTTGTATTCTGGTGAAGATTACGCAGCGATGGGGGTGGCGGATTGGTGCCGCATCTTCGCTTCGTGTCGGGAGAGGCTCCATCACGGAGAAGTGAGCGCGTGCGGTCGTTCGGATCTGCGGTCAACGCAAAACGGCGCGGGTTGCCCCACGCCGTTTGCTCAATCGGAATGTGAGGTCAGATCAGGCAGACAGCGCCTTGAATTCTGCGAGGATGGCATCTCCCATCTCGACAGTTCCGACCTGACGGGCGCCTTCGGCCATGATGTCGCCGGTGCGAATGCCCTTATCCAGAACGTTGGCAATCGCCTTTTCCAGACGATCGGCCTCAGTGACCATGTTGAAAGAATAGCGCAGGCACATGGCGAAGGAAGCGATCATGGCGATCGGATTGGCGATGCCCTTGCCCGCAATGTCCGGAGCCGAGCCATGGACGGGCTCGTAAAGCGCCTTGCGCTTGCCGGTCTTTCCGTCAGGGGCGCCGAGCGAGGCAGACGGCAACATGCCGAGAGAGCCCGTCAACATGGCAGCAACGTCCGACAGCATGTCGCCGAACAGATTGTCTGTTACAATGACGTCGAACTGTTTCGGTGCACGAACCAGCTGCATGCCGCCCGCATCGGCCAGCATATGCTCCAGCTGGACGTCGGCGTATTTGTCCTTGTGGGTCGCGGTGACGACCTGGTTCCACAGGACGCCCGACTTCATGACATTGCGCTTTTCCATCGAGCAGACGCGGTTGTTGCGGGTGCGTGCGAGCTCAAAAGCAACGGCTGAGATGCGCTCGATCTCATAGGTGTCGTAAACCTGCGTATCGATCGCACGCTTCTGGCCATTGCCGAGATCGGTGATGGTCTTCGGTTCGCCGAAATACACGCCGCCGGTCAGTTCGCGCACGATCAGGATGTCGAGACCTTCTACGAGTTCGGGCTTCAGCGAGGACGCATTGGCAAGCGCCGGATAGCAGATAGCAGGGCGCAGATTTGCAAAGAGTTCGAGGTCCTTACGCAGACGCAAGAGGCCGGCCTCCGGGCGCACGTCATAGGGCACGTCGTCCCATTTCGGGCCGCCAACGGCGCCGAACAGAACGGCATCTGCGGCAAGCGCCTTGGCCATATCCTCTTCCGAGATCGCCACGCCGTGGGCATCATAAGCCGAGCCGCCAACCAGGCCTTCGTCGGTAACGAATCCCGCGCCCTGTTCATCATTCATGTAGGCGATGATCTTGCGGACCTCCGCCATCGCCTCGGGGCCGATGCCGTCGCCGGGCAGGAGAAGAAGATTACGAGCCGTCATGGATACCTCCACTCGAAAAAGAAGTCGCGGCTTCTTACGCGCGGGTCCCATGCTTTTCAAGCGAGATAGGCCGGAAACGGTACGGTTTGCGGTTCCCTGGCGGCCAGTTGAAGCAGTTGACCGTGCTGGAGAGGCGGTTCAAGAGAAGCCCAAACAGAATCGGATCCATGCGTCATGTCCTCACGCCCCCTGCATATCGAGACCCCGCTTTTGCGGACCGCTGCCGACTACAGTGAAAGCGGCGTTCCTCTGTGGCTGAAACTCGATGCGCTGCAACCCTCCGGCAGTTTCAAGCTCAGGGGCATCGGTCTGCTCTGCCAACAAGAGGTTGCGAAGGGTGCCCGAGAAATCTTTTGTGCGTCCGGCGGCAATGCGGGTATCGCAGCTGCTGTTGCCGGCCGTTCACTCGGGGTGCCGGTGACCATTGTCGTACCAGAGACCACCTCGCTTGAGGTGAGGGAGCGAATTCTGGCGATGGGCGCCCATGTTTTGGTTCACGGCTCTGTGTTTGATGAGGCCAATGCGCACGCCGTTTCACTCGCTGCCGAGCGCAAAGCGGCTTATGTGCATCCCTTCGACCATCCGGTTCTGTGGGAAGGCCATGCAACGCTGATCGACGAAGTCGTGAAGGCCGGCGCGGAATTCGATTGCGTCGTGACCAGCGTCGGTGGCGGCGGGCTGCTGGCCGGCATCGTGGAAGGATTGCGCCGCAATGGCCTGTCGGACATTCCGGTCATTGCAGTGGAGACCGAGGGCGCGGCCTCCCTGCACTCGTCCATCGTGGCGCAGGAGCGCATCATGCTCCCGGCAATCACCTCGATTGCCACCTCACTTGGCGCGCGGCAGGTCGCGCAACATATCTTCGACCTCGTCAGCCAATATCCGATCGAAAGCGTGACTGTCTCGGATGCCGATGCCGTCGCGGCTTGCCTGAAGTTTGCCGATGCCCACCGGATCCTGGTGGAGCCGGCCTGTGGCGCAGCGCTTGCCGTTGCCGATGTGCATGCGGGCTTGTTGTCGCACTTCAAGGCGCCGTTGGTTGAGGTCTGCGGTGGTATCGGTGTTTCGCTCGCGATGCTCGAAGCGTGGCGCGCGCGTTTCCTCTGAGCATGAAAAAAGCCGGGACAGGCCCGGCTTTCTTTCATTGAGGATCTGGTCGACTTAGGCCCAAGGGCGCTGGGCGGCATTCGACTTTTCGAAATTGGCGATGCTGCCCGCCTTTTCCAGCGTCAGGCCAATGTCATCGAGACCGTTCAGCATGCAATGGCGCTTGAAGGCATCGAGTTCGAATGAAATCTTGCCACCATCCGGACCGGTGATTTCCTGGGCTTCCAAGTCGACTGTCAGGACTGCATTCGAGCCGCGGCTCGCATCGTCCATAAGTTTCTCCAGGTTTTCCGGGCTGACGACGATCGGCAGAATGCCGTTCTTGAAGCAGTTGTTATAGAAGATGTCGGCGAAAGACGTGGAAATCACGCAGCGGATGCCGAAATCCAGCAGCGCCCAAGGCGCATGTTCGCGCGAGGAGCCACAACCGAAGTTGTCGCCGGCAACCAGGATCTGGGCGTTGCGGTAAGCCGGCTTGTTCAGCACGAAATCGGGGTTTTCCGAGCCATCTTCCTTATAGCGCGCTTCGGCGAAGAGTCCGGTACCGAGACCGGTGCGCTTGATCGTCTTCAGGTAATCCTTCGGGATGATCATGTCCGTGTCGATGTTGACGACGGGAAGCGGTGCAGCGACACCGGTGAGCTTTACGAACTTGTCCATCAATCTGCCTTCGATCTGGCTGGAATGCTTTCGATGTCTCGCCCATAGAGCAAAACATCGAAGAATTGAAGGAGAATCTTGGGCGTTTGCTGACGTAGGACGGCCGGTGGAATGGATTCGGGTTCGACCGCCAAGTGGGGCCGCCAATCAGGAGGATCGGCGGCGAACCAGTGAGGACATTACAGATCGATGATCGTACCCTTGCCGTCATTCCAGACGCGCAAGTCTTCGCGTCGTTTTGCCTTGGCGTACACAGGAGCCCGCTTGGTGCGCCCCATCAACATTCGGGCACCGAGGGACACGGTCAGGAGCGCGCCGATAACGATGGTGAGCGACACAGCGAAGGCGGCCGCGAGGCCAACGAAAGCGAGACCGGCGAGGGCGATGACGGCGGAACGGAAATTCTGCATGATCTGTGTCCTTTCTCAGACGCCAAGGTGGTCCTTATTCCACTGCAATGCAAGGGCCTTTCACCGAATTGTCATCTTGCGCGGATCGGGAAAGATTGCCAAAACCGATGCATGCATCTTGCCCAAACAGAGTTCCGAGATCGTCACCCCCTTCGTCTGCGCCGTTCGGTTCTGACGGTGCCGGCTGTCAATGAGCGGGCTCTGGCGAAGATTTCCGACCTGGATTGCGATGCGGTGATCTTTGATCTCGAGGACTCGGTTGCGCCGGAGAAGAAGTCCGAGGCGCGGGAAAACCTCAAGAATTTCATGGAGCAAGCTGATCTGGGCTGGCGCGAGCGGATCATTCGGATCAATGCCATTGATAGTACCAATCTGGCCGATGACCTGCAGTTGATCCGTGTGCTGGTGCCAGATGCTGTCCTTCTTCCCAAGGTGGAGGAGCCGGCCTCGGTTCAAAGCGTGGCGGATTGGCTGGCGGAAGCAGATGCGACGGAAAGTCTCAGAATATGGGCGATGATCGAGACCCCGCGCGGCGTGCTGAATGCCGCGACGATTGCGTCGTCAGGACGAACGGCGGACGGTCGGCTCGATGCCTTCGTGGTGGGGTTGAATGATCTGCGCAAGGCGACGGGCATTCCGGCCGAACCGGGCCGCAACTATCTCGTGCCCTATCTGATGCAGGTGGTTCTTGCAGCCCGGGCTTATGGGTTAGACGTGATCGACAGCGTGTCGAACGACTTTCGTGACATGGACGCGTTCGCTGCAGAATGTGCTCAAGGCCGATCGATGGGCTTCGATGGCAAGATGCTGATCCACCCCTCGCAGATCGGACCCGCAAATGATCAATTTGGACCGCTATCAGACGCAGTCGCAGAGGCGCGGCAGGTGGTGGAGCAGTTCGCCGATCCTCTACATGCGGGATTGAATGTTATCAATGTCAACGGCCGGATGATCGAGCGGCTGCATGCCGAGGAGGCCGAACGGCTCTTAAGTATGGTGGCATTGATAGAGGCGCGAAAGGAAAGTCAAAAATGAAAGTCTACCGTTTCCTCACCGGCCCGGACGATTCCTCGTTCTGCCATCGGGTAACCGACGCTCTGAACAAGGGCTGGGAACTGCACGGCTCTCCGAGCCTGTCCTTCAATGTCGCCGAGAACAAGATGTTTTGCGGCCAGGCCGTGGTCAAAACCGTTCACGGCAAGGACTACCATCCGGACATGAAGCTCGGCGAACAATAAGGCATGCTTCATAGAAGGAGCCGCATGCTCCTGCCCGTGGCCTGATGGCCGCAGGTTTCCTGCGCTTGTATCCCGAGTGTTCTTAGCTGGTTCGCAAAGCCGGTGCTCCGGTGCGACATAATGCATCCCTTCGCTTATAGGCACCCGTGCAGGCCTGATCTATATACAGGGTTCAATGTCTATGAGAGCAAAGGATTTGCCATGCTGGATGTGGTTGTCGTCGGCGGTGGCTATGTCGGTCTTTCCGTTGCCGTTTCGATCAAACAAGCCGCGCCCCATCTTGGCGTGGAAGTGATCGAGGCTGCGCCCGAGGGTGCCTGGAAGAAGGATCCACGCGCGTCTGCCATCATCTCTGCAGCCACGAAGATGCTCGACGTCTTCGGCCTGTGGGATCGCATCGAGCCGGATGCGCAGCCGATCAACCGGATGATTGTGACGGATTCCAAAACATCCGATCCGGTGCGGCCGGTTTTCCTCACCTTCGACGGCGCTGTCGAGGATGGGCGCCCCTTCGCCCACATGATCCCCAATGTCAGCATGGTTGCCGCGCTGCGTGACGCTTGCGCCGAGCGTGGAATCAACATCCGCCACGGCCTCAGAGCGACCGATTTTCGGGACACCGGGCCGTCGGCTGAGCTCACCTTGTCCGATGGAAGCAAGCTCGATGCCCGGCTCGTCGTGGCCTGTGATGGGGTTCGCTCCAAGCTACGTGATCTCGCTGGCATCAAGACCGTGACATGGCAATACGGCCAGTCGGGTATCGTCACCACAGTCGAACACGAGAGACCGCATGATGGGGTTGCTGAGGAGCATTTCCTGCCGGCCGGCCCGTTTGCCATCCTTCCCCTCACGGGCAATCGCTCCTCGCTCGTCTGGACGGAGCGGACGGAGGATGCCGACCGGCTCGTTGCTTCGGATGATCTCGTCTTCGAGGCGGAACTTGAGCGGCGTTTCGGCCACAAGCTCGGAACCATCAAGGCCACAGCCGACCGTCGCGCTTTCCCGCTCGGCCTTACCTTGGCCAGAGCCTTCATCGCGCCGCGGCTGGCGCTCGCCGGCGATGCTGCACATGGGATCCATCCCATCTCGGGGCAGGGTCTTAACCTAGGCTTCAAGGATGTCGCAGCGCTTGCCGAGACGGTGGTCGAAGCTGATCGACTGGGTCTCGACATCGGCTCGGTCAACGTTCTGGAGCGCTACCAGATCTGGCGGCGGTTCGACACGTTCCGCATGGGCGTGACAACCGATGTTCTGAATCGTCTGTTTTCGAATGATGTGACGCCGATCCGTGTCCTGCGCGACTTCGGACTTGGGATTGTCGAGGGAATTCCTGCCCTGAAGAACTACTTCATTCGCGAAGCTGCGGGATCAACCGCGCATAATCGGCCCCGCCTGCTCGGCGGCCAACAGATCTGACAGCTGCCTCAATTCGTCCCACCCGATTCAGATCGGCATCTCCAGTTTGCGGGCCTCGGAGACCAGCATGATCGGAATTCCGTCGCGAATCGGGTAGGCGAGCCGCGCTTTCTCAGAGACGAGTTCGTTCTTTTCGCGATCGAACTTCAGCACCCCATGCGTCAGGGGACAGACGAGCAATTCGAGCATCTTCGGATCGACGCCAGTCGTCTTGTCGTCCATGGGGAGCCTATTGAAGCATGGTATCGCCGTCGCCAAAATTTCGGGCGAGGACGATCTCGGTGATGGCGATCAGGGTTTCGGCGCGGGTTCGCAGATCCGGAGCCTCAAGCAGTGCCTGTTTTTCCGCAGGGCCGAAGGGCGACATCATCGATAGGGAGTTAACCAGCGTGATGTTCGAGGCGCGCTCCACGCTTTCCCAGTCAGCCTCCAGCTTGTTGGCTTCCAGATAAGCCCTGAAAGCCGACAACAAGCCCGAGCGGTCGACCTGTGCTTCGTCATCGCCGCTGGTCAGGTCAGCCACGAAGGGAGCAATCGTGAAGGTGCGGTATGGTTTTGTGCTGGCGACTTCTTCCAGCAAACGGAAGCGACAAATGCCGGCGAGGGAGACAATGTAACGTCCGTCACCGGTCTCGGTGAAGGATGTGATCCGCCCAATGCAGCCTACCGGTGCCAGAGCCGGGCGCTCGGGCAGGATATCCGCCTGCACCTCGGTGAGTGCCGGCTGGATCATGCCGATCAGCCGGTTTCCGGCCATGGCGGCATCCAGCATGGCCAGATAACGCGGCTCGAAGATGTTGAGTGGCAACTGTCCGCCCGGCAGAAGAAGTGCGCCCGAAATCGGAAAAACCGGCACGGTCTCAGGAAGATCTCCCGCCGTCAGATATCTGGCATTTCCCACTTGCATTGAAGCCCATCCTGTTCGGAAAATCTCCGCATTCTCATTCGCTTCTATCTGGGTCGCGCCGGGCAAAACTCAAGCCCGCGGCCCATCACGAAAAGAGAATGGAAGAGAGCTTGCGGCGCGCCATGATGGTTGCCGGATCCTTCGGTCCCCAGACCTCGAAAAACTGCAGCAGCTGCTTGCGAGCGCCGTCGTCGTCAAACGTCCTGTCCCGTTTCATGATCAGAAGCAGGTGCTCTGCGGCTTCTTCGCGCCGGCCTTCGACGTTGCGGATCTTTGCGAGCTTCATGCGCGCTTCGTGATCGTCGGGGCTGAGGGACAGCGTGTGTTCGAGGGCCACCGGATCGCCAAGCTTGCGGGCCTCCTCGATCTGGTCCAGTCGCTTCAGCTGCGCCTGCACTTCGGGCGCCTTAGACAATTCGTCCGGCAGCTGGCTCAGGAGTTCCCGCGCGCGCGCATGCTGATTGGCTTCAATCATGCACTCGGCCATGCCGGCAAGTGCGCGAACATTATCAGGATCAGCCTGCAGGACGGCAGCAAAGAGTTGGGCTGCACCATCGATATCGCCGGCGACGACAAGACCGGCTGCCTCTTCGAGGACGGCGGCGATCTCTGCTGCCTGGTCTGCACCTGCCGGGCCGCCGATCTTTTCGATGAAAGCCTTGACCTGGCTTTCGGGCAGTGCGCCCATGAAGCCATCAGCCGGGCGGCCGTCGACGAAGGCGACGACAGCGGGAATCGACTGGATGCCAAGCTGACCCGCAATGGCTGGATGGTCATCGATGTTCATCTTCACGAGCTTGACGCGGCCGCCTGCCTCTTTCACGGCCTTTTCGATGATCGGCGTCAGCTGACGGCAAGGACCGCACCAGGGCGCCCAGAAATCGACGAGAACAGGCTGTCGGCGCGATTCTTCCAGAACATCCTTGCCGAAGGTGGCCGTGGTCGTATCCTTGACGAGATCCGCCTCAGTGGCCGCCGGTGCAGGGGAAGCACCGAATTGTGCATTCGCCGTCATCGTTTGATTGCCGTAGCCGCCGTAAGGGTTGCCGTAGTCGCTCATCTCGCGCATCTCCGCCTGTCGCGCCAGCCTTCGATCCAGGCCGGCATTTGCCGCTAAGATCGTATGTCAGGCCGTCACTTTCAAGACAAGCGGCGAGTGACCCGTTGCCTGCATGAACCTGAGCAAGTCATCGCGGCCGATGGAGGTCGTCGCCTCATTGGTCAGCGGATGGCAGTTGATGATGTCGTGTTCCATCAGGTCCTTGTCGAGGACGAACGTGACCTTGTGGCCCGTGTCATTGATCGCCCCGAAGGCAGTGACCGAGCCCGGCGCCACACCGAGATATTCCATCAGCTTTTCCGGTTTGCCGAACGAGACCTTGCTCGCAGCGCCGATGACCGTATGCACGGTCTTCAGATCGACGGTGGCATTCTCCTCGACCGTCAGCAGGAAGAATTGGTCCTTCTTGTCCTTCACGAAGAGGTTTTTCGTGTGGCCTCCGGGGATCTCGTCGCGCAAAGAAACCGACTCGGCGACGGTGAATACCGGAGGGTGCGTTTTCGTCTTGTGCGGAATGTTCAGCGAGTCGAGAAGGCGGAAAAGGTCGTCTGCGGTCTTCGGAGAGGCGCTTTCGGTTTCAACGGTCACAGGCGGGCCTTTCTTTGCTAATTTTCCGGCTCTTCGGGCTGGTATCGGCGACAGAGATAGGCCCGTCGCTCACAGCTTGCAATCTTCTTTGCCGCAAAAAGTCCCGCATTTACGGGGGGTTGGCCGTTGCGGCACGGAGATTTTCATTTTTTTCGCGATGAACTGACATTTCCCTGTTGCATTTGAAAATCGTTTGAGCGATATAGCGCCCGTCGCCGCAAAACGGACGGCCCACGATCCAGACACTACCCCAGGATCGCGGTTATGAGCGGGTGTAGCTCAGGGGTAGAGCACAACCTTGCCAAGGTTGGGGTCGAGCGTTCGAATCGCTTCACCCGCTCCATTTTCTCTCTTCAATAAGATTGACAGCCTCTGGACGCCGATGCGGCGCTTGTGTCTATTCGCTCCGAATTTCATTCGGAGGTGAAGATGACGAATCGTCTGGCGGGCAAGGTTGCAATCATATCTGGTGGTGCGACCGGCATGGGTGGTGCATCCTCGCGGCTCTTCGCTGCCGAGGGGGCGAAAGTGGCGATCATCGATCGCAACGCTGATGCAGCAGAAGAAACGGCAGCCGAGATCCGCAAGGCCGGTGGAGTCTGCGAGGTTTTTGTCGCCGACGTCTCAGATGAAGCGCAGGTTGAGTCTGCGGTCCGAAAGGTCGAATCAAGCCTTGGAACGGTGACGGTGCTGTTCAATCACGCCGGCACGATTGTCATCAAACCATTCCTCGAAACACGCTCGAGGAATGGGACTGGCTGCATGCGGTGAATGTCCGTTCGATGTTTCTCATGACACGTGCCGTGCTGCCGGGCATGATTTCTGCTGGTGGTGGCTCGATCGTCTGCACCTCGTCGATATCGGCCGTCGCTGCAACGCCGATGGAGGTGCTCTACGACACCACCAAAGGCGCGGTCCATATGTTCTCTCGGGCGATCGCGGTGGAATTCCGCGACCGCAACATCCGCTGCAATGCTGTCTGCCCGGGCTTTATCCGGACCCCGCACGGCTTGCGCGAAGTGGCGGAACTGACTGCCCACGGCGTGGATGTCTCCGAAGCTGCCATCGCCGCCCAGCAGGGTAGAATCGGCGAGCCCGAGGACGTTGCCCGCGCCGCCCTCTACCTCGCCAGTGACGACTCCCAATTCGTGAACGGGGTACACCTGTTCGTCGACAACGGTTTTACCGCGATCTGATTCAGTTCTTGGAGAAGACGTAGTCCGTCTCCTGACGCAGAACTTCGCCCGGGCGAAGGACGCCGTTCGGGAAGCCCCTGTGGTTCACCGCGTCGGGCCAGATCTGCGTTTCCAGGCAGAAGCCGGCGTATGGGCCATAGGTGTGGCCCTGAAGCCCCGGGACGGCGACGTTAAGGTAGACGCCGGCGTAGAACTGGACGCCGGGCTCCGTCGTCAGAACTTCCATCGAAACACCTGAATTGACGCTGCGGGCGAGGGCCACGCTGCGTTTGGCGGTGCGGGTGCTGGAGAGGCAGAAGTTGTGGTCGTAACGGAACTGCGCGCCGTCGACATCGAGCTTTATCGGGCGCATTTCGCGGAAATCGAAGGCGGTATGATCGACCTTCTTGATCTCGCCCGTCGGGATGAGCCTCTCGTCGACCGGTGTATAGTGGTCGGCTGCGATCATCAGATCGTGACCGAGAATGTCCGGCCGTCCATCCAGATTAAAATAGGCATGATGGCAAACATTGGCGATGGTCGGTTTGTCGGTCACCGTTTCGTAGAAGACGGAGAAGACGCCCTCGGGCTTGAGGGTGAAGACAGCGGTCGTGCGTGTGGTTCCCGGATAGCCCGCGCGACCCTCGGGATCGACGATTTCCATCGTCACGTGATCTGCACCCAGTTCAAGGATCGTCCAGTTGCGGCGTCCCATGCCATCGGTGCCGCCATGCAGATGGGCGACGCCCCGCTCATTCAACTCCAGCTGATGGTCCACCCCGTCAAGCGTGAAGCGGCCATCGCCGATGCGATTGGCGCACCGTCCCGGCGTCGCACCGAAGTACGGGGAGTGATCGAGATAGCTCGCCAGATCATGAAACCCCAGAACCAAGGGACCTTCGTGGCCCTCCATCCGCAGATCCTGCAGGACCGCACCAAAGGTCAGGATCGAGGCCGTCAGGCCTCCTCCGGTCAGGACGACCCGTTCCACGCTTTCCCCCGTCGGCATTACGCCGAACACCTGTCTCGTCATATGACCACTTCCTCACCGTTTTTTCGACTAAGCCTGCAAGGCGGGCCCTCGACTCACTCCGCGACTGCCTTGCCAATCTCGTCAATATCATAAGGCGTCATCTGATAGATCTCATTGATCCAGTTGCCGAACAGGAGATGCGCATGACCCCGCCAGCGATTAAGCGGCGTCAACGTGTCGTCATTGTGCGGGAAATAATTGTGCGGCAGCTTCATCGGGAGACCCGCCGACTTGTCCCGGAAATATTCGTCACCGAGCGAGGTCGAATCGTATTCGACATGATTGAACATGTAGAGACGGTTACCCCGCTTCTCCTGCACGAGGCACACGCCCATCTCGTCGGATTCGAGCAGGATCTTCAGTTCCGGCTCCTTCTCGATGTCTGCGCGACGGACCTCAGTCCAGCGCGATACCGGCACCTGGAAGTCGTCGGAGAAACCGTTGAGATACACCGAGGATGGCGCGAGGTTGCGGTGGCGATAGACACCAAAGGCCTTCTCCTTGAGTGCATGTTTCGGCACTTTGTGGAAATGGTAGATGGCCGCCATGGCACCCCAGCACACATTCATCGTCGAATGCACGTTGGTTTCGGTCCAATCGAGGATCTCCTCCAGTTCCGGCCAATAGGTGACTTCTTCAAAAGGCAGGGTTTCAATCGGTGCGCCGGTGATGATGAAGCCATCAAACTTGCGGTGTTTCACATCATCCCATGTCTGATAGAAGGATAGGAGGTGCTCCTCGGGTGTGTTCTTTGCCTTGTGTCCGCCCATGCGGACCAGCGTCAGTTCCACCTGCAGCGGGGAAGCGCCGATCAGGCGTGCGAACTGAACCTCCGTCTTGATCTTGTTCGGCATGAGGTTGAGAAGCGCGATCTGCAGCGGGCGGATATCCTGACGGACGGCCACGGTCTCGGTCATGACTCGCACGCCCTCATGCAGGAGGGTTTCAAAGGCGGGGAGCGTATCGGGGATTCGGATCGGCATCTGGCTCTCGACTTTCCTTTGTCACGACGGTTCGAGACCGCGGAAACAAAAATACCGGCAGCTTCAATTCGCTACCGGTCCTCGGAAAGTCTCGACTCGCCTCGGCCCTTTAGCGAGTTATTTTACGTGGCTGCAAGCCGGCCGGCCAAATCACCACGGAACGACGCCTATTTACGCCTGTCCAAGGCGCGAATCAATGGGCAAGCGAACTTGCTCCTTGCCGGCTGCGGTCGTCGCGGGTGGCGGGCCTTCAGTTGCCCCAGACCACAGCCTCTTCGTGCCGTTTGATCAGATGTTTCAGATTGTCGAAGCTGGAGCGGACGAAATCCGCAAAGTGTTCAACTGCTGGGGAGCGCGGCGAGTCAACGCGGCGCAGGATGGCAAGCGCCCGTTCCGGATGCGGGATGTTGATCGGCAGGGCCGTGATCGTCTTTTCCTTACGCTGCGCAAAGACGACGCTATGCGGCATCACCGTCAGGGCATCCGCCGCCTTCAGATAGTTGACGACGCTTGCAAGCGATCCGCCGGAATAGCGGATCCGGATTTCCGTGGCGCCAAAGGATAAAAGCAGGGCACGCAGGTCTGCCAGCAAAGGACTTCCAGGCGGCGGTGCCACCCATGAATGATCGAGCAGATGGGCGGGTTGAAGCCGCCGTTTCAGCAGCAGGGGGTGTGTGACCCGGCACGCGATGACATTGCGCCCCGGCAGAATCTGCTGAAATGCAAGGCCAGACCCCTCGTCCAGAATATCGATGGGGCAAATGGCAAGATCAATTTGATCCGCCTTCAGGGCGGCGCGCAGATCCGGAAAATAACCATAGGACTGTTCGATGTGAACATCCGGATGGGTGGTCTGGAATTCCGCACACATGCCGGCGATCAGGGCATCCATGAAGAAGGGCGTTCCGCCGACGCGGACGACGCCGCTCTTGCCGATCCGGAAGCTCTCCATGAGGCTCGATGCCTTGCGTGAGGCAGCCAGCATTGCAAGTCCGTGTTCCGCAAGAGCGGCTCCAAGTGGCGTTGGCAGCATAGGCCTGCGCCCCTTGATGAACAGAGGCTCTCCAACACGCTTCTCCAGCATGGAAAGCGTGCGGGACACCGCAGGTTGAGCAAGACCCAGCAAGGCTGCCCCCTCGGTTACGCCGCCAGCTTTGACCACGGCGGCCAACTGAATGAGATGTCGCTCATCGAACTTCATAACGGATCGTTATATTGAAACTGAAAGAAATCATCAATCCGGCTTTCATCGCCTGCTAGCTTGCCCTCGACCAGCAATGCGGATTTGGGAGGAGATGCATGTCGCGGGGAGCTGATGCGCTGACCTTCAGTGAGGCCACATCTGCCGAGGCTTTTGCGGAGCGCTTTTCTGCGCAGAACGATCCTTCAGCGCGTCTTATCTCTGCGGTCGTTTGCCACCTTCATGACCTCATCAAGGAGTTCCGGCCGACGCAGGATCAATGGCGCAAAGTCATCGATTTCCTGACGGAGGTCGGCCATGCGGCGGATGAGCGCCGGCAGGAATGGGTATTGCTGTCCGACCTGACCGGCGCCTCTGCCCTGGTCGAGGACATCAATTCGCGCCGCCCTGCCGGTGCAACACCCAACACCATTCGTGGTCCATTCTTCCGGGCGGATGCTCCGGAGCGGCAGAGTGGAAGCACCATTTCACTCGATGGTCTCGGTGAACCGCTGATCGTCGAAGGGCGTGTCGTTGATCTCGATGGCGAGCCTGTTCCGGGCGCCGAGGTCATCACCTGGCAGGCCAATGCTCAGGGCTTCTACGAAAACCAGCAGCCGGACCTGCAACCGGAATTCAATTTGCGAGGTCTTTTCCGTACCGATGCTGGCGGACGCTTTGACTATCGGTCGGTCAGGCCCGCCGGTTACAGCGTACCGCAAGACGGGCCGGTTGGGCGCCTACTTGCCGACGCCGGCTATCCTTTGCACCGGCCTGCTCATCTGCACTTCCTGATCCGTGCGCCCGGCTTCGAGACGATCACCACCCATATTTATGATGCGGGCGACCCGCGCCTTGCCGAAGACGCGCTGTTCGGCGTTCGGCCGGAATTGGTGCATTCGTTCGAGCAGACTGTGCTCGACGGCGAACCTGCCTCTCGCGTCAGTGTCAGCTTCGTCATGGTCCGCGCGCGTCCAGGGAGGGGCAAATGAAGAGCTTCACCTATGCCGGCAGCCCGGCGCATATCCTCTTCGGCTCCGGCCGCAGCGCTGACGTCGGTAGCGCTATCGAAGCCCTCGGCTGCCGTCGTGCGCTGGTGCTGTCAACGCCGCATCAGAAGGCGGATGCCGAAGCGCTTTCCGATCGGCTGGGTACCCTCTCCGTCGGCGTCTTCTCCGGTGCCGTCATGCACACGCCCGTCGATGTGACGGAGAAAGCCCTGAAGGTCGTCAAGGACGCCGAAGCCGACTGTGTCGTTTCGCTCGGCGGCGGCTCTACGACCGGGCTCGGCAAGGCGATTGCCTATCGCACCGATCTGCCGCAGGTCGTCATCCCCACGACCTATGCCGGCTCCGAAGTCACCCCGATCCTCGGGCAAACCGAAGGCGGTCGAAAGACCACGGTCCGGAACGCCAGCATCCTGCCGGAAGTGGTGATCTACGATCCGGACCTGACACTTGGTCTACCGGTCGGCATGAGCGTTACCAGCGGCCTGAATGCCATGGCCCATGCGGTCGAAGGTCTCTACGCCCAGGATCGCAACCCTGTCTCGACGCTGATGGCGCTCGACGGATTGCGCGCCTTCAGGGATAGCCTTCCGGTTCTGGTGAAAAGCCCTCATGACCCTGATGCACGGGCAGAAGCGCTCTATGGCGCCTGGCTCTGCGGCACCGTGCTCGGCACTGTCGGCATGGCGCTGCACCACAAGATCTGCCACACGCTGGGCGGTTCTTTCGACACGCCGCATGCCGAAACCCATGCGGTCATGCTGCCGCATACGGCCGCCTTTAACGCCGAAGCGGCGAAAGCGGAACTCTCAGGCGCCGTCGAACTCTTCGGCGGCTCCATCGGCGGAGGGCTCTGGGACTTTGCCAAGTCGATCGGCGCGCCGTTGTCGCTCAAGGATTTGGGGCTTGTCGAAGCCGATCTCGATCGCGCCGCCGATATCGCTGTCGAGAACCCTTACTGGAACCCGCGTCCGATCGACGGCGCGTCGATCCGCACACTTCTGCAAAAGGCCTGGGAGGGCGTCAGGCCCGACTGACCGAGACGACATTTCGCGCTTGGCGCGCTCTTTGGGAGGAGAGACGATGATGGGAGGAAACATGATTACGCGACGCAAATTCCTTCAGACGACGGCAGCCGGCGGCGCCGTGCTGGCAACCTCGGGCCTTGCGGCCCCTGCGATTGCGCAGCAGGCGGCGGTCAAGCTCGGCTATGTCAGCCCGCAGACCGGACCGCTCGCGGCCTTCGGTGAAGCCGACAAGTTCGTCATCGACAGCTTTCTCACCACGACAAAGAAGATGGGCCTGAACTACGAGGTCGTGGTCAAGGACAGCCAGTCGAATCCCAACCGCGCCGCCGAAGTCGCCAAGGAACTGATCGTCGACGACGAAATCAACCTGATGCTCGTTTCCTCGACACCGGAAACCACCAATTCGGTCTCCACCACCTGCGAAGCCGAGCAGATCCCCTGCCTTTCGACGGTTGCCCCGTGGCAGCCCTGGTTCATCGGCCAGCAGGGCAATCCTGGCGATCCGGCCAGCTGGAAGCCCTTCAACTACGTCTACCACTTCTTCTGGGGTCTTGAGGACATCATCGCCGTCTTCACCGGCATGTGGGGCCAGATCGAGACCAACAAAAAGGTGGGCGGCCTCTTCCCGAACGACGGCGACGGCAATGCCTGGGGCGACAAGGTCGTCGGCTTCCCGCCGGTGCTCGAAAAGCTCGGCTACGGCCTTACCGACACCGGCCGCTATCAGAACCTGACGGACGATTTTTCGGCCCAGATCAACGCCTTCAAGCAGGCGGAGACGGAGATCCTGACCGGCGTGATGATCCCGCCTGACCTCACCACCTTCTGGAACCAGGCCAAGCAACAGGGCCTCAAGCCCAAGATCGCCTCGATCGGCAAGGCGCTTCTCTTCCCGCAGACCGTGGAATCTCTGGGCGATGCCGGCCACAACCTCTCGACCGAAGTCTGGTGGACGCCGTCTCATCC
This sequence comes from Rhizobium sp. Root274, assembly GCF_001429245.1. Taxonomy (GTDB): domain Bacteria; phylum Pseudomonadota; class Alphaproteobacteria; order Rhizobiales; family Rhizobiaceae; genus Allorhizobium. Next base: position 147,509 of record NZ_LMJE01000008.1, read on the forward strand.
GTTCAAGTCCTCGCTGACAGGCGAGACGACTGCCGATGTGGCAACTGCCTTCACCACAGTGACCGGTCGCCCCTGGACACAGCCGATCGGCTTTGCCCATGCGCTGTTCGAACTCGCGGTCGACGTGATGAAGCGTGCCGAGGACGTGACGGATGGCGATGCCGTGGCGAAGGCCATTGGCGAAACCAAGCTTGACACGCTGGTCGGCCCGATTGCCTGGAACAATGCCAATCTGCCGCCCTTCGCCCAAAAGAATGTCGCCAAGACCCCGCTTGTCGGTGGTCAGTGGCGGCTGAAATCCGACGGCGGTTATGACCTGGTCGTCGTCGAGAACGGCCAGGCAACGAACATCCCGCTCGGCGGCAAGATGGAAGCGTTGGGGTGATCTCAACTGGCGAGTGTTTGCAGATGCGGCACCCCCTCTGTCCTGCCGGACATCTCCCCTCAAGGGGGAGATCACGAAGAGGATAGGCCTGCGCCAAGCAAACAGACGTCGAGAATGCGGGAAGTTGGCGCCGCCATCCGATCTCCCCCCTTGAGGGGGAGATGGTCGGCAGACCAGAGGGGGTGACCCAGATGATAACGGCAGATTTTTCCAAGAAAGCAGTGTCCATGCCGATCCTGGAATTGAATGGTGTGTCAAAATCCTTCGGGGCCCTCGTGGTCGCCGAGGAGATCGGCTTTTCCGTCGAACCCGGCGAAGCGCTCGGCGTCATCGGACCGAACGGCGCCGGCAAGTCGACGCTGTTCAACCTGATCACCGGCAACCTGTCCGTCGCCAAAGGCACGATCCGCTTCGACGGTCGCGACGTCACCAACATTCCGCCGATGCAGCGCTGTTTTGCCGGTATGGGCCGCACTTTCCAGATCCCGCAGCCTTTCGAGCGGCTGACGGTCTATGAGAACCTGCTCGTCGCCGGCGCCTTCGGCAGCGAAAGCAGCGAGGCAGAGGTTTCTGAATTCTGCGCCGAAATCCTCGTCGAAACAGGCCTCATCGCCAAGGCAAACCGCCCGGCGGGCAGCCTCACTCTGCTGGAACGAAAGCGGCTGGAACTGGCCCGGGCGCTAGCCACCAAGCCGAAGCTTCTCCTGCTCGACGAAATTGCCGGTGGGCTGACCGAAGGCGAATGTCGGCAGTTGGTCGCAACGATCAAGCGGGTCCACCAGCGCGGCATGGCGATCATCTGGATCGAGCACGTGTTGCATGCCTTGAACGCGGTTGCCGAGAAGATCCTGGTGCTCAACTTTGGTCGGATGATCGGCCACGGCGATCCGCAGACCATCATGAACTCGCGCGAGGTGCGCGAAATCTATTTGGGCATGGAGGTCTGACATATGAGCCTCATTGAAACGAAGAACCTCACCGCCTTCTATGGCGACTTCCAGGCCCTGTTCGGCGTCGATCTCGTTTTGAATCCGGGCGAGACAATTGCCGTTATCGGGTCGAACGGCGCCGGCAAGTCGACCCTGATGCGTTCCATTGCGGGTGTACTGCGCAACGAACCCGGGGCAATCCTGCACAAGGGTGAACCCATAGGCGCGCTTGCCTCACCCGACGTCATCGTACGGGGAATAGCGCTCGTGCCCGAAGGGCGCAGGCTATTCCCCTCGCTGACAGTTGAGGAAAACCTGCTGGTCGGCCGCCATGGCCGCAAGGTCGACGGTCCCTGGTCGCTCGAAACTGTCTATGAACTCTTCCCGATCCTGAAGGAGCGGCGGCGAAATCCTTCGACGGCCTTGTCCGGCGGCCAGCAGCAGATGGTCGCAATCGGCCGGGCGCTAATGTCCAATCCGGAAGTGCTGCTCTGCGACGAGTTGAGCCTCGGCCTCGCTCCTGTTGTCATCAAAGACATCTACGCCGCCTTCCCTCGCATCCGGGAAACGGGTGCGGCCATCGTCATCGTCGAGCAGGACATTGCCCAGGCGCTGAAGGTGGCAGACCGGGTCTATTGCATGATGGAAGGCCGGGTCACGCTCGAAGGGCGCCCGGCAGAGCTCGACCGCGTCGATATCCATGCGGCCTATTTCGGAGCGGAGCCCCATGAACTGGCTTGATACCATTCTCCAGGGCATTCTGCTCGGCGGACTCTACGCCCTCTTCGCCGCCGGCCTGTCGCTCGTTTTCGGCATCATGCGGCTGGTCAATCTCGCCCATGGCGATCTCATCGTCTTTGCCGCCTTCCTGATCCTGCTCCTCGTCTCGACGCTGGGGCTCAATCCATTCCTGGCAGCCCTGATCGCCGGTCCGCTGATGTTCGGGATCGGTTACCTTCTGCAATATCATCTGCTGAACCGAACGCTGGGCAAGGACATCCTGCCGCCGCTGCTCGTCACCTTTGGCCTGTCGATCGTCATCCAGAACGGACTTCTCGAAGCCTTCACTGCCGACAGCCAGCGCATCCCCGCAGGCGCGCTGGAGCAGGCATCGCTCTCGTTCGGCGGCATCAATGCCGGCGTGATGCCGCTGCTCACCTTCGCCTCTGCGATCCTGGTCATCGTCGGCCTCAACCAGCTGATCTACAAGACGGCGCTGGGCCGTGCATTCCGCGCGACCTCCGACGATGTCGTGACAGCAGGTCTGATGGGCATCCGCCCGAACCAGATCTTTGCCATCGCAACGGGCCTCGCCATGGTGATCGTCACGATCGCAGCCCTTTATCTCGGCACTCGCGCCAATTTCGATCCGACCGCGGGGCCGGCGCGGCTGATCTATGCCTTCGAGGCCGTCATCATCGGCGGCCTCGGCTCACTCTGGGGCACGCTCGCGGGCGGCGTCATTCTGGGTGTCGCACAAACGCTCGGAGCCGCGATCAACCCGGAATGGCAGATCCTCTCGGGCCATATCGCCTTCCTGCTGGTCCTGCTGTTCCGTCCGCGGGGTCTCTTCCCGCGCGCTGTCGATTGAGGTGACGATGAACGCCAACAGAGAAACCCTGTCTGATGTCATGCGCCCGACGCCATCCTGGCGGGTCGAGACGCGCACGCGCCTGTCCATGCTGTTTTCCATCGCAGCCGTCCTCATCGTGCTGCTTCTGGCAGCAGCCCCCTTCGTCGTCTCACGCGGCGTGGTGCAGGACCTTTTCTTCATCCTCACAATGCTGGCGCTCGCCCAGAGCTGGAACCTTCTGGCGGGCTATGCCGGCCTGATCTCCGTCGGCCAGCAGCTTTTCGTCGGCTGCGGCGCTTATGCGCTCTTCGGCTTCGTCATCCTGCTCGGTCTCGATCCGATCCTGGCCATCCCGCTCGCCGGACTCTTCGCCGTTCTCGTGTCCATACCGACGGCCTTCTTCGCCTTCCGCCTCTATGGTCCCTATTTCGCCATCGGCACCTGGGTCATCGCCGAGGTCGGACGTTTGCTCTTTGCCCAGTGGAAGACGCTCGGCGGTGGCACAGGCACATCGCTGCCGCGCGACGCGACGCGTGATATGTTCGGTGTCTCGTTTCTCGAAGACTGGTTCGGCATGCGCACCGCCGCCGCCGCCGATGCTATCGCCTTCTGGCTGGCGCTGGTGGTCCTCGTCCTGACCATCTGGTTCGTCTACCGCCTGCTGCGCTCCAAGCAGGGCCTCGGCCTTGCCGCCGTGCGCGACAACGAGACGGCCGCCCGGGCGCTCGGGGTGGACGCCCAGAAGCTGAAGCTCGTGATCTACCTCTCCACTGCCTTCATCACCGGCGTCGTTGGCGCACTCATCTATCTGCAGAAGGCCCGCATCTCACCCGATGCCGCCTTCTCGCTCACCGACTGGACGGCCTATGTGATCTTCATCGTCGTGATCGGCGGCATCGGCACCATTGAGGGGCCGATCCTCGGCGTCATCATCTTCTTCCTGATGCAGAATGCGCTGTCGAGCTACGGGTCCTGGTACCTGCTGCTGCTCGGCGCGCTCGCCATCATCACCATGCTGTTTGCGCCGCGAGGGATCTGGGGTCTGATCACCGACCGCACCGGCATCGAACTCTTTCCGGTCCGCCGCACCCTGAGGGGTGGATCGCTTGAACAAACGACAAAGGGAGGGCCAAATGGCTGACATTACAACCGACGTCCTGATCATCGGCACCGGGCCGGCCGGCTCAGCGACTGCCGCATTGCTCGCAAGCTACGGCCTCGAGCCCATGGTCATCAACCGCTACCGCTGGCTCGCCAACACGCCGCGCGCCCACATCACCAACCAGCGCACGATGGAGGTTCTCCGCGATCTCGGCCGCAACGTCGAGGATGAAGCCTATATGTTCGCGACCGAGCAGGACCTGATGGGCCAGAACGTCTTCTGCACGGCGGTCGCCGGCGAAGAAATCGGCCGCATGCAGAGCTGGGGCAACCATCCGCTCTCGCGCGCCGAACATCTCCTCTCCTCGCCCGGCCGGATGAACGACCTGCCACAGACCTATATGGAGCCCCTGCTCTTCAAGACGGCCTGTTCGCGTGGTGCTCAGTCGCGCATGTCGACGGAATATGTCAGCCATGTGCAGGATGCCGACGGCGTCACCACCACCTGCCGCGACCGCTTGACTGGCAAGGACATCACGATCCGCTCGAAGTTCCTGGTCGGCGCCGACGGCGGCAACTCCAAGGTCGCTGAACATGCCGGCCTCGCCTTCGAAGGCAAGATGGGCGTCGCAGGCTCGATGAACATCCTCTTCGAATGCGACCTCTCGCGTTATGTCGCCCACCGCCCCTCGGTGCTCTACTGGGTGCTACAGCCGGGTGCCGATGTCGGCGGTATCGGCATGGGCCTCGTGCGCATGGTCCGCCCGTGGAACGAGTGGCTGATCGTCTGGGGCTACGACATCAACCAGCCGGCACCGGCCGTCGATGATGCCTTCGCCACCAAGGTCGTGCGCGATCTCGTCGGCGTGCAGGACCTGCAGCCGAAAATCAAGTCGGTCTCCACCTGGACCGTCAACAACATGTACGCAACCACGATGTCGAACGGCCGCGTCTTCTGCATGGGCGACGCGACCCACCGCCATCCGCCGTCGAATGGCCTCGGATCCAACACCTCGATCCAGGATGCCTTCAACCTTGCCTGGAAGCTGGCAGCCGTCATCCGCGGCCAGGCCGGCATGGGCCTGCTCGACAGCTACCAGGCCGAACGCGCCCCGGTCGCCAAGCAGATCGTCACCCGCGCCAACAAGTCGATCGAGGAATTCGGCCCGATCTTCAAGGCGCTCGGCCTGCTCGATTCCGTCGACCCGGTGAAGATGCAGGAAAACATGGACGCCCGCTGCAACGACACTGATGATGCGGAAAAGCAGCGTGAGGCGATCCGCCAGGCGATTGCGCACAAGGTCTACGAGTTCGACGCGCACGGCGTGGAGATGAACCAGCGCTACAAGTCGGGCGCCGTCGTCACCGACGGCCAGCCGGAACCGGCCTTTGAGAAGGATGCCGAGCTGCATTACCAGCCGACCACCTGGCCCGGCGCCCGCCTGCCGCATGCCTGGCTCTTCGGCACCGAAGGCGAGAAGGTTTCGAGCCTCGATCTGACCGGCCATGGCGTCTTCACAGTGCTCACCGGCATCGGCGGTGATGGATGGGTGGCGGCCGCAAAGTCCCTGTCCAAGGAGTTCGGTCTGCCGATCGCGGTTCACAAGATCGGTCCCCGCCAGACCTGGCAGGACTTCTCCGGTGACTGGGTCCGCGCCCGGCAAATCCGCGATTCCGGTGCACTCCTCGTTCGCCCGGACCACCACGTCGCCTGGCGCGCGGAAGCCGCCGTCAAGGACCCCGAAGGCGAGCTGCGGCGCGTCCTGAAAACGATTCTGGACCGGTGAGGAACGATCATGGAAACGCATGAAAAGGGCTACTTCACCGAGGAGACCTCCGTCGAGGTCGTCACCGGCCGCAACGCCAATGCCAAGGACGAGCGGTTGAAGCAGGTTATGGAGGTCATCACCCGCAAGCTGCACGAGGCGGTCAAGGAGTTGGAACCGACCCAGGACGAATGGATGGAGGCAGTCCTCTTCCTGACTCGCACCGGCCAGATGTGCAACGAATGGCGCCAAGAGTTCATCCTGCTGTCAGACGTACTTGGCGTCTCGATGCTCGTCGACGCCATCAACAACCGCAAACCCTCGGGCGCCTCGGAAAGCACGGTGCTCGGCCCCTTCCATGTGGCCGACGCCCCCGAGCTGCCGATGGGTGCCAATATCTGCCTTGATGCCAAGGGCGAGGATATGGTGATCGAGGGCCGTATCCTCGACACCGAGGGCAAGCCGATCGCCAATGCCGTCATCGATGTCTGGCAGGCGAATGACGAAGGCTTCTACGATGTCCAGCAGAAGGGCATCCAACCTGATTTCAACCTGCGCGGCATCTTTCGCACCGGGCCGGACGGGCACTACTGGTTCCGGGCGGTAAAGCCGAAGTATTATCCAATCCCGGACGACGGTCCCGTCGGCCAGCTATTGGGGCAGCTGGGACGCCATCCCTATCGGCCGGCCCATCTGCACTATATCATCAAAGCTGACGGCTTCGAGACGCTGGTGACCCATATCTTCGATCCCGATGATCCCTACATCCATTCCGATGCCGTTTTCGGGGTGAAGGAGAGCCTGCTCGCCCGGTTCGACAAGAAACATGAGCCCGACAGGGCGGCTGGTTACGGTTTCACGGGTGATTTCTGGGAGGTGAGACACGATTTCGTGCTCGCACCCATCCATCCCGGCGGAGCATAGGAGCGGACGCGGTGGGCGAGAGAGGTCGACCCGTCGTCCTCGCCCGCCGGTCTTTTGAAGGAGTGCCTGTCACCAGTATTGACTGGCGAGCCTCAGGTGCGCTCCCAATACCAGGCAAGATATTGCAGCTTGCGATCCCGCTGTTTGGGAGCCAAGAATTTGCGGACAGTCCGCACATCCGCCTTTTCGCAGGCCACCCAGACGAAGGTCTGCGCGTCGACATCGACCAGGGCGTTGCAGATTGTCGTTGCCAGCACGCCTTTCGTGTCGCTCGGGTAGGTCGATCTGTGCAGCCACTCGACCTCGATCGAACCGCGCGACGACAGCGCCTGTTCTTCCGCCTCGTCGTGGACCTCGATGATGGCCTTGAGTTGGGTGCCGGATGGGATCTCCGCCGCGATCCGGGCGATGGCCGGAAGGGCGGTTTCATCGCCGGCGAGAAAGATGGTTTGTGCTGAGGGAAGATCGCCGCCTCCGGGGCCGAGGAGCGCCAGCCTCTGTCCGGGTCGGGCGTCACGGGCAAAATCGGCACCGGGGGTCTCAACACCCGGTTCGGGATGCTGAAACACGTCAATCCATAGTTGGCTATGTTCTACATCGACCTTGCGAATGGTGTAGACCCGCGCCAGCAGGGTATCTTCCCCTGTTGGCCAGGCAATGCGTCCATTGTCGTGTATACCCGGCCAGACCGGCTCCCGATCAACGGGCGGGACGAGAACTCTGACATGCATGTCGCCGCCAATGAAAGGCTGAACGTCCTCGCATGCGATCACGAGGCGGCGCATCCTCGGGGTCACGTTGAAGGCGGAGACAACGGTCGCTTCATGAAGATTTGCTGGGCGGTCCCTCCGCGCGGAGTTTGTCCAGGTGAGTTCCAGAGGTTCGTCGCCGGCAAAATAGAAGAGGTGTTCAGCAAGCATTACGCGCGTTGCCTGAACGGCTTCTTCACTTTCGCAGGCGATCGCGATCAGCAGGCGATCGTCGGCGACAGCGATGTCAACTCTTGCCTCTTCGCTTTCAAAGACAGCCGCCGCGCCATCACGGTTGACTTCGGCATGTTCAACGAAATGTTCGCAGATGTCATCCAGCATGGCCATCGCGTTGTTTATGCGGCCGGTGCCGGAAAGCGTGAAAGCGTGGGCAGTCGTCATGGCTGAATATCCTTGTCTATGGTAGCTGGGCCAGTCATGCGATGACGGCCGATGGGTAGCATCATCGGTCGGCCTGAGGTTGGATCGGCAATGATCCTGCTTTCCAGCCCGAACACGGTTTTCACCATTTTCTGTGTGAGAACCGCCTCAGGCGCGCCTTCGGCATAAGGGGACCCGCCGACCATCGCCACCAGATGGTCCGCATAGCGGGCCGCCAGATTGAGATCGTGCAGCACCATCACGATCGTGGTGTCGCGCCTCCTGTTGAGGTCGATGAGAAGATCGAGCACCTCCACCTGATGGCTGATGTCGAGGAATGTCGTGGGCTCATCGAGCAAGAGGATCTCGGTCTTCTGAGCAAGGGCCATGGCAATCCAGACGCGCTGACGCTGGCCGCCGGAGAGTTCGTCGATTGGCCTGCCCGCGAGATCCGCGGTTTTCGTCACGTTGAGGGCTTCCGCCACGGCTTCATCGTCTGCCTGCGTCCAGCGACCGAAGAGACCCTGATGCGGATGGCGGCCGCGACCAACGAGATCGGCAGCGGTTATGCCTTCTGGTGCTACTGGGGATTGCGGCAGAAGCCCCAATTCACATGCGAGCTCCCGCGTCGGTCGCGCATGGATGGACTTGCCGTCGAGCAGCACCTGGCCGGCTTTCGGCCGCAGCAGCCGGGCAAGAGCGCGTAGCAGCGTAGACTTGCCACAGGCGTTGGCGCCGACGATTGCGGTGATCCGGCCGGACGGCAGACCAAGCTCAAGCCCATCGAGGATCAGCTTTTCGCCGTAGCCAACGGAGAGACCAGTTGCGACAAGAGAGTGCTTGGTCACGCGGCGGCTCCGCTTCTGTTGACCCGTATGATCAAGTAGATGAGGTAAGGCGCACCCAGCGCACCCGTGACGACGCCGACGGGATATCGGCTTGGCAGCAGCACCTGCCCGACAAAGTCTCCCACCAGCACGAGCAGTGCACCGACAAGCGCTGCGGGAAGGAGGTTCGAGCGGGTGCCATCCATTATCTTCTGAGCGATTGGTCCGGATAGAAAGGCGACGAAAGCGATCGGACCCGTAACGGCCGTGGCAATTGAGATAAGCCCCACGGCACAGAGGATGACCGCAACCCGGGTGCCTGCAACCTGGACCCCGAGCGCTGCAGCGGCATCATCGCCGAGCTTCAAAGCTTCCAGATTCCGGCCGAGGCTTGCGAGAACTCCACCCAGAACAACGAGCGCGAGCAGAAGCGGCAGCGATTGCTCAAGTGTTGCGCCGTTGAGGCTACCTGTCAGCCAGCGCAGAGCTTCCTGCAGGTTCCAGGCGGGCGCACGCGCGAGCACATAGGCCACTACGCTTTCCAGCATCGCCGACACTGCTATGCCGACCAGGATGAGGCGAGCACCCGCCACCCCCTGACGCGACGCCAGGCCATAGACCACGAGGGCGGTGGCGAGACCGCAGACGACCGCGAGAAGGGAAACGACCACTCCGTTCAGGCCAAGAATGATGATGGCAAAGACTGCGGCAGCACTGGCACCGGAACTGATGCCGATGATGTCCGGGCTTGCCAGAGGATTGCGCAGCATGACCTGAAATGCGGTGCCAGCCATGCCGAAGCTCGCTCCAGCCAGCAGCGCAAGGATGGCTCGTGGCAGCCGAAGCTGGCCGACGGTGAAGGATGCGCCGGCTACCTGTTCTCCGAGTAGGATACGCAGCACGTCGCCGGGAGGGGTGTACGATCTGCCGAGCAGGAGCGTGCAAGCAAAGGCCAGGATCACGAGCGCCAGCAACAGCACGGTGATTTGCAGACGCCGTTTGCCGTGTCGCTGTCGGCGCAGGCCGTTCTGTTGTGCGGTATAGGTTGCCATACTCACAGCTCCCGCACCTTCTGACGTCTGATGATCCAGATGAAGAAGGGGCCGCCGATCAGGGCCGTGACGATACCGACGTCGATTTCAGAGGGGCGCGCGACGATGCGGCCCAGGATATCGGCTGCAAGCAGGAGGGCCGATCCGCAGAGGGTCGAGACGGGCAGAAGCCAGCGGTGATCGACACCGACAATCAGTCGGCATGCATGCGGCACGACCAGACCGACAAAACCAATGGGTCCACAGACGGCCGTCGTCGCGCCACAGAGCAGCACGGCGCCAAGGGACGCTATGCCTCGAGCCCAAGCAACGCGCTCTCCAAGACCGGCTGCGAGCTCATCGCCCAAGGCCAGAGAGTTGAGCTTGCGCGCCGAGGCGAAGCTGAGAAGCAGACCAGTGATGAGAAACGGGAGGACCGGGAGGATCCGCTCGAAGGTCGCTCCGCCCACTCCCCCGATCTGCCAGGATCGGATTCCGCCGGCGATATCGCCGCGTGGAAGGATGACGGCTGTCACGAGGGAGGCAAAGGCAATGGACGTGGCTGCACCTGCCAAAGCCAGCTTCAGCGGAGTGGGGCCATCCCTGCCCAGAGAACCGATGACGTAGACGAATATCGCAGTTGCGCCGGCGCCCGCAGTCGCGGCCCAGATATAAGCGTCCGATGAGCTGATACCGAACCAGGCAATCCCGATGACTACGGTGAGCGATGCACCGATGTTGACGCCCAAAAGACCCGGATCAGCCAGCGGATTTCGCGTCACGCCCTGCATGACGGCACCGGCAAGTCCAAGCGCTCCCCCTGCGAGAACAGCCAAAAGCGTGCGTGGAATACGAGCCGATGCAGCGGCCTCGCCGATACTGGAGGTGTGGCCGTGCAAGGCGGCTACGATATCCACCCAATCGACCGTGCGTGTGCCGACCGACAACGATGCAATCGAGAGCAGGAAGAGTAGCACGCCGCAGGCCGACAGCCAGAGGATGCGGCTGCTCGCCGATTTTGTCGAGCCTTGCCTTGCCCGCCGATGAATTGCGAAGCTGGCGGTCATGGCGTTTTGCGTGCAGCGGCAGCGAGAAGCGCCACATAGTCCTTCAGAACCCAACTGATCGACAGCGGAGTGGGATTGGCGGCGGTGCCCAAGGGATTGCGGCCAAGCAGGACAATCGCATCATGTTCGACTGCAGGCATGTGCGCGAGCAGCGGATTCGCCTTCATCGCGGCCAGCAGGTTGTCGTCTCCATAGGTCACCAGAATGTCGACATCGTCGAACAAATCGATCTGTTCGGCACTGATGGAACCGGCAAAGCTACCGGTGACAGAGGCTTTCATCACGCTCTTCGGCATTTGCAGGCCGAGGTCCTGGAAGAAGCGCACCCGGGTATCCTGGGTGGTGTAGAAGTTGACGACGCTCAGGTCGCTGGCGTCGAGATGCGTGACAAACATCGCTTTTTTGCCGTGCAGTTCCGGATATTTGGCGACCTCGGCGGCGATCTCAGCTTCGATATCCGAGATCAGCGCCTCCCCTTGCGGCGCCATTCCGAGACCGGCGCTGTCCATACGAATGGTTTCGCGCCAATCCGTCGACCAGGGTGCCTGCGGATAGGCAACCACCGGCGCAATCTGGCTCAAGGTGTCGTAGTCCGCCTGCGTCAGACCGGAATAGGCTGCGAGTATCACGTCGGGCTGCGTCTCCGCGACTGCCTCGAAGTCTATGCCGTCCCCCTCGTCGAACAGCACTGGCTTTGCTCCTCCAAGGGCTTTCAACCGCTCCGACACCCAGGGTAGCAAACCGTCAGCGTCGTCATCCCCGAAATTGGCGGATGCCATGCCGACGGGGACGATCCCGAGGGCCAAGGGCACTTCGTGATTCGCCCATGCGACGGTGGCCACCCGCTTTGGCTTGGCTGCGATATCGGTTTTCCCGAGAGCATGGGAAATCGTCACCGGATAGTCTGTCTGCCCGTCGGCCCACGCCACCCCTTGCGCAAAGGCAATCAGCAGGGTCGGTATCAGCGCCAGACGCCACAAACGCATATGTCCACTCTCTTGAAATTAAGTTGACTTCAATTCTCAGCTTCATGCACAGAGGTCAAGCGCTGCAGGTCGGTCGGCGCCTGAACTTTCCGGGGTTTTCTACAAGTCCGGAAAAATCTACAATACCTGATAATCGCATTCCAGTTATTTGCGGCCAAGGTGGGATTTTGCAGGGCGCGGTGACCAGGCTTTGAGATGGGGCAAGGTGTGGCGCGCCCGGAAGCTGGGGACGTGATCGTCACGTGGCTGCTGCAAAGCAGGATCGCTGCCGTCGCAACCTAGTTTCGGATTGAACAATGCCAAATGCACGACACGCCGCACGCGCCGGCCATTCCTCCTTCCGCCACCGGACGGCGGTCCTGCTCGCCTGCACAGCGATCAGCGCTCTCCTACCGGCGCTGGCGACCGCGCAGGATGCGACAACCAGTGAAGACGATTCTACAGTCCTCCAGACCATCACGGTGGAAGGAAAGGGTCAGAGTGACGCCGATTCCAAGACGGTTGTTGCCACAGAATCGACGGCGGTCGGCAAGATGCCCGGCGAAATTCTGACGACGCCCGCGACCGTTTCCGTCATTACCTCGAAGGAAGTCGAACAGCGCGCCGCCGACTCCGTGGAGAAGGTTGTCCAGTATACGGCAGGCGTGATCACCGACTACTACGGGTCCGATGATCGTTACGACTATGTGAAAATTCGCGGCTTCACCCCCTACACCTATCGTGATGGCCTCGCCATCGGCCGGACCTGGAGTGGGGTGAAGGAGGAACCCTATGCCTTTGAGCGCCTGGAAGTGCTGAAAGGGGCGAACTCCACCGGCTACGGCGTTTCTGATCCGGGTGGTGCCATCAACTATGTTACCAAGACGCCGCGCAGTGAAAAGTTTGGCGAGGTCTATGGGATGACCGGTTCCTTCGCTCACAAGGAGGCGGGTTTCGATTTCGGCGACAACCTCACAGAAGATGATACTCTCTCCTACCGCCTGACGGGGAAGGTTCAACGGGCGGACGAGGAATATGATTTCTCCGAGAATGATGAGAACTTCATTCAGGGTGGGCTGACCTGGCGCCCGACCGACGTGACCAGCATGACCTTTGTCTTCGATCATCTGGACCGCGACGGTACGCCCAGTGGGGGCGGTCATCCATTGTATACGGATTTCGACAGAGACCGCTTCTTCGGTGAGCCGGAATACAATTACAACACGACCAATCGCAATACGTTCACGGTCATGTTTGACCACGATTTCGGCGATGGTCTCACCTTCAACTCCAACGCTCGATACGTGAAGTCGAAGACCGGCTTCGGCTATGCCTATATCTATGATTCCGTTGGTGCCAGCGATCCGTCAGATACGCTGGCCGACCGCTACTATTTCCAAAGCGAGAACTCGGCCGAACAGTTCGTCATCGACGCGCACCTTTTGTACGAAACACACTTCGACAATATCGAGAGTCGGACGTTGGTCGGGGTCGATTCGAACAACTCCGAATCCGAGGGTGTGCTGTATTATGCCCTCGCACCGCAGATCGACTGGTCCAGCCCCGTCTATTCCGGTGGACCGGGCGCCCTGTTGCCTTACGACAGTTCCCATCTCGATCAGGACACGAAGGCCCTCTACCTGCAGCAGGATCTGATCTTCTCGGACAGGCTCACGGCGAGCGTCGGTCTGCGCAATGACTGGATGGATCTTGAAGATACCGATCTGCTGTCCGGCACGAGTGAAAGTGGCAGCTACAGCGAACTGAGCAAGCGCCTCGGCCTGAGCTACAAGATCACCGAGGAACTCGCGGCCTATGTCAGCTATGCCGAATCGGTGGCGCCCCCAAGTGCCGGCAACGAACCAACCTATGGCAGTCAATACGAGGCCGGGATCAAGTATCGTCCCGATGCATTCCCTGGGCTGCTGACAGCCTCGATTTATGACCTGACCCTTGAGAACATCACCACCTATGATGCACCTCTCTATGTTGCCTCGACGGTCGACAAGATCCGCCACCGCGGTCTCGATCTCGAGGCAAAGGTGGAAGTTACCTCCAATATCGAGATGATCGCAGGCTACAGCTACATCGACTCGAAGATCGTAGACACCGACACCTCCAGCACCTCGATCGATGGCAACCGCTTTGCTCAAGTGCCGGAACACATGGCTTCGCTGTGGGCGACCTATACCCTGGATGGCGACGGTGCTCGCGGTGACATGACCTTCGGTGCCGGAGCCCGCTATATCGGATCGTATTACTTCGACAATGCCAATACCCGCAAATCGGACGGGACGGTCATCTTCGACGCGTCCTTCACCTACGCGATCAAGGAGAATACGTCGTTTCAGCTGAACGTCAGCAACGTATTCGATGAGAAGCACATCGCCAACAATGACGGCGGTGCCTATTACTACAACCCTGGTCGAACAGTTTACGCGACGATCCGCCAGACCTGGTGAGGCGTAAGCCTAAGCTCGCTGGTTGAGACGCCGCCAAGCGGCCGGCGTTTCACCGACCATCTGCCGGAAGACCTTGGTCAGATGAGCCTGGTCAGAAAACCCCAGTTGGGCGGCGATGTCGGCGATGCTGAGTTGCGTGTCGGCCAGAAGGTTTTGAGCGGCTTCTATCCGGCGGCCCATTTGCCATTGCAGCGGGCTCTTGCCGGTGGTCTGGCGGAAAACGGTCGCAAACCAGCTTTCGGACAAGCCGACCGTTTCGGCCATCTCCGCAACGGCCATGGGCCGTTCGCCCCGCAGAATGACACGCGCAATGAGCTTGTTCATCTGCGCCTGGGTCAAGCGGCCATTCGTCGGTTGCGCAGTCTCGGCGGGCAACTCGAGAAGTGCCGTCGCAATGCTGCCCACCAGATTTTCTCCGAAGACAGCGTGCCGGCTGGGTTGCGAAATTTCATCAACGACAAGGCCGGCAAGAGTTTCGATGGGTCCCAGATCCTGAAGTTCGACCGGCCGCTTGAGAACGGCGCGCGACTTGGAGCTGCCCAGAGATGGCGCTAGTGAGCGCAGGAGCCGATCCTGATGAATGTGAAGGTCGAGATGGGAGAAGCGATGCGTGCCATTGAACCGTGTCCACAGCGGCACTCCCGCCGGCACATAGATTGCCCTCGTCATCGGCCGGTCGTCACGCCCGAGCGCACCCTCCCGGCTGGCGATGCGGATACGGCTTGAGACATCGTTGAAGAAGACGACGATCCTGGGATCCGGCGAGAGGTAGTAACCCTCGGCTCCTGCCATTCCTTCGGCATCCCAATAGACCCCGACCGCGCCCTCGAAGGATCTCCAACGCTCCGGAGCGACCGGCCTGATACCCTCGGTTCGGGTCACCATCGAATGAAGATAGGTCACGAAGTCTTCCTCTTCCTGGTCTTCCCCCCAATAAAGGATAGTCACAGGTACACCGCACTTCGCCGGAACGCAAAGCCTATCCAGGAGGATGCTGGCGATCGGCAGCTGCTCCGCTCTCCCTACTGTCCGTGGCGTCTTCGGCTCCGTTGCAGTCACGGCATTTCCCTCGCGTCGCTGCATCGTCGCGCAGGCGATCTGATCTGCAAACGGGCAAATGACTAATGCGGCGCCATTTTCGAGAAGTTGCACATTTTTTAGGCGCAC
Source organism: Rhizobium sp. Root274 (assembly GCF_001429245.1). Taxonomy (GTDB): domain Bacteria; phylum Pseudomonadota; class Alphaproteobacteria; order Rhizobiales; family Rhizobiaceae; genus Allorhizobium. The sequence goes on from NZ_LMJE01000008.1 coordinate 162,836, forward strand.
ATTGCGCATTCAATTGCCGTTTTATTAGGTGCTCTTTACAAAGTCTTTACATTTCAATGAGTTGCGCGCCGTCACGAAACTGGCACACGATTTGAATGTGCATATTCGGTCGCTAGCGAAACAGTTCCTGCCAGCGGCAAGGAGAGTCGGCTCCGAGCCGAGGACAAGCAAAGGATGGGAAACCAGATGAAGATTGTGATGGCTATCATTAAGCCGTTCAAACTGGACGAGGTGCGCGAAGCTCTGACGGCTGTGGGGATTCAGGGTCTGACCGTAACGGAAGTTAAGGGCTACGGTCGCCAGAAGGGCCATACCGAAATCTACCGCGGCACCGAATACGCTGTGAGCTTTCTGCCGAAACTGAAGATCGAGATCGCCGTATCCTCCGAACTGGCCGACAAGGCCGTCGAAGCGATTGCTTCCTCCGCCAAGACCGGACAGATCGGCGACGGCAAGATCTTTGTCTACTCGATCGATCAGGCCGTGCGTATCCGCACCGGCGAAACCAATACCGAAGCTCTGTAAGAACGGCTTTTAGGGGAGTTGTTACTGATGTCACTTGCCAAGTTGAATTCCAATCTCGTGCGCCTTGGCGCCGCGTCGGCAGCCCTGCTGGCGCCGGCCATCGCCTTTGCGCAGGAAACTGCACCCGCCGCTGCCGAAGCAGTCGCTGCCGCGCCGGTGCCGAACAAGGGCGATACGGCCTTCATGTTCCTCTGCACCATCCTGGTTCTCTTCATGCTGGTCCCGGGTCTTGCCCTCTTCTACGGCGGTCTCGTTCGCGCCAAGAACATGTTGTCTGTGCTGATGCAGTGCACGGTCATCGGCTCGGCGATTATGCTCGCCTGGGTCATCTACGGCTACTCGTTTGCCTTTGGTGGTTCCACCAACGCCTTCTTCGGCGGTTTCGGCAAGATGTTCCTTGCCGGTGTGACGCCTGACAGCACGGCGGCGACCTTCTCTGACGCCGTCATTCCGGAATACATTTTCATGCTGTTCCAGATGACGTTTGCGGCGATCACGCCTGCCCTGATCGTCGGTGCTTTTGCCGAGCGCATCAAGTTCTCGGCTTCTGTGCTCTTCTGCCTGCTCTGGGTCACTTTCGTCTACTTCCCCATCGCCCACATGGTCTGGGACGCCAATGGTCTGCTCTTCGGCTGGGGCGCGCTTGACTTCGCCGGCGGCACGGTCGTTCACATCAACGCCGGTGTTGCCGGTCTGATCGGCGCGATTATGGTCGGCAAGCGTACCGGCTACGGCAAGGACATGATGGCTCCGCACTCGATGACGCTGACGCTGGTCGGTGCAGCCATGCTCTGGGTCGGCTGGTTCGGCTTCAACGCCGGCTCCAACCTCGAAGCCTCCGGTGGCGCCATGCTGGCCACGGTCAACACCTTCATCGCGACTGCTGCTGCCGTCGTGTCCTGGGTCCTGGTCGAAGCCTTCACCCGCGGCAAGGCCTCCATGCTCGGTGCTGCTTCGGGCATGATCGCCGGTCTGGTTGCCATTACCCCGGCTGCCGGCATTGCCGGCCCGATGGGCGCCATCGTCATGGGTCTTATCGTGTCGCCGCTCTGCTACTTCTTCGTAGCGGTTGTGAAGAACAAGTTCGGCTATGACGACAGCGCCGACGTCTTCGGCGTGCACGGTATCGGTGGTCTCTTCGGCGCCCTTGCAACCGGCATCTTCGCTTCCGCCTCCCTCGGCGGCATCGGCTATGCCGAAGGCGTAACCATGGCCGGTCAATTTATCACCCAGGTCAAGGCAGTTGTCGTGACTCTCCTGTGGTGCGGCATTGGCTCTATCATCCTCTACAAGATCGTCGACGTTGTCGTCGGCCTGCGCGTTCCGGTCGAAGCCGAGCGCGAAGGTCTCGACCTCGCTTCGCACGGCGAAGCTGCCTATCACAGCTGATCGTTCGATCTTCAAGCGGCGGCGGCGCCCGGGCTTCAGGCCCGGGCGTCTTGCGTTTGAGGATCTCCGAGGAATGCATGCATGGTTAATGCACCATTAACCGTCCGTGGCTTAGGGTGAGGACTGGTCAGAACTGTGCTGCCCTTCCAGCATTCCAGGCGCACACGCCAACAGGACGGATAACGAGACCCATGAGCAGAGGCCATTCGACAGCGCTTCCGGATCATCCGGCCCGATTCGCGTTCACCGCTTTTCTGGTTCGACAACTGTCTGCTTTGTTGGGCTTTGCACTCTTCCTGGCACTGGTTCTGGCGGTCGCGGCACTCGCCACCTGGAATGTCTCGGATCCGAGCTTGTCCTACGCCACGGAAAATCCGCCCACAAACATCCTTGGTCTTTCCGGTGCAGTCTTCTCCGACCTGATGATGCAATTCTTCGGGCTCGGCAGCCTGCTGGCGCTCCTTCCCGTGCTTGCCTGGTCGTTTGCCCTGATCGGCGGACGGCGCCTGCATCGCATTCCCGCGCGCATTGCCGCCTGGCTTGCTGGCGCTCTCGTGGCCGCTGCCGCGGTCGGTTGCTTTCCGCCGCCCACCACCTGGCCATTGCCGAGCGGCACCGGCGGTGTCTTTGGTGATCTGATCCTGCGCTTCCCCGCCCTTTTCATCGGGGCCTATCCGACGTCCACCTTCGCCATGGTGCTGGGTACCATGCTCGCATTGCCGGCGGCCTGGTTCCTCCTGTTTGCCGCCGGGATTTTCGGCAAGCCGGTCGAGGCGCCCGACGACGATCTTCCTCTCGCCAAGACCCCCTCCAAAGCCAAGGTGCAGCCCAACCCGATGGACGAGGAAGAGGAAGAAGAGGACCAGGGGGGTATTTCGCTCTATTTTGGCGCTTTCGCCCACAACTGGTACCTGCTGCGCGCGCGCACCCGCCGGCTTTTCGGCGTCAAACCGGCTGAGCGTCGCCAGCGCGAGTTCGACCAGCCCTATGATTTCAATGATGATGAATTCAGCACGCTGAATGAGCCGTCTCGCGCCAAGCCGCCTGGACTGACCGCTCGCGTCGAACCTGTGCTTGACGGCGCGCCTCCTCGCGCCACCGGTCGTTCCATCGTGTCTCCGCCGCCGATGTCGAGCGGATCATTCGATGATGATGACGATGATTTTGATCTCGATGACATGCCGCGCCCCTCGGGCATTCTTCCGGACGACCGGGGTCGCGGAGCGGCTCCTGCCCGCGCCGTGGCGGGTTCGCCTCGCGTGGCCGCGCCCACAGCGCGCCCGAAGCCGGGCGCCCGCCTGGACCGCGATGCTCAGGGTTCGCTCCTGAAACCAGATGGGTTCCAGCTTCCCTCAGTCCACCTGTTGGCCGAACCGCGTGCGGTTGCGCGGGATGCGACCCTGTCGGCCGAGGCTCTGGAGCACAATGCGCGCCTTCTCGAAGGCGTGCTCGATGACTTCGGCGTCAAGGGTGAAATCATTCATGTTCGCCCCGGTCCCGTGGTCACGCTCTACGAGCTGGAGCCGGCACCGGGCATCAAGTCCTCGCGTGTCATCGGCCTTGCCGACGACATTGCCCGCTCGATGAGCGCGATCGCCGCCCGTGTCGCCGTCGTCCCCGGTCGCAATGCCATCGGCATCGAACTGCCGAACCAGAGCCGCGAGACGGTTTATCTGCGTGAGCTGATTGCGTCGCGCGACTTCGACGGCAACAAGGCGAAGCTGGCCATGGCGCTCGGCAAGACCATCGGCGGTGAGCCCGTGGTGGCTGACCTTGCGAAAATGCCACATCTGCTCGTCGCCGGTACGACCGGTTCGGGTAAGTCGGTCGCGATCAACACAATGATCCTGTCGCTTCTCTACAAGATGACGCCGGAACAGTGCCGCTTGATCATGATCGACCCGAAGATGCTCGAACTGTCGGTCTATGACGGCATTCCGCATCTGCTCTCCCCTGTCGTGACCGATCCCAAGAAGGCCGTCGTGGCCCTCAAATGGACCGTTCGCGAGATGGAAGAGCGCTACAAGAAGATGTCGAAGATCGGTGTTCGGAACATCGACGGCTTCAACGCCCGGGTTGCGCAGGCGCAGGAGAAGGGCGAGGTGCTGACGCGGACCGTTCAGACCGGTTTCGACCGCCAGACGGGCGAGGCGATTTACGAGACGGAAGAATTCGACCTGCAGCCGATCCCGTATATCGTCGTCATCATCGACGAAATGGCCGACCTGATGATGGTAGCCGGCAAGGATATCGAAGGCGCCGTGCAGCGGCTCGCCCAGATGGCCCGCGCCGCCGGCATCCATGTGATCATGGCGACACAGCGCCCATCGGTCGACGTCATTACAGGCACGATCAAAGCCAACTTCCCGACGCGTATTTCCTTCCAAGTCACGTCCAAAATCGACAGTCGCACGATCCTTGGCGAACAGGGTGCGGAACAGCTGCTCGGGATGGGTGACATGCTCTATATGGCCGGCGGTGGGCGCATCCAGCGCGTCCATGGACCCTTCGTTTCCGACCACGAGGTCGAAGAGATTGTTGCCTATCTCAAGACCCAAGGGTCTCCGCAGTATCTGGAAGCCATCACCATCGATGACGAGGACGATGAGGACGGCGGTGGGCCGGTGGGGACTGGCAATCTGGCCGATTCCGACGATCCTTACGATCAGGCTGTTGCGATCGTGCTGCGGGATGGCAAGGCGTCGACCTCCTATGTCCAGCGCAGGCTCGGTATCGGCTACAACCGCGCGGCCTCGCTGATTGAGCGCATGGAAAAAGAGGGCATTATCGGCCCTGCCAACCATGCGGGTAAACGCGAGATTTTGGTGACGACGGAAGAATAATATCCCGGGCTGCGTTCCCTGGTGGAACAACGGGCAGTCCCGGCGAGTTGCCGCAACGGCATGAGAGATCACGGCCATGAAGCCGCCGCCTTTTTCGGCGAGACCGTGAGCATATGAAGGAGTATCGCATGATTGAAAAAACTGAACGCGATGCAGGAATGCCGGTACTGGCGAACCGTCGCCAGTTCGTGCTGGGAAGCGCCGCATTCATGGCATGCGCAGCCCTGCCGTTTCCGAGCTTTGCTGCGACCGATGCAGCCCAGCAGATCGCCGACCATTTCTCCAGCGTGAAGACTATGATGGGCGAATTCGTTCAGTTCGGCCCGCGTGGCGAACAGACCGGCGGCAAGTTCTTCATCGAGCGTCCCGGCAAGCTTCGCTTCAACTACGAAAAACCGTCGCCGATGCGTGTGATTTCGGACGGCAAGAATGTCGTCATCGGCAACACCAAACTGAAGACCTGGGACCTTTATCCGCTCTCAAAGACGCCGCTCAGCCTGTTGCTCGCCGACAGGATCGATCTCGGCAACAAGCTGGTGCGCGACGTCAAGGAAGAGGCTGATCTGACGACGATCGTGCTTGGCGACCGGACGATCTTCGGCGATTCCACGATTACGCTGATGTTTGACCCGAAGACTTTCGATCTGAGGCAATGGACGATCACCGATGTGCAGAAGAAGGATACATCGGTGATGATCTTCAATGTTCAAAACGGTGTTCAACTGGATCCTTCGGTGTTCGAAATCCCTTATGCCGAAGTGCACGGCCAGAGTCGCGGCGGCTGACCAACGTTTCATGTACGGCAGAGTTGTGGAGAAGGCGGTGCGGGAAAAAGCCTGTGCCGCCTTTTTCTGTTCAGCTCCGCGCTTTTGGCCTAAGAGGCAAGTGTAACCGACAGGAACAGGCGCCTCATGACCCTTGCGATCACCACCTGGAACATCAACTCGGTGCGACTGCGCCTGCCGATCGTCGAGGACTTCCTTCGTCAGCATAACCCGGATATTCTGTGCCTGCAGGAAATCAAGTGCCAGAACGATCAGTTCCCATCTGAGCAGATAGCAGCCCTGGGTTATTCTAATATCGTGATTCACGGTCAGAAGGGCTATCACGGCGTGGCGATCTGCTCGAAGCTGCCGCTGACTGAAGATCATCGCCAGGATTATTGCGGCGTGGGTGACAGCCGGCATATTTCCGCTGTCTTCGAATGGGCGGGGCGGCGCATTCGCCTTCACAACTTCTACGTACCGGCCGGCGGCGACGAGCCTAACCGTGAGATCAATCCGAAGTTCGGTCATAAGCTCGATTTCGTCGAGGAAATGAAAGCGCTGTCGGCAGATGCCGAGCCGGGCACGGCTGCAATCCTCGTCGGTGATCTCAACATCGCACCGCTGGAACACGACGTGTGGTCGCATAAACAGATGTTGAAGATCGTCAGCCATACACCCGTGGAAACCGATGGTTTGCTGGAGGTGATGCGTCGCGGTGCGTGGGTCGATGTCATGCGGCAGCATGTGCCCGCATCAGAAAAACTCTATACGTGGTGGAGCTATCGCGCCAAAGACTGGGCTGCCGCCGATCGGGGTCGCCGCCTTGACCACATCTGGTCCTCAGCGGATCTCGCCCCGCTCCTGTCCCGGATCGAGGTCCTCAAGGAGGCGCGGGGATGGACGCAGCCTTCCGATCATGTCCCGGTTACAGCCTTTTTCGACGCTCGATAGCCAGCTATTCAGCAAATCTTGGGGCGAGAGAGGCGGAGCCTTCCATCAGGTCCCCCAAGGTCTTGCGGATCCGGGTTTCGACATGCCGCGCCATGGCGGGATATTCCTCGAGCAGACGATGGAAGAGTGAGCGGGTGATGCGGATGACATCTACATCCTCAACAGCCACTGCCGTAAACTTGCGTTCCACCATGGTGACAAGTGCCAGTTCCGACAGCATCACACCTGGGCCAACGCTCGCCCCAAGCGTCTGAGTGCCGTCCCGGCCAATGACATACAAATCCAGCTTGCCCCGCACCACGACATAGGCGCATTCCGCTGGCGCTTTCTCCCTGAAGAGCGCCTGACCGGCGCTGATCGGCCGGTGCTCTGCGCCGAAGGCGATCAGCCGGATCTGATCGGCGTCCAGCCCGGAAAAGAGCGGCACTGCCGACAGAAGCTGGATATCGTCGCTGAGAGCCATGAAAGTCTCCTGTTTGTCGCCCGGTCGGTGTCCACACCTTGCTTGAGGTCAGTCCTAACGCAAAACGGGGATGGAGACGACCCTCAGGCCAGTCTCATCCCCGTCTGTCGTTACCTGTCTCTCCCCGTCAGGGGACGATCTTGTAGCCACCGTTCTCGGTTACCAGAATTTCGGCGTTGGAAGGATCACGCTCGATCTTCTGGCGAAGCCGGTAGACATGGGTTTCCAAGGTGTGTGTCGTCACGCCAGAATTGTAGCCCCAAACCTCCTCCAGCAGGATGTCGCGGGTAACTACCTTTTGTCCGGCCCGGTAGAGATACCGGATGATGGCCGATTCCTTTTCGGTCAGGCGGATCTTCTTGCCGTCCTCGGTCGTCAGCAGTTTCTGGCTCGGCTTAAAGAGATAAGGGCCAACTCCAAAGGTCGCGTCCTCACTCTGCTCGTACTGGCGTAACTGGGCGCGAATGCGGGCAAGAAGCACGGCAAACTTGAACGGCTTGGTGACATAATCGTTGGCACCGGCTTCCAGGCCGAGAATGGTATCGGAATCGGTGTCGTGGCCCGTCAGCATGATCACGGGTGACTTGAAGCCACCCTTGCGCAGCAGCTTCACCGCTTCGCGACCGTCCATGTCCGGCAGGCCGACATCCATGATCATCAGGTCAACCTGAGCGGCCTTTGCCGTCTGCATGGCCCGGGTCGCATTGCTTTCCTGGAGCAGCGAGAACTCCTCGTAGAGCGAAAGCTGCTCGACCAGGATCTGCCTCAGATCATCGTCGTCATCCACCAGCAGAATGGTCCGCGTTGTCATCCGTCTTCCTTCCAGAGTGGTCCTTGCCGAAGCTTGTCGCTTCATCGAAGGCCATGTAAGCCTGGGTGGCAGGCATTGAAGTGCTATGAATACAACATTCTTCACGAACAAGGCAAAATCTCGTGAGCATTCGACCGCGGAGCGCAACAAAACAAGGAAAAGCGATCACGCGAATTTTGGTGCGACCGACCCCGCTCTCTCGAAGCCGTGCCATCTTGCAAGTAGGAGACCTTCGCATTCCCGCTGCGATTGGGCGCAGCGGTCGAACGAGCCGCAAGCGGGAAGGGGATGGCGCCACGCCCATTGCAAGCATGCCGCTTCGGTTCGCCTATTTCCGCAGTGACAGGAAGACACCGCTCACAACGAGGCTTCCCCTTGTGCCTATTCGGGGGACCATGCTCTGGTGTGACGCGCCCGATCATCCAAGCTACAATCGACCCGTCACCGCTCCCTTCACCGCAAGTCACGAAACGCTTAAGCGTCAGGACCGACTTTACGATGTCTGTGTGGTGATGGATTGGAATATGCGCGTGCGCAAACGCGGCTGCGGGTCGGCGATCTTCTTTCATATTGCGCGCGAGGATTATGCACCGACGGAGGGGTGTGTAGCCATCAGCCTGCGGGACATGAAACGCCTCTTGCCGCATCTCAGGCCTAGCACGAGGCTGCAGGTTCTCTAGCGGACCGCCGGGAAATCTGGACGCTGACGTCTTCCAATGAAGCTGGCTCTGCCTACCTATAGGGACAGCGTCGGCCCTATCTCTGCAGCCTGTCCGATCCCAGGGCGCCTGGCTTGCCGGCATCTCATCAAATTTCCGGAGCTTCTCCCATGACCGATCAATCCATGATTACTCTTAACGACGGAAAGACCATCCCGCAGGTCGGGCTTGGCGTCTGGCAGACGCCGAACGATGAAGCGGCGCCAGCCGTCAAGGCGGCCCTTGACGCGGGATATCGTCACGTAGACACAGCCGCCGTCTACGAGAACGAAGAGGGGGTGGGCGAGGGGATCCGTGGATCCGGCCTCGACCGCCACGACATTTTTCTCACCACGAAGCTGTGGAACAATGATCAGGGCTATGACCAGACGCTGAAGGCCTTCGACGCCAGCCTGAAGCTGCTCGGCACCGACTATGTCGACCTTTACCTCATTCACTGGCCGTCCGCTCACCGTGGCCTATTCGTCGATACCTGGAAGGCCTTTGTCAAACTCCGGGAGGAGGGAAGGGCAAAGTCGATCGGTGTGTCCAACTTCTATCCCGAGCATATCGAGCGGATCGTGGCCGAGACGGGTGTCGTGCCTGTTCTCAACCAGATCGAGCTGCATCCGGATTTCCAGCAGAAAGAGGCGCGTGCATTTCATCAGAAGCACAAGATCGCGACACAATCCTGGAGCCCGCTCGGCCAGGGCAAGCTGCTGAACCATCCGGAGATCGCGAAGATAGCGGACCGCACTGGCCGCACACCGGCGCAGTTGATCATCCGCTGGCATATCGACAACGGCCTGATCGTCATCCCGAAGTCGGTGACACCGTCGCGCATCGCAGAGAACTTCAACGTCTTCGATTTTAAGCTCTCTGATGACGACTTAAGCACGCTCAATGGCCTCGACGACGCAGGTGCGCGCATCGGCCCCGATCCAAAGACGGCGGCTTTCTGATCGGTGGCTGGTCGATGGGCCGCTTTAAACGCGAGGCGGCCCCTCGCCGGCATTGAGCGCGTCGGACGCGTGCAGCCTAACGCCGCGCGAGAGAGACGGTGCTCCTTGCTGTGCTGTGAAGTCATCCGGTGGCAAAGGGCTGGTCCCTTGCCAGCGGGGAACAAGATGTGACACTCTGAGACGCCACAATTTTTGGAGATCTCCATGCTGTTTCGCCGCGCTGTGCTCGCCGGTCTGTCCGCCCTTGCGCTTCTTCCTTGTGCCGTCCATGCCGAAACGCTGCCAAATCTCGGCGGCAAATCAGTCGTCGTCGTGACGGAGAATGCCTATCCGCCGCTGCAATTCGTCGATCCAAAGACGGGTCAGCAGATTGGCTGGGAATATGATGCGATGAACGAGATCGCCAAGCGGTTGAACTTCAAGGTGGAGTATCAGAACACCTCTTGGGACGCGATGATCCAGGCAGTTTCGGACAATCAGTACAACATCGGCATGACCGGCATCACCATCAAGGAAGACCGGAAGGAGAAGGTCGATTTCTCCGATCCGTACATGCGTTCGCAGCAGTTGATGCTGGTGCGCGGTGACGAAAGCCGCTTCACCGATGCCAAGAGCTTTGCCGCACTCGAAAGCGGCCTCGTCGGCGCGCAGCCGGGCACGAGCCCGTTCTACACGGCCGTTTATGAAGTGCTCGACGGCAATGAGCAGAACCCGCGCATCAAGCTGTTCGAGACATTTGGCGCGACCGTCCAGGCGTTGAAGGCCGGAGACGTTGATCTGGTTCTCACCGACAGCACGGCCGGCAACGGTTACGTCGCGGCCTCGAATGGTACACTCAAGATCGTTGGTGAACCGCTTGGCACAGAGGATTTCGGCTTCATCTTCCCGAAGGGCTCCGACCTCGTGGCGCCGGTCAATGCGGCGATTGCGGCGCTGAAGGCCGATGGCACGCTGGACGCGCTGAACAAGAAGTGGTTCCTCGACTACAAGATGGGCGAATGAGCGGCTTGGCTGCCCCTGTCCGGAAGGTCAGCGGCTGATGGCGTTTCAAACTTTGCCCCAGGGTGATCCGAAGGGCGACCGGCCGTGGTGGCTGGTCGCCTTCGTCGTGTTGGCAGTTGCGCTCGGTCTCGTCATCTTCTTCAGCGATCTCTACGCTCAGGTTTTCAACACGGTAGTAAAGGGCCTCGGCGTCACTGTCTTCGTGACGCTTGTCGGGTTCCTGCTGGCGACGGCGCTCGGCCTGCTCATCGCATTGCTCGGCATGTCGGATCACCTGATCCTTCGCCAGACCGCGCGGTTCTATGTGGAGGTTGTCAGGGGCATCCCGATCCTGGTTCTCCTGTTCTACATCGCTTTCGTCGGGGCCCCGGCTTTTGTTGCGCTGTTCAACTTGATCACCAGTCCGCTCATCCAGGCCGGTTTCTTCGAGCCCATGGTCGTGCGAGATGTTTCTCTGATGTGGCGGGCGATCATTGCCCTGATGATTGGCTATTCGGCCTTTATCGCCGAAATCTTTCGGGCAGGTATCCAGTCGATCGACAAGGGGCAGATCGAGGCCGCGAAGGCACTTGGTCTCAGCCGCAGCCAGCGTTTTCGTCTCGTGGTCTTTCCGCAGGCCATCCGGGTGATCTTCCCGCCGTTGTCGAATGATTTCGTTGCAATGGTGAAGGACTCGTCTCTGGTTTCCGTCCTCGGCGTCGCGGACATTACCCAAATGGGCAAGGTCTATGCCTCCGGCTCCTTCCGCTTCTTCGAGACCTATTCGATCGTGGCCTATGTCTATCTCGTCCTGACCATCGGGCTCTCGATCCTCCTTCGCGACTTCGAAAGACGCATGCGGCAGAGGGGCACACGCCGCGGCGACTAGCGCGATCGTTTGATCTGAATCGAATTGCCGTTTTCGACGAGAAATGGTAAGAGGCGCGCCATGGGATCGAAATTCGGATGTCTCGGAAACCAGTTTATCGTGCTGCAGGACCATAAGCGTCTGCCGGCACGTTTCTTTGCGCGCGTTTCCGGCGCACTCGCCAGCCTTCGAGGCTGATTGCGATCCGCCGCGACCGCGGCATCGACCTAACTTTCCAAAATTGAAGTTTTCCCCTTTTCCTCAGTCTGGATGGAACGCACCCATGAGCGCACCTCGCACCCTTTACGACAAGATCTGGGACGACCACGTCGTCGATCAGCAGGACGACGGCACCTGTCTTCTCTACATCGACCGTCACCTCGTCCACGAAGTGACGAGCCCGCAGGCCTTTGAAGGTCTGCGCATGACGGGCCGCAAAGTACGCGCGCCGCAGAAGACGCTGGCCGTTGTCGACCACAATGTGCCGACCTCACCCGATCGCCACCTCGGCATCAAGAACGAGGAAAGCCGGATTCAGGTCGAAGCGCTCGCCAATAACGCGGCCGAGTTTGGAGTCGAATACTACTCGGCTTCCGACAAGCGTCAGGGCATCGTGCACATCGTCGGCCCGGAGCAGGGCTTCACTCTGCCGGGCATGACCATCGTCTGCGGTGACAGCCACACCTCGACCCACGGCGCCTTCGGTGCATTGGCGCATGGTATTGGCACGTCCGAAGTCGAGCATGTGCTCGCGACCCAGACGCTGATCCAGAAGAAGGCCAAGAACATGCTGGTGCGGGTCGATGGCGTTTTGCCTGACCATGTCACCGCCAAGGACATCATCCTGGCCATCATCGGCGAAATCGGTACGGCTGGCGGCACCGGCCACGTCATCGAATTCGCTGGTGAAGCCATCCGTGCGCTGTCGATGGAAGGTCGCATGACCATCTGCAACATGACGATCGAAGGTGGCGCTCGCGCCGGCCTGATCGCGCCTGATGAAAAGACCTTCGAATACATCAAGGGCAAGCCGCGCGCGCCGCAGGGCGAACAGCTTGAGCAGGCGATCGCCTACTGGAAGACGCTTCACACCGACGAAGGCGCACATTACGATCGCGTTGTTGTGCTGGACGCTGCCAAGCTGCCGCCGATCGTGTCCTGGGGCTCGTCGCCGGAAGACGTCATCTCCGTTCAGGGCGTTGTTCCGAACCCGGACGAAATTCAGGATGAGAATAAGCGTACCTCCAAGTGGCGCGCGCTCGATTACATGGGCCTGACCCCTGGAACGAAGATCACCGATATCGCTGTCGACCGCGTTTTCATCGGCTCGTGCACGAATGGCCGCATCGAAGACCTGCGCGAAGTGGCAAAGGTGGTCGAAGGCAAGACGGTTGCTCCGACCGTGTCGGCAATGATCGTGCCGGGCTCTGGTCTGGTCAAGGAACAGGCGGAAGCCGAAGGTCTCGACAAGATCTTCAAGGCTGCCGGTTTCGACTGGCGCGAGCCGGGCTGCTCCATGTGCCTCGCCATGAATGACGACCGCCTGAAGCCGGGCGAGCGTTGTGCATCGACCTCGAACCGCAACTTTGAAGGCCGTCAGGGCTTCAAGGGCCGCACCCATCTGGTGTCTCCGGCCATGGCCGCCGCCGCTGCCGTTGCCGGTCATTTCGTCGATATCCGCGACTGGCAGTAAGCCAGCATAGTCTCCCGCATTTAAACCGCCCGCTTCATGCGGGCGGTTTCTTTTTCGCGTGGATCGCCGCTCTGGATTGCAACGGCGAGGGAAGGCGCTATCGTTGCGCAGTCATAAAACTGTCATATAGCGGCTCCGGATTCCCCAATGTCATTACCCCCATGCCTGTTCTCCTTCCGCGGGTTGCGGTCGTGAGTACCGTGGCCGTCTGTCTCGCCCTTGTTGCGGCGATCCTTCATGCAAGCTGGAATGCCTTCCTTAGAACAGGTGCCGACCGCTTATGGTCGATCACCATCATGAGTCTGGCGGGAAGTATCATCACTCTGCCGTTTCTCTTCATGCTGCCGATCCCGGCTCCTGCAGCCTGGCCCTATATCCTGCTCTCGGCTTGCCTCCAGGTCGGCTACAGTCTGTTTCTGGTCGCCGCGTATCGTCATGGTGAACTCGGGCAGGTCTATCCGATCGTGCGCGGCACGGTACCACTGCTGGTGACCCTGGGGGGCTTCCTGTTCTTTGGTGAGATACTGGGACCGTTTCAGACGCTCGGCGTCATCATGATCGCCGCCGGGATCATGAGCTTGTCTCTCGGCAAGACGCGGGCTGCGACCTCGTCCATCCTATTCGCGCTCACAACCGGTCTGATCATTGCCTGCTATTCCACCGTGGATTCACGCGGTGTGAAGCTCGTCGCGCAGCCTGTCTCCTACGCGCTTTGGGTCCTCTTCCTGTTCGGGATCATGATCACGCTTGCCTTTGTCGTCACGAGACGCGGTCTCAAGATCGACTTGCGTGCCTCCACGACCTGGAAGGCAGCCGGTGGCGGTGTCGTCGCTATGCTGGCCTATGGATTGGTTGTCGTCGCCTATGCCTATGCGCCGGCCGGCCTTGTTACGGCTGTTCGCGAGACGAGCGTCGTCTTTGCCGTCCTGATCGGCGCGCTCGTCCTCGGCGAGCCTTTGACGCTCCGCCGACTGCTGGCTTGCCTGATCGTGGCCGGTGGAGCCATCAGTGTCAGCCTCTGAGGTCCCCACTGAAAATCTGATTCCCTGCATAAACGCAAAAGGCCCGGACTGAGCCGGGCCTTCGCGAATGGGATAGAGGGGCGGAGGAACCGCCCCAGATCAGCTTATTCAGCCGAGGTTTCTGCTGCTGCAGCGGCTTCAGCGGCAGCGGCCTTTTCGGCGGCTTCAGCTGCTGCCTTTTCGGCGGCCAGAGCCTGTGCTGCTGCGACCTTTTCAGCTTCCAGACGTGCCTTTTCTTCGGCAACAGCGGCGCGCTCGGCGTCGTTCAGCTTGCGGGCGCGGGTGCCGGTGTTCTCGACGATACGAGCCGACTTGCCGCGACGATCGCGCAGGTAGTAGAGCTTGGCACGACGGACCTTACCGCGACGAACGATTTCGACGCCTTCCACCAGCGGCGAGTAGACCGGGAATACGCGCTCGACGCCTTCGCCGTAGGAGATCTTGCGAACCGTGAAGCTCTCGTTGATGCCAGCGCCCGAACGAGCGATGCAAACGCCTTCATAGGCCTGCACGCGGGTACGGTTGCCTTCCTTAACGGTGACGTTAACGCGGAGCGTGTCGCCCGGGGAGAAATCCGGAAGCTTGCGCTTGGCTTCGATCTTGGCGGCCTGTTCGGCTTCCAGCTGCTGAATGATGTTCATGTCTAACCTCAATTTCTTCTGAAACAGCCAGAGCGCTCAACGATCATCCTTTGGACATGCCTTGGGATCTTGCCTCGAAAGGCGGGAGCGGATACGCGGTTCTTTGTTTTGGCAGACGGGCTTTTGCCCATGTCCGAGGGCGCCATTACACCATGGCGGGCCGCTTGTCACCCCTGGTCACGCAATTTCTCTTGCTGCATAGGGCGTTGCGCCCTTGCTGGGCAAGGCTTCCGTCCGTAAGACTGCCTTGATGTTGGAGACACAGCCTGCATGTCCATTGCCCTCATTGCCATTCTGTTCGTCGCCGGGTTCTTGTCCGGTGCTGTCAACGCGATCGCAGGGGGTGGAACGTTTCTGACTTTCGGTGCCCTCACCTTGGCCGGACTGCCGCCAATCTCAGCCAATGCAACTTCGTCGGTCATCCAGTTTCCCGGCTACATTACCTCGACTTTGGCCTATAGGCGCGAGTTCAAGACCATGTGGCGCGGTGCTGTCCTCCTCGCCATTGTTTCGGTCATAGGTGCTGTCTGCGGCTCCCTCTTCCTCATTTCGCTGTCAAATCCGGCATTCCGTTCGATGGTGCCCTGGCTTCTGCTCGGCGCGACTGCGGTCTTCGCAGCCGGGCCGAAGCTGCGGCCGAAAACACAGGGGGAAAGCCATGCGTCAAGCCCGCTGGGGCTGGGTCTTCAGGGCATCACATCCTTTTACGGCGGATTTTTCGGAGCAGGTATGGGCATCATGATGCTGGCATCGCTAGGGCTTGCCAGCGGTGGCGACTATCATCGGCTGAATGCTTTGAAGAACTTCCTGTCGATTGTCATTGCCGCCGTCGCCATCGTCATCTTTGCCAGCGCCGGTGCGCTGTCATGGCTGCATGCCATCATCATGATTCCGGCCGTGGCAGTGGGCGGTTATGCTGGCGTGGCCGTGGCCAAGAAGGTGCCGCAGGCCGTGCTGCGTTGGATAGTGGTGGCAGCTGGTCTCGGGCTCGCCGCCTATTACTTCTTTACCGGCTGAACCGGCAAAAGATCGGGACGCCTTTCACGCGTCAGGACAACTGCCTGTTCATGGCGCCACTTCTGGATGGCCGCATGATTTCCCGACGTAAGGACTTGCGGGATCTCCCTGCCCTCGAAGATTTGGGGCCGGGTGTATTGCGGGTGTTCCAGCAATCCGCCCTCGAAGCTCTCATGCACCCCCGAAAGCTGGTTACCCATCACGCCGGGGAGGATGCGCACGACGGCATCGAGCAGGGTCAGGGCCGCAGGTTCACCTCCGGAAAGGATATAATCGCCGATCGACACCTCTTCCAACTGGCGTGCATCGATGACCCGCTGATCGACACCTTCAAAACGGCCACAGACGATGACCACGCCCTCGCCAGCGCCCAGGGCGCGGACACGTTCTTGCGTGAGCGGACGGCCGCGCGGGCTCATCAGCAGGCGGGGTCTTCCATCGTCTGCTATGGAATCGATCGCGCGCGCCAGGACGTCCGGCTTCAACACCATACCGGCACCACCGCCTGACGGTGTGTCGTCGACGCTGCGATGCTTGTCCTCGGCAAAGTCACGGATCTGGACGGCCTCAATGGACCAGTCGCCGCGCTCAAGCGCGCGGCCTGCCAGCGCATGACCCAGATGACCGGGGAACATATCCGGATAAAGCGTCAGGATCGAAGCTTTGAAGCCCATGGGGTCAGCGACGCCCGTTCGGGCGCGGCATTCCTCCACTGGAGCCATAGGGCTTCTCCTCGCCATCGTCTTTCAGGCCAGCTGCGACGGGATCGACCAGCAGACGTCCGCCTTCGAGATCGATTTCCAGGACAGCCGCTTCGGAGAAGGGAATAAGAACCGGACGCTTGCCCGGACCCTTCAACTCCAGAAGGTCACCGGCACCAAAATCATAAACCGCAGTGACTGCGCCGTAATGGTTGTTCTCGGCGTCATAAACTTGAAGGCCCTCCAAGTCGGCATAGTAAAACTCGTCATCGTCGAGATCCTCGTCGGGCAACGCGTCCCTGTTGACGAAGAGTTCGGTGCCGTTCAGCGCTTCTGCCGCGTTGCGGTCGTTGATGCCGCGGAAACGGACGATGGCTACCGTCTTGCCGTCGCGGATGTCGAGGATCTCGAACTTGCGGCCGTCGGCGCTGTAGAGCACGCCGTAATCGGCCAATCCGAGCTGATCTTCTGTGAACGTCTTCACCCGCACTTCGCCGCGCAGGCCCTGGGCGGCGCCGATGACGGCCATCAGTATTGGATTTTCCAGCGTGCTCATGGCGATATGCAGTCCTGAAACTTGTTCTCGTCGCTTCACTCTTTTAGGCGGAACCAACGGCAAAGAAAACGCAAAAACGGGCGGTGGGAGACCCACCGCCCGCCTGCAACGATCGAAGATCGCTTATTCCGCGGCGGCTTCTGCAGCAGCGGCAGCGGCGTCTGCTGCCTTCTGTGCCTTCTCGGCAGCGCGTTCCTGAGCCTTCTTGCCCGGCTTTGCCTTGTCCGGGTTGCTGCGAACAGCGCGCTCGGCGATACCGGCTTCAGCGAGGAAGCGCAGGACGCGGTCGGTCGGCTGGGCGCCCTTGGCGAGCCATTCCTTGATAAGGTCGGCATTCAGTTCAACGCGCTTTTCGTTGTCCTTGCCGAGCATCGGGTTCCAGGAACCAACCTTCTCCAGGAAGCGGCCGTCGCGCGGCGCGCGGGCGTCGGCAACAACGATCTGGTAGTAAGGGCGCTTCTTGGAACCACCACGGGCGAGACGAATCTTGAGGGACATGCAGTTAACTCCTTGGTTTGTCATAAGGGCTGCCGAAGCTTGCCCCTTTTCTTGTTGAGGCCGCCGTCAGGCGGTCTTTTCGGTTGCACCGCCATGTTCGGCGGCAATGGCTTCATGATGCCGGATGACTTCGGTGATGATGAAGTTCAGGAACTTCTCGGCGAAATCCGGGTCCAGATGCGCATCCTGTGCCAGGCGGCGCAGGCGGGCGATCTGGTATTCTTCGCGCGCCGGGTCAGCCGGCGGCAAATCGTAGGTGGCTTTCAGAACGCCGACCGCCTTGGTGCAGCGGAAACGTTCGGCCAGCATGTGAACCAGCGCCGCGTCGATGTTGTCGATCGACTGGCGATAGCCGGAGAGTTGTTCCTTGACGGTAGGATCGATCATCAGAGCTCTCCTTACTTCTTCTTAGGCAGGCCCGGCAGGCCGGGGAAACCGCCACCAAGGCCGGGAAGCTTCGGTGCGCCCAGACCTGGCAGACCACCGCCGCCGAGACCCGGAAGGCCGCCCGGCTTGATACCGGCTGCTTCCGCCTGCTTGGCCAGCGCTTCCAGCTGCTTCGGATCCATACTCGACAGATCCGGCATCCCCATGCCGCCACCCAGGCCACCGAGACCCATCTTGGAGGC
This sequence comes from Rhizobium sp. Root274, assembly GCF_001429245.1. Lineage (GTDB taxonomy): Bacteria > Pseudomonadota > Alphaproteobacteria > Rhizobiales > Rhizobiaceae > Allorhizobium. Next base: position 180,851 of record NZ_LMJE01000008.1, read on the forward strand.
GAGGCCGCCCATCATCTGCTTCATCATGCCGCCGCCCTTCTTGCCGCCCATGGCTTTCATCATGTCGGCCATTTGGCGGTGCATTTTGAGCAGCTTGTTGATGTCGGAGGCATCCGTGCCGGAGCCGCTAGCGATGCGCTTCTTGCGGGAATGCTTGAGGATATCGGGATTGGCACGCTCGGCCTTGGTCATTGAGGAGATAATTGCGAGCTGGCGCTTGAAGACCTTGTCGTCGAGACCGGCGGCTGAAATCTTGTCCTTCATGCCGGACATGCCCGGCATCATGCCCATGATCCCGCCCATGCCGCCCATGGCCTGCATCTGCTTGATCTGCTCGGCGAGGTCATTGAGATCGAACTTGCCCTTGGCCATCTTCTCGGCCATGGCGCGGGCTTTTTCGGCGTCGATGTTCTCTGCAGCCTTTTCGACCAGCGAGACGATATCACCCATCCCAAGGATGCGGTCTGCAATACGGCGCGGATGGAACTCGTCGAGCTCCGACATTTTTTCGCCGATACCGATCAGCTTGATCGGCTTGCCTGTGACGGCGCGCATGGACAGGGCGGCACCGCCGCGTCCGTCGCCGTCCATACGGGTCAGCACGAGGCCGGTGATGCCGACGCGTTCATCGAAATTGCGGGCGAGATTGACGGCGTCCTGACCGGTCAGCGCATCGGCGACGAGCAGGATTTCATGCGGCTTAGAGCGGGCCTTGATCTCGGCCATCTCGATCATCAGCGGCTCGTCGATATGGGTACGACCGGCGGTATCGAGGATGACGACATCATGGCCGCCGAGTTTCGCGGCTTGCACAGCACGCGATGCAATATCGGTCGGCGACTGGCCTGCAATGATCGGCAGCGTATCGATGCCAGTCTGCACACCGAGCTGGCGAAGCTGTTCCTGGGCGGCCGGTCGACGCGTGTCGAGCGAGGCCATTAGGACCTTCTTCTTCTCGCGATCCGTCAGCCGCTTGGCAATCTTGCCTGATGTGGTCGTCTTACCGGAGCCCTGCAGGCCGACCATCATGATGACGACCGGGGCGGCGGCCATCAGGTCGACGCCGACACCCTCGGTGCCGAGCATTTCGACCAGCTCGTCATGAACGATCTTGACGACCATCTGGCCGGGCTTGATCGACTTCAGGACGGCGGCGCCGACGGCCTTTTCGCGCACGCGGTCGGTGAAGCCCTTGACGACTTCGAGTGCGACATCGGCTTCGAGAAGCGCACGACGGACCTCGCGCATCGCTGCCGAGACATCCGCCTCGGACAGGGCGCCACGGCCGGTCAGTCCATTCAGAATGGAACCAAGACGGTCCTGGAGGTTTTCAAACATCGGCTCTTCCTTGCATGGTTTCGGACACCCGAAACCTCGGTCTTCTCCACGCGGAAAACAAGACGCAAAGCCAAAAAGCACCCGAGGGCGCATCGCGCTGTCGGGTGTTGACCTCCGGGATCTCTTTATACCTTGACGGGTCCCGGTCGGCGGCTCGGAGTGCTTGTCTCTTCACAGATCGGCCGGATAAACAGGAATTGAGGCAGAAAGTCAAGCGAAGCTGGCATCTGTGGACGTTCGAGGCTCCATCCGCGCGATCTGACCGTGTCCCATTGTCGTATCGAAGGATGCATCACATATGGAATCGTCATGAACAGACGCAGCTTTTTCAAATGGTCGGGCTTCGGCCTCGTCGCCGCAGCAATCGGAGGTCTCGGCATGCGTGAAGCGCAGGCGGGCAATCGCTACTATACGGGGCCGATCTCGGATCATTTCGATGGCAAGGTGTTCTTCAACCCCGGTGGTGAAGAGCCCCGCGGTTTTACCGATCTGCTGCGCTGGCAGTTCGAAGGCGGCAAGATCGACTGGCCGAAACCCGTCATGGCTGCCGATTTCGTCACGACGAAGCCGGAACCCCGCGTGCACGGCAATCGCCTTGTGGTGACGATGATCGGCCATGCGACATTGCTGATCCAGACGGCGGGCCTCAATATCCTGACGGATCCCGTCTGGTCGGAACGCGCAAGCCCTGTCTCTTTCGCGGGCCCGAAACGCGCCAATCCGCCGGGCGTCGCTTTCGATGACCTGCCGAAGATCGACATCGCGATCGTTACCCACAATCACTACGACCATCTGGATATCGCGACGCTGAAGCGCCTAGTCGAACGCGATGAGCCAAGGATCGTGACCCCGCTTGGCAATGATACGATCATCCGTGAGCACTTGCCTGCGATCGACGTGAGCGTCACAGACTGGGGCGACCGTTTGGAGATGGGCGATGGCGTCGTCCTCCATTGCGAGCCATGCCATCACTGGTCGGCGCGCGGCATGGGCGACAGGCGCATGGCGCTCTGGGCTGCCTTCGTCATCGAAACGTCAGGCGGCAAGATCTATCACATTGGTGACACCGGCTATGCCGACGGCAGACACTACCGCGAAATCAGGGAAAAGCATGGCGACATCAGGCTCGCGATCATGCCGATCGGCGCCTATGAACCGCGCTGGTTCATGAAAGCACAGCACCAGAACCCTGAGGAAGCCATCGCGGGCTTCGGCTTGAGCGGCGCAGCCTTCGGTATTGGCCACCATTTCGGCACCTTCCAGCTGACGAATGAGGGCATCGATGATCCGCCGAAGGCACTCGCGAACGCGATGTCGATGGCCGGAATTGGGAAGGACCATTTCATGGGACTCAGGCCAGGCCAGCAGTTCGAGGTGCCGCGCGCCGGCGCCTGAATGTTACCTCCCGCGTTGACAGCGGGACCGCTTTTGACCACACTTCACGCATTCACCAGGGGTGTCCCGACAAGGGGCTGAGATATCGCTACGCCTGAAGGCAGCGCGGTGACCCGTTGAACCTGATCCAGTTCATACTGGCGTAGGGACGGTGCGAGCGCTGCAAAACGACGATTCGGAAACTCGAATCCCGTGGCGTCTTTCCATCATTCCGGCTGACATGACTGGGTCTCCAACCTGAACACTTGGAGCTCCATGATGAACATTGCCCCGAACTTCCCAAAGCCCGACGTCACCACCGGGCCGCTTCCCGCCTCGACGAAGATCTTCTTGGCAGGGGACATGCACCCGGATATCCGCGTGCCCCTGCGCCAGATCGCGCTGCACCCGACATCGGGCGAAGTGCCTGTCAATATCTATGATGCGTCAGGTCCCTACACCGACCCGCAGGCGACAATCTTGATCGATCAGGGGCTTGCCCGGCACCGGACAGCCTGGGTTAAGGCACGCGGCGATGTCGAGGCCTATGACGGCCGCGACGTAAAGCCCGAGGACAATGGTTTCGTCTCGCCTGAGAAGATGACGCCGGTGTTTCCCGTGAATCATCGCCCGCTTCGCGCAGCAGGCGGCAAGGCCGTCACGCAGCTTGCCTATGCCCGCGCCGGCATCATCACGTCGGAAATGGAATATGTGGCGATCCGCGAAAACCTTGGCCGCCAGGCTGCGAAGGAAGCCCTTGTCCGCGACGGCGAAAGCTTCGGCGCTGCGATCCCCGATCACGTGACGCCGGAATTCGTCCGCCAGGAGATCGCCCTTGGCCGAGCGATCATCCCGGCCAACATTAATCATCCGGAATTGGAGCCGATGGTCATCGGTCGGAATTTCCTGGTGAAGATCAACGCCAATATCGGCAATTCGGCGGTCACCTCCTCCATGGCCGAAGAGGTCGAGAAGATGGTTTGGGCGATCCGCTGGGGCGCCGACACGGTCATGGATCTCTCGACCGGCCGCAACATTCACAACATCCGCGACTGGATCCTGCGCAATTCGCCCGTGCCGATCGGCACCGTGCCGCTCTACCAGGCGCTGGAAAAGGTCGGCGGCATTGCCGAGGACCTGACCTGGGAGGTCTATCGCGACACGCTGATCGAGCAGGCCGAGCAGGGCGTCGATTATTTCACCATCCATGCTGGTGTCAGGCTGCATTACATCCCGCTGACCGTGAACCGTGTCACCGGCATCGTTTCGCGCGGTGGTTCGATCATGGCCAAGTGGTGTCTGCATCATCACAAGGAGAGTTTCCTCTACGACCATTTCGAGGAAATCTGCGACATCTGCCGCGCCTACGACGTCTCCTTCTCGCTGGGCGACGGATTGCGGCCCGGCTCGATTGCCGATGCCAATGACGCTGCCCAATTTGCCGAGCTTGAGACGCTGGGTGAGCTGACGCAGATCGCTTGGGCGAAGGATTGCCAAGTGATGATCGAGGGTCCCGGCCATATTCCCATGCACAAGATCAAGGAGAACATGGACAAGCAGCTGAAGACCTGCGGCGAGGCCCCCTTCTATACGCTTGGACCGCTGACGACGGATATCGCACCCGGCTACGACCACATCACCTCGGGAATTGGTGCCGCAATGATCGGCTGGTTCGGCACGGCGATGCTCTGCTATGTCACGCCGAAGGAGCATCTGGGTCTGCCCGACCGCGACGACGTGAAGACCGGCGTCATCACCTACAAGATCGCAGCGCATGCCGCCGACCTCGCCAAGGGTCATCCGGCAGCGCAGCTGCGCGACGATGCACTCAGTCGCGCCCGTTTCGAATTCCGCTGGGAAGACCAGTTTAACCTGTCGCTTGACCCGGCGACGGCGCGATCGATGCATGACGAGACACTGCCGAAGGAGGCGCACAAGGTTGCGCATTTCTGCTCGATGTGCGGCCCGAAATTCTGCTCGATGCGCATCTCGCATGACATCCGCGCAGAGGCCCAGAAGGAAGGCCTGACCGCCATGGCGGAGAAATACCGCGCCGGCGGCAATCTCTACATGACGGGACAGGAAATCGCGGAACTTGGGGCGGGAGAGCGGCCATGACCATCCTGGTGAAGGGCGCCGGTGTCGCGGGGCTGGCGACGGCTCTGGAACTGGCGCGCAGGGGTGTCGCCGTCGAGGTCGTGGAGCGCCGGGCCGACATCGGGCTTGGCGCCTCTCATTGGGCAGGCGGCATGCTCGCCCCCTATTGCGAGCGGGAGGCGGCGGAAGAGATAGTGCTGACATTAGGTCTCTTGGCCGCCAACTGGTGGGACGAGGCCGTGCCCGGTCTCGTCCAGCGCCAGGGCACGCTGGCGCTGGCTAATCCCCGCGATCTCGTCGACCTCAAGCGCTTTGCGACCCGCACGCGCGGCCATCGCCGGGTGGGCGAGGACGAGATCGCAGAGCTTGAGCCAGATCTCAGAGGGCGTTTCGGCAACGGCCTCTTCTTTTCAGAAGAGGCTCATCTCGATCCACGCAAGGCTCTCCGGGGTCTGTATCAGGCGGCGCGGCAGCTCGGTGTCTCCTTCCGCTTCGGGGAGGAGGCCGGCGATGCGGGAGGCTATGCGAGCGTCGTGGATTGCCGGGGGCCGCAGGCGATCGGTGGGATCGACGGACTGCGCGGGGTGCGTGGGGAGATGCTTTATCTGGAGGCGGGTGACGTCACGCTCTCTCGTCCCGTCCGCCTTCTGCATCCCCGTCACCCCCTCTATATCGTGCCGCGCGGCAACGGGCTGTTCATGCTGGGCGCCACCATGATCGAGACGGAGGATGACGGGCCGATCACCGCGCGTTCCATGATGGAACTGCTGAACACCGCCTATGCGCTGCACCCGGCCTTTGCCGAGGCGCGCATCGTGGAAACCGGCACCGGCATTCGCCCGGCCTTCCCGGACAATGTGCCCCGCCTCATCGAAACATCCGAGGGACTGGCAGTCGCCGGCATGCATCGCCACGGTTTTCTGCTGGCTCCAGCACTTGCGCGAAAAGCGGCAGACAGGCTGACGACCATCCGTACATCGGAGAGAAGGAGGACCGCATGAAGCTCACCGTCAATGGAGAAGCCCTGGAGCTCGATGCCGGCAATCTGGCCGATCTGCTGGCCAAGCTCGACTATGAGGGCGAGTGGCTGGCAACCGCCGTCAATGGCGATCTGGTTCATCGCGAGGAGCGAGTCGTCCATCCCTTGAAGGAGGGCGACCGGATCGAGATCCTTTCACCCATGCAGGGAGGCTGAGATGGCCCTGGAACTCTATGGCAAGACAGTTACCTCGCGCCTGCTGCTCGGCACCGCACGCTACCCCTCGCCTGCGATCCTGGCGGAGGCCGTTCGGCGATCCAAGACCGAGATCGTCACCGTCTCTCTGCGCCGGGAAACCGCAGGCGGCAAGGCGGGCGGGGCCTTCTTCCAGCTAATCCGCGATCTCGGCGTTCACGTCCTGCCCAACACCGCCGGCTGCCACAGCGCCCGCGAGGCGGTGCTGACGGCAAAGATGGCGCGCGAGGTCTTTGGCACCAGCTGGATCAAGCTCGAGGTGATCGGCCATCACGACACGCTGCAGCCGGATGTTTTCGAACTGGTGGAAGCGGCGAAGATCCTCGGTTCCGAGGGCTTCGAGGTTTTCCCCTACACCACAGACGATTTGGTGGTCGGGGAGAAGCTTCTCGCCGCCGGATGCCGCGTGCTGATGCCATGGTGCGCGCCGATCGGCAGCGCCATGGGGCCCCAGAATCTGCCGGCGCTCAAATCCATGCGGGCGGAATTCCCCGACGTACCGCTGATCGTCGATGCCGGCATCGGTCGTCCCTCCCATGCGGCTGAAGTGATGGAACTCGGCTATGACGCCGTACTGCTTAACACCGCCGTTGCGAGCGCCGGCGATCCGGCTGATATGGCAGAGGCCTTTGCCAAGGCGATCGAGGCAGGACATATCGCCCATCAAGCCGGCATGCTGGAACCGCGCGACATGGCGGTGCCGTCAACACCCGTCATCGGAAAGGGGGTCTTCGCATGAAGCTCGATCCCTTCTACCTGATAGTCGACAGCGCCGACTGGATCGAGCGGCTGGTGCCGCTGGGCGTCAAACTGGTGCAGTTGCGGATGAAAGACGCCGAGGAAAGCGTGCTTCGCCAGCACATCCGCCGCGCCCGGCAATGCTGTGCCGATCATGGTTGCCAGCTCATCGTCAACGACTTCTGGCAGATGGCCATCGAGGAGGCCTGCGACTTTATCCATCTCGGCCAGGAGGATCTGGCAACGGCTGACCTCGCAGCCATCCGCAGCGCGGGCCTGAAACTCGGCCTCTCGACCCATGACGAGGTGGAACTCGAAACCGCACTGGCCGCCAAGCCCGATTACATTGCCCTCGGCCCCGTCTATCCGACGATCCTGAAAAAAATGTCCTGGGCGCCGCAGGGCTTGGCACGACTGACAGTGTGGAAGGAAAAGATCGGCCCTCTGCCGCTGGTCGCGATCGGCGGGCTTCGCCCTGACCGGCTTCCCGGCGTCTTTGCTGCAGGGGCAGGAAGCGCGGCGGTGGTCACCGACATCACGCTCAATGCCGATCCTGAGGCGCGAACCCGGGAATGGCTTGAAGTGACCGAACCATGGCGTTGACCATGCATGCGAGCTTTGGTCGCTCTACTGGTAATTCGGCTGCATTTCCGCCATATAGGCTGAAAGTGCAGCTTTCTGGAGTGACGATGTCGGAGCAGGTCGAATTCGCAAGGATGAACGGGCTTGGCAACAAGATCCTGGTTATCGACATGCGCGGTCGCACCGACCGGGTGACGCCGGCTGCCGCCGTTGCACTCGCCGCTGACCCCTCGACTGCGTTCGACCAGATCATGGCGATCCATGATCCGAAGCTCGATGGCACCGATGCCTATATCGACATCCTGAACTGCGACGGATCGAAGGCCCAGGCCTGCGGCAACGGTACGCGCTGCGTGGTGCAGGCGCTCGCCAGTGAAACCGGCCGCAAGAGCTTCACCTTCCAGACCATTGCCGGCATTCTGAACGCCGTTGAACATCAGGACGGAACGATCTCCGTCGACATGGGCAAGCCGGTATTTGCCTGGGACAAGATCCCGCTGTCGGAAGAATTCCACGACACCAGCCGGATCGAGCTGCAGATCGGCCCGATCGACGCACCGATCCTGCATTCGCCCTCGGCCATGTCGATGGGCAATCCGCATGCTGTGTTCTGGGTCGATCGCGATCCGACGACCTATGACCTCGAGCGCTTCGGGCCACTTCTGGAAAACCACCCGATCTTCCCGGAAAAGGCCAATATCACCCTCGCCCAGGTCACCTCGAAGACATCAATGGTAACACGCACCTGGGAGCGCGGCGCCGGCCTGACGCTCGCCTGCGGCTCCGCCGCCTGCGCCGCCGGAGTTTCCGCCGCCCGTACCGGTCGTACCGAGCGCAAGGTGACGATCACGGTGGCGTCGAGCCCCAATCGCGGCACGCTGACCATCGACTGGCGTCCCGACGACAAGGTCGTGATGACCGGCCCCGCCGAATGGGAATGGTCGGGCATGGTGGATCCGGCGACGGGCAGCTGGCAGCGCGATACAAGCGCCGATGCAGAGGCCGCCACCCCGTGACCTCCGCGCGACATGGCGCCGTCGAGGTCATCACCTTCGGCTGTCGCCTCAACACTTACGAATCCGAAGTCATGAAGGCCGAGGCCGCCAAGGCCGGGCTCGACAACGCAATCCTCGTCAACACCTGTGCGGTCACCTCGGAGGCCGTGCGTCAGGCCCGCCAGGCGATCCGCCGGGCGCGGCGGGAAAACCCTAAGGCTCGTATCATTGTCACGGGTTGCGCCGCCCAGACGGAAGCGCAAAACTTTGCGGCCATGCCAGAAGTCGACGCAGTCCTCGGCAACGAGGAGAAGTTGAAGGCCGAGCACTATCGCCGCCTTCCGGATTTCGGCGTCTCGGCGGAAGAAAAGGTTGCCGTCAACGACATCATGAGCGTGACCGAGACGGCACCGCAAATGGTGGCGCATATCGACGGTCATGTGCGCGGTTTCCTGCAGGTGCAGAATGGCTGCGATCACCGCTGCACCTTCTGCATCATCCCCTATGGCCGTGGAAATTCACGCTCCGTGCCGATGGGCGCCGTCGTCGAGCAGGCGCGCAAGCTCGTCGAAAACGGCTATCGCGAAGTGGTACTGACCGGGGTGGATGCGACGAGCTATGGCGCCGACCTGCCCGGCAATCCGACGCTTGGCCTTCTCGCCAAGACGCTGCTGAAGCAGGTGCCGGAAATCCTGCGGCTGCGTCTTTCCTCGATCGACAGCATCGAGGCGGACAACCATCTCTTCGATCTGATTGCCGATGAGCCGCGTTTCATGCCGCATCTGCATTTATCGCTGCAGCATGGCGACGACATGATCCTGAAGCGCATGAAGCGGCGGCATTCGCGCGCTGATGCGATTTCTTTTGCCGGGCAGGTCCGGCGTCTGCGCCCCGGCTTTGCCTTCGGCGCCGACATGATCGCCGGTTTCCCGACGGAGACCGAGGAGATGGCGGCAAACTCCGCGCGCCTGGCCGAAGAGATCGGCATCGCGCATCTGCATGTCTTTCCCTACAGCCCCCGCCCCGGCACGCCGGCAGCTCGCATGCCGCAGCTCGACCGGGCGCTCGTGAAGGCGCGCGCAGCAGAGCTTCGGGCCGTCGCCGATCGATTGCAGGCTGTGCATCTGGCGTCGCGTGTTGGGACCCGCCAGAAGCTGCTGGTCGAGCGCAACGAAATGGCGCATACGGAAGACTTCACCCTCGTTGCGACGCCCGGCATGACACCCGGCAGCCTCATCGAGGTCTCGATCGGCGGCCACACCGGCCGCCATCTGATGATTGCATTGGCGGCGGCAAGCGCGGCTGCCTGACAGACGGAATAGAGTGACCATGGCCCTCGGCTTCATCAAGAAAGTCTTCACCTTCGGCAAGGAGAAGCCCGCAGAAGCGCCCGCTGCGCCGGCGGAGCTGACAGCCGAGGAAAAGGCGGCGATATCTGCCGAAAGCGAGCCTAGGGATCGGGCGGAGGACCTGCCTCTGGCCGAGGATCCGGTTCTCGCCGAGGAGATGGAAACGGCTGGCGGCCCATCGGACGATCTTTCGCCCGAGGATCTGTCCATGGTGCCGCTCGAGCTGCTTGAAGCCGAGGCAGGCGATGCGATGCATACTGTGGCTGAGCCGGTTGCCGATCCTGACGCTGCAGCAGCGCTGGATCTCGGCAATACCGAGGGCGAAACCGCGTCTCCTCCGGAGCGTGAGGAGCCAGCCGCGCCCGTGCTGCCCAAAGGATTTGCCGCGGCTGAAGCCGGGCCCCTCAAACCGGAAGCCGTGGTGCCCGCAGAAAAGCTCAGCTGGTTCCAGCGGCTTAAGGCCGGCCTGTTCCGGACGTCCTCGCAACTAACCGGCCAGATCACGGCTCTGTTCACCAAGCGCAAGCTGGACGACGAGACGCTGGAGGAACTGGAAGACCTACTGATTCAGGCTGATCTTGGCGTCGAAACGGCACTCCGCGTCACTGACACGCTGGCCTCCGAACGATATGGCAAGGATGTCACCGGTGAAGACGTGACCAAGATCATGGCGACAGAGATCGTCAAGGTGTTGAAGCCGGTTGCCAAGCCGCTGGCGCTTGATCTGGCCCACAAGCCGCATGTGATCCTGGTCGTCGGAGTGAATGGCACAGGCAAGACGACGACGATCGGCAAGCTTGCAGCTAAACTTTCAGGCTCTGGACTGAAGGTGATGCTCGCCGCTGGGGATACCTTCCGTGCTGCGGCCATCGAACAGCTGAAAATCTGGGCCGATCGTACCGGCTCGACCTTTATCGGGACGAAACTTGGCGCAGACGCGGCCGGTCTAGCCTACGAAGCCTTTGAGAAAGCCAAGGCCGACAAGGCCGACGTGCTGATCATCGACACCGCCGGTCGCCTGCAGAACAAGGCCGAACTGATGGCGGAGCTGGAAAAGATCGTGCGTGTCCTCGGCAAGCTCGATCCGGATGCACCGCATACCGTGCTGCAGACGCTCGATGCGACGACAGGCCAGAACGCCCTGCAGCAGGTGGAGATTTTCCGCAATGTCGCCGGCGTCAACGGGCTGATCATGACGAAGCTGGACGGGACGGCCCGTGGCGGTATTCTCGTTGCCATTGCTGCCAAGCACAAGCTGCCCGTCTATTTCATCGGCGTCGGCGAAGGCATCGACGACCTGGAACCCTTCGAGGCGGAAGACTTTGCCAGCGCCATTGCCGGCATCGCGCGCTGAGCGCCGGAAACATTAGGAAACGACACCATGTCGGATACATCCACCGATACCCACGCCTCCAAGGCCGATAAACAGCATCCGCTTTTGAAGATGGCGCTGGAACTCGGCCCTCTGATGGTCTTCTTTTTCGGCAATCTGCGCGGGGAATGGCTGTCGCGGACGTTCCCGGAGCTGACGGCCATCGGCGGTCCGCTTCTGATTGCAACCGCTCTCTTCATGGCGGCAACGGTGATCTCGCTCCTGGTTTCGAAGATCGTCTTCAAGCATCTGCCCGTCATGCCGCTCGTTTCCGGCGTGGTCGTGATGGTTTTCGGTGGCCTTTCCATCTGGCTGCAGGACGAGACCTTCATCAAAATGAAGCCGACTATCGTCAACACGCTGTTTGGTCTCGTTCTGCTCGGCGGCCTCGCCTTCGGCACATCGCTGCTCGGCTATGTCTTCAACGCGGCATTCCAGCTTGACGCCGAAGGCTGGAAGAAGCTGACGCTGCGCTGGGGTATCTTCTTCCTGTTTCTCGCCGTTCTCAACGAAGTGGTGTGGCGCAACTTTTCCGACGATGTCTGGGTGAGCTTCAAGGTCTGGGGCACGATGCCGATCACCATCCTGTTCACCCTGGCGCAGATGCCGCTGATCATGAAGCATTCCCTGGACGAAAAGGATGAAAAATGACCGCGATGACCAGCCACGCGGACGACCGTTCTTCAACCCGCTTCTGGCTGTTGGTCACCGCACTCATCATTCTGGTTCAGGTGCTGTCGCAGTATCTCATGGGCCGCATCTGGATTTGCGAGTGCGGCTACGTGAAACTGTTCGAGGCCGGCGTGAATACACCGGGCAACTCTCAGCACCTGTTTGACTGGTACACGCCCTCGCACATCATCCATGGCTTCCTGTTCTACGGCCTTGGCTGGTTGATCCTGCGGCGCAAGCCGGTTGCGGCTCGGCTTGCGCTCTCAGCTCTGATCGAAGCGGGTTGGGAGATCCTTGAAAATTCCCCTCTTGTCATCGACCGCTATCGAACCGCGACCATGGCGATCGGCTATACCGGAGACAGCATCCTGAATTCAGGGATGGATATGGTGTCGATGATTGCTGGTTTCTTCTTCGCCGCCCGGGCGCCGGTCTGGCTCACCATTGCCATCGCCATTGGCTTCGAGATCCTGACCGCGTTTGTCATTCGGGACAATCTGACGCTCAATGTTTTGATGCTGGTCTGGCCGATCGAGGCAGTGAAGGTCTGGCAAGCTGCGCTTTAAGGGCTCAAGAGCCTGCCAGAGCTTTCTCGATGGCCGGGATCAACTGCGTATCGATGGACGCCTGATCGAAAGGGCCAACCTTCTTGAACAGGATCGTGCCATCCGGGGCGACCAGATAACTTTCCGGAATGCCGTAGACGCCCCAGTCAATGGCGGCTTTGCCGTTAGGATCAACCCCGATTGCCTGGAAAGGATTACCGAGTTCGCCGAGGAAACGCAGCGCGTTGTCGTTGCGGTCCTTGTAGTTGATACCCACCAGTGTGATGCGGGGATCCTTCGAGAGGGCGAGGAGCAGGGGATGCTCCTCCCGGCAGGGGACGCACCACGATGCGAAGACATTGACCAGCGTCAGTTTGCCGGCAATCGCCGCAGTGTTGAGTGCGGGCCGGTCGGATCCCTCAAGTGCTGCGAGTTCGAGGGCGGGCGCTTTCGTGCCGAGCAGCGCCGAGGGGATTTCCGAGACATCACGTCCGGATTCGAGCTGTGTGGCAAATGCGATCGCCAGTGCCGCGAAGATCACCAAGGGGAGCGCCGCAATCACATAGCGAAGTCGGCTTTTCGCGGACGGCTTCGGAGGGGTCTCGGCCGAGGTCATGCCGTAGGCTCCGGCGTCGCTGCGGCTTGTGACCTTCTGCGTATCCCCTGGGCTTCGAGAAGCTTGAGCTCAGCCTGGCGTGCACGACCATCGAGATAGACCCACAAGGCCAAACCCAGAGAGATACCGGCGGCAAGACCGTAGGATCCGAAGACATAGAAGGCGTGGCTCATACGACTTGCTCCCGGCTGGCCTGACGGGCTGCCATGCGACGCTGGGCAGTGACACGGCGGCGCCAAATCTCGTTGCGCATGGCCATCAGGTGCAAGGTGAAGAACAGACAGGTAAAAGCGATTGCCATGACGAGGAGCGGCCAGAGGAATTCAGGGTCAATGGTCGGGCCATCGAGGCGCATGACGCTTGCCGGTTGGTGCAGTGTGTTCCACCAGTCGACCGAGAACTTGATGATCGGGATGTTGACGAAGCCGACAAGGATCAGCACCGCGCTGACACGTGCTGCACGAGACGGATCGTCCATGGCGCGGTTGAAGGCGATCAACCCTAAATACATCAGGAAGAGCACGAAGACGGAGGTCAGTCGGGCATCCCAGACCCACCAGGTTCCCCACATCGGCTTGCCCCAGAGTGAGCCGGTCACCAGCGCGATCAAAGTGAATCCGGCGCCGAGGGGGGCTGCCGCCTTATGGCTGACATCCGCGAGTGGATGGCGCCAGACGAGCGTGCCGATCGCAGACAGCGCCATCACGGAATAACACATCATCGAGAGCCAAGCCGCAGGGACATGCACATACATGATCCGGACGGTGTCACCCTGCTGATAATCCCCTTCGGTCGTAAAGCTCATGACGAGGCCGATTGCGAAGAGCACGGCTGTCAGGCCGGCCAGCCACGGCAAGATCCGGGCTACGAGCGCCAGGAAGCGTGTCGGGTTGGCGAGGTCGCCGATTTTGGAGAAGGCAAGGCTGCTATCGGTCATGACGTGTTTCTAACCTGTCTCCGATCGGCCTGCAATTGATCACGGTCAAACCGGTGGCTGTTAATCCGCGGCATTGCGAAGCGCAGCCGCTGCCGCAACGGGGCCGATCACGGCAAAGAAGAGCGTGATGGCGGCGAGGAAGAGGAAGGGCGGCAGGAAGGGTGCCGGATCCTCGACTGCCGCGTAAGATGCGCTGACGCCGAAGATGAGAACGGGGATGGCGAGCGGCAAGACCAGGATGGACACGAGCAAGCCACCTCGGGGGAGCGCTACGGCCACCGCAGCACCGGCTGCGCCAATGAACGTGATCGCGGGCGAGCCGACGAGCAGTGTCAGCATCACCGCTCCGATCGCCACCTCATCCATGTTCATGAACAGGCCGAGCAGAGGCGAGGCAATGACGAGTGGCAGGCCCGTCGCCACCCAGTGGGCCAGGCACTTGACGAGGACCGTGAGAACAAGCGGTGTTTCCTGCATCAGCAGGATGTCGAGGGAGCCATCGTCCCGCTCGGCCTGAAACAGACGATCAAGGCCAAGAAGAGCAGAGAGCAGGGCGCCGATCCAGACGATCGCGGGGCCGATACGCGCCAGCAGATTGAGATCTGGGCCAACACCGAACGGTATGACGGCGACCACCGTCATGAAGAACAGGACCCCGATCAAGGCACCGCCGCCAGAACGCACCGATAGCTTCAGGTCGCGAAGTAAGAGCGCCATCATGTCAGCGGCTCCAGATCATGAAACTCGAAGCCCTTCATTTCAAGCGTCTGGGCACTTTCCATGCCGAGCGGCTGGTGGGTGGCGGCAAGGACGATGCCGCCTGACCTTCTGTGTTGCCGAACGAGGTCCTCGAAGAGGCGATCGGCCCTGTTGTCGAGTGCCGCTGTCGGCTCGTCCAATATCCAGATCGGCCGGTTAGCGACCAGCAGACGTGCCATCGCGAATCGGCGCTGCTGACCGGCGGATAGATAACCGTAAGGAAGGTGCAGAATGCCGGCGAGGTCGACGGCAGAGGCGGCGTCCTCCATGCTCAGGCTCAAACCCTGGCCGACATCGCCGAGATACTGTTTCCAGAACTGCAGGTTTTCCAGAACCGTCAGTTCGCGTTTCATACCATTTCGGTGACCGAGATAATGACTGAATTCCCGAGCGGGTCTTGCCTCGTCTTCACCTTCTAAGTGGCATCTGGCCTCGCCTGCTTCCGGCAGCAAAAGTCCGGCGATAACGCGCAGCAAAGTCGATTTTCCGGAGCCGTTACGGCCCGTCAGAATTAGCGCCTCTCCAGCCGCCAAGGTAAAGGAAATATTAGTAAAAATCAGATCTTCGCCCCTTCGGGCAGACAGAGCATCGGCGACCAGCCTGATCATGTGCGCTTTCCGGCAGGATGAGGCCTGCCTCATAAAAAATCTCGGTTTTCGCCCTTCGTCGGTCTGGCACCTTTCTTAGAAATTATCTATAAGACCTGCAACCACGCCAGCGGCCGGCGTGAAGTTCATCCTTGTGCCGAACTTGAAAATCGCCAGAAGCGATTTCCACGGGCGGACAGCGGAAATGGTCGTACCCGCATCCTGATGTGCATGAAGTGCATAGGCGTCCGCACGAATGTGTTGGCTATCAGTTTAAGCGGGGTTTCTATCCGTGGCTAAATCTCTCGACAGCTTCAATTGCCGGTCGGTTCTGACCGTCGACGGCAAAGACTACGTCTATTACAGCATTCCGAAAGCCGAAGCGAATGGCCTGGCGGGTGTCTCGAAACTTCCCTACTCGATGAAGGTCCTGCTGGAGAATCTTCTCCGCAACGAGGATGGCCGCTCGGTCACCAAGAAGGACATTCAGGCCGTTGCCGAATGGCTGACCAATAAGGGTCTGACCGAAGCGGAAATCGCCTATCGCCCGGCTCGCGTGCTGATGCAGGACTTCACCGGCGTTCCCGCCGTCGTCGACCTTGCCGCCATGCGTGACGCCATGGTCAATCTCGGCGGTGATCCGGAAAAGATCAACCCGCTGGTTCCCGTCGACCTCGTCATCGACCACTCTGTCATCGTGGACGAATTCGGCACGCCGACGGCTTTTGCCCGCAATGTCGAGCTTGAATACGAGCGTAACGGCGAGCGCTACCGCTTCCTCAAGTGGGGCCAGCAGGCATTCAAGAACTTCCGCGTCGTTCCGCCCGGCACCGGCATCTGTCACCAGGTCAATCTGGAATACCTCGGCCAGACCGTCTGGACCAAGGATGAGGACGGCGAAACCACTGCTTACCCCGACACCTGCGTCGGCACCGACAGCCACACGACGATGATCAACGGTCTCGGCGTTCTCGGCTGGGGCGTTGGTGGTATCGAAGCCGAAGCTGCCATGCTCGGCCAGCCGGTCTCCATGCTTCTGCCAGAAGTCATCGGCTTCAAGCTCACCGGCAAGGTGAAGGAAGGCGTCACCGCGACCGACCTCGTTCTCACCGTCGTGCAGATGCTGCGCAAAAAGGGCGTTGTCTCCAAGTTCGTCGAATTCTTCGGCCCCGGCCTTGATTCGATGTCGCTCGCAGACCGTGCCACCATCGGCAACATGGGCCCGGAATATGGCGCAACCTGCGGCTTCTTCCCGGTTGACGGCGAAACCATCAACTACCTGACCATGTCCGGCCGCACCAAGGACCGCATTGCCCTCGTCGAAGCTTATTCGAAGGCTCAGGGCATGTGGCGCGATGGCGACGGTTCGGACCTCGTCTTCACCGACACACTCGAACTCGACCTCGGCGACGTTGTCCCGTCTATGGCCGGCCCGAAGCGTCCGGAAGGCCGTCTGCCGCTCGAAACCATCGCTCCGAACTTCGCAACGGCGCTGGAAAACGACTACAAGAAGCCGGGCCAGCTGACCAACCGCTACGCGGTTGAAGGCACCGACTATGACATCGGCCATGGCGATGTGGCGATTGCCGCCATCACCTCCTGCACCAACACCTCGAACCCGAGCGTGCTGATTGCGGCCGGCCTTCTTGCCCGCAACGCCGTTGCCAAGGGCCTGAAGTCCAAGCCCTGGGTCAAGACGTCGCTCGCACCGGGATCGCAGGTCGTCGCCGAATATCTCGCCAAGTCGGGCTTGCAGACTTCACTGGATGCGCTCGGCTTCAACCTCGTCGGCTTCGGTTGCACCACCTGCATCGGCAATTCCGGCCCGCTGCCGGCGCCAATCTCGAAGACGATCAACGACAAGGGCCTGATCACAGCCGGCGTGCTCTCGGGCAATCGCAACTTCGAAGGCCGCATCTCGCCTGATGTCCAGGCCAACTACCTGGCATCGCCGCCGCTGGTCGTCGCCTACGCGCTTGCCGGTACCGTGCAGAAGGACCTGACCACGGAGCCGCTCGGCGAAGACCACAACGGCAACCCGGTCTTCCTCAAGGATATCTGGCCGACCTCGCACGAGATCCAGGAATTCATCCTGAAATACGTCACCCGCGAGCTCTACGAATCGAAGTATGCGGACGTGTTCAAGGGTGATGAAAACTGGCAGGCCGTTCAGGTTCCTGCCGGCCAGACTTACGCTTGGGATGACAAATCGACCTATGTGCAGAACCCGCCCTACTTCGTTGGCATGGGCAAGACGGGCTCGGGCCTGAAGAACATCAAGGGCGCTCGCGTCCTCGGTCTCTTCGGCGACAAGATCACCACCGACCACATCTCTCCGGCCGGTTCGATCAAGGCCGCGTCGCCTGCAGGTGCCTACCTGACCGACAACGGCGTCGCAGTCGCCGACTTCAACCAGTACGGCACGCGCCGTGGTAACCACGAAGTCATGATGCGCGGCACGTTTGCCAACATCCGCATCCGCAACCACATGCTCGGCCCGAACGGCAAGGAAGGTGGCTACACGGTCCACTATCCGTCCAAGGAAGAGCTGTCGATCTACGATGCGGCGATGATGTACAAGCAAGAGGGCGTTCCGCTGGTCATCTTCGCGGGCGTTGAATACGGCAACGGTTCGTCGCGTGACTGGGCTGCCAAGGGCACCAACCTGCTCGGCGTCAAGGCAGTCGTCGCTCAGTCGTTTGAGCGTATCCACCGTTCGAACCTCGTCGGTATGGGCGTCGTGCCCTTCACCTTCGAGGAAGGCACGACCTGGGCCTCGCTGAACCTCAAGGGCGACGAAATCGTCACGATCGAGGGGTTGGAAGGCGATATCAAGCCGCGCGAGAAGAAGATCGCGAAGATCACCTACTCCGATGGCACCGTGAAGGAGGTACCGCTGCTCTGCCGCATCGATACGCTCGACGAAGTGACCTACATGAACAATGGCGGCATTCTGCAGACTGTTCTGCGTGACCTCGCTGCCTGATTGTTTTGTGCTTTACTTTGAGAGGCCGCCGGGTGACCGGCGGCCTTTTTTGTGCCGATCTCGGCGAATGCCGTTGTGACGAAAGTTTCACCCCATCGTGACTTTGCGCGCAAGGTGTAAGGGGCTATCAAGTGCACCACCAGGGATGAAGGCAAAAGTCAGACGAATGCTGCAGGTGACCATGCAAGCCGTTTCCAAACGCCAGTGCATCAATAGGGCCGCCCAATCTGCAGTGGCGCTGCTGTTCGCTTTTCTGCCGTTCCAGGCCGTGGCCGAAAGCTTCGTTGCGCCGAAGGGTGTGATCGAACTTTTCACTTCGCAAGGCTGTCGTTCGTGCCCTCCCGCAGACCACGCCTTCGAGCAATTGGTGCGGCAGGGTAATATCGTCGCGCTGTCCTATCACGTCGACTATTGGAATTATCTCGGATGGGCTGACACTCTGGGCACGCCGGAAAATACCGAGCGGCAATATGCCTATGCCAAAACATTCGGTCGCAGTGGCGTCTACACGCCGCAAGCCGTGCTGAACGGTCGTGATCATCTGAAGGGAACGGATGCGACCGAGATCAACCGTCGCCTTGAGGGAATGCGCAGCAGCGGCCAAGGGCTCGTGGTCCCGGTAAAGGCCAGGCAAAATGGGGATCAGCTGGCCATTTCGGTCGGCAGCGGCATCGGCAAGGCCAATGTCGTGGTGGTGTATTTCCGCGAGCATCAGACAGTGGAAATGCTCAAGGGCGAAAATGTCGGCAAGAGCATGGATTACTGGCACAGTGTAACCGACGTTCAGACTGTGGGTATCTGGAACGGCAAGCCGCTCGATATCACTCTTCCGGCGCGGGCAATCAGTTCTGACAAAAGTGATGGATGTGCAGTCTTGCTGCAAAGCGCGGACGAAGACGGCAACCCTTCGGACATCGTCGGCGCAACCGTCATGATGGGACGACACAACAGTCTCTGATCTTCAGGAAATTCTAAAACCTGGTGTGGTCCGGCCCGAAGCATTGGGGGGCTGGGGGTAAGGGGTCAATGCGTCTGACCGGACCTTTTGGCGCATCGCGCCAACCAAGTTGGTTATACATTATCGCAAAAAGGGGCGCTGGTTTGGTGAAAATGCGGCGAGGCTCGAATAATCTGCTCGGTGAGTGACAAATGTCACACCGAGCCGTGGAAACGCCGCCGGTGTACCGGCGGCGCTCAGGTCAGCCGACATTTAGCTCAGGCCATCAGGCCTTCAAGGCATCATAGGCGGCGGCGGCTTTCAAAGCCTTTTCGCCGATAGACGATGCCGAATCACCTGGCCTGTAGAGGCTGGTGCCCAGACCGAAGGCCCGAACACCGACCTTCCAGTAGTCGGCGAAGTTGTTCTCGGAGACACCGCCCACAGCGCCAACCAGCAGGCTAGGCGGCAGAATGGCCTTGACGGCGGAAATGCTACCCGGACCCAGTGCGCTTGCCGGGAAGAATTTCAGCGCAGCCGCGCCGCTTTTTGCGGCCAGAAGCGCTTCCGTTGCCGTAAAGACCCCAGGCATGGTGACCATCCCGTGGCCGACAGCGCGACGAATGACATCGGGCTCCACATTCGGCGTCACCAGCAAGTTGCCACCAACATCATTCAGGCGGTCGACCTGATCGACTTCCAGGACGGTGCCTGCACCGATCAGCACATTGGCGGGTGCCAGCTTTCGCGCCTTCTCGATCGAGATG
This sequence comes from Rhizobium sp. Root274, assembly GCF_001429245.1. Classification (GTDB taxonomy): domain Bacteria; phylum Pseudomonadota; class Alphaproteobacteria; order Rhizobiales; family Rhizobiaceae; genus Allorhizobium. The sequence continues at coordinate 200,736 of NZ_LMJE01000008.1, forward strand.
AAAGGTTCCGGAGAGTTCAACGGCACTTCGATTGCCTCGAAGCCAGCATTGACAAGAGCGTCCACGGCAGCCTCGATCTCTTCAGGCTTGATGCCTCGCAGGATCGCCACCAGATTGCGGCGGAGGGAAGGCCAGGCGACGGTGGAGGTCATGGGGTCTATTCCTTGAATTCGTGGTCGAACAATGAAAGAGCGCTCGCGAGCAGGCCGCGACGGACCAGGAGCCCACCATCGAGCATCACCGCTTCCCCGCCGGCTCTGGCAATGGCCCACGCATAAAGACGCGTCAGCTTGCCCGTCCCGATCAGATAGGCTTTGCCGTAGCGTCTTAGATCCGACTGGATGGCGGCAATTTCCGCGCCGATCAGAAGTCCGGAGAGGCGGGCGGCGGCGTTGATCTTAGTCCCTTGAGACAAAAGTCCTTCGGCGCGGATGGAGAAAAGCGTGGAGGTCAAGGCAAAGCCCGGCGCGAGAGCAGCGTCCACGGCTGCGTCGAAAATGTCGGGATCCGCTTCGGCATCCGCATCTTCCGGAACCGACAGCCGCAGGATCGATTGCCGGCTAATCAGATGGAACAGCTCACCCGTCATAACCGTGGAGAAGCGACGGATGTGGCCGCCTTCGACCAGTGCCCATTTCGAATGGGTGCCCGGCAGGCAAAACAGCGCATCATCGAGGCCCTGTTCGAGCGCACCGGCGAGCTGCGTTTCCTCGCCCCGCATCACGTCATAACGGCCGTTCTCGCGCTGGCAAACGCCGGGCAGGATGTAGAGGGGACGCGTAACGCCTTCCGGGATCACCGCGTGCTGAAAGAGGCCGACGAGAGGCGCGGGTGTTCCCACATAGGGAGCTTCACGCCAACCGGTTCGTGCCCCCGCCATTCCGGCAATGACGACAGGCAAGTCAGATTCTGCCCCGAGGGCCGAAAGGTGGCCCTCAAGGATAGCGGGATAGGCTGAGCGATCAAGGCCGCCCATGCCTTCTGCCGATTGCCGCTCGGCGAGGACCCCGCCCTGGCTGTCAGTCAGCCAGAGGCGGAGATTGCTGGTGCCCCAGTCGACCAGGGCGGCAAACGGCTTTGCGGTCACTGCTTCGACCTCAGGCCAGATCGACCGGCAGCAGGGCGGCCGGAATGTCCTGGAAGCAGACCGGCCGCAGGAAGCGGCGGATCGACAGCGTGCCGACCGAGGTGGCGCCGAAGTTGGTGGAGGCCGGGTAGGGCCCGCCATGGACCATCGAGTCAGCCACTTCCACACCGGTCGGGAAGCCATTGGCAAGCACGCGGCCCGCCTTGCGCTCCAGGATCGGCATCAGGCGCTTTCCAAGTGCTTCGTCGCCTGCATCAAGGTGCAGCGAAGCCGTCAGCTGTCCCGACAGGCTCCGAGCCATGGCGACCATTTCATCCTCGCTGTCGGCGATGACAATCAGGCCCAGCGGTCCGAAGACTTCTTCGCCGAGAACATGGTTTTCGAGCCAGTCCTTGGCCGTGGTCTGGAACAGGTAAGGCGTGGCGTTGCGCAGGTCGCAGGTCGAGGTGAGGACCGAACGAACGCCTTCGGTGCCGGCGATTCGCGTCGCACCCTTGCGGTAAGCATCGGCGATGCCGTCGGTGAGCATGGTTTGCGGACCGACAGCCGACAGCGCCTCTGTTGCCGTTTCAATATACTTATCCGCATCGGCGCCCTTCAACAGGACCACGATCCCCGGGTTCGTGCAGAACTGGCCAGCACCCATGGTCAGCGAACCGACCCAGCCCTTGGCAATGGTTTCCCCGCGAGCCGCAACGGCCTTTGGCAGCATGAACATCGGGTTGACCGAACCGAGCTCGCCGAAGAACGGGATCGGCTCCGGACGCTGGGCGCAGAGGTCGAACAGCGCACGACCGCCACCGAGCGAGCCGGTGAAACCGACCGCCTTGATCAGCGGATGCTGGACGAGGGCCTGACCGACGTCACGGCTGCCGCCATGCACAAGCGAGAAAACGCCCGGATGCACACCACAACGCTTGATCGCGGCATCAATGGCAGAGGCGACGATTTCGCCCGTGCCGGGATGGGCATCATGGGCCTTGACCACGACCGGGCAACCAGCTGCCAGCGCTGCTGCCGTGTCACCGCCGGCCGTCGAGAAGGCGAGCGGGAAGTTGGAGGCACCGAATACGGCGACGGGGCCGATCGGACGCTGAATCATCCTGAGATCCGAGCGAGGCAGGGGCTTGCGGTCGGGCAGAGCCTCATCATGGCGGCGATCGAGGTAGTCACCCTTGCGGATATGCGAGGCAAAGAGGCGAAGCTGGCCGACGGTGCGACCACGCTCGCCGATCAGGCGGGCTTCCGGCAGGCCGGACTCCTGGCTGCCGATCTCGGTGATCGCATCGCCGCGCGCATCGATTTCTTCGGCGATCGCCTCAAGGAGGGCCGCACGTTCTTCACGTGTCGAATATGCGTAGGTTTCGAAGGCCTCTTCTGCGGCCTTTGCGGCCTGGTCGACCAAAGCCGGCGTGCCCTTGGAGAAGGTGTGCGATGTGCCGGTGGCCGGGGAAGAAGAGAAAGTGTCGGTGCTGGCAATCCAGTTGCCAGCGATCAGGTGTTTTCCGGTCGGTGTATAGGCCATGGGAGGGGCCTCCTTTTGATTTCAGTCTTCAAAGTGGGCGACGACTTTCCGCTCTCCGCAGAGGAACGAATCCGCCACGATGCGCAGCGGCTGATAGTCGGTGTCGCTCTGGCGGGAGCGGATAAGCTTGGCGAAGCGTTCGTAGATGCCCGCATATTCGCGATCCGGGCCGGACGCCTGTTCCTGACCCCCGATATAGAGTTCCGAACCGCCCTTTGAAAGACGCAGCTCGCCCTCATTCGTCTGAACGGTGATATCCCACGTCTGCGGGCCTTCCTGTCGCCAGTCGAATTCGGCCGTGACAGGCGCGCCTTCAACGGTCTGCATGGCGATGGACGCGGCGATGGGCTGCTTCTTGTTCTCCGGGAATTCGAGCGTCGATTTCTGCACCATGATGTGCCCGGGCACGATCTCGGTCAGGATCGAAAGAGCATTGATGCCGGGATCGAAGACGCCGAAGCCGCCTGGTTCCCAGATCCAGGCCTGGCCGGGATGCCAGCGGCGGACGTCTTCCTTCCAGACGATCGAGATCGACTGGATGACCTTGTCCGACAGCCACTGCTTTGCCGGCTCGACGCCGAGAGCAAAGCGGGAATGCCAGGTGGCGAAGAGTGTTACACCCGCCTTGGCTGCGATTTCACTCAGGGCCTCGGCCTCTCCCAGTGTGGTTGCCGGAGGCTTTTCCATCAACACGTGGCGGCCAGCCGCAATTGCGGCCTTGGCCATGTCGAAGCGGACTTCCGGCGGCGTGCAGAGCGACACGACCTTGATATCCGGGCGCGCGGCCAGGAAGGTATCGAAGTCTGTGAAGTTTTCAGCGCCTTCGACCTTGCCGTGGCGGCTCACGCCGGCGGCGACGACAAAGTCGTTACCGCCTGCGATGGAGGGGATATGCTGGTCGCGGGCGATCTTGCCGATGCCGACAAGCGCGAGCGGAATACGATCTGCCATCGTCCTGGTCCTCAGTGTGCGTCCTTACCGACCGGCGAGCCGCGGCAACCCTTCAGGAAGTCGAAGTCGGCGCCGGTATCGGCACCCTCAACGTGGTCATGGAAGAGTTTGGCATAGCCGCTTGCCGGTGGTTCGACGGAGGGGCGCCAGTCGGCCAGACGGTGCTGCATTTCTTCTTCGGAGATATCGAGATGCACCTTGCGGGCGTCGACGTCGATCTCAATGAAATCACCGTTCCGCACGATGGCGAGCGGGCCGCCACGGGCCGCTTCCGGCGAGGTGTGCAGGAGAACCGTGCCATAGGCGGTGCCGGACATGCGGGCATCGGAGATGCGGACCATGTCGGTGATGCCCTTGCGGAGCACCTTGGGCGGCAGGCCCATATTGCCGACTTCGGCCATGCCCGGATAACCGCGCGGACCGCAGTTCTTCAGAACCATCACGCAGGTCTCATCGATATCGAGCGCCTCGTCGTTGATCTTCGCCTTGTAGTCGTCGATGTCTTCGAAGACCACGGCGCGACCGCGATGCTTCATCAGATGGGCGGAAGCGGCGGACGGTTTCAGGACGCAGCCCTTTGGTGCCAGATTGCCGCGCAGCACGACGATACCGCCCTGCTGAGTCAGTGCCTTCTCGACGGGAAGGATGACGTCTTCGTTCCAGTTGCGGACATCCTTGACCTCGTCCCAGATGCTCTCGCCCGAAACGGTCAGTGCATCCTTGTGCAGCTTGCCAGCTTCGCCGAGGCGCTTGATGACGACGGGCAGGCCGCCTGCATAGAAGAACTCTTCCATCAGGTACTTGCCTGACGGCATCAGGTTGACGATCGTCGGAATGTCGCGGCCGAGGCGATCCCAGTCATCGAGCGTGAGATCGATGCCGACACGGCCGGCCATGGCCAGCAGGTGGACGACGGCGTTGGTCGAGCCACCGATTGCGCCGTTCACGCGGATCGCGTTTTCGAAAGCTTCCTTGGTCATGATATCGGAGGGCTTCAGGTCGTCCTTGACCATCTGCACGATGCGACGGCCGGAGAGCTGCGCCATCACCTTGCGGCGGCTGTCGACAGCGGGGATCGCGGCATTGCCGGAGAGTGCCATGCCCAAGGCTTCGACCATGGAGGCCATCGTGGAGGCGGTGCCCATGGTGTTGCAGGTGCCGCTGGAGCGGGACATGGATGCTTCCGCTTCCACGAACTCTTCCTGGGTCATCTCGCCAGCCTTGACAGCTTCGGAGAATTTCCAGAGATGCGTGCCGGAGCCGACGCGCTCGCCGCGGAAATAGCCGTTCAGCATCGGGCCGCCAGTCACGACGATCGACGGAAGGTCGGTCGAGGCGGCAGCCATGACCAGCGACGGCGTGGTCTTATCGCAGCCGACCAGCAGGACCGCGCCATCGATCGGCTGGCCACGCATGGCTTCCTCAACGGCAAGGGCTGCGAGGTTGCGATACATCATCGCCGTGGGGCGGAAGGTGTTTTCAGAGGCAGAGAAGACCGGGATTTCGACCGGGAAACCACCGGCTTCCCAGACGCCCGCCTTCACTTTTTCGGCGAGTTCGCGCAGGTGGCCGTTGCAAGGTGTCAGGTCGGACCAGGTGTTCAGGATGCCGATGACCGGGCGACCGTCGAACAGGTCGTGCGGATGACCCTGGTTCTTCATCCAGCCACGATGATAGATCGTGTCGCGGGATGTCCCGCCATACCAGTGCTGGGATCTCAGTTGGCGCGGCCAGGCCGCCGGTTTGAACTTGCTCATGGCTTTGGTCCTGTCTCTGGAAAATGGGCGGGTCGGTCGACCGATCCGCTCAGAGCATCTTCACCTTGACGGTCTCGGTGGCAGCCTTTGCGAGGCGGTTGCGCAGCGGAAGACCGAATTGCGGCGACTCGATTTCGAAGACGTCGCCCTCCTGCGTGACGAAACCATCCGCCACGGAAAGGGTCGCCGTTCCATACATGTGCACGTGCAGGTCGCCCGGCTGGCAGAACAGCGCGTACTTGAAGTGGTGGTATTCCAGGTTCGCGATCGTGTGCGACATGTTCGCCTCACCCGAAAGGAATGGCTTTTCCCAGACCGTCTTGCCGCCGCGAATGATGCGTGACGTGCCCTCGACGTGATCCGGAAGTGCGCCGACACGGAGTTCCGGGCCGAAGGAGGCCGGGCGCAGCTTGGAGTGGGCGAGGAAGAGGTAGTTGAGCTTTTCCGTCACGTGATCGGAAAATTCGTTGGCGATCGAGAAGCCGAGTCGATGAGCGGTGCCATCTTCGCCGACGATATAGTAGCCGGCCATCTCAGGCTCTTCGCCACCATCAAGGGCGAAGGAGGGCGACACGAGGTCTTCGCCGGGCGCGACCGCATTGAAGCCGTTACCTTTGTAGAACCACTCCGGCTGAACACCGATCTCGCCGGGCTTCGGCTTGCCGCCTTCGAGCCCCATGCGAAACATCTTCATCGAGTCGCTCATTCCTGCGGTATCCGCATGCATGCTGTCACGCGCCGATGCCGAACCGGTGTGGGTCAGGCCCGTGCCGGTCAGATACATGTGCGCTGCGTCGGGATGGCGAACCGGGCAATCCAGCTTGCCGTCGGCTGCAAGGGCCAGCAGATCGACGGTTTCTCCGACGCCCTGCTTTTCGATGATGCCGGCAACCGTCGTGCCGGCGGCAATCGCTGCCTTGGCGAGGTCGTAGGTGGCGTTGTATCCAGGGACAAGGCGCGCGGCCTCACCCTGGCGGCAAATGACGCCGCCAGTCTTCAATTGCGAGAGAAACATAAGCCTATCCTCAGACTGCTTTGTTCTTGTTGTAAACGTCGAAGAAGACAGCAGCCAAAAGCACGAGGCCCTTGATGAGCTGCTGGTAGTCGATGCCGATACCCATGATCGACATGCCATTGTTCATGACACCCATGATGAAGGCGCCGATGACTGCACCGGTGATCTTGCCAACGCCGCCGGACGCCGAGGCACCGCCGATAAAGCAGGCCGCGATGACGTCGAGTTCGAAGCCGACGCCTGCCTTCGGGGTTGCCGAATTGAGGCGGGCGGCGATGATCATGCCAGCGAGAGCGGCAAGCACACCCATGTTGACGAAGGTCAGGAAGACCAGGCGTTCGGTGTTGATGCCCGAGAGCTTGGCCGCCTTCTCGTTGCCGCCCAGTGCGTAGATCCGGCGACCGATGGTCGTGCGGGACGTGACGAACGAATAGAGCGCGATCAGAATGCCCATGACGACGAGGACGTTCGGCAGGCCGCGATAGGTGGCGAGCTGGTAGCCGAGGAAGATGGCGACCGCGCTGATGATGCCCATCTGAGCGACGAAGAACACAAATGGCTCGTTTTCGCTGCCGTGCTCATCGTTCAGCCTACGATTCTTCATGCCCGAATAAATGGCCAGGGCGACGAGAGCGACGACGGCGATGATCGCGACATGGTTCGCGATGCCAGTCACCGCAGTGTCGGTCAGCGGCAGAAAATCCGGAATAAAGCCCGTGGAGAGCAGGGTGAATTCCTTCGGGAACGGACCGATCGGGCGACCACCTAGCGCAACATAGGTCAGGCCGCGGAAGACGAGCATGCCGGCGAGCGTGACGATGAAGGACGGGATCTTCTGATAGGCAACCCAGTAGCCCTGAGCCGCACCCATGGCAGCGCCCAGCACCAGACACAGCGGCACGACCAAGGCGAAATGCCAGCCCCATTTGACCAGCATGATCGCCGATATGCCGCCGATGAAGGCGACGATCGAGCCGACGGAGAGGTCGATATGGCCTGCGACGATGATCAGCAGCATGCCCAGCGCCATGATGACGATGAACGAGTTCTGCAGGACGAGGTTGGTGATGTTGACCGGCCGGAACAGCACGCCGCCGGTCAGCACCTGGAACAGCACCATGATGACGACGAGCGCGAGCAGAAGGCCGTATTCGCGGATGTTCTTGCGCAGGTAATCACCCACGGAGACCTTGGGGGTTTCGGTTCTTGTATCGATGGCCATTAGTTTTTCTCCCCAGAGCGCATGATGGCACGCATGATGGACTCTTGGCTTGCTTCTTCCTTGGACAGTTCGGCTACGATGCGCCCTTCGTTCATGACGTAGATGCGATCGCAGGTTCCGAGCAGTTCGGGCATCTCCGAGGAGATCATCAGGATGCCCTTACCTTCGGCGGCAAGCTGGTTGATGATGGTGTAGATTTCGAACTTGGCGCCGACATCGATGCCGCGTGTGGGTTCGTCTAGAATGAGCACTTCCGGATTGGTGAAAAGCCATTTCGACAGAACGACCTTCTGCTGGTTGCCACCCGAAAGGTTGACTGCCTCCTGATAGATGGAATGCGAGCGGATGCGCAGCTTCTGGCGATAGTCTGTGGCGACCTTGGCTTCCTTCCGGTCGTCGATGACTGCACCGTTGGAAACGCCATTCAGGTTGGCCAGAGTGGTGTTTTCCTTGATGTTGTTCTGCAGGACCAGGCCAAGATGCTTTCGGTCTTCAGTCACATAGGCAAGCCCGGCATCGATGGCCTTGGGGATTGTCGAAACATCCACCGGCTTTCCGCGCATCAGCACTTCGCCGGTGATCTTGTGACCCCAGGACTTGCCAAAAACGCTCATGGCGGTTTCGGTGCGGCCGGCGCCCATGAGACCGGCTATGCCGACAACTTCACCGGCGCGAACATTAAAGGCGACGTCGTGCAGGAACTGGCGGTCGCGGTGGTTCTGGTGGAAGACGTTCCAGTTCTTCACTTCCAGCAGCACGTCGCCGATCTTCGGGTCGCGCGGCGGATAGCGGTCTTCCATGTCACGGCCGACCATGCCCTTGATGATCCGGTCTTCCGTGATTTCCTGGGTATGACAGTCGAGCGTCTCGACCGTGCCGCCATCACGCAAAATGGTGATCTGATCGGCAACCTTGCGGATTTCGTTGAGCTTGTGGGAGATGATGATCGAGGTCATGCCCTGCTTGCGGAATTCCATCAAGAGGGTGAGCAGGGCGTCAGAGTCGGTCTCGTTGAGCGAGGCGGTCGGCTCGTCCAGGATCAGCAGGCGAACCTTCTTCGACAGCGCCTTAGCGATTTCAACCAGCTGCTGCTTGCCGACGCCGATATCGGTGATGCGGGTAGATGGGCTGTCCTTCAGGCCGACCTTCGCCAGCAGCTCTTTCGTCCGCGCAAAGGTCTGGGGCCACTGAATGACGCCACTATTGGCAATTTCGTTGCCGAGGAAGATGTTTTCCGCAATCGACAGGAGCGGCACGAGAGCCAGTTCCTGGTGGATGATGATGATGCCGAGCTCTTCGCTGTTCGAAATTGTGCTGAAGCGACGGACCTCACCATCATAGAAGATGTCGCCATCATAGGTTCCGGCAGGATAAACGCCGCTGAGCACCTTCATCAGGGTGGACTTGCCGGCACCGTTTTCGCCGACGAGAGCGTGAATTTCGCCCTCGCGCACCTTGAAGCTGACATTGTCCAGGGCTTTGACGCCCGGAAATGTCTTTGTGATGCCGCGCATCTCGAGAATGATGTTGTCCATGGGCAGAATTCCGGCAGCCTTTGGCGACACGTGTCCAGCCAAAGGCGCGAGCTCCTTAAATGCGTATAGAAAATGGGTCCGCGATAACTCGCGGACCCGAGAGTGACCCGAAGGATCAGTTGTCGATCTGGTCGGCCGTGTAGTAACCGGCGCCGACGAGAACGTCCTTGGCATTGGCCTTGTCAACAGCAACCGGCTTCAGCAGGTAAGACGGAACGACCTTGACACCGTTGTTGTAGGTCTTTTCGTCGTTAACTTCAGGCGTCTTGCCACCCATGATCGCGTCGACCATGGTGACGGCAACCTTTGCCAGCTCGCGGGTGTCCTTGAAGACGGTTGAGTACTGTTCGTCAGCCAGGATCGACTTGACGGACGGCAGTTCGGCGTCCTGACCGGTGACGACCGGCATGGTCATGTCGCCAGAACCGTAGCCAACGCCCTTCAGAGCCGACAGGATACCGATCGACAGGCCGTCATACGGAGACAGAGCGCCGTGCAGCTTGTCTTCGGTGTAGGTCGAGGACAGCAGGTTTTCCATGCGAGCCTGGGCGACCGTGCCGTCCCAACGCAGCGTGCCAACCTGGTCCATGCCCATCTGGCCGGACTTGATGACGATGTCGCCGCTGTCGATCAGGGGCTGCAGAACCGACATTGCGCCGTCATAGAAGAAGAAGGCGTTGTTGTCGTCCGGCGAACCGCCGAAGAGTTCGACGTTCCACGGCTTGGTGTCCGGGAACTTTGCCTTCAGGCCGTTGACGAGGCTGGTGGCCTGGAGAACGCCAACCTGGAAATTGTCGAACGTGGCGTAGTAGTCGACGTTGCCCGAATCGCGGATCAGGCGGTCATAGGCGATGACCTTGACGCCGGCATCAGCAGCCTTCTGCAGAATGTCGGAGAGGGTCGTGCCGTCAATCGCGCCGATGACGAGAACCTTGGCACCCTTGGTGACCATGTTTTCGATCTGGGCGAGCTGGTTCGGGATATCGTCGTCAGCGAACTGCAGGTCCGGCGTATAGCCAGCTTCCTTGAACAGCTTTTCCATGGTCTCGCCGTCGGAGATCCAGCGGGTCGAGGTCTTGGTCGGCATGGAAATGCCGACGACGCCCTTGTCCTGTGCATAGGCGAAGGGTGTAAAGGATGCGATGCCGATTGCAAAAGATGCAATCAGGGCTCCAAGTTTCTTCATGGTAACCTCCCTGGTCATACCGTGCGAGGCCAAGCTCCTCCTGGCACTCGCTGAAAAACAAGAACGAGCGGCTGACGCAGCAGCCCCCAGCTCCGTTGGGACTCTTATCCTGCCCCATATACCGATCAAATGATTATTTTGACTTTCTGCATACCGTAGTTGATATATTGTTCATGTCCGAGAACCATATTTACCGACTTCAGCCCAAACATTTCAGTCTCGTCAGCGCGATTGCCGAGCTTGGACAATTAAGCCTTGCTGCTCAGTCACTTGCGCTGACTCAACCCGCCGCATCCCGGATGTTGGGAGAGATCGAGCGCTATGTCGGCTCGCCAATTTTCATAAGAACACCGAAGGGGATGGAGCCGACGGCGGTCGGCAGCGCACTCATCCGTCGGGCGCAAAATGTATTGGAGGAGATTCGCGAAGCAGGGCGGGAAGTGGATGCGATTCGGCGCGGCCTGACCGGCAAGGTGCGGGTCGGCGCCGTGACGGGTGGTGCGGTCGGCTATGTCGTTCCGGCCATCAAGGCATTGAAAGCCGAAGCCGCGACGGTCGATATCCATGTGGATGTCGCCTCCAGCGGCGAGATGATCCGAGACCTTCTGTCGGGACAATATGATTTCGTTCTGGGGCGGATACCGCCCGGGATCGATGCACGACAGTTTCACGTCGAAGGCGCCACGATGGAGGAGGTCGAGATTGTGGTGCGGCGGACGCACCCGCTGGTCAATGTCGATCGCCTCAATCTTTCCGACATGGCACATTTTCCCTGGATCATGCAGGCGCCCGGCACGCCGCTCAGGCAAGCGGTCGAGAATGTGTTTATCGAAGAGGGCGCGCCAATTCCGCGCAATATCGTTAACACGACGTCTCTGCTCGTGATGATCGCGATGCTGGCATCGTCCAATGCAATCGCGCCGATGTCGCGCGAAGTGTCAGACCTCCTCTGTCGGCAAACGCCCGTCGGCGATCTCTGCACCCTGCCGCTCGACACCCCGATCGTGGTTACGCCATACCACCTGATCACAGTGAACGGAAAACGGCTGTCACCGATCGCCGCACGGCTTAGGGATTTGCTCCTCAGTCGCTTCCTCAATCGCGGACGCTGAAGTCAGGTAATGGGCTCAGAGCTTGCAATTTGGGCCGTGTCAGGCACACTGTCATCCGACAGTCATGAATGAAAGCTCGAGGAGCATTGATGACCGAGCAGCCCGAAGGGCAGCGTCAGGACGCCGAAGGCGCCGACAAAAGCCCTACAAGCGTGGTCGATCTGGGGATCTACCGACAATCTCTCGATCCCCTCCCGGTCACGTTTCATCGCCGCGAGCTGGATGCCATCCTCTGGATCTATGGTCGCATGGTCGGGGAAGGTGACTGGCGCGACTATGCCATCGACCATCTTAAGGACAAGGCGGTCTTCTCCGTTTTCAAGCGCGCGGGCGAGTATCCACTTTATCGCATCGAGAAGAACCCGAAGCTTGCGGCGAAACAAGGTGCCTTCGCCGTGGTCGCCACGGACGGGCGTATCCTGAAGCGCGGACATGACCTGAAGCAGGTGCTGAAAGTGTTCGACAAGAACCTCAAGGCGCTCGACTGACCGTCAGGCGAGTGTCCCTGGATAGCTTGAGAGGTCCGGGTTGCTGCTCTGGGCCTCACCAAGCGGTCTTTGCATGAAGATGGTGTCGAGCCACACGCCGTGTTTGAAGCCCGTGCCGTCAAGGCGGCCGGCTACGGAGAAACCGCAGGAGCGGTGGACGGCGACGGATGCTTCGCTTGCACCTCCAACGACCGCAACCATTTGTCGGAAACCGAGGGCCTCACAGCGTAACACCAGCGCCTTGAGGAGCGCTTTCCCGACCCCCAGGCCACGCGCCTGCTCGGCAACATAGATCGAATCTTCGACCAGCCAGCGATAGGCAGGTCTCGTGCGAAAAGCCGACGCATAGGCATAGCCGAGCAAAGTGTCCGCCTCGTCTACCGCTGCGATATAGGGATATCCCTTCGCGGTGATTGCCTTGAAGCGTGCCGTCATTTCGTCGAGATCCGGCGGCACGAGTTCATAACTTGCGGTGCCGTTGAGGACGGCATCGGCATAGATGGCCGTGACCGAAGGGAGATCTTCAGGCGTCAGATCGCGAATGGAAAGGACCATGCAGTGCTCCATGGGAAAGGCATCTTGTTCCATGAGTGCGACCACTGGGCAAGCCTGGGAATGTCACAGGGACAGAGACCCTTGCCTTCCTGACTTCCACTGACTCCAATGCTCGTCGTTTTCGGCGGCTGTGCCCTGCGCGCGGCTTGACTCGACGCAAAAACCTTGTAATCCCTCGCCGCGAAGAGGAATTCGGTTCATGCACGCTTTCGGGCAGTCCTTTGCGGTCTCAAACCACCTGCAGCAACCCGCTGCCGGTGGCGCATGCATTTCTCTCGCATCCACGACCAAGGCCAAAACGACGACGAAAACCGTCTGACGTCTTCGGCCACCGCTCTCTCCCCGGCACGGCCGGGGACAGGTAAGGCTGCGCACCCTCGCAGGCTTCCTCCTCACCATCCGCGGAGAGACAGAAAGAGAGCATTGACATGGGTTTCAAGATTGCAGTCGTAGGCGCCACCGGCAATGTCGGTCGCGAAATGCTGAACATCCTCTCCGAACGCGGTTTTCCGGCATCGGAAGTCGTCGCACTGGCGTCGGCCCGCTCGCAAGGCACCGAAGTCTCGTTCGGCGACAAGGTTCTCAAGGTGCAGAACCTTGAGCATTACGACTTCTCCAACACCGATGTTTGCCTGATGTCGGCCGGCGGCACGATCTCGCAGAAGTGGTCCCCGAAGATCGGCGCACAGGGCTGCGTCGTCATCGACAACTCGTCCGCCTGGCGCTACGACGCCGACGTGCCACTGATCGTTCCGGAAGTGAACCCGGATGCGGTGGTCGACTTCAAGAAGCGCAATATCATTGCAAACCCGAATTGCTCGACGGCTCAGCTTGTCGTCGCGCTGAAGCCGCTGCATGATTTCGCCAAGATCAAGCGCGTCGTCGTCTCGACCTACCAGTCGGTATCCGGTGCCGGCAAGGAAGGCATGGACGAACTCTTTACCCAGACCCGCGCCGTGTTCGTTGCCGATCCGGTCGAATCGAAGAAGTTCACCAAGCGCATTGCCTTCAACGTCATTCCGCACATCGATAGCTTCATGGAAGATGGCTACACGAAGGAAGAGTGGAAGGTTCTCGCCGAAACCAAGAAGATGCTGGATCCGAAGATCAAGGTGACCTGCACCGCCGTGCGCGTTCCGGTCTTCATCGGCCATTCGGAATCGGTCAACATCGAGTTCGAAAACGAAATCACTGCCGACCAGGCGCGCGACATCCTGCGCGAAGCGCCGGGTTGCCTCGTCATCGACAAGCATGAGAACGGTGGCTACATCACCCCGGTCGAATGCGCCGGTGAAGACGCGACCTACATCTCGCGTATCCGCGAAGACGCGACGGTCGAAAACGGTCTCAACATGTGGGTCGTTTCCGACAACCTGCGTAAGGGTGCAGCACTCAACGCGATCCAGATCGCCGAACTGCTGGTGAACCGGGGCCTGATCGCACCTCGCGCCGGCGCCAACTGATCGCATCTTGACGACCGCCCGGCGTCTAGCCGGGCGGAAAACCCTTCTGTCTCATGCGAATGTGATCCACTTTGAGGCACGAGCTGCGCTTCATTAGGGGTTGATTGATGACAGGATGTTGTTTCGCTGCCATGGTGCGCCCCACTCAAAACAGTCAATGACGAGGCCTTGATGCGACTGAACTTCACATTGTCCGCAGCCCTGATTTCAGTGGTTTCCATATTCGCTGGCTCGGGCTCGGCATTCGCTGCCGCCTGTAGCAGCACCTCCGCCGGCTTTGAGCAATGGACGGAAGCGTTCAAGGAACAGGCGGCCGGTGCCGGCTTCAGCCAGCGCATGCTCGACCAGGTCTTCAGCTCCGTCAGCTACAGTCGCAGCACGATCAGCGCAGACCGCGGTCAGAAGAGCTTCAAGCTCTCATTCGACCAGTTCATGCAGAAGCGCGGCGGGCAGACCATCATCAGCCGCGGCAAGGGCATGAAGAAGAGCAATGCTGCTCTCTTCGCCAAGATCGAGCGCCAGTATGGCGTTCCGGCGGGTCCGCTGATTGCCATCTGGGGCATGGAAACCGGCTTCGGTTCCTTCCTCGGCAAGGAGCACACCCTGTCCGCAGTGACAACGCTTGCCTTCGACTGCCGCCGCAGCGAGTTCTTCACCGATCAGCTTTATGCGGCGCTTGAACTCGTCCAGGCCGGAAATCTCGACATCAACGCCAAGGGTGCTGCACACGGCGAAATCGGACAGACGCAGTTCCTGCCGCGCAACGTCGTTCGCTTCGGTGCCGATGGAGACGGCGATCGCCACATCGACCTCGTGCATTCGAGGGCCGATGCATTGGCCTCGACGGCGAATTTCCTGAAGGGTCATGGCTGGCAGGCCGGTGCCGGCTATCAGCAGGGCGAACCGAATTTTGCTGCGATCCAGGGATGGAATGCGGCGACCGTATACCAGCAGGCCATTGCCTATATCGGTGCTCGTATCGACGCCGAATAATTGGATACCGGCGCGACGGGGAGCCTGTCGCGCCAATCCACTCGACCAGAACTTAGCGCGTCATCACTGCCGAAACTCCGAATCTAACGTGAAGAAGTATTCCGCGTCTCAGGCGGCATCCTGTCCGTCCAGGCGGACGAAGTCGCGCGTCTGCGGGTCCATCAGCCAAAGTTCGCCATTGCTGATATCAAACCAGGCTCCGTGAATACGCAGCTTACCGCGCTCTTCCAGGATCTTTACGCATGGAAATGTGCGCAGGTTGTTGATGGAATTTCGGATCGAGATCCGCTCCAGCGCTGTTTGACGCTCGACCGTGGTCATCACGGAATTCCCCTGGATCTGCTCGGCGGCCGGCGCCACCAAGTTCATCCACTTGCCAATGAAGTCACCCGGCGACAGCGGTTCGGCGTTTGGATCCAGAGCAGCCCTTATGCCGCCGCAACGTCCATGTCCCATGACAATGATGTCCCTGACTCGCAGGGCCTGAACGGCAAACTCGAGCGCAGCGGACGTCGAGTGATATTGACCGTCCGGCTCGTAAGGCGGCACCATGTTCGCGACATTGCGCACGACAAAGAGCTCGCCCGGATCTGCATCGAAGATCATTTCGGGCGCTGCGCGAGAATCGCAACAGGCGACAACGAGCGTATGGGGCTTTTGTCCCTGCTCGGCGAGGACACGGTAACGCTCGCGCTGGTCGACATAGCGGCCACTCATGAAGTTGCGATAACCGCTGAGGAGGGTAGACGGAAAGCTGCTCATGGCTTTTCGCTTACAGGGCATGGGGCGCCAAGGCAACAGTGTGCCGTTGCGAAGGGGATTCGAAGACGATCTCAGCCCGGCTTGCGCGGACGTTGGGCCGGGTGCATCAGGCGACGCATGTGCACCATCGCCATCGGGGTGGACAGGCTGGCGGAATCGCTTTCGAGCGTCAGTTCATCGCCACCGCGCTTGGTGGTTCTCGCCAGAACCTCGAAGACGCTCGCGGTTGCGAGTTGAAGCGCTCTTTCTTCATCGAGACCTTCCAGGATGCGCGCCAGGAAGACTGCAGCCAGCAAGTCGCCCAGCCCATTGGGCGGGTTATCGATCAGGCGATGTTCGGCGAGGATGGCGTTACGGCCCGACAGGAGAAGATTGCCCGTACCCCCCGTCATCATCGGCACGGCCGAGGTCACGAGCATGCGTGGCGGTCCAAGCGAAAGTGCGGCCTTCATGATCGCCTGATTGCTGTCCAGGCTGCTGCCGACCATCCATTGGAGTTCGTACCGATTGGGAGTGGCGATGTCGGCAAGAGGAATCAGCTGATCGCGAATGGCCGCTGCCGTCTCTTCGGGTATGTACAATCCGGCAAGGTCACCCATAACCGGATCGCAGACATAAATGAGCTGCGGATTGGCGGCCTTGGCCGCCTGAACCAGCTTGGCGACAGCAGCCGGCTGGGCGGGACCGCCGAAATAGCCCGTGAGTATCGCCGAGACCTCGCCTAGCCAGGGCGCTCTCACCAGATCATCGATCGCGCTCTCAAACTCGGAGTCGGCAAAGCGTAGCCGCGTCGATGGCCCCTTTCCGGGGTGCCATGGCATCACGATCGTGGGCATGGCCCAGACTGGGTGTCCCAAAGTCTCCAATGCGAAAACGGCGGCACGGTTGCCTACCGAACCCCGCACGACATGGCTGGAAATCACGATGACGGCGTTCTGCGATTGCTCATGCATTTTGGGCACTTTCGGATTGAAAATCGGTAGTTTGGTTCGATTTGCGTCTACTTTTCACGAGAAAATCCGATTTTTCTCGCCTTTCGGAGCGATTTTCGCCGAATTTGCCCTCATTTTCGATTCATACATACTTTCGCAAAACATTTGCAGAATCATGACGGCCAACAGCCGCTGCCGAAGGAGAGGCACATGACCAGGACGGGCAACCCCAAGCGAGATCACCTGTTGCGATCCGCTGATGAAACCGCCGGCAAACTGGGAGTGGCATTTATTGCTCCTTCCATGATCTTCGGTCGCGCCAGCAACGACGACCTCGACCGTTACCCTGCCAAAATGCTCGCTCACTCCTCGGCACGCGCCGCAGAGGACCTTGCGGCTTGGGACAGGCATAAACCCCATATCCGTATCGAAACTCTGGCCGCCGTGCGACCGAACGGCATTCCGGTCAGCGTGCTCTCGATCGTCGACCACAACAAGTCGTTTCTCTATGACTCTTTGATGGGCGAGGTGACCAGCGCTTACCGCGACATCTACATGGCCATTCACCCCATTCTTGCGGTCACGCCGGGTGGCGACGTCTCCCTGTCCAATCCGGACCAGGATCCAGAGGGGGCGATCAAGGTCTCCTATATTCAGTTGCATCTTGCACCTGTGACCGAGGAACAGGCCGCGGAGCTCATTCGCCGCATCGACCACGTGCTGGCGCAAGTCAAAATGGCTGCTTCCGACTGGAAGCCGATGCTTGGGCTCCTCGAAGAAGCCCTTTCGGAACTCCGGGCTCTATCGGCCGGTCGCAGCGAGGCGGAGCGCGAGGAGGCTGTCGCCTTCCTTGAGTGGTTGCGCAATAACAATTTTACGTTCCTCGGCATGCGCGAATACACCTATTCCGGTGAAGGCGAGAAAGCGACCGTGGAGCGGGATCGTGGCAGCGGTCTCGGCATCCTGTCGGATCCCGATGTGCTGGTTCTGCGTCAGGGTCAGAATCAGGTGACGACGACGCCGGAAATCCTGGCCTTCCTGCAGGGCCCCGATTTCCTGATCGTGACCAAGGCCAATGTGAAATCCGTGGTCCATCGGCGGGCCTATATGGACTATGTCGGGGTGAAGCGTTTCGGTTCCAATGGCAAGGTCGTCGGGGAGCTGCGCATCGTCGGTCTGTTCACTGCAACAGCCTATACCCGCTCCGTCAATCAGATTCCTCTGCTCCGGGCCAAGGTCGAAAAGGTCGTTTCGCATTTCGACTTTGACCCCCGCAGCCATTCCGGCCGGATGCTGCAGAACACGCTGGAAAGCTATCCCCGCGACGACCTTTTCCAGATCACACCGGAATTGCTGGCGAAGTTCTGCGAACAGATCAATGACCTCTCCGAGCGCCCACGTGTGCGCGTTCTGCCACGGATCGACCACTTCGATCGCTTCGTTTCGCTGATCGTTTATGTGCCCCGCGAGGATTACAATTCGCTGGTTCGTGAGAAGATCGGTGACTACTTCCGCTCGGTCTACAAGGGACATGTGTCGGCCTATTATCCGGCCTTCCCGGAAGGCGGCGTCGCGCGTGTGCATATTATCATCGGCCGGCGTGAAGGCGCGACACCCCATATCGAGCAGTCGACGCTGGAGGAGGCCGTCCGGCGCATCACCGCGCGCTGGAGCGACCGGTTCCTGTCGCTTGCCGGGACCGGTGCTCCCAACCTGGACGTCTCCGAAGCGTTTCAGGAAGCTTTCACCCCGGAGCAGGCGGTAAACGATCTGCGTCACATCAAGGCCTGCCTGTCTGGCGCCCCGCTGTCGCTGGAATTCCACCAGGTCGACGCCGAGCACGGACCGCTCCTCTATCTGAAGATCTTCCACGCCGGCGATCACTTGCCACTGTCGCGGCGTGTTCCCCTCCTCGAAAACCTCGGCTTCGGCGTCATCAGCGAGCGCACCTTCGACATCTGCATCGTAGCCCCTGGTGGCGAGCGGCAATCTGTGGTCCTGCACGACATGGAACTGGCTGCACCCGTGTCGGCCCATTTTGACATCCGACAGCATGGCAAGCTACTCGAAGACACTTTTCTCTCCGCGTTCACCGGCATGGTCGACAATGACGGTTTTAACCGTCTGGTGCTCGCAGCCGGCCTCGATGCACGGGAAGCATCGGTGCTGCGGGCCTATGCAGCCTATCTGCGCCAGGCCGGTGCCGTCTATCCGCTGAACTACATCGCCGAGACCTTGGTCAAGCATCCGGCGATCGCAACGGATCTGGTCGCTCTTTTTCGCAACCGCCTGGATCCGGCTCAGTCAGAGACGATGCGGGGCACTCGGGACGAGGAACTTTTGTCTTCCCTGGAAACGGGCCTCGGTGCCGTTCGCAGTCTGGATGAAGACCGCATCCTGCGGCGTTACATCAATGCCATCGAAGCGACGCTCAGGACGAACTTCTTCCAGAAGGGGTATCAGCAGAGCGATCGACCGATGCTCGCCTTCAAGTTCGACCCGCACAAGCTGGACGGCCTGCCGGAGCCTCGCCCCTTCCGCGAGATCTTCGTCTATGGCGTCGAAGTCGAGGGAGTGCATCTGCGCTTCGGGAAGGTCGCCCGTGGCGGCTTGCGTTGGTCGGACCGCGCACAGGATTACCGCACGGAAGTCCTGGGCCTCGTGAAGGCGCAGCAGGTCAAGAACGCCGTCATCGTTCCTGTCGGGGCCAAAGGCGGCTTCTTCCCAAAATTGTTGCCGCCGCCGAGTGATCGTGAAGCCTGGCTCGCGGCTGGCACCGAGGCCTACAAGACCTATATCCGAACACTCTTGTCGATCACCGACAATATCGTCTCTGGCGAGATCGTGCCGCCGGTGGATACGCTTCGGCTGGACGGCGACGATCCGTACTTCGTTGTGGCGGCCGATAAGGGCACTGCGACCTTCTCCGATACCGCCAATGGTCTTGCACAGGCAGCAGGCTTCTGGCTGGACGACGCATTCGCCTCCGGTGGGTCTGCGGGCTATGACCACAAGAAAATGGGCATCACCGCGCGGGGCGCGTGGGAAACTGTCAAGAGACACTTCCGCGAGATCGACGTCGATATCCAGACGACACCGTTTACCGTTGCAGGCGTCGGCGATATGTCGGGCGATGTCTTCGGTAATGGCATGCTGCTGTCCGAGCAGATCAAGCTGATTGCCGCCTTCGATCATCGCGACATCATCATTGATCCAAAGCCCGACCCGGCGATCTCGTTTACCGAACGTCGCCGCATGTTCGCCCTCCCGCGGTCCAGCTGGCAGGATTATGATAGGGCAGCGCTCTCGACGGGCGCCATGATCATCTCGCGTTCGGAGAAGTCGGTGACCTTGACGCCCGAGGCAGCCGAAGCCATCGGCCTGACCACGCTGACCGTAACCCCCTTCGACATCATGACGGCAATCCTGCAGGCTCCTGTCGACCTGCTGTGGTTCGGCGGGATCGGGACCTACATCAAAGGGCCGACAGAAACCGACGCAGACGTTGGCGATCGTGCCAATGACGCAATCCGCGTCAACGCCGGCGAAGTGCGCGCCAAGGTTATTGGCGAAGGGGCCAATCTTGGGGTCACCCAGAAGGGCCGCATTGCCTATGCGCTGAATGGTGGACGCTGCAATTCCGACGCCATCGACAATTCGGCGGGGGTCAATTCGTCTGACGTCGAGGTCAATATCAAGATCGCGCTCAGCCCTGCGATGCATGATGGCCGCTTGCCGCGCGAGAAGCGCAATGTTCTGCTGGCGGCTATGACGGACGAGGTCGGCCACCTCGTCTTGCGCAACAACTATTTGCAGTCCTTGGCCATCTCGCTGACGGAGGCGAAGGAGGCCGGCAACCGCGAGGAACTTAGCCGGCTTATGGATTACCTGGAGGGTCAGGGGCGCCTGAACCGAAAGGTCGAGACGCTGCCGGACAACGCGGCGGTTGCGGAACGCTACGTATCGGGCAAGGCGTTGACCCGTCCCGAAATCGGCGTGCTGCTGTCCTATGCCAAGATCGCGCTCTTCGATCAGTTGATCGAGTCCGACCTGCCGGATGATCCCTATTGCGAAGCGACCTTGTTCAACTATTTCCCGGCCGAGATGCGGGAGCGGTTTGCGGGGGATATCGCTGGTCATCGTCTGCGCCGTGAAATCATCGCGACTGCGCTTGCCAATCACGCCATCAACCGCGGCGGGCCGGCCTTCATCGTCTCCGTCGGCGATGCCACAGGGGGCGCGCCCGACGATGTAGTGAAGGCGGCGCTGGTCACGCGCGATGCTCTGGGGATGAGTGCTCTCTGGGAAAGGCTTGATGCACTGGATGCCCAGATGCCGGGCCAGACACAGAACAGACTCTATGCCATCGTCTCCGAAGTCTATGTGGCGATGACACGCCTGCTGATCGACACCGGCCTTTCGAAGGGAACGGTCGGAGAGGCTGTTGCCCAGCTATCCGCTGCCGTGCAGACCGCGACGCCTGTCTTCGCCGCAGCGCTGCCGGCGGTTCTTCGGCAGCATTTCAACGAGCAGATTGCCGAACTCGTTGAAGCCGGGGCGCCGGAGGCCATTGCGACCGAGGTCGTCAATCTACAGACCCTCCAGCTTCTGCCGGAGGTTCTGCAGATCGCAGAGCGGACGGATGCGGATTTTGCGGCAGCCATGCAGGGCTTCTTTGCTGTTTCCGAAGCGTTCAGGATCGGTCGCATCATCGAGAATGCGCGCCGGCTGCAGCCTTCGGATCACTACGACAGCCTCGCCGTGACACGCAGCCTTGATCGTATCGGTCAGGCACGGCGCCTTATCGTCTGCAAGGCCCTTACCGACCATGCAGAGGAAGCCCATCCCGTTGAGGCCTGGCTTGCTGCCGACAAGTCTCACGTGGAGCGGATCGGCAAGGAAATATCGGCGATCGTCGACAGCGGCGAACCCAGCATCTCCAAGCTCGCGGTCGCGGCCGGCCTGCTTGGCGATCTTGCGCAGGATCACGCGAGGTGACACTGTCCGGAGCAGAATAAGCTCCGGGGGTCATCGTGACGATGAGTGAACATGCAAACTCCGGCCCGGCCACCATCGACAAGGGTGTGGCGGGCTGGATGTTTTTCGACTGGGCCGCACAACCCTTCTTCACCGTCATCACGACCTTCATTTTCGGCCCCTATTTCGTCTCGCGCATGACCGCCGATCCGGTGAGCGCGCAGACGGCCTGGAGCAATGCGGCCACGATCTCCGGCATCGCAATTGCGGTTCTTGCGCCCGTGTTGGGCTCGATTGCGGATCAGTCCGGCGCACGCAAACCCTGGATCGGCTTCTTCGCGGTGATCAAGATCGCCTGCCTCATGCTTCTGTGGACGGCAGCCCCGGGATCATCGGTTGCTCCGGTGATGCTCCTGATGATCCTTGCCAGTGTGGCAGCGGAATTCTCGATCGTCTTCAACGATTCGATGATGCCGCGGCTAGTCAGCCAGCAGGATGTCGGGCGGATCTCCAACATCGCCTGGGGTCTCGGCTATCTCGGCGGCATGATCGTGCTGATCTTCGTGGTTCTGTTCCTGGCCGCCAATCCATCGACCGGTCTGACATTGCTGGGTGCCCAGCCGCTGTTCGGGCTCGATCCGGCTCTTGGCGAGGATGCGCGGATCACCGGACCCATTTCTGCGATATGGTACTTCATCTTCATCCTGCCGATGTTCCTGTTCACCCCCGATGCCGCCAAGGGCAAGGCGCTCGGTGCGGCCGTTCGCTCCGGTTTCACGGAGATTGGGCACACTCTGTCGGAGCTTCGGCATCGGACGCCGGTTCTGCGATTTCTGGTCGGGCGCATGATCTATCAGGATGGCGTCAACGGACTGCTCATCCTAGGCGGCGTCTTCGCCGCTGCCATGTTTGGCTGGTCGACGATGGAAGTCGGCATCTACGGCATCATTCTGAACGTCATTGCGATCTTCGGCTGCATGCTTGCCGGGCGGATCGATCGTCTGTTCGGTTCGAAGGTGGTCGTGGTCAGCAGCCTCAGCCTGCTCATCCTCGCGACGTTAGGTATCATCTCGACCGGCGTCGACTTCACGTTGTTCGGCTTGGTTAGCCTGCCGGTCGGCACGACCGAGGGTCTCTTCGCCACGCCAGCAGAAAAGGCCTATATTCTCTACGGCTTGTTGATCGGTGTCTCGTTCGGACCAGTTCAAGCCTCCTCGCGGTCATATCTGGCGCGCAGTGTCGAATTGCATGAAGCCGGCCGCTATTTTGGCATTTATGCTCTTTCGGGCAGAGCCACCAGCTTCATGGCGACCTTGTCCTTCTCGCTGCTGACGGCATGGTCCGGATCAGCGCGGGTGGGCATGGCCAGCATGCTGATATTCCTGACCGTTGGTCTCGCCTTCCTGTGGAAGACACCTTATCCGGCGGCGAACGCCGCCAAAGGTTGAAGGGAATGCAGGCAAAGACAAAAGGGGCCGGAAGAATGATCTTCCGGCCCCTTTGCATACGTGGACGCTAGCGCAGACTGGCTCAGTGACGGAAATGGCGAACGCCGGTGAAGACCATGGCGACGCCATGTTCGTCGGCCGCCGCAATGACTTCCTCGTCGCGCATTGAGCCGCCGGGCTGGATGACTGCGGTGGCGCCTGCTGCGATTGCTGCGAGCAGGCCATCGGCGAAGGGATAGAAGGCTTCAGACGCGACGGCAGAGCCCTTGGTCAAGGGTGCGGCCAATCCCAACGCCTTGGCGGCATCTTCGGCTTTCAGAGCCGCGATCCGGGCAGAATCTACCCGGCTCATCTGGCCGGCGCCAATGCCGGCCGTCTGTCCGTCCTTCGCATAGATGACCGCGTTGGACTTTACATGCTTGGCGATCTTGAAGGCGAACTTCATATCTTCGAGTTCGACGGTTGTTGGCGCGCGCTTCGTCACAACCTTCAGATCGAGGTCTTCGACCATGACGTTGTCACGGGTCTGGACCAGCAGACCACCGGAAACGGTCTTGGCCATCAGGCCACGGGCACGCGGATCCGGCAATGCACCGGTGGTCAGCAGGCGCAGATTGGGCTTGGCGGCGATAATTGCCTTGGCCTCGTCGGTCACGTCGGGTGCAATGATGACTTCGGTGAACAGCTTGACGATCTCGGTGGCCGTGGCTGCGTCCAGAACCTGGTTCAGAGCGATGATGCCGCCGAAGGCCGAGACGGAATCACAGGCAAGTGCCCGTTTGTAAGCCTCGACAAGGCTCGAACCCGTCGCGACGCCGCAGGGGTTCGCATGCTTGATGATGGCGCAGGCCGGGCCGTTTTCTGCTGGGAATTCGGCAACGAGTTCAAAGGCGGCGTCGGTGTCGTTGATGTTGTTGTAGGAGAGCTGCTTGCCCTGCAACAGGGTAGCGGTCGCCACGCCCGGCCGGTTGTCGCCGGACACATAAAAGCCAGCGGCCTGATGCGGGTTTTCGCCGTAGCGCATGGCCTCCTTAAGCGCGCCACCGACTACGCGGTAAGCCGGCATCTCGATCTCAAGGGCGTCGGCGAACCAGTTGGAGATCGCGGCATCATAGGCTGCCGTGCGGGCATAGGCCTTGGCTGCGAGCTTCTGGCGCAGCGCATAAGTGGTCTGGCCGTCATTGTCAGAGAGAGCAGCGATCACTGCGGCGTAGTCGGCGGCGTCAGTCACGACCGTGACATAGGCGTGGTTTTTGGCCGAGGCGCGGATCATCGCGGGGCCACCGATGTCGATGTTTTCCACCGTTGTGGGATAGTCGCCGCCGGCCCTGCGAACCTGCTCAAAGGGATAGAGGTTGATCACGGCGAGATCGATCGCCTCGATGCCGTGCGCTTTCATGGCGTCAACATGCTCGGCGTCATCGCGGATCGACAGCAGGCCGCCATGGACCTTCGGGTGCAGTGTCTTGACGCGGCCGTCCATGATCTCGGGGAAGCCGGTGATCTCGGAGACGTCGATCACCGGGAGACCTTCGGCAGCGAGTGCCTTGTGGGTTCCGCCGGTCGACAGAAGGCGCACGCCGCGCTCATGCAGACCGCGTGCGAATTCGACGATGCCAGTCTTGTCGGAGACGGAGAGCAGGGCCGTGCGGACACGCACGAGGTCTGGTGCAGGGATCTTCTTTGAAACGACGGCCATGGTGTATCTCCGAGCTTGCGGGGCGCCCGGAAGGTGACGTGGGCGCGATGCGGGCGCCCTAGCACAGCTTGCTGCGAGAGGAAACCTTCACCAGCCCTCTGTCAGGCGTGATGAGCGAGAAACCAACGGATCTCGGGGCCTGCAAAGCGGATTTCAATCTGGCGAGACGGCCGGATGCCGGAGACGTCGGCAAAGAACACGTCTTCCTCCAGCGTCAGCTCGCCCAGCGGAATAGAGAAGTTCCAACTCTCGCCGTCGGGTGCCGAAAGCCGCACTTTCTTGGAATCCAGTTGTTCGAGCGTGATCGAGGGATGAATGTGGAAGCGTGCTATCGCTTCGGCAGAGGGAAGGTCGACGACAGGCTGGCCGTCAGGCTGCAACAGCCGATCCCTGCCTGCAATCTTGTTTCCTGCCTGGTTCATCCGAATTTCCCGCTCGTGCAGAATCCCGAAGCGCTTCAGGTAGCCGTCATGGCGCGCCGAAAGCCGGTCGCTTCCGTCGGGCCCCGACTGGCGGTCCACGTCAACGGTCGAGGGGCCGACGGTAAAGACCGGGCCGAGATAATCCGACTGCATGACACGCGCCGAGGACACGTCGCCCACCGAGACGGTGCTATGGGCGGCGGTGGTCCGGGCCAACTGCCGCAGTTTCTCACCTGCAAAGCGCGGCAGTCCACTGTTGATGATGAAGCGGTTGCGGCCCGAAGAGAGTTCGAAAGACAGGCAGCCGGCATGCGCGCTGGCGGACAGGCGCATCGACTTCGGTTTGCCCGCATCGACCAGAAGCACTGTGTCTCCGCCCGAAAGTCGGTGGTACCCCCCGTGCGGAAGTGCCTTGAAAGGCTGACCCGCCGTTTCGTCATAGCGCAGGACGCTCATAAGATCGGTTGCAAGCGTCGAACTTGCTCCGTTGAACAGCGCCAGATCTCCACCGGAATGGCGGAAGAAGCGGACGGCAGGATAGATCCGATCGACGACGGAAATCAGCCTCTGCGGCAGATCGTGGCCGAGATTGATATAGGTCTGGCGGAGCGGCAGCAGGTCGAAAAGAAGATCGACGCAGGCCTGGGGGTTTCGAGATATATGGGTGCCGTCCGGCAGGATCTGGCGCTCCAGTTCCCGGTCGAGTTGGCGGCCGGTACGGCGAACGATCGACGGCTTCGCTTCAGTCGAAATCGAAGCCATGGCAAGGGCAATCCGCGCCTTCAGGCGCGGCAAACCCTCGGGCAGGTGGTCGACTCGGCGCTGCAGGTAACGAAGCTGGCTGTTCAGCGAGCCGATAAAGCGGCGGTAGAAGCCGACTTCTGCTTCCTGCAACACGACGGGGGAGTGGGAGAGCCAGCTGATGATGCGGCGGGAGAGGACCTCGGGATCCCAGGCGACGCCCGTCGCGCGAACGCCATGGAGGCCAATCCATTGGTCGACAATCCACCGGGCATTGTCGCAAGCCTCGGGTGTCTTGTCTGCCCTGATGTGACGGAGCCAGCCGAACCCATGTAGCCGCAGCGCGAACTGGTGGGTTGGAAGCTCGAGAGAAAAGGGCGAGTCCCCACCGGCATCCAGCACCCGGCCGGCCAGTGGGTAACGACCCTGCAGGATTTCCTCCGCGACAAAGGGGTCAACTGCGCGCAGGTCAGTCGGGGCGACGACCACCCGGGCGATCTTGAAGCTTCCGATCCCCAGGAGTGGTGGAACGGTAAGGGCGACTGCCTGCCGCGTCCGACGCCATGTCTCGTCGAGATACAGGCCAATCAATTTCCGACGGTCGCTTATCCGCATTCCTGTTCCTGTTACCGCAATCTTCCTGATCGGGCTCTCCGCAGACCAGACCGGTCCGGACGCCAGGACTGATGAAGGCGCCGCGGCGCCTCGGGCGCCATTGATGTCATCTCGACGACAAAGTCATAAAGCACGAGCCGGGCGCTCTCGGAACGCCCGGATGTATATTCCGCAAAGTTTATTCAGAGATTCGTTAAGTTTTAGCAATCACGCAGGCGTAGAAGCCGTCAAGTCCGCCCTCGCGTGCCAACATGGCCGGGGTCGTCCGGAATTCGCCTCGTGATGTGATCGCCTCTTCGAGCCCGCGCCAGTTGGCGGGATCTACTGGCACAATCTGCAGTTCGGGATGGTCTGCCATCACCTTGTCGACCAAAATCTCACCCTCGATCGGGTCGATCGAGCAGTTCGAAAAGACGATCCGGCCGCCAGACTTCAGCAATGTGATGGCATGGCGCAGAAGCCGTTCCTGCAGCGCCGCGAGCTTGGCAATATCCGCGCTGTCCTTTGTCCAGAGGACGTCGGGGTGGCGACGTGTGGTTCCGGTGGAGGAGCAGGGCGCGTCCAGGAGGATCGCATCGAAGCCCTGCTCGTCTTCGAGCTCAAGCAAGTTGACGCAACGGGTTTCAGCCTTGAACTGCAAGCGATCGAGATTGGCAGAAAGACGGCGAAGTCTCGATTGCGATTGCTCGATCGCCGTCACATCGGCGCCAGCAAGCACGAGCTGGGCTGTCTTGCCGCCCGGTGCTGCACAGAGATCGGCCACCCGTTTGCCATCCAGCTCACCAAAGAGTTGCGCCGGTATCGACGCGGCAGCGTCCTGCACCCACCATTCGCCCGTTTCGAAACCTTCCAGGGCGGTGATCGTGCCCTTGAAAGGATCCAATCTGACGGTTCCGGTCGGCAAAACCCGTCCACTGAGCTTCTGCGCCCACTGTTCAGGGTCCGCCTTGACCGTCAGATCGATCGTCACAGGCTCAAGCTGGGCAGCCGCGATCGCCAGCGCATGGTCTTCGCCATAGATCTCGGTCAGGCGGTCGAGGAACCAGTCGGGTATGCAGGGTACGTCGGACACATATTCGAGAAGCTCCTGCTTCTCGCGACCAATGCGACGAAGGATTGCGTTGACAAGCTTGGCGAAGCGACGGCTTCTCGGGTCCCGGTTGGCCTGCTCCACGGCAAGATCGACTGCCGAGTGATCGGGAATATCGAGATAGATCATCTGGGTCGCGGCGACGATCAACAGATGATGCAGGGCCCGCGCACCTTCCGGGAGCGGGCTGTCGAGAAGTGCCTTGAGGATCAGTTCCAACCGCGGCAGGTGACGAAGGGCCGTCTGCAAGATTGCGCGCACGAGTGCCCGGTCGGCATCGTTGAGGGCGGTGAAGGCCGGGTTTCCATGCTCGGCATCGAGCATTCCGTCCAAAGACGTCTTGCGGTCAATTACAGCGCCCAGGATTCGGCTTGCAGCCATACGTGCGTCGAGGCCCGGCTTTGCCTCCAGTTCGGGACGCTGGCGTTCGCCGCCGTTTCGCGGTCCGTTGCGCTTCGGATTCGGCTTGCCTGCGTTTTTGTCGTTCAAGACCACGGTCCTCTGGATGAATCACTCGGTCCGCGACCCCATCCGGTGGTGGGAACGGAACGCGCCTTGCGCGTTGCCTTAACAGCGGGCTCGGGGGGCGTCGATCCCCCCGGGCTGATATCCGTCATCGCGAGCAAAGCTTCGATGCGGTTGCGGGTGTCCGGATGAGTGGAGAAGAGGTTGTCCATCCGCTGGCCGTTCAATGGGTTGATGATGAACATGTGCGCTGTCGCCGGATTGCGTTCGGCCTCGACGTTTTCGATATGGGACGCGTCGCCGGCGATCTTCTGCAGCGCCGAGGCGAGCCAGCGGGGTTGGCCGCAAATTTCGGCGCCCCGCCGATCTGCAGCATATTCGCGTGTCCGGCTGATCGCCATCTGAACCACCATGGCTGCAAGCGGCGCGACGATCATGGCGAGGATGACGCCGATAAAGCCGAGCGGATTGCGGTTGTCCCGGCCGCCGGAAAACAGAAATGCGAAGTTGGACAACATGGAGATCGAACCGGCGAGGGTTGCCGTAATGGTCATGGTCAGGGTGTCGCGGTTCTCGATATGGGCCAACTCATGGGCCATGACGCCTGCGACTTCCTCGGGTGTCAGGCGCTGCAGGAGGCCGGTAGACGCAGCGACAGCGGCATTTTCAGGATTGCGGCCGGTGGCGAAGGCGTTGGGCTGAGGGCTGTCAAAGACATAGACCTTCGGCATGGGCAGTCCCGCCTTAGCCACAAGGTCACGGACCAGAAGACAGAACTCCGGTGCGGAGCGTTCATCGACTTCCTTGGCCCGATAGGCGCGCAGGACCATGCTGTCGGAATTCCAATAGGAAAAGAAATTCATCGCGGCTGCGACGACGAAGGCGATCATCATGCCGCCTCGACCGCCGATCAGAAAACCGACGCCCATAAAGAGCGCTGTCATGAAAGCGAGCAGCATAGCGGTGCGCATGGTGTTCATGTCGGGGTCCTCCAGCGTGATGCGGCAACGCGAAACGTTGCTGTTTTCGTCTGTTGATTTAAAAAGCGGATGCCCCAATTTCAATGCAGGGGCGGCAATTGCGCATCCGAGGTGGCTTACCATGCAAGACGAGCAAGACAGAACACCGGTTGAGGAAAGGGCGCGCGAACTGAGCCCGGCCGCGCAGCGGGCCCTCGCCGAAGCGGAAGAGCGCCGCAAGAAGGAAGCCCCCTTACAGCCCGCTCCGGAGGTCGGCGGACGTGGCGGTGCGGATCCGGCACGGTTTGGCGACTGGGAAATCAAAGGTCGGGCGATCGACTTCTGATAAGAAAAAATACCTATTGCGATCGACGCAGTTCGGGAATATGTTCCTTTTAATGGGTAAAATCTCAAACATTGCGATTTATTTCCTGATACTCGGTCCGGCAACGGCATCCGAGGCCGCTTCGCGCTTTGTAGACGGACCCGTTCAGGCGGAAGTCGTGCGTGTCATCGACGGAGATACGGTTCTCGTCGAAGCGATGCCCTGGCCGGATCACAGCATCAGCACCTATGTGCGTCTGCGCGGTATTGATGCGCCGGAGCTGAAGTCCAAATGCGCAGCATTCAGAGACGCCGCCCGGCAGGCTCAGGAGCAGTTGAGGGCGATGATGGCAGGCCAGCGTCGGGTCAGCCTGACGGATATCTCGGGGGATAAGTATTTCGGCCGGGTGGTGGCCGATCTCAGTCTCGAAGACGGACGGCGACCGGCTGTCCTGCTCCTAGAAGAAGGGCTGGTGGAGCCATATCAGGGCAAGACCAAGCCAAAGCGCCCCTGTCCTAGTTGATCGACAGCGCGAAGCGCTTGTCTTGGCGTCGACTCTTTTTCGGCCTTAAGCCTTCAATGGCACCCCGCCTTCGCTCAGGAAGTGGCGCCCGAGGTGGCCGATCCCATCCTGGATGTCGGCGATGATGGCGGTCTTCAAACCGATGGCATCGCCGGATCGGATCGCGCCCATGGCTTCGGCGTGGCGGTCGATCCTATAACTTTCCTCCAGATTGGCCGTCGCCAAGCGCATGAAAGGACCAAGGCGCAGCCAGACGGATTCCATCAGGTCCAGCAGGACCGTGGCGGCCTTTGGCTCGTACATCGTGCGGTGAAAGGCGAAATTGAGCTCGGTGGAACGCAAGAGGTCGTCGGCCGCATAGGCTTCACCGATATCGGCGTCGATCTTCTGGAGGCGATCAAGGCGTTCTTCGTCGATGTGTGGCAAGGCGCGCTCGGCAGCCAGAGGCTCAAGTGCCAGACGTGCGGCAATGATCTCTTCAAATTTGGCCGGCGTCATGCGCGGTACCCGTACGCGCCGATTGTCCAGATGCTCAAGAGCGCCCTCGGCTACCAGCCGATGTAGGGCTTCGCGCACCGGCATGGTGCTCACGCCAAGGTCGGCCGCTACGCCCTGAATGGTGATCGCGAGGCCTGGTGCGACGGCGCCGCACATGACCCGTGCGCGCAAGGTCCGATAGACCCTTTGCTTGACTGATTCCTCCGTCTTGCGTTCGCCCACTGCCATTCTTTGACCAAACCACTGTCCGATTGAGATCCCTATAAAGGGCTGGCCAAGCGGTGATACAAGCATATTTTACCTTGCTATCATTGCTTCCCTTGAAATTTGATCAAAGTGGCATTTGGTATAGTCATTGCCGTTGATTTGCGCGGCGCGAAGGATGTGCCTTGAGCGGCTCCAGGGACTGAACATGACAAAGAAGACGATCGGCATTCTCGTTACCGGCCATTCCCCGGCTGAACTTGAGGAGACCTACGGCAATTATGCCGACATGTTCACGCGCCTGCTCGGCGGATTCGACTTCCAGTTCAAACGCTACTTTGTCGTCGACGGGGAATTTCCTTCCTCCCCAGAGGATGCCGACGGATGGTTGCTGACGGGTTCGAAGTTCGGCGTCTACGAAGAGCATGACTGGATCCGCCGGCTCGAACAGTTCATTCGCGATGTGCATGCCGCGAAGGTGCCGATGGTCGGGATTTGTTTTGGACACCAGGTGATGGCCAAGGCTCTCGGTGGCCATGTCGAGAAATTCAAGGGTGGGTGGTCTGCGGGGCCCGTCACCTATAGACGGTCAGACACCGGTGAAGAGCAGGTTCTGCTTGCCTGGCATCAGGATCAGGTCCTGACGGTGCCTGATGGCGCCGAGGTTGTCGGCAAGACCGAGGCCTGCGAGAATGCCGTGATCCGCTACGGCGATTGGGGTCTCTCCTATCAGCCGCATCCGGAATTCACGCCACGCTTTTTTGAAGGGCTGGCAGAGGCGCGCAAGGCTGCTATTCCTGAGAGCCTGTTCGAGCGTGTGAAAAAGGTCGACGCACCCATCGCAACGGACCGTATCGCGCGTGAGATCGGCGAGTTTTTCGAGCGCCCGCGCTGAGCTAGCCGTCTACTCGTTCTCCCCATCGTTCCTTCACATAGGCTTCGAAGAAATCTGAAAAGGTGGCGACCCTGAGCGGAAGGTGCTCATAGGGCGGGTAATACAGTGTCAGCCAGATCTCCGGTGTGCTCCAGCCCGGAAGAACCTCGACCAGCCGGCCTGACCTCAAATGGTCTTCGACGATGAAGCGAGGCAGAAGCGCGACGCCTTCCCCGGCAAGGGCGAGCTCGCCAAGGAAGTCACCATTGTTGATTGAAAACCGACCACGAGCTTCAATGCTGCGGGTATGGCCGTTGCGCGTGAGTTCCCATATTTCCGTCTTTGAATGGTCGTGGTAGCTCAGGCACTCCAGGTTCACCAGGTCTTCGGGTTGTTGCGGAGCGCCATGCTGGCTGAGAAAGCCGGGGGAGGCGACGAGCAGGCGGGGCACGGGCCTGATCTTGCGCCAGATCGTCGATTTGTCGGTGGGCGGACCGGAGATGCGGATCGCCAGATCGTAATCCTCCTGCACGATATCAACGAAGCGGTCGGATAGATCGATCGCGACGCTTGTCTTCGGATGGATGAGTGAAAACTGGCTGAGCACACTCGGCAGGACCTTCATGCCAAGCGACATGGGTGCCGATACTCGCAGCGATCCAGCCGTGACTTTCTGCAAGTCCCTCGTCTCTTCGGTGGCCCGGGCCAGTCCCTCGACAAGCGGGGCAACGCGGGCTGCATAGGCGGCACCGGCAGAGGTCAGCGACACCTTTCGGGTGGTTCGTAGCAGGAGTTGCACACCAAGCCTCTCTTCGAGTGCAGAAACCGTGCGTGTGACAGACGCCGGCGTGCTGGCAAGCAGACGAGCGGCCCCAATGAAGCTGCTCTGGTTGGCGACGGCGAGGAAGGTACGGATCGATTCCAGTTCGCCCATAATTATTGCTCCAGGTGGAATAATATCTGCGATATTATCGCTATTCTAAACCAATAATCCAGAACGCATATTGGCTCCATCAACATTGCCGGCAGTCGTGCCGGGAAAGGATCAGAGCCATGCTTACCCAGATCAAAGGCCTGCACCACGTCACCTCGATGGCTGCCGATGCGCAGGAGAACAATCACTTCTTCACCAAGACGCTCGGCTTGCGCCGGGTGAAGAAGACAGTCAATTTCGACGCGCCTGACGTCTATCATCTCTATTACGGTGACGAAGTCGGCAATGCCGGTTCGGTCATGACCTATTTCCCCTTCCAGAACATGGGCAAGGGCGCCCGTGGTGCCGGCGAGGTCGCGGATACAGTCTTCTCTGTGCCAAAGGGTACCCTTGGCTTCTGGCAGGAACGGCTTGCTCAGGAAGGGGTCAAGGAACTTGCTCCCTATTCGCTGTTCGGCGAAAGCCGGCTTCGCTTCGCCGGCCCGGATGGGGATGGTTTCTCGCTGGCTGAAGTCGATGGCGACAATCGCGTGCCGTTCGCCGATGGACCTGTCGGTGTTTCGGAAGGCATTCACGGGTTTCGTGGCGTGACCATGCGTCTGCGGGATGAAGGCGCCACTGGCGAACTTCTGAAGTTCATGGGCTATCAGGCCGTGGAGAAGCAGGATGAATTCGTCCGCTACGCCGTGCCGGGCGGCAATGGTGCCGACTATATCGATCTCGAAGTGCTGCCGGGTGCCAGCCGTGCCGCGCAAGGGGCCGGGTCTGTGCACCACGTCGCCTTTGCCGTGGAAGATCGGGCTGCGCAATTGGAAGTGCGCAAGGCGCTTCTTGACACCGGTTACCAGGTGACCCCGGTCATCGACCGCGATTACTTCTGGGCGATCTATTTCCGCACGCCCGGTGGTGTGCTGTTCGAAATCGCCACGAACGAGCCCGGTTTCAATCGCGACGAGGACACCGCGCATCTCGGTGAGGCACTGAAACTGCCGACCCGCTACCAGCAGTATCGCTCGCAGATCGAGGCCCACCTGCCCCCGATCCAGGATTGAACCGAGAGACCAAGCGCGAGGCGGGCGCCGGCATAGCGCTGGCGTTGCCCTTGCGACGGAGGATATCATGACGACTGCAAGCTACGTCCATCACTACGAGGCCCCGAAAGGTTCGGCCCCGCTGGTTTTCACCTTCCATGGAACCGGTGGTGACGAACATCAGTTTCCGGGCTTCATCCAGCGCATCCTGCCGGATGCTGGCATCGTTTCACCCCGCGGTGACGTCTCCGAATACGGGGCCAACCGCTTCTTCCGCCGGACCGGCGAGGGCGTCTACGACATGGCCGATCTTGCGCTTCGGACCGCGCAAATGGCCGCCTTCATTCGGGCGCACAAGGCGCAGCATCCCGATCGGCCGGTTTATGGGCTTGGCTATTCCAATGGCGCCAATATTCTCGCATCGGTGCTGTTCGAAGCGCCTGATCTCTTCGACCGTGTCGCGCTCATGCATCCGCTGATCCCATTCCAGCCCGCGCCGCAGCCGGACTTGAAAGGCGCAAACGTGCTGATCACGGCGGGCCAACGAGACCAAATCTGCCCGTTGCCGCTCACAGAGGCGCTGGTTGGCTATTTCAACGGGCAGGGAGCGGCGGTTGAGACCTTCCTGCATGCCGGTGGACACGAAATCTCGCAGGGCGAGATCGACGCGATCACCCGTTTCCTGCAGGCCTGACGTTTAAAGATCGGCGGACGGGACCGGCAGTTTGCCGATCACCCGCCGATTTTGATGACGGCTTTGATCAGGCCGGTCTTTTCGCTTGCCCAACGCGGCAAGTCCCTGGACACGTCATCCAGCGTGGTTCGGTGCGTGATCAGCTGCTCCACCGGCACGGACCCATTGGCGATCGAGTGCCGGACATGGTCGAAATCGACCCGCGTCGCATTGCGACTGCCGATCAGCATCATTTCGCGCTTGTGGAATTCCGGATCGGAGAAGGTGATCTCTTCCTTGACAACGCTCACCAGCACCAGGCTTCCACCATGGGCAACGAAATGGAAGGCCTTTTCCATGGAGGCGCGGTAACCCGTTGCGTCGAAGACGGTGTCGAAACTTTCGCCACCGGTCAGTTCCGCAACTTTTGCGTCAACGCCGTCGCCAGCGACGATGCCTGAAGAGAAGCCCAGCCGTTCGGAGGCCATGGCGAGGCGCTCCGAGCTGGTGTCCAGCAAGGTCACTTCATGGCCTGCTATACGGGCGAAGATCGCGGTGCCGAGACCGATTGGCCCTGCACCAATGACGAGGGAACGTGAGCCCGCCGGTGTCATCGACCGGCGCACGGCATGGGCGCCGATGGCGAGAAATTCGACGGTTGCGGCTGCTTCCAGAGACAGGTCGCCCGCGGGATAGAGGTTTGTGGCCGGGACGAGGATCTCCTCGCACATGGCGCCATCGGTATGGACACCGAGAACGCGGATTGCCGTGCAGCAGTTCGGCTTGTCCTTGCGGCAGGCGATGCAGGTTCCGCAGGCGATGTAGGGGTTGACGATGACAGGCGTGCCGGGCGCGAGGTCGACCCCCTCGCCGGCTTCGGCGACAACGGCCGAGATCTCGTGGCCCATGACACGCGGATATTCGAGGAAGGGGTGCTTGCCCTCGAAGATGTGGTAGTCGGTGCCACAGATGCCGACATGGCTGACCTTTAGTCGCGCCTCACCCGGCCCCGGCTTTGCGGGCTTGACGCGCTCCACGATTTCAAGCTGACCGGGTTGAACGCAGAGCGCGGCTTTCATCACATAGTCCTTTCGGAAAACAGGCACTGTTCTGGCATGGAAAGAGGGAGGGGTTTTTTTGCCCCTCCCGCCTTAAGATCATCGGCTACCGCGACGGCGGAGCTGGTCGAAATAGACGATCAGGATGATCAGCGCGCCGGTGATGATGCGCTGCCAGAAAGAGTTGACGTTCAAGAGGTTCGCGCCGTTGTTGATGGTGGCGAGAATGAAGGCGCCGAGCAGCGGTCCCTGGACGGAGCCGACCGCGCCGAACAGGCTGGTGCCGCCGATAACCGAGGAGGCGATTGCCTGTAGTTCCCAGCCTTCAGCCTGGGTGGCGTTGCCGATGCCGATGCGCGAGGCAAGCAGGATGCCGACAAAGGCTGCACAGGTCGAAGACAGGATATAGGCCATGTAGATGGTGCGGTTGACGTTGACGCCGGACAGGCGCGCGGCTTCGCTATTGGAGCCGACGGCGAAGAGATACCGGCCCCAGCGGCTCAAGTGCAGGAAGACATAGGCCGGGATCGCCACCACGATGACCATCCAGAAGAGGCTGGGAATCCCGAGGAAGTCCGCACGGGCGAAATTGGTGAAAGCCTCGTCGGTGATGGAGATGGTCGAGCCATTGGTGATAAGCAGGCCTATGCCGCGCAACGACGTCAGCGTGGCCAGCGTGATGATGAAGGGTGGCAGGCCCATCCGAACAATGCCGAAGGCGTGGAACATGCCGATCGCGACGCCCATCAGAAGGGTCAGGATGATCGCCAGCCAAACGGGAAGGCCCGCCGCCAGGAACCAGGCGACAATGACACTGGCGAATCCGACAACGGCGCCGACGGAGAGGTCGATACCGGAGGTGATGATGACAAAGGTCTGGCCGACGGCGAGAATTGCCGTCATCGCGCCCTGACGCAGCAGGTTGCTGATGTTGTTGGGCGTCCAGAAGCTGTTGGTGGCAAAGCCGAGGATGAGCCAGAGGAAGAGCAGAAGGCCGAGAAGCGTCAGGCTGAACAGGATGCTCATACCTCGCTTCGGCGCAACTTTCGTCTCGGTGGTGTCCACGCTCATGGTCGTTCTCCCTGTCGTCTTTTTTCGTATGGTCCGTGTGTCGATGCGGGGCTCAGACGCCGATGGCTTCCGTCAGCACGTCTTCATGTGATGCACCGCGATAGTCGTGGCTCGCCACAAGTCTTCCCTGACGGAAGACATGCAGCCGGTCGGAGAGTTCATAGACCTCCGGAAGATAGGAGGAGATCAGGATGATGCCCGCGCCCTGCTTCAGGAGTTCCGCAAAGAGGCGGTAGATCTCCGCCTTGGTGCCGACGTCGACGCCGACCGTCGGTTCGTCAAAAATGAACAGCCTTGCACCGTGGCTCAGCCATTTGCCGATGACGATCTTCTGCTGATTGCCGCCCGACATCGCCGAGGCGAGTACAGCGCGGGTCGGTGTCTTGATCTTCAGGTCGTTGATCTGCTTGTCGGCATTGGCACGTTCCCGGCCGCGGCTGATCGTGAGCCCACGGCTCAGGCGATCGAAGATCGGCAGGTTGATGTTGAGGCCGATGGGCAGGTTCAGGCACAGGCCCTGGTCGCGGCGGCTCTCCGGTGCCAGCGCAATGCCGAGATCCATCGCCTTGCGCTCGTTGTCGATGACGACCTTCTTGCCGTCCCAGAAAACTTCGCCGCCGGTGACCTTCTGCCGGCCGTAAAGGCCGAGCGCGAATTCACTCCGCCCGGCGCCGATCAGGCCATAGAGGCCAACGATCTCGCCAGCGCGCACAGAAAGAGAAACATCGTTGAAGCCCGGGCCCGTAAGCCCCTTGGTCTCAAGAATGGTGGCTCCGATCGGCAGCTTTTCCTTGTGATAGATCTGTTCGATCGAGCGGTTGATCATCAGCGAGATCAGTTCGGCGTCATTCGTCTCACCGATCAGGCGTGTGCCGACATGGGTTCCATCGCGCAGGACTGACACGCGGTCGGCCAGCTCGAAGACTTCTTCCATGCGGTGACTGATGTAGACGATGGTCACGCCTTCCGACTGTAGCCGGCGGATCAGCCGGAAGAGCTGGGCCGATTCCTGGCGCGTCAGATAGGCCGTGGGTTCATCGAAGATCAGAAAACGGATACCGCGCATGGCGGCGCGGGCGGTCGCGACCAGCTGCTGCTGGCCAATGGTGAGATTGGCCAGTGTTTCGCCCGCGGGGAGATTGAAGCCGAGATCGTCGAGGACATTCTGGGCCGCCGTGGTCATGGCGGCCTTGCGCATGATGCCGCCAGACGACATTTCGTCGCCGAGGAACATGTTGGCTGCCACCGACAGATGCGGGCAAAGCACGACTTCCTGGTGGACGGCATTGATGCCGCGGTTGATCGCCTCATTGGGCGTTGCCAAGGCGACATTCTTGCCGCACCAGCGGATCTCGCCCGAGGTACGCGGAATGACACCGGTCAGCAGCTTGATGAGCGTGGACTTGCCGGCGCCGTTTTCGCCGACGATGGCGTGAATTTCTCCAGCCAAAAAGGAAATGGTCGCGGGCTTCAGCGCCTCCACGGCCCCATATTTCTTCTGGAGGCCAATCAGTTCGAGAATCGGCGTTCCAGGCGGGATGCGATCCGTCTCCAGGTATTGCGTTTCGCCATCATGCCGGTGGCTCAGGTCGTGTAGTCCAGTCATGTTCATCCTCCCGCGACAGCGGACAACCCGGGTCAGCCAGGCTGACCCGGGTGCCGTTCCCTAGTCTGTCGCGCGCTGCGCTGGGCCGCGCGCGACAGCGTCAGATCAGTTGACCTTCGCGTTCAGAAGGGCATCGATCTTGGGTTCAGCCATGTTGGCCTTGGTCACGAGGTTTGCGCCCGTGTCGACGAAGGTTTCGACCTTCTCGCCCTTGGAGACGGCAAGTGCCGTCTTCACGCCATCATAGCCCATGCGGTAGGGATCCTGGACGACGAGGCCGGCCAGCACGCCTTCTTTCAGGAAGCCGACGGTCTTTTCGTCCGAGTCAAAGCCGATGACCTTGATCTTGTCGCCGAGCTTGTTTTCGGCAATTGCCTGGCCCACGCCCTGCGCCATGATCAGGTTGGATGCGAAGACACCAACGAGGTTCGGGTTGGCGGTGATCAGGTCGGTCATCATGTTGAGGCCGGTGGTGGCCTGGCCGTCAGCATATTTGTCGGCGACGACCTTCAGGCCCGGATACTTGGCCTTGATCTGCTCCATGAAGCCTTCATGGCGCTGATCGAGCGAGCCGACGCCCGGCAGGCTGGTGATGATGGCGATTTCGCCTTCTTCCTTGCCGGTCGCTTCCTTGATGGCCGCAGCAAGACCGTCAGCGGCGATGCGGCCGCCCTGGACGTTGTCGGTAGTCAAGAAGGAGGTGAAGGCCTTGGAATCGGCGCTGGAGTCGATGCCGATGATCGGAACGGACTTTGCAGCTTCGTCGATCGGCTTGCCGAGTGCCTTGAATTCGGTTGGCGAGATGACGACGGCAGCCGGCTTGCCAGCGACGGCGTTTTCGAGAATGCTGATCTGGCCGTTAATGTCGGATTCCGACTGCGCGCCGAGTTCCGGAACGCTGACGCCGAGATCCTTGCCAGCGGCGCGGGCGCCGGCGAGCACGATCTGCCAGTAGAAGGACGTGGTATCCTTCACGATGATCGGGATGGTGACGTCCTGAGCGAAGCCGGCAGCCGGCATCATTGAGGTCATCATAGCGGCACCGGCGATCCCCATCAGGGCGCGGCGCGTCATGCTCTTCAGAATGGTCATGTGGGTTCTCCTCTCAATGCGTCCTGTTCCTCCGGTGAGACCAACCCGCAGAACGCAACCGAGGTGATCTTTATCGATAAAAAACATTTTATCGAGGCACGCTACTCCAGCGATCTGGAGAATGCAAGTGAGCAAAATTGGACTCCCATCCAGCTCTGCCCTTTTGTTTCTGGGCGTTTTCCAACAGGCCTCCTCAGACCCGATGGACCTCCTCCGGATAGACGACACCCTTCTTCAGGATGACATTTCCATAAATGCGAAGCTCCGTCGTCGCGACGATATAGGCCGCTTCTGCCGCGCGCTCATAGAAGGCGAAGCGCTCCAGCGAGGCCAGTTTGAAGTCACCGCTGAGACGCTTGATCGTGGCCTCGAACTCTTGGCAGATCTCGGGCTTTGCGGCGGGGTCACCGACCTCCTGCATGTGCCAGGCCGACTCCTCCGTGAACTGATCGAGTGGCATATGCGCGAGGATCGCT
Organism: Rhizobium sp. Root274; assembly: GCF_001429245.1. GTDB lineage: Bacteria > Pseudomonadota > Alphaproteobacteria > Rhizobiales > Rhizobiaceae > Allorhizobium. The sequence goes on from NZ_LMJE01000008.1 coordinate 240,100, forward strand.
TCCAGGATTTCGACAGCACCCACACCATCGGCGCGCACGACCGGCGGCCCGATCGTGCTGGCGGGAAAGTTTCCGTCGGCGATGACGATCTCGTCGCCATGGCCCATGGTGGCGATCGCATGCAGGAGTTCAGGTCCGAGCAGGGGATGAATACCCTTCAGCATGGTCTGCTCCTATTCCCGGACCGGTGCATCGCCTAGCGGCGGTGCGACCAGGGTATGGGGCTCGAAGGATGCGAAGGCCGATGCCGGCAATTCGTCGTGGGTGAGGGCCATGTTGCGATTGAGGCTTTCGGGCCGTGCCGTGCCGATGATCACTGAAGCGACCGCCGGGTGATGCAGCGGGAACTGCAGGGCAAACTGCGCCAGCGGCTTGCCAGTTTCAGCGGCCACGGCCTCCATCGCCCGCACCTTGCTCAGGATCTCCTCTGTCGCCGGCGTGTAGTCGAAATGCGAACCGGGCACTGCGCCGGTGGCAAGGATGCCGGAATTGAATACCCCGCCCGCAGTGATGGAGGTGCCGCGCTTCTCGCAGAGCGGCAGCAATTCTTCGACGGCGGAGCGGTCGAGCAGGGAATAGCGACCGGCCATCAGGATGACGTCGATATCAATGTCGGCCATCATGTCGAGGCAAGCAGGGACCTCATTGACACCAAGACCAAATGCCTTGATGGCGCCTGAGGATTTCAGCTCCTGCAGAGCGCGGTAGCCACCGTCACGCAGTTGTTTGACATAACGGTCGTTCACTGCGCGGCCGTGGGTATAGACGCCGATATCGTGGACATAGAGGATATCGATGCGGTTGAGCCCGAGGCGGGCATAGCTGAAGTCGACCGAGCGCATGATACCGTCATAGCTGTAGTCGTAGACCAGCTTGAAGGGCAGGGGATCGACAAAGCCCACCTTCGGGATCTGATCCTTCGGCACCGGTGCGAGCAGGCGTCCGACCTTGGTGGACAAGACATAGCTGTCCTCCGGCTTGTCGCGAAGGAAGTCACCGACATACCGTTCCGCCTGGCCGAACCCGTAATGCGGCGCCGTGTCGAAATAGCGGATGCCGTGATCCCATGCGGCCTGCAGGGTCGCCATGGCCGCCTCGCGCGGGCAGGGGCGATAGAGGCCGCCGAGCGGCGCCGTGCCGAAGCTGTATTCGGTGACCTTAAGGTCCGTCTTGCCGATACGTCTGGTCTTCATCATGTCTGTTTCCGTGTCGTTTCGTCGATCAGAGCGTGGCACCGAGGTGCCAAGGCACAAATTCATTGTCGCCGTAGCCGAAGAGTTCGCTCTTGGTCTTCTGGCCCGAGGCTGTCTCGATGATCAGGTCGAAAATCTCGCGGCCGAGCCCGGAAACAGAGGCATCGCCGCTGGCGATCACGCCGCAGTCGATGTCCATGTCCTCTTCCATCGAGCGGTAGAGGGCCGTGTTGCTGGTGAGCTTGATGGAAGGTACCGGACGGGAGCCGAAGCAGGAGCCGCGGCCGGTGGTGAAGGCAATGACGTTGGCGCCGCCCGCTACCTGGCCCGTGGCCGAGACCGGGTCGTAGCCGGGGGTGTCCATAAAGACGAGGCCGTGTTCGGTGACCCGCTCGGCATAATTATAGACGGCCGTCAGCGGCGAGCGCCCGCCCTTGGCGACGGCGCCGAGCGATTTTTCCAGGATGGTGGTGAGGCCACCCTTCTTGTTGCCGGGGGAGGGGTTGTTGTCGAGCGAGGCGCCGTGCTGGGCGACATAGGCTTCCCACCAGGAGATGAGGCCGTCGAGCTTGACGGCGACGTCTTCGTTGACGGCACGGCTGCGCAGAAGATGTTCGGCGCCGTAGATCTCCGAAGTTTCCGACAGAATAGCCGTTCCGCCGGCGCCGGCCAAAAGATCGACCGCCACACCGAGTGCCGGATTTGCCGTAATCCCGGAGAGGCCGTCAGAACCGCCGCATTGCAGGCCGACGATGATCTCGCTAACCGAGATCGGTTCGCGGCGCATCGTGCCGACTTCCGCTGCGATCTCCTTGAGGATCGCGAGCGCATTTTCGACCGCGCGGCGGGAGCCGCCAGCATCCTGGATGTTGAAGTGCCGCTTCGAGGCTCCGGCGCCGCTCTGACCGTAAAGCGTCAGTTGATTGACCTCGCAACCGAGGCCGACCATCAGGACGCCCCCAAAGTTCACGTGTCTCGTGTAGCCGGCTATCGTTCGGTGCAGCGTGCGCATGCCGTCGCCGGTTGAACTCATGCCGCAGCCCTGGTCGTGGACGATTGGAACGAAGCCATTGATGCCCTCGTAGTGAGGCAGGATCGTGCGGTTTGCTGCATCCGCGATTGCGCGACAGACCGTGGTGGAACAGTTCACGCTGGCAATGATGCCGATATAGTTTCGGGTCGCGGCACGGCCATCGGCGCGGCGGTATCCCATGAAGGTGCGTGCCTTGTCCGTCTCCGTCGCGCCTTCCGGCTGCGCCAAACCAGACACCGACAGACGGTCTTCATCGAAAGCGAGATTGTGGGAATGAACGTGTTCGCCCGCTGCGATATCCGTTGTCGCGCGCCCGATCGCCTGAGCATACTTTACAACAGGCTCACCCTTACGGATCGCCCGGACTGCAACCTTGTGACCCTGGTCGATCCGACTGCTGGCTGTGGCGCCACCTGGCAGGACATGCCCCGCCTCGATCGCCACTGTGGTGACGGCGACATTGTCTTCCGGCGACAACAGAATGCAGGCTTGCTTACTCACCCGTTTTCTCTCCCTTGCGACCGGTACAATGTCCGGTTCATCTGCTTTTGTCTTTTATCGGCAATAGACAGTTGCTCGTCAATGGGTATGATGGCGACAAATGACGAAACCGTCGAAACGGTCGTCCGGAGGAAGCAGACACACAAGCAATTTCTGATCTATCCCATTCTTTTCGCGCGTTGTTCTCTTTCCATGGGATTGAGGCTACAGCGGAAAGAGCGCCTTGCGCAGGGGCAACAAAAAGAACCGCGGCAGATCCATGGCCAAACAAAACACCGTCTTCAAGGACGCCTATAACCGAACGCTGAAGCTGATCGAGGATACCGATACGCTGCCTTCCGAACCGGAACTGGGTGGCCTGCTCGGCGTCAGCCGCACGACCGTGCGTGCCGTCTTGACGCGCCTCGGGGAGGTTGGCCTGATCAGCTGGGACAAGCGGGCGAAGACGGTCTTGCGGCGGCCAAAAAAGGGCGATTACTTTCCCGCGGAAGAGACCGACTCGCTGTCGGAGATCATCGAACGCAGTTTCATGCGGCGGATTCTGGCCGGCGGCGCACAGCCTGGCATGCAGATCAACGAGCTGGAACTTGCCCGAGAGATCGGCATCGGTACGACAAGCGTGCGCGAGTTTCTCATTCGCTTCAGTCGCTTCGGACTGATCGAGAAGCGGCCCAACAGCCATTGGATACTGAAAGGGTTTACACGCGAGTTCGCGCTGGAGCTGACTGAAGTGCGTGAAATGTTCGAACTGCGCTCCGCAGTCAGCTTCGCCAGCCTTGGAGAGGATCATCCGGCCTGGGCGGAATTGCGCGAAGTCGAAGCCCAGCACCATGAACTGCTCGCCGACATCGATAACCGCTACACCGAGTTTTCCGAGCTCGATGAGCGCTTCCATCTCTTGGTGCAGAGGGCATCGAGCAATCGCTTCATCATCGATTTCTACGACATCATCGCCATCGTCTTTCACTATCACTACCAGTGGAACAAGTCGAACGCCCGTGCCCGCAATGCCCGAGCGCTTGAGGAGCATCTAGACTACATCCACGCTTTGTTTTCACGCGACCCGGCCAGGATCGAAAAGGCCTGCCGGCAGCATCTGAAGTCAGCGCGTGAGACCCTGCTGCAATCCATCCAAGAGGCTGCCTGACCCATGAAGACGCCCATCCTGCAATTCGGTACCAGCCGTTTCCTTCAGGCTCATGCGGATCTGTTCGTCAGTGAGGCGCTGGACCAGGGTCAGGCGATCGGGCCGATCACGATTGTCCAGACGAGCGGTGATCCGGGCCGTGCGGCGCGGGTGGGCGCGCTTGCCGCACAGGATGGTTTCCCTGTTATCATCAGGGGCATGGAGAACAACCTGCCGGTCGAACGGGAGGTGCGGGTGCGCAGTGTCCGTCGAGCGCTGTCGACCGCGATCGACTGGAATGAGGTCCGCCGCGTCTTTGTCGAGGAGGCCGAGGTGGTACTCTCGAACACCGGCGACAAGGGGTATGCGCTGGCCGAGCAGGACGGGCTGCAAGGCGTGCCAAAATCCTTCCCGATGAAGCTGCTGGCGCTGCTTCAGGCTCGATATCAGGGCGGCGGGCGAGCGCTGACGATCCTGCCCTGCGAACTCATTTCGCGCAATGGTGAGGTGCTGCAGGCACTCATCATGCGGCTTGCTGCAGAACACGCGCCGGACGCCGGATTTCAAGCGTGGCTTTCATCGGACGTCGTCTGGGCCAATTCGCTCGTCGACCGAATCGTCTCCGAGCCGATCGAGCCGGCCGGCGCGATTGCGGAGCCCTATGCGCTGTGGGCGATCGAACAGCAGCCCGGTCTGGTCGTACCCTGCACGCATCAGGCAATCCTCGTCGTGCCGGACCTGACGCCCTATGAAAAGCTGAAACTCCATATCCTCAATCTCGGCCATACGGTGCTTGCCGAACGCTGGTTGAAGGAGGGACGTCCTGCCGAAGAAACTGTGCGGGAGATTCTGGAGGATGGGGAGATCTCGGACTATCTCAACGGGATTTATGCAAGCGAAGTGATCCCCGGCTTTGAGAGCCATGGGTTGGGAGATGAGGCGCGAGCCTATGTCAACACCACCCTGGCGCGGTTCCGCAATCCCTATCTCAAGCACCGGTTACGCGATATTGCTGGTAATCACGCGGAGAAAATCCAGCGACGCTTTGTCGGCTTCATGGACTGGTGTCCCCAGGTTGACATGCCGGAGCTTAAGCGAATCGCGGCAAGCTAACACGCAGCTGCTGGTGGCCGGCCTCGGAGATCACGCCGCAGCCGGGGTTCCCTTGGAGCGCATGCGGCGTCTGAAGGCTGTCGGTTTTTCCCGAAACCGATCGGCGAAGGCTTCGTAAAAGCGCGAGGCGGAGCCGAAGCCGCTTTCGAAGGCAACGTCGGTGATCGACAGATCCGTCGAGATCAGCAGCGACTGGGCGGTATCGAGGCGATGGCGGACGATCGCCTGGTTGATCGTGTGGCCGACCGCGCGCTTGAAGATTGCCATCGCATAGTTCGGGTGCAGGCCGACGTCACGCCCGACGTCTTCGGCGGAAATCTCCTCCAGTGCATGTTCGGCAATGAAGCGCAGCATGCGTTCGATGTGCTCGACCCGCTCGCTTTCATTGGCGCTGAAATTGGCGATGGCCGAGCCTTCCTCGCGCAGGTCGCGCCAGCCCTCCCGTTCGACCCTGAGGACCCGTGCGGTCAACTCGTTGCGTACGATCTCCATGAGATCCGGATCGCCGGCCAGCAGTTCCTGCCGCCAGCGCTCGAAGATATCCCTGTCGTAGGGGCGGATATGCAGTGCCTCGATCATGGCGCCACGGAAGACGGCGTCGCGGAAGCGGTTGAGATTGGCAAGGCCGAGAAAGACGGACATCGGCACGTAGAGGCAGATGAACTGCGTACCCTCCCGGCGGTCGATCACCTGGTGCGGGATCATCCCCCAGAACAGACAGAGGCGGCCTTCGTCGACCGTAAGTTCGCGCCCATCAAACCAATAGGTCATGGCACCAGACAGCACGAAGTTGAGTTCGATCTGGCTGTGCATGTGCGGTCCGGCCATCCGGTGCACGATGAGGCTCTCGCCAGCGCAGAAACGATGGTCGCCAAAGATAACGAGGGGATGACGCGGGTCGTGCTCCGGATGAACGGGCACGGATTCGTCGCGAAGCGCTGTCTCTGATAGTTCCAAGCTTAGGATCCCGGAGAAGTTAGCCTAAAAGTCGGTAGATTATTACGGGTTTGAATCGGATGATCAAGATGAGCTTATCTTATCCCGGTGGGATCCGGGACGGTGAGCTGCACATACTCGACGTATGCCGGTCATAGGGAGGAAAACATGACCCTTTTCAAAAGCCTGAGTGGGCTCGCCTTGAGCGCTGCGCTTTTTTCGTCCACCGCGTTTGCCGGTGAGATCATTCTCAATTCCGACCATTCCGATCCGGCGCCGAAGAAGGCCATGGAAGAGCTGATCGCAGACTTCCAGAAGGCCAATCCGGACATCACGGTCAAGTGGAACAACTTTGACCACGAAGGCTACAAGTCGGCGATCCGCAACTTTCTGACCGCTGACGCCCCTGATGTCGCGGCCTGGTATGCCGGTAACCGCATGGAGCCGTTCGTCAAGGCAGGCCTGTTCGAAGACGTCACGGATGTCTGGGAAGCCAATGGCCTCAACGATCAGCTGAAGTCCGCTTCCGCCTCGATGACCATCGACGGCAAGAAGTGGGGCGTGCCCTACACCTACTACCAGTGGGGCATCTACTATCGTAAGGACATCTTCGCCGAACAGGGCATCACCCCGCCGAAGACCTGGGCTGAATTCCTGGCTGCCTGCGAGAAGCTGAAGTCTGCCGGGATCGCCCCGATCACCATCGGCACTAAGGCCCTTTGGCCGACTGGCGGCTGGTTCGACTATCTCGACCTGCGCGTCAACGGCTACGAATTCCACATGGAGCTCACGTCCGGCAAGGTTCCCTACACCGATCCGCGCGTGAAGGCTGTTTTCGAAAAGTGGGGCGAACTGGTCAAGGCCGGCTACTTCATTGAGAACCATGCCGCCATCGACTGGCAGGATGCCATTCCGCAGATGGTCCAAGGCAAGGCTGCCATGTATCTGATGGGCAACTTCGCCGTTGCAACCATGAAAGATGGTGGCCTGAAGGAAGATCAGATCGGCTTCCTGCAGTTCCCGGAAATCACCCCCGGGATCCCGATGTCCGAAGAGGCGCCGACCGACACCTTCCACATTCCGTCGGGCGCCAAGAACAAGGAAGATGCGAAGAAGTTTCTTGCCTACCTCGCTTCGCCGGAAGCCCAGACCAAAATGAACGCCACGCTCGGCCAGCTGCCGGTCAACAACAAGGCGGAACAGCCAGCTGATCCGTTCCTGAAGGCCGGCTTCGAGATGCTGTCCAACGCTCATGCTTTGGCGCAGTTCTACGACCGTGACGCCAATGCCGAAATGGCAAAGGCCGGCATGGAAGGCTTCCAGGAATTCATGGTCAAGCCGGACAAGCTGGATGCCATTCTCGAGCGCCTCGAGAAGGTACGCGCACGCGTCTACAAGTAAGCTTTAGAAAGCTCCCTGCGCCGGGTGCCGTGTGGTCCTTCTGGATCGCGGCATCCGGTTGCCGTTCCCGAAACTTTTCCAAAGGTGTCGCCGTGAACAACGCCGTCTCCCCTTCGTCCGGCTTCTGGAAGCGTAACCAGCAGAAGCTGGCGCCTGCGCTGTTCCTGGCGCCCGGCGTCATCATGTTCCTGGTCTACGTTCTCATCCCGATCTTCCAATCGATCTGGATCAGTTTCCACGACTGGGACGGCCTTGGCGCCAAGACCTGGATCGGCATGGCGAACTATGTCGAGCTCCTGGATGACGACACCTTCTATACGTCGCTGAAGAACAACCTGATCTGGCTCCTTCTCTATCTGCTGTCGATTCCAGCCGGTCTTGCGGTTGCCCTCTTCCTCAATCAGACCGTTCCTGGCATCCGGCTCTACAAGTCGCTGTTCTTCTTCCCATTCGTCATCAGTCAGGTTGTCGTCGGCCTGATGTTCACCTGGTTCTATGCGCCGGATTTCGGCCTGTTTTCCAAGATCCTGGAATGGCTGACGGGCGAACAGATCGCCATCCTCGCCGACGAGCGTTTTGTCACCTACGGCATCATCGTAGCCGGTCTCTGGCCGCAGACGGCCTATTGCATGATTCTTTACCTGACGGGGCTCAACAACATTAATCCCGAACAGGTCGAGGCTGCCCGCATGGATGGGGCAAAGGGCGCCAAGCTCTTGTGGTATGTGATCCTGCCGCAGCTCGCTCCTGCCACCTTCATCGCCATGGTCGTGACCGTCATCGGTTCGCTGCGCTCCTTCGACCTCGTGTCGATCATGACCGCCGGCGGCCCGTACGGATCGAGCGAGGTTCTCTCCTACTTCATGTATGAGCAGGCGCTCTCGGAATATGGTTTCCGCATGGGCTATGGCGCGGCAATCGCCGTCGTCCTGTTCCTCATCATGATGGTCTTCATCTCGCTGTTCATCGTTCGCATGCTGTCCCAGGAAAGGAACGCCTGATGTTTCCTACTCCTATCCAGAAGGCTTCACCCTTCGTCCGCACCGGCTATCAAGTGCTGTTGCCAATTGCTCTCGTGCTGTGGCTCCTGCCGCTGATCGGCGTGGCGATCACCTCGGTTCGTCCTGCCAGCGATCTGGCTGCCGGCAACTATTTTGGCATCCCCTCGGGCTTTGCCGGATTTGAAAACTATTCGGCCGTCTTCAACAACTCGCCGATCGGCTACTACATCCTCAACTCGTTCAAGGTGACTATCCCGACCGTGATTGGCGCCGTGGCGCTTTCCTGCCTGACGGGCTTTGCGCTGGCGGTCTACAAGTTCAAGGGCAATCTCGTCCTGTTCTTCCTGTTTGTCGCCGGCAACTTCATTCCGTTCCAGATCCTGATGGTGCCGGTGCGCGACCTGACGCTGCGCGCCGGCCTCTATGACACCACGCTTGGCCTCGTGCTCTTTCACGTCGCTTTCCAGACCGGGTTCTGCACGCTCTTCATGCGCAATTTCATCAAGGGCCTGCCCTTTGCGCTGATTGAGTCCGCCCGTGTCGAAGGCGTCTCGGAATGGCGGATTTTTCGCTACATCGTGCTCCCCTTGATGCGCCCGGCGATTGCTGCTCTCTCCGTCCTCGTCTTCACCTTCGTGTGGAACGACTACTTCTGGGCGACCGTGCTTGTGCAGGGGCAGCATGCCATGCCAGTGACGGCCGGCCTTTATTCGCTGAACGGTCAGTGGGTCGCGGCCTGGCACCTGGTTTCCGCCGGTTCGATTGTCGCGGCGCTGCCGCCGGTCGCAATGTTTTTCCTGATGCAACGGCATTTTATTGCCGGCCTGACGCTTGGAGCGACCAAGGGATGAGCGAAGTTATCACCATCGATTCTGGCCAACTGGCGCTCAGCCTGCGTCTGCCGGAACTCGGCATGCCGGAAATCCTGACTTTCGGTGCCGAGCCTGCTTCTGCCGATCCGCTGTTCGAGATCGAGCGCTCCAGCCGCGTCAATGGAATGGATATCGCTGTTCCATCGGCGGTTCTTCTGCCCACGGGCGGGATGGGCTTCTTCGGCTGGCCTGCGATATCTGGACATCGCGGCGGACGTGATTTCGTCGCGCAGTTCGGCGCATGGACTGCTAGCCGGGATGGTAACCGTACTGTTCTGACTGGCGTCGACGCCGTCGCCGGTCTGTCGCTTGCAATTACGCTGACCGCCCACGCATCAGGCCTGATATCCATGGCCACCACGCTCACCAATACCGGGCAGGAAGACTACCAGCTCGACCGCTGCATGGCCGGAACCTTCCTGGCGCCCGCAGGTGACGTGCAGGTGATGAGCTTTACCGGCATCTGGGGCCGCGAATTCCAGACGCGGCGCGAGCTTCTGGGCAATGGCACGTGGATCCAGGAGAACCGCCGCGGCCGCACATCGCATGATCGTTTCCCGATGCTGTTCATCGAAAGTGAAACCCAGATCTTCGGCGTCACGCTCGGCTTCAGCGGCAACCACCAGATGGTCATCGACCGCACCGACGACGGTCAGCGCCTCGTGCATCTCGGCGAGCTGTTCGAACCGGGTGAAATCATCCTCGGACCCGGAGCCAGCTATCAAAGCCCGATCGCTTATGCCGGTCCCGATAGCGAAGACTTCCATGCTTTTGTGCGCGAAGAACTGACGACATGGCCGGGCGGAACCATGAGTCCACGCCCGGTGACGCTCAACACCTGGGAAGGCAATTACTTCGACCATCAGATGGACTCTCTGAAGGCTCAGGCTACGGCTGCTGCCGAACTCGGCATCGAGCGCTTCGTGCTCGACGACGGCTGGTTTGGCAAGCGTGACAACGACACGACCAGCCTCGGCGACTGGGACATCGACCCGCGCAAATATCCCGACGGCTTGAAGCCCCTGGTTGATCACGTCACCGGTCTCGGCATGCAGTTCGGCATCTGGTTCGAGCCGGAAATGGTCAACCCTGTTTCCGAACTCTACAAGGCGCATCCGGACTGGGCGTTGACGATTGACGGCCGTCCCATTCTGGAATCACGCACCCAGCTGGTGCTAGACCTTTCGCGTCCCGAGGTATCCGACTACCTGTTCGGCAAGATCGACGCCGTGCTCTCCAACCACGCGGTGTCCTACATCAAATGGGACATGAACCGCGATCTCACGCATGCGGCCGGTCGCGACGGAAAGGCCAAGATCGCGGCCCAGACGCGCGCTGTTTACGCGCTCATGGATCGCGTTCGCGCGGCTCATCCCGATGTCGAGATTGAAAGCTGCGCTTCCGGTGGTGGGCGTATCGACTACGGCGCTCTTGCCCGCACCCATCGCGTATGGACATCGGATTGCACTGACGCGCTGGAGCGGCTGGAAATCCAGCGCGGCGCGTCCGTTTTCGTGCCGCCGGAAATCCTTGGCAGCCATATTTCCGCATCCCCGAACCACCAGACGGGGCGGCGTCACAGCCTGTCCTTCCGTGCGATCGTTGCGCTCGCTTACCATCTCGGTGTCGAGCTCAATCCTCTGGAGCTGGCCGAGGAAGAGCGGGTCGAACTGAAGGTCTATATCGAGACCTACAAGCGCCTGCGTGGCCTCTTTCATGCTCCGGGCGCGAGCTTCCGCCTGGAGCCGCTCGAGGGGCGTTACGTCTGGGGTGCAGCCAGCGACGAGCGCATCGTGGTCATCGTGGCGCAGGGGCCGCAGATGATCGGCGAACAGCCGGCGCCTCTGAAGTTGCCGGACAGCGTCACGCAGATTGGCGGCCAGTGGACGATCGCCAAGATCCTGCCCGTCGAACCCAACTTCATCCGAATCTCCGAGGGGCAGAAGAAGCTTCTGTCGGGCAATGTCAGTTTCGATCTGACCAATGCCGGGCTATCCGGCCTGCCGCTGCCGATGTTGCAGCCGGAAAGCGCCCTTCTCCTCGAACTCATTCCTTTAAAGGGAGACAAGACCCATGGCTGACGTGAGCCTTCGCGGCGTCAAGAAACAGTTCGGCTCCTTGAGCGTCATCAAGGGCGTTGACCTCGATGTCAAAGACGGCGAGTTCTGCGTGTTTGTCGGCCCGTCCGGCTGCGGCAAGTCCACGCTGCTTCGCATGATTGCGGGCCTTGAGGACATCACCTCGGGCGGACTTTCAATTGGTGGCAAGGACATGACCAGTGTCGGTCCGTCGGAGCGCGGGGTCGCCATGGTCTTCCAATCCTATGCGCTTTACCCGCATATGACGGTCGAGGATAACATCGGTTTCGGTCTGAAGATGACCGGGCATCCGAAGGCGGAGATTGCCGAACGCACCGCCGTTGCCGCCAAGCTGCTGCAGCTAGAACCTCTTCTCCAACGCAAGCCAGGCCAGCTCTCCGGCGGCCAGCGCCAGCGTGTCGCCATCGGTCGCGCCATCGTGCGCAATCCGGAAGTATTCCTGTTCGATGAACCGCTGTCCAACCTCGATGCGGCGCTTCGCGTCCAGATGCGCACGGAGCTTTCCAAGCTGCATCAGGACCTTAAGGCCACGATGATCTACGTCACCCATGACCAGGTCGAAGCCATGACCATGGCCGACAAAATCGTGGTCCTGTCGGCCGGCAAGATCGAGCAGGTGGGTTCGCCGCTCGAACTTTATCACCGGCCCAATAACCTGTTTGTCGCCGGCTTTATCGGCTCGCCGAAAATGAATTTCCTCAAGGTGAAGGTCTCTTCTATCGATGGTGGATCCGCCGTCGTTTCACTTCCGGGCGCGTCAATCAGCCTTCCGACCGGCGGACGGACTGTGACATCTGGAGAGATGACTTTTGGTCTGCGTCCGGAGCATGTGGACGCAACGGGCAAGGGTGATGTGGTGATTGAGGCCACGGTCCGATACGCCGAATATCTGGGCTCCGAAACCTTGTTCTTCGTCACCCTGGCGGATGGTTCGGAACTCGCCGTCAAGGCTGATGGTCTCGCGACAGAGCGTCCCGGCGACACGCTGAAGCTCGGCATCAATGCCAAGGCCTGCCATCTGTTCGATAAGGACGGCATGGCCGTCATCAACGGGGATCTCACACGATAATGCTGGGCGTCTGCTACTATCCGGAACACTGGGATGAGTCCCGGTGGGAAACCGATGCGCGTCGTATGCGCGAACTGGGCATCTCCTTCGTGCGGATCGGCGAGTTCGCCTGGTCACGGCTTGAGCCGCGTCGCGGCGAGTTCGAATTCGCCTGGCTCGACCGCGCGATGGATATCCTTCACGCCGCTGGGTTGAAGATCGTGCTCGGCACGCCGACCGCCACGCCGCCGAAGTGGCTGGTGGACGAACACCCTGACATCATTCCCTATGATGAGCAGGGTCGCCCGCGCGGTTTTGGCTCACGGCGCCACTACACCTTTTCATCAGAAACCTGGTGGAAGGAAAGCGCCCGCATCGTCGAAATCGTCGCCGAACGCTACGGCCATCATCCGGGCCTCGTCGGCTGGCAGACCGATAACGAATATGGCTGCCATGATACGACCGTGTCCTGGGGGCCGGAGGACCTGAAGAGCTTCAAGCGCTGGCTGCGGCTTCGCTACCAGTCGACAGATCAGCTGAATGAAGCCTGGGGCTCGGTGTTCTGGTCGATGGAACTCAAGAGCTTCGATGAGGTGGCACTGCCGAACCTGACGGTGACGGAGCCCAATCCGGCGACGCGGCTCGATTTCTGGCGCTTCCATTCCGATCAGGTCGCGGCCTATGACAAGATGCAGTGCGAGATCATTCGGAAGCATTCGCCCGAGCGGTGGATCACACACAATTTCATGGGCTTTGTCTCCGACTTCGACCACTTCAAGGTCGGCGATAATCTCGATCTCGCTTCCTGGGATAGCTATCCGATCGGCTTCGTCGAAAAGTTTCCTTTCTCGGAGGTCGAGCGCAATCGCTGGGCTGAGACTTCGCATCCCGATATCGCACCCTATCACCACGATCTCTACCGCGCCGTCGGCAAGGGGCGCTTCTGGGTGATGGAGCAGCAGCCGGGGCCGGTGAACTGGGCGCCGTGGAACCCGGTGCCGAAGCCGGGCATGGTGCGGCTTTGGACTTGGGAGGCGCTTGCGCATGGCGCAGACGTCGTCAGCTATTTCCGCTGGCGTCAGGCGACCTTTGCGCAGGAGCAGATGCATGCCGGCCTCAACATGGCTGGCCTCGATGAGCTTTCGCCGGGTGGTCTTGAGGCGCAGCGGGTCGCAGGCGAACTTGCCGCACTCGGGCCGCTGCCTGCGACGCAGCAAGCTTCAGTGGCGCTGGTTTTCGACTACCAGAGCTACTGGGCGACGATGATCCAGCCGCAGGGCAAGGACTTCCGTTACGAGGAATTGTGCTTCCGCTGGTATGAGGGTCTTCGCCGCCTCGGCTTGAATGTCGATTTCCTCCGTCCAGGTGCATCGCTTGACGGTTACGCGCTTGTGGTCGTGCCCTGCATGACGGAAGTCACCGAAGAGGCTCGTGCTGCGCTCGAAGCTGCGACAGGAACAGTGCTGATCGGCGCGCGAACGGGTTCGCGAGATCGGAATTTCGTCATTCCGTCCAACCTGCCGCCCGGGCCGCTCGGGCACGCAACCGGCAACCGGGTCATCCAGGTCTCGACATTGAGGCCGGGTCTATCAGACAAGGTTTCGGGAGCGATTGCCGGCTCTGGCGTCCGCTGGCGTGAAACCCTTGAGGCTTCCGGCGAGGTCCTCGCCCGATTCAACAACAGGGATCCGGCGCTGACCCAGAAGGGTAACATGCTTTATCTCGCCTGCTGGGCGGACGAGGCCCTTCTTGGCAGTCTCCTGTCCCTCGCCGCTGAGAAAGCCAAACTGGAAACGCTTCCAGTGCCCGATTACATCCGCATCCGCCGACGTGGCGACCTGACCTTCGCCTTCAACTACGGCACGGAAAACTGGGCGTTGCCTGCAGGTTCAAAGCCGGTGCTGGGCGAGGCGCTGCTGGAGCCGCAAGCCGTGGCAGCATGGCGTAACTGATCCCCAACTGAATCCTGAAGGCCGGCGTTAAGCCGGCCTTTTGCTGTTTGGCCATACCAGCCATCTTCGGAACCTCTGCTCTCCTGACCGGTTTGACCCCAGACCCCCGACCAAGGAGATGCATCATGGCAGACTATCCAACCCCGCCGTTCGACCAGCCGAAAGTTCCGATGCCAGGCCAGACCGCCGACATGAACCCGAGGCCCGACCATGGTGAGAAGAGCTACAAGGGTTCCGGCAAACTCACCGGGTTGAAAGCGATCATCACAGGCGGTGACAGCGGGATTGGACGCGCTGTTGCCATTGCCTATGCGCGCGAAGGTGCGGATGTGCTGATCTCCTATATCGATGAACAGACCGACGCCGAAGAGACCAAACGGCTGGTCGAGGAGGCGGGACGTAAGGCTGTTCTGGTTTCCGGTGATATCCAGAACGCTGATCATTGCCGAAAGATCGTCGATACGGCTGTCCGCGAACTCGGCGGTCTGGACATTCTCGTCAACAATGCCGCGCACCAGGCGAGCTTCGATGACATTACCGAGATCCCGGACGAGGAATGGGAACTCACCTTCCGCGTCAATATCCACGCCATGTTCTACCTGACAAAGGCAGCCGTGCCTCATATGCAGAAGGGTGGAGCCATCATCAACACGGCGTCCATCAATTCGGATAGCCCGAGCCCGCATCTGCTGGCCTATGCAACGACCAAGGGTGCGATCCAGAACTTTACGGCTGGTCTTGCACAGATGCTGGCGGAAAAGGGCATTCGCGCCAACTGCGTTGCCCCGGGTCCGATCTGGACGCCCCTCATTCCCTCGACGATGCCTGAGGATTCGGTGAAGAACTTCGGCAAGCAGGTGCCGATGGGACGGCCTGGGCAGCCGGCAGAGTTGCAGACAGCCTATGTCATGCTTGCCGATCCGCTCTCCAGCTATGTCTCAGGCGCGACGATTGCCGTAACCGGCGGCAAGCCGATCCTCTGACGTAGGCGTGAGGGGATTGCTTTTCGTCTGCCGCGTGGCAAGTTGCGCGCCATGACAAAGGTTATTCTCATCGTTCTCGACGGGTTGCGTTACGACGCGGCCCGTGTCTGTCTCGGCTTTATGGAAGGCCTGGTAGAAGCTGGCCGTGCGGAGGTTCGCAAACTGCGGTGCGAACTGCCGGCCATGTCGCGGCCGCTTTACGAGACGCTTCTGACCGGGCGCAAACCTGTCGATCACGGCGTGGTCAGCAATGGCGTGGTTCGGCGCTCCGAGGGCGACAATCTCTTTGCCCGCTGTCGAGAAGCCGGAAAAGTGACAGCTGCGGCCGCCTATCATTGGGTCTCTGAGCTTTACGTCTCATGCCCATTCGATCGCCACCGTGACCGCATCCTGATCGATGGCAAAGGCGACATCACGTATGGGCTTTTCTACTGGGACGACCATTATCCGGACAGCCACCTTTTTGCAGATGCCGAGTGGCTTATCCGCGCAAAGCAGCCGGATTTCCTGTTGCTGCACCCCATGAATGTCGATGATGCCGGCCACAAGCATGGTGGAGACAGCATAGGTTATCGCAATGCGGCTCGAGCCCAGGGTGATCTGCTCGCCCGCCATCTGCCCGGATGGCTGTCTGCGGGCTACCGCATTATTGTCACCGCCGATCACGGCATGGGCGACGACGGCAACCACGCAGGCCCGACGGCAGCGGAGACCGAGGTGCCCTTCTATAGCCTCGGGTTCCGGCTTGGCGCCGATGCGGCCTTGAGCCAGATCGGGATTGCAGGACTTGTCTGCCGGCTGCTTGGGATCGATCCCGGCACCATGCCCGTCTATGACGGACCGCTTTCGTTAGATTGAGGCAATTTGCGCCTGATCCGGTTACCGCCTTCGCGACGTAGTCGTTGGAAAGCACCAGTCAGGAGCCGACCATGCCAGACACCGCCGGAATGACATCGCTGGGTAGACACTACCGGGCGCTCGTTCTTGGATCGAGCGGAGGAATCGGACGAGCCTTTGTCGAGCACTTACGCTCAGATCCCGCCTGCGCCGAAGTCATTGGTCTTTCCCGCAGCGGCGATGGCTTCGATGTTACGGAGGACGAAAGTGTTGCAGCGGCAGCAGCCAAGTTTGCAGAGGCGGAGCGGCGTTTCGAGCTGGTGATTGTGGCCACCGGCGCATTGGTCATCGACGGCAACGGGCCTGAAAAGACGATCAAGGCGATCCAGGCCGATGTCATGGCGGCGCAATTCGCTCTCAATGCCATCGGACCGGCCCTCGCCATCAAGCATTTCGCGCCGCTTCTTTCGAACGAGGGTAAAAGTGTTTTCGCTGTACTGTCGGCGCGCGTCGGATCGATCGGCGACAACAGGCTTGGCGGATGGATATCCTATCGATCGTCCAAAGCGGCGCTCAACCAAATCATGCGGACTTCGGCGATTGAGATCTCGCGTCTTCGGCCGAAATCTGTCGTGGTGAGCCTTCACCCTGGCTCGGTCGATACTGGTTTTTCAGGCGGCTTTTCCAAGGGCCATGACCGGGTTTCGACCGGCGAGAGCGTCGGAAATCTGCTGTCGGTGCTGGATCGGCTTGAACCCGCACAAACCGGTGGTTTCTTCGCCTATGACGGGCAGCCTGTCGAATGGTGAATTCGAAGATCCGCCTGCACCTGGTTCTCGGCGATCAGTTAAGCCATTCTCTTTCGGCACTTCGCGATGTGGACAGCGGGTCAGTCGTTCTCATGGCAGAAGTGATGTCGGAGGCGACCTATGTGCGGCATCACAAGAAGAAGATTGCCTTCCTCTTTTCCGCCATGCGGCACTTCTGCCACGAGCTGAAGGCGCGCGACGTCGCGGTTCGCTATGTTACGCTGGATGATCCGGACAATTGTCAGGATCTTGTTGGCGAGGTACGGCGGGCCATCTCGGCGACGGGTGCGGGTGGCGTCGTGACCACGGAGTGCGGCGAATGGCGTCTCGCTTCCGAAATTGCCTGCTGGTCTGAACTGCTTGGCGTTCCCGTCGAGGTGCGCGATGATGACCGTTTTCTCTGTTCGATTGCTGACTTTCGGGACTGGCGGCAGGATCGCAAGCAGTTGCGGATGGAATATTTCTACCGGGAGATGCGCAGAAGGCACCGGGTTCTGCTCGAAGAGGGGGATCTGCCGGTCGGGGGTCAGTGGAACTTCGACGCTGATAACCGCAAGCCACCTGTTGCCGGTTTAAAGGGCCCCAAACGCCTGAGCCATCGCAAGGATGATACCACCAAGGCAGTCCTTGGTCTGGTTGGGGACCGTTTCTCAGCCCATCTTGGAAACTTGCTACCCTTCCATTTCGCGGTGACGGCGGATCAGGCTGAAGCAGAGCTTCAACAATTTTTCGATGAAATCCTGCCTAATTTCGGGGATTACCAGGATGCGATGGTCAAGGGTGAGCCCTATCTCTACCATTCCATGATCTCGGCCTATCTCAATGCTGGTCTTCTTCTGCCGCTGGACGCCATCCGCCGGGCCGAGGCCGCCTGGTATGAGGGGCGTGCCCCCCTGAATGCGGTCGAAGGGTTCATCCGCCAGATCCTTGGCTGGCGCGAATATGTTCGCGGCATCTACTGGACCGAGATGCCTGACTATGCAGAGCGTAATCATCTGGAGGCCAGGCGCACCTTGCCGCAAATGTACTGGACCGGCAAGACGGATATGGTCTGTATGGCTGCGGCGATCGGCGATACGATCGAGCACGCTTACTCGCATCACATCCAGCGCCTGATGGTAACCGGCAACTTCGCGATGCTCGCCGGCCTTGATCCCGCTGAAGTGTCGGAATGGTATCTTGCCGTCTATGCCGATGCCTATGAGTGGGTGGAACTACCCAACACGCTGGGCATGGCGCTTTATGGCGACGGCGGCATCATGGCGAGCAAGCCCTATGCCGCGAGCGGTAAATACATCGACCGGATGAGCAATTTCTGTGGTGGCTGTCGTTACGACCCTAAGCTGACCACCGGGCCTAAGGCTTGTCCATTCAATGCGCTTTACTGGGATTTCCTCGACCGCAATTCGGAAAAGCTGGCACACAACCCGCGGCTTTCCAACATGTATGCGACCTGGCGGCGGATGGATCCTTTCAAGCAGGAAGCCATACGCAAGCATGCAACCCAGGTCTTGGAAAGGCTGGAGACGATCTAAGTGAGGCCACTCGCTCAGATCGCCGGGCTCGGCTCTTCCTTCAGAAGACCGCTCGTGCGCAAGAGCGAGCTGAAGCGGCCACCGAGCGCGCTCAATTGGTCGTAATTGCCCATTTCAATGACCTGGCCGTGATCGAGGAAGACAACGAGATCGGCTTCGCGGATGGTGGAAAGCCGGTGGGCAATGATGAAGGTCGTGCGGTTCTTGCGCAGCCGGTCGATCGCTTCCTTTACCCGGGCCTCGGTCTCCACGTCGAGTGCACTGGT
The DNA here is from genome assembly GCF_001429245.1 of Rhizobium sp. Root274. Classification (GTDB taxonomy): domain Bacteria; phylum Pseudomonadota; class Alphaproteobacteria; order Rhizobiales; family Rhizobiaceae; genus Allorhizobium. Next base: position 258,805 of record NZ_LMJE01000008.1, read on the forward strand.
CGCCTCGTCGAGAACGAGGATCGGGGCATTTTTCAAGATTGCGCGCGCGATCGCGATGCGCTGACGCTCACCGCCGGAGAGGCGGTTGCCTCGCTCGCCGACATGGGTGTCGTAGCCGATCATGCGGCTTTCGATGAAGTCGGTCGCTGCTGCCGCTTCTGCTGCCTGGATGATTTCCTCCTCGGTCGCGTCCTCGCGTCCCAGGCGGATGTTGTCCTTGATCGAGCGATTGAGAAGGCCGGCATCCTGAAACACGGTGGCGATGGCGTGGCGCAGGGACTTTCGCGTTACCTTGGAAATGTCCTGGCCGTCCACCAGGATCTGGCCCGACTGTGGCTCGTGCACCCGCTGCAGGAGATTGATCAGCGTCGTTTTGCCAGCGCCTGTCGGGCCGACGATGGCCACCGTCTGACCAGCCTTCACGGCAAACGACACGTCACGGACACCCTGGGTGGTCGAAGCGAAATCAAAGCAGACATCGCGGAATTCGACGTCACCCTTCACATTTTGAAGCTCCGTCGCACCGGCGCGTTCTTCGCGCTCCTGAACGGCGTCTTCCAGCAGATAGAAGTCCTCCAGCTTCGAGCGCGCTTCGAAGATCTGGTTGACGAAGGTAATCATCTGGTCGAGACGCGCGATCAGCAGGCCGGCAAACCCGGTGAAGGCGATGATGTCTCCGACCTTCAGTTCGCCGCGCTGAACGAGAAGCGTACCAATGACCAGGATAACGAGCATCGAAAGCGTCGAGGCAATGCGGTTGAGCGCGCCTGCGAGCGCCCACCAGTCGAGGACCGGATACTGGGCTGACAGCAGTTTTGTCGTGTAGTCCTTGAGCGCCCGCGTCTCGGCCTCAATGCGGTTGTAGCTATGAAGTACGGAGACGTTGCTGATCGAATCGCTCACATGCGAGAAGACGGTATGGTAATGACCTTCAACGGAAGCCTGCCCTTCCTTGGTCTTCACCATGACCGTGCGACCGATGATCACATAAAGGACCGCCAGGACGACGAGCACAGACGTCAGGCGGATATCCATCGAGAAGGCGGTCGGCAACAGCAACGTCAGGGCGACAGCCGTTGCCAGATGCGTGCGCATGAATTCCAGCCACAGGCCGAACAGCGTCTCGCCGGCGCGCAGCAGCGTATGAAGCGCGTTGGATGTGCCACGCTTGTGGTGCCAGCTCAGTGGCATGGAGATGATCTTGGCGAAGGATTCCGTCAGCAGATCTGCGCGACGACCATGAGCCAGTCTGTCCGCCTGGCGCGCGACCAGAACATATGCCACCGTGTTGAAGACGCCGAAGCAGCCCCAGAGGATCAGAATCTGGGTGGCATCCCGCTTCTCCGAGATCGCGTCGATGATGCGCCCGAACAATATGGGTTCGATGATGGTGATGGCCGCCAGTACCACATTGGCGACAACCACCAGCGACACCCGCAGGCGGTAGGTGGCGAGATATTTGAGGGCCTTCAGATAGACCTGGAGCAGTGACACGAGCGATTACCTCCGGCTGGCACGGCAGGCGCCAATGCTGGGATTTATCATGTTGCTACCGCATCGGGTAGTGAAGCCTGGACTGCCTAATGCCGACGCCGCTTATGCGCAAGATCCTGTCTGACAACGTCGAATTCGGCGCGCCGACCGTTGCAAGATTCCAGCGCCCAGTCTTAAACTTCCCCTAACGGCACTTAGCAATAAGAGTTCATATTGCTTCCGGCATGGGACAAAGCATTTGGCTCGTGGCTTTTTAATGTTTTTTGAAATGCAGATCTTTGGGGGGATTGGTGAATATAAACCAGTTGCTACATTTTTTGGTCGTTATCGACGAGTGCCGTTCTGCTGCCGATGTGGTCTCGGAACTTGAAAAGCTCGTTCGGTCCTATGGCTTCGAATATTATGGGCTTGTCCGGCAGCCCAAGCCGGATGAAAATCCGATGCAGTTGGTGCTGGCGGGACACTGGCCCGAGGGCTGGCCGCAGCTATACATTGCCAAAAAATATGTGCTGATCGACCCGACGATTCGCTATCTCGGACAGGCACGGGCCGGCTTTCGCTGGCGCGATGCGTTGCATGCCTTTCGGGCAGACCCTCATCGCAAGCGGATGGAACGCATGCTGGGGGACAGCATGCGTTACGGACTGACGGATGGGTATATTTTCCCGGTCCATAGTCGGGCAGGGCTGATGGGCAACATGACCGTGGGCGGCAAGCCGATCGATCTTTCGCCCATTGAGATCAGCCTGTTCGACGCGGTCGCCAAGAAGGCCTTCTGGAGGCTCGCCGAATACAAACACGGCGATCTGCTTGCCCCGTCAAAACCGATCGACACACGGATGACCCGGCGTGAAATGGAGGTGCTCAATTATTTGGCCGATGGTCTGACGTCGAACGAGATCAGCCGGATTCTGAAGATCTCCAATCATACCGTTGACTGGTACATGAACGGCATTCAAGACAAGCTGAACGCGAAAAACCGTCAGCACGTGGTGGCGCTTTCCTTCAGACTTGGGCTGGTGACCTGACAGCAAGGGATTTTTCTTGGCTTCGATCAAGGCAAATTGAACTTCCTAAAACAACGCGCTATGACTTTTCTTCGCAGGTGCACAATGCCCTGGCATATCGTTTGGGGAGATCGAATTGCCAATATCCAAGATCCTTGTCGCCAACCGTTCCGAAATCGCCATTCGAGTCTTTCGGGCTGCCAATGAACTGGGCCTGAAAACGGTCGCCATCTGGGCCGAAGAAGACAAACTCGCGCTTCATCGGTTCAAGGCGGACGAAAGCTATCAGGTCGGTCGGGGACCGCATCTGGCGCGGGATCTGGGGCCGATCGAGAGCTATCTGTCGATCGAGGAAATCATTCGGGTTGCCAAGCTCTCCGGAGCGGATGCCATTCATCCTGGCTATGGTCTCCTGTCGGAAAGTCCGGAATTTGTAGAAGCCTGCAACGATGCAGGTATCATTTTCATCGGCCCGCGGGCCGAAACCATGCGGCAGCTCGGCAACAAGGTTGCGGCGCGTAACCTTGCCATTAGCGTTGGTGTTCCGGTCGTGCCTGCGACCAATCCCCTGCCCGATGACGAGGCCGAGACCCATCGGCTGGCGGAAGAGATCGGCTACCCGGTCATGCTCAAGGCATCCTGGGGCGGTGGCGGGCGCGGCATGCGTGCCATTCGCGATCCCAAGGACTTGCTGCGTGAGGTGACGGAAGGCAAGCGTGAGGCGATGGCCGCCTTTGGCAAGGATGAAGTCTATCTGGAGAAGCTGGTCGAGCGCGCTCGACACGTTGAAAGTCAGATTCTGGGCGACACGCACGGCAATGCGGTGCACCTTTTCGAGCGTGACTGCTCGATCCAGCGGCGAAACCAGAAGGTGGTCGAGCGTGCACCGGCGCCGTATCTCTCCGAGGCGCAGCGCCAGGAATTGGCAGACTATTCGCTGAGGATTGCCAAGGCCACCAATTATGTCGGCGCCGGCACTGTCGAATACCTGATGGACGCCGATACCGGCAAATTCTATTTCATCGAGGTCAATCCGCGCATCCAGGTTGAACACACGGTCACCGAAGTCGTTACCGGCATCGATATCGTCAAGGCGCAGATTCACATCCTTGATGGTTTTGCGATTGGGACGCCTGAATCGGGTGTGCCGAAGCAGGCGGATATCCGCCTCAACGGGCATGCACTTCAGTGCCGTATCACGACCGAAGATCCCGAGCAGAACTTCATTCCGGACTACGGTCGCATCACTGCCTATCGTTCGGCCGCCGGTTTCGGCATCCGTCTCGATGGCGGCACCGCCTATTCCGGCGCGATCATCACGCGCTATTACGATCCGCTTCTGGTCAAGGTCACAGCTTCCGGCAGCACGCCGCAGGAGGCGATCAGCCGCATGGATCGCGCATTGCGCGAGTTTCGCATCCGTGGTGTCGCGACCAACCTGACCTTCCTCGAGGCGATCATCGGTCACCCGAGCTTCCGGGATAATTCCTACACGACGCGCTTCATCGACACGACGCCGGAACTGTTCCAGCAGGTCAAGCGGCAGGACCGTGCGACCAAGCTTCTGACCTATCTCGCCGATGTGACCGTCAACGGCCATCCTGAGGTGAAGGGACGTCCGAAGCCGCCGGAGGATGCGGCAAAACCCGTCATTCCATTCATCGACAAGCAGATCCCGTCGGGCACCAAGCAGTTGCTGGATGAACTGGGTCCGAAGAAGTTTGGCGAGTGGATGCGCAGCCAGACGCGCGTGTTGATGACCGATACCACGATGCGTGACGGTCACCAGTCGCTGCTGGCGACCCGCATGCGCACCCACGACATCGCGCAGATTGCTGGCACCTATGCCCGCGCACTGCCGGAGCTGTTGTCGCTGGAATGCTGGGGCGGGGCCACCTTCGACGTGTCCATGCGCTTCCTGACGGAAGATCCCTGGGAACGCCTGGCCCTGGTGCGTGAAAGCGCGCCGAACTTGCTTCTCCAGATGCTGCTGCGCGGTGCGAACGGCGTTGGTTACAAAAATTATCCCGACAATGTCGTGAAGTACTTCGTCCGCCAGGCGGCGAAGGGCGGCATCGACCTGTTCCGCGTCTTCGACTGCCTGAACTGGGTCGACAACATGCGCGTCTCGATGGATGCGGTCGCCGAAGAGAACAAGCTCTGCGAGGCGGCAATCTGCTATACGGGCGACCTACTCAATTCGGCACGTCCGAAGTATGACCTGAAATACTACACCGCACTGGCCGCCGACCTGGAAAAGGCCGGCGCGCACATCATCGCCGTCAAGGATATGGCCGGTCTTTTGAAGCCCGCCGCTGCCAAGGTGCTGTTCAAGGCGTTGCGGGAAGCGACCAGCCTGCCGATCCACTTCCATACGCATGATACCTCCGGCATCGCGGCGGCCACCGTGCTTGCGGCTGTCGACGCCGGCGTCGATGCCGTCGATGCGGCCATGGACGCGTTCTCCGGAAACACGTCGCAGCCCTGCCTCGGCTCGATCGTGGAGGCCTTGCGCGGCTCTGAGCGCGATCCCGGCCTCGACCCGCACTGGATCCGTCGCCTGTCGTTCTACTGGGAAGCCGTTCGCACCCAGTATGCGGCTTTCGAGAGCGATCTGAAGGGGCCGGCGTCCGAAGTCTACCTGCATGAAATGCCGGGTGGCCAGTTCACCAATCTCAAGGAACAGGCTCGTTCTCTTGGATTGGAAACCCGCTGGCATGAGGTGGCACAGGCCTATGCCGATGCCAACCAGATGTTCGGCGATATCGTCAAGGTAACGCCTTCGTCGAAGGTCGTTGGCGACATGGCCCTGATGATGGTCAGCCAGGACCTGTCCGTGGCCGATGTGGAAAATCCGTCCAAGGACATCGCATTCCCCGATTCCGTCGTGTCGATGCTCAAGGGCGACCTTGGTCAGCCGCCGGGTGGCTGGCCCGAGGCACTGCAGAAGAAGGCGCTGAAAGGGGAGGCGCCCTATACCGCCGTGCCGGGTTCGCTTCTGCCGGATGCCGATCTCGATGCCGAGCGGAAGGCGATCGAGGAGAAGATCGGGCGTGAGGTCTCCGACTTCGAGTTCGCCTCCTATCTCATGTATCCGAAGGTCTTCACCGACTACGCCATCGCGGCCGACACCTATGGTCCGGTCTCGGTCATTCCGACGCCGCAGTATTTCTACGGACTGCCGGCTGGCGAGGAACTGTTCCTCGATCTGGAAAAGGGCAAGACGCTCGTCATCGTGAACCAGGCGATCGGCCATACGGACGACAAGGGCATGGTCACCGTGTTCTTCGAATTGAACGGCCAGCCGCGCCGCATCAAGGTGCCGGATCGCATCCATGGAGCTTCGGGCAGTGCAGTGCGCCGAAAGGCCGATCTCGCCAATGCCGCCCATCTGGGTGCTCCGATGCCGGGCGTGATTTCGGCCGTTTCTGTTGCCGTAGGCCAGGCAGTGAAGTCCGGGGATGTCCTGGTGTCGATCGAAGCGATGAAGATGGAAACGGCGCTGCATGCCGATCGTGACGGGACCATTTCGGAAGTTCTGGTCAAGATCGGCGACCAGATCGACGCGAAGGATCTGCTGATCGTCTATTCGGCCTGATAACACTGGGTCAGTGACCCACATCGAATACAAAAAGGCCTCGCCGGATGATCCCGGCGAGGCCTTCTCTTTTCCGTCCCATGGTCGACTTTACGTCGCCTTTGGGCGACGCGTGGCCTTTTTGGGTTTTGCAGGCGTTGCGGCAACCGGTTCTGTCGGCTGCGGCTCACCATCAATGGTGATGTCGTAGCCACTCGCCGTCCGCTTGACGTCGACCTCTACCTGACGGCCATCGAAGGCGATCTTCGACCGATACCCCTGCCACTGGTCGGGCAGGGACGGCTGTACATGGATGGCACCGCCCTTGCGGGTGATCCCAAGGATGCCTTCCACGGCGAAGCGGTAGAGCCAGCCGGCAGAGCCCGTATACCAGGTCCAGCCGCCGCGGCCGGCGTAACCCTCGCCGCCGTAGATGTCAGCGGCAACGACATAGGGCTCGACCCGGTAACGTTCTGCCGCATCTGCATCCAGCGCGTGGTTGATCGGGTTCAGCAGGTTGAACACGCGCCAGGCATCGGCAATCCGTCCTGCCTTCAGCAGTGACAGGCCGAGCCAGATCGCAGCATGGGTATATTGGCCCCCGTTTTCGCGTACGGCCGGCGGATAAGCGCCGATGTAACCCGGATCGAGAGTGGACTTCTCAAAGGGCGGGGTGAAGAGGCGGACGATCCCATTTTCCTCATCCACCAGCCGAGCCACGGCTTCGTCCAGGGCTTTCACGGCGTGTTCATGGTCGCCGAGACCTGACAAAACGCTCCAGGACTGCGCGAGCGAATCAATCTGGCACTGCAGCGATTCGTTCGAGCCGAGCGGGGCGCCGTTGTCGAAATAACCACGGCGGTAGTGCTTGCCGTCCCAGCCCGCACTTTCGAGCGCGCCCTTCAGGGCCTCAACATGAGTTGCCCAGCGCTGGCGACGGTCCTTGTCGCGACGTCTTTCGGCATAGGGCAGGAAGTTGGTGAGCGTGCTGGCGAGGAACCAGCCGAGCCACACGCTCTCGCCCTTCCCTTCAATGCCCACGCGGTTCATCCCATCGTTCCAGTCGCCGCCGAGGATCAGCGGCAAGTCATGTTGGCCCGTGCGTGCGATCGCAAGATCGAGTGCCCTTGCGGCATGCTCGTAGAGGCTCGCCTTGGTCTCGGACGTGCCTGGCTGGAAGAAGGAATCATGCTGACCCGCTTCGAGAGTTGCTCCCTCAATGAAGGCCAGTTCCTCGTCGAGGATGGTCTCGTCGCCGGTCGCCGCGACATACTGGTCAATGGCATAGGCAAGCCACACCACGTCGTCGGAGATCATCGTGCGGACACCGGCGCCAGTGCGCGGCAGCCACCAATGCTGCACGTCGCCTTCCGGGAATTGCCGGGAGGCGGCGTTCAGGATCTGTCGGCGGGCAAGCTTCGGATCCGTGAGCAGGAAGGCCAGCGTATCCTGCAACTGGTCCCGGAAGCCATAGGCGCCGCTTGCCTGATAGAAGCCGGCACGGGCGAAGATGCGGCAGGCGAGTGCCTGATAGGGAAGCCAGCCGTTGACCAGATGGTCGAAGCTCTTGTCACCGGTCTTGACCTCCACTTGGCTGGCGACACCGCTCCAGAAGCTGCGGGTTTCGTCTAGGACGGTCTTGAAGCCCGTCGTGCGGATCGATTTGAGCAGTTCGACCGCGCCTTCCATCGTTTCGGTCTCGCCGAGGAAGAAGGTCAGTTCGCGGGACTGGCCGGGCGCCAGTTCGATGTCAAAGGCAAGCGCTGCACACGGGTCGCTTTCGCTGTCGATCGTGTCGGACAGTTTCGAGAGGCGCGCGACCGCCTGCGGCAGCTTGATCGAACCGTTGCGGCCGATGAACTCCCGGCGGCTGGTCGTGTAACCCATAGGCTGATCAGGGCCGGCGAGGAAGGCAAAGCGACCGGGATAGTTGATCTCATAAGGATTGGACGCAAGCAGCGCCCCGGTTTCCGCGTCATAGGACGAGAGCACAAAGGGCGCCGTTCGCGCTGCGTTGTTGCCGAGAACCCATTCGGCATAGCCATAGACCCGGAAGGTTCTGGCAGCGTCGCTGGCGTTCTTTAACCGGATCTTCGCAAGCTTGACCGGCCGGTTGCGATCCACCGTCTGGGTCATCTCGATTTCGAGATCGTCGTGACTGCTGGCGAAGGTCGAATAACCCAGGCCATGGCGAGTTTCGAACCGTGCCGCCGGATCGGCGTTGAGGGCGCTCACGGTCGCGTAGGAGCGGCCGTTATCGAGATCGGTCACATAGAAGGCTTCGCCGGGACGATTGACCACAGGATCATTCGTCCAGGGGGTCAGCTGGTAGTCGCGCGAATTCTGGCTCCAGGTGAAACCTGCCCCTTCGGCAGAGACGTGGAAACCGAACTGTTCGTTGGTAATCACATTGATCCAGGGCTGCGGTGTTGCAGCCGTGCCGGACAGGCGAACGACATATTCGCTGCCGTCTTTCGAGAACCCCCCGATGCCGTTCCAGAAGTCGAGGTCGCTGCCGTCGATGACGGCAGGCTGTGCAGCTGGGGCGGGCAGGGCAGGCGGCAGGCCTGCCCAGTCGCCATCGCTATCAACGGCGCGCGGTGCCGCAAAGAGCGAGACGGCGCGATTGATCTGATCGACGATCTTGCCGTTACGGGTATGCAGGACGACCCGTGCTGCGGCCAGCAGCGAGAGGGTTGCACCTTCGTCCATCAGGTCATCGCGCACGGTGAAGACATGCGGGCGGCCTGGCGGCAGGCGATGCTTCAGGTTCTCGGCCAGATGATCGAGCGCATGCTGCATGTCCTGCGCATAGGAGGTGGCACGCTCGTTGATGATTGCGAGATCGGCGACCACGCCGCGACGGCGCAGATATTCGAGCGCGCTCATCGCTTCGCGGGCGATGTCCATGTCCATGTCATCGTTGATGCGCAGTGCAAAGATCGGGTGGTCGCCCGAAATCGCCATGGGCCACAGAGCCGACTGGGACTTCAGACCCTTGCGAACGGTTTCTGGATCGGCCCGCAGATGGGTATCCGGATAGACCAGATAACGGCCAAGATGCTGGAAGGCAGCAGCCTGCTGCGAAGTAATCCCGATGTGGCGCAGTTCGACCTGGGTGCGGGTCCAGGCATGAATGAGCTCATGACTGAAGGCATCCGGGTGACGGTAACGCTCGATCGCCTTGTCGATTTCCTCGCGATTCGGTGCTGCCATCGTCCAGAAAATGACCGAGACCTTCTTGCCTGCCGGTACACGCACGACGCGACGCAGACTGAGGATCGGGTCGAGGGTGAAGCCTTCCGATCCGGAGAGCGTGGCGCCCGGGTCGAAGGCAGCAGCCTCGCCGAGGGTGCGGCCACGGCCGAGGAAACGGCGGCGATCCGTTTCGAATTCGGTCGGCCGGCCCTGACCGGCACTATCGACGACCAGATGGGCGACACACATGTCGGGGTCACCCGGGCTGCGCTTGTTGCGCTCGGCGCGGATGACATCGCGGCGACGACCGAATTCGGTCTTGACGAACATGCGCGAAAACAGCGGATGGGCACTATCCGTGTCGTCATAGGCCAGCACCGGCTCAAGATAGGAGGTCACTTCGATGAAGCGATCCTCGGTGCCGGTGTTCAGGATGGTAAGCCGTCGCCCTTCGGCATCATGTTCGGTACCGACGATGCATTCCAGGGTCGTTGCGATGTCGCCGACGGTCTTGAAAAACTCGGCCTTGTCGTCACCGAAGATGACCTTGCTCTTCTCGTCCTCGGCACGGCGCGGGGCAGCCGTTGCCGACCACCACTGATTGCTCGCCATGTCGCGGAGGAAGAGGAAAGTGCCCCAACGATCTTCGGTCGGGTCGGGCTTCCAGCGGGAGACCGACTGGCCGTTCCAGCGGGAGAAACCGGAGCCCGTCGCCGTCAGCATGACCGAGTAGTGGCCGTTCGACAGGAAGACGAGTTCGCGGTCCTTGGTGGCCGGATCGGTAATGGTGCGGATTTCGGCGCGCAGCAGGTCGGCCTGGCCCTTGCCCGGCGTTTGCGGTTCGTATTTCGCGCTCATCACGGGGATCTCGCGCGGGGCCTTTTCCTGCAGCAGCAGTTCGGCAGCCTCAATCACCGGATCGGCGTGGAAGAGAGCGCGCAGGCGTCCGTTAAAGGCGACGTTGGCAATGGCTGCGATCGACATGCCATGGTGGTGTGCATAGTAGTTGTAGACGACCGCACATTTCTTGCCGTCAGGCAGGCGGGTCGGCGTGAAGTCGACGGCATCATGGAAGCCGTAGGCACCGAGCGCGCCGAGCTTGCGCAGACGCTGCAGGTTTTCGAGCGACGCTTCCGGATAATACTGGCTGGCCAGGATCGAGGCGTAGGGCGCGATGACGGCGTTCTGGCCAAGACCACGCTTGAGGCCCAGCGTCGGGACCCCGAAGTTGGTGTACTGGTAGTTCATGTCATGGTCGCGGGCGTTGAACGCCGCTTCCGAGATGCCCCAGGGTATGTTCAGACGACGGCCGTGGTTCATCTGCTCAATGACAACCAGATTATTGGTCTGGTTCAGAACGCCACCCTGGCGCTCCTGCATGACGAGCGGCGGCATGAGATATTCGAACATCGAGCCTGACCACGAGATCAGGGCTGCGCGCGCGCCGATGGGAACCACCTGACGGCCGAGGCGATACCAGTGCTCGGTTGGGAGATCCCCCTTGGCGATGGCAAAGAGGCTGGTCAGACGGCATTCGGAGGCGAGAAGGTCGTAGCAGGCTTCGTCCAATTCGCGGCCGTCGACACGGTAGCCGATCGAAAGCAGGCGGCGTTCGGGGCGGAATAGGAAGGTGAAGTCCATCGAGAAGGCGATGCCGCGCGCCTTTTCCGAGAGCTGGCTTAGACGCTGACGCAGCGGGTCGATGTTCGACAGGTCGAAGGTGGTGTCTGCGATATGTGCTTCGCACACTGAGACGAGTGATTCCGTCCAGCGCACGACTTCTGCACTGGAATCGGCGCGAAGCTCGTGATGCAGGTTCGCTGCCAGCTTCTGAACATCGCGGGCAAGGACTGCGAGATTGATGATGCGGATCGACGCGAATTCGTGCTCGCGCTTGACGGCGGCCAGCGCCGTGTTGAAGCCGATGATGCGTTCTTCCAGGCGGCGACGCAGCGGACGCACGGTCTTGCGATCATCCGGCAGTTTTTCCAGCATTTCCAGGAGGATGCCGCCGACATCGCCGATGCCGTCGATATTGCCCTGGAGATGAGCGGAGGGGGCTTCTGCCCATTCGCGGCAAGCAGACGCAATTGCGATCAGATGGCCCGCGAGGTTGCCGCTGTCGACTGCCGAGATGTAGCGGGGGCCAAGCGGCTTAAGCGTATCCGTGTAGTACCAGTTGTATAGGTGCCCGCGATACTTCTCCATCCGGTCGATGGTGGAGATCGTCTGCTCCATGCGCTCGATGGTCTGCTCGAAGCTCAGCCAGCCGAAGTGACGGGCGGAGACAACGGAGAGCAGGTAGACGCCGATGTTGGTCGGCGAGGTGCGATGGGCGACGAGCGGTTCCGGCGTTTCCTGGAAATTGTCCGGCGGCAGGTAGTTGTCGCCGGCTGTGGTGAAGGTTTCGAAATAGCGCCAGGTGCGCCGCGCGATCTTGCGCAGCTCGGCAGAGACATGATCCGGAACCTCGAGGCTGTCTTCGGTTTCTGCCGACTGGCTGACATACCAGGCGACCAGGGGAGACAGGACCCAGAGAACCGCAAAGGGCAGGCCGATCAGATAACCGTATCCGCCGGGAAGGGCGGCAACCCCAACCGAGAGAATGGCAAGGATCGGGGCATGACGCATGTTCTGATAATAGGACGTGATCGAGCCCTGAGCTGCGGACTGGACGCTGGCGGCGGTGCGCCATTCCAGCAGGAGCTTGCGGCTGACCAGCATACGATACAGGGAGCGCGCGATCGCATCGGCCATCATGCAAGCATTGTCGGCTATGAAGACGATGCGCAGAGCCACCTGGGCGTTGATGGACCGGACTTCCGACCACAGTGTCTGGAAATGGGCGGCCGGCACGATGTCGGTCTGTCGTGGCACGATGCCGGATAGAAGCGACAATGTTGGAGCGACAAAGAGGCTGAAGATCAGCAGCAATTGCCAGATGGTGGCACCGACGGGTTCCATGGTCGCCCAACCGAGGACGGAGGCCATGAACCAGGCGATCGGTGTCAGCGAACGGCGCAGGTTGTCGATCATTTTCCAGCGGCCGAGCGCTGTGATGCCGCGGTTCGGGTCGCCAATATAGGGAAGGAGCTGCCAGTCACCGCGCGCCCAGCGATGCTGGCGCGAGCTTTCGACTTCGTAGCGTGTCGGGAAGTCTTCGACCAGTTCGACGTCGGTTACCAGTGCGCAGCGGGCGAAGGAGCCTTCGAGAAGGTCGTGACTGAGAACCGAGTTCTCATCAATCCGGCCCTTGATGGCGGTCTCGAAGGCGTCGATGTCGTAGAGGCCCTTGCCCGTGAACGTCCCTTCGTCGGTGATGTCCTGGTAGACGTCCGACACGGTGAAGACATACGGGTCCAGGCCGCGGTTCATCGAGAAGATGCGCTGGAAAACCGAAGCGTCCTTGCCGGTGGTCAATGACGGTGTGACACGTGGCTGGAGAACGCCATAACCGCTTCCGACTCGTCCGCTCTTCGGATCGATGACCGGGCGGTTGATCGGATGATGCATCTTGCCGACCAGCTTGGTCACGGCGTCGCGCATGAGGCGCGTGTCGGCGTCCAGCGTCATGACGTAGCGGACGTTTTCCGGCACCATGTTGGCACCGGTCAGATAAGAGGTATCGCGGTCGCCGCGCAGCAGGAGGTTCAGCTCGTGCAGTTTGCCGCGCTTGCGCTCCCAGCCCATCCAGCAGCCCTCGGCCGGATTGTAAAGGCGGCGGCGGTGAAGGAGGTAGAAACGGGTCTTGCCGTCCTGGTCATAGCGGCTGTTCAGCTGGGCGACTTCGCGTTTCGCGTAGTCGAGAACTTCGAGGTCCGCTGCCGTCTCTTCGACCTGGCTATCCTTCCAGTCGCTAAGCAGGGCGAAGTAGATCTCGCCATGCGGATTGGTCAGGTGGTGAACCTCGACATTGCGGATCAGCTCGTCGACATCGTCACGCTTGGATATCATGCAGGGGACGACGACCAGCGTGCGTGCGTCCTCCGGAATGCCCTGCTTGAACTCGTAGCCCGTCAGCCGCGTCGGCTTCATGAAGAATGTGATCAGGGTGTTGAACAGTCCGGTCGCGCCCTCTGAGACGGGCAGCGACACCATCACTAGAAGCACAAAGACCAGCGGCGTCGATACTCCGGCCTGACCCAGGTAATGCCCGATGATTGCCAGTGCCGCGATGGTCAACCCGATGACGGGTGCGGCGATAGAGAGCCAGTTCAGCTTCTTGATCGCTCTCGTCAGGACGCGGGATAGCGGTTCGCTGTAGCCGATGGCCGCCTCAAGTTCGGTCCGGCGGGAACCAACAAGATAGCTTCCGACGTCGAGCCTGCCGCTTGGCTCTGCACTCGCTGTTGCCAGATCGATTGCTGTCTGGGCGATCTCGATCTCGCTCAGGTCCGAGCGGCGTGCCAGCTTCTCGATCGTGTTGCGATAGGCGTTGCGCGATCCGAAATCGAGTTCGCGGTAGTCGGTGTGCTGGCCGAGGATGTGGTCGACCTGGCTGACCTCCTCCACCCAGACCGACCATTCCTTGTCATCGATCTCGCGCAGGCCGCGCACGATATTGCCCATCGTGACATTGCCCGAGGACAGTCGGTTGTGCTCCGCGTCCATCGCTTCCTGAGCGGTACGGCCAGCCGCTTCCAGGCGGCCCTCCAGCCACTCGACGGCAAAGCTGGTGTTCTGCGAGCCGTTGCGCAGACGGTAGAGGAACTGAGTTGCGAAGGTGTTATCGTCGGCCAGTGGCTCGATCTGGCGCAGATAGGCGGCCGCGGCCATGGGGTCATTCAGGCGAATGATCTCGTCGGCTACCTCATTGGCCTTGCCGCGCATGCGACGCGACCGATCAACGCGGGTCGCGATCCGCCGCAGATTTTCGACAAGCACGAAACGCACAATCGAGGGCAAGGCCCAGAGTTCGCCGATCTCCAGCGTCTGATGCCGCTGATAGCCGTTGACCAGCGCCGTCATGCTTTCCTGGCTGACGGTCGAATGCGTGTGGGCGACATAGAGCCAGGCCATGGCCATCGTGCGCGGAATTTCTCGAGAGCCGACCTTCATGGTCGGCAGCTGCCGGTAGAATTTCTTCGGGAAGTCGCGGCGGACTTCCTGAATGGCTTCTTCAATGACGTAGTGGTTGTCGAGCAGCCACTCGGCTGCTGGCGTGATAGTCGCGCCTGCCTCGACATCAGCCGCCGTTGCCCGGTAAACGCGCAGGATTTCCCGTTCGTTTTCCTTGTGGCGGGCGAAGAAGTCGAAATCGATCAGCCCCGGCAGCTCGTCAGCACCGTTCAGCGCGAGAGAGGCCGCGCTCTCCTGCAATTCCTCGATGGTGAAATAGGCAGATCTGATCGAATCATTGTGGTCGATCTGCTTGGTTTCGAGGTCGCGCGATGGGACATGCAGCGTCATGAAGGATTGAATCTCGGTTCATAGATGGTTGATGGATCGCCCGGGCAGACCGCAGTCGTCGGAACAGTTCACGAAGCCCGGCTTTTTGGAGGACAATCGAGGCAGAAAAACGCCACAATGCGCCTGAAACCTTTGGCGGTTCAACTCTATCGACTTGCTTTGGGTTCCCGGACGTTGGATCGGGCTTTTTATGCCTTATTTCAATCGGGTGGCCAAGCCCCCCACGGCCGGCTCCCTCTCAACGCAACAAGGATGCCTCCCCCATCCAAGTCTGCTGTGAAAAAGGTTTACTCAGCCAGTCTCTTCGCCAAGCATATCATTCTTCGCGCTGCCTCCTCCAGGCGTATTTCCGGTACGGTCAACGAGATGCGAACGAGATCGCGGGCGCCTTCGCCAAAGGACGAACCCGGCATCACGGAGACGTTTTCTTCCTCCAGGAGACGCGTTGCGAAGTCTTGACCGCTCAAACCGGTCCCTGAGACGTCGAGTACGATGAACATGCCGCCCTCTGGACGATGGGGACGAAGGGCCGGATGGGTCGAAAGGCGATCTACCATGAGATCAGCGCGGGACTGATAGTTGCTGCGCATGATCCGCGAAGTCTCAATCGGCTGAGTCAGCGCCATGGCCGTCATGTCGGCGATGAAGGGCTGGACGCCGAAAAGCATGGTTTCAGACACCGGCAGCAGGTGGTCGAAAAAGTCCGCAGGGCCTGCAGCCCAGCCGCTCCGGAAGCCGGGCGCGGCATGAGACTTGGAAATCGACGACACGACGATGGTCCGATCGGCAAGATCCGGATTGTCGAAGGGCGAGGCGAAGCGGTCACCGAAGGTCAATTCCTCGTAGACTTCATCGCAGACGATCCAGAGATCGTGGCGTCGACAGACGTCGCCGATGTCAGCAATCTCCGCCGCTGACAGCACGGCGCCTGTCGGATTGTGCGGCGTGTTGAGGAGAACTACGCGGCTGTTCGGTGTGATGGCTGCCTCGAGATCGGCAGCCTGCATGTGAAAGCCCTTGTCCGCTCGCAACGGGACGGGCATGAGACGCGCTCCGGTCGCGGCTGCGACGCCTTCATAGCTCGCATAGGCGGGGTCGCCTGCCAGCACCTCGTCGCCGGCGTCGAGCAGCCCCATCATCACCACGAAGAGCGCGCTTTGCGTGCCGGGAAAGCACAGAATATTGCTCGCCGTGATGCCCTGCCTGCGCTTTGCGTATTTCTCGACAAGTGCTTCCACCACCGAAGGTTCGCCACGACCGTTGGAATAGCGGGTGCGGCCGGCATGCATGGCGCGCGCGCATTCCGCCAGAAGCGCCGGGTCCGGCGGAAGATCAGGCTCGCCGATGGTCAGTTCGATGACCGGAATCCCCGCTGCCGCCTTGCGTCGACCCTCGATATGCAAAGCCCACTTACCGGAGCCGAGCCCGGCCAGGCGTTTGGTTATGGCTGCGTATTTCATGGAATTTCCGTTCAGTGCGTGTCTGCAGCAGGTCTGAGAGCAATACCGCCCAATAGTGCCTCTACTGCATCAAGTGCGATCTGTGGCAGGCGGCCTTCGTCGAACAGGTCGCTCGCCAGCGAGTTTTCCAGCCATAGACCATCGATCAGGCCGTTGATGGCGATGGCAAGGTGCCGGCATTCTGAGGGAGATGCCGTGCGGCTGTGGCTGGCGAGAAGGGAGGCAACGAGACCCTCCAGGATCTTCAGGAAGAGCAGGTAATTTTCCCGATGAATGCGCGCCAGTTCCTCGTCCGACCTCACCCGCCCGATGAAGGCGGCCCAGAGCGAGAGTGCCTTTGGGTCGGCGACCGGGGGGCTGACATTGGCAACGATGAACCGGTGCAGGCGTTGGTGCGCATCCTCGCCCGCCGAGGTCATCGCATCGACTGCCGTCTGCGTCATGTTTGCCAGCATTTCGCGATACGCCGCCTGAACCATCTGGTCCTTGCCGGCAAAATAGTGGCGGATCAGGCCGCCGGTCACTCCGGCTCGCGCGGCGATATCGCGCACGGTCGCGCCCTCCAGGCCATGGTCGGAAATGCTGTCGAGCGTCGCGGAGATCAGGTCCTGTCTGCGTTCAGCCTCTCCGGCCCGCTGGAATGTGCGTCGTGTCATCGGCATCTCCCAACGGCGGAAATTGAGGGCAAATTGTCGTCCTATGACCAGGTGTCTTTTTATACGGTTGAACAACAAGGTCGCAAGTGCGAAAGTCCTGCGCGTTTGATTGCCGTCGTCGCGGCCGTTCCAGGAGTGCTTCATGTCGATCCAGTTTCCCAATGTGATGGCGGATGTTCTGGCAACGCGGCGCCACCTTCACCAGTTTCCCGAGATCGGCCTGTCGGAATTCAAGACCTCCGACTATATCGCCGAACGTCTCCAGTCGCTCGGCTATGACGTTACACGAGGGCTTGCCGGAACGGGTGTTGTCGCAACACTGCGCAATGGGAAGAGCCTGCGCAGCGTGGGGATTCGCGCCGATTTCGATGCGCTACCGATTCTCGAGGAAACCGGGCTCGACTATGCCAGCAAGGTGCCCGGCGTGATGCATGCCTGCGGCCATGACGGGCATACCGCCATGTTGCTGGGTGCCGCGCAGATTCTGGCCGAGCGCCGGAATTTCGACGGCACCATCCATCTCATCTTCCAACCGGCCGAGGAAAATTTTGGCGGGGCGCGGATCATGATCGAGGACGGGCTGTTCGACAGGTTTCCCTGCGATGCGGTGTTCGGCCTTCACAACGATCCGGATATCGCATTCGGTCATATTGCCGTGCGCGAGGGGCCGATCATGGCGGCCGTCGATGAGTGCAAGATCACCGTCAACGGGCGTGGCGGTCATGGCGCCGAGCCACAGGCGACGGCGGATCCGATCGTCTGCGGCGCATCGATCATCATGGCCCTGCAGACCATCGTATCGCGCAACATCCATCCCCTTGATCCGACAGTGATCACAGTCGGCGGGTTCCATGCCGGCGCCGCCAGCAATGTCATTCCCGAGCGCGCCGAGATGGTTCTGTCCATCCGCTCTTTTGATGCCGCAGTGAGAGATCAGCTCGAACAGCGCATCCGGGCGGTGGCAGAAGGTCAGGCGGCAAGTTACGGCATGGGAGTCACGATCGATTACCAGCGCGGCTATAACGCGACGATCAATCACAAGACGGAGACCGATTTCGTTCGGGATCTGGCGAAAAGCTTTGCCGGCGCCGAGAAGGTGTTCGACTTGCCGCGCCCGATGATGGGGAGCGAGGATTTCGGTTACATGCTCGCCGAGCGGCCGGGCAGCTATTTCTTCCTCGGCACAAAGCGGACGGAGAACGACCCGCCGCTTCACCATCCGCGTTACGATTTCAACGACGATGTGCTGCCCATCGGGACGACGTTCTGGGTGGAACTGGCGGAGCGTTATCTGCGCTCCGCCTGATGCCTCATTAGGCGATTGCCCGCCGCCTTTCGGCAACCAGGATGATGACGCCGGCACTGGCAATCAGAACGGCGCCAGCCACCACGTTGCGGCCGGGAATGTCACCCCAGATCGCGTAACCGAGGGCGAAAGCCCAGATCAGCGCTGTATATTCGAAGGGCGCGATGATCGAGATCGGCGCCCGGCGCATGCTTTCAAAATAGGCGAGCTGGCCTACCCCGCCGATCACGCCGACCGCGATCAGGAGGATCTGCGCTCCTCCGGCCGGCATGGTCCAGGTGGAGAGCGCAACCGGTGCCGTGAGCGCAAGGAAGAAGACGTTGGTCATCGCCATCTGCACCATGCTGCTTGCGTCCTGCGATGTCCGGCGCAGCAGAATGGTGGCAATCGCCCAGCAACAGGCGGCAAGTATGGCCAGGTAAACCGGCCAGCCGTCGGCGATGCCGGTCGGGTCACTCGCGACGATGACGCCGACGAAGCCGGTGACCACGGCGGCCCAACTCGCAAATGATACCTGCTCGCCGAGCATCGGGATTGACAGGACGACCGCGACGATCGGTGCGGCGAAGTAGAGGGTGGTGAGGTCGGCCAATGGCAGAAATTTTGCGGCATGAAAGTAGCACAGCCAGGCTGAGAGCAGGAACAGGCTACGGATCATCATCGGCCGCCGGACGGGCGATGTCATGGTTTCGCGAACAAGGCCGCGACCGCCCATGATCAGGCATCCGGTCAGGATGGCAATGCTGCGGCAGAACAGAATCTGCCAGACGGTCGTGCTTTCCACGAGCAGCTTGATCATGCTGTCATGTACGGCAAACAGGAAATAGGCCAGGCTGGATAGGACGATGCCAGCGCCGATGGTGGTCTTCACGGCTAAGAACTTTCAGGAGTGGGCTGTGGGCCACCATGTCTGGTTGCCGACGCAGGCGGGTGCATATCTCTCGCGGCTCTCTTGGTTGCTGTCAATTGCCGATACTGCATCAAACGTTCCTCATCGATGGAAACAAAATGTTATGGTGGGAGAGCCGCTGAATTATTGTCCTTTAAATCGATTTAAGTAGAGTGCCGCCGGTTGCATGGAGGAAGACATGAACGACACGGCATCCGTCACAGCGGCGTCCCAGAGGCCTGCTCCGATCGTCACGCGGGAGAGGGCGGCGGTTGCGCTGCTATTCTTCCTCAACGGTATGGTGATGGGTGCCTGGGCACCGAAAATTCCGTTCTTCTCGCAAGCGCTCGGCCTGACAGAATCGATGCTGGGACTCATGCTGTTCGTTTTCGGCGTCGGATCGCTGGTGATGATGCCGATCGCCGGCATGCAGATTGCCCGCTTCGGATCGCGTCAGGTCGTCCAGATCACGACGTTGCTTTACATTCCGACAATCGTGTTTATCACACTGGTCGACAGCGTCTGGAGCGGCGCGATCGCCATCTTCCTATTCGGCGGCCTGACCGGCGCCATGGATGTGGCGATGAACGTCAATGCAGTTGAAGTCGAGAGGCAAATGCGACGCTCGATCATGTCCTCCTGTCATGCGTTCTGGAGCCTTGGCGGGCTCTTCGGTGCCGCGACGGGCGGAACGCTGATCGCGACCGTCGGGGTGATGGGCCATGTTCTTCTGCTGGCTGGGCTTGCCGTTCTGCTGTTCCTGGTGGCGCGGCCGATGATCCTCGCCGACGCGCCGCATCCGAGCGAAGAGCCGGTGCGGGCCAGGCTTCCGCTGACCCCTTTGCCATGGCTGATCGGCCTCATAGCGCTGTTCTGCATGGTTCCCGAGGGTACCGTGCTCGACTGGAGCGCGCTCTACCTGCGCAATGAGCTCAATGCGCCAACGGAAATTTCCGGTTTTGCCTTCGCCGCGTTCTCGCTCACCATGGCTGCCTGCCGTTTCGCCGGCGACTTCGTGCGTGACCGCTTCGGTGGAGTGAAGACGCTGCGGGTCTGCGGCGTGCTTGCGACTATTGGGCTCTTGATTGCCGGCCGCTCGGACAGCGTCGCGCTTGCCCTGGTAGGCTTCGCGATCGCCGGGATCGGCATTTCCAACATGGTGCCGATCGCCTTCTCCGCCGCCGGCAATATCCCGGGTCTGGTACCGGGCGTCGGCCTCTCCGTCGTTACCACGATGGGCTATTCCGGCATTCTGTTTGCCCCGTCGTTGATCGGCTTCGTGGCCGAGCACACGACGCTTTCGACGGTCTACACGGCGATTCCCGCTTTGTTGCTGGTGGTGCTCGCTCTGTCGCACCTCGCCCGCTACGCAGACCGGGTCGCTGCGACTTAAGCGAAAGTTATCTCCGTCGACAGTGGCAGGCGCCGGTGGCGCTTGCCGGTCAAAGCGAAGATCGCGTTCGCGAGTGCAGGGGCAACGGGCGGAGTTCCGGGCTCTCCTGCACCACCCAGGAAAGACGAGTTTTCCAGAAGGGCGATTTCGATTGCCGGGCACTCGACCATGCGCAGCGCGTCGTGGTCGTGATAGTTCGACTGCTCGACCACGTGATCGGCAAAGCTGATCTGCTGTTTGATGGCTGCCGACAGACCATAGACGATGCCGGACATCATCTGAGCTTCGAAGTTGCGGGGATCGAGCACGATGCCCGGATCTGCGGCGCAGACGACGCGGGCGACACGAATGGCGCCTTCATGCTCTTCGACTTCGACGACCTGCGCGACCCATGTTCCGAAGGAAAGCGCAAAGGCAACGCCGCGGGCGCGGCCTTTCGGCAAGGGTGTGTTCCAGTTCGAAAGAGCCTCGACCTTTTCCAGCACAGCCAAAGCTGCCGGCTGCTTGGACAAAAGCGTCTTGCGCAGCTGCAACGGGTCCTTGCCGCCAGCATGGGCCAGTTCATCGATGAAGCTTTCATGCATGAAGGTGTTGTAGGAAAAGCCGACGGAGCGCCAGAAACCGACAGGCACGGCAAGCCCGACCTTGCGCCCGTCCACGCGATAGTTGGAGATGTCATAAGGTTGGTTATAGGCACCATCGATCAGCGTGTTGTCCGGACCGCCGATCGGCAGATCCGGATAGTAGCGACCGAGCGCACTCGCGACCACAGAGGGCGATGCGATCGAGCCGACCAGTGCCTTTGGCATGCCGTCCTTGTCCACCAGACCCCTGTAGCGGGACTTGGCCATGGGCCGATAGGGTCCGTGGCCCATGTCCTCCTCGCGTGTCCAGGTTAGTTTAACCGGTCTCCCCTTCACGTGTGCAGCAACGCGGAGGGCATAATCTGCGTAGTCCGGTTCGATACGGCGGCCGAAGCCGCCCCCGAGAAAGGTGGTGTGCACGGCGATCTTCTCAGGCGGCAGGCCGGTGATCCTTTGCGCCACGGTCTGGATGAGGGTAGGCCCCTGGTTCGGTGCCCAAATCTCGACCTTCTCTGCCGTCACCAATGCCGTTGCATTCATTGGTTCCATCGCTGCGTGCGACAGGAAGGGCACGTCATACTCCGCCTCGATGACCGAGGCCTGATCGGCATCTGCGAAGGCTAGGTCGGGGTCCCCGAGCGTGCGCAATGTGAAGCCCTGCTCCCCGTCGAGCGCTGCTGTATGCAGGCTTTCCATCTCTGCTGAAGTCGCAGGAATGGATGCCGTCTCCCACTCAATTTCCAGCGCGCCCATTGCCTGAAAGGCACGCCAGGTGTTGTCGGCGATGACGGCGACGCCGTGGCCGTAAGGACTGTCTATGGCAATGACATCCTGCACGCCGACCATGGCTTTGACCGCTTCCGCGTCGAAGCGCTTCACGCCGCCGCCGGGGCTGGGGTTCATTCGGACCGTGGCGTAGAGCATATCCGGCAGATCGACATCAACGCCGAAGATTGGCGCGCCGGTGACCTTGGCCATCATATCCGTGCGTGGCTGAGCCTTGCCTAGGAGTTTCCAGTCTGCCTTCGGCTTCAGGCTCGGGGTAGCGGAGGGGGCGAGGGCGATTGCGTCACCGGCGAGTTCGCCATAGGTCAGGCTCCGATCGGAGGCGGGATCGACGACACGCCCGCTTTCCGTGCGCAGGGTATCGGCTTTTACGTTCCAGCGCGCGGCCGCTGCAAGCTTCACGCTTTCGCGGGCCTGCGCACCCGCATGCCGAAGCTTCTCGAAGTGATCGATCATCGAACTGGAGCCGCCGGTGAACTGGATCGCGACCAGTTTCGCGACGACACCGATTGTGCCGCGCAGGGTTTCGGCAATGGCGCCCTCATCGAATTTCGGAACCGGCGCCCCATCGGTCATCGCTGCGGCATTGAAATAGGCGGCGGCGGCCGGCCCGTGTTCTGTCGTCACCTGATCCAGTGACACATCGAGTTCTTCGGCGAGCAATGTAGCGAGCGTCGTCTGCACACCCTGACCCATCTCAGCGCGCGGCGTGATGATCGTGATCCGGTTGTCTGGCGAGATCTTGAGGTAGGGGTTGAAGGTGACTTCCCCATCGGCGAGCCCGTCCTGCAACGGATTGGGAAGCGGTGAGGCATAGCGATAATAACCGAAGGCGACGCCGCCGGTGAGGGCGACGGCGCCGAACAGGAAGCCGCGGCGTGTCAGAGTTCCTAGCTTGCCCATGATCACGCTCCAGCCCGTTCGCCAGCGGCGCGATGAATGGCGGCGCGGATGCGGGGATAGGTGCCGCAGCGACAGAGATTGCCGGACATGGCCTCGTCGATATCGGCATCCGTGGGCTTTGGATTGTTTTCGAGCAAGGCAACGGCGTTCATGATCTGGCCGGCCTGGCAATAGCCACACTGGGCAACCTGCTCATCCATCCAGGCCTGCTGCACAGGGTGAAGGCTGCCGGCAGAAGCGAGACCATCTATTGTCCTGACGGGGCTTGCCACGTCGCCCACTGCCGTCTGACAAGACCGCACAGCTTGTCCTTCGATGATCACAGTGCAGGCACCGCAAAGGCCTGCGCCACAGCCGAACTTGGGACCGAGAATCTTGAGCTCGTCCCGCAGAGCCCAGAGCAAGGGCATGTCGGCTTCTGCCTCCAGCAGGTGGTCCACTCCATTCACCGTGATGTGCACAGCCCAATCCTCCCTAGCTCTGACGATGTTGACAGAATGACAAAAATCGTCAATTTGTCAATCATGACAGACGGGAACGCAGACGAGCGGCGGGCGCTCATTCTTCAGGCGGCTTACGGCACCTTCGTCAGCTATGGGTTCAAACGTACGACCATGGACGACATTGCCCAGGCTGTGGGTCTCTCGCGGCCCGCGCTTTACATCCATTTTCGCAACAAGCAGGACATCTTCCGCGGGCTGATGCTGGCGATGATGGAGGATACGCGCCTGAAGGTCAGTGCTTGTCTGAGGCAAGCCCTGCCGCTCAGCGAAGCGATTGCGCTTGCCTTGCATGAAGGCATCATCGTGCCGCATCAGAAGATTCTGGAGACAGCGCATGGGGCCGAACTGTTCGACACCAGCCACGAATTTGCAGCTGACCTCTTTCTCGCCTGGATGAAAGCTGTGGAGGCGGAGATAGCGCTTGCGCTCACGCATGCCGCCGACACGAAGGCCATCACAATTCCGTCAGGACTTTCCGCCGTGGTTATTGCCTCGCTGATGATCGATGCCATCCAGGGCATGAAATCCCGCCGGCAGAGCATTGAGGAGGTGGCGGAAGCCATTCCGCAGCTTCTGACACTCACGCTTGGTCCGATCCTCGCCCGCTGAGGCGAGGCAATCGGGACGCAGGTCCGGTTGACAAGCGACGAGCTTTGATCCACCTCCAGAGCAACGTTCGAAGGTGCGCAGAGATTGAGCCATGTTCGCAGGAACCATTCCATCCGCCGATGCCTATGATCCGAAGCCACGTCGTGCCTCCGTTGCCGTCGACGTCGGCGGGGTAATCATCGGGGGTGGCGCTCCGGTTGTCGTTCAGTCGATGACCAACACCGATACAGCTGATGTGGATTCGACCGTCGCCCAGGTGGCCGCGCTATTTAAGGCTGGCTCGGAAGTCGTTCGCATCACCGTCGACCGGGACGAAAGTGCTGCGGCCGTCCCGAAAATCCGCGAGCGCCTTTTGCGTCTCGGCATGGATGTGCCGCTGATCGGCGACTTCCACTATATCGGGCACCGGCTGCTCGCCGATCATCCCGCCTGTGCGGAAGCTCTCGCCAAGTATCGGATCAATCCGGGCAATGTCGGTTTCAAGGACAAGAAGGACAAGCAATTCGCCGAGATCGTCGAAATGGCGATCCGCTATGACAAGCCGGTGCGCATTGGCGTCAACTGGGGCTCGCTCGATCAGGAACTGCTGACCCGGCTGATGGACGCCAATGCCGAGAACGGATCGCCGCTGTCAGCCCGCCAAGTGACGCGCGAGGCGATCGTGCAGTCGGCGCTGCTGTCGGCTGAACTGGCCGAAGAAATCGGTCTGCCGCGCAACCGCATCATTCTGTCCGCCAAGGTCAGCCAGGTGCAGGATTTGATCGCCGTCTATCAAATGCTCGCCGATCGCTCGGACCATGCCTTGCATCTCGGTCTGACCGAAGCCGGCATGGGCACCAAGGGTATTGTCGCCTCGTCTGCCGCCATGGGTTACGTCCTGCAGCACGGGATCGGCGACACGGTTCGTGTGTCACTGACGCCGGAACCGAACGGGGATCGCACCCGCGAAGTGCAGGTTGCGCAGGAACTCCTGCAGGTCATGGGGTTCCGTCAGTTTGTGCCAGTGGTTGCGGCATGTCCCGGCTGCGGACGCACGACGTCGACCGTTTTCCAGGAGCTCGCCCAGAAGATCCAGGACGATCTGCGCAAGAACATGCCGGTCTGGCGCGAGAAGTATCCCGGCGTCGAGGGCCTTAACGTGGCGGTCATGGGCTGCATCGTCAACGGTCCCGGCGAAAGCAAACATGCCGATATCGGCATTTCGCTGCCGGGTACTGGCGAAAATCCGGCAGCACCCGTGTTCATCGATGGGGAGAAGGCGATGACCCTGCGGGGTCCCAACATCGCGGCCGATTTCGAAGCACTGGTCGGCGACTACATCGAGAAACGATACGGCCGACGCTCGGCAGCAGAATGAGGCTGTGCGGCAACTTTTTGTTGCCGTAATTTCCCTGTTCAGGAATCATCAGCCTGTTCTTGGAGGGACATCGAGCATGATCAAGAAGATCGCCATCGTCGCGCTGTGCGCGACCTATCTGAGTGCCTGCACGACGACGGACCCGTATACGGGACAGCAGAAGGTTTCGAACACGGCCGGCGGCGCTGCCATTGGTGCAGCGGTCGGGGCGCTGGGCGGTCTGGCTGTCGGTGGTTCGCCCGTCGGGCGGCGCAATGCCGCGCTCATCGGTGCCGGTATCGGCGCATTGGCCGGTGGCGCCATCGGCAACTACATGGATCAGCAGGAATCGGAGCTTCGTGCGCAGTTGCAGGGCACTGGCATCTCGGTCACGCGCGTTGGCGACCGAATCATCCTGAACATGCCGTCCAACATCACCTTCGCCACCGATCAGGATGCGGTCATGCCGCAGTTCTATCCGACCTTGAACTCCGTCGCGATCGTTCTGCGCAAGTTCGACAAGACCCTGATCGACATCAACGGCCACACCGATTCGACCGGCAGCCTTGCGCATAACCAGGCGCTGTCGGAGCGTCGCGCCATGTCGGTGGCCAGCTACCTCAACGGCCAGGGCGTCGATCCGCGTCGCGTCTCGTCGCTCGGGTTCGGTCCGAGCCAGCCGATCGCGTCCAATGCCACGCCGGAGGGCCGCGCCCAGAACCGTCGCGTCGAAATCCAGATCTCGCCGCTCAAGCAGGGCTGAACCAATAGTCTTGTTCGAAGTCTTAAGGGCGCCGCCACAAGCGGCGCCCTTTTTCATTTCAGTGCTGGAGAAGCAATCGCGTACCCGCAGCCGTGAAGAGGACGGCAAGAGTGCCCTCGATATAGCGGCGCGCGGATCGATAAGCTCGGAGTGCACCGGGTAAAGAGAAGAGCCAGGCATATCCCATGAACACGGTGAAACCGGTCGTCAGGCATCCCGCGACAATCACGGCCACCGTTCCACCGGTGGCACCGACCGGCAGTCCGAGAGAGAGGATCGCAAGCCAGGCGAAGATCGCTTTCGGGTTGGTCAGGTGAATGGCATAGCCGCGCAGGAAGGTATGTCCGAAGCTTGTCGCGATGGCGCCTTTTGCCATCGGGTCCGTCGCACTCGCCGCCGAGCGGAAGGCGCGGAAAGCCAGGTAAAGCAGATAAAGGCCGCCGATGATCCGCAACGCGGTCACGGCATGGGCATACTGGGTGAGCACGGTCGCGAGACCAGCCGAGGCGGCCAGAGCCCAGGTCATCGAGCCGCAGAAGATACCCGCGGCCATGGTAAATCCGTGCCGCCGTCCCTGACCGAGAGAGGCGGATGCGATCGCCATGGTCGCTGGACCTGGGCTGAGCACTGCCACCAGATAGACCAGATAGGCGCTGAAGACCTGCGGCAGGTTTTCGAGGATGACTTGCATGGGACGCTCCGATCGTGGGGGAAGGTCTTACAACCTAGCCCGCGCACGTCCCATGTACACGTCAGATGATTTGATCGATCGCGGTCAAAAACTGATGGCATTCCTCGGCAGTGCCGATGGTCACGCGCAGATAATCCCCGATCCGCGGCTTGGCGAAGTGGCGAACCAGGACTGCGCGTTCGCGTAAGCCACGGGCGAGTTCGGCACCTTGATGAGCCGGATGACGGGCGAAGACGAAGTTGGCCGAAGATGGCAGCACTTCGAAACCACGCGTCTTCAGCGCGTCCGTTACCATGTCGCGATTGGCGATGATCTGATCCCGGGTTTGCTGGAACCAGGCCTTATCCTCGACAGCCGCAGTCGCAGCGGCCTGGGCAAGTGTGTCCAAGGGATAGGAATTGAAGCTGTCCTTCATCCGCTCCAGCGCCTCGATGAGCGGACGTTGCCCAAGGGCAAAGCCGATGCGGAGCCCGGCGAGCGACCTGGACTTGGAGAAGGTGTGAACCACCAGCAGGTTTTCATAGTGCGGGATGAGGCTTGCGGCAGTCTCGGCGCCGAAATCGACATAGGCTTCGTCGATAACCACCACCTGATCCGGATGAGATGCGACAAGTGCCTCGATCTCAGACAGGGGCAAGGCAATGCCTGTCGGGGCATTCGGGTTTGCAAGGATGATCGCGCCGCAGGGGCGGTTGTAATCGCCGATGTGGATAAGCATCGCATCATCCACCGGCACTTCCTCGACAGCGATTTCGAAGAGCCGGGCATAGGTTTTGTAAAAGCTGTAGGTGATATCAGAGCAGAGCAGTGGCTTGTCGTGCTTGAGAAGGGCTGCAAAGGTGAAGGCGAGAACCTCATCCGAGCCGTTGCCAACGAAGACCTGATCGGCTTCGAGACCGAAGTTCCGGGCGAGTGTCTCGCGCAGGCGGGACGACGAAGGGTCCGGATAGAGCCGCAGGCGATCACCCGAAGCGGCCGAGATCGCCTCCAGCACCCGCGGCGACGGGCCGAAGGGATTTTCGTTGGTGTTCAGCTTTACCAGCCCCGGGATCTTCGGCTGTTCACCGGCCACATAGGGTTCCAGATTGTGGACGGCAGGGGACCAGAAACGGCTCATGTCAGTTCTTCCTGTATGCGATGAAGCGGGCTGCTTCGATGAGGGCCGTGGCCGCGTCTCCATAGGTGGCGAGTTCGTCGCTGGCAGCGGTTACCAGACGCTTTAGTTCGGCTTCTGCCCAGGCCTGACCTTTGAGGGCCACCAGCGTGCCTTTGCCCTTTGCCGCGTCCTTTCCGGTTGCCTTGCCCATGGTGGCCGCGTCTGCCGTCAGATCGAGCAGATCGTCCGCCAATTGAAACGCGCGCCCGATCACTTCTCCAAACCGGCGCAGTTTGGCCCGGTCTTCGGCGTCCCGGCCAGCGATGACGGCGCCGGCTTCGCAGGCAAACCGCAGGAGCGCGCCGGTTTTCATCGATTGCAGCAGGACGATGCCGGCTTCGTCGGGCGTTTGTGTTTCGGCTGCAAGATCAAGCGCCTGACCGCCTGCCATGCCGCCTATTCCGGCTGCACGGGCGAGTTCAAGGACGAGCGTTGCCTTCGCGCTATCCTGCAGCGGCGTTTCCGGTGACGTGATGATGTCAAAAGCGTAAGTCAGCAGGCCGTCGCCTGCGAGAATTGCGGTGGCATAGTCATAAGCGATGTGAACGGTCGGCTTGCCGCGACGCAGGTCGTCGTCGTCCATGGCCGGAAGGTCGTCATGGACGAGCGAATAGCTGTGCAGACATTCCAGCGCGCAACCGACCTGAAGGGCGGCTTCTTCATTGCCGCCGAACAGTCGTGTCGCGGCGAGCAACAGATAGGGCCGCAGGCGCTTGCCGCCGTTCAATGCACCGTAATGCATGGCCTCGATCAGTCTCTGTGGACGTGCGATCTCTCCAGCGCGAGGCCGCGCATCAAGGAGCAAGCCCAGGCGGGCTTCCACCGAAGCTGCGTGGCGTGCGAGATTCTGTTCGAAAGTAGTCGAAGACGGGCCCATGCGGGCTATTTCGCACGGCACCCCAGGAGTGGCAACGGGAAATTCCGTCACAGTCCCCTGAGTTTGGCCCTGCTCTACTGGTCAATCGTCAAGAGGATGCGTATGACAGGCGAGCCCCCGAGATGAGTGGATCGATCTTCTTTGACAGCGGACGTGCAGGTTTTGGAGCAGGAGACGGAGGAAGCCCCGGTTGAGGAAGGCCAGGAGCGCTCGAGACTATGGCGTCGGATCGCCATCGGTGTCGTCGCCTTCCTTTGCGCACCCTATTTTCTGATCCTCGTCTACCGGCTCGATTTCATCCACCCCGTCTCCACCCTGATGCTGGCAGATCTCCTGACATTCCAGGGTTATGATCGCCGCTGGGTGGATTTCGAGGATATCTCGCCGAATGTCGTGCGCGCCGTGATGATGTCCGAAGACGGGCAGTTCTGCATCCATAACGGCGTCGATTGGGGGCAGCTGAAGGGCGTCGTCGATGATGCGCTCGCTGGCGAGGCGACCCGGGGTGCCAGCACGATACCCATGCAGACGGCCAAAAACCTGTTTCTCTGGAACAGTCGCTCATTTGTCCGCAAGGGCCTCGAATTGCCGCTGGCGCTTGCAGCTGACGCTGTCTGGCCCAAGGAGCGGATCATGGAGATCTATCTCAACATCGCCGAGTGGGGGCCAGGCATTTATGGTATCGAGGCTGCGGCTCGGTACCATTTCAAAACCTCCGCCGCCAAGCTCAGCGCCCGCCAGGCTGCACTGCTCGCCGTCGCGCTCCCCAACCCGATTGATCGGGTGGCCAGCAAGCCGGGCAAGGGCATGCAACGGCTGGCCAATGTCGTCGACCGCCGGGCAAAGCGATCGGGCGAATACATCACCTGTCTCTATGATTGAGATCAGCAAGTCTCGTTGGTCGTTTGCCTCAGATGCGGCTAACGTCGCTTTCATCTGAAGGGAAGGTGCCCATGTCCGATCTCGTCCTCTATATCGCCAACAAGAACTACTCGTCCTGGTCCTTCCGTCCGTGGATCGCCCTGACGGCTGCCGGTATTCCCTTTCGTGAAGAGTTGATCCCGTTCGGCCCCGGTGCGACGAGCCCACAGTTTCGCGACCTGTCTCCCACTGGACGGGTTCCGGTCTTGCACCATGGCCCTGTCAGGGTGTGGGAATCGCTCGCTATCATCGAATATGTTGCCGAGCTTTTTCCCGACGCCGGGCTTTGGCCGGATAATCCCGCCCGGCGGAGCATGGCGCGGTCGATTTCCATGGAGATGCTCTCCGGTTTTCGCGCTCTGCGGGGCGCTTGCCCGATGAACATACGTCGGCCGGTCAGGGCGATCGACCTACCGGAGGGCGTTCAGGCTGACGTGCAGCGGATCGAGGAGATTTGGCGCGACATGCGACAGCTGTCCGGTGGTCCCTTCCTGTTCGGCGCCTTCAGCGCGGCCGACGCGATGTTTGCTCCGGTGGTCAATCGGTTTTCTGCCTATGATCTCGTCAGTGCTCCAGAGACGCTTGATTACATGGCGGCGGTGAAAGCCCATCCCGCCTGGCGAGCCTGGGAGATGGCAGCACTTGCAGAAACCTGGATCGTGCCCGAAGACGAAGCCTGAACCGTCATTCGGGAGGGGCCGAAAAAATCGAGCCGGGGACTGGTCAAACCCCTCCCGGACATGTATAAGCCCGCCAAAATCCGAGTTCGCGACAGGTTCTGTCCGGCCTCATCGAGGCCGCTAAACCTGTTTTGCACCGTCACGTGGAGTAACGAAAATGGCTGTACCGAAGAGAAAAACAAGCCCGTCGAAGCGCGGTATGCGCCGTTCTGCGGACGCCCTGAAGGCCGCGACCTATGTCGAGGACAAGAATTCCGGCGAACTGCGTCGCCCGCACCATATCGATCTGAAGACCGGTATGTATCGCGGCCGTCAGGTTCTGACGCCGAAGGAAAGCGCATAATTTCTGCGTGACATCCTGTTTGTTGAAGGCCGGCCTTAGCGCCGGCCTTTACTTTTTTAGTCAAGACATTGTTAACTCACGCAGGAGAAGGCCGCCGGACGGGCGTGAACTCCAGGTGAGGAAGGATGTCTGATGTTTGTCGCCATACCCTTGATGATCGTGCCGTTCGTCTTTTACAACGCCGTCATGCTGGGAAGTGGTCTACCTTCTTTCGCCGCCACGCTTGTCACGGTGCCGATGCTCTCGGGCGCCCTCTGGACAATCACCTTGGGTGATGTCGTCGTGCTGACGGCGCTGGCCGCGCTGTTCTTCGAAGTCTTGAAGGCGACGATGAGCAATCGCGGTTCGCTCATTAATCATATGCTCTCCATGCTGGTCTTCGTCGTGTTTCTCGTCGAGTTCCTGCTGGTCAGGGATGCAGCCACGCAGCTTTTCTTCACGCTGATGGTGATCGCCTTCATCGACGTCGTCGCTGGTTTCACGATTTCCAACCGGGCCGCCGGACGAGACGTGTCGATCGGGCTCTGATCTGATCGAAGAATAAAAAAGGCCCCGGAGCGGGGCCTTTCGTCTCAGAGATTGTCGAGCTTGCTTTGCAGGGAGCGCAGCTGCTCCTTCAATTCATCAATGTCTTTGGCTTCGGCCTTGCGGGTCTCCTTGGCAGGTTGCTGACCGCCGAGGAAGGGCGAGAACATCTGCATCGCCTGCTGGAACATCTCGGTATTGCGCTTGACCTGTTCTTCCAACAACTGGATCGGCATCTGCAGATTCTTCGACAGTGGATGATCGCCAAAGGCCTTGGTCATCTGCTCGCGCATCTGGGTCTGCTGCTCGGTGAAGGCCTTCATCGAGTGCTCCAGGAAGCTCGGCACCACCATCTGCATCTGATCGCCGTAGTAGCTGATCAGCTGGCGCAGGAAAGAGATCGGGAGTAGCGTATTGCCCGTCTTTGACTCCTGTTCGAAGATGATCTGGGTCAGGACAGAGTGCGTGATGTCTTCGCCGGACTTGGCGTCCTGCACCAGAAAATCCTCGCCCTTCTTGACCATCTTGGCCAAGTCCTCAAGCGTCACGTAAGTGCTCGTGCCGGTATTATAGAGGCGTCGATTGGCGTATTTCTTGATAACGATTTCGCCATCGGCTTTGGCCATTGCGGTCTCCTAACCCGTCGTTTTTCGGTTATTTTTGCTCTTCCCAGTGATGAATGTAAGCGCAAATGAGAGCTGGTGACAATCTCTTTGTGCAATGCACGAAAGCGAATTGACGAAAGACAGGACCTTGCAACCAAAGAACGATCCGGCGGGGTTTATCCTGTTTGACACCGGCGGCAGTCTTTGACAGTTTCTTTCGAAACACAACATTTCGGAGGAGACGTCCATGACCAGTCCGTCCATCGTCATCGCCAGCGCCGCCAGAACGCCGGTCGGTTCGTTCAATGGTGCCCTGTCATCCGTTGCCGCACATGATCTCGGGGCCGTGGCCATCAAGGCCGTGCTTGAGCGTGCGGGCGTGGAGGCCGGCGAGGTCGACGAAGTCATCCTCGGACAGATCCTGACGGCAGGCCAGGGGCAGAACCCCGCTCGACAGGCTGCGATGAAGGCCGGCATTCCGCAGGAAGCAACGGCCTGGGGCCTCAATCAGCTGTGCGGTTCGGGCCTGCGCGCCGTTGCCATCGGCATGCAGCAGATCCTGACTGGCGACGCCAAGATCATCATCGCCGGAGGGCAGGAATCCATGTCCATGGCGCCGCATTGCGCGCATCTGCGCAATGGCACCAAGATGGGCGACCTGAAGATGGTCGACACGATGATCAAGGATGGCCTGACGGATGCCTTTTACGGCTATCATATGGGCACGACCGCAGAAAACGTGGCGCGCCAGTGGCAGCTGACCCGTGAGGAGCAGGACGCGTTTGCGGTCGCCTCCCAGAACAAGGCGGAAGCGGCTCAGGTTGCCGGCCGCTTCAAGGACGAAATCGTGCCGGTCATCGTGCCCGGCCGCAAGGGTGATGTCACTGTCGATCAGGACGAATACATTCGGATCGGTGCGACGCTCGAAAGCATGCAGAAGCTGAAGCCCGCCTTCGACAAGGAAGGCAGCGTGACTGCCGGCAACGCGTCCGGCATCAATGATGGCGCCGCCGCTGCCCTGCTGATGACCGAGGCTGAAGCCTCGCGTCGCGGCATCGCGCCGCTTGCACGCATTGTCTCTTGGGCAACGGCGGGTGTCGATCCGAAGATCATGGGCACCGGCCCGATCCCGGCATCGCGCAAAGCTCTTGAAAAGGCCGGGTGGAAGATCTCCGACCTTGATCTGGTCGAAGCCAACGAAGCCTTCGCTGCCCAGGCCTGCGCAGTCAACAAGGACCTCGGCTGGGATACCTCGATCGTCAACGTGAACGGCGGTGCCATTGCGATTGGCCATCCGGTCGGTGCGTCGGGTGCGCGCATCCTCAACACGCTTGTATTCGAGATGAAACGCCGCGGCGCCAAGAAGGGTCTCGCCACGCTCTGCATCGGCGGTGGCATGGGCGTCGCCATGTGCCTCGAAGCTCTCTGAGATTGAAGGCGTGGCGTTTTCGCCAGCAGTTCATCCATTGATATT
Source organism: Rhizobium sp. Root274 (assembly GCF_001429245.1). Taxonomy (GTDB): domain Bacteria; phylum Pseudomonadota; class Alphaproteobacteria; order Rhizobiales; family Rhizobiaceae; genus Allorhizobium. Next base: position 291,950 of record NZ_LMJE01000008.1, read on the forward strand.
GTCTTTCCCGGTCGCGAACCGGGGACGACATTCTTGTGCCAAGGCGGAAGATATCGCCTGACACACACACCACGGAACGGGAACGCGAAGAACCGATAAGGGGAGGACTGACGATGAGCAGAGTAGCTTTGGTGACCGGCGGCACGCGCGGGATCGGAGCGGCGATTTCAATCGCATTGAAGGCGGCCGGGTACAAGGTCGCAGCCAACTTCGCGGGTAATGAGGAAAAGGCCAAGGCCTTCGAAGCCGAAACCGGCATACCCGTGTTCAAGTGGGACGTGTCCAGCTATCAGGCTTGCGCCGAGGGCATTGCTGCCGTCGAGGCGGCGCTCGGCCCGGTTGAAGTCCTGGTCAACAATGCGGGCATTACGCGCGACGCCATGTTCCACAAGATGACCCCGGAGCAGTGGGGGGAGGTTATCGGCACAAACCTCACCGGTCTGTTCAACATGACCCATCCGCTGTGGAGCGGCATGCGCGATCGCAATTTCGGTCGCGTCATCAACATCTCCTCGATCAACGGGCAGAAGGGCCAGATGGGGCAGGCCAATTATTCCGCCGCAAAAGCGGGTGATCTGGGTTTCACCAAGGCGCTAGCCCAGGAGGGTGCCGCCAAGGGAATTACAGTCAACGCCATCTGCCCCGGATATATTGGCACCGAGATGGTGCGTGCGATCCCGGAAAAGGTCCTGAACGAGCGCATCATCCCGCAGATCCCCGTTGGTCGCCTCGGAGAGCCTGAGGAAATTGCGCGCTGCGTGGTATTTCTTGCGTCCGATGATGCCGGTTTCATCACGGGATCGACGATCTCTGCGAATGGTGGTCAGTTCTTCGTCTGATCGCAATCGACCGTAAGCTGTTAAGGAACAGCGCGGAGGAGCACGGCCAGAACTCTTAATATCCACCGCTTCCTATGGTTAAGCAGTTGTAATTCCACATCATCTAGCGGTGAACGAAACGAGAAAACACCTGCGTCTGCGATTCGTCGCTGATTCGTTCCGGCTTTGATCGAGAGGTTAACGCCGAAACAGAAAAGGCCGCCGAACATGGGTTCGGCGGCCTTTTCTGTGACGTCAATACTGTTAGCGGCAGCGAGCTTCGTAGGTGCGGCCGTAGCGATCGCGATAGACGCAGTAACCGGCACGTTCCTGCGAGTTGCCGATCAGAGCGCCAGCGACACCGCCGACAGCTGCGCCGACTGCTGCACCACGGACATTGCCGGTTGCAACGCCACCGATGATGGCGCCGGAAGCAGCACCAATGCCGGCACCGCGTTCGGTTTGCGTGCAAGAAGCGAGAGGGGCGATCAATGCCAATGCCAGAAGGGTCTTTTTCATCGTCGTTTCCTTTTCCCTAGAGTTTAAATTCGACCCATCAACATCAGGATGATGAGGATGAGCAGTACCAGTCCAAGACCCCCCGACGGGCCGTAACCCCAGCCGCGGCTATAGCCCCAGCTCGGCAATGCGCCGATCAGCAGCAGAATCAAAATGACGATGAGAATTGTACTCATGGGGGGCCTCTCCTAAGCCTATGTGGAACATTGCGTCTTGTGCGGAGTGAACGCGACCGGCAGAACTTTGTTCCCGCCGGCGCGCTGCCCCCGCAAGCAGCCGTAGCGTTTCACTCGCGGCCGCGCGGGCGAACGACCGGTTGTTCTCTTGAGGTGCCTGCGGGGAAAGAACCTCCAGCCCGTCGACGAAGGCGCCGATCACCTGGTCTGTCCGCTCCTGATGCTCCACCATCGGCAGGTGTCCGCAGCGACTGAAGACAACGGTTTGAACACGTTGCATCAAGCGCGAAACCCGCAACTGATGCTCCGGTGGGACAATCGCGTCATTGGCGCCGACGATGTTCAGAACCGGCACCCGGATGCCACCCAGATCCCTCAGGAGCGTGGTATCCGACATAAAACGGATGCAGGCGGCAATGTCTTCAGGCCGCGCCTGCGCCAATTGCCGGCGGACCTCCTCCATCGCATTGACCGCTTCCTCGTCCTGCCAGGGGCAATTGCGGTCAAAAACGCATTCGATCGAGCCCCAGCGAAACTGCTCCGGTGTCGAAATCCAGCGCTTGAAAAATTGGCGAAACAGGAAGGGCCCTATGTGGGGTGCGCGCAGCAGGCGTGCGGCGAGCCGCTCCTGCCCCTCGAAGCGGCCGCAGGCAAAGCCGCCGATCATGACGACTGAGCGCACCAGTTCCGGATAGTCGCGGGCGATCAGCAGTGCCACGAAGCCGCCGGTCGAATGGCCGATGAGATTGACCGGGGCACCTGCGAAATCGCGCCTGATGGCTTTGGCATAGGCTCGCGCGACCTGACGGGCTTCAGGCGGCTGACCGGGTTCATCGAGATGCCATGGATGATGACCGGGCAACGGATAGCCGAGTGAATGTCCCCGTCGCACGACCTCGGGCGCATAGGCCTCCCAGAAAGAAGGAGCCATGACCATTCCATGGATCAGCACGAAGTTCTGATCGGTTTCATTTGATCCGATCCAATGGGCGGGCGGGGGCGTTAGCGTCATCATCATCACCTCAACCCCGCAACGTGCGGAACAAGATCGAGGTTCCCTTGGCGGAACGCCGTGCCGATCGACCTGCCTTGGCGGACATGCAGATTCAGCATCTGGTGGTGCGAAGACGGGTGTGTTTCCACATCTAGCCGTGAACAAAATCGGATTCAGACGAGTCAGCGATTCGTCTCCGATTCGTTCGCCGGTTGTTCCTTAACGAAAATACCGAGTCAGATCAGAGGTTTGAGATCAATTGCCCCGCCCATGGGACAAGCGGCTTGCCTTTGCCGGTGATCATCGCCATGTGTTGGCCAAGGTCTGCCGGTGTCGAGGAGACAGGCGTCCGACAAGTTGGAGCGGTCATTGAATACCCACCCCATGATTTTGAGCGGTCGCGGCGTCTCTGCCGTTCTGGGGCCGACCAATACGGGCAAGACCCATTTTGCGATCGAACGCATGGTTGCGCACGGCTCGGGCATGATCGGCCTGCCGCTGCGCCTGTTGGCGCGTGAGGTCTATACCCGTGTGGTCGAGCGCGTCGGTGTCAAGAACGTCGCCTTGGTGACCGGCGAGGAAAAGATCAGCCCGCCGAATGCCCGTTTCTCGGTGTGTACTGTCGAGGCCATGCCCCGCGAGACCAAAGTCGCCTTTGTCGCAATCGACGAGGTGCAGCTTGCCGGCGATCTGGAGCGCGGACACATTTTTACCGACCGGCTGCTGCATCTGCGTGGCCGCGAGGAAACGCTGCTGCTTGGCTCGGCGACGATGAAGTCAATCCTGCTGCAACTCCTGCCGGGGATCACGATTGTCGAGCGACCACGCCTTTCACAGCTGTTTTATGCCGGTCAAAAGAAGATTACCCGCCTGCCCCAGAGAACGGCCATCGTCGCGTTCTCGGCCGACGAAGTCTACGCGATCGCCGAACTGATCCGCCGCCAGCGTGGCGGGGCGGCCGTTGTGCTCGGCGCGCTCAGCCCGCGCACCCGCAATGCCCAGGTCGGTCTCTATCAGGAAGGCGATGTCGAATATCTGGTTGCCACCGACGCGATCGGCATGGGCCTCAATCTTGATGTCGACCACGTTGCTTTCGCCCAGGATCGCAAGTTCGATGGCTATCAGTTCCGCAATTTGAACTCCGCTGAGCTTGGTCAGATTGCCGGTCGCGCCGGGCGGCACATCAAGGATGGCACTTTCGGGGTCACGGGACGCGTCAATCCCTTCGATGATGAGCTGGTCGAGCGTCTGGAAACGCATGTCTTCGACCCGGTCAAAGTTTTACAGTGGCGGACGGCACAATTCGACTACTCCTCGGTTACTGCTCTGCAGCGCAGTCTTGATGCCGTGCCGAGGATCGAGGGGCTGACCAGGGCCCTGCCGGCGACGGACCAGCAAGCCTTGGAGTTTCTCTCCCGCTATCCGGAGATTGCGGATATCGCAGATCGGCCTGATCGCGTGGAAAAGCTGTGGGAGGCCTGCGCTCTGCCCGACTATCGGCGCATTACGCCGGCACAGCATGCGGATCTGATTCAGAGCCTTTATTTCGATCTGGTTCGGCGCGGCACGGTGAATGAAGATTTTCTCGCTGATCAGGTCCGTCGAGCGGATCGCACAGACGGCGAAATCGATACGTTATCTGCACGAATTGCGCAGATAAGAACTTGGACTTACGTGTCGAATCGCCCCGGCTGGCTTGCCGATCCGACACACTGGCAAGAAAAGACGCGGGAAATCGAAGACCGATTGTCCGATGCGTTACATGAACGGTTGACGAAACGCTTTGTTGATCGCAGGACATCTGTGCTCATGAAGCGCTTGAGAGAGAATGCAATGTTGGAAGCTGAAATCAGTGTGAACGGCGATGTCTTCGTGGAAGGCCATGCCATGGGACAACTCTCCGGTTTCCGGTTCACGCCGATTTCCGGCATGGATGGTCCGGATGCGAAAGCCGTAGAGGCTGCGGCCCATCGTGCGCTGGCGCTGGAATTCGAAGCACGTGCTGCGCGCCTGCATGCGTCCGGCAATGGCGATCTCGCGATCGGCTCCGATGGCCTCGTGCGCTGGGTCGGTGATCCGGTTGCTCGCCTCGTTGGCACCGACCATATTCTCCACCCGCGTGTGATCGTTCTCGCTGATGAACAGCTGACCGGTGCTGCCCGTGATCACGTGGCCGCCCGCATCGAGCGCTTTGTCAATCATCACATCTCGACCGTGCTCAAGCCGCTCGACGATTTGTCGCGTGCAGAAGACCTGCAGGGTCTTGCCAAGGGTCTGGCCTTCCAGCTCGTCGAGAACCTCGGCGTCCTCTTCCGCCGCGATGTTGCCGACGACGTCAAGTCGCTGGATCAGGATGGGCGTGCGTCCATGCGCCGCTACGGCGTTCGCTTCGGCGCCTACCACATCTTCATGCCGGCGCTGCTGAAGCCGGCGCCTGCCGAGCTGATCACACTGCTCTGGGCTTTGAAGAATGACGGCCTCGACAAGGCGGGCTATGGGGATCTGATCCCGGTTCTGGCCGCTGGTCGCACCTCCGTCGTGACCGATGCGAGCTATGAGCGCATGTTCTACAAGCTCGCCGGCTTCCGCTTCCTCGGAAAGCGCGCGGTGCGTATCGACATCTTGGAACGTCTGGCAGACCTTATCCGTCCGCTGCTGCAGTGGAAGCCGGGCACGACGGCCCGTCCGGAAGGGGCCTATGACGGTCGTCGTTTCGTCACTACCACGGCGATGCTCTCGATCCTGGGCGCCACTCCCGACGATATGGAAGAGATCCTGAAGGGTCTCGGCTATCGCGCCGATAGCGTGAGTGCCGAAGAGGCAGCAGCCTTCCTCGCGGCCCAGAAGCCGAGCAGCACGGAGCCGGCAGAGGTTGCTAAGCCGGAGACTGATAGCGTCGATGATGCCGATCAGTCGACTGCTGACGGCGAGACGGAAGCGGTCACGCCCGAAGCTGTTGCCGAGACATCTGCGCCGACGGAAGCTCCTGTGGCCGACGTCGCTGCTGCGGAAGATGCCGCTGCCGCTGAGCAGACCGAGCCTAAGCCGGTTCTCTTGTGGCGCCCCGGTGGTCGTAACGACAACCAGCGTCCCGCTGGACGCCCTGCGGGTGACCGTCGTGGCGCAGGCCAGGGCCAGCGGGCTGCGGGTGGCGAACGCACTTCCTCCGCCGAGCCGCGTGGTGACCAGCGTCGCGATGACCGACGTTCTGACAACCGTGGCGAACGCGGTGACGACAATCGCGGCAAGTTTGCCGGCAAGGGTGAACGGCAGGACCGGGGCGACCGCAAGGATCGCGGCCCGCGTCCGGAGCGTGACAACAACAAGTCGCAGCCGGCTCGCTTCGAGGCGAAACCGCCCCGCAAGGAGAAGCCTGTCGATCCGGATTCACCCTTTGCCAAGCTGGCAGCACTCAAGGAACAGATGAAGAAGTGACATGGGTGACAAACAGCCACAAAGCGGTTCGCGTCAGCGCATCGACAAGTGGCTGTTCTTCGCCCGTGTGGCAAAATCACGCAGCCTTGCTCAGGAGCGTGTCTCCGCCGGTCATGTGAAGGTCAACGGTGCGACTGTTCGCCAGCCGAGCCATGGCCTCAAGATTGGTGATCGGCTCGAGATCGCCATGCCGGACCGGGATCTCGTGCTGGTCGTCAAGCTTCCTGGCGAAAGGCGCGGTCCTTACGAAGAAGCGCGCCTTCTCTACGAGGATCTGAGCCCGCCCAGGGAGAAGAAGCCCTTCACGGCACTCGAGCAGGCGGTCCGAGCTCCGGGGTCAGGTCGCCCTACCAAAAAGGAGGGCCGAGCCTTGCGGGATCTGCGTCCAGGGCTGGATTGGTCGGACGATTAGAAAATTTGTCCACCTGCGGCGGAATTGCGGATTGTTTATCCTTGCCTTGATTCCGATAACACAGTAGCTCACAACGCTGTCCGACAGACATCCGGTGGGGCGCAAGCTCCCGTTCCGGCTTTCCCAGCCTCGACGGAACACCGTGTTCGTTCTCTTCCTGTCGTTTGCGAACGTCATTCTGGAGTGCCGCATGACCTATATCGTCACTGACAACTGCATACGCTGCAAATACACCGATTGTGTCGAGGTCTGCCCGGTCGATTGCTTCTACGAAGGCGAGAACTTCCTCGTCATTCATCCGGACGAATGCATCGATTGTGGCGTTTGCGAGCCGGAATGTCCTGCTGAGGCCATCAAGCCGGATACCGAACCGGGCCTCGACAAGTGGCTCAAGATCAACGCGGACTATGCGAAGATTTGGCCAAACATCACGGTGAAGAAAGAACCGATGGCGGAAGCCAAGGAAATGGACGGCGTTGACGGCAAATTCGAAAAGTACTTCTCCGAACAGCCGGGTTCCGGCGACTGAACCTCTCGATGTCGCCAGTGTCGCCCGGCTAAGCTGCCTTAATTTTCATCTCTCTGGACAGAATCTGGCGCCGAGTGCGCCAGCTTTATGGCGCGTTGCACTAAAATATTGATTTCCTCGTCTTTTTGTGATAGCGTCTTGGAACTGTTCCACTTTGTGGCACTTCTGTGCCCTAAGCCATCACGAAAGCAACTTCACCACCGACGCGGTTCACGTGACATAGACGACACTTCGTGTCGTGTCGCCGTCGCGACGAGGGTGATGTTTTTCTGTGACGGACAGGATCAGGATGGCAGACCTTGCGGCTTCTCCATCTCATCCGGGCCTGACCGACCCGGCGCCGGCATCATGCCGGGAGCAAAACAGGGAGTGTTTGAATAGAATGACGACCCAGCAGAAGAAAAATTCCTCGGCGCGCCATGGCTTCAAAACCGGTGAGTCGATCGTATACCCGGCCCACGGCGTCGGTACCATCACCGCAATCGATGAGCAAGAAGTCGCGGGCATGAAGCTCGAACTTTTCGTCATCGATTTCGAAAAGGACAAGATGCGCCTGAAAGTTCCGGTCGCGAAGGCTGTGAGCATCGGGATGCGCAAGCTTTCCGAGACCGACTTCGTCGAGCGCGCGCTGAAGGTCGTGCAGGGCAAGGCCCGCGTCAAGCGCACCATGTGGTCGCGCCGCGCCCAGGAATATGATGCCAAGATCAATTCCGGTGACCTGATCTCCATCGCAGAAGTCGTGCGCGATCTCTATCGTGCCGAGAACCAGCCGGAGCAGTCCTACTCTGAGCGCCAGCTGTATGAAGCTGCTCTCGACCGTATGGCTCGTGAAATCGCTGCCGTGAACAAGATGTCCGAGACGGAAGCCGTTCGCCTGGTCGAGGTCAACCTCGCCAAGGGCCCGAAGCGCGGCAAGACCATCGAGGAAGACGATACGCAGGAAGAAGCCGCTTAAGCCTCTCTTCATTCAACTGCATTCCTGAAAAACCTTCGGTGTGAGCCGGAGGTTTTTTTGTGCCTTGCTTTGTGGATGATCGCTCTGAATACCAGGCAAAGAAAAACCCCGCCGAAGCGGGGTTTGACTGACTGCTCAAACCGTCCGTAATCAGTTCCGGTTTCCAAGGAAGCGGAGCATGAAGAGGAAGAGGTTGATGAAATCGAGGTACAGACGAAGGGCGCCCATAATGGCCAGGCGGCCGGCGGCGTCGCTCGAATGCGACTCGCGATAGGATTCCTTGATCGACTGGGTGTCGTAGGCGGTCAGGCCTGCGAAGATCAGTACGCCGATCACCGAGATGGCAAAATCCAGAGCGGACGAGGCCATGAACAGGTTGACCAGCGACGCGATGATCAGACCGAACAGACCCATCATCAGGAACGAACCCACGGCCGAGAGGCTACGCTTGGTGGTGTAGCCATAGAGCGACAGGGCGCCGAACGAAGCGGCCGTTACGAAGAAGGTCTGAACGATGCTTGCGCCCGTGTAGATCAGGAAGATCGACGACAGCGACAGACCCATCAGGGCCGCGTAAACCCAGAAGGTCGTCTGTGCAGCCGAAACGCTCATCTTCTCGATGCGGAAGCTCAGGAAGAAGACCATGGCGACCGGCGCCAGGATAACCAGCCACTTGAGCGGGCTCAGGAAAATGGCCTGACCGAAGCCGGTCAACTGACCGTTCGAAACGGCCATCTGAAAGGTTGCGAAGGCTGCGATACCGGTGATGGCAAGGCCGAGCGCCATCAGGTTATACACCTTCAGCATATAGGCGCGCAGACCTTCGTCGATCATCGTGGCCGACTGGGCTTGGCCCGTGCGGCTCTGATAGTTGCGAAGTTCGGACATGATTTCCTCTCTCAAAGCTCCGATGTTTGACGGTGGGGCCGGAATGACCCCCGCGCCGCTGCGAAGCCCAGCATGCGTAGCATCAATATGAGATGGAAAGGCCCGGGGAACAAGACCCGTAGCCTTAAATCGCGGTAATCATTGGCAAGCGCCGGCCTGCCGCTCTCGCTAGAGTTCCCGCAGGACGGGGGCTGCTTTCTGGCCAAGGATCCGCCAGGTGCCGGCCAGTCCGATCCCGATGGTGATAACCAGCGAGATCACGATCGTCATGACCGCTACGTCTGGAAGGAAATTCGATGGCAGTTTCATGATCTGGCTCAGCACATACCAGGCGATGCCGCCGCCGGAGACGAGGGCGAAGACGGCCGTTGCGGCGCCGAGCAGCATGTACTCGTAAGTGAACGCCCGGATGAGCATGGCGCGCGTCGCCCCGAGCGTCTTCAGGATGACGGCGTCGTGGGTACGCGCGCGATTGCCGGCGGCCAGCGCCCCGGAGAGAACCAACACCGAGGCGATGAGGGCAACGGCTGCTGCCGCACGAATGGCCGTTGCTAGCTGCCCGACCAGCTTGTCGACCATGTCGAGAGCATCCTTGACGCGTACCGTGGTAATGGTGGGAAAACGCTGCGTCACTGAGCGCAATACGGCGGCCTCGTCGGTGGCCGATGCGTTCGGTTCGATCAGCGTGGCCAGCCAGGCATGCGGAGCGCCAGCGAAAGTGTTGGGCGAAAACACCATGACGAAGTTCATCGACAGGCTTTCCCATTGCACGGCCCGGAAGTTCGAGATCTTCGCCGTGATATTCCGACCAAGTACATTCACCGTGATCGTATCGCCGATCTTCAGCCCGAGTTCCCTAGCTTCCCGCTCGGAAAATGACACAAGGGGCTCTCCGGCATAGTCCTTCGGCCACCATTCGCCTTCGGTCACGGAGCTGTTCTCAGGGATGTTGGTCGCGTAGGTCAGGCCGCGATCGCCGCGGAGGACCCAGCGGCCGCCCGGAGGCACGTCCATCTTGGCGATGTCGGTGCCATTCAGCTCAAGAATGCGCCCCCGCAGCATTGGTACTTCGACGAGCTTGCCTTCTGGAGCGAGCCCTTCGACCAGCGTGCGGAAGTCGTCGACTTCGCTGCCCTGGATGTCGACGAAGAAGAAGTTCGGGGCCCGTTCCGGCAGGCTGCCGGTCAGTTCGCGGCGCAGATTGCCGTCAATCAGGGCGAGCGCGACGAGCAGGCTGAGGCCGAGGCCTAGCGAGAGGGTGACGGAGGCCGTCAACGAGCCGGGGCGGTGAATATTGCCGATGGCAAGTCTGAGCGCTGCCGAATGGCTTCGCGGGCTGTGGCGGGCGAGCCAGGCGACCACATAGGCAACGAGGCGCAGCAGGACGAAGCCTGCGGCCATGGCGGCGAGGAAGATCGCGGCGATGCGGCGTTGATCCGAGGTGAAGATGGCCAGGGCTGCCAGCGCGCTGAGGGAGAGCGCCATCGCTAGCAGGTAAGGCCAGGACGGAAGGCCGGAGGCTTCGAAACCCTGTTCGCGGAAGAGGGCCGTGGCCGGAACTTTACGGGCATGACCGAGGGGCAGAATGGCGAAGGCGAAGGTCACCAGGATGCCGAAGATCGCTGCCAGTGCCAGGGCCTGGGGATATAGTTTTGCCTCGGCTGAGATCGGCAGGATCCCGGCAAGATAGCTTGCGGTGATCGGTGGGGCGGCGGCGCCGAGCACCAGGCCAGCGGCGATCCCGACAAGGGCGACCAGAGTGATTTGGATAAGATAAACCAGCACGACGACGGAGGCAGGAGCGCCCAGGCATTTCAGGGTCGCGATGACTGTGCGCTTTGAGTCGAGGAAGGCGCGTACCGCATTGGCGACACCGACACCGCCGACGACCAGAGCCGTCAGGCCGACCAGCGTCAAGAACTGTGAGAACCGCTCGACATTCTCGGTGAGGGCCGGGGCTGCACGATCGCTGCTGCGGATCGACCAGCCGGCGGACGGGAACTCCGCCTGGGCTCGGCTGCGGACCGTGTCCGGATTGGTCGTCGGGTCATTGTAGCGGATCTTGTAGGCATGTTCGACCAGACTGCCGGTCGCGACGAGGCCGCTTGCAAAGAGCGCCTTTCGGCTGGTGAGAAAACGCGGCGCAAAGCCAAAACCATCGGAAACCGCGTCGGGCTCGGTCACGATGGTGCCCGTGATGCGGAAACGGGCATTGCCGAGAAGAAATTCATCGCCGACCCTGCTGTTCATCCGCTCCAAAAGGAGCGGCGCGACGATGGCGCCGTAGACATCGCCGTCAGCCGCGAGCAGTTCTGCCAGAGGACGGTCGGGCGCGGCAACGAGGCGGCCGTAGAGCGGGTAGGAGTCGTCGACGGCCTTGACCTCGACCAGCGACTGGTCCGAACCATCCGCCAGCCGCGCCATGGAACGCAGCCCGGTCGTGACCGAAACGGTGCCGAAACCCTTCATGAAGGCGAGTTCTTCAGGCGTTGCCTCCCGATTGTCGAGTTCCAGCCTGATATCACCAGCCAGAAGCGATTGGCCCTCCGACGAGATGGCATCGGTGATAGCTGTCGATACAGAGTTGACCGCCGCGATTGCGCCGGTGCCGAGCGCAATGCAGGCGAGAAAAATGTAGAAGCCTCTCAGTCCGCCACGCAATTCGCGAAGCGCAATGCGAGAGGCGATTGATAGCCGCGTGGCGAAACCCGTCATGCAGACACCGTCGTCAGCCGCGCCTGTCCGGCATGGCTGTCACCGGCAATCTGGCCCGAGGCAACCCGGATCTGACGCGAGCAGCGGGCAGCCAGCGCCGTATCATGGGTGACCAGCACCAGAGTCATGCCGCGCTCCTGCTGCTTGGCAAACAGAAGATCCGCAATCTGTCGTCCGGTCTCGGTGTCGAGGTTGCCCGTCGGTTCGTCGGCAATCAGAACGGCGGGCGAGGGCGCAAGCGCGCGGGCAATGGCGACACGCTGCTGCTCGCCGCCGGACAGTTGTCCCGGGTAGTGGCTCAGTCTCTCGCCAAGGCCGACGGCTTGCAGCTCCTTGCGGGCGATGTCGAACGCGTTCCTGACGTTGGCGAGTTCGAGCGGGATGGCGACATTCTCCAGCGCCGTCATGTTGGCGATCAGATGAAAGGACTGGAAGACGATGCCGATATTGCGGCCGCGGAAATCTGCCAGCCGGTCTTCGCTGAGCGTATGGATCGGGGTGTCGCGCACGATAATTTCGCCGCTGTCCAAACGTTCAAGCCCGGCCAGCACCATCAAGAGCGTCGATTTGCCTGAGCCGGACGGGCCGACGATGCCCACCGCTTCGCCTTCGTTGATCGCGAGATCGATGCTCCGCAAAACGTGAACGGAGGCGGCGGCATTGCCAAGGGTGAGATCAGCGCTTTTCAGTTCGATGATGGTGTTTCTCACACTCGGCCATCCTATATCGTTGAGATCAAAGGTTTGCCGGTGATCGGCACTTCGGGCAATCTAGGAAGGTCGGCATGACATTTAAAGCTGCGCTGCTTCATTTCGCCGTGATGGTCTCGGCTACGCTCGTGGGGGCAACGGCGTCGCTTGCGGAGCCGCTGAAGCTGGTCGGCTTCGGCGACAGCCTCATGGCCGGTTACCAGCTGCCGCAGGAAGATGCTCTGCCGGCGCAATTGCAGCGCAATCTTGTCGCCAAAGGTCACGATGTGGTCATCACCAATGCCGGGGTTTCCGGGGACACCACGGCAGGCGGCCTGTCGCGCGTCGACTGGTCGGTGCCCGATGGGACCGACGGGGTCATCCTGGAACTTGGCGCCAATGATGCCCTGCGCGGCATTCCGCCGGAGCAGACAGCTCGCAATCTCGACCAGATCATCGCCCGCCTCAAGGCGCGCAATATTCCGGTCCTGCTCATCGGGATGCTGACGCCTCCGAACATGGGTGGCGATTACGGCAAGCGGTTCAATGCTATCTATCCCGATCTCGCAAAGAAATATGACCTGCCGCTTTATCCTTTCGTACTCGATGGCGTGATTACCGATCGTAGCCTTCTGCTTGAGGACGGCATGCATCCCAATACCAAAGGCCTTGCTGTCATGGCTGAACGCATGTTGCCCCTCGCTCAATCTTGGGTATCGAGCATCGAGGGTAAGTCGAATTAATCGCTTGCGCCTCATGCCATTGCGTGATTCGCTGTGAGCACCTGCAAAAGATTCGGGGAGCGCTCCATGCCGAGATTGTTCACTGCCCTCGAAATTCCGCGCAACGCTGCCATGAGCCTCTCATTGCTGCGCGGTGGCCTCCCCGGGGCCCGCTGGATCGATGTCGAAAACTATCACATCACCCTGCGCTTTATCGGTGACGTCGATGGTCGTACCGCAGACGAGATCGTGGACCGTCTCGATCGCATCGACCGCCCCGAATTTTCGCTTACACTCAATGGCATCGGTTCTTTCGGCTCTAAGAAGCCGCATTCGATCTGGGCCGGTGTCTCGGCGGCACCAGAACTCTACGCCCTCCAGGGGGAGATCGAGCGCATCTGCCAGCGGCTGGGCCTCGCGCCCGATCCTCGCAAGTTCACACCGCATGTGACGCTGGCTCGGCTCAAGGCCTCACGCCTTGATGACGTTGTGCACTATCTGAGCGGTCGAGGGGATTTCCAGACGTCGCCCTTCAACGTCTCTCGGTTTGTCCTGCTATCCTCGAAGGAATCGGTCGGTGGCGGCCCTTACCTCACGGAGGAAGTCTTCCCGCTCAGAGAGACGGCTGGCGCCTCGAGCTACGGCGCCAGGGGATTGCAGCCGGAAAAGAGCCTGCTGTAGTCAGCCCGTAGTTTCCTGAGCATCTGTGCAACTGCTGAACCTTGTCGGTGAGCACGAAGGTCTGAGGAGAGCGATTCATGATCCGTCAAAAACTGGATGCGGCAGCCATCTCCGCCCGCCTTTCCGAGTTGCAGGGATGGACCCTTGCGGATAATGGAACTTCCATCGAGAAGCACTTTGTTTTCAGAAATTTTTCTGAAGCTTTCGGCTTCATGACCCAGTGTGCGCTCGCTGCCGAAAAGCTCGACCACCATCCGGAATGGTCCAATGTCTACCGCAAGGTGCATGTGAAGCTGACAACGCATTCCGCTGATGGCGTCACGGAACTCGATTTCCAACTGGCCGTTCTGATGGACAGGGCGGGCCGGGACGCCGCTTGAGCGTGAACTCGAGCAATTGAATTCTCCCGTCATGGATCACATATGATTGATAGGGTCCGCACGAAAGGATCGTTGGCTCATGGATGACGTGAAGATCGGTGAAATTCTGCTTCCGGGTGACGAAGGAACCCAGGAAAAGCAGGAGGCGAAAGTTCGGCGCCGGTTCTGGCCGACCTTCAAGAAGGCGGCGCGCCAGATCCCGTTCTCACGTGATCTCGCAGCAGCCTATTATTGTGCGATAGATCGCGAGACACCACTGCGGGTTCGGGGCATCCTGCTGGCTGCGCTCGGCTATTTCGTGCTTCCCATCGATGCTGTGCCGGATGTTCTGGCCGTGATCGGTTTCACGGATGACATTGCAGTCCTGACCACGGCCTTCGCGCTTATCAACCGGCATATCAAGGAGCGGCACTACGAGGCTGCCGACCGGGTGCTTACCGATGACGCAACGCAGGCGTGATCCTGGCGCCGTGTTTGGCAAAACAAATGTCAGCCCAACTCTTGCCCGATTCTTTGCCTCTACATCCGAACGAGGACGACGCGGTGCAAAGCCGCGTTTCGCCGTATCTTGCGACGGCTGATCATGGCGACGATGCAGATTGGGACAAGAAACTGCGTCTCGTTCATGGTTTGGTAAGGTAAATTAAGTCAAACTGAACACAGGTTTTGACGATGAGCGCCCGGCCGTTCGGCTGGGCGATGGATGGAAACAACCGGCAGGAAGACATGTTCGTAAGAAGTAGCGTAGCCGCACTGGCAATCATCCTGGCGAGCAGCGGTCTCGCCTTTGCTCAATCTCCAACACGGATTGAGCAGTTCAAGGCTTGGGGTGCCTATTCCTACAAGTCCAATGGCGGCACCGTTTGCTATGTGCTGTCCGTTCCGACAACCAAGGAACCAGCCAGCGTCAATCACGGCGATATCTTCTTCGTGATCTCCCAGCGTCCGGGCCAGAACATCTCCTACGAGCCGCAGGCGATGATGGGCTACCCGATGAAGGGCGACTCCAAGGTCAATGTGACGATCGACAACAAGAACTTCGTCATGTTCGTCAAGGATACCTCGGCCTGGGTCGAAAACGCTGCTGAAGAGCCGGCCTTGGTCGCGGCCATGAAGGGCGGTTCGTCCATGACGGTCAAGGCCACCTCGGCCCGTGGGACGCCGACCAGCTACACCTATTCGCTGTCCGGTATCTCTGCCGCCCTGCAGAAGATTCAGGGCTGCAAGTAAACTTATCGATCTGATGTTTCAAAGGGCCGGCAGTCGACTGCCGGCCCTTTGTCGTTTGTCTCCCGTCCGCAGTTCGCCGACCTTGGGGTGACGGACAGCAAAAAAGCTGCTATTGGCCGCTGCAAATTAGGACATCGGGCTTTCCCCTGTCCCACATGATCCATGAATTCATACCTGCCAGCCGGGAAGCGCTCGATCGGAGCCTGCTTGCCGCTATGGCCCTGAGGTCCAGACGATGACTGTCACCGTGACGCTTCCCGAGCGGAGCCAGACTGCCACTCCGGTTCGCCCTGCTGCATTCGTCGAGAAGCCGAGCCTGATCGGCCTTGATCGCGAAGCCCTCGGTGCTGCCCTGCGGGAAAAGGGTGTGCCGGACAAGCAGATCAAGATGCGCGTCGCGCAGATCTGGAACTGGATCTATGTGCGCGGCGTCTCCGACTTCGATCATATGGCCAATGTCTCCAAGGACATGCGCGAAATGCTGAAGACGCAGTTCACCATCGCGCGTCCGGAGATCGTCGAGGAGCAGGTCTCCAATGACGGTACCCGCAAATGGCTGCTGCGCTTCCCGCCGCGCGGTGCCGGCCGTCCGGTCGAGGTCGAAAGCGTCTATATCCCGGAAGAGGGGCGCGGCACGCTGTGCATTTCCAGCCAGGTCGGCTGCACGCTGACCTGTTCCTTCTGCCACACCGGCACGCAGAAGCTGGTGCGCAATCTGACGTCAGAAGAAATCCTGTCCCAGCTGCTGCTCGCACGTGATCGGCTGGGCGATTTCCCTGACCGGGAGACACCGGTTGGCACGATGATGCCGTCGAGCGATCGCAAGGTCACCAACATTGTCATGATGGGCATGGGTGAGCCGCTCTACAATTTCGAGGAAGTAAAGAAGGCCCTGCTGATCGCAACCGATGGCGATGGCCTGTCGCTCTCCAAGCGTCGTGTCACGCTTTCCACCTCGGGCGTGGTGCCGGAAATCTACCGGACCGGCGAAGAGATCGGCGTGATGCTTGCCATTTCGCTGCATGCGGTGCGCGACGAGCTGCGCGACATGCTGGTGCCGATCAACAAGAAGTATCCGCTCAAGGAGCTGATCGAGGCCTGTCGAAACTATCCGGGCCTGTCGAATGCCCGCCGCATTACCTTCGAATATGTGATGCTGAAGGACGTCAATGACAGCCTGGAAGATGCCAAGGGCCTGATCCAACTCTTGAAGGGCGTGCCGGCGAAGATCAACCTGATCCCGTTTAATCCGTGGCCGGGCACCAACTATCAGTGTTCCGACTGGGCGACGATCGAGAAGTTTGCCGATTTCATCAATCAGGCCGGTTATGCCTCGCCGATCCGCACCCCGCGCGGCCGCGACATTCTTGCCGCCTGCGGCCAGCTGAAGTCGGAATCCGAGCGCATGCGCAAGACCGAACGCATGGCCTTCGAGGCGATGATGATCGCCGGCCACGGCGAAGACGAAGATTGAAGCCTTTCGGCGGCCTGCTCGCCAGGCGCCTTCGTCACTTCGCCTGGGTCATTAGGATCTTCACCGCGAAGATCGAGAAGACCCCGGCGAAGGTGTAGTCGATGCTGCGCAGAACCTTGCGGTTGGCCTGTAGCCAGTTCGACATGAAATCCGCCCCATAGACGATGCCGATCCCAATTGGCAGCGACAGGATGATCGACCACAGACCGAGGAAGATCAGCTTGCCCGTGACATGCGGGTCGGTAGCCGTCACGAATTGCGGTAGGAAGGTCATGAAGAAGATGATGACCTTCGGGTTCAGGAGATTGACCCAGAGCCCATTCAGGAAGGCGCCTTTCTTGGAGACGACTGCCTCACCCTCTGCCTTGATGACAAAATTCGAACCATGACGGACGGCCTGCAGCGCCAACCAGAGCAGATAGGCAGCGCCGCCCGTCTTCAGTAGCAAGAAGGCCGTCGGTGAAGCGACGATGAGCGCCGAGATGCCAAAGGCCACCAGCATGGTGTGGATCGAGATGCCAAAGCTCGTGCCAGCCAGCGTCATGAGACCGATCGCGCGGCCGTCGCGCAGGGATCGGCTGATCCAAAGCGTCATATCCGGACCAGGCGTGATGGCCAGCAGAAGGAGAGCGAGACTGAAGGCGAGAAAGACGGGAAGGCTCGGAACGAAATCCATTGATAACACCGCATGATGAAGCATCCGCGATCTGCGGATGCTTCATCCTTAGCGGCGTTCACTTGCCTTGCCAATCAGCCTTGCGGGACAGAGAGATAGGTCTTGAAGGCGTCGGCATAGTCCGGATGCCAGCGCGAGAGCGGTGGCCGGTTTTCGATGATGTCGCCAGCGGCCCAGGCGATACGCTTCTCGTCGAGCGCGCGTGGCACCTCATTGTCGGGACACAGGATGTAAAAGTCGCCACGCTCCAGGCTTTCGAGCATGAAGGCGACCGTTTCTTCCGGGGTCCAGGCGCCTGCCGGTTTCTCGGTGCGACCGTTGGCCGTCAGCGAGGTGAAGACGAAGCCCGGGATCAACAAATGGGCCGTGACGTTGCTGTCCGCCGTGTTGCGCAGTTCGTGTTGCAGGGCTTCGGTGAAGGCCTTCACGCCGGCCTTGGAGACGTTGTAGGCGGGATCACCCGGTGGCGTCGTGATGCCCTGCTTGGATCCGGTGTTGATGATGAGCGCTGCGTCCTTGTGCGCAATCATGCCGGGACCGAAGGTTCGCGTTCCGTTGATCACACCCATGAGGTTGACGCCGAGCACGTTTTCCCAATTGGATTGCGGGCCGAAGAGCGCGCTGCCCGGCTGGATGCCGGCATTGTTCATGAGGACGTGGACGCGGCCGAAGCGCTGGATGACGGCGCGCTCCAATGCCTCAAGCTCATCCAGCTTGGACACATCCGTGCCGATGGCGACCACATCGGCTTCTCCGCCAGCAGCAAGAGCCGTGACTTGTAAGGCCGCATCAGCGAGGCGATCTCCTTCGAGGTCGACAAGGACGACGCAGAGGCCCATGCTGGCAAAGGCTTTGGCCGCAGCTAATCCGATGCCGGATGCCGCGCCGGTGACCACGGCGACATGGCCCTTGGCAAGCGCTGGATGCTGGATCGTCATGGGCAAACTCCTTTAGAACCTGTGGTATTGTCTCTGGTGGCGATATGGTATCCTAGCGGAGCATCGTCAACGTGACGGCCGTCGATGGAGGATTGCTGCCGATGAACAAGATGACCACCGTGACCGTTTCCGGAGAGTTGGCGCAGTTCATCGAGGCCAGGATCGCAGCCGGAGATTACGCGTCGGAAGCAGAGGTCATTGAGGCAGCCCTTGCCCTCCTGCGCGATGAGGTGGATGGCCTTGCTGCCATCAAGTCCGCCATTGAAGAGGGCGAGGCATCCGGCGAGCCGCAGCCTTTCGACTTCGACGACTTCATTGATAGCAAACGCCGCCAGTCGGCTGCTGAATGAAGCGCCTGATCGTTTCACCCCATGCAGCGCGGGATATCGATGGGATCTTCGATTAAACGGAAGAGCGATGGGGGCTGGAACAGGCAGTAGCCTATGCGCTCGGGATAAAGATCAGCTTGCGGGCAATCTGCGAAGGTGAACGAAGCGGCCGAAAAATTCCGCAACTCTCCAAAGCCTATTTGAGCTTGGCTTACCGATCCCACTACCTCGTGTATCGTGAAACCCGACAAACGATCGTTCTCATCCGTATCCTCCATCAGCGCATGAATATTGGCCGTCATCTCTGACGCTCTCGGCCCCTCTTGCCCTTGCACACCAGCGGAATCTCGCTAAAAGTGCCGCCATTCTTGATCCAGGCGGGGTTTGAGCCTCGCTCCTTCCAGACGGAACATCGACATGGCACTCCCCAAAGACGTGAAGAAAGTCGTCCTCGCCTATTCCGGCGGTCTCGACACCTCGATCATCCTGAAATGGCTGCAGACCGAACTCGGTGCTGAGGTCGTAACCTTCACCGCCGATCTCGGCCAGGGCGAAGAGCTCGAGCCGGCGCGCAAGAAGGCCGAGATGCTGGGCATCAAGGAGATCTTCATCGAGGACGTGCGCGAAGAATTCGTGCGCGATTTCGTCTTCCCGATGTTCCGCGCCAACGCCGTTTATGAAGGCGTCTATCTGCTCGGCACCTCGATTGCTCGTCCGCTGATCTCCAAGCACCTGATCGACATCGCCAAGAAGACCGGTGCAGACGCGATTGCCCATGGCGCGACCGGCAAGGGTAATGACCAGGTTCGTTTCGAGCTTTCAGCCTATGCACTGAACCCGGACATCAAGATCATCGCCCCGTGGCGCGACTGGGCTTTCAAGAGCCGTACCGATTTGCTCGCTTTCGCTGAGCAGAACCAGATCCCGGTTGCGAAGGACAAGAAGGGCGAGGCGCCTTTCTCCGTCGACGCAAACCTGTTGCACTCCTCTTCGGAGGGCAAGGTTCTAGAAGATCCGTCGGTCGAGGCACCGGAATACGTGCACATGCGCACGATCTCGCCGGAAGCCGCTCCCGACAAGGCCACCATCATCAAGGTCGGCTTCGAGAAGGGTGATGCCGTCTCGATCAATGGCGTTCGCATGAGCCCGGCTACGCTGCTCGCCGAACTCAACACCTATGGTCGCGACAACGGCATCGGCCGCCTCGATCTCGTCGAAAACCGCTTCGTCGGCATGAAGTCCCGCGGTGTCTACGAGACCCCCGGTGGCACCATCCTCCTTTCGGCACACCGTGCAATCGAATCGATTACGCTCGACCGGGGTGCAGCCCATCTCAAGGACGAGCTGATGCCTCGTTACGCCGAGCTCATCTATTACGGCTTCTGGTTCTCGCCGGAGCGCGAAATGCTGCAGGCGCTGATCGATAAGAGCCAGGAGCATGTGGAAGGCGAAGTGACGCTCAAGCTCTACAAGGGCAATGTCATGGTCATCGGCCGCGAGTCGTCGAAGTCGCTCTATTCCGACCAGCTCGTCACCTTCGAAGACGACCAGGGTGCCTATGACCAGAAAGATGCGGCCGGCTTCATCAAGCTGAATGCTCTGCGCCTGCGCACGCTCGCCAAGCGTAATCTCGGCAAATAAGCCGGAGCGCTCCGCTATTGAAACCCGTCTGCCCGTGGGGCAGGCGGGTTTTTCCGTGTCTTGATCAGGGTCGTTTGGACAAGAGGCTCAACCAGAGGAAACCAGCGACGGCTGAGAATTCCATGGTCGGGATGATGACGCCGAAAGCATGCAGGGGGTTGCCCATGGCCGCTGCGGCGATACCGCCGAGAAAGCCGGCACCCATCTGCAGAAACCCGGTCATGGCCGAGGCCGAACCGGCGATATGCGCGAAGGGTGCCATGCTCACGGTCACGACATGCGGGGTCAGAAACGCGATCCCGAAGGTGCAGATCGCAACCGGGCCCATGATCGTCAGATAGTGTGGCTCGATGAAGGCGACGGATAGCGCCATGACAAGACCGCCGAGCCCGCACAAACTAATGCCGATCCGTGCCGCGTTTGGCCCGCTAAGCCGGGACGCCACCAGCTTCAATGTCAGCGATCCAAGCAGATAGGAACCGGACTGCATCAGCATGCCGAGACCAAACTCGGTCGGCGTGAGCCCGACGCGATTGATAAGGATGAAGGGCAGCATGGTCGATTGGGCGTAGAGCGCCCCAATCGAGCCGCTCAAAACGAGGGACGCGGCGAGGAAGCGCGCATTGGCGACTACCTCCAGATAACCACGCACCAGTCGCATGGGACGCAGCCGGGTCAGATCCCGTGTGACGGTCTCGCGCATGAAGAGGAGCGTGCAAGCTCCTGCCAGAAGGCCGAAACCCACCAGAAGCAGGAAGACCGCGTGCCAGTCGAACGCGGCTAGGGTCAGTCCGCCGAGCGTCGGACCCATGGCCGGACCAACGGCGAGAAAGATGCCGATGGTATTGAGGATGCGTGCCGCATCCGCTCCTACGAAAAGATCGCGGACGATGGCGCGCCCGACCACCACGCCGACGGAGGCGCCAATCCCCTGGATCAGCCGGGCAGCGAGGATGAATTCGATCGACGGAGCCACTGCTGCAAGTAGCGAGCCTGTAATGTAGACCGCGAGGAAAATGAGGGTGGCCGTCTTTCGCCCAAGAGCATCCGAGAGGGGGCCGGCGACGAGTTGCGCCAAGGCAAAGCCGCCGAAGAAGAGAGAGAGGCTGAGCTTTACCGAAGCTTCCGTCGTTGAGAAAGCCGCGACCAGTTGTGGCATGGCGGGCGTATAAATGGCCATCGAGATGGGGCCGAGTGTGGTGAGCAGCGCACCCAGAAAGGTCGTCCGCCGTTCGCTCATCCGCACTGTCGTCATGTCCATCGCCCTGATCATTGAAATCTGCGCGCGCTGCGCGGTGATCACTTATGGCGAAATGGCGATCGTATCGAGCTTAAAAAGCTGCAGAGACGTCGGATGGTGATCAGCTCGTCCGAGAGAAAAAGTCCAGGACCTTCGAGTAGGAATCTGCCATGTCCATGTCGCCGATCATTTCGGCTAGGGACTGCTGGGTCTTGTAATATTCGGCGTAATCAAAGTGGGTGTCGTCTGTCAGTGTCGAAAGGTCTGCGACGTTTCCGTTTCGGTCGACGGCCTGCAACGGCAGCTCCGTCGAGAGTTCCCGGAATGTAACTTCGTCGATCTCGTCCTTCTGGAAGCTCTCGCTCGCGATTTCCCGCAGGCGACGCGGCGTCATGCTTGCGAAGACGGAGAGCGCTTCCTCGAAGACGTCCTGGTCTTTTGATGTCGGCGTCTTGGGCGCCAGATCGGACATTTTCACATCCGGCTGGGCGCTGCTTTCCCGCAGTTTCAGCGGCGAAATGCCAACCGGCTGAATTGGAAAGATTTCCATGGCGGTGACCGTCCTTTCATAGGATGATTCGATCTATCGCCTTTCGCGAAAATTCGTCAATCGTCATGTTCGGGTGGAGTGGAATAATCTATTCTTGTTCACCGGTTTTTGCATGCTTGCCACGGCGCCGTCGCGATAGCATATCCAAGATAGTTGCTTCGCCGATCCCAGGTGCCGCCGCAGGAGGTTTTCATGACAGGTTCGCCCGCACTCAATCCCGCCGTCGAATGGGATGGCCCTCACGGACTGCCGCAGTTCGAGCAGATCACCGATGGCGATTATGCGCCGGCTTTCGAGGCGGCGCTGAAACAGCACGAGGCCGAAATCGAGGCCATCGCCGGCAATTCGGAGGCGCCGACTTTCGCCAATACGATCGTTGCACTGGAGGTGGCGGGTGATGCGCTTTCACGCGTATCGGCCTTGTTCTGGAACAGGGCCGGTGCCCATACCAACCCTGAGATCCAGGCCCTTGAGCGCGAAATCGCGCCGAAAATGTCTCGACACTATTCGAAGATCGGGACCAATATGCCGCTCTTCCGCCGCATCGACGCTCTTTGGGAGCAGCGTGACACGCTCGGGCTGACGCTTGAGGAGACGCGGGTTCTGGAGCGGCACTGGAAAGGATTCGTCAAGTCTGGTGCCAAGCTGGAAAAGGCCGAACAGGATCGGCTGGCAGCCATCAACGAGCGGCTTGCGAGTCTCGGTGCCAGTTTCGGCCAGAACGTGCTGGCCGATGAATCCTCGTGGGTGCTTCCGCTTGCCGGCGAAGAGGATCTGGCGGGCATTCCGGCATTCTTGCGCGATGCCATGGCCTCTGCCGCTCAGGCGCATGGCGGCGGCCATTCGCATGTGGTGACATTGTCGCGCTCGATCATCGAGCCTTTCCTCACCTTCTCCGAGCGGCGTGACCTCCGGGAGATTGCCTTCAAGGCCTGGACATCGCGCGGCATCAATGGTGGTGAGACCGACAATCGCGCAATCGTCAAGGAGACGCTGGCGCTGCGGGCCGAGAAGGCAAAGCTACTGGGTTACGCCAATTACGCGGCTCTCAAGCTCGACAATACCATGGCCGAAACCGCCGAGGCCGTGAACGGGCTCCTGATGCAAGTCTGGGAGAAGGCGGTCGTTCAGGCCCATGATGAAGAACAGGCGCTGGCCGAGCTCATTGTCGAGGAAGGACGCAATCACGAAGTCGCCCCTTGGGACTGGCGTCACTATGCGGAGAAACTTCGGACGCGGAAGTTCGATTTCTCAGAGGCGGAGCTCAAGCCCTATCTGCAACTCGAGAAGATCATCGAAGCCTGCTTCGACGTTGCCGGTCGCATTTTCGGCATTCATGCCGTGCCGCTCACCAATGTCGTAGGTTATCATCCAGACGTCAGGGTCTTCGAAATTCGCAACCGTGAGGACAAGCTCGTCGCGCTCTTCCTCGGGGACTATTTCGCCCGTCCGTCCAAGCGCTCCGGTGCCTGGATGAGCAGCTTCCAGTCGCAGCATCGCTTGCCGCTCGCCAATGGCCGCCTTGGCGAGATCCCGATCATCTACAATGTCTGCAATTTCGCAAAGCCGGAGTCGGGCAAGCCTGCGCTGCTGTCGCTCGATGATGCGCGGACCCTGTTTCACGAGTTCGGGCATGCGGCGCATGGCATGCTGTCGAATGTCACCTATCCGACGGTATCAGGCACGGGGGTCTCGCGTGATTTTGTCGAACTGCCGTCGCAACTCTACGAGCACTGGTTGACTGTGCCCGAGATCCTGAAGACCTATGCGGTGCATTACGAGACAGGCGCGCCGATGCCGCAGGCCCTGCTCGACAAGGTGCTGGCTGCCCGCAACTTCAATGCCGGCTTCAACACGGTGGAATTCACCTCGTCCGCTCTGGTCGACATGGCCTTCCACACACGCGACGCGGTCGAGGACCCGATGGCGGTGCAAGACGAGGTGCTCAAGAAGATCGGCATGCCGTCCTCCATCGTCATGCGTCATGCAACGCCGCACTTCCAGCATGTCTTTGCCGGTGACGGTTATTCTGCCGGATACTATTCCTACATGTGGTCGGAGGTGCTCGATGCTGACGCGTTCTCGGCCTTCGAGGAGACCGGAAATGCCTTCGATCCGGAGACGGCGCGCAAGCTGAAAGACCACATCTACTCCGTCGGAGGCTCTGTCGATCCGAAGGAGGCCTATGAGGCATTCCGCGGCAAAATGCCGAGCCCGGAGGCCATGCTGAAGAAGAGGGGCCTTGCCGCCTGACGCGGTTCGGCCTGCCCTGATTGCGGCGCTGGCGGTAACCATCGCCGGCGCTCGGGGCGTTTCCCCCTTTCGCAATTGCAAAAAACAGGGTATGAGCGCGCCAAAGTAAATCGGCGCTTCCTCCTGTTTAGCGCCCCAGCCGCCAGAGATCCAAATCATGAAAATGCGTAACATCGCGATTATCGCGCACGTCGACCATGGAAAAACGACCCTTGTCGACGAGCTTCTGAAGCAGTCCGGTTCGTTCCGCGAGAACCAGCGTACTGCCGAACGCATGATGGACTCGAACGACCTGGAAAAGGAACGCGGGATCACCATTCTCGCCAAGGCGACCTCGATCGAGTGGAAGGGTCACCGCATCAACATCGTCGACACGCCCGGCCACGCCGACTTCGGCGGCGAAGTCGAGCGTATCCTCTCGATGGTGGATGGCGCAATCGTTCTGGTTGACTCTTCTGAAGGTCCGATGCCGCAGACGAAGTTCGTCGTCGGCAAGGCGCTGAAAGTCGGCCTTCGCCCGATCGTTGCGATCAACAAGATCGACCGTCCGGACGGCCGTCATGAGGAAGTGATCAACGAAGTCTTCGACCTCTTCGCCAATCTGGATGCGACCGACGAGCAGCTCGACTTCCCGATCCTCTACGGTTCGGGTCGCGATGGCTGGATGAACGTCAATCCGGAAGGCCCGAAGGAACAGGGTCTCGCGCCGCTGCTCGACCTCGTGCTTGAGCATGTTCCGGAGCCGACGGTTGAAGAAGGTCCGTTCCGCATGATCGGTACGATCCTCGAAGCCAACCCCTTCCTCGGCCGCATCATCACCGGTCGTATCGCCTCGGGCTCGATCAAGTCCAATCAGGCCGTCAAGGTGCTCGGCCAGGATGGGAAGACGATCGAAACCGGTCGTATCTCCAAGATCCTCGCCTTCCGCGGCATCGAGCGCACGGCCATCGATGAAGCCCATGCGGGTGACATCGTCGCGATCGCTGGTCTTTCCAAGGGCACGGTTGCTGATACCTTCTGTGATCCGTCCGTGATGGAAGCCATGAAGGCACAGCCGATCGACCCGCCGACGGTTACGATGTCCTTCATCGTCAACGACAGCCCGCTGGCCGGCACCGAAGGCGACAAGGTCACCAGCCGCGTCATTCGCGACCGCCTGCTCAAGGAAGCCGAAGGCAATGTTGCGCTGAAGATCGAAGAAGCCGAAGGCAAGGACTCGTTCTTCGTCTCCGGCCGAGGCGAATTGCAGCTCGCCGTTCTCATTGAGACCATGCGCCGTGAAGGCTTCGAGCTTGCCGTATCGCGTCCGCGCGTCGTCATGCACAATGACGAAACGACCGGTCAGCTGATGGAGCCGATCGAGGAAGTCGTCGTCGACGTTGATGAAGAGCACTCCGGCATCGTCGTCCAGAAGATGTCCGAGCGCAAGGCGGAGATGACCGAGCTTCGTCCGTCGGGCGGCAACCGCGTTCGCCTCAAGTTCCTCGCGCCGACCCGCGGCCTCATCGGCTACCAGTCGGAACTGCTGACCGATACGCGTGGCACGGCGATCATGAACCGCCTGTTCCACGACTACCAGCCCTACAAGGGTCCGATCGCCGGTCGCGTCAACGGCGTGCTGCTCTCGAACGGTTCGGGAGAAGCCGTGGCTTACGCCATGTTCAACCTGGAGGATCGCGGCCCGATGATCATCGAGCCGGGCGAAAAGGTCTATCAGGGCATGATCATCGGCATCCACACCCGTGACAACGACCTGGAAGTCAACGTTCTCAAGGGCAAGCAGCTGACGAACATCCGCGCCGCCGGCAAGGATGAAGCCGTCAAGCTCACCCCGCCCATCCGCATGACGCTCGACCGCGCACTCTCCTGGATCCAGGATGACGAACTGATGGAAGTGACGCCGAAGTCGATCCGTCTGCGCAAGATGTTCCTCGATGCCAACGACCGCAAGCGGTTCGAAAAGCAGCGTGCATCGCAGGGCTGAACCTGCTGAAAACTTTGGACTATTCAAAACCCCGGTCAACTTGGCCGGGGTTTTTGTCTGTGTAGCGCACGGCTGCGCGCTTGCGAGGACGGTTAAAAAAGCGTTAAATTTCCAAACGAACAGATAGACTGTTTCTCGCGGTGGCCGGCATGACGTCGGTGCCGGTCCAACGAGGCGGAAGTGACGTTATGAAGACGTTGTCGATAGACATGCGGTTGGCCGGCCCGAGAGATGCCGCGGCGATTGCCGACGTGCACCGCACTGCGTGGCAGCAGGCCTATTCAGGGATCATTCCCCACAGAGCTCTCACCCGCATGATCGAGCGCCGCGGCGAAACCTGGTGGCGCAAGGCAATCCGAGGGCCTGCCACGATCCTCACCGTCGAGGTTGCCGGCATGGTCGCCGGCTATGCCTCACTCGGCCTCAACCGGGCGCGCGCTCTGCCGCATGAAGGCGAGATCTATGAACTCTATCTTCGCCCCGAATATCAGGGCATCGGTCTTGGCCACTCGCTCTTCCATGAGGCGCGTCGGCTGCTGAAGTCTCTCGGTTGCGAGGGTATGGTCGTCTGGTGCCTGGAAGACAGCGAAATCGCTGCCAACTTCTTCCGTTCGAACGGCGGTGTAGACGCGGTGGAGGGCATGGAAGATTTCGACGACGTGCACCTGAAAAAGCTCGGCTTCATCTGGAACTGACGCCGCCTATTTTTCCCTCATTCGACCACGTAGCCTTCCGGCCAGCTGAATGTTCGCTCGCTGACGAGGTCACCGCGCTTACCCACCCATTCCGGTTCCTGCATGCCGCAGGCAAAGTCAGGCGCCGTGTCGTCGGCCATTTGGCGAGCTTTTACATTGGCATCCGGATTGGCTTTTGCGTCCACGAGAGCCACCATGCAGGAGCCGCCGTAATCCGAAGTGCCGACGCGGGACACGACCAGGATCTCGCCGCGAGATGCTTTGGTTGAGCCACCATCAGGCCCGGGATTGTCGATGAACCAGCGCAGGATAGCGGCGAAGGGTTCGCCCGCGTCATTGAGCCGCCACTCGATCGTTGTGTTGATGTGGTTGAATGCTGAAAAGCTTTCGAACGCGCCGTCAACCAGTTCCTTGTCGACCCAACCGTAGAATACGCTTTGTCTAAGGTCGCCTTCCTTGAAGTAGACCGGCTCGCCACGGTAGCCCCGGCATTTGAGGGAAACGCCCATCTGGTCTTCTGCCAGGGTCTGGCATTTGTCGAAATCGAGGTCGGTATAGACGCTGTCATTGGCCCTTGCCATTTGCGCCGCCGCCCCGGTCACGACCGTCAGCAAGACGAGCGGCAAAATGCTGGACATCTTCATGGCGTGTTTCTCCTCGCGGGACGGTTGGCAGTTGTGTCACCCAAGCTTCACCCAAAGCCGTGTTGCATTGCGCCATATTTCGCATTAGGTAGCGCGAGAATTCAACACTCTACGGGGTCCAGATATGCGTATCGATGCAATTGCCATTGGCAAGAACCCGCCGGAAGACATCAACGTGATCGTTGAGGTTCCGGTCGGCGGCCAACCGATCAAGTACGAAATGGACAAGGACGCTGGCACACTCGTCGTCGACCGCTTCCTGTACACCCCGATGACCTATCCGGGCAATTACGGCTTCGTGCCGCACACGCTCTGCCTTGATGGCGATCCGCTGGACGTTCTGATCTGCAATACCCGTCCGCTGGTGCCGGGTTGCGTGATCAATGTGCGCCCCATCGGCGTGATGATGATGGAAGACGATGGCGGCATGGATGAGAAGATCCTTGCCGTTCCGGTTCCCAAGCTGACCCGTCGCTACGACAAGATCGCCAACTACACCGATCTTCCGGAAATCACCCTGAAGCAGATCCAGCATTTCTTCGAGCACTACAAGGATCTGGAGCCCGGCAAGTGGGTGAAGATCGGCGGCTGGAAGGATGTCGACTATGCCAAGCAGATCATCCTGGAATCGATCCAGCGCGCCAAGGACGAGAAGTAAGCCGTAAGAGGCACTTCCCTCTTGGTCCTGAAATGACAAATCCTCCGGATCAGATCGATCCGGAGGATTTTTTATACATACTATCGAGCTTCCGTAGCCGGCTAACTCAGGCAACCAGCGGGAAGATGCTGTTCCAGAGGAACGAGCGCAGGAAGAAGATGATCAGCAGTACGATGATCGGCGAAATGTCGATGCCGCCCAGGTCCGGCATGAAGCGGCGGATCGGGCGAAGCACGGGCTCCGTCACATTATAGAAGAATTGGCCGAGCGAGGCGACGAAGCGATTGCTGGAATTGATCACGTTAAACGCATACAGCCACGAGAAGATCGCGCTCCCGATCAATATCCAGGTAAAGATGCTCAGGGCGAGGTCGATCGTCTGAAAGAGGGCAACCATTCAAGTCTCCATTTCTTGGTTGACAGAGATGTAGACATTGGCGACTTAACGGACAAGTGGATGGGGCCCACGCAATCCGAATCATGTTTAACGCAGGGGCGTTCGCCCGCATTTCAAGGTTTTTCAGACCATGCACCCGTCCTCGGCCGACGACCGTTTCGCGGCGTTCCGGCATTCTTCCTACGCCCGCTTCTTCTTCGCTCGTTTCCTTGGCGCCTTTGCTACCCAGATCCTCAGCGTCTCGGTCGGCTGGCAGATGTATGACAAGACCGGCAGTGCCTTCTATCTGGGCCTGATCGGGCTCGTGCAGTTCCTGCCGTCGCTGCTGTTGATCCTTGTCACGGGTTCAGTCGCCGATCGGTATAACCGACGGGTCATCGTCGCGGCCTGCATGGTGCTCAGTGCGGTCTGTGGCGGCGCTCTTCTGGCGCTGACCATCGCGGATGCCTTCGAGCCGACGATCGTCTTTGCCATTCTCGTCGTCTTCGGCATCGAGCGCGCTTTTGCAGCGCCGGCCGTTCAGTCGCTCAGCCCCAATCTGGTGCCACCCAAAGACTTGTCGAATGCGGTGGCTTGGAACTCGTCCTCCTGGCAGACGGCCTCCATCGTCGGCCCGGTCGCAGGTGGCCTTCTCTACGGAGCAAGCCCGACGGTCGCCTATTCGGTCTGCTTCCTGTTCTTCGTTGCGGCGGCCATTCTGGTTTTCACCATTCCTCGTCCGCCGCAGCGTGTCTCTAACAAGGCGGTCACGCGCGACAGCCTGCTTGCCGGCTTCCGGTTCATCTTCGGTGAAAAGGTTGTGCTCGGCGCGATTTCGCTTGATCTCTTTGCGGTGCTTCTCGGTGGTGCAATCGCGCTGATGCCGGTCTTTGCGCGTGACATCCTGACCCTCGGCCCATGGGGCCTCGGCCTTCTCCGCGCCGCGCCCGGCGTCGGGGCTATCTTGGTCGCCATTGCGCTGGCGAGTTTCCCGATCCGCCATAATGCCGGCACCTTCATGTTTGTCGGCGTGGCGCTGTTCGGCGTCGGCACGGTGCTGTTCGGGCTTTCAGCAACGCCCTGGCTCTCAATCGCCGCGCTGATGTTGATGGGTGCGGCAGACATGGCCTCGGTCTATGTGCGAGAGACGCTGATTGCGCTCTGGACACCGGACGAGGTGCGTGGCCGAGTGAATGCCGTCAACATGGTCTTTGTCGGGGCATCGAACGAACTCGGAGAATTCCGCGCCGGCACCATGGCGCATTTCATCGGCCCAGTTCCGGCTGTCGTCGTCGGCGGCATCGGCACGCTCGCCGTGGCCGTAATCTGGGCGCTCGGTTTCCCGCAGTTGCGCAAGATCGACGGGCTCGAGGCGCCGGAACGTCACGAAGCGCGCTGAGGCGCCTCGAAGATCAGATCAAGGAAATCTGAAAGCCATGCCTTCAGCGGCTCATCGAAGATCATGCGCCCTTCGAGGTGCTCGCGGCCTTGTTGAGCATTAGGCAGGACGAAGCGATGCGCACCGTGCACCACCCAGCGGTGCATCATGGCTCGCGTCAACTCCGCATGGAACTGAACGGCCCAGGCGTTCTCACCATAACGGAATGCCTGATTGGGATAGATGTCGCCTGTCGCCAGAAGCTTGGCGCCGTGCGGCAGGGAAAAGCCCTCGCGGTGGAAATGATAGACCATCTTCGGCCACGGCATCAGCAGGCGCCCATGCTCGGTGGGACGGATCGGATACCAGCCAATTTCGGTCCGATCTTCGCGATCCGCTTCAACCTTGCCGCCGAGATGGCGCACCAGCATCTGGGCGCCAAGGCAGATGCCGAGGAAGGGCTTGTCCTCCTTCAGCGGCACGTTGAGCCAATTGATTTCCTGCCTTACGAACTCATCGGGATCATTGGCGCTCATCGGCCCGCCAAAGACGACGGCGCCGGCATGGCCTTCTAGCGTGTCTGGCAGTGACTGCCCGAGAACAGGCCTTCTTATGTCGAGCGGGTATCCCTTCTCCTTCAGCATCTGGCCGACCCGACCGGGGCTTGACCGCTCCTGATGCAGGACGATGAGCACAGGCTGCTTGCCGCTTCTGGAGAGCGGCCGGCGGTCAGGTTGCATCGTCAGTCGCTCCAAGGCCCGCCCGATGGGCAGCCTCCTGCCTCAAAGCGATCCGCTCTCGTCCCGAAACGCCCAGCAGATCCGCCACGCGCCAGATGGCGTGATCTTCCATCTCGCTGCGCGTGCCGTCAGCATAGACGATGTCCCAGAGAATGCCGACCAGTTGCTGCCGCTCGGCCTCGTCGAGGTGGCGCTTGAGGTCGTTGGTGAAGCGGTAATAATCGACTGCCTCGTTCTCGGCGTCCTGGCCGGCTCGCAACATCGCATCGAGCTGCTCGCCATCAAGGCCATATTGCTGGCGCAGGATGTCCCGCAACTTGTTGCGCTCGACATCGAGCACGACTCCGTCCGCTTCCATGACCTGAAAGCATAAGGCCGCGACTGCGATGCGTGGATCGTCCGGCGCAAAGACCGATTTCGGGTGGTCCTGCATCACGGATTGGAAAAAAGTCTGAAGACGATCGAGCAGCATCGGGTTCCTGTCAGAACAGCTTGAGGCGTGTCTTGGGTTCGGCGGCCGCCAGCAACGGATCCTTGACGCCGGGGTCATCCGGCGGGCGGCCGAAGAAAGGCTCCGGTGTCTTCTGCTCCGTCTGCGTGGTCTTCGGAGGCTCCGCCGTCGCTTTTGTCGTCACCTCCGCGGCTGCAGACTCCGCAAGCGTCTTCGGTTGGTGGATCACGACCACCTCCGGCTCAATCACCTTGGCTGGCTTCACCTCTGTCTTCGCAGGGCTGCTGACCGGCGGAAGAGAGGCAAGCGCCTGCTCCCCCTGGGAAAGGCTGCCTTCTTCGATCGGGCCTGCCAGCTGGTCAATGGGAACCTTCCACTCGAAGGCATCAAGGCGGCCCGTCACGGGCGAGATCGGCATCCAGTGATCCGAGACATGGCCGTCTGCGACCCAGGCCGGATCACGGGGCGCCTTGAGCGCCTGACCCATCCAGTGGCGGATACGACCCTGGTCTCCGGTTTCGGCTTCCTCAATGTCGGCGAGCAGCAGGTAGACCCTTTCGCGGGATCCCATGCGGGCAGCGGCTTCCGCTTTGGCCCGAGCACGCTTGAAGTTCTGGGCGTCGAGAGCCGCCTCCGCAACTGCGAGCAAGGATTCGATGTTGTTTGGCTTCAGCGCTTCCAGCTTTTCGGCCTTCTTCAGGCGGTCAGCCGCGCTGTCGCCGCTGCGTGACCGCATATAGGCCGCCGCGATTTCCGGATGTGGTTCGATCTTCCAGACCTGTTCCAGCGTGCTTGCCGCCTTGCGCAGGTTATCCTCCCGGACATAGGCCTTTGCGGCAACGATGGCCGCAGGCACCAGATCCTTGGCCAGTTTCAGAGCCTTCAACGCGCTATCGCGGGCCGCCGTCGGTTCGGCTTCCAGCTGGTCCTGCGCGCGCGCCGTCAGCAGCACCGCCTTCAGCCGGTCGGCTTCGTGGCGCTCAATGACATTGGCAATGCGCTGCTGATCGAGCAGGCGGATCGCGTCATCCCAATGGCCGGCGCGGCAGCGATATTCGAGTGTCGCCTTCGCGGCCCAGGGCAGATAGGGTGCATGTTCTGCCGCTGTCTCGGCGTATTGGCGTGCCGCTTCGTGCGCGCCCAGTCTGCTGGCCTCGACATAGAGACCGCGCAAGCCGAGTTCGCGGGTTTCGGGATCGTCCGACATTTCCTGATAGAGCCGCCGGGCTTCGTCGTGACGCCCCTCGATCAGGGCTGCCTGAGCGTCCAGAACGCGGATCAGCGGTTCTTGGTCGGCGCGGATCAGGCCCCGGGCGCGGGCGCTCATCTTGCGGGCGAGCAGGGCATTGCCGGCGCCTGCGGCGATCAGCCCCGTGGAGAGCGCCTGATAGCCACGGTCGCGTTTGCGGGCGCGAAAGAAGCGGCGAACAGAATGCGGCGAGGTCCACAGCGTGCGGATGACCCACCAGAAGGCCATCACCAGCCCGATCAGGGCAACGAGTGCTGTCAGCGCCACCAATAGCGTCGTCTGGTAGCTCTGCCCCTGCCAGACGAGCGAGATGTCGCCCGGACGATCGGCAATCCAGGAAAAGCCGAAGCCAGCGGCGAGGATAAGGGCGAGGAAGAAGAGAACCTTGAAGATCGTCGTCATGCCATTAGCCCCCATTTCCGGCGACGGTCTGGGACAAGGCGCCCGCCACCAGCTCTTCCGCCTCGATGCGGTTCTTCAGGGCCTGGCCGAAGTCAGCCGATGCTGCCTTTCCAGCTTCCGGCAGTGTTTCCCACTCCAGCGACGCCCCCTTCAGGTCACCATTCTGCAGTTTGTTCTCAACGCGGGCGACAATCGCCTCAGGCGTCTCCCCCTCGACATTGCCGACAGGGCGTACCTTCACGAGAGACTTCGCGCTGGCGAGCAGGCGGTCTGTCCAGCCTTCGCCAGCATCCGGCTGGTTGATCGCTGTGAGGATATCATCGGAAATCTGGCTGAAGTCACGTGAGAGGTTCGAGCGGGACGGCAGGCCAGCCGAGGCCATGCGCGACAGAGGGGCAATTGCCGGGTCTTCCGGCGAAACGCTTTTCAGCGCGTCGAGTTCAGAGAGGAAAGGGCCACCACGGTCAATCGCCGTCTTCAGGCCGGCCAGGGCGATGGCGCGTGCCATTTCGACGTCGCTGCGCGGTTCCTCAATCTTGCGCTCAGCTTCGCTCAGGCGCGTCTGGCTCTCGTCCAGCGTTTTCGCATTGCTGGCGATCTGCTCGCGCAGAGCGGCGATCGATTGTTCGGCGCCCGCAAGCTGGGTGCGCAGTCCCTCGACGACGGCCGGATCGATGCTGGGCGTCGTCTCGGCATTGCCAGCTTTTGCTTCCAATGCTGCGATGCGCTCAACGAGCGCCGGATCCGTGGCAGACGTTGCCGGAGCATTTGCCAATCGGGCGATCTCGGCCTTCAGGGCTTCCAGTTCGGTGCCGTCGTTCACCGCGGCCGGTGCCTGCTGTTGCGGTCCGATGCCCGGAACGACGCCGGCATATTGCATGCTGCCGGCGAGCGCCAAAGCAATCAAACCGCCGAAAATGCCGGAAGCGATGAGAGCAGATGTGGAGGGAGAAACGGTTCTGACCGTGCTACCGCCGGACGTGTCCGGGCCGGTGGGGGGAACCGTGGTGCTGTCCGAAGTCGTTGGTTCGGCAGTAGTGTCTGCGCGCGACGTCTCGTCCAAGGGACTCATTTCGGCAGTGTCGCCAACGCCCGGCTCAGCGATGGGCGTCACATCCTCGGTGCGAGCGGCGTCTGGGACCTGTGCGGCCTCGTTCGTCGATGCCGTTTCCTCGGCCGTCAGTTCGATCGTGACCGGATCGTCCGGGGACTTCGATCGACGGGGTGGCTTTCCGGAAACCATGGCAACCTCTTCATTTCCCTAGATGCAATTAAACCTAGTCAGTACGCGCCGCGATGGGAAGGGTGAAGGTCCATTTCCTTGTTCCCTGCCCTAGACCAGATCAAGGAGTAAGTCCTCCCGAGGTTCCATCGGCCAGACCGCATAAGCCATAAAATCTTCCGGCAATGCGGCGGCAATCTTGTGGCTTAGACACAGGAAGCGGAGGCTTTTTGTCGGGTCAGCCGGAAAACCGGCTGCTTTTGCCAGGGTCGAGAATTGCCGCGCCGTTTCTGAGGAATAGAGGAGGACGCGATCGGGCGGTGGTGTGAGGGCCTGCGCTATCTCTTCCGCTTCTCGCTCGATTGTGACCATCCGGTAGCATTCGATGACCTCGACCCGACGTGACGCATCTTTCAGCGTTTGCTCTAAATCCGGTGATCTCGGATTGCCGGCAAGGTAGAGGATCGGTTGTGACGAGTCGATTTCGGGGGATGCGAGGAGATGCCGGGCAAGGGCGGCGCCATCTCCTGCTCCCGTCTCGATGCTGCCGAAGCCGAGCGCGCGGGCCTGCGCTGCCGTCGCTTCACCAACCGCAAAGAGCGGTAAGTCGAGATACGGTTGCCTCTCGTGTGGTGCAAGCTCCGCCAGCGCGCGGAGGGCTTCGGCGCTGGTCACGGCCAGAGCCGATGCGCCCGGCAATGGGCCGGGCCTTAGTTTGTCGGTTCGATGTTCAGCCCGCATCAGGGGCAGCAGAACCGGCTGGTGACCGCGCTTCTTAAGTTCCGCAGCGGTTCTTTCGGCTGCCGGCAACGGGCGCGTCACCAGAACGCGCATGGCTCAGGCCCAGCTGTCGAAGAAGTCGGTGCCGGCCTTGGTGCGGATCGTCCCGCCGGCCGTGGCACCCAGCACTGCGGCGTCGGTGCGGCTTCCTTCGATGTCCACATCATGCCAGCGGCTGCCGTCAGGCGTCAGGATCATTCCGGAAAACCGGATGGCGTCGCCGTCGACCGTTGCATGGCCGGCAATCGGAGTGCGGCAGGAGCCGTCGAGCGCACCGAGGAAAGCACGCTCGCAGCTGACTGAATCGAAAGTGTCACGGTGATTGATGGCGTCCAGCAGGTCGTTGACCCTGGTATCGCCGATGCGGCTTTCGATGCAGATCGCGCCTTGTGCCGGTGCGGGCGGAAAATCGCTGGGATCGAGCAATTCCGTCGGGACATCCTGTTTCCCGAGCCGCTTCAATCCGGCAAAGGCGAGCAAAGTGGCATCCACCTCGCCCTCGGCTAGCTTGCGCAGCCGGGTGTCGACGAGGCCACGGAAGGTAATGACATTGATATCCGGGCGAAGCCGGCGAATGAGAGCCTGACGGCGCAGCGACGAGGAGCCGACGGTTGCACCCTGCGGAAGTTCCTTGAGCGTCGGCGCGGTGCGGCCAACCACGGCGTCCCGAACATCTTCGCGAGGCAGGAAGGCGGACAAAAAGAGCCCATCGGGCAGCTTGGTCGGCATGTCCTTGGACGAATGTACGGCAAAGTCGAGGTGGCCGGAGAGAAGCTGCTCTTCCAGTTCCTCGGTAAACAGCCCCTTGCCGCCGATCTCCGACAGAGGCCGGTCGGTGATCCGGTCACCCTTCGTCGAAAGAACGACGATCTCGAACATCTCTTCCGGAAGATCAAAGGCCACCATCAGGCGGGCGCGTGTCTCTGAAGCCTGTGCGAGCGCCAGCGGACTGCCGCGCGTGCCGATACGGAAAGGTTTTGTTTGCATCCGAACTTGTCCGTTGTTACCGACAGGTTTCGTAGACCGGTTTCTCGGCAACCGCAATCAATGACAGGCTCCATGGCATCCAAACTGCGCATTCTGGGCATCGAAACCAGCTGTGACGAGACGGCAGCAGCCGTCGTCACGCGGATGGAAGACGGGTCTGCCGTAACAGAGGCCGATGTCGTGCTGAGCCAGCTGGACGAGCACAGCGCCTATGGCGGCGTCGTGCCGGAAATCGCCGCGCGCGCCCATGTCGATGCGCTGGATACGCTGATCGAGGAAGCTCTGCAGCGGGCGAACATCACGCTTTCAGACGTGGATGCGATCGCGGCGACCTCGGGGCCCGGGCTGATCGGTGGATTGCTGGTCGGGTTGATGACGGGCAAGGCGATTGCCATGGCGACCAACAAGCCGCTCTATGCCATCAACCATCTCGAAGGCCATGCACTCACAGCTCGGCTGACCGACGGCGTTGCGTTTCCCTACCTGGTGCTGCTTGTGTCCGGTGGCCATACCCAACTGGTGCTGGTCAAGAGTGTCGGCGAATACGAGCGCTGGGGCACGACCATCGACGATGCGCTGGGCGAGGCCTTCGACAAAACCGCCAAACTGCTGGGTCTCCCTTATCCCGGTGGCCCGGCCGTCGAACGGGCTGCGGCGAATGGCGATCCGAAGCGTTTCGCCTTCCCCCGCCCCTTGGTCGGCGAAGCGCGTTTGGATTTTTCCTTCTCGGGCCTGAAGACCGCCGTTCGCCAGGCGGCCGAAGGCATTGCACCTGTAACGGATCAGGATATCGCCGATATCTGCGCCTCCTTCCAATATGCAATTTCCCGCACGCTGAAGGATCGGATCGGTCGTGGCTTACAGCGGTTTTCCGAGACATTCCCGGATGACGATCAGCCAGCGCTGGTCGTGGCCGGTGGCGTTGCTGCCAACAAGGCGGTTCGGCAAACGCTGGACGAGCTCTGCGCCACCAACGGTTTCCGCTTTGTTGCGCCGCCCCACCATCTTTGCACCGATAATGCCGTGATGATTGCCTGGGCCGGGCTGGAGCGCATGGCGCTCGACATGCCCGCAGATGACCTCGCTGTCGCGCCGCGGTCCCGCTGGCCGCTCGATGCGGATGCCAAGGCGCTTCTCGCCTATGGCAAGCGGGGTGCCAAGGCATGAGCGCTTTGCCCTCTATCGCGGTCGTCGGCGCGGGCGCCTTCGGCACGGCGCTTGCTGCGGTGATTGCCCAGACCGGCAAGGCGCATACCCTCCTGCTCGGACGCGATCCATCGGCCATGGCCGATCTCGCGCAGCTTCGACACCACGAAACGGCTCTGCCCGGGATCACACTGCCGTCCGCGCTTGCCTATTCCGCCGAGGTCCAAGATCTCGCAGCGGCCGATGTGGTGCTCTTTGCCATGCCCTCCCAGGCGCAGATTGCCGCTGCGGAAACTTATGGCCGTCATCTGAAGCCCGGTGTGCCCGTGGTGATTTGTGCCAAAGGTATCGAAAAGCAGACATCGCGGCTGCTGACCGATGTCCTTGAAGGCGCGCTTCCGGATCATCCGATCGCGGTGTTGTCCGGTCCCGGCTTCGCAGCCGATATCGCGAAGGGCCTGCCGACCGCCATGGCGGTTGCGGCGCAGGACCTCGCGACGGCCGAAGCTTTGGCAAAGGCGATCTCGGGCCAGACGTTCCGTCTCTATGCGTCTGACGATCGTATCGGCGTCCAGCTCGGTGGGGCTTTGAAGAACGTGCTCGCGATTGCCTGCGGCATCGTCGAAGGCATGGGCCTTGGTGATTCCGCCCGCGCGGCGCTGATTGCACGGGGGCTTGCGGAAATGTCGCGCCTTGTTGAGGCCATGGGTGGACGCGGGGATACGGTGCGTGGCCTGTCCGGTCTCGGCGACCTTGTGTTGACCGCCACCAGCCACCAGTCGCGCAACCTGCGCTTTGGCCTTGCGCTGGGACGCGGCGAAGCCATCGCCGCTCAGGGCGGGGCGCTTGTCGAGGGCGCCTTTGCGGCGGCCGTTGCCGCCCGGCTTGCCGAAGGGCACCAGATCGAAATGCCGATAACCTCGGCAGTCGCCGCCATCATTGATGGCCGACTGGATATTCCGACCGCCATCACCCAATTGATGTCGCGGCCGATCACCACCGAATAGAGCGTTCCAAGGAGAGAGAAGATGCTGTTTGCCGTCATCTGCGCCGATAAGCCTGGTCACCTGAACCTTCGCATGGAAACCCGTCCGCCGCATGTCGAATGGCTGAACGGGCTGAATGCCGCAGGCCAGCTCAAAATTGCCGGCCCTTTTCTCGATGCCGACGGCAAGCCTTGCGGCTCCATGCTGCTGATCGCAGCCGACGACATCGAAGGCGCGCGTGCGCTTGCGGCCCAGGATCCCTATGCCAAGGCCGGTCTCTTCGAAACCGTCGAGATCAAGCCCTATAACTGGGTCTTCAACAATCCGGAGGCGTGAACAGAATGGCGTTCTGGCTTTACAAGTCCGAGCCCTTCAAGTGGTCCTGGGAGATGCAGAAGGCCAAAGGCGAGGTCGGCGAGGAATGGACCGGCGTTCGCAACTATCTTGCCCGCAACAATATGCGGGCGATGAAGATCGGCGACAAGGGCTTCTTCTACCACTCCAATGAGGGGCTCGAGATCGTTGGGATCGTTGAGGTCTGCGCTCTCTCGCACCCGGATTCGACTGCTGAAGGCGATGCCCGCTGGGACTGCGTCGACATCCGTGCCGTCTGCGACATGCCGAAGCCGGTGAGCCTGAAGGACGTCAAGGCGAACGAGAGGCTCGCCAAGATGGCGCTTGTGACCTCGATGCGGCTCTCCGTCCAACCGGTCACCGAAGACGAATATTTCGAGGTCTGCCGCATGGGTGGTCTCGAGAAACCGCCGGTCTGAGCTTGCTCGTGAAGACGGATCCCGAACAGTTCATCCTCGGCAATACGAGCCCAATCGCGCCGCCGCATGTGCCGGAAATCCAGCTGCATCTGGCAAGCGAGGTGCATGAGCTCTGGCTGAAGACGGAGGAGGATCTGGAGGCCATCGGCCTGCCGCCGCCGTTCTGGGCCTTTGCCTGGGCTGGCGGCCAGGGGCTTGCACGTCACGTGCTCGACAATCCTGAGATCGTTCGGGGCAAGCGGGTGCTCGATTTCGCCAGCGGCTCAGGACTCGTCGCGATTGCGGCCGCGATGGCCGGTGCCAGTGAGGTGCTGGCCGCCGACATCGATCCCTGGGCGCACACTGCCGTGCGGCTCAATGCCGCGCTGAACGGCGTGACGCTCGCCTTTACTGACGATGATCTGATCGGCCTGTCGGTGGATTTCGATGTCGTGCTGGCGGGCGACGTTTTCTATGACAGTGCGTTTGCACAGTCCCTCACGCTTTGGTTCGAGACCCTGGCCAAGGCCGGCTGCGAGGTGCTGGTCGGCGACCCGGGCCGCAGCTATCGGCCGACGGCCCGTCTGGAACCTCTCGCCACCTATATGGTGCCGGTGACGCGCGTGCTTGAGGACGCCGAAGTCAAGAAGACCACGGTCTGGCGCTTCGTCTAGCGGTCGGGCCTGATGACGCAGACGCCGGCTTCGAAGGAGCAGGCGCTGTCTTCATTTTCGGCCGAAATTTCAATGATCTGGACCTTGGGCGCCGCGACGATCACGGAATGATGGGGCTGACGACGGTCGAGGGCGATAAAGATGCCGTTGCCCTTGATGCGCACGGCAGACAGGCTGCCGACAAAGGTGCCGACCCCGGGCACGACAGATGGTAACCCGTCTCCGCCGAAGACGCTTTGCTGATGGTGCTCATGCCGATGACGATGATGGTCGGACCCCCAGTCGCCGGCCGACGCGACCGTCGAGGCGAGGGGGAGTGCAAATGCCGAGGCCAGGGCTACGCGAAACAGGGACATCGGGCTACTCTCCGGAACATGGTTAACCAGTGGTTAACGCATCATGCCGGATAAAGTCGCTAAAGTCATCCAGCGACTTGCTTTTTTCGTAGTCGAACATGCTTCGATGCGTGATGCTAAAGTTCTATTCACGCGAATCGATTAAATTGAAATCGTCAAGCGAATGTGCTTGTCGTCCGGGTGTTCGGGGATTAAACGTCGCCATGATGCAATGCACCACTTACGTTTTGGCGCTTTTGCTCCTGAAATGTCCGAAAGCTCGGACCGCATCGAGACGCCGCGAGGTTTAGATGGCGAATGTGACGAAAAACCGGCCCCTGTCGCCGCATCTGCAAGTATATAAGCTCATCCCGACCATGTTGATGTCGATCCTGCATCGAATCACGGGCGGTGCGCTCTATTTTGGCACCGTTCTTGTCGCCTGGTGGCTGATCGCCGCCTCGACTGGCGCCGACTATTTTGAGTGGGTCAACTGGTTCATGGGCACGATCATCGGTCGCCTGATCCTGTTCGGCTTCACCTGGGCTCTGCTGCACCACATGCTGGGTGGCCTGCGTCACCTGATGTGGGATGTGGGCTACGGCTTCGAGAAGCATTTTTCCACCAAGCTCGCCAAGGCGAACATCATCGCGTCGGTCGTCCTGACCCTGGTCGTCTGGGTCATCGCCTATATCATCCGCACCTGAGGCATTTTTCATGGATATGCGCACTCCGCTCGGTAAGGTCCGCGGCCTTGGCTCCGCCAAGGATGGGACGGAACACTTCTGGCGCCAACGAATGACCGCCGTCGCCAACATCCCGCTGATCCTCTTCTTCGTCGGCTTCCTGGTGATGTACAACGGCGCCCCTTACGGCGAGGTGGTTGGCGCATTGTCGCACCCGCTGGTCGCTGTCGTCATGGCTCTGGTCGTGGTCTCTGCTCTGATCCATATGAAGCTGGGCATGCAGGTGATCATCGAGGACTATGTCCATGCCGAGATCCCCAAGCTTTTGCTTCTGATGCTCAACACATTCTTCGCGATCCTGGTCGGCGGCCTCTGTCTTTTCGCCATCTTGAAGATCGCTTTCGTAGGGTAATTCAACATGGCAACCATTCATAACTTCGCCCAGACCGGCAAAGCCTATACCTATGTTGACCACTCCTACGACGTGGTCGTGGTCGGTGCCGGCGGCGCCGGTCTGCGTGCAACGCTTGGCATGGCCGAGCAGGGTTTCAAGACGGCCTGCATCACCAAGGTTTTCCCGACCCGCAGCCACACGGTTGCAGCCCAGGGAGGCATTGCCGCCTCTCTCACC
Organism: Rhizobium sp. Root274; assembly: GCF_001429245.1. Classification (GTDB taxonomy): domain Bacteria; phylum Pseudomonadota; class Alphaproteobacteria; order Rhizobiales; family Rhizobiaceae; genus Allorhizobium. Next base: position 332,970 of record NZ_LMJE01000008.1, read on the forward strand.
AACATGACGCCCGACTGCTGGCAGTGGCATCTCTATGACACGGTCAAGGGCTCGGACTGGCTCGGCGATGTCGACGCCATGCAGTATCTCGCCATGGAAGCGCCCAAGGCTGTCTACGAGCTTGAGCATTACGGCGTTCCCTTCTCGCGTAACGAAGAAGGCAAGATTTATCAGCGGCCGTTTGGCGGTCACATGCAGAACTATGGCGAAGGCCCGCCGGTCCAGCGCACCTGTGCTGCTGCCGACCGTACCGGCCACGCCATCCTGCACACGCTTTACGGTCAATCGCTGCGCAACAATGCCGAATTCTTCATCGAGTATTTCGCGCTCGACCTGATCATGTCGGACGATGGCAGCCGCTGCACCGGCGTCGTTGCCTGGAACCTCGACGACGGCACCATCCATCGCTTTTCGGCCAAGATGGTCGTGCTGGCGACGGGCGGCTATGGCCGCGCCTATTTCTCGGCCACCTCCGCTCACACCTGCACCGGTGACGGCGGCGGCATGATCGCCCGCGCGGGTCTCCCGCTGCAGGACATGGAATTCGTCCAGTTCCACCCGACCGGCATTTACGGCGCCGGCTGCCTCATCACCGAAGGCGCACGTGGCGAAGGCGGTTACCTCGTGAACTCCGAAGGCGAGCGCTTTATGGAGCGATATGCTCCCTCTGCGAAGGACCTCGCATCGCGTGACGTCGTCTCGCGTTGCATGACGATGGAAATCCGTGAAGGCCGCGGCGTCGGCAAGAACAAGGACCACATCTATCTGCACCTCGACCATCTCGATCCGGCGGTTCTGCACGAGCGTCTGCCGGGCATCTCGGAATCGGCGAAGATCTTTGCCGGCGTCGACGTGACCCGCGAGCCGATCCCGGTCCTGCCGACGGTGCACTACAACATGGGCGGCATTCCGACCAACTATTGGGGCGAAGTGCTGAATGCCGACAGCAATAATCCTGAGCGGATCATTCCCGGTCTGATGGCGGTCGGCGAAGCCGGTTGCGCTTCGGTTCATGGTGCCAACCGCCTCGGTTCCAACTCGCTGATCGACCTCGTCGTCTTCGGTCGCGCCGCCGCGATCCGGGCTGCGGAGGTTATCGACCGGACCTCGCCGATCCCGGCGCTGAATGTTGCTGCCTGCGACAAGATCATGGACCGCTTCGACAACACGCGTCATGCCGCCGGCCAGACGCCGACCGCCGTGCTGCGCGACAAGATGCAGCGCGCCATGCAGGAAGACGCGGCCGTGTTCCGCACGCAGGAATCGCTGGAAAGCGGTTGCAAGCGCCTCTCGGCCATCTGGAAGGAACTGCCGGATATCAAGGTCACCGATCGTTCGATGATCTGGAACTCCGACCTGGTCGAGACGCTCGAACTGCACAACCTGATGGCCAATGCGATCACCACGGTTTACGGCGCCGAGGCCCGCAAGGAGAGCCGTGGTTCGCACGCCCGCGAAGACTACACGTCTGGCCCGTTTGCCGGTCGCGACGATGTGAACTGGCGCAAGCATACGCTCGCCTGGGTCTCCGAAGCGGGTGACGTCAAGCTCGACTACCGTCCCGTCCACACCGAGCTCATCGCTGAAGGCATTGATCCGCAAAAGATCGCGCCGAAAGCTCGCGTGTACTGATTTGAGGAACTCATCATGGTAGAACTCGCTCTCCCCAAGAATTCCCAGGTCACAGAAGGCAAGGTCTGGCCGAAGCCGGCCGATGCAAAGAACGTCCGCGAGTACCGGATCTATCGCTGGAACCCGGACGATGGCGCCAATCCGCGGATCGACACCTATTACATCGACGTCGATGATTGCGGCCCGATGGTTCTCGATGGCCTTCTCTACATCAAGAACAATATCGACCCGACACTGACGCTGCGTCGCTCCTGCCGTGAAGGCATTTGCGGTTCCTGCGCAATGAACATTGACGGCACGAATACGCTCGCTTGCACCAAGGGCATGGACGATATCAATGGCACGGTGAAGGTCTATCCGCTGCCGCATATGCCCGTCGTCAAGGACCTCGTTCCGGATCTGAGCAACTTCTACGCCCAGCACCGCTCGATCGAACCCTGGCTGAAGACGGTTTCTCCGCCGCCGGCCAAGGAGTGGAAGCAGAGCCATGACGATCGCCAGAAGCTCGACGGTCTCTACGAGTGCATTCTCTGCGCCTGCTGCTCGACCTCCTGTCCGAGCTACTGGTGGAACGGCGACCGTTATCTCGGTCCTGCCGTGCTGCTGCAGGCTTATCGCTGGCTGATCGATAGCCGTGACGAAGCGACCGGCGAGCGCCTCGACAATCTCGAGGATCCCTTCCGCCTCTATCGCTGCCACACGATCATGAACTGCGCTCAGGCCTGCCCGAAGGGCCTGAACCCGGCCAAGGCGATTGCCGAGATCAAGAAGATGATGGTCGAACGTCGCAGCTGATTGTCGTTCACGACATCGCGAGGCCGCCCGGAACCTGTTTCGGGCGGCCTTACTTTGTCCGTATAGTGCCGGCTATAGATCGCGCGCGATATGGAACTTGATTAACCATATCGACGTAACATATTTCTAACCCAGTTGTACGGCAGGTTGCGGCGCGAGTCGCAAGAGCGGGAGTGTCATAATGAAGTCTTTCCATGCGGTCACCGGAGTCGCCATTCTCTTGGCACTCGCAGGTTGTCAGAGAACGTCCTACAACAGCATGGACAATGGCAATAGCGCTCTGCCACCTCTGCAGGCACAGCCGGTTCCTTCCGTGCAGTCTGGCCAGTTGCCACCTCCCGGCGGCGCCACTCCTGGACAATTCCCGGCAGCCCCGGCCAATACGCCCGCCGCAGGCGGCATGGCAGCCGCACCAGGCACCGCGCTGGACGTGACGAAAGAATCCATGGTCGGCAACTGGCGCGTCCAGAGTGCCGGTGTCAGCTGCGACATGTTCCTGACGCTGACGAACCTCGGTAGTGGCTCGCGTGGCGGGACCCGTGGTTGCTCGGGCGAGTTGACTGCTATGGGCTCCTGGGAAGTGGCCGGCAAGCAGGTTCTGCTCAAGGATCGCAACGGCAATACGATCGGCAGCCTCTACAAGACGGCGGATGCCCGTTTCGACGGTAGCACCGGCTCTGGCCAGCCGGTGAGCCTGAGCCGCTGATTCTATCCTCCATCCTGTGACGGCCGCGTGGCCGTCACCGAGGATCTATCCCATGCAGCCCATTCCTGATTATGCGCTCAGCGTCGTCGAACAATTGCGCGCGATGACGGAGGCGGGGACCCTGCAGCCGGATGCGGCTCAATTGCAGGTGGCGCGAAAGCTCGACCGGATCCTGACCGAACTCAAGGCCCGCAAGCCGGCGTCCAAGTCCAGTGCGCTGGGCTGGATGTTTGCTCAGCGTCGCAAGCCGCAGACACCGATCATGGGCCTTTATGTCCATGGGAGTGTGGGTCGTGGCAAAACCATGCTGATGGACCTGTTCTTCAAGCTGGCACCGATCGAGAAGAAGCGGCGCGCCCATTTTCACGAATTCATGGCGGACGTGCATGGCCGCATCCACGCTCATCGCCAGAAACTGAAGGCCGGCGAAACGAAGCAGGCGGATCCCGTGCCGCCGGTGGCGGCAGCGCTGCGCGAAGAAGCGCAGCTTCTGTGCTTCGACGAATTCACCGTGACGGACATCGCAGATGCGATGATCCTTGCCCGGCTCTTTACCGAACTTTTCGCGCGCGGCTGCATCCTTGTCGCCACGTCGAATGTCGAGCCGGACAACCTCTATCGCGATGGACTGAACCGCAGTCTGTTCCTGCCATTCGTCGGGCTCCTGCAACAGTATGTCGAGATCGCCTCCCTCGATTCTCCGACGGACTACCGCCTTGAGAAGCTGGAGAGTTTGCCCGTCTACGTGGCGCCTCTCTCACAAGAGGCGTCCGCACAGATAGATCGTGCCTGGACCCGTATCACCGGCGGCAAGCCTGAAGTTCCTGCGACAATCGAAATGAAGGGGCGGGTGGTCGAGATCCCAAGGGCTTCCGGGCGCTGTGCCCGTTTTACCTTTGACGAACTCTGCGCGCGTCCGCTCGGGGCCTCCGATTACCTCGCCATTGCCGAACGCTTCGATGTCGTCTTCGTCGAAAACATTCCGTATCTTGGTCCGGAAAAGCGCAACGAGACGAAGCGTTTCATCATCCTGATCGATGCGCTTTACGATGCGCGGGTACGTCTCTTCGCTTCGGCTGTCGCCATGCCCGAGGAGCTTCTCACAGCAAAAAAAGGCACTGAAGGTTTCGAGTTTGACCGTACCGTTTCGCGTCTTTTTGAAATGCGAAGCACCGACTATCTCGCGGACCATGAAGAGATCCGCGCTAAAACGTGACGATCGTGTGACGATAACTCTTACCTTTACGTAAGAATTTTACGTTCTAACCGATTGAAATTTATACACCGAAAATTATCGATTGCGATTCTATTGGGTTGGGTCTATGCGGTCTGTCCACAAGGGCAGGCTAACACTTCGTCTTGACCTTGGTTTTGGATCTAAAAGGAAGCTATGCAATGGCGCGCAAAAAGATCGCTCTTATCGGTTCTGGTATGATTGGTGGAACGCTGGCGCATCTCGCCAGTCTGAAGGAACTCGGCGATATCGTCCTGTTCGACATTGCTGATGGCATCCCGCAGGGCAAAGGTCTGGATATCGCCCAGTCCGGCCCGGTCGAAGGCTTCAATGCCAAGCTGTCTGGCGCTAGCGACTACGCCGCCATCGAAGGCGCTGACGTCTGCATCGTCACTGCCGGTGTTGCCCGCAAGCCCGGCATGAGCCGCGACGACCTGCTCGGCATCAACCTCAAGGTCATGGAACAGGTTGGCGCCGGCATCAAGAAGTATGCCCCGAACGCCTTCGTCATCTGCATCACCAACCCGCTCGACGCGATGGTCTGGGCCCTGCAGAAGTTCTCGGGCCTTCCGGCCAACAAGGTCGTCGGCATGGCCGGCGTTCTCGACTCGGGTCGCTTCCGCCACTTCCTGTCGGAAGAATTCAACGTCTCCGTTCAGGATGTCACCGCCTTCGTTCTCGGTGGCCATGGCGACACGATGGTGCCACTCGCCCGCTACTCGACCGTCGGCGGCATTCCGCTGACCGACCTCGTCAAGTTGGGCTGGGTCACCAAGGAACGCCTCGAAGAAATCATCCAGCGCACCCGTGATGGTGGCGCCGAAATCGTCGGTCTGCTGAAGACCGGCTCGGCCTACTATGCGCCTGCAGCCTCTGCCATCGAGATGGCTGAGTCCTACCTCAAGGACAAGAAGCGCGTTCTGCCCTGCGCCGCCTACCTTACCGGCCAGTACGGCGTGAAGGACATGTATGTCGGCGTGCCCGTCATCATCGGCGAAGGCGGTGTCGAGCGCATCATCGAGATCGACCTGAACAAGGCCGAGGAAGAAGCCTTCCAGAAGTCTGTCGGCGCTGTCGCCAGCCTCTGCGAAGCCTGCATCAATATCGCCCCGGCTCTCAAGTAACAGCCTTTCAGCCCCGATAGGGCGGCCCAAGACAGGGACACGACGATGAACATTCATGAATATCAGGCCAAGGCTCTTCTGAAGAGTTTTGGCGCACCGGTCGCCGAAGGTGTGGCGATCTTCTCCGCAGAAGAAGCCGAAGCTGCTGCCAAGCAGCTTCCCGGCCCGCTCTATGTGGTCAAGAGCCAGATCCATGCTGGCGGCCGCGGCAAGGGCAAGTTCAAGGAACTCGACCCCGATGCAAAGGGTGGCGTACGCCTCGCCTTCTCGATCGACGAAGCCAAGGCGCATGCCAAGGAAATGTTCGGCAACACGCTGGTGACCGCCCAGACCGGCGAAGCCGGCAAGCAGGTCAACCGTCTCTACATCGAAGACGGCGCCGACATCGCCCGCGAACTCTATTGCTCGCTGCTCGTCGACCGCTCGGTCGGCCAGGTTGCCTTCGTCGTTTCGACGGAAGGCGGCATGGACATCGAAGCCGTTGCCCATGACACCCCGGAAAAGATCCACACGATCGCCATCGACCCGCTGATGGGCGTGACGGACGCGGATGTTGCGGCCATCTCCAAGGCGCTTGAGCTTTCGGGTGCGGCTGCCGAAGATGCGAAGTCGCTCTTCCCGATCCTCTACAAGGCCTTTGTCGAAAAGGACATGGCGCTGCTCGAGGTCAACCCGCTGATCGTCATGAAGAATGACCATCTGCGCGTGCTCGACGCCAAGATGTCTTTCGACGGCAACGCCCTGTTCCGCCACGACGATGTCAAGGCGCTGCGCGACGAGACCGAAGAAGACGCCAAGGAAATCGAAGCCTCCAAGTGGGACCTCGCCTATGTCGCCCTCGACGGCAATATCGGTTGTATGGTCAATGGTGCCGGTCTCGCCATGGCGACGATGGACATCATCAAGCTTTACGGCAAGGAGCCGGCAAACTTCTGTGACGTCGGCGGTGGCGCCGGCAAGGACAAGGTTGCGGCTGCCTTCAAGATCATCACGGCCGATCCGAAGGTCGAGGGCATCCTTGTCAACATCTTCGGCGGCATCATGAAGTGCGACGTCATCGCGGAAGGCGTTGTCGCCGCCGTGCAGGAAGTGGGCCTCAAGGTTCCGCTCGTCGTGCGCCTCGAAGGCACGAATGTCGAACTTGGCAAGAAGATCCTGAACGAATCCGGCCTCGCGATCACCGCGGCCGACGATCTGGACGACGCTGCCAAGAAGATCGTCGCGGCGATCAACGGCTGACATGAATACGAGAGTCATCGTCGCGGTCGCGGTGCTGGCTCTCATTGCCTGCTGGTTTTGGTGGCAGGAAGAGGAAAAGTGGTGTGATGGGTTCTACCAGGATGCATCACCGGCAGCGTTCACAGTGTGTTTGCCCCTTTCTCCCTTCGTCGCCTTCGGCATCGTCACAACTTGCTGCGTCGTCATCATATGGATGAAACTTCGCAAGAGCTCACGGTAGAGATCGGGATCAACGCATGTCCATTCTCGTGAATAAGAACACCAAGGTCCTCGTTCAGGGCCTGACCGGCAAGACCGGTACCTTCCACACCGAACAGGCGCTTGCTTACTACGGCACGCAGATGGTCGGCGGTATCCACCCGAAGAAGGGTGGGGAAACCTGGACCGGCTCGAAGGGCGAAAGCCTGCCGATCTTTGCCTCGGTTGCTGAAGCCAAGGAACGCACCGGTGCTGACGCATCGGTCATCTACGTTCCGCCGGCAGGCGCTGCCGACGCGATCATCGAGGCGATCGACGCCGAGATCCCGTTCATCACCTGCATCACCGAGGGTATCCCGGTCATGGATATGGTGAAGGTCAAGGCCCGTCTCGATAAGTCGAAGTCGCGCCTTCTCGGCCCAAACTGCCCGGGCATCCTGACGCCGGAAGAATGCAAGATCGGCATCATGCCGGGCTCGATCTTCCGCAAGGGTTCGGTCGGCATTGTCTCGCGTTCGGGAACTCTTACATACGAAGCTGTGTTTCAGACCTCGAATGAAGGCCTCGGCCAGACGACCGCTGTCGGTATTGGCGGCGACCCGGTCAAGGGGACCGAATTCATCGACGTGCTCGAGATGTTCCTGGCCGATCCGGCCACGACCTCGATCATCATGATCGGCGAAATCGGCGGCTCGGCTGAAGAAGATGCAGCCCAGTTCCTCATCGACGAAGCCAAGAAGGGCCGCAAGAAGCCGATGGCCGGCTTCATCGCTGGCCGTACGGCTCCGAAGGGACGGACTATGGGTCACGCTGGCGCTGTGGTTTCCGGTGGCAAGGGCGATGCGGAATCCAAGATCGCTGCCATGGAAGCGGCCGGCATCAAGGTGTCGCCTTCTCCGGCGCGCCTCGGCAAGACCCTGGTCGAAGTCCTCAAGGGCTGAGCCATCAGAAGTACAAGCCAGGCGAAGGGTTGCTGCGGCAACCTTCGCCTGGAATTCGCATCTCAGGACGATTCGCTCATCGAGCGTGCAGCGGCAGGCCGGGCATCCGGCCATCAATTTCTAGTCGGGAGGCGAGCAGAGACGCTCGCGAAACACCATGGGTAGGCAAGAAGCCAACGAGCAGTTTCTGATCACGTCCTTTCTCGACGGTCAGAACGCTGCCTATATCGAACAGCTTTACGCACGGTATGAAGAAGATCCCTCGTCGGTTTCCGACGAGTGGCGGGCCTTCTTCAAGGCACTGGCCGACAATCCGACCGACGTGAAGAAGGCCGCCAAGGGCGCCTCCTGGCAGCGCAAGAACTGGCCGATCGCAGAAGGCGGCGATCTCGTCTCCGCTTTGGACGGCAACTGGGGTGTTGTCGAAAAGGTCATCGAGAAGAAGGTTCAGGCCAAGGCTGAAGCTACGGCTGCCACTGTCGGCAAGCCGGTCTCGGAAGCCGAAGTTCTGCAGGCAACCCGCGATTCGGTCCGCGCCATCATGATGATCCGCGCCTATCGCATGCGCGGTCACCTGCATGCGAAGCTGGACCCTCTTGGTCTGGCAGCGCCGGTCGAAGACTACAACGAACTCTCGCCAAGCAATTACGGTTTCACCGAAGCCGATTACACCCGCAAGATCTTCATCGATAACGTGCTGGGTCTGGAATACGCCACGATCCCGCAGATGCTCGATATCCTGCAGCGGACCTATTGCTCGACGCTCGGCGTCGAGTTCATGCATATCTCCAATCCGGAAGAGAAGGCCTGGATCCAGGAGCGCATCGAAGGCCCCGGCAAGGGCGTCGAATTCACGCCGAACGGCAAGAAGGCGATCCTGCAGAAGCTCATCGAGGCCGAAGGCTTCGAGCAGTTCATCGACGTTAAGTACAAGGGCACTAAGCGCTTTGGCCTCGATGGTGGTGAATCGCTGATCCCGGCGCTCGAACAGATCATCAAGCGTGGCGGCCAGGACGGCCTTGAAGAGGTCGTACTCGGGATGGCCCATCGCGGCCGTCTGAACGTTCTGACCAACGTCATGCACAAGCCCCATCGCGCGGTCTTCCACGAGTTCAAGGGCGGCTCCTTCAAGCCCGACGAAGTCGAGGGCTCCGGTGACGTCAAGTACCATCTCGGCGCTTCCTCGGATCGCGAGTTCGACGGCAACAAGGTCCACCTTTCGCTGACGGCCAATCCGTCGCATCTGGAAATCGTCAACCCTGTCGTGATGGGCAAGGCCCGTGCCAAGCAGGACCAGCTCGCCAAGGTCTGGGACGGCGACGTCATCCCGCTCAAGGAGCGTGCCAAGGTTCTGCCGCTTCTCCTGCACGGCGATGCGGCGTTTGCCGGCCAGGGTGTGACGGCTGAAATCCTCGGTCTGTCCGGCCTGCGCGGTCACCGCGTCGCCGGCACGCTGCATGTCATCATCAACAACCAGATTGGCTTCACCACGAACCCGGCCTTCTCGCGATCGTCGCCTTATCCCTCTGATGTCGCGAAGATGATCGAGGCACCGATCTTCCATGTGAACGGTGATGACCCGGAAGCGGTCGTCTACGCGGCCAAGGTCGCGACCGAATTCCGCATGAAGTTCCACAAGCCTGTCGTTGTCGACATGTTCTGCTATCGCCGCTTCGGTCATAACGAAGGTGATGAGCCCTCCTTCACGCAGCCGAAGATGTACAAGGAGATCCGCGCCCACAAGACGGTCGTGCAGATCTACGGCGAACGTCTGATCGCGGAAGGTCTGATCACCGAAGGCGAACTGGAAAAGATGAAGGCCGACTGGCGCGCTCATCTCGAACAGGAGTTCGAGGCTGGCCAGAGCTACAAGCCGAACAAGGCTGACTGGCTCGATGGTGCCTGGTCGGGTCTCAGGACCGCCGACAATGCCGATGAGCAGCGTCGCGGCAAGACCGCCATGCCGATGAAGCAGCTGAAGGAGATTGGCCGCAAGTTGTCGACCATTCCTGAAGGCTTCAAGGCCCACCGCACCATCCAGCGCTTCATGGAAAACCGGGCGCAGATGATCGAGACCGGTGAAGGTATCGACTGGGCCATGGGCGAAGCACTCGCCTTTGGTTCGCTCGTGGTTGATGGCCACAAAATCCGTCTGTCGGGCCAGGATTGCGAACGCGGCACCTTCTCGCAGCGTCACTCGGTTCTCTACGATCAGGAAACCGAAGAGCGCTATATCCCGCTCGCAAACCTTGCGCCGACCCAGGCTCGCTACGAAGTCATCAATTCGATGCTGTCGGAAGAGGCCGTGCTGGGCTTCGAATATGGCTATTCGCTGGCCCGCCCGAATGCGCTGACCCTCTGGGAAGCACAGTTCGGCGACTTCGCCAACGGTGCACAGGTCGTCTTCGACCAGTTCATCTCGTCGGGCGAACGCAAGTGGCTGCGCATGTCGGGTCTCGTCTGCTTGCTGCCGCATGGCTATGAAGGCCAGGGTCCGGAACACTCGTCGGCCCGTCTCGAACGCTGGCTGCAGATGTGCGCCGAAGACAACATGCAGGTCGCCAACGTCACCACGCCGGCGAACTACTTCCACATCCTGCGCCGTCAGGTGAAGCGCGACTTCCGCAAGCCGCTGATCCTGATGACGCCGAAGTCCCTGCTGCGCCACAAGCGTGCAACGTCTAGCTTGGCCGAGATGGCTGGCGAAAGCTCGTTCCACCGTCTGCTGTGGGATGACGCCGAAGTCATCAAGGATGGCCCGATCAAGCTGCAGAAGGATGCCAAGATCCGTCGCGTCGTTCTCTGCTCCGGCAAGGTCTATTACGACCTGCTGGAAGAGCGCGAGAAGCGCGGCATCGACGACATTTATCTGCTGCGCATCGAACAGCTCTATCCGTTCCCGGCCAAGGCGCTCATCAACGAGCTCTCCCGCTTCCGCAATGCGGAGATGGTCTGGTGCCAGGAAGAGCCGAAGAACATGGGCGGCTGGTCGTTCATCGATCCCTATCTGGAATGGGTGCTCGCCCATATCGACGCCAAGTACCAGCGCGTGCGCTATACCGGCCGTCCGGCTGCCGCATCGCCGGCAACCGGCCTGATGTCGAAGCACCTCGCCCAGCTTGAAGCCTTCCTTGAGGACGCACTGGGCGGTTGATCCGCCCAGTCACACTCCTTGCAGACCGAAACGTTCTCTGACCAACGGAATTGAGATCATGGCCACTGAAATCCGCGTACCCACCCTCGGCGAATCCGTCAGCGAAGCCACCATCGGCACCTGGTTCAAGAAGGTCGGCGACACCGTCAAGGCCGACGAACCGCTCGTCGAGCTGGAAACCGACAAGGTCACGGTTGAAGTTCCGTCGCCGGTCTCCGGCGTTCTGACTGAAATTGTTGCCCAGAACGGCGAAACCGTCGGCCTCGGTGCGCTGCTCGGCCAGATCGCAGAAGGCGCTGCCGGTTCTGCCGGTGCTGCCGCGCCGGCACCTGCCGCCGCACCGGCCCCTGCTGCAGCGCCTGCTCCGGCTGCCGCTGCTCCGGCCGCACCGTCTGCCATGCCGGCTGCTCCGGCTGCTGCCAAGGTTGCTGCCGACAACAACATTTCGACGTCTGACGTCGAGGGCTCGGGCAAGCGCGGCCAGGTTCTGAAGGGCGACGTACTCGCCGCCATCGCCAAGGGCGTTGCTGCACCGGCTCCGGCTGCTGCTCCTGCTGCTCCGCGTCCGGCCTCTTCGGCCGACGACGCATCGCGCGAAGAACGCGTGAAGATGACCCGTCTGCGTCAGACGATTGCGAAGCGCCTCAAGGACGCCCAGAACACCGCTGCCATGCTCACCACCTATAATGAGGTGGACATGAAGGCGGTCATGGATCTGCGCAACCGCTACAAGGACATCTTCGAGAAGAAGCATGGCGTGAAGCTCGGCTTCATGGGCTTCTTCACCAAGGCCGTCACGCATGCGCTGAAGGAACTGCCGGCCGTCAACGCCGAAATCGACGGCACCGACATCATCTACAAGAACTACTGCCACATCGGCGTTGCCGTCGGCACGGACAAAGGCCTGGTCGTTCCGATCGTACGCGATGCCGACCAGATGTCGATCGCCGGTATCGAGAAAGAAATCGGCCGCCTCGGCAAGGCTGCTCGTGACGGTCAGCTTTCCATGGCCGATATGCAGGGTGGCACCTTCACCATCTCGAACGGTGGCGTTTATGGCTCGCTGATGTCCTCGCCGATCCTGAATGCGCCGCAGTCGGGTATCCTCGGCATGCACAAGATCCAGGAGCGCCCGGTCGTGGTCGGCGGCCAGATCGTCATCCGTCCGATGATGTATCTCGCGCTCTCTTATGACCACCGGATCGTCGACGGCAAGGAAGCCGTCACCTTCCTCGTCCGCGTCAAGGAAAGCCTCGAAGATCCGGAACGTCTGGTTCTCGATCTCTAAGGAGACCTCATTATGGAGCCGGTATCCGCTTCCGCCTCGCCGCTCGTCCTGCTCCTTGCCTGGAGCGTGGTGCTTCTGGTCGCGCATATCCTGCTTCAGGGCGTGCTTGCCACCAAGGAGCTAGGGGCGAAGTGGAATGCCGGCCCCCGGGACGACAACAAGCAGCCGGCGGGCAAGCTCGCCGGCCGTGCTGCCCGGGCGTCTTCCAACTTCCGTGAAACCTATCCCGCCTTTGTGGCACTTGCCGCGGGCCTGCTTTTCACCGGAGAAACCTCGGGCCTCGGTTTGATCGGTGCCATCGTCTGGTTCGTCGGGCGCATTGTCTACTACCCTCTTTATCTGGGCGGCATCCCCTATGTCCGCTCGCTGGTCTGGACCGGCTCCATGGTCGGCCTCGGCCTTATGTTCCTCGCGCTGGCGTTTTGAGGTGAGGCATGGGCGCGACTGTCGGAGCATCTGTTCTGCTTGCTGCGCTCGCACTGCCCTATGCGGCCCTGGCTGCTGACTGCCGGATCGAAAAAGCCACTTACAGGGAAGCCGAAACCGGCCTCGAACTCGTGTTTGAGGCTGCAAGCGGCGAGAACACGCCCGTTACCCACGGCTTCTCCACGACAATCGGCAAGCTCAAACTTAATGGCTACGTCATGTACGATGCGGAGATCGAACGGCCCGTCGGCATGCTGATGAACAACTGCCCGGAAGGTGACGTGACGGGTGCGGACCTCGCCGCCTGCACGGTCTGGAAGGGTATCGTCTACGGGATCGACACGAAGACCGGCCATGTCGATCTGTTGCCGCCGGAAGGTGCGGATGCACCCGACGCGCTCCTCTTGCCGGGCTTCGGTCCGTCCGTCATCGCCTCGTCGGCGGGCAAGGGGCTGGAAACGAGCCCGTGGGATGTCTTCGAATTCAAGGGATGTGCCGCATGACAAGCCGTCCCCTCCTCCTCGTGACCGGTGGCAGCCGAGGCATCGGCGCTGCAGTCTGTAGGAAAGCTGCTGCTCAGGGTTACGACCTGCTGGTCAATTATCGGTCCGACAAGGCGGCTGCAGAGGCCGTGGCGGCAGACTGCCAGACAGTCGGTGCCAAAGCCGAAATCGTTCAGGGTGATACGGCGACCGAAGAAGGGATCGCCGCGATCTTTGCCGCCGTTGATCGCCGTGGCCGACTGGACGCCCTGGTCAACAATGCCGGCGTCGTTGACCAGACCGGACGGGTCGAGGATTTCGACCGGGCGCGGCTCGACCGGATGTTCGCCGTCAATGTCATCGGCAAGATCCGCTGTGCCTCCGAGGCCGTGAAGCGCATGTCGACGAGGCATGGCGGCAAGGGTGGTGTGATCGTCAATATCTCCTCCATGGCCGCTATCCTCGGCAGCTCGGGCCAATATGTCGATTACGCCGCTGCCAAGGCTGCAATCGATACGTTTACTGTGGGGCTTTCCCGCGAGGTTGCCACCGAAAGTATCCGGGTCAATGCCATCCGCCCCGGCATCATCGACACCGACATCCATGCCTCCGGCGGACTGCCGGACCGGGCGCGCGATCTGGCGCCCATGGTCCCGATGCAGCGGCCTGGAACGGCCGACGAGGTGGCTGACAGCGCAATTTATCTCCTTTCTCCTCAGGCCTCCTATGTCACGGGCGCCATCTTGAATGTCAGCGGCGGTCGTTAACCGCCGAAAACGAAGGAAAATCTCATGTCTTATGATGTCATCGTTATCGGTTCGGGCCCCGGCGGCTATGTCTGCGCCATCAAGGCCGCCCAGCTCGGCCTGAAGGTTGCCGTCGTCGAAAAGCGCGCCACCTATGGCGGCACCTGCCTCAACATCGGCTGCATCCCGTCCAAGGCCCTGCTGCACGCGTCGGAAGTCTTCCACCATGCGGCTCATGGCATGGCTGACCTCGGCGTCGAGGTCGGTGCGCCGACGCTGAACCTGCCGAAGATGATGGCGCACAAGGATGCGACGGTGAAGTCCAACGTCGAGGGCGTCGCCTTCCTGTTCAAGAAGAACAAGATCGATGGCATTCAGGGCACCGGCAAGATCCTCTCGGCCGGCAAGGTCGAAGTCACCAATGACAAGGGCGAAGTTCAGGTTCTCGAGACCAAGAACATCGTCATTGCCACCGGCTCCGACGTCGCCGGCATTCCGGGTGTTGCCGTCGATATCGACGAAAAGATCATCGTCTCCTCGACCGGCGGCATCGCGCTTGAAAAGGTACCGGGCAGGATGATTGTTGTCGGCGGCGGCGTCATCGGCCTTGAGCTCGGCTCGGTGTGGTCGCGCCTCGGCGCCAAGGTGACCGTCGTCGAATATCTCGACACGATCCTGGGCGGCATGGACGGCGAAGTCTCCAAGCAGTTCCAGCGCATCCTCGCCAAGCAGGGCATCGAGTTCAATCTCGGCGCCAAGGTCACCGGTGTTGAAAAGACGGGTGCCGGCGCCAAGGTCACGTTCGAGCCGGTCAAGGGCGGTGAGGCCCAGACGCTCGAAGCCGATGTCGTTCTCGTCGCCACCGGCCGCAAGCCCTATACGGCTGGCCTCGGGCTTGAAGGTGCCGGCGTTGCGCTCGACAATCGCGGACGCGTCGAAATCGACGGACATTACCGCACGAACGTTGCCGGCATCTATGCCATCGGTGACGTGGTCAAGGGCCCCATGCTTGCCCATAAGGCGGAAGACGAAGGCGTGGCGCTTGCCGAAATTCTCGCCGGCCAGCATGGCCATGTGAACTACGAGGTCATCCCGGGCGTGGTCTACACCCAGCCGGAAGTGGCCTCCGTCGGCAAGACCGAGGAAGAGCTCAAGGCTGCAGGTGTTACCTACAAGGTCGGGAAGTTCCCGTTCACGGCCAATGGCCGCGCACGCGCCATGCAGGCCCAGGACGGTTTTGTGAAGGTTCTGGCCGACAAGGAGACGGATCGCGTGCTCGGCGTGCACATCATCGGTCTCGGTGCCGGCGAGATGATTCACGAGGCGGCCGTGCTGATGGAGTTCGGCGGTTCGTCGGAAGATCTTGGCCGCACCTGCCATGCGCACCCGACCATGTCGGAAGCCGTCAAGGAAGCCGCGCTCGCGACCTTCTTCAAGCCCCTGCACATGTAATTCGTCGCGGACCTGGTACGGTCTCCATTATATTTTGGTAAGATTGAAGACCGTCGCTTGCTCCCCAAGCGGCGGTCTTTATCATGCGCAGGTACTGCCTCTTTCCCAATTGACGAAAGGCAAACCATGCCCGCGATCGCTCCCACATCCTATTCCATCCTGCAGAAGGCCCTTCACTGGGCCATGGCTCTTCTCATCCTGTTCAACCTCATCTTTTCGGACGCCATGGAAGAGGCGGTCGAAGCCTATGAGCGTGGTGAAGTGCCGTCGCCCGAGGATCTGACCTTTGCGAACGTCCATGCCTATGTCGGCATTGCCGTGCTCTGTCTCGGCTTGATCCGGCTCGCGGTTCGCCTGACGCGAGGGGCGCCTGATGCGCCGCCCGAGGAGCCTCCGGTGCTGCGGCTCGCGGCGAAGATTGCCCATTGGAGTTTCTATACGCTGTTCGTGCTCCTGCCGCTTAGTGGCATCGGCAAATACTATTTTGGCAACGATCTCGCCGGCGAGCTTCATGGCGGCCCGCTCAAGCTTGTGATGTGGGTGCTGATCGTGGTTCACATTGCCGCAGTGCTGGTGCACCAGTTCTACTGGAAGACCCCAATTGCGCAGCGTATGACCAAAGGCTGAAAGCTGGCGCCTCCGGGGTGGCCGAACCTCGGGGGCGTTGCATGTCGAAGCCATATCTTGAACACGTGATGCTGCCCCATCCGGCGCTGCGTTCGGCGGATTGGGCCGATCGTTACGTCATCACAACAGATCCAAGGGCAGAAAGCGCGCTCGAACTGGCGCACCGCCTGTTTGGGAGTTCGCCCCGTTGGGTGCACCTCCTCCTGGCGCTTCGCAATCGCATCGTCGCTCTGTTCGGACTGAAATCCGCCGAACTTGCGATAGCGGACGGGGAGCGCGTGGGCGCGTTCCCAGTTGTCAGCGCTCGTGACGAGCAGGTTGTGCTCGGATTTGATGACAGCCATCTTGACTTCCGTATTGTGCTTGACGTCGCGCCCACGGGCTCGCAAACGCGCAAAGTCGCTATCACAACCCTTGTCGAGCGGCACAATCTGTTCGGTCGGTTCTATATCCTCGCGATCACGCCATTCCACAAGCTGATTGTCCGCACCATTCTGGCACGGCTGGACTGAGGTCGAAGATCAGCCGGCAACGCGTGTGACGGTGAAGCCCTGCTTGCGGAAGAGTTCGACCAGGCCTTCTTCACCTGGCAGGTGCAAGGCACCCACGGCAATGAAGGCATTGCCCTTTTCCAGCAGCGGCAGGCTCCCCTTGGCCATCACGAGGTTGCGGTCGCGCACGATGCGATCCTCGAAAGCGGCATAGGCGCTTTCATCGCCGCCTTCTTGCGTCGGCGCGACGGCCTTCAGCATTGGCATGGTCATGCCGATCTCGCCATCCAGATAAAGATCGGTCATGGTTTCGGTGACGTCTTCCATCTTGTCGCCGAGCGCGATGGTTTCGATCAGCGCCTGGAAGTGGAAATCGACCGGCAGATCCGCCATGGCCTGCAATTGCTCGACCATGGTTTCGAGCCCCACCACTTTTTTGTCGGCCTTCACCGCGTCTTCTGCAATCTGCTTGTCGAGGAAGGATGCACCGGCCGCCTTACGCGACATCTCGCAGGCCGGCAGAGCGACGAAACTGGCGAGGATCCAGGGCTTCATCCGTGAGACTGCGCCGAGCGCCAGGCCCCGCTCCTTGAGGCCGGCCTCCAGCGTTTTCAGATCGTCGGCATCAAGGTGGTCTTTGATGCTGGTGCCGTCAGTAAACATGGTGAGTTCGGGATGCATGAGCAGCGTCGCGCCCGCCTTCTGCTCATCGAGGATCTCGTCTGATTCGATCACCACGGCATCGGCGGCAGCCGCCGCCTCGCGTGCGCCGGATGGCATTGTGAGGACGCGCGGGTCAGTGACGTGCATGGTACCGAGAAGCCAAGAGGGCGCAAGTCCCGCCTTTTCGATCTTCCAAAAGATGCCTTTTCCGTTCGGCACCTTTGCTGCTTCATACCGTATCTTCTTCAGTTCTGCCGGATTTTCTTTCTCCATGACGGTTAGGAGGTTCTGACCGCTGCATGCGATTTCGCTGGCAGCCTGGGCCGGCGAAAGAGAAAGGACTGTGGTCACCAATACGGCAAGCAAGAAGAGCGGCAGCGCACCGACGAGCCAGAGCAGCAGATCAGCCGCAGACGGGCGCGGCAGATCGGATCGCAGCGGAAAGAAGCGGTGCGTGTTCATGACATCTCCTGTGTGGATCGGGACAATAGGGGCGCCGATCCTCACGTTCGCTTAATGATTGTGGTTAACGCGGTTCAGGCGCGAGGATGAGCTCGGTCGTAGACGTCGAGGAGACGGGCGCTGTCGACGCCTGTATAGATCTGCGTCGTCGAAAGGCTGGCGTGACCGAGCAGTTCCTGAATGGTGCGCAGATCACCGCCGCCTCCGAGCAGATGAGTGGCAAAGGAATGGCGCAGCGCATGGGGCGTGGCCGAATCGGGAAGACCGAGGGCCGAGCGCAGGCGCTGCATCTCGCGCTGGATGATCGCCGGCTGCAGCTTCCCGCCACGGGCGCCGCGAAACAGCGGCTCCACCTCATCCAGATGATAGGGGCAGAGCTTGCGATAGGTGTCGACGGCCTCGCCGACCACGGGCAAAAGCGGCACCAGCCGCGTCTTGCCGCCCTTGCCGGTGACGCGAAGACTGGTGGCCTTGGCATGGAAGGCGGAGGGCGTCAGGTCAAGCGCTTCGGAGATGCGCAGACCGCAGCCGTAGAGAAGAGAGAGAACGGCGGCATCGCGGGCAGCGATCCAGGGCTCTTCATTCATCTGGGTATTCAGGTCGACTACCGCCACGGCCTGGCTGCCGGACAAAGGTTTTGGCAGCGACTTCGGCTGCTTCGGGGAGCGAATGGCCGTCGCGCCGGCCGCATTGACCAGGCCCTTGCGCTCCAGAAAGCGCAGGAATGACCTGAGGCCTGCGAGATGGCGTCCGAGAGAGCGGGCGCCGGCTCCTTCCTTGCGGCGAGAGGCGAGGAAGGATCTAAGATCCGCAGGCCGCAGATCCTTCACATCGTCCAGACGCACCGTGCCGCCGATGTAGCCGGAGAGGAATTGCAGGAACTGACGCGTGTCGCGCTCGTAGGCCTCCAGCGTGTTGCCGGACAGGCGGCGTTCTGCGCCCAGCCTGTCGAGCCAGGCCGCCCGCTCGCCAAGAAGTCGTTCGTCTGCCGGGATCACGATGAGGCCTTGGGTTTTTCGAGGATCTGACCGCTCACGATGCCGCCAGAGGGTTACCGAAGCCCTAACGTCCATGCATGCCTTCGCCGGGGATCACCTTATCCCTCTGCAATCGGCTGTTTCCTTTCCGGGCCGGCGGGGGCAAGTTGCACGCCGATGAAGGACGATTCGAACACCCTTTTCGGCGAACTCTTCGACAGTCCGCGCCGCAAGGTCGTGCCGGTGCTGGTGCCCATGCCGGCACCCACCGCCTATAGCTATGCCGTGCCCGATGGTGTCACGGTCGAGCCGGGCGCGATCGTCCAGGTGCCGCTTGGCCCCCGCCAGGTGGTTGGCATCGTCTGGGACGGTGAAGACGGCTCGACCGTCGATCCGAAGAAGCTACGCGAGATCACCAAGGTCTTCGACTGCCCGCCGCTTGATCGCGACATGCGCAGCTTTCTCGACTGGGTCGCGAGCTACACGCTGTCGCCGCCGGGTTACGTCGCCCGCATGGCCTTGCGCGCGCCGGCTGCCCTTGATCCGGAGCCGATGATCGAGGGGCTTCGCTACAGCGGCTACCAGCCGGAGAAGATGACGCCTGCCCGGCAGAAGGTCTTGGCACTCGCCAGCGACGGGCTGTCCTGGACCAAGAGTGGTCTCGCGCATGCGACGGGCGTTTCCACCAGCGTCATCGACGGTCTCGCCAAGCAGGGCGTGTTCGAGCAGGTGTTCCTGCCGCCCCCGCCGATCGTCGCTGCCCCGGACCCCGATTATGCCGAGCATCGTCTGGCGGGACCGCAGCTTGAGGCGGCAGACGAGTTGCGCGAGCAGATCCGCAATGGCGGCTTTTCCGTCTCCCTCATCGATGGTGTCACCGGTTCGGGCAAGACAGAGGTCTATTTCGAGGCGATTGCGGAAACGCTGAAACAGGGCAAGCAGGTGCTGATCCTGCTGCCTGAAATTGCGCTCACCGCAAACTTCCTTGAACGCTTTCAGGACCGCTTCGGCGCAAAGCCTGGCGAATGGCATTCGGATCTGGCAACGCGGACGCGCGAAAAGGTCTGGCGCCAGGCGGCGACCGGCGAGATCCGGGTCGTTGCCGGTGCGCGCTCGGCGCTGTTCCTGCCGTTTGAAAACCTCGGGCTGATTATCGTCGACGAAGAACACGACCCGGCCTTCAAGCAGGAAGACCGCGTCTTCTATAATGCGCGTGACATGGCCGTGGTGCGCGCCCGGATCGCCGGCTTTCCCGTAGTGCTGGTGTCCGCCACGCCTTCGGTGGAAAGCCAGGTGAACTGTATTGCAGGGCGTTATCATCGCATCCACCTGCCCACGCGCTTTGCCGATGCTGCTATGCCTGACCTGCATCTCATCGACATGCGCCGGCATCCGCCCGAGCGCGGCGGTTTCCTGTCGCCGATCCTGTTGCGCTCCGTCGGCAAGGCCGTGGAGCGCGGGGAGCAGGCACTGCTCTTCCTCAACCGGCGCGGTTATGCGCCGCTGACGCTCTGCCGGGTCTGTGGCCACCGTTTCCAGTGCCCGCAATGTTCGAGCTGGCTGGTCGAGCACCGCTTCCGGGGCCAGATCCAGTGCCATCAATGCGGCTATCACGAGCCGACGCCGAATGCCTGCCCGGAATGCGGGACACTCGACCATCTCGTCGCCTGCGGCCCCGGCGTGGAGCGTATCGCCGAAGAGGTCGAGAAGCATTTCCCGGAGGCGCGCACGCTGGTGCTGTCGTCCGACCTCGGCGGGGTGAAGCGGCTGCGGCTTGAGTTGGAGGCGATCGCCAACGGCGAGGCGGATATCGTCATCGGCACGCAGCTCGTTGCCAAAGGCCACAATTTCCCGCTGATGACGCTGGTTGGCATCATCGACGCCGATATCGGGTTGTCGAATGGTGATCCGCGCGCGGCTGAACGCACTTTCCAGCTTCTCTCCCAGGTCACCGGCCGCGCCGGGCGCACGGGGCGCAAGAGCCTCGGGCTGATGCAGACCTTCCAGCCACAACATCCGGTGATGCAGGCACTCGTCTCCGGCGATGCCACAGCCTTTTACGAGCGGGAGATCATCGAACGGGAGCGGGCGCAATTGCCCCCCTATGGACGGCTGGTGTCGATCATCGTTTCCGCCGATACCCGAGCGGAGGCCGAGGGCCATGCCCGGGCACTTCGACAGACGGCGCCAGTCGAATCGGGAATTACCATTCTCGGGCCGGCCGAAGCACCGCTGGCGCTGATCCGGGGCCGTCACCGCTTCCGTCTGCTCGTGCATGGGCGCCGCAGCAGCGACATGCAGGCATTTGTTCGGGGTCTTCTGGAGAGGGGGCCGAAAGAACGCCGCTCGATCCAGGTGCAGGTGGATGTGGATCCCCAGAGCTTCCTCTGATTCCCCTGCCGGTGCCGGGTGAGAAAAGTCCTTAAAGGCGATACCCCGCGCCATGGAATTGTGGCATAAGCCGCGCGACTTCTCCTTCACCTCAGGATCATCAATGGAGTTCTACTTTCCCACCGAAACCGGCGAGCAACTGGCTTTTCTCGCTGCTACCGCCGCAGCGCTCATCGGGTGCTTCGTTCTGTTTGCACCGGGGCTGACGCTGAAACTGCTTGGTCTCACCACGGCGGGTGATCGACCGGAAGGCTTGGGTGCCACGCGTTCTGCCGGCGGATTGATCGTCGGATTTTCCGGCACCGCCCTATTGCTCGCCCAGCCGACTGTCTATCTCGCCTTTGGTGCAGCGCTCGCCCTTGCCGCCTTCGCCCGCATCCTGTCCATCATGTCGGACCATGGGGGCACGTGGCGCAACATGCTCTTCCTGGTTGTGGAGATAGTGCTGGCCGTGCTCACGCTCGCCTATGTCTTTGGTCTGACATAAAGATTGGCAAAGCTTGCTCGGAACGAGCGATCCCGCCAATTTGACGCAGATTTGGACAAATTTCGGCCCGAGGCCTTGCTCTGAAGGAGCAAACCGTTAATACGCGTGTTGCGAGTCCGGATATGCTATGCTAGACGAACCGCGAAATTCGGAAAACGCAAGCGTAACCTGCTTGTGTTTTTGAGGAAAACAAAACGATTTCAGGGTCTTGCCGAGCCTCCTTCGAGGTGTTGAGCGTCCTGGGTCAAGATCAGGGAATTTTTTGCCCGTGGCAGACGCATCCCAAGTGATTTCCGGCGTGGCCGAGCGTTACGCATCGTCGCTTTTCGAGCTTGCGCTCGAAGCCGGTGCGCTTGACGCGGTCTCGGCCGATCTCAACCGTTTCCAGGCGATGATCGACGAGAGCGCCGATCTGAAGCGCCTCGTCCTGTCTCCCGTTTTCACGGCCGAGGATCAGGTCAATGCCATCACCGCGATCGGCCAGCAGGCCGGGTTCAGCGCGCTGGTCTTGAACTTCCTCAAGGTCGTTGCCGGCAATCGCCGCCTGTTTGCCGTCTCCGGCATGGTGGCTGCCTATCGCCAGGCCGTTGCCCGCCACAAGGGCGAGGTCACGGCTGATGTTACCTCCGCTCACGCCCTTTCGGCTGAGCAGGAAACCGAACTGAAGGCGGCGCTGAAGGGCGTTACCGGCAAGGAAGTCTCGATCTCTGTTACGGTCGATCCCTCCCTGCTTGGCGGCCTGATCGTCAAGGTCGGCTCCCGCCAGATCGACACGTCCCTTCGCACCAAACTTTCCACCCTTAAGCTTGCACTGAAAGAGGTTGGCTGATGGATATCCGCGCCGCGGAAATTTCCGCAATTCTGAAAGATCAAATCAAGAACTTCGGCAAAGAGGCGGAAGTCTCCGAAGTCGGTCAGGTTCTGTCCGTCGGTGACGGTATCGCCCGCGTCTACGGCCTCGACAATGTTCAGGCCGGCGAAATGGTCGAGTTCCCGGGCGGCATCCGCGGCATGGCGCTCAACCTCGAAGCCGACAATGTCGGTGTGGTTCTCTTCGGTGCCGACCGTGGCATCAAGGAAGGCGACATCGTCAAGCGGACCGGCGCCATCGTTGACGTTCCGGTCGGTCCGGAACTGCTCGGCCGCGTCGTCGACGCACTCGGCAACCCGATCGACGGCAAGGGCCCGATCAATGCTGCGAAGCGTTCGCGCGTTGACGTCAAGGCTCCGGGCATCATCCCGCGCAAGTCGGTTCATGAGCCGATGTCGACCGGCCTCAAGGCCATCGACGCTCTGATCCCGGTTGGCCGCGGCCAGCGCGAGCTGGTTATCGGTGACCGTCAGACCGGCAAGACCGCCATCATCCTTGATGCCTTCCTCAACCAGAAGGCCGTCCACGACAGCGGCGCGGAAAACGACAAGCTGTACTGCGTGTACGTTGCTATCGGTCAGAAGCGTTCGACCGTTGCCCAGTTCGTCAAGGTACTCGAAGAGCGCGGCGCCCTGCAGTACTCGATCGTTATCGCTGCCACCGCATCCGACCCGGCTCCGATGCAGTATCTCGCACCGTTCGCCGGTTGCGCGATGGGCGAATACTTCCGCGACAATGGCAAGCATGCCCTGATCGCTTATGACGACCTGTCCAAGCAGGCTGTCGCTTACCGTCAGATGTCGCTTCTTCTGCGTCGTCCGCCGGGCCGCGAAGCTTATCCGGGTGACGTCTTTTACCTGCATTCGCGTCTTCTCGAGCGCGCTGCCAAGATGGGCGACGCTGCTGGCGCCGGCTCGCTGACCGCTCTGCCGGTCATCGAAACCCAGGGCAACGACGTGTCTGCCTTCATTCCGACCAACGTGATCTCGATCACCGACGGCCAGATCTTCCTCGAAACCGACCTGTTCTATCAGGGTATCCGTCCGGCTGTTAACGTCGGTCTGTCGGTCTCGCGCGTTGGTTCGGCCGCTCAGGTCAAGGCGATGAAGCAGGTTGCCGGCTCGATCAAGGGTGAACTCGCCCAGTATCGCGAAATGGCCGCCTTCGCCCAGTTCGGTTCCGACCTTGATGCCGCCACCCAGCGCCTGCTGAACCGTGGTGCCCGTCTGACGGAACTCCTGAAGCAGCCGCAGTTCTCGCCGCTCAAGACGGAAGAACAGGTTGCCGTGATCTTCGCCGGCGTGAACGGTTATCTCGACAAGATCGCCGTCAACCAGGTTGGCAAGTTCGAACAGGGCCTGCTCTCCTACCTCCATTCGGAAGGCAAGGCGATCCTCGACGCCATCCGCACCGAAAAGGCGATCAGCGACGATACCAAGGGCAAGCTCAAGGCCGCTCTCGATACCTTCGCCAAGAACTTCGCCTAATTCAGGCTCAAGCCAAGGACGGATAACGGATGCCTTCACTTAAGGATCTGAAAAACCGGATCGCCTCCGTCAAGGCGACGCAGAAGATCACCAAGGCGATGAAAATGGTCGCCGCGGCGAAGCTGCGTCGCGCCCAGGAAGCGGCCGAGGCTGCGCGTCCCTATTCGCAGCGCATGGGCGTCGTCCTGGCCAATATCGCACAGGCGGTCGGCACGGACGACAGCGCACCGCGTCTGATGACGGGCACCGGCAAGGACGACGTGCATCTGCTCGTCGTGTGCACTGCGGAGCGTGGTCTTTGCGGCGGTTTCAACTCGTCGATCTCCCGTTTCGCTCGTGACCATGCGCGCAAGCTGCTGGCTGCCGGCAAGACGGTCAAATTCTTCTGCGTCGGCAAGAAGGGCTACGACAGCCTGCGTCGCGAATTCGGCGGCATGATCGTCGAACGCGTCGATCTGCGCGACGTCAAGCGCATGGGATTCGTCAATGCGGATGCCATTGGCCGCAAGGTCATCGGCATGTTCGACCGCGGCGAGTTCGATGTCTGCACGCTGTTCTACGCCGAGTTCAAGTCGGTGATCAGCCAGGTTCCGACCGCTCTCCAACTCGTTCCGGCGGCTCCGCCGGCTGCGGTTTCGGAGACGGGCGCGACTGCGCTTTATGAATACGAGCCGGATGCGTCGGCGATCCTCACGGATCTGATCCCGCGCAACATTTCGGTTCAGATCTTCCGGGCCCTGCTCGAAAACGTTGCTGGTGAAATGGGCGCCAAGATGAGCGCCATGGACAATGCGACGCGCAATGCTGGTGAAATGATCAACAAGCTGACCTTGTCCTACAACCGTCAGCGCCAGGCCCAGATCACCAAGGAACTCATTGAAATCATTTCGGGCGCGGAAGCGCTCTGAGGTTAAGGAAAGAGGGTAAGACAAATGGCTAAGGCAGCTACCCCCAAGTCTCAGGCGGTGACGTCCGCAGCCGGTGCTCGCGGTAAGGTCACTCAGGTTATCGGCGCCGTCGTTGACGTCGCGTTCGACGGCGAACTGCCGCCGATCCTGAACGCTCTCGAGACCGACAACGGCGGCAACCGCCTCGTTCTTGAAGTCGCGCAGCACCTTGGCGAAAACCAGGTTCGCACGATCGCCATGGACTCGACCGAAGGTCTCGTTCGTGGCCAGCCGGTGACCGACACGGGCGCTCCGATCTCGGTTCCGGTCGGTCCGGAAACGCTCGGCCGCATCATGAACGTCATCGGCGAGCCGGTTGACGAAGCTGGTCCGCTGGTAACTGAAGGCCGCCGCGCAATCCACCAGGAAGCCCCGGCTTACGTCGAACAGTCGACCGAAGCCCAGATTCTGGTCACCGGTATCAAGGTCGTCGACCTTCTGGCTCCTTACGCCAAGGGCGGTAAGATCGGCCTGTTCGGCGGCGCCGGCGTCGGCAAGACCGTTCTCATCATGGAATTGATCAACAACGTCGCGAAGGCACACGGCGGTTACTCCGTGTTCGCTGGCGTGGGTGAACGTACCCGCGAAGGCAACGACCTTTACCACGAAATGATCGAGTCGGGCGTTAACAAGCACGGCGGTGGCGAAGGCTCCAAGGCCGCTCTCGTTTACGGTCAGATGAACGAACCGCCGGGCGCCCGTGCTCGCGTCGCTCTCACCGGTCTGACGATCGCTGAAGACTTCCGCGACAAGGGCCAGGACGTTCTGTTCTTCGTCGACAACATCTTCCGCTTCACCCAGGCAGGCTCCGAAGTGTCGGCTCTGCTCGGCCGTATCCCGTCGGCCGTTGGTTATCAGCCGACGCTTGCGACCGACATGGGTCAGATGCAGGAACGCATCACCACCACGACCAAGGGCTCGATCACCTCGGTTCAGGCCATCTACGTTCCCGCCGACGACTTGACCGACCCGGCTCCGGCCACCTCGTTCGCCCACTTGGACGCAACGACCGTTCTGTCGCGCTCGATCGCCGAAAAGGGTATCTACCCGGCTGTTGACCCGCTCGACTCGACTTCGCGTATGCTCGACCCGATGATCATCGGCGAAGAGCACTACGAAGTGGCTCGTAAGGTTCAGTCGACGCTGCAGCGCTACAAGGCCCTGCAGGACATCATCGCGATCCTGGGCATGGACGAACTGTCGGAAGACGACAAGCAGACCGTTGCTCGCGCTCGTAAGATCGAACGCTTCCTGTCGCAGCCGTTCTTCGTTGCCGAAGTCTTCACCGGTTCGCCGGGCAAGCTGGTTGCCCTCGAAGACACGATCAAGGGCTTCAAGGGTCTGGTCAACGGCGACTACGACCATCTTCCGGAAGCCGCCTTCTACATGGTCGGTTCGATCGAAGAAGCCATCGAAAAGGCCAAGCGCCTGGCTGCGGAAGCCGCCTGAGAATGGAACGCCGGCACGCGGAGTTAACCCCGCGTGCCGCTCCTCCCTTCATGAGAGAGTGAACGATCATGGCCGACAATTTCAACTTTGAGCTCGTTTCGCCCGAGCGGCTGCTGCTCTCCGCCCAGGTGAGCGAAGTCGTGATTCCGGCAACGGATGGCGAAATGACCGTCATGGCCAATCATGCGCCGACCATGACCACGATCAAGCCGGGCATCATCAGCGTGAAGCTCGCTTCCGGTCAGGTCACCAAGTACGTCGTCTTCGGCGGTTTCGCCGACGTCCTGCCGACCGGCTGCACGCTGCTTGCCGAATCGGCCGTACCGCTCGCCGAGATCGCCCCCGATACGCTCACCAAGCGCATCGACGAAGCCCGCAAGGAACTCGACGGCGTCGAGCATCACGAGCACCGCACCCGCCTTGAGCAGTATCTGGCTGAACTGACCAACCTGAACGGCGTTCTGGTCGCAGCTTAAATCTGACCTTACGTCGACGCATTTGATGAAGCCGGATCCTTGATCCGGCTTTTGTCGTTTTGCGCCTTAGCGCAGATCTTCGAGGATCATGGCTGCTGCCTTCTCTGCCACCATCATCGTCGGCGCATTGATGTTGCCGGCCGTGATATTCGGGAAGACCGAGGCATCGACGATGCGTAGACCGGGAACGCCATGTACCCGCAAGCGGTGATCGACGACGGCGCCCTCCGCATCCGGTCCCATGCGGCAGGTGCCGCAGAGATGGTAGATCGAGCCACTGTTGTGGCGGAAGTAGTCCAGCAGCTTTTCGTCGCTGTCAGCACTGGCCGAAGGCGATACTTCGTCTTGGATCCAGGACTGGAGTGCCTGTTGAGACGCTATAGTCCGCATCAGCCGGCTGCCCTGCAAGACCTCCTCGATGTCCCGGTCCGTCGTCAGATAATGGGGCCGGATCTGGGGTGCCGAAAACGGATCCGGCGATGCGATGCTCACGGTCCCCCTGCTTGTCGGACGGCAGGCGTTGAAGGCCATGAGGAAGCCCGGATAGGGCTCCGGTGTCAGTCCGGCGCGGGGGTTGTCGGGAATACGGTAGGAGAGCGGGTTGAAGTAGAGCTGGATGTTCGGCCGCGCTTCCTCGGGTCGGCCCCGGAAGAAACCACCCGCCTGGTTGACGCTCATGGCGAAGGGGCCGCTGCGTCTCAACAGGTAGGCAAGGCCGAATTTTGCCTGACCGATCAGGCTGGCGAAGTCGCCGTTCAGCGTCGGCTGTTTCGAGCGGTAATAGAAACTGGCGCAGAGGTGGTCCTGCAGATTCTGTCCCACCGCCGGCAGGTGATGCTGGGTCTGGATCCCCAAGGACCCAAGCGCGGACCCGTCGGCGATGCCGGAAAGCTGCAGCAGTTTCGGCGTATCGACCGCACCTGCCGAGAGGATGACCTCCCGGCGGGCATGGAAGGTTCGCACCTGCCCATTTTGAACGACCTCCACGGCCTGGGCTTTGCCATCTGAACCGAGCACCACTCGGGTCGCATGGGCATTGCGCTCGATGTGGACGGACCCGCGGCGCAGAGCGGGTCTCAGATATTCCGCGCTCGAATGGGAGCGTTGGCCGCGGCGTGTGTTGATGTCATAGACCCCGGCGCCCTCGACGGTCGCGCCGTTGAAATCCCCGTTTGCCGGCAGCCCAAGTTCATTGCAGGCTTCAAGGAAGGCATCGCTGACGGGATGGGTCCCGCCGCGCATGGGCGTGACATGGATCGGCCCGTCGCCGCCATGCCACTGGCTTTCGCCGCGAGCATGGGTTTCCAGCTTGCGGAAATAGGGAAGGACGTCATCAAAAGCCCACCCGGGATTGCCGGCGTCTCGCCAGTCGTCGAAATCGCTCCGGTCGCCCCGCACGAAAACCATCGCATTGATCGAGCCCGAGCCGCCCTGGACCTTGCCTCGCGGGGCATAGATCCGTCGTCCGCCGAGCTCCGTCTCCAGCTCGGTCCGATACATCCAGTTGACCTTCGGATTGTAGTAGCTCTTGGCGTATCCGACCGGGATCTTGAACCAGAAGGATTTGTCCTCCCCGCCCGCTTCGATTAGGAGAACGCTGTAGCGGCCGCTCTCACTCAGACGACTGGCGACAATGCAGCCGGCCGAGCCGGCGCCGACGATGACGAAATCGAATTCCATCGGTGTGCTCAACCCTTGGCCGGCGCGAAGGCCTTCACGTCGACAGGGTCCGGCGCCATCTGAAGATGCAGCCGGTTGCCGGTATAGGGCGTGTGGCGGGCGATTACGTCGTGGTCGAGTTCGATGCCGAGACCCGGTTCGCGCGAGGGAATGAGATACCCGTCGTCAAAGGCGAGCTTGGTCTTCAGCACCTCGGCATGGAAGCCTCCGAAATCCATGATGGCCTCATGGATCAGGAAATTGGGGGTCGCGGTCGACAGCTGGATGCTCGCGGCTGCACCCACGGGGCCATTGTAGAGATGTGGCGCAATCTGCGCATAAAAGGACTCGGCCATCCCGGCGATTTTCTTCGCCTCCAGCAAGCCGCCGACGCGTGCGACATTCATCTGCAGGATCGAGGCCGAGCCAAGCTGCAATACTCTCTGGAATTCGTATTTGGTCGTCAGGCGTTCGCCTGTGGAGACGGGGATGGAGGTGGCGCGGGCTACTTCCGCCATGGCCGCCTCCTGTCCGGGGGGGACGGGCTCCTCGAACCAGAGCGGATCATATTTTTCCAGCCGCTTGGCAAGCCGGATCGCGGAGGAGGGGACCATCTGGCCATGGGTGCCGAACAGGATGTCCGCCCGGTTGCCGATCGCGTCGCGGATCTTTCGGCAGAACTCCTCGCAGCGATCCATGACAGGCAATGACAACTGGTGGCCGGAATAGTTGGTATAGGGGCCTGCCGGGTCGAATTTCACCGCCGTGAAGCCGGCATCCACCATGCGGATCGCTTCTTCTGCGGCGAGACCTGGATCGTTGTAGTCGTATTCGCCGTTGGCGTCTTTCGGATAGAGATAGGTATAGGCACGCAGCTTCTCGTGCACGGTGCCGCCGAGCAGATCGGCCACCGGACGACCGGCCGCCTTGCCAATGACATCCCAGCAGGCGATTTCAAGCCCAGAGATGATGCCGACCATGGTCGGGTCCGGGCGCTGGGTGAAGCCGCTCGAATAGGCGGCACGCCAAAAGCGTTCGATCTGATGCGGATCGTGGCCATCGAGGTAGCGGGCGAATACGTCTTCCACCAGCATGGCGATGCCCGAGGGATGGAAGGCCGTTGAATAGATCTCGCCCACGCCCCTGATGCCGCAGGCCGTTTCCAGTTCGACGAAGATCCAATACATGCCGCCGATATGCGGGGCGGGGGTGGCGACGACGTATGTCTGAAGCGAGGTGATCTTCATGGCTATTCCCTTGGGGCCGCGCGAGGGTCAGTGTTTGAGAATGATGAGGCGTGTCTGGGTGAATTCCAGCATGCCGTGCTTGCCGTCGTCGCCGCCGAGGCCCGACCGTTTCCAGCCGGCGTGGTAGCCCTGATAGGGATCGGCGGGGAAGCGGTTGATATAGAGTTCGCCTGCCTCGATCTCGTTCGCCGCCTTCATTACCTTGCGATAGCTTTCGGAGAAGACCACCGAGGCGAGGCCGAACTGATGATCGCTCGCCATCGCGAGAGCTTCGTCGAATTCGGTGTAGGGAATGACGGCCAACACCGGCCCGAAGACCTCTTCCTGAACGATCTCCATCGACTGGTGACAGCCCGAGAGCAGCGTCGGCGGATAGAAGTATCCATCTCCTTCCGGCAGATAGCCGCCGGTCTCGACCGTTGCGCCTTCCGCCTGGGCTCGCTCGACCATGTGATGCACGCGAAGCCGGGCGGCGGCATTGGCAAGCGGTCCCATGTGATCGGGATGCACCAACCGGTCGCCGAAGCGGCAAGCGGCAAAGGCTGTTTTCAGCCGCTCCAAAAGGTCGCCGTGAACGGAGGCGTGCACGTAGAGACGTTCCACCGAAGTACAGACCTGGCCGCAATGGGCGGTCTTTGCTGCCAGTACACTGCGGGTGACGACGTCGAGATCGGCATCCGGCTCAACGATCACAGGTGTCTTGCCACCCAGCTCCAGCGAGGGTTTGGCGATATTGGCCTTGCAATAGTCGAGCACGACCTGACCAGCCGCAACGCTCCCGGTCAGAGTGATCATGCCGACGTCGCGGCGCTTGCACATCACCTCCGCCACGTCGTGGGTCATGGTCATGATATTGACCAGAGCGGCTGGCAGGCCGGCTTCCGCGATGCATTCCGCAAAGACGAAGGCGGAGGTCGGCGTGTCGTTCGACGGGCGGACCACCACGGCATTGCCGGCAATCAGGGCCGGTGCGATCTTGCGGACCAGCGTGTAGATCGGAAAATTAAAGGGGATGAGGCAGGCAACGACGCCGATCGGCGCGCGCTTCAGCATCAGGGTTTCGTCCGGGGTGTCGCTCTCGATCACCTCGCCTTCGATACGGCGGGCCCATTCGGCGTGATAGCGCATCAGTTCGACGCCGTAGATCGCCTCACCTGTGGCGTCTGCGACGCTTTTTCCCGATTCCTTGGCAAGAGCCTCGCCGATCCGGCTGGCATTAGCCTCGATGATATCGGCCAGACGGCGCAGCGCATTGCCGCGTTCGATGGCCGGTAGCCGTCCCCAGGGTTTCTGTGCCTCGGCAGCTTGGCGAACAGCGGCGATGACTTCCGCCTCGGTGGCAGCGGGAACAGCGGCGAAGACCTGACCGGTGGCCGGATTGCGCACCTCGATCGTTTCGCTCGTGCCGGGCTCCTGGAAGGAGCCTCCGATGAAATTGCGGAAAGTAGGCATAGGCAACGCTCCGGCAGCAGATTTTGTCTGCCAGTAGGGCGCTGCGGCTTCCGCTTCGCAAGCGAGTTATTCTCGGTCAGAGCATTCGAAAAACGAATGTTTCAGCCTGTGGCAACATGAAGGCGCGGCAGGTCGTCGCGTGCCAATTCGGAGCGCAGCCATGCGTGGAAGGCCTTGACGTGGCCGATGGCCGGCTGATCCGCCCGTGTCACCAGCCAGTAGGACTCGTGCCCTTCGACCTCCACATCGAGAACCTGCACCAATTGTCCCGCCTGCATGAGCGGCGCCACCATGGACCGGTCGGCGACGGCAACGCCCAGTCCGCTGCAGGCGGCCTCGATCACCAGGTCGAGCAAGTCGAACTCAAGCCCGCCCCGCGTGTCGGTCTGGCCAAGGTCCGCCGCGTCGAGCCAGCGCTGCCATGTCAGATAACGTTGATCGGCAGAGGCAAGCACATGGAGAAAGGTGAACCTGGAGAGGTCGACAGTGCCGCAGTTCTTGCCCGCCGGGAGGAGCTGAGGCGCGCAGACGGCGATATGGCGCTCCGTCATCAGCCGTTCGGCTGTCATCGCCGGCCATTCGCCGTCGCCGAAACGGATGGCGCAGTCGAGAATACCGCGTTCCGCGAGATTATCGGTGAGGTCGGTCGTGATGCTGAGATCGATGCCGGGCAGATAACTGCGCAGGCTTGCAAGGCGCGGCATCAGCCAACGCTTGGCGAAGGTCGGGGGAACGTTCACCCGCAGCCGCTGCGGATTGCTCTTCTCCATGATGTTGCGGACAGTGAGCTCGACATTATGAAACGCCTGCTGCAGGGAGGCCAGCAGTTCCATGCCGGAGGGTGTCAGCTCCAGGTGATGATGCCGGCGGATCACCAGCGGCTCGCCCAGCTGGTCCTCAAGATTGCGAACCTGCCGGCTCACTGCACTTTGCGTCAGGTGCAACAGCTCAGCGGCGCGCGTAAAGCTGCGGGTCTGGCCCACCACTTCGAACACCTTCATCGCCGATAGCGCGGGCAGTCTTCGCATCGTCACTCCACAGGCGCATTCGATTATTAGCCTGCATATAATCAGAGCAGGCAGGCGCGCGCCAACCGAATTCTGGCGCTGTGCCGGTCGTGACTTTCAAAAGCGGTTGCAAGCGGTCCGCAGCCGGTGAGATAACCGGATATGGATCCGGCCGCGCCGGATGCGAGGGAAATTGGTATGAAGGTCGGGATCGTCGGCGCAGGCATGGTGGGAAGCTCCGCAGGTTATGCCCTTTCGCTGATGGGGATTGCCAACGAGATCGTGCTCGTCGACCAGAACTCGGCGCTGGCTGTTGCCCAGGCAGAGGACATCGCCCATGCCGTGCCCTTCATGTCGTCGACCGTCGTCAACGCCGGGAGTTACCGCGATCTGGAAAGTTGCGGCGTGGTTATCCTGGCGGCGGGTGTCAGTCAGAAACCGGGCGAGACGCGGCTTGAGCTGCTGGGCCGGAATGCGCTCGTCTTCCACGCGGTGCTCGCCGAAGTCCTGCCTGTCGTGCCCGACGCGATCCTGCTGATCGCGTCCAATCCCGTCGACATCATGACCCAAATCACCACGCGCATGTCGGGGATTTCCCCGCAACGCGTGATCGGCTCCGGCACCATTCTCGATACGGCCCGGTTCCGCAGCCTGGTTGGCCGGCACCTCGGCATCTCGCCGCAATCCGTGCATGCCTATGTGCTCGGAGAACACGGCGACAGCGAGGTTCTCGCCTGGTCGGCGGCACGCGCCGGCTCCGTGGCGCTTTCATCCTTTGCCGCTCAGGTCGGGTCGCCGCTTACCGAAACCGTGCGCGCTGAAATCGACGATGGGGTCCGCAACGCCGCCTACAAGATCATCAAGGGCAAGGGTTCCACCTATTACGGGATCGGCGCCGGTCTCGCCCGCATCGTAAAAGCCATTGCCGGCGATCAGCGCGATGTTTTGACGGTGTCGATCGCCACCCCCGAGGTTGCCGGCGTCAACGATGTCGCCCTGTCCATTCCGCGGGTCATCGGCGCGGGTGGGGTGATGGCAGACCTCTTTCCGGATCTGGAAGAGGCCGAATATCTGGCCCTGAACCGCAGCGCGTCGATGCTGAAGCAGCAGGCCGATGCCGTGCCGCTTCAAGGAATCGCGTAACGATGATCGACAAGCTGGAATTCTTCATCGCGCTCGCCCGCCAGCAGCATTTTGGTCGCGCGGCAGAAGAATGCGGCGTGACGCAGCCGACGCTGTCGGCCGGCATCCGCCAGCTGGAGGAGCAGCTCGGCGTCATGCTGGTGCAGCGCGGCTCGCGCTTCCTGGGCCTGACACCGGAGGGCCAGCGGGTGCTCGAATGGGCGCGGCGGATTGTCGGCGATACGCGCACCATGCGCGAGGAGATGCGGGCCGCCCGGCGCGGCCTCGCTGGTCATATCCGGCTCGCGGTTATTCCCACCGCGCTTGCCATGGTGCAGAAGCTCACCGAACCCTTCCAGACCCGCCATCCGGATGTGACTTTTTCCGTGTTGTCGCGTACCTCGTTGCAGGTGTTGAGCCTGCTTGAAAACCTTGAGATCGATGCTGGCATCACCTATCTCGACAACGAGCCGCTCGGGCGCGTCACCAGCGTGCCCCTCTATTCGGAGCGTTATCACCTGATTACCGGTGTCGGGACGCCGCTTGCCGATCGCGATAGCGTCACCTGGGGCGAGGTTGCCGATCTCAGGCTCTGTCTGCTTACCGCCGATATGCAGAACCGCCGCATCATCAATCAGCATATGATGGAAGCGGGCGTGACGCCGAAGCCGACGCTCGAATCCAATTCGATGATCGTGCTCTTTTCCCATATCCGGACGGGCAAATGGGCCTCGATCATGCCGAAAAATGTGGCGGAATCCTTCGGCTTCGGCGAAGAGATCCGGATGATTCCGATCACCGCACCCGAGGCCGAGCATCTGGTCGGTCTAGTCGCTACCCATCGCGAGCCCTTCACACCGCTGGTCTCCGGCCTACTGCATGAGGCGCGCCTGCTGGCGGCCTCAAATGCCTTCGATAGAAATCTTCTATCGAGTGACGGAAGCGCCGTATTGACCAGCTGAGGTCTGACCGATCATCATCTTCCAATGAACGACCCCGCCAGAGCTCGGTGGGTGAGGAGGATTTCGATGAATATTCGTGTGGCTGCGGACGACGTCTCCGCACGCATATCGACTGTGATCGCCGAGTTGCAGCATCTGGAG
This sequence comes from Rhizobium sp. Root274, assembly GCF_001429245.1. GTDB lineage: Bacteria > Pseudomonadota > Alphaproteobacteria > Rhizobiales > Rhizobiaceae > Allorhizobium. Next base: position 367,305 of record NZ_LMJE01000008.1, read on the forward strand.
GGACCAATGCTGCCGATCCTGCACCGCGTGCAGGAGGAATTCGGTTACATCCCTGAGATCGCCAAGCAGATCATTGCGAACGCGCTGAACCTGTCGCGCGCCGAGGTGCATGGTGTCATCAGCTTCTACCACGACTTCAAGGCGCATCCTTCCGGGCGACATGTTCTCAAGCTCTGTCGTGCCGAGGCTTGCCAGTCGATGGGCTGCGAGCCTCTGGCAGACAAGATCAAGGCCAAGCTCGGAATCGACTGGCACGAGACGACAGCGGATGGAGCCGTCACACTTGAACCCGTCTTCTGTCTTGGCCTCTGCGCCCAGGCGCCAGCCGCCATGCTGGACGGTGATCTTCATGCGCGTCTCGACGAGCACTGTCTCACCGACATTCTGGCGGAGGTGCGTCGATGAGCATCAGCATCTTCGTTCCCCGCGATGCGGCAGCGCTTGCCGTCGGTGCCGACAAGGTGGCAGCGGCGATCGAGCATGTGGCCAAGGTCCGTGGACTTGACGTCACTGTCGTCCGCAACGGTTCGCGCGGAATGCTGTGGCTCGAAGTGCTGGTCGAAGTGCGCACCGAGCATGGCCGCGTTGCCTATGGTCCGGTCAAGGCTTCGGATGTGCCGTCGCTCTTCGACGCCGGTTTTCTTCATGGTGGCGATCATCCGCTCGGCCATGGTCTCACGAAGGACATCCCTTTCCTCAGGGGCCAGACGCGGCTTACCTTCGCCCGCTGCGGCGTGACCGACCCGCTCTCGCTCGATGACTACCGCCACTATCAGGGCCTCAAGGGGCTTGCGAACGCCATCGCTATGTCACCGGCCGAGATCGTCAAACAGGTGACCGACAGCGGCTTGCGCGGTCGCGGCGGCGCCGGCTTCCCGACCGGCATCAAGTGGAAGACAGTGGCGGATGCAAAAGCCGACCAGAAATACATTGTCTGCAATGCGGACGAGGGTGACAGCGGCACCTTTGCCGACCGGATGATCATGGAGGGCGATCCCTTCGTCTTGATCGAAGGCATGGCGATCGCCGGCATCGCTGTTGGAGCCACCAAGGGTTATGTCTATACGCGCTCCGAATATCCGCATGCGATTGCCATGATGGAAGAGGCGATCGAAATCGCCCGGCGCGAAGGCATCCTCGGTTCGTCTGTGATGGGTTCCCCTTACGCCTTCGACATGGAAGTGCGCATGGGCGCCGGCGCCTATGTCTGCGGCGAGGAAACCTCGCTGTTGAACAGCCTCGAAGGAAAACGCGGCATCGTGCGCGCCAAGCCGCCGCTCCCGGCTCTGCAGGGTCTGTTCGGTAAGCCGACCGTCGTCAACAACGTCATGTCGCTCGCCTCCATACCCGTCATCATGGATCGCGGCGCGCAGTTCTACCGCGATTTCGGTGTCGGCCGTTCGCATGGCACGATCCCGATCCAGCTTGCCGGAAACCTCAAGCATGGCGGCCTTTACGAGACCGCCTTCGGCCTGCCGCTCGGCCAGCTGATCAACGAGATCGGCGGCGGCACGATTTCGGGGCGTCCGGTGAAGGCCGTGCAGGTCGGCGGACCGCTGGGAGCCTATTTCCCGCCCTCACTGTTTGACACGATCTTCGACTACGAGGCCTTCACTGCCGCCGGGGGCCTGATTGGCCATGCCGGTATTGTCGTCTTCGACGACAGCGTCGATATGCTGCAGCAGGCGCGATTTGCCATGGAGTTCTGCGCGGTCGAAAGCTGTGGCAAGTGCACGCCCTGCCGCATCGGTTCAACCCGAGGCGTCGAGACGGTCGACAAGATCGCGCAAGGGATCGAGCCGGAAAAGAACAAGGTGCTGCTGGAGGATCTCTGCAACACCATGAAATTCGGCTCGCTCTGTGCGCTGGGTGGTTTCACGCCCTATCCGGTCATGAGCGCCATGACGCATTTCCCGGAGGACTTTGCTCCCACTCCGGTTCGGGAGGCAGCGGAATGAGCGACACACATAAGGTCAAGGGCCCGGCCTCCTACTTCCCGCCGATCGAGAAGACCTATGGAAAGCCGATCCAGCATTGGCAGGACATCGTCCGGCAGCAGCAAGGCAAAACGCATATGCAGATCGTCACCTTGCTGAAGACCGAGCACGGTCTCGGCCATGGTCATGCCAATGCCATTGTCGCGGCGACGCTCGCCGAGACGAAATCCTGACGCAGACACGAACTTGTTCCGCGCGGCCTGTTCCGCAGCAAAAAGACTGACCCGGAGGTTTCGATGCCCCTCGTTCCTGAAATCGACTACGGCACGCCCGCTTCGCGCTCGGAAAAACTGGTGACGCTCACCATCGACGGCCGCGAGATCACCGTGCCCGAGGGTACATCGATCATGCGCGCCTCGATGGAGGCCGGCATTCAGGTGCCGAAACTCTGTGCCACCGACATGGTCGATGCCTTCGGTTCCTGCCGTCTCTGTCTGATCGAGGTCGAGGGCCGCAACGGCACCCCGGCCTCCTGCACAACGCCGGTTGCACCAGGCATCGTCGTTCACACCCAGACGGAGCGGCTGAAGGCTATCCGCAAGGGCGTGATGGAGCTTTATATCTCCGACCATCCGCTCGACTGTCTGACCTGTGCGGCTAATGGCGATTGCGAGCTGCAGGACATGGCCGGAGCCGTGGGTCTGCGTGATGTGCGCTACGGCTATGAGGGCGAAAACCACGTTAAGGCACGTTCCACCGAGGGCGGGATCAACGCCCAGTGGATGCCGAAGGACGAGAGCAACCCCTACTTCACCTATGATCCCTCGAAATGCATCGTCTGTTCGCGATGCGTGCGGGCATGTGAAGAAGTGCAGGGCACGTTTGCGCTGACCATCGAGGGCCGCGGCTTCGACAGCCGCGTGTCACCCGGCGCGCACGAAGCCTTCCTCTCGTCGGAATGCGTCTCCTGCGGCGCCTGCGTCCAGGCCTGCCCGACGGCAACGCTGACGGAAAAGTCTGTCATTGCCATTGGCCAGCCGGAGCATTCGGCCGTTACCACTTGCGCCTATTGCGGCGTCGGCTGTTCGTTCAAGGCCGAAATGCGCGGCGAAGAGCTGGTGCGCATGGTGCCGTGGAAGGACGGCCAGGCAAATCGCGGCCATTCCTGCGTCAAGGGCCGCTTTGCCTATGGTTATGCCAGCCACAAGGACCGCATTCTCAATCCGATGGTCCGCGAGAAGATCACCGACCCCTGGCGCGAAGTGACCTGGGAGGAGGCTTATGCCCACGTTGCCTCCGAGTTCAAGCGCATCCAGTATCAGTATGGCCGTGAGGCCATCGGCGGCATTACCTCGTCGCGCTGCACCAATGAAGAAACCTATCTGGTCCAGAAGCTGATCCGCGCCGGCTTCGGCAACAACAATGTCGATACCTGCGCCCGCGTTTGCCACTCGCCGACCGGCTACGGTCTCGGCCAGGCTTTCGGCACGTCTGCCGGTACGCAGAACTTCGATTCTGTCGAACATTCCGACGTCGTCCTTGTCATCGGTGCCAATCCGACAGATGGCCACCCGGTCTTCGGCTCGCGGCTGAAGAAGCGGCTGCGTCAGGGGGCGAAGCTGATCGTGATTGATCCGCGCCGCATCGATCTCGTGCGCACGCCGCATGTGGAAGCGGCTTACCACCTGCCGCTGAAGCCCGGCACCAATGTCGCCGTCTTGACGGCCATCGCCCATGTCATCGTCACCGAAGGCCTGTTCGATGAGCGCTTCATCCGCGAGCGCTGCGACTGGTCGGAGTTCGAGGATTGGGCCGCTTTCGTCTCAGAGCCGGAGCACTCGCCGGAGGAGACCGAGAAGTACACGGGTGTGCCTGCAGCAGAACTGCGCGGTGCCGCGCGGCTCTTCGCCACCGGCGGCAATGGCGCGATCTACTACGGCCTCGGCGTCACCGAACACAGCCAGGGCTCGACCACGGTTATGGCGATCGCCAACCTCGCCATGGTCACCGGCAATATCGGTCGTCCCGGCGTCGGCGTAAACCCGCTGCGCGGTCAGAACAATGTCCAGGGCTCCTGCGACATGGGTTCCTTCCCGCATGAGCTGCCGGGCTATCGCCATGTGTCCGACGATGCCACCCGCGAGACGTTTCAAAAGCTTTGGGGCGTCGAGCTCAGCAACGAGCCGGGCCTGCGCATCCCGAACATGCTCGATGCTGCCGTCGATGGTTCCTTCAAGGGCATCTATATCCAGGGTGAGGACATCCTGCAGTCCGACCCGGATACCAAGCATGTCTCCGCCGGTCTAGCCGCCATGGAATGCGTCGTCGTGCACGACCTCTTCCTCAACGAGACGGCGAACTACGCCCATGTCTTCCTGCCGGGCTCGACCTTCCTCGAAAAGGACGGCACGTTCACCAATGCCGAGCGCCGCATCAATCGCGTGCGCAAGGTGATGAGCCCGAAGAACGGCTATGCTGACTGGGAAGTCACCCAGAAGCTTGCCCAGGCCATGGGCCTTGCCTGGAACTACACCCATCCATCGCAGATCATGGATGAGATCGCCGCGACGACCCCAAGCTTTGCCGGCGTCTCTTACGACTATCTGGAGAAGATGGGCTCGGTGCAGTGGCCCTGCAACGAGAAGTTCCCCGTCGGTTCCCCGATCATGCATATCGACGGCTTCGTGCGCGGCAAGGGCAAGTTCATCCGCACGGAATATGTGGCGACCGACGAACGCACCGGCCCGCGTTTCCCGCTGCTGCTCACGACCGGCCGCATCCTCAGCCAATACAATGTGGGAGCGCAGACGCGGCGCACCGAGAATGTCGTCTGGCACGAGGAGGACCGGCTGGAGATCCATCCGCACGATGCCGAACAGCGCGGTGTGAAAGATGGCGACTGGATCAAGCTTGCCAGCCGTGCCGGCGACACGACGCTTAGGGCGTTGATAACCGACCGCGTGGCGCCGGGCGTGGTCTATACGACCTTCCACCACCCGAACACGCAGGCCAATGTGATCACCACCGACTATTCGGACTGGGCAACGAACTGCCCGGAATACAAGGTGACCGCCGTGCAGATCTCGCCATCCAACGGCCCGACCGAATGGCAGGAAGGCTACGAAGAACTGTCACGCCAGTCGCGGCGGATCGTCGGTAAGCTGGAAGCGGCGGAGTGAACGCGATGCTGATCGCGTCCGTTCGGCAAGGGGCATCGACATGATGCCCTCGTCGCGCTCATTGACGAGCCTTAAGGTCCGCAGCGGACAGCAAAGCACCGGAAGCCGGATGGTGCCGGAGGAAGTTCCTATTGCTTTCTCCTACGGTGGCTCCACCCACGCCGTGATGATGGCGACGCCTGCCGATCTCGAGGATTTCGCTTTGGGCTTCTCGCTGGCCGAAGGGATCATCAACAGCGCTCACGAGGTGCTGTCCGTTGAGCCTGTCGAGGCGGATGCCGGGATCGACCTGCAGATCACGCTGGAGGATCAGACGGCGGACGCGCTGGTTTCGCGCCGACGGCGCATGGCGGGTCCCGTAGGCTGCGGGCTCTGCGGCATCGAGTCGATCGAGCAGGCGACGCGGCCTGTGCCGGTCCTCGCGGATACCGGTTTCCGCATTGAAAGCGACCACATCGTTGAGGCGATGCGCCTGCTCGGGGACCGTCAGGTTCTCAACCGCGAGACGCGCGCCGTGCATGGCGCCGGCTTCTATATCCCCGGCCAGGGCCTTATGGCTCTGCGCGAAGATGTCGGTCGCCACAATGCACTCGACAAGCTTGTCGGCGCCGTGATCCGGGGCGGATGGAACCCGGCCTCCGGTGTCGTGGTCGTGACCAGCCGGCTTTCCGTGGAAATGGTCCAGAAGGCGGCCATTCTCGGCTGCCCCGTGCTGGCCGCCATTTCCGTTCCCACCGCCCTTGCCATCCGCACCGCCGAACAGGCGGGTTTGACGCTGGTCGGGATTGCCAGGGGCGACGAGTTTGAGATCTTTACCCGTGCCGATCGCCTGATCGAAGGAGCCGAACGCCATGTCGCACAGTCACACCGATGAGAAACTCGTCCGCATGGCGAACCAGATCGCGACCTTCTTCCTATCGCAGCCCGAGGAGGTGCGGCGCGAGGGGGTGGCAACCCATATCAACAAGTTCTGGGAGACGCGCATGCGTCGCCGCTTCTTCGAACTGCTCGAAACCCCGGATGTCGGCTTTCTGCCGCTGGTGATCGAGGCCGCGAAAGACATCAAACGGCCGGGAGAACCGGATTCCCGCGCCATCGGCGTGGGCTCGGATGCCGCAGCAGGCGCACCGGGTGGTCGGGGTGTGGTTGCCGGCGAGTCGCTATCGGAACCCAGCATTCCGGAGGCAACAGCATAACTTTTTGAATTTTGGGGCTTGGGGGAGGTCCAAATAGGCTTTTGGAGGAGGAGGAGTACTACATGGCGGTTTCTGGAGTTAGCGCTGACAGCTTGAGAGATGTCGGCATTCTGGACAAAGAACGAATTATTGCAAAACCGGGCTTCAATCGCTGGCTTGTCCCGCCGGCTGCCCTCGCCATCCATCTGTGCATCGGCATGGCCTATGGCTTCAGCGTCTTCTGGCTGCCGCTGAGCAAGGCGATTGCCAATCCCGATGCCAGCTGTTCCGAGATGACGCTCCTCAGCGCCCTGTTCACCACCGCCTGCAATTGGCGCGTCGCTGATCTCGGCTGGATCTACACGCTCTTCTTCGTCTTCCTCGGTTGCTCCGCCGCCATTTGGGGCGGCTGGCTCGAACGGGTCGGCCCGCGCAAGGCAGCCTTCGTCTCGGCCTGCTGCTGGTGCGGGGGCATTCTCGTCGCCGCAGTCGGCGTGATGACCCACCAGCTTTGGCTGATGTGGCTCGGCGCCGGCGTTATCGGCGGGATCGGCCTCGGTCTTGGCTATATCTCTCCGGTCTCCACCCTCATCAAGTGGTTCCCGGATCGACGGGGTATGGCAACCGGCATGGCGATCATGGGCTTCGGCGGTGGTGCGATGATCGGCGCGCCGCTCGCCAACCTGTTGATGACCGTGTTCAAGACCGATAGCTCCGTCGGTGTCTGGCAGACCTTCGTGGTCATGGCGCTGATCTATTTCGTCTTCATGATGGGTGGCGCCTTCGGTTATCGGATCCCGCCGGCCGGCTGGCGCCCGGAAGGCTGGTCGGCCCCCGCATCCAAGAGCACGATGATCACCGCGCGGCACGTGCATCTGCGCGATGCGCACAAGACACCGCAGTTCTGGCTGATCTGGGCGGTGCTCTGCCTCAACGTGTCCGCCGGCATCGGCGTGATCGGGGTCGCATCACCGATGTTGCAGGAAATCTTCGCCGGTTCCCTGATCGGGCTGCCGGATCTGACCTTCTCGCAACTGGATACCGGGCAGAAGGCTCAGATTGCGGCGATCGCAGCTGGCTTCACCGGCCTCCTGTCGCTGTTCAACATCGGCGGCCGCTTCTTCTGGGCCTCCATGTCCGACAAGATCGGCCGCAAGAACACTTATTTCTGCTTCTTCATCCTCGGCATCATTCTTTATGCTGCGGCCCCCACACTCGCCGAACTCGACTCCAAGGCGATGTTCGTTCTCGCGTTCGGCATCATCCTGTCGATGTATGGCGGCGGCTTTTCCACCATCCCGGCCTACCTGGCTGACATCTTCGGAACGCAGTTCGTCGGCGCGATCCATGGAAGACTGCTGACCGCCTGGGCAACTGCCGGCATCGTCGGACCGGTCGTGGTCAATTACATTCGCGAAGCGCAGATTTCGGCGGGGGTTGCCCCCGGGCCCGAACTCTATACCGGCACCATGTATATTCTCGCCGGCATGCTTGCGGTTGGCTTGATCGCCAATGCCTTCGTGAAGCCACTGTCCGACAAGTGGTTCATGTCTGATGCTGAGGTTGCTGCTCTCCAGGCCAAGACGGCGGCCGCCAGTGCAGGACCGAGCGGTTCCTTCGGGATCGGCAAGGGTGGGCTGGATGGCAAGGCGGCGCTCGCCTGCGCCGTCGTCGGCCTGCCGCTCCTCTGGGGCGTGTGGATCACACTGCGCAACAGCCTGGCGATCTTCGGTTGAGTTTCAGCCACAGATCCGAAAGAGAGGCGGTCCGGACGCGGGCCGCCTCTTGCCGTTTCCGGGGTGTGCTCAGTTCAGCCAGATATGAATGAGGGCGGCTTCCGGCGTTTGGGTGCCACCGTCTTCTATGCCCGTGCTCCACAATCCGGCGCCGGCGGCATAAGCACCGGGCGCCAGGCCGCCGGCTTCGCACTGGCTGACGGCGCGCAGCCGCTTTCCAGCGCTGACCGCATCGGCCAGAACCTTCAGCAGCGAAGGATCGGCCATGGCCGTGCCGGACCCAAAGACCCGCAACACGGCTCCGTCCAGCTGCGAAAGCGCTGCTTCGATCATCGCTGAGGGCATGCCGGGGGAGAGTGTCAGGATTGCCAACCTGCGTTCGGCAAATCGCCGGTGCAGCGGTGCTAAGGGACTGGATTGCGGTTGCGCGCTGAACGCGTCGACTTCGTGGCTATGATGTTTGACCAGGCCGCCGGCTTCAAGCAGCTTACCGGCAAAGGCGAGAAACACACCCGGTTCAGTGCGGGTTGCCGCCTCGATCGCCAGCGACAGGTTTTCTTCGGCATCTCCACCGGTCCCGAGCGGATGCATGGAGCCGCAGAGAATGACGCGGCGTTCCTCGCATGCCAACGCCTGCGCGAGCGCTGCGCCGGTAAAGGCCATTGTATCCGTGCCGTGGGTGATGATGACGGAAGCACCAGGATGGCTGCGGATTACATCCAGCATCTCGTTCCAATGGGTTGGTCCGACATCGGCGCTGTCCAGCAGCGGTTCGAAGATGTGGGCGACGAGCGTCGTTTTCGTCCCGAGCCTCGCTTCTAGAGCTGCCTCCACAAGGCCACGCTTGGGAGCGAGGCCGTCTGGCGTCTCCGCCATGCCAATAGTCCCGCCGGTATGGATCAAAACAAGCTGCATGGATGACGCCTCCGCTCTGTTTGGCGTCTGGTAGGGCAAGTGCCGGATGAGATCAACATGATCCGCAGACCGATCGCTTCAAACGCAAAAGGCAGCGCCGGGGCGCTGCCTTGGAAAAAGCGGTCATGTCAGCCAATCAGGCGGCCAGGTCTTCCAGATCGCTGCCCTTGAACATCTTGGCAAGGTTCAGGAAGCAGATCATGCCATTCTCGTTGGCAATGATGCCTTCCGAGAAGGTCTTGTCGAAGGAAGCCGAGACTTCCGGAACGGGCTGAACCTGGCTCGACGGGATCGTCAGGATGTCCGAAACGCGGTCGACGAGCATGCCGATGACCATGTTGTGGACTTCGGCAACGACGATGGCCGAACGCTCGTTGGCAACCGTGCTCTTCATGCCGAGCTTGTAGGCCAGGTCGATGATCGGGATGACCGAGCCACGCAGGTTCATGACGCCGATGACGTCGGCTGGGGCGTGCGGGATCGGTGTCGAGGGCGCCCAGCCGCGGATTTCGCGGATGGTCGTGGTCTTGACGCAGAATTCCTGATCATGAAGCCGGAAAGCAATGATCTCGAGTGTTTCGCCGCCGAAGCTGGTGGAACTGATAGTGGCCATTAGAAATCTTCCCAACCTTCCTGTACCTTGACGGCAGCTGCTCCACCTGCGGCGCGAGCGACAGTCGCCATGAGTTTGCGTGCCGGTGATGTCACATGTGCAGTCTCGGTACGCGCTGAAGACATATTAGCCGAAGAGTGTTGCCCAATTCTAAACTGTCCCACGAGTTCGCGCAGTGCAGCCGCCTGCTGGGCCAATCCATGGCTTGCCGCAGTCGATTCCTCCACCATTGCGGCATTCTGCTGGGTGTTCTGGTCCATCGCGTTGACGGCCTTGTTGATTTCCTTCAGGCCCGTCGCCTGCTCTCGAGACCCTTCGACGATGGCGATAACGTTCCGGTTGATCTCCTTGACCTCTATGACGATCTGTTCCAGCGCCTTGCCGGTCTCGCCAACCAGTTGGACGCCGGTCTTTACCTGATCACCGGACTTGCCGATCAGGGTCTTGATCTCCTTGGCGGCGCTGGCGGAGCGCTGTGCCAGTTCGCGCACTTCCTGTGCCACGACGGCAAAGCCCTTCCCGGCTTCCCCGGCTCGTGCCGCCTCGACGCCTGCGTTCAGCGCCAGGAGATTGGTCTGGAAGGCGATCTCGTCAATGACGCCGATGATGCTGGAGATTTCCCGCGAGGAGCTTTCGATTTCATCCATCGCGCGGATCGCGGTCTTCACAACTTCGCCCGACCGCTCGGCCCCGTCTTTCGTCCGGGCCACCAGTTCACCCGCTTCCGTTGCCCGTTTCGAGCTATCGGTAACGGTCTGGGTAATCTGTTCCAAGGCCGCAGCCGTTTCTTCAACGGCGGCTGCCTGTTGTTCTGTGCGCTTGGCTAGATTGTCGGACGCGACGCGGATCTGCTCCGAGCCGGATGCAATGCCAGCCGTATTGCCATTCACCTCCTGCATCGCCGCGCCAAGGCGGCCGATGGCGGTGTTGAAGTCCACGCGGATCTGCTCAAGCGAAGGAATGAAAGGTTCGGGGATCTGGGCAGTGAGATCACCGTTGGCAAGCGCCGTCAAACCGTGAGCAATCTTGTCCACGGCACGAACGCGGCCTGTGATATCTGTTGCATATTTGACGACCTTGAAGACCTTTCCATTCGCATCGAAGATCGGATTATATGAAGCCTGGATCCAGACGATCTTGCCACCCTTGCCGATCCGCTTAAATTCCTGCGAGACAAACTGACCCGACGCCAGCGTTTTCCAGAATTCGCGGTATGCCTCGGAGCGGACGTAATCCGGTTCGCAGAACATCTGATGATGCTTGCCGACTATTTCGTCCAGTGTGTAGCCGAGGGTGGCGAGGAAATTCTCGTTGGCGGTCAGGATGTCGCCCTTGAGCGTGAATTCGATCGTGGCCTGCACGCGCGAGATCGCGTCCAGCTTTCCCGCATCTTCCGCCGACTTCTGCTTGGTAGCGGTGATGTCGCTGGCGAACTTCACGATCTTCCAGAGCTTGCCGTTGCGGAAGACCGGGTTATACGACGCCTGGATCCAGACATCGCTGCCGTCCTTCTTCAGGCGCTTGTATTCGCGGCTCTCGAACTGGCCGCGGTTGAGCATGGCCCAGAAGTCGCGATAGTCCTGAGTCGCCGTGTAGGCGGCGTCACAGAAGATTCGATGATGCTTTCCTTTGATTTCCGCCAGTTCGTATCCGAGTGCCTGGCAGAAGTTTTCGTTGGCAGTGATGATTGTGCCATCGAGGTTAAACTCGATGATGGCCTGCGAGCGTCCCAAGGCCTCCAGGACAGCCTTGGATTCCATTCCGGGGAGTGTCAAGAGGTTCATCGTGGTAGTTCCACCTGTTCCGCAAGGCTGACAATCAGCCGCTCCATAGGCGAAATGTAGCAGTCCCAAATTAAGAAAAAGTCAAATTAACACTGCACATTCGTCGTTTCCTCAACATTCTCAAGGGGCGTATCCTTATGTTTTCACGAGAGAAAATTTCGGGACTCCCCCAGATGTGGGAGAAAGTTTAGGTTAAAGGGCAATTGCCCATGTGATCCGACTGGACGCCGACATCGTATTATGCAGCCCTTGTAGGGCGATCCAGAATGCGCTTGCCGAACAAGCTGGCGGCGAGGTCGACCATCACGCGTGCACTGCGGCCGCGATCGTCGAGGAACGGGTTGAGTTCCACCAGATCGAGCGACGAGACGAGGCCGCTGTCATGCAACAACTCCATGATCAGATGTGCTTCACGGAAGGTGGCACCGCCGGGCACGGTCGTGCCGACGCCTGGCGCCACCTCCGGATCCAGAAAGTCGACATCGAGGCTCACATGCAGAAGGGCCCCTGCTGCGCGGACATCCGAGAGGATGCGTTTGATGATGCTGCCCATGCCGTCCTCGTCGATTGCGCGCATGTCGAACACATTGACGGAATTTTCCGAGATCAGCTTGCGCTCCTCGTCATCCACCGAGCGTATGCCGACCTGGTAGACATTGCGAGGGTCGACCAGCGGCCGATCCGCAGCAAGGATCGGGGCGAATTCCGCCTTGCCGCAGAAGAAAGCGACCGGCATGCCGTGGATATTTCCTGATGGAGACGTCTCAGGCGCGTTGAAATCCGAATGGGCGTCGAGCCAGAGCACGAACAGCGGACGGCCGACCTCCTGCGCATGGCGCGCCATGCCGGAGACGCTGCCCATGGACAGGCTGTGATCGCCTCCAAGAAGCAGTGGGACTGCACCTTCCGACGCGGCCTTGTAGGTTTCTGCCTCGATCGCGCGGGTAAAGGCACCGACCACGTCGAGCTTGCGGGCACGCTCCATCTGCGGCAGGTCGCTTGCCGGTGCAGGACGCAGGTCGCCGCGATCCTCGACGTGGTAGCCGAGATCAAGCAATGCCTGGGCGATACCGGCGATGCGCAGCGCCGCCGGACCCATGGCGCAGCCGCCACGGCCCGAGCCGTCCTCAAGGGGAACGCCGATCAGGCTGACGGTCTTCTTCTCATTGCTCATGGTCGTCCTCGTTTTCGCTTTTAGGGATCATCGGGCATTCGGCTGTTATCAAAAAGATGGAACATCGCCACAAAGCGCTATAGTTTGTGCAAATCGCAACCATCATGTGACGATCTGCAAAATGGATGATCTCGATCGAAATATTCTCGGCGCTCTCCGGCAGAATGCGCGCCTGCCGGTCGCATCGCTTGCGGCGATGACGGGCGCTTCGCGCGCAACGGTTTCGGCCCGGATCGATAGGATGGTGGCGAATGGTACGATCGCCGCATTCACCATCCTCACCGGTCAGGAGATCCAGTCAGCCGGTGTGCGCGCGATCGTGATGATCGAGATTGTCGGCAAATTCGCCGATCGCGTCGCCCATCAACTGCGCGGCTTGCCGCAGGTGAAGAGCCTGCACAGCACCAATGGGCGTTGGGATTTCATCGCTGAACTTGAGGAGCGTGATCTCTCAGGCTTCGACGAAACGCTGCGGCGCATTCGGCTGATCGAGGGCATCAACATTACCGAATCCAGCATTCTTCTGAAGACGAGCAAGGTCGGTTGAAGCCCGAGATCAGTTCCGGAGAAAAGGAGACTTTCGCCGGAACGCTCTAGTATTCCTTTTCGTAGAAGATACCGCCGCCGGCACCTTCGCCGCCCGCTTCGCCCTTCAGTTTCACGCCTCGGCCTATATCCAGGTTAATGACGGCCTTTGCGCCGCCGCTGCCGCTTTGCTGCAGTTCCAGATAGGTTCGATCGTTCAAGTATTTGCCGGCACTGATGCTGGTCTGGCCGGTCTCATCGGTCGATATGTCGAGGTCGTCAACCCCGAGTGTTGTGCGCAGAGACTGAAAGAGCGACGTGCCCGTTCCGCCCGCCAGTTGCGCTGCCGCATCTGCCAGCTGGGCGATCTGCAGAGCAGACAAACGGGCCATCGACTGGCCGAAGATCAACTGCGCGAGGATCTCGTCCTGCGGCAGGGCAGGTGAAGACGTGAAGCTGACTGAGGGATTACTGGCAAGGCCCGTCAACTTGATCGTGATGGTCGCGCCGCCCGAGGTCGTCGTGGCGGTGAGGTCGATCAGCGGCACGAGGTCGCCGCCGAAGGTGATTTTCGCGTCGGTTATCGTCAGGCGCTTCGTCAGGATCTGCATGCGCCCGCGACGCAGTTCGAAACCACCCGAAATGCTCGGCGCCGCCGCAGTCCCCGTGAGTGTGATCGTGCCGCCCAGTTCGGCGTCGATGCCACGACCGCGGACGAAGGTCTGTGTCGGCGAGGAAATCCTGAGATCGAGCACGATCGGCGCGCTTGCGGACCTGCCTTCAGCCGGCTCCTGCGTACTCTGCTGGCGCAGCACTTCGAGCGGTGCATGGCGATGTTCGATATTGAGTTCGCGCAGGCTGGCGGGCTTGCTTTCAGACAGCGTAATCGAGGTGCGGTCGAGGTCGATGGTCCCTGCCAGCGTCGGGCCGGCCAAGAGCGGTCCCTTGAGCGTCAGCCGCGCATCCGCGGTGCTGGTCACGGTTTTCCCGTCGACATAAACGGCTTTATCGAGATTGATCGAGAGGTCCGCGGGCAAACCGGGGGAGCGGATATCGATGGAGCCACTGGCCGTGATGCGACCGCCGGTCGCGAAATTGCCGGTGAGGTTGCCAATCTCGGCGCGGCTGCCCGTGAGACTGATCGTGGTTGCGATCTGTTCGATCGCCAGATTGCGCCGCACATCGACGACACGGGCGCCGCTCGTTGATATGGTCCCGGTGATGCTGGGTTCGGAGGAGTTGCCACCAACGGTGAGATCGACCCGCGCCGTGCCCTCGGCAACCAGCCCCTGATCGGCCAGACGGCCATTAGCGGCCGAAAGAGGGACGTCCCCCTGGATCCGCAGTTCCAGGCCAACGCCATTGGATATCGAGACCGAGCCCGTACTGTTGAGGCCGATGCCGCCGCCGTTGATCCGGCTGTCGAGCGTCAGGCGCCCATTCTCGAAGCGGCCGTTCAGGGTCAGACCGAGCGGTGCCAGACCGGCGGCCCGGCTCTGCGCGATCGCCGCCCCTTGCCAGTCGAGCCGATAATCGGCGACGGGTGCCGCCGTCGTGCCTGCAACATCGATCTGGCCTGAGATCGTGCCTTCCGGCGCAACCTGAGGGGCCAGAGCATTGGCAAGCGAAGCCGGCAATCCTGCGATGTCCACGCGAAGGTTCAGCCGCTCTCCGACATCGCCCGACACGGTCACACGGCCGCTTCCCGCCGAAATGGTTGTCGGCGGCACCACAACCTTGCCGTTGTCGAGGCGAATCGTGCTCGGTTGGGCGAGCGAGAGGGGAATGCCGCGAGGGGCGGCCTGTAGCGCATTCAGCGTTACCGACATCCCGGCAGGCGTCTGGGACAGCTGTCCGTTCACGCTTACGGGGGCGTTGTCGTAACGGGCATCAAGGTCGAACTCTGTCTTATTCGCCGCCCGGTCCACCTTGAGCTCCACGCCCTCGATGCGGTTGGTGCCGGAAACGACAGCATCAGCTGTCACAATCCCATCTGCAGCCAGAGCCGCGACGTCACTCGCATTCAGGTCGATGGCAGGCGCGATAATCTCTACGCCATCCTGGGTGATCTTCGTGCCGCTAGCCTTGACGACCGCGGAGGTCTTGCCCGCCTCCGAGGCCAGAGCCACATTGCCCTTCAGATCTCCGCTTACCTCCTGGCCCGCGAGCGCCGCCAGAAGGCTGATATCGGGAAAGTCGAAGGCGATCTCGCCCGCTGGCCTGAATGCCGCATCCAGGGTCAGCGCACCGCTCAGCGTGTTGGGGCCGATCTCCAGAGCCAGCCCCTTCACCTCGGTCGCTCCATTGGCGCTGACGACATTGCCGTTCGCCTTGACCGGCTTGCCATCGATCTGGCCACTCAGGCTGATGTCGCCCTGAGGTGCCGTCGGGCTGGCAAGACCTTCTGCCGTCAGCTTAAGGTCGCTCACCTTGTAACCAGCCGCCACGCCCTCATCGATCGCGAGGCTGACCGTCGCCTGGATGGCGTCCAGCGGCCCGGAGGCGGAGAGGTCGAAGCTTGCTGCCCCCTCCAGACGCTCGACGAAGTCCCCAAGATTGTTCAGCTGGCCGGTCAGGGCGGTCGCCAACGCCCCTTGTGGGTCGAGCGAGAGACTGCCCTGTACTTGGCCCAGATTGGTTCGCAGGTCGATATCGCGCAGGCTGACCGCCTGCGGCGCTGCATAATCGAGGCGCGTCGACACCTGCACCGGACCATCCAGCCTGGACGCGAGTGCCTGTGGTAGGAAACCGGGCTCGGCCGTCATCTGCACGTTGCCGGTAAATGACTGGTCGGCGAGCCCATAACGCCCACTGACCGCCCCATCCAGTCCTTCCGTATGGAGTATCAGTCCCTCCGTGGAGATGGCATCGGCCTCGACAACCAGAGGGGCCGTCAGATGAAGGGGTGCGCGAACATAAGGTGCGATACGGGGATCGGTGACGTCAGCCGACTGGACAGCCAGATCGACCATGAGGGGTCCCTGGCGGGTCGATAGGTTGAAGGCCGTGCTCGTGGCATTGAGATCGACATTCTCGAAGCGGCCCTGAGGCAGGGTGAGGCTCGCGAGATCCAGCTTGGCTGCCAGGGCGGCGGCGCTTGCTTCGCCCTGCAGACGCAGCGTCGCCTGACGCAAGCGCAGTTCCCCCGGGATGTCTCGGGCCGGTGCCGTCAACAAGACCGGCTCATCGGTTGCACGGGCCTCGATCGTCAGGTCGTTACCGCCTTGCGGATCGTAGCGCCCGGACGCGGTCAGGGCTGCTGAAGCGGTCGTAAGTTTGCCCGTCCTGATCGTGACGGTGCCGGACGGCCCCAGATCGACATCAGCATCGATTGCGGTTTCGCCGGCAAAGATCTGGCGCAGCTCCGGTGGCATGAGGCTCGCGAAGTTGCCGCCGCCCTCAGCTGTAATCGTTCTCGTGCCGTCCTCCGCCAGCCGATGCCGGGTGTTAACGGAAACGGTCTGCTCGCCGGAGAGTTCGGCGGTGATCTTTCCTGCCCAGTCGTTGAGAGGGCCTTCGCCGTCTATATTCAGCGCAAGGGGTGGCTCGCCCGGTAACTGCAACATCCGTCCCAGCATGCCCGCACGCGGTTCCTGGTAGTCCAGCCGGATGCGCAGCTGGTTGTCGTTCGGCGCATAGAGGAGAGCTGCCACCACGCTGTTGCCGGGATCATCGAGCCGGGTCGCCGTCAGCCGGCTTGCGATGGTGTCGCCGATGATCTGCACTGCGCCCTGGGCGTCCAGCGCCAGATCCCGCTGCACAAGCGCCTGTCCGAGCTGGAGCGACGGCAGGTCAAACTTCTTCACGTCGATTTCGACCGGCAACGAGAAGGGCTCGTCATTGGCCGGCGCCACCTCCGCCGTCGGTTCCGGCGCCCGGGTCACGGCCACGGTCCTGGCGGAAATCAGCTCGGCGGTAAATCGTTTGCGGATGAGATCCGAAGGGGTCCAGTCGAGCGACAGATCGTCGATCGTCGCATAGGTGCCGCGGGAATCGGAGACGGTGACCTTGTCGATGGTCAGCGGACTGCTCAGGAGCGGCGAAGCTCCGGTGATCTCGATCTGTCGATTGTCAGCGGAGGCAAGCTCGGCAATCGTCGAGAAGAGATAGCCACTGCCGGTGCGCGAAAAGCCGGCCAAAAGCACTGCCAGGATGACGAGCGTCAGCAAGGCTGCCGTCACGGCGCCGAGCAGCTTAATCGTCCAGATCAGGATGCGTTTCAGCCAGGTCATCGGTATTCTATCGTCCCTTCGCGTCGGTCAGAAGCTCTGGCCGATGCCCGCATAGATGCCATAACGACTGCCGCCGTCATAACGTTTCAATGGCATGGCGACATCGAGGCGCAAAGGCCCGAACGGGGTCATGTAGCGGAGACCGACGCCAGCACCCATGCGCAAGTCGGAGAATTCGAGAACGGTGCTGTCGGAGACGGAGCCGACATCGAGGAAGGGTACGATCCCGATCGTCTCGGTGATGCCGATCCGTGCCTCGATCGATGCCGTGGTGTAGGACCGGCCCCCGGTGCCGTCACCGTCTGCATTGTAGGGCGTGATCTCCTGAAAGGCATAGCCGCGGACGGAACCACCCCCGCCAGCGAAGAAGCGGCGGGTCGCCGGGATCGCGGAAAGATCTCCACCGCCGAACAGTGACCCCGCCGATAGTTTGCCCGCCAGGACTACCCGGTCTTCCGAGCCCAGACCGAGATAGGCTGAGATCGAGCCTTCGAGTGAGGCAAAGGCGGTCTGGCCAAAGAAATCATAACTCGGCGTTACCGTCACTGTGCCGTAATGGCCTTCGGTCGGGTTGAGCCTGTTGTCGCGCGTATCCCGGGTATAGCCGAGGGGAACGCCGAAGGTGAGATACTCGTTGCCGTCGCCGAACGCGTCGTCGATGCTGTCATAGGCAAGCGAAACGCCGGCGCTCACCGTGTCGGTGTCCGTCAGTTCATAGGCGAGCGCGACCTTGCCGGTCACGGTTGCCGCATCATAATAGTCGGTTTCGAGGGTGCTGCCCTTGATGCTTGCTTCGAGCGTCGCCGAGGGGAAGAAGGCACCCGGCTTGATGAAAGTGATGCCGGCTGTGTAGTCGAGCGAGGTGAGGTCGGTCACGTCGCGGCTTTCGCCGAGACCCCGAACGGCGCCTTCGATCCTAAGAGATTCGGCATTGCCGAAGAGGTTGCGGTGGCCCCAATAGCCTTCGAAACCTGCTCCATCGAGCGAGGAATAGCTGGCGCCGAAACCAAAATAGCGATGCTTTCCTTCGGAGACGGTGATGCCGATCGGAAGGCTTCCGTCTTCGGCCAGTGTTTCGTCTTCCTTCAATGTCACTGAAGAGAAGACCCCAAGTGCCCGCAGGCGTTCGGCGGCCTTGCGCAGCTGTTCCGGATCATATTTCTGGCCCGGGCGGAGGCGAGAATAGCGCTCGATGAACTCCGAATTCACCTTTCGCGCGCCCTTGACCGTCACGGCGCCGATCGGCGCAACCGGTCCTCCATTGATGGCGATGGTCACGTCCACCGTGTTCGTCTCGTGGTCGGCGACAACATCCCGTCGGGTGATTTCCGTCAGCGGCCGACTTTCCGCCTTCACCGCATCGGCCATCTTCTGTGCGGCCTTCAGGATGACCAGAGAGCCCGCCGGCTCTCCCGGCGTCAGATCGAAGTCTTCCGGATTGAGGTCCGTGGCATCCCCTTCGAGCGTGATCTTGCCCAAAGCGAATTCCACGCCGGGCTCGACGGAAATCGTGACGGGAACCGGTCGCGATCGGTCGAATGTCGGATTGGGCGGCAGTGCATCGATGTCGCGGCCATCGATGGTCACGCGCACGACGCCGCCATAGAGTGCGCGTTCGTAAAGCGTGGCAATCAGACGGTCGCGATCATCGCGCGCTTTGATCACGAGGCCGAGATCGCCGGATACCGGATCGTCTTCCTCGGCCAGCAGCCGCGACGTGCGCTCCAGCGATTTGCGCAGGTTGCGCTCGCTGGTGCCTGCGTCGAATGTGAGGGTGTAGTCGACCGGATCGATAATGTCGCGATCGGGTTCTTTCTCGCCCCAGAGATGGATGCCGAACAGCTCGAAGGCGCCGGCTGGCGTGGCCATGGTGGCGCTCAGCAGAAGCGGGCTTGCAGCGGTCAGAACCAGTCCGAGCCGGAACGCATGACTAAACTTCGGCAATCTCGATCCACTCGGTCTTTGCATTTCGCTACATCGCGATCTGTCAGGCTCTCCCCTGCCTTAAGACAACTTAGGCGGAAATGCGCAGAAAGGGATACCCCCTTTTTTAGCGACAGACGAAAAAGGCGGGGAGTGTTGCCTCCCCGCCTTCGATCACGAATCTGCTTTGCGGATCAATAGCCGCGCGGGCAGGCGTCGATGTAGCGGTTGCCATACTGGTCGCGATAATAGCACTGGCCCGGCTGTTCCGAGACGCGGCCAATCACGGCGCCCGCGATGCCACCGATGGCGGCACCCACAGCTGCGCCGCGGACGTTGCCCGTGGCAATGCCACCAATGATCGCGCCGGAAGCAGCGCCGATCCCGGCACCGCGTTCCGTCTGGGTGCAGCCTGCGACCGAAAGGCCGACCAGCATCAGCACTAGAGCTTTCTTCATCTTCATCTCTCCACGTTCACGCGTCCGGTCGAGCCGGTCTTGTTTTTCGACAGCATGCCCCGCCGCTCGAGCTGTCCCCATGCGGCTTGAGGCTTACATCAGCATAACCTTGACCAACGGAAAGTCCATGGTCGTGGCTCACACCTTCTCAGGTGGTTTCCTTGCATGATGGATCGAAGATGAACCCAGCATTTACAGGCGGTCTCATGCTGCGATGCGGCACATAAATTTTTCTGCCGCGACCTTCTGGACAGTTGCACATGTCACATAAAACTAACACGATACCCTTTGTGTCCGGGAGAGACACGAGGAGGAACAAGATGGCTAAAGTGACACTGACGGTGAATGGCCGGACAGTGAGCGGAGAGTGCGAGGATCGCACCCTGCTCGTGCATTTCATTCGCGAGAAGCTTGGTCTGACAGGAACGCATGTGGGTTGCGATACCACCCAGTGCGGCACCTGCGTCGTCCATATGGACGGCAAGTCGATCAAGAGCTGTTCGATCCTGGCCGTCCAGGCCTCGGGGTCGTCGATCACCACGATCGAAGGTCTCTCTTCCGGCGGCGACCTGCACCCTGTGCAGGCGGCCTTCAAGGAGCATCACGGCCTGCAATGCGGCTTCTGCACACCCGGCATGGTGATGACGGCGCTCGACATGATCTGTCGTCACAACGGTGCGCTCGACGAGGCCACCGTCCGCCACGAGCTCGAAGGCAATATCTGTCGCTGCACGGGCTACCACAACATCGTCAAGGCCGTGCTTTCGGCCAATGAAGCGATGACCGCCGGCCGTCAGGCCGCCGAGTGACTTCAAGCGAGTAGGGAATAGCGAGTAGCGAATGGTCCGTCGCATGGCGACGTCAATTTAGCGCACTCCGTCCTCTATTCGTCATTCGCTATTCGCTCACTTCTGGAGGAGAAGACAATGGGTGTTGAAGGAATCGGCGCGCGGGTGGCGCGCAAGGAAGACAAGCGTTTCCTGACCGGCAAGGGCCGGTATACCGACGATATGGTCGTGCCGGGCATGAAATATGCCTATTTCGTCCGTTCGCCCTATGCGCATGCCAAGATCAAGTCGATCGATGTCACCGCCGCCAAGGCCATGCCCGGCGTCATCGATGTGCTCGACGGCAAGCAGCTTTTGGCCGATGGAATCGGCAATCTGATCTGCGGCTGGATGATCCATTCCAAGGACGGCACGCCGATGAAGATGGGCGCTTGGCGTCCGCTGGCGCATGAGACCGTGCGCTATGTCGGCGATGCCGTCGCGATCGTCGTGGCTGACAGCATCGGCGAGGCACGGGACGCCTCGGAAGCCGTTGTCGTCGAATACGAGGAACTGCCGGTGGTGACCGGTGCCGTCGATGCGCTGAAGCCAGGCGCGCCGCAGCTTCACCCCGAAGCGCCCGGCAACCTGATCTTCGACTGGGAGATCGGCGATAGTGCCGCCGCCGATGCGGCGATTGCCAGTGCCGCCCATGTCACCGAGATTGACATCTTCAACAACCGTCTGTCGCCGAACCCGATGGAGCCGCGCGCGACGCTCGGCATCTACGACACGGCGGAAGATCATTTCACCTGCTACACCACCTCGCAGAATCCGCATGTCGCGCGTCTCGTCATGAGCGCCTTCTACAATGTCGCGCCCGAGCATAAGCTGCGCGTCATCGCGCCCGATGTCGGCGGCGGTTTCGGCTCGAAGATCTACATTTATCCGGAAGAAGTCGTCTGTCTCTGGGCATCCAAGAAGACCGGCGTGCCGGTCAAGTGGACGTCCGATCGTACCGAGGCCTTCCTCACCGATGCCCATGGTCGTGACCATGTTTCCAAGGTCAAGATGGCCTTCGACAAGGATCACAGGATCATCGGGTTGAAGGTCGACACCATCGCCAATCTCGGCGCCTACATGTCGCTCTTTTCCTCTTCAGTTCCGACCTATCTCTATGCCACGCTGCTGTCTGGCCAGTATGCGATCCCGGCGATCCACGCCAATGTTCGGACTGTCTATACCAACACCGTGCCGGTCGATGCCTATCGTGGTGCCGGTCGTCCGGAGGCGACCTACCTGCTGGAACGCACCGTCGAGACGGCAGCGCGTGAACTCGGCATTTCGCCGGCTGAACTGCGCCAGAAGAACTTCGTGCGGACCTTCCCGTACCAGACGCCCGTCATCATGTGCTACGACGCCGGCAATTACGACGCCTCGCTCGAAGCTGCGATGTCCGCTGCCGACTGGAATGGTTTCCCGGCCCGCAAGGCGGAAGCCGCGCGGCGCGGCAAGCTGCGGGGCATCGGCATGAGTTGCTATATCGAGGCTTGCGGCATTGCGCCGTCTGCAGCGGTCGGTTCGCTCGGGGCCGGTGTTGGTCTGTGGGAATCGGCCGAAGTCCGCGTGAATGCGGTCGGCACGGTTGAAGTGCTCACCGGTTCGCACAGCCATGGCCAGGGCCACGAAACCACCTTCGCCCAGCTCGTTTCCGAACGATTCGGCCTGCCGATCGACAATGTCTCCATCGTCCATGGCGATACCGACAAGGTGCAGATGGGCATGGGCACCTATGGCTCCCGCTCCGGTGCCGTCGGCATGTCGGCGATCGTCAAGGCGCTCGATAAGGTCGAGGCGAAAGCCAAGAAGATCGCGGCGCATCTGATGGAAGCCGACGAAAGCGACATCGTCATCGAGAATGGCGAACTCAAGGTCGCCGGGACCGACAAGACGCTGCCGTGGTTCCAGGTGGCGCTTGCCGCCTATACCGCACATAACCTGCCGTCCGGCATGGAGCCGGGCCTGAAAGAGGGGGCCTTCTACGATCCCTCCAACTTCACCTTCCCGGCCGGCTGCTACATCGCCGAAGTCGAGGTCGATCCGGAAACCGGCAAGACCGAGATCGTGCAGTTCGTCGCAGCCGACGACTTCGGCAATATCATCAATCCGATGATCGTCGAGGGCCAGGTGCATGGCGGTATTGCGCAAGGGATCGGCCAGGCGCTGCTCGAAGGCGTGCATTACGATCCGCAGACGGGCCAGCTTCTGACCGCAAGCTACATGGATTATGCCATGCCGCGCGCCGACGACCTGCCGTCCTTCAATGTCTCGCACCAGAACACGCCTTGCCCGGGCAATCCGCTCGGCATCAAGGGCTGCGGCGAGGCAGGCGCCATCGGATCTCCGCCGGCGCTGATGAATGCGATCACCGATGCAATCGGCAACAACGATCTCAACATGCCGGCGACGCCGCTTGCCGTCTGGAGCGCGCTCCAGGCCAATGCGACCCGCCAGGCCGCCGAATAAGGGAGGAAAAGGACCATGCAGCTCTATTCCACCAGCTACCATCGCGCATCCACGGTCGAGGATGCCGGAAAGCTCCTGTCCGGTGCCGAGGACGGCAAGTTCATCGCCGGCGGCCAAACCCTGATCGCGGCGCTCAAGCAGCGCCTCGCCCAGCCTTCCGATCTCGTTGACCTGCGCCACATCGAAACCCTCAAAGGCATCAAGGTCGAGGGTCGGCGCGTGACCATCGGCGCTGCCGTCACTCATGCGGAGGTCGCGTCGTCTGCGGCGATCCGTGCGGTCTGTCCGGCCGTTTGCCATCTCGCCTCGATGATTGGCGATCCGCATGTCCGTCACATGGGCACGATCGGTGGTTCGGTCGCCAATGACGATCCGGCGGCGGACTATCCCTCCGCCGTGCTCGGGCTGGGGGCAACGGTCATCACCAACGCCCGAGAGATCGCAGCCGACGATTTCTTCGTCGGCCTCTTCGAAACGGCGCTGGCCGAGGACGAGATCATCACGGCTGTTCGCTTCGACGCGCCGGAGAAGGCCGGTTACGCCAAGTTTGCCAATCCGGCCTCGCGTTATGCGATGACCGGTGTCTTCGTCTCCAAGGGAGCAGGGGGCGTGCGCGTCGCCGTCACCGGTGCGGGGTCGAACGGTGTGTTCCGGCATGCCGGACTTGAGGCAGCATTGTCGGCCAACTGGTCACCGGACGCGGTATCCGGCGTTGCGATTGATTCGTCCGACCTCATGTCGGACCTTCATTGCACCTCCGAATACCGGGCGAACCTCATCCGGGTCATGGCCAAACGCGCCGTCCAGGCCTCCTGACCGAGGCGTTCTCTGGGATGCTGCAACGAAAGGACGGCGCATTGCCGTCCTTTTTGTCTGGAGTTGACGCAGATCAAGTTCGCGGTGGTAGAATCCGTTAGGATTTATATGTGAAGATTCTAAAGTTCGCGCCTTTTGTCGCAGTTTAGAATGAATGTACACAAGCGGGGTTGACCCCGGCGACGGAGATACCCCAAAAGGGTCTGAAAGACTGGAGTTACAGGCATGGATTTCGAGGCGTTTTTCACGGAGCAGCTGGCGGGACTTCACGAGGAAGGCCGCTACCGCGTCTTCGCTGATCTCGAACGCCAGCGCGGCAATTTTCCGCGCGCCACCCGCTATACCGACAAGGGCACCCAGGACGTCACCGTCTGGTGTTCCAACGACTACCTCGGCATGGGCCAGAACCCGCTCGTCATCGACGCGATGAAACAGGCGATCGATGACTGTGGCGCGGGTGCGGGAGGCACCCGGAATATCTCTGGCACCAACCACTACCACGTTCTTCTCGAGCGCGAACTCGCCGATCTGCACGGCAAGGAATCAGCGCTGATCTTCACCTCGGGTTACGTTTCGAACTGGGCGGCCCTCGGCACTCTCGGCGCAAAGATCCCGGGCCTCATCATTTTCTCGGATGCGCTGAACCACGCATCGATGATCGAAGGCATCCGCCATTCGAAGGCCGAGCGCGTCATCTGGAAGCATAACGACGTCAAGGATCTGGAAGCGAAGCTCGCTGCCGCCGATCCGAAGGCGCCGAAGATGATCGCATTTGAGTCGGTCTACTCAATGGACGGCGATATCGCGCCGATCAAGGAAATCTGCGATCTCGCCGACAAGTATGGCGCGATGACCTATCTCGACGAAGTGCATGCGGTCGGCATGTACGGCGCCCATGGTGGCGGTATCGCCGAACGCGAAGGCCTGATGCATCGCCTGACGGTCATCGAGGGGACACTCGGCAAGGCGTTTGGCGTCATGGGTGGCTATATCGCCGCCTCGGCAGCGCTTTGCGATTTCGTCCGCTCCTTTGCCTCGGGCTTCATCTTCACGACGGCCCTGCCGCCGGCGCTTGCTGCCGGTGCGGTTGCCTCGATCCGCCACCTGAAGACCAGCCAGGTCGAGCGTTTTGCCCATCAGGAGCGTGTGCGCCGCCTGCGTTCAATGCTCGACAAGGCCGGCATCCCGCATGTGCAGAACCCGAGCCATATCGTGCCGGTGCTGGTCGGCGACGCCGCCAAGTGCAAGTGGATCTCTGACCTGCTGCTCGACAACTGTTCCATCTATGTGCAGCCGATCAACTATCCAACGGTCCCGAAAAAGACCGAGCGGCTGCGCATCACGCCCACTCCGCTGCATACCGATGCCGATCTCGAACATCTGGTCGGCTCGCTGCACCATCTCTGGTCGCGCTGCGCGCTCGCCCGCGCCGTGGCTTGATCACCGCTTCAATCCTTCGCATAACGATGCGGGTTCCGGAAACGGAGCCCGCATTTTCTTTGGGAGGTTTAGCACGTGACCATTGCCAAGCGCGTCAGTGACCTGGTCGACCGGGTGATCGAGGAAGAACGCATCACCGGGGCCGTGGTGCTGGTCTATCAGGACGGGAAGCCGATCCTGGAAAAGGCGGCCGGTTTTACCGACCGCGAAGCCGGCCTTCCCGTCAAGCTCGATACGATCTTCCGCTACGCCTCCGTCACCAAGCCGTTCGTTGCCGTGACCGCGCTGGTCATGGTCGAGAAGGGGCTGCTGCGCCTCGATGATCGGGTCAGCGATTACCTCCCCTGGTTCCGGCCGAAGAGTCCGGATGGTCGCGAAGCGGCCATCACCATTCGCCATCTGCTGACCCACACGTCGGGTCTCATCTACGATCCGGCACTCGAACTCCTGCCGGAGAGCCAGCGCATGACGCTCGGCCTTGGCAATACGGATTTCAGTCTCGAAGAAAATTTCAGCCGCCACAATGCCATCCCGCTCGCCTTCGAGCCGGGAGCGCGTTGGGCCTATTCCTTCGCCACCGACATCCTTGGCGGGGTGCTCGCCGCCGTGCATGGCGGCACACTGGAGGATGCCGTCGTCCACCATCTGGCCGAACCGCTCGGCATGGTCGATTCGCGTTTCCACGCTACCGATCGAGAGCGCTTGGCGGTTCCCTATGCCGATCATCCCGGGAGGCCCGTCCGCATGCCGGACCCGTGGGTCAGCGGGGACGAGGAAGCATGGCGTACGGTGTTTTCACCCGCCCGTATCTTCAACCCCAAGGCCTTCCAGTCCGGCGGGGCCGGCATGGTGGGAACGGCTGACGATGTGATGCGGCTTCTCGAAATGCTGCGCAGCGGCGGTGCGCCAATCCTGTCACCAGAGACAGCCAAGGCCGCGCTGTCGAACCAGATCGGCGATGTCGACGGAGAGCCCGGTTATCGTTTCACCTTCGTCGGCGGCCTCGTCGTCAACCCCGCCGCCGCCATGACGGCTTTGCCGAAAGGAGCGATCCAGTGGGGCGGTGTCTATGGCAATACCTGGTTCATTGATCCGGCGGAGCGGTTGACGGTGGTCAGCCTGACAAACAACGCCCTTGAAGGCTGTACCGGGCCCTATCCGGAAATGCTGCGGGCTGCCGTCTACGATTGTTCCTGACGCTTAGAGGCGGGCAATCACTTCAGCCGCCTGACGCCTTGCCTCGCGGTCGGCGGCAAACACGTCCGCGATTGATGCCGGTTCGGCAATCCCGGTCAAATCGTCCATCACCCGCTCCACGACATCCGCCATGGCGAGGAAGCCAATCTTCTCCTCGACGAAGGCGTTATAGGCGGTCTCTTCCGCTGCGTTGAGGATGGCGCCCTGCAATCCGCCACGTTCCAGCGCCGTCCGGGCAAGCCGGATCGCCGGAAAGCGTGTTTCGTCGGGCGCCTCGAAATCAAGCCGTGCCAGCTTGGCGAAGTCCAGCCGGTCCACATTCAGCGCCGGGCGCTTCGGATAGGTCAGCGCATAGCCGATGGCCGTGCGCATATCCGGCACGCCGAGCTGGGCGATGACGGAGCCGTCCGTATAACCAACCATCGAATGAATGATCGACTGCGGATGCACGACGACCTCGATCTGGTCGGGGCGTACATCGAAGAGGTGCTTAGCCTCGATCATCTCCAGCGCCTTGTTGAACATCGAAGCGCTGCCGACGGAGATCTTCAGGCCCATCGACCAGTTCGGATGGCTGCGCGCCGTCTGCACCGTGACATTGGCCATCTGCTCGCGGCTGTGAGTGCGGAAGGGGCCACCTGAGGCCGTCAGGACGACACGCTCCAGCGCGTGGCGCTGGTCGGCTTCCAGACACTGGAAGATCGCCGAATGTTCGCTGTCCACCGGGATCAGTCTGCCGCCGCCCGCTTTCACCGCGTCGACGAAAAGCTGGCCCGCAGACACCAGGCATTCCTTGTTGGCGAGCGCGATATCGGCTCCGCGTGCCGCTGCCTTTAAGGTCGGGGCCAGACCTGCCGTGCCGACGATCGCTGCCATTACCCAGCCCGCATTCATGTCGGCAGCCTCGTCCAGCCCGCTCGTGCCGGCAGCAACAGCCGTGCCGGAGCCGGAGAGCAAATCCTTGAGGGCCACATACTGACTCTCATCGGCGGTGACTGCCAGCTTCGCGCCCGTGCGACGTGCCTGTTCGGCCAGAAGGTCCAGATTGCCGTTGCCGGTGAGCGCCATGATCTCGAAGTGATCGCGCCCGCCAAGCTGCTCGATGACATCGAGCGTGCTGACGCCGATCGAACCGGTCGAACCGAGGACTGAGAGGCGGCGGGGCCGGTCGCTGTCGATCATGCTGCTTACGTCCGATTGCTTCATGCTCAGATGGCTCTACAAGGGAAAGGGAAGACCAGCAAGAGAAGAGGCTTTGACGCAGCGCTCAAACGCAGGAGGTCGAATGCGAAAGGGGGAGCCAATGGGATGGTTGCGGGAGAACGGGCCCTTGCTGCTCGCCGGCCTGGCGCTCACCTGCCTCTCGATCGGCGGCTTTCTCTATCTCTCCGATGCCATGGTGACGGCGCACACTGCCTGGTCTGTTGGAGCGCTTGCGGTCCTGGCCGTGCTGCTCTTCGATATGGTGCGAGCGCTCCTCAGTGGCCGGATCGGCGTCGATGCCATCGCGGCGCTTGCCATCGGCACGGCGCTTGTGCTCGGGGAAAGCCTTGCCGCCGCCATCGTTTCCGTCATGTATGCCGGCGGGCAACTGCTTGAAAGTTTTGCCGAAGGCCGCGCCCGGCGCGATATGAGTGCACTTCTCGGCCGCGTGGCACGTACGGCCATGGTCCACCGTGGCGATACCCTCGTCGCCGAGCCGATCGAAAGCCTCGCTCCGAGCGATATCATCCTCCTGCGGCGGGGCGAGGTGGTGCCGGTCGACGGACGGTTGCTGGCCGCCGGAGCCAGCCTCGATATGTCTGCGCTCACCGGTGAACCCACGCCGGTCACCCTCAAGCAGGGGTGCGAGGTGCCGAGCGGAGCGACGGTCGTCGGCGATGCCTTCGACCTCCTCGTCCTGCGCGGTTCAGCGGCCAGCACCTATGCCGGCATTGTGCGGCTGGTCGAGCAGGCGCAGGCCAGTCGGTCTCCCATGGCTCGCCTCGCCGACCGTTATGCTCTGTATTTTCTTGGCCTGACCCTCTGTCTTGCCGGCGGGGCTTTCGCCTGGAGCGGCGATCCTGCACGCGCCCTCGCCGTGCTGGTGGTTGCCACGCCCTGTCCGCTGATCCTTGCCGTGCCGGTTGCCGTGATCTCCGGCATGTCGCGCGCCGCAGCACAAGGCGTGCTCGTGAAGACAGCAAGCGCGCTTGAGGCTCTTGCTGCCGTTTCCACCGTCGTGCTCGACAAGACGGGTACGGTCACCTCCGCACGACCCGAAGTTGGCGCCGTGCTGGCGGGGTCCGGTTTCACCGAGGCCGAGGTGCTGCGTCTGGCCGCTTCGCTCGACCAGGCCTCCGGTCATGTCGCGGCCGAGGCGCTCGTGCGCGCCGCACTCGATCAGGGATTGCCGCTCTCCCTGCCGCAGGATGTCGTCGAGCATCCGGGGCAGGGGTTACTGGGTCTGGTCGACAGCCATTCCGTCGTGCTTGGCGGAAGCGGCTTTGTCAGTCGCCATCTCTCGCCGGGAGAGGTCCTGTCGCGAGCCGAACTGCCGCCGGGCGCCGCGGTGGTTGCCGTCAGCGTGGATGGCAAAGCCGCCGGCCACATCCTGCTGACCGACCCCGTGCGGCAGGACGCGGCGGATGCCATCGCCGCCTTCCGCGCTTTCGGCATAAACAGGATCGTGATGGCATCCGGAGATCGGAGCGATGTAGCGGAAGCCGCAGCCGCCACCCTTCACCTCGATGCGGTGAAGGGTGACCTCACCGCGCCGGACAAGGTTGATCTGGTTCTCAAGGAAAAGCGCACGGGTATCGTGATGATGGTGGGGGACGGCGTCAACGATGCGCCGGCCTTGGCGACCGCCGATGTGGGCGTTGCCATCTCCGTCCGTGGCTCGGCCGCATCCTCGGAAGCGGCCGATGCCGTGCTTCTGGCCGACGATCTCGGCCGCCTGCCACTCGCCTGCACGATCGCCCGTCGCTCACGGCGTATTGCCCGACAAAGCGCCGGTGCGGGCGTGGCGCTCTCCGGCGCCGCGATGGTCTGCGCCGCCGTCGGGCTTTTGTCGCCGGTGCAGGGTGCCCTGCTGCAGGAGGTGATCGACGTTGCCGTCATCCTCAATGCACTTAGGGCTTTGCGGGCCTGACTAATCGTCAGGCCTGTGTCATCACGCTGCCGTCTCCCGAAACACGGACGCGCAGGTTGTTCTGAACATGGGACACGCCGGAGACATGATCGGCGCAGTCTTCCGCCCGACGTTTTTCCCAGCGGTCGGTCACCTGACCCGTTAGCGTGACCTCACCACCGTCGACACTGACCTCGATGTCGGAGGCGTCGACTGAAGGATCGTCGCTCAGGCGGTCGTTGACCTCTTCGAGGATGCGGGCATCCGACCGGCGGTAGCCGCGTGGACCCTTGCCCCGGTGATCGTCAGCCTCGCGTCGCCGACCGGCTTCATTGTCGCCAAACCAGGAAGAGACTTCATCCCGTGCCTTGTCGAAGAAGCCGCGGTCATCGTCGCGCCCGCGGTTGTAGCCCCGATACCTGTCGTCGTTGCCCCGACCTCCCGGACCGCCATAGCCCGGGCGGAACGCGTCGGCATAACGATTGGAGCGGCCATTGTCGCCATAACCCGGATCTGCCGGGTCGCCATTATAGCCGTAGGTTTCCCGCGGCCGTTCGGCCTGGCCCATCCGCGGATAACGCGAGCCGGAGCCGCCATAGCCGCCGTCATAGCCGAAGTCGCGCTGGCGGTCCGGGCCGTAACGGTCGGTATCCGGTCGATCTTCGCCATAGCCGCGCACGAAACCGCTTTCGCCCGGCGCGTAGTCGCCGCTCGGGCCTCGACGGTCACGACCGTTCCGGTTTTCGAATTCGTTGGCCATTCTTTCCTCCTTTTTTCGGTGAGGGACGTCGAAGCGTCACATCAGGCCAACCGAGAAGGGCCGCGATCGTTCCGATCTGCATGACAAATATCCCCAGGAACAAAGCGTCCGGAGTCCGGTTGTTCGTGTGCAATTCCCACAAGAGGAGAAAACCCATGGCTACGACCAAGACACTCGAAGACCTGTTCCACGAGACCCTGAAGGACATCTATTACGCCGAACGCAAGATCCTGAAGGCGCTGCCGAAGATGGCGCGTGCCGCCCAGGACGAAAAGCTGAAGGCTGCCTTCCAGCAGCACAAGGACGAAACCGAAGGCCAGGTCGAGCGCCTGCAGCAGGTGTTCGAGATCATCGGTAAGCGTCCCCGCGCCAAGACCTGCCCCGCCATCGACGGCATCGTCGAGGAAAGCGAAGAGATCATGGAAGAATTCAAGGGCTCGCCGGCTCTGGATGCGGGTCTGCTCGCAGCCGCACAGGCCGTTGAACACTATGAAATCAGCCGCTACGGCACCCTGAAGGCCTGGGCGCTGCAGCTCGGTTATAATGATGCGGTGAAGCTTCTCGATGAGACGCTGTCGGAAGAATCGAAGACCGACGAAGCGCTGACCAAGCTTGCCGAAAAGGCTGTCAACTCGGCTGCTCAGAAGAAGGCTGCCTGATCTCAGGCTCTTCTTTCCCATGCAAAAGGCCCGGCTTGTCCGGGCCTTTCTGCGTCAGGCGTCGGGAGGGGTGAAGGGACCGCCTTCGAGGAAGGCCATCAGGCGGTTTTCGTCCGCCCGCAGCAGCGCGTGACCCGTGGAAGCGCTGACGACAGCCTTCACGGCTGAGAGATCGGTTTCCTTGTCGCTTAGCGCCAGGATAGCAGGATGCACGTAACTCGACCGGCAGATGGTCGGCGTGTTGTGCAGCCGGTCGGAAGCCACTTCGCACATCCGGCGGATCGTCGGACGCTCATCCGCCTGCATCATTTTCCAGGCCTCGCCAAAAGCGGCGACGCTGCCACCCCAGGTGCGAAAGGTCTTGGCGGACAAGGAATGACCCGTGATCTGGGCGAGATAGGCGTTCAGCCGGCCGGAATCGATCCGGTGCAGGCTACCGTCCCGGTCTCGCCAGGAAAACAGGTCACGGCCAGGCAGGTCGGCGATTTCTTCAAGGATTTTCTGCAGGCGGGGATGGCGCAGCTTGCGGCGCACACGCTTGCCGCCCTTGGCGGTGAAGCTCAGGCGGATGCCGTCCTGTTCGAAGGTGAGGTGCCGCTTCTGCAGCGTCGTTGCGCCATAGGTCTTGTTTTCCTCGACATAGGTGCGATTGCCGACGCGCATATAGGTGACGTCGAGAAGGCTGACGAGCGCGGACAAGAGAAAGGGCGTTTCCTGTGTCCGGTCTTCGAGGTCGCGCAAGACCCGCCGGCGGATGATCGGCAAGGCGTGGCCGAAGGTGACGAGATCGCCGAATTTGCGGGTGCTGCGCCAGGAGGCCCAGTCTGCGTGGTAGCGATATTGCTTGCGACCCCGGGCATCGAGCCCGGTCGCCTGGAGGTGGCCCCTCGGCTCCAGCGAAATCCAGACCCGGTCATAAGCGGGGGGCAGGGCCAGGCGCCGAATCCTTTGGAGAATCGTATCGTCCGTAAGCCTTGTTCCATCCGGAAGATGGTAGGAAAATCCCGCGCCTCTGCGTCGGCGCGATATGCCCGGCATATTGTCTGTGGTGTAGACGAGGCCGATCTCTTCAAGTTCGGCCCGATCTTCGGGAAGCGGGTTTAACGGCTGCTCGTCGTCAGGGTTACGCATCAGCCGACCGGACTGTCGGTGCCCATTTCGCCGAGTTCGCGGCGAAGCTGCTGGCGCGCGCGGCTGAGACGACTTTTGACCGTTCCCACAGCGCAGCCGCAAATCTCGGCCGCATCTTCGTAACGCTCACCCAGCATGACGATCAAAACCAGCATTTCGCGGTGATGCTCGGGAAGACGATCGAGCGCACGGCGCACTTCATCGGCCTGGACAGTCCATTCCTGGGTTGCTTCCGTGGTCAGTCTGGCGCTGACCCCTTCGGGAAGGCCGATGGTTTCACGACTGCTCTTCTTGAAACGGGTGCAGAAGGTATTGCGCATGATGGTGAAGAGCCAGGATTTCAACCGCGTGCCCGGCTCGAATTTGTCGAGATTGGCGAGCGCTTTGGTCAGCGTTTCCTGGACGAGATCGTCGGCCTCTTCGGGCTTTGGGCAAAAGGTGCGCGCAAAGGCCCGCAGCGCCGGAATGAGTTCCACGACTTCGGACTGTGCGGCAAGCTCGGCTCTGCGTGTGCGGGTGTTCAAGTCACACTCCTCCAATGGTACTGGACGCCGCGGTGCCCGCCGAACCTTCTGAAATGGCCATCGGCCCAAACAGCAGGGGGGTGGACACGACCGGCAGGCATGGCGATCAGCTTCGGCTCACGAACTTGGAAAAACGGCTCAGTTTGCCGTCTGCCGTTCGATCCTGGTGCAGAAAGGCCAAGTCGCTCTTCTCAAACACCGAAAAGAAGTCATCCCATTCCATCGGCTCCAGGTTTTCCTCCTGTTCGCCGAAATCGACGCGAAGAATTCCGCCTTCGCCGCTATCCTTGACGCGTGACGGCGTACCCTCTCGCTCCTCGATCCAGCGGCGGATCTCCTCATGATCCGTAGTCTGGTTTGCGCTGCTCATGGTTGCCTCGTGCTGAAAACGCTCCTGAATTTTCGTCACATCAACGTGTGGTCGTGGCGACAGTTCCCTCAATGAGGTGCTTTTTCAAAGGGAACATCTCTCGTCAGGCGGTGTTTGCTTGTTCATTCGCGGAATGAAAGGACCTTGCATGGCGCATCTCGAGAACGCAGACGGACAGGGGCAGCTGCTGATAGGCGAGCGTCTTTCGCCGGTTTCCTATCATGTGACCGTAGAAGAAAGAGACGAGCAGCTGGTCGCCAAGGTAAACCTCCAGGCGCCTCGCGACTGGTTGATCAAACAAGGTTTCAAAAAACGGGCGACGCTTGTGCGGGCCTCGGGTGATCGCGTCGAAGTTCTGCACGACGGCGAAGTGGATGTTGCGGATAGCTTGAGCATCGTGCTTGAGGCCGATGATCTCGTCTATGCGCGTGCGGATGCATTGCTGGACGCCTTCCCCGAACTGGAACTGAGCAGCGACGCCGCGGAGCGCATAAAAAAGGTCGGGTCTAAAGATCCGGACAGCACCGATTGACGTAGAACCCGAGGACGCCGCAGTTCTATACTGCGCGCCCATCAGATGCATGCTTATCGGAGAAACAGATGTCACAATCAGCGGGAAGCTCTATCCCTGGCAGGCGCGACCGGACGGGCGGTATCGTGCGGGACAAGCTCGATCTGCTGATGATCGAGCTGGAGCGGGAGAAAGTCCCGCAAAACCTCGTCGACCTTGCGCAGGATCTGCAGAAGGCCCTGGACGAAAAGTTTCCGAAGGAAGATTAAGAGCCGGGAACCTTTCAGGCTACCGCCGGTTGGCAACGGTACAAGCCCTCTCACACTGAGCGAGGTGTTCCGATGACCGATCTGTTCTGGCTGATGGCGGTAACGCTGGGTCCTGTCATTCTCGCAGGTGCCATCATCTATGCGCTGATGCGGCAAAGGCGTCTTCGACCAGATGAACAAAGACGCAGTGATGCTGCGGCTAGAGAACTCTACCAGCAGGACGAAAATGCCGATACACGGCATCTCGGAGGACGCTCGTGACAAGGCCTCGATCAGGTAAATGTGCCGTCGGTCGGGTTATAACGCTTGCCCTTGGCAAGCATGGCGAGCTCAACAAGTTCGTCCTCGTCCCGCACCCCGTTCTCCACGAGATAGAACAACAGGGCCGTGGCGTTTTCCTGCCCAGGTCCTTCTAACACCACGGATGCGCCGTCATTGATGCGGCTGACAGCACGCTCGACGATATTGGCCGCATCAGCCTTCAAGCCGGAAGATCTTGGAGTCATCGCATTCCCTCCAAATATCTGCTGGCTCAATCGGCACGCGTTCGCC
The DNA here is from genome assembly GCF_001429245.1 of Rhizobium sp. Root274. GTDB lineage: Bacteria > Pseudomonadota > Alphaproteobacteria > Rhizobiales > Rhizobiaceae > Allorhizobium. The sequence goes on from NZ_LMJE01000008.1 coordinate 401,590, forward strand.
AGCATGGTAAACACATGCTCGACGTAAAGGGCAACGAATGCAACCCCAGATTCGCACAGGGAACTTTTTGCTGACGCAATGGTGATCCCGACGCGATTCGAACGCGTGACCCTCAGATTAGGAATCTGATGCTCTATCCTGCTGAGCTACGGGACCACTCCCTCCTCCATACAAAAGGCCGACGGGCAAGCCAAGCGGTTTTCCGCGCAAGGCTGCAGCCGTCTGGTTTTTGATCGGCGTCATCGGGGCAGGCGCTGTTCGGCGAGGCGCACCCAATAGGAGATACCGGCGGCCAGGATATCGTCGTTGAAATCGTAAGACGGGTTGTGCAGCCCCGCCGTGTCGCCATTGCCGATCATGATATAGGCGCCAGGGCGCGATTGCAGCATGAAGGCGAAGTCTTCGCCGGCCATGCTGGGGTCTACCTCGGTGTCGACTTCGTCGGCACCGACCACATCGATCGCAGCCCTGGCAGCATATTCGGTTTCCTTCGGATGGTTAACGGTCACCGGGCAGTTGCGCTCGTAGTCGTAGTCGACCTCAGCGCCATGTGCCGCGGCGATCCCAGCGGCCAATTCGCCGATCCGCCGTTCCGCAAGATCGCGAACCTTTTCGTCGAGTGACCGCACGGTGCCGGAGATGAAGGCCTCTTCGGGGATGATGTTGTGCGTGGTGCCGGCATGAAACTGGGTGACGGACACGACGACGGAGCGCAGCGGATTGGCGTTACGCGCCGCAATCGTCTGCAGCGCGGCAACGATCTGCGCGCCGATGACGATCGTATCGGTCGTGTTGTGTGGCTCAGCCGCGTGGCCGCCGCGGCCGGTGATCTTCAGGGAAAACTTGTCGGGGGCTGCCATGATGCCGCCCTTGCGAATGGCGAAGCTGCCGGCCTTCTTGCCCGGCATGTTGTGCATGCCATAGACTTCGGCGATGTCGAAGCGCTCCATCATGCCGTCTTCGACCATGGCAAGCGCTCCGCGCCCTCCTTCTTCGGCCGGCTGAAAGACGACCGCGACGCGGCCCGCGAAGTTCCGGGTTTCCGCCAGGTGTTTGGCTGCACCCAGAAGCATGGCCATATGTCCGTCATGGCCGCAGGCATGCATGCGACCTGGTGTTGTCGAGGCCCAGGGCTTCCCTGTAATCTCTTCGAGCGGCAGGGCGTCCATGTCGGCTCGCAGCCCGATGGTCGGGCCCTTGGCCGTGCCCTCGATGATCCCCACCACGCCAGTGCGACCAATGCCGGTGACGATTTCGTCGACGCCAAATTCGCGGAGCCTCGCCGCAACGAAAGCAGCGGTTTCTTCGACGTCATAGAGAATTTCGGGATTGGCATGCAGATGGCGACGCCACTCTGTGGCCTCCGACTGGAGTTCGGAGGCACGGTTCAGTATCGGCATTGTGTTGTCCTGGACGCTTTCGATCACATGATTGTCGGGCCCGAATGTGCGCCTTTCAATTGACGTATTCAATGGGCTTTGCCATTGCTTGCACTTCCATGGCATCGCAGTGCCAGCACCCCTCACCATCGAATATGAGGTTTCAACCGTGTCAACGAAGTGCCCGGGCAGGTTTTCCGCCAGAGCAGCCCTCGGTAAATTGGCCGTCGCCGCAGCCCTTGTCGCCATTGCCGTCCCGAGTGTCGCTGCCGCCAATCCGATCGTGGTGGTGGATGTGGCGAGCGGTCGGGTGATTGCGCATCAGGAAGCCTTCCGCAAATGGTATCCGGCTTCGCTCACCAAGCTGATGACGGCCTATGTGACCTTCCAGGCGATCCGCAGCGGAAAGGTATCGCTCGATACCGTCGTCGTGATGAGCAGACATGCCGCCGACCAGCCGGCCAGCAAGATGTATTTCAAGCCGGGCTCGAAGCTGACGCTCGACAGTGCCCTGAAGCTTTTGCTGGTGAAGTCGGCCAATGACATTGCTGTGGCGATCTCCGAGACCGTCGGCGGTACGGAAGGGGCATTCGTCGCGCGGATGAATGCCGAGGCGCAGCGGCTCGGCATGAGCTCCAGCCGTTTCATCAATCCAAACGGATTGCCGGGCAAGGGGCAGTACACGACCGCCCGGGATCTCGCGCTGCTTGCCGCCGCCATCCGCCGCGAATTCCCGGAGCATGCCGGGTATTTTTCGCTCGAGGGGGTGACGACCGGCAAGAAGGACTACCCGAACTACAATATGCTGATCGGCCGCTTCCCCGGGGCTGACGGAATGAAAACTGGCTTCATCTGCGCCTCCGGCTTCAACCAGGTTTCGTCTGCAACGCGGAACGGCCGCACGGTCATCTCCGTCGTGCTGGGTGCCGACAGTCTTGGCGCGCGTGCCGATATCTCTGCCGATCTCCTGCAGAAGGCCCTGACGACGAATACCGCCGGCAACCGGCTGGCTGCACTCGCCCCCTATGGCGAGGGCCAGGACCAGGTCGCCGATATCAGCGCCGACATCTGCAACCCGAAGGCGGCCGCCGTGCGCAGCGAAGGCCGCGATGAGGCGGGGCGGATGAAGCTTCTGTCCCCCTATATCCGAGAAATGGACCACCCGCCGGTCATGAGCTTTGCCGGATTGATCCCCGGCAGCACGCCGGTTGATTCGAAGAAAGTGCCAGTCGGGGAGATCGCCAATGTGCCAATCCCCAAGCCGCGACCGAATATGTAAAGTGATGTCATGACGCTTGAGCGCATCCCCGTCTCCATCCTCACCGGCTTTCTCGGAGCGGGTAAGTCGACCCTCTTGAACCGGCTCCTGAAGGATCCGGCGATGAAGGATGCCGCCGTCATCATCAACGAATTCGGCGAGGTCGGGATCGACCATCTGCTGGTCGAGGCCTCCAACGACGCCGTGGTGGAACTGGCCGACGGCTGCCTGTGCTGCACGGTGCGCGGCGAACTCGTGGATACGCTTGCTGAACTGATCGACGGCATGCAGACGGGGCGGCTGAAACCCTTGTCGCGGATTGTCATCGAAACCACCGGCCTTGCCGATCCGGCCCCCGTCATGCAGTCCGTCATGGGTCATCCGGCAATTGCCCAGCATTTTGATCTCGATGGCGTCGTCACGGTGGTCGACGCGGTCAACGGTCTGGCGACGATCGACAACTTTCCCGAGGCCTATCGTCAGGTGGCCGTTGCCGACCGGTTGATCCTGACCAAGAAAACGCTCGCCGATGCCGAGACGATCGACCGCGTCACGGCTCGGCTGAGGGCGCTCAATCCGCGCGCGCCGATCACCGATGGCGACGAGGAGGATGCGGCGCATGCCTCGATCCTGATTAACGGTCTCTACGACCCCGGCAGCAAGATACCGGACGTCGATCGCTGGCTGCGCGACGAGATGGCGGCGGCCGACGATCATCACGATCACCACCACCATGATCATGGGCACCACAACCACGACGCCCACGCCCATGATCATGGGCACGGGCATCACCATCACGCCCATGACGTGAACCGTCATGGCGATCAGATCCGTTCTTACTCCATCGTGCATGACCAGCCGATCGATCCGATGGCGATCAACATGTTCATCGACCTGTTGCGCTCGACCCACGGCGAGAAGCTCTTGAGAATGAAGGCGATCGTGGCGCTCACCGATCGGCCGGACCGGCCGCTCGTGCTGCATGGGGTGCAGTCGATCTTCCATCCGCCGGTCCGCTTGCCGGCCTGGCCCGAGGGCTCCGACCGCAAGACGCGACTGGTGTTGATCACCAAGGATCTGTCGGAAGATTATGTGCGGGATCTGTTCGGCGCCTTTACGGGCAAGGTCGCAATCGACCGTCCCGACCGCGCCGCCATGACCGACAATCCGCTGTCGGTGCCGGGCTTCAAGTTCTAGGCAATCTCTACCTTACCCTTGCGGATGTGGAAACGGTGACCGGTGTCGATCTTCTCCTGGGAGAGAAGGTCGTGGCCGTCCTCGTTGCAGAGATGCGGGATGTCGATGCCGGCGAGCGGATCGCTGGTTTCGATCAGCAGTTCCTCGCCCGGCTTCATGTTCGCCAGCCTGCGCCGGGTCTTGAGAACCGGCAGGGGGCATTTCAGCCCCTTGAGATCGTAAAGATCGGCGTCGGTCATTCCGACTGCCAGAGCATCCAGAAAGGTTTCTTCTTCGCCGGCGCCTCGGGGGCAGCAGCCGTCACCGGTGGCGGTGCCAGCGGGTTCGGCTGCGGCACAGGGATGTTGCTCGCCGTCTGGGTGCCAGTGGGCTCAGCGCCCGGGGTGGCCGTTGCCGCCGGAGCCGTTTGCGCCGTCATGGGCTGGTTCGTCACCGGTGCCGCATTGCCGGGCGTTGACATCGGGGCGGCTGCCGCATTGTCCGGCGTGTTATTGGCCATGCGGTTGATCGCAGCTGCGCCATCGGGCGCTGCCAGCGTGGCTGGATCGACGTCGTCGATGTCGAGCAGCTTGCCGGCCTTGAGCGCCGAGCCGGTCGGGGCAAAGGCGAGGTCCTTGGCGCGGGAGCGGCGGAGGTCCGCGACCAGCGCTTTGCGCTCGGCTTCGGTCGGGTCGTACCAGATCTTGCCGTCGAACTTCTTCATGGCCTTGTCATAGGCCTTGTCATAGGCGGCATTGTAGCCGGCCATGGCCATTTCGAGTGCCGGCGGCGTCGACATCGGCGGGCACGCGGCCTGGGCGTTGAAGCTCTTGCCGTCGGCAGGCATCTGGTTGAAGACGTATTTCTTCTCGCAGACATTCACTTCCGGCGGGCGCTTTGTCACTTCGAACTGGTCGTAGCCAACCTTCAGCATCTTCCAGAATTCGATATGCTGGCTGTGGCGGTGGCGCGCCATGTTCTCGGCCGTCATGCGGAAGGGGAAGGCCTGCAACTGGATCGAGGTCTGGCCACCCTTGAAGGCATCGCGGGCAAAGGCATAGATCTCGAGGATCTGCGCGTCCGTCATCGAATAGCAGCCGGACGACGAGCAGGCGCCATGGATCATCAGGTTCGTACCGCTGCGGCCATTGGCCTGATCGTAGCGGTTCGGGAAACCGGTGTTGATCGCGAGGAAATATTTCGAATTCGGGTTCAGGTGATAGGGCGTCAGGGGATAGAAGCCCTCGGGCGCCTGACGGTCGCCTTCCTTGACCTTCGGGCCAAGGCGGCCGGACCAGGCGCAGATGTCATAGGATGCAATCAGATCGAAGCGGTTGTTCGTCTTCGCCTTCCAGACCTCCAGCTTGCCCTCTTCCTTGAAGATGCGCAGCATGATCGGCGAATTGCGCTCCATGCCCTTCTTCTGGATCTCTGCCAGAATCCGGCCGGGCAGTGGCTGCTCGACCTTGTTGGCGACCTTGGGCGTATCGTAGGTCGCACTTTCCAGCGTGTCATTGCAGCCTGCCAGGGCAGCAGCGAAAACCAGGAGCAGGGCCGTTGATGTCAAGCGCATGCGCAAACGCTCTTTCCAGAACTGATGGACAGGCTCAAGGAGCCCGGGATCAATAGTTTATAATGTCTTTCTTCACAAATTATAAACCACCGGAAACCGGTAGGCCTCACCCGCCTTCTGCCGCTATGGCGGCAAAACGGCGGAGTGATGGCAAAAAGCCTGCAGCGTCAGAGATTTCGGCCGATATCGAGGAATTTCTGCCGGCGGTCGGTGCGCAGCTTGTCTCCCGATTGCGCGGAGAGTTCAGTGAGCGCCGTGAAGATCACGTCGCCCGTGGCGTTGATCACCTTTTCCGGGGCGCGATGGGCGCCGCCGACCGGCTCCTGAATGATGCCGTCGATGATGCCAAAGCCCTTCAGGTCTTCCGCCGTGATCTTCATGCTGGTCGCGGCTTCCTTGGCGCGGGTACTGTCGCGCCAGAGAATGGAGGCCGCCCCTTCGGGCGAGATGACGGAGTAGATTGCATGCTCCAGCATGTAGACGCGGTTACCGGTGGCAATCGCAATCGCGCCGCCCGAGCCGCCTTCGCCGATGACGACCGAGATCATCGGGACCTTGAGGCCGAGGCACATTTCGGTGGAGCGGGCGATGGCTTCCGCCTGGCCACGCTCTTCGGCACCAACGCCCGGATAGGCGCCTGCCGTGTCGATCAGCGAAATCACCGGCAGGCCGAAACGGTCGGCCATTTCCATGACGCGGATTGCCTTGCGATAGCCTTCAGGACGGGGGCTGCCGAAATTGTGCTTGATGCGCGACTTGGTGTCGTTGCCCTTTTCCTGGCCGATCACGGCGACAGGCTGACCACGGAAGCGGGCGAGGCCGGCCTGAATGGCGGCGTCCTCGGCAAACTTGCGGTCACCGGCGAGCGGCGTGAATTCGGTGAACAGCGCTTCGGCGTAATCGACGAAATGCGGACGCTGCGGATGGCGCGCGACCTGCGTCTTCTGCCATGCGTTCAGCTTCGAATAGATCTCCACCATCGCCTCGTCGACGCGGCTTTCCAGCCGGCTGATCTCTTCCGAGGTGTCGATGCTCTCGTCCTCTTCCGCGATCTTCTTCAGTTCGCGGATCTTGGCCTCGAGGTCGGAGATGGGTTTTTCGAAGTCGAGATAATTATGCATGAACTCCGTTCCGATCGTTCGTCCCTTAGCGCTTGCCGCCCGCAGGAACCGGCTTTGCCGGTCCTAATCGGGGTTTTTGGCCTGTTTTGCAAGGGGGTGATGTGTTTGCACCAGTTGCTGCAGCCGCTCATCCAGCACATGCGTGTAGATTTGTGTCGTGGAAATGTCGCTGTGGCCCAGCAGTTCCTGCACCACGCGCAGGTCCGCGCCGTTGCCGAGAAGATGGCTGGCAAAGGCGTGGCGCAGCACATGCGGCGAGACGGCTGCGGCCGATAATCCCGCCCGGATCGCCAGATCCTTCAGCTCGCGTGCAAAGACCTGGCGAGGCAGATGCCCTTCCTTTGACGCTGCCGGAAACAGGAAGGGGCTTGCGGCATGAACAGGATTTTCCGCCCGGGTCGCGCCATAACGGGCCAGTGCCTCGATTGCCGTGCGCGACAGCGGTACCAGCCGTTCCTTGTTGCCCTTGCCCTTCACCACAAGGAAGCGCCCCTCCTGCGTCAATACCTTGGCCGGCAGTGACACGAGCTCGCTCACGCGCATGCCGGTGGCATAAAGAAGCTCCAGCAGCGCCAGCCGGCGAATGCGGGCCGGCTGATCAGCCCCCTCCAGCCGGCTTTCCTCCTCGGCGAGCTTAAGCATGCCGCCTACATCCTCGACGGTCAGGACCTTCGGCAGGGAGCGTGCCTTCTTCGGCGCATCGAGGATCGCGGTCGGGTCGTCGCCGCGCAGATTTTCCGCATAGAGAAACTTGTAGAACTGCCGCATGGCTGACAGCCGGCGTGCCTGGGACGTCGGCTGGAAGCCGCGGCGGGAGAGATCGGCGAGATAGGCGACCAGATCGTCGCGGCTGGCATTTCCGACTGAAACCTTCCGTCCCGACAGGAAGGAGGCGAGGTCTTCCAGGTCGCGCTCATAGGAGGACAGCGTGTTGGCGGCCGCACCCCGCTCGGCGCTCAGCATTTCGAGAAAGGCGTCCACACGGGCCCGGCTCAGATCCGACACGCCTTCCTCCTTTTCGCTATTCGACGGGATTGATGCGCTCGGAAGGAATGCGCACCGTCACATCCCGTTCCCTCGGCTCGACAAAGACGGCGAAGGACCACATCGTGACATAGGCGATGCCGACGATCGTGGCGCAGAAGAAGAGAAATCGGAAGAGGGTTGGCATCGGCAGTCCTTCGGGCTCGCTTTGCCTAGATAGGGAGAAGCGAGCGCAAGATGCAAGGGCGGGACAGCATGGCCCGTTTGCGGCCTACGGCTTGACGCTCGCTCCCTATTTGTCAATAGGTCATGAAACAGTTGCGAATAGGCCGATGACCGATACGATCCTCCACCTAGCTCCCTCGCCCGGTGAGCGCGCCAAGGCAGCGCTCGGTCGCCGCAATCTGGTTCTCGTCGGGTTGATGGGGGCCGGCAAGTCGGCGATCGGGCGGATCGTCGCCCAGCAGCTCGGGCTTCCTTTCATCGATACCGACACCGAGATCGAGCGCGTCTCGCGCATGACGATCCCCGAACTCTTCGCCGCCTATGGCGAAGAAGAATTCCGGGCACTGGAAACCCGCGTCATCAAGCGGTTGATGCGTTCTGGTCCGCGCGTGGTCTCGACCGGCGGCGGCGCCTTCATCAACGACAAGACCCGCAAGCAGATCGAACGCGGCGGCCTGTCGGTCTGGCTGAACGCTGATCTCGAAGTGCTCTGGGAGCGCGTCAACAAGCGTGACCATCGGCCGCTCTTGAAGACGGAAAACCCGAAGCAGACACTCAAGGACCTGATGGACAAGCGATATCCCATCTATGCACTGGCCGATGTTACGGTGCAGTCGAGGGATGAGCGCAAGGAGGTGATTGCCGGCGAAGTGCTTGCCGCTGTCATCGATCATATCGGTAAGGACGAACGGAAATGACCAAGCTCGAAACCTCGGAACGCCTGGTGCATGTGCCGCTGGGCGAGCGCTCCTATGACATCCTGATCGGGCCGGGCCTGATGGCGCGGGCCGGTGGCGAGATCACGAGCCGCATTAAGGGCCGTCGTGCCGCCATCGTGACGGATGAGAATGTCGGCGCGCGTTATCTCGACGGTCTGATGGACAGCCTGCAGACTGACGGCATCGAGGCCGTCTCGGTGACGCTTCCCGCCGGCGAAAAGACCAAGAGCTTCGACAGCCTCACCAATGTCTGCGACGTGCTCTTGGAAGCGCGCATCGAGCGCAACGACACCGTGATTGCGCTCGGCGGCGGCGTCATCGGGGACCTCACCGGCTTTGCCGCCGGCATCGTGCGTCGCGGCGTGCGTTTCGTGCAGATCCCGACCTCGCTTTTGTCCCAGGTCGACAGCTCAGTCGGCGGCAAGACCGGCATCAATGCCCGCCAGGGCAAGAACCTGATCGGCATCTTCAACCAGCCGGATCTGGTGCTCGCCGATACCGATGTGCTCGACACGCTGTCCGAGCGCGAATTCCGCGCCGGCTATGCGGAAGTTGCCAAATATGGCCTGATCGACAAGCCCGACTTCTTCGAATGGCTGGAGGCCAACTGGCGTGAGGTCTTTGCCGGGGGCGCCGCCCGAATCGAGGCCATCGCGGTATCCTGCCAGGCAAAAGCCGATGTGGTGGCCGCTGACGAGCGGGAAAACGGGCGGCGCGCGCTGCTCAATCTCGGCCATACCTTCGGCCATGCGCTGGAAGCGGCGACGAAATATGACAGCAGCCGGCTGGTGCATGGCGAAGGCGTGTCGATCGGCATGGTGCTCGCTCACCGCTTCTCGGCCCGCATGAACCTCGCCAGCCCCGATCTCGCGGACCGTGTCGAGGCCCATCTGCGCGAAGTCGGCCTGCCGACCCGCATGGACGAGATCCCAGGCGAGTTGCCCCCGACCGAGGTGCTGATGGATGCCATTGCCCAGGACAAGAAGGTCAAGAGCGGCAAACTCACCTTCATCCTGACGCGCGGCCTCGGCCAATCCTTCGTCGCCGACGACGTTCCGGCCTCCGAGGTCGAGCGGTTCATCGAGGAGATGCGCACGTCATGATGGAATTCCAGGCATTCCTGTCGAACCTGTCGGATTACTGGCTGACGCTTCTCGCCATTCTGGCGCTGATCTGTGCCTCCGCTTTCTTCTCGGGTGCGGAGACGGCCCTCACCGCCACGTCCCGGGCCCGCATGCACGGGCTAGAGGTCAATGGCGATACGCGCGCCGGCCTGGTCAATTCGCTGATCGAACGGCGCGACCGGCTGATCGGGGCGCTGCTGATCGGCAACAACCTCGTCAACATCCTCGCGTCCTCGCTCACCACCAGTCTCTTCCTCGGCTTGCTCGGAGATTCCGGCGTGGCGATCGCCACGATTTTGATGACCGTGCTTCTGGTCATCTTTTCGGAAGTCCTGCCAAAGAGCTGGGCGATCTCGACGCCCGAAAGGTTCGCCCTGTTTGTCGCGCCTGTCGTCAGGCCTTACGTGGCGATCGTCGGCCCCCTGTCGAGCGTGGTCAACTGGATCGTGCGCAAGCTGCTCGGCATCTTCGGCGTCTCGATCTCGGGCGAAGCCTCGATGCTGTCGGCCCATGAGGAACTGCGCGGTGCGGTGGCCTTGCTCCACCGAGAGGGCAGTGTCGTCAAAGCCGACCGCGACCGGCTCGGTGGCGTTCTCGATCTCGGTGAACTTGAGGTCTCCGACATCATGATCCACCGCACGGCCATGCGGGCCGTCAATGCCGATGATGCGCCCGAGGTCGCCATCCGCACCATTCTTGAAAGCCCCTATACGCGCATGCCCGTCTGGCGCGGCACCACCGACAACATCATCGGTGTCGTGCATGCCAAGGACCTGATCCGGGCACTCGCCGAACCCAATGTCGAGCCGCAGGATCTAGATATCGTCAAGATCGCGCAAAAACCCTGGTTCGTGCCCGACACCACCAATCTCAAGGACCAGCTCAACGCCTTTCTGCGCCGCAAGACGCATTTCGCCGTCGTCGTCGACGAATATGGCGAAGTGCAGGGCGTGGTGACGCTGGAAGACATTTTGGAGGAGATCGTCGGCGACATCTCCGACGAGCACGATCTGGAAATCCAGGGCGTGCGCCAGGACAGCGACGGGTCGATCGTGGTGGATGGCGGTGTGCCGATCCGCGACCTCAACCGCGCCATGGACTGGCAGTTGCCGGATGAGGAGGCAACCACGATCGCCGGCCTGGTCATCCATGAATCGAAGACGATCCCGGAAGAGCGCCAGGCCTTCACCTTCTACGGCAAGCGTTTCATCGTGTTGAAGCGGGAGAAGAACCGGATCACGCGTCTGCGCATCCGGCCGCTTGAGACGGCCGAAACGCAGGCCTGAACCCGGTCCGGGCTGTTACCAACGGGTGGCTTCGCCGGGCGCCGCAGGCTCGATCGCCAGCGCATGCAGCCCGGCGTCGATTTCCGGCTTCAGCAGATCGTTGACGGCCCGGTGGCGTGCGAGCCGGGTCATTCCGGCGAAAGCATCCGAGACGATCCGCACGCGCATATGCGTCTCGCCGGTGCCGGTGATGTCGGGCTGATGGCCGGCGTGATGGGCGCTTTCGTCGATCACCACGAGCCGTTCCGGTGCAAAGGTCTCGGTGAGTTTTGCTTCGATCCGGTCGCGGAGGGACATGGGAAATTCTCCTGGGCACTGCTTCGGCCAAAGCCCCACAAAGCGCTGAACATTCCCGTTTGTCAATTCTTGCCGCGCCCCCGCCGGCGCCCCATAATTACGGCATGAAACTCGACTCGAAATACTTCGATCCGATCCGCACCAAACGTCGGCGTGCGGCGGAGCCGGAAAAATCCGATCCAACCTGTCAATGGGACGGCTGCAACAAGCCGGGGGCCCATCGCGCGCCCGTGGGTCGCCATGCGGAGGGGCAGTTCTTCCTGTTCTGCTTCGAGCATGTGAAGGAATACAACAAGGGCTATAACTACTTCTCCGGTCTCTCGGACAACGAGATCGCGCGCTACCAGAAGGAAGCGATTACCGGCCATCGGCCGACCTGGACCGTCGGCGTCAACAAGGCTGCCAAATCGAGCCCGATCCACTCCACGATGCGTTCCGGATCGGCTGCGTCACAGGCGCGCATCAAGGATCCTTTCGGCTTCGTGCAGCAGGGTCGGGGCGGAGCCTCGCGCTATCAGGCTGCGGACCGGAAACTGAAGACGCTTGAGGCAAAAGCGCTGGATACGCTTGGACTTACCGTCAGCTCCACGCCCACCGACATCAAGACCCGCTACAAGGAGCTTGTAAAAAAACACCATCCTGACGCAAATGGCGGAGACAGGGCTTCCGAAGAGCGTTTTCGCGCTGTCATTGAAGCCTACAAATTGTTAAAGCAGGCCGGTTTCTGTTAGTCCGAACACACAAGCAGCGATGAGATGCGGCCGGTCGGTGGCGCCCGGCATGGAGAAACGATGAGCAAAATTGAACTTGATATTACCAATCTCCCCGACACCACCGTGTCGGTGCGCGAGGTCTTTGGTATCGACAGCGACATCCGGGTGCCGGCCTATTCCAAGGGTGATGCCTATGTGCCGGACCTCGATCCGGACTATCTTTTCGACCGTGAAACCACGCTCGCCATTCTTGCAGGTTTTGCCCACAATCGCCGCGTCATGGTCTCCGGCTTCCACGGTACCGGCAAGTCCACGCATATCGAGCAGGTCGCTGCCCGCCTCAACTGGCCTTGTGTGCGCGTCAACCTCGACAGCCATGTCAGCCGTATCGATCTCGTCGGCAAGGACGCCATCGTTCTGAAAGACGGCAAGCAGATCACCGAATTCAAGGACGGCATCCTGCCTTGGGCCTATCAGCACAATGTGGCACTCGTCTTCGACGAATACGATGCCGGCCGTCCGGACGTGATGTTCGTCATCCAACGCGTTCTGGAATCCTCGGGCCGCCTGACTCTGCTCGACCAGAGCCGTGTCATCCGTCCTCATCCCGCCTTCCGCCTGTTTGCCACCGCCAACACGGTCGGCCTCGGCGATACCACCGGCCTCTATCACGGCACGCAGCAGATCAACCAGGCGCAGATGGACCGCTGGTCGATCGTGACCACGCTGAACTACCTGCCGCATGACAAGGAAGTCGATATCGTCTCGGCCAAGGTGAAGAGCTTCGGCGCCACGGCCGAAGGCCGCGACACGGTCTCGCGCATGGTGCGCCTTGCGGATCTGACGCGCGCCGCCTTCATCAATGGCGATCTCTCGACCGTCATGAGCCCGCGTACCGTCATCACCTGGGCCGAAAACGCCGAGATTTTCGGCGATGTCGCCTTCTCCTTCCGCGTCACCTTCCTCAACAAGTGTGACGAGTTGGAGCGCACGCTGGTGGCCGAGCAGTATCAACGCGCCTTTGGCGTGGAACTCAAGGAAAGTGCGGCCAATATCGTGCTTGGCGCATAAGGACTGAACAGCATGGCAGTGCGGGGCGACAATTCGAAGGCCAAGGCGGGCGGCGTGGTGGACATGGAGCCGATGCGCCGTGCCATCACGGGCTGCGTGCGCTCGATTGCGGGCGATCCGCAGGTCGAGGTCGCCTTTGCCAATGAACGCCCCGGTCTCGCTGGCGAACGCATCCGCCTGCCGGAACTGTCGAAGCGCCCGACCGCGCATGAACTCGCCGTCACCCGTGGCCTCGGCGATTCGATGGCGCTCCGGCTCGCCTGCCATGACCAGAAGGTGCATGCCACCATGGCGCCGCAGGGTGCCGATGCTCGAGCGATCTTCGATGCGGTCGAACAGGCCCGCGTCGAGTCTCTCGGCTCGCTGCGCATGCCGGGTGTGGCCTCCAACATCCAGTCGATGAACACCGAGAAATATGCGAAAGCCAATTTCTCGACGATCAGCCGCCAGGAAGATGCGCCGCTTGGCGAAGCCGTTGCTATGCTGGTGCGCGAGAAATTGACTGGTCAGAAGGCGCCGGAGAGCGCCGGCAAGGTGCTCGATCTCTGGCGCCCCTTCATCGAGGACAAGGCCGGTGCCGATCTGGACAACCTCGCCTCCGTCATCGAAGACCAGCAGGCCTTTTCCCGCGTGATCCGTCACATGCTCTCGTCCATGGAAATGGCCGAGGACATGGGCGACGAGGAGGAGCAAGGGGAAGACGATCAGTCGACCGACGAGGAGCAGCCGCGCAGCGGCGAGCAGGAGCAGGAAAGCGCCGAGGAAGAAGCCGGCCAGGATTCCGCACCTGCCGAAGACAGCGAAGCCTCGCAGGAGCAGCTTGAAGACGGCGAGATGGACGGCGCCGAAATCTCCGAAGAGGAGATGTCGGACGAAGGCGACGACGACAGCGAAACGCCCGGCGAAATGCGTCGTCCGGCGACCCCCTTCGACGATTTCAACGAGAAGGTCGACTACAAGATCTTCACGCAGGATTTCGACGAGGAAATCACCGCCGAAGAGCTTTGCGACGAGGCCGAGCTCGACCGTCTGCGCGCCTTCCTCGACAAGCAACTCGCGCATCTGCAGGGCGCCGTCGGCCGGCTTGCGAACCGCCTGCAGCGCCGCCTGATGGCGCAGCAGAACCGCTCCTGGGATTTCGACCTGGAAGAGGGCTATCTCGACCCGGCACGGCTCACCCGTCTGATCATCGACCCGATGCAGCCGCTCTCCTTCAAGAAGGAGAAGGATACCAAGTTCCGCGATACGGTCGTGACGCTGGTCATCGACAATTCCGGCTCGATGCGCGGCCGCCCGATCACGGTCGCCGCCTCCTGCGCCGATATTCTGGCACGCACGCTGGAGCGCTGCGGCGTCAAGGTCGAGATCCTGGGCTTCACCACCAAGGCCTGGAAGGGCGGCCAGAGCCGCGAATCCTGGCTGGCCGGTGGCAAGCCGCCGGCACCCGGTCGCCTCAACGACCTGCGCCATATCATCTACAAATCGGCGGACGCCCCCTGGCGCCGTTCCAGGCGCAATCTCGGCCTGATGATGCGCGAAGGCCTGCTCAAGGAAAACATCGACGGCGAGGCGCTGATGTGGGCGCATAACCGCCTGATCGGGCGGCGCGAGCAGCGCAAGATCCTGATGATGATCTCGGATGGTGCGCCGGTCGACGATTCGACGCTGTCGGTCAATCCGGGCAATTATCTCGAACGGCACCTGCGTGCGGTCATCGAGCAGATCGAGACGAAGTCGCCGGTCGAGCTTCTCGCCATCGGTATCGGCCACGACGTCACGCGCTACTATCGCCGCGCCGTCACCATCGTCGACGCCGACGAACTGGCAGGCGCGATGACCGAGCAGCTCGCCTCGCTGTTCGAGGACAAGGCATCGGGTGGCAGCGGGCGGCGCCTGCGTGCCTGAGCCGGGCCGCCTTCATCGTTTTACGCTTCGACTGGCAGCAAGCGCCTGTGTGATCCTGCTGGCAGCCTGCACCGCACCGGCGGAAATCTCTGCCGGTGATGTCCTCGCCATACCCGTCGACAGCACGGTTATCTCCAGTCTCGACGGCATGACGTCGGCGCTGGGTGGTGCGCCGCGTCTGGAGCAGGGGCTGACCTTCGTCGGCGGTCTCGAACTCTCTTCGCCCGAACCCCTGTTCGGAGCCTTCTCATCGATCCGCTTCCGCGACAGGGAACACTTTCTCGGCGTCTTCGATACCGGCTATTTCATCGAGGGGCGCATCACCCGCGATAGCGCTGGTCGCCTCTCCGGCGTCGCCGATGTCAGGCTTGCGCCCCTGCTCGACGAGGAGGGCCATGTCAGCCCGTCGAAATATCTGGTGGATGCCGAAAGCCTCGCACTCGATGGTGATCGCGCCTTTGTCGGCTTCGAGCAACGTCACCGCGTCGTCGCCTATTCCCCGCTCTCCGATCTCGGCAAGGCCCGTGCCTCGGCGCCCCTGCCGCTTCCCTTCGACGTCAGCAACCTGCGCAGCAATGGCGGCATCGAAGCGCTGGTGCTCTCGCCGCCCGCAAGCCCGTTTGCCGGCGCGATTCTCGCGCTCTCGGAGAAGAGCGTCGACGAGAATGGCAACAATTATGCCGGCATCCTCTCCGGTCCCCTTCAGGGCGAATTCCGGGTCAAGCCGCATGATGGCTTCGAGATCACCGACGGTGCCTTCCTGCCGAATGGCGACCTGCTGCTGCTGGAGCGCCGCTTTTCCATCGCCACTGGCGTCGGCATGCGCTTGCGGCGGATCGAAGGCGACACCATCCGCCCCGGCGCCGTGGTCGATGGAAAGGTCATCTTCGAGGCGGATAACCGCTCGCAGATCGACAATATGGAAGGCATGGACGCCGTTGTCGCCGAGGACGGCTCGGTGCATCTGATCGTCGTGTCGGATGACAATCATTCGATCCTGCAGCGCACGCTGATGCTCGAATTCCGGTTGGTGCAGTAAAACTGTCGCGCCAAATGCAGCCAAAGAAAAAGGCCAGGGCCATATCCCGGCACTGGCCTTTCTTCATGTCGATATGCCGTGTGCTTATGCCGCGCGCTCGACCTGCGGCATCGGCCGCAGCACGCTCATCAGAGCGCCATAGGGCAAGAGCATGACCACACCGATCAGCATCTTCACGCTGAAGTCAGCCATCGCCCAGGAGATCCAGCGCGGTGCTTCCGCGGTCATCACGCCGAGGATCGGGGCAGCTGCAATGGCGAAATCGTCATTCGGCCCAATGAAGCCAAAGACCGGGGCGAAGGAGAGCGAGAAGAAGATCACCGTGTCGAGAACCGAGCCGATCACCGAACCCATCAGCGGCGCCTTCCACCAGGACTGACGGCGCAGCCGGTTGAAGACGGAGATGTCGAGCAACTGGCCGACCAGAAAGGCCGAGCCGGAGGCGACAGCGATGCGCGGGGTTGCCAGCAGAACGGAGAGGATGACGCCAGCGATAAAGCCGACAAAGACCACCTTGCGGGCCGCCGTCGGGCCAAACTGACGGTTGGTGAGATCCGTGACGAGGAAGGCGACCGGATAGGTGAAGGCGCCGAAGGTCAGGAGATCGGCGAGATTGATGCCGGCGAGCGTTCCCTCGAGCGGAAACTGCACGAGGAAGTTCGAGGCGACGACGACGGCCGTCATGAGCAGGCTGTAGGCAAGGAAATAGCGTGCGTTCAGCATTTTTTATCCTGGGTGATGCCACCAGTTGGAGGGACAATACTGTTTGATCGGGAGGCATCTTAGCGGCCACTCGTGCCGCGCGTCATGCTCCCAAACGAAAAGGCTTGCCCGGATGCCCGGCCAAGCCTTGCTCGTTCATTGCCGATAAGCTGCTATTACGCGGCTTCGGCGGTCTTCTTGGCAATCTGGCGGCGCAGCAGACGGGCGCGCATGCTCAGTTCGTTTTCAGAAGCCTTGAGAAGGAAGGCGTCGAGGCCACCGCGATGCTCGACCGTGCGCAGGGCAGCAGCCGAAACGCGCAGACGGAAACGCTGGTTGAGCGCGTCCGAGATCAGCGTGACGTCGCACAGGTTCGGCAGGAACCGGCGCTTGGTCTTGTTGTTCGCGTGGCTTACATTGTTGCCCGACTGGACGCCCTTGCCGGTCAATTCGCAACTGCGGGACATGGTACACCTATTGTTTTTCTAGGCCATCGCATCGCTACCGGGCAAATGCCGGTGAGGCAATCCAACAGCGTCTGATTGGAAAGTTGCGGTTCTATAGTCAGTGAGAACCGGCCCGTCAAGCCAAACCTTGGATTTTCCGGACTGTCGCGCCGTCTTACGTTATTTTGTTGCCACAGTCCAACGGCAAGGATGTCCTTGTCCAATGCCCGAGCTTCGGCATTCCCCCCGACATGGAGATGGTGTCCTTGCGTCGATCCGGCCTCGTTGTCACAGCTGCCCTCGCCTTCGTCTCGCTCTTGCCTTTTGCACTTAAAGGAGAGGCGGCCGATTATCATTACGATACCGCCTACAGCGTGTCGCTCGGCATTCTGCCCATCGCGCGGCTGACATTCCGCACGGAGGTGAAGGACGATCGCTACGAGATTTCCGGCCGCTTCCGGTCCTCGGGCCTCGTCGATGTGGTGCGCGAGATCTCGGCCGACAGCAGTGTCTCGGGTCTCTTTGCGGGCAACCGATTCCAGCCGGAGCGGTATCGCCTCGACTACAGGAGTGGCAGCAAGAAAAGCCGCTACACCATCACCTATGCCGATGGCGCCGCCGTCGAGACCAAGGTGGAGCCGCCGCCGAAAGCGCGGCCAATATCCTGGGTGCCTGTTACCGATGCCAATCTGAAATCGGTGCTCGACCCGATCGGCGCGCTCCTGATCCCCGGCGATGCCGATGTCTGCTCGCGCACGCTGCCGATCTATGACGGTGAAAGCCGCATGGATCTCGTGCTCTCGCCCGGTGGCACCGCGCCCTTCAAGGCCGGCAAGGCAAGCGGCGATGCGGTCGTCTGCTCCGTCCGCTATGTGCCCATCGCCGGCTACAAGAAAGGCCGTAAGGATATCGAGTATCTGAAGTCGGTCGAGGGCATGGAGATCTGGTTTGCCAAGACGGCGACGTTGAAGCTATATGCTCCTGTTTATGCCAAGATCCCGACCCGGTACGGAACGGTGCATGTCTCGGCCGAAGCGTTCGACGGATAAGAGGGGGGCAGACCCCGCATATAGGGTATGTGCATGAAGGCCAGGGCGACGCTGATCGGTTTCACCGCCATCCTGATGTGGTCCATCCTCGCCTTGATGACAGCCGCTTCCGGAAAGATGCCGCCGTTCCAGCTCTCGGCCATCACCTTCGCGATCGGCAGCCTGCCCGGTATCCTTCTGTTCATCGTCAGGCCCGAACGCCTCAAGACCTTACGCCAGCCGCCTAAGGTCTGGCTTGCCGGTGTTGGCGGGCTGTTCGGCTATCACTTTCTCTATTTCACGGCCCTGCGGAATGCGCCGCCGGTCGAGGCGGGCCTGATCGCCTATCTCTGGCCGCTGCTCATCGTTGTCGGATCTGCCCTGCTGCCGGGTGAAAGGCTCGACTGGCATCATATCGTCGGTGCCATCGCCGGGCTCGCCGGGACGGTGTTGATCGTTTCCAAGGACGGCCTCGCCTTCGATCCGACCTATAGCCTGGGATACGCGGCCGCTTTCCTCTGCGCCTTCACCTGGGCTGCCTATTCGCTTGTCAGTCGCAAGTTCGAGGCCGTGTCGACCGATGTCGTCAGCGGCTTTTGTCTCGCCACCTCCATCCTGTCGCTCGCCTGCCACCTGGCGCTTGAGACGACCGTCTGGCCGGAAGGTCCATCGCAATGGGTCGCCGTTATCGGCCTGGGCCTGCTGCCGGTCGGGCTTGCCTTCTACACCTGGGACTATGGGGTGAAGAACGGCGACATCCAAATTCTCGGTGCCTCCAGCTATGCGGCGCCTCTGCTCTCGACCCTCAACCTGATCATTTTTGGGTTCGGCGAGTTTACGACCACTATTGGCCTCGCATGCGTGCTGATCACCGGTGGCGCCGTGCTCGCGGCCAAGGATATGGTCTTCCGCAAGAAGGACGCCAACAGCTAGACGGGAGACGCCATGGGTGGTGCGACCGGCATTCTTGCGCTTTCGGTCGCACTCGGCACCAGCTATCTCTGGATCCTGCCGCGCGAGAAGACGGTCGTGCGCGCAATCTGGAAAACACTGCCCGTCCTGCTTCTCTCGGTTTACGCGCTCGCGGTCGATGCTCCCGTGCTGCTCGCAGTTGCTCTTTTTCTCGGGGCGCTTGGCGATCTTTCACTCGCCTTTGATGGCGATCCCGCCTTCATCCGGGGCGTCGCCGCGTTTCTGCTGTCGCATGTCGCCTATGTCGGACTGCTCGCCGGTTTTACCCAGCCGGCCCTTGCCCTCTCCGAACCCTGGCGCATCCCGGCGGCCCTGGTCGTGGCCGGTTTCACCTGTGGTGTGCTGGCACGGATCTGGCGACCCGCCGGCCGCATGGCCATGCCGATCGGAGCTTATGTGCTCATCTTCATGGTGCTGGTGTGGCTCACTCTGGGGCTCCCCGATCCACTGGCCTTTGTCGGGGCCACCCTCTTTATCTTCTCGGACGTGATCCTCACCATCCGCAAATACTGGACGGGTCCGGATCATCCGATCGATCGGCTGGCGTCCTATGTGGTGTGGATCAGCTATTTCGCCGCCCAGGTGATCCTTACGGTCACCCTTTCCCGGCTCTGACGGCGATCAGCGACCGGGCGCCCAGCCGGGCGGGGCCATCTCGAAGACCGAAAAGTCGAAACCGGGCGCCACCGTACAGCCGACCAGCGTATAGTCGCCAAGGCTTTCCGCCGACTGCCATTCGTCCGCCTCGATAATCGCCTGCGGACGCTCGCCGGCGAGGAGGCCCGGACCGAGTATCACGGTCTCCTGCGTCACGCCGTCCTTCGAGCGATGGAGCGCCAGCGGCGCGCCGGCATAATAGTGCCAGGCTTCCGACGCGTCCTTGACCTTGTGCCAATGCGAGCGCTCGCCGGCCTCCAGCAGGTAGTAGATCGCTGTCGAATGGCCGCGTTGCCCGCCATTGGCATCGCGGAATGTCTCGACATACCATCCACCCTCGGGATGGCGCTGCATGCCGAGGGCTTCGATGATATCGGCTGCCTGCATCAGAAATTGTCCTTGCGCTTGCGGATCTCGGCAAAGACTTCGTCATTGGCCGCCGTTTCCATGCCGAGCGTCTTGCGGATGTCGGGATCTGCGGCGCGCAGGAAGGGATTGGTCTCTTTTTCCAATCCGATCGTCGTCGGAATGGTGAAGTCGCCGCGCATTCGCTGGGCCTCGATCACCTCCGCCCGGGTCTTCAGCCGCGTGTTATCGGGGTCGACGGTCAGTGCGAAGCGGGCGTTCGAGAGGGTATATTCGTGGCCAAAATAAACGATCGTCTCGTCGGGAAGCTCGGCGAGTTTCTGCAGCGAATGCCACATGTCCATGGCCGAACGCTCGAACAGTCGGCCGCAGCCCAGCGCGAAGAGCGTATCGGCGGCAAAGAGCAGCATGTCTTCGGGCAGGTAATAGCAGATATGCCCGGCGGTATGGCCCGGCGTCTCGATCACGCGCACGGGATGGGTGCCGAACATGAACTCGTCACCATCATCGACGGTACGGTCAATGCCGGGTATGGCAACCGCTTCGTTGCGCGGGCCGATGATCTCGCAGCCATAGGCTTCTTTCAGCGCAAGGTTCGCTTCGACATGGTCGCCGTGATGGTGGGTCGTGAAGATATGGGTGATCTTCCAGCCCCGTCTTTCCGCCGCGGCCTGGATCGGCGCCAGTTCCGGTGCGTCGATGCAGGCCGTGAGCCCGGATTCCGGGCAATGCAGGAGAACGCCAAAATTGTCGCTTCGGCACAGAAAGACCTCGATCTGTAGTGATTTCATTGTTGTACCGTTTCTTGTCCCGCCTCTTTGGCGCAAATGTACCTTGTTGCGCCTTGAGTTCCAATCGTCGGCTGTTAACAATACCGCTATGCATGCGGATATCGTCGAACTACGCCAGTTTTATTACACCATGCTCGGGCGTGTGGCGGAGCAATCGATTGCAATGGCACTGTCCTCCGTCTGGGCGCGGTTGCCGCAGGAGCGTCTGGTCGGCCTCGGCTATTGCATTCCCTTCCTCGAGCGCTTCCGTGGCGATACCGAACGCACCATGGCCTTCATGCCGGCAGGGCAGGGCGCCGTGAACTGGCCGGTCGGCGAGCCCTCGGCCACAACGCTCGTCTTTGAAGAAGAGCTTCCGCTGCCGGATAGTTCCGTCGATCGGGTGCTGATGGTGCATTCGCTGGAATTCGCCGAGAACCCGCGCGAGACGCTGAAGGAAATCTGGCGCGTGTTGGCGCCCGGAGGACGCCTCGTCATCGTCGTGCCGAACAGGCGTGGAGTCTGGGCTCGCATGGAGCACACGCCCTTTGGCTCGGGTCGGCCTTATTCGCGCGGCCAGCTCACGGCGCTCTTGCGCGAGACGAATTTCACGCCGGGTGCATCGGCCGAAGCGCTGTTCTTTCCGCCGTCCAAGATCCGCGCGATCCTTCGCCTGCGGCGTGGCTTCGAGCGCGTCGGTCGGATCCTGTGGCCCGCCTTTTCCGGCGTCATCGTCGTCGAGGCGCAGAAGCGGCTCTATCAGGGGCTGCCGGTTGCCTCGCGCGCCTCGCGTCGTGTCTTTGCACCGGTTCTCGCTCCACAGGGCATCCCGACGGCGCGGAGCCGCCCCGACCCGTCCTAATCGGCCCAACCGGAGCTCGACCGAACGGTCCGATCGCCTCGACAAACGGCCGTTTCCGTTTTATTGCCAGCCCAGTGAAGGGCGCAGGCTTCCTCTGTGTCCTCAACCGCGCATTCATGGAACTCCGCTGATGTCTGAAATCCTGTTCGATCGCATCGCTCTGATCGGTATCGGCCTGATCGGCTCCTCGATTGCCCGCGACATCAAGAAATATGGGTTGGCGCGCGATGTCGTCATTTCGACCCGCAGTGCCGAGACGCTGAAGCGGGCGGAAGAACTCGAACTCGGAACGGCCTATACGACATCCGCGGCGGAGGCGGTGAAGGACGCCGATCTCGTCATCGTGTCGGTCCCGGTCGGCGCCTCGGAAGCGGTCGCTGAGCAGATCGCGCCGCATCTGAAAGCGGGCGCTATTGTTACCGATGTCGGCTCGACCAAGGCCTCGGTCATCGCCCAGATGGCGCCGCACATGCCGGAAAATGTCCATTTCATTCCCGGCCATCCGCTCGCCGGCACCGAAAAGTCCGGCCCCGATGCCGGCTTCTCCGGCCTATTCAAGGGACGCTGGTGCATCTTCACGCCTCTGCCGGGAACGGATCAAACAGCCCTCGAGCGCCTCAGCACCTTCTGGAAGGCGCTGGGCTCGATGATCGACGAAATGGACCCCCAGCATCATGACAAGGTTCTGGCCATCGTTTCGCATCTACCGCACATCATTGCCTACAACATCGTCGGCACGGCGGATGATCTGGAAGCAGTGACGGAATCCGAAGTCATCAAATATTCGGCTTCGGGCTTCCGCGACTTCACCCGTCTTGCCGCCTCGGATCCGACCATGTGGCGCGATGTCTGCCTGCACAACAAGGATGCGATCCTCGAAATGCTGGCGCGCTTTTCTGAAGACCTTGCCTATCTGCAGCGGGCGATCCGCTGGGGCGAGGGCGACAAGCTCTTCGAACTTTTCTCGCGCACGCGCACCATTCGTCGTTCGATCGTCCAGGCGGGCCAGGACGTCGATTCGCCGGACTTCGGTCGCCACGCGCTCGACAAGTAAGCCGTTCAGAGCGGCGGGAGCTGGCCGAGCGGGATGAAGCCGAGCATGGCCACCCCGTTCTGGATGGTGACCTCGGCGGACCCGTCGTCGCGGCCAAGCGTCAGCACGCGCAGAACTTTGGCGATGTCATCAAAGGTGTCGCGCTTGTCCGGGAAGGCGGTCTTCAGCGCGTCGCGCCAGGCGCGGATCTTTTCGATTTCGATGCGGATCGAGCCGGAAATCAGACCGTCGTCGCCCACGGAGAATGGCCCGCTCAGCGTCAGCACACGCCCTTCGCCGAGGTCGACCACCATGCGGCGAAGTTCCCCCTTGGTGCCGTAAAGCTGCTGCCGGTGGGCAAGGCGGGGGTCGAGCAGCCCGCCGCGATCGACAAAGGTCGTATCGAAACTGGCTGAAACGGGCGGCAGCGCGATGGCGGTTCCGTCCACGGTCACGGCCGCGTCGCGGGTCAGGGCCGCATAGTCGAGATTGCCGTCATTCTGGCGCACATGGGTTTCCAGATGTGGCGTCACCACCTCGACCTGCTGGTTGGTTACGGTGGAGGTGACCCTGGTGCGAAGGTCGCTCCATTCCATCGAGCTGCGCTGCAGGCCGGTGAAGCCGGCACGGAAGCTTGAACGGAGGTCGCCCCATTCGAGCACAGCGTTGAAGCCGAGCGCGGAGCGGACTTCTGCCGGGCCATCCATCTCCCAGACCACATGGCCGGGATCGTAGACTTGTGCTGCGGCCCTGATGGGGCCTGACGAAGCGGAGATGCCCTGGAAGTTGTCGTCGAAGGACAGGCGGTCGCAGTTCAGCCGGAAGCGGAAGGGATAACCGCCCATGGTGGCATTGTCGCAATTGGCGGTCACGCCAGCCGGATTTCCGCCGGAAAAGAAGCCTGTGATGCGGGTTCGCAGAAATTCTGCGGCATAATACCAGGCGACGCTATAGACAGCGATGAACAGGACGATCAAAACGCCGAGCAGGAGCACCTTGCGACTGGTCGGGCTTTGCGGCGCTGTCGACGGCATGGCCATGGAAGTCTCCTCGCTGCGACGTTTCTATTTATGGATTGGCCTGGGATATGGACGAATTTTGGGTCTTTGGCTACGGCTCGCTGATGTGGAACCCGGGCTTTCCCTATGAGGAAAGACTGACGGCGCGTCTTGCCGGCTATCGGAGGTCTCTCTGCGTGCGCTCCTATGTCCACCGTGGCACGGAGGAGCGCCCCGGTCTAGTGCTCGGTCTTGACCGTGGCGGCTCGTGCAAAGGCGTGGCTTTCCGTGTGTCGGCGCCGAACTGGGAGGAGACCCTTGGCTATCTGCGCGAGCGGGAACTGGTCACCAGCGTCTATCTCGAACGCTCGGTGCGTCTCGTGCTCGGTGATGGACGCGAGGTTTCTGCGCTCACCTATGTGATCGATCGCACCCACCCGCAATATGCCGGCAATGTCAGCGTGGAAGAGGCTGCCCGCGTCGTCCACGGCGCCGTCGGTCGCTCGGGCGCCAATCCGGTCTATGTCGCCAATACGGTTGACCACCTGCGCGAACTGGGCATTCGCGACCAGTGGCTGGAAAGTGTCATTGCGGCCATCGCCACCCTCGACCGGGCCGACTGACAGCCTCAAACCTTTGGCGCGGCACCCAGTTCCTTCAGCCGCTGCACGGCCGTCGGCGGCAGGGGCAGGTCCGGATTGTCGCGCGCCGTCTGCACCAGGAGTTCGTCGCTCGCCTGTTCCAGATCGTGCATCAGCTTGTCATGGAAGGCGTCCGGATCCATCCCTGGCTGGATCGGCGGCAGGATGCGCACGGTGAAATGGCCGGGAAAGCGCAGGAACTTGCGGCGCGGCCAGAACAGGCCGGGATGCATGGCCACAGGCACGACCGGAACATTCAGGTCGCGGTAAAGCCTCGCGATGCCATACTTGTATTCGGGTGCTGCACCCGGCGGGCGACGTGTGCCTTCCGGATAGATGATCAGCTGGCGGCCGGTCGCCATTTCCATCTTGGTGCGCTCGATCACCTGGGCCATGACCTTGCCCTTGGCGCCGCGGTTGACCGGGATCATCCGCTGCTTGGCAATGTACCAGCCGAAGATCGGAATCCAGGTGAGCTCACGCTTGAGGATATAGACCGGATCGTCCAGCCAGGGCAGCAGCGCATAGGTGTCCCAAAAGGACTGATGCTTCGGCGCCAGGATGTAGCCGCCCTTCGGAATGTTCTCCAGCCCCTCCACGGTGAAGGTGGTGCCGACGATCGTCTTCATCAGCCAGTGGTTGGCTTTCGCCCAGCTCTTCGGAATGAAGTAGGCGCGCTTGCGCGGAAGCAGGAAGTAGATCGGCGACAGGACAATCATCCGAAGGATGAGGTTCGCATAAAAGGCAGTGTTGAACAGGATGGACCGGAAGGCAATCATGAAGGGGCTCTCTCGACGTGCAGGTCGTGCTTAGACCAAAAGCGTCGCTAGCAAAAGCCGCCTCACTGTCAGGAGTTGCGGCCAGATTCGGTTATTTCTCCGTCGGGCCGCAGTCCCTTGTCGCCACTCCAGCCGACAAGACCCCTGACATAGGCGATGATGGTCTTGCCATATTCGAACAGCATCGTGCGCATGGCATCCGGCTCGCTGTACCAGGCTTTGGTCTTGAGATCGGAGGCAACGACCGGATAGCCGACGAATTCCGTCCCCGGGTCGCTGCGGCGCAATTCCATCAGACTGCGGGCAAGGTGATAGTTGCTCGTCACCACCAGAACGGAGCGGTAGCCCTTGTCGCGGATCCACGATGCCGTTTCATTGGCATTGCCGATCGTGTCGATCGCCGAATAGCCGATGTCGACGCAGCACTCGAAAATGTCAGGCGAGGTTCGGGTTGCCCTGCGGATCTGCCCGGCTGTCGTCTGCGGATTGACGCCCGAGATCAGCAGCCGCTTGCCATAGCCGCGTTTCAACAGATCGATGGCCTGTTCGATGCGCTGATAGCCTCCGGTCAACACGACAATCGCATCGGCCTTTGCCACCTCCGGCGGTCGCAGGTTGGTGACCTGGTCGGCAAAGACGAGAAAGCCTGCAACGATCATCGCGATCCCCAGCAGGACGAGGATGCCGCCATAGCGCAGCACGCGCCGGATGATGCCGCGGCGCGCAAACAGGCCGGCGCTCGGGCCGGGGGCCGCGCCGTGGCTGAATGGCTCGTTCTGCGGCTCGTGTCGCGTCATCCGCTCCATGGTGTTCGTGCGTGAGTCGCCGGCATGTCCCACACCGAACAGGCGGCTTTAAGGCGAGTCAACATGTGAGATGTCATCAATCATCCAGCAACCCGTCGGTGCGGGATGGGTCGGACCGGATGAGGTCGATCTCGTAGATAGTCCGCATGACGGTGATCCGTGCCGTCACCGTCGTCAGAAGGGCAATGACGATCATGGTTGCAAAGATGCCGAGATAACCGGTCCAGCCGATGGTGAAGGTGCCGAAGAGAGCCGTTGCCTGATCGCTTTCCGGGGTGGCCAGCGACCGGCTCTGCCAGAAACTCGCGAGCGCGAACAGAGCGGCTGCCAGAATACCGCCGGCGGCCGCCCCCTTGAGGCTGATCTTCAGGAAATGCTTCTGGAACTCCTGCGCCACGAAACTGCCCTCGGCGCCGACGAAATGCAGCACCTCGATGATGTGGCGATTGCCCGAGAGTGCGCCGCGCGTGGCGAACACCACCGTCAGCACCATGGCTGTAAAGACGAGGATAAGCACGCCGGCGCCAATCAGCACCGTCGTGTGGGCCATCTGCACCAGTCGGTTCACCCAGGTGCGGTGGTCATCGAGGAAGGCCTGCGGGACCTCCTCCTTCAGAAGCGCCCGCATCGCCTCGAAATCAGGTGGGTTGGTCTCGTCGATCGTGACGACGATCAGCCGGGGCACCGGCAGGTCCTCAAGATTGAGGCCGGTGCCGAGCCAGGGCTCGAGCAGGCGGGCCGTTGCGCTGTCGTCCATGATCTGGCCGTCGCGCGTGCCGACGAAAGTGAGCGCTAGATCCCGCGCTTTGACAAGGGCTGCCCCCATGTCCAGCCCATCTTCCGGCTTGATCTGGATGGTGATCTCGCGGGAAATCTGGCTTTGCCACCCGGTCGCCGTGGCGCGTACCATCGAGACGGCGCCGAGCGTCAGGCAGGCGAGAAAGGCCATGATGGCGATCACCACCATCAGCGCATTGCCCTGAATGTTCGAGGGCGGCAGGATCGGCGCCGTCGGCCTCACCGTCATCTCGACGCGGCGCTTGGGCTGTTTCGGTTCCGGCTGTGCGCGCTCATTCATAGATGTCGAGCCGCCCGTCGGTGAGAATCATGCGCCGCGCATCGACCTGATCCATCAGGGCCAGATCATGGGTCGCGATGATCACGGCAGTGCCCAGCCGGTTGAGTTCCAGGAAGAGGCTGAGCAGGCGCCGCGCCATCGGCGGGTCGACATTGCCCGTCGGTTCGTCGGCGAGCAGGATTTCCGGCCGGTCGATCAGCGCACGGGCAATCGCCACGCGCTGCTTCTCGCCGCCCGAAAGCACCGGCGGCAGCACGTTGATGCGCTCGCCGAGCCCCACCCATTTCAAAAGTTCGATGACGTCCTGGCGGTAGCTCTGCTCCTCCTTGCCGCGAACCCTGAGCGGCAGCGCCACATTCTCGTAGGTCGTCAGGTGTTCTAGCAGACGAAAATCCTGAAAGACGATGCCAACACGCCGGCGCAGCATCGGAAGCTCGGCGCGGGGAATGCGGGTGATATCGCGGCCGAAGCTGCGGATCAGCCCGCGCGTCGGCTGCAGCGACATGAACAGTAGGCGCAGCAGCGTGGTCTTGCCCGCACCTGATGGCCCGGTCAGGAACTGGAACGACCCTTTCGGCACGTCGAAGGTGAGGTCGCGGAGGATCTCCGGTCCCATCCCATAACGCAGGCCGACATTTTCGAAGTGGATCAAACGCTGTGCCCAGTCTGCGATGTCTGAGGGTGGGGCTCGTAAACGAGGATCGTCAACGGCCGGTAAACGCATGCCAGGAAAGCGGCCCTGAAGGCCCGTCTTTTCGAAGCATTAACCATTTGAATTTACGTCTGGTGTGGATTCGTTTCAACCGCCGAGTTTCGGAGTGCCCGATTTTGGCTGTGCGAAAGGTCTGACCCATGCGTGCATTCCGTCAGCAGTCGCAGGCTGCCACTCCCGAGGCGGACCTCCTGCCGCCGGACCGCGCGCGACGGAAGTTCGATCGCAGCCCTGTCAGACCCTCGGGCGCCGATGTCATCGACGCCCAATTTATCGTGGTGCGGGATGTGCGCACATCGGCACCACGGCCCGTCATCAGCGAAAGCATCTCCCCTGTCGGCGATCTTCAGGCGCGGCTGCGCGCTGCCTTCGTCACTGTGGAAACGCGGCTGCAGCGGCTGTCCGAGGTTTCCTTTGCGCTCGTCGTAGCACTCGCCTTCGTCGCGATTTTCTCGCTTGCCGGTCATCTGGCCTTCGGCGGCTCGGGGCATCCGGACCTTGATGCCCGGCCGCTCGATCTCACCCATGTGAACCTCACGCCGCAGGACAGGAACGGCATGCGGGTGCTGCTGATCAGCGCGATTGTCGAGAACCGGACGGATCGCGAGGTTGCGCTGCCGCGTGTCCGGGCCGATCTGCTCGTCGGCGGCCAGATCATTGCCAGCACCTATATCGAGCCGCCCGTCGCCTCGCTCGAAGGCGGCCAGAGCCGCGGTCTTGCCGCAAGACTTCAGCATCCCGGGGGAAAAACCCCGGAACTGCGCCTTTCCTTCGAAGATGCGGGTGCCTGATCTATTCGACTGTGCTAAGTGCAGTGCCTTTCCGGCGGAGCTTGCCGGGTGAGGCCATTTCCGGCCCGGCATCAAGGAGACCGCCATGCCCGTCGTTCGCGGAAAGAACATCGAACCGCTTTTCACGCCCGAACAAATTGACGCCCGCAATCGCGAGCTGGCCACCGAGATCATGAAGGGTCCCTGTGATGACCTCCTGGTCATCTCGGTGCTCAAGGGCTCCTTCATCTTCGCCGCCGACCTCATTCGGGCGTTGCATCACGTGGGCCTGGCACCGGAAGTCGAATTTATCACCCTGTCCAGCTATGGCACAGGCACGGTGTCGCAGGGCGTGAAGATCATCAAGGACATCGACAGTGACGTGAAGGGTCGCAACGTCCTCCTGATCGACGATATTCTTGAGTCCGGCCGCACGCTCCTGTTCGCCAAGGAACTGATGTATGAACGGGGTGCCGCAAACGTCACCATCGCCGTGCTTCTCGACAAAAAAGTGAAGCGAAAAGAACAGTTTGAGGCCGATTATGTCGGTTTCGAATGCCCCGATTACTTTGTCGTCGGCTATGGTATGGACGTGGCCTATGCCTTCCGCGAACTGCCCTTCGTTGGCGTCGTTACCGGCGACGCCTGAGCGTCCCAAATGGACACGCTGCGCCTCGCGACCGAAGAGACTTGTTAACCATGGCGCCGGACAGAGGGTCCGGCGTTTACCACTCGACAAGGAAGATCTGGTGATTTGCCTGCCTGAACAATGAATCCATGACGGAGGCAGATCTCAACCATGGCGCGAATTCTCATCACCGAAGACGAAGACTCGCTTCGCTCCTTCGTCGCCCGTGCGCTCCGTCTGGACGGTCACGAGACCCATGAAGCCGCCGATGGCGCCGAAGGCTTGGAGAAGCTCTCCGAAGGTCCTTACGACCTGCTGCTTTCTGATATTCGCATGCCGGTCATGGACGGCATCGAGCTTGCCCATCGCGCCTCTTCCGATTTCCCCGACCTGAAGATCCTGCTGATGACCGGCTATGCCGAACAGCGCGAGCGCGCCGATGATCTCGCCTCGAAGATCATCGATGTCGTGTCGAAACCCTTTGCACTGCCGGAGATCCGCAGCGCCGTTGCTCGGGCGCTTGCTGGCTGAGGCCCTTCCCAGATCACCGACCACGGGATTGCCGCCTCGTTCAATAAAACGCAGGCGGCATTCTTTTGATGGGCACGGGGCAGGGCGCTCCGTTCTTCACCTTCACTGAATATCCAGCAACCGCTCGAGATACCGTCGCTCGATCTCGGGGCTGGAGTTTTGCCCAAGCTTCTCGCGGATCGCCTCCAGAATTTCGCGGGCGCGCTGCACGTCGATCTCGTCAGGCACTTTCACGCGCTCGCCGAAGTCAGGACCATTGGTGGCGCGCGGGCGGCCGAGGGGGTCGCGGTCGTTCTGGTTGCCCCGACCCTGACCCATCTGCTGTCCCTGACCCTGCTGGCCCTGCATCGCCTGCATCATCTGGTTCATCATGTCGCGCGCACCCTGGCGAAGTGCTTCCATGGCGCGGCCCTGGCCCTGCACGGCGCGGTCGCCCTGGCTCTTGCCGAGCGCGTCGCCCGCACCTTCCATTTCCTGCTGGGCCTGGCCAAACCCCTTGCCCGGTTTCATGCCGAGGCCTTTCAGCCCCTCCTGCAATTCGCCGAGCTGCTTGCCGAGCCCCTCCTGCTGTTCACGCAACTGCTTCAACGCCTCGCGCAACTGCTCTGCCGTCATGCCATAGAGATTGGGCTGCGCCCCCTGCTGTCCCTGTTGGCCTTCCTGCCCCTGTTGACCCTGCTGGCCCGGATCCTGCTGCTCTCCTTCGGCACCTTCTTCACCCTGCTGCGGGTCGCCGCGCTGCATGCGGTCGCGCAGTGCCTGGTCGAGGCGGAAGGTCTCGTCCATCAGCTGCTGCTGCTGCTGCATGATCTCGCCCAGCTTGTCGATCTGACGGCGGGCCTCGCTGTTTTCCTGCTGCTGGCCCTGTTGCGGTCGTCCGGCCTGGAGATTGTTCATCATGCGCTGCAGTTCGGAGAGCAGTTGCTGCGCCTGATCGCGATTGCCGGACCGCGCAAGGTTCTCCAACTGGTCGAGCAGGTTGTCGAGGTCTTTCTGGCGCAGCGTGTTCTGCGCGTTCTGCTGCTGCTCCCCGCTCTGGTTTTGCATGCGTTGGGCGAGTTCCGAGATGAAGTCGTTCATCGCGGCGCGCAGCTCGTCCATCAGCTTCTTGATCTCTTGATCAGTCGCCCCGTTCTCCAGCGCATCCGCCAGCGCCTGCTGGGCGTCGCGCAGCCGTTTTTCTGCAGTGGAGAGCTCGCCATCCTCGATGCCGAGCGCGATTTCCCAGAGATAGTCTGCCGTGTCCTTCAGCGATTCTTCGCCTTTGGCCTGAGCCATGCGGGCGCGGGCACTCTCGATCAGCAGGAAGTGACCGAGATTGGGGATGGTCTCGTCGGCGCGGATCACCAATGCTTCATTGAGCGCGATCGCCTGCGGTATCTCCCGGGTGTCGAGCGCAAAGGTCTGACGCTGTTCGGCCACGGCTGCTGCCAGCGGCTCGGCGAAATTGCGCGTGGGCAGCACCATTTCGACCGGTTCGCTGCGGCCCGTCTGCCCGGCACCATCCGTCGCCACCAGCGTGATCTTTACCTTGCTGCCAGCGAGAGGATGTTCGGTGATGTTGCGGCTGGCGACACTCTTCATGTCACGGGCATTGTGGCGCGGCAGATCAAGCTTGTAGTCCGGCAGCGGATAGAGCGGCTTTACGTCCGCCTTTGCCTCGACCGGCACGATCTCGGCATGGGCCTTCTGCAGGCCGTAATCATCCTTGGCCGTGAAGGCGATCTCGAGCGCCCCGTTCAGCGCCCGGCGCGGCTTGCCGTCAAAGGCGATTTCGGGCGCCTTGTCCGGCGTCACGCCGATCGTCCACTGGCGATCTGCCACGCGCAGCTGCCCGGCCTCGGCAAGGTCCAGCTCATGCGTGCGGGCTGCCTGGGGCGTAGTCGTGGTGCCAATCGGGGCAGAGGCAGCCTGAGGAGCTACCGGCGGTGTTGCCGGTGCTGTCACCGCGCCGGTCCCTGCCGCCTTCGGATCGCTCGCTGCAACCTCGACCACCGTGCCATCACTCTGCTTGACGAACAGCACCTTCTCATCCGTCGCGCCGCCGCTGATGCGCACGGTCATCTTGGAATTCTGCGGCACGACGATGCCGGATGTCTGCGTGCCCAGCCCCGACAGGAAAACCGGCGGCTGGCCGGTATAGGCCGGCGGCGTGATCCAGGCATCGATGCGGATCGCCGGCTGCTCCGTCACCGTCACATGGCGCCGGAAAGCATCGGCGATCGTGCCGGCTCCGTTCGAGCCGGAATAGGCAAGTGCCGTCACAAACAGCAGAGCCGGAATGGCGCGCAATGCATAGCGATCGTGGCGCGCGAGATCCGGCTGCGGCAGGCCGGCATCGAGAGCGGCGATCCGCTCGGCCATGCGCCGCTGGTGCTCCTGCCAGAGAGCCCGGGCAAAGGGCGTATCGGCGGCGAGCGCGTCGTCCTGCACCGCGACAGGCTGGTGCGGCAGTCCGTTGCGTTCCTCGAGCAGCCGGTCGGCTTCACGGGCCGTGGGCAAGGACAGGCGGAGAAAGGGCAGGAAGGAGGCAACAAAGGCAAAGATCAGCAGGAAGACCAGGCCGAGGCGCAGGATCTCAGGCAGTTCGCGGAACACGCCGAACCAGGCAAGCGAGACGAAAAGCGCTGCGATGCCGAGGATCGGCAGGAAGAGCGGCAGGATCCGTTCGGCGAGAAGCACACCCCGGGCCAGAACGCGTTTCACCCCGACGCGACGCGCGAGCGCCGGGTCGCGCTGCAACGCACCTTTCCGCTGGCTGGCCGGGCGGGAAAAGATCATCCGTCAGGTCTCCGAGAGCGCCGCCGATATGTTCGGGCTCGTGACACCAGAAGATAGCAGTCTTTGTGGCGAAGACGAGGGCGGGCAGGCGTCAGCGCCGCTTTTTCCCGCCCCATCGCTCAATTGTGAAGGATCAGGCCAGCCAGTCGGGCACGGAATCCAGCGCAATCAGATCCTCGTAGCTCGGGCGCTTGCGAATCACATGGAATTCGTCGCCCTTCACCAGCACCTCTGGAATGAGCCTGCGGGTGTTGTAGGTCCCGGCCTGGACCGCGCCATAGGCGCCGGCCGAACCTACGGCCATCAGGTCGCCCGGCTTCGGCTTCGACATTTCCCGGTCGAGCGCCAGGTAGTCGCCCGTCTCGCAGACGGGCCCGACGACATCCGCCTTGATGCGCGGCGCGCTTGCCGCCTGCAGCACCACCGGCTTCACTTCGTGATAGGCTTCGTAAAGCGTCGGGCGGATCAGGTCGTTCATGGCTGCGTCAACGATGACGAAGGTCTTGTCGCCGCCGTCCTTCACATAGATGACTTCCGTCACCAGAATGCCGGCATTGCCGACAATCAGGCGCCCGGGCTCGGTAACGATGCGGCAGTTCAGGCTCGACAGCTGGTCCTTGACGATCCGGGCATAGGCGTCCGGCTCCGGCGGCGGGTTGTTGTCGTCCTTGTAGGGAATGCCAAGGCCACCACCGACATCGACATGGTCAATCGAATGGCCATCGGCGCGCAGGTTCTCAACCAGCTCGCGCAGGAGGCGGAAAGCATCCTCGAAGGGCTGCAGATCGGTGATCTGGCTGCCGATATGCATGTCGATGCCGGAGACCTGGATGCCCTCCAGGGTCGCAGCGCGGGCATAAACGGCGCGGGCGCGCTCGTAGGAAATGCCGAACTTGTTTTCCTTCTTGCCGGTCGAGATCTTGGCGTGGGTCTTTGCATCGACATCCGGATTGATGCGGAAAGAGACATACGCCTTCTTCCCCGCCTTGATGGCGCGCTGGTTCAAGACTTCCAGTTCCGGCTCGCTCTCGACATTGAAGCAGTAGATGCCGACTTCGAGGCCCAAATCCATCTCGCTCAGCGTCTTGCCGACGCCGGAGAACATGATGCGGTTGGCCGGGATGCCGGCAGCCAGCGCCCGGCGCAGTTCACCTTCCGAGACCACGTCGACGCCTGCGCCCAGCTGCCCGAGCGTCTTCAGCACCGCTTGGTTGGAATTGGCCTTCATCGCATAGCAGACCAGCGCATCGACGCCGTCGAAGGCTTTGGCGAAGACCTTGTAGTGACGCTCCAAGGTGGCAGTCGAATAGCAGTAGAAGGGTGTGCCGACCGCACGTGCGATTTCGGGGATGGACACGTCTTCGGCGTGAAGAACGCCGTCGCGAAAGTCGAAATGGTTCACGGATTGAGCCCTGTCACAGAAGCGGGTCGAGGAGGAAGGGCTTGTCGGCCACAGGCGCTACCTTGCTGTCGCGCTTGTTCTGCTGGTCGACCGGCGTGCTCGGCAGGTCGAGGTCGCCTTTGCGGCCGCAGGCGGACAGAGCCAGCGAAGCGGCCAGCAGCAGAGAGAGCGTGAGCGTCGTGCGTTTCAGCGAATTCACCATGACCCGGTCCATGAAGATATTGTTGTGCTAGCGTGTACAGAAAAAAGGGGCGCTTGTGCACCCCTGATCTCGTGATGTGTCCTGCAAGTGCCGGTGATCGGTTGTCTTGACCGGTTGCCCGGATCAATTGCGCGCCCGCCACCAGGCAATCTGCTTTCTGACTTCCGACGGTGCCGTGCCGCCAAAGCTCTTGCGGCTGGCAACGGAGGCTTCGACAGTCAGAACGTTGAAGACGTCCGCCGTGATCGCGGCATTGATGCTCTGCAAGTCTTCCAGTGAAAGTTCTGCCAGATCGCAGCCCTTCTTCTCGGCCATGGCGACTGCATTGCCCGTCACATGGTGGGCGTCGCGGAAGGGTAGGCCTGCTTCCCGCACCAGCCAGTCGGCCAGATCCGTCGCCGTCGAGTAACCGGAGCCGGCAGCGGCCTTCATCTTGTCGGTACGGATCGTCATGTCGGTCACCATGCCGGTCATGGCGGCAATCGCAAGTTCCAGGCTTTCGGCGGCGTCGAAGACCTGCTCCTTGTCTTCCTGCATGTCCTTGGAATAGGCGAGCGGCAGGCCCTTCATGACGGTCAGAAGCGCGATGAGGGAGCCGTTGATGCGACCGGTCTTGGCGCGCACCAGCTCAGCTGCGTCAGGGTTCTTCTTCTGCGGCATGATCGAGGAGCCGGTGGAGAAGGCATCCGACAGGCGGATGAAGCCGAATTGCGGCGTCGACCAGATGACGATTTCTTCGGCGAGGCGCGACAGATGCACGGCAGCGATCGAAGCGATCGACAGGAATTCGAGCGCGAAGTCGCGGTCGGAGACGGTGTCGATCGAGTTGCGGGTCGGCTCGCGGAAGCCGAGTGCCTGTGCCGTCATGTGGCGATCGATCGGATAGCCGGTGCCGGCCAGCGCAGCCGCCCCGATCGGGCTTTCGTCCAAATGCTCGATCGCATGGCGCACGCGCTGCCGGTCACGGCCGAACATCTCGACATAGGCCATGCAGTGATGACCGAAGGTCACCGGCTGGGCCGTCTGGAGATGGGTGAAACCTGGCATCACGGTGTCGGCATGCTCTTCGGCGCGGTTGAGGAAGGCCGCAATCAGGCCCGACAGAGCAGTTTCCGTCTTCTGCAGCTCTTCCTTCACCCAGAGGCGGAAATCGAGCGCCACCTGATCGTTGCGCGAGCGGGCCGTGTGTAGGCGGCCTGCCGCCGGACCGATCAGCTCGGCAAGGCGTGCCTCGACGTTCATATGGATGTCTTCGAGCTTGCGCGAGAAGGTGAACTGACCGCTTTCAATCTCTGACAGGATCGTGTCCAGCCCGTGAAGGATCTTGTCTTTATCTTCGCTCGAGATGATGCCTTGGTGCGCCAGCATGGTCGCATGCGCCTTTGAGCCGCGGATATCCTGGGCGTAAAGCTTCTTGTCGAAACCGATGGAGGCATTTATCTCCTCCATGATCGCCGAAGGGCCGGAGGCAAAGCGTCCGCCCCACATCTGGTTGGAGGATTTGGTGTCGTTAGAGCCCTCGGCCATGGAATGCCCGTCCTGGAGAATGACATGACAGACAAAAGACGTAGCGGTCTCTTCTCTACCAAGCTGGTTGCGATCGCGGCGGTCGCCGGCATCGTCGCCGGCGCGGCTGCGGTATACGTGAGAGAGACCACGTCTGGCAATGCCGAGACCGCGCAGAATGCAGGGCCCTGCGCGGGTTCGCTCAACAAGGCGCGGGCGCTCGAACCCTTCTTCAAGGGCGATGTCGCGGCCATGGTGCCGATTGATGCCCCGCAGGCCATCGAGGGCCTCACCTTCACCGACGCGTCCGATAAGGCCATGAGCACCGCCGACTTTGCCGGCAAGACCGTTCTCGTCAACCTCTGGGCCACCTGGTGCGTGCCCTGCCGCGAAGAAATGCCGGCGTTGAACGGCCTGCAAAAGGACCTCGGCAGCGACCGCTTCCAGGTGGTCGCGATCAACATCGATACGGGCGACGCCGAAAAACCGAAGGCTTTCCTGGCAGAGACTGGCGTCGACGCGCTCGGCCTCTACCGCGACGCCTCGATGGGGGTGTTCAATACGCTCAAGAAACAAGGCCTCGCCTTCGGCCTGCCGGTCACCCTGCTTGTCGACGGCAAGGGCTGCCTGCTCGGCCACATGAACGGCCCGGCCGCCTGGGACAGCCCGGACGCCAACGCGCTGATAACGGCTGCGACCGGCGCCTGAGCGCACGCCTCTGGACTGAGCCCAAGGTTGCGATATTCTCTCTGTGGTTGTGCGGCATAAGCAGACGCGTTCTACCAGGCGCATCGGAGAGGATTGGCCACTCCGACCAGGGCGATGGCCTCGCGTGCAACTGGAGTGTGAGCTATGTGACCAAAACCATTTAGCGTCACGTTTACGATACGGAAAACCCGCACAGGCTGGCAGGCTTGCGTGCGGGTCATCTTCTTAAAGTAAACCAGAGGGGCGGGCGAAAGCTCGCCTCTCACTCCATCAATATACTCTTCAATGCCCTTTCGGCAAGCTATCCGCGCTTATCGCGTCGGCACCGGCACGTCGCCCCGATAGTCGTAGAAGCCGCGGCCGGACTTGCGACCCAGCCAGCCGGCCTCGACATATTTGACCAGCAGCGGGCAGGGGCGGTATTTCGAATCCGCCAGGCCGTCATGAAGCACTTGCATGATCGACAGACAGGTATCGAGGCCGATGAAATCGGCGAGCTGCAGCGGTCCCATCGGATGGTTGGCGCCGAGTTTCATAGCCGTATCAATCGCCTCGACCGAACCGACGCCTTCATACAGCGTATAGATCGCCTCGTTGATCATCGGCAGCAAGATGCGGTTGACGATGAAGGCGGGGAAGTCTTCGGCCACCGTAATCGTCTTGTCGAGTGAGGAGACGAAGGTTTTCGCCGTCTTGAAGGTCGTCTCGTCGGTCGCGATGCCGCGCACCAGTTCGACGAGCTTCATCACCGGCACCGGGTTCATGAAATGGATGCCCATGAAGCGCTCCGGTCGATCGGTCGCCGAGGCGAGCCGGGTAATGGAGAGCGACGAAGTGTTGGTTGCAATCAGCGCTTCTGGCTTCAATACCGGGCAGAGTGTCGCGAAAATCTTGCGTTTGACGGTTTCGTCCTCGGTCGCCGCCTCGATGACGAGGTCGGCTGCGGCGAGGTCGTTGACGTCGGACGAGCCGGAAATCAAGGCCAGCGCTGCCTTGCGGTCATCATCGGAAATCTTGCCATTGGTGACCTGGCGGGCAAGGTTGCCGTTGATGGTGGCAAGCCCCGCCTCGATCCGCTCCTTGGACAGGTCGTAGATCGTGACCTTGTAGCCGGCAGCGGCGGAGACCTGTGCGATGCCGCAGCCCATCTGGCCGGCACCCACGACACCCACATTGCTGATCCTGTCCGTCATCGCGTGTCTCCTCACCCGTTATCTGTGTCGCTGCCGACAAAAATGCCGGACCCGCTCATCGCGGACCCGGCTGATTGATAGACCGCAAAGGGTTCTTTGACCAGTCCTTTCGCAGCTGCGAGATGGCGCTCAGAGCGCCTTCTCGAGCTCCGGCAGAGCTTCGAAGATGTCTGCGACGAGGCCGTAATCCGCGACCTGGAAGATCGGCGCTTCCTCGTCCTTGTTGATCGCGACGATGACCTTCGAGTCCTTCATGCCGGCGAGGTGCTGGATGGCACCCGAGATGCCGCAGGCGATATAGAGCTGCGGGGCAACGACCTTGCCGGTCTGGCCAACCTGCCAGTCGTTCGGCGCATAGCCGGCGTCGACGGCGGCGCGCGATGCTCCGACGGCGGCACCCAGCTTGTCGGCGACGGGCAGGATCACTTCCTGGAACTTTTCCGAGGAGCCAAGCGCACGACCACCGGAGATGATGATCTTGGCGGAGGCCAGTTCCGGACGATCCGAGGAGGACAGGGCGTCTGAGACATGGCTGGAAACGCCAGGGTTCGCCGCAGCCGAGACGCTTTCGACGGCAGCAGATCCACCGTCACCGGCGGCCGTGAAGGAGGCCGTGCGGACCGTGATGACCTTCTTCGCATCCGTCGACTGGACGGTCTGGATGGCGTTGCCGGCATAGATCGGGCGCTTGAAGGTATCGGCCGACACCACTTCGATGATTTCCGACACCTGCATGACGTCGAGCAGCGCTGCCACACGCGGCATGACATTCTTGCCGACCGAGGTCGCTGGCGCGATGATGGTGTCATAGGAGCCGGCGAGCGAGACGATGAGCGCTGCCAGAGGTTCTGCGAGACTGTTGCCGAGCGACGCGTCGTCGGCGAGCAGAACCTTGGAGACGCCTGCAAGCTTGGCAGCAGCGTCGGCCGCAGCCTTGGCGCCAGCGCCGGCCACCAGCACATGCACATCGCCGCCAATCTTCGCGGCAGCCGTCAAGGTCTTTGCGGTCTGCTCGGAAACGGTCGCGTTGTCGTGTTCTGCGAGAAGAAGAATAGCCATTTTATGTTTCTCCTGTCCGTTCCGCTTACAATACGCCGGCTTCGTTTTTCAGCTTGTCGACCAGTTCGGCCACCGTCTTCACCTTGATGCCCGCCTTGCGGCCACCCGGCTCCTCTGTCTTCAGAACCTTGAGGCGCGGCGCGATATCGACGCCGAAGTCGGCAGGTGCCTTCTTGTCGAGCGGCTTCTTCTTCGCCTTCATGATGTTCGGCAGAGAGGCATAACGCGGCTCGTTCAGGCGCAGGTCCGTGGTCATGACCGCCGGCAGCTTCACATCGATGGTCTGCAAGCCGCCGTCGACTTCGCGGGTCACGGTTGCCTTGTCTGCGCCGAGCTCGAGCTTGGAAGCAAAGGTCGCCTGGCCCCAGCCCATCAGGGCTGCCAGCATCTGGCCGGTCTGGTTCGAATCGTCGTCTATCGCCTGCTTGCCGACGATGACGAGGCCCGGAGCCTCGGCCTCAACCACGCCCTTCAGGAGCTTGGCGACCGCAAGCGGCTCGACCGTTTCGTCCGTCTCAATAAGAATGCCGCGATCGGCGCCCATGGCGAGGGCGGTGCGGATGGTTTCCTCGGCCTTGGCAGGTCCGATCGACACGACGACCACTTCCTCTGCCTTGCCGGCCTCCTTCAGGCGCAGGGCTTCTTCGACGGAGATCTCGTCAAAGGGGTTCATGGACATCTTCACATTGGCGAGTTCGACGCCGGAACCGTCGGGCTTGACGCGGATCTTGACGTTGTAATCCACAACCCGCTTGACTGGGACGAGTATCTTCATGGGTTCCTTCCTTCAAATCTTCCGCCGGAAAATGCGCTCAAATGCGCTCCGCCGTTTGTCGATTGGCGACATCGATACGCATTTTTCGTCCAAACACAACGCTCGACACCGAATGCCAGTCTGTCGCGACAGGAATAATTGACGTTGACGTTCACGTCAATAAGTCTGGCGGCGATCGAAGGTCACCGTCCCCAATGCGTCACCTTGCGCGGTGCTTCTCCCGATGCCGTGCCAGCGCCCGCCTGAGGGGCTCCCTCCGGATCTGTGCCGGTGGTTTCGGCCTCGGTTGTCCCTCCGGGGCGCATGCGTGTCGGAAAGGCGGGTCTCTCGCCCCATGGGCCCGACACCCTGTTGTCGACCGGCCGCGCCACATGCTCCACGGCTCTCGGTGTGACAATGCTGCGGTCGAACAGCGGCACGCCCGGGCGTCGCAAAACGAGTACCAGCAAGGCGCCCGCCAGAATGCCGCCGACATGGGCGCCCCAGGAGACATTGCTGTCGCCGTCGACGACCAGCATGACGAATTGCTGGCCAATCCAGAACAGCAGCGGAATGAAGGCCGGTAGCGGCAGCGGAAAACGCATCAGCACCAGTACCCAGACCCGGACCTTCGGATGCAGCATCACATAGGCGGCCACAACGCCCGACACGGCTCCCGATGCTCCGATCAGTGGCGCTTGGCTCACAGGTGACACCAGCCCATGCACCAGCGCCCCCGCCGCCGCACAGGCGAGATAGAAGAACAGAAACTTGAAGTGCCCCATCGCGTCCTCGACATTGTCGCCGAAGACCCAGAGGAACAGCATGTTCGAGCCGAGATGCAGCCAGCTGCCATGCAGAAAGGCATAAGTGATGTAGGTCGCGCCTTCCGGCACCAGCACCAGCGACGGATCAAGCGTGGCGCCGCCGAGCAGGATCGCGGGAATGAAGCCCAGCCCGTAGACGCCAAGTTCATAGGCCGCATCCGGAACAATGCTTGCCAGCGCATAGGAGATCACATTCGCCGCGATCAGCCCCAGCGTCACATATTGCCGCCGGATGTGCTTCAGTGCGTTTCGGTCATGCAGGGGAATGAACATCGCGCCTCATCGGGTTGGGTCGGGAGAAGCTAGCGCAGGTTGGGGTGCGGGGACAGGGTTGGAACGCGAAGAGGTGACGCAGGTTGCAACAGAATTCACGGTTGGTGCATTTAGCGGAGGTTTCGGGTGTGCTGTCTCTCACCCACAGTCCTTACCTCAACTCGTAATACAAATCTCGCCCATCGGGATTGAACCCCCTCGATCAGAGCGATCTTCCATTGCCGACAGCCATACTTCGAAGCAAATCCCGGCGTCCGTGCCTCGCGATGCTCATAGATCCGCCGCTCGAGATCGGACGTCACACCGATATAGAGGGTGCCGCGCTTGTGGTTGGTGACGATGTAGACAGATCCCGCCATGCGTGCAGTGTGCTTGTGCCGGGATCCTCGGGTCAAGCCCGAGGATGACGGAGTGTGGGGGTAGCGACCGGTATCCTCTCCTACCGTCTTCATCCCACGACGCCTGGGGAGGATACCCTCATCTTCCCAAGAGGTCGTCATCCTCGGGCTTGACCCGAGGATCCAGACACATGCTTTCTCAGGCCAGACAGTCACGCCAGACTGCCCCACTTCCCGAAAGTGGGGATGAACTTTGCCATTTTTCGCAACAGATTCAACAAAACCCCACGAATCTCATCCCCCACCCTT
This sequence comes from Rhizobium sp. Root274, assembly GCF_001429245.1. GTDB lineage: Bacteria > Pseudomonadota > Alphaproteobacteria > Rhizobiales > Rhizobiaceae > Allorhizobium. The sequence continues at coordinate 442,591 of NZ_LMJE01000008.1, forward strand.
TCCCCGCTCGTACACTTGTCCCCGTCCCGCCCTCGGATACACCTGACGATGCGATGTCAGGCGAGGCGGGGCCGGCGCCGGGGTGGAGCACTGTCGCAGGTGCAAGACCCCGGCCCGCTGCAACGGTCTCCCTCCGGACGTGGGGCTGGAACGAGGGGTTGGCGGTCGGATGCCGCCAAACCTGGATACCCCGATCGGAAGGACGTGCCTCAGAGGCACACAGACAAGGCGCCAATGCTGTCGCGAACATCCAGACAATCCGGCGGGAACCTCCCGGGCCACCGGCCAGGCTCTGGCAGAACACTCTTCGGAGCAGACTGCTGCAGCCGGACCCGCGCCCGGTCAATCCTGGAACGCAAGTTCCAAGGACCGTCGCCGCCTTGCCAGAGGGACGCATGCAGCGGGAAAAAACGCCGAACGAGGCGCCGGAAGGAGCCACATACAAATACTTAGACAGGTTGCTTCTGGCGCCTCGTCCGAGACAAGTTTGACCCACCCGGAGGGAGATGATCCCGACCGGCGGCGACGCTTGGGGTATTTGACAGTATCAATATGTCGGGTTGCCAGGCCCCGCGAGTTTGCCGACACGCTGGCAGATCCTCGGGACAAAGCCCGAGGATGACGATTGCGGAGAGGAAGGGTATCCTCCGCAAGCGTCGCAACACTCTGAAACGCCGGCGGGGGACACTGGGCCCACCCCACATGCCGTCATCCTCGGGCTTTGTCCCGAGGATCTGCCGAGGGTTCGTTCCGCACTTGGGTGATGGTGGACAGCTCAGCATGAGCCCGAGCGGAAGCCGCCGCATCCGCCTCTCCCCCCTTGCGGGGGCGAAAGCGAAATCGAGGAATTAGCCCGATCAGGGCTAAACCTCAAATTCCCAAGAGGGGGGCTCGGTGAGGGAGTGCCAACAAAACGCTGCCCCTCTCTTGGAAAATCTGAAGTTTAGGCGGCTTGCGCTCGCCTAAGCCTTCGATTTTCCGTTCTCCCCCGCAAGGGGGAGATAGGCCCTGCGCAAGGCGCTTAACTCTACCTATTCTTCCCAGGCACCCACAAAATATCCGCCCGGCCACCATCATTCGCATGCCGTGCCGCCACGAACAGGAAATCCGACAACCGGTTGACATATTTCAGCGCCGGCTCACCGACCTCTTCGCCGTCAAAGCGGGAGAGTTCGACCATGATGCGTTCGGCGCGGCGTGCGGTGGTGCGGGCAAGGTGCAGGTAGGCCGCCGCTGGCGTGCCGCCGGGCAGGATGAAGGATTTGAGCGGGTCGAGCTTTGCGTTCAGCTGGTCGATTTCCTTTTCGATCCGGTCGACCTGGGCTTCGATGACGCGGAGCGGCTCGTAGGAGAGAACCTCGCCCGTCTCCGGCGCGGCAAGATCGGCGCCGAGATCGAAGAGGTCGTTCTGGATGCGCAGAAGCATCGCGTCGAGCTCGGGCATCTCCGCCGTATGCAGCCTTGCAATGCCGATCGCCGAATTGGTTTCGTCGATCGTGCCATAGGCGTCGACGCGCAAATCATGCTTCAGGCGGCGCGGGCCGGTGACCAGCGCGGTGGTGCCGTCGTCGCCGGTGCGGGTATAGATTTTGTTGAGCTGGACCATGCTCAGCGTCCCCCGCCGGTCAGCCACAGCGTCAGCATGATCAGCGCAATCGCGATCGCCTGCAGCACGATGCGGGCCTGCATCAGCTTGTTGGAGGTGTTGCCGTCGCCGCCCTTCATCATGTTGAAGAGGCCTCTGATGAGGACGAGGGCGACAAGCCCCATGACGATGATGGCGAGGACATAGGTGAATGTGGACATGAGATCGGAATTGCCTTTGTTCGTCGCCGGTCAGTCCAGCGAGCGCATCAATCTGTAGAAGAGGTCGGCCGGCAGCCAGCGCTTGAGCAGGGCCCCCTGTTTTGCCGGCTTGGTCACGAGATAATGTGGGCGGGCACGCGTGGCGGTCAAGGCGTGGATCAGGACTTTGTAGACGGCGTCCGGCCCCAGTTTGTGGCGGTTCACGGGACCTGTGCCATCAAGTCGCGCCAGCTGGCGACGATAATCCTCGGCATGGACTGAGTTGTCGAGGTCAATCGCCTCTCGGATATGCGAGAGCGCATTGGCGGTGAAGCGGCTTTCGATCGGTCCGGGTTCGATCAGACTCACCTGCACGCCGGAGCCTTCAAGCTCCATTCTGAGCGTCAGCGACAGGCCTTCGAGCGCAAATTTCGAGGCCGTATAGGCGCCGCGCCAGCGATAGGGGACAATGCCGAGGATCGAGGAGCATTGCACGATCCGGCCTTGCCCTTGCATGCGCATTGCCGGGATGACCCGGCGCGTCAGCTCGTGCCAGCCAAAGAGATTGGTTTCGAACTGGGCTCTGAGCGCCTCTGTCGGCAGATCTTCGACGGCCCCCGGCTGGCCATAGGCGCCGTTGTTGAACAGCGCATCCAGTCGTCCGCCGGTGCGCTCGAAAACGGTGGCGACCACGGCTTCGATGCTGTCAGGATCGGTGTAATCCATGAGCAGCGCCTCAATGCCCTTTGCCTCAAGTGCGGCTAGATCCTCTGTCTTTCGCACCGTTGCAAAGACCCGCCAGCCGTCGCGCTTCAGGGCCTCTGCGCAATAGGCCCCGATGCCGGACGAGCAGCCCGTGACGATGATGCTTTTCACCTTCGACCTCGACTTTCCTGTACAAATGGCCCCCGGTTTCCCATATTCGCCCGCAGCTTACAATCGGAGCTGTTGCAATCGCACCTGGCCGTCAGAGGAGACTGGATGCCGACTTTCTTTCGCAGGCTCTACCACGTCACTTTCGATGCGCTCTGGCATTTTTCCCTGGATGACGGCTGGGCGATGGCGAGCCATGTGGCGCTGTCGGCGATCCTGGCGCTGTTTCCCTTCCTGATCTTCGGCACGGCGCTTGCCAGCTTCCTCGGCGCCGACCAGTTTGCCGAGACGGCGGTGCATCTGATCTTCGACACTTGGCCTGAAACGATTGCCAAGCCGTTGTCCGATCAGGTGGTGCAGGTGCTGACCATTCCGCGGGGTGGACTTTTGACGGTGTCGGTGCTGGCGGCCGCCTATTTCGCCTCCAACGGCGTGGAGGCATTGCGCATTTCGCTCAACCGCGCCTACCGCGTGACGGAGACGCGGCCCTGGTACGTGACCCGGCTGGTCAGCTTCGGTTTTGTACTCGGTGCCGTCATCGTGCTCGCCGTGATCAGCCTGCTTTTGGTCGCGGTGCCGGTCGCACTTGCCTTTGCCGAGCGCTATTTTCCGCTGCTCAAGAACTTCCTGCTGACGGTTGCAAACTGGCGCATCTACGGCACGGTCGCCTTTCTGGTGGTGGGCCTGATGGTCTTTCACCTCGGTCTTCCGGACGGTCGGCGACGGGTCATCGATGTGCTTCCGGGCGTGCTTCTGACCCTGGTGCTGTGGCTCGTCGGCGCGCTGGTCTTCGGTTATTACATCGGCACCTTTGCCAATTATGCCGCCACCTATGCCGGTCTCGCCTCGATCATGGTGGTGCTGGTGTTTCTCTACATGGTGAGCGCCATCTTCATCATCGGCGCGGAGTTCAACGCGGCGCTGATGAAATTCCAGGTAGTGCCGGTCAAGGGCCAGCCGGATGTCGGGATCTCAAATCCCGACCATGGCGCGGATATCTGAGGGTGTTTTTCCCTCGGCGCGAAGGCTCGCCAGCGCCGTGTCGCCGGCACTCTTCGACAGCTTGCGGCCGTCGGGTCCCAAGATCAGCCGGTGGTGGTGGTAGACGGGTTGGGGAAGGCCGAGCAGGTCCTGCAACAGGCGGTGCACCGAGGTCGCGTGGAAGAGGTCGAGGCCGCGCACCACGTGGGTGACCCCTTGTGCCGCGTCATCCACGGTGACGGCGAGGTGGTAGCTTGCCGGCGCATCCGAGCGCCAAAGCACCACATCGCCCCAGGCGGCGGGTTCGGCAGCGACTTCGCCCCGCTCGCTATCGCCGGTTTCCTGCCAGGTAAGCGGATGTCCGACGGCCGCAAGCGCCTTTTCCATGTCGAGGCGAAGCGCATGGCGCTCGGTGGTCGCGAACTTATGTGCCTGCTCTTTCGCCGATAGATGGCGTTCGTCGGTCGGATAAAGTGGCGCGCCATCCGGGTCGCGGGGCCATGCGGCACCCCGCGCTTCGACGTCCGCGACCCTCGCCTTCACCTCACCCCGCGTGAGGAAGGCCGGGTAGACGAGACCACGGGCGATCAACTGATCGAGGGCTGCGCGGTAGAGATCAAAATGCTCCGATTGCCGTCGCACCGGGCGTTCATAAACAAGGCCCAGCCAGTCGAGATCGGCGAGAACGCGTTGTTCCAGCTCCGGCGTGCAGCGCGTGAGATCGATGTCCTCGATGCGCAGCAGCAGCCGGCCGCCGGTTTCCGACGCCATCTGCGCATTCAGCAGGGCCGAGAGCGCGTGGCCGAGATGAAGCCGGCCGTTGGGGCTCGGCGCAAAGCGGAAGACGGGGATTTGACGCGGTGCTGCGGCCATGGTTTTCCTTCGCATGACGTGCAGATGAGGAAAAGGGGGGCGCGATGATCATTCGCAACGAGGCGGATCTGGCGGAAGGCCTCGGCATCCTGCTTGAGCGGGATCCTCGGCTGCTGCCGATCGCAAAGGGCTGCGGTGCGCTGCCGCTCCGGCTGTCGCCGCCGGGATTTGCCGGGCTCGCCTCGATCATCGTTTCGCAGATGGTATCGCGGGCGAGCGCCGATGCGATCTGGCGGCGGATGACGGCGGTGCTGGGCTTGAGGCCGACAGCGGAGGATTTTCTGGGGCTGCCGCCGGAGGTGATTGCGACCTTCGGCCTGTCCCGCGGCAAGCTCGTGGCGCTGGAGGCAGCGGCGAAGGCCGATCTCTGCGGACCGCTGAGGCTCGACGAACTGGCGGTTTTGCCGGCCGGGCAGGCGATGGCGACGCTGACGGCGCTGAAGGGGGTGGGGCCGTGGACTGCGGAGGTGTACCTGATGTTCTGCGGCGGCCATCCGGACATCTTTCCGGTCGGGGACGTGGCTCTCAGGATTGCCGTCGGGGCGGTGTTCTTTGGCGGCGCGCGGCCGCAGCCTGAAGCGGTCGCCACACTGGCGGAGGCGTGGGCGCCGGTGCGCTCGGTCGCGGCAAGGCTGTTCTGGGCGCATTATGCGGGGCTGACGGGCAGGGTTGCCCTGCCGCGCTGATTGGCCGACCGCCTCGATGTTCGCCAGCCGGAAAGCCTGGAAAACAAGGGGCCTCGACTTCCTGAACAGCCGCGATAAAGCGACGCGGCGCATCCTGAAAATTCAGGCTTCACAATGCTGTAACAACGGACCTAATATAGAAGGGCAGATGCCGAATCGATCAGGAGTACGCCTTGACGATTGCAGTTTCTCCCCAGGCCCTGCCGGCGCTCGTTCTGAATGCCGACTATAGGCCACTGAGTTATTATCCCTTGTCGCTCTGGTCCTGGCAGGACGCGATCAAGGCGGTCTTCCTCGACCGTGTGAACATCATCGCCGAGTATGAACATTCCGTCTGCTCTCCGAGCTTCTCGATGCGGCTGCCGAGCGTGGTCAGCCTCAAGACCTATGTTCAGCCGACGCGGAACCCGGCCTTTACCCGCTTCAATGTGTTCCTGCGCGACAAGTTCGAGTGCCAGTATTGCGGCTCGCCCGACGACCTGACCTTCGACCATGTCATCCCGCGCGCCCATGGCGGCGAGACGACCTGGGAAAATGTCGTGGCGGCCTGCTCGCCCTGCAATCTGCGAAAAGGGTCCAAGCTGCCGAAGCAGGCGCAGATGTTCCCGCACCAGAAGCCCTACCGGCCGACGGTGCAGGACCTGCACAACAACGGACGGCTTTTCCCGCCGAACTACCTGCATGAAAGCTGGGTCGACTATCTCTACTGGGATACCGAACTCCAGCCGTAAGAAACCGACAGCCTGGGCTTTGCCTCAAGGCCGGCCCCGTGACCGACCGGCAGCTTGCACCGCCGGCCGCGTTTGCCGCTTATGCCGCCCGCTTGCGGACAAGGCCCCAGATCGCCAGAGCGGCGAGCGCTGCACTCGTCAGAACGTTCCAGCCGGCGAAGGAGAGGCCAAGCACCCTGAGCGTCGCTTCCGTGCAGGACGGCGCCTTGGTGGCGTTCAGCGCATCGAGCACATTGACCGGCGTGTCGCCGCCGGTGGCGCCGATAGTGCAGCTTACGGGGCCTTCCCAGAACTTCCACTCGACGCCGGCGTGATAGATGCCCATGCCCATGCCGACCAGCATCAGGATCGCGATGGTGGCGATCAGCAGTTTCGTCACGATCGGCGGCAGGCGCAGGATCGAGGAGAGGACGGCGAGAACGCCGACGCCGATGCCGATGTAATAGGGATTGCGCTGCATCAGGCAGAGCGCGCAAGGGATATAGCCGCCGATGTGTTCGAAGCCGAGGGCCGAACCGACGACCAACGCCATGCCTGCCGTCAGCAGGATGGCAAGGGCGGTATCGGAGCGCAGGAAGGAGATGTTGCTGTTCATCGCGATGACTTTCAGAGGATGACCTTGACCAGATAGAAGCCGCCTAGCAGCAGAGCCATGAAGAGGGTGAAAAGAAGGCCTAAATATTTCTCGATGAAGATCCGGATCGGTTCGCCGTACAGCTTCAGGAGAAAGGCGACGAGGAAGAAGCGGGCGGCGCGGCCGATGATGCTGACCACGGTGAAGGTCAGGAAGTTCAGCCCGGTCGCGCCGGAAAAGATCGTCAGAACCTTGTAGGGAAAGGGGGTAACGGCGGCAAATAGCACGCCCCAGCCACCCCAGGTGTTGTACCACTGCGCCACCTGATCGAAGGCATCTTCCTTGCCATAGAAGGCAAGGATCGGCCGGCCGATCGTCTCGAAGAGAAACATGCCGATGGCATAGCCCAGAAAGGCGCCGAGCACGGATGACAGGGTGCAGACGACCGCAAGCCGCAGCCAGCGGTCACGCCTTGCGATCACCATGGGAATCAGCAGGACATCGGGGGGAATGGGAAAGACCGAGCTTTCGATGAAGGAGACGCCGGCAAGCGCTTTTTCGGCATGGCGCGTGCCCGCCAGTGACATGGTCCAGTCGTAGATTCGACGCAGCATGATGAATTCCGTGGCGAGATGTTCCGGCGTTTTATGGGACTGCGCTGCGGCTGTAAATGCTCCGGCTCCGCACGGCGCTCGGCCACGGGAACATTCGTGTGATGAGGGCTTTGCCAAAAAGGCGGTTGACCGAAGCCCAAGCCTTCGTATAGTCCGGCGCTGTCATCCGACGCTCATGTGCCCCGTTGGCGGAATTGGTAGACGCGCCTGACTCAAAATCAGGTTCCGAGAGGAGTGCTGGTTCGATTCCGGCACGGGGCACCACAAATTTTCAGCGTCCCGTTTCTTGATGGATGAATCCGTGATCTTCGATAACCGGTATTGCCAGGGTTTTGGCCATTCGATGTGCGGACATCCGCGCTTGGGGCTCTAAAGGGCCGGGTTCCTATTTCCAAGCGAAACAAACAGAACCGCCGGCGGTCACTGAGCGACAGCCGGCGGTTCTTTGCATTCTGCCATACGGTTTGTGGAAACGCGCTTAGACCAGCGTGGTATCCTCTACGACGAAGTCGAGATAGGTGATGGCGAGGCTTTTCGAGATCGTGGCGAACTGGACGGCGGCGAGGCCGCCTGCGCCGTCGGCATCGTAGAGCAGGGTGCCGGCGGTCTTGTCGTAGATGATGTGGTCATTGGCATCGAGCGCCTGCGTGCCGACGACGAATTCTGCGGCTGACAGCTGGCCTGTGGCAAGGGCGGAGAAGATCGTCTTGTCGAGCACGATCGTGTCATCCACCACCTTGAAATCCTTGATCGCGTCGACGTTCGATGACGAAAGCGCGGTGGAGAAGACGAAGCTGTCCTTGCCATTGCCGCCGGTCAGCGAATCCTTGCCGAGACCACCGTCCAGGCGGTCGTCGCCATTGTTGCCGGTCAAGGTGTTGGATGCAGAATTGCCGATCAACGTGTTGTTGAATTCATTGCCCTTCAGCGAGACGGAGGATGTGCCGGTCGCCTTTACATATTCCACCTCGGAGCCCGCCTGCAACGTGAAGGACGAGGTGGTCAGTACACGGTCATATCCCTCGCCGACAAGCTCGATCACCTTGTCGCCCGAAGCATCCACGTAATAGGTGTCGTTGCCGGCATGGCCATACATGGTGTCGGAGCCCTTCAGGCCGTCGATCGTGTCATTGCCGGTCCCGCCATGCAGGATATTGCTGCTGTTGTTGCCGGTGATGACCTGACCCGTGGGGGAGGTGACGGAGATGGTGAAGCTTTGGGCGGCACTGGCCGCTCCGAGCGCATCGACCACCTTGTACTGGAAGGTGAAATCGCCGGTCGCGCCGGAGGCCGGGGTGTAGGAGAAGGTACCATTGGGATTGAGCGTCAACCCACTGAGCCCGCTGACCAGCGCGTAGCTGATGGCATCGCCCTCGATATCCGTGCCGCTCGGCAGGGTTCCGGCGATAACGGTGTTCACCAAGCCGGAGGCGGCATTGCCGGCGGCCGCTGCCGTCGGCGCGTCGTTGACGGGAACCACGGTGATGACGAAGGCCTGTGTGGCGCTTGTCGCGCCCGAGGGATCACGGACGGCATAGTTGAAGGTGACGGTGCCATTGAAATTGGCGACCGGCACATAGGAGAAGGTGCCGTTGGCATTCAACGTCAGGCCAGGGACGGTGCCAATCTGTAGATAGGTCAGCGTATCACCGTCCACATCGGTGCCGGCCGGGATCGTGCCGGTGATCGTCGTGTCCTCGTTGCCCGAAGCGGCGTTGCCGGCGGCCGCTGCCGTCGGGGCGTCATTGACCGGATTGACGGTGATGGTGAAGGTTTGAGCAGCACTCTGCGCGCCCTTTGCATCCACGACCATATAATTGAAGGTGACCGGGCCGTTGGCATTGCTGCCGGGCTGATAGGAAAAACTACCATTGGCATTCAGTGTCAGGCCGGCCAGCGTCCCGACCTGGACATAGCTCAGCGCATCATTTTCGCCGTCGCTGCCGGCCGGTACGGAGCCGGTAATCAGCGTGTCCTCGTTGCCGCTTGCGGTGTTGCCGGTGGCGGATGCGACGGGCGCCGTGTTCTGCGGGATCACCACATCGGTGGCGAAGCCATAGTCCTGTGCCACAAAAGCGGATTCGCCGACCGGCGTCTTGATGCGGAAGGTTTCGGTATAGCTGCCGTCCTGGACCATCCAGTTGCCGCCGCCGAGATCAACCAGCACGGCTGACGACGAGAAGCCGGTGAAGACGATCGAATCCCCGAGCCCATCGCCCTTGCCCGTGAAGTCTTCGATGACGTCGCCGGCGAATTCGCCCTTGCGCAGAATGAAGGTGTCGTTGCCGCCATCGCCATAGAGCTGGTCGGCGCCTAGCCCGCCTTCGATGAAGTCGTCGCCATCCATGCCGTGGATCTTGTTGATCCCGTCATTGCCCTTCAGCACGTTGGACAGTTCGTTGCCGGTGGCATCGCGGCTGAGATTGCCGGTCAGTGTCAGGTTCTCGAGATTGGCGCCGAGAACATAGGTGAGCGAACTGACGACGGTGTCGAATCCCTGGTTTGCAAGCTCGTTGATCACGTCACCGGTGTGGTCAACGACATAGGTGTCGTTGCCCTTGCCGCCGATCATGGTATCGGCACCACCCTTGCCGTCCAGAATGTTGTTGCCATCATTGCCGATCAAGGTGTTGGCGGAGGCATTGCCGGTGCCGTCAAGATTGCCGGTGCCGAGCAGGACCAGCTTTTCTACCTCGGCCGAGAGGGTGTAGCTGACACTGCTGTAGACCGTGTCGTAGCCGCCGGCACCCGCGTGGTCCTTCTCGACGATCGTGTCGCCGACATTGTCAACGAAATAGGTGTCGTTCCCGTCACCACCCTGCATGATATCGGCGCCGAGGCCGCCGTCCAGGATGTCGGCGCCACCCAGACCTTCCAACTCGTTGTTCAGATTGTTGCCGACGATTTCGTTGCCGAGATCATTGCCGGTGCCGCGGATGGCATTGCCGGTCAGATAAAGATTTTCGACGTTGGCGCCGAGCGTATGGTTGAGTGAGGCAATGACCGTGTCGTTGCCGGCATTCAGCTGCTCGGTCACAACGTCGAGCGAATGGTTGACGATGTAGATGTCATCGCCGCCAAGACCGGCAAAGTTATCGCCGCTCGCCGTGCCGTAAAAGATATCGGCGCCTTCCGTGGCCGAGTGAGGCGGGATGAAGATATCGCCGCTGGCCTCGCCGGTCACTGTGTTACCGTAAACAATGGTGCCGGACGGATTGTCGGCGGTCGAATTGGTCGATTCCTCGCGTATGCCGTAGCGCGCGCGGATCAATCCGTCTGCATAGATTATATTGTCGTAGATCTTCGTGTCTTCGGAATAGTATATCCGGGGCGGGTTGACAGCATCGTCCACCCGCAGGCGAATGTTGATTTCGTCGTAGACGCCAGCGCTTTCCTGGGAGTTGTTGAAGATCGTGCTGTCGTGGATCGTCGTATTGGTCGCACCTTCAATCCGGATGCCTTGACGCATGTTGTCGTGAATGCTGGCACCGATCACGGTAACGCTGTCCGAGAGCTTGATAAGGATGCCTTCGCGCTCGTTGCTGTAATACTCGCCGCCGATGATGGTGATGTTCGCTGGCCAGGGAATATCATTCTGCCCCTCGGGAAAGATATCGGCTCGCTGAGTGACAAGGCCGGCGCCGGCATTGTCATAGGCAATATTGTTTTCCAGCAAGACGTCGTGGCTGCTGGTCGTGATGTTGAATCCATGACGATCATTGTTGTAGGCGATGTTGTCTCTGTAGATCCCGTTCACGACGTAATCGGCAACGAAACCATCCTTGCCGTTATCATGCGAGATGCAGTCTTCGACCAGCAAATCATACGTAATTTCATGCGGGTTGATGCCATAGGCATTGCAATTCATCACCTCAACACCGCGGATGGTGATGTCCTGGTGAATGAGGCCGGTCTCCTCCTTCACGCCCGTGATGATGCCAGCCTGATGCTCGATATTGTTCGCCCGGTTGCCGTCGATCGTCAGGTTCTCAATGACCACATTGCTGACGTTCTCATCGACGGGTGTGCGAACCATGCCGTTGATGCGGGTGTCGAAGTGGTCGACCAGCTTGAGTACGGTGTCACCAATGCCGGCGCCGCTCAGGGTGACGTTGGAGCGGACTTCGATGCAGCCGTCCGAGGAGTTATCGGGATTTCCGGTCATCAAGAAGGTGCCGGCGGGGATATAGACGGTGCCGCCGCCTGCCGCATAGGCCGCATCGATGGCTGCCTGAATGGCTGCACTGTCGACCGTGTCGTCGTCGGGGGTTGCGCCATAGTCCAAGACATTAAAAATTGCCATGTTTTCCCCATCGCCCTCAGGGCCGTTACCTCTCAATTCCTTCGAGTGTAAAAGCGGTAACTGGGAAAGGATATAAATGCAGATCAACGATGGCTGGTTTTATTTGGTCTACGCCGAGTATTATTTGATCCGCTTCAAGGTCAGGGATTTTCCACGCCGCCGGTTGTGCGCATATCGTTGAAATGGGGCGGAACGACCGCGGCTGCCTCCAGATGGCGGCGGGAGGGGGTGCGTTGGTGAAGCCCTGTGTGCGCCGCGAAATCACGGGCGCTGTCTTCCCCGCGAGAGACCAGACGGTAGAGCCTGTCGAGGTGGTCCTCGCAGGGCAGGGGGCTTGCACCCGCCGCAGAGAGGCGGATCGCGAGCCCTGCAAGGGCACCATAGGCATAGAGGTGATATTCATAGGCACGCTCGGCGCGGGCGAGTTCCAGCGGTAGATATCCCTGCTCGTCGATCTGGCAGGCGCCAATGACAAAGGCCTCCTCAGACCAGGACTGCATGTCCTTTTCGCCCAAGATCTCGGCGACCTCGGCGACGGCGATGCCCGCCCAATAGCGGTGGTTGTTGCGGCGAGCTGTCGGCCCGGCCCTGCCATCATAATAGGTCATGGTCTGGCGAGCGAGCGTCGCCAGCCATGTGCGGATTTCGTCTTCGCCACGCAGATCCCGGCCACGGGCCTGCAGCATCATAACGATACCGGCAATGTCAGAGGTGAAGCGGTCGCGGCTCAGATTGGCGTCCGACGTCGCCATCTCGGTCAGGGCGCCGGTTGCGGCCCAGTGGCGCAATGTGGCGATTGTGCAGGTGGCGGTTTCGGCGATCTGGTCGGGGCTGCCGTTGCGGCGCGTTGCGACCACAAGCGAGCGGATGGCACTTGCCACCGGCATCAGCTGGTCCTCCCGGCGTTGGCGGGCAGCCGGATCGATCACCGACTTGGAGGCGATTGCCTGATCAAATTTCGACGCGGTATCCAGTCGACGAGGCAGATCGGGCATTAAAGGGCAGCCACCATCAGGAGGGTTCACTGATGTTTGCCGCGCGATGCCGAACGGTTTCCCGGAGGTCGGAGGCGTCTCCACCGGTTGGCCAAAGGCCTGCCCAGCCATGACCAGCACGGCGCCGAGGCACACGGAGATTCGACGCGCGGTCTGCCTTGCCAACAGGAAACTCCAGAACGAATTTCATGCTGGTATAAAGATGAAGGCTTACCCCACACTTAATCTCATAGTGGAAGATAGACTATTCTTGCCGTTGCCAGATCCCGAAAGACTTAGTTTTTGGCTGTTTCGATCATCAAGCGAGCATCGGCGACAGTGAGCGGGCCGAATTGCTTTGCGGCCTGTGCGGCAAACTTGTTGCCGCCTGCTGCAGAAAGAACCAGGTAGGCCCTGGCGAGGTCATGCTGACCGGTGTCGCTGGCATCGCCGAGCAGGACCAGCGCCAACTGGTACTGTACTTCCGGATCGCCGGCGCGAGCGGCGACTTCCATAAAGGCCAGACCCTTTGCGCGCATTTCGTCCGACGCGCTTGCGCCGAAGACATAATGGGTGCCAAGCGCCAGGTTTGCGGAGGGGATACCAGCCTGCGCCTTTTCCTCAAGAAAGGCCAAAATGCGATCAGACAGCGGGGACTGGCTGATGGCGAGCAGACGCCCGAGTGCTTCATAGGCATCCGGATTGTTGGCGATCGCTGCTTTCTGGTAGAGATCGACAGCCTTTGCCCGTTCGGTCTCGGTCGCTTTCTCTTCGTAGTGCCGGGCTAGCAGGATCTGCGCGCGCACATTGCCTTTCGCGGCCAGTGGTTCAAGCCAAACTAGCAACTTCTCGTCGCCGTTCGCCATGGTGCCAGCAAGGGCCCGATAAGCGCCGGCGGCGTTCAACTGGCCGCTCTTATCAAGCGAGACGGCGCGTTCCAACCAATAGAGGGCCAGTTCCGGCTCTTCACGCCCGGGATGCATCAGAGCTTTGCTGATCTCCAGCATTTTGCGGCTGCGCTGGTCCGAAGGCAATTTGGCGAGCAGTTGGTTGGCATGCTTTGTGTTGCGCTGGACGCCCCAACCCAGCGCATAAGCGAGGGCTGCGTTTTTGGCGGCACTGAGATTGCCTCTGGCGCCCCCCTTTGCATACCAGCTTGCTGCTTCCTTGGGACTTTTAGGGCCGCCAATGCCATATTGGAGGAGGATGCCATAGGCGTTGGCCGCAGCGCTCGACCCGCGCAAGGCCTCGCTGCGCAAGAGGGGCCGAATCTGAGCCGCAGACTTGAACGAGCGCGGCCCGATGCGGACGATGGCGCGGGCAACTTCCCGCACGGCGACGCGGTCGCCGCGCAGGGCAGCCGGCAGGTTGTTCCGCAGTAAGGTCTCGGCACCGGCCGCAAAACTTGCGCTCGCCACTGGTGCGCCCAGTGCAACGGAGAAACCGAGGCCCAAGACCAGAACCATGCGTGCCAGGCGCGAGCCGGTGCGACGAAGGGGCTGTGACAGCATCGCGAACACAGCCTGAGACTTACTGAACGAAACCATTTTCAAGTGCCTTCTGATGCCAGGTTTTTGCGGATTTCGCATCGGACTCGACGCCGAAACCGAGGTCGAGGGCGAGGGCGTATTGGAACATGGCTTCCGCATCGCCTTCTTCTGCGGCCATGCGGGTCCACTGGGTGCTCTTGGCTGCGGAAACCTGCCCATCCAGACCGGACGCGTGGAAGCGGGCGAGAATCTTCATTGCCGCGACATCCTTCCGGGCGGCGGCTTCTTCAAGCAAATGAATTCCTTCTTCGCGATCGGCCCCGGTTCGGGTGGCGAGCAACATGCCGAGGCTGCGCAAGGCTGTGACATTGCCGGCTGTTGCCACAGATTTCAGCGCCTGCAGGGCCTGCGCATCGCCGCCGCCACTCGCAAGACGAGCCAGCTCCGGAACGGCGGTCTGCTCGTCCGCCAAAGCTGCGCGGCGATACCAGTCGATGGCCTCAAGGCGCCGGTCTCCGAGCTTGCCACCGTCGTAGAGCCGAGCGAGCGCCAGGCTCGCCTTTCCGTAGCCGGCTTCGGCACTCTTCAAAAGAAGGCGGGCGGCGCGTTCCGTATCATCGGTTGCCTGTGGCGTGATACCCATAACCGTCTGGGCAAGTGCAAAGATCTGCCGGGGCGAGCGGGCGGTGGCCATTCGCTCCGCCGTGGCCAGAGCGGCAGATGCCGCGTCTTCGTTGCCGAGCAGTCGGTAAAGCCGCGCCTTTTGCGCCAGCGCGTCGCGATCGCAGAGAAGGACGTTCTCCAGGCTGGCGGTAACGCGCGTCAACACCGCCCGATCCGTCGGCAGGGTGGAAAGAGCCTCGTAATTGCCTTGCTCGGCCGCACGGATCAGCCAATCGCTTGCCTGTGCGGCGGTGGCCTTATCCGTCGCCAGCAGGTGCGCGAGCATCAGCATGGCGTCGGCATTGCCGGCAGTTGCCGCACGCTCCAACCGCAGGCGCCCTTCCGGATCGATTGAGGTGATGCTGCCGGATTTCAGCCGGTCGCGCACGATCTCGACATCGGCCACCGGGTCGAAGCTCGCGGTGAGTGTCTGCAGGAGAGCAGCGCTGCGACCGGCATCCTCTCCGAGGCGACCGTTGCGAAGCGCCTGAACCAGCGCAAGACGCCCGGCAACCATGTTCTCACCAGGGGCGCCGGCTGCGTCTATCAGCTCTGCTGCGGTCTTGGTCTCCTTCTTCCCGGCTTTTTCAGCCTCGCCAAGCATAGCGGCGGCACGCTCGATCATGGCGATACGGTCGCCGAGACTGGCCGCCTTTTCGAACAGTGTGGCCGCCTGCGCCTTGTCGCCAGCATCGATGGACAGGCGGGCCAACTTGCGCAGGGCGAGCGGATTGCCTGCCGAGGCGGCCTTGCGCAGCAGTGCCGGCTGGTCGAGGCCGGTTTCCGGCCGGCAGGCGGCGATGTCGGCGAGCGTGGTCGTGACCAGCGTAGAACCAGTTGCCTCGGCCTTCTGAAGATGGGCGACGGCCGGCACGATCCCTGCACCCGATTTCAACAAATAGCGACCATAGAGGGCTTCGGCGTCCGCCGTTCCGTATGCCAGAATGCGCTCATAGATTGCCTTTGCCTTCTGCGGATCGGGTACGGTGCCCTGGCCCGACAGCAGCGCATTTCCGAAGATGTCCAGCGTGAAGATCGAAACATCCGACCGTGCGGTCGCTTGATCCAAGACCTGCTGCAGGGCGCTGAAATCAGCCTTGGCGTTGAAATCACCGCGATGGAGGCGAGCGGCCAACAGGAAGGCATTGGGATCGCCATTGGCCATGGCCAGTTGAAGCCGGTGGCGGACGTCCTGCGTATCAACGCCCGCGATGAGGTCCTGTTCGGCCAGGGCGGCAAGGCCGGCGACCGACCCGGCTTCGACCGCCTGGGACCAAAATCGGCGCGCAGCTTCGGGCTGTGCTTCCACGCCGCGCCCGGCGGCATAGGCTCGGGCAAGTTTGTCAAGGGCGTTGCGATGGCCAGCCTTTGCTGCGACTTCGAACCAGGCCATGGCGCGCCGGGGACCGTCCGGGAGGTTTTTGTCGACAAGAAACTGGCCGAATTCGGCCGCCACGGCACAATCGCCCGAAGCGAGCGCGGTCTGCAGGTTGATCGTCCCGAGATTGGCGAAATGTGCGGCGGCCTCCTCGAACGGGGCGGGCAGGGCGCCGCTTGCATAGAGCGCGGAGAGCTCGAAGGCGGCCATGGGCTCGCCAAATCCCGCGGCGATCCCCAGGTAACGGGGCGCGTCCTCAAGAGGAAGGCCCGGAAGGTCGCCCTTCGCAATCAAACGCCCGAGGGAGAGAGCAGCATCGGTTTCCTGAGACGCGGTGGCTTCGAGGAGCAGATCCGCAGCGCGTTTGCGATCTTGCGGCCCTGCCCGGTCATCGAGCAGCAGCAGAGCCAGTCGCCGCCGCGCCCCGAGTGCAGGGCCCGTGCCCTGGGAGACGAGCGTTTCCAACATGCGCCGCGCGAGAGGCAATTCGCGCGTGACTTCGCTGCCGCCGTCGATGAAGCGGATGGCATCGGCAAAGACCTGCTGTTGAGGAACCGGAACCGGGCCGCCGGTCCAGCCACGCCAGTCGAAGGCAAGCGGCGCCGGGACATCCGGTTCGCGGCAGATGCGCCCATAGTCGAGGGCCGGGGGCGTCGCCGGATAAAGGGCCTCTGCGGTAGGAGTTGCGGCATGGCTGCGCGCGCCAAGGCTGGCCGCCGCCAGCACTGCGGTCGTGAGCACCATTGCGAAGCGGCGGATACGAAACCCTTGCATATTCTGTCCTCCAGTCGCGTTGCTTGCATGCAGTCTTTTCGGCGCGGCAGCCCCTGCAGGGCCGCCATCTGTCCGGTCTTCAGTCTGCGGTGTCGGAGACGATCGCGGCATCCTCGGCCTTCGCGCCGTCACGAACCGCCTTCAGGGTGCGGGCAGCGAGCAGATTTCCGGATCGTGCCGAACGATCAAACCAAATCGATGCCTGTTCCACGTCCTTATCGACCCATTCGCCGGTCAGATATGCGAGGCCGAGCTGATAGGCGGCATTGGGATGATTGCGTTCCGCCGCCTTCTGAAGCCAGGCGATGGCCTGACGGGTATCGCTCTCTGCCTGGGGACGCAGAGCGAATACACGGGAGATCTCATACATTGCGGCGGTGTTGCCGGCATTGGCCGCGCGCTCCAGCCAGTCAAGGCCCGCCTCGCGCGACTGGTTCAGGCCATAGCCGTTCAACAGCATGTGGCCCAGCGCCGCCATGGCCTCCTTGTCTCCGGAATGGGCCGCCGCATACATGCGGCTGGCGGCGGCATCCGGCCGGATCGCCGGGCCGAACCCATTGAGATAATATTCGCCGAGGGCACGCTCGGCTGCTGAGGAACCGCGGGCTGCCTGGGCATTGAGAAGCGCTACGGCTTTGGCGGGATTGCGTCCAGCCGAGGAGAAGGCGAGCCAATCGGCCTCCAGCAATGTGGCTTTCGGCATGCGCATGCCATTCTCCCTGCGCACATCGGCGACCAGCGACGCGGCCTTGCGGGCATCACGCTCGACGCCGATGCCGAGCATATAGGCGCGGGCGAGCAAGAGGCGGGCTTCGGGGTCCTTGGGATTGTCATCGAGAATTTTCTGCAGCACCGCGATGGCGGCCGGCACCTTGTCGCGCTGCATGACCGAAGAAAGATAGCTCGCGGCGAGTGCCGTACGGGCATATTGGGAACCGCTCGCTGCAGCCTTTTCAAGCATCGAAATGGCTGCAGCCGTCTGTTCGGGCGTCACTGCGGTTGCCGATTCCAACCTTCCAAGAGCCACGAGGTCTGCGGGCTCCAGCTCATCTTCCCGAATGTCGGAGAGAAGCGCGTCGGCTTGCTGAAGATGGGCAGGAATGCCGCTGGAAATGAGGAGAGATGCGAGGGCAATCGTGTCAATCGGCGTCTGAATGGCGGATTTGGCCCGTTCCAGTGTGATCCCGTCCAAATTCTGCTGGCGCAGGCGTGCCTGGACCATGGCCAAACCGCCGCGGGGATCTCCGGCATCGATCTGGGCGAGATAGAAGCGATCTGCTTCTTCCCGTTCGCCAGGATCACGCGAGGCGGCCCGCATTTCGGCCAACTCCCAGTCTGCGCGTTCGACGGCGTGCTCACTTGCCTGGATGAACCAGCGTTTGGCAAAGCTGTCGCTGCGTGCCAGTTGATCGCCTTGGCGGTAGAGCTGGCCGAGCCGCAGCATGGCTTGACCGACATTGTCGTCCGTTGCCTTGAACAGCAGGCGTATTGCCTGATTGCGACTGAGCACTGCTTCCGACATCCGCCCATCCAGGGCCAGACTGGCAATGGTGAAATTGGAAAATCCGACGCTGACGAACGGGGTTTTTCGCAGGCTTTCAATAAGGGCGCGCGCGATAGCGTCTGGCAGGGGGCGTCCATTCGCTTCAAGCCACGCATTGTAGGCGAGCGCGGCGACGCTGCGACCGGCCAGCGCCTGTTTTTCCAACAGCGGCAGAAGAACCTTGCCAATTACCTCGGACTCGGCCGAGTGCCAGTTTTGGTTGGCGAGATTGGCCAAGGCGTCCGGATCGTCGGCAATGGGTTCGAGCGCTGCCATGATCAGCTTTTCACGCTCTTCGGGCGCTCCCTTGAAGGCCAGTGCAATCTTCAGGTCCAGGTTCGACAATTCGACCGAGGCCGTGCGCACATCGGCTTCACTTGCCCGCTGCAGCCACCAACGGGCTTCGGCGTTCGAGACGGGCATGTTCGTCTGGGCGATCACCGCGCGACCAAGTGCCAGGGCCGCATTGCGGCCGCCGGCGCGGGCGGCCTGGCGGAAGAGATCGGCGGCGCGGACCGGGTCTGCCTCGATATTGAGACCCAGAAGATACTGTTCCGCGAGTTGCTCGACGGCGCCCACCGGATCGTCTTGAGCCGCCCGTTCCAGCCATTTCATGGCCTTATGCGGATCACGGTCGGCCAGAAGACCATCTGCATAGAAATGGAACAGCGACTGGGCGGCCGGGGCCTGCCCCTCTTCGGCACGCTGGGTGAGACGGGTGAGGACCGCCTGTTTGAGCGTGTCACCCACCGGGACCCCAGCCGCGTCGAGATCCCTCACGGCTCCGGCGCTTCCGAGCATTGCAGCCGCTTCGAGCCTCGGGATTGCCTGCTCCAGAGGCATGTGGCGGTTGTCTATGGCATCGATGGCGAGCAGATAGGTCGCATCGCCGTTGCCCTCGAGTGCCAGGGACTGCAGCGCAGGTTCTATCGTGGAAAAACCTTGGCCGCCCGAGGTGCGCATCAACAGTCGTCCGAGAGAGACGATGACGGCGGGCGAGCCGTCACCAAGCTCGATCGCCCGGCGATAGGCGGCGATCGCTGCGTTGCGATCGGCCTTGCGGATCGGGTTGTCGGCGCTGAAGATGAGGCCGTCCCGGTAGAGGTCGCCCAGTTGCCGCTGATCCTGGGGTGTCATGCTGCGCGAAAGCGTCTCCACCAGAGCCTGCTCTGCGGCGAAGCGCTCGGCGAGACCCGTTTCCTCGGCTGCGACTGCGGACTGAAGCAGGCCGAGGAGCGCGAGACCGACGGCGAAGATTTTTGCAAGGCCTGTCATGGCTGCCCCCAGAAACAAGTCGAATTTCCACCAATGAATTCATCAATCAGAGGCCGTCGTGCCACGATCTGCCGCGAAAAGAGGTCCTTCAGCCGATCAAAGGCGAGGCCGTGACCTGAAAGAATGGCCGCTTCGGCCCAGCCCATGTAGTGCCGTCCGTGACCACGGGTCTCAAGGAAGCCGAGTTCCAATTGGTGGAAGTCCTTTTCAGGCCCCGGAATGTGGTTTTCGGCAGAATAGACGGCGACCAGGATCGGCGAGGCTATGCCGTTCAGAAGCGCACCGAGCAAGGTGGCGTAGGAGCGCCCTTCGGGCGAGGTGCGGCTGTAGAGATCAAAGCCCTGGCCGCGCGCCGTCTCCGCCATGACGGTCAGGCTTGAGAGTGTCTGGCGCTGATACCAAAGGGCACGGGCGCCCCGCCTTGCCTCAAGGGCCAGGGTTCCATCCGGTCTGACGTCGTGAAGAACCGTTTCGTACCTCGCCAGACCCTTTTCCATCATGGCCTTGTTGCCGGTCTGGGCGCCCCAGACGGCAAGCACACTGTCGGCGAGGACCCGGTGGTTGTTGTGGTCGACATCCCCATCGAACGTGTGGTCGATCTTGCGGACCAGGCCGTCGATCCAGGTGCGTAGGCGGCCTGCCTGTTCGGCCTCCAGGCCGGGCTCGAGAATGGCATAGGCGACGCTCAGCGGCAGCAATTGCCGTTTCAGTGCATAATAGGCATCGTTGATCTCTTCCGTTTCGGTGAAGGCTGCGGCGGCTGCCCAGCGGTCAAGCAGGTCACCCAGGCGGCTGCGGGCACCGGCGTCGCCGGCGAGAGCCCGACCGGAGAGCACCATCACGGCCCAGGAGAAATCCTCAGCCGAGGTGTCGGAGCCGTATCCTTCGGTGGTTGCCAGCTTGCGGATCGGTTTCAGCTTTTCCCAGGCGGGATCGATGGCGACCGCGAGGCAGAGCGCGCGAATGTCTCTGTAGGCGTCGGTCCGGAGGGTGTTGGCCCGGCTCTCGACATCGAAGAGGCCTGCCCAGCTTGCGGCCATGGCGGGAAGCGCGAGGCCCAGCGACAGGCAGGCCGCAGACATAAGTGAAAAGAGCCTAGCCATCCCGCGCTGCCTCGCCGATCGCGGCCGGTGTCGGGGACAGCATCATCCCGGTGCAGATGGTGCGCTTGCGCGGCGGATGCGGCCATTCGCCGAACCTGCAGCTTTGTACGGCCTCTTCCGGCTCACAGCTGTTGTCGGTAAGGAGCGCCGATGTCTCGCGCAGGCGCAGCAGGAAGGGGGAGAGCTGGCGCAGGTCTCCAGCGAAGATGTTGTCGCGCTGGCGACGATACATGTTGCCATCGAGCTGAAGCTGGGCAGCACCAGCCACATTGATGGCGTCCGCGTTCTCGGAGAAGGCATTGCCGCTGATGACGGCCGTGACCAGCGTCTGATAGGGATCGAGCTCGAAATTGCGGGTCTTGCCTTCCGGCGACTGGCGCAGGTCGGCGACATATATGTCGGCGCCGCTTTGTGTGTTGGCCTCAATGCGGTTGTCATACATGCCGACATCGGCGCTGTTGCGGATCTTGATGCCTGCGCGCCGGTTGCGGCTCAGATCATTGGCCGCAGCGATATTGCAGCCGCTTTCGTAGAAGGTGAGGCCGTCGCCCTCGTTGGCCACTGCCGTGTTGGCATAGACGATGTTGCGCACACTGGTGCGGTCGAGCATGATGCCCGAGCCTTTGTTGTGGACGGAAACATTGCCGACGATGAAACTGTCATCGACTTCGCGCGAGACGATGATGCCGTGCTTTTTCTGCGAGCCATAGGCGGTATTCAGTGCGATCAGCAGGTGACGCGACCGGTCATGCGGGTCGATGCCATAGATGATGTTGTCGCGATACTCGTTGCCAATCACGCGGACATGGTCGACTTCATAGCTGTAATAGCCATAGCGCAGGTTCTCGAAGCTGTTGTCGACGATGTTGCCGGTGGGCCGGTTGTCGTCGAAGGCATAGAGCGACTGGACGGCGGCGCCGCTGGACTGGGTGAGGCCGAAGGCCTTGCTGCTGTCGTAGCCCAACATGGCAAGGCGGCTGCCGGCGATCTGGATGTCGCTGCCGCCCCAGGCGGTGATGAATGGGCGGAAATTCGCGCGGGTCTTGTCGGTTGCGATGGCGGGGCGGGCGCCAATCTCGTCATAGCCGATGATTTCTGCATCCTGGACGACGAGGCGTCCGGCGACGGCGATGAAGGTGCCGGACTGGGCGCCGAGCTTGTACTGGCTGAATTCCGCGCCTGACATCAAAAGCGTCGCACCGGGCAGGACGATGATGGGCACGCGGACCAGAAGGGTATCGCCCTCAACGGAGAGGAGGCGGCGCGCGGTGGTTTCCGGGAGGTCGCGCAGGAGAGTGCCGAGCGTCACGACACCCTTTTCGACGGCGATGTAACGCGGCCAGGTCATCTGCTGGGAGATCTGGACCTGATGGATGGCAGCCTCGCCGCCGGTGCTGAGCTTGAAGGCCTCAAGGCTGAAGGGACTGAAGCCGAGGATTGCGAGGTGGCCGACGCCCCCGGCCGGGGCGGGAACGCGGCTCCGCAGCATGGCTGCGTCATGTTCGAAAATGTTCGGCATCTGAATGCCGGGGAGTGCCCTTGTCGAGGGTGCCGGGGCGACAATTTGATGGCGGCCGATCGCGAAATCGGCCGGTTGGCCCGCTGCCGCCGGCGTGGTCACCGCCAAGGGATCGATCTGGGGATCGTTCAGCCATCCCTTGACGTCGAGCGTTTTGGCGCGGGCCTCTGCCATCCGGCGCAGGGCGGGGATGCGGGCCTGCCAAGGGAGGTTGGCGATACTGGAGACGAAGGTCTCGACTTCTCCGGTTTTCTCGAAGGATGCATAGGCCAGATCCGCACGCAGGGTTGCAGCGAGATCGGCCGGCAGGCGGGGCAGTCGGCGTTCTGCCGGTTCTAGAGCGCCCTGCTTCACCAGGAGATCGGCAATTTCGCTTTCGGCCTCTCGGCGGGCGCCCGGATCGCCAATGGCGTCGAGCAGGCTGTCTGCACGGGCGAGCTCGCCGATCCGGGCGAAGGCAACGGCAATTTCGGCGCGGCTGTCATCGACGTCCTTGCCGTTGGCGAGGAGAGCAACCGCCTCGTCCAGGATCTCCCGGGCGGAGGCCTTACCCTCGGTGGCGAGCGCGATCTCGATCAGGATGCGGCAGCGGGTTTCGTCGCCGGCGGCCTGGATCAGAAAATCGCGGGCAAGGCCCATATCGCCCTTCTCGATGGCATGTTCGGCGAGCGCTTCGAGAACCCGGTCTCGATCCGCTCCCGGGTTGATCTTGGCGAGATTTGCAGTCGCCTCCTGCGTTTTGCCGCGTTTCACGAAGGCACGGGCAATGGCAGAGCGGGCATAGCTTTGATCTTCCTGACGCGAGATTTCCGCCAGCAGTTCGTTCGCATCGTCCAGCCGGTCGTCATCGGCGAAACCTTTGACCAGGCGGGATATTGCGAGGGACCGCTCATTGCCCTGCGGGAGCGCCCGGGCGAGGGTTTGCGCAGGCCCGAATTCCGCGAAGGCCGCCAGGGCCGCGACGAGGTTGGCCGTGGCATTGGGGTCATCGAGTTTCAGGGCGACATCCTGAAGCAGGATCTCGCGGCCGGCGTCGATATAACCCTGACGGCGGAGATCCTTGGCAATTGCGATATCGGCATCGACACGCGCCTTGGCTGTCAAAAGCAAGGGGACGATT
Source organism: Rhizobium sp. Root274 (assembly GCF_001429245.1). Classification (GTDB taxonomy): domain Bacteria; phylum Pseudomonadota; class Alphaproteobacteria; order Rhizobiales; family Rhizobiaceae; genus Allorhizobium. Next base: position 465,850 of record NZ_LMJE01000008.1, read on the forward strand.
TCGCGGGCGCGCAAGGCCTTGCTGCGTTCGATCCGGACATCGATCAGCTGGCGCAGTGCCTTGTTCTGATCGCGGTCACGCGACATGGATTTTGCCGTGCGCAGTGCGAGCGCATCGTCGCGCTTGTCGAGCGCCATGCGCAGGATGTTGTCGAGGAATTCGACGCGCACATCCTCATCACGGTCGAGTGCCTGGGCAAGCAAAAGGGCGCGTGCCGGGTCTTTGGCGGCGAGCGCTGCTTCGATGAGCGTCTTCAGCGCATCTCTGGACGGGTTGACCATGCCTTCGGCGGCCAGCGCATCGAGGGCGACCGTCTGATACATTTCGGCGCGGGTGCGGGCGAGGACAACGGAATTGGTGGCGATCTCAAGAATGCCTTCCGGCAGCTTGCCAGACGGAAAAACCAAGACTGCGGCCCGCAGGGCCCCGTCGCGTGTCGCATCCCGGTCGATCCCGCGTGCTTCCTCTATGGCGAGAGTCGCCAGGCGTTCGGCCTCCTCGCCCTGTCCGGTGCGGACATGGGCTGCGGCGAGCGCGCTCCACCCTGCCGAGCGGTAAGCCGGATCCCTGATGGCTTCCATTGCGGCCTTGGCGTCAAGGTCCGCCTGAAGGCCGGCATCGCCGGGGCCGATCAGCGCTGCTAAGGCCTCGACGAGGCTGAGGCGAAGGACATCGGGGAGGATGGCCTGGGCCGCGAGGTCCATCAAGGCTTTCTTCGCTCCGGCATCCGCCTGATCATTGCGGCCAAGCCCTTCCAGAACACCGATCGCATCCACCGCCTCGCTCAGCAGGCGGACCCGTGCCTGAGGGTCCCGCTCGGAATCCAGCTTCACAATGCCCTCGGTCACGATGGTGCGTGCCATGTCCACTTCACTCTCGATGGATGCGGAGGCTGGTGCGGCAAAGGCCAGGTAACCTGTGAGCAAAAGGAGGCACAGGCGGGTTCCGTCGGGGCGGAGGGATAGCGTGGCCATCAGCCCACCTTTCTTTGCTGGGCAAGGCTTCCTGCCTCTTCCACGGCACGCGTGACACTCAGCATCAGGATGGCAGCCTGTTCGCCGGGATTGCGCAGGATGAGTTTCTGGGCCGCCCGGAGATCGAGGCCAAAACCGTGAGCCAGGATCGTTTCGGCACCTGGCTCGCCGAACACAGCCTCGCCGGACAACATCACGATGCTGACCGAGGCAGGTGTTTCGTCCCGTTCCAGGTCCAGCGTGGCACCCGGCAGGATATCGATGCGTTCGACACGGAAACCCGGTCCCTCTTCGAGCAGACGGCGGCTTCCGCCCGACTGCTGGCGAACGAGGTGGCTGTCAGCCGCAGAATGGCCGAGCTTCGCCAGATGCTGGGCGACAAACTTCACATCCTGGGACTGGGCGCGCGAGGCGACGAGCAGGACATCATCCGTGTCGACGACGACGATGTTGGAGAGGCCGATAACGGAGATCAGGCGGCGCGAACCGCTGATATAGCTGCGGCGGACGTCGCGCAGCAGGACGTCGCCTTTGAGAACATTTTCCTCGCCATTGCGCTGGCCGGTTTCCCAGAGCGCTTCGAAGGAGCCGAGATCGTTCCATTCCGGCGAGACCGGAAGGACGCCGAGCCGGGACGAATGCTCCATCACAGCGTGGTCGATGGATATTTCCGGGGCTGCGGCAAAAGTTTGCGATAGGCTGAGGCTGTTGTCCGAGCGGTTTGCCTCGGCGATACTGGCGTCGACGGCGGCGAGGACCTCTGGCGCGTGGTCCGCCAATTCCGCAAGGATGGTATCGGCGCGGAACATGAAGATGCCGCTGTTCCAGGTGTGGCGGCCATCGGCGACGAGGCGGGAGGCAAGGTCAAAGTTCGGCTTTTCGACGAAGCTGAGGACCTTCATCACATCGCCTGCGCCGTCGGCCTCGGCTTCGATATAGCCGAAGCCCGTTTCGGGCGCGGTCGGCCGGATACCGAAAAGGGCGATGCCACCCTGCTGCACGAAGAGCAGGGCGGCACGATACGCATCCTGCAAACGGTCGGGACGACCGATGCGGTGGTCGCTCGGCACCACCAGCAGAACGGCGTCGGGATCTTCAGCCACAAGGACCCGTGCTGCGGCCGCAATGGCGGGTGCCGTGGAACGCATTGCGGGTTCGACGAGCACGAGCGGACGTCCAGCCGGATGGTCAATCTGCTGCAGTTCGAACTGGACGCGGGGTTCCTGCAGCGTGTTGACGAGCACCGTGGCGCGCCCGAACTCTTCATCACGGAAGCGGGCCAGCGTGTCCTGGAACAGCGAACGCTCACCCCCCAGGGTCTGGAACTGCTTGGGCTCCAGACGGCGGGAGAGGGGCCAAAGCCGCGTGCCCGAGCCGCCGCAGAGAATGACGGGACGGATTCGGGTCATGGCTTGATCTCCTCAGCCACCGCCTGCGCGGCTGTTTCAGCGCCGAATGCGGCGGCAGCGGTGTGGACGAGGCGGCCGATGGCGCTCTCGGAGAAGAGATCGAAGCGGACTTCGACCGGCTGGCCGATCATGTCGGTCGACAGGGTCTTTTTCGGTGCGATGAGCACGGTCAGCGGATCGCGCGGGAGATCCGACTGCGATCCGCCCTTGCCGGGAAGCCAGAGGATTTCGGCATCGTCGACATGGGTGCCGTCGGGATAGACGAGCGAGGCTGTCTTCACGCCGTAGAGGCTCATCAGCTTGTTATCGCTGACAGCTGCCGAAACGACGATCGGGGCATCGGCGCGCATCAGCCGGACGACCGGATCGCCGGTGCGGACAAAATCGCCGCTGGCAAAGCGCTGTTCGGTCTGCACGCAGTCGCAGGGGGATTCCACCGTGATGGGATCGCCGACAGCGGGATTGACCGTGATCAACGGTTCGCCGAAGGCGAGTTGCGCCTTCTCGTTGAGGAAAGTGATGCGGCCAACGGCCGGGGCGGCGACATTGACTGTCTTGGCGGCAATGCTCGCGCTTTCCGGGCGCACGACATAGAGTTCGTCATAGACATTCGCCGAGAGGAAGGCGACAAGGGCTGCACCTATGGCGGCAACACCTGCGGTGGCCGCCACGCGGCGGCCCAATTGAGCAATGCGGCCTCCAGTCGACAGGCGCGGCGGTGCGGGCACCTGTTTGGAGCGGACCATGTCGGTGCGGCGAGCGACATCCAGCACATCGCCGGCCCTCACAACTTCACCTGCGATGATGGCGTCGGTCATGTAGCTCAGGAGACTGATCTGGCTGTCCTCAAGAGCGCTGAAGACCAGACTGGTGCGGCCCTCGCCATCGGTTGCATACAGCACCTCGGAGGGGACGTGCGTCAGGCTGAAGTGATAGCCACTGAAAGGGATGGTAAGGTGCGCCATCACCTTCTTTCCGGCCGAGAAACCCTTGGCGTTGATGGCGAAGCCATTCATTGACCAGTCGTGCACGTCGTATTCCCGCCCGTCGATCGTGGCCTTCATGGGGAGCCTGTAGCGGGGGTGCTGACGCTGCAGTTCAGCTTCGTAAGATATGCCTCTCATGATCGAGACTCCGTTTCGTGTTCAAAGACGGGACATGGTGGTGATGCCGATCATCACGCTGCAGGCGGTGATCAGCGCGAGAATGCTGACCGACTGGTAGAGCTTGGATTCAAACTTGCGGTAGCTGACGAGCCAGCTGCGGTCTGCCTTGGCCAGTGTCGTGTTCTGGCGGGTCCACTTCTGCCGATCGAGGTGGAAGAAGATGAAGACCTTCATCGCCGACCCGAAGATCTGGTTGAAATAAAGCAGCAGTGGCGCAACGACGGATATCTGGCGGCGGGCGGTGAAGAGCGAAAGTGTGATCGCGTAGCGTGATGCCAGGATCCAGACGCCATAAACCAGGATGGTGAAGGGCGAGATCAGCAGGGTGGCAAGGATGGCGCTGGTCGCACCGATCAGGCAGGTCCACATCGACATTCGCTGATCGAGGATGGCCCACCAGACGAAGTAGCCGATCCGGCGCGGGCCGAGCGCGAGCGCGCGGCGGTTGGTGCGCAGCATATTGCCATACCAGCGAACCATCAGCATGGCGGCGGAACCGAAGAAACTTTCCGTCGGCGGATCCTCGATGGTCTTGACCATGACGTCGGGCAGATAGAGCATCTGGTAGCCGTTGCGCAGCAGCCAGAACCAGCTCGACTTGTCGTCGCCGGTCAAAAACTTGAAGCGTCCGAGCCTGGGGTGGTCGATAAAATCGACCTCGACCTGGGCGACAAAGTCGGGATTGCAGATGATCGAGGCGCGGAACATCGACATGCGCCCAGTGAGCGTCAGGACCCGGCGCGACAGGCCCATCGACGACATCAGGATGTGGCGCTGGGCAAAACGCAAGGCATACCACTGCTGGAAGATCCATTTGCCGCGCACCTCGGCGAATTCATCGGTGGTGAGCGCGCCGACCTTCGGATCGTGGAAGAAAGGGGCACATTTCTCGACGAGGTCGTCGGGGACGACGCTGTCGCCATCGATCACCGCGACCATTGCATCTGGGGCGGGGAAGAGGCGGGCGATGGCGCGAAATCCCGAGGCAAGTGCATCGCGCTTGCCGCTGCCATCGATCCGCACGATCACGAGATCGACCGGATCCGTGTCGGCCACCATCGCGGCATAAAGTTTCTTGATGATGCGCTGATCCGACAGATCGACGATCGATGCGACCACGGTCGCAGGCCCTGGCGCCTTGAGTGCGGCGGCGAAGGCGGCACGGTACACTTCGATCGTCGTTTCCGTTGGAATGCGGAAGCTGGTGACCAGGAAGTAGGAGGCAAAGCCCTCCCGCTTTTCGGCCATCGCCGCGCGCTTCATGCGTGGATAGACATAAGCGCGGTAGAGGGCGCCGCGCAGGAAGTGCAGGATGCCCCAGCCATAGCGCCAGGCGCCGATCAGGCCGATGGCCAGCCCGGTCTTGCTGTCAATGATGGCATAGGCCTGGCTGGGCAGCGATGTCGCTGCCACAGCTATGCCCAGCACCATCAGGACATGTGCGACCGGGCTGTAGGTGAAGTCACCAGCAGATGCCATGATAATTGCCTTCACTGCGCAGCGTCTTGTCGACGCGGACCAGGTCGATGATGTGGGTCTCGGGTTTGACCCGCTTCAGCGAACCATTCATTTCGGCCCGGTTTCCAACCACGATGACGTCGGAGTCCGACAGGACCGATTCGATGTCCTCGTTGAGCAGTTCGGCCAGATGCGGCAGGCGGGCACTGACGAAGCTCGCATTGGCACCGGTCAGACGGTTCATCCGGATGTTCGGATCGAAGATCTTGATCTGGTACCCGCGGCCGTAAAGGCGCTCAGCGAGCTCGACCAGCGGACTTTCGCGCAGGTCATCGGTATCCGGCTTGAAGCTCAGGCCGACGATGCCGACCTTGCGGCTGCCCTGGTTGGCGATCAGGCTGTAGGCGCGATTGATCTGTACCTCGTTGGCCGAGAGCGTTGCCTCAAGCAGCGGTGCCGGGGTGCCCTGGCGGCGCGACATGCTGATCAGGGCGCGCAGATCCTTGGGCAGGCAGGAGCCGCCGAAGGCGAAGCCGGGGGTAAGGTAGGCCTTGGAGATGTTCAGCCGGTCGTCCGCGCAGAGAATGTCGAGGGCGACGTGGCTGTCGATGCCGGCCTTGCTCAGGATGTTGCCGATCTCGTTGGAGAAGCTGATCTTGAGCGCATGCCAGGCATTGTTGGTGTATTTGATGCCCTCGGCAGTCTTAATATCGACGACGAATTTTGGCCGGTTGATCGGGGCATGGATTGCTTCGAGCCGGTCCAGTGTAAATTTGTCGGACGCGCCGAAGACGATGACGCCGGGATCGTAGTAATCCTTGATGGCTGTGCTTTCGCGCAAGAATTCCGGCAGATAAGCGATGCCAAAATCTTCGGAGGCCTTCATCCCGGAGGCGGCTTCAAGTGCTGGGATGACAACGCTTTCCGTGGTCCCGGGCAGGCAGGTTGAGCGCACGACAACCGAATGGAACGTGTTCTTCAGCTTGATTGCTGCGCCAATGTCTTCGGCGACGCGCTTGAGATATTCGGTGTTGAGGTTGCCATCGGGCAGGGATGGAGTGCCGACGCAGATCAGCGACAGGTCGGTCGCTGCGATAGCGGCTGCGGCGTCATGCGTCGCGGTCAGCCTGCCGGAGGCAACGCCATCGCGAATGATCTCCTCAAGGCCCGGTTCGATGATGGGCGACTTCCCCGCCATCAGCGGGCCGATCTTGTTGGGATCCGGATCGACCGCCGTAACGTGGTGGCCCTCCTTCACCAGGCATGCGGCTGACACTGCGCCGACATAGCCGGCACCAAATATACTGATCTTCATGCTCAGCTCCTTTGTATAGAGCCTGAGTTAAGCAAATATAAATGTTAATCACATCAACATTTGTTAAGTAAAACTCAAATTTATCGCCGCTTAATTTTACAGATGCAAATATTTACCCCGAGGAGCCGTTCCTCGCGGTAAATCTATTTTCAATAGCCAAGTTCGTCGAGATCGGCCCGCGCTGGAAGCGCTCGAATGAGATCCAGCCGAGCCATGAAGGCGTCAGGCGGCAGCGACCAACTCTTCGCCAAGCTTCTCCAGCTTGGAGATGCTGTTCACCAGAATTCCGCCTCGGCTGGTGGCGATGATGCCGCGTTTCCCCATGTCTCCGATGATGCGGTTGAAATGGATATGGGTGAGGCCGATCGCATCCGCCAAAAGGGATTGCGTCACGGGAATGAAGACGGGTCCGGCTTGACCGCCTGCGACCGACAGCCTGAGCGACAGCTCCTTGAGCAGCATGATGACGCGGGCGCGCGCATCGCTGCGCCCCAGGCTGGTGATATGATTGCGCATGATTGCGTTCTGCTCTTCCGCCAGGGTCCAAAGAGCCTGATTGAGGCCGACGACGCTGTTGCTGAGGCCGATCAGGCTCTCGCAGTCAAAGCGGTCGATGCGAACTGCTGTAACGGCAGCGATGCCATGATCCATCACGGTCGGATAAATATGCGGATTGCAGATGTCGCCCGCAGCAAGGAACATGATGACCTGCCTGCTGCCGTCAGGCAGAAGGCGGTAGCGCATGGCCAGGCCGTGTCCAATGGTCAGGACATGCCGCACCGTTTTGCCTGCGCCTAAGATTTCACTGCCCTTTTCCAGGCATGTCGAGCGAAATCCGACCGATTCCAAGACCGGGCTTGTCCGACCAGACGACGGCAGCAGTTGTCCCACGCGCCGCATAAAAGGTGATACATGATGCATTTTCTGACTTCCCCAACGCCAACATATCCCATTGAAAATCAATGCACTTTCATGATGTCCATTCGCCGCTGATCTCGGCGCACAAATACTCTCAGGTACAAAGCATGCTCAGTTATGAGCAAACTGTGTCCTGTTCTCTTGAATGTTTCCCCTGGGTCTTTTTATAGCATTCTCCGGTCAGAGACCGAAACTTCGCTGTCTATCGCAATAAGTAATTTTGTGCCTGCCGTCCGCACTGCTCGTGACTAGATGATACGAAATCTGGACATATGAACAAGTCCGTAAATAGAGTCTTTTCGAAATGTTTTTCTGTTTTCATTAACTCAGATAAACGACGGATCGATTAATTGATTGGTAACGATAAGCTCCTTCCGTATGGGTGGAGTGAGAGAATGCGCGGCAATTCAGCCTGGAATAGACTCAATTTCAATTCGAATGTTGATTTTACACTGACACTCGAAGACGCCGGCTTCCAATTCCGCCGAATGCTGTTCGAGGATATATTGCCTCTTTGGTCTACGGTCGGAATTGATCGGATGAGAGGCGGTTTTTGCGAAAGTATATCTCAAGAGGGCCGGATTCCGACTTCCGCCCGGCGGGTCCGGGTGACGGCCCGGCAGATCTATAGTTTCTGCGAGGCGGCCCGATTGGGCTGGAACAAGACCGCGGCTGCGGCGTGCCTGCGTCACGGCTATCGCTTCCTACTCAATTACAGTGCTCCAGACGGTCTGCTGTTCCATGGGCTCAGTGATGACGACAGCCTGGTCGACCAGGACCATCATCTTTACGATCAGGCCTTTCTGCTGTTTGCCTATGCCCATTCCTTCGCACATCTGCAGGACGAGGATTACCGGCGGCGGGCGCTCCTGACGCTGGCCAGTCTTAAGGAGCGGCTCGGGCATGACGCCGGCGGTTTTAAGGACCATACGGCGGCACCTTATCCTCTGCGTTCAAACCCCCATATGCACCTGCTTGAGGCCGCGCTGGCCTGGATGGAGCTGGACGCCAATCCGACGTGGCGGATGCTGGCGGACGAGATCGTTGCCCTGTTCAAAAGCCGCTTTTATGACCCCGACCACGGCGTCGTGCGTGAGTTTTTCCATGCCGACTGGAGCGTGATCGACGAGGACGGCCGGTCTCGGATCGAGCCAGGCCACAACTTCGAATGGGCCTGGCTCTTGATCCGCTGGTCTCAGGCGACCGGCGGGAAGATAGGTGACCGGGCGGAGCGCATGATCGCCTTTGCCGAACAGCATGGGGTCGACCCCGTCCGTCGGGTGGCGGTTAACGAGGTGTGGTCGGATGGTTTGATCGCGGACGGCAAGGCAAGGCTTTGGCCGCAGACAGAACGGCTGAAGGCTTGGCTTGCGCTTGCGGACGTGCGTGAAGGCCAAGGCCGTTGGTCGGCCGAGCAGAACGCGCTCGAGGCCTGCCGTGGCCTGTTCGCCTATCTCGATGTTGATGCCCGGGGGACCTGGCACGACGTGATGTTGGAGGATGGAAGCTTCAACGCAGGCCCCGCGCCGGCGAGTTCGCTTTATCACATCATCTGCGCCCTTGGAGAGCTCATGCGGTATCTGGAGCGGCAGACCGTTACAGGCGCGCTGGATCGATATGGCGACAAGGCTGAGGTGCCCTCGCCGATGCCGGCCGGTATCATCATGGGGATGTTGTGATGGGCGCCCTCTCGTTCCCCGCACTGTCTCCGTCACCAACCGTCGGCTTCGCTCCGGTCGGTCTTTCCACTTCACTTTCCGGGGATTTGAAATTCGGGACCTCTGGGCTGAGGGGGCTGGTTGCCGATCTGGTCGGCTTGCCCTCACGGGCCTACGCGCTCGGCTTCGTTCGTCACGCCATGGCGCTTGCGCCGCAGACGAGGGAGGTGCTGGTGGGCCGCGACCTACGGTCCAGCAGCCTGGCGATATCAGAGGACTGCCGTGCGGCCATCGGGTACACGGGATTGACGGCGGTGGATTGCGGCGCTGTGCCCACTCCGGCCCTTGCGCTTGAGGCCATCCGTCGCGGTTGCCCGGCCATCATGGTGACGGGGAGCCACATTCCCGATGATCGCAACGGGTTGAAATTCTATCTGCCGCATGGCGAGATCTCGAAGGCGGATGAGGCTGCGATTGCGGCACAGGTGGCGTCACTCGGCGACGCCGTTCTCGACAGTCTTTCACAGGCAGCGGTCGGGAAAGATCTCCAGACGCTATCGGTCAATGCTGCATATGTGGCGCGATATGTCGACGTCTTCGGTCCGCAAAGTTTCGCCGGTCGGCGGGTGGCGGTTTACCAACACAGTTCGGTTGCCCGTGACCTGATGGTGGACATTCTGCGTGGGCTTGGCGCCGAGGTTGCGGCTTTCGGCCGGGCTGCGCACTTCATTCCAGTGGATACGGAAGCGCACGAACCCGAGATGGTCGGGTACATCGCGGAGATCGCGCGTACGGGTCAATTCGATGCGGTCGTCTCGACGGATGGCGATGCAGACAGGCCGCTTGTCGCCGACGAAACGGGCGTGATCATGCGGGGTGACGTGCTTGGCTTGCTCACCGCCAAACTCCTGGAGCTGCAAACGATTGTCACTCCGGTGACGTCCGGGAGCGTGGTCGAGCGCGCCGGAGGGTCCGGCGAAGTGGTTCGCACCCGTGTCGGTTCGCCCTTCGTCATAGCCGCCATGGAGACTGCGGCCATCTCAGGGAAGGCCGGGATCATCGGTTTTGAGGCCAATGGCGGCGTCTTGCTGGGTTCGGATGCGATCTGGCAGGGGCGGGCGCTCACCCGCCTGCCGACGCGGGATGCGATGTTGCCGATCCTGGCCTGCCTGCTGGCGATCGCAAAGTGGGAAAAGCCACTTTCGGCCATCATCGGAGACTTGCCCGTGGGATATGCGCTGGCGGATCGTCTCAAGGACATACCGTCATCGTTGTCGCAGGATTTTCTCGACCAGATTTCGCAGGACGTGACCTTCTCGGACGCCTATTTCAAAACGGTGGGCGGCATCCGCGCCGTCGACCGCCTGGATGGCGTGCGGTTTAGTCTCAATGACGGCTCCGTCGTGCATTACCGGGCCTCTGGCAACGCACCGGAATTACGATGTTATGTTGAGGCACAGACGAAAGAGCGCGCGGTCAAACTGCTTTCTTGGGGCATCGAAGCCGCACGTACTCAACTCAACAGCAAGCAAACCTTGCACATTCAACGCTAATTCCGGGGCGGCAGAAATGCTGTGCGACAATGCAAAGAGATCTACTGCCGGAGGAGCTTCCCGAGGGAGCGGCCGAGGATGTTTCTCCGGCAAGTGCCGTGGCGCTGACCGTCAATCTGGTGCGAGCATATGTCACCAATCACATCGTGCCGCCTGCGCAGCTTGCCAGTCTCTTGGAACAGACCCACAGGACGGTGCTCGGGCTTTCCAACCTTAAGCCGGAGCCGCTGGGGAACACCGTTTCGATGGATGCGCAGGGGGGTGAACGGCTGGTCTGCCTGGAATGCGGCAAGGCTTTCCGGGCGCTGAAACGACATCTTTCGGCGCAGCATCAGCTCACCCCCGAGGCCTATCGCATGCGGTGGAATCTGCCGCCGGATTATCCGGTCACGTCCCCTGTCTATGCGGCGCAACGGTCGGACATGGCCAAGGCCACGGGGCTTGGCAAACGTCAGCGCGGTCGACCGCGCAAGCCCCGCCTGCAGACGGGAGAGGAGCAGACATGAGCCGGACCGGATCCCCGACAGTCGCTTTTTCCGCGGAAACCGGAGCCCGGCGACCCTGGCTTCTGGAGGCGCTTTCCCGTTGCCGGAGCGCCTTTTTTGGCGTTGCTCTGGTCAGTGCCCTGATCAACGTGCTCTTCCTCAGCGGTCCATTGTTCATGTTGGAAGTCTATGACCGGGTGCTGCCGAGCCGGAGCGTGCCAACCCTCGTTGCGCTGTTGGTCATCCTCAGTGGCCTTTATGCCTGCCAAGGCATGCTCGACCTCCTTCGCAACAGGATCCTGGCGCGGATTGGGGCCTATGTCGACAGCATGGCGAGCGAAGCCTGCTTCGCCATGACGGCCGAAAGCCCCCTTCGATCGCGCACGAGTGCCGAAGGGCTTCAGCCGCTACGCGACATGGACCAAATCCGCTCCTTCCTAGGCGGACCGGGACCGAGCGCCCTCTTCGATCTGCCCTGGATTCCCCTCTACATGCTGATCTGTTTCGTCTTCCATTTCTGGATCGGGGTGGCGGCGCTGACAGGTGCACTGGTCTTGTTGTGCCTGACATTGGCGACCGACCTGTCCTCCCGCCGCACGTCGCACGTGGCGACAGTGCTGTCGATCCAGAAATCGAGCATGGCGGAAGCAACCTCACGTAATGCAGAGGCCGTGCGGGTGCTGGGGATGATGCCACACTTGGCCCGCCGATGGTCCGGGCTTAATGGCGCCTTTGTCGACAGCCAGCTTTCCCTGAGCGATGTCGCTTCCGGTTTCGGGGCTATGTCCAAGGCATTCCGGATGTTTCTTCAATCCGCTATCCTGGCTCTGAGCGCCTTCCTGTTCATCAAGGGTGAAGTGAGTTCCGGCATGATCGTTGCCAGCGGCATATTGGTGTCGCGGGCGCTTGCACCGGTCGAGGTGTCGATCGCCCATTGGCGGACGTTCATTGCGGCAAGCCAGAGCTGGCGGCGCCTTTCGAAGGCCTTTGGCGGTCAAGTTCCTTCTGAAAGACTGGAATTGCCGGCGCCGGTGGCACGACTGGATGTCGAAAACCTGGCGATGGTGGCACCCGGCGGCTCCAGCCTCATTGTTCACAATGCGGGTTTCAGTTTGCAGGCGGGCTCGGCCCTGGCAGTGGTGGGGCCGAGTGCTGCGGGGAAGTCGACCCTGGCGCGTGTGCTGGTGCGTGCCTGGCCCGCCACCCGAGGCTCCATCCGGCTGGATGGAACTCTGCTCGAACACTTCGAGCCGCAGATGCTCTCTCGGCATATCGGTTACCTGCCCCAGGATCTCGAGCTTCTGTCAGGCAGTGTGGCGGAAAACATTGCCCGCTTCGATCCGGCTGCCACAAGCGAAGCGATCATCGCAGCGGCTAAGGCGGCCGGTGTGCACGAGTTGATCCTGCGCCTTTCCGACGGCTACGACACGCAGATCGGCGAAGGCGGCAATGTGCTTTCGACCGGACAGCGGCAACGTATCGGTCTTGCGCGGGCGCTGTACGGGGATCCTTTCCTGGTTGTGCTGGACGAGCCGAATTCCAACCTTGACCAGGCGGGTGAGGCGGCGCTGACATCGGCGATCCGCAGCGTGCGGGCCCGGGGCGGGATCGCCATCGTGATCGCCCACCGGGCAAGCGCGCTTGATGCTTGCGATCAGGTCATGCTGGTCAGTGATGGTCAGACACAGATGCTGGAGCGCAAGCGAGATCTCATTCGCCCGGTGCCGGCTTCGCCTCATCCGAGCCCGGACGTGTCCCCGAGAGCGGGACAGTCTGGCGGAGGCGCAGCTGAAGATAACCGCGAGGGGACGGGCCCGGATGCCGGGGGCATCGTCAAGCCGCTCAGTGCGATGGGAGAGCGTGCATGAGTTCGGACCGTTCGCATCGGCTTGTTCGGTCGATCCGCAGCAATCTCATGGTGGCAACGGCGGCATTGGCCTTGCTGACGGCTGGAGGCGGCGTTGCGGCCACCGTCGAAATCTCAGGGGCGGTGATTGCGGGCGGTACGGTCGTGGTCAATTCGGAGGTCAAGAAGGTCCAGCATCCGGCCGGGGGGACGGTGGCCGAGATTCTCGTCTCCAACGGGCAGAGGGTGCGGGCTGGAGATCTCGTGGCGCGGCTGGACGCAACGGTAGCCAAGGCCAATCTCGCAATCGTCAGCAATTCGCTGGACGAACTCGTGGCCAAGCGGGGGCGGCTTCTGGCGGAGCGAGACGGCCAAGACGCGATCGCATTTGATGCAGAGTTGCTGGCGCGCGCCGGAGACGAAAGTGTGCGTCATATTCTGACGAACGAGACCCGGGCCTTCTCGCTCCGCCGGGAGGCAAGGGATGGTCAGAAGGCTCAGCTACAGGAACGGATCGTCCAGCTCAGCGAACAGGTCACCGGGCTTCAAGAACAAGCGGTGGCGATGGACGTGCAGGTCGATCTGGCGCGAAAGGATCTCGCGCTGGCGCAAAAGATGTGGGCGCAGAAGCTGGTCCAGTATTCGCGGCTGAATATGGCACAGCGGGAAAAGGCCGATCTCGACGGAGAGCTGGCCGGCATCCGGGCCAATATCGCACAGGCGAAAGCGCGTATTTCCGAGACCAATCTTGAGATTTTCCAGATCGACCAACAGCTTCGGGGAGACGTGGCGAAGGAATTGAATGATGTCAGTTCCGCGCTGTCGGAACTGAAGGAGCGGAAGGTCGCGGCGGAAGATCAGTTGCGGCGACTGGATATTCGCGCACCACAAGACGGCACCATTCATCAGCTCAGCATCCATACGATCGGCGGGGTCATTCTCGCGCAGGAAACGCTCATGCTGATCGTGCCACAGTCGGACCTGCTGGTGGCGGACGTGCGGATCTCGCCGCAGGACATTGACCAGGTGCATATGGGACAGGGCGCCTTTCTGCGCTTTCCCGCCTTCAACCAGCGCCTGACGCCTGAGCTTCAAGGCACCATCGAGCGTATCTCGCCCGATCTCGTCATCGACCCGCAGAGCCGGGCGGCCTATTACGAGGCGCGGCTGACACTCGAGCATGATGGCGATGCGCTGGCGCTCAAGCCGGGTATGCCCGTGGAGGCCTTTTTGCGTACGAATGACCGTACCGTCGCATCCTATCTGACCAAGCCTTTCACGGACTTTTTCTCCAAAGCGTTCCGGTCCGAATAGGCGACTGACAGGCTGCGCCGATCTGCTGCCATCATCCGCGGCATACAGAGCGATCTGGCGTTGCGCGGCATTCCACGTCTCCCCTTTGCGTTTGCAAGGGTTGGGCTGGTGTGCCGGGATTTGGGGGACGATCGTCGGCAGCCACGGAGTTTCCGACTTGCCTCAGAGGGGGAAGGCATCATGGTACGGGCACTGCCGCTTGATGGTCTGTTTCCACCATCGCCAAGCCTTGAGTTGGGAGTGTCCATTGCGCTTTGGATCTGTCGATTGGTTGAAGAGCCGGTGACGAACTGGTAGTGCTCACTCCACACTAGCCCTGCGCCCGTGATGCGGAGTGTAGGCTTGAGCGTGTGGTCGCGCCCATCAAACGAATTCGACGGAAGGCAGAGACATGACGACGTCCGGCAAGAAGATCCGCATTTCGCAGCCCGTGAAGCAGGTGACGATCGATGCGGGATTGTTGCCCAAGGTCAAGCCCGGTGCTGCGGCAGCCTCGGGTGAGGCGAAGGTGAAGATCGTGGCGCCGATTGCGCCGAAGGCGGTGGCGCTGCGGCAGACGTTGAAGCAGCAGTCTGCCAAGGCAGCGATAGCACGGGTCGATGCAGCGATCGAAGCCAATGCGGTCTCGCCGACCGAGGCGAAGACGTTCGTTCTGTCGCTTGCTGCCCGATTCCTTGGTCGTGGTCCTGCCGCGGAAAAATGGTATCGCAGCCACCATATCGCCGAACTCGACGGCCGCACGCCGGCGCAGATGGTTCGGGCTGGCGAATTGCAGACACTGGTCGCGCATCTGCGGGCCGTTGCAGCGACTGCCAAGGCCTGATCAGGTCACCCGCTGCCCTGATGGGTGGGAGAAGCAAGCCTGGATCAACTGGACCAGGTCCTGGCGTAGAGCCTTGGTGCCTGCGCCATGCAACATAACTTCAATCAGCGTGATGACACGTCGGGTGCCCTGCCGAGGCGGAGATCTCTGCAATTCCGAAGTCGTGTGCACAATGCTCGTGTTTACGCTGTTGCAGCAGAAACATTGTGCGCTTGCGAGATGAATGTTAGCACAGCCGGCATGAGGACACGGACCCCTGGCCATGCTGCTTGCACCTCGCGATAGTTTCGACGATCTCCGCCGCGATTTCCGTTGGGAGATTCCTTCGGATTTCAACATCGGCCTGACGGTGGCGGACGACTGGGCGGCGAAGGCGCCGGATCGGGTTTGCCTCGAACACTTTTCTCCCGATGGCCAGCATCTCTCGATGACCTATGGCGCGCTTGCCGCGCAATCGGCGCAGTTTGCCCATGCCCTGTGCAGCCTCGGGGTCCGGCGCGGCGATCGGGTTGCACTGCTTCTGCCGCAGTGTTTCGAGACGGTCATCGCCCATGTGGCGATCTACAAGATGGGGGCGATCGCGCTGCCGCTGGCGCTTTTGTTCGGCGAAGAGGCGCTGGAATATCGGCTGAAGGATGCCGGCGCGAGCGTCGTTATGACCAATGCTTTCGGCCTGTCGCGGCTTGAGCCGATCCGAGCGCGGCTTACCGGCTTGCGCGCGATCGTCTCGATCGACGGGCCCGCGCAGGGTGTCGTGGGCTTTGCCGACCTTCTGGATGGGCAGCCTTCGGTCTTCGACGTGGTCGAGAGCGGTCCTGATGAGCCGGCCCTGATGATCTACACGTCCGGCACCACGGGGCCGCCTAAGGGGGCGCTGCATGGCCATCGAGTGCTGGCGGGACATATTCCCGGTTTCCAGCTGGCGCATGAATTTCTGCCGCAGCCGGGTGACAAGATCTGGACGCCGTCGGACTGGGCCTGGGCGGGCGGGCTGCTCAACGCGCTGCTGCCGGCCCTTATGCTGGGCGTGCCCGTCGTCTCGTCGCCCGCGCAGAAATTCGATCCGCATATGGCTTTCCGGATCATGGCCGAGATGAAGGTCAGGAACGCCTTCATTCCGCCGACCGCGCTCAGATTGCTGAAGGCGGTGGAGAACCCACGGGCGCGCTATGACCTTGTCCTGCGCAGCATCGGATCGGCGGGAGAATCGCTCGGGCGCGAGACCTATGAATGGGTGAAATCGGCGCTCGGCATCGTACCCAACGAATTCTACGGCCAGACGGAATGCAATTTCGTCCTGTCCTCGGCGGCGCATCTGGGTGTGACGAAGGGTGGTTTCATCGGCAAGGCGGTACCGGGGCATGAGGTGGCGATCATCGATGATCAGGGTCGGGTTCTGCCGGCTGGCGAGACGGGGCAGGTCGCGGTGCGGCGGCCGGATCCGGTGATGTTTCTCGGCTACTGGAACAATCCCGAGGCGACCGAGGCGAAATTCGTCGGCGACTGGATGAAGACCGGGGATCTCGGGCGGCAGGACGCGGAGGGCTATGTGCAGTTCTTCGGCCGTGACGACGATGTCATCACCTCGTCGGGTTACCGCATCGGGCCGGCGGAGATCGAGGACTGTTTGAGCGGCCATCCAGCCGTGCGGCTGGCGGCCGTCATCGGCAAGCCGGATGCCTTGAGGACCGAGATCGTCAAGGCCTTCGTCGTGCTGCAGCCGGGTTTTGCGCCAAGCGAGGTGCTGGCGTCCGAGATCCGGGACTGGGTAAAACACCGGCTGTCGATGCATGAATATCCGCGCGAGATCGAATTCGTCGGTGAGCTTCCGCTGACCACCAGCGGCAAGGTGATCCGGCGCTCTCTGCGCGATGGCGAGATCGCCAAGGCGAGCTAGAGCCGCTCGTTTTGAAATGGAGGCAGTTCGGCCGCCTGATCGACCGGCCGGCTTGGCCGTAGGCTGTGGCTACGACACGCGCCGGCCGGTCACCATCCGGCTCCGTTTCAGCCAACAGAACTGATCCCATTTACAAATGAACGGCTCTCATCAGCCGCCGAAGCGGCGGTTCAGCACCTTGTCGCGCAGGATGCGGGCGATGTTGCGGGTGTTGCGATACATGTGCAGCTGGGCGCCCACCTGGCGCACGTCGCGGTCGGTGTTGGAGCGCAGGCCAATCACCAGCGTGCCCATGGGTTCCCGCTCTTTCCAGAAGCGCGCCATGATCGGATGGTCCGGCATGGCGCAGCTGTCGGTGCGTCTGATATTGGCGTCGTCGAGATGCCATTCGGTGAGATCGGCGACCAGCAGCTTGCCCGGCGAGAAGCGGGCATAGGTCTCGTTAAAGGCCGTCTTCCAGGTATAGGCCTCGCCGGCCATGATGAAGACCACCATCGAGGCAATTGCCCGACCGTCAAGGTCAAGCGTGTGAATGCGGACCTGATCGGCTTCTGCAAGATTGGTGATGGCTTCGCGGGCGAAGGCAGCGCGCAGGCGGTCGTTGACCATGGCGGTGCGCTTGCGCCCCTTCCAGCCGCTCGCTTCAAGCGCGAGGAATTCTTCCATGCGCACGCGAATTTCCTCGGGCTGGCGGGCGACATTGTAGGTGACGGAGCCGATCTCGCAGAGCAGGCGGAACTGGCGGCGCATCTCGCGCAGGTGGTTCTTGTTGAGCAACGCGCGCAGATAGGTTTCGCCGTCGTCCAGGCTTTCCAGCATCGGGCGTTCATAGGTGGTGGTGACGGTCAGCGGCAGGTCGCGGCTGATGGCAACGGCGCGGGCGAGCTGGGCAAAACGGCCGTCGAGCCTGAGATCCGGCAGAACGAGCACACCGGGAAGCTTGACTTCCGGACGGCCGAGCACTTCCAGGAGGTTGTCCAGCGTCTCGGCTGCCCCTTCGGCATCGAGCAGCGGTGTGCCGAGGGGTCCGAAGGGGTTGGACCAGATGCGGATGATCGAGGGGCCGACGGAAAAACCGGGCTTTTCAACTGAGTAAGGAAAGAGCATGCGCAGCCGCGAGCGGCGCTCATCCTCGTCTCGGATGACGGCGAGGCGGACCTGCCGCTCTTCGAGACGTGGCATGGCGGGCGCCAGAAAACGCGGGGCGAAGAAGACATTGGCTTCCATGACGCGGTAGGTCAGGTGCTCCAGTTCGTCCTGTAGGTCGTATCCCATCTGGCCGGGATAGATGCTCAGGCGGCGGCCGGGGCGGCCGACCGCAATCTCGGCTTCCGCACCATGCCGCATGTCGCCGCCGGTCAGGCTGCCGATCAGGCGGTTGGCGCCGCTGTTCATGCTTTCGGTATAGAGACGATCGGTCATGTGGCTTTCGCCTCCATCCTGTGGATCAGGGCGAGCGGATCGGCAAAGGCGAAGACGACGACGCCGAGCGCGCGGCGTACGGCCAGATGCAGCAGCAGTGCTTCTACCGCCATGGCGCTGGCGGTTGCGGTTGCAGCGCCGGCCAGACCCAGATGCGGGATCAGGGACACGTTAAGGCTGATATTGGTGGTAAGCGCCAGCACATAGACGCCGACGCAAAGCTTTTGCCGCCCGGCCATGGTGAGCAGCATTTCGGCCGGACCCACCATGGCTTTCGCCATGTTGCCGGCAAAGAGGATCGCCATCAGCACGTAGCCGGCGGTGAAGGCGGGTCCGAACATGCCGAGCAGGAATTCGCCGAGGAGAAGGACAAGTGCGCCGACGGCAAGCGAAGGCCAGAATGTCCAGCGGGCGGCTGTCCCGGCGAAACCGGCGAGCCCCTTGCGATTGCCTTCGGCCATGAGTGCGGAGAAGCGCGGCGTGGCGCCGGCCTTGACGGCGAAGAAGACGAACTGGACGAGCGCCATGGTCTTGGCGGCGGCGAAATAGATCGCCACCTGATCTGGCGGCAGGTAGAGGCCGACGACGATGACGTCGGAATTGGTCAGCAGAAAGCCGAAGCCCTCGATCAGGAAGATCGGAAAGGCGACGCGGAACCAGGCAAGGAAATCGATCTTGCGGACACCCTTCTCGTAGCGACGCACAAGGCGGCGATCGACGGTGAGGAACTGCCCGATGGTGGTTAAATAGGTGGCGCCGAGGGCGGCCTGCATGGCGGTGGTGGCCGAGGCCGGCGCGCCGAGGCTGACGGCTGCCATCATGAAGACGAGGATCAGCGTTGGGCGGATGATATAGGTGGGGCTCATGGCGACCACCGGCCAGCGATTGGCGCGGGCCGTGCCGTCGAGCACGTCGCCGAGCGCGATCATCGGCAGGGCAAAGAGTGCGAGGAAGAGCGGGATCAGGTAGTAGCCTTCGATCCGGTCACCGAACAGATGAAGCGCTGCCATGCCGATCAGCACGAAGGTGCTGGCACTCAGCATGGCGAAGACGCGGGCGGTCATGGTGAGGCCGCGGATTTCGGCTTCCGCCTTGTCGAGATCGTATTGCGGCAGGAAGCGGATGACGGCCGTCGGGAAGCCGAGGCAGGAGAAATTGCCGGCCAGCACGACCAGAACCCAGACGAAGACGAAGATGCCGTATTCGAATTCGCCCATCAGGCGGGCCTGGATGATCTGCGAGACGAAAGCGATGGCGGCGCTCAATACCCGGATGGCAAAGGCGACTACGGCCATCAGCCGGGCGCGAGACTGGTCATCGTCAGCACGCAGCGCGCGGGCCAGAGCCGGGCCTGCGGGCAACCATTTCTCCGCTGCTTCCAGAACAGTCATCGTGACGAACGCAATACTTCTCACAGGGACGGGCGTGATGTGAGTGTTGACACATCAGGGTTAACGAAGTGTGCCCTCGACGGGGGCGGGCGGTGCCTTCGAAGCGATTTCGGACCGCAACGGAAGTCCGTTGAAAAGGAAGAGGGCGAGGCGGCTTTTTCGCAGGATGCGGTGTGCGCCGTAGGAGAGGCAAAGGGTCGCCATGCAGACCATTGCAAACTCGAGGACTGGAGGCCAGGCGACCAGGAGGAAGAGGGTCACCAAGGCGTAGATCAGGGGATGATGGAGGAGATAGATGGTGAAGGAGGCATCGACGACGCGGTCCACGGTCCGGCTAGGCCTGTTCCAGAAGCGGGTGGCGCATCCGATCAGGACGGCGCTCATCAGGATGGCAGCGATGGCATCGGCGGCATTGTAGAGAATTTCCAGAGCAAGACCCGTTCGGCCGCGCAGGAGCGAGGCGGCGATGGCAGAGGCGACAGCGATCGCGGGCAGGATAGAGCCGCCCTGCCAGACGAGATGGGACCGCAGGTCCGGCACGGCCCGCAGGACGACGCCGAGCAGGAAGAAGGGCAGGTATCGCAGATAGGGGTCCACGCCATGGGCGAGCAGGAAGGTAAGGCCCGACGGCATTGCGAGCAGCGAGACATGCGATAACGCGATGGCGACTTCCCAGAGCATGGCGAAGACCAGCACTGTCGGCAATGCGAAGCCGCCGTGGCGCCTGAGCAAATCCCCTGCCGACCGAAGCTGCGGGCTCCAGCCATTCGCCTGGACCAGCGCCAGCGTCAGCGCAATCAACGTGCTGTAGGCGAGCAGTGCCGGCAGGAACCAAAGATGCATGATCCAGCCGAAACCGGGATGGGTCACATCATAGACTGCCTTATCCATGGCGTGCGGCATGGTCATGACGCCGGTCAGGGCATCCTTCAGGTCGACAAAGAACAACTGCGGCGGTGCAAGGAGAACAAGTCCGGTCAAGAAGGGGACGCCGAGCCGGACGAAGCGGCCGCGCAGCCATTCCAAGGGCGGCCGGCGGGCGAGCAGCATGGCGGCGAAATAACCGGCGACCATGAAGAAAGCGGGCATGCGGAAGGTGACCAGAAAGCCGCTCAGGAAGGTCAATGCCTCGCTCTTTTCCAGCGACTGCACATCCCAGAGGACGCGCGTGTTATAGGCCATGGCGGCATGATAGGGGATGCCGAGCAGCATCAGGAGCGCCCGCAGAGAATCCCAGTGATGCTCGCGCCCTGGCGCAACTGACATGGCATCGCTCCCGTCTCGTGGAATTCGGAGGGAGGGGCCAATACCGCGTCCCGATCCTTGCACCAGTCTTGCAGTCAAAGGTTTAGAAACCTTCAAGCAGGACCTGCGAGGGGTGGGGTCGGGGCGGGTGGCGGCAGGACTGCCCTTTGTGCGCCCTCGTCGGCGCCTTCATGTTGAGCCCGCGCGATTTCGTTGTTTCAAAATGCAGAACGCCCGCGTTTTTAGCGCGGGCGTTCTAGGTTGGTTTGGTCGGTGTCTGCGCCTGGATCAGACGCTTTCGAAGGCGCCGTGGCAGTGTTTGTATTTCTTGCCGGAGCCGCAAGGGCAGGCCTCGTTTCGGCCGACGGTGCCCCAGGTCTTCGGGTCCTGCGGATTGCGATCCTGCGGGGGAACCTGGGCGCCTTCGGCGAAATCGTCTTCGCCGGTGGTGGCGTCGAGATGGTGGCCTTCCATCGGCGGCGGGGTCGGCGCCGGCGGAGCTTCGCGGACCAGTTCGACGCGCGACATCTGCATGGTCACGGCATCGCGCAGGTTGGCGAGCAGGGCCTGGAAGAGTTCGAAGGCTTCGGCCTTGTATTCCTGCAGCGGGTCACGCTGGGCGTAGCCGCGGAAGCCGACGACGGAGCGCAGGTGGTCGAGGTTGACGATGTGCTCACGCCACAGGTTGTCAATGGTCTGCAGCACGACCGAGCGTTCGACATAAGCCATCAGCTCTGCGCCGAAGCGCTCGGCCTTGTCTGCGGCGGCCTTGTCTGCAGCTTCGATCAGGCGGTTGTAGATATCGTCCTCGGCAATGCCTTCTTCGGCAGCCCAGGCTTCGATCGGCAGGTCGAGGTTGAGCGTGGTTGCGACCTTTTCCTTCAGGCCCTTCACATCCCACTGTTCGGCATAGGCGTTCGGGGGAACGTGGATGCCGACCATGGTCTCGATGACTTCGTGGCGCATGTCGGCGACGGTGCCCGACACATCGGTCGCGTCCATCAGCTCGATGCGCTGTTCGAAGATCACTTTGCGCTGGTCGTTGATGACGTCGTCATACTTCAGAAGGTTCTTGCGGATGTCGAAGTTGCGGGCTTCAACCTTCTTCTGGGCGCGTTCCAGCGCCTTGTTGATCCAGGGATGGACGATCGCTTCGCCATCCTTCAGACCAAGTTTCTGCAGCATGCCGTCCATGCGGTCGGAGCCGAAGATGCGCATCAGGTCGTCCTGGAGCGACAGGTAGAACTTCGAGCGGCCGGGGTCGCCCTGACGGCCGGAACGACCGCGCAGCTGGTTGTCGATGCGGCGGCTTTCGTGGCGTTCGGTGGCGATAACGTAGAGGCCACCGGCTTCCAGCGACTTCTGCTTCAAGGCAGCGATCTCGGCCTTGATGGCTTCGGCCTTGGCGTCGCGCTCCGGACCCGGCTCCATCTCGGCCAGTTCATGCTCGAGACGCATTTCGAGGTTGCCGCCGAGCTGAATGTCGGTACCACGACCGGCCATGTTGGTGGCGATCGTAACCGCACCGGGAACACCGGCCTGGGAGACGATATAGGCTTCCTGTTCGTGGTAGCGGGCGTTCAGGACCTTGAAGTCCTTGAAGCCGGACTGGCTCAGCATATTGGCGAGCAGTTCGGACTTTTCAATCGAGGTGGTGCCGACCAGAACCGGCTGGTTGCGCGCGTTGGCGGCCTTGATCTCTTCGATGATCGCCTTGAACTTCTCGTCAAAGGTCCGGTAGACCTCGTCGTCCTCGTCAATACGCTTGATCGGCAGGTTGGTCGGAACTTCGACCACTTCGAGGCCGTAGATATTGCCGAATTCTTCGGCTTCCGTTGCCGCCGTCCCGGTCATGCCGGCCAGCTTCTTGTACATGCGGAAGTAGTTCTGGAAGGTGATCGAGGCGAGGGTCTGGTTCTCGGGCTGGATTTGGACCTTTTCCTTGGCTTCGAGCGCCTGGTGCTGACCTTCCGAGTAACGACGGCCCGGCATCATGCGGCCGGTAAATTCGTCGATGATGACGATCTCGTCGTTGCGGACGATGTAGTCCTTGTCGCGCTGGAACAGCTTGTGGGCCTTCAGCGCGTTGTTGATGTGGTGGACGATCGCGACGTTTTCGACGTCGTAGAGGCTTTCGCCCTTCAGCAGACCGGCTTCGCGAAGCAGGTTTTCGAGCTTTTCCGTGCCGACTTCCGAGAAATTTGCCGAGCGCTGCTTCTCGTCGATTTCGTAGTCTTCTTCCGTGAGTGCCGGGATGAAGGCGTCGATCGTATTATAGAGCTCGGAGCGGTCATCGAGCGGGCCGGAGATGATCAGCGGCGTGCGGGCTTCGTCGACCAGGATGGAGTCCACTTCGTCGACGATCGCGAAGTTGTGGCCGCGCTGGACCATCTGGCCGCGCTCATACTTCATGTTGTCGCGCAGATAGTCGAAGCCGAGTTCGTTGTTCGTCGCGTAGGTGATGTCGCAGGCATAGGCCGCGCGGCGTTCGTCGTCGGACAGGCCATGGACGATGACGCCGGTAGTCAAGCCGAGGAAGCCGTACATCTTGGCCATGGTGGCGGCGTCGCGTCGGGCGAGGTAGTCGTTGACCGTGACGACGTGAACACCCTTGCCGGCGAGCGCGTTCAGATAAACAGCGAGCGTCGCGACCAGCGTCTTGCCTTCGCCGGTCTTCATTTCGGCGATCGAGTTGTCGTTGAGGATCATCGCGCCGATCAGCTGTACGTCAAAAGGACGCATGCCAAGCGCGCGGCGCGAACCTTCGCGGGCAACGGCGAAGGCCGGGACGAGGATGTCTTCAAGCGTCTTGCCGGCGGCGAGCTGAGCGCGGAATTCAACCGTCTTTGCCGCAAGTTCCGCGTCGGAGAGCGCCTTCATCTTCTCTTCAAGCGCGGCAATGGCGGCCACCTGAGGCTGATAGGAGCGAACCCGGCGTTCGTTCGACGAGCCGAAAATCTTTCGCGCAAGTCCACCAAGACTGACCATATCGATGGTCCTTTCTGACCTTCGTCATAACGTTGACCCAGTCTTCCGGCCCTTATGAGCACAGACGAATAGGCGCAAGGCGTCCCGAAACTACTCTGGACGCGAGGTTGCGTGACAGATAAGAGGGGGGTCGAATGATGTCAACGGCGCAGGGCCATGGGAAAGACCTGCTTTTGTGGGGCGTCTGACAATTTTTTGCCTGATTCGAACGGTCTTCAAACGGTTCACCATCCGAAAGGTCTTTCATGCTTCGCCTCAATAAATTCGTGCTTGCCGCCTGCGTTTCGCTCATCGCCTTCCAGGGCGTTGCCGCTGCCGAGGATGCCGTGGTCGCCAAGGTCGGCTCCCTGGAAATCAAGCAGTCCGAGCTCGACCTCGCTGTTGCCAATCTCGACCCGCAGCTCGCCCAGCTGCCCGACGAACAGAAGAAGGTGGCGGCCCTGTCCGGCGCTATCGACGTCAAGTTGCTGGCCTCCAATGCCGAAGCTGCCGGCATGAAGGACGATCCGGAATATCAGCGCCGCATGGCCTATATCGCCGAGCGCGAACTGCACAACGCCTTCTTCAAGAAGAACGTCGTTGATGCCGTGACCACGGAAGAGGTCAAGGCCCGCTACGACAAGGAAGTCGCCGGCCTTCCGAAGCAGGAAGAAATCCGCGCGCGCCACATCCTGGTGAAGACGGAAGAGGAAGCCAAGGCTGTTATCGCCGAACTCGACGCCGGCAAGAGCTTCGTTGATCTTGCCAAGGAAAAGTCCACCGACCCGAACAAGTCGGAAGGCGGCGATCTCGGCTACTTCACCAAGGGCCGCATGGTTCCGGAATTCGAAGAAGCAGCGTTCGCACTTGAGAAGGGTGCCTACACCAAGACCCCGGTCAAGACGCAGTTCGGCTTCCACGTCATCCTGCTCGAAGACAAGCGCGAAGCCGCCCCGCCGGCTTTTGAGGCCGTCGAGCAGCAGGTTCGCCAGCTCGTGATGCGTGACAAGTATCTGGCCCTGATCGAGAAGGCCAAGACCGAGCAGAAGGTCGAGATCGTCGACGAGACCCTGCGCAAGGGTTATGAAGAGGCGAACAAGCAGGAACAGCAGCAGCAGTAAGCTGCTGTACCTTCCATAGAGATCCCTAGAAAAAGGCCCGCAGTTTGCGGGCCTTCCATTACAGGCCAGGCACCATGTCTTCCAGCATTTCTCCGCTCGCTCCGAAATCCTATGCCGACATGCCTGTCATCCGCGGTGTGCGGATGGCGACGGCGGCTGCGGGCATCAAGTACAAGAACCGCACCGATGTGCTGTTGATGGCCTTCGAAATGCCGGCAGCTGTTGCCGGGGTCTTCACCAAGTCGAAGTGCCCATCGGCCCCGGTCGATTTCTGCCGGCAGAACCTCGGCCATGGCGTTGCCCGTGGCGTGGTGGTGAATTCCGGCAATGCCAATGCCTTTACCGGCATCAAAGGCAAAGCGGCGACGGACCTCACGGCCAAGTCTGCGGCGAAGGCGCTGGGCTGCGGCGAGAACGAGATCTATCTCGCTTCGACGGGGGTCATTGGCGAGCCGCTTGATGCGACCAAATTTGCCGGTGTGCTGGACCAGATGGCCTTGGAGGCCAAGGGTGATTTCTGGCTGGAAGCGGCCAAGGCGATCATGACCACGGATACCTATCCGAAGGTTGCGACGCGTTCGGCAAAGATCGACGGCGTCACCGTTACCATTAACGGGATCGCCAAGGGGGCGGGAATGATCGCGCCCGATATGGCGACCATGCTGTCCTTCGTCGTGACCGATGCCGCCATTGCTTCCTCCGCTTTGCAGGCGCTGCTGTCTGCCGGCGTCGAGCCGAGCTTTAACTCGATCACCGTCGACAGCGATACCTCGACCTCGGACACGCTGCTGCTGTTTGCGACTGGGGCTGCGGCCGCTGATGGCCAGGTGACTGTCGAGAGCGCCGACGACGCACGTCTCGCCGAGTTCAAGCTGGCGCTGAACGATCTGCTCAAGGATCTGGCGCTGCAAGTGGTTCGCGACGGCGAAGGTGCGCGCAAGATGGTCGAGGTGACCGTGAAGGGTGCCGAGAGCGATCTGGCCGCAAAGAAGATTGCGCTTTCGATTGCCAATTCGCCGCTGGTGAAGACGGCGGTTGCTGGCGAGGATGCAAACTGGGGTCGTATCGTCATGGCCGTCGGCAAGTCCGGCGAGATGGCGGACCGCGACCGGTTGGCGATCTGGTTTGGCGATATCCGTGTGGCCGTCAACGGCGAGCGCGATCCTGACTATTCGGAGGCCGCGACGACGGCCGTGATGGAGAAGCAGGATATCCCTGTGACCGTCGATATCGGGCTGGGCTCCGGCACGGCGACGGTCTGGACCTGCGACCTCACCAAGGAATATGTCGCCATCAATGGCGACTACCGGAGCTGATGGCCGGAATGCAGGTAAACGTGACCGATCCGAACCTGCCGCTCGTCCGGCGCCTGGAGGCTGTTGGCTTTCGCGCCTGGCCAGCGAGCAGCGTGGTCTATGACGGCAGCTGGCAGGTGCGGCTGACGGGCAGCCATCCGTCGAAGCGGCTGAACTGTGTGGTGGCGCTCGATCCGTCTGACCATCGCGACATCGCGCTGCGGATCGAGAAAGCGGCCCGCAGGTTCGAATCGCATGGCCGACCGCTGCTGTTTCGCCAGACGCCGCTGTCGCCGAAACTGTTGATCGAGCATCTGGCGGCGGAGGGCTGGGAGTGTTTCGAAGAGGTCGTGACCATGACCTGCGATCTGACGACGCTTGAGCTTCCAGACACCATGGATCATCTGCCGACGCATGACATCGGCCGTTTCGTCGATGCCGATATTGCCGTGCATGAGGCGGACCCGGCGCAGAAGCCGGCGCTGGCCGAGATCATCACCGGCATCAAGCCGCCGACCGGGCTGTTCGTCATCGAAGATCCGGAGACGGGGCCGGTGGCCGCGACGCTCTGTGTGCAGGACAATGATCTTGCCGGGTTGATGTCGCTCGCCGTGCGTCCGGACAAGCGCGGACAAGGCATCGGTGTCGAAATCCTGAGCACCGCGCTGCGCTGGGCGCGGATGCGCGGGGCCCGCACGGGCTGGCTGCAGGTCGTTGCAGACAATGAGGCAGCGCTGGCGCTTTATGCCAAGATGGGCTTCACCGAGGCCTATCGCTATCATTACTGGCGGAAAAAGGCCGAGGCATGAGCGACAAGAAGAAGCCGATCCTGCTGGTGGCGGCCTGCGCGCTGGTTGATACCGACAATCGCATCCTGCTTGCGCAGCGCCCTGAGGGCAAGTCGCTGGCCGGCCTTTGGGAGTTTCCCGGCGGCAAGGTGGAGGCCGGCGAGACGCCGGAAGAAACGCTGGTGCGTGAGCTGAACGAAGAACTGGGTATCGTTACCAAGGTGGCGTGTCTGGCACCTCTGACCTTCGCCAGTCACACCTATGATAGCTTCCACCTGCTCATGCCGCTCTATATCTGCCGGCGTTACGAGGGCATTCCGCAGGGACGGGAAGGCCAGGCGATCAAGTGGGTCAAATCCAAGGCCCTGCGCGACTATCCGATGCCGCCGGCCGACGAGCCGCTGATCCCGTTTCTCCAGGACCTTCTGTGAGCGCTCGCGAATTCTTGGCGCGTCGTTAATACAAAGTTTATACCCCGCACCGCAATATACCCTCTGTTCATGCGTCGTAAACGTGTGTGGAGCGTAACATGGTAAACGAGGATTTCTGGAAGGCCGCACGGTCGAGAGAGCGGTCTTCGATCAAGTCAGGCCGGACCGGTGTGCTGAATATCGCCTTGCTGTTCGGTACGGCTGCGATCGCGCTTTCGCTCGTCCTGACACCGATGCTTACTTCCAAGACGGACCGCAAGACGCTGGCTTTCGAGCCCGCCGACTACGACATGATGACCACCGGTTCGATTCCCAAGGGTGACCCGGGCAAGCGTTATACGATCCGTCGCAGCGTGCTCCAGGAGACGCCGGGATCCGTCTGCATCATCGATGGCTATGGTAACGGCCAGGCCTGTTAATTCACACCCTGCCCGGAGCGCTGCTTGGCAGGCTCCGGCTCGACCGCCAGGAGCCAGAATGCGTTTTTTGCGTCAGATGATTGCTGGTGAGAGTGGAGCGACCGCGATCGAATACGGATTGATTGCCGCAATCATGAGCGTGGCTCTGATCGCCGGCTTCGGCGCTTTGAGCACATCGGTTCAAGGGGTCTTCGAGACCGTGACGGCGACGATCACCGCCGCCTGGGGTTAATCCTTCCCATCCATGTTCGGTGGTATCGCCCGGTTCGGATCGAGCGCATCCGCAAGCCGCATCTTGGCAGAACCGGGCTTCAGCGGCTTTTGCTGGCTTTCATGCGGCGCCCAGCCGGACACGAAGATGATCGAGAAGGTGGCGCGGATGCGGCCATCGGGATCGGCGTAACGCTCGGCGTAAAGCTCGGCTGCCCGCATGAAGAAGCGGCGCGACACCGGCCGGCGGCTGCGACCGATCAGCGGATTGGCCATGCCCATCGCCTTCAGGTCGCGCATCAGCGCAAAGATGTGGTCGTAGCGGACGGTAAAACTCTCTTCATCGATGACGGGCAGGGCGAAGCCCGAGCGCTGCATGAGCGCGCCGATATCGCGGATATCGGCAAAGGGGATCACGCGGGGGCTTGCACCGCCATAGATCTCTGTCTCTGCCGCCAGGAGCACGTCGCGCAGTTCGGCGAGTGTGCCGGCACCCGGGATGGCTGCGAGCAGCAGTCCGTCGGGTTTGAGCGCACGGCGCATCTGGATCAGCATTCCCGGGGTATCGTTTGTCAGGTGGAGAGAAAGCGGCGAGAGGATCAGGTTGACCGACTGGGGGTCGAGCGGCACGCTTTCGAAGCGGGTGGTGCTGCCGGGGGTCCCACGCAGCATTTCAGCGTCTGTTTCTATGCGTTGCAAATCTCCGATCTTGCCGGTGGCAAGCGCTGCCTTTGCCACCACGCCCGTTGCGCCGAAAAGTTCGGCGGCCTTGTCGAAGCGACGCTCGACGAGGGCGAGGCGATCGGCCAGTTCGCGCGCCGTCAGTTCCAGAAGGAAATCGGCACCCTCCGCTCTTTTTCCCCAGGCACGGCTGCGGTTGTGGGCAATCAGGGCTTCATCGAAAATTTCGTTCATTGCGGCGTTCCTGGCTGAGGCGGATTGGCTGTGCGCCGCAGTGGGCGTAAAGTCATCGCATGCTGGCTCACTTAGTGCAGAAATCGCTCTCCGTCAGCCTGGATCGTTCCGGGATGATGCTGCGTGGGCTATTTCATCTGGTTTATCCGCCGACCTGTGCGCATTGCCATGTGCAGACCCTGTCCCACAATGCGCTTTGCAGTGACTGCTGGTCGACACTGCGGTTGATCGAGCGGCCGTTCTGCGAGGTGCTGGGTCTGCCGTTTGCCCATGATCCAGGGGAGGACATGCTTTCGCCCGAGGCGATTGCGCATCCCCCGGTCTTCGACCGCCTGCGATCGGTGGCGCTGCATGAGGGTGTGGCGCGCCATCTGGTGCATGGGCTGAAATATCGCGACCGGACGGATCTCGCGCCGATGATGGCGGCGTGGATGGTGCGGGCGGCGTCTGCCGAAATCGCGGCGGCTGATGGCATCGTTGCCGTGCCGCTGCACCGGATGCGGATGTTCCGGCGCATGTTCAACCAGTCGGCGGAGCTGGCGCGGCATGTGGGACGGCAGGCAGACAAGCCGTTTCTCGCCGAGGCACTGGTGCGCCGCAAGCGGACGCAGCAGCAGGTCGGGCTGACGGCCAACCAACGCGCACTCAACGTGCGCGGCGCCTTTGTGGTGCCGGAGGGGCTGGAAGATCTGGTCTTCGGGCGGCGCTTGGTGCTGATCGACGACGTTTACACCACCGGGGCGACGGTCGGTGCGGCGACCACTGCCCTGAAAAAGGCAGGGGCGGCGGATGTCACTGTTTTGACCTTTGCAAGGGCTTTATCCGCGCCTATATGAGAGACCCGGTCCTGCACAGCACCTTTCAGTGCCCCTCTCGTGAGGAGTTTTTCCATGGCTAATGTCACCGTTTATACCCGTCAGTTCTGCGGCTATTGCGCCAGCGCCAAGGCGCTGCTCGACAAGAAGGGAGTCGCCTATGTCGAACATGATGCGACAGGCAAGCCGGAGCTGCGCGAGGAGATGATTTCGAAATCGGGCCGCAATACCTTCCCGCAGATCTTCATTGGCGAACAGCATGTCGGCGGCTGTGACGACCTGCATGCCCTCGAGCGGGCCGGCAAGCTCGATCCGCTTCTCGCTCAGTAAGGAAAACGACCCATGGTGTTCAAGGCCGCTGCCGTCCAGATGTGTTCCGGGATCGACCCGGAGAAGAATGCGCAAGCCATGGCGCGCCTCGTGCGCGATGCTGCCGCCCAGGGCGCCATCTATGTGCAGACGCCGGAAATGACCGGTGCCGTACAGAAGGATCGCGCGGGACTTGCAGAGGTGCTGCGCGATGAGGAAAACGACCTGATCGTCAAGGCGGCATCAGATCTGGCGAAAGAGCTGAAGATCCACCTGCATGTCGGCTCGACGGCGATCAAGCTGTCCGATGGCAGAATTGCCAACCGCGCCTTCCTGTTCGGCCCAGACGGGCACAAGATCACGTCCTACGACAAGGTCCATATGTTCGATGTCGATCTCGACAATGGCGAGAGCTGGCGCGAAAGCGCCGTCTATCGTCCGGGCGAGCGGGCGGTCGTCGCGGATCTGCCCTTCGGCAAGCTCGGCTTCGGCATTTGCTACGACGTGCGTTTCCCGCATCTGTTCCGTGCCGAAGCCATGGCGGGAGCCGAAATCCTGACGACGCCGGCGGCCTTCACCAAGCAGACGGGCGAAGCGCATTGGGAGATCCTGCTTCGCGCTCGCGCGATCGAGAACGGCGCCTATGTGATCTCGGCGGCGCAAGCGGGTGTGCATGAGGACGGGCGCGAGACCTATGGTCACTCGATGATCATTGGCCCCTGGGGCAAGGTTCTGGCGTCTGCCGGCGGGTCGGGCGAGGCTGTGGTCATTGCAGATATCGATCTTGAGGCGGTCAAGGCTTGCCGGGCGAAGATCCCGAACCTGAAGAACGGCCGTGATTTCCAGCTCGATATCGCACCGGTGCTCGCCAAGGGAGGCGTCACGGTTTGATCCGCTACTCTCTCAGCTGCGAAAAGGCTCACGAGTTTGAAGGCTGGTTTTCGGAAAGTGCCGAATTCGACCGGCAGAAGGCCACCGGCTTTCTGACCTGTCCCGTCTGCGGGTCGGGCGAGGTGTCCAAGGTTCTGATGGCGCCTGCGGTTGCGACCGCGCGCCAGAAAGAGGGTACGCAGGCGCTGGCGGTTTCTGCGGCGCAGAAACTGGCGATGAGCAAGCTCAAGGAAGCGATCCAGGAGATCCGCGCCTCGAGCGAGGATGTCGGCGAACGCTTTCCCGACGAGGCGCGGAAGATTCACTACGGTGAAGCGGAAGCGCGCGGGATCATCGGCCAGGCGTCACCCGTCGAGGTGAAGTCGCTTATCGAGGAAGGCATCGAGATTGCGCCGCTGCCGGTCTTGCCGGACGAGGCAAATTGACGGCGCTCGTCCTCACCCCTTGAACCCATCGGCATCGAGATAGGCCTGCTCTTCCGGCGTCGTCTCTCGGCCAAGGGCCGGATTGCGATGCGGGAAGCGGCCGAAGCGGGCGATGATGTTCTGGTGGACTTCGGCATACCGCAGGCACTCTTCATCGCCGACACGCTCGTGATAGGCGGTAAACAGCGCCATGCTGTGTTCCTGCTCGGCCGGATCCTCCGAATGCTCGAAGGGCAGGTAGAAGAAGATTGTCATCGGCGGTTCTACCTGTTGGTCGAAACCCTTCGCGAGCGCCTGTTTGGCAAGCGACAGCGCCAGGGGATCGGTGGCGAAGGCGTGGCCTGAGCCCCGGAAGAGATTTCTTGGAAACTGGTCGAGCAGGATCAACAGGGCGAGTGTGCCTTTGGCGGTCGCGGACCAGTCGCTCAGCTCGCTGCGGGCGGCGCGGAAATGCAGGTCGAGAAAGCGCTCGCGGATCGCTAGATCCAGCGCCTCATCCTTGACGAACCACTTCTCCCGACCGGCTTCGCGCCAGAAGGCGATGACCGCCTCAGGCGAACTCATGCTGCCGTTCCCGGGCGGCTTGCGAGCACCATGTAGTTGACGTCGATGTCGGAGGACAGGTTCCACTGGTTCTGCAGCGGGTTGAAGAAGACCCCCTTCATCTCGACGACGCCCATGCCGCTCATGGCGAGCGGGCCTTCGATTTCCTCCGGGCGGACCAGCTTTTCATATTGATGCGTGCCGCGCGGCAGCCAGCGCAGGACATATTCGGCACCGATGATGGCGAGTGCTGCGGCCTTCATCGTGCGGTTGATGGTGGAGACCAGCATGAGGCCGCCGGGGCGGACCATGGAGGCGCAGGTCGAGAGGAAAAATTCGACATCGGCGACGTGTTCGACGACTTCCATGTTCAAGACGATGTCAAAGGTTTCGCCGGCGGCAGCCAGAGCTTCCGCGGTGACTGCTCGGTAGTCGACCTCGACGCCGCTTTGCGCGGAATGGGTCATGGCGATCTTGATGTTCTTTTCGGAGGCGTCCGCACCGAGCACGTTTGCGCCCATTCGGGCGACGGGTTCGGACAGGAGCCCGCCACCGCAGCCGATGTCGAGGACGCGCAGGCCTTCGAGCGGGCGGTGGCTTCTGGGGTCGCGGCCGTAATGGGCACAGACTATGTCCCGGATATAGGCGAGGCGCACGGGGTTGATCTTGTGCAGCGGCTTGAACTTGCCGGTCGGGTCCCACCACTCGGCCGCCATGGCGGAAAAGCGGTCGACCTCGGACTGATCGATGGTGGTGCGTGCGTCTGCACTCATGCTGAAAACCTCCTGCGGCGCCTGGGTCATCAACTCGTCCCGATAAGGCTCAAAGTCAAGGGTATCGGACGTCGCAGCGGCGCGCTCTGCTGCGGGAGACGGAACCCGGGCTCTGCGCCACGCGTTTGCTGCTCATGTCACGGTTCGCCGTTTCCAACATCAGGAGATCCACCATGAAGAAACTCTGGCTCATGGCCGCCGTCGCGGCCTCGACCGTCGGCCTGCCGGTCATTGCCGAGGCAGCGCCCGCATTTTCAACCGGCAACGTCAACATGCGCTCAGGGCCGAGCACGCAGTATCCGCCGGTGATTGTCATCCCGGTCGGCAGTCAGGTCGATATTCGCGGTTGCCTGTCCAGCGCCAACTGGTGCGATGTCGCCTATGCCGGTTATCGCGGCTGGGTATCGGGCTCATATCTCCAGGCAAGCTATTCGCAGCGTCGCGTCTATGTCGATCCGCAATACTATCGTCCGCTCGGCATTCCGACCGTGACTTTCAGCATCGGGAGCTACTGGGACGATCATTACCGCAATCGTTCGTTCTACCGAGATCGCGACCGCTGGCGGGACAATGACGGCTGGCGCGACCGCGACCGTCAGCGGGAACGGGACAGGGATCGGTATCGCCGCAGCAGCAGCGATATCCAGCAGTTCGACCGCAATGACGAGCCCCAGATGCATGAGGGGCGCCGCGACAATGACCCGCGCTGGAAGGCCGAACGGCCCCGTAGCCAAGATGCCGGCCGCGGCGACAATGTGAGGCGCGACAAAGACAATGCGAGGCGCAACAACGAGCGGCGTGACCAGTCCTGGCGCAATGGCAAAGACCAGAAGGACAACATTCGCCGGATTCCGCAACGCAAGAGAGGCGAAGCGCTTTGCAACCCGGCCCAGCAGCCTTGCCCCTGAGGCAGGTTGGTCGGACCAGATGTTCCGGGTGAAATTGTAAAGATAGACGA
Source organism: Rhizobium sp. Root274 (assembly GCF_001429245.1). GTDB lineage: Bacteria > Pseudomonadota > Alphaproteobacteria > Rhizobiales > Rhizobiaceae > Allorhizobium. The sequence goes on from NZ_LMJE01000008.1 coordinate 499,584, forward strand.
AGGGCCGCACGATGTGCGGCCCTTCGTGTTGAACGATCCTTATTGAGCGAGGCGCTTTGTCAGCCCGTCGGTAATCTGCTTGGCAAGAGCGGCGTAATCGCCATCGAAATGGTGGCCGCCGTCGAGTTGGACGGTCTCCACCGGCGTGCCGACGAGATTGCGGCAGGCATCGTCTTCCTCGTCGGCGCCGTAGAAGCACTGGACCCGCGAGGGATCGATCCGCTTGATATCGTCGAGCGGGTCGCCGGCACCCTTGCCGCCGCTGGCGCCCAGCCAGCCGGACACGGAAATCTCGTAATCGACCTGATGAGAGAGCGCGAGCAGGGTGAGTTGCGGTATGCGGGCCTTGAGCTTGTCCGAGAGGCCGTTATAGGCAGCTGGCAAAACGTCCGCTCCGAACGAATAACCGACCAGCAGCACATGCCGGACCTTCCAGCGCTTCTGGTAGGTCCGCATGATGGTGGCGAGATCGTTGCTCGTCTCTTCCGGCGTCCGTTCCGACCAGAAGTAGCGCAGTGAGTCCACGCCGACGACGGGGATGCCATGGGCCTGAAGGTTGGTGGCCACTTCGCTGTCGATGTCGCGCCAGCCGCCATCGCCGGAATAAATGACGGCCATAGTGTCGCGCGTGGGGGTGGTTTCAAGGATGTTCAGCGGCAGGCCGAGCGGGTTGTCGGCCGAATTGCCGAGGGCAATTAGTTCGTCGATCGCATCGGAATAGGCCTTGATGACATCGTCCTTGACGTCGCGCTGGTCGATATCGGGGTGGGCGGCGACTAGGCTTGCCACGTGACCACGGCCGTCGGCAGGAGCAGATGGGCTGAGGAGGACGGTGGCGGGGTCGGGGAGGTCGCCGTCGGTAAGGCCATAGACCATGCGGTCGCCGGTCAGCGTCTTGTTGGCGGGGGTGCAGAACTGCTTGGTGACGGGGATGCCGGCTTCGGGATCAAGCGCAAGGGTCTGGCCAATGGTGGCCTTGGGCGTCTGGGCGAGGATGGCCAAAGCCAGTGCACCGCCCTCGCCGCGGCCAGCAATGATCGGCGGCAGAAAGGCCGAGTTGCCGGCCTTGCGTTGCAGCTGATGGCCGAGCTCTTCGATGTCCGAGACGGTGTAGATGCAGTCGCCGGTGTCTTTTGCCAGCGATGCGAGATATTTCGGCGTGTCGATGCCAACGACAATCGCGCCGTTCTGCTGCAGACGCTCGGCCTGTTGCTGGTCGGTATCCTGCCAGCCAGCCTTATCAGAGAGCAGGACAATGAGAGCCTTCGGCGTGTCGTCCGGCAGCAATGTCAGAGGAGCCGGGATCATGCCGGTATCGAGCGGCGGGGTGTCGTCGGCAAAGGCAACGGTGGCCGTCGAGAGCGCGAGGAAAAGCCCGAAGGCTTTGAGGATCGAGGTCATTTCTTCACCACGCCTTTCAGTCCACCGCCGATCAGAAGCGTCGCGTCGAGAAGCGCGAGGACTGGGTTGAGACCACCGGCGACCGCGAGGTAACGCGGCTGCCAATCGGGATGGAACTTGGCCTTGAAGGCTCTGAGCCCCTTGAAGTTATAGAAGCGTTCGCCGTGTTCGTAAAAGGTGTTGGCGATGCGGTCCCAGACAGGGGCGACCTGGCGGCGCGACAGGCCGGAGAGCGGCGCCATTCCGAGGTTGAAGTGGCGGTAGCCCTGGTCGCGCAATTCGCTCATCAGGCGGACGAAAAGGAAATCCATCGAGCCCTTCGGCGCATCGGGGGCGAAGCGCATGAGGTCGATCGAGGCTTCCTCTTTGGTGGCCGTCAGCAGGATGTTGGCGAAGGCGACGATGCGGCCCTCGCAGCGGAGGATCGCGACCGGCTGGGCGGTCATATAGGCTTCAGTAAAGGCGCCGAGAGAGAAGCCTTTTTCCCGGGCGCGGTGGTGATCGAGCCAGCTGTCGGAGACGCGACGCAGATCATCCATGATGGCTGGAACCTGATCTGCCGGGATGGTCTCGAAGGTGAGGCCGTCGCGTTCGCCGCGGGTGGCGGTCTGGCGCAGGCTTGCCCAGCGTCCACCCTTCAGGTCGAAGCGGGAGAGGTCGACCATGGCGAGTTCGCCAAGCTTGAACGCCTTCATGCCGGCATCGGCAATGGCTGGCAGCAAAGCGGGCGAGGCCTGGTAGAAGACGGCGCGGCAGCCGGCGGCGCGGGCTGTCTCGACGAATTGCCAGACGAGTTCGTCGCGCGAGGCTTTCGGACCGACGGGATCGAGGAAGGCGATGAAGGAGCGGCCCTGCCGCGCATACATCAGGAAGGCCTGGCCATCGGGCGAAAACATCACGCTCTTGTCGCCGGTTCTGACGAGGTTGGCATCGGCGATGTCCTCACCGTCGAGGATCTGCACGGCCTTGTCGAGATCCGCCTCGCCGGCCGGTGGCATGGCGAAGGTTGCCGGCCGCAAAAGGCTGAACAGGCTGATTGCCATCGAGAAGATCGAGAGGCCAAGGACGGCACGCAGCGACCGGGGGGCTTCGGCGGAGAATTCGAACTGCCACCAGAGATCGTGGCTGTATTCGACGTCGCGGTAGACGAAGAGCATCACGGCGATGGCGCCGACGAGCAGGACGCCGACGGCCAGCAGCCAGGCGGAATTCAATGCCTGGAGCAGCGAGGCCGGGCGGCGGAACAGGCGGCGGCTTGCGACGAGACCAACCAGCAGCAGCGCCAGCATGGCGGCTTCATAGATCGCGACGGCCTTGGCAAGCGACAGGACGAGGGCGGCGAGCGCTACGAAGATGGCCGACCACCAAGCGCCGTCGAGGCGTTGGGCAAGGCCACGTGCGACGATGACGAGAAGCAGTCCGAGAATGCTGGCCAGAAAATGCGCGCCTTCGAGAACGGGCAGGGGCAGGATCTCGGACAGTCTGTCGAGATTGCCATCTGGCGCCGGGGTGACGCTGGAGAGGACCAGCATCACGCCAAGGAGAAGGGCGAGGGTCGCAAGCAGTGTCGGCGCGAGACGGCCGGCGGTGCGGGCAACGCCGGCGGAGAAGGGTGTGGCCGCGAGCTGGCGAAGCTCGGAGATCGTCACCAGGATGATCGCGACGATCAGCGGCAGCACGTAATAGATCAGGCGGTAGGCGACGAGAGAGGCGAGCACGGCGTCGGTGCCCAGCTGATTGCCGAGGGCAGCCACCATGACGGTCTCGAAGACGCCGATGCCGGCCGGGACGTGGCTGATCACGCCGATGCCGATCGCAACCGCATAGACAGTAAAAAAGGTGGGCCAGCTGATGTCGGCGCCAGCCGGCAGGAGAGCGTAGAGAACGGAGGCGGAGAAGGCGATATCGAAGACGGTGACGATAAACTGCCGCGACATGGTGCGGCTGTCGGCCAGCCGCAGGCGGCGACCGCCGATCGCGACACCGTTTCCGCTTGCGAGCAGGAGCACGATTGCAAGCACGGCAAGCAGCACGACGTCGCCGCCAACAAGTACGTTCTGGGAGAGGCCGATAAGCGGGGCGATTTCGCCTGCGACCGGCAGGAGGGCGAGAGCCGTGACGAGAACGAGGCCAACGGAGAAGGAAACCGTCACGAAGGCAATGACGCGGCCGATGTCATCCGGCGAGAGGCCGGCGCGGGAATAGGCGCGGTAGCGGATCGCACCACCGGAGAGAGCGCCGAAGCCCGCGACATTGCCAACCGCATAAGCGCTGAAGGCCGTCAGGGCCACTTCGGCCCAGGGGCGGCGGCGACCGATATGGGCAAGCGCGTTGATGTCGTAGAGACAGAGCGTTGCGAAGCTCAAGGCGGTGAAGAGGATGGCAAGCGCAACCGAACTCGGGCTGGTGGCCTGCAGGCCATTCACCACATCCGCATAGGTCACCTCCTCGGTGAGCCGGTAAATGGCGTAACCGACGGCTGCAAAGACAAAGAGGGCTGCGACGGCTGCCAGCGGGCGGGCATAGCGGTTGAGGAGCGAGGTGCGGACTTCTGGCTCTGCCTCGTCGCTTGGTGGGGAGAAATCTGCGCTGGATGTCATGCGACCCTATCCGGATGAAGGCTTACCCTGAGAACCGGCTCCCAGCCCGGTTGGGCGATGGTTGGCGCTCGAATTGGTTCCAAATTAAGGCAGCCGAAATGCCGTGGTTATCAGGCGAAATTCCCGGGCCTGGCGTACCGTTTCGACCCTATCTGGCCGTTGCGCCCCAGGAACATATTCGCTAAAAGCCCGGCAACCTGCAGGCTTCTGGCAGGGCGTCAGTTTCTTCGCCGCTGCCGCGGCGTGTTCTCAAGGGCATATGGTTCAAGTCTATGGCTCGCATCGTGATGAAATTCGGCGGGACCTCCGTCGCCAATCTGGAACGCATCCACAACGTGGCGCGCCATGTGAAACGGGAAGTGGATGCCGGCCATGAAGTGGCTGTGGTCGTCTCGGCCATGTCGGGCAAGACCAATGAGCTGGTCGACTGGGTGCAGACCATGCCGAAGGTGGCGGGTGCCGACTCGCCGTTCTACGATGCGCGCGAATATGATGCCGTCGTCGCTTCCGGCGAGCAGGTGACTTCCGGTCTGCTGGCGATCGCGCTGCAGTCGATGGGCATCAATGCCCGCTCCTGGCAGGGCTGGCAGATCCCGATCAAGACCGACAACGCCCATGGCGCAGCCCGCATCCAGGAAATCGACGGCACCGATATCGTTCGCCGCATGGGCGAAGGTCAGGTGGCGGTCGTTGCCGGGTTCCAGGGTATTGGCCCTGACAACCGCATCGCGACGCTCGGCCGTGGCGGATCTGACACCTCGGCCGTGGCGATCGCCGCCGGCCTGAAGGCCGATCGCTGCGACATCTATACCGACGTCGACGGCGTCTACACGACCGATCCGCGCATCGAGCCGAAGGCGCGTCGCCTGAAGAAGATCGCGTTCGAGGAAATGCTGGAAATGGCGTCGCTCGGCGCCAAGGTCCTGCAGGTCCGCTCGGTCGAACTTGCCATGGTACACAAGGTGCGCACCTTCGTGCGCTCCAGCTTTGAAGATCCCGATGCGCCGGGCATGGGCGATCTCTTGAACCCGCCCGGTACGTTGATTTGCGATGAGGAAGAGATCGTGGAACAGGAAGTCGTCACCGGTATCGCCTATGCCAAGGATGAAGCGCAGATCTCGCTTCGTCGTCTGTCCGACCGTCCGGGCGTTTCTGCCGCGATCTTCGGACCGCTGGCCGAGTCCCATATCAATGTCGACATGATCGTCCAGAACATCTCCGAAGATGGTTCGAAGACGGACATGACCTTCACCGTGCCTTCGGGCGATGTGGACAAGGCGCTGTCTGTTCTCGGTGCCAACAAGGACACGATCGGCTTCGACGTGGTCCAGAGCGAAAAGGGCCTGGTCAAGGTTTCGGTGATCGGGATCGGCATGCGCAGCCATGCCGGCGTTGCCGCGACGGCCTTCAAGGCGCTGGCCGAGAAGGGCATCAACATCAAGGCCATCACGACGTCCGAGATCAAGATTTCCATCCTGATTGACGGTCCCTATGCCGAGCTTGCGGTTCGGACTTTGCATTCCTGCTACGGTCTGGATAAGAATTGATTCCGTAGAGCGGAGAACCGTACCCGACCCCTAAAAAGGCAAGGGTAACAGCCCGCTGACCAATGGGAAGTGGAGCCAATACGCGATGAGAGACCTTTCTGCGGGTCCCCGCGTCCTGCTCAAGCGGCTGCGCGAAATGATGGCGGAGCCGCTCGAGCCGCAGGAGCGTCTTGATCGGATCGTTCGCCAGATTGCGAGCAACATGGTCGCGGAAGTGTGCTCCGTGTACGTGCTGCGCTCGGACGGTGTGCTGGAGCTCTATGCGACCGAAGGTCTGAACAAGGACGCGGTTCACCTCGCCCAATTGAAGATGGGCCAGGGTCTTGTCGGCACGATCGCCGCCTCGGCGCAGTCTCTCAATCTTTCCGATGCCCAGGCGCATCCGGCCTTCCGCTATCTTCCCGAGACGGGCGAAGAAATTTACCATTCCTTCCTCGGCGTGCCGATCCTCAGGGCTGGACGAAGCCTCGGCGTTCTTGTCGTGCAGAACAAGGCGCAGCGGAACTACCGCGAGGACGAGCTTGAAGCGCTCGAGACGACCGCCATGGTGCTGGCGGAAATGATCGCGACCGGCGAGCTGAAGAAGATCACCCGACCGGGTCTCGAACTCGACCTGACGCGGCCGGTCTCGATCGATGGCGACAGCTATTCCGAAGGCATCGGTCTCGGTTATGTGGTGCTGCACGAGCCGCGCATCGTCGTCACCAATCTGCTCAACGAAGATAGCGAGACGGAAATCCGGCGGCTCGCCGATGCGCTGGGGTCGCTCAGGATCTCGATCGACGACATGCTGTCGCGGCGTGAAATCTCCATGGAAGGCGAGCATCGCGACGTGCTTGAGACCTACCGCATGTTTGCCCATGACCAGGGCTGGGTGCGGCGCATGGAAGAAGCGATCCACAACGGCCTGACCGCGGAAGCCGCCGTTGAAAAGGTGCAGAGCGACACCAAGGCGCGCATGATTCGTCTTACGGATCCGTACCTGCGCGAACGCATGCACGACTTTGACGATCTGGCGAACCGCCTGCTCAGGCAGCTGACCGGCTTTTCGCCGCGCAGCACGGCTGAAGGCTTCCCGAACGATGCGATCGTCTTTGCCCGCGCCATGGGGGCGGCCGAACTGCTCGACTATCCGCGCGCCAATCTGCGCGGTCTTGTTCTGGAAGAGGGTGCGGTTACGAGCCATGTGGTCATCGTGGCGCGTGCCATGGGCATAGCGGTCGTCGGTCAGGCGACGGGGGCAGTCGCGCTTGCCGAAAACGGCGACCCTGTGATCATCGACGGCGATGACGGCAAGGTGCATGTACGCCCCGTCACCGATCTGCAGAAAGCCTATGAAGAGAAGGTCAAGCTCAGGGCCAAACGACAGGAACAGTTCCGGGCGCTGCGTGACGTGGAGCCGGTGACCAAGGACGGGCATCGGATCAAGCTGCAGATGAATGCCGGCCTTCTGGTCGACCTGCCGCAGCTTTCCGATTCCGGCGCCGATGGCATCGGGCTGTTCCGCACCGAGCTGCAGTTCATGATCTCTTCCACCATGCCGAAGGGCGAGGAGCAGGAGAGCTTTTATCGCAGCGTCCTGAAGCAGGCGGCCGGTCGGCCGGTAACCTTCCGCACGCTCGACATCGGAGGCGACAAGGTCGTGTCCTATTTCCGCTCTCAGGAAGAAGAAAATCCGGCGCTGGGCTGGCGGGCGATCCGCCTGTCGCTCGATCGGCCGGGCCTGTTGCGCACGCAGTTGCGGGCACTGCTGAAGGCCGCTTCCGGGGCAGAGCTGAAAATGATGCTGCCGATGGTGACCGAGGTTGCCGAAATCCGCGCCGTGCGCGAGCTGATGCAGAAGGAAGTGCAGCATCTTTCGAAGTTTGGCCACCAGCTGCCGAAGAAGCTGCAGTTCGGCGTCATGCTCGAAGTGCCGTCGCTGATGTGGCAGCTCGACGAGTTGATGGAGGAGGTCGACTTCGTTTCGGTCGGCTCCAATGACCTGTTCCAGTTTTCGATGGCGGTGGATCGCGGCAATGCAAGGGTGGCGGATCGCTTCGATGTGCTGGGCCGGCCGTTCCTGCGGATCCTCAGGGACATCGTGCGTGCGGGCGAGCGCAACACGACCCCGGTGACGCTGTGCGGCGAGATGGCGTCGAAGCCGCTTTCGGCCATGGCGCTGCTCGGGATCGGCTTCCGTTCGATCTCGATGTCGCCGACCTCGATCGGTCCTGTGAAGGCAATGTTGCTGGGTCTCGACGTTTCCCAGCTGTCCGATGTGTTGACGGCCGCGCTTGACGACAACACACCCGGCGTGTCAGTGCGCGAGCTGCTCGTTCGCTTTGCGGCCGAGAACAACATTCCCGTCTGACATTCGACGAAGAAACCGGAGTAAAGGGTGGCGAAGCTTCCTGTCGAGAAAATGCGCGAGCTTGAACGCCGTTTCGGCGAGATCGAGGCGCGAATGTCGGCAGGTCCGGCGGCCGACGTCTATGTGAAGCTCGCTTCGGAATATTCCGAGCTCGAGCCGGTTGTGAAGAAGATCCGCGAATATCAGTCGGCGATTGACGAGGCAGCGGATCTGCGCGGCATGCTCGCCGACAAGGCGACCGATCGCGACATGCGCGATCTCGCGGAGATGGAACTGCCCGAGCTGGAAAGTCGGATCGAGGGTCTCGAAGGCGAGATGCAGATCCTGCTGCTGCCGAAGGATGCCGCTGACGAGAAAAGCGCAATCCTCGAAATCCGGGCAGGGACCGGCGGGTCCGAGGCGGCACTTTTTGCCGGCGATCTGTTCCGGATGTATGAGCGCTTCGCGTCGACCAAGGGCTGGAAGGTCGAGGTTCTCTCGGCCAGCGAAGGGGAAGCGGGCGGCTACAAGGAAATCATCGCGACGATCAGCGGGCGAGGCGTGTTCTCCAAGCTGAAGTTCGAATCCGGCGTGCATCGGGTGCAGCGCGTGCCGGAGACCGAGGCGAGCGGGCGCATCCATACGTCGGCTGCCACCGTCGCTGTTCTGCCCGAAGCGGAAGAAATCGACATCGAGATCAAGGCCGAGGATATTCGCATCGATACCATGCGTTCTTCCGGTGCCGGCGGTCAGCACGTCAACACGACAGACTCGGCCGTGCGCATCACGCATCTGCCGACCGGGCTGATCGTCACGTCCTCGGAAAAGTCGCAGCACCAGAACCGCGCCAAGGCGATGCAGGTGCTGCGCTCGCGGCTCTATGACATCGAGCGGCAGAAGGTGGATAACGAGCGATCGGCGAACCGGAAGAGCCAGGTGGGGTCGGGCGACCGGTCGGAACGTATCCGCACCTATAATTTCCCGCAGGGCCGCGTGACCGATCACCGGATCAACCTCACGCTCTACAAGCTGGACAAGATGATCGAGGGCGATATCGACGAGATGGTCGATGCGCTGATTTCCGATTATCAGGCCGGGCAGTTGGCCCAGTTGGGCGACGTCCAGTGAGCGAACAACGGGCGACGGCGAGAGGGCTGATCCATGATGCCCGCCGGCGCTTCGGAGCGGCTGGGCTTGCCGATGCCGATCAGGATTCGCGGATCCTCGTGATGGAGCTGCTGGGGCTGTCCCATAGGGATCTCTTGCTCGATGGGGATCGGGCTGTTTCGGATGAAAAGGCGGCAGAGGTCGAGGCGGCCGTGCTGCGGCGGCTGGCGCGCGAGCCGGTCTACCGGATCCTCGGTTCGCGGGAGTTTTACGGGCTCGACCTCAAACTCAGCTCCGGAACGCTCGAGCCGCGTCCCGATACTGAAGTGCTGGTCGATGCGCTTCTGCCGCATCTTCGACAAAGGATTGCATTACAAGGGACGGCAGAGATCGTGGATCTCGGCACGGGGACGGGGGCAATCGCGCTTGCTCTTCTGGCCGAATGCCCCGAAGCCCGCGCCATCGGTGTCGACATTTCCGAGGATGCACTGGCGACGGCTAAGGCCAATGCACTGGCGCTCGGGCTCGGTGAACGGTTCTCGACACGGGTTGGTCCTTGGTTTGCAAACACGCCTGAGCGCTTCGATATGATCGTCTCGAACCCGCCCTATATCCGCACCGCCGTGATGGAGACACTGGAGCCGGAAGTGGCAAACCATGATCCTGCCGCGGCTCTCGATGGTGGTCCGGATGGTCTGGAAGCCTATCGGGCGATTGCTTCGCAAGCTGCACAGCACCTTCTTCCGGATGGCATCATCGGCCTGGAGATCGGCTTCGATCAGCATGACGAGGTTCGCCAAGTCTTTGAGCAAGCCGGATTTTCCTTGATCGAAGCGCGCCGGGACCATGGTGGTCGCGATCGTGTCCTGCTCTTCAATGCCAAGCAAGACTGACGGGTTTGCTGCGGCTGCTAAGGATAATTCCGGGGAATCGAGAAAAAGGCTTGGTTTTCCGGAGGAAGCGTAATAGTTTGCGGGCACGTAACGGGCGGCGGGGTAAAGAACGAGGATTCGTTCGTGTCTGGGCCGGCTTCGACCATGGTTCGCTATCGAACCCCGCGAAGCACAAAAGACCGTTTCGTAACTCAGTAAACTCGACTTTCACCAGCGGCGAGCAAGGCGAGAGCGCGGTCTGCCGGCGGCGCGTGGAGACTTGGTCCGGGCTAACCAGAACCAGCGGCTTTGCCCTTTTTCAGCACAACAGAGACATTCAGGTGAATCATCTATGAGGCCAGGACAGCAGAACAAGCGTGGTCGGGGGCGTAACAACAACAATGGCGGTGGTGGCGGCGGCGGCAATGGCGGCGGCAACTTCAACCGCAAGGGCCAGAACCCCCTGACCCGGACCTATGATAGCTCGGGTCCTGACGTCAAAATCCGCGGCACGGCGCAGCATATCGCTGAGAAGTATTCGACGCTGGCGCGCGATGCGCAAAGTGCCGGTGACCGCGTCATGGCGGAAAACTATTTGCAGCACGCCGAACACTATAACCGCATCATCGCAGCCGCCCAGGCGCAGATGCAGGAACGCTTCCAGCGCGACGATCGCGATGGCAACGACGACCGCGACGAGCGCCAAGACTATAACGAGCGCGACGGCGAGGACTTCGACGGTTCCGACGACAACAACGGTCATAGCGGCGAGCGTGGCAATGATCGAGGCGGTGAGCGCGGCAACCAGCAGGCCCCGCAGCAGCAGCGTCCGCAGCAGCAGAACCGCCCGCAGCAGCACAACCGCCCGCAGCGTCAGCCAGAGCCGCAGCCTCAGCTGCAGCCGCAGGCCGAGATTGCCGGTTCCGGTCCGCAGCCGGTCATCGAGGACATGCCTGCCGAAGTGGTCGCAGCCGTTGCCGAAAACGCCGAGGCCGGTGGCGAACGCCAGCCGCGTCGTCGCGCTGCTGGCAATCGTCCCCGCCGTCAGCCGCGCCGCAGCGCCGGTGCAGACGAGGGCGGTGAAGGTGGCGGCAATGGCGAAGGTGGCGACGCTCCGGCGCTTGCCTCAGTCGAGACCGAATGATCCGACCCTCGACAATTTGACGAATGCAAACTCCGGGTGAAAGCCCGGAGTTTTTCGTTTAAATGCCTCTTTAAAGGGCATAAAACCACTCCCATATCTCGATCGAAGGCGCGGTCATTCGCGCCAAGGGCCTGCCGGTTCCGGGGGCCTGATCCACAGCATCCGTTCTGTGCCGAATGCGGGCAGGGCGGGGAAACGGAGACAGACCATGAATATCGAGAGTTATTCCGAACGCGTGCGCGGCTTCCTGCAGTCGGCACAGACCTATGCCCTTTCGGAGGGCCACCAGCAGTTTACGCCCGAGCATGTGTTGAAAGTGCTGCTCGACGACGACCAAGGTATGGCGTCGTCGCTGATCAGCCGTGCGGGTGGTGACGCGAAGGCGGTACGCCTTGCCAATGATGCCGCCTTGGCCAAGCTGCCGAAGGTCTCCGGCGGCAATGGTCAGGTGTATCTGGCGCAGCCACTCGCCAAGGTCTTTTCAACGGCAGAGGACGCGGCGAAGAAGGCCGGTGACAGTTTCGTCACCGTCGAGCGCCTGTTGCTGGCGCTCGCCATCGAATCCTCGGCCTCGACATCCGCTTCCTTGAAGAAGGGCGGGGTGACGGCGGCTGCGCTCAACCAGGTGATCAACGAGATCCGCAAGGGTCGTACCGCCGACGGCGCCAATGCCGAAGCCGGTTTTGATGCGCTGAAGAAATATGCCCGTGATCTGACCGAGGAAGCCCGCGAAGGCCGGCTCGATCCGGTCATCGGCCGTGACGACGAGATCCGTCGCACGATCCAGGTTCTGTCGCGCCGGACCAAGAACAATCCGGTCCTGATCGGTGAGCCCGGCGTCGGCAAGACGGCGATCGCCGAAGGCTTGGCGCTGCGCATCGTCAATGGCGACGTGCCGGAAAGCCTCAAAGACAAGAAGCTGATGGCGCTCGACATGGGTGCGCTGATTGCCGGTGCGAAATATCGTGGTGAATTCGAGGAGCGGCTGAAGGCCGTGCTCTCCGAAGTGCAGTCGGAAAGCGGCGAGATCATCCTGTTCATCGATGAGATGCACACGCTGGTCGGTGCCGGCAAGGCGGATGGCGCCATGGATGCCTCGAACCTGCTCAAGCCGGCTCTTGCCCGCGGCGAGCTGCATTGCGTCGGTGCGACCACGCTCGACGAATACCGCAAGCATGTCGAGAAGGATGCGGCCCTTGCCCGGCGTTTCCAGCCGGTCATGGTCAATGAGCCGAATGTCGAGGACACGATCTCGATCCTGCGTGGCCTCAAGGAAAAATACGAGCAGCACCACAAGGTGCGGATCTCGGATTCGGCTCTGGTAGCGGCTGCGACCTTGTCGAACCGCTACATCACCGACCGCTTCCTGCCGGACAAGGCGATCGACCTGATGGACGAGGCCGCCTCGCGGCTGCGGATGCAGGTGGATTCGAAGCCGGAAGAACTGGACGAACTCGACCGCCGCATCATGCAGCTGAAGATCGAACGCGAGGCGCTGAAAAAGGAAACCGATGCGGCGTCTGCCGACCGGCTGAACCGGCTGGAAACCGAACTCGCCTCGCTTGAGGAGGAGGCGGATGCGCTCACCGCGCGCTGGCAGGCGGAAAAGCAGAAGCTTGGTCTCGCTGCCGATCTGAAGAAGCAGCTCGACGAAGCGCGCAACGAACTGGCGATCGCGCAGCGGCAGGGTGAATTTCAGCGGGCTGGGGAACTCGCCTATGGGGTGATCCCGAATCTTGAGAAACAGCTCGTCGAGGCGGAAGCCCAGGATGCCTCTGGTGCCGGCAACATGGTGCAGGAAGTGGTGACCGCTGACGGTATCGCCCATGTCGTGTCGCGTTGGACCGGAATCCCGGTCGACCGGATGCTCGAAGGCGAACGCGACAAGCTGCTTCGGATGGAAGACGAGCTGGCAAAATCGGTCGTGGGCCAGGGTGATGCGGTGCAGGCGGTGTCGCGTGCGGTGCGCCGGGCGCGTGCGGGTCTGCAGGATCCGAACCGGCCGATCGGCTCGTTCATCTTCCTTGGGCCCACCGGCGTCGGCAAGACGGAGCTCACCAAGTCCCTGGCGCGCTTCCTGTTCGACGACGAGACGGCCATGGTCCGGCTCGACATGTCGGAATTCATGGAGAAGCACTCGGTCGCGCGGCTGATCGGGGCACCTCCCGGCTATGTCGGCTACGAGGAAGGCGGGGCGCTGACGGAAGCGGTTCGGCGCAAGCCCTACCAGGTCGTGCTGTTCGACGAGATTGAGAAGGCGCATCCCGATGTCTTCAACGTCCTCTTGCAGGTGCTCGATGACGGGCGCCTGACGGATGGGCAGGGCCGCACCGTGGACTTCAAGAACACGATCATCATCATGACCTCGAACCTCGGGGCCGACTACCTGACGAGTCTTACCGAGGATCAGGACGTCGATCAGGTGCGCGACCAGGTGATGGATGTGGTGAAGGCCTCGTTCCGGCCGGAATTCCTCAACCGTGTCGACGAAATCATCCTCTTCCACCGGCTGCGCCGGTCGGAAATGGGCGCGATCGTCGATATCCAGATGAAGCGGCTGCTCTCGCTGTTGTCGGAGCGGAAGATCGCCATCGATCTTGCCCCTGATGCCCGTAACTGGCTGGCGGACAAGGGATATGATCCGGTCTATGGCGCACGTCCGCTGAAGCGGGTGATCCAGAAGTATCTGCAGGACCCGCTCGCCGAGCAGATCCTGTCGGGTCACGTGCTGGATGGCTCGGAAATCCTGATCGAGGCTGGCAGCGACCGGCTGTTGATCTCGCCGAAGACCTCGGTCAGCGCTGCTGCCTGATCGAGAGCCTGCTCAAGACAAACAAAACGGCGGTCCGCAAGGGCCGCCTTTTTGCGATCACGGTTCGTAACTTTTGACGCCTCAACGACTCGCGACCTGGGCGGGGCGGCCTCCGCTTTCGAGCAACGTGTCGATGCGCTTCCGTTCCTCTTCGAAAGAGGCAAGTGCGGCGCCGTCCAGTGCCTTGCCGCCGGGCAGACGGACCTTCATCGCGTCGACCTTGGTTCCGTTGACAATCAACTCATAATGCAGATGCGATCCGGTCGAGGAGCCGGTCGAACCGACAAAGCCGATCACCTGGCCCTGGGTCACCTTGGCGCCGGGCACGATGCCCTTGGCGATGCCGCTCTGGTGGTTATAGGAGGTGACATAACCATTCGCATGGCGGATCAGGGTCTGGTTGCCGTAACCGGAGGCCCAGCCCGCCTTTTCCACGACGCCATTGCCGGCCGCAATGATCGGCGTGCCGCTGGGGGCTGCCCAGTCGACCCCGGTATGCATGCGCGAATAGCCGAGGATTGGATGGCGACGCATGCCGAAACCGGAGGTGAAGCGGCCATTGGGTACGGGATTGCGCAGCAGGAACTGACGGATGGACTTGCCGTTCTCGTCGAAATAGTCGATCGAGCCGTCTTCCGGGTTCTGGAAACGGTAGAACTGGGTGATCGTGTCGCCGAAGCGGGCACGGACATAGAGAAGCTCGGAATCTTCCGTCGCCTTGCCTTCCTCGTCGGTGACGGAGAAGACGGCTTCCAGCATGTCGGTTGGCTTCAACTGCGCCTGGAAATCGACATTGGACGCCAGCAGTCGCACCACAAGTGCCGTCAGTTCCTTGCTCATGCCGTAAGAGAGCGCGGCGCGGTAGATGCCGTCATAGGCTCTCGGCAGGTCACGCCCGGTGACGATGGCGGGGCTCGATCCATCGAAGGCACCGGAGATCGCGGCCAGTTGCGGCGGTTCGCTGCCTTCCACCAGACGCCCCGCGTCGTTGACGGCCAGCGTCACCACATGATCGGCATTGTGATAGAGTGAGAATCGCACCAGGCGAACCTCGTCGCCGCGCTGAATGAGTCCGACCCTGAGCACGTCGCCAACCGCGAGCAGCTTGCCCGGCATGTGAGAGGCTAGAGCCGCTTCCACGTCGCCGGCCTTGGAGGCTGGGTATCCAGAGGCCACCATCAAGGCGGAGACCGATTGCGGACTGCGGACCGGAAGCACGTCGTCGGCGAATTCCGGTGTCATGGGGGTGACGGTTTCCGGTTCCGCGACGCTCATATTTTCTTCGACGACGCGGGCCGAAAGGCCTGCGGCCAGATCGAGTCCGTTGTCTTCGGTGTCAAAGCGGCGGGGGTCTATATAATAGAGGGCCGCCACCTGGCTGTCGCCGTCGGTCAGGACCGAACCGTTGGAGCGGACATTTTCCTCGACTTCGTCGAAGGTCATTTCACCTGCGAGCGGGAGAGACGGCTCTGTGGGGAAGGGGCTTGATTTCAGTATGACCTCGGATTCGACATCCGAGCCATAGAGAGAACCGGTGCGGTTGGCGACCGGGGGCGTTGCCTGATCAATGGCGAAGATGGCGAGCGGATCGAAAGCCGGATAGCGGTCCTGCACCGCGTAATCGGCGGCAAGCGCCATCTTAACATGAGCGAATGGCTGTTTACGGACCAGTTCGCGTTCGCCGTCCTTGATCACCGTGGGAACATCCAGGATGGCCTTGTCGACGGGGCGAGCTGCAATCTTTGGCCCAAAGAGGCGCGCACCGCGCACCGTGTCCTGCGCTGTGGGCGCGTTACCGTCGGGCGGAACGACCGCATAGGCTTCGGCGGGGATAGCGAGTTGCTGGCGGCCGTCGAGCGCTGCGAAAAGCGCGACGCCCATCAGGATGCAGGAGGTGATGCCAGTGAGAAATGTGCCGGAGAGCCAGCGGAGGGATATCTCGCGACGGTCCGGTGCCCGAAAGCCGTCCGCCAGGATCGGCGGTTCCGTGCCCAGCGAGCGGATCATGTCGCGGTCTGCCGTCATGCCGTTCTGTCGATCCCTGTCCTGTTCATGGTCAAGAGGCTGAAGAGCCCAGCCAGCGCCGCAAGCGGCTTTCATGTCTCATGTTTTGCCCGCCGACGTCAAATCGACGGTGGTTTAAAGCCTCTGTGTGGACGCCAATTATGGAGAATGCGGGGCGCACCCATCCTTATAAGAGAGAGGACGCGGGTTAGCCGCTGCTTTATAGGGCAGCTCAGGCCCGAGATGCCGGATTTGCGTGGTTTTCCAGCCTCGCGAATGTCGAGGTGTTTCGCGGTCAGGGCAGAGATGGCGAAATTTGCCAATGATTACAGTGATGTGACAGATTCTTTGGAAAAAGTTGCAAAGGGCTGTTGACCTTCTGAGAGGTGGAATCTATACATCCGCTCACTGACGAGGGCGGCGGCGCTGCTAGCGACGAAGTCCTTCGTTTTAGAGAAAACCTCT
>NZ_LMJE01000009.1:0-189794 GCF_001429245.1 Rhizobium sp. Root274
GTTCCGATCGCGATGGAAGAAAAGCTGCGCTTCGCGATCCGCGAAGGCGGCCGCACCGTCGGCGCCGGTATCGTTGCCTCGATCATCGAGTAATCGATTGCTGGAAGCGGCCTCGGGCTCCGGTCCGAGGCCGCTTCGCATTTCTAGCTGCAACCGGCGCAAGCCAGTGATGCAGCGAAAGCAGAGCTCGTCATTTCGGTCGGTGTGACCGATTGACGAGAGGCCGTTTGCGGTGTATGTCGCCGGCCACGATCAGAATCGTCAGGTGGTTTGCACCAGGGATTCGCAGCGCTGCAAGATTTAAGGCCTGGTGACGGGTCGAGTTCGGCAGGGCTCCTTAAGAATAGAAGAGTGACAGGGGGCGTTTTGATCCCTGTGATTTTTGAAAATTTGGGGCCGGCCAGTCATGGTAATTCACTGTCTCTGCGTATGCGGGACGCAAGAAAAGAAACAAGGACAAGTCGAATGAACGGCCAGAATATCCGCATCCGCCTGAAGGCGTTTGATCACCGGGTTCTCGATGCCTCCACGCGCGAAATCGTGCAGACGGCAAAGCGCACCGGTGCCAGCGTCCGCGGCCCGGTTCCGCTCCCGACACGCATTGAAAAATTTACCGTCAACCGTTCGCCTCACGTCGACAAGAAGAGCCGCGAACAGTTTGAAATGCGCACGCATAAGCGCCTGCTCGATATCGTTGATCCGACCCCCCAGACCGTGGACGCGCTGATGAAGCTCGACCTGGCTGCCGGCGTTGACGTCGAGATCAAGCTCTAAGAAGGAATTCCGGCGAGAGCCGAAATAACAAGGAAGGTACGTGGCAAGACCTGCCAACGACTTCTCGAAACGGGAAACCCGAAGGTTCGGAAGGGCCGGAGTGGAATCCTTAAACAAAGAGGAAAGGTCAGGATCGCGAGATCCCGTCCGCGACTCTCAAGAGGAATGAACCAATGCGTTCAGGTGTGATTGCACAGAAAGTGGGTATGACCCGCGTCTATAACGACGCTGGCGAACATGTCCCGGTTACAGTTCTGCGTCTGGATAACGTACAGGTCGTCGCTCAGCGCACGGCCGACAAGAACGGCTACGTTGCGCTTCAGCTCGGTGCCGGTACGTCGAAGGTCAAGAACACGACGAAGGGCCTTCGTGGTCACTTCGCAGCAGCAAGCGTTGAGCCCAAGGCCAAGCTTGTTGAATTCCGCGTATCTGAAGATAATCTCATCGACGTCGGCGCCCAGCTGACGGCAAGCCATTTTGCGGCTGGCCAGCTCGTTGACGTGACGGGTACCACCATCGGTAAGGGTTTTGCCGGTGCTATGAAGCGCCACAACTTCGGTGGTCTGCGCGCGACCCACGGTGTTTCCGTCTCGCACCGTTCGCACGGTTCGACCGGTTCCAACCAGGATCCGGGCCGCGTTTGGAAGGGCAAGCGCATGGCTGGTCACATGGGCCAGACCCGCGTCACCACCCAGAACCTCGAAGTCGTTTCGACTGATGAAGATCGCGGTCTCATCCTGGTAAAGGGCGCAGTGCCCGGTTCCAAGGGTTCCTGGATCATCGTCCGCGACGCCGTCAAGTCGTCGAAGTAAGGGAGCCAAGCACATGGAATTGAACGTCAAGACCCTCTCGGGCACGGACGCCGGCAAGGTTTCTCTGTCTGACGAAATCTTCGGCCTTGAGCCTCGTGAAGACATCATTGCCCGCATGGTTCGTTACCAGCTGGCCAAGAAGCGCCAGGGCACGCACAAGAGCAAGACCCGCGCTGAAGTCTCGCGCACCGGTGCGAAGATGTACAAGCAGAAGGGCACCGGTCGTGCTCGTCACCATTCGGCTCGCGCCCCGCAGTTCCGCGGCGGTGGTAAGGCTCATGGCCCGGTTGTTCGCAGCCACGCCCATGACCTGCCGAAGAAGGTTCGTGCACTTGCTCTGCGTCACGCCCTGTCGGCAAAGCTGAAGTCGGAAGACCTGATCATCGTTGATAATCTGGTTGCTGCCGAAGCCAAGACCAAGACCCTGGTCGGCACCTTCGCCTCGCTCGGCCTCACCAATGCTCTCGTGATCGGCGGCGCCGAAATCGACAGCAACTTCAAGCTCGCTGCCGCAAACATCCCGAACATCGATGTTCTGCCGGTTCAGGGCATCAACGTTTATGACATTCTGCGTCGCGGCAAGCTGGTGCTTTCCAAGGCTGCGGTTGAAGCTCTGGAGGAGCGGTTCAAATGACTGATCTTCGCCACTACGACGTGATCGTATCTCCGTCGATCACGGAAAAGTCGACCATGGTGTCCGAGAACAACCAGGTCGTCTTCAACGTCGCCAAGGGCGCCAGCAAGCCGGAAATCAAGGCTGCTGTCGAAGCTCTCTTCGGCGTCAAGGTCACCGCCGTCAATACGCTGCTCCGCAAGGGCAAGACAAAGCGTTTCCGCGGCTTCATCGGCAAGCAGAAGGACGTCAAGAAGGCGATCGTTACGCTCGCTGAAGGTCAGTCCATCGACGTGTCGACGGGCGTCTGAGGTAGGGAACAAGAACAATGGCATTGAAAAGCTATAATCCGACGACCCCGAGCCAGCGTCAGCTGGTCATCGTCGACCGCTCGGGCCTCTGGAAGGGCAAGCCGGTCAAGGCGCTGACGGAAGGTCTGTCCAAGAGCGGTGGTCGTAACAACCTCGGCCGCATCACGGCTCGCTTCATCGGTGGTGGTCACAAGCGTACCTACCGTCTCGTTGACTTCAAGCGTCGCAAGTTCGACGTCGAAGGCACCGTAGAACGTCTGGAATACGACCCGAACCGCACCGCCTTCATCGCCCTCATCACCTATGCTGATGGCGAACAGGCCTACATCCTGGCTCCGCAGCGTCTCGCTGTCGGCGACAAGGTGGGCGCTTCTGAGAAGGCTGTCGACGTAAAGCCCGGCAACGCGATGCCGCTGCAGTACATCCCGGTCGGCTCCATCATCCACAACGTGGAAATGAAGCCGGGCAAGGGTGGTCAGATCGCTCGCTCTGCAGGCACCTATGTTCAGCTGGTCGGCCGCGATGCCGGCATGGCAATCCTTCGCCTGAACTCCGGCGAACAGCGTTTGGTCCCGGGCTCCTGCCTGGCCACCGTCGGCGCCGTTTCCAACCCGGACCACGGCAACATCAATGATGGCAAGGCGGGTCGTACCCGCTGGCGCGGCAAGACCCCGCATAACCGCGGTGTCGTCATGAACCCGGTCGACCACCCCCACGGTGGTGGTGAAGGCCGCACGTCGGGTGGTCGTCACCCGGTCTCCCCGTGGGGTAAGCCCACCAAGGGTAAGCGGACTCGTTCGAACAAGTCGACCGACAAGTTCATCATGCGCTCGCGCCACCTGAAGAAGAAGTAAGAGAGGTAGTCAGAAATGGCTCGTTCAGTATGGAAAGGCCCGTTCGTTGACGGCTATCTTCTCAAGAAGGCTGAGAAGGTTCGTGAAGGCGGTCGTAGCGAAGTGATCAAGATGTGGAGCCGTCGCTCCACCATCCTGCCGCAGTTCGTCGGTCTCACTTTCGGCGTCTACAACGGCTCGAAGCATGTGCCCGTCTCTGTCAATGAAGACATGGTCGGCCACAAGTTTGGTGAATTCGCTCCGACCCGGACCTATTACGGTCACGGTGCGGACAAGAAGGCGAAGAGGAAGTAACGATGGGCAAGGCAAAAGCCGAACGCCGGCTGAAGGACAACGAGGCGCAAGCCATTGCGCGCACGATCCGCGTCAGCCCCCAGAAGCTCAACCTGGTTGCCGCGCTCATCCGCGGCAAGAAGGTCGAGCGCGCTCTCGCTGATCTCGAATTCTCCCGCAAGCGCATTGCCGGCACGGTCAAGAAGACCCTGGAATCGGCAATCGCAAACGCTGAGAACAACCATGACCTCGACGTCGATCAGCTGATCGTCGCCGAAGCCTATGTTGGCAAGTCGATCACCATGAAGCGTTTCCACGCTCGTGGCCGCGGCCGCGCATCGCGCATCGAAAAGCCGTTCTCGCACCTGACGATCGTCGTGCGCGAAGTCGAAGCCAAAGGGGAGGCCGCATAATGGGTCAGAAAATCAATCCGACAGGTTTTCGCCTGGGCATCAACCGCACTTGGGATAGCCGCTGGTTTGCGGACAATGCCGAGTACAGCAAGCTGCTGCACGAAGACCTGAAGATCCGCGCCTACCTGATGGAAGAGCTCAAGCAGGCCGGCATCGCCAAGGTCGTCATCGAGCGTCCGCACAAGAAGTGCCGCGTCACGATCCACTCGGCTCGTCCGGGTCTGATCATCGGCAAGAAGGGTGCAGACATCGAGAAGCTTCGCAAGAAGATCTCGACGATGACCAACTCGGAAACGCACCTCAACATCGTTGAAGTGCGCAAGCCGGAAATCGACGCAACACTCGTTGCTCAGTCGATCACCCAGCAGCTCGAGCGTCGTATCGCTTTCCGTCGCGCCATGAAGCGCGCCGTACAGTCGGCCATGCGTCTCGGTGCCGAAGGCATCAAGATCACCTGCGCCGGCCGTCTCGGTGGTGCCGAAATCGCACGTACCGAATGGTACCGCGAAGGTCGCGTTCCGCTTCACACGCTGCGCGCCGACATCGACTACGGCACGTCTGAAGCTGAAACCGCTTACGGCATCTGCGGCGTCAAGGTCTGGATCTTCAAGGGCGAAATCCTTGAGCATGATCCGATGGCGTCTGAGCGTCGTGCACTCGAGGGCGATGCCCAGGGTCCGGCAAGCCGTGAACGCGGTGATCGTGGCGACCGTCGCCGCGAGAACGCTTGATTGAACGCTGGCGAAAGATAAGCTCGGAGAAGTAAGAAAATGTTGCAGCCAAAGCGTACAAAGTACCGCAAGCAGTTCAAGGGGCGCATCAAGGGCGTCGCCAAGGGCGGTTTTGATCTGGCATTCGGCGAATTCGGCCTGAAGTCTCTCGAACCCAACCGCGTGAATGCTCGCGAAATCGAAGCAGCCCGTCGCGCCATCACCCGCTACATGAAGCGTGCGGGCCGTGTATGGATCCGCGTATTCCCTGACGTTCCGGTCACGGCAAAGCCGACCGAAGTTCGTATGGGTAAGGGTAAGGGTTCGGTCGAATACTGGGCTTGCAAGGTCAAGCCCGGCCGAATGATGTTCGAGATCGACGGTGTGTCCGAGGAGATCGCTCGCGAAGCGCTCCGTCTCGGTTCGGCCAAGCTCTCGGTCAAGACGCGCTTCGTACAGCGCATTGCAGAGTGAGGATTGAGCCCATGAAAGCCGCAGACGTCCGCGCCATGAGCGCCGATCAGCTGAATGATGAGCTTGCGAAGCTGAAGAAGGAGCAGTTCAACCTGCGTTTCCAGAAGGCCACCGGCCAGCTGGAAAAGTCTTCCCGCATCCAGGAAGTTCGTCGTGACATCGCACGCGTAAAAACCATTGCCCGCCAGAAGGCGGCAGAAGCCAAGGCCTAAGGACCAGAAGAATATGCCGAAACGCATTCTGCAGGGCGTAGTTGTCAGCGACAAGAACGACAAGACTGTCGTTGTTCGCGTTGAGCGTCGATTCGCACATCCCTTGCTTCAGAAGACCGTCCGCCGGTCGAAGAAGTACAAGGCCCATGACGAAAACAACCAGTACAAGACCGGTGACGTCGTTTCCATCGAGGAATGCGCACCGATCTCCAAGGACAAGTGCTGGACGGTTATCTCCGCCCAGGCTTAATTTGACGAGTTTCTGCGCGGGGGCTTGCACCTTGCGCAGAATCTTGTATGAAGCAGGCCACTGGCTGGGAACGCCCCGTTACGGGCGTTCCTTTTGCTTTGAGCGCACGGAAGGTCCCGTATGGGAAACCACCCTGTATTTATCTTCCCGCGCACTCTCGAAATTTATCATAAGCCGGAATAGGGGGCGTATGCCCAACCGTTCGGGTTACAACAAGAAGGCGACCTGACATGATTCAGATGCAGACTAACCTCGACGTCGCGGATAATTCCGGCGCACGTCGTGTCATGTGCATCAAGGTGCTGGGCGGCTCCAAGCGCAAGTACGCTTCGGTCGGCGACATTATCGTCGTCTCGATCAAGGAAGCGATCCCGCGCGGCCGCGTCAAGAAGGGCGATGTGATGAAGGCGGTTGTCGTTCGCACCGCCAAGGACATCCGTCGCGCTGACGGCAGCGTCATCAGATTCGATAACAACGCTGCTGTTCTTATCGACAACAAGAAAGAGCCGATCGGCACCCGTATCTTCGGACCGGTTCCGCGCGAACTTCGCGCCAAGAACCACATGAAGATCATCTCGCTGGCTCCAGAAGTACTGTAAGGGAGCGGGAAGCGATGAACAAGATCCGCAAGGGCGACAACGTCGTCGTACTCTCCGGCAAGGACAAGGGCCGCACTGGCGAAGTCCTCCAGGTCATGCCGAAGGAAGATCGCGCACTCGTGCGTGGTATCAACATGGTGAAGCGCCATCAGCGTCAGTCTCAGACGCAGGAAGCCGGCATCATCAACAAGGAAGCATCCATTCACCTGTCCAACATTGCCATCGTCGGCAAGGATGGCAAGCCGACCCGCGTTGGCTTCCAGGTCGTAGACGGCAAGAAGGTGCGTGTGGCCAAGCGTTCGGGAGATGTCATCGATGGCTGAGGCAAAGTATGAGCCGCGGCTCAAGACCGAGTATGTAACGCGCATCCGTGCAGCGCTGCAGGAACAGTTCTCGTTCTCGAACGAGATGCAGATCCCGAAGCTCGACAAGATCGTCATCAACATGGGCGTGGGTGAGGCGACTGCCGATTCCAAGAAGCCTTCTGTTGCTGCTGCCGACCTCGCAGCGATCGCCGGCCAGAAGCCGGTCATCACGAAGGCGCGCAACTCGATCGCCGGCTTCAAGGTCCGTGAAAACATGCCGATCGGCGCAAAGGTTACCCTGCGCGGCGCACGGATGTACGAATTCCTGGACCGTCTGATCAACATCGCGCTTCCGCGCGTTCGCGACTTCCGGGGCCTGAACCCGAAAAGCTTTGACGGCCGTGGCAACTTCGCCATGGGCATCAAGGAGCACATTGTGTTCCCTGAGATCAACTACGACAAGGTTGATCAGATGTGGGGCATGGACATCATCGTTTGCACGACGGCAAACACGGACGACGAAGCTCGGGCTCTTCTGAAAGAGTTCAACTTCCCGTTCCGCACGTAACCGTAACGACGAGCGTAGAAGAGGAACTTCCATATGGCGAAGACAAGCGCAGTTGAAAAGAACAAGCGCCGCCGCAAGTTGGTCGGTCAGCACGCCGCTAAGCGGGCCGCGCTGAAGGCGATCATTATGAACCAGTCGCTCTCGATTGAAGAACGGTTCAAGGCAACCTTGAAGCTGGCAGATCTGCCGCGCGATGGTTCCAAGACCCGTGTCCGCAACCGTTGCGAAGTGACCGGCCGTCCGCGTGCGTTCTATCGCAAGCTCGGCATGTCCCGTATCGCACTCCGCGACCTCGGCAATTCCGGCAAGGTGCCGGGTATTGTCAAGTCGAGCTGGTAAGGAGACGCGCAAATGACGATGACTGATCCGTTGGGCGATATGCTCACCCGCATCCGCAATGGCGCCGCACGCCGCAAGAGCTCGGTTAACACTCCGGCCTCGAACCTGCGCGCCCGCGTTCTCGACGTTCTGCAGGCCGAAGGTTACATCCGCGGCTACAGCCAGGTCGATTACGGCAATGGCAAGTCCGAGCTCACGATCGAGCTGAAGTACTACGAAGGTGCTTCGGTCATTCGCGAAATCGGCCGTGTCTCCAAGCCGGGCCGCCGAGTTTATGTCTCGGTTAAGTCCATCCCGCAGGTCGCGAACGGCCTCGGCATCACCATCCTTTCGACTCCGAAGGGTGTGATGGCCGATCACCAGGCTCGCGAACAGAACGTTGGTGGTGAGGTTCTCTGCTCTGTCTTCTAAGACAGCGCAGAGGAACTCCATAGCGAACAGACAGGATAAAAACTATGTCTCGTATCGGTAAAAAGCCCGTTCCGGTTCCGGCTGGCGTGACCGCCACTGTCGAAGGCCAGAAGGTCTCCGTCAAGGGCCCGAAGGGTGAACTCGTATTCGTCGCTAATGACGAAATCTCTGTGAAGCTCGAAGACAACGCTGTTGTCGTCCTGCCGATCAACGACTCCAAGGATGCTCGTTCCAAGTGGGGCATGTCCCGCACCATGGTCGAAAACATCCTGAAGGGTGTCAAGGACGGTTACGAGCGCAAGCTCGAAATCAACGGCGTTGGTTACCGCGCGTCGCTGCAGGGCAAGAACCTGCAGCTGGCCCTCGGTTTCAGCCATGACGTCGTCTATGAGCCGCCCGTTGGCATCACCATTGCTGTTCCGAAGCCGACCGAAATCATCGTGTCCGGCATCAACAAGCAGCAGGTCGGTCAGGTCGCCGCCGAGATCCGCGAATACCGCGGTCCGGAGCCCTACAAGGGCAAGGGCGTCAAGTATGC
Organism: Rhizobium sp. Root274; assembly: GCF_001429245.1. Lineage (GTDB taxonomy): Bacteria > Pseudomonadota > Alphaproteobacteria > Rhizobiales > Rhizobiaceae > Allorhizobium. The sequence goes on from NZ_LMJE01000009.1 coordinate 8,457, forward strand.
CGAAGAGCGGATCGTCCGCAAAGAAGGCAAGAAGAAGTAAGGATCGCGCGAAATGGCAAGCAGAAAAGAAGCACTTGTTCGCCGTGCGAACCGCGTACGGCGTCAGATCAAGGCGGTGGCCAATGGCCGTCCGCGTCTGTCGGTACATCGCTCTTCGAAGAACATCTACGCTCAGATCATCGACGACGTCGCTGGCAAGACCCTTGCGGCTGCCTCGACGCTCGATGGTGGCCTGAAGGCCGAGCTCAAGACCGGCGCCGACACCGCAGCAGCAGCTGCCGTCGGCAAGCTGGTTGCCGAGCGCGCAACCAAGGCTGGCGTCAAGGAAGTTGTCTTCGATCGTGGCGCCTACATCTACCACGGCCGCATCAAGGCCCTGGCAGAAGCCGCCCGCGAAGGTGGTCTCTCCTTCTAATCGAGTTTCCGCCCGGGCTTGCGTCCGGGCGGATTTCCGGCTTTAACGCCGGTCACACCGGATTCCACCTTGACCCGAGAGGGCAGGGTGGAACTTTGCGTAATCTGCCGATTGCACCCGGAAAAGAAAAAGGAAAAGGACAATGGCACAAGAGAAGCGTGGTTCGCGCGATGATCGCCAGAACCGTGAAGAGCGCGATAGCGAATTTGTCGACAAGCTGGTCGCCATCAATCGCGTCGCTAAGGTAGTTAAGGGCGGCCGTCGCTTCGGCTTCGCAGCCCTCGTCGTCGTCGGCGACCAGAAGGGTCGCGTTGGCTTCGGTCATGGCAAGGCACGTGAAGTGCCGGAAGCCATCCGCAAGGCAACCGAAGCCGCCAAGCGCGAACTGATCTTCGTTCCGCTGCGTGACGGTCGTACCCTGCACCACGACGTCAACGGTCGTCATGGCGCCGGCAAGGTTCTCCTTCGCGCCGCCAAGGCCGGTACCGGTATCATCGCTGGTGGTCCGATGCGCGCCGTGTTCGAAACGCTCGGCATGCACGACGTCGTCGCCAAGTCGACCGGTTCGTCGAACCCTTACAACATGGTTCGCGCCACGTTCGACGCCCTGAAGTCTCAGGTTCATCCGAAGGACATCGCTGCTCAGCGTGGCCTGAAGTATGCTACCCTCCAGGCTCGCCGCGCTGCCTCTGGCAACGCTGCTGAAGAATAAGAGGAGTCTGATCCATGGCCAAGGCTACGAAGAAGACTGAAGCAAAGACGATCACGATCGAGCAGATCGGTTCGCCCATTCGCCGTCCGGCAGTCCAGCGCGCAACGCTGGTCGGTCTGGGCCTCAACAAGATGCACCGGGTCCGCACCCTGGAAGATACGCCTTCCGTTCGTGGCATGATCCGTGCTGTCCAGCATCTCGTTCGCGTCGTCGACGAGAAGTGAGACGGGGGAAGTCATCATGAAACTGAATAAAATCAAAGACAACGAAGGCTCGTCGAAGGACCGTATCCGCGTAGGTCGCGGTATTGGTTCCGGCAAGGGCAAGACCGGTGGTCGCGGTGTGAAGGGTCAGAAGGCTCGTTCCGGCGTTGCAATCAACGGCTTCGAAGGCGGCCAGATGCCGATCTATCGTCGCCTGCCGAAGCGCGGCTTCAACAACATCTTCGCATCTGAATACGTCACCGTATCGCTCGGCCGTATCCAGACCGCGATCGATGCTGGCAAGCTCGACGCCAAGTCGACGATCGACGCAGCAGCTCTCAAGGCTGCCGGTGTGATCCGTCGTCCGAAGGACGGCGTTCGCATCCTGTCGGGTGGTGAACTCAAGGCCAAGATCTCGGTCGAAGTCGCCGGCGCCTCTAAGGCTGCCGTCGAGAAGATCGAAAAGGCCGGCGGTTCGGCCAAGCTGCTCGCAGCTGCCGCAGAAGCCGCTGAATAAGTGACGAACCGATCGCCCGGGGTGCTTCACACCGGGCGATTTTGCTCCCATATGTGAGCCTCACGATCCCAGGACGGAATGGACGTCGTTTCGTCTTCCGGGTCATCTGGAAAACAAGGGTGTGAGGCATGCGGTTGCTCGCCAACTTCTCCCCGCGCCCTGTTTTCTGAAAAACAGTTTGAACGAACAGCCTACGGTCGCGGAAGTCGCGCCGGTCAAGGTTTGCGGAGAATTTCATGGCTTCTGCAGCGGAACAACTGGCCTCGAACCTCAACTTCTCGACTTTCGCCAAGGCGGAAGATCTGAAGAAGCGCCTGTGGTTCACCCTGGCCGCATTGCTGGTCTATCGCCTCGGCACGCATATTCCGCTGCCTGGCCTCAATCCCGAAGCCTATGCGGCGGCCTTCCAGGGCCAGTCCGGCGGCATCCTCGGCCTCTTCAACATGTTTGCCGGCGGCGCTGTCCAGCGCATGGCGATTTTCGCCCTCGGCATCATGCCTTACATCTCCGCTTCGATCATCGTGCAGCTGATGACCTCGGTCGTCCCCGCGCTTGAGAACCTCAAGAAAGAGGGCGAGCAGGGCCGCAAGATCATCAACCAGTATACCCGCTACGGCACCGTTCTGCTCGGCGCGCTGCAGGCCTACGGCATCGCCGTCGGTCTGGAGTCTGGCCAGGGCATCGTTGTCGACCCGGGCATCTTCTTCAAGATTTCTACTGTTCTCACGCTGCTCGGCGGCACCATGTTCTTGATGTGGCTCGGTGAGCAGATCACCTCGCGCGGCATCGGCAATGGTATTTCGCTGATCATCTTCGCCGGCATCGCAGCAGGTCTTCCGACCGCGATCGCCCACACGCTCGAACTCGGCCGCACCGGCGCCATCTCGACCCTGCTGATTCTCGCCGTCATCGTCGTCGCCATCGGCGTCATCGGCCTGATCGTCTTCGTCGAGCGTGCGCAGCGCCGCCTTCTGATCCAGTATCCGAAGCGCCAGGTCGGCAACCGCATGTTCCAGGGCGATACCTCGCACCTGCCGCTGAAGCTCAATACCTCGGGCGTTATCCCGGCAATCTTCGCATCCTCGCTGCTGCTGCTGCCCGCGACTGCCGCAGGCTTTGCCGGTGGCGCACAGATGCCCGCCTGGGCCACCACGATCATCGCCTCGCTCAGCCATGGGCAGCCGGTCTACATGCTGATGTATGCCGCCCTGATCGCCTTCTTCGCCTTCTTCTACACGGCCATCGTCTTCAATCCGAAGGACACGGCCGACAACCTGAAAAAGCATGGCGGCTTCATCCCCGGCATCCGCCCCGGTGACCGCACCGCCGAATACATCGATTACGTCCTGACCCGCATCACGGTCATCGGCGCGATCTATCTCGTCTTCGTCTGCATTCTTCCCGAACTCCTCATCGCACGCACCGGCATCCCATTAGCCCTTGGTGGTACGTCGCTTTTGATTGTTGTCAGCGTCACCCTTGATACTGTAGCACAGATCCAGGGACATCTGATCGCCCAGCAATATGAAGGCCTGATCAAGAAGTCGAAGCTGCGTGGAGGAAAGAGGGGACGATGAGACTGATTCTGTTAGGACCGCCGGGCGCGGGCAAGGGGACCCAGGCCCAGCGGATCGTGGAGAAGCACGGCATCCCGCAGCTCTCCACCGGTGACATGCTTCGTGCCGCGGTTTCCGCCGGCACGGAGGTCGGCAAGCGCGCCAAGGCGGTCATGGACGCCGGCAAGCTGGTGTCCGACGATATCGTCATCGCCATCGTGTCCGAACGCATCGATGCGCCTGATTGCGCCAACGGCTTCATCCTCGACGGCTTCCCGCGCACGCTGGTTCAGGCCGATGCGACCGAGGCCATGCTGTCGGGCAAGAACCTCGACCTGTCGGCCGTGATCGAGATCCGGGTCGATGACGAGGTCCTCGCCGATCGAATCGCTGGTCGTTACACCTGCGCTAACTGCGGCGCCGGCTATCACGACGAAAACCTGAAGCCGAAGGTGGAAGGGGTCTGCGACAAGTGCGGCTCGACGCATTTCAAGCGCCGTCCCGACGATAACAGGGAGACGGTCCGGACCCGCCTCCAGGCCTACTACAAGGAAACCTCGCCGCTGATCGGCTATTACCACGCCAAGGGTAAGCTGCATTCGGTCGACGGCATGGGCGAGATTGATGCCGTCACGGCCGAGATCGAAGCCATTCTCGCCCGGGTCTGACCCGGGCGGTTCCAAGAATCTTCGTGGCATCGGTTGCTTTTGTCGACCGATTCCGCTAAAGACCGCGCCAACTCGCGACATGACTGCGATCGGCGCGTTCTTCCTGAGACGGAAGACCGGGTTCGATCGTTTTGACGTGTTGAGAACCCGATTTGTAATTGCGGCTCATTCGGGCCGTGTAACGAGACACCACTTGCCGGATGGCAACTGGAAGCAAGGAGAATAGGCGTGGCACGTATCGCTGGCGTCAACATCCCGACTGCGAAGCGCGTTGTTATTGCGCTGACCTATATTCACGGGATCGGACCGAAGTTTGCACAGGAAATCATGGAAAAGGTCGGCCTGCCCGCTGAAAAGCGCGTACACCAGCTGACCGACGCCGAAGTTCTGGCTATCCGCGAAACCATCGACCGCGACTACCAGGTCGAAGGCGATCTTCGTCGCGACACCGCGATGAACATCAAGCGTCTGATGGACCTCGGCTGCTACCGTGGCCTGCGTCATCGCCGCGGCCTGCCGGTCCGTGGTCAGCGCACGCACACCAACGCCCGCACCCGCAAGGGTCCGGCGAAGGCGATCGCTGGTAAGAAGAAGTAATTTTTCGAGACAGTCGGAAAAGGGCGGTGGGCGTCAGGGTAACCTGGTGCCCACCGCCTTCATCCTATTGCCTCGATTGGTGTAGCCGCTGGCATTACGGCGGTGTTTAGATCAACTGAAAGGAAGACCATGGCCAAGGAAGCCACACGCGTCCGCCGTCGCGAACGCAAAAACATCTCGTCGGGCGTTGCTCACGTCAACTCGACCTTCAACAACACGATGATCACCATCACCGACGCACAGGGCAACGCAATTGCCTGGTCGTCTGCTGGTGCCAAGGGCTTCAAGGGTTCGCGTAAGTCGACCCCGTTCGCTGCCCAGATCGCCGCTGAAGACTGCGCCAAGAAGGCCCAGGAACACGGCATGAAGTCGCTGGAAGTGGAAGTCTGCGGCCCCGGTTCGGGTCGTGAATCCGCTCTGCGCGCCCTCCAGGCTGCCGGCTTCATGATCACGTCCATCCGCGACGTGACCCCGATCCCGCACAATGGCTGCCGTCCGCGCAAGAAGCGTCGCGTCTAATCATTCTTCGTCTTGCCGGGCAGGCGGTTTGCCTTCCCGGTGCTTCTCATATTCGGCCGTCACGATTGAATGGTGATGGCGAACGGAAGGTAAAATCATGATTCAGAAGAATTGGCAGGAACTGATCAAGCCGAACAAGGTGGAATTTTCCTCCTCCGGCCGCACCAAGGCGACCCTCGTCGCCGAGCCGCTTGAGCGTGGCTTCGGCCTGACGCTCGGAAACGCTCTGCGTCGCGTTCTCCTGTCGTCGCTTCGGGGCGCAGCGGTTACCGCTGTCCAGATCGACGGCGTTCTGCACGAGTTCTCGTCTATCCCGGGCGTTCGCGAAGATGTCACTGACATCGTCCTGAACATCAAGGAAATCGCCATCAAGATGGACGGCGACGATGCCAAGCGCATGGTTGTCCGCAAGCAGGGTCCGGGCGTTGTTACCGCCGGTGACATCCAAACTGTTGGCGACATTGAGATCCTGAACCCCAACCATGTCATCTGCACCCTCGACGAAGGTGCCGAGATCCGCATGGAGTTCACGGTCAACAACGGCAAGGGCTATGTCCCGGCTGAGCGTAACCGCGCGGAAGATGCTCCTATCGGCCTGATCCCGGTCGACAGCCTCTACTCGCCGGTCAAGAAGGTGTCCTACAAGGTGGAAAACACCCGCGAAGGACAGGTTCTCGACTACGACAAGCTGCTGATGACCATCGAAACCGATGGCTCGGTCACCGGTGAAGATGCAGTTGCTTTCGCAGCCCGCATTCTCCAGGACCAGCTCGGCGTCTTCGTCAACTTCGACGAGCCGCAGAAGGAAGTCGAAGAAGAGTCGGTCACCGAACTCGCCTTCAACCCGGCTCTGCTCAAGAAGGTCGACGAACTCGAATTGTCTGTCCGCTCGGCAAACTGCCTGAAGAACGACAACATCGTGTACATCGGCGATCTGATCCAGAAGACCGAAGCCGAAATGCTGCGCACGCCGAACTTTGGTCGCAAGTCGCTGAACGAAATCAAGGAAGTTCTCGCTTCCATGGGCCTGCACCTCGGTATGGAAGTACCGGCATGGCCGCCCGAGAACATCGAAGATCTCGCGAAGCGTTACGAAGATCAGTATTAATAACAGTGAAGGCAGCCTCTAAGCCTGCCTTTCCCCGTCAAACTGCGGGCGCATGCCCGTATGTGTCAGGAAACGGCAGCCTCTGAGACAGAGCCTGCACTTAAAGGAGAATAGCCATGCGCCACCAGAAAGCCGGCCGCAAGCTGAACCGTACCGCCAGCCACCGTAAGGCGATGTTCGCCAACATGGCGGCTTCGCTCATCCTGCATGAGCAGATCGTCACCACCCTGCCGAAGGCGAAGGAAATTCGCCCGATCGTCGAAAAGCTCGTCACCCTCGGCAAGCGCGGCGACCTGCATGCTCGCCGCCAGGCGATCTCGCAGATCCGCGACGTGTCCGTTGTTGCCAAGCTGTTCGACGCCATCGCGACGCGCTATGCCACCCGCAACGGCGGCTACCTGCGCATCATGAAGGCCGGTTTCCGCCAGGGCGACAACGCCGCCATGGCCGTCATCGAGTTCGTTGAACGCGACGTCGACGCCAAGGGCGCAGCCGACAAGGCCCGCGTCGCCGCTGAAGCCGAAGCTGAAGCTGCATAAGTTCCCTCCCGTAAGGGAAGGATTTGAAAAGCCGGGTGAGCAATCACCCGGCTTTTTGCGTTGTTTGTCCGCGTTTCTTGATCCGGCCGCAAGACTGCGAGCCGCTGGCCAGTCGTTCCGCCGGAAATGGAACAACCAGCCTCTCCTAATGTTTGCCAAACGGCGATACAGGAGACTTCATGACGGCCACAGCCAACAGAGACAGTTACGATTGCATCATCATCGGCGGTGGTCCGGCCGGCCTTGTGGCGGCAACCTACCTCGCTCGTTTCCGGCGGAGCGTACTCGTTGTCGATGCCGGGGAGAGCAGGGCGCTCTGGATCCCGCGCACGCACAATTGCCCCGGCTTTCCCGATGGCATCAGCGGCTTGGAACTGCTTGATCGTCTGCGGGCGCAGGCCCAGCATTACGAGGTGCCACTGCACAACGCCCGGGTCGAACACATCGAAGGTAGCGAGGCTTCAGGCTTCGCGGTCATCCTCAATGACCGAGGTTTGACCGCGCGCCACATTCTGCTCGCAACCGGCGTGGTCGACCACATCCCGCGCATGCCGAATGTGGAAGAAGCCATTGCCCGTGGCATCATCCGTCTCTGTCCGGTCTGCGATGGCTACGAGGTCATCGGCCGCCGTGTGGGCGTGCTCGGGTCTGGAAGCCACGCCTTGCGAGAAGCAAATTTCCTCAAGGCCTTTACCGATGACGTCACCATCATCGCAGACGATCCCGCAAGGCTGCGGGAGGAGGGAAAGGGGAACGGCGAGGCTGGTGCATTCCCAGTCCTGTCAGGTGTCGCAAGTATGCGGCTGTCCGATGCTGGCTTCGAGGTAACGACCGAGCAGGGGGAGCGCGAAGTATTCGACAGCGTCTATCCGGCCCTCGGCTGCTCGATCCGCTCGCAGCTGGGTGAAAGTCTCGGCATCGCTCTCGACGATCTCGGCCACATCACGGTGGACGGGCATCAGGAAACCTCGAGAAGAGGCATCTATGCAGCCGGCGATGTCGTCCACTCGCTCAACCAACTGGCCGTCGCCTTCGGCCAGGCCGCCACTGCCGCAACCGCAATCCACAATCGGCTGAGAGAGGGCGGTGCGGCAACCGGTCGTAGCATACCCGGGCTCTCCGACCGGATAGCAGCGAGCCCTTCAGGAGGTTGAGCCTGACATGAAGGGGAGAGGCCGTGCGGTCCACCAAGATCCATTTGCGCCCCTCCGACCACTCAGCGGCAGACACACAAAAAGTTGCGCGACCTCGCAAAGACGGCCACCTCCCGGTTGATCCACGTCAAGTCCATTTTCCCTGTCAGCGCTAACCTCAATCCATCGATATATCGATTTAAGCGAGGTTCCCAATGGTTGACGCATCCATTTTCAGCAACGACAGAGACAAGCTCATCATCCCGCCGCTATCCGGCTTTTATGACCGCATCGCCCAGCCCATGGCTTGGAGCATTTTCCGCCTTGCCGTCGGCGGCATGCTGGTCATCGAAGGCTGGCCAAAAATCTTGGCGCCCTTCGCCCAGGTCGGCTTCATCGAAAAGCTCGGCTTCTATCCCGGCTGGCTCTGGTCGCCGACCTTGGCCGTCCTGCAGGTCTTGGGCGGCCTCCTGATCGCGCTCGGTCTCTTCACGAGGCCAGCAGCGCTCGCCAACGGTATCATGCTGGCGATCACCCTCTATTTCCACATGAGCCACCCCTATGGCGATGCATTCCTCACCCCGGCCGGCATCGATGCGCTGAAGGCCGGCAGCGAATTCTTCACGCCGGAAGCGCTGACACGGCTTGTCGATGGCGGCCACACCTTCCTGCATCAGGTCCAGTCCAAGGCTGAACTCGCCTCGCTCTTCTGGACCGGCGGCGCCTTTCTCTTCGCAGCCTTCGGCGGCGGTTATCTCTCGCTCGATCGGCTGCTGTTCAGGAAGCAGTTCTGATCTTCGGACCATAGAACGGATGTGCACCCGGCCTTCACCGCCGGGTGTTTCCATTTTCCATGGGGCTCTATTTGCAAGCCTGAACCCGCCCGAGCAGAAACGCCCGCTCCGCGTCATTGCCGCTAAGCAGGGCCGCCTGCTCGAACGCACTCCGCGCCTCCGCCATCCGTCCCAGCCGAAACAGGAAATCTCCTTTCGCCGCGTGATAGGGCGGATAGTCCGCCAGCTGCGGCGCGTCCGCAATCTCCTCCAGCAGACGTAACCCCATCTCCGGCCCGAACGCCATGGCATGGGCAACTGCCCGGTTGAGCGCGACAACGGGCGAGGGCGTCAGCGCCAGAAGCCGGTCATAAAGCGAAGCGCTGAGGGCCCAGTCGGTGTCCGCAAACGTCGTGGCCCGTGCATGCACCGCCGCCAGCGCCGCCTGCAGCGCATAGACGCCATCCTCACTCTTGAGCCGCCTCACGACCGCCAGCCCCGCCAGCCCGCGCTGGATCAGCAGCCGGTCCCAAAGCCCCCGGTTCTGCGTTTCCAGCGTCAGCGCCCGCCCGTCGGCCGCCACCCGTGCCTTGAAGCGGGAGGCCTGCAGCTCCATCAATGCCAACAGCCCATGTGCCTCTGCTTCTTCCGGCGCGAGCCCGACCAGAATGCGCCCCAGCCGCATCGCCTCCTGGCAAAGCTGCGGCCGGATCAGATCCTCGCCCCGACTTGCCGCATATCCCTCGTTGAAGATGAGATAGATCACCTCCAGCACCGAACCGAGGCGCGCCGCGCGGTCCTCCCCAAGCGGCACCTCGAACGCGACGTCGGCATCGCGCAGGATCTTCTTGGCCCTGACGATCCGCTGCGCCACCGTGGTGTCTTGGGTCAAGAAAGCCCGCGCGATCTCCTCGGTCGTTAAACCGGCGATGATCTTCAATGTTAGCGCCGTGCGCTGGTCGCGCGAGAGCAGGGGATGGCAGGCGGTAAAAATCAGCGACAGCCTCTCGTCCCCGATCGCGTCGTCGAGCCGCGCCTCGATCGCCGCATGGGCATCGCGGCGATCGGTCTCGATATCATGCGTGAGCGCCGCCTCGTGCCGCGCCATCATCCGCCGCCGCCGCCAGAGGTCGACAGCCCGACGTTTCGCCGTTGTCATCAGCCAGCCGCCGGGATTGGGCGGCGTTCCCGTCCGGGGCCAGACGCCAAGGGCTGCGAGCAGCGCTTCCTGCGCCAGATCCTCCGCCAGGCTGATGTCGCCGACATGCCGCGCGAGCCCGGCAATCAGCCGGACCCGCTCCAGGCGAAAGATCGTCTCGATATCCCGCGCCGCAACCTGCAGGCTCTCGCCGTTTGCGGCGGAAGCGCCGGCCTGCCTTTGTCCATCCCGTGTCATGGTCGAAAGTATGGACAGGTTGCCAACCGGGTCAACGACGGACATTGTCTCAGGCGTCGACAGTCGAGCTGTCGCCCGGCACGGCGGCCGGATCCATCCAGAAGATCTCCCAGACATGCCCATCCGGATCCTCCACCGACCGGCTGAACATCGAGCCGTGATCCTGTGCCGGGTTCGGATCGGCCCGTCCACCGCTGGCGGTGGCCGCCTCCAGCACCCGATCCACCTCCGCCCGCTCGCCAACGGTCAGTGCCAGCAGCACCTGGCTCGTCGCCCTGGCATCGGCGATCGGTCGCCGGGTGAAGTTGCCGTAATAGGCATGGGTGAGGATCATCACGCCGATCGTATCCGTCAGCATCATGCAGGCCGCATTCTCGTTGGAAAAATGCGGATTGCGCGTCGCGCCCAGCGCCTCATAGAAGCGCGTCGAAGCCTCGAGATCGGTCACCGGCAGGTTGATGAAGATCATCTTGCTCATGAGCCGCCTCAATCCTTGCTGTTCTGTCGTGCGGCCAGGCCTTCTGCAGCCCGGGCATGGCTCGCATGCCCCTCCGGCGAAACCACTTCGGCAAAGTCCTCCATCTCGTAAAAGCTGCGGATCTCGATTTCGCTCGGCCCTGGCATCGGGTTCGGGCAGCGCTTCACCCAGGCCACCGCCTCGTCCATGTCTTTGACTTCCCAGATCCAATAGCCAGCGACCAGTTCGCGAGTTTCGGCAAACGGCCCGTCGATCACCCGCCGGCTGTCGCCATCGAAGGCGATCCGCTTGCCGAGCTTCGACGGCTTCAAGCCATCGCCCGACAGCATTACACCGGCCGCCACCAGCTCTTCGTTGAATTTGCCCATGGCTTCGAGAAGCTCGGCGGACGGCAGCACGCCCTCTTCGCTGTCCTCGGTCGCCTTCACCATCACCATCACGCGCATGTCGTATCTCCTCTCGTTCAAGGGCCGCACCGGCGATCCCTGCCTCCCTAACGAACGAGTAAAGCGCAATTCGACACGCGTTGGTGAAAAAAATTTGTCTTGCGCTTGCGTGATTTGGCGGCCGCTCAATACCGCGTCGTCAGATCCGTCAACCAGACCGGCGAGAGCTCGACGAGCACCGTCTCCACCCGCTTGTCGAGCCCGCTCACCACCAGCAGCCCCGTCACGAGCAGCAGCACCCCGAACAACGCCTTGCCACGCTGCCCGATCGTCAATAGCTGACCCCGCATCCGCTGGATCGCCGCCTTCGACAGGCTCCCGATCAGGATCAGCGGTAGCGCTGCTCCGATCCCGAAGGCGAGCATGGCAATCACCACCTGGCCCAGGTTCTCGCCCCGCGCCGCCAAGAGCGAGGCGGCGCCGAGTGTCGGCCCGACGCAAGGGCTCCACACTGCCCCAAGCAGCAGGCCAACGAGAAACTGACCTTTCAGCCCGCTGTCATTGAATCCGCCCAGGCGTTGCCCTGACCAGTTGGCGACGGGGCCTGCCGCCAGCGCAAATCGCGCTTGTGCTGCGGGAACGAGCAGCAGCAGTCCAAGTCCGATCAAAAGCATTCCGCCGAAGGTACGGAAAATCGTAAAGTCGAGCCCGATCGAAAAGCCGATCAGCGCCACGAACAGCCCGATTGTCACGAAAGACAGGCATAAGCCGGTCGCAAGAGCCAGCGGCCCGTAGCGATGCCGTTCGACAGCAGAGGCAAGCACAATCGGCACCAGCGGCAGCGTGCAGGGATTGAGCAGCGACAGCACGCCCGCGAGCAAGGCTAAGACCCCGCTGCTCAGCATCGTCTCACCGCTTGAGCGTAGAGGCAAACAGCGCCTCGACGGATTGCGGATTGGTATCGCCCACGGTCCGCTGCGTCTCGTTTGCCCCGTCAAAGGCAATCAGCGTCGAGCGGCTCTGGGCGCCCAGGCTGCGCATCTCGTCCTTCTGCGTGTCGACATCGACCTGCAGCACCAGCACATCGGAAAATTCCGGCTTCTTCGCCAGTTCCGCCATGATCCGCTGCTGCGCCTGACAGGTGCTGCACCAGCTCGCGGTCACGTCCACCACAACGGGCTTGCCCGCCGATTTTGCCGCTTCAAAGGCTGATGCCTCGAAGGGCCTGACCTCGATCGCCTGCGCCATCCCGGCTGCCAAGGTCATGCAGGCGGCAAGGGTCGCCGCTGCCAGTCTCTTCCCATAGGTCATGCGCATGAAAACCACTCCCTTGGTTGTCGTGATACGTCTTATCTTTGGGCAGGACGCTCTCCCGCCCCAACCTCAAACACTCAGCGCGCTGGCGCCATGCCGCGCTTAGCCCGCCGCCGCTCCATGATGCGTGGCCGCACCAGCCGGTAACCGAGCAGCACGATCGCCACCACGATGTAGAAGGCCGGCTCCGCCGAAATCACCTTCAACGACAGCGCATAATGCAGCACCGCCACGATCAGCACCGGATAAACCAGCTTGTGCAGCTTGTTCCATCGCGGCCCCAACCGCCGGATCGAGGCTCTGTTCGACGTGACAGCGAGCGGGATCAGCATCAAAAGCCCGGCCATGCCCAGCATGATATAGGGCCGCTTCAGGATGTCGCCGGCAATCGACGAGAAGATCAGCCCCCGATCAAGCGTCAGATAGACGGTGAAATGCGCCAGCACATAGTAGAAGGCGAGAAGTCCGAGTGCACGCCTGTAGCTAATTAGGTTCATGCCGAAGAGATCGCGCAACGGCGTGACAGCAAGCCCCAGACAGAGAAACCTGAGCGCCCAGAGCCCGAGGAGATGCTCGAAGGCGCGGACAGGATCGGCCCCAAGCCCGCCGAAAATGCCGAGGTAGAAGGCATAGAGCCCGGGCGTCAGTCCGACCGCATAAAGCGCCCAGATCGAGGCCGGCTTGTAGCGGGCGGGCAGGGCAGGGAATGCGAGCGTGGCCATCAGTAGAACTTCGTCAGATCCATGCCGGCATAAAGCCCGGCGACCTCGTCGGCATAACCGTTGAACGGCAGCGTATCGATGCGCGCCCCGCCGAATAGCCCGTCGGCCTCGCCGATCCGCCGCTCCGTCGCCTGGCTCCAGCGCGGATGGTCGACGGCCGGATTGACATTGGCATAGAAGCCGTATTCCGACGCCTGCAACTGGTTCCAGGTCGATGGCGGCTCCTTGTCGGTCAGTGTAATCTTGACGATCGACTTGATGCCCTTGAAGCCATATTTCCAGGGAACGACGAGCCGGATCGGCGCGCCGTTCTGGTTCGGCAGCGTCTCCCCGTAAAGCCCGGTCGCCAGGATCGCCAGCGGATGACGCGCTTCGTCGAGCCTGAGGCCCTCAACATAGGGCCAGTTCAGCGACTGGAAGATGCCGGCCTGTCCCTGCATTTCCTCCGGCCGCACAAGCGTTTCGAAGGCGACATATTTCGCCGAGCCCAGCGGTTCGACCCGATCGAGCAGCGCGGAGATCGGGAAGCCGATCCAGGGGATCACCATCGACCACGCCTCGACGCAGCGCATGCGGTACACGCGCTCCTCCATCGGAAACTCTTTCAGGATCGTCTCGATGTCGATGACCTGGGGCTTTGCCACCATGCCACCCACTTCGATCGTCCACGGGCGGGTGTTGAGCGAGCCGGCATTCTTGGCCGGATCTTCCTTGCCCGTGCCGAACTCGTAGAAATTGTTGTAGCTCGTCACATCCTCCTTCGAGGTCAGCTTGTCGTCCACCTTATAGGCGCTGGGCTTGGCGGTGAGCGGCACGGTCAGCTGGGCGGCGCCCGCCATCGAGGGCAGTGCCGCGGCCGCCGCAAGCCCTCCGGCGGCGGCTCCGATGAACTCGCGGCGGCGCAGATAAAGCGACTTCGGCGTGATGGCGCTTTCGGCGATGGGGGTAGGGCGGTAGCGGGACATGGTCGACCTCGTAAAGCTCCGGAATGCCTTCCATATGACATAGGAGACGGACCGCAGGAAAACAGAGTTTCACTGCCGGGAAAAGAAGTCGTGCAGGAACAATTTCGTGTAGGCTCTGACAGGACTTGATCTGTAAGAAATCCCGCTCCGGCGCGACTGACGTTAATCGCACCAGCTCAGCTTGTGCCCTTCCCAGCGATGCGCAAGCCCCTGGGCAATCAAGGTGTTGCCGATCGACTGCCCGTCCTGCATCACCACGCGCAGCTTGCGGCCATACTTGTCGGTATCTCGCCGCTCCTGCTGCTCGAGCGTCAGGCCTTCGCCGTTCAACGTCTCAAGCAGCGCCACCTGCGCCTGATGCCCAAGCTGCCGTTCCCGTTCGCAGGCCGGCTGGCTGATTTCAGGCGTGTTGATGTCGGAGATCCGGTATTTCTCCCCCCGGTACCAGAACGTATCGCCGTCGACGACGCAGTTGATGCGGGTCGCCGAGGCGCAGATCGAGAATGTCGCGCTGATCGGTTCGGCCCTCGAAGATACTGAGCCGGTGGTGGAGAAGTCGATCAGGCCGGCGGCATCTGCGAGGATGGTGGCAGGAGCCAGTCGTGGCGCCGGGATGAGACCCGAATAGATGCCGATCCCGCCGAGGAACAGGATGGTCGCCAGCCGCAAGGGAATGAAGTCGGTCGGCCGCCTCTGGGAACGGGGCGGCGGCGGTGGGCCGGCCAATTTCTGCCGGGCATCCTTGAGCAACAGCACGCGGGCGGGTTTCCGTGTCATCATGACGCCTCCTTCTCGCCGTTAAAGATAGGTGACAGGTCTTGCGTCGGGCTTAATGCGATCACTCAAATGCGATCGGTTCTGCGGGTCGAACCCGGCCAAACCGTACCGAATTCAGGGAAGCTGCTAGTGACAGGCTCGCTGCCTTGGCTTAGATCCTTTCCAAAAAGGACTCCGCGCGCTGAGCGCCACTGGGCGTTTGTCTGCGGGTCAGAACCATCACCGAGGTAACACCCATGCCAGTCTATCGTTCGAGAACCACCACCCACGGCCGCAACATGGCGGGTGCGCGCGGCCTCTGGCGCGCCACCGGCATGAAGGATGGCGATTTCGGCAAGCCGATCATCGCGGTCGTCAATTCCTTCACCCAGTTTGTGCCCGGCCACGTCCACCTGAAGGACTTGGGCCAGCTTGTTGCCCGCGAAATCGAAGCCGCCGGCGGTGTTGCCAAGGAATTCAACACGATCGCCGTCGATGACGGCATCGCCATGGGCCATGACGGCATGCTCTATTCGCTGCCGTCGCGCGAGATCATCTCCGACTCGGTCGAATACATGGTCAACGCCCATTGCGCCGATGCCATGGTCTGCATTTCGAACTGCGACAAGATCACGCCCGGCATGCTCTCGGCCGCCATGCGCCTCAACATCCCCGCGGTCTTCGTCTCCGGTGGTCCGATGGAAGCCGGCAAGGCGATCCTGCAGGGCCGCAAGGTCGCACTCGACCTGGTCGACGCCATGGTGGCGGCCGCCGACGACAAGATCTCCGACGCCGATGTCGACGAAATCGAAAAGGCCGCCTGTCCGACCTGCGGCTCCTGCTCCGGCATGTTTACCGCCAATTCGATGAACTGCCTGACCGAAGCACTCGGCCTGTCGCTGCCCGGCAACGGCTCGACGCTCGCCACCCACGCCGACCGCAAGCGCCTCTTCGTCGAGGCCGGTCACCTGATCGTCGATCTCGCCCGTCGTTACTACGAGCAGGACGACGAGAGCGTGCTTCCGCGCAATATCGCCTCGAAGGCCGCCTTCGAAAACGCCATGGCCCTCGACATCGCCATGGGCGGCTCGACCAATACGGTCCTGCACATCCTGGCGGCCGCCCATGAGGGCGAGATCGATTTCACCATGGACGATATTGACCGCCTGTCGCGCCGCGTGCCCTGCCTTTCCAAGGTCGCGCCTGCCAAGCAGGACGTGCATATGGAAGACGTCCACCGCGCCGGCGGCATCATGCGCATCCTCGGCGAGCTCGACCGTGGTGGCCTGATCAACCGCGATTGCCCGACCGTGCATGCCGAAACGCTTGGCCATGCCATCGACCGCTGGGACATCACCCGCACCAATTCCGAAACCGTGCGCGAATTCTTCAAGGCCGCACCCGGTGGCGTCCGCACCACTCAAGCCTTCTCCCAGGCCTCGCGCTGGGACGATCTCGACACCGACGGCGAAACCGGTGTCATCCGCTCGGTTGAACATCCCTTCTCCAAGGATGGCGGTCTCGCGGTCCTCAAGGGCAACATCGCGCTCGACGGCTGCATCGTGAAGACGGCCGGCGTCGATGAATCGATCCTGAAGTTCAAGGGCCCCGCCCGCGTCTTCGAAAGCCAGGACGCCGCCGTAAAGGCGATCCTGTCCAACCACATCGTCGCGGGCGATGTTGTCGTCATCCGCTACGAAGGCCCGAAGGGCGGCCCGGGCATGCAGGAAATGCTCTATCCGACGAGCTATCTGAAGTCGAAGGGCCTCGGCAAGGTCTGCGCGCTGATCACCGACGGCCGTTTCTCCGGCGGCACCTCGGGCCTCTCGATCGGCCATGCCTCGCCGGAAGCAGCCCAGGGCGGCGCCATCGGTCTCGTCCGCGAAGGCGACCTGATCGACATCGACATCCCCAACCGTACGATCAACCTCGTTGTCGACCCGGCCGAACTGGAACGTCGCCGCGCCGAGCAGGATGCAAAGGGCTGGTTCCCTGCCGAAAAGCGCAAGCGCAACGTCACGACGGCGCTCAAGGCCTATGCTGCCTTTGCCTCGTCCGCCGACAAGGGCGCCGTGCGCGTCCTGCCGGAATAAACGTGCTCCATCAGTGCAGGAGGCGGTCATCCGCCTTCTGCTCAAGCTCCCGGCTCGCCGCCTTGCAGCCTTGAGGGCACTTAATCCCCTCGATGCCGCCCCGAAGTCCCTCTTGCCCTGAAGTCCTTCTTCAAGGAACAGCGATGACCGTACCCTTCAGCCTCGTCGGCATCGACCACGTCGTCTTCATCGTCGACGACATGGAAAAGGCGCTCCGTTTCTATCACGAGGTCCTCGGCTGCCGCCCCGGCTATTCCTATCCCGCGCTCGGCATGGAGCAGGTCTGGTGCGGCGCAGCCCTGATCGTGCTGTGGGACATCACCCATCCTGGTGGCCACAAGGCAGCGCCACCGGTCGCAGGCGGCCGCAACGTCGACCACATCTGCATCGCCACCGGCCCCTTCGACCATGAGGAACTGCGCGCCCATCTCGCCCGCCACAACGTGACCATAAACCGCGAAGCGATGCATGGCGGCGCCCGCGGCATGGGCCATTCCTTCTATGTGCAGGACCCCTTCGGCAACACGATCGAGATCAAGGGCCCTGCCGAATATCCGGATGGGCGCGGCTGAGGCTTGATCACTCCATCGTCAAGCCCGCCGGCTGGCCATTCCGCCTTTCTCCGCATCCGTCACCCTCGGGCTTGTCCCGAGGGTCTGCCGAGCGAAGACGGTGAACGCGGTAGATGCTCGGCACAAGGCCGAGCATGACGAACTCGGATGTGCACCGCCTCGGATCATCGTCGGCACTCAGCGTGAGCCGGCCTACCGGGGCAGGGTGCATCAATCCCGGTAAGACGGATCTTCCTTGTCGAGGCACGACTTCAGGTACGCAAAATGCTTCTCCGCCATGCCGCGATACGGAATCCATCCGTCCGACGTGCCCTGCGCGATCTCGTCCGACAGCACCGCCAGCGGCTTGCCGGTCGAAAGGGCCAGTACCATCGTCTGCGCCGCCTTCTCGAAGAAGTAGAGATCCTCGAAGGCATCCGCCACCGTCTCGCCGGCAACCGACACGCCGTGATTGCCCATCACCAGCACCGCCTTGCCACGGATCATCTCCGCCAGCCGCTCGCCTTCTTCCGCCGCGTCCGCAATCCCGCCGAAGTCGAGGTCATAACCGATCCGCCCGAAGAACCGCGCCGTGTTGTTGTCGAGCGGCAAAAGCGTCGGGTCCTTGAGGCACGACAGCGCCACCGCATAAGGCGAATGGCAATGCAGGATCACACGCGCCTCCGGCAGCATCCGATGCAACGTGCCATGCACGGTCCAGGCGGACGGATCCGGCGCATTGGGCCGGTTCATGACATCGGGATCGTCAGCATCGAGCAGCAGCAGGTCGCTCGCCTTCACCGTGGCAAAATGCTGCCAGCGCGGGTTGAGCAGGAATTTCCGCCCATTGGCGGAGACCGCAGCGCTGAAATGATTGCCGACCGACTCACTCCAGCCGAAGCGATGGCAAAGCCGGAAGGCCGCCGCCAGATCCTGACGCAGCGCAGTCAGCGCTGCATCATCGAGCATGTCGTTTCCGGAAGCTGCGATATTCATGCCTTGAACCGTCCTTCCGTCGTCAGCGCGCGATAGGTCGAGCGCATCTCCTCCCGGTCGGCATAACAGCCGCGCAGATAGCGGTCGCCGCTGGTTGCCGAATAGGCCATGCGCCCATGCACGATGCGGTGATTGTCGAACACCATGCACTCGCCCGCCTTCATCAGGAAGCGCATCATGAATTTGTCGTCCTGCAGCATTTTGCCAAAACGGCAGAAGGCCGGATAATAGTCATCGAGCACGGTCTGCGGCAGGTCGAAGAGATCCGCCATGTGCTGGCTGATCGTCAAGCCCGACACCTCGCCATGTTTGTCGAGCTCGATCACCCGCTGCCGCGAGCGCATGTCGTAGGTGTCATGCTCGCAGAAGAACGGAATATCGATTTCCGACAAGAGCTTGAACCCCTCCGGATCGATCTCCCTGAAAGCATTGGCGACCGCTACGCCGTCCGAATAGATGCTCATGCCGCCTTCGACGGTGTTCGCCCGGCAATGCAGGAACTGGATGCCCGGCGCATGTTCCTCGGCTGGTGTGTCGGTGTGCAGCTCCAGCGCCTTGGCGGTGTAAGCGGTGTTGGTCGGGTTGATATGCGTCTTCACATCAAAATATTCGCCGAAAAACGTCGGACGCACATGCCCCATCAGCTTCACCGTCTGGGTCAGCCCCTCGTTGCTGTCGGGCATGTCGGTCACGATCGTCAGACCCTCGACGATCATGGCTTCGAGCCATTCCGCCACCTTCTTCGCGTCCCGCATCAGCTCCGGCTGCGAGAAGCGCGGGACATCAGGATAATGGTCGCTGAACCAGGCCTTGCGCGGCAGGTCGGCCGGATCAGGCCGATGTTTGCCTTCGGTGTAGAGCGAGAGTAGCGACAGCGGAAAGCGCGACACATGGTTCTCACCCGCCCAGCGGATCACCAGCATCCCATCATCGATCTCGGCGCTATCGGCGCGCGGTGCTGCCGACAGATGAAAGATGTCGAAGCTGCGCTCGCGCGTCGCGCTGTCGAAGGAGGAGGGGCAATTGTCGCGCAGCCAGTAATAGTTGAAATAAGACTGCTTTCCCTCGGAAAGTGGAACGTGGAGCCCTTTGTCGGCAAGCGTGACGCTACCTGTGGCAACATGCATATTCATCGCGGATTTCCTTAAGTCAGGACTGCGGAAAAGATGATCTGATTTGATGATCATCATCCGACTTCCCAGCGGAAACCAGAGTGATTATGCTTATGCTGAGTTAAGCTGGAGGTTAAGTTGAGCCGTCTTCCACCCCTACGCCTTCTGACCACCTTCGAAGCCGTCGCCCGGCTCGGCTCGATGCGCGAGGCGGCGACTGCCTTGAACGTCACCCAGCCCGCTGTCACCCAGGCGCTGAGGGCCCTGGAAGACCATGTCGGCGCCACCCTGGTCGACCGCACCACGCGTCCCGCAAGGCTCACCGAAACCGGCCAGCAACTCGCCCGCGCCACCCGCGATGGCCTCGACCTGATCGCCGACACGATCGAGGAAATCCGCACCAGCACCGGCCTCGAAGACCAGCGCCTGACCGTCGCCTGCACCATGGGCCTTGCCACCCACTGGCTGATGCCGCGCCTGAGCGACTTCTACGCCCGCCATCCGGGTTACTTCGTCAATGTCCAGGTGCCCCCAACCGACCTGCCGCAGATGTGGCCCGGCACCGACCTCGTCCTGCGCTACGGCCGCGGCACCTGGACCGATGGCACGACGCTCCGCCTCTTCGACGAAACCGTCTGCCCCGTCGGTCGCCCGGCTTTGGTCGAAACCCTGATGGCCAAGGGCGAGGGACTGGAGACCGGCCCGCTCATCCATGTCCGCACCGTCGAGGCGCGCCACTGGGAAGGTTGGACCGACTATCTCGCCCGCCGCGACCTGCCCAAACCGCGCGGCCCATCCCACATTTTCGACAACTACGTACAGGCGGTGCAGGCAGCGCTTGACGGACGCGGCCTGATGCTCGGCTGGCGCTCGATCACCGACACCCTCGTCGCCGACGGCAGCCTGAAACCCTGGCCCGACGGCGCGCTTAACCTCGGCACCGCCTATTTTGCGACGGTGGCGCCGACGGCGGCAAAACGCCCGGCGGTCAAGGCTTTTGTGACCTGGCTAGGGGAGGGGGCGGACGGTGTCGCTATATGAAGCTGAGTAAATAAGATAATTAGGCAAATTGAAAATTAGCGGGCCGGCGGTTGCTTAGATGCTCGTCACGAAGAGGACTGCGTCTCCCGAAAACTCTCCAGCGCCGTCACTCTCTGCCACCAGTCACCGAGTTTGCGGTGTTCGACTAACATCTGGCGCAGCTCCGGCACCTCCAGCGCATAGTCGATCATCGGCGCCAGATAGAGATCCGCCAGCGTGAGTGTGTCTCCACACATCCACCGCTGCTCGGAAAGCATTCCGGCAAGCACGTCGAGCGTGATCCGGGCAACGCCGCGCGCATTCTCCACGCGCGCCTCATCCGGGGCTTCCTCCCGCTTCGACTTTTCGATGCACTCGACATAAAGCCCCCATACCATCTGCGGATAAACATAGCCGTCCGCAATGCTGATGATCTGGTTCATCCGGGCGCGGGTTTTCGCCTCGACAGGCTGAAGCGCCGGCCCGTCGAAGGCCTCGTCGACATAGCGGGTGATGGCCCCTGTCTCATAGAGACGGAAATCACCGTGTTCGAAGGCTGGGATCTTCCCGAAAGGATGCCTCTGCCGATGCGCCGCTGGAACCCCATCTTCGGCAAAGATGTCGACCGGCACGAGATCATACGCGACGCCTTTTTCCTGAAGGGCAAGACGCGCGATCCGCACATAAACGCTGTGATTGGCGCCGTAGAGTTGAGGTCGTTCTGTTTCCATTGGTCGTGCCGGCACCGTCACTTTCGCTCCTCATGGGTCGAGCGCAGCATCTTCAGAACTGCAGCTTTGAGCGGCTTGAGATGCCGCTCGATCACCGACCAAATCACGTCGTCGGCAATCGTGTGATACTCATGGCGCAGCACATTGCCGATACCGTGAATCTGTTTCCAGGGGATGTCCGGTGCTAAAGAGAGTAGGGCATCCGGCAGATGCCGCGATGCTTCGGAGATGATTTCTAGAGCCCGTTGCACGGCCAGCCTAATCAGCCAGTCCTGCTTGAAATCTTCCAGAGATATCCCGTCGGTATACTTTTGTATGCCTTCGATCGCGTCCAGGATCTCTGCAAGGACTGCGTCAACCCTTCGTCCGCTCATCAAAACACCCGAAGCGCAGACCGCTCAATATCGCCCCTTAGCATGGGGTGCAGGCTGTTCCTCGTGGTCAGGTCCACCGCAATGGAAAGTTCCTGCTCCAGGAACTGCTGGATGCCGATCAGTTCGATCAGGGAAAATTTCTCGGTTGGATCATAGTCGATGAATAGATCGAGGTCGCTTGTTGGTGTCGCCTCGTCGCGCACTGTCGAGCCGAAAACATACAGTCCCGTTGCCCCCATGGCCCGGACCGTTGGGGCAAGCCGCTTGAGCTGCGATATGGCTTCAACCTGCTTCATGCTCGGATGTTAGCACACCATATGTTCTCCGTCACTTCGGTCGCTGCACCCCCTCATACACGGTCGCGAGCTGCGCCATCCGCGCCGTATAGGCCGCAGTCAGGCAGGCGACGTCACCCTTGCATTCGCCGCGTTTGGCCAGCCACTCGATCTGCTGGTCCTGCAATTCGCCGCGCGCACCCATGGCCAGCAGCCCGGACAACAGCTCAAACGTCGTGACCATCTTCACGTCCATGTCGTTGAGCGACAGCGTCTGGCAGATCGCGGTCTCGTCCTCGGCCAGTTCCGGCTTCTTGCAGTCGAAGCTTGCGGCGTGAGCGGGCAGCGCGCCCGCCAGCATGGGGCCGGCAAGCAGCGCGAAGATCAGGGCGCGGGTCGCGGCTGCATGGGGATCGGACATGATGACCTCGTTTTGGTTTGGCAACGGAGGCTGAACGCCCCGGGCGCCGTCACGTTCCGTGCGCCGTGCGCATGGCAGCTCCTCACGATGCGGTGAGGCAGCGCCCGAGAGGCTTTGATCCTCCTTGTGGCGCGCCTAAGTTGCACGGGATGAACAGAAGAACGCTCCTTGCCGCGATCGCCGCGCTTCCCGCTTTCCCGCTCGCCAAGAGCTTCGCCCAATCCTCGGAGGTGGACGATATCTCGCGCCAGCGCATCGGCACGCTGCTTGACGAGGCCCGCCGGCTCGACACGCTGGAAACCGTGATCGTCACCCGCGATGGCGAGCCGCTCGCCGAGCGCGCCTATGGCAACAACTCGCTTGATGGCTCCACGAACATCAAATCCGCCTCGAAATGCGTCGTCTCCGCCCTCGTTGGTATTGCGATCGACAAGGGCCTGCTCGACGGTGTCGATCAGAAGATGGAAACCGTGCTGCGCTCCGAATTCCCCAAGAATCCCGATCCGCGCCTGTCGAAGATCACCATCGGCCATCTCCTGTCCATGCGCGCGGGCCTCGATCGCATGTCCGGTCCAAATTACGGCCGCTGGGTCGCGAGCCGCAACTGGACACGCTCAGCACTCGCCGCCGATTTCGTCGACGAGCCGGGCGGTGGCATGCTCTATTCCACGGCCTCGACCCATCTGCTTTCGGTGATCCTCACCAAGGTTTCCGGCAAGCCGACGCTGGCACTGGCACGCGACTGGCTCCGCCCGCTCGACGGCTTCCGCATTGGCGCCTGGGACCGCGATCCCCAGGGTTATTATCTCGGTGGCAACCAGATGGCCATGACGCCGCGCTCGCTGCATGCCTTCGGCGAGCTCTATCGGCGCGGCGGCGTCACCGAGGACGGCACGCGCCTCATCTCCGAAGACTGGATCCGCGAAAGCTGGATCCTCCGCACTAATTCCGTCTTCAACGGCGATGGCTACGGTTACGCCTGGTTCCTGAAAGAGATGGGCGGCGAGCAGGTGAACTATGCCTGGGGTTACGGCGGTCAGATGCTCTACATCACCCCGAGCCTCGGCCTCACCGTCGCCATGACCTCCAACGAGGCAGCCCCATCGGCCCGCACCGGCTACCGCGACGAGCTGCACGGCCTGATGACTGGCATCATCGGCATCGTCAGGACTTGAGGCTGCCGAGGTTTATCCCCATCTGCGATCACGCTTCCTTGCTTCTGCCTATTTCAGGACGCAGGAACCGTGTTTAGAACATCCATGATCCATTGAAGGGTTCTTGCATGCCGCGTCTCAGCCGTATCCTCTCCTTCGCCGTTGTCTTGACCGTTGCCGCCACACCGCTGGCGGGCACCACCGTGCTTGCCCAGGACAAGGTCGTGCCGCAGAGCCAGCTCGACATGCAGATGTCCTTTGCGCCGCTGGTCAAGCAGACGCGCGGCGCCGTCGTCAATGTCTATGCCGAGCGCATCGTCCAGAGCCGTTCCAATCTCTTTGCCGGTGATCCCTTCTTCGAACAGTTTTTCGGCCAGCGCATGCCGAACCGCACGGAAAAACAGTCCTCGCTCGGCTCGGGAGTGATCGTCGAGGCGAACGGCACGGTCGTGACCAACAACCACGTCATCGATGGCGCCGACGACATCAAGGTGGCGCTGGCCGATGGCCGCGAATATCCGGTCAAGGTCGTGCTCAAGGATGATCGCCTTGACCTTGCCGTGCTGAAATTCGACGCGCCGGAAACGATGCCGACCCTGCCGATTGGCAATTCCGACGCCACCGAAGTCGGCGACCTCGTGCTTGCCATCGGCAATCCTTTCGGTGTCGGCCAGACGGTCACCTCGGGCATCGTCTCGGCGCTCGCCCGCAATCAGGTCACGGAAGGGGATTTCGGCTTCTTCATCCAGACCGATGCCGCGATCAATCCCGGCAATTCCGGCGGCGCTTTGGTCAACACCAAAGGTGAGCTGATCGGCATCAACACCGCAATCTTTTCGCGTGGCGGCGGCTCCAATGGCGTGGGCTTCGCCATCCCTGCCAATCTCGTCCGCGTTTTCCTCGATGCTGCCGACCGCGGCGATGCAAGCTTCGAAAAGCCCTATGTCGGGGCAAGCTTCGAGCCGGTGACATCGGATGTGGCCGAAGCACTGGGCCTGAAAACGGTGCGCGGCGCGCTCGTCGTGCGCATCGCCGAAGATGGCCCGGCCGCCAAGGCAGGCCTGAAGCCTGGCCAGGTCGTGACCGCCGTCAACGGCATTCCCGTCGAACATCCCGATGCCCTCGGCTACCGCCTGACCACAGCAGGTCTCGGCAAGACGGCTGAACTCACAGTTCAGGAGGATGGCAAAGAAAAGACGATCGCGCTGACGCTGGCGGCCGCCCCCGAAACCCGGCCGCGCGACATCCAGTTGATAGAGGGGCGCAACCCCTTTGCCGGCATCCGCGCCGGTAATCTTTCGCCGCGTCTCGCCTATGAACTCAAGATGGCCTCGGAAGTCACCGGCGTTGTTGTCACCGAAGTGGTCCAGGGCTCGCCCGCCGCCCGCCTCGGCTTCCAGCCGCGAGATATTGTCGTCGCCGTCAATGGCGAGGATATCGCCTCGGTCGATGACCTGAAGAAGATCGCCGAAAGCGATCCCGGCTTCTGGCGCGTCGAGATCGAACGCGACGGCCAGCGCATTCGGCAGATCTTTCGATGAGTGATCTCTTCGCGCCGCAGATGTCGAAGGAAATGGCCGAGCGGCGTCCGCTCGCCGATCGTCTGCGGCCGAAGAACCTCGCCGAAGTCACCGGCCAGGAACACCTGACCGGCGAGGACGGCGTGCTCGCCCGCATGATCGCGGCGGGTTCGCTGGGTTCGATGATCTTCTGGGGTCCGCCCGGTACCGGCAAGACCACCGTCGCCCGGCTTCTGTCGGGCGAGGCGGGCCTGGCCTTCGAGCAGATCTCGGCGATCTTCTCCGGCGTCGCCGATCTGAAGAAGGTCTTTGAAAGCGCGCGGCTCCGCCGCATGGAAGGCCGCCAGACGCTGCTCTTCGTCGACGAGATCCACCGCTTCAACCGCGCCCAGCAGGACAGTTTTCTGCCCGTCATGGAGGATGGCACTGTCATCCTCGTTGGGGCGACGACCGAAAACCCGAGCTTCGAATTGAACGCCGCTCTTTTGTCGCGGGCGAGGGTGCTCACTTTCAAGAGCCATGATGCCGAGAGCATCGAGACGCTTTTGAAGCGCGCGGAGGAAACGGAAGGCAAGCCGCTGCCGCTTGATGCCGATGCCCGGCACGCTTTGATCCGCATGGCCGATGGCGATGGCCGGGCGTCTTTGACGCTGGCCGAAGAGGTCTGGCGCGCCGCCCGCCCTGGTGAGGTCTTCGACACCGAGGGCCTGGGCCGCATCGTCCAGCGCCGCGCGCCGGTCTACGATAAGGGCCAGGACGGTCACTACAATCTGATCTCGGCGCTCCACAAGGCGGTGCGCGGCTCCGACCCGGATGCGGCCCTCTATTATCTCTGCCGCATGTTTGATGCGGGCGAGGACCCGCTTTATCTCGGCCGTCGGCTGGTCCGCATGGCGGTCGAGGATATCGGCCTGGCTGACCCGCAGGCGCTCGTGATCTGCAATGCCGCCAAGGATGCCTATGATTATCTCGGCTCTCCGGAGGGGGAGCTGGCGCTCGCCCAGGCCTGCGTTTATCTCGCCACCGCCCCGAAATCGAATGGCGTCTATGTCGCCTACAAGGCCGCCATGCGCGCCGCCAAGGAATATGGCTCGCTCCTGCCGCCCAAGCACATCCTCAATGCCCCGACGAAGCTGATGAAGGCGGAAGGCTATAATGAGGGTTATCGCTACGACCACGACGAACCCGATGCCTTTTCCGGCCAGGATTATTTCCCGGAGAAGATGGGCCGCAAGACCTTTTACGACCCGCCGGAGCGCGGCTTCGAGCGCGAGATCAAGAAACGGCTGGACTGGTGGGCGAAGCTCAGGCGCGATCGCGGCAGCGGCTAACACGTTCTGACAGTTTGCTTATCGTCATTTTGTATTAAGTTGATTTTAAGCGGATGCTTTTAGTCTGCTTCGACGGAAAGCAGAGGAAACGCATGCCGCAGAGATATGGATTGTTTGACGAAGCGGCATTGCCCGCCGCGGAGCCGCGGGTGAGCCTGAGGACGCTCGGCGGGATCTTTTCGGCCGTTCTCATCACGCTGGCAGCCCTCTCGCTTTTCTTCGTCGGTGCCGTGGCATCGAAAAAGGCCGACGCTATCGCCGTCGAAAAGCAGTTCACCTTTCTTGAGAATGCCATCCGCGACCGCCAGAACCTGATGGCTCGAGATCAACTGGGTCTTGCGCGCTGGGACCGGGCGGTCCGCTTCGTCACCCTCGATTTCTGGCCAGCTTTCATCGAAAACGAGCTCGTATCGTCGCTGTGGAACGATTTCGGACATGACCGCAGCTTCCTGATCGGCCCCGGTGGGCGGGTTCTGATGGCGGCCTATCAGGACGACGTCGAATTCGGCGAGAACTGGCTTGAGCCCGGCAGCAGTCTGCTGGCACTCGTGGATCTCGCCATTGCCCGGCACAACACCAACCGCATCAAGGTCGATGGCGGCTACAGCCAGCGGCCCGTCATCGCGTCCCATGTCGAGGAGATTGCCGCCTATGGTTTCATCGAGATTGACGGCAAGGCGATGATCGCGAGCGCCATGGCAATCGTTCCGGACGACAATCGGGTCGTTCTGCCGGCCGGCGCTCCGGTCATCCTGGTGTCGGCCCGACCGATCGACGCGGGTTTCATTCACGATCTGAATGCCCAGCTGAAGGTCAGCGGGCTCTTCTACAGCAACGACACCGACGGTCTTGTGCCGGCCGTGGATATCGAGGCCCGCACCATCGGCAGCTTCTCCTGGGAGCCCTATCGTCCCGGTCGGGAAATCTGGCATCTGGTCGTGCCCCTGGTGGTCTTGCTGTCGAGCCTGCTCCTGGCCGCGACCCTGATCATCGGCCGCATGATCGGCCGGCTGTCGAACCGTCTGGAGGCGAGTGAACGGCAAAACCGCGAACTGGCGCTGCGCGACGCGCTGTCGGGTCTTGCCAACCGGCTATGCTTCGACCGGGCCCTTACAGTCGCTTCCGAGCGCCTTGCTCACGCCCCCTTCGCCGTGATCGCGAGTGACCTCGACCGGTTCAAGGCGGTCAACGATATCCACGGACACGGTGCCGGCGATGCTGTCATCCGCGTGGTGGCCGAGCGGTTGCGCGAGGCGGTCGGAGAGCACGGCCTAGTCGGTCGCATGGGCGGCGACGAGTTCGTCATTCTGGTGTCCGGCTTCCACGACCGGCCGCGTCTGGCGCTGCTTGCCCAGCAGATCATCGCCTCCGTCTCGCGCCCCATCCTGGTGCCAAACGGCGCGGTCGTTGATGTCGGCATCAGCCTAGGCGTCGCCATTGCGCCCGACCATGGCGTATCGGGGCATCAGATCATGGCCTGCGCCGACCGTGCCCTTTATGCCTCCAAGGAAGGCGGCCGTGGTCGCGTATTCTTCGCGGAAGATCGGCAGGACGCACGCGAAGTGCCAGCCAACGCAAGCACTGCTGCCGCCTAAGCCAAATCGACCATCGAGCGCTCGGCTTGGCGCAAATACCGTGAGCAGAGAACCGCAGCTTCTGCGGCCAAGGCTGTCTTATCGGGTGCTATTGATGAAGGGTCTCAGGAGGCCCGCTGCTTCGGCTGAACGCTCGGAGCCGCCGTCATCTTGACCTTGCTCTCCGCCAGCCCGTGATGGCCTTCCATATCGACGATCAGATGCCAGTGGCCGTTTTCAGGAATGACGATCTTGAGTGGCGACTTCTTTGCGACACCGCCCAAAAACTTGAAGTCGAGCGTTTCCTTGAATCGCTGAAAATTCGTCGGCGTCATCAGTCGCACATTGTTGACGGCGGATAGCGTCACTTCGATGATCGTGCCGGCGCGTTGTTCCTTCAGGTCGTAATGAGTGAAGCGAAAAGTCGGTTTGGACATCTTGTCCTCGTCTCCAGGCGGTCTGTCATTGTCGATCAGTCTATAACTGCGGCCGTTAAGGAACGGTTTGGCGGCGGGCGGCTTAGAGCGCTGACCGGAGACTTTTTTGGGACGATGCGTTCACTCAAATGAAAGCAGGGCCGACACTGTCGACCCTGCTCCATAGTATGTCTTTAAGCGATCAGCTGCCCGTTAGCGATGGGTGCCGAGATTGGCTTCGGCCCGCGGTTCGCCGACCGACATGGCCTTGAAGAACGGAACCAGCTGCCAAAGGGCCGACAGGCCGACCAGCACGTAAACGATGGTGGCAAGCGTCGTATCCTGGCCACCGAACAGGGTGGCAACGAGGTCGAAATCGGCAAGGCCGACGAGCAGCCAGTTGAGGCCGCCGACGATGACGAGAAGCAGTGTGATAAGGTTGAGGGCGCGCATGAATTTCTCTCCTATGGTGTCGAATGAAACTAACGAGCGTCCGCGTGATTGGTTCCGATAGGGTCGGGACTCGCGGCGTCTTATGCTGGTCGGGGCTCCTCCGTCGTGAGTTTCTTCGGACTGATGCGAACGAGAGCGGCGACCGCCGGGACGGCCGCAAAGGCGATGAAGGCCGCAAGGGCAAAGAAGGGCGTGTAGCCCAGATGATGCGCCATTTGCCCGGCCGCCATGCCGCCAAGGATGCTGACCAGTGCGTCCATGCATTGGAACAGCGTGAAGTCGACGCCAGCCTGACGCGGGTCAGACCAGTGCATGAACTGGGCATAGAGGCCGACAAAGCCAAGGGCGAGAACCGCCGAGCCGCTGAAGACGGTCATCGTCATCAGCAGAACATGTGGGAAGCCGTTCGTGTACGATGCAGCCGCAAAGCCCGCCAGAGCCAAGCCCTGCAGCACGAGCGCGAGGATCATCACCATGCCCGTGCCCAGCCGCCGGACGAGCAGGCCGGCCGCGAGCGCCACGCCGAAACCGACAAAGAGGCTGCCCACCCCGTTCGTGAGACCGATCGTCGCCAGATCCAGTCCCTGGTCGACGAGGAAGGTCCCCGTCATTCCAAGCGCGACTTTTTGGGAGAAGGCGTAAATGGCAGAAAGTCCCAGCCCGCGGCGCAGGTCGGGCCGCGACAGTGCTGCGCGCAACGACGGCGAATGCGTGCGCTCCTCGTGCGGCAGTCGGGGCGAGACGAACAGGAGGAAGGGCATGCCGAGCAGAACAAGCACGACCGCCATGCTCCAGGTCGCCACCGGCCAACCCCAGAGATCGGCCAGTGCCAGGAACAGGCCGCCGCCGATAGCCGAGCCGAGATAGGCGCCGCCGACCTGCGCCGCATTGGCAAGGCCATGATGGTGCTGGGCAAGGCTCTGCACCGCAAACCCGTCGCAGGCGATATCGACCGTTGCGGCGGCAAAGGCCACCAGCGTCAGCAGCAAGAAGATCGGCAGCGCCCTTGCCGGATCCATCAGGCCGACGGCGAGAAGGCTGCCGACCGACACGAGCCCGCCAATGAGGATGATCGTGCCGGAGCGGTTGCGCCCGCTGGCCGGCAGCCGGTAGCGCTCGACGAGCGGCGACCACAGGAATTTGAGCACCCAGGGCAGGGCGATCAGCGACACCATCCCGATCTGGTCGAGCGACACGCCGGCCGTGCGCATCAGTGCCGGCAGTCCCGTCCAGGTCATGCCGCCGATCACGCTCTGCCCCACATAGAGGGCGCCGATGCCGGTGATCAGCATCGGCGTCGAACTGGCTTGTCGCGCCGCCATCAGAAGCGATAGCGAAGGCTGCCGTAGACTGTGCGGCCTTCGTCCCAGTAGCAATAGCCGGCCGAGCAAATGGCCTTTTCGGTGTTGAAGAGGTTCTTCGCATTCACCTGAAGGGAAAGACCCTTCAGATCGGGGTTGCTGTAGCCGAAATCGTAGGACAGCGACGCATCGACCAGCAGGCGGGCCGAATTGGTGAAGCTGTTCTGGTCGTCGCCATAGCTTTCGCCGATGTAGCGCAGACCGGCACCGACACCCAGACCGGCCAGGGCTCCGTCCTCGACCAGATAGTGGCCCCACAGCGAAGCGATGTGGTTTGGCGTGGCCGACAGTTCGTTTCCGGCCGTGCCGGTGGCGCCGCGATCGATCTCCATCT
Organism: Rhizobium sp. Root274; assembly: GCF_001429245.1. Classification (GTDB taxonomy): domain Bacteria; phylum Pseudomonadota; class Alphaproteobacteria; order Rhizobiales; family Rhizobiaceae; genus Allorhizobium. The sequence goes on from NZ_LMJE01000009.1 coordinate 38,930, forward strand.
GCTGATAGGTATAGGCGGCGATCAGGCTGAAGCCGTTGCCGAGCGAGGCATTGGCTTCCAGTTCGAGGCCGCGGGAATGCAGGTCGCGCTGCACCTGCTTGTTGACGCCTGCGGAGGTGTCAAAGACGATGCCGTTCTTCATCTCGATGTCGAAGAGGGCGGCGGTGAGCACGGCATTGGCATCCGGCAGCTCATACTTCACCCCGATTTCCTTCTGCCGGCCGGTGGTCGGATCGGCAACGCGGTTCACCGTGCTGGACGGATCGTCATAGACGAAGCCGACATTCGGATTGAACGAGGTCGAATAGGTCGCGTAAGGGGTGATCCCGGCCTCCGTGCGGTAGGAGAGGCCGATCCGGCCGGAGAAGCCGTGATCCGTCTGCTCCGTCGCCGTGAAGCCGGAATCCACCGCATCCGTGGAGGTCCAGTCATAGCGGGCGCTGGCAAACAGGCTGATCGCCTCCCAGTCGATCTGGTCATGCAGATAGGCGCCGACCATGTTCATGCGCTGGCTGCCGCCGAAGGGCGTGGCCGTAGCGTTGAGATCGGTAAGGGTGGTGTAGGAGACGCCGCTATAGGCTTCGTAATCCGACCAGTTGTAGTCGAGACCGGCCACGGCGGTGTGGCTGAGCGCGCCGGTGTCGAATTCGAACTTGGCGGAGTTGTCGAGGGCGAGGTTCTTCACCCGCTCCTGGTAATAGCCCCAGTAGCGCGTCGGCGACGAGCCGTAGAGGCCGCTGTATTCGAGAGAGGCATCGACGTCGGAGTAGCGCAGGTTCTGGCGAAGCGTGACCGTCTCGTTGAGGCGATGCTCAAGCTCGTAGCCGATGCGCGCCTGCTTCTGGTCGAAATCGTTCCAGTTCGGATCGCCGCCATAGGTGTGGGTGAGCGTGCCGTAGACCGGCTGGTAGAAGGCGGCCGTGCCGCCGGTGAGCGCGCGCGAATATTCGCCGAGGATGGTGAGCTTGGTGTCCTCGTCCGGCGTGATGGTGAAGGCCGGAGCGATATAATATTTGTCGTCCGGATAGCCTTCGAGATGGGTGTCGCTCTTGCGACCGAGCGCCGTCAGGCGGTAGAGCAGCCAATCGTTTTCAGCGCTCACCGGACCGGAAAGATCGACGCCCACCTGATAGCGGTTGTCCTGTCCCAAGGTCAGTTCGACTTCGCGGAAGGTCTCCGCCGTCGGCCGCTTCGTCACCATGTTGACAATGCCGCCGGGACCGCTGACCCCGTAGAGCGCCGAGGCGGGGCCCTTCAGCACCGTAACACCCTCAAGGCCGTAGGGCTCGCCGCGAAGCCAGGCGGATGGACCGTTGAACTGCCTCAGGCCGTCGCGGAACATACCGTTGTAATAGGCCGGGAAGCCGCGCAGGTAATAAGCGTCATAGCGGCTGTCATAGCCGAAGGTGTTGGGATTGGCACCGGCCGTATAGGCGAGCGCCTCGTTCAGCGTGCGCGGCTTCTGATCCTCGATCTGGTCCTGGGTTACGGTGGAGATGGCCTGCGGCACCTTGATCAGCGGGGTATCCACCTTGGTCCCCGTGCGGTCGGCCTTCGCGACATAGCCGTCCTGCACGAGGATATCGTCACTCTCCGATTCCACCTGGATCGTGTCGAGAACCGTGCCCTCTTCCTGGGCAAGGGCGATACCCGGCTGCACCATGCAGGCAATGCCCGCCAGCATCATCAGGCGATGCCCCGCCATTCTCTTGTTCATGTCCATATCGATGTCCCCTCGATCAGTCGGCCGGCGCATTAAAAGATGATTAATGCACTCAGGAAATGCGATATAAATAGATGACGACATGAGTCAAGTTTTGCGATCGGGTTTTGCACGGAAGGGATTTGCGCACACAGCTCCGCTGCCGGTCGGGATCATCTCCCTCCGGGCGGGGCGAAACTTTCCTCGGGTTAAACCCGAGGATCGGACGAGGCGCCAGAAGCAACCTGTCTAAGTAATGTATGTGGCTCCTTCCGGCGCCTCGTTCGGCGTCTATTCCCGCTGCATGCGTCTCTCTGGCAAGGCGGCGACGGTCCTCGTGATCCTCGGGCTTGACCCGAGGATCACGAGGATTGACCGGGCGCGGGTCCGGCTGTGGCATCATACGAGATGACGCTTCAGCCTGGCCGGTGGCCCGGGACGTTCCCGCCGGATGGTGCACCATTCCGACCGGGACCCTCGCCCGGGGGATGAAGCCTTTGCCATTGGCGGCTTAGGCCTTCATCCCCGCCGTTTGTTTCGCCCCGCCGTCTGGTATGGTTCGCGACAGCGTTGGCGCCTTGTCTGTGTGCCCCTGAGGCACGTCCTTCCGATCGGGTTGCACCTGCGACAGTGCTTAACCCCGGCGCCGGCCCCGCCTCGCCTGACATCGCATCGTCAGGTGTATCCGAGGGCGGGACGGGGTTGAGTCTATGGGAGGAAAAACGGTGGGGGATGAAAAAATGTGTCGGGGTTTGATTTCGTTGAGGAATCGCTGCGGGGCGTCCCCCTCCGACTGCGGGATTTGAGGGGGGGCGTCCCGATTCTCCCCAGCGGGAAGAAGGTGGTGCTGCAGCGCTGGATGAGGGGCGGCGCACTGCTGATGGGGCTTGTGTTTGGATCCTCGGGTCAAGCCCGAGGATGACGGAGTTCGGGGACGAGGCGGTATCCTCCGCCGACGAGGACACATGCTGAAACAAAGGAGGAGAATACCAACCCCTTACCGCAGTCGTCATCCTCGGGCTTGACCCGAGGATCCAGACACAAGCACACTGCACGCATGGCGGGCTATGTCTACATCGTCACCAACCATAAGCGCGGCACGCTCTATATCGGCGTAACGTCCGATCTGGAGCGGCGGATCTATGAGCATCGCGAGGCGCTGACGCCGGGATTTGCCTCGAAGTATGGCTGCCGGCAATTGGTCTGGTATGAGGAGCACGACAGCATTGGTACGGCGATCCAGCGGGAGAAGTCGCTGAAGCGCTGGTATCGGCAGTGGAAGATCGCGTTGATCGAGGGGTTCAATCCCGACTGGCGGGATTTGTATTACGAGTTGATGTGAGGCGATTTCGGTGCCGGTCGCTGCCGTTGAAGGGCTTTTGTCTGGATCCTCGGGTTTAACCCGAGGACGAGGATGACGACCTTTGGGGGGGGGGGGAGGAAGGTATTCTCCTCAGGCCTTGTGCTATGAAGATGGTAGAGGAGGATACCCGCAGCTTCCCATGCTCCGCCCGCGCCTCGCAGCATTTGCATCATCGGTTGATGTTACAGTTTCGGGGGTAGTTGGTGCTGCTCGCTGTGGTTGAAGGGCTTGTGTCTGGATCCTCGGGTCAAGCCCGAGGATGACGACCGTTGGGGGAGGGTAAGGGTATTCTCCTCAGGCTTTGTGCGATGAAAACGCTAGAGGAGGATACCCGCAGCTTCCCATGCTCCGTCATCCTCGGGCTTGACCCGAGGATCCAGACACAAGCCCTACGGATGCCCGATCAGGGCCAAACCTCAGATTTCGCAAGAGAGGGGCTCGGTGAGGCAGTCGCCCACGGAACTGTGCCCCTCTCCTGGAAAATCTGAAGTTTAGGCGGCTTGCGCGCGCCTAAGCCTTCGATTTTCCGTCCTCCCCCGCATGGGGGGAGGTGAGGCGCCACGACTCCGTAGTCTTCACTGAAGCCACCCGCAAGTTAATACCTGCAGGTGGCAATCAGATCATTTCTTTTTATTCGGCGCCTGCGTTAGCGCCGAAGCAGCAACCTTCTTCACTGCAGCAGGTGTTTTTGAGTTGCTCAGCAGCTTTCCAGCAGTGGATGCAACAGACTTCGAGGTACGTTCATTTCGAGCCATTGGGGATCTCCCTGTTTATGGCCACCGAAGCTACCTCGACTCTGAGACCCAACTTCCCTATTTTCTCCATGCGACTGGCTTTGGGATTTGAGTCTCTTGGCCCCGCGTGGGCTTCGGCCTTTTCGCGGTACTCAAAGCCGAAACCGAGAGGTTTCGGCTTTGTCATTTCTACAGCCAACGATTTTTGGTCGATCTTGTTTTGTTCTGTCTAGATTTCCGGCCCGAGGTTTCCCCCGGGCCGAAATCTCATTCAATTCTCAGCTAATCAGCTGCACCCACTCGTCGCGCCACACGTGTCGCACTTCTCGCAAGTGCCATTCCGCACCATCGTGAAGTTCTGGCATTCCGAGCACATATTGCCCGTATAGCCCTGCGCAATGGAGCGCATGCGGCGGGTGGCTTCCAGCTGCTTGGCGTCGGCCTTCGCCTTTGCGGCCTCGTCGGCTGCCGTGTCCGAGAACAGGCCTTCTTCGGCGATCTCCTCGGCCAGTTCCACGGCGCGTTCCTCGTAGTCGCGCTTGAAGGACACGACTTCAGAGGTGGCGACGGCGGTCGTCACTTCGAGCTTGCGGGCGGTGGCGCCGGCAGAGAAGGCGGTGACGGTCGAGGCCTTGGCGGGGGCGGCGGTGGCGGCTCCCTTGGGGTCTGCGCCGGCCGCAGCCGGCATGTGGCTGGAGACCAGCGTCGGCTTGTAGCCGCGGGTCAGGCCCTTGGAGACGACGTCCGCCTTGCCTTCCTTGACGCCACGGCCAAGCGCGGTCGTGGAGAAGTCGGAGGTGTCGACATGGGCCAGATCGCTGCGACCGAGATAGGAGATCGCCAGCTCGCGGAAGACGTAGTCGAGGATCGACGTCGCATTCTTGATCGCGTCGTTGCCGGTGACCATGCCGGCCGGCTCGAACTTGGTGAAGGTGAAGGCGTCGACATATTCCTCGAGCGGAACGCCATATTGCAGGCCGAGCGAGACGGAGATGGCGAAGTTGTTGATGAAGGCGCGGAGGGCAGAGCCTTCCTTGTTCATGTCAAGGAAGATTTCGCCGAGACGGCCGTCGTCATATTCGCCGGTGCGCAGGAAGATGGTGTGACCACCGATCTTGGCCTTCTGGGTATAACCCTTGCGGCGGGTCGGCAGCTTTTCCTGTTCGCGCACGACACGCTCGACGATGCGCTCGACGATGCGTTCCGTGATGGTGACGGCCTGGGCGGCAGCGGGCTGCTGGAGCAGTTCCTCGACGCCGTCCTCATGGTCCTCGTCCTCGATGAGGGAGGCATTGAGCGGCTGGGAGAGTTTTGAGCCGTCACGGTAGAGCGCGTTGGCCTTCAGCGCCAGCTTCCAGGACAGCATGTAGGCGGCACCGCAATCTTCGACGGTCGCTTCGTTCGGCATGTTGATCGTCTTGGAGATCGCACCCGAGATGAACGGCTGGGCGGCCGCCATCATGCGGATGTGGCTCTCGACCGAGAGATAACGCTTGCCGATCTTGCCGCACGGGTTGGCACAATCGAAAACCGGCAGATGTTCGGCCTTGAGGAAGGGCGCGCCTTCGAGCGTCATCGCACCGCAGACATGGATGTTGGCGGCCTCGATGTCCTTCTTCGAGAAGCCCATGTGGTCGAGCAGGTTGAAGCTCATGTCGGCGAGCTGCTCGTCGGAGACCTTGAGGGTCTCTTTCAGGAAGTCGGCGCCGAGCGTCCACTGGTTGAAGACGAACTTGATGTCGAAGGCAGCCTTCAGCGCGCCGTTGACGGCTTCGATCTTCTCGTCGGTAAAGCCCTTGGCCTTGAGCGAGGACGGGTTGATGCCCGGCGCCTGGTTCAGGTTGCCATGGCCGACGGCATAGGCGTCGATCTCGGCGATCTGGGATTCAGAGTAGCCAAGCGTGCGCAGCGCCTCCGGAACGGCAGCGTTGATGATCTTGAAGTAGCCGCCACCGGCGAGCTTCTTGAACTTCACAAGCGCGAAGTCGGGCTCGATGCCGGTCGTGTCGCAGTCCATGACGAGACCGATCGTGCCGGTCGGGGCGATGACCGAGACCTGGGCATTGCGGTAGCCATGCTTTTCACCGAGCTCGAGTGCCTTGTCCCAGGCAGCGGTTGCATGTGCGAGAAGTGCGACATCTGTGCAATCCGCATGGGCGAGCGGCACGGGATTGACGGAGAGGCCTTCATAGCCATCCGACAGACCGTGGGCGGCGCGGCGATGGTTGCGGATGACGCGCAGCATGTTGTCACGGTTCGGAGCAAAGCCCGGGAAGGGGCCGAGTTCCGAGGCGATTTCGGCTGACGTTGCATAGGAGACGCCGGTCATGATGGCGGTGAGCGCACCGGCGATGGCGCGACCTTCGGCCGAATCGTAGGGGATGCCGGAGGACATCAGCAGGCCGCCGATGTTCGCATAGCCGAGGCCGAGCGTGCGGTATTCATAGGAGCGTTCGGCGATCTGGCGCGACGGGAACTGCGCCATCATCACGGAGACTTCGAGCACAACGGTCCAGAGGCGAACGGCATGTTCGTAGTCGGCGATGTCGATCTTCTTGGTCTTCTGATCCTTGAAACGGAGCAGGTTCAGCGATGCGAGGTTGCAGGCCGTATCATCAAGGAACATGTATTCCGAGCACGGGTTCGAGGCGCGGATCGGGCCCGCGGCCGGCGAGGTGTGCCAGTCGTTCATCGTCGTGTTGAAGTGCAGGCCCGGATCGGCCGATGCCCAGGCGGCATAGGAGATCTTGTCCCAGAGGTCGCGGGCCTTCAGCGTCTTCATGACCTTGCCGTCCTTGCGGGCGGTGAGGTTCCAGTCGCCATCATTCTCGACGGCGCGCAAAAAATCGTCCTTCAGGGAGACGGAGTTGTTCGAGTTCTGGCCCGAAACCGTGAGATAGGCTTCCGAATCCCAATCGGTGTCATAGGTCTTGAACTCGAGATCCTTGTAGCCCTGCTGGGCGAACTGGATGACGCGCTTGATGTAGTTTTCCGGAACCTGGTCCTTCTTCGCGGCGCGGATTTCGCGCTTGAGGGCAGGGTTCTCGTTCGGGTCGAAGCAGGCGTTGTTATCGGCCTCGCAGTTGACGCAGGCCTTCATGATCGCCTTGAGGTGCTTGGCGACGATCTTGGAGCCGGTGACGAGGGCGGCAACCTTCTGCTCTTCCTTCACCTTCCAGTCGATATAGGCTTCGATGTCCGGATGGTCGATGTCGACGACGACCATCTTGGCCGCACGACGGGTGGTGCCGCCGGACTTGATCGCGCCGGCAGCCCGGTCACCGATCTTGAGGAAGGACATGAGGCCGGAGGAACGGCCACCGCCGGAGAGCTTTTCGCCTTCGCCGCGCAGATAGGAGAAGTTGGAGCCGGTGCCGGAGCCATACTTGAAGAGACGGGCCTCGCGGACCCAGAGGTCCATGATGCCGCCTTCGTTGACGAGGTCGTCCTCGACGGACTGAATGAAGCAGGCATGCGGCTGCGGATGCTCATAGGCCGACTTCGACTTGACGAGCTTACCGGTGAAGGGGTCGACATAGAAATGGCCCTGGCCGGGGCCGTCGATGCCATAGGCCCAGTGCAGGCCGGTGTTGAACCACTGCGGGGAATTCGGTGCGACGCGCTGGGTGGCGAGCATATAGGCGAGCTCGTCCTTGAAGGCGGCGGCATCTTCTTCCGAGGTGAAGTACTTGCCCTTCCAGCCCCAATAGGTCCAGGTGCCGGCCAGGCGATCGAAGACCTGGCGGGCATCGGTTTCCGAGCCGTAGCGCTCGTTCTCGGGCAGCGAGGCCATCGCCTTCTCATCGGCGACCGAGCGCCAGAGGAAGGAAGGAACGTCGTTTTCCTCGACCTTCTTCAGGATCTTCGGCACGCCGGCCTTGCGGAAATATTTCTGGGCGAGAATGTCCGCCGCCACCTGGCTGAACTGAGCGGGCACGTCGATGTCGGCAAGACGAAATACGATTGAGCCGTCGGGGTTCTTGATCTCGCTGATGGCCTTGCGGAACTCGATCTCCGCATAAGCGGACTGCCCCGGTTTGGTGAAGCGACGTTCAATGCGCATCTGCCTGTGTCCCTCGATCTGGAAGCGCCGAAAAAGGCGCGAAAAATGGCGTCCGGTTGCACGCGTCAAACCGCGCAGCCAGTGATTTGTTCGTCTGAAGGGTGATTCATCCGAAGACTACGGCACCCTGTATATGGTGTAGATGGTGGCTGCAAACACTAAATATAGTACTAACAACTTATTGCCGCCAGATCCAAGACCCCCGCTTGACGGTCAAAAATCGCACAGAAATCCTAGCGTGGCCGACGTCGTCAGAACGTCGTTCCACTTCTCAGAAAGCCGCCACAATGTTTGATGAAACCCGGCCTCGTTAATGCCCGGTCCAGTCGCCGCCGCAACAGGATCCATTAACATCGGACCAACTGATTCCGTCAAGGGGTGGTCCGTGAAGGAAATGTTAACGCTATATCTTGTGGCTGCCTGCTGTGGATAACGGGCAAAATGCCGAAGTCACGGGAATGACTGGTCTTTCCGGCGCCTGGGCGCCAGCGCTGGCAGGGGATGTCGGATGTCAAGCGGCTGTCATGAATATTTTAGCGTTTCGACCTGGCACACAATCCATAGTGTCCCGGACCCGGATTTGCAGGCCTAAGAGCCTGTTTTCATCCCTCACAAAAGCTGGGGATGACGAGGCGCGAGGCGAGAGGGAGGGGAAGTGATCGCGCTGTGATGATCTGCCGGCCTCAGTCACAGTGCAGTGCAGCAACCCCTCTTATTTGACGGAGAAATGGCAACGAATTCGCAAGATCTCCTTCCTAATTTAGTGCCAGACTGTGTGGAATGAACTCCATGCCCGGCCGGAGCGGCCACCTGCCAGGATGGCGGGACTGCAAGGAGTATCCCTCATGTCGATCGCCAATCTATCCATTTTGAAGAAGGTGAGCCTCGTCGTCGTCCTGATGGGCGTGGCCGCCGCCGCCATTGCTGCCGTCGGTGCCCAGGGCCTGTCCTCCCTCGGCACGGCTCTGAAAGACACAGGCGCCCGCGAAGAGGTGGCCCGCGAGGCCATGGACCTGCGCGTCGATATCATCGCCATCTCGCGCATGACCTACCAGTTGGCGCTGGCCCCGGAGAAGGCCGCAGACTTTGCCGCCGAGACCGACAAGCGTGCCGGCGAGATGCTGGCGCGTCTGCCGAAGATCGCCTCGACCGCCAACGCGACCGAAAGCCAGCTGCTCGACAAGATCAAGGGCACGCTGGACGCTTATTTCACCCAGATCCGCGCCATGGTGGCCGTTGCCGGCTCCGAGGCTGGCAAGGACCCGGCCGTAATGAAGGCCGAACTCGCCAAGGCGCTCGACGCCCAGAAGGTCGTGACCTCGGCGGTGAAGGAATATTCGACACTGTCGGCAACGACGCTGACGGCCTCGCGTGACAATGCGCTGGCCGCATCCGGCTTCACCATGCTGGTCCAGATCCTGACCGCTGGCGTCTGCATCGTTGCGGGCGTCGCCATCAGCTTCGTGCTGGCGCGTCGCGGCATCGTCAATCCGATCCGCAGCCTGACCGCCGTGATGTCGGACATGGCCGCCGGTCATCTGCCGAAGGAGATCAGCGGCACCGAGCGCAAAGATGAAATCGGCGAGATGGCCCGTGCGCTCGAAGTCTTCCGCACCAATGAAGCGCAGATGCGCGCCATGGAAGCCCAGGAAGCCGCACTCACCGCCCAGAGCAAGGACCTGCAGTCCTCCATCAGCGTCATCGTCAAGGCTGCTGCAGCGGGTGACTTCTCGCAGCGTATCTCCAAGTCTTATGAGGATGCTGATCTGCAGCGTTTTGCAGGTTCGGTCAACGAACTGGTCGAGAATGTCGATCGCGGCATCACGGAAGTGCGCCGCGTGATCGCAGCGCTTGCCGATGCCGACCTGACCCATGAGATGGAAGGCCAGTTCCAGGGCGCCTTTGCCGAACTGCAGGGCAACGTCAACCAGACCATGGCCGTGCTGCGCCAGACGATGCAGAACATCCTGACGGCGGCAGGCACCATCACAGGCAATTCCGGCGAACTGTCTTCGGCCGCCAACCAGCTTGCCCGCCGGACCGAACAGCAGGCCGCTTCGCTGGAAGAGACCGCCGCAGCGCTGGAAGAGATCACCACCACGGTCAAGACCTCGACCCAGCGCGCCAACGAAGCCTCGCACATGGTGCGCGAGACCAAGGAAAGCGCCGGCAAGTCAGGTGACATTGTGCGCAATGCGATCGACGCCATGGGCCGGATCGAGCAGTCGTCGAGCAAGATCAGCCAGATCATTTCCGTGATCGACGAGATCGCCTTCCAGACCAACCTCTTGGCATTGAACGCCGGCGTTGAAGCCGCCCGTGCCGGTGAAGCTGGTCGCGGTTTCGCCGTCGTTGCGCAGGAAGTGCGTGAACTTGCCCAGCGCTCGGCCAATGCGGCCAAGGAGATCAAGACGCTGATCAACACCTCCGCCGAAGAGGTGAAGGGCGGCGTCTCGCTGGTGCTGTCGACCGGCGATGCGCTGCGGGAGATCGAGGACCTCGTTAACCGCGTCAACGACCACGTGGTGACCATTGCCCGCGCAGCCGAAGAACAGTCGGCGGCACTTGGCGAAATCAACACCTCGGTCAACCATATGGACCAGATGACCCAGCAGAACGCGGCCATGGTCGAAGAAACGACGGCAGCAAGCCAGGTTCTGGCCGGCGAAGCCCGCCAGCTCCAGGCCCAGCTCGCCCGCTTCCAGCTGGATGCCGGCCAGTCCGGCTCTGCCGGTTACCGCACGGCGGCATAAGATCCTTCGGGAATTGGCTAAATAGCGAAGAGCAGAAGCGCCACAGCAATGTGGCGCTTCTTTTGTTTGGGCGATGGAACGGGCAATGTGCCACGACATTGAACTGGGTCCGGCATGGTGCGGGGCAAGTGAAACTGAATGCTCGAGGAGGTGCAGGGCCATGAAGCTGTTGATACTGGGGGCGACCGGGTTGGTCGGCAGCCGCGTTCTGGATCTGGCGCTCACTGACCCTCGGGTGACATCCGTGACGGCCCCGACCCGCAGGCCACTGCCCAAGCGACCAGGGCTTTCCGCCCCGGTTGTGGATTTCGAGGCGCTTCCGCAGGATCCATTGTTCTGGACCGTGGATGCCGTCATCTGCGCGCTCGGCACCACGCTCAAGACGGCCGGGTCGCGCGAGCGTTTTCATCGTGTGGATCACGACTATCCGGTCGAAATCGCCAGGCTGGCAAAGGCCCACGGCGCGCGGACTTTCGTGCTCAACTCCGCCAAGGGGGCGGACCTTAGTTCACTGTTCTTCTATAGCCGGGTGAAGGGAGAGACAGAGCGGGATGTAGAGGCACTCGGGTTCGAGAGCACGGTGATCGTGCGCCCCGGGCTGATCGACGGGCCTCGGACAGAGCCTCGCCCGCTCGAGGCATGGGCGGGCAGGGTGCTTTCACTGTTGAAGCCGATCCTGCCCCGCTCCGCGCGGGCCAACCCACCGGGCGCAATCGCCCGGGTGATGCTCGACGCGACGTTTGCTGCAAGACCGGGCGTCACCGTCGTGCCCTCGCAGGACCTGCTCTAGAGCACGACGTTTTTGTTGATCTCGGCAGAAGCCTCAGTTGAAGCGACCGAGCGGCAGCTGACGGGTGACGTCCCGTACCTCGGGCGTATTGATGCGCCGATAGCGTGCCTCGACGAAGTTATAGATGCCAAAGGCGGCAAGGCCGAGGGCGACGATTGAATAAATGATGCCGCCGAAAGGAAGCTCATGCACCCAGGCCAGCGCATCGGCCATACCGCCCGCCTGCTGAGGATCGACTGTGAAAGCGGCATAGACGAAGAAGACGCCGATGATGCCGAAGACGGCGCCGCGGGCGACAAGGCCGTAGATCGAGACCAGCACGGCCGGTGAATTCTTCTCGGCGTCGAGGTCGAGGTAACGGCCGAACTTGCGCTTGATGCCCTTCATCGCCGTTACCACGCCGCCGATGATGAAGCCGATGCCGATGATGCCGGCAAGATAGCGGCCAAAGGGCTGCGCCATGACCCAGGCGGCAAGTCCCTCTTCGCCGCCCGAACCGCTGCCGCCCGACATCTGCAAGGCCATGCCGAGACTGGTGAGCGCAAGGCCGGCATAGGTGATGGCGCTGCCGAACAGAGCAGCCCTGATGGCATAGCCCTTCATGTCCTCATCCTGTCCATCGGCATTGGCGAGCGACTGCGCAAGCCGCCAGACGACAAAACCGGCAAGCCCGATCCCAATCAAGGCGATCCAGATCCGGCCGAAAGGCTGCTGCAGGATGGCGGTGAGCGCCGACTTCGTATCCGCCTTGCCACCAGCAAAACTGGAGAAGAGCGCGAGCCCCGCCACCATCAGGAAAACTATACCGCGCGCGCCATAACCGGCCCGGGCCAACAGGTGAAATTTCGACCGTGTGTTCATGGGGATCCTCTCCTATTCGTGGGGAGGAAACGGAGGAGAGGGAACGGGGTTCCCTGACCTCTTCCAGAGACATCGACGACTGCGGAACCGGGTGCTGGCCGAGGGGTTACCTTGGAAAGGTGATCGACAGGGCGAGGACGACCGTATGGCAATAGATCCGGATGACGAGCAGCGGCAGGCACCCGACCAGAATGACTATGCGCCGAAGACGGCATCGGGCGCCAAGCCAGGCTTCGCACTATCGGCTTGGTCACTCGTCCTCGGCACTGTCTTTCTTGTTCTCATCCTCGGCGGCCTGCTGGTGATCTGAGCCGGCACCCTGAATGCGGCAAAATGCTCAACCAAATGGTTGACAATCAATCTGACGCCATGCATCTTCAACCACATGGTTGAATTACGTGAACATCCCCTCGATACGATCTTTCACGCGCTGGGCGACGAAACCCGTCGCCGCATGTTGGCGGCTCTCTCTGAGCGCGAGCGCAGTATCGGTGAACTGGCAGAGCCATTTGCCATGTCGCTGGCGGCTGCTTCCAAGCATGTGAAAGTGCTGGAGAGTGCCGGTCTGATCCGGCGCGAGGTGAGGGGCCGCACCCATCTCTGCCGGCTGGAGCCGGGGCCGCTTGCCGGTGCCCACCAGTGGCTGAGCGCCTACGAGCACTTCTGGACCGGCCGGCTGGATGTCCTCGAGCGGATCCTGCGCGCGCAGGACGCCGCACCTTCCCGAAACGACGACAAGGATGGAGAGAGACGATGACGGAAAAACTGGCTGTGAATGCTTATGGGCGGCTGACCGAGCCGCAGACTTTGGTGATCGAGCGGCTGTTGCCGGGACCCGCGTCGCGGATCTGGGCCTACCTGACCGACAGCGACCTGCGGCGGCAATGGCTGGCTTCGGGCGCGATGGAGGAAAAGGCAGGGGCGGCTTTCGAGCTTGTCTGGCGCAATGACGAGCTGACCGATCCGCCCGGGAACCGGCCTGAAGGTTTCGGCGAGGAAATGCGCATGAAGAGCCGGGTGCTGGAACTGCAGAAGGACAAGCGGCTGGTCTTTACCTGGGGCGAAACGGGCGAGGTCTGTTTCGACCTGCGGCCCGAAGGCGACGAGGTTTTGCTGACCGTGACCCATCGGCGGATCTCCGACCGCGCCAACCTGCTGATGGTCGGGGCCGGCTGGCACATGCATCTCGATATTCTCAAGGCCAAGGTCACAGGAGGCAAGACCGCGCCCTTCTGGGATGGCTGGCTGAAGCTCAAGAGCGATTACGACGCGCGCCTGCCGGGCTGATCGAGCCGAAAACGAAAACGAAGAAGCCTCCCCGGTGACGGAGAGGCTTCTTTGTCTTCAGCGCAGATCATGCACTTTTATGGCTGGGTCGGCTATGGCTGGGTCGGAGCCGCCGGGTTTGCCGGTGTGCTCGGCTGAGCATCCTGGACCGCACCCTCCGGTTCCGTCGCCGGCACATCCGTCTGCGGCGGTGTCGTCGAGGGTGGTGCGAGTGTGCCATTGCCCGGATCGACTGGCGGGGCCGGGGTCGGTGCAACGGCTGGATCTTCTGCCGGAGCCGTGGCACCGGGAGTGTTGGCCGGGGCGGCTTCCGGTGCCGGAGCGGCAGGGTCGGTCGCTGGCGCCGCAGTGCCGGCACCGTCGCTCGACACCGGTTGAGCTCTCTCTTGTGCCGAAGCGACGGGCGAACCCTCAGGCATCTGGTCGGTGCCGACGGGCTCTGCCGGGGGCGTTGCCCCGTCTGCGGAGACGCGCCAGACCGTGTTGCCGGCATCGTCTGCGACGAGAAGCGCACCAGTGCCGTCAAAGCCGAGGCCGACGGGGCGGCCGCGTGCCTCTTCCTCGCCGTTCAGGAAGCCGGTGAGGATATCCTGCGGCTTGCCCGATGGCTTGCCATTTTCGAAGGGCACGAAGAGAACCTTGTAGCCGTTGAAATGGTCGCGGTTCCAGCTGCCACGATTGCCGACAAAGGCACCGTTGGCATAAGGACCCGGCATCCCCATGCCATAGGAGAAGGTGAGGCCGAGAGCTGCGACGTGGCTGGACAGCGCATAGTCCGGCTTGATCGCCTGCTCGACCATGTCAGGACGCGGCGGATGCAGCCGCGGATCGACATGCTGGCCATAATAGCTCCAGGGCCAGCCGTAAAAGGCACGGTCCTTCACCGAGGTCATGTAGTCGGGCACGAGATTGGGGCCGAGTTCGTCACGCTCGTTGACCACGGTCCAGAGTGCGCCGCTTTCGGGATTGAAGGTGAGGCCGTTCGGATTGCGCAAGCCCGAGGCATAGATGCGCGAGGCGCCGCTCTCGCGGTCGATCTGCCAGATCGCCGCCCGACCCTTTTCCGCTTCCAGTCCGCGCTCGCCGGCATTGGAATTGGAGCCGACCGAAGCATAGAGGAAACGGCCGTCGGGGCTGAGCGCCAAATCCTTCGTCCAGTGGTGGTTGATCGGGCCGCCCGGCAGCGGGCTCACCACGCGCGGGGGCGTCGTGATTTCGTTCTGGCCGAGCGTATAGTCATAAGCGAGCACCGCATCGGCGGCCGCGACATAGAGCGTGTTGTCGGCAAAGGCGAGGCCGAAGGGCGAGTTCAGATCCTTGAGCAGGTCGTGGCGCTCGTCCACGGTGCCGTCCCGGTCGCTGTCGCGCAACAGCGTGATCAGGTTGGTGGGCTTCGGCTCACCGCTGCCTCCGCCCGACGCGATGCTCATGATGAAGCCGCGGATGATGTCCTTCGGACGCTCGACGGGTTTGCCGGGGGGCGCCTTGCTCTGCACCACCAGCACGTCGCCGTTCGGCAGCGTATGGACCGTCCGCGGATTGGAAAGGTCGCGGGCGTAAGCCGTGACCGTGAAGCCATTGGCGGCCGTCGGCGTTTCATCCTCGCCCCAGCCGACGACCGGTGCGACCTTCAGGTCGGGCACGAGGCTCTGGCTGGGCTCCGGCAATGCCGGGTCCGCGCCGATCTGCGTGCTGGTGTCGAAATCGTCGTCACTGTCGCTGCAGCCGGCAAGGGCGAGAGCGAGAAGGGCTGTGGAGGCGAGGGCTGTACGATGAAGCCGCGTCGACTTGCGGGGTGTAGACGGGGTCATGGGATCCTCCAGGCATTGGCGGTACGGGTTGCGGCATTGAGATAGGCGGCCGCGATCATCGCGAGCAGCGTGACGGCCGATGCGATGAGCCCTGCGGGAACGATCGCCGTCCAGCCGTCACCGGCATGGATGAAGCTGTTGAGGAGCGCCAATAGCAGCACGGCGATGAAGGCGAGGACTGCGGCCAGCGACGGGCGAAGCGCTCGGGTGGCGGGGCGCACGAAGTCGATCAGCCCTGCGATCAGGGCGAGCGCCCCCATCACCAGGCCAAAGAACAGCAGCCAGTCGGAGAAATTGCTCCACATCAGGTTGGAGGTTCGCCAGTAGATGATGTCGGTCAGCAGCGTCAGCGTGAAGCAGACAAAGGGGAAGGGCACGAAGATCGCGGAGAAAGGATAGGCGTTCGACGCGGCGGGGGGAGATTGCAATGCAGCCATGATGGATCTCAGCCTGTCTGGAGGTGGGACATGGCTTTGATACGGCTGGCGGTGGTGATTTGTTCCCTCACAAAACCGGCAGCTGTCGGATTGCCTCGGGGCATGAGAAAGAAAGCGCGTTGGCCCTGACGCAAAACGGCCGCCCGGAGGCGGCCGATCTGTGGGTGATGCTTCGGCGACGTGCCGGAAGCTTCGAAGATTTCAGGATCAGAGCGCATCCATGTTGATGCCGACGGTGACGGCGCCGATCGGCGTGCCGCTTTCGTCGCTGATCGTCACGGAAGCCTGGGACTGCAGGGCCTGGGTGGATTCGTCCTTCTCGACTTCATCCACGAAGATCGCCTCCTTGCCGGCGCCGAAGCTCTTCTGGAACTTCGGCTCGTCACCCTGCCAGTAGTCGGAGGTGGTGTCGCTCTGGCCGACATTCAGGCCCTTCGCATCCATCACGAAGATTTCGGAGATGACGCCATTCGAGCCGGCCTGCTTTTCCTGCAGGAACTTCGACAGGTCGTTGCCGAGCACTTCCGAGATCATCGGCTTGTCGGCAGCTTCGACTTCGGCGCGCCATTTCTTGTCCAGCGCGTCGATATCGCCGTCGCTGAGGCCGCTCGTCTTGTCGTTCTGCGCCTTGATGGCGCTGATCACGGCCGGGTCGGAGAGCCACGGCACGACATTTTCCTTCAGATAAGCGGTAACCGGTGCCACATGCGCCTCTTCGGCAAGGCTGGTGCCGGCCATGAAAGCCATGGCGCCGAGGGCAAGAATGCTGGTCAGGATAGGCTTCATCGGACGTTTCCTCATGTCTGGTTTTGGTGGAGACCCGATGGGTAACCTCCCGGATCTCCATGGGAGGTAAGTGAGAGAGTGACGTTCAGGCGACGCGGCGCATCTCTTCACCGGCGCCGTCGAGATCGAAGCGGTTGGCGGCCTGTTGCAGCACACGGCTCTGGGTCAGCAGTTCGTGGCAGGCAGCCGACGTCTCCTCGACCATGGCGGCGTTCTGCTGGGTCGCCTGGTCCATGCCGTTGATAGCCTGGTTGATTTCCTGCAGGCCCGAGGATTGCTCGCGGTAGGAGGCAACCATGGCCATGATGGTTTCGGTGATGGTGCCGATGCGGCCTTCGATCTTGAGCAAGGCTTCACCGGTTTCGTTGACGAGGCTGACGCCGCCGGCGACCTCGGTGCTGGAAACGGCGACGAGTTGCTTGATTTCCTTTGCCGCATTGGCCGAGCGCTGCGCCAGCTCGCGAACTTCCTGGGCCACGACCGCAAAGCCCTTGCCAGCCTCACCGGCGCGGGCCGCTTCGACGCCGGCATTGAGCGCCAAGAGGTTGGTCTGGAAGGCGATTTCGTCGATGACGCCGATGATCTGGCCGATCTGCGACGAGGAGTTCTGGATCCGGTCCATGGCACCGATGGCGCGGCGCACGACTTCGGCGCTCTCACGGGCTTCCGCCTTTGCCTCGCCGACCATCTGGCCCGCCTGCTCGGCCTTGCGTGACGAGGTCTGCACGGTCACGGTGACTTCGTCCAGGGCCGCTGCCGTTTCTTCGAGCGTCGCCGCCTGCTGTTCGGTGCGCTTGGCGAGTTGCTGGGTCTGGTCGGCCAGTTCGCCGGCGCCGTTCTCGACGGCGATGGATGCCGTTTTGATCGAGCTGATCGCTGCCGTGACGCTCTCGACCATCGCGTTGAAATCCTGGCGCAGCTGGGTGAATTCCGGACCGAGATCCTGCAGCTGTGCCGCAAGCTTGCCTTGCGCCAGCATGGCAAGCGCATCGCCGACCCGTTCCATGATCAGCCGCTGGGTTCGGGCGCTCTCCTCGGTGAGTTCGGTGTTGCGAGCCCGTTCACTGTCGATGGTGCGCTGCTGTTCCTCGGCCCGCTGGCGGTCGGCAAGGGTGGCGATGGCATCGCGGCGGAACTGTTCGAGCGCACGGGCAAGGAAGCCGATTTCGTCGCCGTTTTTCTGATAGACGACGGGTGTTTCGAGGTCGCCAGCCTGCAGCGCCGAGATGCGGGCGCTGAGCGTGCCGAGCGGCGTGCCGACAAGGCTGCGCATGGCGATGAGGAAGGCGAAGATCGCAACCGTAATAACGGCCGTCTGCGCGCCGATCGATACCATGGCATTGCGCTTCACCGTGGCCTGCATCTTCTGGGCGGACCAGGTTGTGTAGACATAGCCGGAGATCTTGCCCGCCTTGTCGCGTGGCAATGGAGCGATGACCGAAACGACGCCCGATCCGAGATTGCTCTCATCGAAGACCAGGGCTTCAGGCGGCGTTTTGAGCGCGGCAGTAATCGCGTCGTCCGCAGCAAGTCCCTCGACGCCGTCGCGGCGCCAGCTGTTGACCATCTTGAGGTCTGCCGTCAAAGCGGCGAACTGGACAAGGTCGAGATCCGGATTGTCACGGTAGAGAGTATAGGTTTCGGCAACGGCGTCCGCCTTGCCCCATTTAACGCCGCCGGCGGCAAGAGACGCGAACTGATTGGTGTCCTTGCCCCAGCTGGCTTGAGACAGGCCGAGCATGGTGCGGCTCTGGTCGACCCAGTTATAGGTGGCGAGGCCGACGATCCCCACCAGGTTGATCACGACGATCAGCGTCGCCAGTTTGAAGGTCAGGGACAGGGAGTTCAGGACACGGAGCATCTCGGGACACGACCTTCCGACGGTTTGCAGGGTCTGGAGAGACGAAACACCATGCGCGCGCAATACAGTCAGTCATGACCGACGAGCCTCTCAAGGCTGCTGTCGCATGAGGGGACGGTAATATTGGAGCGTTAATATATCCTGAAATGCGAAAATACTGTCCAATGTTAGGGTAAACGATCTGTGCGGCGTGAGGCGCACTCTGGAATTGCATGAAAAAAGCCCGCTCACGGGTGTGAGCGGGCTGCATTGAAGGGGGGGCTTGAAGCCTCGCGTGGAGGGGACTTTAACCTTTGGATCCCTTGGCGATCGGCTCCTGATAGGTGAAACCCATGTCCCAGGGGAAGTAGATCCAGGTGTCCTGAGAAACCTCGGTGACGAAGGTGTCGATGGTGGGCACGCCCTTCGGCTTGGCGTAAACACAGGCGAAATGCGCCTTCGGCATCATCTCGCGGACCTCCAGCGCCGTCTTGCCGGTGTCGGTCAGATCGTCGACGACGAGCACGCCGGCGCCACCATCAGTCATCAGCTCGGCGGTGATGCCCTTCAAGAGGCTGAGTTCACCCTGGTTGACGTAGTCGTGGTAGGACGCGATGCAGACCGTCTCGATCAGCCGGATGTTGAGTTCGCGGGAGATGATGGCCGCCGGCACGAGCCCGCCGCGCGTGATGCAGACGATGGCGCGGAACTCCTGGCCGAGCCCGGCGAGGCGCCAGGCGAGCGCACGCGCGTCGCGGTGAAACTGGTCCCACGAGACCGGGAAGGCTTTATCGGGAAGAGACATGCGAACGGCTCCGCTGACTTGAAGGTTTATGTCCACGCCGAGGACGGCGCCTGCAACCGAAGCCCGCATGGCCGGCGCGCACAAGGCCCGCCCCAAACGCGTTTCGCGCGGCTTGAACCGCGCGAAACCCTTAGCCTTTGCAGGCTCCAGTCATTGGTCTTGCTCATAGCGGGAATCCCGAGCCTCTGGCAAGAGCTTGTGCGGGGACCCGCGGCCTGCCCGTCACCGCGACAGCAGTGTGAGTGCCGTCATCGAATCGAGCAACGTACGGGTAACGCCGCCGAACAGCATTTCCCACCAGCGCTTGTTGCCATAGGCGCCCATCACCAGCAGGTCGATGGAGCCGTCCGACAGGCGGTTCTCGATCGCCATGGCGGGTGCAAGCCCGCTCTTCTGCTGGCTGTTGACCGACACCTTGATGCCGTGGCGGGCAAGCGTCGCGGCAATTTCGACGCCGGCCATGTCTGCGGTCTGGGCCGCTGTTTCGGCAGCGTCCACGGAAAAGATCTCGACCTCTTCGGCCGCGAGCAGGAAGGGCAGGGCGTCGAAGGTCGCCCGCGCAGCCTCGCGCGAACCGTTCCAGGCAATCAGGACCCGGCGGATCGGCTGCGGTGTGGTCAGGATGTGAGGAATGAGCAGTACGGGGCGACCGCTTTCGAAGAGAAAGCTTTCAAGCTCCGATCGTGCTTCAGAAAGAAGGCCGCTTTCACCCTGCGCGGCGATGACCAGATCGCTGCTGCGGGCGCTATCGACCAGGGCTGCCGAATTGAAGCCCGACGACGTGACGAAGCTGCGCCATTCATGGGACAGGCCTTCCCGCCGCGCCGCTTCGCGAAACAGCGTCTCGACCTCTTCGGTTTCGCGATGCGCCATATCCTGCAGGGCCTGGACCGTCACCGGATCCGGGATCTCCATCGGCGCGACCAGCGGCACGACGGCAACCGCCTCCGCATGGGCGCCGATGACATGCGCCTGAAACTGGTTGGCCAAAGCCACCGCGAAATCGGTGACCTGGCGGGTGTTTTTCGGTGTGTCCAAAATGGCGAGAAGTGTCCGGTAACTCATGATCGTCTCCTTCTGCGGCCCTTAAATCGCGTCCGCCGGAGATAACTATGGGTTCCATATGGCGGTTCCGCCTTGACCTCGGTCAAGCCGGAACGGTGTTTGCTCGCCTCACGCCACCTCTCCGGTGCCGAGATCGCGGCTGAGCGCCGCCTGTTTGTCCGAGCGAATGGCCTCGATCATCAAGTCCACGTCGGCCGCTGCGGCATCGACCAGCGCCTGATCTCTGGCTCTCACGATCAGCTCGGTCGAGAAGCGGATGCCGTCGAAATGGGGATAGGAGCCGATGGAAGTTTGCGGATGGGTTTTCTGGATTACGCCGAGAGCCGTTCCGATATCGCCTTCGCCGAAGGGGCAGGCAATTGCCCGGGATATGACCCGCTGACCGGCAGGCAGCTCCGACACGACATGGGCAACCATGGCCTGGAAAACCTGCGGCACGCCGGCCATGACATGCACATTGCCGATGATGAAGCCCGGTGCTGTGGAAACCGGATTGGGAATGTGGCGGCTGCCTTCCGGCATGCGGGCCATTCGCTGGCGAGCCTCGGTGAAGGGGAGGCCACGACCGGCATACATGTCGCCCAGCAGTTTCATCGCGTCGGGATCGTGAAGGCAGGGGACGCCAAAGGCCTTCGACACGGCGTCGGCCGTGATGTCGTCATGGGTCGGGCCAATGCCGCCCGAGGTGAAGACATAGGTGTATTTTGCGCGCAAGGCATTGAGCGCCTCGACGATCGCATCCTCTTCGTCCGAAACGATCCGCACTTCCTTGAGGTCGATCCCCGCCACGGTCAGGAGATCGGCGAGATGGCCGATATTCTTGTCCTTGGTCCGGCCGGACAAAAGTTCGTCGCCAATGGCGAGCATGGCAGCGGTCTGGATGGTGGTGGTCATGGAAATATCCTGTGAAACGGGGCAGGCGGGCTGGGCCGACACTTCACGCTTTTCTGGCCGCGAGAAGAAGTAAAGCCCGTGTTTGATTGAACACTGCGTTCCCGCTGCCGTGACTGGTCGCCGGTCTGGAATGCGCTACATCTGGCGCATCCATTAGCGCGGCGGGGCCGCATATTCAAAGGGAGATACGACATGGCGAAGGTACTGGTTCTCTATTATTCCGCATATGGCCACATCGAAACCATGGCCTATGCGGTGGCCGAAGGCGCAAAGTCGGCAGGTGCCGAGGTCACCGTCAAGCGGGTTCCGGAATTGGTGCCCGACGATGTTGCCAAGGCCTCCTATTACAAGATGGACCAGAAGGCCGAGATCGCCTCGCCGTCGGAACTCGACCAGTATGACGCGATCATCGTCGGCGCTGGCACCCGTTACGGCACGGTCGCCTCGCAGATGCGCAACTTCTGGGACCAGACCGGCGGCCTCTGGGCCCAGGGCAAGCTGACCGGCAAGCTCGGCTCGATGTTCACCTCGACCGCCACCCAGCATGGCGGCCAGGAAACCACCATCATGGGCTTCATCCCGACTTTCCTGCACCACGGCATGGTCTATGCCGGCCTGCCCTATGCCTTCCAGGGCCAGATGGGTGTCGAACAGGTCAAGGGCGGTTCGCCCTACGGCGCCTCGACGATCACCGACGGCGACGGCTCGCGCCAGCCTTCGGACATCGAGCTGGAAGCCGCCCGTTTCCAGGGCGCCCATGTGGCAAAGCTGGCAGCCAAGCTCGCCTGATCCGATTCGCATAGGACATAAGGAAGGGGCGGGAGCAGTTCCGCCCTTTTTCGTGGTTATCTCTCACGATCTATAAAATGCGAAGCTTTGGCTTGAGGATGCATTCATCGCGCCGTGCGATCATGTGACCGTCAACACAGACGGGACTTGAAGCCGTGCAGACCGATGAAAAACGCCGAGAACCCAGATTGCGGGCTTTTAAAGCTGGCCGTGCCGTTATCTCCGGCGGCTATTCGACGTTCGACTGCACGGTCCGAAACCTGTCTGCCGGCGGCGCGAAAGTCGTCTTCGAAAACACCGCCGACATCCCGGCCCATTTCCGCCTGCGCTTCGAAGACGGCACCTCGCACGACTGCGAAGTCCGCTGGCGCACGCCCCGCGAAGTGGGCGTGCAGTTTCTGGATGCCAGGGCGGGGTGATGAGTGGCCTTTGGCGCCGCGTTCCGCGCGCCACTATGCCATCCCCTTTTGACGACCAGCCATGCGTCCCGTACCGTGTCCCCCGTTTCGACCCTTGACGCCTGCGCGCAACTGGATGAAACAGGGCGCGCATGCGGACGTGGCGAAACTGGTAGACGCAAGAGACTTAAAATCTCTCGGCCTTAGGTCATGCGGGTTCGATCCCCGCCGTCCGCACCATCAACATCAAGGTTTCTTCTCCTCCAGCGTGAACGGCAGCTCGAAGGGCACGGAGCGCTCGGCGGTCACGTCGTTGATCGTGTAGCGCAGGACATAGGTGCCGGGCGGGGCGCCGGCGACGTCGAGGGTCAGGTGGGTATAAACTTCCTGTGCCGGGGAATGGGCGGTGAAGGTGAAGTTGCCGAATTCCTTTTGCAGCGCGAGCGTCTTGCCCTTGTCGTCCGAAAGCTCGAGGTCGACGGTGAAATGGGCTTGCTGCAGGTCGCCGGCGGTTGGTTTCCATTGCAGGCCGAGGACCTCGACATAGGCGAGGATCGGTTCGCCACTGGCGAAGATCGGCTCTTTCTTCGCGGTATAGGCGCGGTAGGCGGTGGGCGTTTCCGTGACGAACAGCGCGCGCGGCACCGAAAGCGGCAGATTGGCGGTAAAGCGGGCCATGCCGGCATGGATGGCCTCGAAGGCGCCGGCCGGGTCGCCGCTGGCAGCCTTGCGTTCGGCCTCGGCTGCGGCGTCGAGCAGCGGGCCGGCGAGAAGCGGCGGCACGAAGAGACAGACGGCGAAGGCGGTCAGGAGACCATGGCGCAGGCAGCCGCCCATGACTGTGTCGAAACGCATGTGATTCTCATCCTCATTCCCCGTCTATTAGGAGTGTGGAAACATCCGGCCCTGATCGTCAAGGTCCAGGTGTGGCCGTGATGGCGGACGCGGTCTTGCCGGCGCTGGATGAGGCAAAGTAGGGCGGGCGGGGATCAGGATTTCCAGAAGATCGGCACCAGCAGCACCAGCATGGTCAGGACTTCCAGGCGGCCAAGCAGCATGGCGAGCGACAGGATAAGCAGTTCCGGATCGTGCATCATCGTAAAATTGCCGACCGGGCCGATCAGCGGACCGATGCCGGGACCGACATTTGAGAGCGCCGTGATGACCGAGGACGTGGCCGTGGCGAACTCATAACCGGCAAGCGCCATGGCCATCGAGCCGATCGCCCAAATGAAGATATAGGCGCTGAAAAACAGGAAGACGCCACGCTGGGTGTCGGCGTCAACGATCTGGTTGCCGTACCGCACCGAGTAGACCGCATTGGGATAGATCAGCCGCTTCAGCCCGGAAACGATGATGTTGAACAGGATGACGAAGCGATAGGCCTTGATGCCGCCGGCGGTGGACCCTGAGCACCCGCCCATAAAGGTCGCGAAGAAGGCGGCGGCGACCGCAAACGGCCCCCAGAGGGTATAATCTTCGCTGGAAAAGCCTGTTGTCGAGAGGATCGAGGAGAAGTTGAAGAAGGAATGGGTGAGAGCAACCGGCAGGGAAATGCCGTTGTGCAGATGGTTGTAAAGCCCGGCGGCGAGAGCAAAGGCAACGATGTAACCGAGGAAGACGAGGATCTGCGGGTCGCGCAGCGCGTCAAGCCGTCCCTTCACCACCAGCACGATCAGGATCGAGAAGGGGAGACTGCAAAGCGTCATGAAGAAGGTCGAGATCCAGAGGATCGTCAGGCTGTCGAAATAGGCAAAGGACGTGTCGTGGTTGCCGAAACCGGCCGTCGCTACCGTCGAGAAGGCGTGCACGATCGCATCGAAATGGCTCATCCCGGCGACGTCGTAAGCGACAATGCAGGCAAATGTGATCGCGACATAGACGGCCATGAAGGCGCGCGTGAAGGTCGCGATCCGGGCGAACGGCTTGTCGCCGATGTCGGAGGATTCCATCTTGAAGAAGGAGACGCCACCGACCCTGAGGAAAGGCAGGACGAAGAGGCCGAGGGCGACGATCCCGATGCCGCCGAGCCAGGCGAGCAGACCCCGCCACATCAGAATGCCGCGCGACATGGTGTCGAGGCCGGAAATCACGGTGGAGCCGGTCGTGGTGATGCCGGAAATCGATTCGAACAGCGCCTGGGCAAACGTCAGGTCGAGGTTCGAAAAATAGAGCGGAATGGCGCCGACCACGGAGAACACGGCCCAGAGCACGTTGACGAGCAGGAAGCCCATGCGCTTGCTGAAGGCTGGCGGAGGGCCGCGCGTCGCCATGGCGGCGGTCAGCGACATGCCGCCGACGAGCGCTGCCGAGACCGTGAAGACGGACCAGTCGTCGGAACCGTAATAAAGATCCACCATGGCGGGGATCAGCATGGCCGTCGAGAGATAGAGACCGCAGAGCGCGGCGATGTAGACGACGGAACGGAACAGAGTGGCGTTCAAGGAATGTCTTCCGTTGGTTGGCAGTGCAAAGAAGCTTTGTCTCTGCCCGGTACCTATGCCATAGCGGGAGCCGGTTTAAAATTCAACGGAGGGGCGCGGTGACGCCGAAGGAAGTCGATGACGCGCTGCAGGCGATGCGGGGGCTTTTTGCCGAAACGCCGTTGCAGTTCAACGATCACCTGAGCGCAAGATACGGCGCGAGCGTCTATCTGAAGCGCGAGGATCTGACGCCTGTTCGATCCTACAAGATCCGCGGCGCCTTCAATTTCCTGCGCAAGATCGTCGCCGACAGCCCCAAGGACACCACCTTCGTCTGCGCCTCGGCCGGCAATCATGCCCAGGGTTTTGCCTATGTCTGCCGCCATTTTGGCGTCCAGGGCGTGGTCTTCATGCCGGTAACGACTCCGCAGCAGAAGATCGACAAGACCCGCACCTTCGGCGGTGAATTCATCACCATCCGCCTGGTCGGCGATATCTTCGACCAGTGCTATGCCGCGGCCCGCGACCATGTCGAGGCGATCGGCGGCTATATGGTGCCGCCCTTCGACCATCCCGATATCATCGAGGGCCAGGCGACGGTCGCGGCCGAAATCGTCCAGCAATTGCCGGATGGCGTGACGCCGGATCTGGTGGTCATGCCGGTCGGCGGTGGCGGCCTGTCATCGGGCATGACCGGCTATCTGGCAGAGCGGCTGCCGACCGATTCCATGGTGTTTTGCGAACCGGCGGGTGCCCCCAGTCTGCATCACAGCCTTGAAGCCGGTACCGTTGTGACCCTGCCGAAGGTCGACAATTTCGTCGACGGCGCGGCCGTCGCCCGCATCGGCGACCACAATTTCGCGGCCCTCAGGCATTTCCGGGCCGATCAGGTGATGATCGTGCCGGAGAATGCGATCTGCGTGACCATAACCGAGATGCTGAATGTCGAAGGTGTGGTGTTGGAGCCGGCCGGCGCCCTGTCGCTGGCAGCGCTCGACCTTCTGCCGGAGGAGAGGATTGCCGGCAAGACGATCGTCGCCGTCGTCTCGGGTGGCAATTTCGACTTCGACCGTCTGCCCGATGTGAAGGAGCGCGCGATGCGCTATTCGGGTCTGAAGAAATACTTCATCCTGCGCCTGCCGCAGCGTCCCGGCGCACTTCGCGACTTCCTCAACCTGCTCGGCCCGGAAGACGATATCGCCCGCTTCGAATATCTGAAGAAGTCGGCGCGCAATTTCGGCTCGATCCTGATCGGCATCGAGACGGGCAATCGCAAGAACTTTGCCGATCTCTTCGCTCGTTTCGATCAGGCGGGCCTGGGTTTCGAAGACATCACCGATAACGAGATCCTCGCCAACCTGATCATCTGATCAGTCGGCGGGAATGTCAGCAGATGCCTTGACCGTGGATCCAGTCGAGGATCGCTTTGGCAACCGGCTCGGTCGTCTGCGGTGAATAGGTGTCGCCGGCGATCACATGATTGTTGGCGTCGCCGGTGATGCCGGGATCGAAGCTGGCATGCGGGCCGCCCCAACGGGAAGCGATGGCGGCTGTCAGAGCCGGTCGCACCACCAGGTCCTTTGCCGATGATACGAAGAGCGCCGGGACCTTGATCTCTTCGACCGGCGTGAAGACGGAAAGCCGCACGGCTTCAGCCATCGGGATCAGCGCCTCGACGGGATAGTCGGTGGTCCAGTTGTGGGCGTTAAGTTCATTGACCGGCTCAAAGCCGCGCCGCGCGCCGATGACAAGATGGGCGATCGCGGCAGCAAAGGGACCGGTGAGCAGGAAACTGCCGGAGGCCTGGACACCGTAGTTCGGCGACAGGAGCACGGTGGCGGCGACGCGGTCGGCAAGACCGGGCCGGGCGAGCGCCCATGTCACGAGCGACGCGCCGGTCGAGGTGGCGATGATAATCACACGCTCGCCGAGCAGGCGCCCGATATCCAAGGCCTCTTCGACAGCCGCTGTCCAGTCGCCGATGGAGGCCTGCCCCAAGGCATCAGGATCGTCGAGTCCGTGACCCGCCAGACGGGCGAAGAAGAGATTTGCGCCGAGACTTTTCGCCAGGATGTCGGGCAAGGGGCGCATTTCGGCCGGGGAGGCGGAAAAGCCGTGGACATAGACCAGGGAAAGCGCGGTTCTTGAGGGATGGAGCGGGTCTGCCCAGACAATCTGTTTGTGAAGCCCCTTTCGGATCGGGCCGGCTTTGGCCTCTTCGCCAGCAAGAAAGGATGAGATGGTGGTGATGTCCACCTCTGCGGGCAGGCCCATCTTCCGCTCAAGGGCGAGATCGGGTGGCCAGCGGTAGACGGCGATCAGAGCGAGACCTGCGATGATGACGGCGGCGGCAAACAATCCCATGGCGGCTCGCATGTGTGGAATTCCCCCAGTCCCTTGAGACCGGATGGAAGCTTAACAGGAGTGTCGCTGGATGGAAGCTTTGCATGGCTTTCGCTTGGGCATCGGTCATGCTAGAAAATTCGCATGTCCATTCTGTCCAGCATTCTCTCCATCTTCACCGGCGGTCCTTCAAAATCCGCCGAGGTCGCCGCCGCCGATCCGCTGTTCTACAAGGATTGCCTGATCCATGCCGCACCGATTGCCGAAGGCAGCCAGTACCGGCTGGCGGGGCGAATCGAACGCGATGTTGATGGCAAGCGCCTTGAGCGCAGCTTTATCCGCGCCGATGTTTTCTCGTCCCGTGATGACGCTGTCGAAGGCACGTTTCGCAAGGCCCAGCAGATCATCGACCAGAACGGGCCGTCGCTGTTTGGCGACGGGGCGGAAAAGCGCAGCGTCTGACGCTGTTTTCGACGCATTTATGACGGTTTCCCTGATCGCGCTCACGCATTGTTAATGATGCGTCGCAACAATCCATCCCGATATTGTGTTTCGGGTTGTTTCAGTGATTTTCATCTCCCTCCGCCGATCTTCCTCCCGGATATCTCTGGCCGCCGCAGCACTGCTCGTCGCCTTGCCGGTCACGGCGCAGGATCAGATGCAGGTGGCGGCGCACGCTGCCGATCTCGCCTGGCTGATGGCGGCGGCCGGCATGGTGATGATGATGCAGGTCGGTTTTCTGTTGCTTGAGGCCGGCATGGTCCGCTCCAAGAACTCGATCAACGTCGCTCAGAAGAACCTGCTGGATTTTGTCTTCGGCGTGGTGGGGTTTGCCACTGTCGGTTTCATGCTCGCCTTCGCCCCGTCAAGCTGGTTGCCTTTCGGCTTCTCTTCCGACTTCTTTCTGCTTGGTCATCTCGACAGTTGGGTGGCGGGCTTCTTCGTTTTCCAGGTCATGTTCTGTGGAACCTCGGCGACCATCGTCTCGGGCGCGGTTGCGGAGCGGATGAAGCTCTCCGCCTATGTCTGGGGCTCGATCGCGCTCTCCACCCTGATCTATCCGATCTTCGCCCACTGGGTCTGGGGGGCGGCCCTCGGTCCCAATCCCGGGGCGTTTCTTGCCAATCTCGGCTTTGTCGATTTTGCAGGCTCTACGGTGGTGCATGCGACAGGCGGCTGGATCTCGCTTGCCGCCTGCCTCGTCATCGGCCCGCGCCGCGGCCGGTTTACGGCGGACGGCAAACCTGTCCGCATGGCCGGGCACAATCCGGTTCTCGCGACCACGGGGGCGCTGATCCTGTTTTTTGGCTGGATCGGCTTCAACGGCGGCTCGACGCTGGCGGCCAATGCCGATGTCGCCCCGATCATCTTGAACACCGTGCTTGCCGGCGGCATGGGTACCTGTGTCGGCTATGCGATCGGCATTTATCAGGACGGCGTGGTGCTGCCGGAAAAGGCACTGTGCGGCATGCTGGGTGCCCTGGTGGCGGTGACCGCCGGATGTCACATCCTCGATCCTGGGGGCGCCCTTCTGGTCGGCGGGCTCGGCTCGACCGTTGCCGTCTTCGGCAACCAGTTCATCGAGGAGCGCATGCGCGTGGACGATGCGGTCGGCGCCATCTCGGTGCATGCCTTTGCCGGGGTTGCCGGCACTCTGGCTCTTGCTCTACTCGCCCCTGCCGATCGGCTTCCGGCGGGAAGCCGGTTTGACCAGCTCTATATCCAGCTTTTCGGCTCGGCGTTGAATTTCTACTGGGCCTTCGGCCTCGGCTATGCCTTCTTCTGGGGGCTGAACAAGCTCACACCCATCCGCGTCTCGGCGGAGGTCGAGGATATCGGCCTCAACATCGCCGAGCACGGGACCCGCCTTGGCGTGGGCCATGTCGAGGACGCGCTCGGCAAACTGGTGTCTGGCAATGCCGACCTGCATGACCGCCTGCCGGTCGATCCCGGCGACGAGGCGGAGAAGTTGACGCTGCTGTTCAATCGGCTGATGGACAACATCGAGCACGAGGAGCGCCAACGCAGCGAGCTGCAATCCAAGGTGCGTGATCAGGAGGAATCCGAGCGGGTTACAGCCATTGCAAACGCGACCTTCGAAGCGATCGTGATGCATGAGGAAGGCGTCATCATTGATGGCAACGAGCAGCTTGAGGTGCTGACCGGGCGCCCGCTTTCGCAACTGATCGGCATGTCGATCTTGGATCTGGTCGACGAGGAGGGACGCCGGATGCTGAGGCAGGATCTGACGCCGGCCCCGGGTGTATCGCGCGAATTGCACGTCGTCCAGCCGGATGGCACCGCCATTCCGGTCGAAGCGCGGGGCCGCAACATCGAGTATCGCGGCCGCAAGATCCGCATCAGCTGCCTGGTGGATCTGCGCGAGCGCAAGGCAAACGAAGACCGTATCCGTCATATGGGTCAGCATGATCCCCTGACCGGATTGCCCAATCGCGCTCTCTTCACCGACACGCTTGCCGCCCGCGTCGATAACGCCAATCGCGGCTGGGGCTGTGCGGTGGTTCTGGTTGATCTTGACCACTTCAAGGATGTGAACGACATCTACGGTCACCCGGCCGGAGACGAGGTGATCCGCGAGACCGCGCGGCGTCTGACGCATGAACTGGGTCCGCATGACATGGCCGCGCGCCTGGGCGGCGACGAATTCGCCGTCATCCTGGCCAATGGTCATTTCGAGGCGCAGATCGAGGATTTCAGCCGTCGGCTGGTCGAGGCATTCCGCAAGCCTTTCGACACGGGGCAGGGCGAGCGGATCAAATGTGGGGTCAGCGTCGGGGGCGCGCTCTGCCCCGACCATGCACAGACGCTGGAGGAATTGATTGGTCGGGCCGACGTTGCGCTCTATCATGCCAAGAAATCCGGCCGCAGCACCTTCCGCATCTATCGCAAGGGCATGGACGAACTGATCGAAAAGCGCCGGGCCCTGGAGGCCGATATCGAGCGAGGGCTGGAACGCGAGGAATTCGAACTCTACCTGCAGCCGCGTGTGGCTGCGCGCAGCGGTGACGTCGTCGGCTATGAGGCGCTCATTCGCTGGAATCATCCCGAGCGTGGCATGGTGTCGCCGGGCGATTTCATTCCCGTTGCCGAGGTCTCGGGCAAGATCATCGCACTCGGCGAATGGGTGATCCAAGA
This sequence comes from Rhizobium sp. Root274, assembly GCF_001429245.1. Lineage (GTDB taxonomy): Bacteria > Pseudomonadota > Alphaproteobacteria > Rhizobiales > Rhizobiaceae > Allorhizobium. The sequence goes on from NZ_LMJE01000009.1 coordinate 69,230, forward strand.
AGCCTGCCGTCTGGCGAGCCTTTGCCCCGGTCAACTGCATCTGAGCCTCAATGTTTCACCCGTACAGTTCCGCCACCCCGACTTCCTCAGCCATCTCGACCATATCGTTCGCGCATCGGGCATCGCCGCCGATCGGCTCGAGCTCGAGATCACCGAGAGCGTGCTGATTGATGACGACGAGCGGGCTCTCAGCATCCTCACCCATCTGAAGAGCGCCGGCTTCAGAATCGCGCTTGATGATTTCGGCACCGGCTACTCGTCGCTCAGCTACCTCAGCCGCTATCCCTTCGACGTCATCAAGATCGATCGCAGTTTTGTTGCGGCTCTGGGGACCGAAGAGGCGGCGAACGCCATTGTCCGCACCATCATCGATCTCGGTCGTGGGCTCGGTATGCGGGTGGTGGCCGAAGGGGTAGAGACGGTTGAACAGGCCTTGCACTTGAGCGAAACCGGCTGTGACGAACTGCAAGGCTATCTGCTCGGCAGACCGCTTCCGGCGGCAGAGGCGGTGACGGAGATCACCAATACGCTGGTGCGGGAACTGCAGCAGGTGGCGGGGCTTGCCGCCCATCGCGAGCGGCTGATGCGACGGGCAGGGGATCTGGCGGACACCACCCCCGCTCTCGCTTTCCGCGCGTGACGAGACGCAGAAACGAAAAAGACGAGCGGCGGTTTTGACCGTCGGTCGTCCTGTCCGGGGCGTTAAGCCTCGGGCGGTGGATTACGCAGCGAGCGCCAGCTCGGCAACCTTGGCATGGGCGGCAGCGACGGCCTTTTCGGCGGCTTCCGGACCATAGGCAACACCTTCGACATAAACCGTCTCGACCAGCTCGATGCCGAGGAAGCCGAGGACCGTCTTGAGATAGGGCTCGGCGTGGTTCATCGGGGCGCCGGGGCCTGAGGAATAGATCCCGCCGGCGGCGAGCACCAGATAGGCCTTCTTGCCCTTGGCAAGACCGACCGGGCCGTTTTCGGTGTAGGTGAAGGTGAGGCCGGCGCGGGCGATATGGTCGATCCAGGACTTCAGCGACGAATAGATGTTGAAGTTGATGAGGCCGGTGCCGATGACGATCGTGTCGGCAGCCATCAGCTCTTCGACGAGCTTGTCGGAAAGGGCGACGGCCTGCGATTCTTCCGCCGTGCGGGTATCGGCCGGCTTGCGGATCGCGGCGGTGAAGGTGCCGTCGACATGGTCGAGCTGGGTTTCGACGAGGTCACGCCGCACCAGCGACCCGCCGGCGGAGGCGAACTTTTCAGCCAGTTCCGTTGCAATCGCGTTAGAGAGGGATTCCGAGCCGCGCGGGCTGGAGGTGACGAGCAGGATGGACGACATGTGCAATTCCTCGGATGATGGAGAGCCTTGGGAGCAGGCCTGCCATGCATCTAAGGCCGACGACGCATCTATGAAACTGTGATAATCTAGATCGGTAATATCGAATAACTGGATGGATGATCACCGCGCCATGGATGCCAATCCCACCCTCGACCAGTTGCAGGTCTTTCTGGCCGTTGCCGATGCTGGCAGCTTTTCGGCTGCCGCACGCCTGCTCAATCGCGCCCAGTCGGTGGTCAGCTACACGATCGGCAATCTGGAGAGCCAGCTTGGCGTATCGCTGTTCGACCGGACCGGCACGCGCCAGCCGCGCCTGACTGACGAAGGCAGGGCCATGCTCACCGACGCCCGCCGCATTGTCGGCGATCTGCAGGTGATGCGCGCCAAGGTGCGCAGCATGCATCAGGGGCTGGAGGCGGAGCTGTCGATTGCCGTCAGCGTGTTGGTTCCGACGGGCGCGCTCTTGTCGGTGCTTCGCGACTTCCAGCGGCAGTTTCCGTCCGTGTCCCTGCGTCTTGAAATCGGCGAACTCGGTCGGCTGGTGGAACTCGTGCTGAGTGGACGCGCGACAATCGCCGTCGGCGGCGCGCTTGCCCGCCAGGACGACACGCTGATTGTCGACCGCATCGGCCACAATTTCCTATTGCCGGCAGCGGCTGCCGATCATCCGCTCACGCTCCGCAAGGGGCCGATCTCGCTGCAGGACGTGCGCGAGGAGACCCAGATCGTCGTCAGCGATGCCTCGGATCTGACCTCCGGCCGCGATTTCAATGTCCTGTCCTTCAAGACCTGGCGCGTGAGCGACATGGCGACCAAACATCAGCTGATCCGCGGTGGCCTTGGCTGGGGCGGGCTGCCTGCCTCGATCCTGCGGGAAGACCTGGCCTCGGGCCGGATCGTCCGTCTCGATCTTCCAGCCTACGAGCAGGGCTCCTACAATCTCTATGCCATCCGTCGGACGGACAATCCGCCCGGGCCTGCTGGCATGTGGCTGATCAGGGCGTTCGAGGACAAGCTGTCGAACTGCCCCGCCGACTTTACGGATTTTCCCCTTGCCGAAGCGATTTAAGGAATCGATTCAAACCCTTGAATCAATTCCCTATCACCCAACAAGGCCAGAAGGTCTCAGGGTCAGAGCGTCAGCCGGAACTTGGCAAAACCGTCCGCACCGTCGCCGGCATCCTCGATCTTGCCGCCCTTGAAATCGGCCAGCAGGTTGCGGGCGCGCGGACCCGTCTCGAAGGTGACGGTGGTGCCGGGGATGGGGGCGAGTGACCAGTTGCCGTCGGCTGACGGATTGATCGTGCCCTGGTCGACGATGTAGCGCACGATGATGTCGCGGTTGGTATCGGGGCCGACGAAGACCACCTTGCTCGAGTCGATCTCCGGGAACTTGCCGCCGCCGCCGGCGCGGTAATTATTGGTTGCGACGATGAAGGTCTGGCCGGGATCGATCGCCTTGCCGGCGAACTGAAGGTTGACGATACGGCTCGAGTCCGGATTGACCGCTTTCCCGTCCTTGTCGAATCGCGGCGGTTTGGTGAGGTCGATCTGATAGGTGACGCCGTCGATCACATCGAAATTATAGGACGGGAAGTCGGTGTTGATCAGGGCCGCATCCTTGGCACCTGGCTCGATTGTGTTGAAGATTCCGGCCGACATTTCCAGCCAGTTCTTCACCTGCTCGCCGGTGATCGCCACCGCCTGGATCGTGTTCGGATAGAGATAGAGATCCGCAACATTCTTGATGGCGATATCGCCGGCCGGTACATCGGTGAAATAGTCAGCCCCGCCACGCCCGCCGGCCTTGAAGGGGGCAGCCGCCGAGAGCACGGCCAGATCCTTGTAGGGACTGTCCTTCAGCATGTCGCGGATGTACCAGGTCTGGGCGAGCGAGACGATCTGCACCGAGGGATCGTCGGCGACCAGCGCGAAATAGGAATAGAGCGGCGCCGAGGTCTTGCCGACAGGGGTGCGCACATAATCGAGCGTCGCCTGATGCTCGGTCGCGACCGATGCGACGACTTCCGCCTTGTCGGTCGTGTCGGCCACCACCTTGCGCTTGTCGTCGCGGTGATAGATTGGCCGCGCTTCGCAGGTGAAGTCGATGATCTTCCAGCGCGATCCGTCCTTCTCGAGCAAGAGGTCGATCAGGCCCATGTGTGACCCCCAGAAGCCGGCCATGACCGCTGGCTTGCCGAGCAGTGTGCCTTTGACGGCGTCGGCGCCCGGCACGTCTTCGAAGTCCTTCGGCCCGGGGAAGACGAGGTGCTGGTGCCCGGTGAAGATCGCGTCGATCCCCTCGACGCCTGCGAGATAGAGCGAGGCGTTTTCCATGCGCTCGCTCTCGCCATGGCCGTCGATGCCGGAATGGGAAAGTGCAATCACGATGTCCGCACCTTCCTCTTTCATCTGTGGCACCCAGGCGCGCGCCGCCTGCAGGATGTCTCGGGTCTGCGCCTTGCCTTCAAGGTTCTTCGCATCCCAGAGCATGATCTGCGGCGGCACGAAGCCGATGAAGCCGACCTTGATGGGGCTCGTCGCGCCCGAGCCGTCGCGGATCTGCTTTTCGATGATGTGATAGGGCTTGAAATAAAGCTGGTCCTGCTTCGGATCCGAAGCGAGCTCGCCCTTGGTCAGGTTGGCGCAGACAAAGGGAAATTGCGCGCCGGAGAGCGTGTTGAACATGAATTCGAGGCCGTAGTTGAATTCATGATTTCCCAGCGTGCCGCAGTCATAGCCGAGCGTGTTCATCGCCTTGATGACAGGATGCACGTCGCCGGGCTTCATGCCCTTCTGATAGGCCATGTAGTCGCCCATCGGATTGCCCTGCAGGAAGTCGCCATTGTCGATCAGCATCGAATTGCCGGCCTCGGCACGAATGCCGTCGATCAGGCTCGCGGTGCGCGCAAGCCCCATCGTGTCGTTCGGCTTGTCGGCATAATAGTCGTAGGGCATCACGTTGACGTGGATGTCGGTCGTTTCCATCAGCCTGAGATGTGCCTGATTGCCGGCTGCCCGCGCCGCAAAGGGATGGAGCGCGATCAGCGTGGCGGAGGCCGTGAGACCTCCAAGAAAGGAGCGGCGGGTAAGAGGATAAAGGTCGACCAACGACGTCATGACATGTCTCCTGACGATGGACAGGTGCTGAAAGCGACCGATGTTAGGTCGCTTTCTCGACAGTTGCACCTGTAAAATGACAGGGGTGAGACGTTGGCGTGAGAACGGTCACGATGGACGAAGGTTTTTGGGGTCGCGGTGGAAGTTGCGGAAATAGGCGGTGATCTGCGCCACCATATTGCTCGTCTGCTCGAACTCCAGCCCCATCTTGCCCGCGCGATACCATCGCACGCTGCATTCGACGTGGCCAAGTTCGGCGCAGGTCAGCGTCACCGTGCTGCCGCGCTTGGCTTCGATCCAGCCATGCAGTTGCACCGCCATTCCCGTGCGGGAAATGTCGATGATGCGACAATCGAGTTTCTGGGTGAGGAATTGCAGGGAGGCCCGGATGTGGCAGCGGATGCGCTGGGCCCGACGACCGTCGGCGGTCTGTTGAATGGCAAGCATGAAAACTGCGCTCCATCGAAAAACAATGAAAGAAACGCAGAAAACCTCGGCCCGGCGCCTTAATAGCGCCTGACCGAGTTGATTAAGATGCCGTGGATCACCCCGGCATATTTCAGGTATTGGGAGGTCCTATCCCCAGTTTACCGTTAAACGGAGGGGGTGGCGAGTGATGCCTCAGCGGCTGAGAACCGGCCGGACTTCCTGGTGGAAGTTGCGGAAGTAGGCTGCGACCTTGGCGATCGAATTGCTGTTCGGCTTGAACATCACGCCGAGACGGCCGCCATAATTCCAGCGCACCACGCCCTCGAGAAGCCCGATATCCTCATTTTGGATCACCACCGAACTGCCGGCTGCGGCGTGCAGCTTGCTGGCCAGTTCGAGTGCCAGACCGGTACGCGAGATGTTGATGACGCGGCCATCGGCTTCCTGCTGCAGATGGCGGACCTTGCTGTCCATGCGCACGCGGCTGCGCGGCGCCTTGCGACCATCCATTCCGAGATTGTTGCTCATGGGTTCGTCCTAATGAAAACAATGACGAGACCTTACAACCCGTGCGTTAGATCCCGTTAAAACAAATCATTAGAATTTTCAGGATTCATGTTTCAACGGCGGGGACGCGCTGTGGCGTGGGTTCGCCACTCCCTGTGGCCCAAGCCGAGGCCAATTCTGAAGCTACGGGGATCGGGTCAGAGCCCCACATTGGGACGCTCGATGATTTCCCGCAGCGCAAAGCTCGAATTGATCTTCACGACATGCGGCAGCGCCGACAGCCAGTCGCGGTGGATGCGCTCGTAGTCTTCAAGATCCTTGGCCGCGATGCGAAGGATGTAGTCGTATTCGCCGGACATCAGGTAACAGACCAAAACGTTCGGACAGCGTTTGACGGCCGCTTCGAAATCGGTCAGCGTTTTTGCAAACTGGCCGGACAGCGAGATGTGGACGATGACCATCATCTTGTAGTCGATCGCCTTGTGCGACAGGCGCGCATGATAGCCGCTGATCACGCCCGATTTCTCCAGCATGTCGTGCCGGCGCGAGCAGGCCGAGGGGGACAGGCCGACCTTCTCGGCAAGCTCCGCATTGGTCATGCGGCCGTTCTCCTGCAGGGCTTTCAGAATGGCACGATCGATGGCATCCAGTTCCGCCATTCGCAGAAATCTCCGTTTGAGGTCGCTTCCACGCAAGAAGCTGCGAATTGTCTCACGCGGCAGCCGTCACTTTGCAAGGACATTTTGTGCCGGGAATGTTTGAATTTCCGTATCTGAAACGAAGCGGCTCAGGCCGCGCATAAAAGAGAGGAACGCTTCATGCGTGTCGGTTGCCCGAAGGAAATCAAAAACCATGAATATCGTGTCGGTCTGACCCCGGGAGCCGTCAGGGAATATGTGGCGCATGGCCATGATGTCCTGATTGAGACGGGTGCGGGCGCCGGCATCGGCGCCGATGACCACGCCTATATCGCCGCTGGCGCGAAAATCGCAGCCTCGGCCAAGGACGTGTTCGAAAAGTCCGACATGATCGTCAAGGTCAAGGAGCCGCAGCCCTCCGAATGGGTGCAGCTGCGCGAGGGCCAGATCCTCTATACCTATCTTCATCTCGCCCCCGATCCGGAGCAGACCAAGGGTCTGATCGACTCCGGTGTCACAGCCGTTGCTTATGAGACCGTGACAGACGAGCGTGGCGGCCTGCCGCTCTTGGCGCCGATGTCGGAAGTCGCTGGACGCCTCGCGATCCAGGCGGGTGCAACGGCGCTGCAGAAGGCCCATGGCGGCCGCGGCATCCTGCTCGGCGGTGTGCCGGGCGTTCTTCCCGCCAAGGTCACCGTCATCGGCGGTGGCGTGGTCGGCCTGCATGCGGCCAAGATGGCCATCGGCCTCGGCGCTGATGTCACCATCCTTGACCGTTCTCTGCCCCGCCTTCGCCAGCTCGACGACATCTTCGCTGGCCGCGTGCATACTCTCTATTCGACCATCGATGCGCTGGAGCAGGAATGCTTCTCCGCCGATCTCGTCATCGGCGCTGTGCTGATCCCGGGCGCTGCGGCGCCAAAGCTCGTCACCCGCGAAATGCTGTCCGGCATGAAGAAGGGGGCCGTCATCGTCGACGTCGCCATCGACCAGGGCGGCTGCTTCGAGACCTCGCATGCCACGACCCATTCAGATCCGACCTATGTCGTTGATGGGATCGTGCATTACTGCGTTGCTAACATGCCGGGTGCCGTTCCGATCACGTCGGCGCATGCGCTCAACAATGCGACGCTGGTGCATGGTCTGGCGCTTGCCGATCGTGGCCTGCGCGCGATTGCCGAGGACCGGCACCTGCGCAATGGCCTCAATGTCCACAAGGGCCGCATCACCAACAAACCGGTGGCCGATGCACTGGGCTACCCGGCGCATGCGCCGGAGGCCGTTCTGAACGTAGCGTAAGGTCGCACTCTCCGGTCGCCTTACGTTGCGTCAGGTCCGCAATCGTACTCTGTAACGCGGACGATCCGGGCCGGCCATCCCATCGGCCGGCCCGTTTTTATTTGAATTCAGAGATCAGATGGGGCTGATCCCTCAAGGCAGGTCTGGTCGTGTCCTCGGCTCATGCATGGGACAGCCGATCAGTTCGCTCCGGCGCTGCTGCGCCACCGGATAGACCTCTCGGCGAGCCCGCATCACATTGCCGAGCGGCCGGTGCACCTCAACGCCGCGCCAGGGGCGGAAGGTGAGGCCGTCGTCGACCGCACGCGAGCGGCCTTCGGACCATGAGGTTTGCGGCCCAACGCGGATGGTGGCAATCTCCAGGTAAGGGCTGTCTTCCTCCGGCCAGACCACCGAGGCGTCCTCGATTGGCTGGGTCTCAAGGTTGCGACAGAGCTGGGCGCGCAGGGTCCATTCGCCACCGAACCGCGTCATCACCCCGGCCACTTCTTCGCGCAGAATATCGGGTCCCTCCGACAGGTCGATCCTGAGATCGGTCAAGGCGCGAAAACTCTCCGAGCGCGGGACGATGTCTAGCTTGGCGACATAATCGCCGAAGCGCAGCGGCACCTGGGTGTAATAGCGTTCGCCGAGCGGGTGGGTTTCGGGATAGCCGCCCATGGCTTTGAGCGCACCGGCATCGGCGCCCATCGCCTCCAATCCTTTGACGATGGGCCTCAGAATCCAGCTGAGCGCGCCCTTAGCCCATTCCACCCGGTCGGTCGTGCGCGAGATCAGTTTCAGGTTCTTCGCAAAGCCTGCGGCATCGGGGGCAGCAAAGGCTGGTGCCGAGGCAAAGAGGAAGTCCTGCGTGGCATCGTCTTCGCTGCCGGGAAGGCGTACGCCCTCGACGTCGAACAGCTTGATGGCGAGCCCACGTGGCAGGGAGACGCTGTCACGCAACGGATCGCCGGGGATGGTCGAGATGCGGACGATCGCCGGATATATGCGGCCCGGTTCGGCAAAGATCCCCTGGCGCAATTCGGCCGGCAGATCAGGATGAACGGTGACACTGGCTTCGAGAAGCGCATGGCTCTTGGCGTGAACGCTGCGCTGGGCATGGCCGAGATCCTCATGCGTCTTTCCGATGATGTAGAGCATGCTCTCCTTGATGTCGTCGATGGCGACCTGTTCGTCGGCGTCGGGCGTCTCAAGATCGGCGCGGTAAGGGATCGGCGGGTTCGGCTGCAGCATCGGGTTCTCCGTTCGGATTATTCCAGCGGAGGGAACGCGACGCCAGGCGGCATGTTCCGGTGCGGTAATCGGGCAAGGCCCGGATGCGCGCCGGCGGGAACCGGAGGTGCCAGTCCCCGCTGGGGCAAGAGCCGTTGGATGTCAGCGGATGAAATCGTCGATCCGGCGGAGCGTCACCCGGCGGTTTCGCCATTCCGGCGCTTCCGTCGGCACGAGAAGATATTCCTCCCCATAACCCACCGTTTCCAGGAGGCGGGGCGGAATGCCGAATTCGCGCACGAGAACGATTCGGAGTGCCGCTGCCCGGCGCTCCGAGAGGATCTGGTTCGACATGGCCGAGCCGACCGCATCGGTATGGCCTTCGATCAGGAAGCGCACGCCGCGCCGGCGCCTCAGGATCTGCTCCATGGCGCGGGCGATCTGCAGCACCTTGCGGTATTCGGAGCGCGGAATCTCGGCGGATCCGGTGGCGAAGTTGATCGCCTGGATATCGATGGACGGCGCAGCACGACGCAAGTCCGGCCGGCGCTTGAACTCGTTCAACGTCACCCTGTTTTGCGGCGGCACCGGGCGCTGCGGCGCCGCATCCAACCGCCTGAGGATCATCTCCTCGCTCGGCGCGTCCTGGGCGAAGCCGAGAGAAGGGATCGCGAGTAGTGCGCCCATGCCTGCCAGAAACCTGCGTCTGTCCATGTCTGTCCTCCCTTATTGAACCATCGACAGAACCAGATTTGCACGGCCGCTGTGAATTGCAACTGAACCTCCTGTTGTTCGAGGTTCAAGCGTGCAGTTGGAAACGAGGCGCGACCGGAGGGAGAGCGGCAGGGCCACTTTCGTTTGCCGGTTGCTTCGAGGTGGTCTCAATGTGTGGACGCGCGTCGGGCCGGGCGAAAAGCGCAAAAATGGTGGTTCTTTGTAAACCGTCGCTCCGCTAGGCTTGCGATGACAAACCGGGTTAGGGGCTCGATCATGACTGCATTCAGGACCGCTTTTGCGGCCGCTCTCGTTTCACTCACCACCGCACTCGCCGTGGTGCCCACGCCCATGCGTGCTGCCGACCTGACGGCCGAGCAGATCGAGGAGGGGCAGAAGTTCATCGTCAACAATGCGCTGTTCATCCTCTTCCACGAATCCGGACATATGCTGGTGTCCGAGCTGGGACTGCCGGTTCTGGGGCGTGAGGAGGATGCCGTCGACGGTCTGTCCTCCGTCATGCTGCTCGAAAGCGAGGACGAGGATCTGAAGGCAGCGATGCAGGATGCGGCCGACGGCTGGTTCCTGATCGACGAGGCGAAGGGCGAGGGGCCGCAGGAGAGCGACTTCATCGACACCCATGGTCTCGACCGCCAGCGCGCCTATTCGATCGTCTGCATGATGTCGGGCGCCGATCCGGAATATTTCAAGACCTTTATCGACTCGCTCGATTTTCCCGCCGAGCGCCGCGAGGAATGTGGTGGCGAATATGCCAAGACCCGCGACAGCTGGTTCGGGCTTTTGGAACAGCACCAGGACGAAGCCAAGAAGACGAAGTTCACCGTGACCTATGAGCCGGCCAACAATCCTGACCTGCAGCCTTTCGCCGATCTTCTGCAGGAAAACCAGGTGCTGGAGGCGATTGAGGCGACCTATGGCGAGGGCTATGACATTCCCGACGGCATCAAGGTGACCGGCAAGACCTGCGGCACGGAAAATGCCTTCTGGCAGGAGAGTACCCGCGAGATTACCTATTGCTACGAGATGGCCGCCTACCACGCCGCCCTGATGGTCAACTACTTCTCCAACCAGGACGCCCCGGCCGACGCTTCGGCGGAACAGGCCGACGCGCCAACGCCGGAAGCCGAGGCCAACGCCAATACGGTAAAACTGAAATTGAAGAACTGAACGGGATCAGCGGGGCGGCTCAGCCGTCCCGCTTCATCAGCGCCATCAGCTCCTGTTCGGTCATCGGATCGATGAGTGCGTTATAGGTCGCGACCGGCGAGAAGCCGAACTGCTGATAGAGCTGCAGCGCGCGCGGATGGTCGAGCGAATTGGTGGTGACGGTGACCCGCTTCGGATTGCTCGTCCAGGCGGAATAAAGCGCCTGCAGCAGGAACCACTTGCCGATGCCGAGCCCCAGCCCGTGTTCGAACAGGCCGAAATAGGAGAGCTCGACCAGGTCATCGCTTTCCTGCGACAGCTCGTAGAAGCCGCAAGGCGCGCCATCGACATAAAGCACCGAGATCGACACCTTCGGATGGTGGATGATCGCCTTCAACTGTTCGTCCGTCATGCGCAGCCGCTCGTACCAGTGCCAGCGGGCGCCGACCTGGCGATGCAGGAAGCGGTAGAAGGCAAGCGGGATTTCATGCGTGCGCATGATCGCCGTCTGAATATTGACCGGCACCGGCAGGCTGGACTTCGGTGGTGACGTCATTTCGAGACGCGTCACATGGGCGGTGAGCGGCGCGGTCGCCTTGGAGGCGATTGGCTCGGCAGCGCCCGTCACAACAGGCGTATCGCTCTTTGAACCCCACTCCGACCAGGAGCCGTCATAAAGCGAATTGTCGCTATGCCCCAGGCTTTCGAGCGCAAGCGTCACGACGGCGGCGGTGACACCTGAGCCACAGCTGGTGACGACGGGATTGTTGAGGTCAATGCCGGCATTGGTGAAGATCGAGCGCAGGGTGGCGAGATCCTTCAGGCGGCCGTTTTCCGACAGCGAGGCGGCAGGCACGCTGCGCGCACCCGGCATATGGCCAGAGCGCATGCCGGCGCGCGGTTCCGGCTCCTCGCCGGTAAAGCGGCCGGCGGGACGGGCATCGGCAATCTGCTTCTCGCCAGTGTCGGCAATCGCAGACATCTGGTCGAAGGAGGTGAGCTTTGAGCGATCGAAGCGGGCTTCGAAGGTAACGGGCGCCGGCTCCGGCAGATCGGTCTCAAGCGGCCGGCCCTCGGCCTTCCAGCCATCCAGGCCGCCATCGAGCACATAGACCCGGCGCGCGCCCATGACCCGGAACATCCACCAGACACGCGGCGCGGAGAAGAAGCCGGGACCGTCATAGACGACGATCGTATCCTCAGCGGAAATGCCCAGTTGACCGACGGCCTGCGCAAAGAAGGACGGCGAAGGGAGCGAATGGGGAAGGCCGGTCGTGGTGTCTGCAATCACATCCTGATCGAAGAAGACCGCGCCGGGGATATGGCCGGCGGCATATTCGACGGCACCGTTGCGGTTTTGCGCCGGCAGATACCACGAGGCGTTGACGATCTTAAAGTCGGGCGCGCCCAGTTGTTTTTCGACCCAATCCGCCGAAACGACGAAGCGGCTTCTCTCTCCGGACATGCTGTTCTCCCGTGCCTTACTGTCAGGGGGAAGGGTCCGGGGCTCCAAAGCGTATACGGAACCGGCGGTTCTCCTTGCCCTTCTTTTCGATCTTGGCGATATGAATCGCGCCGACCTCCTGGGTCTCGGAAACATGTGTGCCGCCACAGGGCTGGCTGTCAACGGCGGAGTTCTCGCCAATACAGACAAGGCTAACGCGGCCGAGGCCGACGGGCGGCCGGACATTCTTCGACTTGACGATGCCGGGGTTGGCGGCAAGCTCCTCGTCGGTGATCCACTGGAGATAAATCGGATGGTTTTCGCCGACGAGCTTCATCAGGTCTGCCGTCACCTGATCCTTGTCGATCGTCTCGGACATGTCGAAATCGACCCGGCTCTCGTCCTCGCCGACGGCGGCCCCCGTGATCGGATAGGAACAGACGACCGACAGCAGGTGGCAGGCGGTATGCATGCGCATGAGCTTGTAGCGGCGGGCCCAGTCGACATGCAGCACGAGCGTTTCACCGACCAGGGGCAGGGGCTCGCCGTCGGCTGGGCGATGAAGGATGATATCCTTGGTGGCGCCGTGGCGCGTCTCCGAAAGCTGGATCCGGCTGCCGTCTTGCCGCTCGAAGAAGCCGGTATCGCCCGGCTGGCCGCCGGAAGCCGCATAAAAGCAGGTCTGGTCAAGTTCGACCGCGCCGTCCTCATGAACTGATGTCACCACCGCCTCCGCCGTCGAGAGATAGAAATCGTCGCGGTAGAGGGCGATGGTGGTCATGGCAGTGCTTTCAAAAAATGTCAGACGGTCTCGAAGGGCAGATCGAAATCGGCGCGCTTCTCAAGCCAGGCCGGGACCGGCAGGCTCTTGGAGCGCAGGAAGTCCGGGCTGAAGAGCTTGGACTGGTAGCGATTGCCATAGTCGCAAAGGATCGTCACGATCGTGTGGCCGGGGCCGAGATCTTTGGCGAGGCGGATCGCGCCGGCGATGTTGATGCCCGAGGAGCCGCCGAGGCAGAGGCCTTCGTTCTCGACGAGATCGAAGACGATGTCCAGCGCTTCCGAGTCCGGGATCTGATAGGCGTAATCGGGCTTGAAGCCTTCGAGGTTGGCCGTGATGCGGCCCTGGCCGATGCCCTCGGTGATCGAAGAGCCCGAGGATTTGAGCTCGCCGTTCTTGTAGTATTCGTAAAGGGCTGCACCCTCCGGATCGGCGATGCCGATCTTCACGCCGGGCTTGCGGTTGCGAAGGCCGATGCCGGTGCCGGCGAGTGTGCCGCCCGAGCCGACCGCGCAGATGAAGCCGTCGACGGCGCCGCCGGTCTGCTCGAAGATTTCCTTCGCCGTCGTCTCGATATGGGCGTCGCGGTTGACGGTGTTGTCGAACTGGTTGGCCCAGATCGCGCCATTCGGCTCAGTCTTTGCGAGTTGCGCTGCGAGCCGGCCGGAAATCTTCACGTAGTTGTTCGGGTTCTTGTAGGGCACGGCCGGCACTTCGACGAGTTCGGCGCCGAGCAGTTTCAGCGCGTCCTTCTTCTCCTGGCTCTGGGTCTCCGGGATGACGATCACGGTGCGATAGCCGAGTGCCTTGGCAACCAGCGTCAGCCCGATGCCGGTATTGCCGGCCGTGCCCTCGACGATCACGCCACCGGGGCGAAGCAACCCGCGCCGCTCGGCATCACGGATGATGAAGAGGGCTGCGCGATCCTTCACCGACTGGCCGGGATTGAGGAATTCGGCCTTGCCGAGAATGGTGCAGCCTGTCGCCTGCGAGGCGCCTTTCAGCCGGATCAGGGGCGTATTGCCGATCGCTTCGAGAACGGAAGGATGAAATGCCATGATAGGTGCCTTTTCGTCTGACGCGGACACTAGAACCAAATGCGCGGGGAAGAAAACCGGAACGCTCTGCAATTTTGTCCTTCTGGACAAGATTATGCGAGCAAATCGGTCGACGCGGGAATGAAACGGTGTTTTCAGCCCAGGGGCAGGCAAAGGCAAGGAATGGCTTTTCGCCGTGAGGCGAGGGGAGGGAAAATGCGTTCGGGGGAGTGTTACGTTCTGAGAGCTTCTGGAAAATCACAGGCCACGCCCAGAGGCATAAAGTGCTTCAGATTGGCGGTGATCACGGTCAGCCCATAGGCCTTGGCGGTGGCGGCGACGAGGATGTCGCCGAGCCCGGGATGCATGCCGCTGGCCGTTGCGACATCGCCAAGTGCGCCGGCGATCCGGGCGACGACAGGGTCGACGGGCAGGATGCGGTCGCCGAAGGTTTCGGTGATGGAATCGAGCCAGACACTCAATCGCTTGGCCCGCTCAAGGCCGCCGCGACGATGGAGGCGGCGCAAGCCCTTTTCGATTTCAGCGAGCGTGATTGTGGACAGATAGATTGCGTCTCCCCGCTCCCGGAACCACATCCCCGTCGCCTCGGATGGCGCCTGCTTCCGGTCAGGCGAAAAGAGCGAGATGATATTGGTGTCGATGAGAAACCCGCTACTCAAGCTCGGCATCCCGCATGGGGGATGGGTTGCGGTCGAGATCGGCGGGGCCGGGATAGGACATCAGGAATTCGCCAAAATTCGGCCTCGGCTTCGCCATCGCCCGTTTCGCCGCCTCGCCCGCTTCGACGCTGACCAGCATGGCGGCTGGCTTGCCGTGGCGGGTGATCGTGACGAATTCGCCATTGGCGGCATTATCCACCAGACTGGCGAATCCTGCCTTGGCATCGGCAACACTCATGCTGGACATGCTCACCTCTGAAAATGACTATATGTGGTCAATTTAATGCTTAGCAGAGGATCGGGCAAGCGGGAGTTTGCGGGCGGGCCGGGAAGTGTGCCGATCGTTACAGGTTTTCAGCATTCTCTTCACCGGATCTTTATGCCTGACCGGGGAGTCTGCAATCACGCGGCTCAAGGTTGTGTGAGGAGAGGGAATGCTGAGGGTTCTTGCGGCTTTGACTCTGTGTCTGGCGCTTGTCGGTTGCGACATGCTCTTCAAAACCCCGAAATGGCGGTGGAATCAGAAACTGACGGTGTCCGTGATGACGCCGGAGGGGATGAAGATTGGCAGCGCGGTGACATCGGCACGGATCGCGTTTCCGCTGAAATGGACCGGCGTGGGCGATGCGGCCGGCATGCAGCAGGGCGGCGTCACCGGCGAGGCTGTTGTGGTCGACCTCGGCGAGGGCCGCTATGTGTTCGCCCTACTCCAAGGCTATACCGAGTGGACTGCCTATACCGCCTTCTTCCCGGAGTTAGAGGGGAAAACGCTGTCGAAAAAGGAGATGGGGTCTTATCTTGACCTGATGGTGGCGAGCACTGGTCAGACCCGCGAGCTTGCGCGCAAAAACTATCCGCTGCTTGTGACCTTCGATGACATCCATGACCCCGCCAGTGTCCGCCGTATCGATCCGGGCGATCTATCGGGAAGCTTTGGTTCTGGCTATCGGCTGAACGCGATCACCTTGTCGATTACGGACGAGCCGGTAACAGAGGGGATTGTGAGCGCGCTATTGCCTTGGCTACCGGATTACTACAGCCAACGTCTTGATGGACAACGTTTTGGAACAATCAAAACAGAAAACCCCTTTGCGAATTCTTTGGCTTCGGGGGCCTTTGATACGAACAATCGTCAATGACGATTTAAGAAGGGGATGCACGCCCATTTCGGCGATGCGCGGGGTGATTTCAACATACCGCTCACGCCCCCACTCTCACTCCCCTCGCAATCCCTGAAACGCCGCCATCGCCGCATCCCTGGCCTTGCCGTGATCGACGATCGGCAGCGGATAGGTCTTGCCGAGGCTCACCCCCGCCTCCTTCAGCACCGTCAGTGGCGCCTCCGATGGCTTGTGGATGAATTTATCCGGCATGTCCTTCAGCTCCGGCACGAAGCGGCGAACGTATTCGCCCTCCGGGTCGAATTTCTCGCCCTGGCTCACCGGATTGAAGATGCGGAAGAAGGGGGCAGCGTCGGCGCCGGAGCCGGCGACCCATTGCCAGCTGGCGGCATTCGACGCCGGGTCGGCATCGACGAGGGTGTCGCGGAACCATCGTTCGCCTTCGCGCCAGTCGACAAGCAGGTCCTTGATCAGGAAGGAGGCGGTGATCATGCGCACGCGGTTGTGCATGAAGCCGGTCTGCCAGAGCTGGCGCATGCCGGCATCGACGATCGGATAGCCGGTCTGGCCCTTTTGCCACTTTTCCAGAAGGTCCGGCGCGTCGCGCCAGGGAAAGGCGTCGAATTTCGGGTTCCAGTTGCGTTCCGAAAGGCAGGGGAAATGGAACAGCAGGTGATAGGAGAAATCGCGCCAGGCGAGTTCCTTGCGGAAATGGATGCGATCGTCCATCGGGATGTCGTCGTCGAGGCCGCGCGTTGCATGCCAGACGCTGGCCGGCGAAATCTCGCCCTGCGCCAAGTGTGGCGAGAGCATGGAGACATGCGGTTCCGCAGGAAAGTCCCGGCGCTCGCGATAACCTTTGAGACCCGTCTCGATGAAGGCTTCGAGCCGGGCATGCGCGCCTGCCTCGCCGGGCTGGAAATGATCGGCAAAACCCTTCGCCCAGTTCGGCTTGGTGGGCAGCAGCGACCAGTCCGAGAGCGCCTCGCTCTTCGGCCATGAGGCGGGCGAGGGGATGCGCTTGGGCGCGGGGATTGGCTCCGGCGGCTCTCCCGATCCGTCCAGCGCCTTCCAGAACGGTGTATAGACGCGGAAATGGCCGCCGGCGCCGGTCTTGAGTTTGGTCGGCTCATGCAGGATCTGGCCGGCAAAGCTGCGGACCGTCAGGCCCCGTGCGGTCAGGTCGGACTTGATCGCCTTGTCCACGCCGATGCCCGGCGGATCGTAGCGGCGGTTCCAGAAGACGGCATCGGCGCCGGTTTCGGCGATCAGCGCGTTGAGCACCTCGGTCGCCGGCCCACGGCGCAGGACAAGATCGCTGCCACGCTCTTTGAGCGAGGTTGATAGAGCCTCAAGCGAATGGTGCAGCCACCATTCCTGCGCGGCTCCCAGCGGTCCGGTGCCGGCCTCCCGGGGTTCGAGGATGTAGACGGGGATGACGGCGGCCCCAGCGTCAACGGCAGTGGCAAGCGCTGCATGGTCTGCCAGACGCAAATCCTTGCGGAACCACAAAAGCACGGTTTTCGGGCGGGCGGTCGCGGCATCAGCGGGCATGGGCACTCTTCTTGTCGTTGGCTTGTTCAAAGCCATACGATGCAAGAGCCCGAAAAGATCACGCGCGCATCATGCAATTTTGACGTGTCAGAGCATTCTCAGCAGAAAAACACAGCCGCCAAGATCAGGCAGCGCCTCGACCTCCGGCCCGCATCCGCTCCTGCTCGGCGCGCAAAAGCGCCATGATCTTCTCGGCATTTTCGCGCACATAGAGCCGATGCAGCTTTTCGGCGACGGGGGCGGTGGTGAGCAGGCAGGTATAGCCCTCGCGCTCGTACCAGCGGAAGTCCACCACATTGTCCATGTTCACGAAGAGGGGGAAGCCATCCCCGTCATGAAGCTGGAGCCACATCTGCCTAATCTCCTGAATGCCATTCTGTTGATCCAAGGAGATAGCAGTCAAAGGTGAAGAGGGGGTTTCACCGGGAGGGTCGATCCGCACCACGGCGTGACCGGACACACACAGAATCGTCGGAAGGGGGAGGCGACTTTCGCGACGGCGGCATCGCCCTGCGGACCCCACGCCTCTCGGGCGTCAGGCGATCGCATCCACCAGCGTTGCCGCAAGCCATCCGGCTCCAAAATAGAGGATCGCACCGATTGCGGCCTCAAGAACCAGGGCGATCGAATGTCCGGGCCTGATCTGTCCTGCGATTTGAACGCGCAGCCAGGATATGCCGCTGAGGAGAATCACGCCGCTGATCGCCATCGCGACCAGGTTGTTCAGGCTGTAGAACCCGAGCAGAACAAAAGGCAGGGTGAGGATGGGAGTGGCCCAGGAATTGACGTGCGAAAGGCTCTGCCGAACATCGCCCCACAGGATATCCCGGGCTTCGGTGAACATGCCTTTCCAGTCCATCGCACCCCGCCTTCCGACCTCTCGAAGAGGCTAAGTCTGGCCCTCGTGAGGGTCAAGGCGGTGTCGGAAGGTGCGGACGAAAAGAAAAGGCCTGCTGCGGTTATCCGCGCAGGCCTTTTTTGAATAGATGGCTCCCCGGGCCGGATTCGAACCGGCGACCTGTCGATTAACAGTCGAATGCTCTACCGCTGAGCTACCAGGGAACAGCCGCTTGGCGCGGTGTGAGCGGGGTAATACTGATGCTCGCTCCGTTTGCCAAGCGGTTTTTCAAAAAAAATGTCATCGCCTTGTTTTTATATGTGGACCACCCATCTCCCTCAGGCGGCCGGGATGCCGCGAGAGGCCGTATTTGCTGGAGTTTTTATCCTTGGCTGAGAGACGTTATCGCATCGACACGGCAAGAGGCAGGCTCATCCTCGGCCGCTTCGAAATTCCCGTGCCGCGCTCCAAGGCAGGGCGGATCGCAACCGGCCTGGCGCTGGTCGGCGGTGGTTTCCTCGGTTTCCTGCCGGTGCTTGGGTTCTGGATGGTTCCCCTCGGCCTCGTCGTCCTCTCGCATGATCTGGCTTATGTCCGCCGTCGTCGTCGCCGCGCCTCGGTCTGGTGGAGCCGCCGCAAAGCGCAGCGCCGCCCCCCGGCCAGCGATTGAGGCGCCGCGCATTTCACCCGACATGTCATAGTGTAATGCGCAATCTTATCGGGAGGCGTAAAAGAATCACACCGAACCGGGACACCAAACGGCGCTCCTGCCGATCCGTTCCGGAGAAAAGTGAGGTGGAATGACCAACCTCCAGCCGGCGGAGATCCCGATGATACTCACGCCGCAGGATTTTAGTGTAATGGAACAGGCGATGCGCGGCGTGGGCTCCATCGGCATAGAAAGTGAACGCGACGGCCACCGCGAGGCAGTCGGCAAGGCTGTCATCCGGCTCTATACGGCGGGTGTCACTGACCCGGCCAAGCTGGCGGAAGCCGCCGGCATCATGGCGGCAACCCGCCTTCTCGATCGCAGGCGCTGAGGCGAGCTTCTCTCAGCCAGCCTTGCCGATAGCCGGCGGGGTTCTCCGCCGGAAAAACATCCGATTCCCGAAAATGCCTCTTGCGGTTTTTTTAGATCGCGTCTAAATCCGCGCCACCACACGCTCTTTTCTACCTGGACGGCCTCGTGGCGGAGTGGTTACGCAGAGGACTGCAAATCCTTGCACCCCGGTTCGATTCCGGGCGAGGCCTCCAATCTTTTCCAAGCCTTATCGAGATTTAATTGGTCAGCAGTCTTTGCTGATCGTCGCGTTTGCGACTGAATGTTCCTCCATTCGATTCCGCCATGGGTCGACAGCATCGATCGGCCAAATCTGTGCTGATCAGCCGTCTGGCCCAGATGCGCCCGAAACTGGCCGATCGGTCCCCTTGCTCGTAAAGTTGGCCTGGCGCAGGTCAGAACTCCTAATCCAATCGGGGAGATTGCTGCCATGCGCGCCACCACTTTCACTTTCGCCTCCGCCTTGCTTCTCGCTACACCGCTTGCCGCTTCTGCCGAGACGCTGAGCTTCACGCTCGAGAACAAGACCCCCAACATGGTCGTCCAGGCTTTTGTCTCGCCAGCCGATGGCGGCAAGAGCATTGAACTCCTGCACAAGAAGGGGCTTTTTGGCGGAAAGTCGCGTCAGCTCACCATCGATGACGGCAGCGATGCCTGTGTCTATAAGCTGCGGCTGGTCTTCGAGGACGACAGCTTCGAAGATGTCCGCGACAAGGTCGACTTCTGCGAAACGGGCACCTACACGATCGACGACTGAAGCTTTGGCACGGCTTCGTGCCGGGTGGGCGCGATAATCTGTTTTCGACGCCCACCCGTGACTTGAAAGCAGAACGCCCTGCAATTAAGACACGGGGAGAAACCCGAGCGGCCGAAATGGGGCGACAGGACATGATGGATTACGCAGCAGCACGCACCAAGATGGTGGACAACCAGATCAGAACCACGGACGTCACGTCCCATTCGGTCCTGACGGCCTTCCTTTCGGTGCCCCGCGAAGCATTCGTTCCGGCGGAACTGAAGCCGCTTGCCTATATCGACGAGGATATGAAGGTCGCGCCGGCGGCGAACGGCAATCCGGCCCGCTACATCATGGAGCCGTCGCCGCTCGCCAAGCTTCTGCAGCTCGCAGCGATCACCAAGGATGACCTCGTGCTCGAGATCGGCTGTGGCGCAGGCTATGCCGCAGCGCTGCTGTCGTTGCTTGCAGGCTCGGTTGTGGCGGTCGAATCCGACGAGGCCCTGGTTCTGCGCGCAACGGAAAAGCTCTCGTCGCTCGGCTATGACAATGTCGCAGTTGTCGCCGGAAGCCTCGAAGCCGGTTACCCGGCCGAAGCACCTTACGATGTCATCTTCGTCAACGGCGCCGTCGAACATCTGCCGGAAGCACTGCTCGGCCAGCTCCGCGAGGGCGGTCGTCTGGTCGCCGTTGTCGGATATGGTAACGCCTCGCGTGCCCGCCTGTACGTCAAGGCCGGCGGCACGGTGTCTTTCACCGAATATTTCAACACCTCCGTGAAGCCGCTGCCGGGCTTCCGCAAGGCTGCCGAATTCGTCTTCTGATGCGACATATGATTTGATGATCTACGCGAGGCCCGCTCTGTGCGGGCCTCTTGCGTTTTCCACCAACAAAGCTGTGCATCACGGCAATTGCAGGAGCCTGCGTGATTTTTTTCCGCAGGCGCGTATCCTAGGGTGACCGCGAATCGGCTGGCGACAAGAGCGTCGCCGAAGATCTTGAGGACAACGGGGATTAGTATGGCTCAGCCAAGCGTAGCGCGTGAACCGTCCATGGAAGAGATCCTGGCATCCATCCGCCGGATCATCGAAAGCAATGACCCGGTCTCGGGCGAAACCTTCGCGAGCGATGCCGACGACGCCGAAGAGGCCGGGCGCGCGCCGCTGGTCCGCGAGACCGAGGTCGACTTCAGCTATGAAAGCGTGGACTTCACCCCCGCCAATGATCCGGGTCCAGCCACGCCCGCCGCTCCTTTGCAGCCGCGCGTTGAGAGCCAGCCGCAGCAACAGCCGCAGCCGGAAATCACCCGTAGCGTCTCGCTTGCCGATCTTGCCGCTCGCGTCCGCTCGGCCTCCGAACGCACCGAACGGCCGGTGCAGCAGACGGTGTCCGTCTCTGCCCCTATGCCCAGCGCGCCTGCTGCTTCGACCACGAGCGCCTCATCGGAAGCTGCGCCGCGCGGTGACAGCCCGCTGATGACCGCCCGTCTGGCGGAACTGCGCGCCCCACAACTGCGCCCCTCGATTTCGATCGAAGTCCAACCGGCTCAGGCGACGGTCTCGCGTCCGGCGGCCGATGCACCGCAGGTAGCCCCTGCTGTTGCCGAAACCCGCCAGGTTGCACCGCCCGTGCCCGAGCAGGTCGCGATGCCGGCGGCGGTACAGGCACCCGCAATCGAGCCCGAGCGTCGAGACGGTCCGCAGGTTCGGATCGAGACCCGCACCGAGGAGCCGCGTGCGCCGTCCTTCGACGCCATCGCCATGCATCTGGCGGCCGATCGGGCTGCAGAACCGGCGACGGAAAATCAGGCGACGGCCTCCACCGGGACCGACCTGACGGCGCTGATTTCGGCCGCCACCGTCGAGCACGTCTCGCGGTCCTTCTCGGATCTCGCCGCTGCGATCGACGGCCAGGAGCGCCGCTCGCTCGACGAGATGGCCGAGGAAATGCTGCGCCCGATGCTGAAGGACTGGCTGGACGATAACCTGCCGACGCTCGTCGAACGCCTCGTGCGCGAAGAGATCGAGCGCGTCGCCCGCGGCCCGCGACGCTGATCAACGTATCCTCAGGGATCATGGGCCGCTCGCAAGAGCGGCCTTTTTTATTGACTTGGTTTTGTCAGTCCTATTTACCAAGCCACATCCAGAACTCGAAAATCCGGTCGGAAAATGCTCGAAAAGACCTATGATTCAGCCGCCGTCGAACCCAAGATCGCGAAAGCCTGGGAGGAGGCTGATGCCTTCCGTGCGGGCGCCAACGCGAAGCCGGGCGAGGACACCTTCACCATCGTGATCCCGCCGCCGAACGTGACCGGTTCGCTCCATATGGGCCACGCGCTGAACAACACGCTGCAGGACATCATGGTCCGCTTCGAGCGCATGCGCGGCAAGGACGTGCTGTGGCAGCCGGGCATGGACCATGCCGGTATCGCGACCCAGATGGTCGTCGAGCGCAAGCTTGCCGAAAACGGCCAGAACGTCACGCGCCGCGACATGGGCCGCGAAGCCTTCATCGAGAAGGTCTGGGAGTGGAAGGAAGAATCGGGCGGCCTGATCTTCAACCAGTTGAAGCGTCTCGGCGCCTCCTGTGACTGGTCGCGCGAACGCTTCACCATGGATGAAGGCCTGTCTCAGGCTGTCCTCGAAGTCTTCGTCACGCTCTACAAGGAAGGCCTGATCTATCGCGGCAAGCGGCTGGTCAACTGGGACCCGAAGTTCGAAACGGCGATTTCCGACCTCGAAGTCGAGAACAAGGAAGTTGAGGGCCATATGTGGCACTTCAAATATCCGCTCGCGGACGGCCAGACCTATACTTATGTCGAGAAGGACGAGGACGGCAACGTCACCTTCCAGGAAGAGCGCAACTATATCGCGATCGCGACGACCCGGCCTGAGACCATGCTGGGCGACGGCGCCGTTGCTGTTCACCCGTCGGATGAGCGCTATGCGCCGATCGTCGGCAAGCTTTGCGAGATTCCGGTCGGGCCGAAGGAGCATCGCCGTCTGATCCCGATCATCACCGACGAATATCCGGATCCGAAATTCGGCTCTGGCGCGGTCAAGATCACCGGCGCCCACGATTTCAACGACTATCAGGTAGCCCGCCGCAACAAGATCCCGCTTTACCGCCTGATGGATACCCAGGCGAAAATGCGTGACGACGGCGAGGATTATGCCGTCTATGCCGCGCGGGCCCATGAGATCGCCAAGTCCGGCCATCTGCCGAACGAGGCGGAGGTCGACGACATCAATCTGGTGCCGGAAGAGTATCGCGGCCTCGACCGCTATGAAGCCCGCAAGCGGATCGTCGACGCGATCAATGCGGAAGGTCTGGCGGTCACCACGAAAGACGCGGAAGGCAATGACGTGCCTTACGTCGAATCGAAGAAGATCATGCAGCCCTTCGGCGACCGCTCCGGCGTCGTCATCGAGCCGATGCTGACGGACCAGTGGTTTGCGGACGCCAAGACGCTGGCCGAACCGGCGATCGCTTCCGTTCGCGAGGGCCGCACCAACTTTGTGCCGAAGAACTGGGAAAAGACCTATTTCGAATGGATGGAAAACATTGAGCCCTGGTGCATTTCGCGCCAGCTCTGGTGGGGCCATCAGATTCCGGCCTGGTATGGCCCTGACGGCCAGGTTTTCGTCGAAAAGACTGAAGAGGAAGCGCTGCATTCGGCGATCCAGCATTACATCGCCCATGAAGGTCCGTGGAAGGCCTGGGTCGAGGAAAAGCTTGAGAATTTTCAGCCCGGCGAGATCCTGACCCGCGACGAGGACGTGCTCGACACATGGTTCTCGTCGGCGCTCTGGCCCTTCTCGACGCTTGGCTGGCCGGACAATACGCCGGAACTGGCGAAGTACTACCAGACCGACGTGCTCGTCACCGGCTTCGACATCATCTTCTTCTGGGTCGCCCGGATGATGATGATGGGCCTGCACTTCATGAAGGATGAGGAGGGCACACCCGTCGAGCCGTTCCACACGGTCTACGTTCACGCGCTGGTTCGCGACAAGAACGGCCAGAAGATGTCGAAGTCGAAGGGCAATGTCATCGACCCGCTGGACCTGATCGACGAATATGGTGCGGACGCCCTGCGCTTCACGCTCGCGATCATGGCGGCCCAGGGCCGGGACGTGAAGCTCGACCCGGCCCGCATCGCGGGCTACCGCAACTTCGGCACCAAGCTGTGGAACGCGACGCGGTTTGCCGAGATGAACGGCGTGAAGGCCGACCCGAGCTTCTTGCCGGAAACGACATCGCTTGCCATCAACCGCTGGATACTGACGGAGCTCGCCCGGACCGAGCGCGACGTGACAGAGGCGATCGAGAGCTACCGCTTCAACGATGCGGCCGGCACGCTCTACCGCTTCGTCTGGAACCAGTTCTGCGACTGGTATCTCGAGCTCCTGAAGCCCGTCTTCATGGGCGAGGACGAGATGGCGAAGAGGGAGGCGCAGGCTTGTGCGGCCTATGTGCTGGAAGAGACCTACAAGCTGCTGCATCCCTTCATGCCCTTCATCACCGAAGAGCTGTGGGCGCATACGGCGTCGGAAGGTACGAGCCGCGACCAACTGCTCTGCCACGCAGACTGGCCGGCGCCAGGATTCTCCGACGACAATTCGGCGGCCGACATCAACTGGTTGATCGATCTTGTGACCGGCATCCGCTCGGCTCGCTCTGAAATGAACGTGCCCCCGGGTGCCGTGGCCCCGCTGGTCATGGTTGGCGCCAATGGCGTCACCCAGGAACGGTTGGCTCGTCACGAAGCCTCGATCAAGCGACTGGCCCGCGTCGAGACGATCAGCGTGGCCGATGTCGCACCGAAGGGCGCCGCCCAGATCGTGGTCGGCGAAGCGACGGCCTGCCTGCCGCTCGGCGCCCTGATCGATCTGAACGCCGAAAAGGCGCGCATCGAAAAGGCGATCGCTAAGGTCGACCAGGAGATGGCCCGGATCGCCGGAAAGTTGAACAACGAGAAATTCGTTGCCAATGCCAATCCGGAGGTCGTCGCTGCCGAACGCGAGCGTTACCAGGAACTGGAAGTGCAGAAGGCAAGCCTGGAAACGGCGCTGAAGCGGGTTCTGGAAGCGGTCTGAGCTTCAGTCTCACGGGAATGATATTCCAAGGGTCGGGCAGCAACGCCCGACCCTCCTTTTTGGGGAGGCTGCGGCCGGCAGCGGGAAGGCGCCAGGCGGATATCGATTCCGGACGATAAGTAGATACAGATGCTAGCTTTTTTACAGAAACAGTGCCGTCACGCTGCCATCAAGCGTTTCTCAGACGAAGCCTGCCGATGTGGCGGCTCCGCAACAGGGCGGGTCGCGGATGGAAGATAATTCCGTTCCTGACTAAAACTTAGCCAAGCTGAGCAAAAATCATCCACAGCTGCGGCATTTTGACGTGCTCGTCAAAAATATTACGTAAAAATTTCGGCATCGGAAGCCGTGTGTGACATTCGTCACCCGATTGTCATTCGGGCTGACATGTCTACTATGGCAAATCACAGTTTTGCCTGAATTGGGGAGAGACATGGCGAACAACCTAAAAAAGACAACCGCCCTCGGACTGATCGCTGCTTGTGCCTTTGTGGGAGGAGCGCATGCAGGTGGCTTTTCGCGCGGGGAAGCGGATACGGACATCCTTTATGAGGATGGCGAAGTGGCTGCCCGTGGCGGCTACACTTTCGTTATGCCGCAGCGCGGATATGAGACGATCAGTGGCGCCTCGACCGATGATGCGGATTTCACTCAGAACTATAGCGTTCCCAGTTTCGCCGCCAAGTTCCGCGCCTCGGACAATTTTTCTTGCGCTCTGACCTACACGCAGCCGTTCGGTGCGAAGTCGGAATACGGTGCTGATGCGCAGCTTGCAGATATTCTAGCCGACATTGCCGCGGCCAGAACGACAAACGCCGTAGAATCTTCGAAGTTTACGACTGACGAATTCGGTGGGACCTGCGCGGTGAATTTCGATGCGGGTCCGGGCGACGTGTACATTCTTGGTGGTGTGTTCACCCAGAGCTTTGATTACACAGAAACCAAGACGCTGGGCACCCTGCACCTCGAAGACGACAGTGCCATGGGTTACCGTCTCGGCGCAGCTTACGAGATCAAGGAATATGCTCTCCGTGCAGAGCTGATGTATCGGTCGCAGATCGACCATGACGCCTCTGGTGAATTTACATCTGCGGTCGCGATTGGCCCGTTCCCCGTTGGAACAGAGTTCGCGTCTGTTGGTAGCGGCTCTCTGCCTCAGTCTCTTGAGCTCAGCCTCCAGAGCGGTATCGCTCCGGGTTGGCTCGCCTTCGGTTCCGTCAAATGGACTGATTGGAGTGTCTTGCAGACCCTGAACTATACCATCGA
The DNA here is from genome assembly GCF_001429245.1 of Rhizobium sp. Root274. GTDB lineage: Bacteria > Pseudomonadota > Alphaproteobacteria > Rhizobiales > Rhizobiaceae > Allorhizobium. Next base: position 95,265 of record NZ_LMJE01000009.1, read on the forward strand.
CGTCCTTGGTGACTCGGAGAAGAACTTCTTCTGGCGTGATGGCTGGACGATCATGGGCGGCATTGGTCACACCTTTACGGACACAGTATCTGGCGCTGTTACAGTGACCTGGGACCGCGGCGTCGGCACTGGTGCCGACATCATGACTGATACTTGGACGATTGGCGCCGGTACACAGATCAAGGCCGGCCCCGGCGTGGTCCGTCTCGGTGCCGCAGCTATCTACCTGACCGAGGGTGAGCAGTCGACGTCCGATGGCGCCGACTTCAATGCCACCGTTGGCGGCGATTGGGCCTATGCCGTCAGCGCCTCCTACAAGATCTCCTTCTGATCTTCGATCGCCACAAGTCTGATGGAAGCCCGGTTTTTCCGGGCTTCTTTCGTTTAACTGCCCCATGCCGTGTTTCAGCTTTCCGGAATGTGATGATTCTGCAACAGAGACTCTATCCTTGAAGGGTAGGCTTGGTTGCGCCCAATTTGTCCACTTCCCGCCACAAACGGAGAGCACCTCTCGTCTACAGAGATGGCGGGGCGCTGTTTCAGGCGGGTGACCTTCGGGTAGTGTGCGAGTTGAGAATGAGCCTCAGGGGCGAAAATAGGGTTCGAATACAAATGGTTTCGGTCGCTTTCGGGGAGCGGTCGGTGGTTCTGGAAGACGAGCGGACGCGGAAAATATTGAGCGTCCCAGTCTTGCCGGAAATCGGTTCTACTCTCTCTGGCATGCAAAACGGAAAGCAACGACGGCGCTTTGGTCGCCGGGGTGATGGGCACGGTCATGAACCGTCCGTTCACGGATTGAATGTTATCTTCACATCGGACGCATTTGGTCTGGCCATGGCGGCGGGGCGGGTGCTCTGATGTCAGTCATGTCTTGGAAGAACGACGCACCCATGCGCATCAGGGACTGGAAGTCTTCGGCTCTACTTCTGACAGCAACCGCGATGTTGCTGTCGTTTAGCCCTTCCGCGCGTGCCTTCGATATCAATGCCGGCGTCAGCAAGGAATCTGGCCCCTTCGATCTCTTCAAGTTCGGCTTCAACGCCTACAAGAAGGGCCAGAAGCAGGAGGCTGTGGAAGCCTATCGCTATGCGGCGGAAAAGGGCCATACTGGCTCGCGCTGGGCACTGGCCAACATGTATGCCGCCGGTGACGGCGTCGTCGAGAACGACTTCGAAGCCTTCAAGATCTATGCCGAGATCGCCAACCAGGGCATCGAACCGGGATCGGAAGACACCGGCTTTTTCGTCAACGCGCTACTGTCGCTTGCCCGCTATTATCGCCAGGGCATTCCGGAAACGCCGGTGAAGGCCGATCTCGCTCAGGCGCGCCAGATCTACTTCCAGGTCGCCTCCACCTTCGGCGTGCCGGAGGCGCAGTTCCAGCTGGCCCGCATGATCCTGGCGGGCGAGGGCGGAAGCGTCAACGTCCAGCAGGCCAAGAAGTGGCTGAACCTGGCCCGCAAGAGCGGCCATGCCGGTGCCATGTCGGTCTTCGGCAACGTGCTTTTCGAAGAAGGTCAGACCGTGCGCGGTCTCGCATTCCTAACCGCGGCGCTGGAGCGGTGCAGCCCCAAGGACTGTCCCTGGATGCAGGACCTGCAGGAACGGGCCTTCTCCCTTGCTTCCGAAGAAGACCGCCGCGTCGCCGTGGTACTGGCGCCGAAGGTTTACGAACAGGGTGATTGAGTGCGGCAGCCGGGCAGAAACCGGCTCATGGACTGTTCCAATCAGAACCTAACAAGAAAAAGGACGCCATCGCGGCGTCCTTTTGCATTTCCAGGTCAGCCCTGGCCGGCCGAGACGTCAGAAGTTGAAATAGCCGACCACGGGCACATGGTCCGACGGCTTCTCCCAGGCCCGGACCTGCTTCTCGATATCTGTCGAGCGCAGCCGGTCGGAGGCTTCCGGCGACAACATCAGGTGATCGATGCGGATGCCATTGTTCTTCTGCCAGGCGCCGGCCTGATAGTCCCAGAAGGAAAAGAGCGGCGTTTCGTCGGTGGTGGCGCGCACCGCGTCGATGAAACCGAGATTTTCCAGCCGGCGGAAGGCAGATCGCGTCTGCGGCAGGAACAGCGCGTCGGTCACCCACTGGCTTGCATCCTTCGCATCATGCGGTTCGGGGATGACGTTGTAGTCGCCGGCAAGGATCAGCGGTTCTTCAAGCGCCATGCGCTCGCGCGCAAAGGCTTCGAGGCGTGCCATCCAGGCGAGCTTGTAAGGATATTTGACCGGATCGGCAGACGGATTGCCGTTGGGCAGATAGAGCGAGCAGACGCGTAGGACACCGCCTTCGACGCTGAACACACCCTCGATGAAGCGGGCCTGTTCGTCCGTGTCGTCGCCGGGAAGGCCGCGGTTGACTTCGTCCGGCTTGATCTTGGAGAGCAGGGCAACCCCGTTGAAGCCTTTCTGGCCATGCGTCTCAATGTGATAGCCGAGCGCTTCGATCTCGAGGCGCGGGAACCCCTCGTCGACCGACTTGATTTCCTGCAGGCAGACGATGTCGGGCCCACTGTCCTTCAGCCACTGGCACAGGTTCTCGATGCGCGCCTTGACGCCGTTGATGTTCCAGGTGGCTATTTTCATCATCACTCACACGGAGAAGCTAGTGCCGCAGCCGCAGCTCGCCACCGCATTGGGGTTTTTGATCTGGAAGGACTGGCCGAGCAGGTTGTCGACGAAATCGATTTCGGAGCCGGCCATGTAGATGAGCGACATCGGGTCGATGAGGACAGTCGCGCCATCGCGGGTGATGACGATGTCGTCGCTCGCCGGCTGCTTGTCGAGGTCGAACTTGTAGGAAAAGCCGGAACAGCCGCCGCCTTCGACGGAGACGCGCAGCGCCTGCTTGTCGGTATCGGCGGCGACGATGGCTGCGATTCGCTTCGCAGCCGCTTCGGAAAGGGTGACGGTTTCGGTGCTCATTCGGCCTCCTGCCGGGTTCAAGGCCCGGTGAAAACGGGAAAGTTCGGCGCAAATCACCGCAGTGTCGCGCAAATGCGCGATTTTTACTGAGACGGGCGGGTCGAAAGGCGTTCGCGACCCGCATCGCCTTGCGGCTTTGTCCGCTATAGGTATGAAGGCACAAGAGTTGCGTCAATGGGGAGCAAGCGGCACGCGCATGACGATCGATCAAGCAGCACTGGGTTTTGGCACCGGCGAGAGGGCGATCTACGCGACCAGCCCGTGGAAGAGCCGCGGCCGCCTCTTTGCCGAAGGCGCAAGCCTGACCCGGTCCGATTTCCAGCGCGACCGTGACCGCATCGTTCATACGACCGCCTTTCGGCGGCTCAAGCACAAGACCCAGGTCTTCATCGGGCCGGATGGCGATCACTATCGTACCCGTCTCACCCACACGATCGAAGTCGCACAGATCGGCCGCGCGCTTGCTCGTGCGCTGAAGCTCGACGAGGATCTGGCGGAAGGCGTGGCACTCGTCCACGACTTCGGCCACACGCCTTTCGGTCATACCGGCGAAGATGCGCTGCAGGAGGTGCTCGCCCCCTTCGGTGGGTTCGACCACAATGCCCAGTCGCTGCGCATCGTCACCAAGCTGGAACGGCGTTACGCGGATTTCGACGGCCTGAACCTGACATGGGAGGCGCTCGAAGGTCTGGTCAAGCACAATGGTCCGCTGTTGACCAAGGACGGGCAGGGGACGCGCGGGCCGGTCCCGCAGCCCATCCTCGATTATTGCGAAATTCACGACCTGGAACTCGCAAGCTTTGCCGGACTGGAGGCCCAGGTCGCGGCCATTGCCGATGATATCGCCTATAACACGCACGACATCGATGACGGGCTGCGATCCGGCTATCTCGATTTTGACATGCTGGAAGACGTGCCGTTCCTCGCCGGCCTGATGAAGGAGGTGCGTGATCGGTATCCGCATCTCGATGCGGATCGCTTCACCCACGAGATTATGCGCCGGCAGATCACCCGCATGGTTGAAGATGTGATTGGCGTGGCACAGGATCGGCTGAAGATCGTCGAGCCGCAGAGCGTGGAAGATGTCCGGGCTGCATCGATGACGATTGCCACCTTTTCCGACGAGATGGCGCAGACGGACAAGGCGATCAAGAAGCTGCTGTTCAGCCGCATCTATCGCCACCCTGATATCATGCGCATCCGGGCTGCCGCCGCCGAGATCCTGACCGATCTGTTCAAGGCCTATATGAACGACCCGACGCTGATGAAGAGCCACTTCTGGGTCAACCATATCTCCGGCCTGAATGACGGCCAAAAGGCTCGCCATGTTGCCGACTATCTGGCCGGCATGACCGACACCTATGCGGTGCGCACCCACCGGGAGCTGTTTGACCGGACTCCCGAATTGCGCTAGTCAGCCGACAAATTCTGAACGAGCGCAGGCTGAAACACGCCCGTGTGCAGGGATATGCCATGAACCTCTTCGCCGATTTCGAAACCCGGATCAAAGCCGCTCTGGAAGAGATCGAGGCCGTGCGCGAAAAGCGCGACAGCCTCGATTTCAGCCGCATCGTGGTCGAACCGCCGCGCGATCCGAGCCATGGCGATGCCGCGACAAATGCCGCCATGGTGCTGGCCAAGGGCATGGGCATGAACCCGCGCGCGCTTGCCGAAATCATCGGCGAGAAGCTGAAGCAGGACAAGGACGTGGCCGAAGTCGGCGTCGCCGGTCCTGGCTTCATCAACATCCGCCTCTCGGTTGCCTATTGGCAGCAGCTGCTCGCCACCATGATCAGGCAGGGGACCGATTTCGGTCGCTCGTCTGTTGGTGCCGGCCACAAGGTCAATGTCGAATACGTCTCGGCCAATCCGACCGGCCCGATGCATGTCGGCCATTGCCGCGGCGCCGTGGTCGGTGATGCACTGGCGAACCTTCTAGGTTTTGCCGGATACGAAGTGAGCAAGGAATATTACATCAACGACGCCGGCGCCCAGATCGACGTGCTCGCCCGCTCTGCCTTCCTGCGCTACCGGGAAGCGCTGGGCGAGGATATCGGCGAGATTCCCGCCGGGCTCTATCCCGGAGATTATCTGGTGCCTGTTGGGAAGGACCTCGCGGCCGACTACGGCACGAAGCTTCTGACCATGCCCGAAGACGAGATGCTGGCCACCGTCAAGGAAAAGGCAATCGCCGCAATGATGGCGATGATCCGCGACGATCTGGCGACCCTTGGCGTCCATCACGACATCTTCTTCTCCGAGCGCACGCTGCATGCGAACAATGCCGCGAAGATCCGCACGGCGATCAACGACCTGACCTTCAAGGGCCACGTTTATCGCGGTACGCTACCGCCGCCAAAGGGGCAGTTGCCGGAAGACTGGGAGGATCGCGAGCAGACGCTGTTCCGCTCCACTGAGGTCGGTGACGATATCGACCGGCCGCTGATGAAGTCGGACGGCTCCTATACCTATTTCGCCGCCGACGTCGCCTATTTTAAGGACAAGTTCGATCGCGGCTATACCGAGATGATCTATGTGCTCGGCGCCGACCATGGTGGCTATGTGAAGCGCCTCGAAGCGGTTAACCGCGCCGTGTCGGAAGGCAAGTCGAAACTGACCGTGCTGCTCTGCCAGCTTGTCAAGCTCTACCGCGACGGCGAGCCTGTGAAGATGTCGAAGCGTTCGGGCGATTTCGTCACGCTGCGCGAAGTGGTGGAAGAAGTGGGTCGTGATTCGGTCCGCTTCATGATGCTCTATCGCAAGAGCTCAGAGCCGCTTGACTTCGATTTCGCCAAGGTAACGGAGCAGTCCAAGGACAATCCGGTCTTCTACGTGCAGTATGCCCATGCGCGCTGCATGTCGATCCTGCGTCAGGCGCATGAAGTATATCCGGATCTCGATCTAACCAATATCGATCTCGCCAGTGCCGTTATGGGTCATATTCAGGACCCGACGGAGCTGCAGCTGGTGGCAAAGCTCGCCGAATATCCCAGAATGATCGAAGCGTCTGCCCAGTCGCAGGAGCCGCATCGACTTGCATTTTACCTGCATGATCTGGCAAGCTCGCTGCATGCGCACTGGAACAAGGGCAAGGATTCGCCCGAATTACGCTTTGTTAACGATAAACATAGAGAATTAACCATCGCCAGGCTTGGGCTGGTGCATGCTGTCGCCTCCGTGTTGAAGTCGGGACTGGCCATTACTGGCACCGAAGCACCGGATGAAATGCGATAGGCGTGTCACCGTTTCCCCACATTGCGCTGGCAGGCGTATGGTCGCGTAAGTGAGTGGAAAACAGGGTATGGCACAGCAGCACGCTGCAAACAGCATCAGGTCGCAGGGCGATGGCTTCGCGGATGACGATCCGTTGGCGGAGCTCGCCCGCATTGTCGGGTTCGACCAGCCGCTGAAACGCGAACCTGTCATGTCGCTGCCGCCAGCACCTGACATGTCGTCCGCAGAGTTCAATCTCGAAGACGAGCTGATGCGCGAATTCGAAGGCTATGAGCAGCCCGTGCATGCGGCGCCGGACATGCGCGCGCCCGAGCCGGTTGTGGTGCGGGCGCCGATGAACGATGCCCCGGCGCCGGCCGCTTTCCGCGAGGAGCCGAGTTTCGAGCCGGCGGCGACTGCCTATCACCTGGAGATGCCGTCCTATGCGCCGGCGGCGACACCTGCTGACGAGCCGGAAGCGGAGACCTATGTCCCGCAGATCTCGGCATTCGAGGTCGAGCAGTATGAGGAGCCGGTGATATCTGCGCCGGAGCCGGTGCCTTCCTATGAGGCCCGTATTTCCTACGATCTTGCTGATGAACTCGAACTGGCCGTGGCCGATGCCGATATCCGTCCGGCGCCGGTGGTTCAGCCCGAGCCGCCGCGCCTGCGGCTTCCGCTCGCCAATTTCTCCGCTCAGGTCCAGCCAGCTCGCCGTGCCGAACCGGAACTCGCGCCCCGCGCCGAAGCGGCCGAACCGATCATGCCGGCGCCCGCGCAATCCGTGTCGGTTGCCGGCGGCGCTGCGTCTGCTCCCCTTGCTGTGGAGCCGGCTTATTCTCCGGCAGCCACCCAGGAGCCAGTCTTTGAATGGGCGACGGGCGCCTTCTCCTTTGGGCAGCCGCAGGTCAATGCACCGCCGATCGTCGTGCCGGAGCTGGACGATTTCCCGGCAGAGGCCGAGCGCGTCGCGCCGCATTCGCGTCTGGAGCCAAAGGCCGAGCCGGCGCCTGAGGTTTCTGCCCGCGCAGAGCCGGATTTTGCCTTCGATTTTTCTGCCGACTTCTCGTTGGATGACGAATTGGATGTCACGCCGGAGCCCGTGACGGCGCCCGCCGCACCGGTGGTTGCAGCAAAGGCGCCCACGGTACAGGCCAAGGATGAGGACTTCGATCCCTTCGCCGATCATGATTTTGATTTGAAGCTCGACGAGCTAGATCTTGCCCTCGACCTGTCGGACGTCGAGCCGGCAGCGCCGATGGTACCGGCAGTAGCAGTCGAAGCTCCCAACGCTTCCGCCGTGGCGCCGTCTGCATCGCCCTATCCGGCGATCAATGTGGCGGCTGTTTCTACTCCGGCTGTCGACGCATGGCTGTCCCAGCCGGTGCGGTCCGAGCCTGTCGCTCCGGTCGCAGTTGAGCCTCGTATCGAGCCGAATGTCCGCTTCGCGGCTGAACCGCGCAGCTATGCCCCTGTCGCGAGCCAGCCGGCAGCGCCTGTACGTTCGCAGCCGATCGCGCCGCGGCCCCAGGCCATTGCGCCGCAGGCAGAGGCCTATGTGCCGCCGGCCTATTCCGTCGATGACGGTTTCGGCTTCGATCCGTCTGAGATCTCGGAGCAGGAAGACCATCTCGAAAGTGTCAGTGCGCTCGACGTGCCCGAGGTGCCGGTCACCGAAAGCCGCCCGGCAGCACCCGTTCAATCCGATTATGACATCGACATCGATGCGGAACTTGCAACGCTCTTCGAGGAACCGGCGCAACCGCCGCAGCCGCAAGTGCGGACCCTCGGCGCCAGCCGCGTCGCTGCCGAACCGGTGGTCGCTCGTGCACCCGCTGCGCCGCTCGATGATTTCGATGCTTTCGAGAAGGCGCTGGAAGAGGATCTGCGCAGCTCGCTGACCTCGGCCCGTACCGCCGATCCGGAAAGCCGTGGCCACATCAAGATTGCCGGCGAGGCCCAGGGTTTCCGCTTCCGCCGCATCAAGCCCTATCTGATGACCGGCACGGCCGTCCTCCTGCTTCTCGCAGGTGCCGGTGGCCTCTATGCCTGGCTCGGCAATGGCACAGTCGGCAGCCTGACCGGTGGCGAGCCGCAGATCATCGCAGCGGACAAGACGCCGGTGAAGATTGTGCCCGAAGATCCGGGCGGCAAGTCGGTCCCCAACCAGGACAAGGCGGTTTATGATCGCGTTGCCGGCAACGGTGTCGATGATCCGAAGCAGCCGAGCCTGATTTCCTCGGAAGAGGAGCCGGTCGACGTGGTGCAGCGGACGCTCATTCCGGAGACCATGCCCCTCGAAGGTGAAAATGACGCTGCGGCAACGCCGGTCGGCGAAACCGAAGATCCGCGCCTCCTGCCGGACAACCAGCCACAGGAAACCGCGGCAGCGGAAGAAGACCCGGCAACGATCACGCCGCGCAAGGTGCGCACCATGATCGTTCGTCCTGATGGCACCCTCGTGGCGCAGGACGGACCGGCCGAGCCGGCGCCAGCCGCGACCACTGCCGCGACGGCCCCGGCAGCAAGCCCGGCTGTGCTCGCAGCACCCAGCGTGCCGTCGGCAACTGGTGATGCGGTGAAGACGGTCGAGACCCGCGTCGTCAACCCGAACGCGCCGATCGAGACGGCTGCGGCGACCCCAGCGGCTTCGGCACCGGCTACACCTCCGGCACCAACGGCTGCGGCCACCACGACACCGGCACCCGGTGCGACCGAGCCCGCGCCGCAATCGGTGGCAGAGATCGCAGCCGCATCAGCGGTCGAAGACAATTCGGCACCGGCAGCTGTCTTTGCGCCGATCCCGAAGACACGGCCCGCTGAACAGCCGGTCAATGTGGTCGGCACCGTGACCGATCAGGGCAATCTGCGTCCGGCCAAGCCTGCTTCGGCTGAGGTAGCCGCCCCGACGCAAACGGCAGCCGCAAGCCCGGCCGCAGCACCCGCTGCAGCACCGGCTGGAAGCTACGGCATCCAGATCGCATCGCTGCCGTCGGAAGCCGAAGCGCAGCGCAGCTATCGCAGCCTGTCATCCAAGTTCGGTGGCCTGCTGGGCGGCAAACCCTACGAAATCCGTCAGGCCGACATCCCCGGCAAGGGCATCTATTACCGTGTTCGGATCGTCGCCGGCACCAAGGATGCCGCCGTTGCGCTCTGCGAACAGTATCGCTCGGCTGGCGGCACTTGCTTGGTCTCCAAGTAAGCGGAAACCCATTCTTTGAAGAAAAACGAGGCGGAACCCGGTGTTCCGCCTTTTTTCTTGTGCATGACCCCCCTCCGTCATCCGCCGACACCTTCGGCTTTCCTCTCACCCCCGGTATGATTCGCCCATGACCCAGACCCGTTCCCCATCCAAAGCCATGATCCTCGGTTGCCTCGGCCAGCGCCTGACGGCGGACGAGAAGGCCTTCTATCGCGACGAGCGGCCTTGGGGGTTCATCCTCTTCGGCCGCAATATCGGCGAGGCCGAACAGGTGAAGGATCTGGTTGCGGAAATGCGCGACACGGTTGGAGGAAGTGCGCAGGTGCCGGTGCTGATCGATCAGGAAGGCGGACGCGTCCAGCGCATTCGCGAGCCGATCGCACCACGTTATCCCTCGGGCGCCGAACTTGGTGCGCTCTATGACGTCGATGCCGAGAAGGGCCTTCGCGCTGCCTGGCTGATGTCGCGCCTGCATGCCTTCGATCTCTATCGCCTCGGCATCAATGTCGACTGTCTGCCGGTGCTTGACGTGCCGATTGCAGGCGCCAGCAATGTGATCGGCAATCGCGCCTATTCCAACGATCCGCATGTTGTAGCCCGGATGGGGCAGGCGGCAGCCGATGGCTTGAAGGCAGGCGGTGTACTGCCCGTCATGAAGCATATTCCAGGCCATGGTCGCGGCATGGCTGACAGCCATCACGAGCTGCCCGTTGTCCCGGTGCCGCGCGCCGAACTGGAGACGCATGACTTCGTTCCGTTCAAGGCGCTTGCCAATGAACTCATGGGCATGAGCTGCCATGTCGTGTATACGGATATCGACCCGGATCATCCGGCCTCGACGTCACGCATCGTGACTGAGGAAATCATCCGCAAGGCCATCGGCTTCGAAGGGCTCCTGATGTCGGACGATATTTCAATGAACGCATTGCAGGGCACGATCGGCGAGCGGGCCGTCCGCATAGCAGCGGCGCTCGACATTGTCCTGCATTGCCACGGCCATATGGACGAGATGCAGGCGGTGGCGGCTGCCGTTTCGGAACTGTCGGGCAAGGCCCGGAGCCGTGCCGACGCCGTGGAAGCCGCTTTTGCCGCACCCGACCATGCCGACGAGCAGGCGCTGCGCGACGAGTTCCAGAGCTTGATGGCGGTCGCCTGATGGTGCGCGGCCCCGTCCATCCAACGGTGATCAACCGGCCTTCGAATGCCGAGACGCCGGCGCCGACGCCGATGGACAGCCTCTGGCAGGACAATGCCGAGGAAAGGGCCGCGAGTGACCCCGCGCTTCTGATCGATGTCGCCGGTTTCGAAGGCCCGCTCGATCTGTTGCTGTTCCTTGCGCGCAATCAGAAGGTCGATCTGGCTCGGATTTCCGTTCTGGCGCTGGCGGAGCAATATCTGGAATTCGTCGAAAGCGCCCGGCGCATCCGGCTGGAACTCGCCGCCGACTATCTGGTGATGGCCGCCTGGCTGGCCTATCTGAAATCCCGGCTTCTGATCCCGCAACAGGCGAAGGACGATGGTCCCTCCGGCGAGGAAATGGCAGCAACGCTTGCTTTCCGCCTGAAGCGTCTGGAGGCCATGCGCGACGCGGCCTCGCGTCTGATAAACCGCAACCGGCTCGGCCGCGACGTTTTCGCTCGTGGCGCACCCGAACACGTGCCGGCCCGCGCCGACAGCGCCTTCGAGGCAAGCCTTTACGACCTGCTCTCGGCCTATGCATCGCTTCGCCAGCGCCAGGCGGTCACCCAGGTCACGATCGAGCGCCGCCGCGTCTGGTCGCTCGCCGATGCTCGCGGCATCCTGACCAGAATGATCGGCGAGATCGCCGACTGGACCGCACTCGACCAGTTCCTGATTCGCTTCCTGGCGTCGCCCGAAGACCGGGTCACCGCCATTGCCAGCGCCTTTGCAGCCTCTCTGGAGCTTGTTCGTGAAGGCCGGCTCGAGATCCGTCAGGAGGGCGCCTTCCAGCCGATCTATATGCGCGGCGGCCCGAAGGCCGAAGCGCTCCATGCGGTTGAGTAAAGGCCATGAGCGAGATTGATGCAGCCCCCATGGATGACGGGATCAATGAAGACGACGAGCCGATCGTCGACGAGGCGGTCCTTGCCCGGCTGGAAGGAGAGGCGCTCAGGATCGCCGAAGCTTTGGTTTTTGCCTCGGCCCAGCCGGTCTCAACCGGTTTCATCGAGGAACGCCTGCCGCGCGGTATCGATGCCCGCGCCATTCTGCACAAACTGAAGGATGACTATGCCGGCCGTGGCGTGAACCTCGTCCAGGTCGATGATCACTGGGCCTTTCGCACGGCAGCCGACCTGTCCTTCGCCATTCGCAAGGACGAGACAGAGGTCAGGAAGCTGTCGCGCGCCGCCCTCGAGGTGCTGGCGATCATCGCCTATCACCAGCCGGTCACGCGTGCCGAAATCGAGGATATCAGAGGCGTCCAGACATCGAAGGGTACGCTCGACGTGTTGATGGAAGCCGGCTGGGTGCGTTTTCGCGGTCGCCGCCGCTCACCCGGGCGCCCCGTGACGCTCGGCACGACCCGGGATTTCCTCGACCATTTCGGGCTTGAGGAACTGCGCGATCTACCGGGCCTGGAAGAGTTGAAGGGGGCAGGGCTGCTCTCCGGCCGGATCCCCGCCAACTTCAATATTCCGATGCCACTCGGCTCCGATGACCTGACAGAGGAGGAGGACCCGATCACCCAGCTCGATCTGGAGGAACTCGGCCTCTTGACTCCGGGCGGTGAAGCAGAGGAATAGGGTCAGCTTTTAACTGGTAACCGGCCCCTTCCGGACCCTCGAAGTCCGGCATGACCGGCGCGGTGAGGGCAAAGCGGCCGCTCGGACGATGGAATGAACCCAGCGAAGACCAGGCACGGAAACGGTCAGCGGACGGCGGGCGTGACATTCGCCGCCCGTCTCACCTTCGAGGATATCCGCCACCGCTATCACGGCAAGGAAACAATTCGCGGCCTGTCGCTGACGGCAGAACCGGGCGAGGTGCTCTGCCTGCTCGGCCCCTCCGGCTCGGGAAAGACGACCCTCTTGCGCATTGCCGCCGGCATCGAGGCGCAGACCAGCGGCCGTGTCGTGATCAACGACCGGGAAGTGGCTGGTCCCGCAGGGTTCCTGCCGCCGGAGAAGCGTGGCATTGGTCTGATGTTTCAGGATTTCGCCCTCTTTCCCCATATGAGCGTGCTCGACAATGTCCGCTTTGGCCTGACTGCACTGCCGGCCAAGGAAGCGATCGCCGAGGCTGGAGTTGCGCTGGAGCGGGTAGGGCTGTCGCATTATGCTGACAAGTATCCGCACGCGCTGTCCGGCGGCGAGCAGCAGCGCGTGGCGCTTGCCCGGGCACTGGCTCCCCGGCCGAGCGTACTCCTGATGGACGAGCCGTTCTCCGGCCTTGATTCGCGGCTGAAGGATACGGTCAGGGCTGACACGCTTGCAATTTTGCGTGAGACCCGCGCGACCGCTGTGGTTGTCACCCATGATGCGGAAGAGGCCATGCGCATGGCGGACCGCATTGCGCTTCTGAAGGACGGGCGCCTCGTTCAGGTCGGCAGTTCGGACGATCTCTATCGCCGGCCGCGCGATATCTTCGCCGCCGCCTTCTTCTCCGAGATCAACGAGTTCGCCGGTCGGGTGTCCGGCGGCGCGGTCGAAACCCCGCTCGGAAGGGCGGAAGCGGCCGGGATGCGCGATGGCTGCGAGGTCTCCGTGGCCGTACGTCTGTCGGGCCTGTCCGTCCGCGAGACCGGCGGTCCGATCCCCGCCCGCATCGTCGCGCGGCGCTTCCTCGGCGTGGTAGAACTTCTCGATCTTGCCGTTCCCGGCACGGAGACACCTGTCCGTGCACGGATCAAGGCGGACATCTTGTCGCCGGGCGCCCGTGATGTAACGATTGCGGTTGAGCCCAAGGATATTTTGGTGTTTGAAAAGACAACGGAAACCCCCTACATCGGGGAAACGAAAATCTAAGGAGTGGCAGGCATGGGTTCGTTTAGCATTTGGCACTGGATCATCGTCCTGGCGATCGTCCTGCTTCTCTTCGGTCGTGGCAAGATCCCCGAACTGATGGGTGACGTCGCCAAGGGCATCAAGAGCTTCAAGAAGGGCATGAGCGACGAGGATGACAATGATGTTGCCTCGACCTCGACTTCGGCCAAGACCGTCGACCACAAGCTCGACGAAACCAAGTAAACGATATTCGTTGAACGACGAAAGGGTGGCCCTCCGGGCCGCCCTCATTGGTATGGGATAGGCCGCAGGCGTCCTCGGGGACGATACGGCGCGGCATCAGGAGCCCGTTGGAATGCTGGATATTGGCTGGACCGAGCTATTGGTGATCGCCGTGATCCTGATCGTGGTGGTCGGTCCCAAGGACCTTCCGCCCATGATCCGCGCCTTCGGCAAGATGACGAAGCGCCTGCGCCAGACGGCCGGAGAGTTTCGAGCGCAGTTCGACGAGGCGCTGCGCGAGGCGGAGCTCGATGACCTGAAGAACTCGGTCAACGACCTGCGCTCGATGAACCCGACCAATTCAATCCGCGAAACGCTGAACCCGCTTCGCCAGATGGGGCAGGACATCAAGTCCGATCTGCAGAAGGCGACGCGGATGGACAATCCGACGCCCGCCTCCTCGTCGATGGCGGCAGCTGCCGCCGGTGTGGCACCCACGGAAAACTCGATCCTTCCCGATCTGCCGACAGGAGCAGCCACGGTTCCGCCGGATCTCGCGCCCGTTGCTCCGCCAGCGACAGCGGCAGCGCAAAGGGAGCCCGCGTCCGTAACACCGGTGCCCGCCTCTGCGAGCAAGCCCCGCAAGGCGCCAGCGAAGAAGGCGGCCGTGACCGAAGCAGCACCGGTCTCGGCCCCCGTGAAAGCGACGCAGCCGAGGGCCGGCGCGTCCAAGGCTGTGGTTGCGGCCCCCGAGGTTCTTCCAGTGCCCGTGGCAGCCAAGGCCCGCCAGCCGAAGGCGACAACCGTGAAGGCTCCATCCACCAAGACGGCGGCCACCAAAACCGCGTCTGCCAAGACGGCGTCGCCAGCCGCCCCCGTCGCCGAGCCGCAGGCTGCGGCACCGGTCACGCGCAAGCCGCGCCCGAAGAAGAGTGAGGATCGCGCATGAGCGGCGATATCGACGACAAGCCGCAGCCGCTGATCGAACATCTGATCGAGCTGCGCACCCGGCTGATCTGGGCGCTCGGCGCGTTTTTCGTCGCCTTCCTCGTCTGTTTCTATTTTGCCAAGCCGCTCTTCAACCTGCTGGTCGTGCCCTACAAGATGGCGGTGGTCTGGGCCGGTCTCGACGTGACGAAGGCGGAGCTGATCTACACGGCACCGCAGGAGTTCTTTTTCACCCAGGTGAAGGTCGCAGCCTTTGGCGCCATGGTCATCGCCTTTCCGGTGATCGCCTCGCAGATCTACAAGTTCGTGGCCCCCGGCCTCTACAAGAACGAGCGCGCGGCCTTCCTGCCGTTTCTGATTGCCTCGCCGGTGCTCTTCCTGCTGGGCGCCTCGCTCGTCTACTTCTTCTTCACGCCCATGGTCATGTGGTTCTTCCTCGCTATGCAGCAGAGCCCGGGCGAGGGCGAGGTGGCGATTTCACTGCTGCCCAAGGTCTCGGAATATCTGAGCCTGATCATGACGCTGGTCTTCTCCTTCGGCCTCGTCTTCCAGCTTCCCGTGATCACAACGCTTCTGGTGCGTGTCGGCATCATCGAAAGCAAGTGGCTGGCCGACAAGCGCAAGTACTTCATTGTCGTTGCCTTCATCGTCGCCGCTGTTCTCACCCCGCCCGATCCGCTCTCCCAGATCGGTCTTGCACTGCCGACAATCCTTCTCTACGAGGTGGCTATCTACGCGGCGCGACTCGTCGAGCGCAATCGGGCCAAGGCCGAGATGGCTGAGGCACTGCCGACAACGACGGACTAGGCGGCCAGAACGGCCACCGCGAGCGCTGCTTCAACCCATGCCGACATGGGGCCGGACGTGGCCGCCGGCCAGATCCGATCCCGGTCGAAACACAAGACCTGGAACGACGATGCTCGATATCAAGTGGATCCGTGACAATCCCGAGGCCCTGGACGCAGCGCTCGCCAAGCGTGGCGCGGACCCGCTTTCGGCCTCCCTGATTGCGCTTGACCAGAAGCGCCGGGCCGTCGCCCAGGCGATGCAGGACATGCAGTCTCGCCGCAATTCGGCCTCCAAGGAGATCGGCGCCGCCATGGCGCAGAAGAATATGGAACTGGCCGAGAAGCTGAAGGCGGAAGTTGCCTCGCTCAAGGACACGCTGCCGGCCGCCGAAGAGGAAGAGCGGCAGCTCACCGCCGAACTGAATGATGCCCTGTCGCGCATCCCCAACATCCCGCATGACGACGTGCCGGTTGGCAAGGACGAGCACGACAACGTCGTTGCTCGTGTGGTTGGTGAAAAGCCGACCTGGAACCACAAGCCGCTCGAACACTACGAGATCGGCGAAGGTCTGGGCTACATGGACTTCGAGCGTGCCGCGAAACTGTCGGGCGCCCGCTTTACCGTGCTGACCGGTCCGCTCGCCCGGCTGGAACGCGCCATCGGCCAGTTCATGATCGACCTGCACAGCTCGGAGCATGGCTATACGGAAGTGTCGTCGCCGCTGATGGTGCGCGATGATGCCATGTATGGCACCGGGCAGCTGCCGAAGTTTGCCGAGGACCTGTTCAAGACCACGGACGGGCGCTGGTTGATCCCGACAGCCGAGGTGACGCTGACCAATCTCGTCGCGGGCGAAATTCTCGACCAGGAAAAGCTGCCGTTGCGCTTCACGGCCTTGACCCCGTCCTTCCGTTCGGAAGCCGGTTCTGCCGGTCGCGACACGCGCGGCATGCTGCGCCAGCACCAGTTCTGGAAATGCGAACTCGTCTCGATCACCGATGCCGAAAGCTCGATTGCCGAGCATGAGCGGATGACGGCCTGCGCCGAAGAAGTGCTGAAGCGTCTCGGCCTGCATTTCCGCACCATGACGCTCTGCACCGGCGACATGGGCTTCGGCTCGCGCAAGACTTACGACCTCGAGGTCTGGCTGCCGGGTCAGAACACCTATCGCGAAATCTCGTCCTGCTCGGTCTGCGGCGATTTCCAGGGCCGTCGCATGAATGCCCGCTATCGCAACAAGGAAGAGAAGGGCACGACCTTCGTGCACACGCTGAACGGTTCGGGCACGGCGGTCGGCCGCTGCCTGATCGCGGTGATGGAAAACTATCTGAACGAAGATGGCTCGATCACCGTGCCGGACGTGTTGCTGCCCTACATGGGCGGCCTGACGCGGATCGAAAAGGCAGCCTGAACCTCAGACCTCACGCGGAGTGGCCATGCGCATCCTGCTGACCAATGACGACGGCATCCATGCGCCGGGCCTTGTTGCCCTGGAGAAGATCGCCCGCAGTCTCTCCGACGATGTCTGGGTAGTCGCTCCGGAAACCGATCAGAGCGGTCTTGCCCATTCGCTCACACTCTCGGAGCCTTTGCGGCTGCGTGAACTCGGCGAGAAGCGCTTTGCGCTCCGCGGCACGCCGACCGATTGCGTCATCATGGCGATCCGCAAGGTGCTCGACCGCAAGCCCGATCTGGTGCTGTCGGGCGTCAATGCCGGCGCCAATCTCGCCGATGACGTCACCTATTCCGGCACGGTCGCAGGCGCGATCGAAGGCACGGTGCATGGCGTGCGCTCCTTTGCGCTCAGCCAGGCCTATAGTTATGAGGCGGGTGCGCCGATCCCGTGGCATGTGGCCGAGACGCTGGCGCCGGACCTGTTGCGCAAGCTGATGACGGTGGATCTGCCGCCCGGCACCTTCCTCAACCTCAACTTCCCCCATTGCGAACCGGAAGAAGCCCAGGGCGTCGAGGTGACGGCCCAGGGGAAGCTGGAGTTCGGCCTCTCGGTCGAGGAACGCCATGATGGTCGTGGACTGCCCTATTACTGGCTGCGATTCGGCGACCGCAAGGGCAACTACCGCGCCGGCGCCGACATCCATGCACTGAGAGCAAAGAAGGTGTCGGTGACGCCGCTCAAGCTCGATATGACCGATTATGCGGTGCAGGATCTGGTGGCGGAAGCCTTGGGTCAAGGAGATCTCGGATGAGATCGGCACTTCTCGAACGAGAAGGTTTCGCAGCCCTCGTGCTGCGCCTGCGGGCCGAGGGGGTGACCAATCTCGATCTGCTGACGGCGGTCGAACAGACCCCGCGTTCGACTTTCGTGCCGCCGGAATATGCCGCGAGTGCCTATTCCAGCCGCTCAATCCCGATCGAATGCGGGCAGTTCATGGAAGGCGCCGATCTGGCGGTCAAGCTGCTTGGCCAGTTGCAGGTGAAGCCCGGCCATCGTGTGCTCGAAGTCGGCACCGGCAGTGGCTTCATCACGGCAGTGCTTGCAAGGCTTTCCGAACGCGTCATCTCGCTGGAGCGGTACAAGACCCTCATCGCCGGCGCGCAGCGGCGGCTGGAAACGCTGGGCCTGCGCAATGTCATCCTGCGCCAGGCCGATGGCACGAATGGCTTGCCGGGCGAGGGGACCTTCGATCGCATATTCGCGACCGCCGCCTATCCGTCCATGCCGCGTTTTTATGCCGAACAACTGGTATCCGGCGGCATGCTGCTCGTGCCGCTGATGGTCGACGAGATGAGGTGCATCATGGTGCGCCTGACCAAGACCGGCAGCCGCTTTGAGCGCGAGGATCTTTTCGAGGTTCCTTTCCTGCCGCTGCAGCCGAAGATCGCCCAGCAGTTGTGAGTTTCGTCACAGTCGGTTCTGCCCTAGGTCGCGGCGAAATGGCCAATGAGCCCGGCTTTCTGCGGTATCTGCATATCTGCGCCTTGTCGAATTAGTTCACGTCGATTCCCCGGGGTTAACTGACCAGTAATACTAACGCGCTTTAATGAACCCATATCAATGTGTGTCATTTGTGGGTCGAGTCATGCGTAATAGTGTATCGCCAAAAGCTGGACTGCCGGTCGTCCGCATCTGCGGCGCCATTCTCCTGGCAGGCACCGTTGCGGGTTGCAGTTCGGATGCCTCGCGCTTCACCTCGGTCTTCTCGACGGACAATCTGACCACCGCTTCGATCCCGCGCGGCCAGTCTCCTCTGCGTGAGCAGCCACCGGTTCCCGCCGAAAACATTGGCGGCAGCTACGGCCAGAGCCAGGCGATGGCGCAGCCGGCTCCCACCTATCAGCAGAACACGTATCAGCAGAACACCTATCAGCCGGCCGCAGCACGTGCTGCAAGCACGCCTGCTGCCGTCCAACGGGCCGAGCTCTCCGCCCCGTCGGGCATGGGCGCTCCGGCCGCAAGCAACAATTCCGAACGCGCTCAGGCTCTAGCGCAGCCCTTCCCCTCGATGCCTGCCAAGAACGGCAACGGCACGGTCGCGCTCGGCGCTCCGCCGCAGAACCTGGCCGAGCCCAGTGTCACCGGTTCGACGCCGACGAAGGGCCAGTGGTCGACCGCCAATGCCGCCCGCGTCACCCTGCGCCCGGGTGAAACGATCGCTACGCTTGCCAGTCGCTATGGCGTGCCGGAGCGCGAAATCCTGAAGGCTAACGGCCTGACGCATTCGTCCGATGCGGCGACCGGTCAGCTGGTGGTTATTCCGAGCCTGGCCGGTGGCAATGCGGCACGTGCGGCTGCCGATGCAAGCGGTATCCCGGATGGTGGCAAGCCCGGCCTGCCGGATGGTCAGCAGCAGAACGTCGCGGTCCTGCCGACGGTACCGGGCGCTCGCGACAAGCAGCAGGCCTCGACGCTTGCGGCAACCGGCAAGACGCCCGCGGGCGCTGGCGCTGGCACCTATGTCGTCAAGCCGGGTGATTCCATTGCTCGCATCGCCCAGCAGAACGGGGTGAGCACCGCCGAACTGAAGAAGGTCAACGGACTGACGACCGGCGCAATCCGGATCGGCCAGGTTCTGACCCTGCCGCAGAAGTCTAATCAGGCCGCCGTAACGCCTGTCGCCGCCGATCCGATGAAGACGGCATCTGTTCCGTCCGCAACGCAGCCTGGCGAATACAAGGCGCCGACCGCTACCAAGTCGGTCTCGGAAGTCGCGTCGGTCGATCCGGAATCGTCCGCCCCGCAGGCAACCGGCATCGGCAAGTATCGCTGGCCGGCCCGCGGTGCCATTATTGCCAATTTCGGCTCGAACATCGACGGCAAGCGTTCCGACGGGATCGCCATCTCTGTTCCGACCGGAACGCCGATCAAGGCCGCAGAAAACGGCGTGGTCATCTATGCTGGCAATGGCTTGAAGGAACTCGGCAACACCGTTCTCATCCGCCACGACGACGGCAAGGTCACGGTCTACGGCCATGCCGACAGCCTCTCGGTCCAGCGCGGCCAGAAGGTTCAGCGCGGTCAGACCATCGCTACCTCCGGCATGAGCGGCAATGTATCGCGCCCGATGCTGCATTTCGAGGTCCGCAAGGATGCGGCTCCGGTCAATCCGATCACTTATCTGGAATAGGTTTTGCGTACCAGATAATGGCAAAAGGCCCGGTTTATCCGGGCCTTTTCTCGTTACTGTCAGGCGTTGTCGGTGGAGATGCGCAAGCGGCCGGCGAGATCCTGGATATACTGCCAGGCGACGCGGCCCGAACGGCCGCCGCGCGTGGTCGCCCATTCAAGCGCCTCGTGATGTAGTTGCGCCTGGGGCAGGGGAAGTTTGAAATGGGCGGCATAGCCGTCGATCATCGTCAGATAGTCGTCCTGGCTGCATTTGTGGAAGCCGAGCCAGAGGCCGAAGCGATCCGACAGGGAGACTTTTTCTTCGACCGCCTCCGACGGGTTGATCGCCGTCGACTGCTCGTTTTCCATCATGTGGCGCGGCAGAAGGTGCCGGCGGTTCGACGTCGCATAGAACAGAACATTGTCCGGCCGGCCTTCGATGCCGCCGTCGAGCGCTGCCTTGAGCGACTTGTAGGCGGTGTCGTCATGGTCGAAGGAGAGGTCGTCACAGAAGACGAGGATCCGATGGGGCGCCGCCTTGAGGATCTCCAGCAGGCCCGGCAGGGACGCAATGTCCTCCCGGTGGACCTCGACCAGCTTCAGGCCGGCACCCGTCGATGCGCGGATATCGGCATGCACGGCCTTGACCAGCGAGGATTTGCCCATGCCGCGTGCGCCCCAGAGCAGCACGTTGTTGGCGGGAAAACCCTCGGCAAAGCGGAGCGTATTGTCATGCAGGATGTCGCGCACGTGATCGACACCACGGATGAGCCCGAGTGCCACCCGGTTCGGCCGCTTGACTGGCTGCAGATGTTGCCGTGTGGCGTTCCAGACGAAGCAGTCGGCCGCCTCCCAGTCGTTCGCCACCGGGGCAGGCCCCGCCAGACGCTCCACTGCGTCGGCAAGTCGTGTTACTTCGGCAAGCAGTGCCGCCATCGTCTGATCAGCCATCATGTCCTCCAAGCCCCGCGAATGCGGCGTTTTGCCTGTTCGATCACGCGGTATCACGCGCATTTGCGCACAGAAAGTGTAACGGCCGGGAAAATGGTACGGCTCCACGCTGTTTCTGTTGCATTCATAGGCCCGGTCACTATATTCCGGCGACCTGAACGGGGGGTGCCCGAAAGGCGCCAGCACTTGGCTTCATAGGAGTTCTACATGTTTATCACGCCAGCCTTTGCCCAGGACGCGACCGGTGCTACGGGCGCTATGGGTTCCGGTTTCGAGATGCTTCTGCTTTTCGCGCCGCTGATGGTGGTCTGGTACTTCTTCCTGATCCGTCCGCAGCGCGCGCAGATGAAGAAGCGCGAGGAAACGCTCTCGACCATTCGCCGCGGCGACCAGGTCATCATGGGCGGTGGCATCGTTGCCAAGGTCACCAAGGTGATCGACGACAAGGAACTCGAAGTCGAGATCGCCGATGGCGTCAAGGTCCGCGTTCTTCGCCAGTACGTGGCGGAAGTCCGCGTCAAGGGCGAACCGGTCAAGACCGAGACAGCCGCCTGATCTCTCCCCCTGCGGGGCCGGCAAACTGCCGGCCTTAGCCATTTTTCCGCTACCTTTCCGAGAGTTCCATGCTTCATACATCCCGCTGGAAGACTGCGTTCATCTGGTTGACCGTTCTGGTCAGCATTCTGGTCGCCATACCGAATGTCTTTTCGGATGAGACGCTGAAATCCTTCCCGTCCTGGCTGCCGACCAACAAGGTTACGCTTGGCCTCGACCTGCAGGGCGGCTCGCATATCATGCTGAAGCTGGAACGGGCCGACATCGTCAAGGAGCGGCTTGAGACCATTGTCGGCGACGTGCGCACGCAGCTGCGTGACGCCAATATACGCTATACGGGCCTATCCGGCGTTGGCCAGCAGATCCAGGTCAAGATCACCGATGCGGACAAGGTCGCGGCAGCCCAGGAAGCCTTGCGCTCGCTGACCACGCCGGTGAGCGTTGGTGGACTGACAGGCGGCTCTGTCACGGAAGTGACAATGGAACAGGGCGAAGACGGTGTTCTGCGCCTGACGCTTACCGATCCCGGCATCGACTACCGTGTCTCCTCGGCACTCACCCAGTCAATGGAAGTTGTGCGCCGTCGCGTCGACGAACTGGGCACCACCGAACCCTTGATCCAGCGCCAGGGCGAGGATCGCATCATCGTTCAGGTGCCGGGTCTTACCGATCCCCAGCGTCTGAAGAGCCTGCTCAACCAGACCGCCAAGCTGTCCTTCCGCATGGTCGACACGACCATGCCGGTGACAGAGGCGATCAACACGCGTCCGCCTGCCCAGTCGGAAGTGCTTTATTCGACCGACGATCCGGCCGTGCCTTATCTGGTTGAGAAGCGCGCGCTGATCTCGGGCGAAAACTTGGTCGACGCTCAGGCCTCCTTCGACCAGCGCTCGAACGAGCCGGTCGTCAGCTTCCGTTTCGACAGCCGTGGCGCCCAGCGTTTTGCCCAGGCGACACAGCAGAATGTCGGCAAGCCTTTCGCCATCATTCTCGACGATCAGGTTATCTCTGCGCCTGTTATCCGCGAGCCGATCCTCGGTGGTTCGGGTCAGATTTCGGGCAATTTCTCGGTTGAAGGCGCAAACGACCTCGCCGTGCTGCTGCGCGCAGGTGCGCTGCCGGCAACGCTGACTGTCGTCGAAGAACGTACCGTCGGTCCGGGCCTCGGCCAGGACTCGATCAATGCCGGCGTCACCGCCAGCATTCTCGGCGCTCTCGCCGTCGTCGCCTATATGATGGTGTTCTACGGCACCTTCGGCCTGATGGCCAATATAGCGCTGACCGCCAACATCATCATGATCATGGCGGCGCTGACGCTGATTGGCTCCACACTGACGCTGCCGGGTATCGCCGGTATCGTTTTGACAATGGGTATGGCCGTCGACTCCAACGTTCTGATTTACGAACGCATACGAGAAGAGGCGCGCAATGGCCGGTCCTTGATCCAGTCGATCGACATCGGCTTCAAGAAGGCCTTTGCCACCATCGTCGACGCCAACCTGACGACGCTCATCGCTGCCGTCGTTCTGTTCTTCCTCGGCTCGGGTCCTGTCCGCGGGTTTGCCGTGACGCTCTCGATCGGTATCGTCACCACGGTCTTTACCGCGTTCACCATGACTTTCTGGCTGATGGCGCAGTGGTATCGCTGGAAACGTCCGAAGATCATTCCGAAGAGCATCCGCACCGGCTTCTTCGACAACCGCAACATCCGCTTCATGGGGATGCGCAAGATCAACTTTGCAGCCGCTATGGTCATTTCGGTTGCTTCGGTTATCGGCTTCTTCACCGTTGGCATGAACCTTGGCATCGACTTCAAGGGCGGCTCGATCATCGAGGTCAAGGCGCGTCAGGGTGATGCCGATCTCTCGGACATCCGCGAGCGTCTGAGCCAGCTCAACCTCGGCGAAGTCCAGGCCCAGGGCTTTGGCGATGCGTCGAGTGCGCTGATCCGCCTGCAGGCGCAGGACGGCGGCGAAAATGCAGAGCAGTCGGCACTGGCCAAGGTGCGCGGCGAACTGGAAGCGGAATATGACTTCCGCCGCGTCGAAGTCGTCGGCCCGTCGGTTTCCAACGACCTGACCTATTCGGCGACGCTCGGCGTTGCCGTGGCTCTGCTCGGGATCCTGATCTACATCTGGTTCCGCTTCGAATGGCAGTTCGCGCTGGGTGCGATCATCGCAACCCTGCACGACGTGATCTTCACGCTCGGTCTCTTCGTGCTGACAGGGTTCGAATTCAACCTGACCAGTATCGCGGCCATTCTGACGATCATCGGTTATTCGCTGAACGACACCGTTGTCGTCTATGACCGCATGCGCGAAAATCTGCGGCGCTACAAGAAGATGCCGCTCGACGTCCTAATCGACGAATCGATCAACCAGACGCTGTCGCGTACGGTTCTGACGGCGGGTTCGACCTTCCTGGCACTGCTCGCTCTCTATGTCTTTGGCGGCGAAGTCATCCGTTCCTTCACCTTCGCCATGTTGGCGGGTGTTGTCATCGGAACCTTCTCGTCGATCTACATCGCCGGTCCGGTGCTGATTGCCTTCAAGCTGCGGCCTGAGACCTTCGAAAAGAGGGACGAATCGGACGCCGACAAGGCGGCCGCCAAGGCGAGGGCCTGAGCGAATGGTCTTCGGCTTCGGTGACAAGGGCATCGTCATCCGCGATGCCCATTTCCCCGGCCAGCCGGTGATCGATTCCTACGGCAATGGCGGCTTCCGTTTTGCCGACATGTCCCATCGTGGCTCGCTGCTCTTTCTGCCATCAGGCGTCTACGGCTGGGAGCAGACAGAAGACGAGCCGCTGACGCTTAGCTCCTTCGAACGGGTGCTTGCCGAGACGGGTATCGAGTTTCTGATCATCGGAACCGGTCGTCAGTTGCGGTTGATCGATCCGGTTGTCAGGGCGGCCTTGAAGGAGAAGGGGATCGCCAGCGATCCCATGGGAACCGGTGCGGCCCTGCGCACGTATAACATTATGCTGGCCGAGCAGCGGCCCGTGGCCGCCGCTCTAATCGCGGTGTGAGACAAGCCCCTGAAAGGTGCCCCGTGAGCGAGCTGAAGCCGGATAATGAGGCGCTGTGCCTCGCAGCGTTGCGCGAATACGATCGCGACCGCTATCTGGCGAGCCTTTTGACACCTGCCGAACGCCGCGCCGCAGTCGTTGCCCTCTATGCTTACAATGCCGAACTGGCGCGCGTGCGCGACCTCGTTCGCGAGCCTCTGCCTGGGGAAGTTCGTCTGCAATATTGGCGTGATCTGCTGGAAGGTTCGGCCCATGGCGAGACGGCTGCGAATCCCGTCGCGGCGGAACTGCTGAGGGCCGTCAAAGAACGCAGCCTGCCGATTGCGCCGTTGGTCTCGATGGCCGATGCCCGTATCTTCGATCTCTACGACGATCCGATCGAAACGACCGTCATGTTTGAAGGCTATGCCGGCGAGACGTCTGCTGCACTGATACAGCTTGCCGCGCTGGTGCTGGACCCGAAGGCTGCAGAAGGCGCATTCGAGATCGTCGGCCATGCGGGGGTGGCACTCTGCGTTGCCGGCAGCCTCCTGCTGATGCCGATCCACCGCAGTCGCGGTCAGGTCTATGTGCCATTGCAGATCGTCTCAGCAGCAGGCCTCGATCGGGACAGTTTTCTGAAAGACGATGAGCCGGCGCGGCTGAAGGCCGCGATCGAAGCCTTTGCCGGTTACGGTCTGGATCACTTGCGCCAGGCGCGTGCAGGCGGGAAAATCCCCAAGAGCCTGCTGCCTGCCTTCCTGCCGGTTTCGCTCGCCTCCGGCGTCCTCAAGCGCGCCGCTCAAGACGGGACTGCAGCGATCGCCGGCACCATCCGCCCGCCGCAATGGCGCCGCCAGCTGGCGATGATGCGGCTTCTGGTCACCGGTCGTCTGTAACTGATACAGTCGATCGTTGCGGGGCTCCCGAGGTCACGCTCGCGCAAGGCTCGGTCTTTATGCGGAGTTTGATATGAACTGCGACTGTGGAGCCGCGAGCCGATCATGCTGACCTGGGGTATCGTATTGGCGCTTGTCGGCGTCCTTGCCTATTTTTCATCCCGCATGGCCCGCCAGCAGGATGCCGAAGGCCTGCAGGATATGGGGCTGGCGATCATGGAATTCGGCCGGGCCTTTCCGCAGGAAGCGATCCGCAGCCTGCATGCAACGGTCGACGGCAAGGCGGTTTTTGTGCGCCTGCACGACAACAAGGCCGGGTTCATGCGCAACATGCGCAGCCACTATGCCTGCCACTTGATCGAGCCTGGTACTGTGCGGGTGCGCGATCTCGGCAATGGTAAGAGCTTTGCGGTCGAGTTCCTCGACGCGCCGTTCCACAATGGCGAGTTCCGCTTTGCCAATGCAGCCGAGGCCGCCGAGGTTTCGCTTTGGCTGCTCGGCAATTACGTCGGTCCCGCCGATCGCGAAGCCGAAGCGCTGCCGAGCACGTAAACCCGGCAGCACCAAACGCGATCAGTTCCTGCCAAGCCAGGCCTTGCAGTCTTCCAGCGCCCGTGCGGCCACAAGCTGCCGCTTCATGATCGTCTTGTCCTTGCCGCGAAAACGCTTGACGCCTTCGGGCTTGACGATCGAGCCCGGCTCCAGCTCGGGGAATAGCCCGAAATTGATGTTCATCGGCTGGAACGAGCGCTTGCCCGGCTCGTCATCCGAGACGATGTGGCCGCCAGTAATGTGGTTGAGCAGCGAACCGAGGGCTGTTGTCGCCGGGGGCAGGCTTATCTCTTCTCCCTTGCGCTGAGCGGCCGCGAACCGGCCTGCCAGTAGTCCGATCGAGGCGCTTTCGACGTAACCCTCGCAGCCGGTGATCTGGCCGGCAAATCTGAGGCCCGGTCGGGCCTTCAGCTGCAGCGTCGGATCGAGAAGCGTCGGCGAGTGAATATAGGTGTTGCGGTGCAAGCCGCCGAGCCGGGCGAATTCGGCATTCTCCAAGCCTGGAATCATGCGAAAGATCTCGGCCTGGGCACCGTATTTCAGCTTCGTCTGGAAGCCGACCATGTTGTAGAGCGTGCCGAGCGCATTGTCCTGGCGCAGTTGTACGACGGCATAGGCCTTGACGGTGGGGTTGTGGGCATTGGTCAGCCCCATCGGCTTCATCGGCCCGTGGCGCAGCGTCTCTCGGCCGCGCTCGGCCATGACCTCGATCGGCAGACAGCCGTCGAAATAGGGCGTGCCTTCCCATTCCTTGAAGCCGACAGCGTCACCCTCGATCAGGGCGTCGATGAAGGCATTATACTGCGCCTCGTCGAGGGGGCAGTTGATATAGTCCTTGCCCGTGCCGCCAGGACCGACCTTGTCGTAACGCGACTGGTACCAGCAGATATCCATGTTGATGCTGTCGCGATGCACGATCGGGGCGATGGCGTCGAAGAAGGCAAGTGCGTCTTCGCCGGTCTTTTGGCGGATCGCTTCGGCCAGAGAAGGCGAGGTGAGGGGGCCGGAGGCGATGATCGCAAGATCCCAGTCTTCGGGCGGAAGACCGGTCACTTCCTCGCGCACGACCGTGATCAGCGGGTGAGCCGCGATCTCGGCCGTCACCGCATCGGAAAATCCATCGCGATCGACAGCAAGCGCCCCGCCGGCTGGAACCTGATGGCGGTCGGCGCAGGCCATGATCAGCGAGTTCGCCATGCGCATTTCTGCATGGATGACGCCGACGGCGTTGGAGGTGGCGTCGTCCGAACGGAAGGAGTTCGAGCAGACCAGTTCGGCTAAGCCGTCGGTCTTGTGCGCATCGGTGCCGCGCACGCCGCGCATCTCGTGCAGGATAACCGGAACGCCAGCCTTAGCAATCTGCCAGGCGGCTTCGGAGCCTGCAAGGCCGCCGCCGATGATGTGAATGGGGGAGAAGGTGCTATTTGTCATGGCCGGCTTCCTATCACGGGCGGGCGGGAAAGGTCCACCGGCTGCGACGGGTCATCGACTGTCCCGATCGCTGCAGGGAGCGCCCGGAATCAAAAACGGCACCATGCGGTGCCGTTTCAAACCGACTTCAATGCAGGTCCGATCAACGGAACGAGCGCGAAGCGATGTTGCGGATTTCGTAGCGGGTGATGCCGATGTCGTTCAGGGTCTGGCTGGAAAGGTTGCCCAGTTCAGCCATCGTACGGCGGTAGCTCATCCAGTTCTTGGCAATGCGGATCGGGTTCATGGTCGTTTCCTCGGGTTCTATCTCTTGGCTGATCCTGCGGTGTTTCCCGCATCAGCGATTGGCCTTCTTATACGCCCGTAAAACAAGATTGTGCAGTGCAAATAATATGCGACTGCCATGCATTTGTGCAGGGGGTTGGCGCGATAAGTGGCACGGGCGGAAGGCTGGTCAAAAACGCGCCATAGGTTAATACCTGTTTACGAACGCAAAAAAGCCCGCAAATGCGGGATTTTCGGAGGTCGGTTATGAGGTTTTTGGCCATCAGACAGGCTTGATGAGAATGTGCTTCTTTTTGCCCAGCGACAGCTTGATGACACCATCGCTGGAGAGCTGTGCATTGCCGACAGACATGCGCTCATCGGAGACGCCGGCATCGTTGATTTTCACAGCGCCGCCCTGGACGTGACGACGGGCTTCCCCGTTCGAGGCGGCAAGTCCTGCCTTGACGATCAGCGCCAGCAGGCCGACGCCGGCCTCGAGTTCGCCGGTAGCGATTTCAACGGTCGGCAGGTTTTCCGACAAGGCACCTTCCTCGAAGGTCTTGCGGGCCGTTTCGGCAGCCTCTTCTGCGGCGGCACGGCCGTGCAGGATCGCGGTGATCTCCGTCGCCAGGATCTTCTTCGCCTCGTTGATCTCCGAGCCGCCAAGTGCTGCCAGTTTCTTCACCTCGTCCATCGGCATGGTCGTGTAGAGCTTCAGGAAGCGTTCAACGTCTGCATCTTCAGTGTTGCGCCAGTACTGCCAGAAGTCATAGGCCGAGAGCATGTCGGCGTTCAGCCAGACGGCGCCCGTCGCCGACTTGCCCATTTTGGCGCCGGACGAGGTGGTGAGAAGCGGCGAGGTCAGTGCATAGAGCTGCGGCGTGCCCATGCGGTGGCCAAGGTCGATGCCGTTGATGATGTTGCCCCACTGGTCCGAGCCACCCATCTGCAGACGGCAGTCGTAGCGCTTGTTGAGCTCGACGAAGTCATAGGCCTGCAGGATCATGTAGTTGAATTCGAGGAAGGACAGCGACTGCTCGCGGTCGAGGCGGGTCTTGACGCTGTCGAAGGACAGCATGCGGTTGACCGAGAAATGGCGACCGACATCCCGCAGGAATTCGAGGTAGTTCAAGCCGCGCAGCCATTCGGCATTGTTGATCATCATGGCGCCGCCCTTCGGGCCGGCGTCGTAGTTCAGGTAATGGGCAAAGCAGCGCTTGATCGAGGCGATATTCTCTTCGATCTTGTCGATCGTCATCAGCTGGCGCGCTTCCTCCTTGAAGGAGGGGTCGCCGACCATGCCCGTGCCGCCGCCCATCAGCGAAATCGGCTGATGGCCGGTTGCCTGGAACCAGTGCAGCATCATGATCTGGATGAGGCTTCCGGCATGCAGCGAAGGCGCCGTCGGATCATAGCCGATATAGGCCGTCACGCTTTCCTTGGCGAGCAGGTCGTCGAGGCCCGTTTCATCGGAGATCTGATGAATGAAGCCGCGTTCATGCATGGTGCGGAGGAAATCGGACTTGAACTTCGTCATGACGCTGTTGCTTTCGGTTTCTCTGGTCTTTCGGTGGTATTCTTGGAAATCCGCGCGGGCTTTAGCATTGTTTTTTGAATTGTGCACCCGTCTCGGTCATGAATGTGCCCCGAGAAAACAGGTCGAATCGGGTGAAACATGGCGGAAATGAAGACGGCGATCGGCCTGATGAGCGGCACCTCGATGGACGGGATCGATGTGGCGCTGGTCCGGACCGACGGCGAAGCGGTGGTGGAGCGCGGCGCCTTTCTGTCTGTGCCTTACGAGCCCGGCTTTCGCGACCGCCTGAAGCAGGCACTGGAAGAGGCAAGATCGATCCGCGAACGTCGCGAGCGGCCGGGCGATCTCTCCCGTATGGAGAGGGAGCTTACGTTACGGCATGCGGAAGCAGTTCGCCTCTTCCTTGAGCGGCAAGGGCTGAAAGCCGACGACGTCGATCTCGTGGGTTTCCACGGTCAGACCGTCTTGCATCGGCCGGATGCAGCGCTGACCGTACAACTCGGCGACGGGCCTCTTCTTGCGACCGAAACCGGCATCGACACCGTCTACGACATGCGCGCGAATGACATGGTGCAGGGCGGGCAGGGTGCACCGCTGGTGCCCGTCTATCATCATGCGCTGGCGCATCAGATCCCGGCGGAGCGATGGCCTGTCTGCTTCGTCAATATCGGCGGCATCTCCAACCTGACCTTTCTCGATCGCGATGGCACCATCATCGGTTTCGACAGCGGACCGGGCAATACGCTGATCGACCAATGGGTCGAAACGCACGCCGGTATTCCCTATGACGACGGCGGCCGCATCGCTTCGGAGGGCTCGGTCATCATGCCGCTGGCCGAGCGTTATCTCGACAGTCCCTTCTTCACAGGGAAGACACGCCGGTCGCTCGATCGCAACGATTTCCGTCCACCGGAAGGCAATGGGGCCGAACTGTCGGACGGCGCGCGTACCCTCGCTTACGTCTCCGCAGCCGCGATCCTCAAATCTGCCGGCCATTTGCCGAGCGTGCCAAAAACCTACGTGATTTGCGGCGGTGGCCGGTTGAACCGGGCGATCATGGCGGATCTGGTGCGCCTCGCGGGCGAAAAGGGCGCAACAGTGTTGACCGCCGAGCAGGCCGGCTTTGATGGCGATGCTATGGAAGCGGAAGCCTGGGCCTATCTCGCCGTACGTTCGCTCCGTGGGCTACCTTTGACATTCCCGGGAACGACGGGCGTTCGGGAGCCGGTGCTGGGCGGCGTCTTGGTGAGGGCAGGGACGCGGCTCAAAGGTTGATCTTCAACGGACGGGTTCGCCTTTGGCAACATCCTGCTTCGCAAAGGCCAGCCCATCTCGCAATCCGACCTCGTAGGCATGCCGGATACCTGCCGCATCACCGACGGCGAATTTGCTGACCGGGATGTCTTCGCTCGGGCCGACCACGACGCGATTTTCGGCGGAGGGCGGCTTGCGGCCAAATCGGGTGGTCAGCAGCAGCGTCTTCCAGCCCTTGGTCTCGACTTCCGTGAGCTTCATCAGCGGCGGATTGTCGACGAGCCCGCCGTCCAGATAGGCGCGGCCTCTGACGCGGCCGACGGGCATGAAAGGCGGCACCGAGGACGTGGCCATCAGCGCATCGACCAGTTCTCCGGGATAGTCGCAATTGTGTGTCGACAACCAGGTGGGCCGCAACTTCATTCGCAGGCCCGCCTTGGAATGGGTACCATCGGTCAGTAGCTTCTCGATCTGATAGGCGCCGATCGAGCCGAGTGCGCCGAGCGCGCCGGGCATCCAATCGGGCAGGCCAGAGAGCTGGATCAGCATGGGTGGGGCGGCCTTCAGCGCGGCAAGCTCGGCCTCGCCGAATTCGCTCGCAAGCAGTTGTCGGAACAGCGCGCCCACCACCAGCGGCGATTCCCGCCGCTTAAGCGCCCGCCAATCGACACCCCGCTGTCCCTTCTCAGCAAAGGCGAAGGCGGAGGTCCGCACCCGATCGCCAACGCCAGCGAGAAACATGGCCCCATGATAGGCACCCGCCGAGACGGACACGTAGAAGCGCGGATTGAGCGGGTGATGCTCGCTGTAAGCCTTGAGGAACCCGCTCTGCCAGTAGCAGCGGTTACCACCGCCTGCGAGACCCACGGCGTCGAATGAAGAGTTTGAGGTCATTGAAAATCACGCATTGAAAACATAGCGCGAGCTATTCTCGTCGAAGCATCGCTAAAACTGCATCGACTTTGTCTTTGCCGATTTCGGCGCGCTGCATGAACTTTTTACGCACTTCGTCCTGTTCAACAATGTTCTTGGTCACCTCGACGAAGAAATCGTTGAGCGTCAGACCATTTTCCTGAGCAACACTTTTGATTTGTGTATCCAGCGGCTCTGGCAGCGTGATGGTGATTGATTTCACAGCGTGAGTTCCCTGACCAGTCGTGCCGGCTCGATGACCTCGACACGATCAAATCTCAAATCGCTACCAGAAAAATCCCTGGTGTTGCTGGTCACAAGATAGCGCGCATTTGCGGCAATCGCCAGTTCGATGAGGTGATTGTCGCCCTCGTGGCGGAGATTCGGACGCCAGCGGTAGTGAATGTCGACAAGAGTACAGCGGGAGAAAAATGCATCCAGCAGATCATTGCGCTGATGGAGATCAAACCGCGCACGCTGGAAGGGCGTCGTGCGGTTGATGACGTCTTCGTATTCCAGATAATGCGCCAAACTCAGCATGGGTGCGAGCATGTCTGTCAGGCACGCCTCAATCACCTTCGAGGCTGGACCCTGACCGATACAAGCGCTGACGAGAACGTTTGTATCGGCCACGATCCGGATCATCTTACCGGATCCGCTTGGCGGCCGGTTCGGGAACCAGTTCGCCTTCGAGGCGACGGTCGAGATAGTCTTCGCATTCGCCCATCAGTGTTTCCACCTGGCCGTTGAAGAAGTGGTTGGCGCCGGGCACGGTCTTGTGGGTGATCAGGATGCCCTTCTGCGTCTTCAGCTTGTCTACCAGACCCTGGACATCCTTCTCTGGAGCCACCTTGTCGCCGTCGCCATGAATGATCAGGCCGGAGGACGGGCAGGGCGCGAGGAAGGAGAAGTCGTAGATGTTCGGCTGCGGCGCGATCGACATGAAGCCTTCGATCTCCGGGCGGCGCATCAGAAGCTGCATGCCGATCCAGGCACCGAAGGAATAGCCGGCGACCCAGCAGCTCTTCGAATCCGGATGCAGGCTCTGTACCCAGTCGAGCGCCGATGCGGCATCCGACAGCTCGCCGGCACCATGGTCGAATTCGCCCTGGCTGCGGCCGATGCCGCGGAAGTTGAAGCGCAGCGTCGTGAAGCCGCGCTTCTGGAACATGTAGAACAGCTGGTAGACGATCTGGTTGTTCATCGTGCCGCCGAACTGCGGATGCGGATGAAGAATGATCGCGATGGGTGCGCTCTTTTCCTTGGAGGGCTGATAACGGCCTTCGAGACGACCTGCGGGGCCGTTGAAAATCACTTCGGGCATTAGGTTTCGGTCCCTGACATTTTTGCGGTTCGTCAACACCAAATTAGAAAGCTGACTTGACGAAGTCAGTCAGCTTTTCTAGAACGAAGTTTAGAACCGTTCGAAACTGGATGACACTGCATCCGGGGTGAAGGTGTCATAAGGCAAGCCCGGCGGAAATTTCAAGGAAAATGCGCCGGGGGGAACGAGAGGTCTGCCGCAGGGATGGCGATGGGACGCATCTATCTCGACTGGAACGCCACGGCGCCGCTTCTCGGTGCTGCGCGCGATGCCGTCCTGGATGCACTTTCTCTTCCCGGCAACCCGTCTTCCGTTCATGCTGAAGGACGTGCGGCGCGCGTCCTCGGCGAAAAGGCACGGCGGGAGGTGGCGGGCCTGCTCGGCGCCGAACCGGCCCATGTGACCTTCACCGGCAGCGCCACGGAAGCGGCGAACCATGTCTTGTCTCCGGCCTATCGCATGGGCAAGGCGAAGATCGCCGTCGGCCATCTCTATGTCTCGGCGATCGAGCATCCGGCGGTTCGCAATGGCGGTCGTTTTGCGCCAGAGCAGATAACGGAAATCCCGGTGACGCGTCAGGGGCTCCTCGATCTTGAGGCGCTGGCTGATCTGCTCGCTGCCCACGATGCCGCTTCCGGCATGCCGCTTGTCGCCATCATGCTGGTCAACAACGAAACCGGCCTGATCCAGCCGATCCGGGACGCTGCAGCCATCGTAAAGAAGCATGGTGGTCTGCTGGTCGTGGATGCGGTTCAGGCGGCCGGCCGCATTCCGGCGTCGATCGCTGATCTCGGTGCGGACTTCCTGATCGTGTCGGCGCACAAGCTGGGCGGTCCGAAAGGCGTCGGCGCGCTCGTCTCGCGCGGCGAAACGCTGATGCCGGAGCCGCTCATCCGCGGCGGCGGTCAGGAAAAGGGGCATCGGGCAGGTACTGAAAACCTCGCGGCCATTGCAGGCTTCGGGGCTGCGGCACGTGTCATGAGCGAAGAGGTGGAGAGCCGAAACGCTGCCATCGCTGGACTGCGGGACCGCGCGGAAGCGGCCATGCTCAGGATCGCGCCGGAAACGGTCATCTACGGACGCGGTCTCGACCGTGTCAGCAATACGAGCTTCTTCCGCCTTCCGGGCCTGAAGGCGGAAACGGGTCAGATCGCCTTCGATCTCGAAGGTGTCGCGCTCTCTGCGGGGGCTGCCTGTTCATCGGGCAAGGTAGGTGCTAGCCATGTGTTGACCGCCATGGGCGAGGATGCGGCACATGGCGCGCTGAGGCTGTCGCTCGGGCCCGCGACGACCGAGGCCGATATAGACCGTTTCATCGCGGTCTTCGACAAGATTGCATCACGCCGCAAGGTCGCCGGACAGGCAGCCTAAGCGCAGGAAAACTCGACGAGGATGCTTTTTTCCCTTGCCAAGAGGGGTGAAATGCTGGCTCGGAAACCTTAAGTATGGCGGGTCACCGCCCAACGTTAACAAGCTGCCGGAATTTGGCCCGGCAAGATTGGAGAACGACCATGGCTGCTGTGCAGGAAACGATCGATCAGGTCCGCCAGATCGATGTGGATCAGTACAAGTATGGTTTTGAAACCACCATCGAAGTCGATAAGGCCCCCAAGGGCCTGTCCGAAGACATCGTTCGCTTCATTTCGGCAAAGAAGAACGAGCCGGAATGGATGCTGGAATGGCGCCTTGACGCCTACAAGCGCTGGCTGACGATGGAGGAGCCCACCTGGGCTCGCGTCGACTATCCGAAGATCGACTTCAACGACATCTATTATTATTCGGCACCGAAAACGGCTGCCGGACCGAAGTCGCTGGATGAAGTCGATCCCGAGCTGCTAAAGGTCTATGAAAAGCTCGGCATTCCTTTGAAAGAGCAGGAAATGCTGGCGGGCGTGCAGTCCTCGAAGATCGCCGTCGATGCCGTCTTCGATTCGGTCTCGGTCGTCACGACCTTCAAGGCTGAGCTGATGAAGGCCGGTGTGATCTTCATGTCGATCTCGGAAGCGATCCGCGAATATCCGGACCTCGTGAAGAAATATCTCGGCTCGGTCGTGCCCGTTACCGACAACTATTATGCGACGCTGAATTGCGCGGTCTTCACCGACGGCTCTTTCGTCTACATCCCGAAGGGCGTTCGCTGCCCGATGGAGCTCAGCACCTATTTCCGCATCAACGAGAAGAACACCGGCCAGTTCGAGCGCACGCTGATCGTCGCTGAAGAAGGCGCCTACGTCTCCTATCTCGAAGGCTGCACGGCACCGCAGCGCGACGAGAACCAGCTGCATGCAGCGGTGGTCGAACTCGTGGCGCTCGATGACGCCGAAATCAAGTATTCCACCGTCCAGAACTGGTATCCCGGCGACAAGGACGGCAAGGGCGGCATTTACAACTTCGTCACCAAGCGTGGCGATTGCCGTGGCGACCGCTCCAAGATCTCCTGGACCCAGGTCGAAACCGGTTCGGCGATCACCTGGAAATACCCGTCCTGCATCCTGCGCGGTGACGACAGCCAGGGCGAGTTCTACTCGATCGCCGTCTCCAACGGCCATCAGCAGGTCGACAGCGGCACCAAGATGATCCATCTCGGCAAGAACACCAAGAGCCGGATCATCTCCAAGGGCATTTCGGCCGGTGTGTCGCAGAACACCTATCGCGGCCAGGTCTCAATGCATCGCAAGGCGGAAAATGCCCGCAACTTTACCAATTGCGATTCGCTCCTGATCGGCGACACCTGCGGCGCGCATACGGTGCCTTACATCGAGGTGAAGAACTCGACGGCCAAGGTGGAACACGAGGCGACGACCTCGAAGATCTCCGAAGACCAGAAGTTCTACGCCATGCAGCGTGGCATCCCGGAAGAAGAGGCGATCGCGCTGATCGTCAACGGCTTCGTCCGCGACGTCATCCAGCAGCTGCCGATGGAATTTGCGGTTGAAGCGCAGAAGCTGATCAACATCTCGTTGGAGGGAAGCGTTGGCTAGCAGAGAGGTCGCACGATGATTCAGAAGTTCTTCACCTTCGTTTTTGCGGCGGCAGGTGTGGTTCTTGGACTGATGATCATTGGTGGCATTCTGTTGGCTCTTGCCGGAGGAATAACGGGCGCAGGGGCGATAAGGGACACCGGCGCAAGTATGATTGCGATTGGAACCTTGTCCGTGGTCTTCATCTTGGTCTCCGGCATTGGCGACATCGGAACGCTTATTACGCCAGGCAACCCTTCGAATACCAGAAAACTAAATGGCTCGTCGGAAGACGAGAAATAGAAAACGACGAACAGAGCCTCTGATGTTTGAGGCAAACAGAGATTGAGATTGTCATGCTTGAAATCAGAAACCTCCATGCCCGCATCGCCGAAGACGGCACTGAAATCATCAAGGGTCTGAACCTGACCGTGAGGGCCGGCGAAGTGGCTGCCATCATGGGTCCGAATGGTTCCGGCAAGTCGACGCTGTCCTACATCCTGTCGGGCCGCGAAGACTATGAAGTCACCGAAGGTGACATCCTCTACAACGGCGAGAGCATTCTCGAACTCGACCCGGCCGAGCGCGCGGCGAAGGGCATCTTCCTCGCCTTTCAGTATCCGGTCGAAATTCCCGGTGTTGCCACCATGCAGTTCTTGAAGGTCGCAATGAACTCGCAGCGTAAGGCGCGCGGCGAAGCCGAACTGACGACGCCCGACTTCATCCGCCGCGTCAAGGAAGCCTCGGCTGAGCTGAAGATCAACCCTGACATGCTGAAGCGTCCGCTGAATGTTGGCTTCTCCGGCGGCGAGAAGAAGCGCGCCGAGATCCTGCAGATGGCACTGCTTGAGCCGAAGCTCTGCATTCTTGACGAAACCGATTCCGGCCTCGACATCGACGCGCTGAAGATCGTCGCTGATGGCGTCAACGCGCTCAAGCGTCCGGACCGCGCCACCGTGGTCATCACCCATTACCAGCGCCTGCTCGACTACATCGTGCCGGACAGCGTGCACGTTCTCTACAAGGGCCAGATCATCAAGTCGGGTGACAAGAGCCTGGCACTGGAACTCGAAGCCAACGGTTATGCCGACATCACCGGTCAGGCCGCCTGAGGGCTCTCAAGTTTAAAGGAGTTGCACCGATGACATTGCAAGCGGCGAACCGGCTGACCGAAGCCGAGACCCAGATCATCGACGCCTATACCCACCAGATCGGCAGCCTGCCCGGCGATGGCGCCGTGCTGCAGAAGCGCGACGGCCTGTTCGACGTGCTGAAGCGCCAGGGCCTGCCGACGCGCCGTGTCGAGACCTTCCACTACACGGATCTGAAGGCGCTTCTGCGCGCACTGCCGGCCGATGAGCCGCAGGCGGTGGCCCAGGCGGTCAATCCGCTGGTGGCAGGCGCGACCATGTTGAAAGTGCTTCAGGGCGTAGCCCAGGCGCCGTCAGCGCTGCCGGAAGGCCTGACTGTTTCGCTGTATCGCGACGCACTCTCCGATGGCGCAGCTGCCGACGGCCTGACGGCATTCAACAACGACGACACGATCGGTCGTCTGAATGGCGCCTTCGTGCGCGACGGCTTTACGCTGGATGTCGGCGCAGACGCCGAGATCGAACGTCCGATCGAGCTGCAGTCAGTCCATGCGGCCGGCCAGCTTCACCTGCGTTTCCCCGCAAACTTCGGCAAGGGTGCGAAGGCAACAGTCATCGAGCGCCATATCGGGCAGAGCGGTTCGGCAGCACTGGCAACAGTGGTTGCCGACCTGAAGCTCGGCGAGGGCGCCGAAATTACCTGGATCATTCTCCAGGGTGAAGGCGACGCTGACACCCATCT
Organism: Rhizobium sp. Root274; assembly: GCF_001429245.1. Classification (GTDB taxonomy): domain Bacteria; phylum Pseudomonadota; class Alphaproteobacteria; order Rhizobiales; family Rhizobiaceae; genus Allorhizobium. Next base: position 132,579 of record NZ_LMJE01000009.1, read on the forward strand.
CGGCCAGATTCGCGCCGAACTCGGCACGGACGCCAAGTTCCGCCTCTTCGTCATCAATGCCGGCGGCAAGCTGGTGCGCCAGGAAGTGCATGTGAAGACGGTGGGCGAAGGCTCCGATTTCACGCTCCGCGCCGTCAATCTGCTCGGCGGTGACACCCACACCGACGTCACCATGACGCTTGGCCATGATGTGCCGAACACGACCTCGACGGAAGTCATCCGCAACGTCGTCTTCGACCGTGCCAAGGGTGTTTTCCAGGGCATGATCCGGGTTGCCCCGGATGCCCAGAAGACCGATGCGCGCATGGCTTGCAACACGCTGCTGATGTCGGACGATGCCGAGTTCTCGGTGAAGCCCGAGTTGGAAATCTTCGCTGACGACGTGCAATGCGCCCACGGCGCGACGGTCGCTGACATTCACAAGAGCCATCTCTACTACCTGATGTCGCGCGGCATTCCGGAAAAGAAGGCGCGTGCGCTTCTGGTCAACGGCTTTGTCGCCGAGATCGTCGAGGAACTGGAAGACGAGGCCCTCGTCGAAGCGCTGGAAGAGATCATCACCGACTGGCTGGAGCATCATGGCTGACACGATCGCGGCACGGACAGGTTACGACGTCGAGACTGTGCGCCGGGATTTCCCGATTCTGTCGCGCGAGGTCTATGGCAAACCGCTGGTCTATCTCGACAATGCCGCCTCGGCGCAGAAGCCGAAGCAGGTAATCGACGCAATCGGCCACGCTTATTCGAACGAATATGCGAATGTGCATCGTGGCCTGCATTTCCTCTCCAATGCCGCGACGGACGCCTATGAAGCAGCGCGCGAAAAGGTGCGCCGCTTTCTCAACGCCCCCTCGATTGACGAAGTGATCTTCACAAAATCCTCGACCGAAGCGATCAACACGGTCGCCTATGGCTGGGGCATGAAGCATATCGGTGAGGGCGATGAGATCGTGCTCTCTATCATGGAGCACCACTCCAACATCGTGCCCTGGCATTTTTTGCGAGAGCGCAGGGGCGCCAAGCTGGTCTGGGCACCGGTCACCGATGACGGTGCCTTCGACATGGAGGCCTTCAAGGCTTGCCTGACCGAACGCACCAAGCTGATCGCCATCACCCATATGTCGAACGCCCTTGGCACGGTCGTGCCGATCAAGGAAGTCTGCCGCATCGCCCATGAGCGCGGCATCGCCGTCATGGTCGATGGGAGCCAGGGCGCGGTCCACCTGCCGGTCGACGTACAGGATCTCGGCTGCGACTGGTATGCGGTGACCGGCCACAAGCTCTATGGCCCCTCGGGCATTGGCGTGCTCTGGGGCAAGATGGATCGCCTGAGGGATATGGACCCCTTCATGGGCGGCGGTGAGATGATCATCGAGGTCACCGAGGATCGCGTGACTTATAACGAGCCACCGCATCGCTTCGAGGCCGGAACGCCGCCGATCGTCCAGGCCATCGGTCTCGGTTACGCGCTCGACTATATGGAAAGCCTCGGCCGCGAGGCGATTGCCGCCCATGAGGAGAGCCTGCGCGCCTATGCGCATGAGCGGCTTTCGGCGATCAATTCGCTGCGGATCATCGGCAATGCGCCGGGCAAGGGGGCGATTTTCTCCTTCGAACTCGCCGGCATCCATGCCCATGACGTCTCCACCATGATCGATCGTCGCGGCGTGGCCGTTCGCGCCGGCACCCACTGCGCACAGCCACTGCTCGCCCGTTTCGGCGTGACCTCTACTTGCCGGGCGTCGTTTGGCCTCTATAACACACGGGAAGAAGTCGACGCGCTGGCGGACGCGCTGGATTACGCCCGCAGCTTCTTCGCCTGAGGAATGAACATCATGAGTGATACCGAAACCAAGCCAGACGTCCGCGAAGGCATCATCAACACGGCGATCCCGCCGGAGGAAGTGGCGCGCCTGTCGGATGATATCGTCGCGGCGCTGAAGACCGTCTATGACCCGGAAATCCCGGCCGACATCTTCGAACTCGGGCTGATCTACAAGATCGACATTGAGGACGACCGGACGGTGAAGATCGTCATGACCCTGACCGCCCCGGGTTGCCCTGTCGCCGGCGAAATGCCGGGCTGGGTCGAGAACGCCGTTGGCTCGGTGGAAGGCGTCTCGGGCGTCGAGGTCGAGATGAGCTTTGATCCGCCGTGGACGCCGGACCGGATGTCCGAAGAGGCGCAGGTCGCCGTCGGCTGGTACTGAGAGAATTAGGCAATTAACGAAACGGCCCGCATCGCGCGGGCCGTTTTGCGTTCGGGCACAGCCATTTAGACGGTGCGATAGCCTCGGTCGAAATAGACCAGCGCCTGGCCGTCCTCGCGGGTGGTGACGTCGAGAACCTCGCAGAACAGCACGTCATGGGTGCTGCCGTCATGCACTTCCGTGATCCGGCATTCGAAGGAGACGAGGGCGTCTGCGAGGCGCGGCGTGCCGCTATCTGTTGTCTCCCAAGTGGCGGAGGCGAAGCGTTCCTCGACCGGCGTCTTGCCGCCGAAAAGCCGGCTGACAGGCTCGTGCTCTGCCGAGAGTGCGTTGACCGAAACGAAGCCGTTGGCTCTGACGGCGGGATAGGCGGAAGACCCTTTGTTGAGGCAGACCAGCAGGGTCGGCGGATTGTCCGAAACGCTGGTGACGGCCGTTGCCGCAAAGCCGGCACGACCGCCGGGGCCGTCGGTGGTGACGATGGTGACTGCTGCGGCAAGCCGAGCCATGCCATTGCGATAGGCCGCACTCTTCTCCGGCGAGACGCTGTCCGGTGTAGAGGCAACGGGGGCGATGGTCTTCGTGGCCAGCATGGCAGGTCCTTTCACGCGCGTTCGATGCCCGACAGGAAGTCGAGGACCGCGCTGTTGAATGTTTGCGGATAGGTGACGTTGACGGCATGTCCACCGGCGACGGTGAGCACAAGATTTGCGTTCGCCATGCCCTCGGCGAGGCGCAGGGAACGGGAATAGGGGACGAGCAGGTCGTCGCGGGTGGCGACGACAAGCGTTGGCGTCTGGATCTCGCCGAGGCGGTCGTCGACATCGAAGGCACGCAGTGCCGCAATCCGGCGCAGGATGTTGTCGCGCCCCTGGAAATGGGCGAGCGCATGGGCCTCTTCCGCAGCCATCTTTTCTGGGTTTTCTGCCATGTAGATAGCCGGATAGAGGAAGAGCGGCTGTGCCTTGACGAAGGCCTCGACACCGGCGTTTTCCAGAAGCGCGATGCGCACGTCGAAGCAACGTCCGGAATGCGGATCGGCCTTGCTCCAGGCATTGATCAGCACGAGGCTCTCGATCAGTTTCGGCCGACGGATCGCCAGATCCAGCCCGATCAGACCGCCCAGCGCATGGCCCATGAAGTGGAATTTCTTGAGCTTCAGCGTTTCGACGATCTCCAGCACGTCGTCAGCCATGGCCGAAATGCCGCCAACCTCGGGCACTGCGCCGCCGGTCTTGCCGCAGCCGCGATGGTCATAAGTGATGACGCGGAAGCATTGTGACAGGGCAGGTATCTGCGGTGCCCAATAGCCGCCCGAACCTCCGAGGCCTGACGAGAGCAGGATGGTCGGCGCATCGGGCGAGGTGAGGCCGTGGATGTCGTAATGCATGCGTGTTTGCTTTCCGCGTTCTTGCCGTTGCTACCCCCCTCTGTCCTGCCGGACATCTCCCCCTCAAGGGGGGGGGTCGAAGAGCATAAGCGTAATGCCGTCATCTGATGTCGCGTTGGGGAAGCGATGAGCACGGTGCCCTAAAGAGGAGTGCCGAGATCAGCGCCCAGCCGTTCTCCCCCTTGTGGGGGAGATGGCCGGCAGGCCAGAGGGTTACCCACGATCTGGCCCTTGAGCATCACTTCTTCCCGATATGTGCAACCGTCGCGATCTCGACCAGCGCGTCCGGCTTCACCAGCCCGCACTGCACGCAGTAGCGTGCCGGCTTGTCGCCGGGGAAATATTCGGCATAGACCTTGTTGACGGCCTGATAGTTGGCCCAGTCGGTGACGAAGATGTGGTTCATGGTGACGTCGTCCATCGTGCCGCCGGCGGTCTCGATCACCGACTTGATGGTTTCGAGTACATGGCGCGTCTGGGCGACTGCGTCGCCGACATGCACGACGTCGTTGTTCTTGTCGAAGGGAAGGGTCCCTGAGACATAGAGCACGCCATCGGCAAGGGCGCCGGGCGAATAGGGGGCGATCGGCTTCTGGGTGCCTTCCGGAACGACAATGGTCTTTGGCATTCTTACTCTCTCCTGGATTGGATGGTGATGATCATTCGGCCGCGTCGGCAGGCGCTGCCCGTCCGATCGCACCGCAGAAGTCGTTGACGGTCGCCACCCAGCCGAAGAATTTTTCGACATTGTAGACGGTCGCCTGCTGGATGAAGTCGGGGCCGAGGTGATGGGTCGCGTCCTCGAGCATGACGCCGAAATATTCGAGGTGGAAGGCATCGCGCAGCGAGCTTTCGACGCAGACATTGGTGGCAATGCCGACGAAGACGAGGTTGCGGATGCCGCGGGCGCGTAGCACCGAGTCCATATTGGTGTTGAAGAAGCCGGAATAGCGGCTCTTCGGTACCAGGATATCGCCGGGCTTCGGCTGCAATTCGTCGACGATCGCATAGTCCCAGGTGCCCTTGGCGAGCAGCTTGCCCTGAAGCTCGGGCCGTTTGCGCATGGTTTTCAGCGCATTCGACTTGTGCCAGTTGGGCGAACCGGGGCCGCCGGCCTCGACATAGTCAGGATCCCAGCCGTTCTGGAAATAGACGACCAGAACTCCCGCTTCGCGCGCCGCATCTAGCGTCTTCTTGATGTTCGATATCGTACCCTTGGCGCCCGAGATGTCGAAGCCAGCGAGATCGACGTAACCGCCTTCCGTCGAATAGGCATTCTGCATGTCGACCACGACGACGGCTGTTTCCGACGGCTTCAGCGTGATCGGCTCGGGACGGGCCGGCAGCGTGACACTCTTCGTCAGTTCCGGGCGTGGCTGATAGCCTGCAACAACGGCCTCGCTCATTCGGCGGCCTCCAGCATCTGGTTGACATGGGAGCGGCTCTTCATCAGCGGCTGGACGAACTTGCCGAACTTCTCGATGCCTTCGAGGAAGTCGTCGAAGGTCAGCATCACGCCGCCGGTGCCGGGTACTTCGCTCATCTCGTCCAGCATGGCGGCGACCTCCGCATAGGAGCCGATCAGCGTGCCCATGTTGATGTTGACGGCCGAGACCGGGTTCGCCATGTGCCGCACATTGGTGTCGGAGCCGGATTTCGTATCAACGGCACTCTGCAGGCCGAGCCACTTGATGGCTTCCTCGTCAGCACCTGCCTTGTAGTGCTCCCACTTGGCAAAGGCTTCTTCGGTGGTTTCTTCGGCGATCACCATGGTCAGTACAAAGGAGCGGACGTCGCGGCCGGTCTTCTCGGTGGCCGCAAGCAGGCGTTCATTGGTCGGCGCGAATGCCTTGGGCGTATTGACGCCGACGCCGAAGCAGAAGCTGTAATCGGCGAACTTCGCGGAGAAATCCATGCCGGCATTGGACGAGCCTGCGCAGATCAGCTTGACGTCACCCTCGGGGATCGGCTTCATCCGGCAATCATCCATCTGGAAATGTTTGCCCTTGAGATCCGACTGGCCCGTCGTCAGCAGGTCTTTCAGGACGGTCGTGTATTCGCTGAGATATTCGTAGCGGTCGGAGAAATAGTCGTCACCGGGCCAGAGACCCATCTGGCTGTATTCCGGGCGCTGCCAGCCGGTGACCAGGTTGACGCCGAAGCGCCCGCCGGAGATCGAATCGATCGTGGTGGCCATGCGCGCCACGATGGCTGGCGGCATGATGAGGGTAGCGGCCGTGCCGAAGAGCTTGATCTTCGAGGTGACGGCGGCAAGGCCGGCCATTAGCGTGAAGCTTTCCAGGTTATAGTCCCAGAACTCCGTCTTGCCGCCGAAACCGCGCAGCTTGATCATCGAAAGCGCAAAATCGAAGCCGTATTCTTCGGCCTTGAGCGCGATCGCCTTGTTCAGCTCGAAGGTCGGTTTGTATTGCGGGGCATTCTCCGACAACAGCCAGCCATTGTTGCCGATCGGGATAAAGACGCCGATTTCCATATCTGTTCTCCGCTTCTGGAGGTGCTGAACGCACCGTTCTTGTGTCACAGGATATGAAGCAAATGGCGTGCCAATCGAAAAAAGGATGAGAAGACAGTGGGTTGTGCCAGGCCTCCAAAATTAATTTACCGAATGGTCAAAAAATGGAACGAAATCTGTGAGATCTGCCGCAGTTTGCATCCGATCAGCAGCGAGCCTGCGTCATTTTTGATCCTGTTCAATCGGCAGAGGCGATGAAGATCCCTCTCAACCGTCTGACAAACATCAAGTTTTAGGAGCGGGTGACGCTGCCCACGGATTGATCATCGTCAGGCGTCATCAAGCCGGTTTCGACCATCCGTCACGTGTCCTGCCACGCCTAAGCTATTGAACCAAAGGGGCGCGTCCCTTACATTGCATCGAGAAACGCCGGACCTTGAACCCGGTCGTTGTGGAGACAGTGCCGATGGGCTTTCAGGTGATGACGCTGAGTGATGCGGCTGCCGCGCGCGTCAAGGCGATCGTGGAAAATTCCGGCCCGGATGCCAAGGGCGTCCGCGTCGGCATCAAGAAGGGCGGCTGTGCCGGGATGGAGTACACCATCGATCTGGTGACCGAGCCCAATCCCAAAGACGATCACATCCAGCGCGACGGCGCCAGTGTCTGGATCGATCCGGCGGCGGTTCTCTATCTGCTCGGTACCGAAATGGGCTTCGAGACGACCACCCTGCGTTCTGGCTTCACCTTCCACAATCCGAACCAGACCTCGGCCTGCGGCTGCGGCGAATCGGTGGAACTGAAGGCGGCTGATCTGGCGGAGCTTGCCCGTCAGCGCGAAACAGCCTCCGCCTGATATCTGTGCTTGTGGCTGCGTTCAAGGGTCAGCCCGTGCGTGTGCTGAAGCGCTCTAAGGGCTTGAGATACTGAACCTTAATTGGTGGTATCGACGAACCAAGAGCTCCGGCTTTGACTTTGCCCTAGTGCCTTGGTCATGGTCTCGTGGCCAGCGGATGAAGGGGATCGGCTGGCCTGTCGAAAGACCCCTGGGGACCACCACACGCATGCGCAAGATACTTTCGGCGTCGATGATCGCCGCACAGTTGACATTTGCCTATCTCGCAATTCCGACCTACGGCCACGCGGCCGGTCACTCCCACAAGATGCGCTCGGCACATTTCATCGTGACCGCGCTGGAGAAGAAGGGCCTGAAGGTCCTCGACAGCCGGCGCAAGGCGCAGGTCTATTTCCTCCACGTTTCGGACGAGCCCGGCAACGAGGCGATCCTGGCCGTCGATGGTTACAGCGCCGAAATTATTGGTCTCACCATCGTGAAGCTCGCGCCGGGCGTGACCGCCACGGCCGCCGGCACCAAGGGCAAACACTTCGTCGATCTCACCTATGTCTATGGCTATGTCATCGCGATGAGCGTCTATGAGAGCTATACCGAGATCACCACGGAAGAGCTGTCCGTCACCGAGGAATACTCTGAAGTCTCCTATGAGGAGACAGAGGAAGTGACCTACGAAGAGGTCGAGGATACCGCTGAATCCGATCTCGATGAGGGAACGGCTGAAGACGCCGAAGGCGACGAGATGGCCGACTCCAACAACGATGAGGTCGACGAGGGCGATGACGGCGCTGATGATGGCGCCGATGATGCAGGCGACGATGGCGCGGACGACGGCGGAGCGGACGATGGTGGAGCCGATGACGGCGGCTCTGATGACGGTGGTGACGACGAAGGCTGACACACGGGTAAGGGCAGGGTCCGGCTTCTGTCCGTTCCGACCAGCTTCTGCCATTTTGACCGACTTAGCAGCCGGGCCGCTCCGAGTATAGGCTTGCCAACCTCCCGCTTCCGCTGGCGGCGGCAGGCGTTGCGTTGATGGCGATCGCCGCGCCGCTTGCACGGATCGTGTGATCAGTCGCGCTTGATGCTCATCAGAACGTCCCACATGTCGGCGCCGGTTTCCCACGCGCTGGCATTGGCTTTGAAACCGATCTCGCTTTCGATCAGCGACAAGGATTCCTGCGCAAGGTCGACATTCGATCCCTCGTCTGAGGTGTCCGCGCCAGAAGGCGAGACTGATGCCGAAACGCCGCCGCTCTCTTCGCTAGAGAACCGCGTTTCAAGCCGGTCGTATCGCGGTGTCATGGCATTGGCGACATTGTTGGCTGTGGCAGCCATCCGCGTCTGCTGGGCCTGCATGCCTGACAGCGATATGTTCATGGCGGCGGAAAGACTCATGGCCCGGATATCCTGCGTTTCTCAAGCTAGGAGCCGGACTGTACGCTGTGCCCATTAGGAAAACCTGAAGAGCCCTGGTTCACGAAGTCTTGTCGTTAAATTCGCAAATGACCTGTTTCGACACAGGTGTTGGATCCGGTTTTGCCAAGGCACGAAAAAACCCGGCGCATTGCGCCGGGTTCTGAAATAAGTGGGGTGATCGAGATCAGTCGATGATCTGGATGATCTGGCGCGTCTGCGGGTCGACGATCACGCGACGATCATTGACGACCGTATAGGAATAGTTCTCGTAACCATCGACCGGATAGAGTTCGACCGGATCGTCGATCACGCGACCGATGAGGACGTCGCCTTCATACGGCACCGAGCGCACTTCGCGCTGCATGACATAGGTTTCGACCGGTGCCGGAACGACGATGGTCGACTGCGTTGCGACCGGGGCCTGCTGAATGATGACAGTGTCCTGCGCATTGGCCGACGCCGCGAGCGTCATCAGGGCCGCTGCACCAGCGAGGATGAGAGTATTGCGCATGTCTGTTCTCCTGTGTTGAGCAGCAGAAGAACGGTCGGCGGGTCATTCCGTTCCATCACGTCGCTTGTCGATCTGTCACGACAAATGAAGAACGCCGCCTCAAGGGCGGCGTTCCTGTGGCAATACTGAGGCTTTTACTCTGCCGCCTCGGCATAAGCCTCCATCGGAGGGCAGGTGCAGACGAGATTCCGGTCGCCATAGACATTGTCGACACGGTTGACCGACGACCAGTACTTGTCCACTCGGAAGGCGCCGGGCGGATAGCAGGCCTGTTCGCGGCTATAGGGACGTGTCCATTCTCCAACGAGGTCTTCCACCGTGTGCGGTGCGTTCTTCAGCGGATTGTCGGCCTTGTCCATCCGACCTTCCTCGATGTCACGGGCTTCCTCGCGGATCGCCAGCATGGCCTCGCAGAAGCGGTCGATTTCCGCCTTGGTTTCCGATTCCGTCGGCTCGATCATCAGCGTGCCAGCAACCGGCCAGCTCATGGTTGGCGCATGGAAACCGCAGTCGATCAGGCGCTTGGCGACGTCATCGACGGTCACGCCGGCAGACGCCTGCAGCGGCCGGGTGTCGATGATGCATTCATGCGCGACGCGACCCGAGGCTGAGGTATAGAGGACGTCATAGGCGCCCTTTAGACGCGCCGCGATGTAGTTGGCGTTGAGGATCGCGACCTTCGTAGCCTGCGTCAGACCTTCGCCACCCATCATCAGGCAATAGGACCAGCTGATCGGCAGGATCGACGGCGAACCGTAGGGACCGGCCGAGACTGCACCCGGGCGACCGTCGGTGACGACATGACCCGGCAGGTAGGGCGCGAGATGCGCCTTGACGCCGATCGGTCCCATGCCCGGACCACCGCCGCCATGCGGGATGCAGAAGGTCTTGTGCAGATTGAGGTGGGAGACGTCAGAGCCGATGTCGCCGGGACGGGAGACGCCGACCATGGCGTTCATGTTGGCCCCGTCGAGATAGACCTGGCCACTGAACTGATGGGTGATCTCGCAGATCTCGCGCACCGTCTCCTCGAACACGCCGTGCGTGGAAGGATAGGTGATCATGCAGCAGGAGAGATTGTCTGCATGCTGTTCCGCCTTGGCGCGGAAGTCCTCGAGGTCGACGTCGCCGTTTTCCTTCGACCTGACCGGCACGACCGTCATGCCGACCATCTGGGCAGACGCCGGATTGGTGCCATGCGCAGATGTCGGGATCAGGCAGACGGTGCGATGGGCATCACCCCGTGCAAGGTGATAGGCGCGGATCGTCAGAAGCCCCGCATATTCCCCTTGAGCGCCCGAATTCGGCTGCATCGAGATCGCGTCGTAGCCGGTGACGGCGCAGAGCTTTTCCGAGAGATCGTCGATCATCTCCTTGTAGCCGAGCGCCTGATCGGCTGGCACGAAGGGATGGATGTCGGAGAATTCCGGCCAGGTGATCGGCAGCATTTCCGCTGTCGCGTTCAGCTTCATCGTGCAGGAGCCGAGCGGGATCATCGCCCGGTCGAGCGCGAGGTCGCGGTCGGAAAGCCGGCGGATGTAGCGGGTCATCTCGCTTTCCGCGCGGTTCATGTGGAAGATCGGATGCGTCAGGTAATCACTACTGCGCAAGAGATCCTTGGGCAGACGGTAATCGGCCTCGAACTCCGAAACTGTGAACTTGCCGCCGAAAGCGCGCCAGACGGCTTCAAGGGTCGCCGGACGGGTGCGCTCGTCCAGCGCGATGCCGACCTTGGTTTCGCCCACCTTCCGCAGGTTCACACCTTCCGCGACAGCCGCCCGCAGGACGAGGCCCTGCATGTGGCCGACCTCGACAGTGATCGTGTCGAAGAAGGTTTCCGGTTCGATCGTATAGCCGAGCTTTTCCAGCCCTTTAGCCAGCAGCACCGTCTTGCGGTGCACCTGCTGGGCAATCGCCTTCAACCCTTGAGGACCATGGAAGACGGCATACATCGAGGCCATGACGGCGAGCAGCACCTGCGCGGTGCAGATGTTCGACGTCGCCTTTTCGCGGCGGATATGCTGTTCGCGGGTCTGCAGCGAGAGGCGATAGGCGCGGTTGCCGCGGGCATCGACGGAGACGCCGACCAGACGGCCAGGCATGGAGCGCTTGATCGCGTCCTTGACCGCCATATAGGCCGCATGCGGGCCGCCATACCCCATCGGCACGCCAAAGCGCTGGGTGGAGCCGATAGCGATATCTGCACCCATTTCGCCGGGTGATTTGAGCAGTAGCAGAGCAAGGATGTCGGCGGCGACGGCGGCGAGCGCACCGGTCTGGTGCAGCCGGGCAATCAGGCCGGAGAAATCGCGCACATGCCCATGTGTGCCCGGATACTGGAAGATGGCGCCGAAGACTTCGGTCGGATCGAGATCGGTGAAGGGGTCACCGACAGTAACGGTCCAGCCGAGCGGTTCCGCGCGTGTCTGGATGACGGCGATGGTCTGTGGGTGGCAGTCCTTGTCGACGAAAAAGCCGGTGGCCTTAGTCTTGGCGCTGCGCTGGCACAGCGCCATGGCTTCGGCGGCAGCAGTGGCTTCATCGAGCAGCGAAGCATTCGCCACGTCGAGACCGGTGAGATCCGTCACCATGGTCTGGAAGTTGAGGAGCGCCTCGAGACGGCCCTGGCTGATTTCCGGCTGGTAGGGTGTGTAGGCCGTGTACCAGGCCGGGTTTTCCAGGATGTTGCGCTGGATGACCGGCGGCGTGATGGTGCCGTAATAGCCCTGGCCGATCAGCGAGGTCAGCACCTTGTTCTTGTTCGCCGTCTCGCGCAGCTTGTCGAGCGCCTCGCGCTCGGTCATGGCGGCCCCCCATGTGAGCGGCACCTTCTGGCGGATCGAACCGGGGACGGTGGCGTCAATCAGCTCGTCCAGCGAGTGATAACCGATCACCTTCAGCATCTCGGTCATTTCGGCCGGCGAGGGGCCGATATGACGCCGATTGGCGAAGTCGTAAGGATCGTAATCCGTGAACTGGAATTCCGTTGTCATTACGCAATCAGCTCCTTGTAGGCAGCCTCGTCGAGCAGCGCGTCGGCGTCAGCGGGATTGGCGAGCTTCAGCTTGAAGAACCAGGCAGCGCCTTCCGGATCGGAATTGACCAGCGACGGATCGTCGACGATCGCCTGGTTGATCTCGACCACTTCACCATCGAGCGGGCAGTAGACGTCGGAGGCTGCCTTGACGCTCTCGACGGTCGCGGCGGTGCCATCCTTCTTGAAGCTTGAACCTTCGTCCGGCAGTTCGACGAAGACGAGATCGCCGAGCTGGCCGGCGGCATGCGTGGTGATGCCGACGGTTGCGACATCGCCTTCGATCTTCAGCCATTCGTGTTCAGCGGTGAATTTCAGCATGGTTCTCTCCGGAGATTTTTCAGCGTTTGTAGGTGGGGGTAACGAAAGGAAGCGCGGTGACGGTGAGGGGGAGATATTTGCCACGTACCTCCGCAAAGACTTGGGTGCCGGGCTCGGCCAAGGCCGTCGGCACATAACCCATGGCAATTGGGCCCTCGGCGCTCGGGCCAAAGCCGCCGGAGGAGACGTGACCGATCTCGGTCTTGCCTTCTGCATCGGCAAACAGCTTGGCTGGCGGACGCACAGGGGCCTTACCCTCGGGCTTCAAACCGACGCGGCGGCGGGAGGTGCCATTGTCAAGTTCGCGGAGGATGCGAGCCGCACCCGGAAATCCGCCTTCGCGAGCGCCGCCCGAGCGGCGGACCTTCTGGATTCCCCATTCGATCGAGGCTTCGACGGGAGACGTGGTCGTGTCGATGTCGTTGCCGTAGAGGCAAAGGCCCGCCTCAAGACGCAGCGAATCGCGGGCGCCAAGTCCGATCGGTTGACAGTCGGGTTGGTCGAGCAGCGCCTTGGCGAGTTCGGTGGCACGGTCTGCGGGGACCGAGATCTCATAGCCGTCTTCGCCGGAATAACCTGTACGGGAGACGAGGGCATGGATGTCGCTGAGGGTAAACTCGCGCACATCCATGAACTTCATCGATGCGACGTCACCATTGAGTGCCGACAAGACCGCTTCCGCTTTCGGTCCCTGCAGCGCGAGAAGCGCCCGGTCGTCATGCACGAGAACCTCAACACCATCGGGAAGATTCGCCCGCAGATGCGCAATATCGGCATCCTTGCAGCCGGCATTGACCACGACCAGCAGGCGTTCGCCGAGCCGCGAAATCATCAGGTCATCGAGGATGCCGCCATTGTCGTCGGTGAAGAAACCGTAGCGCTGGCGCCCATCCTTCAGGCCGAGGATATCGACGGGAACCAGCGTTTCCAGCGCCTTGGCGGCGTCCTCATACGCGCCGGAGGTGGCAACCAGCTCGACTTGGCCCATGTGGGAAACGTCGAACAGGCCGGCGGCGGCACGGGTATGCAGATGCTCCTTCAACACGCCGGCCGGATACTGTACCGGCATGTCGTAACCGGCAAAGGGCACCATCTTGGCGCCGAGCGACACATGAAAATCGTAAAGGGGGGTGCGTTTCAGTTGGGTCTGATCGTCCAAGACGTCGCCTCCGGGTTTCGCGCTAGCGCGCTTGCTCAAGTCTGGGCACGGTTGTGCCGGTTCATGAGCCCCCTCTGTCCTTGTGCCTGAGATTGTTATCCCTTCGGCTTGGTCCGCTTTGGAAACGGGCCTCTCTCCAGAGTGCAGTCGACGCCTTGTGGTCCTTTTGCCTGAGAGTTTCCGGGGCGGTTGCTCCTTCGGCTCCGGATTGAACCGGTTTCTCCCAACAAGGTCATGTCGGCATTATCCGCCGACATGGGGGCTTGGCAAGAGGCCGCGTCGCTTGCGAGCAAATATTTGTCGCATGGCCTAGCTGTTTGCGCTGGCGCAAATCCCAAGGCGAAGATCGTTTCCCGCGTCATCTCGCCGCTTGGCTTGGACCATGCATCGAGATAAAGCAGGGATCGAACGGGGAAGACGATGAGACAGACGCTCACGACACGGATGATGATCCTGCGCATTTTCTGCGCCATGGTCTTCCTGTCGGTCGGCTTTGCCCATCGCACTCCGGCAGCCATTGCGACGGATGTGCTCTCGGTCGCTTACAGCCTGCCCGACGGCACATTCGCCGATCTCTGCATCGCCGACCAGGGACAGAAACACGCAAACGCCTCCGGCGACTGTGAAGCCTGCCGCCTTGCGGGAGCTGTTGTTCTACCGCCCCCGGCAGATCAGGCCGGGCTCCTTAGCACCTTTGCCAGCCTCGGCAAGATCACGCCGCCGGAACCGCTCGTCCGCTCCGCCTACCCGCTCGACCGTCCGCGCCTGCGCGGGCCACCACTCTCCGCCTGATTGTTCGAACGAGTTTAAACGAATCGACATCGCCGCAGGTCGTGAACGCCGCGGTACGGAGAATGACCATGAACACCCGATTGATTGTTGCCACCAGCCTCGTCGCCCTTGCCTCGACCGGCTCGGCCTTTGCCCATGCCACCTTTGCCAACGGACCGGTGGCGATCGGCTCCTATGTTGCCGCCACCTTGCAGGTCCCGCATGGCTGCGATGGCAAGGCGACCAACGAAGTCCGCATCAAGCTGCCCGAAGGCTTCATCGCCGCCAAGCCCATGGTTAAGCCCGGCTGGGAGATCGAGGTGATCCAGGGGGATTACCAGAAGAGCTATGACAATCACGGCAAGGACGTGAAGTCCGGCCCGGTTGAAATCCGCTTCAAGAATGGCGACCTGCCGGACGAGTTTTACGACACCTTCACCGTCTACGGAAAGATTGCCGCCGGTGATCCGGCCACAGGCCTTGCATTCCCGACCGTGCAGCTCTGCGGTACTGACGGCAAGGTCTCGTGGGAAGAGATTCCGGCTGCTGGCCAGAACCCCCATGACCTGAAAGAGCCTGCGCCGGTGCTGCAATTGGTGGAAGCAGCAGCAGATGCCCATTCCGGGCACTCAGCCCATGGAGATCAGGTGGCTGCCGGGCATGCAGGCCATGCTGGTCACGACGCCCATGCCGGGCATGGGGATCATATGGCAGCCATGGATCCGGGCGGTTTCGAAGCTGTAACCGTCGGCGATCTCGAATTGACGGCGGGCTTCACCAAGGCCATGCTGCCGGGACAGCCTGTCGGTGGCGGCTTCGTCACCATCACGAACAAGGGCAGCGCAGACGACAGGCTCGTTTCCGCGACATCGGACCGCGCCGGCGAGGTGCAGCTGCATGAGATGGTCATGCAGGGCGACGTCATGAAGATGCGCCAGTTGCCGGACGGCGTTCCCGTTCCGGCCGGTCAAACCGTTGAACTCACGCCCGGCGGCCTGCACATGATGTTCTTCAAGGTGGCGCGCCCCTTCCAAGAAGGCCAGACGGTGAAGGTCACGCTGACCTTCGAGAAGGCCGGCAAGGTTGACGTGGTGCTGCCCGTCGGTCCGGCCAAGGCCAAGTGATCCAAAGAATACAGTCTGAAATAACAAAAACCGCGGCCGGCAACGGTCGCGGTTTTTTGCATTCAGGATGTTATGGGGTCAGGCGACCGAGTTCTTGTAAGCCTCGATCGTATCCTTGAGCGTCGCCTGCTCCAGACGCTGTTGGCTTGACGTCAGGAAATAGAGCGCGAGAGCCGGGGGTTGCACGACGCTCACCAGGGCCCGCAGACGCAGGTCGTCGCCTCGCGCCGCCTTTTCGGCCAGAACCCGGGTATGGTCCTCGACATAGGACGAGCGCGACACCCGCTGCGGCGGCTTGATCGGCTCCATCGCATAAGCGGCTGTATTGGCAGAGACTGTGACAACCTGTGTCATGGGCGTGTTCCGCAGTTACATAATGACATTAGAATAAACCACGGGTATCTATGCATCTTTAAGTCGAATAAGAAAATTTGAATAAAGCTTTAGGGAAGGGGATTCTGATGGGTAGAGGTGCCAGTCAGGTACCTTTGCGGCAGATCAAGGCGTCCTCGGGAGGGGCTGGTAATGTCCGGTTAGTCCCCTCTCAAAGGAGCAAGCCATGATCATTCTTGTCGGATATGCCACCGTGGAAGGCCAGTCGCGCAGGATCGCCGAAACGATAGCGGCGGACATTGAGGCGGCCGGAGACCGGGCTCTGCTGTTCGACATCGGCCTTGGCGGCGAATATGCCGTCGGCCATCCCGAAGCCGCGATCCTCTGCGCGCCGATCCATGCGGCACGATATCCAGCCTCCTTCGTCGCTTTCGTTCGTCAGGAGGCATCGTGGCTGAACAGCGTGCCGTCTGCCTTCGTCTCGGTCACGTTGCTGATCCGCAGTGAACTGGAGGAGGAACGTGAAGAGGCACGGCACTTCCCAGGCGGCCTGCTGTCCGAGACCGGCTGGGCACCCGGTCTGGTGCACCACGCAGCCGGCGCGCTGCGCTACAGCGAATATGATTTCTTCAAGCGCTGGATGATGAAACGACTGGCCGGGCAGGAGAACGCCCCGACCGACGTCAGCCGTGACCACGAATTCACCGACTGGGAAGCACTCGCCGCTTTCGTCGAGGACTTCCGTGTAGCGGCAAAGACCTGAGGCTTTCTTTTGCACGGCTACCACCGGGCTGGAGCCGGTTCTCAGGCGCCAGTTTCATTTCTGCTTTCCCTTCCGCGCCGAAATCAACTAAAGGCTCCGGACAAAGGGCTCTGCCCGCTTGCAGAATGAAAGAACCCAGATGGCTGGCATCGAACATATTACCGTGGAGGCAGACGAGGCCGGCATGCGCCTCGACCGCTGGTTCAAGATCCATTATCCGGGTCTCGGCTTCGGCGCCCTGCAGAAACTGCTGCGCTCCGGCCAGGTTCGCGTCGATGGTGGCCGCGTCAAGACGGACGCGCGCGTGCAGCCCGGCCAGGTCGTGCGTATTCCGCCGATGGAAGTCGACGCCAAGAAGACCGGACCGATGTCCAGCCACGACCTGAAGCATGGTGATGACCATGAACTTCTGTCGCGCATGCTGCTGCACGAGGACGAAAAGGTCTTCGTTCTGAACAAGCCGGCCGGCCTTGCCGTCCAAGGGGGCTCCGGCCTCAACCGCCATATCGATCAGATGCTCGAAGCCTGGACCAGCAAGAAGGGCGAGAAGCCGCGTCTGGTCCACCGCCTCGACCGTGACACATCGGGCGTGCTCGTCGTTGCCCGCACGCGTGGTGCCGCCCAGAAGCTGACGGCCGCCTTCCGCGAGCGCGACACCAAGAAGATCTACTGGTCTCTGGTGAAGGGCGTCCCGCGCAAACACGAGGACAAGATCTCAACCTGGCTGACCAAGGACCAGACCGACGAGGGCGACCGCATGCGGGTCTGCAAGCATGGCGAGGAGGGCGCCGACCACGCGGTGACCTATTACCGTGTCGTCGACACCGCCGCCCAGAACCTCGCCTGGCTTGAGATGGAGCCCTATACGGGCCGCACCCATCAGTTGCGCGTCCATGCACTCCATATCGGCCATCCGATCATCGGTGACCCCAAATATTTCATCGACGACCACAATTGGGATTTTCCCGGCGGCATCCAGAAGCGCCTGCATCTGCATGCGCGCTTCATCGACCTGCCGCATCCCAATGGTGGTCGCCTGAAGGTGACTGCTCCTCTCTCGCCCCACATGGTGCAGAGCTGGAACCTGCTCGGCTTCGATCAGCGGGATGGTGACAGGGACGCCGAATGAAGCTTGTCCTCTTCGATTGCGACGGCACGCTGGTCGATAGTGCGGGGCTGATCCACGAGGTCATGCGCCATACCTTCCGCGACTTCAAGAAGCCCGAACCGGCCTTCGCCACCACCAAGTCGATCATCGGCCTGACCCTCGACATCGCGATTGCCCGCATGGACGGCAAGCCGCATGCCGATGACGAGGCGGTCGCCATGGCCGCACATTATAAGGCGATCTTTGCAGAGGTGCGCCGCACCTCCGGTTTCGGTGAAACCATGTTCGAGGGCATTCGCGGAGTGCTGGACGCCCTGATCGCCCGCGACGATGTGTGGCTTGGCGCCGTCACAGGCAAATCACGCCGGGGTCTGGAAATGATTCTTGAAGGGCATGGACTAAAACCCCATTTCCTCTTCTGCCGCACAGCGGACGACTGCCCGTCAAAGCCGCATCCGGCGATGGTCAGCGAATGCTGCGACGAAGCCGGTATCGCAACCAGCGAAACCATCGTTATCGGCGACGCTGTCTATGACATGCAGATGGCGAAAGCCGCAGGTGCGACCGCCATCGGTGTCGCCTGGGGTTATGCGGCCATCGACGATCTCTGGAGGGCAGGGGCCGATGCTGTGGTTGAGCGGCCGGCCGATCTTCTGGCCTATATTCACTAGAGCATTTTCGGCGAAAACATAATCGCTATCAATGCTCTACCTCTTTGTTTTTACGCAATTCCGGCCACAAAACGGCTTCGCGCTTTTGCTGGAATTGCTCTAGGAGCACCTCATGCGCGACGAGCTCGACAAGGACATTTTCGGCACCTTTATCCCGGAGCACAGCCACGAGGATCCGGTGCGCCGCGCCCAGATCCAGATGAAACGTCCGCTGCCGAAGCGCTTCTATCAGGAGGCCGCAATTGCGGAAGGGCAGGAGGGTTTCTCAATCCTGCTCGATGGCAAGGCCGTGAAAACGCCGGCAAAGAACACCTTGACCTTGCCGACTCGCGAGGCAGCAGAACTGGTGGTGGCCGAATGGGCAGCCCAGGGCGAGCACATCAACCCCGCCACAATGCCGATCACCAAGCTTGCCAACACGGCAATCGACGCTGTGGCCAACAGCCTCGACGAAGTGTTCGACGAGATCGTGCGTTTTGCGGGCAGTGACCTCCTCTGCTACCGGGCCGATGCCCCGAAAGAACTGATCGAGCGCCAGGCGAAAAACTGGGATCCGGTGCTCGCCTGGGCAGCGACGGCGCATCAGGCACGCTTCATCCTCGTTGAAGGCGTGATGCACCAGGAACAGCCGGCGGCCGCGATTGCAGCCTATGCGAAAGCACTCGAAGCCTATCGTGACGCGTTTCGGATCTCTTGTCTCAACGTCGTCACCACGCTGACCGGTTCGGCCGTGCTCGCGCTCGCCTTTGCAGAGGGCGCGTTCGATCTCGATACCGTCTGGACGCTTGCCCATGTCGACGAGGACTGGACCAGCGAGCATTGGGGCAGCGACGAGGAGGCCGAGGCGCGCCGCGAGTCTCGCTACGCCGAAGTCGCCGCCGCAGCTGCCCTGTTCGCCGCGCTGGATCCGGCAAGTTAACTCGGCACTAACCATAAATGACCGATGCTCTGGCGGACAGAATCACCGCCGGAGTCGTCATGTCAGCTCGCAGTCTGCGCACCGCAATCGCGTTTGGGCTCGTCCTGTGCCTGGCGTCCTGTGCGAGCATCCAGGCCCGCATGTTTCCGAGACCTCTGGTCTATTACGTCCGCAACGTCATGGTCATCGCCGATGCGCGTCTGCCGCTGGACTTGATTGCCGGTGTGGATGCACGGGTCTCTGCCGCCATCGCCGCGACGAGGCCGCCGCAAGGGGCAGAACGGGTCGTGCTGATGGTCAAGATCGACCGTCTCGACCATGGCGAAGGCGCAAGGCGCCGGATGGAGCGCGCCCATTTCACCGTGACAGCCACTTCCGTCGATACGGGTGAGCCCGTCGCCGAGGGGAAATATGTCGTCAACGCCCCGACCGACGATCCCCGCTTTGCCCTTGGCGCACTGGCCGAGGAAATCGCCGCCCGCATCCGGTTCGACTTTTCGCTCGCCCATCCCTTGGTCCGCAGCGTGCCCGCACCGAAGACGCTTTCCACGCGGTTGAAGACGGATCCGGAAATGCCCTCCACGCCGACGCCTCGCGCCACGCCCTTGGTGAGTGGGCGATCCGCTCCCGCCAAACCGGCAGTCGCCGCCGCCCCAGCCGTGCCGACGCCACCCGCAGCCCCGAAACCGGCGCCCGTTGAGATGGCAGCGCCACCGGTTCTGCCGGTTACCACGGTGGAAAAGCCCGCTTATCCGGACCAACCCGCCCTTCCAGTGTCGGAGCCGAAACCCGGCACGACGGTTGAGCAGGGAGCCAGCGGCACCGTTCGCCTCGGTGGCGGCTGCGATCCGACCGTGGCGACCGATTGCCTCACGCCAAAGCCGTAAGTGGCGGGCCATGCGATCGGTCGACGCTGCTCGACCGATCGGTGTCGTCAGCGCGATTGACTTGGCGCATGGCGACGCCTAATCCTTTTCGCGGATGGTTTTCGGTCAGCAGACAGGCTGCCCGAAGAGCAAAAGGGAATGCGAAGGCCTGGACCCAATCAGGGCAGGCCGAACGCAGCCGACCCCGCGACTGTATTGCAGAGAGGGTCTTCCATTCCGCCCGAGGTAATCGATGGCGACGGATCGCGTGGTGCGGTCGGCCGGGGAGTGCTAAGGGTGGAAAAAGCCACTGGAGTGGCGATACGAATAGCCGGGGCAGGACGCCTCTTCGTCTACGAATCGTCCGCCTCTCGTATCGCGCCACACCCCGGGAAGGCGAGGAAGACCCGCTGGCATCCGTGCCACGACCTGCGAGCCAGGAGACCTGCCGTCCGTGACGGGCATCGTGCCCACCTGGGGAGAAATCCCCGTTGCCAACACGGAGGTTGTCTTGGCGACGTTTGAAAAATGCGGGCCTTTGAGGTCCCGCAAAGGGGCTTGGCCGTTTGTGCCGGTGGCCTGGATGACCGCGCCTTTTGCGACAGCGGGTGGTGCATGCCTTGCGCAGTCCAGAGTAGTCACGCCGTTTGCTGTTGGCGGCAGTCACCCATGACGGCACCCCATTCCAGATCCATTCTTGTTCTCGGTGGCGCACGCTCGGGCAAATCGCGATTTGCCGAAGCCATGGCACGCGAGACCGGTCTTCAGCGTTTCTATCTCGCCACCGGCCGCGCCTGGGACGACGAGATGCGGACCCGCATCGCCACGCATAAGGCGGACCGCGCCGAGGACGGCTGGTTAACCCATGAAGAGCCGCTGGACCTGATCGGTGCGCTGAAGACGCTCGACCAGCCAGGGCGGGTCATTCTTGTCGATTGCCTGACGCTCTGGGTCACCAATCTGATGATGGAAGAGGGCCGTGACGTCGACGCTGAGGGCGTAGCGCTCGCAGCGGCACTCTCTCGCCTTCAGACAGCCGTCATCTTCGTTTCCAATGAGGTTGGCCTCGGCATCGTGCCCGAAAATAAGATGGCCCGCGCCTTCCGCGACCATGCCGGCCGCCTCCACCAATTGATTGCCGCCCATGCGGCTGAAGTCTATTTCGTTGCGGCCGGACTGCCGCTGAAAATGAAGGGTTGAACCATGTTGCAGCAGAAGATCCCCGCCACCGTCATCACCGGATTCCTTGGTGCCGGCAAGACCACCATCATCCGCAACATGCTGATGAACGCGGGGGGCAAAAAGATCGCGCTGATCATCAACGAATTCGGCGATCTTGGCGTTGATGGCGACGTGCTGAAAGGTTGCGGCGCCGACAATTGCACCGAGGACGACATCATCGAACTCACCAACGGCTGCATTTGCTGCACCGTCGCTGACGACTTCGTGCCGACCATGCAGAAGCTGCTCGACCGCGACGTGAAGCCGGACCACATCGTCATCGAAACTTCCGGGCTCGCTTTGCCGCAGCCTCTGGTCGCGGCCTTCAACTGGCCCGACATCCGGACCCGCGTGACGGTCGACGGTGTCGTCACCGTGGTCGACAGCGCAGCTGTTGCCGCAGGTCGCTTCGCCGATGACCATGACGCGGTCGCTGCCCAGCGCGCCGAGGACGACAGCGTCGACCACGAGAGCCCGATCGAGGAGCTGTTCGAGGACCAGCTGACCTGCGCCGACCTCATTGTTCTCAACAAGACTGACCTGCTCGATGCTGCCGGCATCGCCGCCGTGCGTGCGGAAGTCACCGGACGCACCAGCCGCAAGCCCTCGATGATCGAGGCAAAGAACGGCGAGGTGCCCTCGCTCGTCCTGCTCGGCATTGGCGCTAGCACCGAAGATGATATCGACAACCGCAAGTCTCATCACGAACTGGAGCACGAGGCGCTGCATGCCTCAGGCGAAGACCACGAGCACCATCACGATCACGACGAATTCGAAAGCTTTGTCCTGAAGCTCGGCGCCATCAAGGATCCCTCTCATTTCATTGACCAGCTGAAGCCGGTCATCACGAAGCACGACATCCTGCGCCTCAAGGGGTTCATCGACGTGCCCGGCAAGCCGATGCGCCTCGTCATCCAAGCGGTCGGCACCCGCATCGACACCTATTTCGACCGTCCCTGGACATCGGGCGAAACGCGCGAGACGCGCATCGTCGTCATCGGCTTGCATGAATGGAATTTCGGCGCTGTCGTCGAGGACGTGCAGGCGGCGGCTGGCTGATCCATGCATCTGCTTCTTGCCCAGAAGGGATCGATCAGTGACGGCGACGAGGCGATTGATCTCGGCCAGACGCCGGGGGACGTGCTGTTCCTCTCGGCGGCCGACACGGAGCTTGCGGCAATTGCCGCAGCCGTAGAGGCGAGGCGCGAGCATAGGCTAAACTGGCGGCTCGCCAGCCTGATGACGCTGAAACATCCGATGTCGGTCGATACCTATATCGAGCGCACGGCACGCCACGCGCGGCTGATCGTGGTCAGGGCGTTGGGTGGGGCGAGCTACTTTCACTATGCGCTGGAGGCCCTGCATGCCTCAGCCCGCCGCAACGGCGCGGCCATCGTCGTGCTGCCCGGTGACGACAAGCCGGACGAGGGACTGCTTCCTTTCCAGGACTGTTCGGACGGTGACCGCCAAGCGCTGTGGTCCTATCTGACCGAAGGCGGAGCTGACAATGCCGAGGCCTTCGTCTCTTATGCCGAGGCCATTCTGGCAGGATACGAGAAGCCGGAACCGGCGCGCCCGCTGCTGAAGGCCGGCATCTGGTGGCCGGGCAGGGGCGTTGTCGGGGTCGAGGAGTGGGAGAGGCTAGCGTTCCTGGCACCCCCCTCTGGCCTGCCGGCCATCTCCCCCACGAGGGGGGAGAGCGGCATCGCGGCTGGCGGCGTGCCTCCTTCTCCCCGTTCAGGGAGAGAAGGTGCCCGAAGGGCGGATGAGGGGCAAGGCTCCGAGCAAGACCAGCCGCTCAGCCTGACCCTCTCCTTGGCTGCGGGGAGAGGGAATGTTACCCCCATCTGCTTCTACCGCGCCCTTGTCCAAAGCGGCGAAACGGCGCCCGTCGAGGCGATGGTCGAAGCCCTCAAAGCTCAGGGTCTGATCCCTCTGCCGGTCTTTGTTTCGAGCCTCAAGGACCAAGTTTCGGTCGATACACTGCGCGCCATCTTCGCGGTTGCACCGCCAGCAGTGGTCATCAACACGACCGGTTTTGCCGTCTCGACGCCGGGGGCCGAGAAACCCTCGACGGTGCTCGATGAAACGGGTGCCGTCGTGCTGCAGGCGATCTTTTCATCTTCGCCGCGCGACACATGGGAAACCTCCAGCCAGGGCCTCAGCGCCCGCGATCTCGCAATGAGCGTCGCATTGCCGGAGGTGGATGGCCGGGTGCTGAGCCGCGCCGTGTCGTTCAAATCAATACCGCGCTTCGATGAACGGGTAGAAGCCAACCTCGTCAGCCACGAGCCCGATCCCGGCCGCATGCGCTTTGTGGCTGAACTCGCGGCGAACTGGGCAAAGCTCCGCGCGACCGAGCCCGCTGATCGCCTTGTCGCACTGGTCATGGCCAACTATCCCAATCGGGACGGACGTCTGGGCAACGGCGTTGGCTTGGATACGCCGGCCGGCACCATTGAAGTGATGCGGGCGATGTGTGGCGCAGGATATGACGTGAGCGATCTGCCTGCGGATGGCGATGCGCTCATGCAGGCATTGATGGCGGGTCCGACGAATGCAGCCCGTGACGGACGCGTAATTCGGGAACGATTTTCTCTGATCGGTTACAGAAGCTTCTTTCAAAGTCTTCCCAAAGACGTTCAACAGCGCGTCACTGCGCGCTGGGGCGCGCCGGAGGCCGACCCCTTCCATCTCGATGGTGCCTTTGCCCTGCCGCTGATGCGCTTCGGCAAGCTCATGATTGGCATCCAGCCGGCCCGTGGCTACAATATCGATCCCAAGGAAACCTACCACTCACCGGATCTCGTGCCGCCGCACGGCTATCTCGCCTTCTACGCGTTTCTGAGGCAGGAATTCGGCGCCCAGGCCATCATCCACATGGGCAAGCATGGCAATCTCGAATGGCTGCCGGGCAAGGCACTGGCGCTGTCGGAAACCTGTTTCCCCGAAGCCGTCTTTGGGCCGCTTCCGCATCTCTATCCCTTCATCATCAACGATCCCGGCGAGGGCACCCAGGCCAAGCGCCGGGCTTCCGCCGTCATCATCGATCACCTCACGCCACCCCTGACACGGGCCGAAAGCTACGGCCCCCTCAAGGACCTGGAGGCACTGGTCGACGAATATTACGAGGCCTCTGGCGGCGATCCACGCCGGCTTGTGTTGCTCAAGAAGCAGATCCTCGAGCTGATCGCCGATATCGGCCTCGATCAGGATGCGGGCATCGCCAAGGGCGAGGCGGAAGATCAGGCGCTGGAGAAGCTCGACGCTTATCTCTGCGACTTGAAGGAAATGCAGATCCGCGATGGGCTGCATATCTTCGGGAAGGCACCAGAGGGAAGATTGCTGACCGATCTCGTCGTCGCGCTGGCGCGGGTGCCTCGTGGTCAGGGCGAGGGTGGTGATGCGAGCCTGCAGCGGGCGATTGCTGGGGATCTCGACTTGCTTTCTCCCCTTGCGGGGGAGAGCGACCCCACTGCCAGCGGCGTGCCCGCTTCTCCCCGCTTGCGGGGAGAAGGTGCCCGGAGGGCCAATGAGGGGCAGATCTTCGATCCCCTCGACTGCGTGATGTCCGCCCCCTGGGCGGGTCCGCAACCCGAAATCCTCGCCGATCTCACCGACGCACCTTGGCGCACGGCGGGCGATACGGTTGAGCGCATCGAACTCCTTGCAGCAAAACTCGTCGCAGGTGACCTCACGTGCCCCAAAGACTGGCCGCAAACCCGCGCCGTGCTTGCCGAAATCGACACCCGGCTGAAGCCCGCTGTCATCTCATCCGGCCCGGCCGAGCTCGAAGGCCTGCTGAAAGGCCTGTCCGGCCAGTTCGTGCCCCCCGGCCCCTCCGGCGCACCGACACGCGGTCGTCCCGACGTATTGCCGACGGGGCGGAACTTCTACTCGGTCGACAGCCGCGCGGTACCCACGCCAGCCGCCTACGAGCTCGGCAAGAAATCGGCCGAGTTGCTGATCCAGCGATATGTTCAGGATCATGGCGAATGGCCGACATCCTTTGGCCTGACGGCTTGGGGAACGTCGAACATGCGCACTGGCGGCGATGACATCGCTCAGGCGCTGGCCTTGATCGGCGTCAAGCCGATCTGGGACATGGCCTCGCGCCGCGTCACCGGTTTCGAGGTGATCCCGATGGCGCTCCTCGGCCGGCCGCGTGTCGACGTGACACTGCGCATCTCCGGCTTCTTTCGCGATGCCTTCCCCGAGCAGATTGGCCTCTTCGACAAGGCCGTTCGCACTGTTGCAGCGCTCGATGAAGACGAAGGCGATAACCCGATTGCGGCGCGCGTGCGGATGGAGACTGCAAAACTGAAAGGCGAGGGGCTGGACGACAAGCAGGCCGCACGCCGCGCCGGTTACCGCGTTTTCGGTTCGAAACCTGGTGCCTATGGGGCTGGTCTGCAGGCACTGATTGACGAAAAGGGCTGGAGCGATCGGGCCGATCTGGCCGAAAGCTATCTCGTCTGGGGCGGCTATGCCTATGGTGCGGGCGAAGAGGGCAAGGCTGAGCGCGGTCTGTTCGAAGAGCGGCTGCGCTCGGTTCAGGCGGTGGTGCAGAACCAGGACAACCGCGAACACGACCTGCTCGACAGTGACGATTACTACCAGTTCGAAGGCGGCATGACGGCAGCGGTCGAGCATGTCGCGGGCATCAGGCCAAAGGTCTATCACAACGACCATTCGCGGCCGGAAAAGCCCGTCATCCGCAGCCTGGAGGAAGAGATCGGCCGTGTTGTGCGCGCCCGCGTGGTCAATCCCAAGTGGATCGAAGGCGTCATGCGCCACGGCTACAAGGGCGCTTTCGAGATCACCGCGACGGTCGACTACATGTTCGCCTTTGCCGCCACCACCGGAGCCGTTCGCGATCACCATTTCGAGGCGGTGTATCAGGCCTTTATCCTCGATGAACGCGTGCGCGATTTCATGGCGGAGAAAAACGCCCCTGCACAGAAGGAGCTTGCCGAACGTTTGATCGAAGCGATCGAGCGCGGCTTGTGGACGCCGAAGAGCAATTCCGCCAAGTTCACGCTCGTTGAACTGGCTGAAGGAGAGCAGCATGTCTGATGCGCAAAATGGAAGACCGATGGCGCTGAGTGGTCACTGCCTGTGCGGCGCGGTGCGGTTCAGCACGCGAGGCCTGATGCGGAGCGCTGGCCATTGCCATTGCGAAAGCTGCCGCCGAGCGACTTCGTCGCCGATCACCACCTTCTTCACCGTGCCTCGGGACGGCACGGAATTGAGCGGCGAAAGCCTGCGCTTCTTTGCGTCGTCCCCCGACGTCCGGCGTGGGTTCTGCGGCACCTGCGGTTCGCCCATGTCCTTCGAGACCGAGCGGCGGCCGGAAGAAATCGATCTCTATGTCGCAAGCCTCGATGCTGGCTTGTCTGTCCCCGTCCGCGAGCACTGGCACTGGGATGAGCGTGTCGACTGGCTTCATGTCCAAGACGACCTGCCGAAAAGCGAGGGCGGGGCGTGAGCGACACCATCGAGATCTTACTCGTTGATGGCGACGACGAGACTGTGGCTCAGGCAGTCGATGCCATGCTCGATGAGGCGGCAGCCGTGCTGGGCCATCCGTTCGAGGGAAAGAAGGTGCAGCTCAGCGCCCGCGATGCGGAAGGAAATCTCGTCGGCGGACTGATCGGTGCCCATCTGCAGCGCTGGTTCTTCGTCAAGCTGCTCGCCGTGTCGCCCGAGGCGAGGGGTGGAGGCATCGGCGCAAACCTGCTCGCCCGAGCAGAACACATGGCGCGAGAGGAGGGGCTGGTCGGGATTTATCTCGACACCTTCGAATTCCAGGCGCCACGCTTTTACCAGCGGCAAGGCTACCGGGAGATTGGCCGCTTGCCGAAGCTCGGCAATGCGCAGCAGCGCATATGGTTTGCAAAAGAATTCAATAATTCCGGGAGTACGACATGACCGAGGAAACTACGAAGACCGCCGAGGCAGATCTTGCCAGGCATGCCGAAAAGATGGCGAAGAAAAAAGCCGCACGCGACAAGATCATGGCGACCAAGACCGGTGAAAAAGGCCTGATCATCGTCCATACCGGCAAGGGCAAGGGCAAGTCCTCGGCCGCCTTCGGCATGATCTTCCGCCATATCGCCCATGGCAAGAAATGCGCTGTCGTGCAGTTCATCAAAGGCGCCATGTCGACAGGAGAGCGCGACCTGATCCTCAAGCATTTCTCTGATCTCTGCGAGTTCCACACCATGGGGGAAGGTTTTACCTGGGAGACCCAGGACAAGGCCCGCGATATCGCCATGGCCAAGGCCGCCTGGGAGAAGGCCAAGGAGCTTATCCGCGATCCCTCGAATTCCATGGTGCTGCTCGATGAGGTCAATATCGCCATCCGATACGACTATATCGATCTCGCCGAGGTGCTGGAGTTTCTGGCGACCGAAAAGCCCCCGATGACCCATGTCGTCCTGACCGGCCGCAACGCCAAGGACGAACTGATCGAACTTGCCGATCTTGTCACAGAGATGGAGCTGGTAAAGCACCCCTTCCGCTCGGGCATCAAGGCCCAGATTGGCGTGGAGTATTGATCCTTAGAACCCGATCCACACCCGGATCGGGTTTGTTGGGTCAGCTAGAAGCTTGATGGCAAGGGCAACGCAGGTGACCACCAGCAGCGGCTTGATGATCCGGGCGCCCTGTCGCATGGCAAAGCGGGAACCGGTCTGCGCGCCGAGGAATTGGCCGACACCCATCAGCAGACCGACCTTCCATAAGACGACGCCGCTTGCCAGGAAAACCAGGAAAGCACCGACATTAGAGCCAAGATTGAGCAGCTTGGTATGGGCGGTCGCCTTCAGCATGCCGAAACCGGCGAGTGAGACGAAGGCGAGCATATAGAAGGAGCCGGTGCCGGGGCCAAACACACCGTCATACAGCCCGATCAGCGGCACGAGAGTTATACCGAAGATGAAGGGCGTTATCCGCTGGTGGCGGTCTTCATCCGAGATATTGGGTTTGAGCGCGAAATAGAGCGCGATCGCAACCAGCAGGAAAGGCATGAGCACTCGCAGCACGTCGCCTGGAACCACCGTGGCGATAAGTGCGCCGATCGCGCCGCCAAGCACCGCCATCGCAGCCATGGGCAACTGCTTCTTCAGATCGACATGGCCGCGACGCGCATAGGCAAGCGTTGCCGATCCCGCCCCGAACATCGACTGCAGCTTATTGGTGCCGAGCGTTTCGAGGGGCGGTATGCCGGCGATCAGCATGGCCGGGATGGTGATCAGCCCGCCGCCGCCCGCAATCGAATCGATGAAGCCGGCGACAAAGGCGGCGACGAACAGGAGCAGCAGGGCTTGGAAAGCGAGATCGACCACTGGGAGACTCGTGTGACGGTGATAAGGGTGCGACCTTGTGAACCAATCACCACGGGCGCGCAAGCACGGCGCTTGGCGCTAGGTCGCAAAGGGGACATTCTGTGAACTGCCGCTTCCGTCACACAAAGCGCCGCAATCCGGTTTGACCGTGGGGTAACGCTTCGATAAAGCTCATGGCAATGTGCGACGGCGCCTGTTCGACAGGCTGGAAATAGTCCGGTGCGGCCGACCCAAACAGGGGGCCAATTCCGGAGCTGTCCCAAAGGCCATGAACCACGCCAGAGCAGGCGAAACGGTTCGGCGCTTCGTACAGGCAGACAAAACGAAGCAGGGAGGCCTTTTGTTATGGCGGAAAAACTCGGGATCATGGTCTGTGGCCACGGCAGCCGCAATCAGAATGCGGCGAAGGAATTTGCCGTTATCGCGGAGGCGCTGCGCGCTCGCAACCCCGACATGCCGGTCGAATATGGCTATCTCGAATTCTGCAACCCGGTGATTTCCGCCGGTCTCGACAGCCTGCGCGAGCAGGGGGTGACCCGCGTGCTGGCCGTGCCGGGCATGCTGTTTGCGGCAGGACATGCCAAGAACGACATTCCCTCGGTCCTGAACACCTACCAGGCGCAGAATCCGCGCATGGTGATCAACTACGGTCGTGAACTTGGCATCGACCTGAAGATGATCCGCGCCGCAGGCGACCGCATCCAGGCAGCTGTCGACGAGGCAAACAAAACCCAGGGTTTTGTCGAGAAGCATGACACGCTGCTGATGGTGGTCGGTCGTGGCTCCTCCGACCCCGACGCCAATTCCAACGCCACCAAGGTCATGCGTATGCTCTGGGAGGGCATGGGCTTTGGCTGGGGCGAAACCTGCTATTCGGGCGTGACCTTTCCACTCGTTGAGCCGGGCCTGACCCACGCCGCCAAGCTCGGCTACAAGCGCATTGTCGTCTTTCCGTACTTCCTCTTCACCGGCGTTCTGGTGAAGCGCATCTACAGCTATACCGACGAAGTTGCAGCGCGTTTCCCGGAGATCCAGTTCGTCAAAGCAAGCTATCTCAATGATCATCCGCTGGTGCTCGAAGCCTTCCAGGATCGGGTGAAGGAAATCCTTGAGGGTGCTGCGGTGATGAACTGCCAGATGTGCAAATACCGCGAACAGGTGCTGGGCTTCGAGGCGGATGTCGGCCAGCGTCAGGAGAGCCACCACCACCATGTCGAAGGCATTGGCGGCGGTTTGGAGAACTGTCCGTGCAAGGGCGATTGCGATGCCTCATGCCGCGATCCCGATTTCTGTCGCGAGCATGGTCTGCCCTGGACACCGGTCCACAGCCATGCCGAGCCGGCACCGCTGAAGCCCGTGCCCGTCGATCCGGCCTTCGACTATGCGCCGTCCTTCACGCTGGGCGGCAAATATGCAGGTCTGAAGGACAAGGCGCCGGATGCTGGTCTACAGGCCGTCATGGACGCGCCGTCCTCCGGCAAGACGGCCCATCACGAGCACGGATCGAACTGTGGCTGCGGCCACCACGATCACGTAGGTCATAATCATCACCATGATCATGGCCACCATCACGATCACAGTCACCACGGCCATAACCACGACCACGATCACAGCCATTCGCATGGCCACGACCACCATCACCACGCGCCTTATCCCCATGCCGACCATCCGCTGGGGCCAAAGTCGATGCAGAAGAAGAAATAATGCCGCTGTTCGATCGCTATCTGATCGTCGACTGGTCCGGGGCCGGGCAACCGGTAATGGGCAAGAACTCGCTCTGGGCGTGCCTCGCCCAGCGTGAGGGCGATCGGTGTGAGATCGACTGGATCGAGAATTTCCCGACGCGTCATGATTTCATGCAGCGGCTCGACGCGGTGGTCGGTGCTGCGATCGCGGAAGGCAAACGCCTGCTTTGCGGATATGATTTCGCTTTCGGCTATCCGGCGGGGACTGCCGAGCGAATGACGGGCAGCGCAGACTGGCGCGCACTCTGGCGGAAGATCGCCGAGGAGATCGAGGATGGAGCCGACAACAGCAACAACCGCTTCGACCTCGCCTCGCGTTGGAATGCCACGCATTTTGCCGGCGAACCGCGCTTCTGGGGACGGCCGCATCAGCATGTGTATGCCGATCTCTCCGACAAGAAGCCCCCCGCGCCGACCAAAGCACCACTTGCATTCCGCAGGTCGGAGCACTTCGCCAAGGGGGCGAAATCCGTCTGGCAGCTGACCTACAACGGTTCCGTCGGCAGTCAGACCTTGCTCGGCATTCGCAGGCTTTCGCGTTTTCTCGACGAAAGCGGCCACGGTGAGCACATCGCCCTTTGGCCGTACGAGACTGGCTTTTCGACAACCTTCGAAAAGCCAGTCGTCTTTGCCGAGATCTACCCCTCGCTCTTCACGGTGACTTCTCAAGACGAGGTGAAGGACCAGGCGCAGGTCCGTAGTGTCGTTGAGGCTTTCGCCCGCTTCGATGCGGATGGGCGGCTGGTGACACTGCTGGATCGTCCGGCGATGCTCACGGATGACGAGGTTGCCGTTTCGATTGCGGAAGAGGGCTGGGTGCTCGGGATTGGGCATCGGGAGCTGGAGTTCGCGGGCCAAGCCCCCCCCCTCTGGCCTGCCGGCCATCTCCCCCACAAGGGGGGAGAGCGGACTGCGGCTAGCGTCGAGACAGACTCTGTCATAAGCGCACCCCTCGACTACATCCGCGACCCCGCTGAAATCTACCGCCAGTCCTTCGCCACCATCCGCGAGGAAGCTGCACTGGACCGCTTCCCGGTCGTTCTGCAGCCGCTCGTAATCCGCCTCATCCATGCCTGTGGCATGGTCGATCTCGCCGATGATGTTAGCTGGTCCGACGGCGCCTTCGAAGCAGGAGCCGCGGCACTGGAAAAGGGCGCGCCCGTTCTTGTTGACGTCGAAATGGTCCGCCACGGCATCATCCGCCGCCTGCTGCCGACCGACAACCAGGTCCTCTGCCTGCTGAACGACGAACGCGTGCGCCCGAAGGCGGAAGAGATTGGCAACACACGCTCCGCCGCCCAGGTCGATCTCTGGGATGAACATCTTGCCGGCGCCGTTGTCGCAGTCGGCAACGCGCCGACAGCGCTCTTCCGCCTCCTGGAGCGCATCGATGCCGGCGCGCCGAAGCCGGCGATCATTCTCGGCTTTCCGGTGGGCTTCGTCGGCGCAGCCGAAAGCAAAGATGAACTGATCGCGCATTCACGCGGCATCCCTTATATCGCTGTGCGCGGGCGCCGCGGTGGCTCGGCCATGGCGTCCGCTGCCGTCAATGCCTTGGCAGGAGGGCTCGGCACCAATGTCTGATCCGCAGCTCACCCCATGGCTCACCATCATCGGCATTGGCGACAACGGGCTGGAAAGCCTCACCCCCGAGGCGCAGGCGGTCGTCTGGCAGGCGGAAACGCTTGTCATTGGTGAACGGCTGGATGCCGTCATCGATGGCTCAAGCCTGCCGGACCTGAAGCGCATCCTCACCTGGGGTGCTGGCTTTCGCGAGACGCTGAGCGAGATCCTGAAGCTTCGCGGCACTCCGGTGACGGTTCTTGCCACTGGCGACCCCATGCATTTCGGCATCGGGGCGACCCTGAGGCGCTATGTGGCGGCGAACGAAATGTTTGTCCTGCCGAGCCCATCGGCCTTTTCTCTGGCCGCTGCCCGTCTAGGCTGGCCGCTGCAATCAGTGACGCAGATCTCGCTGCATGGTCGCCCGCTTGCCTTCCTCAACCGTCACGTCATGCCGCGCGCCCGCATTCTCGCGCTGACGTCGGACGCGCAGACAGTCCAGGCCGCATCCGTAATTCTCTCTGAGCGCGGCTATGGCGATTCGGTTCTTCATGTGCTCGAACATATGGGGAGCCACAAGGAACGCATTCTGCGTTTGACGGCGCTGGAGATGGCGGAAACCTGCCCCGCCATGTCGGACTTCAACACGCTCGCCATCGACTGTGCCCGCGACGGACCGCTGCTGGCGCCGGTGCCCGGCCTGCCGGACGACGCCTTTCGTCACGATGGACAACTGACCAAGCGCGAGATCCGGGCCGCAACGTTGTCTCAATTGGCACCGTTCCCCAACGCCCTGCTTTGGGATGTTGGTGCCGGCTGCGGCTCGATCGCGATCGAATGGATGCGCGCCGGCATGGGCACGAGGGCGATTGCCATCGAGCCGAAGCCCGAGCGGGTGGCAATGATCAGAGAGAATGCCGAAACGCTGGGTGTACCCGATCTTGAAATCGTCGAGGGCGACGCGCCGGCGGCTCTGGCCGGCCTCAAGCGTCCCGATGTGATCTTCATCGGCGGCGGAATCACAGGCGAGGGGCTTTTTGAAGCCTGCTGGGATGCCCTTGGAACCGGCGGCCTGCTGGTTGCCAATGCCGTAACAATCGAGGGCGAGGCGCGTCTGGCTCAACTGCGCGGACTGCATGGGGGCGAACTCGTGCGCATCCAGGTATCGCGCGCGGCCCCGGTCGGGCGTTTCTGCGGCTGGAAGTCGCTGATGACGGTGACCATGTGGACGGTGGTAAAGGGAGAGGGCGCATGAGGTTGAACCGCTACCCCTCGTCCGGCTGCCGCCACCTTCTCCCCGCAGGCGGGGAGAAGGCCGGTGTGGTCGGCGTCTTGCCCTCTTCTCCCCGTTTACGGGGAGAAGGTCCCGGTAGGGGGATGAGGGGCAAAGTGCCAAGCAGGGAGCACCACACATGACCGGTAAACTCTACGGCCTCGGCCTTGGCCCCGGCGATCCGGAACTGTTGACCCTGAAAGCGCATCGCATTCTGACGCAATGCCCCGTCATCGCCTATCCGGCGCCCGATACGGGTCCGAGCTTCGCCCGGCAGATTGCGGCCCCCTATCTGACCGCCGCCCAGCTCGAAGTGCCGATCATCGTGCCGATGCGCGTCGAGCGCTTCCCGGCTCAGGATATCTATACGCAGGCCGCCGAGACGCTGTCGCACCATCTCGACGCCGGTTCCGATGTGGCCGTGCTCTGCGAGGGCGATCCCTTCTTCTATGGCTCCTTCATGTATCTTTTCGAGCGGCTTGCCGACCGGTATCCGACCGAGGTCGTGCCGGGCGTTTCCTCGATGATGGCCGCCGCTGCCGGTCTCGGTCGCCCGCTTGCCGCCCGCAATGATGTGTTGACCGTCTTGCCGGGGCCGTTGTCAGACGCAGAACTCGCGGCCCGCATCGAGGCCTCCGGTGCCGTTGCCATCATCAAGCTCGGCCGGCATTTCGTCCGTATCCGGGCGCTGATCGA
Organism: Rhizobium sp. Root274; assembly: GCF_001429245.1. Taxonomy (GTDB): domain Bacteria; phylum Pseudomonadota; class Alphaproteobacteria; order Rhizobiales; family Rhizobiaceae; genus Allorhizobium. The sequence goes on from NZ_LMJE01000009.1 coordinate 166,348, forward strand.
TACCCTCGGGCTCACCGCACAGGCGGGCTATGCCGAACGGGTGAGCCTCGCCGAACAGAAGCTGGTGCCTTTGGCCGAAGTGCCGGAAGACACTGCGCCCTATTTCTCGATGATCCTGATCTACAAGGGCGAGGAGCGCTGGCATCCGGCACTCGCCAAGACGCTCGGAAGCGGGGTCTGATGGCGGCTGCGTCGAACCTTCCGCACGTGGCCTTGAAGCCTGCTGTGCTCGTTCTAAACGAGACTGCGGCTTCCCTTGGTCGTAGGGTTGCTGCTGCGATCTCCGGCGAGCTTCACGGCGCTGCCGCGCGGGTGAGCGCCGCGGATGTTCGTTTCGTCTCGACGAAAGAGCATGCTCAGACCCTGTTTTCCGCCGGTCGGCCGATCATCGCGGTGATGGCATCCGGTGCACTGATCCGCCTTTTAGCCCCGCTTCTGGCAGACAAGCAGTCCGAGCCGCCGGTTCTCGCCATGGCCGAAGACGGCTCTTCGATCGTGCCGCTGCTCGGCGGCCACCACGGCGCAAATGATCTCGCGCGCCGGATCGCAACCGCCCTTGGCGCCCATGCCGCGATCACGACGGCAGGCGACCTGAAATTCGGGGTGGCGCTCGACCAGCCGCCGGAAGGCTACGTGCTGGCCAATCCCGAACGGGCCAAAGCGGTGATGGCCGAACTTGTGGCGGGTGAGGGCGTGAGGCTCGACCTCCCTTCTCCCCGCTTGCGAGGAGAAGGTGCCCGAAGGGCGGATGAGGGGCCAATCGCACACCAGCAAGACCTGCCCCTCACCCCGACCTTCTCCCCGCCAGCGGGGAAAGGGGGAATTGCCGCCTGGCTCACCCTTTCAAGACTTCCATTTGAACAAGAGGCCCGCGTGACGCTCTCCGTGACCGAAAAACAGAAGACCGCAGGCGAGCTGGAACTCGTCTATCATCCTAAGACGCTGGTGCTCGGCATGGGCTGTGAACGGCATGCGAGCTCGGCCGAGGCGATTGCGCTTGCCGAGGAGGGGCTGGCCAAGGGTGGCTTTGCAAGAGAAAGCCTCGCTGCTGTCTGCTCGATCGATCTCAAGGCGGACGAAACGGCGATCCATGCGGTGGCGGCACATTTCGGCGTGCCGGCACGCTTCTTTACTGCGTCTACCTTGGAAGCCGAAGCGTCGCGCCTGAAGAACCCGTCTGAGGTGGTCTTTGCCGAAGTCGGCTGCCACGGCGTGGCGGAAGGGGCAGCACTTGCGGCTGTCGGCGCGGCGGGCGAACTTGTCGTTGAGAAGATCAAGTCAAAGGGCGCGACGGCGGCCATTGCACGCGCCGGCGACATCGTCGATCCCAAGGCGATCGGCCGTGCCCGTGGCACGCTTTTCGTCGTGGGCATTGGTCCAGGCTCTGATGGCTGGCGTTCGCCCGAAGTGTCCCGCATGGTTGCAGCCTCCACCGATCTCGTCGGTTATTCGCTCTATCTCGATCTGCTGGGCCCGCTGGCAGACGGCAAGACGCGCCATGATTTCGACCTCGGAAAGGAAGAAGCCCGCGTCGTGCATGCCATGGAACTGGCGGGCGAGGGGAAGACGGTGGCGCTGGTCTGCTCGGGCGATGCCGGCATCTACGCCATGGCGACGCTCGTGTTTGAACTCTTCGATAAGGGCGGCATCACTGATGCTGCAAGCCGGATCGAAGTGCAGGTTTCGCCCGGCATTTCCGCACTCCAGGCCGCCGCCGCTCGCATCGGCGCGCCGCTCGGCCACGACTTCTGCACCATCTCGCTTTCGGACCTTCTGACGCCTTGGGAGCATATCCAGCGCCGGGTGAAGGCAGCAGGCGAGGGCGATTTTGTCATCGCCTTCTACAACCCCGTCTCGATGAAGCGCCGCACGCAGCTCGCTTATGCCCGAGATGAGCTGCTGAAATACCGCCCGGGCTCGACCCCCGTTATCCTCGCCACCAACCTCGGCCGTGACGGCGAGACGGTGCGCACGGTGCCGCTCGGGTCGTTGAATGTCGATGATGTCGATATGCTGACTGTCGTGGTGGTCGGATCTTCGGAGAGCCGAACGGTGACAACGGGTGACGGCAAGACCTGGGTCTATACACCGCGAGGTTATTCGGGGAAGGCGGACACGGGGATGAAGGGCGACTGAAAATTCAGGGCGCAGAGCCCCTCATCCGCCCTTCGGGCACCTTCTCTCCGCAGGCGGAGAGAAGGCCGGTCGGCCGGCGTCGTGCCCATTCTCCCCGTTCACGGGGAGAAGGTCCCGGCAGGGGGATGAGGGGCAGCGACTGCCATCAAGTTGAAGAGGAAGTGAAGCATGACCGTCTATTTCATCGGCGCCGGCCCCGGAGCCCCGGATCTCATCACCGTGCGCGGTCTGCGCCTGATCGAGCGCTGCCCCGTCTGCCTCTATGCCGGCTCCCTCGTGCCAGAGGAGATCGTCAAGGCTGCCCCCGAAGACGCCATTGTCAAGGATACGGCGCCGATGCATCTCGATGAGATCGTTGCCGACATGATCGCCGCCCATGAACGCGGCGAGGATGTCGCCCGTGTGCATTCCGGCGACCCGTCCATCTACGGTGCCATCGCCGAGCAGATGCGCAGGCTCGATGCGGCGGGCGTGCCTTATGACGTCGTTCCCGGCGTCCCGGCCTTTGCGGCAACGGCGGCCCGGCTGAAGACGGAGCTAACGCTGCCCGAAATCGCCCAGACGGTGATCGTCACCCGCACCGAAATGAAGGCGTCCTCGATGCCGGAATTCGAGACGCTGGATATTCTCGGCAGGTCGCGCGCGACACTCGCCATCCACCTGTCGATCCGCAATCTCGCTCATATCAGGGATACGCTCACCCCCTACTACGGCGAGGACTGCCCGGTGGTGATCGCCTATCGTTCCACCTGGCCGGACGAGCTCTTCATACGCACCACGCTGAAGGACATGGCGGAAGAAGTGCGCAAGGCAAAAATCACCCGAACGGCGCTCGTCCTCGTCGGCAAGGTCTTCGGCCATGTCGAATTCCGCGACAGCGACCTCTACAATGCCGATTTTTCCCATGTGCTGCGAAATGTGGGGAAGAAGAAGAAGGTGGCCAGCCGCTGATTTCCCCTGTCACGAACCGGCGATAAGCTGCAGCCAAGAAAAATCGACAAGAACCAAGGAAGCCGCGCATGCATAAGGTCATCTTCGATACGGATCCGGGCGTCGACGACGCCATGGCGCTCCTTTTTCTCCACCACCATCCGGAGATTGACCTGCTGGGCATCAACACCGTATTCGGCAATGCGACGATCGAGACCACGACGCGCAATGCGCTGTTCCTGAAGCGGGAGTGGAAGATCGACGCGCCCGTCGCACAGGGTGCCGGCGAAACCTTCCTGCCGCATCGCGTCAGCCACGAGCCGCCTGCCTGGATCCACGGCGACGACGGGCTCGGCAATATCGGTGTGCCGGACGTGCCGGACATGTCTGCCGATCCGCGTCCGGCGCATCGCTTCCTCATCGAGATGATTCGAGCCAATCCGGGCGAAGTGACAGTGGTGGCTGTCGGGCGCATGACCAATCTCGCCAATGCCTTGAAGGAAGATCCCGAGATCGTCGGCCTCGTCAAGGAGATCGTCATCATGGGCGGCGCCTTCGATTGCAACGGCAATGTGACGCCGGCAGCGGAAGCCAATATTCATGGCGACCCGGAAGCAGCCGACATCGTCATGACGGCAAAGTGGCCGGTGGTCGTTGTCGGTCTCGATGTGACGATGAAAACGGTGATGACCCGGTCGCAGCTTGCGGACATCAGAGATGCGGCGGGCTCAAGCCGCGCCCGCCTGCTTTTCGACCTGTCACAGTTCTACATCGATTTTTACGAGGGCCTCGTCGATGACGGCATGGTCGTTCACGACAGCTGCGCCTGCGTCTATGTCGTCGCGCCGGAACTTTTCAAGACCCGCTCCGGCCCGATCCGCGTCGTCTGCGGCGGCATTGCCGACGGCCAGACCATCCAGAAACCGGACGGACGCGGTTTTGGCCCTTCCGAATGGGATGGCGATTTGCCTAGCCAGAAGATCTGCGTCGACATCGATGCCGATGCCGTCCTGAAGCTGATCCACGACGTCATCTCGGCGGTCAAGGAAGACTGACCCGCACAGTGCGCCGTCCGAATACAAAAAACCCGGATCTGCTGCCAGATCCGGGTTTTGTTTTGTGGTCTGTGGCGGGGTATCACGCCGTAGGTATCAGCCGTTGACGGCGTGACGGGCAACGCGACGGATGTCTTCGCGGCCGATGCCGAGGTCACGCAATTCGCGGTCCGACATGCGGCCGAGTTCGGTGATGGTCTGACGATATTTGCGCCAGTTGGTGAGCGAGCGAGCGATGTTCATGGGATCTACCTCTTTGGTGGTTGGACCCATCCGTGGGCCCCTTCGAATTTGTTGAGTTGAATATATGCTGCGTTGCGAAATCATTGAAGACATAATGCAACAGAGCACCCATGCGTCTGGCGCATATCAATCGATTTAACACTTTGTTAATTGATGCTTTTTTGAGCGTTTGCCCGCACGATGGCTTTGCCTCTGACAGAGGCAGTTCACTGTGAATGGGATGAAAGCGCAGCGGCGCGACACGGCAAAAAATAACGCTCACCGGGGGAGGAGGTCCGGTGAGCGTTATTGTTGAGATCGACGACTGGGAGGAGGAGTGTCGCCGATCAATCGATCCCGCATTGGGAGGAGGAGGTGCGGGTCGAAGTTCTGAGCGCCGGAAGCCGCCGCTCTGTTGAGGATGAATATAAGCGCCACTTACAGTCTTGTGCAGTGCGATATTGGCATGGAAGGCATGCGGTTTGCGCATGGGCACAGTGAGCCTCTGACGGAGGCGGTCCCGAACGCCCAAAGGCTTGTGTTTGCCTGCGAGCAATAGCAGATTGGCAGCAAACGGCATGGGGGTGACGGGCGATGTACCGCGGCAGACTGAAAAACGACCTGGAGGACTGGACGAAGCGTGGGCTGCTCGACGCAGCGACAGCAAAAAGGCTTCTCGATGATGTCGATCAAAGAGGAGGCGGCTTCAGTATCGGCACCGTCCTTTCCATGTTCGCCGCCCTGTTGATTGCAGCATCCATCCTCATGCTTGTTGCGGCCAACTGGGAGGCCATCCCTCGTCTGGTGAAGGTGACGGGCATTGTCGGCCTGATCTGGATATTCCATGTGGCAGCGATCGTCGCGCGCATGCGAAGCGCCGACAGGATCGCCGCAGCCTCCCTGGTGCTCGGCGCGGCCGCCTTCGGCGGCGCGATCGCGCTGATCGGCCAACTCTATCACCTCTCGGGGGATACCTTCGCTGCCATGTTCCTTTGGTTCGTGGTCACCGCCGTCTCGGCTGGGCTCTTCCGGTCCGGAGCCTTGGCCGTGGTGGCGGGCGCACTTTCTTTGGTGGCATTCGGTGGCGGCTTCGACAGTTTCGGCTGGGAGGTCGGCGGTCATGGGATCTGGGCCTGGTGGCCGCCTTTTGGCGCATTGGCGATCTTCGGGCTTGCCCACTGGACGGGCGGCTATCGCGCCAAGCATTTCGGTTATCTTCTGTTGCTGTCCTGGGTGTGGTGGGTCGCCATCATCGACAGGGACATCACCTGGTCCTTTTCCATCGCGCTTGCGGCAGGTCTGATCTTCTTCCTGCTTGCCGTCCCGCGCTCGCCGCTGACAGCAATCCATAAAAAGCTCGGGTCCTCCGCGACCTTCTACGCGCTGCTGCTGGCGTTCACCGCATTCTCCTTCGTGCAGGCGCAACTCCTTGATGCGATGTCTATCGCCGTTTTGGGCGTCATCATCCTCGCGCTTGCGATTGCCGCCATCGCGTTCGAAGGTCGTGACAACGGCGCAGTGCGGTTTTTAAGCTATGCGGCATTTGCCGCCGAGGTGCTCTATCTGTCCTATGAGACAATCGACAGCATTCTCGGCACATCTGCCTTCTTCCTGCTTTCGGGTCTCGTCGTGGCGCTGCTGGCCTTCGTCGTCGTCCGCCTCGAAAAGCGCTTTTCCAACCGCACAGCAGAGGTGACCCCATGATCGCCGCCAAGCCATTTGCCGCTGTCGCGCTCCTTGTAGCGGTCGCGCAGACCGCCATTCTGGGCTTCATGATCGAGGGGAGGGCGTCCATCCTGCGTTCTGGCACGGAAGTGCTGCTGAAGACGGCTCCTGTCGACCCGCGTGATCTTCTGCGCGGCGATTATGTCGTCCTGTCCTATGACATCGCGACGGTCCCGGTTTCCCTCTTCAAGGGGCCGAAACCCACGGACGGAAGCTCAGGCAGTGTGGAGGTTCGCATCAAGCCGGGCGTCGACGGATTCTGGACCGTCGCCGAAGCCTCGACCGAGCCGTTGCAGCCGGAGGAGGGTTCGGTGATCCTGCACTCTCAGCCAATCCAGTTTTCCGATTGGCAGTGGGCTGAGGGAAGCAGTCTTTTCCTCTCTTATGGCATCGAGCGCTATTACGTGCCGGAAGGAGAGGGGCGGCCGATCGAGGATGGGCGCAATGAAGGCCGCGTCTCTGTTGCGGTGCGTGTTTCCGACGAGGGCGTCGCACAGATTCGCGCCCTGATGCTCGATGGCGATCCGCTTTACGAGGAACCGCTCTACTGACTGCATTGAAGATCGCGCTGCAATGCCTGTGGAACCGGCCTTCGACCGGCCCATGACGCTGTCATTTTTCCTTTGCGTGGGCAAAAACGGGTGTTATAGAGACGCGCGCTCCGGAGGGGCCATGCGCGAACGCAGCATGCGCTTTTGGACGCGGGTATGGTGAAATTGGTAGACACGCCAGATTTAGGTTCTGGTGCCGCAAGGCGTGGGAGTTCAAGTCTCTCTACCCGCACCAGCTAGGCCGCGCGGGATGGATATGAGACGCAATTGATTGTGGCTCTGACCATCCGGCGCCGTTTTGCTTGGCAGAATGTTTGATTGCGACGCAGCCACGTCCGGATAAATGAATTCCGGCGTCGTGCTCAGTGAAACCACCGGCTGCCAGAGCACGGCCGCCACGACATGAAGGTAAGAACATGCAGGTTATCGAAACGCTCGCTGAAGGGCTGAAGCGCGAAATCAAGGTCGTGATCCCGGCCAAGGACATGGAACAGCAGATGAACGAGCGTCTGGCTGATGTGAAGGACAAGGTCCGGATCAACGGCTTCCGCCCGGGCAAGGTGCCGGTTTCCCACGTCAAGAAGATGTACGGCAAGTCGATCATGGCTGAACTCGTCAACGAGATCATCCGCGACCGTCCGAGCGCGATCCTGTCGGAGCGCGGCGAAAAGTCGGCGACCCAGCCGGAAATCGCCATGACCGAGGATGAGGCAGAAGCCGAAAAGATCCTGAGCGCCCAGGCTGATCTGGAATTCACGCTCTCCTACGAAATCATCCCCGCGATCGAATTGAAGCCGGTTGACGGCATCAAGGTCACCCGCGAAGTGGTCGAGATCTCGGAAGACGAGATCAACGAGCAGATCCTCAAGGTCGCTGAAAGCGCCCGCACCTTCGAGACCAAGAAGGGCAAGGCTGCTGATGGCGACCGCGTCACCATGGATTACCTCGGCAAGGTCGATGGCGTTGCCTTCGACGGTGGCAAGGACGAAGACGCAGAACTCGTCATCGGCTCCAACCGCTTCATCCCCGGCTTCGAAGAGCAGCTGGTCGGCCTGAAGGCTGGTGACGAGAAGGTCATCACCGTGACCTTCCCGGCTGAATACCCGGCTGCGAACCTCGCTGGCAAGGAAGCCACCTTCGACATCACCGTCAAGGAAGTGGCTGCTCCCGCTGCGACCGAAATCAACGATGACCTCGCCACCAAGCTCGGCGTCGAATCGGTCGAGAAGCTGAAGGAAATCGTCCGCGGCCAGATCGAAAGCCAGTACGGCAACGTCACCCGCCAGAAGATCAAGCGCCAGATCCTCGACCAGCTCGACGCGATCTACAAGTTCGAAGCGCCGTCGAAGCTGATCGATGCCGAGTTCGACAACATCTGGCGCCAGATCAACACCGATCTTGCCCAGTCCGGCAAGACTTTTGCTGACGAAGACACGACGGAAGAAGCCGCCCGCGAAGAATACCGCACGCTCGCCGAGCGTCGCGTTCGCCTCGGCCTCGTTCTCTCCGAAATCGGCGAAAAGGCCGGCATCGAAGTGACCGACGAAGAAATGCAGCGTTCGCTCTTCGCCCAGCTGCAGCAGTTCCCGGGCCAGGAAAAGGAAATCCTGGAATTCTTCCGCAAGACGCCTGGTGCCGCCGCTTCGCTGCGCGCTCCGATCTTCGAAGAAAAGGTCATCGACAAGCTGCTGTCTGACGTCACCGTCACCGACAAGACCGTGACCAAGGAAGAATTGCTGGCCGAAGACGCCGAAGAAGGCGACAAGCCGAAGAAGGCCGCTTCGAAGAAGAAGGCTGCTGCCAAGGCTGACGACGCTGCCGAAGGCGAAGAAGCCGCTCCGAAGAAGAAGGCAGCTCCGAAGAAGAAGGCCGCCGAAGGCGACGCCGAGTAAGCTTCGTGCCTTACTGATCTGATTTTGAGAAAGCCGTCCTTCGTGGGCGGCTTTTTCGTATTCTGGCACCGCTTGCCGCCCGTGCCCTTGGACGAGGATATCCCGATGCAGATCCAGCTTATTCGCAGTGCGACCCTCATCGTGGAAATGGCGGGAAAACGGCTGCTGATCGATCCTTGGCTGGCGGAGAAAAGCAAAGGCCGCAGCTATTCTGGCCGGGCGCAATCGCCACTGGTGGATCTGCCCTTACCGGTCGAGGAGATACTGCAAGGCGTGGATGCAGTGTTGATCTCGCATCTGCATTCCGACCACTTCGATGATGTGGCACAGCGGGCGCTGCCGAAAGACATGCCGATCTTCTGCCATCACCGCGACGCCGACGCCATTCGGACGATCGGCTTTGAAGCGGTGCGGGAGATCGGCGAGGGCGTCGCTCTCGGTAAGCTGCACATCCGCACCACCGAGGGCCAGCACGGGCCGCCGGAAGTCCTGGAGGATATGGGCGAGGTCTGCGGGTTCCTGCTGTCGTCGGAGGGAGAGCCCAAGCTCTACTGGGCCGGCGATACGATTCTCTGTTCGGCGGTCGAGGACGTGCTTATGACCGAGCGGCCGGATGTGGTCGTGGTGCATGGCTGCGGCGCCCTTTGGGATGGCAAGGGCCCGCTGGTCATGGATGCCGAGATGGTGCTCGGAACGGCCGGCCTTGCTGGCGGCGCTCAGGTGCTGGTGACACACCTAGATGCGGTCGATCACGCAACGGTGGGCCGCGCCGATTTCCACCGTCTAGCGACAGCCGGCGCCAGGGGCGCCGACCGTATAGTCATTCCCGCCGACGGCGAGAGGCTGAGCTTCTGAACGAGCTGGGATCAGCGCCAGCCAAGGCCTGGCGCGACATGGGTCAGGATTGCTTCGATGACATGCGCATTATAGGCGACACCCAGCTGGTTCGGTACGGTGAGGAGTAGCGTGTCGGCTTCAGCGATTGCCTCGTCGCGCTTCAGCTCATCAATCAACCGGTCCGGTTCGGCGGCATAGGAGCGTCCGAAGATGGCGCGCGTGTTCTCGTCGATGAAGCCGATCGAATCCTCATCCTTGCTCTGGCCGAAATAGGCCCGGTCCATGTCGTTGACGATCGCGAAGATCGAGCGGCTGACGGAAACGCGCGGCGTACGGCTGTGCCCGGCTTCCTTCCAGGCGTCACGATAGGCGCGGATTTGTTTCGCCTGCTGGACATGGAAGGGCTCGCCCGTCTCGTCATCCTTCAAGGTCGAACTCTGCAGGTTCATGCCTTGCTGTGCCGCCCAGATCGCGGTGGCGTTCGAGCCGGATCCCCACCAGATGCGGTCGCGCAGACCTTCCGAATGCGGCTCCAGACGAAGAAGACCCGGCGGATTCGGGAACATCGGACGCGGATTGGGCTTGGCAAATCCCTCGCCCTTCAGCACATCAAGGAACACTTCGGCGTGGCGACGGCCCATGTCGGCATCGCTCTGGCCTTCCTCCGGCTGATAGCCGAAATAGCGCCAGCCCTCGATCACCTGTTCCGGCGAGCCGCGCGAGATGCCAAGTTGCAGACGACCCTTCGAGATGAGGTCCGCCGAGCCGGCATCTTCCGCCATATAGAGCGGGTTCTCATAGCGCATGTCGATGACGCCCGTCCCGATCTCGATCTTCGAGGTGCGCGCGCCGACGGCAGCGAGCAGCGGGAAGGGAGAGGCAAGCTGGCGGGCGAAATGGTGGACGCGGAAATAGGCGCCGTCAGCGCCAAGTTCTTCGGCAGCGATGGCAAGATCGATCGACTGCAGCAGCGTATCCTGCGCTGAGCGTGTGCCGGACTGGGGTGAGGGCGACCAGTGGCCGAAGGAGAGGAAGCCAATTTTCTTCATGATGATTCAAGCCTGCGTCAATGAAAGTTGTACCCTAGATGGCATCGACCTGCGCCGTACCCTAGTTCCAGCCGGGTGACAGACTGTTTCATCGGCAGAGACGACCTATCGACGAACAATCAGGCGCTCCGGGCGACGCGCCGTTCCACAGACAGCAGGCCGACCACGCCCAAAACAGCCAGGACTAGTCCAAGCCAGGCGGTCCCCGAATAGCCGAGAAAATGCGACCCGATCGCGAAGGCCGCCGCGTTGAGCCCGTTTCCAAGAAAGGAATTGATCGGCAGAAAAGCTGTGCCGAGGCCAGGCCGGCCGGGAAACAGATCCTGGAAATAATTGAGCGGTATCGCGAGCAGGGCTGCAGCAAAGGCCGCCCCCGGCAGCGCCAGCGTGTAGATTTGCCAGGGCGCGGCTGCGAAGCTGAGAGCGACCATGTAACCGCCATAGCCGAGCGCTGCGGTCACGATGATGCCGATGATGCAATGGCGCTTGAGAAGATGCGCCCACATCAGCATGAACGGGATCTCGGTGAGCGCCGTCATGCCCGCGATCAGGCCGACATCGGCGGTCTTGCCGCCGAGTTCCAGGGTCAAAATCAGCGGCCAGATCGTACCGCTCAGGCGCAGCGTCGAGGTGATTGCTGCGATCGATATCATGCGGATCAGCATGTCGCGCGCGGCTAGCTCTTTCAGAGCAGCGAAAAAGCCGGGCGTTTTGCCGTCCCGCACCGCCCGGCTGCCGTTGGGCTTCAGCGCGAAAAGGGCACAGATCAGAATGAAGAGGCAGAATAGGGACGCGAGCCCCCAGGCGCCGATCATGCTGCCGGATGCGCCGAGCGCCAGACCAAGCCCCGCAGGTGTCAGCACCCAGGCCGCAGAGACGATCGCACGCAAGGTTGCGTTGACGGCAGCGGCATCACCCTGGTCAAGGTCGCCGGTTTCCAGGCGTGCACTGGCGAACAGCAACGAGCTGGTGGCGTAAAAGAACGGCACGACGAGCGAGGTTGCGCCGAGGAAGACCGGGACCGAGGGGAAGAGATAGATGGCCCCATAACCGACGACGCCGAGCGCCGACATCGCGATCAGCATGTGCCGCCGATCGCCCAGCATATCCGAGAGGATGCCGAGCGAGACACTGATGGTGACGGCGGAGATCGACGACACGAGCACCAGCAGTGAATAAGACTGATCGCTCATCCCCAGAGTGCCGATCGCCGTGACCGACAGATAAGGGATCGTTGCCCCGAAGGCCGAACCTTGGGCGAAGATCATCAGGGAGAGGATCAGCAGTTGTGAGCGACCGGCAATCTGGCCGAAGGATGAAAACATGAAAAGGTCTCTGCTGCGGCAGCAGCCAACTTTGCCGAGGACGGCGGATTAAAGGCCGCAACCTTGGCATGAGTCGCGCCGCGCGTCAGCCGCTGCAGGAGGTCTGCAAGGGATATTTGTCCGCTACGACAAATCTGCAGCCGCAGGTTATTCGGCCGCCTTCCGCTCGATCTTCTCAACCTTCAGCTCGCCCATCCGGTTCCAGGCGTCGAGCCCGGCGATCTTATAGGCTTCCGCAAGCGTCGGGTAGTTGAACGTGTTCTCGACAAAATATTCGACAGTGCCTTTGAGATTGAGGACGGCCTGGCCGATGTGCACGAGTTCGGTTGCCCCTTCGCCGACGATGTGGACGCCCAGCAGACGGCGCGTTTTGTGCGAAAAGATCATCTTCAGCATGCCGCTGTCGAGGCCCATAATATGGCCGCGCGACGTTTCGCGGAAATGCGCGATCCCGGTTTCATAGGAAATGCCGCGCTGGATGACTTCCTCTTCGGTGAGGCCGCAGGTCGAGATTTCCGGCACGGCATAGATGCCATAGGGAAAGAATTGCGGCGGTTCGTGCGCTGGCGCGCCGACCGCATGGCGAGCGGCAATGCGGCCCTGTTCCATCGAGGTTGAGGCAAGCGACGGAAAGCCCACGACATCACCCGCCGCGTAGATATGCGGCACGGCCGTCTGGAAGGTTTCCGGATTGACCTTGAGACGCCCGCGATTATCCGCTTCAAGCCCGATGGCGGGGAGGTTCAGCGTGTCGATGGCGCCGACGCGGCCGGCGGCATAGAGGACCATTTCGGCCATCAGGACGCGGCCGTTCTTCAAGGTCACACGACACTTGCCGTCGACCTTTTCAACGGTCTCCACCGTCTGGCCGAAGATCAGCTTCATGTTGCGGTCACGCAGCTGGTAGGTGAAGTCTTCGACAATTTCCTTGTCGATAAAGTCGAGCATGGTGTCGCGCGGCTCGACCACCGTCACGGCCGTGTCGAGCGCCGAGAAGATGGTCGCATATTCGATGCCGATGACGCCGGCGCCGATGACGATCATCGATCTCGGCAGGTCCTTGATCTCGAGGATTTCATCGCTGTCGAGCACATTGGCGCCGTCGAAGGGGATGTGGCTTGGTCGGAAGGGGCGCGTCCCCACGGCAAGCAACACCGACTGCGCCTGCACATGCAGGATTTCGCCGTCATCCTTGGTCACTTCAATATTGTGCGGATCAAGGAATCGCGCGGTACCGCGCAACTGCGTCACGCGATTGCGTGAAAATTGATGTTCGAGAACCTCGACTTCATGGTCGAGCGTGATCAGCAACCGGCGCCGAAGATCCTCCGCCTTGATTTCCTGCTTCACACGATAGCTGCGGCCGTAGAAACCGCGCTCGCGCCAGCCTGTCAGGTTCAGCGCCGTCTCGCGCAGGGTCTTCGAGGGGATCGTGCCGGTATGCACGGACACGCCGCCGACGCGCGTTCCCTTCTCGATCACGAGAACCTTTTTTTCCAGCTTTGCCGCCTGGATCGCGGCCCGGCGGCCGGCTGGTCCGCTGCCAATCACGACGAGGTCATACTGGTTCATGGGGGTGCCTTCGATTCGCCAGAAGTGATGCTGCAGTGCAATGTCGCTCACAAAGCATATCAGGGCAATCTAACCGTTTCATTATCGCCGCAGCGACAATGCCCGGATTTGCATTTTTCTTTGGAACCCAAGGCGTGCCAGCGACGCGCGCCGGATCAGATCAGCCGAAGCCCTCGGAAGCTGGCATGGCCGTCTTTGCCGATGATGATGTGATCGTGAACGGTGATGCCGAGCGGTTTTGCGGTGTCGACGATCGTGCGGGTCATGTCGATATCGGCGCGAGACGGGGTTGGGTCTCCGCTCGGATGGTTGTGGACGAGGATGATTGCGGTGGCCGAGAGTTCCAGCGCCCGTTTGACCACTTCACGTGGATAGACGGGTGTGTGGTCGATCGTGCCGCGTCCCTGGATCTCGTCGGCGATCAGTACATTGCGTTTGTCGAGGAAGAGGATTCGAAACTGCTCGGTCGTCTCATAAGCCATGGCGGCGTGGCAGTAGTCGATCACCGAGGACCAGGACGAGAGCACTTGCTTCTCACGCAATTCGCTTTTCAGCATGCGCTGCGCGACACTGGCAATCAGCTTCAGGTCGAGCGCCACACTTTCGCCGATGCCCTTGACCTCCTGCAAGAGGGAGGGAGGCGCACCAAGCACACCTCCAAGCGTGCCGAAGCGAGCTATCAGCGCCTTGGCGATCGGTTTCGTGTCGCGCCGAGGGATCAGCCGAAAGAGCAGCAGTTCGAGAATTTCGTAATCGGCAAGGGCCGTCTCGCCACCGTCACGGAAACGGTTCCGCAGCCGTTCGCGATGGCCGAGGTAATGCGCTTCGGGTTGCAGCGCTGCCCGCGTGGAGGCAGCCTTTGCCAAATTGCTTTCGCGAGCCGGCTGTTCCGCAAAGAAGCTGCGCTCGTCCACGGCGTCACCGGAGAGCGCGGCACCCGGGCCGAAAAGATCACCTGATTGCTGGATCGCCGAACCGTCGCCTCGCAACGGCCCGCCTGAGAACGGAAGCTTGCTCGTCATGCCACCCCAATCCTGACCCTCATGGTCGAGCGGCCTTCGGCCGCCGGGATATAGTGACATGACTTGCGGCTCGCGCAAGTTGAAGTTGCGTTAGGTTTACGCTGGTCTTTCGGCGAGGAAAGCCGGTTTAAGCCAGACCGGGGCGATCAAGACCGGCAGGCGATAGCGTGAAGATCTCGCAGCCGGTCGCCGTCACACCGACGGTGTGTTCGTACTGAGCGGTCAGCGACCGGTCGCGGGTGACCGCCGTCCAGCCATCCGACAGAACCTTCACATGCGGTTTGCCCAGATTGATCATCGGCTCGATGGTGAAGATCATGCCCTCGCGCATCTCCGGGCCTTCGTCGGCCTTGCCGTAATGCAGGATGTTCGGGCTGTCGTGGAACAGGCGGCCAACCCCATGGCCGCAGAAATCACGGACCACCGAGCAGCGTTCGGCTTCGGCATAGGTCTGGATCGCCTCGCCGATCGCACCGGTGCGGGCGCCCGGCCGCACGGCACCGATGCCTCGCATCAGGCATTCATAGGTCACTTCCATCAACCGCTCCGCCGCTCGCTTGATCTGGCCGACCGGATACATGCGGCTGGAATCGCCATGCCAGCCGTCGAGCAGGAACGTGACGTCGATATTGACGATGTCACCGTCCCGCAGCGGCTTGTCGTCCGGCATGCCGTGACAGACGACGTGGTTGATCGAGGTGCAGACGGAATATTTATAGCCGCGATAATTCAGCGTCGCCGGCAGCGCGCCGTGATCGGCGCCGAATTCGAAGACGAAGCGATCAATGGCGGCCGTCGTGACGCCGGGCTTCACTATCGGCACCAGTGCGTCGAGACAACGCGCCGTCAACTGGCAGGCGCGGCGCATGCCCTCGAAGGCTTCGGCATCATAGAGCCGTATGGCGCCGGTGTTTTTGAGGGGCGCCGTGGCCGCGTCGATATAGGTGACCATGAAGTCGCTTTCGGAAAGACTAATCTGTGGGCTTGGCCGTTCTTAATCCACCGACCCCCGCCTCGTCTATCGGGATCAGGCCACAAGGGGTGATTTTGGCAGGTTCGACCTTGCATGAGACGGCATAGGCCTCGACCCCCTGCGCGATGGCGTGGGCGAAGGCGCGCCCGTAAGCCGGGTCGAGGTCACCGCAGATTTTCAGGCTTATGCAATCTGATCGCTGGACGATGTAGAGCATTGCGGCCCGCCCGCCCGCCTGCACCAGGTTGCCCAGTTCCTCAAGATGTTTTGCCCCGCGCGTTGTCACGCTGTCGGGAAATTCCGCAACGCCGGTCGTTCGGGTGAAATGCACGTTCTTCACTTCGACATGCACGCTCGCTTTGTCTGGATCCTCCAGCAGAATGTCAATGCGGGAATTGCGACCGTAGCGTTGCTCACGCTTGAGAGTGGCAAAGCCGGAAAGGGCAGGGATCAGCCCGGCTCGGATCGCCTCTTCCGCCAGCCTATTTGGCAGCGCGGTATTGACGCCGACCAGTGTGCCATCCGCCTCGATGAGTTCGAAGGCATGCGCGTATTTGCGGGTTCGAACGTCATGTTGCGACAGCCAAATTCTCGAACCCGGTTCGGTCAAGCCGCGCATTGAGCCGGTATTGGGGCAAAATCCGGTGATCGCACAGCCGTCGTCCAGCACGGCGTCAAAGAGAAACCGCTTGTAGCGGCGAACGAGCGTGGCGGGCACGAGCGGCGGGTCAAAAATCACGGGCTTTTAGGCTTGTGCTCAAACGCGCACAAGCACGTTACGGCCCGGCGCATCGGCAATGGCGTTTAGTGCAGCACCGCCCGGCTTGCGCGCTGGCACGCGGGTGTCGTCGAGGCTCTCGATCCAATTCTGCCAATGCGGCCACCACGACCCCGGCGTTTCCTTGGCCGTCTCCAGCCAGTCGTCGTAGTGCCCGACGGCGGGGCCATTCGTCCAGTACTGATACTTCGTCTTGTCCGGCGGATTGACGACGCCGGCGATGTGGCCGGAGCCGGACAGCACGAACTGCACCGGCCCGCCGAATAGCGAGCTGCCGACGAAAACCGATTTCGCCGGTGCAATGTGATCTTCGCGGGTGGCGAGATTGTAGATCGGGATAGTGATGTCCTTGAGCGACAGCCGTTTGCCGCCGAGTTCCATCTTGCCCTGGCTCAGCGTGTTATTGAGATAGCAGTTGCGCAGGTAGAAGGAGTGGTTGGCCGCGGCCATCCGGGTCGAATCGGAATTCCAGTAGAGAAGGTCGAAGGGCGTCGGATCCTGCCCCTTCAGGTAGTTGTTGACGAAATAGGGCCAGATCAGCTCGGAGGCCCGCAGCATGTTGAAGGCGGCCGCCATTTTCGAGCCGTCGAGATAACCAGTCTCCTGCATCCGCTCTTCGAGGCTGTGCAACTGCTCCTCGTCGACGAAGACCTTGAGGTCGCCGGCATAGGTGAAGTCGACCTGGGTTGTGAAGAGCGTGGCGCTCGCGATCCGCTCGCGCTTTTCCTGTGCGTGAAGCGCCAGAGCCGCCGCGAGCAAGGTGCCGCCGACGCAATAGCCGATGGCATTGACCTCTTTTTCGCCGGTCGCCTTTTCGACCGTGTCGAGCGCAAAATCGACGCCCTCGCGGATATAGGCCTCCCAGTCTTTCTTGGCGTGTCGCTCGTCCGGATTGACCCAGGAGATGACGAAAACCGTCTGCCCCTGATCGACGCACCACTTGATGAAGCTCTTCTGCGGGTTGAGATCGAGAATGTAGAACTTGTTGATCCAGGGTGGGCAGATGAGGAGAGGGCGCTTCAGCACCGTTTCCGTCGTCGCCTCATACTGGATGACTTCGCAGACGTCGCTCTGGGCGATGACCTTGCCGGGAGTGATCGCCATGTTCTCACCGACGGCAAATTTGCTGGTGTCGGTCTGGCGGATGCGCAGGTCGCCGCCGCCGGCCGCGATGTCTTCTGCAAACATCTGCATGCCCTTCACGAGATTGGCACCGCTCGTCGCAACCGTCTCTCGATAGAGCTGCGGGTTGGTGGCGACGAAATTGGCGGGCGACAGCGCTGCCGTGATCTGCCGCATGTAGAAATTGGCCTTGTGGCGGCTATGCTCGTCGAGGCCACCCGCTTCGCTCACCATCTTCTCGGCCCATTGCGATAAGACCAGATAGGTCTGGCGCAGGAAATCGAAGAAGGGATTGCGCTGCCAGTCCTCGTCGGCAAATCGCTTGTCCTTCGGCAGTGGATCCTCGATCGGCTGGTCCGGTTCGGCGAATCGCGCCATCGACCGGCTCCACACCCCGAACACCGCATTCAGCAGATGCGTCTGCGCTTCGAGCGTCCGCTTCGGGTCCGACATCCAGTATTCGGCGACCTTGCCCATGGTCTTGACCAGCTCGGCCATCGGTTCCGCAGCTGGGTCGGGCAGTTCGCCCGCCCGGGGCTCCAGCCAGACGGTCGCAGCTTTGCCGAGATTTTCCAGCGCTTTGGCGGCATTGACGGCAAGTGCCTGCGGATCCTTGATGATGTAAGGCTCGATCATCTTGGGATCGAATGCGGCGCCGCCACCGGTCTCGTCCCGCACTCTGTCCATGGCGTCCTCCCGCGGATTGTCCTGGCGTCTTTTGTGTTTGCCTATCCTGCATGAAAACGACTACAAGTTCCAGCGATTGGCGCATAGTCTTTCGCAGGTGACCGATCGCTGCGCCCTTGCAGATTGTCAATTTGACCGCGTGAAGAGCGGAATATCGAGGCCATGGTGGAGAGCTTACGCATTATTTTCGGTCGCAGCGGCCAGGCCGCCCTGTTTAGTCTCGTTGCACTCGGCGCCGGTGCCGGCTGCCAGTCGGCGCCCGCCACGACGACCGTTCCGACAGCCGCTGCGCTCGAAGTCACCGTCGAGGATGCCGACCAGCCTCAGGCCGCCACGCCGCGTCCCACCTATTCGGATGGCTATCCGAGTTTCGCCGGTTCGTTGAATGCGGCCAATGTCCAGATGACCAATGAAGAGGCGCAGGCCTTGCAGTTTCGCCTGACGGCGCTGAGCAAGGCGCGAAAGGCCGGAACGATCTCGGAAGCCGAGTATCAGGCAAAGCTTGCGGAACTGCGCAAGCTTGCGGCAGAGCACGGTGCCGACACCCAGGCGCTGATCGCCAAATAGCACTTGCGTTTGAGCGGGATTTTCCGCAAAGCAGCCAAGGCGTTGCAGCGTGTTTTTTTGGTTTGAGCCAGGCTTGGAACCGGAATTGCGACAAGATTTGCTGTCATCGCTTCGGTTGGGATATCATCACCCGTCTCCGGTTTTGCGGTTCGTTGCGGAGCGTGTGTTCACTGGGAAAACGAGCGCGCCTGCCGCGGAACAGACCCGCGCGGTTTCAGGGGTTGAAGATGGAAGAGTTTCACAAAGTCCGGCGCTTGCCGCCCTACGTTTTCGAACAGGTCAACCGTTTGAAAGCGAGCGCGCGAGCGGGTGGGGCCGACATCATCGACCTCGGCATGGGCAATCCGGATCTTCCGACCCCGCAGGCGATCGTCGACAAGCTCTGCGAAGTGGTTCAGGACCCGCGCACGCATCGTTATTCTTCGTCCAAGGGCATTCCGGGCCTGCGCCGCGCGCAAGCGGCCTATTACGCCCGCCGCTTCAACGTGAAGCTCAATCCGGACACGCAGGTGGTCGCCACCCTCGGCTCCAAGGAAGGCTTCGCCAATATGGCGCAGGCGATCACCGCGCCGGGCGATGTCATCCTGTGCCCAAACCCGACCTATCCGATCCACGCCTTCGGCTTCCTGATGACCGGTGGCGTCATCCGCTCGATCACGGTCGAGCCGGACGAATCCTTCTTCCCGCCGCTTGAGCGGGCCGTGCGGCACTCGATCCCGAAGCCGCTGGCGCTGATCCTCAACTATCCGTCGAACCCGACGGCCATGGTTGCTACGCTCGATTTCTACAAGGACGTCATCGCCTTCGCCAAAAAGCATGACATCATCGTGCTGTCGGACCTTGCCTATTCGGAAATCTATTTCGACGGCAATCCGCCGCCGTCCGTTCTCGAAGTCCCGGGCGCCATGGATTGCACCGTCGAGTTCACCTCTATGTCCAAGACTTTCTCCATGCCAGGCTGGCGCATGGGCTTTGCCGTCGGCAACGAGCGCCTGATCTCGGCGCTGACCCGCGTGAAATCCTATCTTGACTATGGTGCCTTCACCCCGATCCAGGTCGCTGCGACCCATGCGCTGAACGGCGATGGCTCCGATATCGCCGAAGTGCGTAACGTCTATCACCGCCGCCGTGACGTCATGGTCGAAAGCTTCGGCAAGGCCGGCTTCGAAGTGCCGCCGCCGGCCGCAACGATGTTTGCCTGGGCGAAGATCCCGGAAAAATTCCGTCATCTCGGTTCGCTGGAATTCTCCAAGCTGCTGGTCGAAAAGGCCGACGTCGCTGTGGCGCCGGGCATCGGCTTCGGCGAAATGGGCGACGAATATGTTCGTCTCGCGCTCGTCGAGAACGAGCATCGCATCCGCCAGGCCGCCCGCAACATCAAGAAGTTCCTGTCGACGGCCGACGAGACCATGCACAATGTGATTTCGCTCAACGCCCACCGTTGAGCGCCCACGTTTGAGCACGTGGCGGCGCGTTCGACGCCGCCTTTTCATCTCCCTTATGACGTCAGGAATGCCCCATGGCTGATGCCCTTAAAATCGGCGTGGCGGGACTGGGTACCGTCGGTGCCTCGCTCGTCCGGATCCTCCAGCAACGGGCCAATGCGCTCACGGTCGCCTGCGGCCGTCCGATCCGTGTCATGGCAGTTTCGGCCCGCGACGCATCGAAGGACCGCGGCATCCTGATGGACGGCATCGCCTGGTATGCCGACCCGGCCGAAATGGCGGAGAAGGCGGACATCGACGTGTTCGTCGAACTGATCGGTGGCGCAGAGGGCGCCGCTGAAGTCTCCGTACGGGCCGCCCTGTCGCGGGGTCTGCACGTGGTCACCGCCAACAAGGCGCTGCTGTCCCGCCACGGCGTGGAACTGGCGAAAATCGCGGAAGAGAAGAGCCGTCTCTTGAACTACGAAGCCGCCGTCGCCGGTGGCATCCCTGTTATCAAGACGCTCCGCGAATCGCTGACTGGCAACAATTTCACCCGCCTCTACGGGATCATGAACGGCACCTGCAATTACATCCTGACCCGCATGGAGCGGGAAGGGCTGTCTTTCGCCGACTGCCTCAAGGAAGCCCAGCGCCTCGGTTATGCCGAGGCCGATCCGAGCTTCGATATCGAAGGCAATGACACCGCGCACAAGCTGTCGATCCTGACGACGCTCGCCTTCGGCTGCGAGATCTCGGCCGACAAGATCTATCTCGAGGGTATCACCAATATCTCGATCGAGGACATCCATGCGGCAGCCGACCTCGGCTATCGCATCAAGCTTCTCGGCGTCGCCCAAAAGACGGAGAGCGGCATCGAGCAGCGCGTCCATCCGACCATGGTGCCACTCGACTCGGTCATTGCCCAGGTCGACGGCGTAACCAATGCCGTGGCACTCGAATCCGACATCCTCGGTGAACTTTTGATGGTCGGTCCCGGCGCTGGCGGCAATGCGACCGCTTCCGCGGTCCTCGGTGACATCACCGACATCGCCAAGAGCCGCCCGGGCGCTCAGGACGTACCGGTTCTCGGACGTCCTGCCCATCTGCTGGAACCCTACCGCCAGGCCGAGATGCAAAGCCACGAAGGCGGCTACTTCATTCGACTGACGGTGCAGGACCGCACCGGCGTCTTCGCCAGCATCGCGACCCGCATGGCCGAAAACGCGATTTCGCTGGAATCGATCGTCCAGCACGCCAAGGAGCCGGTCACACCTGGGCGCCCCCAGACGATCATCCTCGTCACCCATGCCACCATGGAAAGTGCAGTGCGCAAGGCCGTTGACGCTATCAAGGGTGAGGGCTATCTGGTTGGCGAACCGCAGGTGATCCGCATCGAGCGGCCCAAGGGTTGATCCGCCCGGCGCAGGGAGGCGAAGGTCGACCTGACCTGCGTCGCCACGGCTTTCAAGGATAGAATTGGCGATCCACAGGCTGCGCGAGTTTCCGTGAGCCTGACAGTAGCCTCGTGGGCGTTCTCGGGCTAGGGATGGAGGAACGCGCGGGTGGGCCGGCATCCCGGGCTGCTGAGCGCACCTGACATGGTCGCCGCCTTGTGCGCGCGCCAGGTCCATCAGAGAGCAGGCATGTCGAACGAACCCGTCGATCCCGTCATCCGGTCCTTCCTGAGCGTCGACCAGTCGGCCAGTGGCCAGCGCTGGATGTCCCGTGCCGACCAGGCCGGCCTCAACAGGGCGCTCGCTATCGGCCAGGTGCACGGTATTTCGGAACTCGTAGCCCGCGTGCTGGCAGGCCGTGGCGTTGGCGTCGATGACGCGCCAGCCTTTCTCGATCCGACCATCCGAAGTCTCATGCCCGATCCGTCTACCTTGACCGATTGCGACAAGGCGGCAGAGCGTATCGCGGAAGCCGTGAATGCAAAGGATCGGGTAGCCATCTTCGGTGACTACGATGTCGATGGCGCAGCGTCCTCAGCCCTCATGTTTCGCTTCCTGCGCCATTTCGGCGTGGAGGCGGAAATCTACATTCCCGATCGCATCTTTGAAGGTTATGGCCCGAACGCAGCCGCGATCGATCAACTCATCGAGCGTGGCGCCAATCTTCTGATCACGGTCGACTGTGGCTCGACCAGCGTAGAGGCATTGGGGGCTGCCGAGCGGCGCGGCGTCGACGTGGTGGTGATCGACCACCACCAGATGGGCCACGAAATGCCGGTCTGCCACGCCCTGGTCAATCCGAATCGCGAGGACGATCTGTCGGGGCAGGGGCATCTCTGTGCTGCGGGCGTTGTCTTCATGGTGCTGGTGGCAACATTGCGCCGCCTGCGCGAGGCTGGCCATCCCTTCGCCCGTTCTCTGGATCTCCTGGCCTGGCTCGATCTCGTGGCGCTGGCGACCGTTTGTGATGTGGTGCCCCTGAGGGGGCTGAACCGCGCCTATGTCACCAAGGGCCTGATTGCCGCCCGTCACCAGAACAATGCGGGCTTGGCAGCCCTGCTCAAAGTCGCCGGCATCGGCGGACCCGTCACGCCCTATCACTTCGGCTTCCTCGTCGGCCCCCGAATCAATGCCGGCGGCCGGATCGGCGATGCCGCGCTTGGGAGCCGACTGCTGACGCTTGATGATCCGGCCGAGGCCAACCAGATCGCCGAGAAGCTCGACGAGCTCAACCGCGAACGGCAGGCGATGGAAGCGATCATGCTGGCCGAAGCGGAGGCCGAGGCACTCGCCGAATACGGCACAGGCGAGACGGCCGGCGTCATCGTCACGGCCAAGGACGGCTGGCATCCGGGCATTGTCGGCCTTCTGGCTGCACGCCTGAAGGAGCGATTCAAGCGCCCGGCCTTTGCCATCGCCTTCGATCCGATGGGCAAGGGCACCGGCTCCGGGCGCTCGATCAACGGCTTCGATCTGGGGCGCATGGTGCGCGCTGCCGTCGATAACGGTATTCTCGCCAAGGGCGGTGGCCACGCCATGGCGGCCGGCCTGACGGTTGAGCGCGGCAATCTGGGTCGTCTGCGCAGTTTTTTCGACGAGCAGGCCACGGCCCAGGTTTCGGCGCTTGCCGCAAACCAGACGCTGAAGATCGACGGTGCCATTGGTGCATCGGGCGCAACGCTCGCGCTCGTCGACCAGCTCGAATCGGCAGGCCCCTACGGCTCCGGCCACCCGCAGCCGATCTTTGCGGTCCCGCTCCATCGGCTGAGGGATGTGCGACCGGTGGGCACCACGCATATCAAGGTGACGCTCGAAGGCATGGATGGCTCGCGCCTTGAAGGCATCGCCTTTCGCGCGGCAGACACCGATCTTGGCCATTTCCTGATGAACAGCCGTGGCAACCAGATCCATGTCGCCGGAACGCTGAGCGCCGACCACTGGCAGGGCAACCGGCGCGTACAGTTCCGCATCCTCGACGCCGCAAAGGCACCGTGACGGTCAGCAGAAGTTTCGATGTCCTGGAGGATCGAAGTGGCACGCCCTAGGGGAGTCGAACCCCTCTTCCCAGAATGAAAATCTGGTGTCCTAACCGATAGACGAAGGGCGCGTGCGCTTCGGTGGCG
>NZ_LMJE01000009.1:189831-425541 GCF_001429245.1 Rhizobium sp. Root274
TGGCACGCCCTAGGGGAGTCGAACCCCTCTTCCCAGAATGAAAATCTGGTGTCCTAACCGATAGACGAAGGGCGCGTGCGCTTCGGTGGCGCCCTTATAGTCAGGGGGATTTTGCTCCGCAAGCGGAAATTTGCAATCGAGCGAGACAAATTTTGAAACGCCGGTCGCAAATGATAGAGGCGGATCCGAAGCAGCAATTGTGCCGGTTTACAACGACTTAGCGATGTTGTGGGAGATCGAAGTGGCACGCCCTAGGGGAGTCGAACCCCTCTTCCCAGAATGAAAATCTGGTGTCCTAACCGATAGACGAAGGGCGCCTGCGCTTCGTGGCGCTCTTATAGTCAGACAGGGGAAAGACCGCAAGCCGGGCAACGCGGTTTTTTGCAGAAAAGTGACAGTCTACCAGAGTCGCCAAGCCGTTTTATAGATGCTTTTCTAAATCAGACACTTAGCGGACCCGTCCGCAATTAGTACAGCGCATCAGGGAACCTGCGTCTTTGCCTTGGAGCCGCCTTTCAGCAGCTCGGAAAGCGATGGCAACCACTTCTTCTTCTTCGCCGTCGACAAATCCGTGGCCTCCGGCGCGGTGGCTGCAACCGTTTCACCGTCCGCCGGCGACTCGGGCACGGCGCCCATGGCCGCCAGTTGCGCCGGCGTCAGTTGAACGCGGTTTGGTACAGCCGCCGCACCTGCTTGAACCGGCGGAAGTACCCCTGTCGGTTCCCTGAGCGCGAGCATCTTACGCTTCGGGCGGGGGTCGGAAAGCTTGTGCAGGACCGGTGGTCCGTTATCCGGTTCTGCGGCCGGAACGGCTGCCGAAGCGGCCAGTGGTTCCGGAGCCACCAAGGCTTGCTGCTGCTCGGCGGACGGGCTGAACAGGCTCTTGCTCATCGCATTGACACCGAGCGTCGGCATGTTTCCAGGAACGAGGCTCGTCACTGGCTCCGCCGCGCTCGCAACCGTTTGCGGCTGTGGCTGACTGACCTGAGGTACTGTCTGGACGGAGACATCACTTGCCGGCTGAGACCGACCGGCAGAAAAGACGCTGTTCTTGCCAGACTGGACGGTGGTCGGCTCCAGCGCGCCGAGATCCTGCGACGGGGCCTTTTGGCCGGAAGCTGCCTGTTGCTGCAGGGCCAGGACTTCCGGCGGCGGTTCGGCAATATCTGTATAGGCAGCGGCGAGCGGGACCGGCTTGCGCTTGAGGTGGGCAGGGCCCTCGGTAAGCGGAAGCGCCTTGTCTGCCGCAGCGATGCGCTGGGCGCCAGTCGTGACCTGGGGATCGACGTAACCCGGTGTGCCCGAAGGCGCCGTTTCCGCCGTTTCCATAGCGCCGGTCGCGAGAATGTCCCCGGCATTGGTCTGGCAGGAACCGAGCATCAGCCCGCTGAGAATCGCGAGTGTTCGAAGGCCCGTGCTGCTACGAATGAAGGTGTCTGTCATGATCGGCTCCGTTGTCCGTCTCACAAGGGAGGACAGGGAAAGCGCCGCACGGTGGCGACGCTTTCGTTTCGGAGCCCGTTCTAGAGCTGCAAACTTGCGCGAGGCGGTTTACCAGGCGCCGGTGTTCGGCATGGAGACCCACGGTTCCGCCGGCGCGAGATCCGCGCCCTTCTGCAGAATCTCGATCGAGATCCCATCCGGCGAGCGCACAAACGCCATGTGGCCGTCGCGCGGCGGGCGGTTGATGGTAACACCATTGTCCATCAGCTTCTGGCAGATGGCATAGATGTCGTTGACCTCGTAGGCGAGGTGGCCGAAATTCCGCCCACCAGTATAGTCTTCCGTATCCCAGTTATAGGTCAGCTCCAGACAGGGTGACATCGTCTCCTTGGCCTGGTCGTAATCGCCATCGGCGACGAGGAAGACCAGAGTGAAGCGGCCCTTCTCATTTTCGTAGCGACGGATTTCCTTCAGTCCGAACAGCTCGCAATAAAAGTGCAGCGAAGCGTCGAGGTCCTTCACCCGGACCATGGTGTGTAGATAACGCATAGATTTACCCTCCTGTGAGGCCATGGATATGGAACAAGCACCAGTCTCGGGCAAGGCTGATCCTGCAAAGCAGTTGGGTATAGACGAAACTAGGGCTTGCGCAGATCCGTTGACGAAATGTTAATCTGACTCTCAAGAATCAGTTGACTGAGCAATGTGACGCGTTTTCGAGGGGCTTGGGGAAATGGCGGACAGGATTTCATCGAAGGGGCTCGATGGTTTCGAGGAACTGTCCGGCGAAGCCGTCGATTTGATTGAAATCACCGGCGTCGTCAAATGGTTCGATGTGGCGAAGGGCTTCGGCTTTATCGTTCCGGATAATGGCATGCAGGATGTTCTTTTGCATGTGACCTGCTTGCGGCGCGACGGCTATCAGACCATTCTCGAAGGCACGCGCATCGTCGCGCTGATCCAGAAGCGTGATCGCGGCTACCAGGCCTTCCGTATCCTATCCATGGACCAGTCCACCGCCATTCATCCCTCGCAGATGCCGCCCATGCGCACCCATGTCCAGGTGACGCCGACCAGCGGTCTCGAGCGGGCCCTGGTCAAATGGTTCAACCGCACCAAGGGCTTCGGCTTCCTGACCCGCGGCGAGGGGACGGAGGATATCTTCGTCCATATGGAGACCTTGCGCCGCTTCGGCCTGACCGAGCTGCGCCCCGGGCAGACGGTCCTCGTCCGCTTCGGACCGGGCGACAAGGGCCTCATGGCCGCCGAAATCCACCCGGACAATCCGGGTCCTGCGGCACGAGCACACTGAGCCGATGCGCCGTTTTTTCCAGACCATGACAAGCGCCTTCGTGGCGCTTTTCGTCTTTTTCGCCCTTGTTCTGCCGACGCAGGCCGAGATCGCTTTCGAAAAGGGAAGCCTTACCCTTGTGACAAAGGCGGGCAAGCGTGTCGACTTCCAAGTCGAATGGGCGCTCACCGCCGAACAGCGCGCCCGGGGGCTGATGGAACGCGAATCGCTTGCCGATGACGCCGGTATGCTCTTCGACTTTGGAGAGACGCGGATGGTGACCATGTGGATGGCCAATACCCCGCTCTCTCTTGATATGGTCTTCATTGATGAAGCGGGGCTTGTCGTGCGTGTGGCCGAGAAGACGACGCCGTTTTCCGAGGCGATCGTCGGCTCCGGCAAGCCGGTTCGCTACGCGCTGGAGATCCGTGGCGGTCGGGCTGCAGAAGTCGGCCTGACCTCGGGTGCGCGTCTTGTGCTGCCGCTCGCGCTGCCAGCCGCCAAGGCGCCATGACTCCGAATTTCTTAACGAAATCGGTCCGGGTAAAGCGCGTTTTTGAGGTTGCGGCTGAGGGGTGAACCGTGTATTCCGGCATCATTGCTGGAACGGAGTGTAGCGCAGCCTGGTAGCGCATCTGGTTTGGGACCAGAGGGTCGGGAGTTCGAATCTCTCCACTCCGACCAGCAATGAAATTCCCGCCTTCCCTTGGCGGTTGCGTTCCCGGCGGTGGGTTGGCTCGCCGTCTACGTTCTGGAGATGGATAGAGACCATGTCTGCGA
Organism: Rhizobium sp. Root274; assembly: GCF_001429245.1. GTDB lineage: Bacteria > Pseudomonadota > Alphaproteobacteria > Rhizobiales > Rhizobiaceae > Allorhizobium. The sequence continues at coordinate 193,346 of NZ_LMJE01000009.1, forward strand.
AGATCTACCGCCCCGCAAAGACCGCCATGCAGTCAGGCAAGGCCAAGACCCATCTCTGGGTTCTGGAGTTCGACCAGTCGGCGCCGCGAAAGATCGATCCGATGATGGGCTACACGACTTCGGGCGATACACGCCAGCAGGTCAAGCTGACCTTCGAAAGCTTGGAGCAGGCGGAAGCCTATGCGAATCGCGAAGGCATCGAATACCGCGTGATTCTGCCCAAGGAAGCCAAGCGCCAGACCGTGTCCTATACGGACAATTTCCGTTTCAACCGTCTGCAGCCCTGGACCCATTGAGGTCTAAGTCGCTGCTTTTTGCACGGTCCCTTAGCTCAGCTGGATAGAGCAAGTGCCTTCTAAGCACTAGGTCGTAGGTTCGAGCCCTACAGGGATCGCCATGCTCTCGTTTGTCCATTTTTTGTCATCAATTAATCCCTGGCTGGTCCAAGGCCTTCCTGCAGGCGTGCGCATCTGGGTTCGAGGATTTCCGTAATGGAACAGGAACCCTAAGCGCGTTCCGAGGTTAAGTCCCTGTCAACGCATCGAACACAGGGAGTGAGAACGATGATGAAGATCCTGGCGACTGTAGCAGTCCTGTCCTTGAGCATGACGGGGGTATCGCTGGCCCAAGACACGAACGGCGGCACCGGCAACAACGGCGGCGCAGGCACCGACTCGTCCGATAGCGGCCCAACGAGCGGTGATGTAGCCGCACCGGGCGGCTCGCCCGGCGATGACGGCAGCGCTGGCACGGCAAGCGGTTCCGGCAATGGTGCGAGCTCGGGCGGTGAAGCGCAGTGCCCGGCCGGCCAGAAGCCTGCTGACAACTATACCACTGCTGATCCGAAGTGCGTCGCAGAGTAATCAGTTCAGGACGTAGCTGAAAACGTGACCATCAGGCCGGGGGATGACCCCGGCCTTTTTGTCGTTCATTTGCCGACAAAAAATTCTGTGGCGAGCGGCGGGACCCGCTGCATTTCTTCTTTGTGCCAACCTTTCGGAAACCCTTCGACGTCATGATGGCGCTTACGAGAGGTTAACCATGTCCAGTCGCACAGCCAGTTCCCGCCGCGCCCCATCGAAGCGCCGCAAGTCCAACCGTTCAGCGTCCGCCGGGCAGGGCATGACGCAATGGATCTTTATTCTGGCCCTCGTGGCCGGCGGCATCGCTCTTTACGACAATCGGCAGGCCGTGGTGAGACAGGTGGCGCCTTTGCTGGCCGACGACCGGCCAGCGGCAGGGCGGGCGGAACGTAAACCTCACGCGACGACGCAAAGCGCCGCAGTGCAAACTCTGGTGGGTGTCGCCAAAGCGCCGGTTCCCCCGGCGGCTGTGGGTGCTGCAAAGACGCCGGTCCCGGACGTGAAAACTGTTGCTCTGGCGGCGACCAATTCTGCGCTTACGGGGGAAGACTTCAAGGGTCGCTTCTATTTCTGCGGAACCTCCGGCCTCGACAACTGCGTCGTCGATGGCGACACGTTCTGGTTTGCCAAGACACGGATCACCCTTGCTGACATCACGGCACCCGCAACCGACAAGGCGGCCTGCCAGCAGGAACGCGACCGTGGCTTTGCCGCCAAAGTGCGTTTGCGTGAACTGTTGAACCGCGGAAAGTTCGACATCGAGGTCTTGAAGGGGCAGCCGCTTTCGGCCGGCGCATCCGCGATGCGGGTGGTCACCCGCGAAGGCCGTTCGCTTGGTTCAATCCTTGTCTCGGAGGGATTGGCAAAACCACGTCTCGCCCCGAATCAGTCCTGGTGTGGTTGAGGCCAAACCAGGCGCCACTGCAACAGAAAGGCCCGCTGCGCAGCACGCAGCGGGCCTTTCTGTCTTAAACTGTCGTGGCTGATATCAGTGCAGGATCTGGCTGAGGAAGAGCTTGGTGCGCTCGTGCTGCGGATTGTCGAAGAATTCAGCGGGCGAATTCTGTTCGACGATCTGGCCCTGGTCCATGAAGATGACGCGGTTGGCAACCTGGCGGGCAAAGCCCATTTCATGGGTGACGCAGAGCATGGTCATGCCTTCTTCGGCAAGGCCAACCATGGTGTCGAGCACCTCCTTGACCATTTCCGGGTCGAGTGCCGAAGTCGGCTCGTCGAAGAGCATGATCTTCGGCTTCATGCAGAGTGCGCGCGCAATTGCCACACGCTGCTGCTGTCCGCCGGAGAGCTGGCCCGGATATTTGTTCGCCTGTTCCGGGATCTTGACGCGCTTCAAGAAGTGCATCGCCACTTCCTCGGCTTCCTTCTTCGGCATCTTGCGCACCCAGATTGGCGCCAGCGTGCAGTTTTCGAGGATCGTCAGATGCGGGAAAAGGTTGAAGTGCTGGAAAACCATGCCGACTTCGCGGCGCACTTCGTCGATCTTCTTCAGGTCGTTGGTTAGTTCCATGCCATCAACCAGGATATTGCCCGACTGGTGCTCCTCCAGGCGGTTGATGCAGCGGATCATCGTCGACTTGCCCGAACCCGACGGGCCGGCGATGACGATGCGCTCGCCCTTCATCACTTTGAGATTGATGTCGCGCAGCACGTGAAAATCGCCGTACCACTTGTTCATGTTGATCAGTTCGACGGCGACATCGGTATCTGAGACGGCCATCTTTGCGGCGGTGGCTTCAGCCATGTTTATTCCCCTTGTCCTAGTGCTTGTGGCCGGTGTCGAGATGTCGTTCCATGAAAGCAGAATAACGCGACATACCGAAGCAGAAAATCCAGAATACGAAACCAGCGAAGATCAGGCCGGTCAATGGTGTCACGGGCGTGATCCAGCGGGCATCGCCGAAGCTGGCTTTCACGATGCCGAGAAGGTCATACATATTGATGATCGACACCAGCGACGTGTCCTTGAACATGCCGATGAAGGTGTTGACGATGCCCGGGATCACGAGCTTGATCGCCTGCGGCATGATGATGAAGACCATCTTCTGCCCGTAGTTCAGGCCGAGCGAGTCGGCACCTTCGTACTGGCCCTTCGGAATGGCCTGCAGGCCACCACGAATAACCTCCGCCATATAGGCAGACGCAAAGATCGAGACACCGACCAGCGCGCGCAGGAACTTGTCGATATTGTCGCCCGGCGGCAGGAAGAGCGGCAGAAGCACGCTCGCCATGAACAGAACCGTGATCAGCGGCACGCCGCGCACGAGTTCGATGAAGCCGATGCAGGCCGCCTTCATAATCGGCATCTGGGACCGACGGCCCAGTGCCAGCATGATGCCGAATGGCAGCGACACGACAATGCCCACGAAGGACAGGATCAGGGTCACCATCAACCCGCCCCAGAGCGAGGTTTCGACATGGCTGAGACCGAAGGAGCCGCCGAGCAGGATGATGTAGGCAAGGATCGGCAGGACCACGAGCAGAAGGATCGCGTTTGTGCCCTTGAGGGGGACCTTCGGAATCAGCATCGGAACGAGAAAGCCGACGAACAGCAGGGCGATGAGGATCGGCCGCCACAGCTGGTCGCGCGGATAGGAGCCGACCATGAACTGGGTGAACCAGTCGCCGACATAGGCCCAGCAGGCTCCACTCCAGCCGTCCGGCTGGGTGCCCCCCTGAACAAGGGTGGCGCAGGCGGCCCGCCCGTCGCCGGACCAGACTGCTGAAATAAACAGCCAGTCGAAGACGGACAGGACAAACCACAGAATGATCGCGCCGAAGACGACCGTCATCAGGCCGTCGAGCGGGGTCGCAAACAGGTTCTTGCGGATCCAGCCGATCGCGCTCTTGTCAGAGCTCGGTGCCGGCAGCGCCGGCAGAAACTCGCGACGGAGATAGGAAATGTCTTTGCTCATCTCAGCGCTCCACCAAGGCCATTTTGGCGTTGAACCAGTTCATGAACAGCGAGGTCGCAAGACTGATCGACACATAGATCAGCATCCAGATCGCGATGATCTCGATCGAGTGCCCCGACTGGTTGAGGATCGTGCCGCCGACGGCGACCAGATCCGCATAGCCGATGGCGACCGCCAGCGACGAGTTCTTCGTCAGGTTCAGATATTGCGAGGTGAGTGGCGGGATGATGATCCGAAGCGCCTGCGGCAGGATCACCAGACGCGTAGTGAGGCCGGAGCGGAAACCGAGGGCCCCTGCTGCCTCGGACTGCCCCTTCGACACACCACTAATACCCGCACGCACGATTTCGGCGATGAAGGCGGCAGTGTAGAAGGAGAGCGCCATGTAGAGCGACAGGAATTCCGGTCCGATGACGGTGCCGCCGCGCATGTTGAATTTGCCAAGCTCGGGGATGTCGAAGGTGACCGGCGCGCCGATCGCGAGGAAAGCAAGAATTGGCAAGCCGAGGGTCAGCGCAAGATTGATCAGCAGAACGGGCGGGCGGATGCCGGTCGCAAGCTGACGCTGGGTCGCCCAGCGGCTGTAGAAGACGGCGCCGATGATCCCGACGACGAAAGCCGCGAGCACGAAGATCATGCCTTCGCCGAACACCGGTGCCGGCATGTAGATGCCGCGGTTGCTGACGAAAACGGACAGCGGCAGCGACAGCGACTGCTTCACATCCGGTAGCAGCGATAGCACGCCTTTGTACCAGAAGAAGATGACGAGCAGCGGCGGGATATTGCGGAAAACCTCGACATAGACGGTCGAGATGCGCGCGATCAGCCAGTTGTTGGAGAGGCGTCCGATACCGACAAGCAGACCGATGATGGTGGCGGTGATGATTCCGGTGAAGGCGACGATCAGCGTGTTCACCAGGCCCAGCATCAAGGCGCGCATATAGGTGGAATCGCTGGAGTATTCGATCGGCGTCTGGGCGATGTCGAAGCCAGCGCGGCTGCTCAGGAAGTCGAAGCCGGCAGTCATGTTCGCACGGGCGAGGTTTGCTGCGGCATTGGTGCCGGCATACCAGAACAGCCAGATCACGAAGACGACGGTCAGCGCCTGATAGACGAACTGACGCACGGCGGGATTATAAAGCAACGAGGTCCCGGAGCGCGCGGCTCCGCCCCGGTCTGCAGCGTCAACTGCCATATACCTATCCCCTGTACCAAAGCCCTATTTTTGTTATTGGGCCGGCGTTTTTTATGAAGTCTTCTATGGTCTTGGACAGGAAGGCGCCGTGGCGCCTTCCTGCATGGTCATGGGATCAACGGATCGGCGGAGCGTACTGCAGGCCGCCCTTGGACCACAGAGCGTTCAGGCCGCGTTCGATCTTGAGCGGGCTGCCCTGACCGACGTTGCGCTCGAAGGATTCGCCGTAGTTACCGACCTGCTTGACGATGTTGTAGGCCCACTTTTCATCGAGACCGAGGTCCTTGCCGATGGTCTGGTCCTTTTCCTCACCGAGGAAGCGCTTGATGTCGGGGTTCTCAGACTTGGTCATCTCGTCCAGGTTCGCCTGGGTGATGCCGAAGTCTTCAGCCGTGATCATGGCGTAGTGGGCGTAGGAAACCACGTCGAACCACTTCGAATCGTTCTGGCGAACGGCCGGTCCAAGCGGCTCCTTCGAAATGATTTCCGGCAGGATCACGTGATCGGCCGGGTTGGCGAGCGACAGGCGGATCGAATACAGGCCCGACTGGTCGGTGGTGTAGACGTCGCAACGGCCGGACTGGTAGGCAGCGTCAACTTCTTCCTGCTTTTCGAAGACGACCGGCTTGTATTCCATGCCGTTGGCCTTGAAGTAGTCGGCGAGGTTGAGTTCGGTCGTGGTGCCGGACTGGACACAGACGGCAGCGCCGGACAGCTCCAGAGCCGACTTGACGTTCAGAGCCTTGGTGACCATGAAGCCCTGGCCGTCGTAGTAGTTGACGGCGCGGAAGTCGAAGCCGAGCTGCGAGTCACGGCTGGCGCTCCAGGTGGTGTTACGGGCCAGAACGTCGATTTCGCCAGACTGCAGGGCCGGGAAGCGGTCCTTGGCAGACAGCGGGGTGTACTTCACCTTGGTGGCATCGCCGAAGACGGCGGCTGCAACAGCGCGGCAAAGGTCGACGTCGAGGCCGGTCCAGTTGCCCGAGGAATCCTGGGCGCCAAAGCCGGCGAGGTTCGAGCCGTTGACGCCGCACTGGACGAAGCCCTTGGCCTTGACGTCATCGAGCGTACCAGCCTGCGCTGCCACTGCGCCAAAGCCGACGGCAGCGACGCCAATCGCTGCAGACAGAAGTGTCTTTTTCATTTTTCCCAACCTTATTCTCTTGTTTTTGCCATCGACGGCATCCGGCCAAGTTTCGCCCGGCGGCGCTCATCGGCTTGCGGGCCTCCCGGAGCAAGCGAGGCTATCACAGTCGGAAATGGTTGCAGGGTCAAGTCTTTAAGCCATAATTTGCCGCAAACTGTCGTATTTTGACATCTTCGCCCACGAAATGGGCAAAAAACCTGTTTAAGTGCGGGTTTGTGCTGAATTTCACGCCCAACCCCTTGGTTTCCCCTGCGCTGAGTGCATGGCAAAGTGTGGTCGTCACGATCTCTGACCCGACTTGACCTGCCGATTGGGGAGCGGCAAGAACGACGGATCAAGCATCAGGGATCATCCGTTATGAGCAAGAGCAGAGAATGGCTGGCGACGGCCGGAACCAACACGAAATTGTGCCATGGCGGCTATGATCCGACCGACTACCACGGTTTCGTCAATCCACCGGTCGTGCACGCCTCCACGGTGCTCTTCCCCAATGCGCGTGCCATGGAAACGCGCACCCAGCGTTACACCTACGGTACCCGCGGCACGCCGACCACAGATGCACTTTGTGCTGCGATCGACGAACTGGAAGGATCGGCGGGAACGATCCTCGTGCCCTCGGGCCTCGCGGCCATCAGCATTCCATTCCTCGCCTTTCTATCTGCCGGAGACCACGCTCTGATCGTCGATTCGGTCTATTCGCCCTGCCGCCACTTCTGCGACACGATGCTCACCCGTTTGGGCGTCGAGGTGGAATACTACGATCCCGAAATCGGCGCCGGAATCGAAAGTCTGATGCGACCCAATACCCGGCTTGTGCACACGGAAGCACCGGGCTCGAATACCTTTGAAATGCAGGATATCAGGGCAATCACGGAGGTCGTTCACAGCCACGACTGCGTGGTGACGATGGACAATACCTGGGCCACTCCGCTCTATTTCAAGCCGCTCGACTTCGGCGTCGACGTGTCGATCCATGCCGCGACGAAATATCCATCGGGTCATTCCGACATTCTGATGGGGACTGTTTCCGCCAACGCCAAGCACTGGCCGAAGCTCCTTGAGGCACATGGCGCCATGGGCATTTGCGGCGCGCCTGATGATGCCTATCAGATCCTGCGTGGCCTTCGGACCATGAACCTGCGCCTCGAGCATCATTTCCGCTCGGCGATTAAGGTTGCAGAGTGGCTGGAGGGACAGACCGCTGTGGCCCGCGTTCTGCATCCGGCATTGCCGAGCTTCCCCGGCCACGAGATCTGGAAGCGCGACTTCAAGGGCGCCTCCGGCGTCTTCTCCTTCGTGCTGGCGGCGGATTCCCCGGAGAAGATCAAGCCGAAGGCCCATGCCTTCCTTGATGAGCTGCAGCTCTTCGGCCTGGGCTGGTCCTGGGGCGGCTATGAGAGCCTGGCTGTCCTCGTCCACCTGGACGATCGCAAGATCCGCAAGGGTCATAAGGACGGCGCCGTGATCCGCCTGCAGATCGGGCTGGAGGATATCGAGGATATCATCGCCGACCTGCAACGCGGCTTCGCGGCGTCGGCGGCAGTCTAACGAACAGAACGCTCAGTCGCCGATCTTATGGCCATAGAGCCAGTCGAGATCGGCGGCGAGACTTTCCGGTGAGCGCAACGACAGCACGATGTCGCGACCGATGCGAAAGGGACCGCGGGCGTGATAGGCGAAGCGGTTGAAATCGCCGCGCGCCTTGACCCGGGCAGCGCGCGCCTTGCGCTCCGTCTCGAAGCGGGCAAGGGCTGCGGGCAGGGCGCCTTTCGAAACATGATGAGCCAGGCTGAAAGCGTCTTCGATGGCCATCGCAGCCCCTTGCGCCGAAAACGGCATCATCGCGTGGGCCGCGTCACCGATCAGCACCGTGTCTGATCCGTTCTGCCAGAGCCCCTCGGAGGCCTGGTAGAGCGGCCAGAAGGTCGGGTTGTCGGCGCCTGCAAGGACTGTGCGGATGTCGCGGTGCCAGCCGGAAAACTGGTCGAGCAGCATGGCACGCCGCGCCGCATCGGCCTGCAGCGCCCAGCTTTCGTCGCTTCTGGTGCCGGCGGCAATCGCCACAAGGTTGAAGCCATCAATCTCATTCAGCGGATAGCTGACCAGGTGGGCGCGTGGGCCGAGATGTGCGGTGACGCCGCTGCGCGACAGAAAGCCGGGTGCTGCCGCCGATGATATGGTGAAGCGCCAGGCGATATTTCCCGAGAAGCTGACCGTTGGGCTGCCCGGAACAGCATCTCGCGCCACGGACCAGGCGCCATCCGCGCCGACCACCAGATCCGGTCGCCGACCTGTCACATGCGCTAACGCCTCCGCGCCGACGCCGTCGATGCGTCGTCCGAGATGAAGCTTGCACAGAGGCTGGTTGAGGACGGCCCGCAGCAGCGCCTGCTGCAGGGTCGAGCGGTGCAGGACGCCGTAGGGGGCTCCCCAGCGGTCTCGGGCAAACTTGCCGGCGGGCAAGTCGGCGAGGCTTCTGAGGTCGCGACCCGACGCAAGCCGGATCGTCCGCGGCTCCAGCCAATGTTTCTCGATGTCTGAGAGAACGCCCAAGGCAGAGAGCACGCGGGTGGCGTTTGGTGAAAGCTGCAGGCCTGCGCCCACCTCACCCAGTTGCGGGGCCTGCTCGATGATGTCGCTTGAGATGCCCTTGGCGGCGAGCGAGAGCGCAGTCGTCAGGCCCGCCACCCCGGCTCCGACGATGGTGGCGTGCGTGATGGACATGAAATGATGCCGATCGTGACGCCGCTTACGCCGCCTTCACGTGAAAGACGCAGCCCGGCGGGTTGGTCTGCTCGGCCTTGAGCGCCGGATTGTAGCGGAAGAGGGTCGAGCAGTACGAGCAGACCTTCTCGTTGTCATGTCCCATGTCGATGAAGATATGTGGGTGGTCGAAGGGAGAGGAGGCGCCCGTGCACATGAATTCCTTCACGCCGATCTCGATCACCTGGTGACCGCCGTCGTTCTGGAAGTGGGGAATGCTGTGACCGGCCATGGGAAACTCCGCGAAATGCTCGTGATTTTGCGCGCGACCATAACGTCCTCCTCAACAAATGTGTAGTGCCAATGCGGCGCCGCACCCACAGAAAATGCCCCTGCGGCAATTGATGTCAGCGGCACAATCACTAAGGATGCCGGCCCGGCCAAACAGGATCTTTGCATGAATCTCGATGCTCCCGCTTTTTCCCGTTTCCACAACGACGGCCTCGAACTGGCCTATTTCGACGACGGTGATCCCGCCGGCGAGCCGGTGCTGCTGATCCACGGATTCGCCTCGTCCGCCAGCGTCAACTGGGTCTATCCGGGTTGGCTGCGGACCTTGGGAGATGCCGGCTATCGCGTCATCGCGATCGACAATCGCGGCCATGGAGCAAGCGACAAGCCGCATGATCCAGAAGCCTATCATCCTTCTTCGATGGCGGGTGATGCGGCGGCACTTCTGAGCCATCTCGGCCTGCCGGATGCCCATGTGATAGGCTATTCCATGGGGGCTCGCATCTCTGCGTTCCTGGCGGTCGAACATCCCGACCGTGTCCGATCCCTGGTCTTCGGTGGTCTGGGTATCGGCATGTGCGACGGGGTCGGCGACTGGGATCCCATCGCGGATGCCTTGCTCGCGCCGTCGCTCGACGACGTGAGCCACGAGAGGGGCCGCATGTTCCGCGCCTTTGCCGATCAGACCAAGTCCGATCGGCTGGCGCTCGCTGCCTGCATCCGCACCTCGCGCGACCTGGTCCGGCCAGAAGATATCGCCAAAGTCGATCTGCCGACCCTGATCGGCGTGGGCACCAAAGACGACATTGCCGGTTCTCCGGCAGAACTCGCCGCTCTGATGCCGAATGCCCGTGCACTCGATATACCGAACCGTGATCACATGCTGGCGGTGGGCGACCGGGTGTTCAAGAAGGCCGTGCTGGAATTCTACGCAGAACTCGCTGGCCGCTGATCCGTCACTTGCCGGTAAAGACCGGGCGACGTCGCTCGGCGAAGGCCGCCCGGCCTTCTGCGTAGTCGGCGCTGTCGAATGTCTGCGCGCCGAGGATCTCAGCCTCGCGCAGCATGTCCTCGTCGGAGAGTTCGACGGCTCTGAGCGCTAGCTTCGACGCTCTGAGCGATAGGGGAGCGTTCTGTGAAATGGCCTCGGCCAGCGTCAGTGTCTGTGCGTCGAGCGCGTCTGTCGACGTGATCTCGCTGAGAAAGCCGCAGGTATGCAGTTCCTTGGCTGTCAGGCTCGCCCCGGTGAAGAGGGCGCGTCGCGCCATCTGACTGCCGAGGCCCCGAACGAAATCCTGCACGGCATCGGCGGGATAGGCGAGACCGAGGCGTGCCGCAGGAACCGCGAACACGGCATCTTCGGTGGCGATCCTCAAGTCTGCGGCTGCCGCAAGCCCGAAGCCACCGCCGTAGCAGATGCCGCTGATGGCTGCAATCACGGGCACGGGAGCTTCCCGGATCGCGGCGAAGGCGCGGCTGTTGGACGCCTCGTAGACTCGGGCCGTCGCAGCATCTTTTCGTAATTCGGTAAATTCCGAAATGTCTGCGCCGGCGCTGAAATCCTTCGCGCCCGCTCCACGAAGCAGGATGACCCGCACCTGGGCCTCCACATGCAGCCAATGCACCGCCTCGGGAATGGCCCGCCACATGGCGGCGGTGATTGCATTTTTACGCGTCGGGTTGACGATCTGCAGCAACCCGACACCGGCCGCACTCGTCACCTCGATCTGACCGTTTGCGAATGCTCTGGATTGTTTCATGCGTGTGCCCATTTGAGTTCAATGCGGGTTGGGCTATATAATAGCCTGCAAGTATGAACGAGGAGACCGGCAATGGTCGCACATAATGACGTTCTCAAGAGCGAGATTGTCACGTCGATGGACCCGATCTGGGACAGCCTGCGGCAGGAAGCCCGCCTGGCTGCGGATCGTGATCCGATGCTGGCCGCCTTCTTTCACGCCACCGTGCTCAGCCATCGCTCCCTCGAAGACTGCGTGATCTATCGCATCTGCGAAAGGCTCGACCATTCCGATCTGCCGGCGATCGTGCTGCGTCAGGCGTTCGAGGCGATGATGGCAGATTGGCCGGAATGGACCACCATTCTGCGGGTCGACATCCAGGCCGTTTACGATCGCGATCCGGCCTGCACCCGGTTCATGGAGCCGGTTCTCTATTTCAAGGGCTTCCACGCGATCCAGACGCATCGTCTGGCGCACTGGCTGTGGAACAATGGCCGCCGCGACTTTGCTCTCTACCTGCAAAGCCGTTCGTCCAGCATCTTCCAGACCGATATCAATCCAGCCGCGCGCATCGGCAAGGGCATCTTCCTTGACCACGCGACCGGCCTTGTCGTGGGTGAAACGGCGCGGATCGGAGACAATGTCTCGATCCTCCATGGCGTGACGCTCGGTGGCACCGGTAAGGAGGGGGCGGACCGCCATCCGAAGATCGGCGACGGCGTGTTGATCGGGGCAGGCGCCAAGGTTCTCGGCAACATCGAGGTCGGCAGTTGCTCGCGCATCGCGGCCGGTTCTGTCGTGCTGAAGCCAGTGCCCCGCTGCACAACGGTTGCAGGGGTGCCGGCGCGCGTCGTCGGCGAAGCTGGCTGCGCCGAGCCTGCCCGATCGATGGACCAGATGATCGTTTCGGAAGATTGATCGGACAGCCTTGATTCCCCCGTTTGCCTGCGCGCCGTCTGCTTGGGCAAACCTTCCTTTGCGTCTTTACATCGGCGGAAAAGCCGTGTCAGAAGCGGCGCAATTCATAAAACATCCGATGGAGACGCAGTGTGAAGCCTGATGAGATCAAGAAACTGGACGCTTATTTCAAGCGGACCTTGAACCCGACGATGACCGTCAAGGCACGTCCGCGCAAGGATGACTCTGCCGAAGTGTATGTCGGTGAGGAGTTTCTCGGCGTGGTCTTCAAGGATGAGGAAGACGGCGAACTTTCCTACAATTTCTCGATGGCCATCCTCGACGTCGATCTGTGAGTTTCCGTTGAAACTTGCGATTGAGGGCGCCGGCGTGCCTTCTCGGATTGGCAGTAACTTAGGGTCGCCCGTTTGAAGGCGGCCCTTTGTTTTATCATGGCATGCAACTAAAGGACGTTGTGCGGCGCACAAATTCACTTGACCGTCATGCTGCAAGTGCTATCTTCATTATCACTGATATGAAGCGAAGAGGAGTACGCTGACATGTTCAATATCGACGACGCCAGCAAGAAGAGCAAAGAAGCCATGGACGCCATGATGAAGAACTATTCGGAAATCACGAAGGGGTTCCAGTCGATCGCGGCCGAGGCGACCGACTATTCGAAGAAGTCCTTCCAGGACATGACCTCTTACGTCGAGGCGCTCACAGCGGTGAAGAGTCCGGAAGCAGCCTTCGAGCTGCAGACTACGTTCTTCAAGTCCTCGTATGAAAGCTTCGTCGCCGAAGCCACGAAGCTCGGGGAGATGTATGCCGAACTCGCAAAGACCCTCTACAAGCCTTACGAGGCTCCGTTCAGCCGCAGCCTGACGCCAGTCCCGGCTGCTGCCTGATCCAAGCTTGCGTGTACCATGCGAGACCGGCCGCGCCCCGCGCGGCCGGTCTTGTCATTTTTGGTTGCTGGTATAACCTATTGGTTCGAATTTCCTTGGTTTTCCGCCCCGTGGGACAAATCGTCGTCGCGGTCGTTCGGGGGGCTTAAAATCACCGAATTATGAACTACCTTACTGTGCTGAGTGTTCGTCCGTACCGATGCGTAACGGCTAACCGGCCGGACAACGGAGAATGAACTGAAATGATCGCTAAGCCGGTCTTCATGCAGAGCCAGCGTGACGGGGACAATGCCAACAAGGGCACGTCGGTCATCACGCGCACCAAGCCGAAGACGAAGAAGCCAGATCTGTATCGTGTCCTGCTTCTGAACGACGACTACACCCCGATGGAATTCGTGATCCATATCCTGGAGCGCTTTTTTCAAAAGGACAGGGAAGCTGCCACCCGCATCATGCTGCATGTTCATAATCATGGCGTGGGGGAATGCGGTGTCTTCACCTACGAAGTCGCTGAAACCAAAGTCTCACAGGTGATGGATTTCGCCCGGCAGCATGAACATCCGCTTCAATGCGTCATGGAAAAGAAGTGAGGATCAGACGTGCCAACATTTTCCCCCAGCCTCGAAAAAGCGCTGCACCAGGCCCTGACCTACGCCAATGAGCGCCACCACGAATATGCGACGCTCGAACACCTTCTGCTGGCTCTGATCGATGATGCCGATGCAGCGGCCGTGATGGGTGCCTGCAATGTCAATCTCGACACTCTGCGCAAGACGGTTCTGGAATTCGTCGACAACGATCTGGCCAACCTGATCACGGGGTATGACGAGGATTCCAAGCCGACATCGAGCTTCCAGCGCGTCATCCAGCGGGCCGTCATCCACGTCCAGTCCTCGGGTCGTGAAGAAGTGACCGGTGCGAACGTGCTCGTCGCCATCTTCGCCGAGCGTGAAAGCAATGCGGCCTTCTTCCTGCAGGAACAGGAGATGACCCGTTACGACGCGGTCAATTACATCTCGCACGGCATCGGCAAGCGTCCCGGCGCTTCGCAGGTTCGCCCCGCCCGTGGTGCCGAGGATGGTGAGCCTGAGGCGAAGCCGTCCGGACGTGAGCCGGAGGAGGGCTCTGCCAAGGGCAAGCAGGAGGCTCTGAAGGCCTATTGCGTCAACCTCAATGAAAAGGCGAAAACCGGTCGCATTGACCCGCTGATCGGCCGTCACGACGAAGTGAACCGCACGATCCAGGTCCTGTGCCGCCGTTCCAAGAATAATCCGCTCTATGTGGGTGATCCCGGCGTCGGCAAGACGGCGATCGCCGAAGGTCTCGCCAAGCGCATCGTTGAAGGCAAGGTGCCGGAAGCGCTGGCCGATGCCACGATCTTCTCGCTTGACATGGGTACACTCCTCGCCGGCACCCGCTATCGCGGTGACTTCGAAGAGCGTTTGAAGCAGGTCGTCAAAGAACTGGAAGATTACCCGGGTGCCGTCCTCTTCATCGACGAGATCCACACGGTGATCGGCGCCGGTGCCACCTCCGGCGGTGCGATGGACGCGTCGAACCTGCTGAAGCCGGCTCTGTCTTCGGGCGCGATCCGCTGCATCGGCTCGACCACCTACAAGGAATATCGCCAGTTCTTCGAGAAGGACCGGGCCCTCGTTCGCCGCTTTCAGAAGATCGACGTCAACGAGCCGTCGATCGATGATGCGATCGAAATCATGAAGGGCCTGAAGCCCTATTTCGAGGACTATCACAAGCTTCGTTACACCAACGAAGCGATCAAGTCGGCGGTCGAGCTCTCGGCACGCTACATTTCGGACCGCAAGCTGCCGGACAAGGCCATCGACGTCATCGATGAGACGGGTGCAGCCCAGATGCTGCTGCCGGCCTCGCGGCGCCGCAAGCTGATTACCGAACGAGAAATCGAAGCCACCATCGCAACGATGGCCCGCATCCCGCCCAAGACCGTGTCCAAGGACGACGAGATGGTTCTCGCCAACCTGGAGAAGGAACTGCGCTCCGTGGTCTACGGCCAGGACAAGGCGATCGAGGCGCTTTCGACGTCGATCAAGCTCGCCCGTGCGGGCCTGCGCGAACCGAACAAGCCGATCGGCTCTTACGTCTTCTCTGGCCCGACCGGCGTCGGCAAGACCGAAGTGGCAAAGCAGCTGGCCTCGTCGCTCGGAGTCGAGCTTCTGCGCTTCGACATGTCGGAATACATGGAGCGGCACACGGTATCGCGCCTGCTCGGTGCACCTCCGGGGTATGTCGGCTTCGACCAGGGCGGTCTCCTGACCGATGGCGTCGATCAGCACCCGCATTGCGTCGTGCTGCTCGACGAAATCGAAAAGGCACATCCGGATATCTACAACATCCTGTTGCAGGTCATGGACCACGGCTCGCTGACCGACCACAATGGCAAGAAGATTGACTTCCGCAATGTCATCCTGATCATGACGACCAATGCGGGCGCATCGGAGATGGCGAAGTCGGCGATTGGCTTCGGCTCGTCCAAGCGCACTGGTGAAGACGAGGAGGCGCTCAACCGCTTGTTCACGCCTGAATTCCGCAACCGTCTGGACGCGACGATCCCGTTTGCGCCTCTGCCCACAGAGGTCATCCACCAGGTCGTGCAGAAGTTCGTCATGCAGCTGGAAGCTCAGCTGTCCGAGCGCAATGTCACCTTCGACCTCTCGAAACCCGCTATCGCTTGGCTTGCGACAAAGGGTTACGACGAAAAGATGGGCGCGAGGCCGCTGTCCCGCGTCATCCAGGAGCACATCAAGAAGCCGCTCGCCAACGAGATTCTCTTCGGCAAGCTGAAGAAGGGTGGCGTGGTCAAGGTCGGCGTCAAGAAGGACGAGACCGGAGACGAGGTGCTCGATCTTGAATGCCTCGCCGAAGCGGCGCCCGTGAAGCCGAAGCCGGAAGTCGAAGTGGCGACGGCCAAGCTTTCCAAGGCAAAGCGCAAGCCCACGCCGAAAGCCGCGGCGGTTGAAGACGATGGCGATGTAGCCGTGATCGATGCCGCGCCGGCACCCGCCAAGCGGAGCGCCGTGCCGAAGGTGCCGAAGAAGAAGTAGAGCGCATCGGCTTTTACCACCGATAAGACCGTGCCGGGCCTTGTGCCCGGCACATCTGTGTTTGAACCCGAGTGTTCCTTATGCCTGCAGCCGAACGTGACGTGTCCCAAAGCCGCTGGTTCCTTGCCGGGATGCGCGGCCTGTTCAGCCTGCCCGCGCTCATCCTGATGATCTCCTTCGTCGGCTTTGCGGCCTTCGCTTTGCAGTCTGGCGTTTCCCGGGGTGAAGCGATGTTCATGACGGCGACAGTCTGGGCACTGCCCGCCAAGATGATCTTGATCGGCACCATGACCAGCGGCGCAAATCTTTTAGCGATTTTTCTGGCCGTTACCCTCTCGTCCATCCGGCTCATGCCGATGGTGGCCTCGCTCGTGCCGGAAATGCGCACCAGCCGCACGCCGACCTGGTTGCTGCTGTTCCTCTCCCACTTCGTCGCGATCACCGCCTGGGTTTTCGCCATGGGCAGCTTCAAGAACGTACCGCTTGAAGGCCGTGTGGGCTATTTCGCCGGTTTTGGCATCACCCTCGTGGCGATCAACACAGCGCTCGTTGGCATCTGTTACGGCTTGGTCGCCAGCTTTCCGCCCGTTGTTGCCGGTCTCCTATTCTTCCTAACGCCCTCCTATTTCATCGCCTCGATCTGGGCGACGGGCCGACAATCGGTGGTCAAGGTCGCGTTCGTTGTCGGCGCCATTGCCGGCCCCTTATTGGCAGTTGTGATGCCCGGTTTCGATATCCTGGTGGCGGGTCTCGGCGGCGGCACGCTCGCCTATCTCTTCGACCGTTTCGTCATCCGAGCCGGCAAGACGCAGGACTCTCCAAAGCCGGAGCCGGCCGTTTCGATCGAAGAGGTGGTGTGATGGCGGAGTACTGGCCTTATCTGGTCGTTCTCGTCGCCGGTTGGTTGGCGACGGACCTTTGGCGCTGGCTCGGCGTGCTGGCCGGCAACAGATTGCAGGAGGGGTCGGAAATCC
This sequence comes from Rhizobium sp. Root274, assembly GCF_001429245.1. Classification (GTDB taxonomy): domain Bacteria; phylum Pseudomonadota; class Alphaproteobacteria; order Rhizobiales; family Rhizobiaceae; genus Allorhizobium. Next base: position 210,076 of record NZ_LMJE01000009.1, read on the forward strand.
TCAACTGGGTGAGGGCGGTGGCCACCGCCCTTGTGATGGCCGTGACGACGAAACTCGTCGTCTTCCCGACCGGTGTGCTGGAGGCATCGCCGCTCTGGTTGAGGCTCATGGCCACCGCCCTCGGCTTTGCCGCCTTCCTGCTCTCAGGGCAAAGGGCGATTGTCGGCGTCATCGTCCCCCTTGCAATCCTTGGTGCCGGTCTGCTCTGGCTCTAGGATCGATCGCGATCACAGGAGAGTGTAGGGACTGGAAATGCCGCTTTCGTTTCCCCAGATCGAGGCCGTTGATTGATCAAGGGAAAGTGGAATGGCCCGAGTCCTGCGTTTCCGCCGGTTGAAGCATGGCGCCCCGCCGAGGTTCAAGGTGCTGCCTGAGGATGTTGCGCGAAGCCGTGGCGGAGGCTGGTTCGGCGCGGCGCCCGGCATGCTCGGAGTGATCGCGCTGATCGCGACCAGTATCGGTGTCCTGGCACTTCTCGGTCGTATTCTCGGCTGATCCTGTGATGAAGGTCAGCCGAGAGGGGCCGGGTCTCTCAGAGCGCGGCCCTGATCTTCTCGGCATTGGCCTTCAGCACGTCGATGTTCTCCATGCCGCCCGTATGGGGCTTGAGCGGCAGCCCGTCATGACGCGGGATGACGTGGAAATGCAGGTGGTAGACGGTCTGGCCGGCCGCTGCCTCGTTGAACTGGGCGACATAGACACCATCCGCGTCAAAGGCCTCCTTGGCGGCATTGGCCAGCTTCTGCACGACGGGCAGGAGCTTTGCGAGGACGGCGGGATTGGCATCGAGCAGATTGCGCGAACCCTGTTTCGGGATCACCAGCAAATGGCCCGGCGCCTGCGGCATGACATCCATGAAGGCCAGCGTGTCCTCATCCTCGTACAGCGTCACCGACGGAATGTCGCCAGCCAGGATCTTGGCGAAAATGTTGTTGGGATCATACGCGGTCATTCATCTCTCCTCATATCATAGTACCAGTTAGCGGCAGTCCGTCCTGTCCATCAAGTCGGCAGTTCAGCCGTCAACCGTCGAATTCCTCGCCCTCGCGCGGCGGACGCTCGCCTTTCCGGAAGGGTGTGTGCTCGCCAAGATAGTCGCTCATCTGCGCGACCTCCCGCCGCTCGTGCTCGAGATAGTCGGCAACGGCCCGGCGAAGTCCCGGATGGGCGATATAGTGGGCGGAATGCGTGGTGACGGGCTCGTAACCCCGCGCCAGCTTGTGCTCCCCCTGGGCGCCGGCCTCGACCCGGGCAAGACCCTTCGACAGCGCGAAATCGATCGCCTGGTGGTAGCAGACCTCGAAGTGCAGGAAGGGATGGTCCTCAATACAGCCCCAGTGACGACCATAGAGCGCGTCGGCACCGATGAAGTTGATCGCGCCCGCGACATAGCGACCGTTGCGCTTGGCCATGACAAGAAGCACGTCATCGGCCATCCGTTCGCCAATCAGCGAATAGAATTGGCGGGTAAGGTAAGGCCGCCCCCATTTGCGGCTGCCGGTGTCGATATAGAAGCGGAAGAACTGATCCCAGATCTCTTCGGTCAGATCGCGGCCAGTCAGCCAGTCAATGCTGATGCCATGCTCCAGGGCCGCCCGCCGCTCCTTGCGCAGGTTCTTGCGTTTGGATGAGGAGAGTTCGGCCAGGAACGCCTCGTGGTTGGCATAGCCCCGATTGATGAAATGGAACTGCTGGTCGGTGCGATGCAGGAAATTGGCTTCCGTTAGGGAAGCTAGCTCCCCTTGCGGAAGAAACGTCACATGCGCCGATGAGGCGCCAATCTTGCGCGTGACCTGGGACAGCGCCTCGGCAAGAAGGCCGGAGACCCGCTCCACATCCTCTCCATGCTTGACCAGCAGTCTTGGCCCCGTAGCCGGGGTGAACGGCACCGAGGCCTGCAGCTTCGGATAATAGCGCCCGCCCGCCCGCTGATAGGCGTCGGCCCAACCGTGGTCGAAGACATATTCGCCCTGGCTGTGGTTCTTGAGATAACAAGGGACCGCCCCGATCAGGCGGCCGTCTTCCTCCAGCAGCAGGTGATGGCCCATCCAGCCGGTCTCGGCCACAGCCGAGCCGGACTCGTCCATCGCCGAAAGAAAGTCATGGGAGACGAAGGGGTTGTAACCGGCACCGGCCCGCGATGTGCCGGCTAGCGTAGCCCAATCGGCCGGATCGATCTCCTGGAAGGAGCCGGCAATGCGGACAGTCACCTCGTCTGCCATGGATCTCCCTGTGCGTGTCAGTCTCAGGCCAAAGCCGGCGCTACGCGCGGGTCAAAACCTTCGAACGTCATCTGGTCTGCATAGGTATAGGTGCGCTCCCGCATGATTTCATCCCTGACCGTCCAGGTAATCACGGGTGTGCCTTTTTCACGCAGGGCAGTGACGAAGGGGTTCGGCAAATGGGCGGCGCAATAGGAGGTGAAGTCCAGTCCGAGCGCCATGGCCTCGGCATGCGCTTCCAGCACTTCGGGCTTCACGCCTTCGGCCGTCAGCCCGACCGGGTAGGGGCAGTCGACGTGCTTCAGGGCGCGCAGCAGGTGATAGTCGAAGCTCATCAGAGCGACCTTGCCTTCATAGCCTTCCAGCACTTCCAGCACGCTTTCGACGAAGCCATCGTCCTGTTCCGCATCGATGCCCTTAAGCTCGATGACCAGCGGCACCTGGCCTTTGACGAGGTCGAGCATCTGGCGGAGCGAGGGGATCTTGTCCTTAGTGCCGCCGATCGACAGCATCTTCAACTCGCCGGCCGTGCGCTCCCGAACTTCGCCCGCAAGACCGCAGAGCCTCTGCAGGTCGTGGTCGTGAAAGACCATGGGCACGCTGTCGGAGGAGAGCTGGATATCGCATTCGATGGCAAAACCGGCCTCGATCGCCCGCGAGAATGCCGACAGGGTGTTTTCCCAAACCGTCTTGTTCATGTCGTGATAGCCGCGATGGGCGACCGGCACGTCCTTGATCCAGTCGACACCGCTCACAGGGCAATCTCCAGGATCGCATCGATCTCGACCGCAGCATTGAGCGGAAGGGCGGCCATGCCGACGGCGGCACGGGCATGTTTGCCGGCTTCGCCCAGAACATTGGCGATCAGGTTCGATGCGCCATTGATCACGAGGTGCTGCTCCGTAAAGCCGGGCGCGGAGGCAACGAAGCCGTTCAGTTTGATCACCCGGGTGATGCGCGAAAGATCGCCACCAAGCGCGCTTTTGGCCTGTGCCAGGATGTTGATCGCGCAGAGTTCAGCGGCACGCTGTGCGTCGGCGAGCGCCACGTCAGACCCCACAAGTCCAAGGACCGCCACTTTTCCGCCTTCAATCGGCAACTGGCCGGAGAGATAAAGCAGGTTTCCGCTGATCACGAAGGGGACGTAATTGGCAGCAGGGGCGGCGGCTTCGGGAAGGGTGATTCCCAGCGCTGCAAGGCGGCTGTCGATGGTATCGGACATGGCGAAATCCCGGATTGTTGAAAAGAGGTGAGAAACGACTGGCGACGAAAAGCATGTCTCGCTTTTGCCGGATGTGTTCTTATAACATCGACGACGAGTCCAACAGGAGGTTGTCGATGTTTCCTTTGCGTATGGCGTTCGCCGCCACATTGACCCTCGCCGCCGGCACGGCTGCCGGGCAGGCTGCGGCTGCCACGATCGGCCTTGTGCCGCATCGCGCCGTCTACGACATATTTCTGAAGGAAGCCTCCGACCGCTCCGGTATCGAGGGCGTGCGCGGTCGCATGGTCTATGAGTTCTCAGGCTCGTCCTGCAAGGGCTTCAACACCCAGTTCCGCTTTGTCACCCGCATTGATGTCGGCGACGGTGTGCGCGTCACCGACCAGCGCTCGAACACTTTCGAGGACGTGAGCGCTGGAAAGTTTCGCTTCGACAACAAGTCCTTCACCGACGACCAGCTCGACAAGGACGTGAGCGGAGCTGCAGCCGAGGCCGGCGACAAGGTGACGATCGAACTCACCGGTCCCAATCAGCGGGAACTGGAACTGGCGAACAGCCGCTTTCCGGCAGAACACATGCTGGAAGTGATCGCGAGAGCTCGCAAGGGCGAGCGCGTCTTCGAATCGCGCATTTTCGACGGCTCCGAGGATGGCGACCAGACATTTCTGACCACGACCATTGTTGGTGCCCCGCAGAAATCCGTCGATACCGATCCCGAAGCGAAAGCCGTGGCCCCCTTCGGCTCGAGCGATTACTGGCCCGTGTCCATCGCCTATTTCGACGAGAAGAAGAAGGGTGATCAGTTGCCGATCTATAGCCAGTCCTTCAAACTCTACGAAAATGGCGTCACCCGTGATCTGACGCTCGACTACGGTGACTTCGTCCTGGCGGGCAAGCTGACCAAGCTGGAAGTGCTCGGGCCCCCGAACGGCGACTGCAAGTGAGGAATTCCGGCCTTCTTGCCTGAACTCTCGGGCAAAGGCTTGATTTTGTGCCGCGACCCCTGTATGGGCCGCATCATTCCACACGCGAAGCTTGGGAAGTTCAGGGAGAAATCCTGAGTTTTCCGCCCGGTGGCATCCCCGCAAGGGGTGCTGTTTGCTTCGCGGGGGTTAAACCGGAAAAGGAGACAAAGGCATGGCATTGCCTGATTTCAGCATGCGTCAGCTCTTGGAAGCTGGCGTTCACTTCGGTCACCAGACTCACCGCTGGAACCCGAAGATGAAGCCGTACATCTTCGGCGATCGTAACAACATCCACATCATCGATCTGGCTCAGTCCGTCCCGATGCTGTCGCGCGCCCTGCAGGTCGTGTCCGACACCGTTGCTCGTGGTGGCCGCGTTCTGTTCGTCGGTACCAAGCGTCAGGCTTCGGAAATCATCGCCGACAGCGCCAAGCGTTCGGCCCAGTACTACGTCAACTCCCGCTGGCTCGGCGGCATGATGACCAACTGGAAGACCATCTCGAACTCGATCGCTCGCCTGCGCAAGCTCGACGAAATCCTTAGCTCGGAAGCCTCCGGCTACTCGAAGAAGGAGCGTCTGAACCTTGAGCGCGAGCGCGAAAAGCTCGACAAGGCCCTCGGCGGTATCCGTGACATGGGCGGCGTTCCCGACCTGATGTTCATCATCGACACCAACAAGGAAAAGATCGCGATCGACGAAGCCAAGCGCCTCGGCATCCCGGTTGTTGCTGTCATCGACTCGAACTGCGATCCGGACCTCATCGACTACCCGATCCCGGGTAACGACGACGCTTCGCGCGCCATCTCGCTCTACTGCGACCTGATCTCGCGCGCTGCCATCGACGGCATCGCTCGCCAGCAGGGCTCTTCCGGTCGTGACATCGGCGCATCCGCCGAAGCTCCGATCGAGCCGGCTCTCGAGACCGAAGCCGAAGCTTGATGCTTCGAACGCGGCGGATCTGATCCGCCGCACCCGTCAAGGGATACGGCCGCCCGGACGCTCAGTTGAGCCTCGGGCGGCCTCGCAATTCCGGCGACCTGTCACTGATGTGGTCCCGAATGCGCTCAAGGTTTTCGTGGTGACCTGCTTCATCACGTTGTCACACTTCCGGGTACATTTCGTCCCCCAAACAGCATGCTCCGGGATCATGATCGTCTGGCGCATCGCTTGAACAGACAAGAGGCACACAATGGCTGAAATCACTGCAGCACTGGTTAAGGAACTGCGCGAGAAGTCCGGCGCAGGCATGATGGATTGCAAGAAGGCTCTCATCGAGAACGACGGTGACGTCGAAGCCGCCATCGACTGGCTGCGCGCCAAGGGTATCGCCAAGGCCGACAAGAAGTCGGGCCGCACTGCAGCCGAAGGCCTGATCGGCATCAACGGCAACGGCACCTCGGCTGTTGTCGTCGAAGTGAACTCCGAAACCGACTTCGTTGCCCGTAACGATGCCTTCCAGGACCTCGTCCGTGGCGTGGCCTCCGTTGCCATCGGCACAGACGGTTCGGTCGAAGCCATCGGCGCGGCCACCTATCCGGCCAGCGGCAAGACTGTCACCGACACCATCAAGGACGCAATCGCCCATATCGGCGAGAACATGACGCTGCGCCGCGCCGTCAAGCTCTCGGTCGAAGACGGTGTTGTTGCGACCTACGTCCACAATGCTGCCTCTGAAGGCCTCGGCAAGCTCGGCGTTCTCGTTGCCCTGAAGTCGACCGGCAACAAGGACGTTCTGTCCGCCATCGGCCGCCAGGTTGCCATGCACATTGCTGCGACCAACCCGCTCGCCATCCGTTCGGAAGAAGTCGATGCTGCCGTCGCCGAGCGTGAACGCAACGTCTTCATCGAGCAGTCGCGCGCTTCGGGCAAGCCGGACGCCATCATCGAAAAGATGGTTGAAGGCCGCATGCGCAAGTTCTTCGAAGAAGTCGCTCTGCTGTCGCAGGCCTTCGTCATCAACCCGGACCTGACCGTCGGCGACGCCATCAAGGCTGCCGAAAAGGATGCCGGTGCACCGATCGAAGTGACCGGCATGGCACGTCTGCTTCTCGGCGAAGGCATCGAAAAGGAAGAAAGCGATTTCGCAGCCGAAGTGGCTGCTGTCGCCAAGGGCTGATCCAGCCACTCCTTTCGAGGGAAAACATCGGGCATCGCGTGACAACGCGATGCCCTTCGTGTATCCGGCACTGAATTGATTTCGGGAGCACACATGACCGCCAAGCCATTGTTCACACGCGTTCTCCTCAAGGCTTCCGGTGAGGCCCTCATGGGAAGCCAGGGCTTCGGTATCGACGTCGCTGTGGCCGATCGGATCGCCGGTGACATCGCCGAAGCCCGCCGCATGGGCGTCGAAGTCGGCGTCGTTGTCGGCGGAGGCAACATCTTCCGTGGCGTGGCCGTAGCCTCCAAGGGTGGTGACCGGGTGACGGGCGACCACATGGGCATGCTGGCGACCGTCATCAATGCGCTGGCCCTTGCCACCTCGCTGCGCAAGCTCGACATCGACACCGTCGTCCTTTCGGCGATCGCCATGCCGGAAATCTGCGAGAGCTTCTCGCAGCGCGCCGCCTTGCACCATTTGGCGCAGGGCAGGGTGGTGATCTTCGCTGGCGGCACGGGCAACCCCTTTTTCACCACCGATTCCGCTGCAGCCCTGCGTGCCGCAGAAATCGGCGCGCAGGCCATCTTCAAGGGCACACAGGTGGACGGCATCTACTCCGCCGATCCGAAGAAAGATCCGACAGCGACCCGTTTTGACAGCCTGACTCATGACGAGGTTCTGCAGAAGGGCCTCGCCGTGATGGACGTGGCTGCGGTGGCGCTTGCTCGTGAAAACCACATTCCGATCATCGTCTTCTCGATCCATGAGAAGGGTGGCTTCGGAGAAATCCTCTCTGGCGCCGGTCGCATGACCATCGTCACCGACAACTGATCCAATAACCATGGGCGCCCGCTGAACGGGCTGCCGGCTGAACGAGCAATGGGAGAACCATGATGACCGCAGGGGTTGATCTCAACGACATCAAGCGCCGCATGGACGGCGCCATCAATGCATTCAAGAGCGATATTGCCTCGCTGCGCACTGGGCGCGCTTCGGCCAATATTCTCGACCCTGTCATGGTCGAGGCCTATGGATCGCGCGTGCCGTTGAACCAGGTGGCGAACGTGACCGTTCCGGAGCCGCGTATGCTCGGTGTCTCGATCTGGGACAAGTCGATGGTGAATGCCGTCGACCGTGCGATCCGCGAAGCCAATCTCGGCCTCAACCCGATCATGGACGGCCAGAACCTGCGCATTCCGCTGCCAGAACTCAACGAGGAGCGCCGCAAGTCGCTCGTCAAGGTCGCACACGAATATGCAGAAAAGGCCAAGGTGGCGATTCGCCACGTCCGCCGCGATGGCATGGACAGCCTTAAAAAGGGCGAAAAAGACGGTTCCATCAGCCAGGATGACAGCCGTTCCCTGTCGGACAAGGTTCAAAAGATGACGGACGACACGATTGTCGACGTCGATCGCTTGCTCGCCGACAAGGAAAAGGAAATCATGCAGGTTTAAGCGAGAGTCGTTCGTTTAAACCATTTCCATCGCCGTCCGGATCGGAGCCCATGTCGAGAGCATCACAGCGCATCGTACCCCAGCATGTTGCGATCATCATGGACGGCAATGGTCGCTGGGCGAATGCACGGGGCCTGCCGCGCACCTTCGGCCATCGCAAGGGGGTCGAGACGGTCCGCGAGACCGTTAAGGCGGCCCGCGAGGCCGGCGTGGGCTTCCTCACGCTCTTCGCCTTCTCCTCCGAGAACTGGCGCCGACCGGAGGCCGAGGTCAACGAGCTCTTTGGCCTGCTGAAAGCGTTTATCCGCCGCGACCTAGCCGATCTGCATCAGGCAGGCGTACGCATCCGCATAATCGGCGACAAGGTCAACCTGCGCGAGGACATCCGTTCGCTGCTGCTGGAGGCCGAGGAGCGGACGGCTGAGAACTGCGGAATGACCCTGGTCATCGCCTTCAATTACGGTTCGCGCGACGAGATCGCCAGAGCTGCTGCGCGCCTCGCTCGGGAGGTGCAGGCCGGTCGGCTCGATCCCCGTGATATCGATGCGCAGAAGATCAACGATAGTCTCGATACGGCCGGCATTCCCGATCCCGACCTCGTTATCCGCACCAGCGGTGAAGAGCGCCTGTCGAATTTCCTCCTCTGGCAGTCGGCCTATGCGGAACTGATGTTCGTGCCAGATTTCTGGCCGGACTTTACGGCTGCGGTCTTCGATACGGTCTTGGAGCGTTATGCCGCCCGTGATCGGCGCTTCGGCGGCCTTTCGAATAAAGTCGTGGCGGTCGGCTCATGACCTTGTCGATCTCTCGCGAGCTTCAACTGCGCATCTATTCGGCGATCGTCATGGTGATCGTGGTGCTGGCGGCGACCTGGGCTGGCGGCATGGCGTTTCGGCTTCTCGCGGCTGCCATCGGTCTTCTCGTCTATTACGAGTGGTCCAAAATGACACGCCTGGCTGAAACGAGCCTTCGGTCGAATTCATTCGGCTGGCTCGCCATGGCGCTGGTCTGCCTGAACATGCTGGTCGGGTCCGCAGATTTCACTGTGCCGCTCTTTGCCGGCCTCGTCATCACAGCAGCCATTCCGGCCCTGCTGCGCAGGGTCAGCTGGTGGCATCCGGGCGGGCTCTTCTATGCGGGCCTGAGCGCCATCTCGCTCGCCGCGATCCGCGGTGACGATTCGCTTGGCCTCGTTGCCATGCTCTTTGTTTTCGTCGTTGTCTGGGCCACCGACATCTTGGCCTATTTCGTCGGTCGTGCGATCGGCGGGCCGAAGCTTGCTCCGCGCATCTCGCCTGGTAAGACCTGGTCAGGCGCGATAGGCGGAACCGTGGCGGGGGTGGTCGGCGGCTACGTCGTCGCCATGGCGCATTTCCACGATGTGGGTATCTGGATCGTGCTCGTCGCGCTTTCGCTGTCGATTGCAAGCCAGATTGGCGATCTGTTCGAATCCTTCATTAAGCGCCGTTTCGGGGTGAAGGATTCCAGCAATCTCATTCCTGGACACGGCGGCGTCATGGATCGCGTCGATGGTCTTGTATTTGCCTGTTTTGCGGCGTTCTTCCTCGCAATAGCTTTCTCTGCGGGCGCAAGCCAGTCCGTGGTATCCATGGGCGCCTTCCTCTTCGGCCTTTGACGATCGAGAGGGCACGGGCGAGGGGGCATAAGCCTCGACCGCGGCGGCAAAACGAATTGGGACAAGGGATCACATGAGCACAGTTCTGGGCTTTCTCGGCGGATATATTCTTCCCTATATCCTCATTTTGTCCCTGCTCGTCTTCATCCATGAGTTAGGACACTATCTGGCCGGACGGCTGTCGGGCATCCGGGTGCTCGCCTTCTCGGTGGGCTTTGGTCCGGAACTGGTCGGTTTTACCGATAGCCACGGAACCCGTTGGAAAATTTCTGCAATTCCGCTTGGCGGTTACGTCCGGTTCTTTGGGGATGCCGACGCCGCCAGCATGCCCGATGGCTCCGCTATTGCAGACTTAACCGAGGCGGAGAAGGCGCAAACGCTGAACGGGGCCAAGCTCTGGAAGCGTGCCGTCACGGTTGCCGCCGGCCCCATCGCCAATTTTTTTCTCGCCATCGTTATCTTCGCGGTCATGTTTGGCACCATGGGCAAGCCGGTATCGGATCCCGTCGTCGCCGACCTGAAACAGGGGAGCGCCGCAGAGGCAGCCGGGATCGAGCGGGGAGATGTACTCATCGCTCTGGACGGTCGCAAGATCGAGACCTTCGATGATGTGGTGCGCTACATCACCATGCGCCCCGAGGTGCCGGTCACGGTGACGGTGCGGCGCGGTGAGCAGCAACTCGATTTCGGCATCGTTCCCAAGCGGGCCATCAACACCGATCGCTTCGGCAACTCGATGGAAGTAGGTCAGATCGGCATCATTACCGATCAGAAGGCAAGCAATTTCCGCATTGTCGAGCTGTCGCCGTTGCAGGCCGTGTGGGAGGGGATCCGTCAGACGGGCCATATCGTGACCGGGACCTTTGACTATATCGGCAACATGTTCGCCGGCCGGATGAATGCCGATCAGCTGGGCGGTCCGGTGCGCGTCGTCCAGGCGTCTGGTGAAATGGCGACACTGGGCGTTATCGCTCTGTTAAATCTGGCAGCGGTTCTTTCGGTTTCGCTGGGGCTTTTGAACTTGATGCCAGTTCCGGTCCTTGACGGCGGCCATCTCGTTCTCTACGCGATTGAAGCAGTGCGCGGGAGGCCGATGGGTCAGGGGGCGCAGGAGGTTGCATTCCGCATCGGTCTGGCGATGATCCTCTCCCTGATGGTATTTGCCACCTGGAACGATATCAGCCGGTTGATAGGCTGAGCGTCGTCCTTGCAACGGGCGGAAGGATTTGTTTACGATGTTTCAAATTGATAGTGGCGATTGGGCCACGGATTCAAATGAAGTAAACAGAAATTAACGCGCAGTCTTGCTTGTAGGGTAAAACCCGCTAAAACCACACACGGGCCGGAGTCGGGGTTACGACTGCGGGGCAATTGAAGAAGGTAAAGTACACACATGAAGGCTGGTTCAAGATTTTTGAACGCAGTGTCGGCGGTCGCGCTGTCTGCTGGTATCGTGTCTACGGGCGCAAGTGTTGCCGTCATGGCCTCGGCTGTCGCAGCTCAGGCTGCCGTCATTCAGCGGGTTGACGTGCGCGGGGCGCAGCGGGTGGGGCCTGAGGCCGTTCGCTCGAACCTCTCCATCCAGCCTGGCAAGTCCTTCACCAACGCCGACATCGACGAGTCCGTGAAGCGTCTTTACGCCACCGGCTTTTTCTCCGATGTCCAGATTTCCGTTTCTGGCGGCACGCTGATCGTGACCGTCGCCGAGAACCAGCTGATCAATCAGGTGGTCTTCAACGGCAACCGCAAGATCAAGGATGACAAGCTCGTCGGCATCGTCCAGACGCAGCCTCAGGGTCCTTATTCCGACAGCCTGATCAGTTCCGACATCCAGCGCATCAAGGAAGCCTATTCCGCGATTGGTCGCAGTGACGTTGAAGTAACGACCCAGGTCGTTCCGGTTGCCGAAGGCCGCGTCAACCTCGCTTTCGTCATCAACGAAGGCGAGCGCACCAAGATCAGCACCATCAATTTCAGCGGCAACAATGCGTATTCCGACGGTCGTCTCGCTTCCGTATTGCAGACGAAGGAATCGGGCATGCTGTCCTTCCTGACGCGCAAGGATGTCTACAACGAAGACAAGCTGCGCGCCGATGAAGAGGCTCTCCGCCAGTTCTATTACAACCACGGTTACGCCGACTTCCGCGTGATCTCTTCGGAAGCCGTCCTGAACGAGGCTGGCAACGAGTACACGATCAACATCACGGTTGATGAAGGTCAGCGCTACAGGTTCGGCGCTGTCTCCGTCGAATCGACCGTTGATGGTGTCGATGCTGCCCAGCTTCAGGGCCTCGTTGAAACCCGCGAAGGCAGCACCTACAGCGCCCGCGACGTGCAGAAGTCGATGGAAGCCATTTCCCGCCGCGTTTCGTCGGCCGGCTATCCCTTTGCTCGTGTCGTTCCGCGTGGCGACCGCAACTTCGAAAACAACACGATCGGCGTAACATACCTGGTGGATCAGGGTGAACGCGCCTATGTCGAGCGCATCGAAGTGCGGGGCAACACCCGCACCCGTGACTACGTCATCCGCCGCGAGTTTGACATTTCCGAAGGCGACGCCTTCAACCAGGAAACCATCACCCGCGCCAAGCGTCGCCTCGAAGCCCTCGGCTTCTTCTCGTCGGTCAACATCTCGACCCAGGCTGGCAGCTCGCCGGACCGCGTCGTGGTCGTGGTGGACGTGCAGGACCAGCCGACCGGCTCGTTCGGCATCGGCGCCGGCTACTCGGTCGACAACGGCGGTGTGGTTCTGGAAGCCTCGGTCGAGGAAAAGAACTTCCTCGGTCGCGGTCAGTTCATCCGCGTTGCCGCCGGCGGTGGTTTCGACGACACGCAGACCTACAACTTCTCCTTCACCGAGCCTTACTTCCTCGGTTACCGTCTGGCTGCCGGCTTCGATGTCTTCAAGAGCGCGACCAGCAGCAACTCGGAATACGATTACGAGGAGCAGGGCGCGACGGTTCGCGTGACGGCGCCGATCACGGAAGACATCGCAACAACGCTGCGCTATACATACAAGCAGATCGATTACATCGAGGACGGTGCATTCGGCGCTGATAATTCGCCGGGCGGCGTCGATAACCAAGTGGCGGATCCTTATATCGATGCCATCGTTGGTAGCACCTGGACCCAGTCGATCCTCGGTCACTCAATCGTTTACAATACGGTCGACGATCGTCAGAACCCGCATGAAGGCATTTATGCCAGCTTCACGCAGGAATATGCCGGTCTCGGTGGCGATTCGGACTTCTACAAGGCCTATGTCCGCGCCAAGATGTTCTACACGCTGTCTGACGAGCTCGATGTCGTCGGCTCGCTCTCGGGTTCGGCCGGTCACGTGGTCGCGCTCGGTGATAACCTGAATGTCTTCGATCAGTTCAAGATCGGCGGCAAGGAAGTTCGTGGCTTCGCCAACAGCGGTATTGGTCCGCGCCAGGATGGCGATGCTATCGGCGGTACAACCTACTTCACCGCTTCTGCTGAAGCGACCTTCCCGCTGCCAGCGGTTCCGCAAGACCTTGGATTCCGTGGCGCAGTGTTCGCAGATGCCGGCACTCTCTACGGCAGCGAACTGGCGAGAGACGGTACGGCTCTCGGTACCGGCATGTCGATCCGCGCGTCGGTTGGCGCCGGCATACTGTGGAATTCGCCCTTCGGCGCGCTTCGCTTCGACTATGCTGTTCCTGTCGCCAAGGAAGACTTCGACGACACGCAGGAATTCCGGTTCAGCATGGCGAACCAGTTCTAAGACAAGCGGTCCAGAACTGCTGACAGGTTGACGTTCTGGAGCGTTTTCTGATGGAGCATAACCATTTCTTTCCGCCCCATGCCGGGGTTACCCTGGCTGCACTTGCAGCCCATACGGGGGCGGAATTGACGGATGAGACGCAGGGCGAGACGATCATTCGGTCGGTCTCGCCCGTCGCCCGCGCCAAAGCGGGCGATGTCTGCTATATCCTGTCCCGTCGCAACCGCGATGATCTTCTCAGCTGCAGTGCATCGGCGATATTCTGTGAAAAGGCGCTCGTGTCGCTCATCCCGCAGCACATCCCTGTGCTTGTGGCGAAAAGCGCACAGACATCGTTTGCGCTGGCGGGTGCATTGCTGCATCCGGAAGGCCTCCGCCCGGTTCGGATGATGAGCGAAAAGACGCTCGTATCGCCCGCCGCCCATATCGATCCGACCGCAAGGCTGGAAGAGGGGGTTGAGGTTGAGGCGCTGGCCGTGATTGGTGCACATGCCGAGATCGGCAGCGGCACCCGCATTGGACCGGGTGCGGTGATCGGGCCCGGCGTTCGCATCGGCCGGGACTGCACGATCGCAGCGGGCGCGACCATTCAAGTCGCCCTGATAGGCAACAATGTCATCATCCACAACGGTGCCCGCATCGGCCAGGATGGTTTCGGTTATGCGCCGGGTCCGCGCGGCATGCTGAAGATCGTCCAGGTCGGGCGTGTCATCATCCAGGATCACGTCGAGATCGGTGCCAACACCACGATCGACCGCGGCACCATGGATGACACGGTCATCGGTGAGGGCACGAAGATCGACAATCTGGTCCAGATCGGTCACAACGTCCGCATTGGCCGCCACTGTGGCATCGTCAGTCAGGTTGGAATAGCCGGCAGCACGGTCATCGGCGATGGCGTGATGATCGGTGGGGCGGCTGGCGTGAACGGTCACATCAAGATCGGCGACGGCGTGCAGATTGCTGCCATGAGCGGTGTCCTGGCCGACGTGCCTCCGGGCGAGAAATATGGCGGGATCCCGGCCCGCCCGTTGAAGGATTATCTGCGCGAGGTGGCCGAGACTTTGAGCCGCTATGACAGCCGCGCCAAGGACAAGGGAGCCAGCAATGACTGACGCCGCTAAGGCCGAATTAGGATCGGCTGATATCCTGGAGATCATGAAGCTCCTGCCGCATCGTTATCCCTTCCTGCTGGTCGACAAGATCATCGAAATCGACGGTGACGATTCGGCGATCGGCATCAAGAATGTCACGGCCAACGAGCCTCATTTTACCGGACACTTCCCGGATTCACCGATTATGCCGGGTGTTTTGCTGATCGAAGGCATGGCCCAGACGGCCGGTGCGATCTGCGCCCGTAAACAAGGTGAGGGCGGCAACCTCGTCTACTTCATGACCATCGACAATGCCCGCTTCCGCAAGCCCGTTGTTCCCGGCGACCGCGTCGAATTCCACGTGGTGAAGCAGAAGCAGCGCGGCAATATCTGGAAGTTCCACTGCGATGCCAAGGTCGACGGCCAGTTGGCGGCGGAGGCCGATATCGGCGCGATGATCATGCGCAAGGATGCGAAATGAGCACGATTGCCGCCACTGCCGTGATCCATCCGATGGCGGTCGTCGAGGCTGGCGCCGTCATCGGCGAGAATGTGCGCATTGGTCCATTCTGCCATGTCGGCCCGCGCGTCACTCTGAAGGACGGCGTGGAACTGATTTCGAACGCCGTGGTCAGCGGCCTGACGGAGATCGGTCCCAATAGCCGGATCTTTCCGATGGCGGTGATCGGTGGCGTGTCGCAGAGCCTCCACGAGGCAGGGGACGATTCCCGCCTTATCGTGGGTGCAAACTGCACCATGCGCGAAGGTGTGACGATGAACTGCGGCACGGTCGGGGGTGGCGGGATCACGCGTGTCGGCGACAATTGCCTGTTTCTCGCCAACTCGCATGTCGCCCATGACTGCATCCTCGGCAACAACATCATCCTGTCAAACAATGTGATGCTGGCCGGCCATGTGCGGGTCGAGGATTACGTGATCCTGAGCGGCGGCTGCGCCGTGCACCAGTTTACTAGGATCGGTCGCAACGCTTTCATTGGTGGCTTGTCGGCCGTCAGCTACGATGTCATTCCCTACGGCATGTTGAACGGCAATCCCGGCATCCTCGGCGGCTTGAACGTCGTCGGCATGACGCGCGCAGGGATTGAGCGCGCGGTCATTCATCAGGTCCGCCGCGCCTTCAAACAGATCTTCGAAGGCGAGGGTTCGGCGCGTGCCAATGCCGCCGCGATCCGCGAAGACTATCTCGATTGCCCGCAGGTGATCCAAATTCTTGATTTCATTGCCGCCGAAAGTGACCGGGCACTATCGTCGCCCCATCGCGGCAAGAATTGACGCCATGACGTCCGCCAGCGCAACGCAAGGCCTGGCATCGAAAGGTCGCCTCGCCATTATCGCCGGTGGTGGCAAACTGCCGCTGTTTCTGGCCGAAGCCGCGCGCGCGGCAGGCGAAGACCCTTTGATTTTACGCCTGAAGAACGAGGCGGACGGTGATTGGCAGTCCTATGAGAATGCGATCGTCGGCGTCGGTGACATGGCGGGGCTGTCTGCCCTGTTCGAAAAGCATCGTATCGGCCGCGTCGTCATGTCGGGCGCTGTCAGAAAACGCCCGGCCTTCGGCGAGATCAGGGTCAATCTCCGCTCTATTCTCAAACTGCCAATGGCGCTGAAGACACTGCTTGCCGGTGGCGACGACGCTGTGCTGCGCATGGTTATTTCCCTGATCGAGGCGCAGGGCTGCGAGGTGCTCGGCGCGCATGAAATTCTGCCAGGACTGCTGGCAACGATTGGTCCTCTTGGAAAGGTCAGCCCCTCTGCGGACGACCTGAAAGATATCCAGCGCGCCGGCGATGCCGCCGAAACACTGGGGCGTCTGGACGTGGGGCAGGGCGCCGTCAGCGTCGGGGGCCGGATCGTTGCGCTTGAGGGCGTCGAGGGAACGGATGCCATGCTGGCCCGAGTTGCGGGCCTCCGTGCCGAAGGACGGATCTCCCAGCGCCGCAAGGGCGTGATCGTCAAGCTGTGCAAGCCGCAACAGGACCTGCGCGCCGACCTGCCGACCATCGGGGTTTCTACTATCGAAAACGCAAGAGCTGCAGGTCTTGCCGGCATCGCGGTCGAGGCGGGACGGGCCCTGGTGGTCGAGCGCGAGGCGATGATCGCTGCCGCGGACGCGGCCGGTCTCTTCGTCGTCGGCATCGAGCGCACGGGAAAGGGCAAGGCCTGATGAGCGAGAAGCCTCTAAAGATCGCCGTCATTGCTGGTGAAGTCTCCGGTGACCTGCTTGGTGCAGATCTGCTCGCGGCCTTGAAAAAGCGACATGCCGGGCCGATCGAACTCGTTGGTGTCGGGGGTGACGGGCTGCAAGCGCAGGGGCTCCGCTCGCTTTTCGACTTCTCCGAGCTGTCGATCATGGGCATCACCCAGGTACTGTCGAAACTGCCGCGACTGATCCGGCTGATCTCTCTCACCGCAGAAGCAATCATTGCGGCAAAGCCGGATCTGCTTCTGATCGTCGACAGCCCGGATTTCACCCATCGGGTTGCCAAGAAGGTGCGAAAGCGCCTGCCGGATCTGCCGGTGGTCAATTATGTCTGCCCGAGCGTCTGGGCCTGGAAGGAATACCGCGCTACGGCCATGCTCCCTTATGTCGACGAAGTGCTGGCTGTGCTGCCCTTCGAACCCGACGTGATGGAGCGCCTGGGCGGCCCGAAGACGCATTTCATCGGCCACCGTCTGGCAAGCCACCCCGACATCCTACGCGTACGCTCTGTGCGGAGATCCCGTGCGCCGAAACCCGCCGGTGAGAAGCGGACAATCTTGCTCCTGCCTGGCTCACGTGGCGCCGAGATTTCCGTGCTTCTGCCGGTCTTTGGGAAGGCCATGGAAGAATTCGTCGCGCGCAACGGTGATACCCGCTTCCTCCTGCCGACAGTGTCCCGCCAGGAGGCCCGTGTCCGGGAGGTCACGGCATCCTGGAGTATCCGGCCTCAAATCCTGTTGGGCGAGGCAGCCAAGTGGCAGGCTTTCGAGGAGGCGGATGCAGCAATCGCCGCCTCGGGCACCGTCATCCTGGAATTGGCGCTCGCCCATGTTCCTGTCGTCTCGACATATAAAGGGGATTGGATCATCCGGACGCTCGCCAACCGGATCAAGGTCTGGACGGGCGCGCTTCCCAATCTGATTGCCGACTACGCCATCGTCCCCGAATATTTCAACGACGTGCTGCGCCCGGCAAGCCTGGTGCGCTGGGCCGAGCGCCTCTCGACAGACACCCCCCAGCGCGCCACCATGCTGGCCGGTTATGACGATGTCTGGAGCAGGCTGCAGACCGACGTGCCATCGGGGGAGGCGGGGGCGGAGCTGGTACTTTCGCTTTTACATCGACGCGGGCGGCTCTGAGCCTCGATCTTCGACGGATACGGCGTTCCTCTGATTGTCCGCATCGCTTTATGTTTCGCGCCTCCCATCGTCAGCAGGACAGGAAAAAGGCGAGGCCGAAGCCCCGCCTTCTCGTCCGGGGGAGGAGGGGTTATTGCGACAGGCAATTCACAATTGAGGTCGAGAGGTTGCGCATCAGCTGACCGTAGAGCGCCGGCCCTTCGGCAAGCGCCCCGCCTTCGGGATCCAAGGTTCCCGACTTGGCGTTCGTTCCCTCCGTGACGACGTTGATCAGCTTCGGCTCGAACTGCGGTTCGGCGAAGACGCAAGCGGCGCCCAGCTCCGCGATCTTGGCGTGGATCTGCGACAGGCGCTCGGCACCCGGCATGGTCTCCGGGCTGACGGTCACGGAGCCTGCGACGCGGACTTTATAGCGCTTCTCGAAATACTGATAGGCATCGTGGAACACGACAAAAGGCTTGTCGGCAACGGGCGCGACCTGGGCCGCGATCTCCTTGTCGAGGGCGTCAAGCTCGGCATCAAGTGCTGCCGTGTTCGCCTCATACGTTGCCTTGTTGGCAGGATCGGCCTCGATCAGCGAGGTCGCAATGACCGCTGCCATGGCCTTCGCATTGCCGGGATCGAGCCAGAGATGCATGTCGGTGCCACCATGCTCGTGGTCATGTCCCTCCTCTTGTTCATGCTCTTCTTCGCCGTCTGCAGCGTGATGGTGTTCATCCGCGTCATGGTTGTGGCCTTCGCCCGCATGAGCTTCGGCCGCATCAGCGTTATGATCGTGGTGTTCACCCTCAGCATGATCCCCGTCTGCATGTTCGCCATGATCATGCGCTTCGAAGGCGCCGCCTTCGCGGAAGGGCAGCTTGTTGAGGCCCGGAGCATCCTCAAGTTCGACCACCTTGGCCTTGCCGGCAAGTGCCTCAAGCGGCTTCTCCAAAAAGGCTTCCAGTCCCGGACCGACCCAAAAGACGAGGTCGGCATTCTCAAGCGCGCGCGCATTGGATGGCTTCAACGTATAGGTATGCGGGGACGCGGCACCTTCGACCACCAATGAGGGTTCGCCGACGCCCTTCATGATCGAGGCGACCAGCGAATGGATGGGCTTGATCGACACCACGACCTGCGGCTCCGCCATGGCGATGGCGGGCGAGAGGAGCAGGACGGCGACCGAAGCGGTCAATCCGAGGCGGGCAGGGATCATCGAGACGTCCTTCACAGCAGTTATGTAATACTATTACGTCGATTGCGTAATGCTATAACGTGTGGCATAGCTATCCGCAACAGCAAATCTCTGAGAATTGTATGGCAGGCTTGAAAACACGGGATGCGGAGCCGCTGGTATCGCTGGTGGGTGCCGGGGTCTATCGCAATGGACGCTGGCTCGTGCGCGGCGTTGACTTCTCCGTCCGCCCCGGCGAGATCGTCACCCTGATTGGGCCCAATGGCTCGGGCAAATCCACCAGCGCCAAGATGGCAACCGGCATCCTGCGCGCCGATGAAGGGCGCGTCACGCGCAAATCAGGCCTGAGGGTTGGCTACGTGCCGCAACGGCTCGCTGTCGACTGGACTATGCCGCTCACCGTCCGCCGCCTGATGACGTTGACGGCGCCGCTCGGTGCCAATGAAATCGACCGCGCCCTCGACGCCGTCGGCATTCGCCACCTCGCCGGCGCCGAAGTCCAGCATCTGTCGGGTGGTGAATTCCAGCGCGCGCTGCTGGCCCGGGCCATGGCTCGCAAGCCCGACATCCTCGTGCTCGATGAACCGGTCCAGGGCGTCGACTTCTCCGGCGAGATTGCGCTTTACGACCTGATCACCTCGATCCGCAATGCGACCGGTTGCGGCATCCTTCTGATATCCCACGATCTGCATATCGTCATGGCCGAAACCGACACTGTCATCTGCCTGAACGGCCATGTCTGCTGTCGCGGCACACCGGCGGCCGTCAGCAGCAGCCCGGAATATATGCGCCTGTTCGGCGACAAGGCGAGCCGGACGCTCGCCGTCTACAGCCACGACCACGACCATACCCATTTGCCAGACGGTCGCGTGTTGCATGGCGACGGCAGCATCACGGATCATTGCCACCCGGATGATGGGCACCATCACGGGGAATCCGCGGGTGATGCCAGCGACCATCACCTCCATGGTCATGACCACCATGCTCATCATGATCATGCTCACGACCATGATCACGATCACGGCCACGGAGTGGGGCGAAATGCTGACAAGGCGGAGGAGCACGGCCATGCTGGATGATTTCTTCATTCGCGCCATGCTGGCCGGAATTGGCCTCGCGCTGACCACGGGTCCGCTCGGTTGCTTCGTCATCTGGCGGCGCATGGCCTATTTCGGTGACACGATGGCGCATTCGGCGCTGCTTGGCGTGGCGCTATCGCTGTTCTTTTCACTCAACCTGATGGTCAGTGTCTTCGTCGTCGCAGCGCTGGTCTCGCTTGTGCTCATCGTCCTGCAGAAGCGCCAGGGTCTCTCTGCCGACGCGCTGCTCGGGATCCTCAGCCATGCGACGCTCGCGATCGGGCTGGTGATGGTCGCCTTCATGTCCTGGGTCCGCTTCGATTTGATTGCCTTCCTCTTCGGCGACATTCTCGCGGTTACGCCGACCGATGTGGCGATCGTCTGGCTTGGCGGCGCCGTTGTTGTGGCGCTCATTGTTTATCTGTGGCGGCCGCTGCTCGCCGGCACCGTCAATGCAGAATTGGCCGAAGCCGAAGGCATGAACCCGGAGCGCGCCCGCATCGTCTTCATGCTGCTGATGGCTCTGGTGATCGCGATCGCGATGAAGATCGTCGGGATTATGCTGATCACGTCGCTGCTCATTATCCCGGCGGCGGCGGCTCGTCGCTTTGCCGTCTCGCCGGAGGCCATGGCGTTGATCGCCTCACTGCTCGGTGCCATTGCCGTGGTCATCGGGCTGTTCGGCTCCCTGACCTATGACACCCCCTCCGGCCCCTCGATCGTCGTTGCGGCCCTTCTGCTCTTCCTGATCAGCCTGTTGCCGCGCCCACGTCTGGCGGCGGCTGACGACCGTCCGAGAGGTTGACCCCATGGCCAAGTTGTCCCACACCGATCTGACCCGCAACCAGTCGCTCGTCTTCGACAGTCTCGTCGAGGCCGATGGTCCGCTCTCCGCCTACACCCTGCTAGACCGTCTGCGCGACCACGGCTTCCGCGCGCCGCTGCAGGTCTACCGCGCGCTCGACAAGCTGGTCGAATTCGGGATGGTCCACCGTCTGGAGAGCCTCAATGCCTTCGTCGCCTGTGCCCATCCCCATGAGGGATGTGCCGGCCACGGCACCGTCGCCTTCATGATCTGCAACAAATGCAGTCAGGTGACGGAGTTCCACGACCACGAGGTCGACCATCACCTGAGCGCGATCACGACCCGGTCGAAGTTCAAGCCGGAAAAGACGACGATCGAGATCCGCGGGCTCTGCGCTGCCTGTGCAGCCTGATGCTCAGATCAGCTCCAGATCGCTCTGGAATCGTTGCCAATTGAGCACGTAGTTTTGTGCCGAGAGCCGGAGCCGGGCGACGGCGCTGTCGTCGAGGGTCCGGACCACTCTGGCCGGCGCGCCGACGATCAGAGAATTGTCCGGAAAAATCTTGCCTTCGCTGACCAGGGCATTCGCGCCGACAAGGCAGTTGTTGCCGATCACCGCGCCGTTCAGCACCGTTGCACCCATGCCAATGAGCGAATTGTCGCCGATGGTGCAGCCATGAATGATGGCATGGTGGCCGATCGTACAGCCATCGCCGATCGCGGTCGGGAAGCCGAGATCGGTATGGACCATCACGCCGTCCTGAATATTTGTGCCTTTGCCAATGGTGATCGGGTCATTGTCGCCGCGCAGAACAGCATTGAACCATATGCCCACATTTTCGCCGACGAGCACATCGCCAATAACCTGCGCACCCGGCGCGATCCAGTGAGCGTCGGACCCCGGCAGCTGGGG
The DNA here is from genome assembly GCF_001429245.1 of Rhizobium sp. Root274. Lineage (GTDB taxonomy): Bacteria > Pseudomonadota > Alphaproteobacteria > Rhizobiales > Rhizobiaceae > Allorhizobium. Next base: position 231,853 of record NZ_LMJE01000009.1, read on the forward strand.
TCGTTTTTCGCCAAGGGCATAGACCGGCATCACGCGCTCCTTTGATCAGCGGAGGCGAAGGATGACCGGGAAGCGCCCGGCTTGGGCCGAGACATGGAGATGGATATTGGCTTCGGGCTGCGAGTAGCGCCACGCGCGGGCACCATGCGACAGGAGCAAACCGATCAGGTCCTTCGTCTTGGAGCGCTTGTCTCGATTGCCGATTTCCGCCAGCCGGAACGCCGCCTCGTGCAGAGGATGAAGGACATGCGAGACGGGAAGCATACCCCCATTGTCCTGGTCTTCGACCTTATCGATCCTGAAGTCTTTCGAAGCCATCTTATTATCCTCGTACACAATACAAATCGAGGTTTGATCGGTGGATTACTGGGCGGCAGCCCAGCAGCCGATGCCTTTGCGTTTCAACTGTTTGCAGGCGTCAACAGCATCTTTCTGCGCGTCGAAACCTCCGAAGCGCGCGCGATAGATCGTCTGTGGGCCGGCATTGTACGCGACTGTAAAGGGGGTGGCGGAACGCAATACCTGACCGCCTTTCTCTTGCGCCTTGCGCAGGAGTTCCGTGGCAAGCGCCTTGTCCGGCGATGTGCCGATCTGAACGATCCAGCCGGAAGACGGCTTGGTTGAGGCCGTGGTGACCGTGTCGACATCCTGAGGCGTCGCAGCGGCTGCGGCAAGCGAAGCGGTGGGCTCTGCAGGCTCGACCATCGCGCCCGTGTCGGGCATGTAGGCGGGCGCCGGCTGGGGCACGGGTACAGAACCATTCGATGCCGGTGCAACGGGATGCATGGCACCCAGCGCAGCTGTCGCGGCATTGCCGGCAGGCGGCGCGAGATAGGCCGAGGCGGACGCTGCTGCCTGTGCGGCACCCGTGTAGCGCGGGTCCGGCATCGGGCCGGTCTGCGGCAGGCTCGGATGTCCGACATCGAGGGAGGCTGTAACCGGGGCAGGCTCTGCGGCGACTGGCGTCTGGACCTTGGCAACGAGGTCACCCGAAGCCCGACCCGAGGAGGCCTGCGGCAGGTAACGCTGGACAAGAGCGGTCATCTGCGCGTTGCGCCGGGCGCCCGACGAGGCCCCGAGAATGACGGCGACGATGGAGCGACCATCCGCCTGGGCGGACGTTGCGAGGTTATAGCCGGCAGCGCCCGTATAGCCGGTCTTGATGCCATCCACGCCGCGAACCGTGCCAACCAGTCGATTATGGTTGCCGATCGTCTGCTTGCCGAAGGTGAAGCTGCGGGTGGAGAAATAGCCGTAATACTGGGGGAAGTGCTGACGAAGCGCGATGCCGAGGCGGGCCTGGTCACGCGCCGTCGTCATCTGGGCCGTGTTGGGCAGGCCATGGGCGTTGCGATACGTGGTCTTCGTCATGCCGAGGCTGCGGGCCTTGGCAGTCATCAGCTGGGCGAAACGCTGCTCGGAGCCCCCGAGATATTCGCCGAGCGCCGTGGCGACGTCGTTGGCAGAGCGGGTCACGAGAGCGAGAATCGCCTGTTCGACGGTCACGCTTTTCCCGGCGCCGACGCCAAGCTTGGACGGCGGCTCCTTGGCTGCATTCTTCGAAATCGGAACCTTGCTATTCAGGGAGATGCGACCGGATTCCAGCGCCTCGAAGGTGAGGTAGAGAGTCATCATCTTCGTCAGCGATGCCGGATAGCGCAGGCTGTCAGCGTCTTCGCTGTAGAGGACCTTGCCAGTCTTGGCGTCGATGACAACGCCCGCATATTTCGCGGCATTCGCACCAGACGTCGTCGCCAGCGTGGCGAACAGGACCGCGGCGATGGCGACCATGACTCGACGGATTGGAGCGGCGAAGGTGAGGGTTCCGAAAATTTTATGCACCACGTTACTCTTCGAACATTGCATTTCAAACCGGGCGCTATCCCCCGGTCGCGACCATTCGATGCGACTTTAGGGTGCGGGCGTTACCAAGAGGTTTATGATGAATGCTTTGTTGACGGGCTCTACGGCTTTTTAGTCGTCCCCACCGGGTGCGCGGCTTCGGCGCGTTGCTCGACAAAGCTGCGCACCGCATCGTCGATCTGTTTCCAGTCGGGCAGCAGGCGGCTCGAGAACCGGTAGAGGACTGAGAGATCTTCGCCTGCATGAATGTCGCGCTGGCAGTCGCTGCTGCTCGCCAGTTTGTCATCCGTGGGAATCAGGCAGCGGATGGCGTAGACGCCGCCATCCGTGGCTTCGCCGGTCAGGAGCACCTCACCTTCGAAGCCCGTCCCGGGTTTGAAATGGTGCAGCTGAAGCCCCGCAGGCGCAGCTTCCGTCGGACCCGTCAACAGGTGCCGGTAGATCGGCTCAACCCTCCCGGACATGTCGCGCGACATCGTGCTTTGGGAAATCTGCAGGAAAATCAGGGGCTGTACCTGTCCAATGTCATCGAAGGCGAGGCGTCGGGCATGGCTGTATCCTTCCATGGACGGCCAGTGCAGCTGGAGGTCCACCCGCTCAGTGGCTCCAGTGCGGCGCTGCGGCTCGAAACGGATGGTGTTGGCGGTGAGGTGAATAAGGTCGCGGCCAATGGTGATGTCGTAAACCTCTAGGCTGTCGCTGTGGCCTGCGAAAGCCAGCTGCGCACCATAAAGGCGTCCATAGATGTTGATGGCGAGCGAGGCCAAGGCCAGCAAGGCGATGACTAAAACAGAAATCAGGAGAAAACGGTGAGAGAGGAGTGGCGTCTCCTCGGTGGCGCTTGCGCCGCCCGCCCCATTTTGCATCGTGTGCCGCTCCCGTCCGTGCTGCGCAGGGCGCAGCAATCGCCTCCGCTCAGCATTCGCCGATTATGGTTAAGTCAAGGTTAACGCACGCTGACTGCAAAAAGAGAGCCGATCCCGGTTGGACGGGATCGGCTCATATGGCTCCGGTCGGGGGACGGGTATGCGGGGGGCGGACCGGGCCAATACGCAGAACGTCAGTGATCAGTTCGAATTCACGGAACCTACGTAACTCGCACGTCCGTCCTGGAGCTTGACCCAGCGGCTGGGCTCCGTGGACGACTGGCGCTTGAGGTAGGTGTATTCAGTATCCGACCATAGCAGAACCTTGTTGCGCATGTTGTCGAGAATGAAGTCGCCGTGGTCGGTCCGCACGGTCAAGACGGCGTGACCCTCACCATTGGGCTGCAGAACGACAGTCAGCAGCAGGTCGCTTGGGTCGAAGCCGCGATCGATCAGCATCTTGCGCTTGAGCAGCGCGAAGTCTTCACAGTCGCCGACGGTGCGCGGATAGGCCCAGCGCTCTTCCACCCCGTAAATCTCCATGTCGGTCAGTGGCGTGATCGACGAATTGACGGTGTAGTTGACCTCCAGCATCGTTTTCCACAGCGGCTCGGTCAGGCCGAGCGGGCCTGTGTCGCTAAAGCTGCCGGCACATTCCGACTGATAGGTCTGACAGAATTCGTAATGGCCGATCGGCGGGTTGGCCTTGCCGACGACCTGCATGTTGGCTGGCGTCGCATGAGCTTGCAGGGCAAGAGCTCCAGCAAAGGCGGTCGCCATAAATCCAATACCGAGAGTTTTCTTTGTTGTCATTGTTTGTCTCCTGGTGATGGAGGCAGTAATGACAGAAATATTTTGATCGACCGCGAAAAGTGGCGCGCGTATTTGAGTATAACAAGAGGATATTTCGAATCTATATTTCAATGTATTTAAGCCAACTTTGACTTAAATCCGATGCAAGTTCGACGAAAATTTTCGCGGTATTTTATGGGTCTGGAACAATCGGCCTGACGGAAACCATCAACAACGTAGCAAAATCAGATGGTTGGCGATATTCCAGTCTGCGGTGCAACGGCGCGACCCGGGATGGGGGGGTCTTGCGAAGGCACAATCCTGGCCTTGGTTGCTCCGATCGCGCTTCGAAATCGAAGCAAATGACGGGCGCGCGGCAACTTTGGGCCAAAAATTATTTTTTCAATTCTGTGCGGATTTGAAACGGCGTTCGGCCCGCAAGGCGGGCACAGAATGAAAAAAGGCGCCATTCGTGTTCGAAGGCGCCTTGCTCATATGGCCGTAGGTTCGGTTCAGAGGAATTCGGTGAGCGCTTCTCGCGACTGCAGCGACAGGAACTCGATCGCGACACCTTCCATGAAGTGGCGCACGACGCGGCCGCGCATGTTGCCGAGACGGATTGGTGTGCCGATCGGTGGGCGAATGTCGATATCGACGGCGGCACCCGAAAGGGAAAGGTCCATCAGACGGCACGGATAGCTCTTGCCGTCCTCTAGCGTCAGCTCGGTCAATACCTGCCGCGGGGTCAGTCGGTCGTGGCGACGGTCTTCGGGAAGACCAAGCTCGTGCTTGTTGGCGATCCAGGTCAGCTGCGCTGCAAGCTTCTCGCGTTTGCGCGCCGTCGCCGTCAGTTCGATGATGAACCCGTCTTCTGTGACTTTGGAAACGCTGCCTTCCAGGCGCCCGAGATGATCGATATAGGCAATGACCCGTTCATTGGGGCGGGGGCAGCCGGCGCAAACGAAACGCGCATCGCCGGGCGACATGTCGACGACCTTGCAGACATATTCCTCGTAATTGGCAAGCATCAGCCGGCCTTGCAGGTTGACCGCTACGCGCTGGAAGGCGCGTTGCTGCCCCGGCGAGGCAATCGTATTGCTGTGACTGGCCTGCGAAGAATACATCATGAGCTGTCTGTCTATCCTCTACGATGGAACCTTAGACCGCCAGCCGTTAACATATCGTTTGCTTTCCCGCCCCGCGCGTGTCCCGCGCTTTCCGCGGCAGGGCTTTCACTGGTGCGCATAGTCGTTTAACAGGAAGCTCCAACCAGCACGGGAGCCCGCAAATGTCGGACGATAATCTTCGCTCGGACGAAAGCGGCGGGAATGAGCGAGAGCACACGCAGGAGACGGCAGCGCTCCCGACGGTGCAAACGGCCCGTGGTGAAACCAATCCGCCGATCTTCAATCTGCCCGCGGGGGTTTTGGTCGCGCTGGCGCTGGTCTGCGGCATCTATGCTTTGCAGGCGCTCGTCTTTTCAAGCGACGTCAACGATTGGATCACGTTCCAGTTTGCCTTCGTGCCGCTGCGTTATGTTTATCCACTGGGTGATCAGGATCTTGCCTGGCTGTGGTCACCGGTCACCTATTCGCTGCTGCATGGCAGCTTCCAGCATCTCGCATTCAACAGTCTCTGGCTCGCAGCCTTCGGTACGCCAGTTTGCCGGCGCATCGGCGAAGTGCGTTTCATTGTCTTCTGGATCGTCTCGGCCGTCGCCGCGGCAGGGCTGCACGCGGCTGTGAATTGGGGGGAGTCGTCCGTCATGGTCGGAGCGTCCGGTGTCATCTCGGCACTGATGGGGGCGGCTTGCCGCTTCGCTTTTGGTGGACGGCTGCGTACCGGCCGGGGCTCTGCCGGCCGCGAGCCGCCGCTGCTCAGCATTCCAGCCGCGTTGTCGGACCGCACCGTCTTGATCTTCATCCTCGTCTGGTTTTTTGGCAACGTGGCGATCGCTTTCGGACTGCCGTTGATGGGACCCGATGCGGGCGCCATTGCCTGGGATGCCCATATTGGCGGCTTCCTCATGGGGTTTTTCGGCTTCCGGCTTTTCGACCGCCGTCACCTGTAAAACCGCCCCTGCCAATCCACATATTGCATTCTACTTGATTAACGGGCACCATTTTCATGCGTTGCCCGGGGAGGGGCCGGCGCGCGCCTAGCGTCCAATGCGAGGAGGAAACCATGCCTGCATCAGCCAGAAGCATACTCGAGCAGAAAGGCCGTAACGTCATCACAATCAGCCCGAGCGTCACGCTCGGCGAAGCCGCGCGCGTCCTCGACGACAATAAGATCGGTGCCGTCGTCGTGGTCGGTGTGGAAAAAAGGATCGTCGGCATCTTTACCGAGCGCGATGTCGTGCGCGCCCTCGGCTCTGCCGGCCGCGACGCCTTCGACCAACCCGTCTCCAGCTTCATGACAGCCAATGTCTATCGTTGCCGCGAAGAGACGACGGTGGATGAGCTGATGGAGATGATGTCCAGCCGGCGTTTCCGCCACGTGCCCGTGGAAGACAATGGCAAACTGTCGGGCATCATTTCGATCGGTGACGTGGTGAAGTCTCGCATCCGCGAGATCGAAGCCGAGGCCGAACATATCAAGGCCTATATCGCCGGCTGATCGGCGCCTTGATGCGGAGAAGCGGGCGCGGCACATGCCCGCCCGCATTTCTCTAGCGCAGCACGGCCTCCTGCATGCGCCGGATTTCCGTGACGCGTGCCTTTGTCTCTTCATAGCCACGTTCGATCGCTTCGCCAGCCCGATGGAATTCGGAAAGCCCGATATCACTCAGCCGGGGATGAAGTGCCAGATCTGGCGGGTCCCCCGCGAGTCGTGCGCGGGAAATGCGGTCCTGGATGATATTGAAAGCCTGGACCATAACACCGGTGAGGCCGACCTTGGTCGGTGCGCGGGTCTCGGGGGGCTGGTCGGCGGGTGCCGACGCCTTGTGTTTGACAACGGCCGATCGGCCATAGAGATCGTAATGCAGGTTGACCGCCATCACCAGCGGTTGCTCGTAGGCGCGGCAGACGGAGACGGGCACGGGATTGACCAATGCGCCATCGATCAGGGTGCGATTGTTGCAGCGGACCGGCTCGAAGATGCCGGGCAGCGCGTAGGATGCCCTGAGCGCCGTGATCAGATTGCCGCCATCGATCCAGACTTCATGGCCGCTGTTCAGCTCGGAAGCCACCGCGACGAAGGGTCTTGGCAATTGTTCGACGGTCAGGCCTTCGAGATGCTCCTGCATCCGTTTCGTCAGCCGCATGCCGCCGAGCAGGCCGCCGCCGCCGATCGTCAGGTCGAGAAGAGAAGCGATCCGCCGCATGGTGAGCGATCGGGCAAAGGCTTCAAGCTCGTCCAGCTTTCCGGCGAGATAGCACCCGCCGACCAGCGCCCCGATCGACGTGCCCGCGATCATGCCGACTTCGATGCCTTCCTCGTCGAGTGCGCGCAAAACACCGATATGTGCCCATCCGCGCGCAGCACCTCCGCCGAGTGCGAGCGCCACCCTGGCCTTGCTACGGGTCTCCGTGGGTGCTGGCGGCCCCGATGTGCTGGCCGCACCATCCCTATTCGGTTGCGCCAGATTGGCGCCGCCGCCTGCCATCAAATTCCAGTTCAGCATCTCCGCATACCCCATTCGCTGAACACTCCGAATGCCATTACGACACTGTATGCTTACGAATTCGTTAGAGCGATGCCGGTCCTCACGCGCCGTAAATGGCGTCGGGGTCGAAATGACGGTGGTCGTCGGCAATGGTCAATGCCGGTTTGCCGTCGTCGAGGCTGGCCGTGCGGTAAAAACAGGAGCGGCGACCGGTATGGCATGTGGCGTCATGGCCGGCGACCTCGACCTTCAGCCACAGGGCATCCTGATCGCAATCGACCCGGATTTCCTTGACCGTCTGCAGGTTCCCGGAGCTTTCGCCCTTCTTCCAGATCTTGCCCCTGGAGCGGCTGAAGTAATGGCCGACGCCGGTTTCGAGCGTGAGCGCAATCGCTTCTGCGTTCATATGGGCGACCATCAGCAATTCGCCATCGCGCGCGTCTGTCACCACGGCCGTGACCAGTCCATGCGCATCGAACTTGGGGGTAAAGGCCAGGCCTTCTTCGAGAAGAGCCTTGTCGGAGGAGGGGCTGTCAAATGTGATGGCTGGCATGGATATCACTCGATTCAGTCTTACCGGAGGCGCACCATGGACATGAAGCGCGCCTGCTCGGCAGCATTGTCCCTGAAGGCTCCGGTGAAGGTGGTGGTGAGGGTCGTTGACCCGGTTTTCTGGATGCCGCGCATGGCCATGCACATATGCTCGGCTTCAACGAACACGGCCACGCCGCGGGGCTGCAGCGTCTCGTCGATCGCCTGGGCGATCTGTGCCGTCATGTTCTCCTGGGTCTGCAGGCGACGGGCGAAGACATCGACCACCCGTGCGATTTTCGACAGACCGAGAACGCGACCCTTGGGCAAATAGGCAACATGCGCCTTGCCGATCACGGGAAGCATATGGTGTTCGCAATGGGAGAAGAAGGAAATATCACGCACCAGCACGATATCGTCATAGCCGCCGACCTCCTCGAAGGTCCGGCCAAGGACCTCGTCGATATCGACCTCGTACCCCGAAAAAAGTTCGCCGTAAGCCTTGGCAACCCGGGCGGGCGTGTCGAGCAGGCCTTCACGTTCGGGATTGTCGCCGGCCCAAAGCAAAAGCGTGCGAACCGCTGCCTCGGCTTCCTCGCGTGTCGGGCGCCGCAGATCGGCCGGCAGTTTTTTGACGATGGCATCCATGCCTTTGGTCTCCCGGTCCCGATCGGTGTCGGCCGCGTGTTTGGCTTTTCTCGACTGTAAAGGCGCAATGCGGCTCATAATGCAAGTCCGTTCACGAAAATTGCGGGGGCATGAAAACGCCTGGGGCGGCGTTTCCGTTATTTGTCGCAGGCCGGCCTATCCGATATAGTGAGACATGAAGCTGAGAAAAAGGCGATCTGCGACATCATGGGGACGGCAAAGCCCTCATTCATCCCTATATACGAACTGAGCAACAGCGCGGATTGATCATGGACGACATCTACAACGCCAAAATTCTGGATTTCGCTGGCAATATCGCCCGCATCGGCACCTTGCCGGATGCTCAAGCCACGGCAGAGAAACACTCCAAACTCTGCGGCTCCCGGGTCAAGGTCTCTCTGAAAGTCGAAGACGGTGTGGTGTCGGATTTCGCCCACGAAGTCAAAGCCTGTGCCCTGGGGCAGGCCTCGTCCGGCATCATGGCACGCCATGTTGTTGGCTCGACAGCCGATGAACTTCGTGCCGCGCGGCTCGATATGCTCGCCATGCTGAAAGAAGGAGGCGAGGGGCCAAGCGGGCGGTTCGAGGATATGCGGTTCCTCAAACCGGTACGCGACTACAAGGCCCGTCATGCCTCAACCATGCTGACTTTCGATGCCGTTGTCGATTGTCTCGACCAGATCGAGCATGGCAATCGCACGGCCGAGGCGAGCTGAGAATGTGTAACGGCCCCGAATGCCGCCACGAGGTTGCGCGTCCGCGCGGGCGAAACTGGGGCGGCGATTTTCGGAAAACCCCCGGCCGCATCTTCGGGATGGGCTTCATCCGCCTCTATCAGTTGACCGTGTCGAGCATCATCGGCAGTTCCTGCCGTCATATGCCCACCTGTTCGGAATACGGTTATGAAGCCTTGGCGCGCCACGGCCTCTGGTCCGGCGGTTGGCTGACGCTGTTTCGCGTCATGCGTTGCGGCCCGGGTGGCACCTGGGGCGTCGATCCTGTGCCCGAGACCCTGTCGCCACCGCTGCGCTGGTACGCACCATGGCGCTTCTGGCGCGTTGGTCGGCAGGCTGCCCACTGACTTGACGAATCAGCCACGCTGTCGTTCCGGTCAACCAGTGGAAATACTGGCCCGGAGTACCTGACATGCCGATGCCCCTTGAATATCGCCAGGCCTCGGCCGACTTCGATCGTTTCATGAAAGACCTCGTCACCACCTCGATGCTGACCTCGTCCCATCAGGCCTATACCATGCTCCAGGCGGTGTTTTACGTCTTTCGCCGTCGCCTGACGGTAGCCGAGGCGATCGCCTTCGCAGGCGTCCTGCCGCCGGTCTTGCGGGCGATCTTCGTCAGCGACTGGCGTCTGGACGAGCCACAATTGCCGTTTGTTGCGCGCGACGAACTGCAGAAGGAGATCCGCGCCTTTCGCCACGATCACAACCTCTCGACGGAGACCGCCGTGGAAGATGTCGCGGAAAGTCTGAAACGGCATGTGGATGCCAGAGCCTTCGAACGGCTTCTGGCGGGTTTTGTGCCAGAAGCGCGTGACTTCTGGAAGCTCGACCCCGCCTAGCAAGATCCTTTACTCCACAGCGCTTTCGTCCTAAGGAGCGCCGGTAAATCGCGGGTTCAAGCCCGCCCCTTTCACCACCCGCATTCGTTGGCGGGACTGGATCAGGAGACAGAACATGTCCGCTTCCGTATCTCTCACTTTCCCCGATGGTTCCATCCGCGAATACGCCCCCGGCACGACCGGTGCGCAGGTCGCTGAATCGATTTCCAAGTCGCTTGCCAAGAAGGCTGTCGCGATCGCGCTCGACGGCACCGTACGCGACCTCTCCGACCCCATCGCAGATGGTCGGATCGAGATCGTCACCCGCACCGATCCGCGCGCCCTGGAACTCATCCGCCACGATGCGGCGCATGTGATGGCGGAGGCGGTGCAGGAACTGTGGCCCGGCACCCAGGTCACCATCGGGCCGGTGATCGAGAACGGCTTCTATTACGATTTCGCCAAGGCTGAGCCCTTCACCCCCGACGATCTGCCCAAGATCGAGAAGCGGATGAAGGAGATCATCCAGCGCAACAAGCCCTTCACCAAGGAAGTCTGGTCGCGTGACAAGGCCAAGGAAGTCTTTGCCGCCAAGGGCGAGGCCTACAAGGTCGAACTGGTCGACGCGATCCCGGAAGACCAGGATCTGAAGATCTATTATCAGGGCGACTGGTTCGACCTCTGCAGAGGTCCGCATATGGCGTCCACCGGCCAGATCGGCATGGCCTTCAAGCTGATGAAGGTGGCCGGCGCCTATTGGCGCGGTGACAGCAACAACACCATGCTGAGCCGAATCTACGGCACGGCCTTTGCCGAACAGGAAGAGCTGGACCGCTATCTGCACATTCTGGCGGAAGCCGAAAAGCGGGACCACCGCAAGCTCGGCCGCGAAATGGATCTCTTTCATTTCCAGGAAGAGGGCCCGGGCGTCGTCTTCTGGCACGGCAAGGGCTGGCGCATGTTCCAGACGCTGACCTCTTATATGCGCCGTCGTCTCGACGGCACCTATCAGGAAGTCAACGCGCCGCAGGTGCTCGATAAGTCGCTCTGGGAGACCTCAGGCCACTGGGGTTGGTACCAGGAAAACATGTTCGCCGTGAAATCGGCGCATGCCTTCACCCATCCGGACGATGAAGAAGCCGATCAGAAGATCTTCGCGCTGAAGCCGATGAACTGCCCGGGCCACGTGCAGATCTTCAAGCACGGGCTGAAATCCTACCGTGAGCTGCCGGTCCGCCTCGCCGAATTCGGCAATGTGCACCGCTACGAAGCCTCCGGCGCGCTGCACGGCCTGATGCGCGTGCGCGGCTTCACCCAGGACGATGCGCACGTCTTCTGCACGGAAGAGCAAATGGCGGCGGAATGCCTGCGCATCAACGACCTGATCCTCTCGGTCTACGAGGACTTCGGTTTTGGCGAGATCGTCGTAAAACTCTCGACCCGTCCGGAAAAGCGCGTTGGCTCCGATGATCTCTGGGATCGCGCCGAAAGCATCATGATGGAGGTCCTGAAGCAGATCGAGGAACAGTCGGGTGGTCGCATTAAGACCGGCATCCTGCCGGGCGAGGGTGCCTTCTACGGTCCGAAGTTCGAATACACGCTGCGCGACGCCATCGGCCGTGAATGGCAGTGCGGCACGACCCAGGTCGATTTCAACCTGCCGGAACGCTTTGGCGCCTTCTACATCGACGACAAGTCGGAAAAGAAGCAGCCGGTGATGATCCACCGCGCCATCTGCGGCTCGATGGAGCGCTTCCTCGGCATCCTGATTGAGAACTTTGCTGGCCACATGCCGCTCTGGTTCGCACCGCTTCAGGTCGTGGTCGCAACGATCACCTCGGATGCCGACGACTATGGTCGTGAAGTCGCCGAGCAGCTCCGCGATGCCGGTCTCCAGGTCGAGACGGACTTCCGCAACGAGAAGATCAATTACAAGGTCCGCGAACACTCTGTGACCAAGGTTCCGGTGATCATCGTCTGCGGTAAGCGCGAAGCGGAAGAGAAGACGGTCAACATCCGTCGTCTGGGCTCGCAGGAGCAGGTCTCGATGCCGCTGGTCGAGGCGGTGGCGGTGCTGGCGGGCGAAGCAACCCCCCCGGACGTCAAGCGCAAGCTGGCCAACCGCAAGATCTGAAGACGGGGTGTCTGGCGGGATCTTCAGGTTCCTGTCAGACACCTGTCATCAAATGTGCATATGACAGAATCATGATTGTCGTCAGGCCATCGAGGTGTCTTCGTGAAGTTCAATGAACTGTCCTATGCCAACGCCCGCGATCCAAAGCTGAAGCGCTGGTTCATCCGATCGATCGAGGGCCTCTCGGGCCGGGACCGCTACACGCGGCTCTACGAGATCTGGCGAAACGACATCGTCGGCAAGACGGACCGCGTCTTCGGCAAGATGCTCGATCTCATCAATGTCGACCTGAAGGTGCAGGGCAGCTGGCCACCGGAGCATATTCCGGACGGTCCGATTGTCATGGTGGCCAATCATCCTTTCGGCATCGGGGACGGCATTGCAGTGCTGGCCTTGGCCGAACAGCTCGGTCGTCCCTTCCGTGTGCTGATCAACAACGAATTGCTGAAGGTGCCGGAAATGGCGCCGTACTCGCTGCCGGTCTCTTTTGAGGAAACCAAGGAGGCGCTCGCCATCAACATGCAGACCCGCCATGAGGCGCTGCGTCTGCTGAAGGAGGGCGTCACGGTGGTGATATTCCCGGCCGGTGGCGTGGCCACGGCGAAGAAAGGCTTTGGCAGGGCGGAAGACCTGCCCTGGAAGATGTTCCCGGCCAAGCTCATTCAGGCAGCCAAGGCCAATGTCGTGCCTGTTTATTTCGAGGGACAGAACGGACGGCTGTTCCATCTGGCAAGCAAGATCTCGCTCACCCTGCGCGTCTCCCTCCTCATTCGCGAATTCCGCCGATTGTCCGGTTCGGCGATTTCTGCCCGTGTCGGGCCGATGATGAGCTGGGAAGAGTTGAGCGCGCTTGTCGACCGCAAGGACCTGCTGGCCCGTCTTTTCGGCGCCGTCTTCAGCATGGCGCCCGTCGAGCGGCGACGTTTCCGCAAGGCGGCCTGATCTCAATTCAGTTGGTCAGCGGCAGCTCGACGTCGATATTGCTACCGGCGGCGACCTCAAAATCCTTCTGGTAGATCTTGTCCTTGTTGCGCGCGACAACCGTATATTGCCCCTCGGACAACACCATGACTGGAAAAGCGGAGACGCTTTCCGCGACGATGTCGCCGCCCGATGTCAGAACAGACCAGGCCGTATCCGCGATGGCTTCGCCGCCCGGCTCGGAGACCAGCTTGAAACCCACCTGCGACGCGCGGTGCTGGATCGTCGCCTCGGTAAGTTCACCAGCCTCGACCGTGATATCGGCGCGGACCACCGCATTCACCGATCCGTATTCGGAAACGACATGATAGGTGCCTGCATTCAGCCGAACGATGGTGTTCGGCTTGACGTCGGCGAGAACCAGACCACGTTCGCCGTCTTCACGAACTTCGGACGAGTAGATGTCAAAGCTGAGCTGCTTGTCGGGGATATGCGAATCAGCGCCGGACACCGCGCTGAGCGTCAGTCCGCCCGCGTCCAGCACCATTACCTGCTCTTCGACATCGCCGACTGCAGGAACGTTGAGCTTCTTCGTGGCGCCGGCGCGGCCAAAGGAAACGTTGACGAAATAGTCCCCGGGAGCGAGCTGGAAGGCTGCCGATCCGCCTTCGGCGCTGGCAAGCAAAGGCAGCTTGCCGTCGGCGCCGGGGATGGGGCTGAAGACCCGCCAGGACAGCCCATGCTGCATGGCGTCGCCCTTGGCTGTCAGCTTAGCTTCCAGCTTGACGCTGCGGCTCTGGTTGACAGGGGCAAGCGCTTCGGCACCGGGCGCGGAGAAGGCCTTGAGCTTCGGCATCTTGGTCGAACCGTTCAACTGCTTGAACGTATCGAACGCTTCCTGCGAACGGCTCTCGGGCGCAGCCGTGAGGGCTACGCAAAACCCGACGACGATCCGGGCGAGAATTCCTTGGCAGGTCATGCGATGCACTGTCTGTTGACTTCCTTCCCAATGACGGCAACTTCAAACCGAATGCCGTGGCAATTTCAAGACGGGCTTTGTTCCCACAGGCCGACAAGGGTTATCATCTATGCGAAATGACATCAAACTGTTCGATTATCTGGCTGTTCGCCGCTCTGTCCCGGCCTATCAGATGCGCGAGCCCGGCCCCGACCGCCAGGAAATCGAATCGATACTCTCTCTGGCCGTCCGGGTTCCCGATCACGGCAAGCTCGCTCCCTGGCGTTTCATTGTCTATCGCGGCGAAGAGCGCGCTCGAATCGGCGAGGCGTTGCTTGCCATGGCGCTTGAGAAGAACCCCGAGCTGTCCGAGGAAATGATCCAGGTGGAGCGCAGCCGCTTTACCCGCGCCCCCGTTGTCATCGCAGTGGTCTCCAAGGCTGCCCCGCATTTCAAGATACCCGAATGGGAGCAGGTGATGTCCGCCGGTGCCGTCTGCCTCAATCTTCTGATGGCCGCCAACGCCTATGGCTACGTCTCCAACTGGCTGTCGGAATGGTTCGCCTTTGACGAACGTGCCTATCCGCTTCTGGGCGTCAAACCCGGCGAGAAGGTCGCCGGCTTCATTCATATCGGCTCGACCGACTTCCCGATCGTCGAGCGGCCACGTCCTGCTTTGTCCGACGTCGTCACCTGGCAGGGCGACGAGGCGTGATGTTCTACGATACCGCTAGCAATGCTCATGGCATGGCGCACGATCCCTTTAAGGCGATCGTCGCGCCGAGACCCATAGGCTGGATCGGCACGAAAGGCAGGGACGGCAGTCGCAACCTGTCGCCCTATTCCTTCTTCAACGCGGTCGGCGACCGACCGAAAATGGTGATGTTCTCGTCGAGCGGCCGCAAGGACAGTCTTCGCAACGTGGAAGAGACGGGCGTCTTCACCACGAGTTTTGTCAGTCGCGCACTGCTCGAGAAGATGAGCCTGTCCTCGGCACCGGTCCCCTATGGCACGGACGAGTTTACCCTCGCCGGATTGACGGCTCTTGATGGCCGCGTGGTCGATGCACCCTATGTGGGCGAGGCAGTCGCCGTGCTCGAATGCCGTGTCACCATGGTCACGACGCTGCCCGACATTGATGGTGCCGACACCGACAGCCACGTGGTCTTCGGTCAGGTCATGGGCATCCACATCGATGGAAGCGTGATTCGCAATGGACGGTTCGATCTCGGACTGGCCGATCCCATCATGCGCGCCGGTTACATGGATTATGCCGGCATTTCCCCATTGATCGAACTCGCCCGCCCGAACCAGCGGGGCAGTGGTTAATGAACGTGGTGAACGTTTCTTAAAGACTTTGGCGCTAGGGTCTTCGTGACCGGGATCATCCGGTGCGTGTCCGTAGCGAGTGGGTCTGACTGTGATCGTTGCCGCATTTCTCAGATGGGTCGAAACCGCTAGAACGCAAGAGCGGGCCAAGGCTGCCAACGCGCTTGCTCGCGCTTATCTGACATCTCAAATGTCCGCGGAAGAGCGCCAGGCAGCGCAGGTGGCCATGACCTATCTCCTGGATGATCCGTCGCCCCGAGTGCGGCTGGCTCTGGCGGAAGTGCTTGCCGCTGAGCCCCGCGCTCCGCGTGCGATCATGGTCTCCTTGTCGGAAGACCAACCAGAAATCGCCTCCACCGTCATTCTTCTGTCGCCGGTGCTCACCGATGCCGACCTGGTCGATATTGCAGGCCGTGGAACCGTGGAAACTCGTGCACTCGTCGCCGCCCGCGGGACCGTGAGCGTCGGTGTGGCCGCAGCGCTGGCCGAGATCGGTGATGCCGCAGAGCTGGAAGTCCTGCTTGAGAACCCCGGTGCTCGCCTCACACCTTTCACGTTGCGCCGCATTGCCGAAAGACATGGACGCGACGAACGTATCCGCGCCCTGCTTCTGGAGCGTGACGACCTCTCCGCAGGCTTGCGCCAGTTGCTGGTACAATTCGTCGCCGAAGCGCTGTCTGGCTCAGGGCTCGTGATCGGCGCAATCGGCAGCCGCCGCATCGAACGGATCGCCCGTGAAGCCAGCGACAGCGCGACGGTCGCTCTGCTTTCTGATGTTCATGGCGACGAATTGCGCCACCTGACGGATCAACTGCGCGATGCCGGGCGCCTGACGCCTGCCTTCCTGATGCATGCGCTCTGTGCCGGTCGTACCGATTTCTTCGCCGCTGCCGTCGAATCGATCTCCGGGCTCGACGAACGTCGTGTTCGCGCCATCCTTGCCACGGGACGGTTGCATGCCGTCCGCGCGCTCCTCGAATCAACAGGCCTCTCCCGCGAGATCAGCCCGCTTTTCGTCGACGCGATCACGCAGTGGCGGAGCCTCATCCAGTCCGCCCATGGACTTGAGCTGGATAACATCGCCCATCGCCTGATTGCGCGGCACCGCGAACAGACGGGTCTGAGCGATACGGCTCGCGCCCTGCTTGATATGGTAGAGAGGCTTGCGATCGCCGAAGAGCGTCGTCTTGCCCGCGATTACGCAAGCGGTCTGGCGCTTGCTGCGGCCTGAGCCGCGAGGGCTCAGGGAATGATCTTCTTTGCGACCCAGGAATAACTGTCCGATACCACATGGATCGGCGTCTCGAAGATCATCTTGAACTGCGCACGGCCTGGCAGCACCTCACGGATGGTGTCGATTGCCCGTGCCGTCAATGTCTTGTGCTCCTCGGTCAGTTCAGGATTCGCTGTGACTATGGCCGCCGCATCGGCGTTTGCCTTTGCCGAGGCTTCGACGGCATCGGCGATATCAGGCGGTGGCGCCTGGCAGACTGCGACCGCAGTCGGAAATCCGATATTGCCGTATCGCGAAAGAACCGACTCGGATGCCGCATCGCAGAGTTCGATCGACACGAATCGCTCCGGCGGCGTCTCGACGAACTGGCATTGATTGACGCTGTCGTCACAGCCGAGGATCGTCATCATGATCAGGGCGGTCTTCATTGGTTAAGGTGCTCCTGTGGATGGCGGATGCGACGGGACACAAGGAATGAAGCCAAAACAAGGCCTGCGTGATCGCGACAATAATCCCGCTGGCCCAATATGGCCGTACGCAGCATCACACAGGCGGAGACCGCCCTATCAGGGAACGGAGATCTTGCGTGGTCTGGCCGGGGTCGCCGACGCATCAGGAGTGTCCGGATAAGCCATGGCCGGTTCTGAAAATGCCCCGGCATCGGAGGGAAGGTCTTCCGACAGTTCGACTTCGCGGATCCACTCCCGCCAGATCGAAACCAGCAGGGCCATGAGGACCGGGCCGATGAATAGCCCGAGGAACCCCATGGTTTTCACGCCGCCCACCAGACCAAAGAAGGTGGGCAGGAAAGGCAGCTTGATCGGCCCGCCGACCAGCCGCGGGCGGACCGTCTTGTCGACAATGAACAGTTCGACGGAACCCCAGATCAGAAGCGCAACTCCTTGGATTACGTGGCCGCTGGCGGCGAGATAGATCGAAACGAGCGTGAACGACAGAGGCGCGCCACCGGGAATGAGCGCCATGATGCCGGTAATGACCCCAAGCGTCACCGGCGAGGGAACGCCGGCCAGCCAGTAGGCGATCCCGAGCACGATGCCTTCGCCGATCGCGATCAGCGTCATGCCTGTCACGGTCGAGCTGATGGTGGCTGGGACCACGCGAGAAATGCGCTCCCAGCGATTGGGGAGGATCCGCTCGCCCAGGAGGTCGAGCTGACGCGCGAAGCTGGCGCCGTCGCGGTAGACGAAGAAGAGCGCAATCAGCATGAAGAGCAGGGTCAGGACGAGATGGAAGAGCCCGTCACCGGCAGCGATCACGGCCCGGTAGATATTGCCGATATTCGCGCCGCTGACGATCTGGATCATTTCGCCGATCGAGCCGGGTGGTCCGATATGCAGGCGCCACTTCTCCGCAAGCCATTCACCAGCCCAAGGCAGCGCTGTGATCCAGGCCGGTGGCGGTGCGCCCATCCTGTTCGCTTCCAGCGCCCAGGTGATCCACTGGCGGACCTCTTCCACCGCATAGCTGATGGCAATGCCGATAGGGATGACGAGGAAGGCGAGAATGAAGAGAATGGCGCAGGTGGCGCCGATGGTTGTGTTGCCGTTGACAGTGTTGAGGAGGCGGCGATAGAGCGGCCAGCTTGCGAAGGCAACAACGAGTGCGGCCAGCACCGGTACGACAAACCCATGGAAGAAATAGATCGCGGCAATGCCGATCAGGACCAGCAGCCAGCGAGCCATGGAGATCGGCGTGATCAAAGCTATGCGGTTGGCCGTCGCCTGACCGAGCCAGCGCGGCCCCTTTTGCGGGTTCTGTTGATCGACCTGGCTCACAATCGTCTGCGCCCCTCTGCCTAATGCCCCTGCATATGGGGCATTATCGTGCGGGACACAAGCCGCGACCATCGTCGCAGCGGGGCATGCCTGTCATCAGATATCCAGATTTTCCGCAAACGCAGCACGTTCCTGGATAAACCGGAAACGCGCCTCCGGCTTGGTGCCCATCAGCGCATCCACGGCATCGCGCGTGCCTTCGAAGTCGACATCGTCGATCCCGACGCGCAGCAGCGTCCGCTTCGCCGGATCCATCGTCGTTTCCTTCAGCTGCGCCGGCATCATTTCGCCAAGACCTTTGAAGCGGCCGATCTCGACCTTCTTGCCCTTGAAGACAGTCTCCATCAGCTCGGCGCGATGCGCGTCGTCGCGGGCATAGACGGTCTTGGCACCCTGGCGGATGACATAGAGCGGCGGCACCGCAAGATAGAGATGATTGCCGCGAATGAGCTCCGGCATTTCCTGATAGAAGAAGGTGATCAACAGCGAGGCGATATGGGCGCCGTCGACGTCGGCATCGGTCATGACGATGATGCGCTCATAACGCAGATCCTCGTCGCGATATTTCGTCCGCGTACCGCAGCCAAGCGCCTGGATGAGGTCGGCGATCTGCTGGTTGGCCATCAGCTTTTCGCGGCTGGCCGAGCCGACGTTCAGGATCTTGCCGCGCAGCGGCAGGATCGCCTGGTTGGACCGATTGCGCGCCTGCTTCGCCGAGCCGCCGGCCGAGTCACCTTCGACGATGAAGAGTTCGGCGCCTTCGGCCGTATTCTGGGCGCAGTCGGCCAGCTTGCCGGGCAGGCGCAGTTTGCGCACGGCCGTCTTGCGGTTGACTTCCTTTTCCTTGCGGCGACGCAGGCGCTCTTCCGCACGCTCGATCACCCAGTCGAGCAGCTTCGCCGCCTCGTTCGGGTTGTCGGCGAGATAATGGTCGAAGGGGTCACGCAGCGCATTTTCGACGATACGCTGGGCCTCGACGGTTGCGAGCTTGTCCTTGGTCTGGCCGACGAATTCCGGCTCGCGGATGAAGACCGAAAGCATGCCGACGGCGGAGATCATCACATCGTCGGTGGTGATCTGCTGCGCCCGTTTGTTCTGCGTCAGTTCGGCGTAATTCTTGAGGCCCTTGGTGAGCGCAATGCGCAGGCCCGCTTCATGCGTTCCGCCCTCGGGTGTCGGGATCGTATTGCAATAGGAATGCAGAGCCGGATCGCCGCCATACCAGGTCACGGCCCATTCCATAGCGCCATGGCCGCCGGTCTTTTCCGTCTTGCCGGCAAAGATCTCGCGGGTAACGGTGAAGTCCTTGCCGAGGGTGGCGGCAAGATAGTCCTTCAGACCGCCGGGGAAGTGGAAGACCGCCTTCTCCGGGATGTCTCCGCCTTCCGGCACCATGCCCGGATCGCAGGACCAGCGGATCTCGACGCCGCCGAACAGATAGGCCTTGGACCGCGCCATGCGGAAGATCCGACCCGGATCGAACTTCGCATGATCGCCGAAGATCTGCGGATCGGGATGGAAGCGCACGCGCGTCCCGCGGCGATTATGGACTTCGCCGAGTTCCTCGAGCCCACCCTGCGGCACGCCGCGAGAGAAGGTCTGGCGATAGAGCTTGCGATTGCGTGCGACCTCGACCTCAAGCAGGTCGGACAGCGCGTTAACGACGGACACGCCGACACCGTGCAGACCGCCGGACGTCTCATAAGCCTTGCCGTCGAACTTGCCGCCGGCATGCAGCTTGGTCATGATCACTTCAAGCGTCGACTTGCCCGGAACCTGCGGATGCAGTTCGACCGGGATGCCGCGGCCGTTGTCGGTCACGGTAAGGAAGCCCTGCGCATCGAGATGCACGTCGATGAAATTGGCATGGCCGGCCACCGCTTCGTCCATCGAGTTGTCGATGACTTCGGCAAAGAGGTGGTGCAGCGCCTTTTCATCGGTGCCGCCAATATACATCCCCGGACGCATCCGGACCGGCTCCAGGCCTTCGAGCACCCGGATGGAGGACGCGCCGTATTCGTCGCCAGAGGATGTGGCAGCCGGTGAAGCCGGTGCCGAGGCCGGCGGAGCAGGGCGCGCGACACGCGCCGGCGCCGCCACAGGTTCAGCATCAACCTTGGTCGGGATCGGCATTGCCGAAAAGAGATCGTTGTCGTCCATGGCGTCGTTCGATACTCTGTTGATGATCAAGCCGGTTTGTCGGCACCTTCAGAACGCCGCTGCACCTGGCTGATCGCGTCTGCGAATCGGTCGGATTGTGCCAGAAAGGCAGGGCAGGCGCGAAGGGCCAGACAGCCGGCGCATGTTGAATTCGGGCCAGCTTTGCGTGGCGCATTTCGCGAAGGCAAGCGTGAGCCGAGAGGAAACCCATCTTCCATGCAGATGTCCACAGCTCATTTCCGCACTGCGGCGATTTCCTGCGTTCTCTTTCCGTTTCTGTTTATGGCAAACGTCCATGCCGAAGCTCTGGCGCCTTACAAGGATGATCTTTTCTCCGCCCAGACTGTTCTTGAAACCGCCGATGGCGGAGATTTTACCCGCATCGATTATGACGAGATGCGCGACATCAACGGTCGCGACAGTATTCCTGAACGGCGCGTAAAGGATGTCTACGTGTCGCTCAAGGTTCGACGAGTGCAGGAGAACCAGACGCTGCCGCTTGCAGCGGGGCCGCTCGACTTGGCGCGGGTTGGCAAAGACAGCGGTCAGGCCTTCACCGTAATCTTTATTCACGGCCGGGGAGGGGATCGCCGGCTTGGAATGAACGACATCACCTTCGGCGGCAATTTCAATCGCCTGAAGAACCTCGCCGCCAACAATGGCGGGACCTATTACGCACCCTCTGTCCAAAGCTTCGACGAGACCGGGGTCGCCGAGATAGCAGGCCTGATCGAGCATGCCTCCACTCAGTCGGGCGGCCGACCGGTCGTGCTCGCCTGTGCCTCCATGGGAAGCTTCATATGCTGGGGCATTTCGCGCGATGCGAAGGCCGTCAGCCATCTCTCCGGCATGGCGATCCTCGGTGGCGCGCCCGATCCGGAATTGCCGAAATCGGTTGCCGCCAAGGCGAAACTGCCGATCTGGTTCACCCATGGCAGCAGAGACAGCGTCTACGCCGCCAATGACCAGATTGCGATTTACCGGACATTGCGCAAGGCCGGCGAGCCTGTGCGCTTTACGCTGTATGAAACGGGCTCGCACGGGACACCGGTGCGCATGTCGGACTGGCGCACCATCCTCAACTGGCTCCTGCAATAGCGGGACAGCACGGCATTTCGGCGGTCAGCTAGCCCGCGTTCTGCTGAAGACTCCGGCAAGTGAGGTTCACATTTTCACCATGTCGCCCGTTAATGCGGCCTATTTTGCGGTGCAATCTTTCCTTTCATCCTCAGATTTGCTAGTCCCCGATGAAACGCAGGGGCTTGAAAACACATGACACCGGATGTTCGTCCGCTCGTCGCGGGCAATTGGAAAATGAACGGAACGCGGGCGTCGCTCGACCAGATCAAGGCGATCGCAGAAGGCGTGCAGGGGCCGCTGGCCGAAAAGGTTGAAACCCTGATCTGCCCGCCCGCCACGCTTCTCTATGTCGCGACCGCGCTTTGCACCGACAGTCCGCTGCAGATCGGTGCCCAGGACTGCCATCAGAACGCGTCTGGCGCTCATACCGGCGACATCTCGGCTGAAATGATCGCCGACTGCTTCGGCACCCATGTGATCGTCGGCCATTCAGAGCGCCGGACCGATCACGCGGAGACTGACCATTTGGTGCGCGCCAAGGCGGAAGCTGCCTATGCTGCAGATCTGACGGCTGTCATCTGCATTGGCGAGACGGCGGACGAGCGCAAGTCCGGCCAGACGCTGGATATCCTGAAGCGCCAGTTGGCCGGCTCGGTTCCGGATGGCGCGAAGGCCGAGCGTACGGTCATCGCCTATGAACCCGTTTGGGCAATTGGAACGGGCCTGACCCCGACAACGGCCGATGTGGCCGAAGCCCATGCTTTCATGCGGGGCGAGTTGGTGAAGCGCTTTGGTACCGAGGGCAAGGCGATGCGCCTGCTGTATGGTGGCTCCGTGAAGCCTTCCAACGCGCGCGAACTGATGGCTGTCGAGAATGTCGATGGTGCCCTCATCGGCGGTGCGAGCTTGAAGGCATCGGACTTCCTCGCCATATACCGTGTCTATGAGGAACTCACCGCCTGAGGCCGAAAGGTTGAAAAGCGTGGAAGGGGCTTTCAAAGCCCGCTTCTCTCATGTAAAGACCCGCCAACCTCATTGATTTTGCCCGTCTCGGGCAGGATGGACATTCCATGCAGACCGTATTGCTCGTTATCTACCTCATGGTCGTCGTCGCCCTGATCGGCGTCGTCCTCATCCAGCGCTCGGAAGGCGGCGGTCTCGGTATCGGTGGCGGTTCCGGCTTCATGTCGGCTCGCGGCACGGCCAATGCCCTGACCCGCACGACGGCGATCCTGGCAACCCTCTTCTTTGCCATCTCGCTGGCACTCGGCATCCTCGCCCGCTACGAATCAAAGCCGACCGATATCCTTGATCGGATCCCGGCCGCCAATGGTACGACCCAGGGCGGTGGCAGCGTTCTCGACCAGCTTCCGGGTGCTGCTGCACCTGCGACCCAGGCTCCGGCGACGACGACGCCTGCTGCGCCGGCACCGGCCCCTGCAGATCCGAACGCTGTTCCGAACAACTGATCGGACCGCATCTCATCGCTCCGGCGGGCTCCAGGGTCCGCCGGTTTTCTTTTGTCTGCATTCCGCCGCCGCCCATGAAAATTGTGCGTGACGCCATTTTGGGCTGGCGGAATCGAATCTGAAACGGTATCCGGTGAAGCCCATGGCGCGATATGTATTCATCACTGGCGGCGTGGTTTCCTCTCTCGGTAAAGGAATTGCGGCCGCGGCACTCGGAGCATTGTTGCAGGCACGGGGTTACCGCGTGCGTCTGCGCAAGCTGGACCCCTATCTCAACGTTGACCCGGGCACCATGAGCCCGACTCAGCACGGCGAAGTCTTCGTCACCGATGACGGTGCCGAAACCGACCTCGACCTCGGCCACTATGAGCGTTTTACCGGGCGCTCGGCCACCAAGACCGACAACATCACCACCGGCCGCATTTACAAGAACATCATCGACAAGGAACGCCGCGGCGACTATCTCGGCGCAACCGTCCAGGTCATTCCGCACGTCACGAACGAGATCAAGGATTTCGTCATCGAGGGCAATGACGAGTACGATTTCGTCATCTGCGAGATCGGCGGCACCGTCGGCGACATCGAAGCCATGCCCTTCATGGAAGCGATCCGTCAGCTCGGTAACGACCTGCCGCGCGGCACCGCCGTCTATGTCCACCTGACCCTGATGCCTTACATCCCGGCAGCCGGCGAACTGAAGACCAAGCCGACGCAGCATTCCGTCAAGGAACTGCAGGCGCTCGGTATTCATCCCGACATTCTGCTCGTCCGCGCGGATCGTGAGATCCCGCAGGCCGAGCGCCGCAAGCTCTCCCTGTTCTGCAACGTGCGCGAAAGCGCCGTGATCCAGGCGCTCGACGTTGCCAACATCTATGACGTGCCGATGGCCTATCACAAGGAAGGCCTCGACAACGAGGTTCTGGCCGCCTTCGGTATCGAACCGGCCCCCAAGCCGCGTCTCGACGCCTGGGAAGAGGTCTGCAACCGCATCCATACGCCGGAAGGCGAAGTCACGATCGCGATCGTCGGCAAGTACACCGGCCTCAAGGATGCCTACAAGTCGCTCATCGAAGCCCTTTACCACGGTGGCATCGCCAACCGCGTGAAGGTCAAGCTCGAATGGATCGAGTCGGAAATCTTCGAAAAGGAAGATCCGGCCCCGTGGCTTGAAAAGGTCAACGGTATCCTCGTCCCCGGCGGTTTCGGCGAGCGTGGCTCCGAGGGCAAGATCCTGGCGGCCCAGTTCGCCCGCGAACGCAAGGTGCCTTACTTCGGCATCTGCTTCGGCATGCAGATGGCGGTCGTCGAAGCGGCGCGTCATCTTGCCGGCATCGACAAGGCTTCCTCGACCGAATTCGGTAAGACCGAAGAACCCGTCGTTGGCCTGATGACTGAGTGGATGAAGGGCAACGAACTCGAAAAGCGTTCGGCGGTCGGCGATCTCGGCGGCACCATGCGTCTTGGCGCGTACAAGGCGGCCCTCAAGAAGGGCACGAAGATCTCCGAGATTTACGGCTCCACAGACATCTCTGAGCGTCACCGTCACCGCTACGAAGTAAACGTCGACTACAAGGATCGCCTCGAATCCTGCGGTCTGGTCTTCTCGGGCATGTCGCCCGACGGTCTGCTGCCGGAAACGGTCGAATACCCCGACCATCCGTGGTTCATCGGCGTTCAGTACCATCCGGAACTGAAGTCGCGCCCGCTCGATCCGCACCCGCTGTTTGCAAGCTTCATCGGGGCAGCCCTGGAGCAGACGCGTCTGGTGTGAGAGATCAGCCTGACGATCGAAACAAGGACCCGGCCATGTGCCGGGTCTTTTCGTTTGGTCTCTGCTGGTGGGTTTGTGAAGGTCGGAGCGATGGCCAGATCAAGGCCGCAGCAGCATGACCGGCACGAGGTCTCCGGCATCGACTTCAGGAGCGTTTGGAGGCCGAACGATCAGGCAGTCGGACTGAGAAAAGATCCGCATCATTGACGAATCCTGTTTGCCGAAGCTCGTGACCTGGAGCGCTCCGTCAGTCCCAAAGGTCAGGCTGGCGCGAACATAATCCTGCCGCTTGTCATTGGCGGCCAACCCCGCCGTCAGTCGCGCCTGCCGCATGCGATCAGGCGGCGAGCGATGACCGAGACGGCACAGCAGCGGCTCCAGGAAGAGCAGCCCGCATACGAGGCTGGAGATCGGGTTCCCGGGAAGTCCCAGCACCTGCATGTCGCCAAGTTTGCCGACCATCAGCGGCTTTCCCGGTCGCATGGCAATCCGCCAGAAATCGAGTTCCATGCCGGCGGAGATCAACGTCGACTGAACGAGATCGTGGTCGCCGACGGATGCGCCCCCTAACGTCACCAAAACGTCCGCACCGCTGCCCCGCGCGCCTTCGACAGTTGAAAGCAGCGTCGGGCGGTCATCGGGCACGATGCCGAGATCGATGACATCAGCGCCGTTGTCTCTTGCGAGTGCGGCAATCCCGAAGGTGTTGGAACCGATGATCTGGCTCGGGCCTGGCACAGTACCCGGTGAAACCAGTTCGTCGCCGGTGGCGAGGATCGCGATGCGCGGACGGCGGAAGACGGTGAGGCGACTATGGTTCATCGCCGCAGCCAGTGTCAGATGGCTGAAGTCGAGACGGGTGCCAGCGGAAAGTGAAACATCGCCTTCGGCGAAGTCCTGTCCTCTCGGGCGAATGTGGCGACCATGCGTGACAGGGAAGGTGGTCCGGATACGCACATCGTCAAGCTTCTCGGCGTCTTCCTGCAGGAGGACGCTGTCTGAACCCTCCGGCACGGGCGCGCCGGTGAAGATACGTACCGCCTCGCCCATGCCGACGTTTCCCGCAAAGGCATGCCCGGCTGCCGACTCGCCGATCACCGTCAGTACCGCTCCAACCTCTGCGGCGTCCTCTGCGCGAAGCGCATAGCCATCCATCGCCGAGGCGTTGAAAGGTGGCTGGGTCAGCCGCGCAGCGAGGTCAGCGGCGAGAACCCGCCCGTTCGCATCGTGGAGCAGCACCTCTTCCGCCTCGGCAATCGGAAGCGCTCCGCCGAGAAGCCGCGCCAGTGCATCTTCAACCGGCAGAAGCGACATCAGCCCCGCTCCGGATGGCGGAAGTCACCGGACTTGCCGCCGCTTTTTTCCAACACGCGGATGCCGCCGATTTCCATCGTCTTGTCGACGGCTTTCGCCATGTCGTAGATGGTGAGACAGGTGACAGAGACGGCAGTCAGTGCCTCCATCTCGACGCCTGTCCTGCCGGTGAGCTTGACGGTCGCCTCGACACGAAGACCGGGAAGTTCTGGATCTTCGGTGATGTCGACGGTAACCTTCGACAGCATCAGCGGATGGCAGAGTGGAATGAGGCTGGCCGTCTGCTTTGCCGCCATGATCCCGGCGATCCGCGCTGTCCCGATCACGTCGCCCTTCTTGGCGTTACCCTCAAGGATCGTCGTCAGCGTCTCCGGCTTCATCTTCACGAAGCCTTCGGCGACGGCCACCCGCACCGTGTCGTCCTTGCCCGAGACATCGACCATATGCGCCTCGCCGGAGGCGCCGATATGCGTGAGGCCTGGGGATGCGGCGGTCATTCCGCCGCCAGCGCGCCGGACTTGCCGGTCAACAGCATGCGGGTTGCAGCCGAGACATCGTCCTGGCGCATGAGGCTTTCGCCCACGAGGAAGGTCGTGATCCCGGATGTCTCAAGCCGCTGGCAGTCTTCGAAGGTGAAAATGCCGCTTTCGCCGACAAGCAGCCTGTCCGCAGGCACCATGGCCGCCAATTCCTCGCTGACGCTGAGGCTGACCTCGAAGGTGCGCAAATTGCGGTTATTGATGCCGACAAGCGGTGACTTGAGTTTCAGAGCCCGCTCCATCTCCTCCGCGTCATGCACCTCGATCAGCACATCCATGCCCAGTTCGAATGCGACAGCTTCCAGATCGGCGGCTTCTCCGTCAGACAGCGAGGCCATGATCAACAGGATGCAATCACCACCCCAGGCGCGCGCCTCATAGACCTGATAGGCGTCGAACATGAAGTCCTTGCGCAAGGCCGGAAGCGAACAGGCCTTGCGGGCCGCCGTCAGGAAGTCTGGCGCGCCTTGGAAGCTCGGCGTGTCCGTCAGCACGGAGAGGCAGGCAGCACCTCCGGCTTCATAGGCGGCCGCAAGTGCCGGCGGATCGAAATCGGGACGGATGAGACCCTTGGAGGGGCTCGCCTTCTTGATCTCGGCGATCAGCCCGAAGCGGCCTTCGTCCCGCGCCTCGATCAGGGAACGATGAAAACCGCGCGGCGCCTCCTCGGCGGCGATGCGGTCCTTGAGTTCAGACAACGAGACGGCGGCCTTGGCTGCTGCAATTTCTTCCCGCTTGTAGGTTTCGATGCGCTTCAGGATGTCGGTCATGATGGCAAGCTTAGTCCTGAGTGGCGGAATTGGAAATGGCGATCAGCTTCTCCAGCGCCCGGGCAGCACTGCCGCTGTCCAGCGACTGGCTGGCGAGGTGCATGCCTTCGGTCACATCCTTCGCCTTGCCGGCAACGATCAAAGAGGCTGCGGCATTGCAGAGCGCCACATCCCGATAGGCCGTCTTCGCGCCGCCGAGCACGTCGCGGAGAGCCGCAGCATTCACGGCGCCATCTCCGCCGCGAATGGCATCAAGCGTTACAGTTTCGACGCCGAAATCCGACGGCGTCAGTTCGAAGGTCGAGATCTCACCATCTTTCAGCGCAGCGACCAGGGACGGCCCCGTATTCGTCAGCTCATCAAGGCCGTTCCCGTGCACGACCCAGGCGCTTGTCAGACCGAGATCGCGAAGAGCCTCCGCGCCCGGCACCAGCCATTCGGGCGAATAGACCCCGAAGAGCTGTTTCTTGACGCGCGCAGGGCTCGAAAGCGGGCCAACAATGTTGAAGATCGTCCGGGCACCAAGTTCGACACGTGCCGAACCGACATGGCGCATGGCCGGATGGTGCAACTGAGCGAACATGAAGCCGATCCCGGCCTCGCGTATGCAGCGGGAAATGGTCTGGGGATCGATATCGAGCTTCACCCCGAGCTGGGACAGCGCATCGGCCGTACCGGATTTGGAGCTCAGCGCCCGGTTGCCGTGCTTGGCAACCGGCACCCCGGCACCGGCCACGATGATCGCGGCAAGCGTCGAGATGTTATAGGTATTGGTTCCGTCGCCGCCGGTCCCGACAATGTCGATGGCATCCTCGGGCGCGTCGACCACGACCATCTTCTGGCGCATGATCGAAACGGCTCCGGCGATTTCGTCGACGGTTTCGCCACGCACGCGCAGGCCCATCAGGAAGCCGCCAACCTGTGCCATGCTGGCTTCGCCGGACATCAGGATCTCGAACGCATCGCTGGCCTCCTGACGGGTCAGAGGCTGGCGGCTCGCGATCTTCGCGATGAAGGGTTTCAACCCGGACATGGACGTGCTCCCCCTGACGTCGGCGTTAGCGAACGATGGCCTGCTGGGCCAGCGCCTGATTGAACGTCACGCCGTATTGCGCCTGCAACTGGCTGACCATCTGGTCGAGGATGTCGTCGCCGGCCGCATTGGCCATCGAGACGATCTGCTCGTCCTCGTTGCTCAGTACGCCGCCGGCTGCCTGATCGCGGACTGCGGTAACGCTCAGCAGGATCTGGGTTGCCGGGTCGCCGCCCGATGCGGTCGTGACCGTTCCTTCGGGACCGCTAAAGGCGGCGGTTATGGCTGCGGCACCAAGGACTGCATCTTCCATACGGCGGCTGATGCCGGCCTTGCTTTCGACGGCAAGGCCGAGTTCGCTTGCGATGTCTTCCAGCTTGCCGCCATCAGCGACGCGCTTGCGCAGGCTCTCAGCCTTGGCGCCCAATGCAATCCGCTGCTGCTCTGCCGTCCAGTCAGCAACAGCCTTTTCACGCACTTCCGCCAGTTCACGATCGCGTTCCGCCTTGATGTCCGTCACGTCGAACCAGATGTAACCGTTATTGCCGAGATTGACGGGAAGCGCTTCGACGCCGATGTCGGTGCGGAAAACCTCGGCCAGCAGCGCGTCACGCTCCGGAATGCCCGCCACTTCGGTTTCGCGCATGTCGAGCCCGCGGCGGTCGATATCGGTCACCATCGCACTCTTCAGCTTCAGCTGGTCGGCGGCTTCCTTGAGCGACGAGCCGCCGGCGCGCAGATCTTCGAACTGGTCGTGAACGGTCGTGATGTCGGCGACGGCGGCCGATTCGGCAAGCGCCTCCCTAATCTCTTCCCGGACTTCGTCCAGGCTCCGGGTGCGGCCTTCCTTGATGTTGGTGATGCGCAGAATGACCGGGCCAAGCGCGCCTTCGACCACCGGCGTCGTGCCGCCCTCAGCCGTAACTGCAAAGGCCGCATCCGCCAGTGTGACATCCGGGAGCCGGTCCTTGGAGAAGTCGCCGAGCAGAACATCGCTCGCAGTCTTGCCCTGGTCGGTCACCAGCTGATCGAAACTCGTCCCCTTGGCGAGTTCCGCAGCGGCAGCGTCAGCCAGCTCGCGGGTTTCGAACGAAAGCTGCTCGATAGTGCGCGTGCCGGCGATCTCGTAAGTCGCCTTGCGACGCTCGTAATCGGCCTTGATCTGGTCTTCGGTGACGGCAGACTTGTCCGCGATATCGGCCGGTTCCAGTTTCACATAGGTGAAGCTGCGGAACTCAGGCGCCCGGTAACGCGACTTCGTCGTATCGAACCAGGCCTGCAGCGTTGCATCGTCTGGCGCCTTGATCGGATCGATATTGGCATTGGTCAGCAGCAGGTAATTGATGTCGCGGTTTTCGTAGCGATAGTCCTTGATCGCATCGACCAGCACCTTCGGCGCGACGAAACCGTCAGCCGTCGCATCGACGATCTGGCTGCGGATGGCGACCTTTGAACGTTCGTTGATGTAGTCGTTCTCGCGCAGCCCCGAATTGCGCAAACGAGACGTAAACAGTGCCCGGTCGAAATTGCCGGCCGAGTTCTTGAACGCCGGGTCATCGGCAATCAACTGCGCCAGACGATCCTGCGAAAGGCCGAGATTCATGTCAACGGCGAGCTGGTCGAGAGCAGCCCCTGCCGCGAGCTGGGAGAATACCTGGGATTCGACCCCGAAGGCTTTGGCCTGCTCGGTGGTCAGCTGGGTCCCGAAGCGCCTGCTGAGATCGGCCACCTGACGCTGATAGGCGAACGCGAAGTCCTGCGTCGAGACCGTCTGATCGCCCACGGCCACCACCGTATCGGAATTGCTGGTGAACAGCGAAGCCGAAACGCCCCACACGCCGAACGACGCCACCAGAAGCAGCAGCAGGATCTTGGCGAACAGGGTTTGGGAAACTTTTCTCAAAATGACGAGCATCGGGACGCATGAACCTCTTGACTGATCTTCGCCTCGGGCGAAGCGGGTGGACTTCCTTAAATCAAAGATCGATGGAATTGAAGGCGTATCGGGCCGAAAAGAGGCGCGAAGCGCTTTCGCCCCCGATGGCACGGCAAAGTGATGAAGAGCACATGCCCGAAGAGCGAGATTTCAGGCATTCTGGCGGAGGCAGGGAGGCGATCCTCCGCGATGGACCGGCCGCGTCCACCTAAAACCGCGCACAAAAAAAGGCCGGCGGTGTGCCGGCCCTTGATGTGTCAGGAGACGCTCTTCGATCAGCGATCGGTGATCGGCTTGTAGTCGCGCTTCGGGGCGCCGGTGTAGAGCTGGCGCGGCCGGCCGATGCGCTGCTGCGGATCTTCGATCATTTCGTTCCACTGCGCGATCCAGCCGACGGTGCGGGCCAGCGCGAAAAGAACGGTGAACATGGTCGTCGGGAAGCCGAGCGCGCGCAACGTGATACCCGAATAGAAGTCGACATTCGGATAGAGCTTCTTCTCGATGAAGTAGGGGTCGTTGAGCGCGATCTTTTCGAGCTCGAGTGCCACCTTCATGAGCGGGTCGTCGCCGTGGCCGGTCGCTTCGAGGACCTCGTACATGGTCTTCTGCATGATCTTGGCGCGCGGATCGTAGTTCTTGTAGACCCGGTGACCGAAGCCCATCAGGCGGAACGGGTCGTTCTTGTCCTTGGCCTTGGCGATGTATTCGGGAATGCGGTCGACCGAGCCGATTTCCATCAGCATGTTGAGCGCTGCTTCGTTAGCACCACCATGGGCGGGGCCCCAGAGGCAGGCGATGCCAGCCGCGATGCAGGCGAACGGGTTGGCGCCCGAGGAGCCGGCAAGACGGACAGTCGATGTCGAGGCGTTCTGCTCGTGATCGGCATGCAGAATGAAGATGCGGTCCATGGCGCGGGCCAGAACCGGGTTCACCTTGTACTCTTCGCACGGCACGGCAAAGCACATGCGCAGGAAGTTCGACGCGTAATCGAGATCGTTCTTCGGATACACGAAGGGCTGGCCGACATGGTACTTGTAGGCCATCGCAGCGATCGTCGGCATCTTTGCGATCATCCGCAGCGACGCGACCATGCGCTGATGCGGATCCGTGATGTCGGTGGAGTCGTGATAGAAAGCGGAGAGCGCGCCGACCGTACCAACCATGACGGCCATCGGATGGGCGTCGCGGCGGTAGCCGGAGAAGAACTTGCTCATTTGCTCGTGCACCATGGTGTGGTGCGTGACGCGGTAGTCGAAGTCCTTCTTCTGTGCCGGCGTCGGCAGTTCGCCGTAAAGCAGCAGGTAGCAGACTTCCAGGAAGTCGCCCTTGTCGGCGAGTTGTTCGATCGGATAGCCGCGATGCAGCAGAATGCCTTCGTCGCCGTCGATATAGGTGATCTTGGACTCGCAGGACGCGGTGGAGGTGAAGCCCGGGTCATAGGTAAAGGCGCCGGTGTGCTTGTAAAGGGCAGCGATGTCGACAACGTCAGGGCCGATCGTGCCGCCCTTGACGCTCAATTCGACCGTCTTGTCCCCGAGTTTCAAAGAAGCGCTTTTGTCCGTCATGCTAATCCTCCGGAATTGGCGGGAAGGCGTCTCCAAAAAGCCGCCATCGGTGAAGCGTGTTGATGTAGCTATATGATACGGAAGTTAATGCCAAGCTATCCAAAGGGCAAATTGTGCGTTGCGAAAACAGCGACGATCGAACCGAACGGTTCTAATCGATTCAATGCAAGCAGGTCGGCTCCTGCGTCGCGAATTCACACGCTTTGATTGTCTCCCGCGAATGGATTACTGTCGTCTTCGACGGCGTTTGTCGCCGCCTCTGCGGGGTTGGGCCACGTGGTGGATCTGCTGGAAGGCAAGCTTGATCTGAAAGGGGAGGCGTCACCGATTCCTGCCTCTGGTCAAGCGTGGCCAGACCTGTGGCATGCCCGCCAAACCTTGCCGCCCTCGACCCGACCGACGGGTGGAACGCTCGCGCGAGCGGTTGACCAGATCAGCCGATTGCCAGGCGCGACGGCAAAGGCTGTCTCCCGCGAAATCGAGCAAGGGCATGTGTTCCTTTTCGTACCTGTCTGTCTCGGACTCGGCGCCGTCTTCTGGTTCAGCCTGCCGGTTCCGCCCGCAGCGTCGGTGCTCATCGTCCTGTCATCGATAGCCTTGCTGGCAGTTGTGATGAGCCTGGCAGGAACCGTGCGTCGCTTTGTCTCTGTGGCCGGCTTACTGGTTCTCGCCGGCATGGCTCTCGCAGCGACTGAAACATGGCGCGCCTCCACCACCATCCTCGACAGTCCTGTCCTGGCCAAGGTAACAGGCGTGGTGGAGCGCCGCGAGGCGGGAGCAAGCGGAGAGTGGCGCTACGTCGTCAGACTTCTCCAGACAGAGGACCCGATCCTCAGGCGTCCGCCGGAGCGGGTTTCGTTGCTGGCCCGTAGCCGGCACCAGCCCTTGAAGATCGGAGACGCCTTGACCGGTCGGGCGCGGCTTTCTCCGCCATCGGGCCCTGCCTTGCCGGGCCTGAACGACTTCGCCTTTCAAAGCTACTTTGCCGGCATCGGCGCGGTCGGATTTTTCATAGGTGCGCCTCAGCCGGCAGTGGCCGCATCTCTCACCGACGGCGGCTTCTGGATGAGGCTCGACCAGGCGCTATTCTCACTGCGGGATCGGATTTCCGATCGTATTCACGCAGTCTTGCCCGGCGATACGGGGGCATTTGCCGCCTCGATCATCACGGGCGAGCGTCGGTCGATGTCGAAGGAAGCGACAGACGCCTTGCGATTGTCGGGGCTGGCGCACATCACCGCGATATCCGGCCTGAATATGGCGCTCGCCGCCGGGATCTTCTTCGTCGGGTTGCGCGGCTTGCTCTGCCTGATGCCCACGGTGGCGCAACGCTATCCGATCAAGAAAGTCGCTGCCGCTGGTGCCTTGCTTGCGGCGACCGCTTACGTCCTCATTTCCGGCTATCAGGTGTCCGCGCTTCGGGCTTACCTGATGACAGCAGTCATGCTGATGGCCGTTCTCATCGACCGGCCGGCGATCAGCCTACGCAATCTCGCCGTGGCAGCGACCCTGATCCTCATTGCACAGCCATCGGCGGTGATGGGGCCGAGTTTCCAGATGTCCTTTGCCGCGACGGCGGCACTGATCGCCGGCTATTCCGGCTGGAGAGCCCGGCCACGCTCGATCTGGCCCGCTCCGAAGTCTCCTGTTGCCAAACTTGCCAGCTTCATCGTCAAGTTCATCGGGGGCACGTTAGCGACCTCGCTGATCGGCGGGCTCTCGACGGCGATCTTCGCCGTTACCCATTTTCACCGCCTGTCGACCCATGGTCTCGAAGCCAATCTTGCGGCCATGCCGCTAATCTCGGTCGTCGTTATGCCGGCAGGCTTCATTGCCATGCTGCTCATGCCGTTCGGCATTGATGCGCCGTTCTTCTGGATCATGGGCCTGGGGTTGGATCTGGTCCTCGTGGTAGCCCATACGGTCGCCGGCTGGGGGGACGGGGTGCTTGTCGCGCGACAGCCTGACTGGTTTCCAATCCTGATCGTGATCGCGCTCCTGCTCATGACGCTGCTCCATACCTGGCTGCGCCACGCCGGCACTCTGCTGCTGGCGATCACACTCGCCGCTGCAACTGTCCGCCCGCCTGACACGCCCGCGGATCTCTTCATCAGCGAAGACGGCCGTCTGGTCGGCTTCTGGCCGAAGGGAAAGGGGGAGGGCGAGGTGACAGTCCTCGCCACAAACCGAAGCCGACCGCCGGCATTTCTCTTTGATCAATGGCAACCGGCGCTCGCTCTCACCCGCAACCAGCCGCCAATCCAGTTGAAATCGCCCGTCTTGCCGCCACCGGCAGACTGGAAAAACGGCAAGAGCTGGGATCAGCAGACAAGCCAGCAGGCCCGGCAAACTCTCACGGAACTGATAGGAGCAGCAAAGTCTGACGCCTTTACCTGTATCCGTGGCGCCTGTGCCACCATGATATCCGGCAGCTGGAAGGTGGTGACCCTTGATCGCGCCGATCTCGCAGGTTTTGCCTGCGACCTCGCCGACATTGTGATCCTTGCGGCCCGCAGCCGCATGAAAGGCTGCCGCTCGGGCGCGCGTTTCATCAGCGAAACGACACTGCGAAGCTCCGGCGCCATGGAACTCCGACTCGGAGAACCCGGCGAGAACCAGATCAATGTCACCGCCGCCTTCGCCGGACAGCCTCGCCCCTGGACCATGCACCGACTATACGACTGGCGAACGGGTGTGACGGAGAGCCAGCACGAAACAGAAATCCCCGCACCGCCGCAAGCCCTCGAACTGAAGGCCGTGGAGCCGTCAAGCGACGGCCATCTCCACTTTCAGTGATAACGGCGGATCAGGCCCACCAGTTTGCCCTGGATCTTGACACGGTCCGGCGGGAAGATGCGCGTTTCATAGGCCGGATTGGCGGCCTCAAGTGCGATCGAGGCGCCACGCCGGCGAAAGCGCTTGAGCGTGGCTTCTTCGTCGTCGACGAGTGCCACGATGATGTCGCCGGGATTGGCATTCGAGGCATTGCGGATGATCACCGTATCGCCGTCGAGGATGCCGGCATCGATCATCGAATCGCCCTTGACCTCCAGCGCGTAATGCTCGCCCGAGCCGATCATCTCGGCTGGCACGGTGATATCATGGGTATTGTTCTGGATCGCCGAGATCGGCACACCGGCTGCAATGCGACCCATCACCGGAACGCTCACTGAAGAGGTCTGCTCTGCTGGCGGCGTGCGGGCAGGGGGCGGCGGCGGTGCTTTGCCCAGGCTGCCTTCGATGACGCTCGGTGCAAAGCCACGGCGTGGCTGCAGGCTCGGTGTATAGGCTTCCGGCAGCTTGATGACTTCGAGCGCGCGCGCTCTGTTGGGCAGGCGGCGGATGAAGCCTCGCTCCTCAAGGGCGGTGATCAGGCGATGGATGCCCGACTTCGAAGCGAGATCGAGCGCATCCTTCATCTCGTCGAACGAAGGCGGCACGCCCGACTCTTTCATCCGCTCGTGAATGAAGAGAAGCAGTTCCTGTTGCTTGCGCGTCAGCATAGGTAGAGCCCCAATTGGTGAAACAAATCCAGAACAGACACTATATGTTCCATTTGTGTTCCGCAAGTGGATAAATTTCCGTGAACAACCCACGCGAAAATGCGATAGCCCTCTTCGTCCGTGTCGTGAGAAAGCCATGAAGCGCGTTGTCCATGTGTTTGCCTTCCAACGGGCGCTACGCTTTCGATCCCCCGAGAAGAACCAGTGAGACGTTCAACATGCTGAAAGATTTGGAAAAGACCTTGCTCGGCAAGCAGGTTGATGAACTTTCGTCGGCAGAGAAAAAGGTTCTGAAGAAAGCGCGGGAGCGACGCACGGTCTCGACCAATGCCGGCGAGGATTTCCTGGCCGGTTCGAGCTTCGGTCAGCGTCTGGCGGATGGGATTGCCCGCGTCGGCGGCTCCTGGAGCTTCATCATCGGGTTCATGCTCTTTTTGGTCGCTTGGGTTGTCCTCAATACGGTGATTCTGTCGACTCGCCCTATTGACGCCTATCCTTTCATCTTCCTGAACCTCATCCTCTCGATGATAGCGGCCATACAGGCACCGATCATCATGATGAGCCAGAACCGCCAGGCCGAACGGGACCGTTTCATGGCGGCGAAGGACTACGAGATCAATCTCAAGGCGGAGATCGAGGTTCTGGCGCTGCATCACAAGATCGACGAGCAGGTGCTGAAGGAGCTGCGTGAGACGCGGGCCGAGATCGACGCACTCCGGCAGTCGATCGAGGCCCTTACAAAACAGTCTGACCAGCCTTAACTGCATGTGAGAAGAGAGCGTCATTCATGTCCCATGTCTCCCAATCTCCCCGTGCCGTTGATCATCTCGTGCTGCCGGTCGCCGATCTCGACACCGCCCGCGAGCGCCTGACCCGACTCGGCTTTACCGTGGCTGCAGATGCCACGCACCCTTTTGGCACCCGGAATGCCTGTGTCTTTTTCGCTGACGACACCTATCTGGAGCCGCTGGCCGTCGGAAGCCGTGAGGATTGCCTGGAGGCTGCTCGCACCGGCAACGTGTTCGTCGCCCGCCATCTGGCCTATCAGTTTCGTCGCGGCGAAGGCCAGTCGGCCATCGTCGTGAAAACGTCAGATGCCGGAGCGGACCATGCCCGTTTCGTTGCAGAAGGTCTGTCCGGCGGTGAGATGTTGGGGTTTTCGCGCCAGTTCCGCTTCCCGGATGGGCGCGCGGCGGAAGCGGCGTTCAAGCTGGCCTTCGCCGCAGATCTGAGGTCGCCGGATTTCTTCGCCTTTTCCTGTGAGCGCGTAAACCCTCTGCCCGTAGATCGCGGGACATTGCAGGTCCACGCCAATGCCGCAATCGGCCTCACTCGCATCGTGCTCTCTGAACACAACCCCAGCGACTTCCAGTATCTTCTGGAAGCGGTACTCGATCAGCGCGACATCACCGCCCATTCTTTCGGCCTGTCGATGAAAACAGCCAATGCCACGGTGGACGTCCTCACGCCTGAAGGGTTGTCTGCCCATTATGGGCTTGCGGCTCCGCAAGCGGAGCGCGGCATGCTGGGGGCTGCGGTCGTGCTCGGGAGCCGTGATCTCGGCGTGACAGCACGTTGCCTCGCTGCTAATGGCATCGCATATCAAACCATCGGCGCCCGACTGATCGTGGCGCCGCAGCCAGGGCAGGGCGTCGCCTACGCCTTTGAGGAGTCGAAATGACCGTTTCTACCAATTCGGAAGTCATCGTCGGTGAAGGCCAGGGCAAGGCCGTGTTCTCGCAGAAGGGCCGTTTCGCGCTCATCGCCGGCCCTTGCCAGATGGAAAGCCGCGACCACGCCTTCATGATTGCCGGTCGCCTTGTCAAACTCTGCCGCGAACTGGGTCTCGGGCTGGTCTACAAGTCCTCCTTCGACAAGGCGAACCGCACTTCGCTCTCGGCCGAACGTGGCATCGGGCTGGAAAAGGCGATGGAGGTCTTTGCCGATATCAAGAAGGAATACGGCATTCCGGTCCTGACAGACATCCATACCGAGGAACAGTGCGCAGCCGTCGCCCCGACCGTCGACGTGTTGCAGATCCCGGCCTTCCTCTGCCGGCAGACCGATCTTCTGGTCGCCGCGGCCAGGACTGGGCGCGTGGTCAATGTCAAGAAGGGCCAGTTCCTCGCCCCTTGGGACATGAAAAACGTGCTGAACAAGCTGAACGCCAGCGGCAATCCGAACGTCCTTCTCTGCGAACGGGGCGCCTCCTTCGGTTACAACACGCTCGTCTCCGATATGCGTTCGCTGCCGATCATGGCGGCCATGGGCGCGCCTGTCGTCTTTGACGCCACCCATTCGGTGCAGCAGCCGGGCGGGCAGGGTGGCTCCTCGGGCGGTCAGCGCGAATTCGTCGAGACGCTCGCCCGTGCAGCCGTCGCTGTCGGTGTTGGCGGCCTCTTCATCGAGACTCATCAGGACCCGGACAATGCGCCCTCGGACGGTCCAAACATGGTCCAGATCGACAACATGCGCCCCTTGCTCGAAAAACTGATAGCCTTCGACACCATCGCAAAGGCCGTCTAACCGGGTTTGCCGGCGCTTCAATCGGTTGAACGCGACGAAGTGCCGGCGACCCTTGTTTAAATCGATTAGATTTCCTTTACGACGCGCCCGATCCGTCATTGTATTTTCCCGATCATCGGATAAGAGAGGATGACTCACAGGCGGGTCCAGAGGCTTCATGCCCGGTGACCGCCTTTCGAGCCTTGTCCAATTTCCGTCACCAGGGAGCGAACATGACCGCCATCACCGACATCATCGGCCGCGAGATTCTCGATAGCCGCGGCAACCCGACCGTCGAGGTCGACGTCTATCTCGAAGACGGCAGTTTTGGCCGCGCGGCTGTTCCCTCGGGCGCCTCGACAGGAGCGCATGAAGCCGTCGAACTGCGCGATGGCGGCTCGCGCTATCTCGGCAAGGGTGTCGAAAAGGCTGTCGAAGCCGTGAACGGTGAAATCTACGATGCGATCGGTGGTCACGAAGCGGAAAACCAGATCCAGATCGATAACCTGATGATCCAGCTGGACGGCACGCCGAACAAAGCCCGCCTCGGCGCCAACGCGATCCTCGGCGTCTCGCTCGCTGTCGCCAAGGCTGCGGCCCAGTCGGCAGGCCTGCCGCTCTACCGTTACGTCGGCGGTCCGAACGCCCATGTTCTGCCCGTCCCGATGATGAACATCATCAATGGCGGCGCTCATGCCGACAACCCGATCGACTTCCAGGAATTCATGATCGTGCCGGTCGGCGCCGAAACCATCCGCGACGCCGTTCGCATGGGCTCGGAAGTCTTCCACACGCTGAAGAAGCAGCTCGCCGCCGACGGCCACAACACCAATGTCGGCGACGAAGGTGGCTTTGCGCCGGGTCTCGCTTCCGCTCCGGCCGCCCTCGACTTCATCATGAAGTCGATCGAGAAGGCTGGCTACCGTCCGGGCGAAGACATGCATATCGCCCTCGATTGCGCCTCGACCGAATTCTTCAAGGACGGCAAATACGTTCTCGAAGGCGAAGGCCGCACGCTTGAGCCGGAAGCCATGGCCGAATACCTTGCCGAGCTTGCTGGTAAGTACCCGATCTTCTCGATCGAAGACGGCATGGCGGAAGACGACTGGGACGGCTGGAAGTCGCTGACCGACAAGATCGGCAAGAAGATCCAGCTGGTTGGTGACGATCTCTTCGTCACCAACTCCGCCCGTCTGCGCGACGGCATCAAGATGGGTGTGGCCAACTCCATCCTCGTCAAGGTCAACCAGATCGGTTCTCTGTCGGAAACCCTTGATGCCGTCTCGACCGCACACCGCGCCGCGTATACGGCCGTGATGTCGCACCGCTCGGGCGAAACGGAAGACTCGACGATTGCCGATCTCGCGGTTGCCACCAACTGCGGTCAGATCAAGACCGGCTCGCTCGCCCGTTCCGACCGCACCGCGAAGTACAACCAGCTTATCCGCATCGAGGAAGAGCTTGGGCCCCAGGCGGTCTATGCAGGGACCTCCATCCTGCGCGGCTGATCGCGACGGACCGGACAAAAGATCAGCCCGCGTCGGACCTCCGACGCGGGCTTTTTCATGCACGGCAATCGCGGTCAACGATCGGTTAAGACATAGTCGCTAGTTTGACGGAAAGTCATGCGTTTCAAGGCAGTTGTCGGTATGTGGACCAGGCATCACAAGAAGAAGAAATATGGTCGTTTTGCCCTTCCTGCCATTACCATCGCGTTCCTCTCCTATTTCGGCTATCATTCGATCCATGGCGACTACGGCCTGAAGGCCGGTCAGCAATTCGATCGCCTGCAGGCGGCCCGAAGCGCTGAACTCGACAAGCTGGTCAAGCAGCGTACACAGCTCGAAAAGGAAGTGAGCCTCCTAAGCGATGGCTCGCTGGACGAAGATATCATCGACGAAAAGGCGCGCTATCAGCTCAACATGTCGCGTCCGGATGAAATCGTCATCTTCAACACCTATTTCTGATAAACCGAGATCTGGTTAATTCTGATTTTTGCTTTGGAATCATATTCTTGGCATGAATATGACCTATGCATTTCTGGCATTGCGGATGCCGACTTTCTTCCCTATTCTAGCTTCAACAATAGACCACCATAACCCACGGGAGGGATGAATGGCGCTGCGCAAACCCGCGACTGCGACCGGTCGGAAGCTTTCGGCCAAGCCTGCCAAAAAAGAACTCGCCACCGGTATCGTCGCCGAATTCGACAAGGCGCAGGAGCTCGCATCCTATCGCGAGATGCTGCTGATCCGTCGCTTCGAGGAGAAGGCCGGCCAGCTCTACGGCATGGGCTTCATCGGCGGTTTCTGTCACCTTTACATCGGTCAGGAAGCAGTCGTCGTCGGCATGCAGATGGCGCTGAAGGAGGGTGATCAGGTCATCACTGGCTATCGCGATCACGGCCACATGCTGGCCTGCGGCATGAGTGCCCGCGGTGTCATGGCGGAACTGACCGGGCGTCGGGGCGGCTTGTCCAAGGGCAAGGGCGGCTCCATGCACATGTTCTCCAAGGAAAAGAATTTCTACGGCGGTCATGGCATCGTCGGCGCCCAGGTGTCGCTCGGCACGGGTCTCGCCTTCGCCAACAAGTATCGCGGCAATGACAATGTCTCGCTCGCCTATTTCGGCGACGGTGCTGCCAACCAGGGCCAGGTTTACGAGAGCTTCAACATGGCTCGCCTGTGGAACCTGCCGGTGATCTACATCATCGAGAACAATCGTTATGCCATGGGCACATCCGTTTCGCGCGCTTCGGCCCAGACCGATTTCTCCCAGCGCGGCGTGTCCTTCAATATCCCGGGCATCCAGGTCGATGGCATGGACGTGCGCGCGGTGAAGGCGGCAGCCGACCAAGCGGTTGAACATTGCCGCGCCGGCAAGGGCCCGGTTATCCTTGAGATGCAGACCTACCGTTATCGTGGTCACTCCATGTCGGACCCGGCCAAGTATCGTTCGAAGGACGAAGTGCAGAAGATGCGCTCCGAGCATGATCCGATCGAACAGGTGCGTGCGCGTCTGTTCGAAAAGGGCTGGGCGACCGAGGACGAGCTGAAGGCAATCGACAAGGATGTTCGCGACATCGTCGCTGACTCGGCCGATTTCGCCCAGGCCGATCCGGAGCCGGATGCATCCGAGCTCTACACCGACATCCTGCTGTAATCGGGGAGGGAACCCATGCCGATCGAAATCCTCATGCCCGCCCTGTCTCCGACCATGGAAGAGGGTACCCTCTCCAAGTGGGTCAAGCAGGAAGGTGACACCGTTAAGTCCGGCGATGTGATCGCTGAAATCGAAACCGACAAGGCGACGATGGAAGTCGAAGCCGTGGACGAAGGCGTGCTCGGCAAGATCCTGATTGCCGCCGGTACCGAAAACGTCAAGGTGAACACGGCAATCGCCGTATTGCTTCAGGATGGCGAAAGCGCCGATGCGGCCGTCGCGCCGAAGAAGGATGCCGACACACCGGCTGCGACCGCTGACGCCACCGGCGGCAAGGCACGCGAAGCCGCGGAAGAGCCGTCCTCCAAGGCCGACAACACCGTCCCGGCAGCGCCGAAGGTCGATGTGGCTGCCGATCCGGATATTCCGGCCGGCACTGAAATGGTGACGATGACGGTGCGTGAAGCCCTGCGCGAAGCCATGGCCGAAGAAATGCGCGCCAACCCTGACGTCTTCATCATGGGTGAAGAAGTCGCCGAGTATCAGGGCGCCTACAAGATCACGCAGGGCTTGCTGGCCGAATTCGGCCCACGCCGCGTCGTCGACACCCCGATCACCGAACACGGCTTTGCCGGCGTTGGCGTCGGTGCTGCCATGGCAGGGCTTCGTCCGATCATCGAGTTCATGACCTTCAACTTCGCCATGCAGGCGATCGACCAGATCATCAACTCGGCCGCCAAGACGCTCTATATGTCCGGCGGCCAGATGGGTGCCCCGATCGTCTTCCGTGGCCCGAACGGGGCTGCTGCCCGCGTCGCCGCCCAGCACAGCCAGGATTACGCCGCCTGGTACAGCCAGATCCCGGGCCTCAAGGTCGTCATGCCCTATACGGCCGCCGACGCCAAGGGTCTGCTCAAGGCCGCGATCCGCGATCCGAACCCGATCATCTTCCTCGAAAACGAGATCCTCTACGGCCAGTCCTTCGAGGTTCCGAAGCTCGACGATTTCGTCCTGCCGATCGGCAAGGCACGCATCCACAAGACCGGCAAGGACGTCACGATCGTCTCCTGGGGCATCGGCATGACCTATTCGGTCAAGGCTGTTGCAGAACTGGAGAAGGAAGGCATCGACGTCGAACTGATCGACCTGCGCACCATCCGTCCGATGGATCTGCCGACAGTCATCGAATCGGTCAAGAAGACCGGCCGTCTGGTCACCGTCGAGGAAGGCTATCCGCAGTCGTCCGTCGGCACGGAAATCGCCACCCGCGTCATGCAGCAGGCCTTCGATTATCTCGATGCGCCGATCCTCACGATCGCCGGCAAGGACGTTCCGATGCCTTACGCGGCAAACCTCGAAAAGCTCGCTCTGCCGAATGTCGGCGAAGTGGTCCAGGCGGTGAAGACCGTCTGCTACAAGTAAGGGGAGGGTAGGTCCATGCCGATC
This sequence comes from Rhizobium sp. Root274, assembly GCF_001429245.1. Classification (GTDB taxonomy): domain Bacteria; phylum Pseudomonadota; class Alphaproteobacteria; order Rhizobiales; family Rhizobiaceae; genus Allorhizobium. Next base: position 274,342 of record NZ_LMJE01000009.1, read on the forward strand.
AACATCACCATGCCGGCGCTCTCTCCGACGATGGAAGAGGGGAATCTGGCCAAGTGGCTGGTCAAGGAAGGCGACAAGGTCAAATCAGGCGATGTCATCGCCGAGATCGAAACCGACAAGGCGACCATGGAAGTCGAAGCGGTCGATGAAGGCACGGTGGCGAAGATTGTCGTTCCAGCCGGCACCGAAGCCGTGAAGGTCAACGCCCTGATCGCCATCCTCGCCGCCGATGGCGAAGACGTGGCTGCCGCCGCTGCCGGCGGCGGTTCTGCTCCGGCAGCACCGAAGGCGGAAGCTGCTCCGGCCCCGGCTGCTGCTCCGGCCGCAGCCCCGGCGCAGACCGCTGCTCCGGCAGCAGCGTCCTCCGGCGACCGCGTCTTTGCGTCCCCGCTGGCCCGTCGCCTCGCCAAGGAAGCCGGTCTTGATCTCAGCGCCGTCTCGGGTTCCGGTCCGAAGGGCCGCGTCGTCAAGAGCGACGTCGAAAAGGCCGTCAGCACCAGTGGCACCAAATCGGCTCCGGCTCCGGCAGCGGCTCCCGCAACTGCGGCAGCGCCGGCACCGGCTCTTGCCAAGGGCGCATCCGAAGAAGCCGTACTCAAGCTGTTCGAGGCGGGCTCCTACGATCTCGTGCCGCATGACGGCATGCGCAAGACGATTGCCAAGCGCCTGCAGGAATCGAAGCAGACCATCCCGCATTTCTACGTGTCCGTGGATTGCGAACTGGATGCGCTGCTGGCTCTGCGCGCCCAGTTGAACGACGCCGCGCCTCGCAAGGAAAGTGCGCCGACCTACAAGCTCTCGGTCAACGACATGGTGATCAAGGCTCTGGCGCTGGCGCTCCGCGATGTGCCCGATGCCAACGTCTCCTGGACCGACAGCAATATGGTCAAGCACAAGCATGCCGATGTCGGCGTCGCCGTCTCGATCCCCGGTGGCCTGATCACCCCGATCATCCGTAAGGCCGAGACGAAGACCCTGTCCGCCATCTCCAACGAGATGAAGGACCTCGGCAAGCGCGCCAAGGAACGCAAGCTGAAGCCTGAAGAATACCAGGGCGGCACCACCGCCGTGTCCAACATGGGCATGATGGGCGTCAAGAACTTCGCCGCCGTCGTCAACCCGCCGCATGCAACGATCCTGGCGATCGGCGCTGGCGAGGAGCGCGTCGTGGTGAAGAATGGCGAGATGAAGGTGGCAAACGTCATGACCGTGACGCTGTCGACCGACCACCGCGCCGTTGACGGTGCGCTCGGGGCCGAACTGCTCGGCGCCTTCAAGCGCTACATCGAAAACCCGATGGGCATGCTCGTCTGACGAGGGAGCGGTGCGATGAAGACCGTTCTCGCTTATGGCGACAGCCTGACATGGGGATACGACCCGGTACACCTGGGTCGTCATGCCCATGAGGATCGCTGGACGAGCGTCTTGCAAAAGGCACTCGGCCATGGGGTTCGGGTGATCGCCGAAGGCTTGAACGGCCGCACCACTGCCTATGACGACCATCTGGCCGACTGCGAGCGCAATGGCGCCAAGGTGCTGCCGACGGTCCTGGCAACGCACAAGCCGATCGATCTTGTAATCATCATGCTGGGGACCAATGATCTGAAACGCGGTATTCAGGGCACCGCGATTGGTGCGACAAGTGGCGTGAAGCGGTTGGTAACGCTTGTACAAAAGCATGACTGGGGCTTCGGCTTCGAGGATCCGGAGGTTCTCATCGTTGCGCCGCCGCCGATCCGGGAAACCGCCAATTCTGTTTTTGGCGCCATGTTCAACCATTCGGTGGGTGAAGGTAGCATGCTGGCCAGCATGTATCGTGATGCGGCGGACGAGGCCGGATGTGCCTTTTTCGACGCGGGATCTGTCGCCGAGACCACCCCGCTGGATGGCATTCATCTCGATACGGAAAATACCCGAGCGATCGGACGCGGTCTGGAGCCGATCGTCCGGATGATGCTCGGTCTTTGAAGAAATGCCGCGTCCGGCACTCTCCGTCAGGGCGCGTTGATCAAAATCAAGGAGGTCTTGTGCGCTGCGTCTAACCTGAGCCCATCAACCCGAAAAGAGGAGATGGGATCATGTCGAACACACCGCACGAACTGGCAGCAGAATTCCCGGAACACGTCGCGCTGATGCGCCATCTGAAGGAAACGGATGGGCATTTTGCCAGATTGTTCGAGACCTATCATGAGGTCAACGGAGTGATCCACCGCGCCGAGACGGATATCGAGCCTGCAGACGACTTCCACATTGTGGAACTTCGCAAGAAGCGCATGCAGCTCAAGGATGAAATCTACGGGATGCTGGTTCGTCACGAACCGGAAGCCGAGACGCCCGCAGCCTGAGGGTCTCGCTTCCAGTCCCACACCGGACCTCCGGCAACAGCCGCACGGAGGTCCGTATAACCGAGGAGTGGAAGCACCCATGTCGAATGCTTACGACGTCATCATCATCGGCTCCGGCCCCGGCGGCTACGTCACCGCTATCAGAGCCGCCCAGCTTGGCCTGAAGACCGCGATCGTCGAGCGCGAGCATCTGGGTGGAATCTGCCTCAACTGGGGCTGCATTCCGACCAAGGCGCTGCTGCGCTCGGCCGAGGTGCTCGACAATGCCAATCACGCCAAGGCCTATGGCCTGACGCTGAACGGCACGATGACGGCAGACGTCAAGGATGTCGTTGCCCGTTCGCGCGGCGTCTCCGCCCGCCTGAATGGCGGCGTGGGCTTCCTGATGAAGAAGAACAAGATCGACGTCATCTGGGGCGAAGCCAAGCTTTCCAAGCCCGGCGAAGTCGTCGTGGGCAAGATGACGAAGCCCGTCGTCGAGCCGCAGAATCCGATCCCGAAGGGCGTACTGGGCGAGGGTACCTACACCGCCAAGCACATCATTGTCGCCACCGGCGCACGCCCGCGTGCGCTTCCAGGCATTGAGCCGGATGGCAAGCTGATCTGGACCTATTTCGAAGCGATGAAGCCGGACTTCATGCCGAAGTCCATGGTCGTCATGGGATCCGGCGCGATTGGCATCGAATTCGCCTCCTTCTACCGCTCAATGGGCGTTGATGTCACCGTGGTCGAGCTGATGGCCAACATCATGCCGGTCGAGGACGTGGAAATCTCCACCTTCGCCCGCAAGCAGCTGGAAAAGCGCGGCCTGAAGATCATCACGGATGCCAAGGTTTCTAAGGTCGAGAAGGGGGCAAACTCCATTACCGCCCATGTCGAGACCAAGGATGGCAAGGTCCAAACGATCACGGCTGACCGCCTGATCTCCGCCGTTGGCGTCCAGGGCAATATCGAGAACCTTGGCCTCGAAGCGCTCGGCGTGAAGACCGATCGCGGCTGCATCGTTATCGACGGCTATGGCAAGACCAATGTGCCGGGTCTCTATGCGATCGGTGACGTTGCCGGCCCGCCGATGCTCGCCCACAAGGCCGAGCATGAAGGCGTCATCTGCATCGAGAAGATCGCCGGCGTGCCCGGCGTGCATCCGATGGACAAGGCCAAGATCCCGGGCTGCACCTATTGCAACCCCCAGGTCGCCTCTGTTGGACTGACGGAAGCCAAGGCGAAGGCCGAGGGTCGCGAGATCCGAGTCGGCCGCTACAACTTCAACGCCAATGGCAAGGCGATCGCGCTTGGCGAAGACCAGGGCCTGATCAAGACGATCTTCGACAAGAAGACCGGCGAACTGATCGGCGCGCATATGGTCGGCGCGGAGGTGACCGAGCTGATCCAGGGCTTCGTCGTCGCCATGAACCTGGAAACGACGGAAGAAGAACTGATGCACACGATCTTCCCGCATCCGACCCTGTCGGAAATGATGAAGGAAAGCGTGCTCGACGCCTATGGCCGGGTGCTCAACGCCTGAGCCGGTTGTGAAACGGAACCGTGCCGCCTATATCGTCGGCAGGTTCCACCTGAATGTTTGAAAAGGATAACGCCGTGGCAGGGTTTGAAGTCGGTATTCTCGCGACGATCTTCTTCGGCGGTCTCGCCGGCTGGCTTGCAGGCAAGCTCATGGACATGCGCTTCGGCGTTATCATGAACATCATCATCGGGATCATCGGCGCGGTCATTGCTGCCGCGATCTTCCGCCGTCTCGGCATCTTTGTGGCAGGCGACTGGCTCGGCTACCTGATCACAAGCTTCGTCGGCGCAAGCATCCTCCTCTTCATAGCGAAGCTCGTTCGGCGCTAAACCAGAAAGCCGCGTCGCGGCGAGACAGGGTTTCTACCATGGTCACCATTCTCGACAGGACGAACCTCATTCCGGCCACCGCCGACGAGAAACGCGTCCGCCACCCGGAAAAGGCGCACAAGCCCGATACCGAAGTGCTGCGCAAGCCGGAATGGATCCGCGTCAAGGCGCCGACGTCCAAGGGCTACCACGAGACCCGTGACCTCGTCCGCTCTCACAAGCTGGTCACGGTCTGCGAAGAAGCGGGTTGCCCGAATATCGGCGAGTGCTGGGACAAGAAGCACGCCACCTTCATGATCATGGGCGAGATCTGTACCCGCGCCTGCGCCTTCTGCAACGTCGCAACCGGCAAGCCGAACGCGCTCGACCTGGAAGAGCCGGAAAACGTCGCCAAGGCGGTCCGCCAGATGGGCCTGCAACATGTGGTTATCACCTCCGTCGACCGCGACGATCTGGCCGACGGAGGCGCAGAGCATTTCGAAAAGGTGATCTGGGCGATCCGCGCCGCATCGCCGCAAACGACCATCGAAATCCTCACCCCGGACTTCCTCAAGAAACCCGGTGCCCTGGAGCGCGTCGTCGCCGCCAAGCCCGACGTCTTCAACCACAACATGGAAACGGTGCCCGGAAACTATCTGACCGTCCGCCCGGGCGCGCGCTACTTCCACTCGGTGCGTCTATTGCAGCGGGTGAAGGAACTCGACCCGACCATGTTCACCAAATCAGGCATCATGGTTGGCCTCGGAGAAGAGCGGAACGAAGTCCTGCAGCTGATGGACGACCTGCGTTCCGCCGACGTCGATTTTCTCACGATCGGCCAGTATCTTCAGCCGACCCGCAAGCACCACAAGGTCGAGCGTTTCGTCACCCCGGAGGAATTCAAGTCCTACGAGGACATCGCCTATACCAAGGGCTTCCTGATGGTCTCGTCGAGCCCGCTCACGCGCTCGTCGCACCACGCAGGCGATGATTTCGCCCGGTTGAAGGCGGCGCGGGAAAAGCTGCTCGTCAGGGTCTGAGCGGCTACCCGAAATTGTCCTGCCAATCCGCGCGTGCATTTGGCACAGCGATAATGATGACGTCGCCATTGTCCTTGAGGCGATAGATGACGAGATGCGATCCTGCTGGGTGAACGCGGGCTGGAGGCGTAATTTCAGTCCGCTCCGGCGAGATTTGCGGATTGTCGGCGATAAGCTCAAACACGTATTCTAGATGGAGATGATAGGCCTCGGCTTGCGCCTCTCCGAAGATCTCTGTTCCGCGGCGATATATCTCGCGAATGTTGTCAGCGGCTCTTCGAGTGAGCCGGTAGCTCAAGCAGATTTACTCCGCTTCTCCTTCAGTGAACGGAGAATGTCCTGCATGCTTTCGTCGCTCTCGCCGCTTGCGATCCCCTCATCGACCAAGGTCTGCATTGCAGCGATTTTCAACTGCCGATCCTGATCTTGTCTGATCAGATCGTGAATATAGCAGTCGCTGTCAGCAAAGCGACCACTGTTGGTTTGCTCATCGACATACTTCTGCATGTTATCTGGTAGCCCGATGTTCAGCTTGGCCATACGCCCGCCTCCTGTGTGACAAACTTGCTCGCGTTTGCATAAAAAGTCAAAAATCCGCCGACCAAATTCGAATCTGTAGATCTTTTGGATGGTGGCGATGCGCGACATTAAGATTACCGAACATGCTGCCAACCACTTGCGCCATGCCCGCCGCATCCTCGTGATTGGCTGTTCCGGCGGCGGCACGTCGACCTTGTCCCGCAAAATTGCCACGGCACTCGATCTACCCTACCATCCGATGGATCGGGAGGTCTTCTGGCTGGCAGGCTGGGTCCAGCGTCCCAGGGCAGAGCAGAGGGAGATTATTTCGCAGATCGTTGAGGCAGAGGCGTGGCTCATGGACGGCACCAACCCTTCAAGCTTCGACCTCCGCCTGCCTCGCACCGATCTTGTCATCTGGGTGCGGCTCCCGCGCTGGCGCTGCCTCATCGGTGTCTATCGGCGGGCGGCGAAATTCGTCGGAAAGCATCGCCCCGAGATGGCGGACGGCTGCGTCGAAAAAAGGCCCAACCGCGAATTCCTTTCCTATATCTGGAACTTCGAACGTCGCTTTGCCCCGATGATCATCCACGAGATTGAAAAACACGGTCCCACCGTGCCCGTCATTACCCTCAAATCCCATGGCGAAATGGCGCAGCTGCTTGATCTTGCGGGGCTTCCTCATTAAGTCCGGATCATGCCTCAGTTTGAAACCCGCCGCCTCGTCAAGCACTCGCCAGACCGCATGTATGCGCTCGTCGCAGATGTCGAGCGCTATCCGGAATTCCTGCCGCTCTGCGAAGCCCTGACCATCCGCTCGCGCCGCGAACGCGACGGCAAGGAGCTGCTGCTGGCCGATATGACGGTCGGCTACAAGGCGATCCGCGAGACGTTCACCACGCAGGTCCTGCTCACGCCGTCCGAGCGGACGATCGACGTCAAATACATCGAGGGTCCGTTTAAATATCTCGACAATCGCTGGCGATTCGAAGAGGCGGCCGATGGCGGATGCGCGGTCCACTTCTTCATCGATTACGAGTTCAAGAACCGCATCCTCGGCGCCCTGATGGGCTCGATGTTCGACCGCGCCTTCCGCATGTTCTCCGAAGCTTTCGAGACCCGCGCCGACAAGATCTACGCCGGCGCCTGAGCGGCCTTCAACAGCATGTCGAGGGCGGTTCTGACAGTTGCTAGCCGCACCTGGTCGCGTCCGATGTCGCCATAGCGCATCTCCCGATGATCGACGACCCCGCGACGGGACTTGAGGGCGAGGTGGACGAGCCCGACGGGTTTTTCGACCGATCCGCCACCCGGCCCGGCAATGCCCGTGACCGCGATCGAAATCTCGGCATCGGACCGCATCAGCGCCCCATGCGCCATCTGCAACGCGGTTTCTTTCGAGACAGCCCCGAAGACGTTTAGTGTCGAAGCCGATACACCTATCAGATCCATCTTCGCCTGATTGGTATAGGTGACGAAACCGCGGTCGACGACGGCCGAAGAGCCGGCAATTTCCGTCAGCGCCCCTGCGATCAGGCCACCGGTGCAGGATTCTGCCGTGGCGACCATCCAGCCGCGGTCGCGATAAGCCGCGAGGATCGCCGCCGCAGCTTGTTCGATGTCAGTCGGGTAAATCCCCATCAATCCGCTCCCCGATACACCACTGTCGCCGTGGCAATCGCCGCAATCCCCTCACGGCGACCGACAAAGCCGATCGTCTCGTTGGTCGTCGCCTTCACCGAGCAGCGGTCAAGCGAGATGCCGAGGATGTCCGACAACTTTTCCCGCATGACTTGGCGATGCGGTCCGATCTTAGGTGCTTCGGCAATAAGCGAAATATCTACATTTATGATCGTGCCGCCGGCGTCTCGAACGATCTTTGCTGCATGCTCCAGGAAGATCCGCGACGGCGCCCCCTTCCACTGCATGTCCGAGGGTGGGAAATGATCGCCGATATCGCCGGCCCCGCAGGTCGCCAGCAGGGCGTCCGTCAGCGCATGCAACGCGACATCCGCGTCGGAATGGCCTTTGAGCTTCTGATCATGCGGGATGAAAATGCCGCAAAGCGTCACCCCGTCGCCCGCTTCAAGCTGGTGCACGTCATAGCCATTTCCGGTCCTGACATCTGGCAGGGTCGCGCCCCTCAATTTCTCGTCCGCCATGGCGATGTCCCTTTGCACGGTGAGTTTGACATTGTCGATCGAGCCTTCGACCAGATGCACCGGAATACCCGCCCATTCCGCAATCGAGGCGTCGTCGGTGAAGTCGGTCGCCTGATCGGTCGCTGCATGTTCATGGGCTTTGAGGATGGTCTCGTAATGGAAACTCTGCGGCGTCTGGGCCGCATAGAGATCCTTGCGCGGAACGGTTCCGGTTACGACGCCGGTTTTGTCGCCGCGCTTGATCGTGTCCGAGACGGGAAGGGCAGGGAGGACGGCGGCTTTTCCAGAGGCAAGCTCGACCGCAATCCTGTCGAGCAGGTCCACATCGACAAAAGGCCGGACACCGTCCTGGATCATCACGTGATCAACACTGCGACCCCGCAATGCTTGCAATCCCTTCAGCACGGACTCCTGCCGTGTTGCCCCTCCGGTCACCACGACGAGCTCACGACTGTCGCCGAGATCGGCGACCGCGGCATCGAGCAGGACCCGATCGTCGGGGTGGATGACGACAACGATCGGGCCGGATTTGGGCCAGTCGCAAAACCGTTTGAGAGTGTGCCAGATGACCGGCTTTCCGCCAATGCGGCGATATTGCTTCGGCCCCTCGACCGAGGCACCAGCGCGCTCTCCGCGTCCGGCAGCCACGACCACGACCCCGATTGTTCCGCTCAGCTCTTGCTCCATCGCCCCGCCTGGTCCATGACACATTATTTTCGCAACCGTGCTCTATCGGCTCGGCATCGGCTTTTCCAGCATTTGCGCGATTTTTTGTCGATGCGTGAGCTTTGCCTCTTGGCAAGCGTGAGCCAACTGTCTAAAAATCATGCAAATGCGCTCTTTGCCTGAAAGATAATCATTTGGTTTCCGTCGCGTTGGACACGCCCTTCAGCATTGGCTCCGTTCCGATCCGGAACCGGATCGTGCTTGCGCCGATGTCCGGCGTAACCGACCTGCCGTTTCGCCAGCTGGCGTTCCGTTTCGGTGCGGGGCTCGTTGTAACCGAGATGGTGGCAAGCCGCGAACTTGTTTTCAACGCCGCCGAAAGCTGGTCGCGGCTGAAGGGGGCTGGGCTCACGCCGCATATGGTGCAGCTCGCCGGCCGTGAAGCGAAATGGCTGGCAGACGCGGCCATCATCGCCGAGGCCAATGGAGCCGACATCATCGACATCAACATGGGCTGCCCGGCGAAGAAGGTGATTGGCGGTTATGCCGGTTCCGCCCTGATGCGCGAGCCAGATCATGCGCTCTCCCTGATCGAGGCGACGGTCAAGGCCGTAAAAATCCCGGTGACCGTCAAGATGCGTCTCGGCTGGGACGAGACCTCGATGAATGCGCCCGATATTGCCGCTCGGGCGGAAGCCGCAGGCGTCCAGCTGGTGACCGTGCATGGTCGCACCCGCATGCAGTTCTACGAGGGGCGTGCGAACTGGGACGCGATATCAGCCGTCCGGGATGCAATCCGCATTCCGCTGATCGCCAATGGCGACGTCGAGACGGTCGAGGATGCCCACGAGATCCTGCGCCGCTCCGGCGCCGATGCGGTGATGGTCGGTCGTGGTTGCCAGGGCAGGCCCTGGCATGCCGGTGTGCTCGCCGGGCATGCTGGCCCTGATGCGTCCGAGATCCCCGGCCTCGTCGTCGACCATTATAAGATGATGCTGGAGCATTACGGCGCCGACGTCGGCGTACGCCATGCGCGCAAGCATCTCGGGTGGTACCTGGATCGCCACGCCCCCGATCTTGCGAGCGAAACCAAGGCCGCAATCATGACATCGAAGGACGCCGGTTTCGTTGCAAAGGCTCTGGAGCAAGCGCTCTCGGCCAGCGGTGATGCCGGCTCCAGACAGGAGGCCGCATGACGGCGAACGACCACACCGGCAGCAGCGGCAACGGTCTTGCCATGGCCGTACTGAATGCCATCCAGAACCCGGTGGTGATGGTGGATGCGAACGGCCATATCGCCTTTGCCAACTGGGAGGCGGAAGCCTTCTTTGGCGCCAGCGCGTCTCATCTGGCACGCTACCGCATCTCCACCTTCATTCCGTTCGGCAGTCCGCTCCTGTCCCTCATCGAGCAGGTGCGCGAGCGCCGTGCGCCGGTCAATGAATACCGCGTCGACCTGTCGTCGCCGCGTCTCGGTCAGGAAAAGCTGGTCGACCTTTATGTTGCGCCAGTTCTCGGGCAGCCCGGCAATGTCGTGGTCGTCTTCCAGGAGCGCTCCATGGCCGACAAGATCGATCGCCAGCTCACCCATCGCGCAGCGGCTCGCTCCGTCACCGGTCTTGCCTCCATGCTGGCGCATGAGATCAAGAACCCGCTTTCCGGCATTCGCGGGGCAGCCCAGCTCCTCGAGACAGCGGTGACAGACGAAGACCGGGCGCTTACCCGCCTGATCTGTGACGAAACGGACCGCATCGTTTCCCTCGTCGACCGCATGGAAGTCTTCTCCGACGAGCGGCCGGTCGATCGTCAATCGATCAACATCCATTCCGTACTCGATCAGGTGAAGGCGGTTGCCAAGGCGGGCTTCGCCCGCAACATCCGCATCACCGAGAATTACGACCCCTCGCTGCCGCCGGTGTTTGCCAACAGAGACCAACTGGTGCAGGTCTTCCTCAACCTCGTGAAAAACGCATCGGAAGCGATCGGCGAGCGGTCGGATGGCGAGATCCAGCTGACGACCGCTTACCGTCCCGGCATTCGCCTCTCGGTTGCCGGCTCGCGCGAAAAGATTTCGCTGCCGCTCGAATTCTGCGTCCATGACAACGGCCCCGGCGTGCCGTCCGACCTTCTGCCGCATCTCTTCGATCCGTTCATCACGACGAAGACCAATGGCTCCGGCCTGGGCCTGGCCCTCGTGGCGAAGATCATCGGCGGCCATGGCGGCATCGTCGAATGCGACAGCCAGGCGAGCCGCACCACCTTCCGGGTCCTCATGCCCATGTCGAAAGAGACGGCGTTCGACGATGCGCCACTTTCCAATTCCACGGGAACGAACTGATGACGGCGACCATCCTTGTTGCAGATGATGATGCTGCGATCCGCACGGTGCTGAACCAGGCGCTGAGCAGGGCAGGCTATGATGTGAGGATCACTTCAAACGCCGCGACACTCTGGCGCTGGGTCTCCGCTGGCGAAGGTGACCTCGTCGTCACCGACGTCGTGATGCCGGATGAAAACGCCTTTGACCTTCTGCCGCGCATTAAGAAGGCACGTCCGGATCTGCCGGTTCTTGTCATGAGTGCCCAGAACACCTTCATGACCGCCATCAAGGCGTCGGAGAAGGGCGCCTATGATTACCTGCCAAAGCCGTTCGATCTGACCGAACTGATCGCCATTATCGGCCGAGCACTGTCGGAGCCAAAGAAGCGTCCGGCTCGTCTCGACGACGACATGCAGGACGGCATGCCGCTGGTCGGTCGCTCGGCTGCGATGCAGGAAATTTACCGCGTGCTCGCCCGCCTGATGCAGACGGACCTGACGCTGATGATCACCGGCGAGTCCGGTACCGGTAAGGAATTGGTTGCCAAGGCACTCCACGACTATGGCAAGCGCCGCAACGGCCCCTTCGTCGCGATCAACATGGCCGCCATCCCGCGTGATCTGATCGAATCGGAACTCTTCGGCCACGAGAAGGGCGCCTTCACCGGTGCCCAGACCCGCTCGACCGGCCGTTTCGAACAGGCCGAAGGCGGCACCCTGTTCCTCGACGAAATCGGCGACATGCCGATGGATGCCCAGACCCGACTGCTGCGCGTCCTGCAGCAGGGTGAATACACGACGGTCGGCGGCCGAACCCCGATCCGCACCGATGTACGAATCGTCGCTGCGACCAACAAGGACCTGAAGCAGTCGATCAACCAGGGCCTGTTCCGCGAGGACCTCTATTACCGGCTGAACGTCGTGCCGCTGCGCCTCCCGCCGCTGCGGGATCGGGCAGAAGACATCCCGGATCTCGTGCGCCACTTCATTCAGCAGGGCGAAAAGGAAGGATTGGACGCCAAGCGCTTCGATCAGGAAGCGCTGGAAGTGATGAAGTCCTATGCTTGGCCCGGCAATGTCCGCGAACTGGAAAACGTCGTGCGCCGCCTGATGGCGCTTTATCCACAGGACGTGATCGCCCGCGAAGTCGTCGAACAGGAATTGCGCGCCGACATTTCCGACAGCCCGATCGCCAAGGTCGGTGTCGTCAGCGGCACCATGACCATCTCCCAGGCGGTGGAAGAGAATATGCGGACCTATTTCGCCTCCTTCGGCGAAGCGCTGCCTCCGTCCGGCCTTTACGACCGGGTGCTGACCGAGATGGAGTATCCGCTGATTCTCGCGGCTTTGACCGCCACCCGCGGCAATCAGATCAAGGCAGCCGACCTCCTCGGCCTGAACCGCAACACGCTCCGCAAGAAGATCCGTGAACTTGGCGTCTCGGTCTATCGCAGTTCCCGTTCGGCTTGACATCGCGACGGGCTCCGTTGCAATTTCGCCACATTGCGTTGCTCAAAAGCCACGTGTCACCGCAACCGCCGTCTGACCTTTGGGTTGGCCGGCGCTGTCGTCGTGCAGCACAACAAGAAGTACCGGCCATCAGGTCGGACATCGTGAAGACATCCGCTTTAGGCGGATCCGGGGGAAATGAATGGCAAGGGTGAGGAGAGCCTCCGCCGCCGATGTTGAAGCGGCGATGGCGCAGGACCGCAGGGCATCCTTTGCGCTGCCTGGCCTGCTGCTCGCCGGTGGCGCATTGCTCTGCGCAAGCTTCACTCTGCCGATTCTCTTGGGTCTGACACCGATCGAGCCGACCTCACGCGTGCTCGTGGCGTCTGCCGTCATCAATTCTCTGTTCATCGTCGGCCTGATGTTCCTGATCGGTCGGGAAGTTTTGCGCCTGTTCAAGGCGCGCAACAGAGGGCGTGCCGCAGCCAGGCTGCATGTGCGCATCGTCGCACTGTTTTCGGTCATCGCCATCACGCCAGCTATCCTGGTTGCAATCTTCGCATCCATTACGCTCAATGTCGGTCTCGACCGCTGGTTCTCGATCCGCACCCAGTCGATCGTATCGTCATCGATGAACGTCGCCCAAGCCTATATGCTGGAAAATGCCAGCTACCTGCAGGGTCAGGCGATCTCTATGGCGAACGACCTGGAGCGGAACCGCGCACTCTTTTATCTGGACCGCACCGGCTTCGTCGAACTGATGACCCGTCAGGCGCGCGGTCGCGGCATGCTGGGTGCCTTCCTGGTACGCGAAGATGGCTCGGCCATCACCAAGGCCGATATCGAGACGGAAAAGCCGCTGCCAGCCATCCCGCGCGACGCACTTGAAAGTGCAGCTGCGGGTCAGCCGACGCTCATCCCGCCAGGGGTGACCAACCTCGTCGGCGCGATCATCAAGCTCGATTCCATCTCGGGCACATTCCTTTATACGATCCGAGCTGTAGACCCGAAGGTCATGCAGGCCATGCGCCTGATGGAAGAAAACAACGCCGAATACCAGTCGATGGAAGATGGCCGAACGACGTTGCAGATCGCCTTCGCCATCCTCTATCTCGGCTTTGCGCTCATCGTGCTGCTCGCTGCCATCTGGACTGCCATCGCCGTCGCCGACCGCATCGTCCGCCCGATCCGCCTGCTGATCGGTGCTGCCGACAGCATCGCATCCGGCAATCTGAACGTCCTTGTCCCAGTGCGCGCCGCCGATGGCGACGTCGGCAGCCTGTCGCGCACCTTTAACAAGATGGTGTCGCAGATCCGCTCGCAGCGCGACGAAATTCTGGAAGCGAAGGATGAGGTTGATGACCGCCGACGCTTTATCGAGGCTGTGCTATCCGGTGTCACCGCAGCCGTCATCGGGGTGGAGGACAATGGCATTGTCACCATCGTCAATCCCTCGGCCGAGTTCTTCCTCGCCCTGCCGTCCGACCAGTTGATCGGTGAAAAACTCTCGCTCGTCGCACCCGAGGTTGATCGCGTGCTCACCGAAGCGACGGTGCGCCATCGCGGCGAATACCGCGAGCAGATCAACATGATCCGGGGCGGCAAGGAACGCACCTTGAACGTTCAGGTGACCCGCGAGGAAACGAGAGGTTCCGAAGACAGCTATGTCATCACCCTCGACGACATCACCGACCTCGTGGTGGCCCAGCGCTCGACCGCCTGGGCCGATGTGGCACGGCGCATTGCCCACGAGATCAAGAACCCGCTGACCCCGATCCAGCTGTCCGCAGAGCGCCTCAAGCGCCGTTATGGCAAGCAGATTGCCGAAGACGACAAGGCGGTTTTCAACCAGTGCACCGATACCATCGTCCGACAGGTGGAGGATATCGGCCGCATGGTCGACGAGTTCTCGGCCTTTGCGCGCATGCCAAAGCCAGCCAAACAGCGGGCCGACCTGCGCGAGATCCTCACAGACGCCGTATTCCTCAGGGAAATCGGCAGTGCGGAGATCGAGTTCCAGCGTGACTTTGGCGACGAGCCGCTGGAGGGCAGTTTCGACGCCCGCATGCTGGCTCAGGCCGTCAGCAACATCGTCAAGAATGCGGTCGAGGCGATTGAGGCGGTGCCTGTCGAAGAGCTTGGCAAGGGAAAGATCCTCGTCCGCTCCTATTTCGATCATGCCCATGACCGCTTTGCGGTCGACGTCATCGACAATGGCCGCGGCCTGCCGACCGAGAACCGGCACCGGATCCTCGAACCCTATATGACAATGCGAGAGAAGGGCACCGGCCTCGGTCTCGCCATCGTCAAGAAGATTATTGAAGAGCATGGCGGACAACTCGAGCTGCATGATGCTCCGGCCGATTTCGACCGGGGCAGGGGCGCGATGATCAGGATCATCCTCCCCCGCGCCGAGACGACGGCCATTGATAGCGAGAACGACAAGGAAAAGGTCTATGGCCTCTGATATTCTGGTAGTCGACGACGAAGAGGACATCCGCGAGATCGTGTCCGGCATCCTGAGCGACGAAGGCCACGAAACCCGCACGGCCCATGATGCCGACAGCGCGCTGGCCGCCATATCCGATCGCGTGCCGCGTCTCGTCTTCCTCGATATCTGGATGCAGGGCAGCCGCCTGGACGGCCTGTCGTTGCTTGACGAGATCAAGCTGCGCCACCCTGACTTGCCCGTGGTGATGATCTCCGGCCACGGCAATGTGGAAACGGCCGTATCGGCGATCAAGCGCGGCGCCTTCGACTTTATCGAAAAGCCGTTCAAGGCCGACCGCCTAATCCTGATTGCCGAGCGCGCGCTGGAGAATTCCAAGCTGAAACGTGAGGTCTCGGACCTCAAGCGCCGTACGGGCGATGCGGTGGAGCTCATCGGTACCTCGGTTGCCGTCTCGCAATTGCGCCAGACCATCGAGAAGATCGCGCCCACCAACAGCCGAATCATGATCTTCGGCCCCTCCGGCTCCGGCAAGGAGCTCGTGGCGCGCATGATCCACAAGCGATCCAGCCGTTCGGGCGGCCCCTTCGTGTCGCTGAATGCTGCGGCGATCACCCCTGATCGCATGGAAGTGGCACTCTTCGGCACCGAGGGAACGCCTGGCCAGCCGAGGCGCATCGGCGCCCTCGAAGAGGCCCATCGCGGCATCCTCTATCTGGACGAGATCGGCGAAATGCCGCGTGAGACGCAGAACAAGATCCTCCGCGTTCTTGTCGAACAGCAGTTCGAGCGTGTCGGCGGGTCGAAGCGCGTCAAGGTCGACGTGCGCATTATTTCGTCCAGCGCCTATAATCTCGAGGGCATGATCGCCGAGGGCCGTTTCCGCGAGGATCTCTTCCATCGCCTGGCCGTTGTCCCGGTCAAGGTGCCGGCACTTGCCGAGCGGCGCGAGGATATCCCCTTCCTCGTCGACATGTTCATGCGCCAGATTTCCGAACAGGCCGGCATCCGCCAGCGCAAGATCGGCGAGGACGCCATGGCTGTTCTGCAGGCGAATGACTGGCCGGGCAATATCCGGCAGCTGCGCAACAACATCGAGCGTCTGATGATCCTCGCCCAGGGCGACAGCCCCGAATCGGCGATCACCGCGGAAATGCTGCCGCAGGATCTCTCCGACATGCTGCCGAAGGTATCGGCGAGCAACGACACCCACATCATGACGCTGCCGCTGCGCGAAGCTCGCGAAATGTTCGAGCGGGATTATCTGATCGCCCAGATCAACCGGTTCGGTGGCAACATTTCCCGCACGGCTGAATTCGTCGGCATGGAGCGTTCCGCTCTGCATCGCAAACTCAAATCGCTTGGCGTATAACCGAGGCAAACGAGTCCGGTCTGCCGATCGGGCGAGCGCAGGAAACATGCCATGAAGGTCATTATTTGCGGTGCGGGGCAGGTCGGCTACGGGATCGCGGAGCGGCTGTCGCAGGAAGACAATGACGTTGCCGTCATCGATACGTCCGCGTCGCTGGTTACCCACATCACCGAGACGCTCGACGTCCGCGGCTATGTGGGTCACGGCGCCCATCCGGACGTACTGGCGCGCGCAGGCGCTGACCAGGCCGACATGCTGATCGCGGTCACCCTCTATGACGAGATCAATATGACCGCCTGCCAGGTGGCGCATTCTCTGTTCAACGTGCCGACAAAGATCGCCCGTATCCGGTCGCAGAACTATCTGCTGCCGGAATACTCCGACCTGTTCAGCCGAGACAACCTGCCGATCGACGTGACGATTTCGCCGGAGATCGAGGTCGGCAAGATGGTGCTCCGCCGCATCTCGTTCCCTGGAGCAACTGACATCGTCCGCTTCGCCGACGATCATATCGCCATGCTTGCCATCGAATGCATGGAGGACTGCCCGGTCGTCGACACGCCGCTCAATCAGTTGAGCGACTTGTTTCCCGACCTGATGGCGACCGTCTGCGCCATATGGCGCAACGGCAAGCTTTTGGTTGCACGCTCGCAGGACCATCTGCAGGTCGGCGATCTCGCCTATGTTATCTGCCAGAAGGATCATGCCCGCCGTACGCTCGGCCTATTCGGCCACGAGGAGCAGGAAGCCGCCCGGATCGTTATCGCCGGCGGGGGAAATATCGGCCACTACGTCGCCCGCACTATCGGCCAGATGTCGCCGAAGACACGGTTGAAGATCATCGAAAACGACCGTGACAGGGCGCTTTCGGTGTCTGACCAGCTGCCCGATGCAATCGTGCTGCACGGGTCTGCACTCGACCAGAACATCCTCCATCAGGCTGACATCCAGGATGCGGATCTGATGGTGACGCTGACAAACAACGATCAGACCAACATCCTCAGTGCCGCCATGGCGAAGCGCCTCGGCTGCAAGTCCGGCATGGCCCTGATCAACAGCCCGTCTTTCCACGACATTGCCGGCTCGATTGGCATCGACGCCTATATCAACCCGCGTGCCGTGACAATATCGCGCGTCCTCCAGCATGTCCGCAAAGGCCGCATTCGCGCCGTCTATGCTGTGCAGAAGGGCAAGGCCGAGGTAATCGAGGCAGAGGCGCTGGAAACCTCGCCGCTCGTCGGCAAATCGTTCCGCGACCTTGAACTGCCGCCGGGACTGCGCATCGGCGCGATTTACCGCGACAAGACGGTTCTGCGCCCCAGTGGTGATACCCGCATCAAGGCCAAGGATCGCGTCGTGCTCTTTGCTGCCGCGGACGCCGTGCGGCATGTCGAGCAGCTTTTCCGCGTATCGATCCAGTATTTCTAGAGGTCACTTCCCCATGCCCCGGATTGCCTATGTCAATGGACGCTATCTCCCCCATTCGGAAGCGGCGGTTCACATCGAGGATCGTGGATACCAGTTTGCTGACGGTGTCTACGAGGTCTGCGAGATCCGCCACGGCGTGATTGTCGATCTCACCCGGCATCTTGATCGCCTCGACCGTTCGCTCTCGGAACTGCGAATGCAAAGCCCGATGAGCCGGGCGGCTCTCACCCAGGTCATCCGCGAGGTGGCGCGACGTAACCGGGTGAAGAATGGCTTGTTCTATCTTCAGGTGACCCGTGGCGTTGCCCGCCGCGACCATGTCTTTCCCTCTGCCGATACGCCGCCAAGCCTGGTGATCACCGCCAAGATCACCGATCCATCGATCATCGCAAAGAAAAACGAAGTCGGATTGAAGGCGATCACCCTGCCGGACAATCGCTGGGACCGGGTCGATATCAAGACGGTCGGCCTGCTCCCCAATGCCATGGCGCGTCAGGCGGCCAAGGAGAAGGGTGCCCAGGAGGCCATCTACATCGATGCCCGTGGCATGGTGACGGAAGGGGCTGCCACCAATGTCTGGATTGTCGACCAGAACGGTGTGCTCGTCACTCGTTTAGCCGAACACGGCATCCTGCGCGGCATTACCCGCACCGGCCTGATGGATGTGACGGAAAAACTGGGGATAGCGGTTGCGGAGCGGGAATTCTCCCGCGAGGAAATGCTCGCGGCCCGCGAAGTCTTCATTACCGCTGCCACCAGCATCTGCTTCCCGATCGTCGAGATCGATGGCCAGACGATCGGCAACGGCCATCCGGGTGCCATGTCGGAGCGTATCCGATCCGCCTTTTTCGACGTTGCGGAAAAGACGGTGATTTGATACCACCTTGTTCCGGTGGAGGGGCGAGGGGACCTATTCCCCACCTTGCCAGCAAGAACAATAATCACACCGGTCGAAAAAGACCGGCAAGAAAGAAAGAAGCGGCGCCATGGCGGAACGTTCTCAGAACCTGCAGGATCTTTTCCTCAACACCGTACGCAAGCAGAAGATCTCGCTGACGATCTTCCTGATCAACGGCGTCAAGCTGACCGGTGTCGTCACGTCGTTTGACAACTTCTGCGTTCTGCTGCGTCGCGACGGCCACTCACAGCTGGTCTACAAGCACGCCATCTCGACCATCATGCCGGGCCAGCCGATGCAGATGTTCGAGAGCGAAGACAACGCTTCCGGACAGGACTGAGATCATCACAAGCCGAGATACAAAGAACGATTCGATCATCCCGGAGGACGAAAAGCCCCGGGATGACATGCGGGCGATTGTCATTGTCCCGGTCCTCAAGCAGGGACGGCCGCAGCCGCTGCCCGAAGGCGCGCCACCGGCCCCGAGCCGCTCGAACGATGCGCGCCTCGAAGAGGCCATGGGCCTTGCCCGCGCCATTGATCTGACCATCGTCCAGGGGCTGATCGTTGCGGTCAACCAGCCGCGTCCGGCAACGCTGATGGGATCGGGCAAGATCGCCGAGGTGAAGGCTCTGCTCGACGAGTTCGATGCGGGTCTCGTGATTGTCGATCATCCGCTCACCCCGGTCCAGCAGCGCAATCTCGAGAAGGAATGGAACGCCAAGGTCATCGATCGCACGGGCCTGATCCTCGAAATCTTCGGCCGCCGCGCCTCCACAAAGGAAGGCACGCTGCAGGTCGAACTCGCGCATCTGAACTATCAGAAGGGTCGACTCGTACGTTCCTGGACGCACTTGGAACGTCAGCGCGGTGGTGCAGGCTTCATGGGTGGTCCGGGTGAAACCCAGATCGAAGCCGACCGCCGCATGCTGCAGGACAAGATCATCAAGCTTGAGCGCGAGCTCGAACAGGTGGTCCGCACTCGCCAGCTCCATCGTGCCAAGCGCCGCAAGGTTCCCCATCCGATCGTCGCACTGGTCGGTTATACCAATGCCGGCAAATCGACGTTGTTCAACCGCATCACCGGTGCGGGCGTGCTCGCCGAAGACATGCTGTTTGCGACGCTCGACCCGACGCTGCGCCGGATGAAGCTGCCGCATGGCCGCACGGTGATCATGTCGGACACCGTCGGCTTCATCTCCGATCTGCCGACCCATCTGGTCGCCGCCTTCCGCGCGACGCTGGAGGAGGTGCTGGAAGCCGATCTCGTCCTGCATGTCCGCGACATGTCGGATCCGGACAATGGAGCCCAATCGGCGGACGTCCTGCGCATCCTGGATGATCTCGGCATCGATGAGAAGGAACGGTCGGAACGGATCATCGAGGTCTGGAATAAGATCGATCGTCTCGATCCGGAAAATCATGACGGCATCCTTCAGAAAGCTGCCGGCCGCGAGAATGTCCTGCCCGTTTCCGCCATCAGCGGCGAGGGCATCGACACCCTTCTCGACGTCATCTCGCAGCGCCTTTCCGGTGTTCTGACGGAAGCAACGATCACCGTGCCGGCAGACAAACACGCCGTCATCTCCTGGCTCTATGAGAACGCCGTCGTGAGTGGTCGCGAGGATCACGAAGACGGCAGCGTCAGCCTCGACGTGCGTCTCACCGACCGTCAGGCCGATGAACTTGAGCGCAAGCTCGGCAGTCGGAAGCCGACGGGCAAGGAAGACTGGGAGCGCTAAACGCGCCACCTCGCAGTCTCTCGCATCACAATACAGCGTTGGATCGTTTGATCCACATCAAACCGCCCATCCCCACCGTGTGTCAACTTGAGTTTACACACATGGGAGGTGGTCATGCGCGTCGTCTTCATTCATCCAAACTATCACTCCGGCGGCGCCGAGATCGCCGGCAACTGGCCGCCAGCCTGGGTCGCCTATCTCGGCGGGGCGCTGAAGTCTGCCGGTTTCACCGACATCCATTTCCTAGACGCCATGACCAATGACATGACCGAGGATCGGCTGCGAGAGGAACTGCGGCGTCTTCAACCCGATCTCATCGGCTGCACCGCAATCACGCCGTCGATTTACATGGCCGAACGCTGCCTGGAGATAGCCAAGGACGTCTGCCCTCAGGCACTGCGCGTTCTGGGGGGCGTGCACGCGACATTCATGTACCAGCAGGTGCTGACCGAAGCGCCCTACGTCGATGTCATCGTGCGCGGCGAAGGGGAGGAGATCATTGTCGAATTGGCCAGGGCGCTTGCCGCCGGCAACTTGAAAGAGGCGAGGGCAGGCATCAAGGGCCTCGCCTATATCACCGACGATGGCAAGATCATCGCGACACCCGCCGCACCGACGGTGAAGAACTTTGACGCGGTAGAACCCGACTGGACCCTGCTCGAATGGGAGAAATACATATATGTGCCGCTTGGTGTCAGGGTCGCCATCCCCAATATGGCACGCGGCTGCCCCTTTACCTGCTCCTTCTGCTCGCAATGGAAGTTCTGGCGCGACTATCGCATCCGCGATCCGAAAAAGGTGGTCGACGAAATCGAAAAGCTGGTCAACGACCACCAGGTCGGCTTCTTCATTCTCGCGGACGAAGAGCCCACCATCAATCGCAAGAAGTTCATCGCCTTCTGCGAGGAGCTGATCGCCCGCGGCCTGCCGGACAAGGTCAAGTGGGGCATCAACACCCGCGTCACCGACATCATCAGGGACGAGGAATATCTGGCCCTCTATCGCAGGGCCGGCCTTGTTCACGTCTCTCTTGGCACGGAAGCTGCCGCCCAGCTGAAGCTCGACCGCTTCAACAAGGAAACCAAGGTCGCCGAGAACAAGAAGGCGATCCGGTTGCTTCGTGAAGCCGACATCTTTACCGAGGCGCAGTTCATCGTCGGGCTGGAAAACGAGACGGCGGAGACGCTGGAAGAAACCTATCGCATGGCGCGCGACTGGAACCCGGATCTCGCCAATTGGGCCATGTACACGCCCTGGCCCTTCTCGCCGCTGTTCCAGGAGCTGGGCGACAAGGTCGAGATCTTCGATTTCTCGAAATACAACTTCGTCACCCCGATCATGAAGCCGGACGCCATGGACCGCGCCGAACTGCTCGACCGCGTGATGAACAATTACCGCCGCTTCTACATGATCAAGGCGCTCTTCCACTATCCGTGGCGCGGCAAGGGCTTTCGCCGGCGCTACCTGCTGGGCTGCCTCAAGGCCTTCCTGAAGGCCGGCTTCGAACGCAAGTTTTACGACCTCGGCAAGCATAATTACTGGGGCCCGCAATCCAAGGACAAGGTCGATTTCGGCTTCGACATGTCCCGCAAGATTGCGCCTGCCCAACTCGACGACTGGCAGGCGGCGGCCGATCGGGCTAGTCAGGCAAAGGCAAAAAGGGCAGGCGCCGCGCAGCCGGTGCTTGCCTGCGGTGGCGGAGCCGAGACCTA
This sequence comes from Rhizobium sp. Root274, assembly GCF_001429245.1. GTDB lineage: Bacteria > Pseudomonadota > Alphaproteobacteria > Rhizobiales > Rhizobiaceae > Allorhizobium. The sequence goes on from NZ_LMJE01000009.1 coordinate 296,276, forward strand.
TGAAGCCCGCCTCTGAGACCTGGGTCGGCCTGGCCGAGACAGAAAAGGAGGATGCGGATCTGTCACCAGCGGCCCTGGAGACGCCCTCTGCGACAGAACCACGTTCGCCAACAGTGACCGCAAGGACCGGCCCGAACGCGCTCATTCAGACGGGGCAGGCGCTGTCGGCCCTCTTCGGTGAGAACACGGCGCGCGCTCTGTTTGAGCGCGCCGGTCTGATAGATCGCTACACGACCCCGCCGCAGGCCATGCTTGATGAGGCCGAACCGCGCCGGCTTTTCACCGTCCTTTGCGACGACCTTGCTCCGATCGAATCAATCCAGGTACTAGCCGACGCCGGCCACCGCACCGGTCACTACCTTCTCACGCGTCGTATTCCCAAGCCGGCCCGTTGGCTGTTGCCGCGTCTGCCGCCGGGTCTCTCGACACGTATCCTCGTTCGCGCCATTGCCGCCCATTCCTGGACCTTTGCAGGAAGCGGCCGGTTCTCCGGCCACGTGGAGGCGTGGCGGCAGCCCGTAGTTCGCCTCGCAATCCGGTCAAACCCGCTTGCCACCCCCGGCTGCCCCTGGCACGGTGCTGTCTTCGAGCGGCTCTTTGCCACCCTGACCGCGAGTCATGTCACCGTGTCACATCCTCGCTGCTCGGCACGTGGTGACGATTGCTGTGAATGGACGATCAGACCGTCTGCCGGCCCCCGGCCGCGTGCGCGAAGCTTTCGGAAAGCCGGAGCTGGCCAACCGGATCGAGAAGATCGCCGGTCACCAGGGTCGAGATGATGGATCGGATGCCGGGCAGAGTCGTCACCGGAGCGATCAGGTGATCGCGCAAGGCAGGCAGGATCTGGCTATCCGACTGATAGAACGGCGTCAGCACTCGGCTGAGGAGCTGGTAGGTGCGCACATGCAGCTGCCTTTGCCGCAGATGCCGGGAAATGGCGCTCGAGACATCCTCCGCCCGCACCAGTGCCGAGGCAAGCGAGGCTGCATCAAGCAATGCCATGTTTGCCCCCTGGCCGAGCTGCGGGCTCGTCGCGTGCCAGGAATCACCGATCTTCAGCGCGTGACGTCCAATGACGGGTTGCCGCGTCAGATGGCGGTAACGCGCATAGACGGGTTCGGCCACGGCCGCGAGGGCCACAGCCTCGGGCCAGAGGCTGCCCACTGCCTCCAGCCAGGTATCACGGCCGGCCTTCTGGCATGCGGCAAAATCCGAAATGCGCAGGCTCCAGAAGAAGGTCGCCATTTCGGGCGCTCCTTCTCGGGCGGTCCCGACCGGGAGCACGCCGGCCATCCGGGAGGCACGGTCGTAACGTTGCTCAAGCAGGTTACCCCGAAAAGGTCCGGTTTCCCCGAAGGGCACGGTCGCCCAAAGCGCGCCGTAAGCAAGTTCTGTGTCGGGTCGCGCGCCAAGGGGGGAATTCGCCCCCATGGCATCGACAACCAGATCGGCGTCTGGCAGGCGCTGGCCGGCGACAGTCACCAGATGCGGCCGGGCGCTTGTCTCGATGTCCGCGATTCGCGCCGATGCTTCGAAATTGACCCCGGCTGACCGTGCCGCATCAAAGAGGGCGTCGAAGAGAGCGACGCGCTGAACAGCGATACCGAATTGACCCGACCGGTAGCGCACGTCGAGCACCGGCTTTCCGCCGTCCTTCAGGCGCCCGACCATGCGTTCGATGCGACGCCCGCGAGCGGCGACCTGGGCGAGCAGTCCGAAGGCATCAAGAACCTTCGCGCCGGTCGGCTGCAGAACGAATCCCGAGCCCACGGGCCGGGGCGCGTCCATCTGATCATAAACGGTAACCCGTGCTCCGCGACGAGCAAGAATGCTGCCGAGAAGAAGCCCGCCGATCCCGGCTCCGGCAATGGCAACGTCAAGCTTGTCGAGCCGCATGGGTGTTCAACCGATCTGCCGTTCGATCACTTTGGCAGCTTGCCAAAGCTCCTCCATCCGCTCCAGGCCAGCATCGCGCAAATCCTCACTATTTGCTTGAAGTTTCGTCTCAATATATTTGAATCGATTTCGAAACTTTGTATTCGTCCCGCGCAACGCCTGCTCCGGTTCTGCCCCCACATGCCGCCCGATGTTGACGAGTGCGAAGATCAGATCGCCGAGCTCATCCTTGACCTTCTCAGGCCTGTTTTCAGCCAACGCCTCGCGCAGCTCGCCGATTTCTTCCTCGATCTTGTCGAGGATCGGGGCCGCTTCCGACCAGTCGAAGCCGACCTTGGCGGCTCGCTCCTGCAGCTTCAGCGCCTCGGTGAGTGCCGGGAAAGACCGCTGGACTGAGCCGAGATAGCCGGTATCCGGATCAGCGGCCGATCCGCGTGCTGCGCGGCGGGCGACCCGTTCCGCCTTTTCCTCCTGCTTGATCTTGTCCCACTGCGCTTTCACCGCCTCGGGCGTATCGGCATCGGAGCGCGCAAAGACATGCGGATGCCGGCGGATCATTTTTCGGGTGATCGCCTCGACCACGTCGCCGAAACTGAACTGTCCTGCCTCTTCTGCAATCCGGGCGTGAAACACCACCTGCAGCAGCAGGTCGCCGAGTTCTTCACACAGATCGTCCGGATCCTGCCGCTCGATCGCGTCGGCCACTTCATAGGCTTCCTCGATTGTATAGGGTTTGATCGTCTCGAAGGTCTGGACGATGTCCCAGGGGCAGCCGGTCTCCGGCTGGCGAAGCGCTGCCATGATTTCGAGTAGGCGGGAAATGTCCTGTGAAGCTTCCATTGAACTGCTTTCGTTTATTCGGGTGCGCGATGGCACACAGCCTCGATGCGGTGTCCATCCGGATCGATGACGAAGGCCGCATAATAGTTGGGGTGATATCGAGGACGCAGGCCAGGGACCCCATCATCCGTTCCGCCATGGATCAGAGCCGCAGCATGGAATGCATCGACGGCAGCCCTCGTGGGGGCCGAGAGCGCGTAGTGGGTCTTCGGATTGTTGGTGACTGAGCCCGGCTCCACCAGATTGACGTAAAAATCGTCCGCACCGTCTACGGCCCAGCCGGCGGAAACTTCGGTAACCGCCACCTCCACCGCACCCAGGGGCGCAAGAGCCGCCGTGTAGAAGCGGCGTGCCCGTCCAAGATCGGTTATCGCGAGAGAGATATGGTCGATCATTGGCATGTGCAGAAATCCTCGATTGCAGCCCCCCAGAAACGCCGATGGCTCAGTTGAGCGGAATGGCGTTGTCGTCCTTGGAGGACTGATAGGTTTCGGACAGCCGCTCATAGGCCGCCTTGATACGGCTCACCTGTTCGAAGAGCGCTGGCCGTTCTGCGTCGCTGGCGGAAGCCACCATCTCGATCATCGCATGGCTCAGCCAGAAGGCGTTCTGGCGTCGGTAACCGCCCGGTTCTAGCCCAAAGACCTCTTTCAGGATTTTCAGGTCATGGGGAATGGCGAAGGCGTCGCGGCTGTCTTCGTGACTGAAGAAATAATAGAAATTGTCGAAGCCTGCCCAGGTGATCGCCGACATGCACATGGTGCAGGGTTCATGCGTCGAAAGGAATATCAGGTCCTTGGTGTCCGGCCGCTCGCCGAGCTCATAGAACCGCTTCAGCGTATGCACCTCGCCATGCCAGAGCGGATTTTCCAACTCATTGTTGGTCTCGGCCACGACCAGCGACAGGTCTGACTTGCGCAGCACGGCGGCACCGAACACCTTGTTGCCGGCAGCAACGCCCTTGGCAGTCAGCGGGAGGATGTCATGCTCGATGACGTCGAGGAGTCGGCGGGTGAGTTCTGTTGAGGTCACGTGTTGCTCCAGGGCCAGTATGCCTCGACTCTAACGCCTGCGCGACGGTCGCCGAAGCAAAATGATTGGCCGTCTCCAGGTTTTTCCACATTCCCCACAGGTGTCAGTCAGGGATAACGAGGCGAAGCCACTGCGGTGAGTTTTGCTCGCCAGAACGGGATGCCTAGGAAAGAAATACGCTGGCACGGAGGGTAGGGGATTTCTGTTTCTTCAATGGCTGGCCTATAAAGGCCATTATGCGACCCACTGGAATTTGGGCAGTCATGGCAGATCACGAGAAACAGCTTTCCGTTTTCCCGGCCTTCTTCAAGGTCGAGAATGCAGTCGTCGCCGTCTTCGGCGAGGGCGACGAAGCCTATGCCAAGGTCCGTCTTCTGAAGAATACCGAGGCGCGCATCGTCGCTTATGCTGTTGATCCGGAGCCGGACTATGCGGCGTTTCTCGCGAGCCAGCACATCGGACGGGTCGCGCGTCCTTTCGATCCTTCCCAGGTTCAGGACGCTCGCCTCGTGTTCGCTGCGACCGGCGATGCAGCTCTCGACAGAGAGATCGTTTCCGCGGCGCGGTCAGCGCGCATCCCGGCCAATGCCGTCGACCAGCCGGACTGGTGCGATTTCTACACACCGGCCCTTGTGAACCGCGCCCCGATTGCGGTCGCGATCGGGACCGAAGGTGTCGGCCCGGTGCTTGCGCAGATGATCAGGGCGGATGTCGACCGTCTGCTTCCGCGGTCGCTCGGTAAGCTTGGACGTCTCGCCAACTCCTATCGCCGCGCCGTCGATCGCCTCGTGCCTCGCGGCGCGCCCCGACGCCTCTTCTGGCGCGACTTTTTCAAGGGCAAGGTCGCCGATCATGTCGAATCGGATGAGATCAGCCTGGCCCGGCGCGAGGCCACCCGGCTCCTGAAGGGCGCCGCCGCAGACCGCGTTGAAGGTCGCGTTTTCCTCGTGGGGGCCGGCCCGGGCGCCGAAGATCTGCTGACGCTGCGCGCCCATCGTCTGATGATGGAATGCGACGCCATCGTTTACGATGCACTTGTCCCGCGCGAAGTGGTCGACATGGGCCGCCGCGATGCCGAACGCATTCCGGTCGGCAAGCGCAAGGGCTGCCATTCGAAGTCCCAGTCTGAGATCAACGACCTGCTGGTCGACCTTGGCCGGCAGGGCAAGCGAGTGGTCCGGTTGAAATCCGGTGATCCGCTGATCTTCGGTCGTGCGGGAGAGGAGATGGCAGCGCTGCGTGACGCCGGCATCCCTTATGAGATCGTACCCGGGGTGACCTCGGTGCTCGCCGCCGCCGCAGATTTCGAACTGCCGTTGACCCTGCGCGGCGTTTCCTCGTCGCTGGTCTTCACCACCGGGCACGATCTGCAGGGCAACGTCCTGCCGGATTGGGCGCGCCTGGCACTGTCCGGTGCCACCGTCGCCGTTTATATGGGCCGCACGGTGGCCGCCTCGGTCGCAGAAAGGCTGATGGCCGGTGGCCTTGCCGAGGATACGACCGTCGCTGTCGTCGAAAATGCCGGCCGCCGCGACAGCCGTCTTTTGCACGGCACCCTGAAGGAACTGCCAGGACTGGAGGCTCGTGCGGAGCTCACCGGTCCGGTCATGGTAATCATCGGCGATGCTGTCGCCGGCGCCGATTTCAGCCGCTCCGAACCACTCGGGCTGAGACTGTCGGCCGAACTGGAAACCGCGAGGAACTGACCATGGTTGATCACGTCTTGACCGCCAACCGCTTGACCGATGGTATTGCCGTCTGGCTGGACGCCAGCGGGCAGTGGACCGAGCGCCTGCAGGACGCCATTGTCGCGCGTCACGCCGAAGCGGTCGCAGCTCTCGAAGCCGCCGGAAAGCAGGCATTCGCCAGCAATCTCGTCGTTGATGTCAACGTGATCGAGGTTGAGGAGAAGGAGGGGCGGCTGCGTCCCCTGCGCCTTCGCGAGCGTATCCGCGCCGAAGGACCGACCATTGCATATGCGGAAGGTCACGGTTATGCCGATCCCGCATTCATCGCCGCCTGAGGCTTGAGGTAACAGATGTATCGTTATGACGAATTCGACCACGCCTTCGTATCTGCGCGCGTAGAACAGTTCCGCGACCAGGTCGCCCGCCGCCTGTCCGGCGAGCTGGCGGAGGACGCTTTCAAGCCGCTGCGCCTGATGAACGGCGTCTATCTGCAGCTGCACGCCTATATGCTGCGCGTCGCGGTGCCTTACGGTACGCTGAATTCGAAGCAGATGCGCATGCTCGCTCATGTGGCGCGCAAGTATGACCGCGGTTACGGCCATTTCACTACCCGCCAGAACATCCAGTACAACTGGCCAAAGCTGTCGGACACGCCTGACATCCTGAAGGATCTCGCAAGCGTCGAGATGCATGCGATCCAGACCTCAGGCAACTGCATCCGCAACGTCACGGCTGACCATTTCGCCGGTGCTGCCGCCGACGAAGTGGCCGATCCGCGTCCCTATGCCGAAATCCTGCGCCAGTGGTCGTCTCTGCATCCGGAATTCTCCTTCCTGCCCCGAAAGTTCAAGATCGCCGTGACCGGCGCACCGAGCGACCGCGCCGCAATCCAGGTCCATGACATCGGCCTGCATCTGAAGAAGAACGAGGCTGGCGAAATCGGCTTTGCGGTCTATGTCGGCGGGGGCCAGGGCCGCACGCCACTGATTGCCAAGAAAGTGCGCGACTTCCTGCCCGAAGCCGACCTCCTGACCTACATCACGGCCATTGTGCGCGTCTACAATCTGCACGGCCGCCGCGACAACAAGTATAAGGCCCGCATCAAGATCCTCGTGCATGAGACGGGTGTCGAGGAATTGACACGGCAGTTTGAAGCGGAGTTCGATCAGATCCGTGACAGCGAGTTGAAGCTGCCGGAAGCTGATATCCGCGCGATCGAAACCTATTTTGCCCCGCCGGCACTCCCCGACCGCGCCGACGGCTGGGAAGCGCTCGCCCGCGCCAAGAAAGCCGATCCGGCGTTTGCCACCTGGGTCAACCAGAACGTCAAGCCGCATCGCCATCCGGATTACGGCATGGTGACGATTTCGCTGAAGCCGATTGGCGGCACGCCCGGCGACGCCTCGGATGCGCAGATGGACCTCGTTGCCGATCTCGCCGAACGCTTGGCTTTCGATGAGATCCGCGTCAGTCACGAGCAGAACCTCATCCTGCCGCATGTGGCGATGGGCGATCTCTACACTCTGTACCAGTCTCTGGAGAAAGCCGGCCTTGCCACGGCCAATTCCAACCTGATCACCGACATGATCGCATGTCCCGGGCTCGACTACTGCGCATTGGCCAATGCCCGCTCGATTCCTGTCGCGCAGGCGATCTCCGAGCGCTTCGGATCGCAGGCCCGTCAGGAAGAGATCGGCGAGTTGAAGATCAAGATCTCCGGCTGCATCAATGCCTGTGGCCATCACCATGTCGGGCATATTGGCCTGTTGGGGGTCGAGAAGAAGGGCGCCGAACTCTACCAGATCACACTTGGTGGTTCCGGTGACGAGAATTCCTCGATCGGTGAAATCATCGGTCGCGGTTTCGAGCCGGAAAAGGTCACCGATGCGGTGGAGATGATTGTCGACACCTATCTCGGCCTGCGCCTCGATCCGAAAGAAACCTTCCTGGAAGCCTATCGCCGCGTCGGTCCTAAGCCGTTCAAGGACGCACTTTACGGCAACGCCGTCCAAGCCGCCTGAGGATCGAGAGACAGCATGACCAAGATCTGGAAAGAAACCGGCTTCGTCGAAGGTGACAACTGGGTCATCGAGACCGACGAGGTGAAGGCAGCCGAGGGGCAAAGGCCCGTGCTCGGGCTCGACGCCTTCCTCAGCGCGGTAGCGGAAACCAACGACATTGGCCTCGGCGTTCTGATCGCCCCGGCCGACGACGTCCGCAAGCTCGAGCCTCATCTCGCACGCATTGATCTCATCGCCGTTGCCTTCCCGGCGTTCAACGACGGCCGCGGCTTCAGCCATGCCACCTTGCTCAGGGAGCGCCTTGGCTACAAGGGCGAGATCCGCGCCGTCGGTGACGTCTTGATCGACCAGGTACCGCTCATGCTGCGGACAGGCTTCGACAGCTTTTCGGTCTCCAATGCGGTCGCCCAGCGCCGCCTCGCTGAAAACTGTCTGACGGGCGTGGCCCAGCGTTACCAGCCGACGGCCCGGGATGCCGGGACCACCGGCGGCTTCAGCTGGCGCCGCATCGGCTCGACAGGCGCCTGAGAGTCGAAATGACACACTGGAGGCGGCATTTGACCCTGGTCAAGGTTGCCGCCTTCGCTTTGATGGATATATCGGCTGCAGAATCTGCAGGCCGGCTGAATTGTGGAATGGGAAAGTCTGAATTATAGGCTGATCCCGATCGCCAAACGATAGGACCGACAGCCTATGAATGCTCCCGTGAAGACCGACAATGCCGAACTGATCGTGCCCGAAGGTGTGTTTGCCGAGACGGTACTGAGCGTGACGCATTATACCGACCGCCTGTTTCGCTTCCGCATGACCCGACCGGCCGGCTTCCGCTTTCGCTCTGGCGAATTCGCCATGATCGGCCTGATGGTCGAGGGCAAGCCGATCTACCGCGCCTATTCGATCGCCAGCCCATCCTGGGACGAGGAACTGGAATTCTTCTCGATCAAGGTTCCGGATGGGCCGCTCACCCAGCACCTGCAGCGCATCCAGCCGGGCGACAAGGTGCTGATGCGCAAGAAGCCGACGGGGACCCTGGTTCTCGACGCGCTCACCCCGGGCAAGCGCCTCTACATGTTCTCGACCGGCACCGGCATCGCGCCGTTTGCAAGCCTGATCCGTGATCCGGAAACCTATGAGAAGTTCGAGGAAGTCATTCTCACCCACACATGCCGCGACGTCGCCGAACTGAAATACGGCTTCGACCTCGTCGACGAGATCAAGAACCACGAGTTTCTCGCCGAACTCGTTGGCGACAAGCTGAAGCATTATGCGACGGTGACGCGCGAAGACTATCCCTTCAAGGGCCGCATCACCGACCTGATCGAAAACGGCAAGATCTTCGCCGATCTCGGCGTACCCCCGCTCGATCCCGCAGTCGACCGCGGCATGATCTGCGGTTCGACCGCGATGCTGAAGGACACCAAGGAACTCTTGGAAAAGGCAGGCCTCACCGAAGGCGCCAACAACAAGCCAGCAGAATTTGTCATCGAGCGGGCGTTCGTCGGCTGAGCTTGGTGCCTGTTTTGAAAATCGAGAACGCCCGGTCTTGAACCGGGCGTTACGTTTCTGGAGTTTCGTCAGAAGCGCGCGTTTATTCGTGCCTCAGCGCATCGATCGGGTTCAGCTGCGCGGCGCGTCTTGCCGGGAAATAGCCGAAGATCATGCCGATCGCCGCCGAAAAGGCGAAGGCGAGCAGGATGATGGACGGGCTGGCCGCGAAGGGTACGCCGAGCAGGGTGACTGTGCCATAGGCAATGGAAAGCCCGAGCGCGATCCCGACAATCCCCCCGAAGACCGACAGCGTCACCGCCTCTACCAGGAACTGCATCAGCACCTGGCTTTCGACGGCGCCGATCGCAAGCCTGATGCCGATTTCGCGCGTTCTCTCAGTCACCGATACCAGCATGATGTTCATGATCCCGATGCCGCCGACCAGCAGCGAGACGGCGGCGACCGCGCTCAAAAGCCCGGTCATCAGCGTGGTCGTGCCGGTGAGCGTTGCGGCCATCTGCGTCATGTCGTTCACCGAAAAATCGTCCTCTCGCCCCGACACGATTTTGCGCCTTTCGCGCAGCAAGCGCTCGACATCCGACTGCACCTTGGACGTCGAGACGCCATCCTTCGCGGAGAGCATGATGCTGGAGACGTCGGTCGAGCCGCCTATGCGCCGCTGGAACACCTTGAGCGGCATCATGACGACATCATCCTGGTCGTTGCCCATGCCGCTCTGACCCTTTTTGCCGAGAACCCCGATGATCTGGCAGGAGACGCTCCCAACCCGAATCGACTGTTCCAGCGCCGGCGTCGAGCCGAACAGCTTGGACCGCACGGTTTCCCCGATCAGGCAGACAGCCTGTCCACCGCGTTCCTCCGAGGTCAGAAATGTGCGGCCACTGGCCAGTGTCCAGTCTTGTGCCACAAGATAGTCGGCCCCGGTTCCGATGATCGTGGTCGAGCGGCTCTGCCCGCCGAAAATAACGGTCTGTGTCGACTGGTTGACCGCGGCCACGGCCCGCAATCCGCCGATCTGATCGCGGATTGCCTCGACGTCGCGGATGGTGAACTTTTTCGCATCAGTCGAGGCGCGGCCGGGACCGAACTGTCCGGGGCGCACGAAGAGGAGATTGGTCCCAAGTTTCGAGATCTCGGCGGACACCTGCGCCGTTGTACCGTTGCCGATCGTAACCATGGCAATGACGGCGGCGACGCCGATGACGACGCCGAGAACGGTCAGGAAGGAGCGCAAGAGATTGCGGCTGATGGCGCGAAGCGCAAGCTTGATGGTCTCAGTGAACATCGGCAGTCCCTTCCGCAATCGCTGCACCACCGTCGGATGATCCCGTATTCAGACTGTCCGACTGGATCTGCCCGTCGACGAAACGCAGGTTCCGCTTGGCGTAAGCTGCAATGTCGTCCTCATGCGTGACCATGATGACGGTGATGCCCAGGTCGCGGTTGAGCGAGGTGATCAGGTCCATGATCTCGCGGCTGGTCTTGGTATCGAGATTGCCCGTCGGTTCGTCGGCAAGGAGCACGGCCGGACTGGTCACGATGGCGCGCGCTATGGCCACACGCTGCTGTTGCCCTCCGGAAAGTTCCTGCGACGTATGGTTCTCGCGCCCGCTCAGCCCCACCTGCCCAAGCGCCCGCGTCGCCCGCTGGCGCCGTTCCCGGCTGTCCATGCCACGATAGATCAAGGGCAGTTCGACATTTTCGACCGCAGACGTTCGCGCCAGCAAGTTGAAGCCCTGGAAGACAAAGCCCAGCATATGCCGCCTGAGCAGCGTGTATTGCGCCCGATCGAAGCCGGTCGTGTCGATCCCCTGGAAGAGATACTGCCCGGAACTCGGCACATCGAGGCAGCCGAGGATGTTCATCGCGGTGGACTTGCCCGAGCCGGACGGCCCCATGATGGCGACGAACTCCCGCGCTTCAATCTGCAGATCGATCTGTTTCAGCGCATGGATCGTCGCTTCGCCCTGGCCATAGGTGCGCGAGATCCGGCGAAATTCGAGGAGTGGGGCAGGGGTCATGAGCCGCCTCAGCCGGTTTTCGTGGTGGAGTCGGTGATCACCAGATCGCCCTCCTTCAACTCGCCGCGCTCAAGCACCGTATTTTGCCCGTCACTGGCACCGACCTCGACATTGACGGCAACCGGCTCGCCATTGCGCAACACCCAGATTGTCCGCTCGCTACCCGTCGGCTCAGGCGCGCCGATGGGCTTCTCGCGGGGCGGGCGGAACAGACTGAAGATGCCGCCACCGCCTTGCGACTTTTCGGTTGCGACGGCCATTTGTGGCGGCGTAAAGCGGAGCGCCGCGTTCGGCACCAGAAGGGAATTCTTGATCGATCGCACGACGATGTCGGCCGTTGCCGTCATGCCCTGGCGCAGCAGCAGGTCGTCATTGCGCACCGACAGGATGCCCTTATAGGTCACCACATCGTTGACGGTCTCCGACGCATAGCGCACGTCGGTGATCTTGGCGGGAAAACGCTTGTCGGGAAACGCGTCAACGGTGAAGGTCGCGTTCTGCCCGACGGCAATCTGACCGACATCGGCCTCGTCGATGGACACCTGCAATTCCATCTGGCGGAGATCGCCGGCCAGCGTAAACAGGGTCGGCGCTTCCAGCGAGGCGGCGACCGTTGCTCCGCTGTCGACATCGCGAGACAGGACGATCCCGTCGATGGGCGATACGATCGTCGCCTTGCGCAGCGAGAGTTTCGCCTGTTCGAGATCCGCCTCCGCCGCCGTCACATTGGCCTCGGCGCTCTCGCGGGTTGCCTGGGCTGCCTGAGAATTGAAAACTGCCGAGTCGAGATCCTGCTGCGTGGAAACACGGCTGCCAACCAGCGTGGTCAACCGATTGACGGTCGCCTGCGCCGACAATTCGTCGGCCTTGGCTTTGGCGACATTGGCATGAGCGGCAGCGAGCGCTGCCTCCTTGCTCTTCAGTTCGGCGTTGAGCTTCTCGGTGTCGAGCCGCGCCAGCACTTCACCCTTCTTCACCACGCTGTTATAGTCCGCCAGAACTTCGCGGACGGTGCCGGACTGTTCGCTTGAAACGTCCACCTGCACTGTCGGCTCCACCGACCCGGTCGCGGTGACCAGAACCGTGAGGTCGCCAGCTTTTACTGCGGCCGTGCTGTAGCTATAGGTGACCGACTTGCTCGTCAGAAGATAGCCGCCGTAACCGGCGCCGAGGAGAAGGGCGAGGATCAAGAACCGCATTCCCCAGCGCGACTTGCGCTTGCGGGACTGGGCAAGCAGACCCCGCATGGCTTCGGTGTCAGGGGAGGTTTGAGGATCGCTCTTATTCTTGTCGGTGGTCACGCCGGCCTCGCTTAATGATGTCGGGTGGGACACTGACCGAACGGCAATGCCCCGCAATAGATCCGGGTCAAGCCTTCGAGATCCGGAGTTCCGCAGCCATAACCGCTTTGGCCTCAACTCCCCAGTGAAAGATTGGTAAGGTTATCGCGATAGCCGGGTAGAAAAACCCCGCAGAGTGTACCGCGTCATCGGTCGCTTGCCGTCAGGCTTGCTGGCGTCGACGCAGAAGCCGCAGCATTCCATGCGCCAACACGACGCCGAAGAGTGCACCAAGCGCCTTGATTACTGCATCGGAGAGGCCCGGGTGCCGGCTGGGCGAGAGAAACTGCAGCGATTCGATTGAAAAGGCCGCGAGAACGAGGAAGAGGCCTACAGTCAGCCACCGCCGCGGATAAGCCAGCCCGAAAGCTACACCCAGCACTGCGAAGGCAAGCGCACGATCGGCATCAGCAGGCATCGCCGCATGCGGTCGAAATCCGATCGGCACGACCGTGGCTGCAATGCATAGGCCGAGCAGAACCCAGGCGATGATCCGGAAATGTTGTGTCTGCATCCCCGGGTCTTAGCGACGCAGTTGGTCCTTGGCAACAGCGTGTCAAGGTTGTCGCGCTCTTGTGATCTGCGCCGCAGCATCACCGGCGCGAAAGGTGAGCGCATGCGTTGCCCAAACGCCCTTACACGCGATCTTTAGCCCTGATTGTCGGTTTCTTCCTGTTTCGCACCGGCACTTTTGCCGTCGGAACTTTTAGACCGCTCCTCAAACCGATCGGCGCCCTTCGCTAAGTCAGACCCCATAGAGGCCTCCGTTGTGCGCTCGTCGGCTTCTGCGCTCCTTTGAAGACTCTTTGCGGCATCCTCGCCGACCTTGGTCTCTGCGTTATCGATTCCCATGTCTGCTTCCTCCGTTGATCATTTTCAACGAGTGCAGGCAGAAGAGGTTCCTAGGAGGTTGAAAACGAAGGCCGGGCCGAAAGGCGGTTGAGGTGCAATACCGGAATTCATCGGTACATGGCCACGTCAACAGGCATGGAAAACCATCGACAACCCGTTCGGCACGAGGTTGTCACCCATGTCTTAGGTACACAATGTTACCTGTGTCTTCGGTATGGACAAATGAATTTTTGGCGGAAGAGGTGTCTGCCAAGTAACTGTTCGGGATTGTCCTCATTCGTTCGGCGCTGATCAAATTTTGCCCATGAAAACATGTTGTTCGCTTCGCAATCGTCCGCGAATGTGTTTTAGTGATCGCCACAATTCGATTTTTCCGCTGGGGAAAGTGCTGGGGTCGCTGCTGGGGCCGATCTCCATTTCTGCTCCGTGGCGGACGGAACGGAATTCGAAGGAGCGATCATGGGGCGGCAGGTAACTAAGTTGACAGCACGGTTTGTGGAGACCGTCAGGGAGCCGGGTCGTTACGGCGACGGGGCAGGCTTGTATCTTGTGGTTGGAAAGGGGGGAGGGAAGTCATGGCTCTTCATTTATCGGTTCGGTGCCAAACAGCGAGAAATGGGGCTAGGCCCGCAAGCTGCTGTCTCATTGAAAGACGCTCGCGACGCGGCAAGCGAGGCACGGAAGCTTTTGGTGCGGGGTGTCGATCCTATCGAAGATCGAGCTGAACAGCATCGCTTGAGTGCCGCAGCGAAGGCGGCTGAGGATCGAGAGGCGAATACGGCATCCTTCGGGAAGTTCGCGACTGACCTGCTGAACGGTTACACAGAGACCGACAGCCGTGGGCGCGAGAGGAAGGTTCCGGGTCTCAAGGAAGGGTTCCGCAACGCGAAGCATGCGATGCAGTGGGAAACTACACTTCGCGACTACGCATCATCCCTATGGGACTTGAAGCTAGATGAGATTGAGACCGATGATGTACTTGGTTGCATCGCCCCGATCTGGACTAAGAAGAATGAGACCGCGAGACGGGTGAGGGGCCGCATTGAAACTGTGCTCGCTGCTGCCATCGCCCGCAGACTTCGACCGGGTCCAAATCCTGCCACGCTTAAGGGGAACTTGGAAGCGCTCCTGCCTCGGGTATCAAAGTTGCAACGTGGGCATCACCCGGCGCTTCCGTGGACTGAAGTTCCCGATTTTTGGCAGAAGCTCTCGGCACTCAACAGTGTCAGCGCGAGAGCCCTCGCGTTTACGATCCTGACGGCAGCGCGATCTGGTGAGACGCGTGGGGCTACGTGGGGTGAAATAGACCAAGAGGGAAAAACTTGGACGGTTCCGGCTGCTCGCATGAAGGCAGGCAGAGAGCACGTCATTCCGCTCTCGGATCAAGCGCTCGGTATCATAGATGAAGTGGCGCAGTTGCGTCAGAGCGACGATCCATCAGAGCTTGTCTTTCCATCGATCCGCGCGCGAACATTGCTTTCAGATATGGCCCTCTCAATGTGTGCTCGGGGAATTCGAGAGGGGATAACAGTCCATGGTTTCCGGTCGTCGTTTCGCGACTGGGCAGGTGATAACACTACCTTTCCGCGAGAGCTTGCTGAACAAGCGCTCGCGCATACGGTTGGTGGAGTAGAAGGGGCTTATAGGCGCGGAACTGCCTTAGAACGTCGAAGGCAAATGATGACCAGCTGGGCTTCATTTGTTACAGGAACAGAAGTTTCGGCAACAATTCTTCCGCTCACGCTCAAGTCATCGTAAGCTCATCCATCCCGAGTAGGGGGCAAGGCAAGGTCTATCACAATCCGTCAGGCTCGTATCAGACATCGCCCATGCCGAATTCCATTCCAACCGGAGATAACAGCCATGAGAGTTTTCCCTGAGTTTAAGGTTGTGACTGCCAATGAGGTTGCTGCGGGAAATCTTCTCATAGTACAAAATGGCGCAAGCGAGATGAGCTATGGCTTCGTTGCTTTTAATGCGAGCCAACGACTGCATTACTTTCTGTTGAGAGAGACGGTGAACGAGCCAGCATTCGACTTGGCTGAACTTCCGCAGTTCAATCAAATTTGCTGCGCGTCGGAATGGGATATACTGTTGCGCGGTGACCCTTCTTCGGACGATCCCACGCCCGGATCAATTGTTGTAGCGCAAGAAGGCACCTTCATATGCGTTAGTCGGAGTATGGGATACGGGAGAGAAACACGAAAGTTCATCGATACATCCAGTTGGAAGATCGAAGCTGATATCTCGCCTATCGCATCTTGGAAGGGTTGGGAGTTGCGATTGGCACCTGACCGCTCTTCCGAGTGCTCCCTCAAAATCAGAGCCCGTCAGAGTAATCAGCGCTGACATGCGCAAACTACCTTTCTGAGCCCGATCACTGAGGCACACTCATTTGTCCTTCGGACGCGGAGGTGGTGGCTTGTGAGAAGGAGGAGGTGGCGGACGTGGGGCATCAGGTCTAGGGGTATTGATAGAGCGCTCACCATAACCACTTTTCTTCTCAGTGGGGGGCTTCTCAGGTTGAAAAGTGACGGTGTTCATCATGGAACAATCTCTTGCAGAAACTCTCAAAGGCGCAGACCGCGAGGTACTACAAGAGATATTGCGCGAGGCGGAGTCAAGGTTATCGGCACAACTAACAGCCGCCATTGCTGCTGATACTCGCGCAATGACGTTCCTTGGTTTTATATCCGCCGTGGCAGTGGCGACCATTGGTGCTGCGCTTGCAATTCACCAAAGCGCCGCGCCAGAGCTTGCTTATCTAGGCTTATTCATCGGTGGAGGTGATCGTGTCCCACTGCGTGGTGTAGCTCCGGCGCTGGCCGTGCCTTCCGGACAAAGCCGGGAATTGATCAGCTTGCGGCTGGCAGGCTGATAAGTGGAAGATCGTGTCCCACTGCGTGGTGTAGCTCCGGCGCTGGCCGTGCCTTCCGGACAAAGCCGGGAATTGATCAGCTTGCGGCTGGCAGGCTGATAAGTGGATCATCGCTCATTGCTGCTATGGTCTCAAGTGTCATGTAGCGGGATCGCTGAACGGCCCACTCGTCGTTTTGCTCGAGCAGCAGCGCCCCAACGAGCCTGACGATGGCATCGTCGTTGGGGAAGATGCCGACGACTTCTGTGCGTCGCTTGATCTCGCCGTTGAGACGCTCGATCGGATTTGTGGAATGAAGCTTTGCCCAGTGCTGCCTGGGAAAGGTCATGTAGGCGAGCACGTCCTGCTCGGCGCTATCCATCAGCGTGGCGAGTTTCGGCACCTTCGGCCTGATCTGGTCGGCGACATTGCGCCATTGGGTGCTTGCCGCCTCCGGGGTGTCCTGGGCAAAGGCCGTGGCGATGAAGGCGGAGACGACACGCCGTCCGCTCTTGCCCGCATGAGCGAGGGCATTGCGCATGAAGTGAACCCTGCACCTCTGCCATGTGGCGGAAAGCACCTTCGACACGGCTGCCTTGATGCCCTCGTGTGCATCGGAGACCACGAGCTTGACGCCGCGCAGGCCTCGTCTGGTCAGCTTGCGTAGGAACTCGGTCCAGATCGCTTCTGCCTCGGATGTGCCTATTTCCATGCCGAGCACCTCGCGCCGGCCGTCAGTGTTCACACCCACCGCGATGATGACCGCTACCGAGACAATACGACCGCCGCGACGAACCTTCAGGTAGGTGGCATCGATCCAGAGATATGGCCACTCGCCCTCGATGGGGCGGTCGAGGAAGGCCTTCACCTTCTCGTCGATCTCCTCGCACAGGCGGCTCACCTGGCTTTTGGAGATGCCGCTCATGCCCATGGCCTTGACGAGATCATCGACGGATCGGGTCGAAACGCCTTGGATGTAAGCCTCCTGAATGACTGCCGTCAGCGCCTTCTCGGCCATCCGGCGCGGCTCCAGGAAGCTCGGGAAATAGCTGCCTGTGCGAAGCTTGGGAATGCGCAGCTCGACGGTCCCTGCTCGTGTCTCCCAGTCCCGGTCGCGGTAGCCGTTGCGCTGGGCAAGTCGGAAGCTGTTCTTCTCGCCATAGCCGGCGCCGGTCTTCGTGCCCACTTCCAGCGCCATCAGCTTCTCGGCAGCAAAGCCGATCATCTCGCGCAGCAAATCGGCATCAGCACTCTTCTCAACGAGTGAGCGCAGGTTCATCATGTCGTCGGTCATCGGTGGTGTCCCTCAGGTTGGCTCTAAGCAACCCGACCCTACCGGAAAACACTGGTGACCACCGCTACGCCGCCCGCTCCCTACAGCACATTGGAGGGCGCGCTCGCGAGCGGCTTCGCTACCAACCAGCTACACCACGCGCCGGGACACGATCGTGGAGGTTTCATCGTTTCTGCAATTTTTGCTTTCGAAGCAGCGCGCCCAGTGGATTTCGAGTTTGTTGGCAACGATCCGTCAAGTTGGAAATCAGATGTCGCGAGTGGAAAGGACCTAAGTCACGCACTTGCTGAGCAGATTGCGTTCTATGATGAGATGATTAAAGCAAACAGGAAGGCGATGGCGGCAAGTGCAGAGGACCTCCAAAGAGCATCCAATGTCATGATTTGGACCGTCGGCGTTGGTGCCGTGTTCGTCGCTGCTTATCTTGCTTGGCAAGGCATTGCGGTGAATTAGCTCGACGAGCGCCTTTCCGTCGTGGCAGTGGCGTAGTGCCGTTTCATCCGGCTGTCAGAGACACGCCGGGGAGCTCGACGAACCATGCAGCGATTTCGGCAAGTCTGCGCTGCTTTCCCTTGGAGAAGTTTCCCCAAACCTCACCGTGGAAGATATTAGCGGGTTGATCCGGGGGCTCTGCATCTAAGGGGTCGTATCCGACCATGAAGCCTTCATCACGAAGACTCCCGGCGGTAAAGCGCACGGACCCGACCCATTTAGGATTATTGACATAAGTCCGAGGGTCAAGGCCCGCCGCGACGATCAATGCTTCTAGATCAATCGACATGCCAGCGTTTTCACCAGATGAAGCCTTGAAAGCCATCGATGAAAGCCGGGGGCTCCCATCCTTCCCGGGGACGACCCAATGCTGAGGAATGCGACGGATCACTCCGCCATCGTTCGAAATCTCAGGGTGATCGTGAGGCTCGACAACGCCGTTCAGGTCACGCGGCGGCGGCGTCAGCATCAGCGGTCGCCTCAGAAATCTGCTTGATCCAAGACACAATCGGGCGGAAGTCGAAGGTGAGCTCGACCTCCTCGCCGTCCTCGCCGGTCGCGTCGGTCTCACGCCATGCATGGACACTGTTGGGTCGGCGAACGTGAAGCTCGATGTCGCCCGCTTCGGTATGCCATTCTATCTGGACGTCGCCGGAGATGCCGGGGATCACCTGAGGAGCCGGAGCGCCCGAGGGGAGAATGCTTTCGAGCATCCGCACAGCGAAGTTTGCCGTCTCGAAGCTGACGGGCTGACCGCGATAGCCATCCCATCCCACGTCAAGCCGGATGAGGTCTTGCAACTTAGTTTCGACCACTTCCCGCCAATCGCGAGTCGGAGCTTGAACGACTATGCGTTGTGCCGCAGTCATCCTACGAGACGGCGAAGCCGCCTGTTCGAGCACGGCAGTCCCACTGCCCGAGGATGCCCTAGGGGTCCAAGAGCCCCGCGAATACGCGCTAAACGCTGTGGCCGAACTCATAGCTTCCTACCCCAAATTTCATGTACGGAATCAGTTGTGAGGTCTGTAAAAGTATTCACTACCATCTCACGTCCTACTTTCAAGAATTCTAACGCGCCTGGAATTGTCGGTTGCGATGGCGCACCACGAGCGGTCAGCGTAAATACGAGAACTCGCTGTCCGTTCAGATTGCTCAAGCCGGTTTGAACCTCGCTATGCAGCCGACCAATGGGCGCTCCGTCCGCATCCGATATGGTGCGCCGGAAGGTCGAGGAAAAGTCCTCCGGCTTCTCACCCGAAAACTGAGCGAAACGGAAGACATCCGAAACGTTGAGGCTCCTCTCGGGACCGTCGAGATAGATGTGATTGATGTACGAGATTTCGCACTGAGTGATGTTGAGGGTCTGCGAAGCGAGGTTCTTGACGTAACTGTCAAATGCTCGGAGCTCCTCCTCGAAGCGGACGACCATCCGCTCGAAACGCGGGTACTCGTTCGACATGTCGCCGACTTTCCGCCAGTTGTGCAGAATCCGGTCGTCCTGAAATTGGATGAGCTCATCCTTGTTCGGCGACAGAAACCAAAAGCGATCATGCTGAGCGCCGGTCGTCATGTTGAAGCTCAATTGCGGCCCGCTCGGGAGGCCGAATGTCTCGAAGGTCGGCGCAAGCGGTGGCTGCTCTTCCACCGTTGGGAACTGCTCCCGGTAGAGCTGCCATACCTCATAGGCTCGGATTTGCTGGTATCCCCGAGGAGTCGAGAACTGAACGCCGAGAACGACCTCGTTCAGAGGCGGATTGCTAAAATCTGGCAATGTGTCGGGTCGGCTCACGTCAGGCCTCGAAAATTAATCAAGCTCACTCGCCTCTCATGGGAAAAATCCGGGCGCTCGGCGAAGTGATACAGAAGATAGCGCGCGCCGGGTAGTCGGGGAATTAAGTTTTCGACCGGGACGGTTGCGCGGAGCTTCCGAGCCGGTGCGCTCAATGGCTCCCGAAGGCGATCCCGTCAGCCGTGAGGCCCATGGCGATTGTCCCGAGGGCGCGGTCGCGACCGCGATAGGCGGTCGCCCGCGACCAGCCGACGAGCTCGCAGGCCTTCTCGAATGTCATCTTCCTCGTGAGCTTTGAGCGGACCCACACCTTAAGGACGCGGGCCGACCCCGGCTCATCCGGGAGATACTTCGCTTGCCACCAAAGGACGCGCTCGAACTGAGAGACGCGCTTCGGCGGGATTGAGAGCCGCATGGGCTGAGCTTCGAGATCGCTGATCGGGGGCCAGCCCTCGAAGTCTCGATCATTGGCGATCATGGCGAGGCTCGGCATTCCCGACCGGAAGCCCGCCGGGCCGATCCTGCCGGTCGATCTGACCGCCCATTTCACCGCTTGGACCAACTCCTCGCCGACTTCTTTCGGCGTCCAGATATCGGCGGCGAGATCGTGCATTCATCCTCCTCCTCTTGCCGTCAGATTTGAGAGCGCCATTCGGTTTCAATACTCGTCAGATGGGTCTGGAGCCATTGCATCGTGCCATTCAGTAGTGTCTACCCAACTTAAGACAGCGGCGTCGTCGAAATTCCACGGATCACTGATCGGAACTTCTACCTCGGCAGTAAAGGGGAATCTCTGATCAAGTTCTGCCCCGTCTCCGCGCCTTACGTCGCTATTCGACCCCCATTGGAGGATTACACTCACCGTTCCCTCTGCTCGATATACAATCGCATCATGCCGGATTGCCGCTACTCTGGTGTGGTTCACATAGACCTCCTCAAGCGAGAAGTGGGACGCCAGTTCGTCGATCTCTGCGAGGCTGCTGTTAACGATTTCATCGACGGCGGTTTCGTCCAGTCGCTCCTCTATCGGCTCAATAACGGCGGCTCTGCACTCGGCGAGCAGATCGAGAAACGATGCCATTGCTTGTGCCGAGGCTACGGCTATTGCGTCCTGCTCATCTGGGTCGGAAACAAGAGTGTTCTCCCGCCCGTGAACCTGTTTGCTCAGCTGATCTACAGCATCGAGCAGACGTTTCCGAAGCGGCGCAACATCGATACTTAGTTGCTGGCTGACCAGCGCGTCCGATAAACCGCCTTGTACGGCAAACTTGATGCGCTGCCCCCTAGTCGGCTTCCCGTCGTCCTTCTCTGGCTTGTACCAAGCAGCCTTCATGACCTCTTCAATTGGTGAGTAGCTGTCCATGAGGTGCTCGTACAAGATGCGAATTGCCGTGGAATGAAAGTTCAGCCGCAGTGGGTTTGTGGCATCTGAAAAGGCTTTCACTGCACCCGATATCACCTTCATTGAAAATTCGTCCAAAAGCGATTTGTGTCGCTTCGCCACGTCGTCGAGGATTGCCGAACTTGTCACAATGACCTCCCTGAGTTGAGTTTTCGAATTCAATAAGGGAGGCGACCGACGTTTCCAAGATTGTGGTGCTGTCGTTCACAGCCTGAGATCAGTAGTTAACTATCAGCAGGAAGGCGCTCTATTGCTTTTGAGCGCGCGATACTCGCAAGGCTGCTGAAAGTCGCCCTGCCAGATACCGGCGTGGCCTACGCGGGCCTTCTCTTCGTCGGCGGCATAGCGCCCGCCGGAGTATCGCTGCCAGTCGAGGGCGTGGCCAGAGCGGACGAGCCACGAGGCGACACTCGAACCGTCAGCACGGACGCAGTCGGCGACCGCGCGCCCGTAGCGGTCATGATCGACGACGGCGCAAGAGGTCGGGCGGGACTTCGATAGATATTCGTCCAGGGCGAATGCTGCCACCTTGCCGCAACGGTACTCCCGGCCCGCCTTGTCGGTGCAGCGCTGAGCCGCTTCCGGGGCGTCGATCCCGTTGAGCCGGATACGCTCGCCGCCGATGTCGATGGTGTCACCGTCTACTACGGAGGCCCTGCCGGTGATCACGTCGTCGGCGAAACAATGGGTGGAAAGGACGCAGAAGGCCAGAACGGCGGCAAATCGAGAAAGCAATCGGAGCTCCAAAAATGAGTTGGCCCCGGCTGTCCAGAAGCCGGGGCCGAGAAACCCCCGCGTTGGACGGTGCTGAGGTCAAAGAAATAGTATCACGAGCGCTCGCGACTGCAACGATAGAGTGAAAACCACGCGCTTACTCCGCTAAAGATGGGAGATACAAAGCGAATTGAGCCGAAGCTTGAAAATGAGAGAGGAAGTGGGGGCGCGTCTTCCAGCCACGCCCCCGGAATACTCACCCGAATGGAAGCTCTTGGAGTATTGAGGGAAGGTTACCAGATCAAAGAGCTGAAACAATCCCCCAATCTATTCCCTACTATAATTAGCGGAATTTGCAGAAAGCGCCCTATTCGCCCCGTGGAAAAGCGAGAGCACTTCCCCGCTGTCGGGGCAGCGGACGCGCGCTCAAAGCGCGTCCCGCGCCAGCCCTGCGCGGAGGAGATGGGACTAAGCGGCGACCGGGGCGGAGAGCTTCCGTTTCGGGATCGTGGCCGCGATCTGGATCGTGACCCGCCCGCGTTCGAGCTTGCACGAGAGATAGCCCCGTTCTGCGAGCCGGAAGACCATCGACCGGCAAGTCGTCTCGCTCGTGCCGCAGGCGGCTGCGATCTCGACCATTCGACCGGAGAGCTTGCCATTTGCCCGAACCATCCGCGAGAGCGCGAACGCGGCGCGAAAGGCGGTAGGGGAAACCATAGGGTCACGGGCGATTGCGTCGAGCCACTCGGAGCGTGAAGGCAGGGGAGCGGTCAAGCGTCGCCTCCTTCCTCCGGCTCGTCGTCGGCCTCAGAGACCTCGACGGGAGCCGGAAAGTTGACAGGCTCCGCGAGCCGAGCAGCGGCATATTCGAGGATTGCAGCGAGGGTGTTGCGGTCAGTCATTGTCGTCTCCTTCGGTGAGGGCGAGGGTTGCTTGCATGGCGGTCGCCTTGTCGTTGATCTTTGCCGCCGTCCGGTTCAGGGCGGCAACGACTGCCTTCTCGACCTCACGCCTTACCGTCATGTCGCGGCTTGCACGGGCCGGAACTGAGAGGAGCTCGCTCTTGAGCTCGCCGAATACGGTCTGGAAAAATGCGTCCACGTCGGCGACCGGCAAGAGCTCCCGCTTCTTCTGAGCGGTCTCAAGTTCAAGGGCCTCGCGCTTCGCTTTCATGAAGTCAATGCGCTGCCGCTCCATATCGGAGGAGCCGTTTTCCAGCGCCTTGCGGACGACCGCCTGAACGCTCGGGGCGAGGACATACTTCCCGCGCGATGCCTTCTCGATCACGCCCTCGGTCGCCCATTGCCTGACCTGTCTTTCCGAGCAGCCGAGGAGCTCCGCGAGCTCAGGGGCGCTGACTTCCTCAGGCAGGCCGGGCTTGATCTCTAATTGTGAACGTTTCGCCATTTCTTGTTTCCTTTTTTGGAACGGCACGGGTTTTTTCGGGCTCAAGAAGCATTCAAGGGTCGGGGGGCAAAAGCTCCGCACTGGTCGGTGCCCTAGTAAGGTCCCTAAAGACCCCCCCCTACGCCTACTTGCTGGATGGGGAGGGAGCACCCCTTGCCGCTGCCGGGCTTCGGCTTGAAGCCGAGCCCGTTCGCTGTCGTCTGGCCGTGGGGGAGCAGATCGATCACCCGCCGATCTGCTGCCCACGCTTGGCTTCGGCCTCCTTGAAAGCCTTCCCCCATCCCGCCGCCGTCTGCTCCTTCGCTGAGCGAGGAGGCATGTATTCACCCCCGAACTCCGGCAGGCCGTCCATGCGCTCGGCAATGGTCGGGATGCGGGGCTTTGCCTGCGCCGCCGCCGACGCCTTGATCGAGGCGAGGATGATCGCTGCCTCACAGACCGACGACCCGGAGGCGATCAGGGCATTGACCGTTGCAGCGGGAACTTCCGACCCGGCAATCGCCCGGATGGCAACAGCCCTTTCCTCGTCGGAAATGGCCGAGGCCGTGGCGACAGGGGCGGGAGTGGGAGCCGACACGGCGACGGGTGCGCTTGCCAGCATCGGCGGAGCAACTGCCGAGGCGCGAGCGACTTCGATGGCCTGAGCGAGCACGTCGCGGATGATCGACCCCTCGGGCGTTACGGCCTGCGGAAGGTCGAAGGCCTCGCCTTCGCGAGCGTTGCGGAGAACCCGGCACATGCCGGGGTGATCGAGACCCGTATGGATTTCGAGGAAGGTTTCGAGGCTGGAAAGGAGCTTGCTGTCGAGCATAGGACGACCTCACGAGTTGGCCGCTGCCGTCTTGCGGCGCGGCAGATTGACGACATTCGACCCGACCGGAGCCGGGGCGCTGATTTCATGAGAGCGAAGCCGGGCGACGATCTCGGCATGTCCGAGGCCGTCTTCCGCGAGCCGGAGAGCTTCGGCTTCGCGGCCCCGAAGAGCCGGATCGGTCACGAGAGCCCGAGCGAGGCGGAGGGCGGAGACCGCCCCCGCTTCGAAAGCCGATCCGACGACGAGGGCCTCCTCGATCTGCCCCTCGGACAGACCGAAGCGGCGAGCGCCGTCACTGATCCCGCGACTGACCCACGGCGAGCAGACATGACCAGCAGCCCACGTGACCGGATCATTTCCCTCGCGGGCGACGCGGCTGAGGAGGCCGTGAAAAAGCTTCGAGAGCGACAGCATGATCAGCGCGCCCCCATGTCAGCATGCGCGCCCCTGAGGGCCTCGCCGACACGCCGCTCGATTACAGCGACGAGCCGCTGAGCGGCTTCCTCGTCGTTCGCAACGCCGTGGATGGTGACGCCTCCGAGGTTGACGATCACGTCGCCGCCGCCCGCCTTGCCGTTCGGGGTGATCGTGCCGGTCCTGCCGGGCGTGAAGATTTCCGGCCCCTTCTCGCCGACGAGATAGGAGGAGCCGCCCCAAACAGGACCGCCCGCCGCACGGTGGCCGGAGTTCGCCGTGCGGGCTGACTTCCCGCCGCCGATACCCTTGCCGCTCATGTTATCGCCGAAGCTGAGCGCTCCGCTGATCGCTTCGCCAAAAGCGACGGCTTTCTCGTATGCCGTGACCAGCAGGCCGACGAGCTTCTCGATGGCCGACACGACCGAGTTAACGCCCTGAGCGACCGCTCCGCCGACCGTCTCGCCCCACGAGCGGAAAGCCCCGTCAGTGTCTTGGATAGGTCCGAGCAGGTTCGACAGGAAACCAAAGAGGTCGCCGAAGCCTTTCACAATGGGCTGCAGTACAGGACCGATGGGCTGGAAGTTCTTCATGAACCCATCAGCGAAGCCGCTGAAAAAGTTAGAGAGGTTCTGCCAGTTGTTCCAAATCCACGTTGCAGCGGCTCCGAGCGCCGCGCCGACGAGAGTGAGCTTGCCGAACGTCCAGAGAAGCCGACCGCCCGCCTGACCGACAGTGAGCAGGACCGTCCCAAGCTTCTCGAAGCCAGTGAGCGAGCGCCCAAGCTGAGCGGCCCCGATTGCGTTGCGGACCTTCACGAGATCGCGGAGCCCGCCCATCGCTCCCGCGACGGCAGCTCCAAGCTTCGTCACGGCGAGACCGGCGACGAGCATCCCGCCCCTGAGGTTCAGACCCACGAAGTTGAGGGCGATCAGCCCGATCCGAAGAGAAGCGAGCGCTGCGACGGTTCCGACAACGGCTTGCGTCAGGCGCGGGAAGCGACCGGCGAGGTCGGCGATCTTCCCGGCGGTGGGTGCAAGCTTGTCAGCCATGTCAGCGAGGACGGGCGTGATCGCCGACCCGATAGAGATCGCGATCCCTTCGAGGGCGTTGCGGAGCCGCGCGAGAGCGTTTGCAGTGGTCCGGGAGCGGAACGCAAATTCGCGCTGTACGCTTCCGGCGGTCTTCGCTTCGTCAGCAACAGCGCCATAGTTCTGACGGATCAGGTCGAGGTTTTCGAGGAGGGGGGCAAGCGCCCGCGCTTCATCGCCGAAAAGCTCCGAGATGATCGAAGTACGCTGCTCCTTCGGAGCCTTCTCGATAGCCTCGAACACCTTCATGACGGTCCCGAGACCATCCGCCTGCATGCCCTTCTGCAAGGCCTTCATGTCGAAGCCGAGGGCCTTGAACGCGGCGCGCTGCTTCTTCGTCGCAGAAGAGCCCTTCGTCATCGCGCGGGTCAGGTTCAGGAGCGACGTTGCCGCAACGTCGGGGGCCGCTCCTGCCGAGATCATTGATGCGCCAAGGGCGAGCACCTCTTTCGAGGACAGACCGGCAGTCTTGCCAGCGGCAAGGCTCCGCCGCGAGAATTCGAGGAGCTCCGTCGTGCTCGCGGCTGTTGCATCGCTGAGAGAATTGATCTCGTCGGCAAACTGCCGGGTTTCAGAGACCGTCCACTGCATGGCCGTCTGCGTCTTCGCCAAGGCCTCCCCGGCGGCGTCGCCGCTCGTTCCCCATGCAACTGCAACCTTGAGAACCATCTCCGAGTAGCTTTCGAGGTCGGAGGTGGCAATGCCGCCTTGCGCCGCCGACGCCATGGTCGCCGCGACTTCGGACTGAGCGTGCCCGGTTGCCTGCGAGACACGACGAATTGCCGCTTCGAGGGAGAGCATTCCGGCATCATCGACGTTGGCGACCTTCCGCAGGTCGGCCATTGCCTCTTCCAGCCGGATCGTCGGCCCGAGCACGGAGTTCGCCGCGCCCCTGAGAGCCCAAAATCCGGCGACAGCGTCGATCAGGTTCCCGCGTGCTGCGGCGAGGGCCTGATTGTTACGTTCGAGGGCTCCGGCGAGGTTTGCACCGATCCCGGCGGTAGCGCCGCGAGCCGTGTCATTCAGTCCGAGGAGCGACCCGGCGACTTTCTTCGCCGGGCCTGTCACCTGATCGATCAGCCGAACGACCAGTGACGAAGTGAGGGTCGATCCCGCCATTGCTTAGACCTCCTCGACCATGAGGACAGCCCTCGGATCGATATCGGAACGATGCGGGATCGCGAGGCCGTTTTCGGCGGCGGCAGCGACGAGTGCCGCTTCTTCACGTTCGAGCTTGAGGCGCTCGACGTTCAGACGCTCGAATTCGGCTTCACGGGCGTCATCGTTGAGCGCTCCGGCGGCTTCGGCATCTCCGATTGCTTCGAGGCACTTCGCGACGATCTGATCACGACACAGCCAGACGATGACCTCAGCCGGATTGCCGATAAGGCTCTCGCCATGCACCGAAAGCGCGAGCTCGCGGGAGAGGCGGATCGGAGCCCCGTCACGAACGCGCGGATCGATGCGAGGAGCGCCGCGCGCGGCGATCTGGTCGATCTCTTCGATCATGGCGGCGCGGGCGTCGGCGAGGGGCCGGGGTGCATCTGCGACGCGGTCCCACTCCTGTCCGATTTCGTCCAGGCGGCGGCGGATCAGTTCAATCTGCTTCGCCGCGTCTGCGGTTTTCACATTGATCGGCCCGCCATCCTTCAAACGGACCCGAGCGGCTTTCGCGTCCCGGACCCACGACACGACCTTTTCGAGGAAGGCGTGTTCCTGAAAGCGCCGCGATGCGCGCTCGTGCTGGTCACGAAGGCGGGTGAGTTCCTCGTCGGCGCGAGCGACCGGGCCATTCAGGCGGGCGCGGTCTTCTTCCGAGACGCGACGATCAGGGAAACGCTCTTCGGCCTGCCGAGCCGACGCCTGCGCCGCATCGCGCCGCATCCGAGCATCGTCCATCTGATCGACTACATGACGAAGGACTGCCCAAGCAGCCGATCGAGCGGCATCAAGTTCAATTGCCTTCGAGCGGGCCTTCGGGGGAAGGTAATCGAGCAATTCGCGCGTAAAAAGTTCCATGAAAACTCTCCGTTGGTATCTGCGGAGAGAATAACATTCTCAGAAAATCCAACCCATAGGTTGAAATCTGCAAATCTGCATTTGAGCGGGGGCGCTATCCGCGCCCCCTGATCTTCGTCACGTCGATGAAGTATCTCCCGCCGATGCGGACGCCAACCGGGTCTCCGCGCTGGATGCGGCGGATCAACGTTCCGGGGTCCAAACGGCAAAGAGCCGCTGCCTGCTTCGGCGTGATGAAGCGACGTTCTCCACCCGGAAGGCGCTCGTCGAGGTTGATCTCGCTCGGATCAACGGGGGCGAGGTCGTCGAGAAGTGCAAGCTGCACGGGCGAGGCTCCCGCCTCCGCGCGGCGGGCGAGCTCCTGAGAGGCCTTCGCAACCAGTGCAGCGAGGTCAGAGGTCGGGATCGCGGCGAGATCGATCATGCAATCTCCCGTGCTGCATTGTCGCTTTCCTGCTCGTCAGGCGTGGGCTTTTTCTTGAACTTCGGCGGATAGAGCACTTCGCCTGTCACCGGACGAACGAGAGCATTCTCGTCGCGGTAGTACAGCGACAGGAAGAAGCGCTTCCGCTGGCGGAAGAACGCCCGCTTGTCGATGATCACAGCCGTCTCGGGTTTTGCCGAAACCTGCTCTTCGGGAGCAAGTGCGGTCTCGGGCGGAGCCGCCGCAGGGCGGCTATCCGCCCAAGCGAAAAGGTCCATGCCGTCGTGGTTTCCACCTTTACGCATCGACCGCGTCCTCCTCTGCCTCGTTCAAGACCTTGATCAGTTCGGACTTCGTGAGCTCCGACACGCTGAGAGACCGGCGAAGCCTCCTGCTCACCCGTGCCTTCTCGTCGGCCTCAAGATCGGCAACGAGGTAATCGACCATCCTCTCCGCCGTCTCGCGATCCGCTGCCTCGAAGGGTTCGTCGCCGAATTCGAGCCAAAACCGTTCGGCGCTGTCCGAAGCGGAAAATACGGGAAGACCGGAGACGGGGCTCCTGCGATCAGCGACCGTCGCGCCCTCAGGCGCGAAGACGGTCGCCTCTTCCGGGATCGTTTCAAGGCTCGGAGGATCACCGAATTCGGAGAGATCACGCTCGTCGAGGGGCCGCGTCTCGATTACGGGCTCTTCCTCGGGTCCAGCCGACAAACCTAAATCAAAGAGATCATCGGTAATGGCGGTTTCGGCCTGAAAGGCCGAACCGCCTTCGGAATATTCCAAGGAATACTCCCGGTATTGGGTGGAGTTTTTCGGGGGGACATCCCCCGGATTTTTCGGAGGGACATCCCGCGAGTTTTTCGGAGGTACATTTGTCTCCGCGTCCCCCGAATTTTTCAGAGGGACACAATCGCGGTCGCCGCTGGCGCGGCGCGCGCTTTTCTTCTTCTCCGCCTCGCGCTTGCGGAGTTCCTCGCGCCTCATCTCGACGTGCCGCAGCACGATCTCCGCGCGCGGATTGCGCAACTCGTACCGCTCAGTTCCAGACGGTTCGCGGCCAACGAAGACCATGTATCCGAGATCGATAAGACGTTTCCGAGTGTTGAGGATCGTCGTCTTATCGAGGCCAGTCTCGGCGATGAGGTCTGTCATCGATTTGTAGGGGTGATTATCTTCGGATGCCATTTCGAGATAGGCGCGGATAACCTTGAGGCCGCTCTTCGGTGCGTCGGGATCGCCGTTGACCGTGTTTTCAAGGCGGATTTTCCAAGCGTAATAGCTTCCGTCTTCGCCGGTCTGGACGTAAGAATTTGCGTGCAGGTATGCGTTCTTGGCCGTCCGGTTCGCCGGGCGGCTTTTCTGTTTCCGCTCTCTCATGCCGGAACCCTCGCGTCGCACTTCGAGCACTTGAGCATCCGGCCCCGCCACGAGGCAGGGATCGCCACGGTTGCCCGGTGGCCGCACTGACAGTGAATAAGCCTCGTGATCTGAACGGTCGCGGTTTCGAGCTCCGCCCGAAGACTTGCCTTCGTAACACGCTGCCGGGGCGGGGTGAGCCCGCCCGGCAAGCCGAAATCGAGAATGTTGTCGGAGCCCTGACGGGCGACCCTGTCGCGCGTGTTGCGCCTGTGGTGATCGACCCGGCTCATTGAGCAAGCTCGCCAGCTTCAATCTCTGTGGACAGCCGCTCAATCTCCGATGCCGCGATGAGAGTTTTCCCGAGCAGTTTCGAAAATTTCAACTTTCCCAAAGAATTCAGCTTGTAAAGTGTTGTTCTTCCGACACCAAGGACGCGGCAAGCGTCGGTGACCGACAAAAATTTCGGGGTGGTAGACATAAATCACTCCTCAATAGTGCGGCCTGAGAGGAATGTTCATGAAATATCAGTTGGACGCTCGGCCACTTGGCGTTACGGAAAAAATAACTACGAACAGCGGTGAAAACAACCGAATTGAGCGTAAACCCGCCATAAATAGCGGAAACGGAAGGTGGAAATTCTCATAAAGAACCCCGATCAAGGCGCGCGACTGAAAACCTTGGCAGATGCGTAAAGCCGAGTGGCTGCTGGGGTTAACGCTGGGGCGATGGGTGAATTCCGCACATTTATACTGTAATTTCAACAGGATGTGGCGGAAGAGGTGGGATTCGAACCCACGGTACGGTCTCCCGCACGCCGGTTTTCAAGACCGGTTCCTTAAACCACTCGGACACTCTTCCCCGTGGACGGGGTTATGCGCAATGGCTTTCGATTTGGCAAGGGCTGTTGTCGGTCAAGTCAAAGCTGCAGTGCGGGTCAACGCCAGAGACGTCGGTGCGTTAACCGTGGGCTAACCATGAATTCATTTGGTCCCGTGCTCCGGCGCCGCATTTCCCATTTTGGCCACTTTTCCACAGCCTTCTCCTTGCGCAGGCGAACGGGCGGGGACTTTCCCGGCGAGGCAGGGGATGTCGCGGGGCCCGTCTGATCAGAAGTGGGACACATGCATTCGAGCACAGGCGGCCGGCTGGCCATGGGTGGAAAGTGGCTGGGCGTAGCGTTGATGTGCGCCTTTACCGCCTCCTGTTCGACCACCAAGGAAACGGCGGAGAAGCCCAAGCGCTCGAAGGAATATTTTGCCGAATCCGTTTATGGCGTGAAGGCAAGCCCGCGGCTCGTGGCGAGCGGGCCTGTGCCGAAAGGCGGCGGGCGCTATATGGTCGGCAAGCCCTATGTGGTGAAGGGCGAGACCTTCGTGCCCAAGGAAAACCCGCGCTATGACGCCGTCGGCATCGCCTCGTGGTATGGCGACGCCTTCCATGGTCGACTGACCGCCAATGGCGAACTCTACGACAAGGAATATCTGTCTGCGGCCCATCCGACGCTGCCGCTTCCGAGCTATGCGCGGGTCACGAACCTTACCAATGGCAGCTCTGTGATCGTGCGGATCAACGACCGGGGACCGTTCCATCAGGGGCGCCTGATCGACCTGTCTAACAAGACAGCCGACATGCTGGACATGGCCCATAGCGGCACCGGCAAGGTGCGGGTGCAGTATGTCGGACCGGCACGGATGGACGGGCACGACATGCCCTATCTCATGGCCTCCTACGTCAAGAAGGGCGAGCGCGGTCCGGTGATCGATCCGCAAGGTCAGATCGCATCGGGCGTGATGGTCGCTTCAAACGACGTGGCCGTGCCGCAATACAGGCCGCAGCCTGAGCCGGCTTACCAGACGGCGCTGTCGGGCTCCACGCCGAGTGGCGGTGCAGCACCCCATACGCTCGACGCGCAGCTATTGATGACGCAGTCGGCCTCGGCTCCGGGTCTGGCGCCTGCCGATGGGCAGGTTTTCGTCGCGCTTCCCGATATTGGCCCCATCCCCGGTCTGCGCCCGCATCACGTGCCGGGATATGACGGCTCCGGTTATGCTGCGGCTTATGCAGAGGAGAGAAGCACTGCCGGCGCGCTTGCCTTCGATGCCATTCTCGTGCGCAATGGCGGTCTCACCGAGAACTCGATTCTCTCCTCGGTTGCCAAAGGCGGGATCACGCTCTCCAAGGGGCTCTGACCGCAGCGGCCGGGAGCTGACATCCTGCTTCGACAGCGCCAGCCGAGCCGAAATGTGACCATGCGTTCTCGCTTTCCCTTCATCGCTCTCCTCGGCTCGCTCTGCTTTATCGCGGGAGCACTCACGCCGGTGCGGGCCCAGGATGCGCCGAAGCCGGGCGTGATGGAGACCAAGGCGGGGCAGGCCTATCTGATCGAGGCTTCGACCGGAACGGTGCTGCTTGCCAAGAACGAACGTCAGAGTTTTGCGCCGGCCTCGCTTGCCAAGCTGATGACGCTTGAGATCGTCTTCCAGGCGTTGACCAAGGGGGAGATCAGGGCGGACACGATCTACCCTGTTTCCGAATTCGCCTGGCGGACAGGCGGTGCGCCCTCCAGAACTTCGACGATGTTTGCCGCGGTGAAGAGCCAGGTGCCCGTGGCCGACCTGGTCAAGGGTATTGCGGTGCAGACGGCGAATGACGGCTGCCTGATCGTTGCCGAGGGCATGGCGGGTTCGGAAGCCAAGTTCGTCGAGCGGATGAATGCGCGGGCGGCAGAACTGGGTCTGAAGGACAGCCATTTCGGCAATTCGACAGGGCTTCCCCATCCGCACAATCGCTCGACGCTTGTCGATCTCGTCACGCTCGCGCAGCATTTGCAGCGGGAGTATCCGGCACTCTATGCCACGTTCTCGATCCCCGAATTCGAGTGGAACAAGATCCTGCAGCGCAACCGCAATCCGCTGCTTAGCATGGGCGCGGACGGGCTGGGGACCGGTTTTGCCGAGGGCAGTGGGTATGCCATGATCGCCTCTGTCGAGCGCAACGGACGGCGGCTTTTTCTCGGACTTGGTGGGCTTGCGACCGACAAGGAGCGCACCGAAGAAGCGACACGGCTCCTCAACTGGGGTTTCGACGGCTTCGAGATGCGGCAGTTGTTCAAGAAGGACGAGGTGATCGGCGAGGCGAGCGTCTATGGCGGCGCGCAATCGACGCTGCCGCTGGTGGCCTCAAAGCCCGTCGAGGTTTATGTGCCGGTCAATAACCCGGAGCGGCTGCAGGCGCGGATCGTCTATCGCTGGCCGCTCAGACCACCGGTTTCAGCGGGGGCCGAGATTGCCGTGCTCAACCTCTTGTCCGGTGAGCGGCCTTTGGTGTCGGTGCCGCTCCAAAGTGCTGCAGACGTCGAGGTGGGCACGCTTCGCCAACGGGCATGGGACGCTCTGATCGAACTCCTGTTCTTCTGGCTCTGACGCAAAAAGCCATCCGATCACGCGCACGGCGGTTTCGTTTGACGGCGTCTTGCGGTAGAGCCACTGGGAGTGCCCTTGAGGGCAGTTTGCGATACGCGCTTCTGAAGGCGCGGGAAGAGGTAAGGCATTGGTGGCGACCGGTCGCGGATTGTTCGTGAGTTTCGAGGGAGGCGAGGGAGCCGGGAAATCGACCCAGATCCGTCTGCTGGCCGAGGCGTTGCGCGAACGCGGCCACGACGTCGTGGTGACACGGGAGCCGGGCGGGTCCCCCGGTGCCGAGGCGCTGCGCCATGTGCTGCTGTCCGGCGCGGCGGAACCCTTTGGCATCCGGATGGAGGCGCTGTTGTTTGCCGCCGCCCGCGCCGATCATCTCGCCTGTTTC
This sequence comes from Rhizobium sp. Root274, assembly GCF_001429245.1. Lineage (GTDB taxonomy): Bacteria > Pseudomonadota > Alphaproteobacteria > Rhizobiales > Rhizobiaceae > Allorhizobium. Next base: position 329,355 of record NZ_LMJE01000009.1, read on the forward strand.
GTGCGTCCGGCGCTTTCGCGGGGCCAGGTGGTTCTCTGCGACCGCTTCGTCGATTCCTCGCGTGTCTATCAGGGCGTGACCGGCAATCTGGAGCCGAAGCTGATGGCGGCGCTGGAGCGGGTGTCGGTGGGCGGGACCATGCCGGATCTGACCCTGATCCTCGATCTGCCTGCCAGCATCGGTCTTGCCCGTGCAAGGCGTCGAGCTGGAGCTGCATCTTCGCCAGCGCAGCCGGATCGCTTCGAGAAGGAGCGCACGGAAGTGCACGAGAAACGCCGCCAGGGCTTTCTCGACATCGCCGCGCGTGAGCCGGAGCGTTGCCGGGTCATCGATGCCAGTCTCGATGTCGAGCGGATCGCCCGCGATATCCTCGCCGACGTCATGCTGGTGATGGCGCAGCGTCGTGGCGAGCGCGGTGATCAGGTGGCGGGCCGATGAGCGAGGAGAAAGCAGGGCTGTTGGATGGTGCGATTGCGGCGGCACTCAATACGCGGCTCTTTGGCCATGCGGACGCGGAAGAGTTTCTCGCGCGCAGCTACAAGTCCGGCAAGGGACATCACGCCGTTCTAATCGAGGGGCCGGAGGGGATCGGCAAGGCAACGCTTGCCTTCCGCTTTGCCAACCACATTCTGCGCCATCCCGACCCACTGTCCGCGCCTGATGCGATCGAGGATCCGGATCCGGAGCACCCGATCAGCCGGCAGATCGCCTCTGGTGCCAGCCACAATCTCCTGCATCTGTCGCGGCCCGTGGACGAGAAGACCGGTCGGGTGAAACAGGCGATCACCGTCGACGAAGTGCGCAAGGCCGGGCATTTCTTCAGCCAGACGTCCGGGACCGGCAACTGGCGGATCGTCATCATCGATCCCGCCGACGATCTTAACCGCAATGCGGCCAATGCCATCTTGAAGATCCTGGAGGAGCCGCCGAAGCGGGCAATGTTCCTCGTGCTCTCGCACGCGCCGGGCAAACTCCTACCTACCATCCGGTCGCGCTGCCTGCCGCTTCGACTGCATGAGCTGTCGCCGACCGCGATGGATCAGGCGCTCGGGCAATTGGGCCTGGCGATCCCGGCGGAGAAGCGCGAGGCGGTGCTTTCGCTTGCCAAAGGCAGCGTGGCACGCGCCTTGAAACTGGTCAATTACGGTGGTGCCGACATTCTCGAAGCCTTCGAGCAGATGCTGGCCGCGCAGGGTCCGGCACAGCGCAAGATGATGTTCAAGATTGCGGACGCCTTGTCAGGCAAGGACAGCGATGTCGCCTTCGGCTTCTTCATTGAACATCTGGGCGACCATCTGGCAGAGACTGCACGGCAGTTCGCCCATGCGGGCAATCTCGCGGCCGCCGAGCATTATGCGCGGCTGACGTCGACAATCGGTGAGCAGTTGACGGTGGCCGGTGCCTATAATCTCGACCGCAAGCAGACGATCCTCGATGTGCTTTCGGCCGTGACGCGCTGAACAACCCGGGGCCCATCTTCATGGCGCTGCAGCAAATCGATGTTCCTAAAGGCGCCGGAATGTTTTAAGAGCGTTCGACCTCATTTGTCGTCGCCGTTCCTGGCCGGCCCTCTTCCGCCGCCACTGTCCGGCCCCAAGACAATCGCAACCGACGAAAAGACATCAAGAAACCATGAGCGATCCTTTCTACATCACCACTGCCATCTCCTATCCGAACGGCAAGCCGCATATCGGCCATGCCTATGAGCTGATCGCGACCGACGCCATGGCGCGGTTCCAGCGGCTCGACGGTCGGGATGTGTTCTTCCTGACGGGCACGGACGAACACGGGCAGAAGATGCAGCAGACGGCGCGCGCCGAAGGCATTTCGCCAGAGGCACTTGCGGAGCGGAACTCCAACGAATTCCGCGAGATGGGCAAGCTGCTCAATTCGTCAAACGACGACTTCATTCGCACGACCGAAAAGCGCCATCACGAGACGGTGCAGGAAGTCTGGCGGCGGATGGAGAAGAATGGCGACGTCTACAGGGGCGGTTATGCCGGCTGGTATTCGGTTCGCGACGAGGCCTATTACCAGGAAGAGGAAACCGAGTTGCGCGCTGACGGCGTACGTTACGGACCCCAGAGCACGCCCGTCGAATGGGTGGAAGAGGAAAGCTACTTCTTCAAGCTCTCCGCCTATGAAGACAAGCTCCTGAAACTCTACGATGAGCAGCCTGACTTCATCGGCCCGAACGAGCGCCGCAACGAGGTCATTTCCTTCGTCAAGTCGGGTCTGAAGGACCTGTCGATCTCGCGCACGACCTTCGACTGGGGCATCAAGGTGCCCGGCGACGACAAGCATGTGATGTATGTCTGGGTGGATGCGCTGACCAACTACATCACCGCGACCGGTTATGTCGAAGACCAGAACGGTCCGCGTGCGAAATACTGGCCGGCCGACGTGCATATCATCGGCAAGGACATCATCCGTTTCCACGCTGTCTACTGGCCGGCTTTCCTGATGTCGGCGGGCCTGCCTTTGCCGAAGCGGGTCTACGCCCATGGCTTCCTGCTCAACAAGGGCGAGAAGATGTCGAAGTCGCTCGGCAATGTCGTCGATCCGGTCAATCTGGTGAACCATTTCGGCCTCGACCAGGTGCGCTACTTCTTCCTGCGCGAAGTCTCCTTCGGCCAGGACGGCAGCTATTCGGAAGAGGGTATCGGCACGCGCATCAATGCCGATCTCGCCAATGGTATCGGCAATCTCGCGTCGCGTTCGCTGTCGATGATCAACAAGAACTGCGAGGGCAGGGTACCGACACCCGGCGCGCTGACGGCTGAAGACGAGGCAATCCTGAAGATTGCCGACGAGGCGATCGAGATCTGCCGCGAGGAGATGGGCAAGCAGCAAATCCACAAAGCGGTGGCTGCGATCATTAACATCGTCAACGAGGCCGACCGTTATTTCGCGGCCCAGGCGCCATGGGTGCTGAAGAAGACCGACGAGGCGCGCATGGGAACCGTGCTTTACGTCACCGCCGACGTGGTGCGTCAGATTGCGATCCTCTTCCAGCCGATCATGCCGGCCTCTTCGGCGAAGATCCTCGATCTGGTCGCCGTGGCCGAGGACGATCGAGTATTTGCCAAGCTTGGCGCGGCAGGACGCCTGCAGCCGGGCACGGAACTGCCGGCGCCATCGCCGGTTTACCCGCGCTATGTTGCACCTGAAGCGCCCAAGGCCTGACCCGATGCTGATCGATACCCACTGCCATCTCGACTTCGCCGATTTCGACGCCGAACGCGACGAGCTCGTCACGCGGGCCCATCAGGCCGGCGTGAAGCAGATGGTGACGATTTCGACGCGGGTGAGGAAGCTCGAGACGCTGCTGGCGCTGACCGACCGTTATCCGAGCGTCTTCTGCTCGGTCGGCACGCATCCGAACAATGCCGGTGACGAGCTGGATGTGACGGCGGACGAGCTGGTGCGGCTGGCAGAAAGCCATGAGAAGATCGTGGCGATCGGCGAGGCCGGGCTCGACTATTTCTACGATACGCAAAAGCCCGAGGATCAGAAGACGGGCTTGATCCGGCATATCGAGGCGGCACGGCGCACGGGGCTGCCTCTGGTCATCCACAGCCGCAGCGCCGACGAGGACATGGCGGATATTCTGGCGCAAGAAACAGGGAAGGGGGCCTTCCCCTTCATTCTGCATTGCTTCTCGTCCGGCCAAGCGCTCGCCGATACCGGTGTCGCGCTTGGTGGATATGTCTCGTTTTCCGGCATCCTGACCTTCCCGAAATCCGAAGAACTGCGCACGATTGCCAAGACCGTGCCGATGGACCGGTTGCTGGTGGAGACGGATGCGCCGTATCTGGCGCCGAAGCGCTGGCGTGGAAAACGCAATGAGCCGTCCTATGTCGTCAATACGGCGGAGGTTCTGACGGAGGTGAAGGGCGTGAGCTACGCGGAGATGGCGGAGATCACCACGGAAAACGCCTTCCGTTGCTTTGCCAAGATGCCAAGGCTGGCTTAAGGGAGTTCGGATGAAGGTCACGCGACGGTTCACGCTCCTTGGATGCTCGTCGTCTCCCGGCGTGCCCCGGATCAATGGCGACTGGGGCAATTGCGATCCAAGCAATCCAAAGAACCGGCGCACCCGAGCGTCCTTTCTGATCGAGCAGATTGGCCCGGATGGCGGCAAGACGGTGGTTGTGATCGACACCGGCCCGGATTTTCGCGACCAGATGATCCGCTCAAAGGTCGAGTTCATCGACGCCGTGATCTACAGCCATGCGCATGCCGATCATCTCCACGGCATCGACGATCTGCGCGGCTATTTTCACAGCCAGCACAAGCGCATCCCGATCCACGCGGAGCCGTTCACCATGGCCCGCATCGAGGAAGGCTTCGGCTATTGCTTGAAGACGCCGGCGGGAAGCGCCTATCCGCCGATCGTCGAGCCGCATTTGATGGAAGACCTGTCGCAGCCGATCGTGATTACCGGTGCCGGAGGGCCAATCTCGCTCTTGCCGCTGAAGCAGCAGCACGGTGACATTATCTCGATCGGCCTGCGGATCGGCGACGTGGCCTATTGCTGCGATGTATCGGATTTTCCCGATGAGACGGTGGCAAAACTTTCAGGGCTCGATCTGCTGTTCATCGACGCGTTGCAGTATCGACCGCATCCCAGTCACTTGTCGCTTGAACAGGCGCTTGCCTGGATCAGCCGATTTGGACCGAAGCGTGCGGTGCTGACCCATATGCACACGCCGCTCGATTACGACACGGTGATGGGCGAGACGCCTGCGAACGTGGAGCCGGGTCACGACCAATTCAGCGTTGAATTTCAGTGTGATACCGGGCTCATTTGAAGTCTTGAATCCGGTTGGCGCATCTCGATCGTCGATCAAATGCCAATGCCCGGGGAATTACGGTTGGATGCTGGAGCGCCTGAAGACATGGGCACGGGCCATCAAGCGGGATGTGCATGCACTCTGGCTTGCAGCACACGATCCTCGAACACCATTGTCTGCGAAAATCCTGGCTTTCGTGGTGGCCGCTTACGCGCTGTCGCCGATCGACCTTATTCCTGACTTCATACCGATCCTCGGTTACCTTGACGACGTCATTCTGGTGCCGCTCGGCATTCTGATTGTCGTCAGGCTCATTCCGGCGGATCTGATGTCCGAATATCGTGCGACGGCGGCTGCGGCCGAACATCGCCCGGTGAGCAAGGGGGCGGCAATCGTGGTTGTCGCACTGTGGCTGGCTGTCGTGGCTGCATTTGGCTGGTGGGCTTACGGCAATGGAGCCGGCTGACGGAGACGTCATAGAGCTTTCAAGCCTGGCGCTACCAGCCTGAATGCCGTGTTCGCTGATGCGCATGAGTTCCATAATCTATCTTATGCGATATTTGTATGTGGGCTGGCGGGAGTGACTATGGCCTTCCCCTCAACCGTCATAGCTCTGCCACCTGCAGGATCGTCTTCGCCGAGATTTCCGTCTCCGACGGATAGCCGAAGGCGTTGTTTATGTAGGTCACCTCGTCCAGCACCTTGTTGCGGTTGAGATGGCTGTGACCGTAGAAGTGTTGCTGCGCCCCAAGCTGGCGGATCCGGGTTTCGAGCCGGTCGGTGCCGAGGACGGGAAACAGCGCCTTGTGTTTTTCCGGATAGCGCGCCGGCATCAGGTCGATGCGCGGTACGAAATGCGAGACGCTGTAGACGGCGTCGAAGCCTGTTGTGTCCGGGATCACATTCATCATGTCGAAGCGTTCAGCGACCTCTGCCGGTGCGAGGCCTTCCCAGTTGCATTTGTAGAAGTCCATCCAGCCGCGGCGGATCGTCGGACCGGGTTCGCCGAAGGAATAGTCATACCAGGCGAACAGCGGCACGATCAGGGTCTTGCCGATGACCAAAGGCGCGGTCTCGATGCCGTAGCTGTGACAGAGTGCGTTCAGCGTCTCGAATTTTTCGAAGGACGGTCCCTTGCCGCTGCGCGCGGTCCAGAGATCGTGATTGCCGGGTATGAAGAGCAGCTTGGCGTAACGCGGCACGAGTTCGTCGAATGAGGTTTTGATCAGATCGATTTCATCGGAGATGTCGCCGGCGACGATCAGGACGTCATCGGTGAAATCGGCACGAGACAGGCCGCGCAGCCAATCCAGGTTTTGCCGGTAGTCGACGTGGAAGTCGGATCCGAGAAAGAGACGCATGCTCAGGCGATCCGGCGTGGTTTGACAGACATGCAAGCCTTCTAGCGGTTTTTCCGCCGGGAGCAAGCCGGCAGACTTTTAGTGCTGGCCCCTGCCCGGTCCCGTGCCTTGCCGTCCGATACAGTCGGGCTGCGCTTTTAAAATCGCGCCGGACGGGTCACGAAACCGCGATGCCTCACAAGTTTTGCGCCATAGGTCTTTCCGATCCGGCGAATCGTCCTATTCTTCTATGCGCAATGACTGAAACATGAGGGGAAACATGATGCGCATGCGGATTGGAATGGCCCTTTTTCTTCTGACGACGCTTGCCGGCTTGCCGGCCTTGTCCCAGCAGGCTCAGACGGAGGACCCGGCCGGAATGGCCAAGGGGGTGATCGAGCAGCAGATTACCGCCTTCCTCAACGACGACGCGGTGGCCGCTTATTCATTCGCCTCACCGGAGATCAAGTCGGTTTTCCCAAATGCAGACCGCTTCTTCGAGATGGTCAAGAAGAGCTATGGGCCGGTCTATCGCCCGGGCAATTACGCGTTCGGCCGCAACAAGATTTCGCCGGATGGTGCGGTCGCGTTTCAGGAGGTGCTGATCTCGGCGCCTGATGGCAAGGACTGGGCCGTCTATTACGAATTGAAACGCCAGAAGGACGGCAATTTCGCCATCAATGGCGTGCGCATGAAGCGGGAAACGTCCAGCCAGGGTATCTGAGAGCAAGAACAGGCGAAGGCAGAGCACATGCCCTGCCCTCGCCCCGGTGTCGTCTCGTCAGACCGGATCGATGTCGCCGCGCGCCCAGTTCTCGATGGTCTCGGCCTTGAAATCCTCAAAGCGGTCCTCGGCGATCGCCTGGCGGATGCCCTGCATCAGTTCCTGATAATAGCTGAGGTTGTTCCAGGAGAGCAGCATGCCGCCAAGCGCTTCGTTCGAGCGCACGAGGTGGTGCAGATAGGCGCGAGAATAGTCGCGCGTCGCCGGGCAATTCGACTGCTCGTCCAGCGGGCGCATGTCTTCCGCATGGCGGGCGTTGCGGATATTGACCTTGCCGCGACGGGTAAAGGCGAGGCCATGGCGGCCGGAGCGGGTCGGCATGACGCAGTCGAACATGTCGATGCCCTCTGCCACTGACTTCAACATGTCGTCCGGCGTGCCGACACCCATCAGGTAACGCGGCTTTTCGGTCGGAAGCACCGGCAGCGTGATGCGCAGCATGTCGAGCATGACCGCCTGTGGTTCGCCAACCGCGAGGCCGCCCACGGCATAACCCTTGAGATCCAGCTGTTTCAGGCCTTCGGCCGAGCGGATGCGAAGGTTGGGCTGATCGCCGCCCTGCACGATACCGAACATGGCCTTGCCCGGCTGATTGCCGAAGGCGACGCGGCAACGTTCGGCCCAGCGCAGCGACATTTCCATGGCGCGTTCGATTTCGCGCGGTTCGGCGGGCAGCGCCACGCATTCGTCGAGCTGCATCTGGATGTCGCTGTCGAGCAGGCCCTGGATCTCGATTGAACGTTCCGGCGACATGTGGTGGAGCGAGCCGTCGACATGGCTCTTGAAGGTGACACCCTGCTCGTCGAGCTTGCGGAGGCCGGACAGCGACATGACCTGGAAGCCGCCGCTATCGGTCAGAATTGGGCCCGGCCAGCAGATGAGTTCATGCAGACCGCCGAGGCGGGCGACGCGTTCCGGACCCGGGCGCAGCATCAGGTGGTAGGTGTTGCCGAGGATAATGTCGGCGCCGCCTTCCTTCACCTGGTCGAGATACATGGCTTTGACCGTGCCGACGGTGCCGACCGGCATGAAGGCGGGCGTGCGGATCGTGCCGCGCGGCATGGTAATCTCACCAAGGCGGGCCTTGCCGCTGGTGGCCTTCAGATTGAATGTGAAGTTCTCGGACATCGGTCAGTCGTCTTTCCGGAAGAGCAGGCTGGAATCGCCGTAGGAATAGAAGCGGTAACCGGTCTCGATGGCGTGGGCGTAAGCGCCCCGCATCGTGTCGAGGCCGGCAAAGGCGGAAACCAGCATGAAGAGCGTGGATTTGGGCAGGTGGAAATTGGTCATCAGCATGTCGACTGCCTTGAAGCGGTAGCCGGGCGTGATGAAGATGCCGGTTGCACCGGACCACGCGGGGATGTGGCCGTCGTCCTGGGCGGCACTTTCGAGCAGGCGCAAGGACGTGGTTCCGATCGCGATCACCCGGTTTCCGCGTGCATGCACGGCGTTCAGGGCGGCGGCTGTCGAGGACGAGATATAGCCGATCTCCTCGTGCATCTTGTGCTCGGCGGTATCGTCCGCCTTGACGGGCAGGAAGGTGCCGGCACCGACATGCAGAGTGACAAAATGGCGTTCGATGCCGGCAGCGTCGAGTTTCGCAAAGAGCTCCGGCGTGAAATGCAGACCAGCGGTCGGGGCCGCAACGGCGCCCTCTTCGCGGGCGTAGATCGTCTGGTAGTCGGTGCGATCCTGTCCGTCTTCCGGGCGCTTGGCGGCGATATAGGGCGGAAGCGGGATATGACCGACGGTGGCGATCGCCTGATCGAGATCGGGGCCCGAGAGATCGAACGCAAGGGTGATTTCGCCCGCCTCGCCCTTCTCGCAGACGGTCGCGACCAGCGAGCCCATCAGGCAGGCGGCGCTGTCGCCCTGCCCCCTGCCGAAGTCAATGCGGTCACCGGGCTTGATGCGTTTGCCGGGCTTGGCAAAGGCTTTCCATCTGGAGGCGCCAACGCGCATATGCAGCGTGCAGGAGACGGCGATCTCTTCCGCACCCTCGCGGTGGCGGATGCCTTCGAGCTGCGCGGGGATGACCTTGGTATCGTTGAAGACCAGAGCGTCCCCTGGCTTCAAGAAAGACGGCAGATCATAGACGTGATGGTCTTCGAGCACGGAATCGGCATCGGGACGAACCACGAGGAAACGCGCATGGTCGCGCGGGCTTGCTGGCCTCAGCGCAATGTTGTCGTCCGGCAGGTCGAAGTCGAAGAGGTCTACACGCATCGCTGTTCGTCGAGGTTGAGATGGCGGGTTTAAACGCGAAAACCCGCCCGGGTGCCAAGCACCAAGGCGGGCTTCGAGTGGCTTTAAGCCGATCAGGCGTCGGCGGCAACCTTCATCGACAGGATCGAGTCGGGGTCGGAGACCGGCTCGCCCTTCTTGATCTGGTCGATGACGTCCATGCCTTCGATGACCTGGCCCCAGACGGAATACTGCTTGTTGAGCCAGGGTGCATCGGTGAAGCAGACGAAGAACTGCGAATTGGCGGAGTTGGGGCTCTGCGAGCGGGCCATGGAGCAGGTGCCCCGGACATGCGGGGTCGCGGAGAATTCAGCCTTCAGGTCCGGCTTGTCGGAGCCGCCCATGCCGGCACGGCCGGGGTTGAAGTCTGCGCCGCCCTTCTTGCCGAACTTGACGTCGCCGGTCTGCGCCATGAAATCGGGAATGACGCGGTGGAAAACGACGCCGTCATAGGCGCCTTCGCGAGACAGTTCCTTGATGCGGGCGACATGGCCGGGGGCCAGATCCGGGAAGAGCGCGATGACGACCTTACCCTTGGTGGTTTCCATCAGGATGGTGTTTTCCGGATCCTTGATCTCGGCCATGGTGTTTCTCCTTGGTTGGGGCTTGTCGCCCGGTAGATATCAGTTGCGGCCGACGGTGACCTTGACCATGCGGTCGGGATCGCTGACTTCGCCATTGCCGCCTTCGCCGCGCTTGATCTTGTCGACATATTCCATGCCGGACACGACCTTGCCGACGACCGTGTACTGGCCGTTCAGGAAGCCGCCTTCGGCGAACATGATGAAGAACTGCGAATTGGCGGAGTTCGGATCCTGGCTGCGTGCCATGCCGACTGTGCCGCGTTCGAAGGGCACGTTCGAGAACTCGGCCGGCAGGTCCGGCAGGCTGGAGCCGCCAGTGCCGGCGCGCTGGGCATCGAAGCCGTTTTCCATATCGCCATACTGGACGTCACCGGTCTGGGCCATGAAGCCGTCGATGACGCGGTGGAAGGCGACGTTGTCGTATTCGCCCGAAGACGCGAGCTTCTTGATCTGGGCAACATGCTTCGGCGCCACGTCCGGCATCAGCTGAATGACAACAGGGCCGTCCTTGAGCTGGATGGTCAGGTAATCATCGTTCGACTGGCCCTGGGCGGAGCCGAAACCGACAACGGCAAAGAACAAAGCAGTGGCAATATGGACGAGCTTCATGATCACTCCAGTTCGGGACTTGCGGGCTTAGCGCCCGTATTTGGAATTGAGGGCGGCCAGCACGGGACCGGGTACAAAAGCGCTCACATCGCCCCCCATGGCGGCGATCTGCCGGACCAATGTGGCGGTTATGGGCCGGGAGGTGGTGGCGGCAGGCAGAAAGACCGTCTGCAGCTCCGGCGCCATCTCAGCATTCATGCCGGCCATCTGCATCTCGTAATCAAAATCGGTGCCATCACGCAGGCCGCGGATGAGGAATTTCGCGCCGGCGCGGCGGGCAGCGTCAATGGCCAGATCAGCAAAGGAGACGACCTCGAGGTCCCCTGCCCGGTCCGGCAAGACCGTATCGAGCGATGACCGGATCAGGTCGGCCCGCTCTGCGTACGAGAACAGTGGCGTCTTGCCAGGATGGGTGCCGATCGCGACGACGAGGTGATCGGCCAGGTTCAGTGCCTGCACGAGCACATCCAGATGACCCTTGGTCATCGGATCGAAGGAGCCAGGATAGAACGCGGTTGCCATGGATGCCCGATCTTTGGTTTCGACGCCTTTTGTCATGGAAGCCGGCTCATCGCAAGCGTCTTACCCTGGTCGAACCGGTATCTACCGTGCACTTTTCCGCCGCCTTTTCGCCGTGAACGACCGATGAACGGCGTGTTCAAGGCGGCTTCAGGACGGGACCGGTATTCATGAACCGTGCCTCGAACCAACGATAAGACAAGGACGTTCCAATGCTCGTTCTCCTGATCACCTCCGCTCTCGCCGCTTCGCTCCTCGTTGAGCTCGGTCTTGCCGTCGTTCGGGATCTTATGGAGGGCGTGGATGATGATTTTAAAGATGAACGCCAGATGAACAAGGTGTTCAAGAGCACTTCAGGCAGGGTTTGGTAAACCTCTTCCTACACTGCACGGGAACCATTTCCGCGCACAACCATTTACCGGCAGCGAATGCCGGCTTTTGAAGGACTATCGCAATGCATGACAAAGTTACCCTGATCAACCTCGTCTGGATGATGATGATGACTGCCATGGTTGCTACTTCGGCAGCCTTCTATGTCAAGGATAGCAACGACGCCAAGTTTTACGGCCCTCCGATGACCGCCCGCTACCACAGCTTCGGCCATTAATCGGAAATCAAATCTTCGCCGCTAGAAACTTAACGTCACGCTGAAGAAGAAAGGGAAGACCATGTTTGTAACGCTCACGGTACTCGCCGCTCTGATCAGCGGTATGTTTGTCGCCTCGGTCGCCTCGACCATTACGGCGCTCAAGCGCGAAGACCAGGATTTCCGGGCCATGGTGGAGCGCCGCAAGGCCTTCTGAGCCCCAATACCAAGCGGTCAAGCCGGTGGATCCACACGCCAGGCCTCACAGAAAACCGCATCGAACTTGATGCAAATACCTCCGTCAAAAAGCCCGCTCGGACATCGTCCGGCGGGCTTTTCGTTGGTCTTGCTATGCCTTGTCCGCCATAAAGGCGGGGTGGCCGGCCCAATCAAGGCCGGCCTTCTGTCTTATTCTGCGCCGGGTTCGCCTTCGCCTGCAGCCTCGCCTGCGGCCGGGGTTTCGACACCCGCTTCGACGCCGGCCTCTGCCGCGGCTTCGCCGTCAACCACTTCATCTTCGCCTTCCGGCTCGCTGATCCGTTCAACCGAGACGACCTTCTCGTCCTTGGCAGTGGAGAAGATGGTGACGCCCTTCGTTGCACGGCTGGCGATGCGGATGCCGTTGACCGGCACGCGGATCAGCTGGCCACCGTCGGAGACCAGCATCAGCTGGTCTTTTTCCTCGACCGGGAAAGCGGCGATGAGTTCGCCGATTTCTGCCGTCTTCGAGGTGTCGGTGGCGCGGATGCCCTTGCCGCCGCGGCCAGAGGTGCGGAAGTCGTAAGACGAAGAACGCTTGCCAAAACCCTTGACCGAGACAGTGAGCACGAACTGTTCGCGGGCCTTGAGCTCCTGGTAGCGGTCTTCGGCGAGTTCGCCCTCTTCCGCCACTTCTTCGCCAACCAGTGCGATATCGTCCTCGTCAACGCCACTCGCACGGCGTTCAACCGCAGAGCGCTTGAGATAGGCCGCGCGTTCCCAGGGCTCTGCATCGACATGGCCGAGAATGGTCATCGAAATCAGACGGTCGCCGTCCGCCAATGTCAGACCACGCACGCCGATCGAGTTGCGGCCGGCAAAGACACGCACTTCATCAACGGGGAAGCGGATTGCCTGGCCAAGCGCCGTCGTCAGCAGGACGTCGTCATGCTCGGTGCAGGTTTCGACGCCGAGGATCTCGTCTCCCTCTTCCTCAAGCTTCATCGCTATCTTGCCGTTACGGTTGACCTGGATGAAGTCGGAAAGCTTGTTGCGGCGAACCGTGCCGCGAGTGGTCGAGAACATGACGTCGAGGTTACCCCAGCTCGTCTCGTCCTCAGGCAGCGGCATGATCGAGGTGATGCGCTCGCCGGGCTCCAGCGGGAACATGTTGATCATCGCCTTGCCGCGCGAGGTCGGAGTGCCGATGGGCAGGCGCCAGACCTTTTCCTTGTAGACGATGCCGCGCGAGGAGAAGAACAGCACGGGTGTGTGGGTATTCGCGACGAAAAGACGGGTGGCGAAATCCGCGTCCTTCATCGTCATGCCGGAGCGACCCTTGCCGCCGCGACGCTGGGCGCGATAGGTCGTCAGCGGCACGCGCTTGATATAGCCGGCATGGGACACGGTCACGACCATGTCTTCGCGGGCGATCAGATCCTCGTCGTCCATGTCAGGACCGCCTTCGACGATCTGGGTGCGGCGCGGGGTGCCGAACTCATCTCTGATCGCAGCGAACTCGTCCTTCACGATAGTCTGGATGCGGACGCGCGAGGACAGGATGTCGAGATAATCGGAAATCTCGGCGCCGATCTTGTTGAGTTCCTCGTCGATTTCGTCGCGACCGAGAGCGGTCAGGCGAGCGAGACGCAGTTCGAGGATGGCGCGGGCCTGCTCTTCGGAGAGATTGTAGGTCAGGTCCTCGTTGATGCGGTGGCGCGGGTCGTCGATCAGGCGGATCAACGATTCCACGTCATGGGCGGGCCAGCGGCGCGTCATCAGCTGCTCGCGGGCGGTGGCCGGATCCGGCGCCTTGCGGATCAGCGCAATGACTTCATCGATATTGGCAACGGCAATCGCGAGACCCACCAAGACATGGGCGCGTTCGCGGGCCTTGCGCAGCAGATATTTGGTGCGGCGGCTGACGACTTCCTCGCGGAAGGCGACGAAGGCGCGCAGCATGTCGAGCAGCGTCAGCTGCTCCGGCTTGCCGCCGTTCAGCGCCACCATGTTGCAGCCGAAGGAGGTCTGCAAAGGCGTGTAGCGATAGAGCTGGTTCAGGATGACGTCGGCATTGGCATCGCGCTTCAGCTCGATGACGACGCGGTAGCCGTCGCGGTCGGACTCGTCGCGCAGGTCGGAGATGCCCTCGATGCGCTTTTCGCGCACGAGTTCGGCCATCTTCTCGATCATCGTCGCCTTGTTCACCTGATAGGGGATCTCGGTGATGATGATCTGCTCGCGGTCGCCGCGCATCGGCTCGACGCGGGCCACGCCGCGCATGACGACGGAGCCGCGGCCGGTTTCGTAAGCCGAGCGGATGCCAGAGCGGCCGAGGATCATGGCGCCGGTCGGGAAGTCGGGACCGGGAATGATCTGCATCAGTTCCGGCAGTTCGATTGCCGGATTGTCGATGAGTGCCACGCAGCCGTCGAGCACTTCGACGAGGTTATGCGGCGGGATGTTCGTCGCCATGCCGACCGCGATGCCGCCGGCGCCGTTGACCAGCAGGTTCGGGAATTTGGCGGGAACGACGACCGGCTCCGACATGGTGCCGTCGTAGTTGTCGCGGAAATCGACCGTTTCCTTGTCGAGGTCGTCGAGCAGTGCATGCGCGACTTTTTCGAGCTTGCATTCCGTGTAACGCTGCGCCGCCGGCGGATCACCATCAACCGAGCCGAAATTGCCCTGGCCGTCGATCAGCGGCATGCGCAGCGACCATGGCTGCGCCATGCGGGCCAGCGCGTCATAGATCGCGGCGTCGCCGTGCGGGTGGTACTTACCCATGACGTCGCCGGTAACGCGGGCGCTCTTGACGTATTTCTTGTTCCAGTCGAGACCGAGCTCGTTCATCCCGTAAAGGATGCGCCGATGTACGGGTTTCAAACCATCACGCACGTCGGGAAGTGCACGGCTCACGATGACGCTCATGGCGTAATCGAGATAGGACCGCTGCATTTCCTCCATGATGGAAATAGGCTCAATGCCTTGAGGGAACTTGCCGCTGCCGGGAGTGCTTTGCTCAGTCAAATCAGGTCACGATCTCTGTTCGGAATCACTGGGGAATTTATAGCGGAACAGGCGCGCAAGCGCCAATTTTGACCCGGGTTATAAACAGGCTTTTGCGGCCACGCAAAGGCATTCGGCATATTAGAGCAAGCGGGTCTCTTGCCAGCCGGAGCCGGCTTTGACTTTATGGTCGCCAACCTGCAAGGAGACCCACCATGGCCAGCACCGAAACGATGATCAGCGCGCTTACCACCCTGCTGGTCACGGTCGATCCGCCGGGTCTGGCGCCGTTGTTCCTCGGCCTGACGCAGGGCATGACAGGCGCGCAGCGCCAGCAGGTCGCCGTGCGTGGCGCGGTGATGGGTTTTGCGATCCTCACGGTCTTTGCCCTGTTCGGAGCCAGCATTCTTGGTGCGCTCGGAATTTCGATGGGGGCGTTCCGCATCGCCGGTGGGCTGATGCTGTTTGCCATCGCCTTCGAAATGATCTTCGAAAAGCGCAACGAGCGGAAAGAGAAGACGACCGGCGACGCGATCACCAAGGATCACATCCACAACCTCGCGGTCTTTCCGCTCGCCATTCCGCTGATTGCAGGACCAGGCGCCATTTCGGCGACGGTGCTGATATCCGGCACGATGGACGGCTGGGTCGGCAAGTTGCAACTGATCACAGTCATCGCCGTCGTGCTGGGACTGGTGTTCACTTCGCTCTACCTTGCCGACAGGCTGAACCGTTTCCTCGGCATCACAGGTCGAGCACTGCTGACCCGGCTTCTGGGTGTGTTGCTGGCGGCGCTTTCGGTGCAATTCGTGGTGGACGGGATCAAGTCGGCCTTCGGGGCCTGACTTGGGCTTCCGACATTTCACCTGAGAAGACTCTTCGGCCATTGCCCCATTCTCTAATCAGGCCCTCCCGGTCCTTGCCCTTAGCAACTGCGAGTAGACATTAAAAAAGGGAGCCGAAGCTCCCTTTGCCAAGTGCTGACCACCCGGGCTCAGAACGGGATATCATCATCGAGATCGCGCGAAAAACCGCCTGAGGGAGCGCTGCCGCCACGGCTGGCGCCACCGGAGGAACCGCCGCGCGACGGCGCCGGCGAACCGTAGCCGCCGTCATAACCGCCGCCGAAGTCACCACCCATGTCACCACCGCGCGAGGCCCCGGCGCCATCGCCACGACCGCCGAGCATGGTCAGATTGCCATTAAAGCCCTGCAGGACGACTTCCGTCGAGTAACGGTCGTTGCCGTTCTGGTCCTGCCACTTGCGGGTCTGGAGCTGGCCCTCGACATAAACCGTGGAGCCCTTCTTCAGATACTGCTCTGCAACCTTGCACAGGCCTTCATTGAAGATGACGACCTGATGCCATTCGGTCTTTTCCTTGCGCTCGCCGCTGTTCTTGTCGCGCCAGCTTTCAGACGTCGCGATGCGCAGGTTGGCGATCGGACGGCCGTCCTGGGTCCGGCGGATTTCGGGATCGGCACCGAGATTGCCGATCAGAATGACCTTGTTGACGCTACCAGCCATGACACTCACCTTACTGCCGCGCCGCCGCGGCGTTCAAACTTCAATCAATTTGCACCTTATCCCATCGCCGACGCGAATGGGCGCTTCGGGACTGTAATCCACAGAATGTGGCAGGCTTAAAAATGTTCTTTATTTGTTCTAGTATTTCCGTATGATCCTGTCAACAGAATCGAAATTGCGCAGTGACTGCCTCTTCCACCTCGACTCGGGGGCAACGTTGACTACATAAGGACAGTTCTCCCAGGAACAGTCCCCTTCCCTTTGCCGATCAGAGCCTGACATGAGCGAACTCAAGACCATTTCCATCCGTGGCGCGCGCGAGCACAATCTGAAGGGCATCGACCTCGATTTGCCGCGCAACAGCCTGATCGTGATGACGGGGCTCTCCGGCTCCGGCAAGTCGTCACTTGCCTTCGACACGATTTATGCCGAAGGGCAGCGCCGCTACGTCGAGAGCCTGTCGGCCTATGCGCGGCAGTTCCTGGAAATGATGCAAAAGCCTGACGTCGACCAGATCGAGGGTCTATCGCCCGCGATTTCGATCGAGCAGAAGACGACGTCGCGCAATCCGCGCTCGACGGTCGGCACGGTGACCGAGATCTACGACTATATGCGCCTGCTGTTTGCCCGCGTCGGTGTGCCCTATTCGCCGGCGACGGGGCTGCCGATCGAAAGCCAGACGGTGAGCCAGATGGTCGATCGGGTGCTGGCACTGGAGGAAGGCACTCGACTTTACATCCTCGCGCCGATGATCCGTGGCCGCAAGGGCGAGTATAAAAAGGAACTCGCCGAGCTGATGAAGAAGGGCTTTCAGCGCGTCAAGATCGACGGGCAGTTCTACGAGATTGCCGAGGCACCGACGCTCGACAAGAAATACAAGCATGACATTGACGTCGTTGTCGACCGTGTGGTGGTGCGCCCGGACATTGCGAGCCGCCTGGCTGACAGTCTGGAAACCTGCCTGCGTCTCGCTGACGGTTTGGCGGTCGCCGAATATGCCGACAAGCCGCTGCCGCCTGAGGAGACCTCTGCCGGCGGGTCGGCGAACAAGTCGCTGAATGAGACGCATGAGCGCGTCTTGTTTTCGGAGAAGTTCGCTTGCCCGGTGTCCGGCTTTACCATTCCGGAAATCGAGCCGCGGCTCTTTTCCTTTAATAACCCGTTCGGCGCCTGCCCGACCTGTGACGGGCTTGGCAGCCAGCAGAAGATTGACGAGGCGCTGATCGTCCCGGAAGTCCATCGCAAGCTGAACGATGGGGCGATTGCGCCCTGGGCGAAGTCCAGCTCGCCCTATTACAATCAAACGCTCGAAGCGCTCGGCAAGGCTTTCGGCTTCAAGCTGACGTCGAAGTGGTCGGATCTGTCGGAGGCCGCGCAGAAGGCGATCCTACATGGCACGGAAGAGAAGATCGATTTTCATTACGCCGATGGCGCGCGCTCTTACACCACGACCAAGACCTTTGAAGGCATCGTTCCCAACCTCGAACGGCGCTGGAAGGAGACCGACAGCGCCTGGGCGCGTGAGGAGATCGAACGTTTCATGTCGGCAGCGCCCTGCCCCGCCTGCAATGGATTCCGCCTGAAACCCGAGGCGCTTGCCGTCAAGATCAACGGGCTACATATCGGTCAGGTGACGGAGATGGCGATCCGCAATGCCGGTGCCTGGTTCGAGGATCTGCCTGCCAAGCTCACCGACAAGCAGAACGAAATTGCCGTCCGCATCCTCAAGGAAATCCGCGAGCGCCTGCGCTTCCTCAACGATGTCGGGCTCGATTATCTCTCGATGTCGCGCAATTCCGGCACATTGTCCGGGGGTGAGAGCCAGCGCATTCGTTTGGCCTCCCAGATCGGCTCAGGTCTGACCGGCGTGCTCTACGTGCTCGACGAGCCGTCGATCGGCCTGCATCAGCGCGACAATGCGCGGCTTCTCGATACGCTGAAGCACCTGCGCGATATCGGCAATACCGTGATTGTGGTCGAGCATGACGAGGATGCGATCCTCACGGCTGACTATGTCGTCGACATCGGCCCGGCCGCCGGCATCCATGGTGGCCAGGTCATTGCCGAGGGCACGCCACAGGACATCATGGCGCATCCGAAATCTCTGACCGGTAAATACCTGACGGGCGAGTTGGGTGTCAGCGTGCCTGCGCAGCGGCGCAAGCCGAAGAAAGGCCAGCAGATCAAGGTCATCGGCGCCAAGGGCAACAACCTGAAGAATGTGACGGCTGCCATTCCGCTTGGTGTGTTCACGGCGGTAACGGGTGTGTCGGGCGGCGGCAAATCCACCTTCTTGATCGAGACGCTTTACAAGGCGGCGGCGCGTCGCGTCATGGGTGCCCGCGAGAACCCGGCGGAACACGACCGCATCGACGGTTTCGAATTCATCGATAAGGTGATCGATATCGACCAGTCGCCGATTGGGCGGACGCCGCGCTCGAACCCGGCGACCTATACCGGGGCCTTCACGCCGATCCGCGACTGGTTTACCGGGCTTCCGGAAGCCAAGGCGCGCGGCTATCAGGCCGGTCGCTTCTCGTTCAACGTCAAGGGCGGTCGCTGCGAGGCCTGCCAGGGCGACGGCGTGATCAAGATCGAGATGCACTTCCTGCCCGACGTCTATGTCACCTGCGACGTCTGCCACGGCAAGCGCTACAATCGCGAAACACTGGACGTTACCTTCAAGGGTAAGTCGATCGCCGACGTGCTGGATATGACGGTGGAGGAAGGTGTCGAATTCTTCCAGGCGGTGCCGGCGGTGCGCGACAAGCTGCAGGCGCTGTTTGATGTGGGGCTGGGTTATATCAAGGTCGGCCAGCAGGCGAACACGCTGTCGGGCGGCGAGGCGCAGCGCGTCAAGCTCGCCAAGGAACTGTCGAAGCGTTCGACGGGACGCACCCTCTACATTCTCGACGAACCGACGACGGGGCTACATTTTCATGATGTGGCGAAGCTCCTGGAAATGCTGCAGGAACTGGTGAACCAGGGCAATTCCGTCGTGGTCATCGAGCACAATCTCGAGGTCATCAAGACGGCCGACTATATCCTCGACTTCGGCCCGGAAGGTGGCGATGGCGGCGGCCAGATCGTGGCGCAAGGCACGCCAGAGGAAGTGGTGAAGGTGGATGCGTCCTATACGGGGCAGTTCCTGAAGGAGCTGTTGCAGCGGCGGCCAGTGAAGAGGGCTCAGGCGGCGGAGTGATCGGCCGTTACCAGAGGCGTTCGATGCCGAGGCCGTCGAAGGCTTTGTCAGCGCTCACGAGAAGGAGGCCTTCCAGCTTGGATTGGGCGGCCAGTAATCGGTTAAAGGGATCCTTGTGGTCAGCGATCGGTTGTCCGGCATAGAGTGCATGTGATGTTTCGACTGGAAGCAAGGTGAAACGCTCCGCCGTGACATATCTGACGAAATCTGTGCAGATCGGGCCGACTTCGGGCCATTTTCCGAGACGATGTTTTGTCGTGTTCGAATGCGGAGACGGCGCTGACCATGACCTCGTTGTCGCCGTCGCCCAAGGCCAACCGAGCGGGCTGGCTCAGATGGGCGTTATCCAACAGCCACCAAACCAACGTGTGCGTATCGAGAAGATATCTCACTGACCGTTGTCACCAGGAAAGGAATATTTGCCCTCCCATGCAGCCAGTTCGTCCTCGGACATTGGTTCCAGGAAAAGATTGGGGGGCAGTTTGTCTCGTAAATGGGTCAAGGCGCCCGGTTTTCGCGACGGGTTCTTCTTTTCGGCCGCGGGTAACGGCACCAGCTTCGCAATCGGCTCATCCCCGCGCGCGCAATAACGATTTCCTCGCCGGCTTCGACGCGGGCGAGGAGTTTCGAGAGTTCCGTCTTGGCCTTGTGAATGGTGACGACCGTCATCGCTCGCTCCTGGGCTGCATTTTATATTAGCTAATCGCCTAGCTAACTTCAACGGGAGGCATTTCATGACCAAATCCGGCACGATCCGCTGCGGTATCGGGGGATGGACTTTCGATCCCTGGGACGACAGTTTTTACCCCTCCGACCTGCCGAAGAAGCGGCAGCTGGAATACGCGAGCCGACAGCTGACGGCCATCGAGGTTAACGGCACCTATTATTCCAGCCAGAAGCCGGCAACCTTTGCCAAATGGGCAGCGGACGTGCCTGAGAATTTCGTCTTTTCGCTGAAGGCGAGCCGGTTTTGCACCAACCGCAAGATCCTGGCGGAGGGCGGGCCATCGGTGGAGAAATTTCTGCATCAGGGGATCGAAGAGCTTGGACCCCATCTGGGGCCGATCCTCTGGCAGTTTATGGGTACCAAGAAATTCGATGCAGACGACTTCGAAGCCTTTCTCGGGCTCCTTCCTAAGACGCTGAACGGTTTGCCGCTGCGCCATGTCGTCGAGCCGCGCCATGAAAGTTTCCTCGTGCCGGGGTTCATCGACATGTTGCGGCGGCACGAAGTGGCGGCCGTTTGCGCCGATCACCATGACTATCCGATGTTTGCCGATCCGACGGCCGACTTCATTTATGCCCGGCTGCAAAAGGGCACGGACGAGACGCCGACCTGTTATTTGCCGAAGGAGGTCGATCACTGGGCCGAGCGTTTCAAGATTTTTGCTGCGGGTGGCGTACCTGAAGATCTCGACCTCATCGCGAAGGCGCAGCCGGCAAAGAAGACCTCTCGGGATGTGTTCGCCTTCTTCATTTCCGGTGGCAAGGTCAACGCACCGCGTGGTGCGATGGAACTGCAGAAGCGCGTCGGCTGACGCTGCGGCTGCGGTTGGCATCCATCAATTTGTGACATTGGCGAAACTGGACTAGGCTCGGTCGCAGAGTCGCGGTCATGACCGTGATCTGGGCCGGCATGCTTCCCGTGCGGACGTGCGCGTCCAGGCTTTCAATGTTCGGGGCACAGCCATGTCGGGTATCGCCGTCTTCATCCATCTCGCGGGCGCGGTCGCGCTGCTCCTCTGGGCGACGCGCTTGGTGCGGACCGGGATCGAGCGTGCCTATGGCGGCGTGTTGAAGGACAAGCTGCGACTTGCGATCGGCAATCGCTTTTCGGCAGCGCTGGCGGGCTTTCTGTTCGCGGTTGCGCTGCAGAGTGCCACCGCCGTTGCCCTGATCGTCGCCTCTTTTGCCGCCGCCGGTTATGTGACCTCGGCCATCGGCATTGCGACGCTGCTCGGCGCGGATTTCGGCTCGGCTTTCGTCGTGCGCATCCTGCGCTACGACTTGTCGCTTCTGATGCCGATCCTGCTGCTGGCAGGGACCATTGCCTTTCGCGCGACCAATGCACGGCATTGGCGCCAGCTCGGCCGCATCCTGTTCGGCCTCGGCCTCCTGCTGCTGTCGCTGCGGCTCATCGGTGAAGCCTCCGAGCCGTTGAGAGAAAGCCAGATCCTGCCGGTCTTGTTCAACTATCTGGCCGGCGACTGGATCAGTGCCTTTTTGCTGGCAGCGCTTTTGGCCTGGGCCTTCCATTCGAGCGTTGCCGCCGTCCTGCTCACCGCTTCCCTTGCCGACCAGCATCTGATCCCGGATGCACTGATCATTCCGCTGGTGCTCGGCATCAACTTCGGCGCGGCCGTCATCGCCGCGCTTCTGACCAAGAATGCCGATCCTCTGACGCGTGTCGTGCCGCTCGGCAATGTGGTCATCCGGGGGCTGATGACGCTGCTGGCTTTGGCGCTGCAATTTGCGGTGACCGCAAGCCCGTCGCTTTTCTCCGTCCACCCCGGCGAGGCCGTCGTGCTCGTGCATCTGGCGATGAACGGTGCGGTGCTGGTGCTGGGACTGCCGTTCGCCGGCCTCGTCGCGACGATGCTCGAGCGTTTCGTATCGGTCAGCCAGGTGCCGGCCGCCAATGACGACCGGTTGTCGGCTCTGAACCCGGCCGACCTCGGCAGCCCGACGCAGGCAATCAGCAATGCAACGCGCGAGGTGCTGACTGTTTGCGACAAGACCGAAGTCATGTTGAACGGCATCTTCGAGCTGTTCGAAGAGTGGGACCCGAAGAAGACGCAGCGGATCGAAACGCTCGACGACCAGATCGATGCGATCCATCGCAACATCAAGTTCTATCTCGCCAGAATTTCGGAGACGGCGCTCGACCAGACCTCTGCTGCGCTTTGCCAGAATCTTCTCGGGGCGACCATCAAGATCGAGCAGGCGGCGGACATCATCTCGCAGAACATGCTGACCCGGGCGCGCAAGAAGAGCGAGCGCAAGGCGTCCTTTTCGGCGGAAGGCTGGGCGGAACTCTGTGCCATGCACAATGAGGTGCTGCAGAACGCCCATCTTGCGTTCAATCTTCTGGTCACGCGCGACGTCGAGCATGCCCGCCAGCTGGTCGCCCGCAAGGAGGCGATCCGTAACCTCGTCAAGGCAAGTGAGGAAAAGCATCTCCAGCGTCTGCGCCAGGGCAATGCGGCGAGCTTCGATTCCAGTTCGTTGCATATCGACACCATGCGCGACCTGAAAGAGATCAACTCCCTGTTCGTCTCCATCGGCTATCCGCTGCTTGAAGGCGAAGGCCTGCTGCGGCGCAGCCGTCTGGTGCAGCCGGCGGAGTTGTAACGGGCCGCCGTCGACACTTCCTATGCCGGGAGGACGGCGCCTGCCAGATCTTCGGCGGTCAGCCCCGGCCCGGCCCTGAGGGCTGCCTGACCATGCAGATGGACCCCCGCGCAGGCAGCTTCGAATGCCGGCAGGCCCTGTGCCAGGAGAGCGCCGATGATACCTGCGAGCACATCACCCGAACCGGCAGTCGCAAGGTTCGGCGGCGCGTGCTCCTCGATTGCGGCACGACCGTCCGGGGATGCGATCACCGTATCGGCGCCCTTGTAGACCACGACGCCTCCCAGTGCGGCGGCGGCGGCGAGCGCCTTTGCCGGTTTTGCACGGGTCTCGTCCCCGGCAATCTCGGGGAAGAGCCGCGCGAATTCGCCTTCATGCGGCGTCACCACGAGGCGGGCTGCCTCCCCTTCAAAGGCGGCTGTGAGCAGGTCGCGATCCTGGCGAAAGGCCGTGATACCGTCGGCATCGAGGACGAGGTGGCGGCCGGCCTGACCGAGGCGGATGGCGAAGGCTTTGGCCTTTGCAGGATCACCAAAGCCCGGACCCAGCACGAAAGTCAGTCGACGGACATCTTCCAGATAGTTCTGAAGATCTCGAGCATTGTCGACCGAGGTCAGCATGATGGCGGTGAGATGGACCGCATTGGCGGCAAGCGCCGCCTTTGGCGAAGCAATCGTGACGAGCCCTGCCCCGGCCTTCAACCCCGCCATGGCGCTCAGGCGTGCCGCTCCCGTCGCGGTTTCGGGACCGGAAAACACCGTCAGGTGCCCACGGCGATATTTGTGGTCGGATGCGTCCACCGCCCTGTGGCTTGCCCGCCATATGGACGGGTTGTTGACCTGAAGCGGAGCCGCCTCAGCTTGGAGCAGACGCCAGGGAATGCCGATGTCGAACACCTCGACTTTCCCGCAGAGGTCGCGGCCCGGCAGAAGAACATGTCCGGGCTTGCGGGCCATGAAGGTGATTGTGTGACTGGCACGGAAGGCGGCGCCGCGCACCTGGCCGGATGCTCCGTCCAGACCTGAGGGCAGATCGACAGCGATGACGGGGAGCGGAGTCCTCATCACTTTTTGGATCAGATCGGACACCTCGGGCGGCACGTCACGGGCAAGCCCCGCGCCGAACAATGCGTCGATGACCACGTCGCCGGACACTGGTTCAAAGGCGGCGATGCCTTGGGATGAACCGCCATAATCCGTTCGTGCGCGTCTGGCGTCGCCTTTCAGGCGCTCTGGATCGCCGAGGTGAAAGATGGCGGTGGCGGCCCCTGCGCGCCGGAGGGCCTCGGCACAGACATAACCATCGCCGCCATTGTTGCCGGGACCGCACACGACCACAAATCGCAGAGCGCCGGGATAGAGGCGAAGAGCTGCTGCGGCGACCGCCTCTCCCGCCCGTCTCATCAGGCCATAACTGTCCTGGCCGGTCGCGGCAGCAGCCGCATCCACCCGAGCCATTGCTTCGGGCGTCAGCAGAAGTGATTGGTTCGCAGGGATCATGATGACGTTAGAGCAGAAATTGCGGAAAATTCAAACCGGCACAATTTTGTGCATATTCGAACGCCTTAATAATGCGCATTTGCCTATCGATTAGCCATCTTCATTGGAAATATGAGATCGCTGGCAAAGACTTAGCAAAAGCGAATCTTCTGAAAAAAGATCGACGAAAATCCATATTTCGAGCTTGGCGGGCTGGCTTTTCGCTCCGTTTTGACAGAGATTTGGGCCGCCGGATGGAGGAAGCGGAGGTTTTTGCGAAATTTTCGCGGAAGACTGGCACGTTCCATGCATTCAATCCGGCGAACGGGGCTCATCCTGTTCATTGAGGGAAGCGGAGAGAAATTTTCTCATGAAAAAGATCGAAGCGATCATAAAGCCTTTCAAGCTCGACGAAGTGAAGGAAGCCCTTCAGGAAGTCGGCCTGCAGGGCATCACCGTGACGGAAGCCAAAGGTTTCGGTCGCCAGAAGGGCCATACGGAGCTCTATCGCGGCGCGGAATATGTGGTGGACTTCCTGCCGAAGGTGAAGGTCGAAGTTGTATTGGCCGATGAAAACGTGGAAGCGGTGATAGACGCCATCCGCAACGCCGCCCAGACCGGCCGCATCGGGGACGGCAAGATCTTCGTCTCCAACGTCGAGGAAGTCGTCCGCATCCGGACCGGCGAGACAGGCATCGACGCCATCTAATCAGACCCGGCACCTAGGGAGGTCGGGTTCATATCGTCAGCTCTTGCGAGGAAGAAAAAAACATGACGACCGCAAACGATATTCTGAAACAGATCAAGGACAACGACGTCAAATTCGTCGACCTGCGCTTCACCGATCCGAAGGGCAAGCTGCACCATGTCACCATGGACATCGCGTGTGTCGACGAAGACATGTTCGCCGATGGCGTCATGTTTGACGGCTCCTCCATCGCCGGCTGGAAGGCGATCAACGAATCCGACATGGTGCTCATGCCCGACCCGGCGACGGTCCATATGGACCCCTTCTTCGCCCAGTCGACCATGGTCATCCTCTGCGACATTCTCGACCCGGTTTCGGGCGAAGCCTATAATCGTGACCCGCGCGGCACTGCCAAGAAGGGTGAAGCCTATCTGAAGGCATCAGGCATTGGCGACACGATCTTCGTTGGTCCGGAAGCCGAATTCTTCGTCTTCGACGACGTGAAGTACAAGGCCGACCCCTACAATACGGGCTTCAAGCTCGACTCGTCCGAGCTGCCGTCCAACGACGACACCGACTATGAGACCGGAAACCTCGGTCATCGTCCGCGCGTCAAGGGCGGCTATTTCCCGGTTCCGCCGATTGACAGCCTCCAGGACATGCGCTCCGAGATGCTGACCGTGCTCGGCGAAATGGGTGTTGTCGTTGAAAAGCATCACCATGAAGTGGCGGCTGCCCAGCACGAGCTCGGCATCAAGTTCGACACGATGGTGCGCAACGCCGACAAGATGCAGATCTACAAGTATGTCGTGCATCAGGTTGCCAATGCCTACGGCAAGACCGCGACCTTCATGCCGAAGCCGATCTTCGGTGACAACGGTTCGGGCATGCATGTGCACATGTCGATCTGGAAGGACGGCAAGCCTTCCTTCGCCGGCGACGAATATGCCGGCCTGTCGGAAAGCTGCTTGTACTTCATCGGTGGTATCATCAAGCACGCCAAGGCGATCAACGCTTTCACGAACCCGTCGACCAATTCCTACAAGCGCCTGGTCCCGGGTTATGAAGCGCCGGTTCTGCTCGCCTATTCGGCCCGCAACCGCTCGGCTTCCTGCCGCATTCCGTTCGGCTCCAACCCGAAGGCCAAGCGCGTCGAAATCCGCTTCCCGGACCCGACGGCGAACCCCTATCTCGGCTTTGCCGCGATGCTGATGGCCGGTCTCGACGGCATCAAGAACAAGATCCATCCGGGCAAGGCCATGGACAAGGATCTCTACGATCTGCCGCCGAAGGAGCTGAAGAAGATCCCGACCGTCTGCGGTTCGCTGCGTGAGGCGCTCGAAAGCCTCGACAAGGATCGCAAGTTCCTGACCGCTGGCGGCGTGTTCGACGACGATCAGATCGATTCGTTCATCGAGCTGAAGATGCAGGAAGTCATGCGCTTCGAGATGACCCCGCATCCGGTCGAATACGACATGTACTACTCCGTCTGATCGACGGTTGACGATGAGCTTTCTGACGCCGGCGGCCACCGCCGGCGTTTTTCGTTCCAGGTGACGGATTGGTCGATAACCGTCCTTTCGCCTGTCGCTGCGGGCGGATAGGCTCTGACGATTGTGCGACTGGCCCGCGTCGCGTCAGTCGCGAAAGCCCACATCATACTATGACCATCGATACGAAATCTGCCACCACCCAAAACCCCTCGCCTCGCCTGCTCGACTGGACGTTGTTCCTGCTCGCGCCCGTCTTCTTCTCGTCGAACCTCATCTTCGGTCGCGGGATCACGGGCGAAATGGGACCGTTCACGACGGCCTTTATCCGCTGGGCCGGATCGGCGCTCATCATGTCGCCGATCGTCTGGCATCACCGCCTGCAGTGTCTCGCCTTCGTGCGCCGTCACACGCTGCTGTGGCTGGTGCTGGGCATCCTCGGCATGGGGATCTGCGGCGGGGTCGTCTACTGGGCGTTGACGCTGACCACCGCATCGAACGCGACGCTGATCTACACGACGTCGTCGCTGTTCATCATCCTGTTCGAATGGCTGTTTGGCGGGCGGCGGATCAGCGTTCGCGAGATCTCCGGGATGGTCATCGCCTTTGCCGGCGTGGCTGCAATCGTGCTGAAGGGCGACCTTTCCGCAATCCTGCACATGCGCTTCAATCTCGGGGACCTGGCGATCCTGGTGGCGGCGATATCCTTCGCCTTCTATTCCATCTTGCTCCGAAGGCCCGGCATTCGGGCGATGCCGCCGCTTCCCCTCTTCGGGCTTCTGGCGCTATCAGGCGCGATCGTCCTGATGCCGCCAGCGGTGACCGAGATCCTCGCCGGAGGTCTGCTACCGGATACGCCCCATGACTTCGCCATGCTGGCAGGAATCATCCTCTTTGCTTCGCTTGCAGCCTTCTACAGCTTTCAGCATGCCGTGCATGTTTTCGGTCCTGGCATCGCAGGCATGACGCTTTATCTGATGCCGCCGATGTCGATCCTGATGGCCGTGATCTTTCTAGGAGAGCATTTCGAGCGCTACCACGCCCTCGGGATCGTTCTGGTCACGGCGGGGCTAGTGCTGGCGACTGCGCCGCAACGCAAAACCTGACGATCCGGCATGGAAACTGCATGTCTTGATTTCCGAGGGCTCGGTTCCCAAATAAGGCAGGGAAAGGAAATAAAGCCATGAAACAACGAAGCGCAAAATTTGGTATCGGGGATGTCGTTCGGCACAAGGTCTTTCCGTTCCGCGGCGTCGTCTTCGATGTAGATCCGGAATTCGCCAATTCCGAGGAGTGGTGGAATGCGATCCCGGCCGAAGTTCGGCCCGCCAAGGATCAACCCTTCTACCATCTGCTCGCGGAAAACGCTGAAACCGAATATGTGGCCTATGTCTCGGAGCAGAACCTCGAGACCGACGAGAGCCAGGAGCCGCTGCGTAATCCGCAGATCCAGCAGATCTTCGAACCGCAGCAGACTGGTCGCTACAAGCCGCGCATGACCTACGCGCACTGACGCCTGTTTACGCCCCCTCTCCCAAGCAAAAACGCCCGCGTCGGTTCGACGCGGGCGCTTTTTGTTTGATCTCTCTGATCAGAAAAGGATCAGTTGCCCTGCTTGGCGGCGTTCTGGGCGTCGTTGATCGCCTTGTTACGCTCTTCCTGCTTCTTCTGCATGGCTTCCTGCAGCATGCGCTGGCGCTCTTCGGCCTGCGACTGCGACATGGCTTCCCCATCGTAGGCACCGGTGAAGCCTTCGAGAGGGATCTTGATCGGGTTCGGCGCGCGGCGGAAGTTGATCGAGGTGAAGACGACGTTGCCGCCCTTCTTCAGGCTGGCGACCATCGCGTCCGTCAGCGGGATTTCAGCGGTGCAGCGGTCGGGCAGGCAGACGGCGTAATCGAGCTTGGTGCCCTTGGCATCGTCGATCTGCATCAGAACGCCCGGCGGAATGAGACGTGCCGAAGGAACGGTGACCTGCAGAAGCTTGCGGTTGACCTTGCCTTCGACCGTGATCAGGCCAACGGCTGTGATCAGCTGGCCATTGGCGGCAACGAGCTGGTTCTGGACGACGCAAATGTCCGACTCTTCCTGCTTGGAGCAGGTCTTGAACCATTTTGCCGGCGCCGGGGCGGCAGCATCCTGAGCCTGGGCAACGGCTGGCATGGCGGCCGCTGCGAAGGACAGTGCGAGTGCAGACACAGCCGTCCGCGTTGCATTGCTAAGTGTGAACATCATTCGTATTCCGTCTCCTGAAACCCCTGTCGCGCGGACTTTAAGCCGCGTCACCGATCCTGCTTGGCGCTCACCTGTCGTCCAAATGAGGCAAATGCATGGCCTGGCGATCCGGCCATCGTGTTACATCGCGGCGACTGGAATATCCAGCTTTTCTTTGATGTGGCCGCGACTCAAGCCCCGCCTAATTCACACGGGCATGTGTTGGATTTGTGGTGACTGTGTTAGCCTCGGGCACCTTTGAGATTCCATGTCCGGGAGGATCGTCATCTTGCGTCGACTGTTGTTCAGCCTGCTTTTCCTGCCGCTTGCGCCTCTCGCCCAGGCCGAGCCCGTTCACGGGATCGCCATGCATGGGGCGCCGGCCCTTGCCGCCGATGCGCCTGGTTTTCCTTATGTGCAGCCTGAGGTGAAGAAGGGCGGCAAGGTCAATTACGGCGTCGTCGGCACCTTCGACGCGATGAACCCTTTCGTTCTCAAAGGCATGCGAACAACCGCCCGGGGCGTCTGGGATCCGGAGTTTGGCAACCTGCTCTATGAGAGCCTGATGACGCGCTCGGCGGACGAGCCGTTCACGCTCTATGGCTTGCTCGCCGAAAGCGTCGAATGGGATGCCGACAGGACTTATGTGCAGTTCAACCTCAATCCCAAGGCGCATTGGAACGACGGACAGCCGGTAACGCCTGAGGACGTCATCTTCACCTTCGAACTCTTGCGCGACAAGGGACGGCCCCCGTTCAACTCGCGCCTCGCCTCCGTCGACAAGATGGAAAAGGTCGGCGAGCATGGAATCAAGTTCACCTTCAACGACAAGGCCAATCGCGAGACGCCCTTGATCTTCGCCTCGGCCACGCCAATCCTGCCCAAGCACGCGATCGACGCATCAACCTTCGATCAGGCGGGCCTTGCGATCCCGGTCGGCTCCGGCCCCTACAAGGTGAAAGACCTCAAGCCGGGCGAGAAGGTGACATGGGTGCGGGATCCCGACTACTGGGGCAAGGATATCCCGTCCAAGATCGGCTTCGACAATTACGACGAGATCAGCGTCACCTATTTCCTTCAGGAAGCGACGATGTTCGAGGCTTTCAAGAAGGGCGATATCGACATCTATCCGGAAGGCGACGCCAATCACTGGCAGCGGGCCTATGACTTTCCGGCGGTCGCCAAAGGCGACGTGATCAAGGAAAGTTTCAAGCCCGGCCTGCCCTCCGGCATGCTCGGCTTCGTCTTCAACACCCGCCGCCCGATTTTTGCCGATGGCAAGGTGCGCGAGGCGATCAGCACGGCCTTCGATTTCGAGTGGCTGAACAAGACGCTCTACAATGGCGCTTTTACGCGTACGCAGAGCTATTGGCAAAACTCGACCCTCGGGGCCTATGGCAATGCCGCGGATGAGAAAGAACTGGCGCTTCTGGGGACGGCCAAGGACAAGCTGTCGCCCGAAATCCTGGCCGGCACCTATACCCAGTCGGCGACGGACGGGTCGGGCGGCGACCGCAAGGCGCTGTCCAAGGCGGTGAAACTGTTCTCCGAAGCCGGCTACAAGATCCAGGGCGGCAAGATGCTGGATGCCAGCGGCAAGCCGCTTTTATTCGAGGTGATGACGCAGAACGAGGGCCAGGAAAAGATGGCGCTCGCCTTCCAGCGGACGCTGAAACTGATCGGCATCGACATGGGCATCCGCACGGTCGATGACGCGCAGTATCAGGCGCGCTCCAACAGCTTCGATTATGACATGATCATCAAGTCCTATACATCATCGCTCTCGCCGGGCGCCGAGCAGGTCAATCGCTGGGGATCCGAATCGAAGGACGCCCAGGGCAGCTTCAACTATGCTGGCGTTGCCGACCCTGACATCGACCGGATGATCGAGGCGCTTCTGCAGGCGCGGGAGCCTGAGGATTTTCAGGCGGCCGTTCGCGCTTATGACCGTTTGCTGGTCGCCGGCCATTACGTCGTGCCGCTCTATCATCTGGGCGAACAATGGGTGGCGCGCTGGAAGCATATTGGTCGGCCCGAGGCCGTGCCGCTTTATGGCTATCAGCGCCCGACCTGGTTCGACGCGCGGGTGCAGTAAACAACGCAACGACAATGCGTTTCACGGGTCGGGGCTTGTCCCCGGCCCGGTTTGATTTAAGTGACGGATCACACCCGAGCCTTAGCCAGGAAGGAAGACATCATGGACCGCATCACCATCGACCTCGTATTCGACGTGGTCTGCCCCTGGTGTTATCTCGGCAAAGCACGGTTGGAGCTGGCGCTGGCCGAAGTGCAGGACGAGGTGAGTGTCGACATCAACTGGCGCCCCTACCAGCTTAATCCCGACTATCCTCCTGAAGGTGTCGACCAGCAGGTGGAACTGGCAAAGAAGCTCGGCGGCAAGGAGAACATGGATCGCGGCCATTCGCAGTTGCGAGCCCTTGGCGCCGAGGTCGGCATCGCCTTCGATTTCGATGCGATCAAGGTCGGACCCAATACGCTCGATGCCCACCGCCTCATTCACTGGGCCGGGCAGGAAAGTCGTGAGACGCAGGGGCGGGTCGTCGACCTGCTGTTCAAGGCGAATTTCGAAGAAGGCAAGAATGTCGGCGACAAGGACGTATTGCTCGACATCGCCGAGAAGGCCGGCCTGTCGCGGCCTGTCATCGAGACGCTGCTGTCGGGCGATGCGGATGTGAGCCATGTGCTGGCGGAAATTGATTCGGCGCGTCAGATGGGCGTGAACGGCGTTCCCTTCTTCATCTTTGATCAGCAATATGCGGTGAGCGGTGCACAGCCGCCTTCGGGCCTTGCCAATGCGCTGCGGGAAATCGCAAAAGCCAAGGCAGAGGCCCTGCGCAATCTCAATTGACGCTGTGCGCGAACACAACTATCCCGGTGGGGTAACCTCCTCCCCGGGATCAGCACCTTGTCTTCCGACACGACCTTTAAAGGCGTCCTTCTCGCCTTCATCTGCTTTGCCGCCTATTCCTTCAGTGACGCTTCGGTGAAACTCGTCGAGGGGCGCGTGCCTCCGTTCGAGGCTGGCTTCATCGGCAGCCTGTTCGGCTTCTTTGCCATTCCCTTTCTGATGAAGCGTGGCGACCGCTACACAGATCTCGTGCGCAGCACCAACTGGCCGCTCTGGGGCCTGCGTTTCGTCTGCTCGGCGGTCGGCACGGTCGGCAGCATTATCGCCTTTACCCAGCTGTCGATGGCGGAAGCCTTCTGCCTGATCTTCCTGCTGCCAAGCTTCGCGACGATCATGTCGGTGATCTTTCTCAGGGAACAGGTGGGCGTTAAACGCTGGGCCGCCGTGCTGATCGGCTTTCTTGGGGTGCTTGTGGTCTTGCGGCCGGGTTTTCGCGAACTGGAAGTGGGCCATCTGGCGGCGCTGATTTCGGGCTTTGCCGGAGCCGTCACCATCATCATCTTCCGTGCCATGGGACCGCAAGAGAAAAACATCTCGCTCTATGGCGCAGGCCTGCTCGGCAGTGTGCTGATCTGTGCGGCCTTCTCGCTACCGGATTTCCATACACCCGGCGGCTATGACCTGATGCTGCTGGCAGCGTTTGGGCTGCTTGCCGCTGTCGGCAATGTCTTCATGATGCTGGCTTCGTTCTATGCACCCGCCCCGATCGTCGGACCGATCCAGTACAGCCAGATGCTCTGGGCGATCCTGCTTGGCTATCTCGTGTTCGGCGACGAGGTCGATTCGCCGATGGCGATCGGCATCGCGCTGATCGTGGGATCGGGTCTACTGACACTGACGAGAGAGCGCAAACGCGGCGTGACATTGCCGCCGCCGGTGGCGGGCAAGACAGATGCAGCGCTGGCGATCAAGCCGGAACAGGGCGACGGCTAAAAGGGGCTGGAAGCTGGCCGGAAGCTGGCCCCCTCCCCTCAACTTGCCTTTAAGCTGGCCCCCTCGCCTCAACTTGCCTTTGCCAGTTCCGCCAGCTGCGTCATGACAACCGCTGCCCCCGACAGCCGCTTTTCCGGTGTCGGCAGGTCGCGGGTCAGGAACACCGAATGGTCGGGCCGGATCTTCGCCATGGTGCCCTGCTTGGCGATGTAACCCACCAGCGCTGCCGGATTGGGGAACTGCTTAGCCCGGAACTGGACGACGACGCCCTTGGGACCCGCTTCGAGCTTCTCAACATTGGCCACGCGGCAGAGCGCCTTGATATAGACGACCTTCAACAGATGCTGGACCTCGATCGGTAGCGGGCCAAAGCGGTCGATCAACTCGGCGCCGAAGCCGTCGATCTCTCTGATGTCGTCGAGTTCGCCCAAACGCCGGTAAAGCGCCATGCGCAGATGCAAATCCGGCACGTAGTTTTCCGGGATCATCACGGAGGTGCCGACCTGGATCTGTGGCGACCAGCCGGTGTCCTGGACTTCGTCGACACCCTTCACCTCGGCGACCGCCTCTTCCAGCATCTGCTGGTAAAGCTCGAAGCCGACTTCCTTGATGTGGCCGGACTGCTCCTCGCCCAAGAGATTGCCCGCACCACGGATATCGAGGTCATGGCTTGCAAGCTGGAAACCGGCGCCGAGCGTGTCGAGCGACTGCAGGACCTTGAGACGCCGTTCGGCGCCTGCGGTCAGCACCTTGTTGACAGGCAGCGTGAGCAGCGCAAAGGCGCGGACCTTGGAGCGACCGACGCGGCCACGGATCTGGTAAAGCTGCGCCAGACCGAACATGTCGGCGCGGTGGACGATCAGCGTATTGGCCGTCGGCACATCGAGGCCGGATTCGACGATGGTCGTCGAGAGCAGCACGTCATACCGGCCCTCGTAGAAGGCGTTCATGATGTCTTCGAGTTCGCCGGCCGCCATCTGGCCATGGGCAACGGCAACCTTCAGTTCCGGCACGTTTTCGTCGAGAAAAGCTTTGATGTCGGCGAGATCGGCAAGGCGCGGGCAGACATAGAAACTCTGGCCGCCACGATAATGCTCGCGCATCAGGGTCTCGCGGATGACAAGCGGATCAAAGGGCGAGATGAAGGTACGGACCGCCATGCGGTCGACCGGCGGTGTGGTGATCAGGGAGAGTTCGCGCACGCCGGTCATGGCGAGCTGCAGGGTGCGCGGGATGGGCGTTGCCGAGAGCGTGAGCACGTGCACATCCGATTTCAGCTCCTTCAGCCGCTCCTTGTGCTTCACGCCGAAATGCTGCTCTTCATCGATGATCAGGAGGCCGAGATTGGCGAAGTTGACGCCTGACCCGAGCAGGGCATGGGTGCCGACGACGATGTCGGTCTTGCCCTCGGCGACTTCTTTCTTGACGAGGTTCAGCTCCTTGGTGCCGACGAGGCGCGAGGCCTGCTGCACGCGGATCGGCAGACCCCTAAAGCGTTCGGAGAAGGTCTTGAAGTGCTGGCGGGCGAGCAGCGTCGTCGGCACGACAACAGCGACCTGGATGCCGTTCATCGCCGCGATGAAGGCGGCACGCAGCGCCACTTCCGTCTTGCCGAAGCCGACATCGCCGCAGACGAGGCGATCCATCGGGCGGCCCTGCCCGAGATCGGACCGGACGGCCTCAATGGCGGCGTCCTGGTCTTCCGTCTCGTCATAGGGGAAGCGAGCGGCAAATTCGTCGTAGAGGCCTTCCTGGGTCGTCAGAACGGGTGCGGAGCGGGTCATGCGCTCAGCGGCAATGCGGATCAGGGCGCCGGCCATGTCGAGCAGGCGCTTCTTCAGCTTGGCCTTGCGCATCTGCCAGGCGCCGCCGCCGAGCTTGTCGAGCTGCACCTCGGTCGCCTCACCGCCGTAGCGGGAGAGCAGATCGATGTTTTCGACCGGCAGGAAGAGCTTGGCGTCGTCGGCATATTGCAGCTCAAGACAGGCGCGCGGTGCGCCGGCGGCCTCGATGGTACGTAGGCCGACGAAGCGGCCGATGCCGTGTTCGGCATGGACGACAATCGAGCCCTCGTCGATGCTCGCGACTTCCGAGATGAAGTCGGCGGCCCGCTTGCGACGCTTGGAGCGTCGCACCATGCGGTCGCCGAGAATGTCCTGCTCGCCGACGATGACGAGACCGTCCGTTTCGAAACCGCCTTCCAGGCTGAGAACGGCCGTTCCCGCCTCGCCCTTTTTCAGCTTGTCGACATCCTTGAGGGCGGCGACCGGCACCAGTTTTTCAAGCCCGTGTTCGTTCAGAACCTGGAGCAGGCGGTCGAGCGAGCCTTCCGACCAGCCGGAGACGACGACCTTGACACCGGATGCGCGCTTCTCGGCAATGTAGGACACGGCCTGACCAAAGACATTGGTGCGGCTATTTTCCTCGCCTGCCTCATTGGCGGCCTTGGCCCATCGCGGCGTCGGGCGGGCATCGACTTCGATGACGAGACGGCTCTCTCCACCGTGCTCCGCAAACGGCGTGATGCGGATCGGATCGAAGGCGTCGAGCGCCTTGCCGAATTCGCCGGCGCCAAGATAAAGCCGCTCGGGCGGCACCGGCTTGTAGGGCGTGCCTTGGGAAAGATGGCCCTTGCCGGGTGTCGCGGAATTGAGGCGGGCTTCGTAATAATCGCGGATGAGTTTGGCGCGTTCTTCGGCTGCCTCACGCACGGTATGGTCGGTAACCACACGAAAGCCGCGCAGATAGTCGAAAGTCGTTTCCAGCTTGTCGTAGAACATAGGCAGCCAGTGCTCCATGCCGGCATAGCGGCGGCCTTCGGAGACGGCGGCATAGAGGGCGTCGTCGCGGGTCGCGGCACCGAAGAGCGACAGGTAGTTCTTGCGAAAGCGGCTGATACTCTCCGGCGTCAGCGTGACCTCGCTCATCGGATTGAGATCGAGCGAACGAACCTGACCGATTGTGCGCTGGCTCGCGGGGTCAAAGGAGCGGATGGATTCCAGCGTGTCGCCGAAGAAATCGAGGCGGACGGGCTCTTCCGAACCAGGGACAAAGACATCGAGGATACCACCGCGCACGGCGAATTCACCGACCTCGCGAACGGTCGCAACGCGATCGAAGCCGTTGCGCTCGAGACGTGCCGCGATGTCGTCCATGCGGATCTGGTTGCCGGGTTTGGCCGAAAAGCCGAGGCTATCGATCACATCCGCCGGTGCCACCTTCTGCAGCATGGCATTAACAGTTATCAAAACGATCGCGGGATGCGGATTGAGATAGAGCGCGATCAGGCCCGAGAGTGCAGCCAGCCTGCGCGCCGACACGTCTGCGGAGGGCGAAACGCGGTCGTAAGGCAGGCAGTCCCAGGCCGGAAGGCTCAAGACCGGGATATCAGGCGCTGCAAAGCTGAGCGTCTGCTCGAGGTTCTGCAGCCGTTGTCCGTCGGAAACGACATAGGCGACAGGCCTGCCCTCGCGCGCGAGTTCCGCAAGGATGAAGGCATCCATTCCGTCCGGCACGTGGGAGAGCGTCAGGGCGGATTGTGCGCCGACAATTCGCTTCACATCGATCAGGGGCATCATCACTTACTTTGCAGCAGGTTCTTTGCCGGTGACCGGAGAGAAATCCGGCCTGAGGGCGGCAATACGTTCGAAGAGCGGCGTCCGAAGATGGGCAGGCACGGGTTCGGCGCCGGTGATGTATTTGACAAGGTCATTGTCTTCCTCGGCCATGATGTGCTCAAGCTCGTCGAGCTCCACGTCGCTCAAGCCTTCGATCTCGGCCTCGCAGAACTGGCCGAGCATCAGGTCCATCTCGCGAATGCCGCGATGCCAGCAGCGGAACAGGATGCGCCGACGGCGCGGATCGAGGTCGGCACTGCTTTTCACCAGTCCAGTCATCTTGGCATCCTTCCAATTCTTCGGCCTCTATAGAGCAGCGACTGGCAAATGTCAGCTTGCCAAAGGGGCAAATAACGAGGCATTTTGCCCGCATCATGCGTCCCCATCTTCTCGATCCCCTGTTCGCCTCCGTCGCCTCGCTCAGCGGAGTTGGTCCCAAACTCGCCCAGCTTCTCGCCACCCTTCTCGGCCGCGAGGACGCGGAGGATGCGCGCGTTGTCGACCTGCTCTTCCTGGCACCGCACCGGCTGATCGACAGGCGCCACCAGCCGGGCATTGCCTATGCCCAACAGGGCGCTCTCGTCACGATTACCGGACGCGTGGATCGGCACCAGCCGCCACCACCCGGCAAGAACAACATGCCCTATCGC
Source organism: Rhizobium sp. Root274 (assembly GCF_001429245.1). Classification (GTDB taxonomy): domain Bacteria; phylum Pseudomonadota; class Alphaproteobacteria; order Rhizobiales; family Rhizobiaceae; genus Allorhizobium. Next base: position 366,101 of record NZ_LMJE01000009.1, read on the forward strand.
GTGATGCTGCATGACGAGACGGGGGAACTGGCGCTGACCTTCTTCCGGGTCAAGGGCAACTGGCTCGAAAAAGCGCTGCCGGTCGATGAGACCGTGATGGTCTCCGGAAAAGTCGACTGGTTCAACGGCCGCCCTTCAATGGTGCATCCGGACCTGATGGTGAAGGCGAGTGAGGCGGAGAACCTGCCGCTGGTGGAGCCGGTCTATCCGCTGACGGCGGGGCTCGGGCCCAAGGTGTTGCGCAAGGCGGTGGAAGCCGCCGTCGAGAAGATGCCGGAACTCGGCGAATGGGCGGATGCGGCGCTCGTGACCAAGCAGGGTTTTGCCAGCGTGCGCCACTGTCTGGTCGCGCTTCACAATCCGCGCGACGAAAAGGATATCGACCCGCAGGCGCCGGCCAGGCGGCGTCTCGCCTATGACGAGTTTCTTGCCGGCCAGGTGTCGCTTGCCCTGGTGCGACAGAAGCTGCGGCGTGTACCAGGCACGCCGATCAAGCCGACCAGTGAACTCAGCGGCAAGATCCGCGCCGCCCTGCCCTTCACGCCGACGAACAGCCAGGTGGTGGCGATCGAGGAGATCCTGAAGGACATGGCCTCCGATCAGCGCATGCTGCGGCTGGTTCAGGGGGATGTCGGCGCCGGCAAGACGCTGGTGGCGCTGTTTGCCATGGCAGCGGCAGTGGAAGCCGGCGGACAGGCTGTGCTGATGGCGCCGACGGAGATCCTAGCGCGGCAGCATCATGCCACGTTGTCGAAGCTCGGTGCACCTGCAGGGCTCAGGATCGAGGTTCTGACGGGGCGGACCAAGGGCAAGGAGCGCGAAGCAATCCTGGAGCGGATTGCGTCGGGTGAGGCGCAAATTATCATCGGTACGCATGCGCTGTTCCAAGATGCCGTGAGCTACAAGAACCTGACGCTCGCGGTCGTGGACGAGCAGCATCGCTTCGGCGTTCACCAGCGCCTCAGGCTCACCTCAAAGGGCATCTCGCCGCATATGCTGGTCATGACCGCGACGCCGATCCCCCGCACGCTGGTGCTCGCCGCCTTCGGCGACATGGACGTCTCCAAGCTCACCGAGAAACCGGCGGGGCGCAAGCCGATCCAGACGGTGACGGTACCGACCGAGCGGGTACCGGATGTGATCGAGCGGCTGCGCTCCGCCATTGCCGAGGGCAAGAAGGCCTATTGGATCTGCCCGCTGGTGGAAGAGACCGAAGAGAGCGAGCTGATGTCGGCGGAAGAGCGCCAAGCGGTGCTCGCGCAGTTCATCAAGGCGCCGATCGGGTTGGTGCATGGACGGATGAGCGGACCAGAGAAGGATGCGGCCATGCTTGCCTTCAAGAATGGCGAGACGCGGCTGCTGGTTGCCACCACCGTGGTCGAGGTTGGCGTCGACGTTCCCGATGCGACGATCATGGTGATCGAACATGCCGAGCGCTTCGGGCTTGCCCAGCTTCACCAGCTGCGCGGCCGGGTCGGGCGTGGCGACGAGGCGTCGAGCTGCATCCTGCTCTACAAGGGGCCGCTCGGCGAAACCGGCAAGGCACGGCTGTCGATCCTGCGCGATTCGGAAGACGGCTTCCTGATCGCGGAGGAGGATCTGAAACTGCGCGGCGAAGGCGAATTGCTCGGGACGCGGCAGTCCGGAACGCCGGGCTTCAAGATCGCCAGTCTCGAACACCATGGAGACCTCTTGGAGATCGCCCGCAAGGATGCCGCCTATCTGTTGGAGCGGGATCCTGAGCTCACTTCCGAACGTGGAGAGGCGGTGCGCACGCTCCTCTACCTGCATCGCCGCGACGAGGCGATCCGCTTCCTCCATGCGGGCTAAATTGGCCTAGAGGACTACTGGCGCCGAGCGACACGGTCCTCGGGAGTGGCCGGTTCGGCAACGGCCTGCTTGGCCAAGGCCTGCATGACGGCAGCCTGCTCGGCGGGTTTGTAGTCCGGCGTCACCAGACCCGCCGAGATCAGGAGCTTCACGCCCTCCTCCGGCGTCATGTCGAGCAGCATCAGCTTGCTGCGCGGGACGAACATGAGGAAACCAGCCGTCGGAACCGGGGTGGGCGCCAAGAAGACGGCGACCATCTCCTCGCCATTCTGGTTCAGCTTGACGGCGATCTCACCCTTTGCGTCGGAGGAGATGAAGACCAGTGCCCAGGTGCCGGCACGGGGAAACTCGATCAGGCCGACCTTCTTGAAGGAGGTGCCCTGCTCTTTCAGCACCGTCTCGAAGATCTGCTTGGTGCTCTTGTAGACGGTGCGCACCAGCGGCATGCGGTTGAGGATGTTTTCGCTGTAGCCGACGATCGACCGGCCGATGAGGTTGCGGCCGAGGAAACCCACGAGTGTGATGAACAGAAGCGCGATCAGCAGCCCGGTGCCGGGAACAGCGAATTTCAGATAGGATTCCGGGTTGTAGCGATCCGGGATATAGGGCTTTACCCAGCTATCGGCCCAGTGGATGAAGGTCCAGGTCAGATAGATGGTGATCGCCATCGGCGCGCAGATGATCAATCCCGTCAGGAAATTGTTCCTGAGGCGGGTGGCCACCGAGATCCTGTCCTTGATGTCGCTCATGAGACCGTCATTGTGCAATGCGGGAATGCGTCGATGTGCGCGACCATGCCCGAGCCTGATGGGTCACGCAATAGCTAGATCTGGGATGGCAGACCACGGACAGCGGGAACGCCCGCAGCCCGCGGGCTCCCGGTTTCGGTGGTCACTCGACTGTGACCGATTTCGCCAGATTGCGCGGCTGGTCCACGTCGGTGCCCATGAAGACGGCCGTGTGATAGGCGAGCAGCTGGATCGGGATCGAGTAGACCATAGGCGAGACGATCTCGGCCACGACAGGCAACACGATCGTCGCCATGGTCTCGAGCTTGGAGGCTGCAGCCCCCTTGTCGTCGGTGATGAAGATGATCTTGCCGCCGCGGGCTGCGACTTCCTGCATGTTCGACACGGTCTTTTCGAAGAAGCGATCGAAAGGCGCGATGACGATCACCGGCATGTTCTCGTCGATCAGGGCGATCGGGCCGTGCTTCAACTCGCCCGCCGCATAACCTTCAGCGTGAATGTAGGAGATTTCCTTGAGCTTCAGCGCGCCTTCCATGGCGAGCGGATAGCTCGTGCCGCGGCCGAGATAGAGCACGTCCTTGTATTTTGACAGGTCGCGTGACATGGCCTCGATTTGCGGCTGTACGGCATTCAGCACCTGGCTCATGATGCGCGGCATCTCGGACAGGCTCTTGACCAGTTGCTTTTCTTCCGTCTCGGTCAACGTCCCACGGGCCCGGCCGGCAGCGATGGCAAGCGAGGCGAGAACCGCGAGCTGGCAGGTGAAGGCCTTGGTCGAGGCGACGCCGATCTCAGGTCCTGCAAGAATCGGGAAGACGGCATCCGATTCCCGGGCGATGGTCGATTCCTTGACATTGACCACGGCACCGATCTTCAGGCCGTTGTCGTGGCAGTAGCGCAACGAAGCGAGCGTGTCGGCTGTCTCCCCCGACTGGGAGATGAACAAGGCAGCCTGATCTGGCCGCAGCGGCATTTCGCGGTAGCGGAACTCCGATGCGACATCGATCTCGACCGGCAGGCGAGCATAACGTTCGAACCAGTATTTGCCCACGAGGCCGGCGAGATACGCCGTGCCGCACGCGGAGATCGCAAGGCCGCTCAACGAGGCGAAATCGATACCGCCTTCGCTCGGGCGGACGATGTGTTCGGCGAGATCGACGTAATGGGACAGCGCGTGAGAGATCACCTCCGGCTGTTCGTAGATCTCCTTTTCCATGAAGTGACGATGGTTGCCCTTGTCGATCATGTAGGCGCTGGCCGAGGAAATCTGCACGGGTCGGTCGACGGGGTTGCCGTCGAGATCGAAGATATGGGCGCCCTGCTTGCCAATGACGGCCCAATCGCCGTCATGCAGGTAGGCAATGCGGTTGGTGAAGGGCGAGAGCGCGATCGCGTCGGAGCCTAAGAACATCTCGCCGTCGCCATAGCCGATCGCGAGCGGCGGGCCAGACCGCGCCGCCATGATCGTCGAGGGATCGTCGCTGAAGATGACGGCCAGCGCATAGGCCCCTGTCACGTGGCGGAGCATTTTGTGCATCGCCTCGCGCCGACCAAGGCCTTCGCGCCGGTACTTCGCCAGAAGTTGGGCGACGACTTCGGTGTCGGTCTGCGTCGTGAAGCTGGCGCCCTCGGCCAGCAGTTCGTCCTTGATCTCGGAAAAATTCTCGATAATGCCGTTGTGAACAACTGCTACGCCATCGACGAAATGCGGATGAGCATTGGTCTCATTGGGAACGCCGTGGGTTGCCCAGCGGGTATGGGCGATGCCGATATTGCCGGCAAGCGGTTCGGCAGCGAGCTTGGTCTCCAGATTGAACAGCTTGCCCTCGGCGCGACGGCGATCAAGCTTGCCGTCATGGATCGTCGCGACCCCAGCCGAATCGTAACCGCGATATTCCAGCCGCTTCAACGCGTCGACAAGACGCTCCGCTACTGGCTTGTTACCGACGATCCCGACGATGCCGCACATGAAAATCTCCGTTCCGTATTCATTACGGATTTTTTCCTAGCGGTTTTGCCGCAATAGGCAATCAGGCCACCGGTCAAATTGCATTTCGTCTCGTAATGCAACGCAGCATAACGAGACGTGAGGTTAGGTAACGTTGTTTTACTTGGCGCTTTTCTTTGCCGCCTTGATCGCAAGATTACGCTCGCGGATGGTTTTCGCTCGACCTTGCTTGAGCTCCTGACGCGCACGACCAAAGGCCAGCGCGTCGGCGGGCACGTCTTCGGTAATGACACTTCCAGACGCGATCAGGGCGCCATCGCCGATGGTGACCGGTGCGACGAGCGACGAATTCGATCCGATGAAGGCCCCTGCCCCGATGATCGTCTCGTGTTTGTTGACGCCGTCATAGTTGCAGGTGATCGTGCCCGCGCCGATATTGGTGTCGGCACCGACCGTCGCGTCACCGATATAGGTCAGATGGTTCACCTTGGCACCGCGGCCGATCTCGGCCTTCTTCACTTCGCAGAAATTACCGACCTTGGAGCCTTCGGCCAGATTGGCACCTGGGCGCAGGCGGGCAAAGGGTCCGACTGTCGCGCGGGCTGCGACATGGGCACCTTCCAGGTGCGAAAATGCATGGATCACGGCGCCGCCCTCGACGGTAACGCCGGGGCCGAAGACGACATTCGGCTCGATCAGGGCGTCCTGACCGATGACCGTATCGTGGCTTAGGAAAACCGTTTCCGGCGCAATCATCGTGACACCGGAGACCATCAATTCGTGGCGGCGGCGCTCCTGCCAGATGCGCTCCAAGACGGCGAGTTCGGCGCGGTTGTTGCAGCCGGTGAGCTCGCTTTCCGGCGCATCGACCGCGACGACCTTGCCGCCGGCCGCCCGTGCGATCTCGACGACATCGGTCAAGTAATACTCACCCTTGGCATTGGCATTGCCAATCTGCTGGAGGTAATCGAGGGCCTTCTTGCCATTGATTGCCATCAGGCCACTGTTGCACCAGGTTACAGCCCGTTCGGCCTCGGTCGCGTCTTTTTCCTCGCGGATGGCGACCAGTTCGCCGTTCTCGACCAGGAGACGACCGTAACCGGTCGGATTTGCCGTATGGAAACCGATCACCACGACATCCGCGCCGGAAGCCAAGGCCTCACGTGCCGCCTTCAACGGTGCGGGTGTGATCAGCGGGACGTCGCCGTAAGCCACCAGAATTTCGTCATAGCCGCGCGAGATTGCTTCACGTGCTGTGAGCACCGCATGGCCTGTGCCGAGCCGCTCGGTTTGCAGGACACTTTCTACGGCCATTCCGGGGAGCGTGCCTGCTGCTGCGACCTTTTCGGCATCACGTCCAAGCACCATGACCACATCGGACACGCCGGATGCGCCGATCGAGGCCATGACATGCGCAATCATCGGGCGTCCAGCAACCGGATGCAGCACCTTGGACATCGACGACTTCATACGGGTGCTGTCGCCTGCAGCGAGAACGACGGCGAGGCATCTGCGGCTCATGGCTTACTCCGGCAAGTTGAATGGCGCCAATTCAGTAGCGTCCGTACCTCATGCCCGCAAGCCGAAAGAGTGCAGCGTCAGCCTTGCGCAGGCGGCGCATTGAGGGCAGCGATCGCGCTTCGGCGACCCATCTGGATCAGGTGCCGCATGGCGTCCCCAGCGGCGTTGCCGTCCTTGCGTTCGATCGCCTCGACCACTGCCAGATGGGACTGGGTGATGCCCTTGTCCGACTGGCGGACATATTGGCTGAGCGCAAGGGTGAAGGCCCCGTCGAGCGAGGTCTTGATGAAACCGACCATGCTCTCCATGAAGGGATTGGCGCCAACGAGGCAGAGGAGGACATGAAATTTCAGGTCCGCTTCGACCTGCTCGCGGAAGGTCAGGTCAGGCGCACCAAGAGCCATGGCATAGCTGCGCAATTGTTCACAATCGTCCGGAGAAGCACGGTCGGCAGCGAATGCTGCCGCCGCAGGCTCAAGGACGAGGCGAAGATCATAGAGGTGATTGAGAAACTCGGCCGTGACGCCCGCGCGAAAATGCCAGCGCAAGACACATTCATCGAGCAGGTTCCAGTGGCATTTGTCGGTCACCCGGGTGCCGATACGGGATTTCGCCACCACCAGTCCCTTGGCGGCCAGGGTTTTCATCGCTTCCCGCAGAACCGAGCGAGAGACATCGAATTGCTTTTCCAGCTCGATGTCGCCCGGTAGCGTCTCGCCGACTGCCAGTGTGCCGGCAACAATCGCGAGGCCGAGTTGCTCGACGACCTTCGAGTGACTCGTCTTGAGCGGCAGGACGGCCGCCAGATCCCGAACTTCGTCCTTTCGCATACCGACTTGTCTCCAACGCGTGTCGTGCGGCTTGTTATACGAAGGTCGGACGCTGGTGAAGAGTTTGGTATGCGTAATTTACGGTTTTTTGAAACAGGAAAAAAGAAAGGGCGTCGAAGCGCCCTTTCAACTCGCATTGTAATTCTTCAGATTACTGCGGCAGCTTGTCGTCGACGCCTTCAATGTAGAAATTCATGCCGAGAATGGTGCCGTCGTCGGAGGTTTCACCTTCCTTGAGCCAGGGCGTGCCGTCCTGCTTGTTGATCGGGCCGCTGAAGGGCTTCAACTCGCCCGACTTGATCTTGGCTTCGGTGTCCATCGCCATCGCCTTCACGTCATCAGGCATGTTGGTGTAGGGCGCCATGGTGAGGATGCCGTCCTTCAGACCGTCGAAGGTCTGCTGCGATGTCCAGGTGCCGTCGAGGATCGCCTGGGTGCGCTTGATGTAATAGGCGCCCCAGGTGTCGACGATCGAGCTCAGCTGCGCGGTCGGGCCGGCAGAGATCATGTCGGAAGCCTGGCCGAAGGCCTTGATGCCGCGCTCTTCGGCAACCTGCATCGGAGCCGTCGTGTCGGTGTGCTGGGTCAGAACGTCGACGCCCTGGTCGATCAGAGCCTTGGCAGCGTCAGCTTCCTTGCCGGGGTCGAACCAGGTGTTGACCCAGATGACCTTGAGCTTGAATTCAGGATTGACCGTACGGGCGCCATGCAGGAAGGCGTTGATACCAGCGACGACTTCCGGGATCGGGAAGGAGGCGATGTAGCCTGCGACACCCTTCTTCGACATCTTGCCGGCGATCTGGCCGTTGATGAATCGGCCTTCATAGAAGCGCGAGTTATAGGTCGCGACATTCGGCAGGGTCTTGTAGCCGGTGGCGTGTTCAAACTTCACATCCGGGAACTTCTCGGCGACCTTCAGGGTGGCGTCCATGAAGCCGAAGGAGGTCGTGAAGACAACGGCGCAACCCGAACGGGCCATGCGCTCGATGGCGCGCTCGGCATCCGGACCTTCCGGAACGTTTTCGAGGTATGGCGTTTCGATCTTGTCGCCAAAATGCTCCTGCAGGGTCGTGCGACCGAGTTCGTGGGCCTGCGTCCAGCCGCCGTCGGTCTTCGAGCCGACATAGACGAAGCAGATCTTGGTCTTGTCCTGTGCTGCGGCGGGCGCCGCAACGCCGACGATGGCGGCTGCGGATGCAGCGAGCGCGAAGAGGAAGTTCTTCATGGTGTACCCCTGTCTGGTTGAAATAAAAGTGTTTTACCGATCCGGCACGAACGGCTTGCCGAGTGAGGCCGGCGTGTTGATCAGCGTTGTGCGGCGATTATGGGAGATTATGATCAGCACGACAATGGTGGCCGCATACGGCAGTGCCGACATAAACTGCGAAGGAAGACCGATGCCGAGTGCCTGGGCGTGCAACTGCCCGATGGTGACGGCACCGAAGAGATAACCGCCGGCCAGCACCCGCCAGGGGCGCCATGCGGCGAAGACGACGAGCGCCAGTGCGATCCAGCCACGGCCGGCAGACATGTTCTCGACCCATTGCGGCGTGTAAACGAGCGACAGCTGCGCGCCGGCCAGGCCCGCACAGGCGCCGCCGAACATGACGGCGAGATAACGCGTGCGGATGACCGGCAGACCGAGTGTATGGGCCGAGCCATGGCTGTCGCCGATGGCGCGGAGCTTCAAACCGGTGCGGCTTTTGAACAGGAACCAGTTGACGCCGATGATGAGGGCAATCGACAGGTAAAAGAAGATGTCCTGACGGAAGAGAATGGTGCCGAGCACCGGGATGTCCGACAGGAGCGGAATGGCGATGGGCTGCATCTTGATGCCCGGCTGGCCGACGACGCTTTCGCCGACCATGCCCGACACGCCGAGGCCGAGAATGGTGAGCGCCAGACCTGTGGCCACCTGATTGGCGACCAGCGTGAGCGTCAGGAAACCGAAGAGCAGCGAGAAGGCAGCACCAGAGATGATACCGGCGAGGACGCCGACATAGGGTGAACCCGTCGTCTTCGTCGCGATGAAGGCGCAGACGGCGCCGACGATCATCATGCCCTCGACACCGAGATTGAGCACGCCGGCACGCTCGGTCACCAGTTCACCGATCGCAGCGATGACCAGCGGCGTGGAGGCGGTGATGACTGTCAGCAAAATGGCTTCGAAGATCATGACGCGGCCTTCGCAGATGCAGAGCGGACGCGATCGAAAACGATGCGCACCTTGTAGAGGATGAGCGTATCGCAGGAGAGCACGAAGAACAGCAGCAGGCCCTGGAAAACGCGGGTTACCTTGTCGGACACACCGATCGACAACTGCGCTCCTTCACCACCGAGATAGGTCAGCGCCAGAACAAAGCCGGAGGCGATAATACCAAGCGGATTGAGGCGGCCGAGGAAGGCAACGATGATCGCGGTGAAACCGTAGCCGGGCGAAATCGCCGGCTGTAGGTGGCCGATCGACCCGGAGACCTCGGCGATCCCGGCAAGACCGGCCAGTGCGCCGGAAAACATCATCGAAAACCACACCATCTTGCGACCGGAAAAGCCGGCAAAACGCCCTGCCCGTTCCGACTGGCCGAGCACGTTTACCTGAAAGCCCTTGAGCGTGTAGCGCATCATGAACCAGACGCCGATGGCGGCTAGGATGGCAAAGACGATGCCATAATGGGCGCGGCCGGAGGCAAGAACTTCCGGCAGAACCGCTTCCGTTACGAAGGAGCGCGACTGCGGGAAGTTGTAACCGGCAGGATCCTTCCAGATGCCGCGTGTCAACCAGTCGAGGAAGAGCTGGGCGATATAGACTAGCATCAGGCTGGTCAGGATCTCATTGGTGTTGAAGCGGGTCTTGAGCAGAGCCGGAATGGCGGCATAGGCGGCGCCACCGATCGCGCCCATGACCATCATGATCGGCAGCAGCAGCGGCGAATGCCAGTCATAGAAGGTGATCGGTACGATCGAGCCGACGATCGCACCGACGGTGAACTGGCCTTCGGCGCCGATATTCCAATTGTTGGAGCGATAGCAGACCGAGAGACCGACGCCGATCAGGATCAGCGGCGCTGCCTTGATCGCCAGTTCATGCAGCGACCAGACCTCAAGCAGCGGCTCAATGAAGAAGCTGTAGAGAGCCGAAACCGGGTCCTTGCCCAAAAGCGCGAACATGATGCCGCCGAAGAGCACGGTGAGCGCCAGAGCGAGCAGTGGCGACACGAATGCGAAAACGGCTGACTGGCGCGCGCGCCGCTCAAGTTCAATGCGCATGGGCGCTCTCCGCTGCAGTCGACGGGATCGTTTCTGGACCGTGCACGCCCCCCATCAGGATGCCGATGCGCTCGCGTGTCATGGTGGCTGCCGGATAGGCGTCGGACAGGCGACCTTCGGAGATGGCCGCAATGGTGGTTGCCACTTCGAATATCTCGTCGAGGTCCTGGCTGATCACGATGACGGCCGAACCGCTCTTTGCCAGATCGACCAGCGCCTGCCGGATCCGGCTGGCAGCGCCGGCATCGACGCCCCAGGTCGGCTGGTTGACGACGAGGACGGAAGGCTGCCGGTCGAGTTCACGGCCGACGATGAATTTTTGCAGATTACCGCCGGAGAGAGAGCCTGCAGCCGGGTCTTCGCCACTCTTGCGTACGTCCATCATTTCAGAGATCCGGCGCGCGGCCTGCTGCACGAGGCCATGGCGGATCAGGCCGAGCTTGCCGCCCGAAAGATATGCCGATCGATCGGAGGCGTTTCGCGACAGAAAGAGATTTTCCGACAGGCTCATGGCGGGCACGGCGGCATGGCCATGGCGTTCTTCGGGGACAAATCCCGCACCGAGCAGACGCCGCTCGTTGATTCCAAGCCGGCCGACAGACCGGCCGCGTAGGCGGATGGCGTCGGCGTCACGCACCGGATATTCGCCCGACAAGGCGTCGAACAGTTCACTTTGGCCATTACCGGCGACACCGGCGATCGCCAGAACTTCGCCTGCGCGAACGGTCACCGAGACATTCTTCAGCGGCATGGCGAATGGCGTACGCGGCGTGACCGAGAGACCCGTCACCTGCAGTTGGATCTCGCCGTCCGCCGGCGGCTCGACCTTCTCGACCCCCGCGACTTCCGCACCGACCATCATGCGGGCGAGCGATGCCGGCGTTTCCTGGCGCGGATCACAGGCGCCGGTGACCCTTCCGTGCCGGAGCACCGTTGCCCGGTCACAGATGCGCTGCACCTCCTCAAGGCGGTGGCTGATATAGAGGACGGAACGGCCCTCGGCTTTCAGCTTGAACAGCGTCTCGAAAAGCTTGTCGGCTTCCTGCGGCGTCAGAACCGACGTCGGCTCGTCGAGGATGATCAGCTTCGGGTTCTGCAGGAGGGCCCGCACGATCTCGATCCGCTGGCGTTCGCCGACCGAGAGATCGGCGACATGGGCGTTGGGATCGAGCGGCAGGCCGTAGGCGACGGAGAGTTCAGCTGCCTTTTTCGACAGATCAGAAATCGAGATCTTCTCGTCCAGCGACAGGGCGATATTTTCGGCAACCGTCAACGCTTCGAACAGGGAAAAATGCTGGAAGACCATGCCGATGCCGAGACGGCGGGCAGCGGCGGGATTGGGGATGACCGTTTCGCGTCCGAGCCAGGAGATCTCGCCGGCCGAGGGCGCGAGGATGCCGAAGAGCATCTTGACCAGCGTTGACTTGCCGGCGCCGTTTTCGCCGAGAAGCGCGTGAATTTCGCCATGGCCGATCGTAAGATCAATGCCGTCGCAGGCCTTGAAGCTGCCGAACAACTTCGTCAGGCCGGTTACGGACAAGAGCGGTTCTTGCCCCTCGGGCATTTGATGCGACACAGGTCCCCTCGCTTTCGCAGGCTTCCGGCCAGGTCTTGGCGCCTGGTCCGTCGCTCAATTCATAACCGGTTTGCGGCAGCGCACAATATATAGGCAGAAGTTTTTTTTGGTTTTGCGCAAGCTTCTGCAGCGCCGCCTCAGCGGACACGTCCAAGCTGCGGGAAAAGCTGGAGGACGCCGCCTATAACATAGAGATAAGCACCGGTGACGATCGTGCCTGCGACGACCCAGGTCGGCGTCTGGAAATGCAGGAGGAGCGCATAACCGGCAAAGGCGCACCAGAGGAAGAAGACCGTGAGATTGAGCGTGCGCAGCCGCTTGACGCGCACGGGATGCAGGAAGTGGATCGGCAGGAAGGTGAGAAAGACGGAGAGCAGCACGACGATGAGAGCCGTCGTGGCGCTCGCATCGATGACGAAAAGCGTGAAGATCACCATGTTCCAGACGACGGGGAAGCCGGAGAAGAAGTATTCGTCCGTCTTCATGCCCATGTCGGCATAATAGATTGCGCTCGAAACGACGATAAGACCGGCGGCGACGAAGGACCAGGGCTCCCCGATCATGCCGCTCTGGTAGAGCGCGAAGGCTGGTAGAAGGACATAAGTGACATAATCGATGATGTTGTCGAGCGTATCGCCCGACCAGTTGGGTAGGACTTCCTTGACACGCACCTTGCGGGCGATCGGGCCGTCAATGCCGTCGACGAGCAGCGCCAGACCCAGCCACCAGAACATATCGACGAACCGGCGCTCGCCAGCGGCAACGACGCCGAGAAAGGCGAGAAAGGAGCCAGAGGCCGTCAGTATATGCACCGAGAAGGCCCGGATTTCGGCATAAGGCACGCGCTTGTAGTTGAAGATCTTCATGCCGGCTCCACGTCCACCGTCCTTTGGCGATCCCCGGTATCGACCGAATTGGCATCATTTGCAACCACGCTTGGCGGCTATGCCCGGTTTTCGACCGACAGAGCGGCAGCCTGACTGCGCCATTTCGGCCCATGGATTTCAGCGGAGGGCCGGCATACATAGAGTTCAAGACAAGACAGGAATGAAACTGATGCAGCAGAGATTCGACATTGTCGTCGTGGGCGCCGGACCGGCCGGGCAGATTGCCGCCATCGCCATGGCGCGTGGCGGTCGACGGGTCGCGCTGGTCGGACCACGGCCTGATGGTTCGGACCGCCGGACGACGGCGCTGATGCATCAGTCGCTCGATATGATGGAACGTCTCGGCCTTTGGGACGAGTTGAAGCCGCAAGCAGCGGCACTCCAGACGATGCAGATCATCGATGGCACGAAGCGTCTGCTTCGGGCGCCGACCGTAGCCTTCCGAAGCGCCGAGATCGACCTGCCTGCCTTCGGATACAACATCCCGAATGCTGCGCTGCTGTCGACGCTTGCCGAGGCCGTCGAACGGGAGCCGTTGATCTCCCGCTTCGACCAGACAGCCGAAACCATCACCATCGACGACCGGGAGGTCCGGATCGCTCTCTCAGGGGATGAGGAAATCAACGCCGATTTCGTCATCGGTGGGGATGGACGGCGGTCGGCGACCCGTGAGAGTGCCGGCGTCGGGGTCAAGACGTGGTCCTATCCGCAAACGGCGGTGGTCCTCAATTTCGGCCATATCCTGCCGCATCAAAACATTTCAACCGAGTTCCACACCGAATCCGGCCCTTTCACGCAGGTTCCCCTGCCCGGCCAGCGCTCCAGCCTCGTTTGGGTGGTGACGCCGAAGGAGGCTGAGCGTCTTCTGGGACTGGACACCGCTGCCCTTTCCGGCGAGGTCGAGACCCGCATGCAGTCGATGCTCGGCAAGGTGACGGTCGAGGACGGCGTACAGGCCTGGCCGCTCTCCGGAATGACGGCTAACCACTACGGCAAGGGACGCGCTGCCTTTATCGGCGAAGCCGGCCATGCCTTTCCGCCGATCGGCGCCCAGGGTCTCAACCTCAGCCTACGCGACATTGCTGCGCTTGAAGACCTGCTTGTCGACAGGCAGTCTGCTCCGATCGCGGCCAGCGTCGGGGACCGCTTCCATGCGCGGCGGCGCCTCGATATTGCGAGCCGTACCGCCAGTGTCGATCTTCTGAACCGTTCGCTGCTGTCGTCGCTGCTGCCGGTGCAGATGCTGCGCGCCGCAGGCCTGCAGGTGCTGGCGACCGTTGCGCCCCTGCGCAATCTCGTGATGCAGGAGGGTGTGGCACCAGGCCGTGGTCTGAGGAGCCTGCCGACAATGCTACGGGAAAAGATCCGGCGGTAACATGCCGCCTTTGATGGCGAAGAGCAGAGCCGAGACCGAAAAGACGGAAATGACGGTGGTGATCAGGATGGTGGCGGATGCCCTCTCCTGCCAAACGCCGTATTGCTGGCCTATGACGAAGACATTCGTCGCGGTCGGAAGAGCGGCGAGCAGGATCGCCGTCTGCACCCAGAGCGGATCGAAATTGCCGACCGCACTCAGGACCAGGTAGACCAGGAGCGGGTGGAGGACGAGTTTGATCGGCACGATGTAGCCGATCTCGGCCGGGATTCGCTTCAGCGGTCGCAATGCAAGCGTGACGCCCATGGCAAAGAGCGCACATGGGGCGGCGGCCTGGGCCAGATAATCGATCAGCCGCTGAAGGGCGAGCGGTGGCTCAAAGGCGAAGGCGGCCGCGAGAAAACCGATCAGCGTCGCAATGATGAAGGGATGCGTCAGGATCTTGCGCGCGACGTCCAGAGCCATTTGCGCCGGCGGTCTTTCATCGCCGCCAGCAAAAGCCATCAGCGCGGGGGCCGCGATGAAATGTGCGGCATTTTCGAAGCAGAAGACAAGCGCGACGGGGACGGCCGCCTTTTCGCCGAAGGCGAGAAGAGCAAGGCCCGGCCCCATATAGCCGATATTTCCGTAAGCCCCGGCGAGCGACTGCACGGTCGATTCGGCGATATTGTTACCTCTGATATAGCGGCCGATGACAAAGACCAGGACGAAGATCGTGTAGGTGGCTGCGAGGCAGGCGGCTATGAAATCGATGCGGGTGAGCTGCTCGATCGGGGTGCGCGAGACGAGCTTGAAGAACAGAGCCGGCAGGGTGACGTAGATGACGAAGAAGTTCAGCCAGCCGAGGGCCTGGGCGGAGTGATCGCCAAGTCGGCCCGAGACATAGCCGATTAGGATCAGGCCGAAGAACGGCAATACCAGCGCGACGATGTCTGCCATCGGCTCTCTCCTTCTGGGCGCCCCGCGCGCCCGTCCGGCTTAGCCGATTTGCGACAGGATTGGAAAGGTTTGCTGGAACCAGATCGCCATGTCAGAGACATAGCCGAAAATGAAGGCGAGCCCGGTCACGACAAGCAGGCCGCCCATGACTTTTTCAACCAGGCCGAGATGGCGCCTGAAACGCACGAGAAAGCGCATGAAGGCGCCGGAGAAACCGGCGGCGATCCAGAAGGGCACGGCGAGCCCCAGCGAATAGATCGCGAGCAGAAGCGCGCCATCACCGACAGTTTCCTTCGACGCCGCAACCCCGAGGATGGCGCCGAGCACCGGCCCGATGCAAGGCGTCCAGCCGAAGGCGAAGGCGAGGCCCATCACATAGGCGCCGGACAAAGTCGCCGGCTTGCCGCCACCATTGAAGCGATATTCCGAAGACAGAAGCCCGAGCCGGAACACGCCGAGGAAGTTCAGACCCATGATGATGATGATAACGCCGCCGATTTTCGACAAGAGGTCCATGTGCTGGCGCAGCATGCCGCCGATCGTCGAGGCACCGGCACCCAGCGCCACGAAGACGGTCGCGAATCCGAGGGTGAAAACGAGCGAAGTGAGAAAAACGGTCCTCCGAGCGGCGGCGTTTTCGGCCTCTGCACCGCTACGAAACTGGTCCACCGAGATCCCGGCCATATAGCAGAGGTAAGGCGGCACCAGCGGCAGGACACAGGGCGACAGAAAGGACAAGGCGCCGGCAAAAAGGGCGCTCAAGAAGGATATTTCGGCAATCGACACCAAATGCTCCTGCGGCTCGGATCGGGCCTTACGTAATCCCGCGAACCCTGGCTTGCCAATCACCTTTGTGTAGCCTGTGACAATAACGCAGATTTTTGCCCGGGAGGGTGCATTTTTGCGGTTGACCCGGTGGGGTCACCTGCCTATGTTCCGCGCACTTCTGAAGGCGGCGCCAAGCCGCCTGGGAGAGCGTAGCTCAGCCGGTAGAGCAACTGACTTTTAATCAGTAGGTCCAGGGTTCGAATCCCTGCGCTCTCACCACTTTCCGCAGTGTCCACACCGAAATCTTGGCCGTTTTCGCTCGGGTCGAATCTCCGATTCTAAACGTGCAAATTTTGCCCCATCGATAAAAAGCGACCGATCGGTTTAGCCGAGATCCAACTGCCGCCATGCTAGAAATCGGTCCCGATAGGAACAGTGGGGTCCCAAATGTGTATGATGATCGTGGTGATGATTGCCGCCGTATTCAGCATTCTGGCAATCAAGTTCTTGGACCATACCATCGGCGTCGGCCGGTTGACGGCCTCCCCGAGTGAGATTGCTCTGCGCTGAACCCCATACCTCAGAATCACTACGTTGCAGATGTGCAACAGCGGCAGTATTACTAGGGGAACAAAGCCCCGTTATTTGCCAAACCGGAACTGCTTTCGCCGCAATTACGTTGTCGAACGACAGGCAGGAGCACAAAACAATGAGAATGATCTTCGTCCTGCTGGTCGCTTCGGTGCTCAGCATTCTGGCGTTCAAATATGCCAACAATTCTATGGGCGGCGGCGAGCTGATGGCCTCGCCCATGGACGCCGCACAAGAGTCCTGACGCTCTGACGCGCGCCCGGGCGCGCGGCAGGCGTTAGCCGAGCAGCCCACTCAGCCAGTCTTTCGACAGATGTGTCTCGAGCTCGGCTGCGACATCGTCGAGCGCCGCATCGACGATCGCCTGATAGTCCGTTCCGCCGCCGCGAATACCGAAACTTTCCAGAAGGCATTGGCGATAGACATCGCTTGAAAACAGCCCGTGCAGATAGGTGCCGGAGACGCGCCCGTCTCCCGAGGCAGCGCCATCCGGCCGTCCGTCAATCGCAACCGGCGCCCGCGTCCTGTCGGCCCCTTCGGTCACCCCGAGATGGATCTCATAACCGTTAAGCGGCACGTCGTAATCGAGCGAATGCGCCCGGCTGTTGCGCACGGTTTTTTCCGCCGCCATGACCGTATCGACGTCAAGCAGGCCCAGCCCCTCGACCGTGACGGGAGCCCCTTCCAGACCCAAGGGATCGGCAACCGTGCGCCCCAGCATCTGATAGCCGCCACAGATCCCGATCACCCGCCCGCCCCGCTTCACATGCCCTGCCAGATCACGGTCCCAGCCATTCGCCCTGAATTCTGCGAGATCACCGATGGTCGATTTCGAACCCGGCAGAATGACCAGCCCCGCATCGGCAGGCAGAGCATCCCCGCCGCGCACGAAGACAAGATCGACCTCCGGCTCCAGCCTCAGCGGATCGAGATCGTCGAAATTGGCAATCCGCGACAGCACGGGAACGGCGATCTTGAGCGCTCCGCCCCCGCCCCGCGCCAACCGCTCCAAGACGACAGAATCTTCCGCCGGCAGACGGCTCGCCGCCTTCAGCCAGGGCACCACGCCGAAACAGGGCCAGCCGGTAAAGCCGCCGATTGCCGAGATGCCCTCGTCAAACAGCGTCACGTCGCCGCGAAACTTGTTGATGATATAGCCAGTGATTTGCCGCCGGTCCTCATCCGGCAGAATCGTATGCGTGCCGACCAAGGAAGCGATCACCCCGCCCCGGTCGATGTCGCCGACCAGTACGACCGGAACGTCGGCCCGCGTCGCAAATCCCATGTTTGCGATGTCGCCGGCCCTGAGATTGATCTCAGCCGGCGAACCCGCACCCTCGACAATCACAAGGTCCCGGCCCTCTGACACTTGGCGAAAGCTATCCAGCACGGCCGCCATCAATTGCGGCTTCAGCCGCTGGTAATCGCGCCCCTTTGCCTGGCCGAAGACCTTGCCCTGCACGATGATCTGGCTGCCCGTCTCGGTCTGGGGCTTCAACAGAACCGGATTCATATGCACGCTGGTCGGAATGCGCGCGGCCAGCGCCTGCAACCACTGCGCCCGGCCAATCTCTCCCCCATCATCGGAGACGGCGGCATTGTTCGACATGTTCTGCGGCTTGAACGGCGCGACATCAAGGCCCCGGTTTGAGGCGAGCCGGCAGAGACCGGCGACCAATATCGTCTTTCCGACATCCGAGCCCGTTCCCTGCAGCATTATCGCTTTCGTCATGCCGTCCTGTCCTGTCTGCGTCGCAAACCCGTTGCCCTGTTTTCGCTGCATTTGCCGCGCTTCCGCCATGAAGGCAGCCGCAGATACGACACTGCGACAGCCTGTCGCGTCGATCCCGCTCGCAATCGTCAAATTGCGACAACCGATGGCGGTTTGTGATCTGGCGCAATCACGACGGAAGGATTATCTGCGACATCAAGACCGGCGCTCCGGAAGAGAGCGCGGCACTTTCAAGGAAACACCCATGCTCTACATCCTGCACAACCGCAATAGCCTCGCCATCGCCTGGAACGGGCGCGCTCCATCGGCAGCCCCGGTCGCCCGTTGGGAAATTCGTGATCCGCGCAAGCCGCTCGGTCTGAAGAAGGCCTGATCTTTCGTCTGAAGACGCTTGTGCCGCTTGGGCATCATCTGGATCCAAAACTGGATGCCAGAAAAACAAACGCCCCGGGACGCAATACAGGATCCGGGGCGCAACCGCTGAATAGATCAACGGCACGTCCATCTATCGCTATAGGCGTTACCGGATCGTTATCGCGGCACCATCCATTCACTTTTTTAGAATTTTTTTCAGCGGCGCCCCAAGCGGTGTCGAACCTGCATTTGCGCCGCAGTTGAGACAGCCGACGTCTCAACTGGAAACGCGGCGACAGACCCTTGTCGCTCCAGCCGGTCCGGCTGCCTCACTCTTGTGCGTTATTACCTCCGACACCGCCCGAAATGCGGCATATTAAGTCGCTGCAATGCTTTGCCGCGCCGCCGCCACCGGCCGCACCGCATGTCGGGAGGTTGATTTCTGAAATCAAAGACGTAGGCTAACCGGGCGATACGAGATCGGCTGGGGCTCGCGCTCCCAAAGACAAGATCCGAACGCGAGGAGTGCAGCGGCCGGCCAGACGCGATCGGACCGGGCATTCCCTGATGGAAAACCATTGGCGGAGCGGTCAGCAGTAGCCGTCGCCGCCCGTCCCGATGAACGCTGCTAGATAAGACTGGGAGGTCTTAACTCCATGAAGAAGCTCCTCGCTGCCACGCTTTTCGCCGCAGGCATTTACGCAGCCGCTGGGTCCGCCCAGGCTGCCGAATGCGGTGATGTATCGATCGCCGAAATGAACTGGGCCTCGGCCGGCGTCGCTGCCTATGTCGACAAGATCATCCTGGAAAGCGGCTATGGCTGCACCGTGACCGTCGTCACCGGTGACACCATGCCGACCTTTGCGTCGATGAACGAAAAGGGCCAGCCCGACATCGCTCCGGAATTCTGGGTCAATGCCGTGCGCACCGCGCTTGACCAGGCTATCGCCGAAGGCCGCCTGATCCAGGCCGCTCCGCTCCTCTCCGACGGCGGTGTCGAAGGCTGGTGGATTCCGAAGTTCATCGCTGACGAACATCCTGATATCAAGACGGTCGAAGATGCCCTCAAGCATCCGGAACTCTTCCCGGCTCCGGAAGACCCGTCCAAGGGCGCTGTGACCAACTGCCCGTCGGGCTGGAACTGCCAGGTTTCCACTGCCAACCTCTACCGCGCGCTCGGCGCCAAGGATAAGGGCTTCGATCTGGTCGACACCGGTTCGGCTGCTGGCCTCGATGGCTCGATCGCCAACGCTTTTGAAAACAAGAAGGGCTGGCTCGGCTATTACTGGGCTCCGACCGCCATCCTCGGCAAGTACGAGATGGTCAAGCTCTCCTTCGGCGTAGACCATGACAAGGCCAACTGGGATGCCTGCACCGCGGTTCCGGATTGCCCGGATCC
This sequence comes from Rhizobium sp. Root274, assembly GCF_001429245.1. GTDB lineage: Bacteria > Pseudomonadota > Alphaproteobacteria > Rhizobiales > Rhizobiaceae > Allorhizobium. The sequence goes on from NZ_LMJE01000009.1 coordinate 385,867, forward strand.
GAAGGTCAATGCCTATCCGGTTTCTGACGTCTACACCGTCGTCACCAAGGGCTTTGCCGAAAAGGCCGGCGTTGCCATGGACTACGTGAAGACCCGCAAGTGGGACAACGCGACCGTCGGCAAGGTTCTCGCCTGGATGGAAGAAAACCAGGGCACCAACGAAGACGGCGCCAAGCACTTCCTCGAAACCTACCCGGAAATGTGGACCACTTGGGTTGCTCCGGAAGTTGCCGAAAAGGTCAAGGCTGCCCTCTGACCTCATGGTCTATCGACTGAATGCGGCGGGTGTATCACCCGCCGCAATTTTCACGAAGCGGCGTGCCGCATTGCGCCATTCGAAAGCTCCCGACGTCGCAGATGGCATGAATTCCCAAAGGGAACTCGGTTAGCCTGTCGTTCGTGATGCGGACCGAGGCGACAGATGCAACGCCGCGAACGCCCTCGCCGCACCCCCGGGTGTTTTCAACGAGCAAGGGTCGATAAGGGGACAAAAATGGCTTCGACTTTATGCAATTATCTGCCGGAACTGCTGTGCAAGTTTCCGGCGATCGACCAGACGCTCATGCGTGGCGTGCGCAAGACCGTCGATGACAGCTTCAAAAGCTTTGTGCGCGCCTACGGCAACGTCATCGACGCGCTGACGACGCCCCTGCAGCACTTTCTGAACGGGCTGGAGTCACTCTTCGTCAACACCCCGTGGTTCATCATCCTCGCGGTCATGGTCGCGGTGGTTTATCTCGCCAGCCGCAATATGCGCATCGTCGGCGTCACCGTGATCGGCATGCTCTTCATCGGCCTAGTCGGGCTGTGGGAGGACACGATGATCACGCTGGCGATCGTCACCGTCTCCACCCTTCTTGCCATCGTCATCGGCATCCCGATCGGCATCCTGATGGCGCGCTCCGACCGTGCGCAATCGGTCGTCAATCCTATTCTCGACGTCATGCAGACGCTGCCGAGCTTCGTCTACCTGATCCCGGTCGTGATGATCTTCGGCATCGGCAAGGTCCCGGGGGTCATCGCCGTCGTCATCTATGCCGTGCCGCCGATGATCCGCCTCACCAATCTCGGCATCCGCCTCGTCGATCGTGAAGTGCTGGAAGCCGCAGACGCCTTCGGCTCGTCGCCCGGCCAGAAGCTGATGAACGTGCAGATCCCGCTGGCACTTCCGACCGTCATGGCCGGCATCAACCAGACCATCATGATGTCGCTTGCCATGGTCGTCGTCGCCTCGATGATCGGCGTCGGCGGTCTCGGCAAGAACGTGCTTCAGGCCATCTCGAACCAGTTCCTGACGATCGGTTTCCTCAACGGCTTCGCGCTCGTCGCGATCGCCATCATCTTCGACCGCACCAGCCAGGCATATGGCAAGCGCCTTCAGCGCCACACGGAGGTTGTCCATGGCTAGTCACGGCATTGAAATCAAGAACCTTTACAAGATCTTCGGCCCCAATGGCGGCGCCCATATCGAAGCGGTTAAGGCCGGCGTCTCGAAATCGGAGTTGAACGAGAAGCACGGTCACGTGCTGGGGCTCAAGGACATCAACATCTCCATGCCCGCCGGAGGCATCACCGTCGTCATGGGGCTGTCAGGCTCGGGCAAGTCGACGCTGATCCGCCATATCAACCGGCTGATCGAGCCGACATCGGGCGAAGTCCTCTATGACGGCGTCGATGTCTGTCAGATGAACCAGCTGGAACTGCGCGAATTCCGCCGCCACAAGACGGCGATGGTGTTCCAGAAATTCGCCCTCCTGCCCCATCGCACGGTGCTCGAAAACACCGTCTACGGCCTCGACATTCAGGGCATGCCCAGGGCACAGAGCGAGGAAATCGGCCGCCGCTGGATCGATCGGGTCGGCCTCGCCGGCTTCGAAAGCCACTACCCCAACCAGCTCTCGGGCGGCATGCAGCAGCGCGTGGGCTTGGCCCGGGCACTCTCCAACGATGCCGATATCCTGCTGATGGACGAAGCCTATTCGGCGCTTGACCCGCTGATCCGCGTCGACATGCAGACCGTGCTCCTCGACCTGCAGCAGGAATTGAAGAAGACTGTCGTCTTCATCACCCACGATCTCGACGAAGCGCTCCGCCTCGGCGACAAGATCGCCATCCTGCGCGATGGCCAGGTCATCCAGCAGGGTTCTGGCCAGGATATCGTCCTGCAGCCGGCAGACGACTACATCTCGGCCTTCGTCAAGGAAGTGAACCGCGGTCGCGTCATCATGCTCGGCACCATCATGTCGCCCTCGACGATGGCTGGCGAAGGCCTGCAGCTGCCGAGCGACATGGTTCTGGAAACAGCGGCCCGGATGATGACCGAAGCGCGCCAGACCAGCGCCAATGTCATTGATGAAGCAGGCCAGCCCGTCGGTCATGTCGATCTGCAACAGATCATCGGCGCCATGGTCACGCCCAAAAGCCACGAAGACAACCAGATCGCCGCCGAGTAATAGAAGGCCCGATCAAGATGCTACGGCCTCGCCCTCGGCGGGGCCGTTTCGCTTTTTGCCGTCGCCTGGAAAACCGCAATTGAAATCACATAAAGACTTCTTTATATGATTGAGGAAATCATCAGAGGATCCACCATGGCAACCGCGTCCAATCCGCTTTCCGAACTCCTGGCCGAAAAGGGCGTGCTGCTCGCCGATGGCGCGACCGGCACAAATCTGTTTGCGCAAGGGCTTGAGGCCGGCGAAGCGCCGGAACTGTGGAACGAGGCCGAGCCGCACAAGATCGTCAAGCTGCACCAGGACTTTGTCGATGCCGGTGCCGACATTATCCTCACCAATTCCTTCGGCGGCACGCGCCACCGGCTGAAGCTGCACAATGCCCAAGACCGCGTCTTCGAACTCAACAGGAAGGCCGCTGAAATCGCCCGCGGGGTCGCCGACAAGGCATCCCGCAAGGTCATCGTCGCCGGCTCCGTCGGCCCGACCGGCGAACTGCTGATCCCGCTTGGCGCCATGAGCTATGACGAGGCGGTCGCCGCCTTCGTCGAGCAGATGGAAGGCCTGAAAGCCGGGGGCGTCGATGTCGCCTGGATCGAAACCATGTCCTCGCCCGACGAGATCCGGGCTGCGGCCGAAGCTGCCGTCAAGGTCGGCCTGCCCTACACCTTCACCGGCTCCTTCGATACCGCCGGCAAGACTATGATGGGCCTCGACCCGAAAAATATCCACGGAGTCGCGACCGACATCGGGACAGGTCCGCTTGCCGTCGGCGCCAATTGCGGCGTCGGCGCCTCGGACATTCTCGCAAGCCTGCTCGACATGACCGAGGCCGATCCCGACGCCACCGTCATCGTCAAGGGCAATTGCGGCATTCCGGAATTCCGCGGCTCTGAGATCTTCTATTCCGGCACGCCACCCCTGATGGCCGATTACGCCCGCCTCGCCCGCGACGCCGGCGCCAAGATCATCGGCGGCTGCTGCGGCACCTCCTGCGGCCATCTCGCCGCCATGCGCGCAGCACTGGACGATTATACCCCCGGCCCTCGCCCGACGATCGAGACCATCGTCGACCGCATCGGCCCGCTTCGCAACAAGACGGCGACCGAATCGAGCGCCCAGGACAGCGGCCGCCGCAACCGCCGCCGCGGCTGAACGTTGAGGGACTTGAAGCTGCCTCGCCGGTCATCGAGAGGCAAGGCGGAATAAGACCAACCAGCCTCGGGCAATCTTGCCATGCTGTAGCTGACCCTAATGGATGCGGTGATCATTGCCGCATCCGTTAGTCACCAGTGCCAAGCCTGCGCAAACCGAGGAGTGCCTTCATGTCCGCCGCCATCACCCGCGAAACTGTTGCCGAAAAGCTCGCAAGCTTGCAGGCAACCGACCAGGACTTCGTGAAACTGCTCTTCGAAAACCCGGCCCAAGACGAATTGACGATCGAAGGCCTGCATCTCTATCTGGAACGCGCCGCCGAAGCCCGTTTCCTCAATTCGCTGAAGCTCGAAAAGGCCGGCGAGTGGATTGGCCTGAATGCCCCTGCCCGCCTGCAGATCCGCCTGACCGAAACCGCCAAATCCAGCCAGCATCCAGCCTTCGCCGCCTTCCGCGCCGGCCTCACCCGCTCCGGCGGCCTTGAGCGCGCCTATCCGAAGGCCGCCGTCTGATCCTCACTGCGGGATAGGCATGCTGACCGACAGGATCGGCCCCATCGGAAACAGCCGGTCATCGCGGTTCTGATCCGCGATGAAGGCGCTCGAAATCGATCCGTCGAGATAAAGCGCATTGCGGCAGCCGAGCCGATCGCGAAACAAGGTGGCGAAGTCGTAGAATCGCACCGGCACCTTCGAAATCACCATATGCACCCGGCCCTGCGCATCGACGCCCACACCGTTGCGGATCTTCAGGCTGTCGCTGTCCGCGAGAAACCGCGGATGCAGTTTTCCGTCAATCACCAGCATCGGCCCTGACTGCGTGGCGAAATCCGGTGTCACCCCGCTCTTCTGATAGGCCAGCGTTTCCATCACCTCAGCCCGCCCATCCTTCATCAGGAAGACGCCATTCGGCAGCAGATGAAAATTGCCCCAGCCGCCCCCGGTGATCAGTGGTTTCACCACGCGCTGGTTGTCGAGGAACAGCCCGACCGGCGATCGGTCGTCATGATACATCCCGGCATTCATCGCGAACAGAAGCAACCGCCGCTCCGCCCAGAGCTGCCGCCTGAGTGGATCGAAGCCCCCATAGATGCGCCCCTCGGGATCGGCCAGATGCAGACGGATATCGACATCAGACGGATCGAACCGGCAAGCGGTGTACAGTCCTGCCTGATCCTGAATATCCGCACAGCTTCCCTCCGCCGCCTGTGCGGCCGAGAGCGCTGCGGGTCCGGCGAGGAAAAGCGCCAAGAATGGCAAGAGCTTTCGCGAGAAGAGGTGCACCATCCATACCTTTGTCACATCCCCTGCTTGATGCCGATTCCCGGCAATTGCAGGGCAGACTTTGTGCTTAGGATGACGGCAATCGCAAAGCCTGCAGATGAAAGCTAACCTGCGCCTGCGGATACCGGTAAGCAACGCCAACAGGACAGGCATCCCGCGCCCGGCAGCCGCCCGTCATACAGCTCGCCTGCCCTAGATCGCTTGCGAGATAGGACCGGCACCCTGTTACATCGAACCGATCAAGGCTGACGGCAGATGCGGGACAGGCTGAGAGACACGGTTGCTCCGAACAAGCGTCACAGGGATGCGGACCCGCCAAGCGGCCATCGCCCTCATCCGCACGCCCGTCATCCCATTCGGCAAAGGCGAGCGCCCCACGATAACTGTGCCACAAGCCAAGCACCGGATGGATCAAAACTCCAAGCGGCGACGCCTTCAGCCCCTCCGCCCGCATCGCCCAGGACTGAAACGGTTGGTAAGGCGCCCGCGACGGATAAAGCGCAAGTGCGCGAAACTGGGCGGCGATGTCATCAAGAACAACCTCGGACCAGCGATCGAGTGGGTCCGATCCGCCGCGATCAGGAGCCGCTTCCCGCCAGGCCGAAAACACGGGCCACATGGCCTGCCCCGTCACGCCGACCAGCACGACAGCTGCCGCCCGCCGTCCATCGGCAAATGCCGGCGCTGCATCGCCATCATCGAATAGCACCACGCCCCGCCGCAGAAGTCCCTGGGCTGCAAGCAGCCCATCGAGCCTGTCCAAAACGGCAGAAGGGCCGCTCATCGCGGCCCCTCGAATTTGTAATGTGGGCGCCAGACCTCTTCCTGGATCATGTCTGCCACCCGGTTTCCTCCGCCTTGCTCCCTGGCAACGGGACCCTTTCAGGAGAAGGCGTCTGCCATGGAGTTCTTGCGGCTTGCGATATAGGCGAGCAGCGCTTCGTCGATCGCCGGATCAAGCGGCGGGGCCTCGTAAGAGTCCAGCCACGAGCGGCAAAGCGCGTTGGCCCGGTCCTCAATGCGCTTGCGGCCCTCGATTTCCCACTGCTCGAACGAGTTGTTGTCGGCGAGTGCCGAGCGATAGAAGGCCGTCTGGAAGTTTGCCTGCGTATGGGCGCAACCGAGATAATGCGCCCCGGGACCGACTTCCCGGATCGCGTCCATCGCCTGGCCGCTTTCAGTCAAATCAACGCCCTGCGCCATCTTCTGCATCATGCCGAGCTGATCCTGGTCGATCATGAACTTTTCGTAGCAGGCGGCAAGACCACCCTCAAGCCAGCCGGCCGCATGCAGCACGAAGTTGGCACCGGCAAGCAGCGTCATGTTGAGCGTATTGGCGCTCTCGTGGGCCGCCTGCGCATCCGGAACCTTGGACGCACAGAGCGAACCACCCGTACGGAACGGCAGACCCATGCGCCGCGCCAGCTGGGCCGCACCATAAGAGACGAGCGCCGGCTCCGGCGTGCCGAAGGTCGGCGCACCCGACTGCATCGAGATCGAAGCGGCAAACGTGCCGAACAGAACCGGCGCGCCCTTGCGGATGAGCTGAGTGAAGGAAGCACCCGCCAGAACTTCCGCCAGGATCTGCGTCAGCGTACCGGCGACGGTCACCGGGCTCATCGCACCCGACAGGATGAAGGGCGAAATCACCGAGGCCTGATTGTGCCGCGCATAGACCTTGGCAGCGCCGAGCATGGTCTCGTCGAAGACCATCGGCGAGTTGGCGTTGATCAGGTTCAGCATGACGCAGTTGTTTTCGACGAAGTCGTCGCCGAAGACGAGCTTGGCCATGGCAACCGAATCTTCCGCCCGCTCCGGCGCCGTGACCGAGCCCATGAACGGCTTGTCGGAATATTTGATATGGCTGTAGACCATGTCGAAATGGCGCTTGTTGACCGGAATGTCCACCGGCTCGCAGACGGTACCGCCAGACGAATGGATCGACGGCGCCATATAGGCGAGCTTCACGAAATTGCGGAAATCCTCCAGCGTCGCATAGCGACGGTTCCCCTCGAGGTCGCGCACGAAGGGCGAGCCGTAAACAGGCGCAAACACGGTCGCATTGCCGCCGATTCTGACGCTGCGTTCCGGATTGCGTGCGTGCCAGGTAAATTCCGAAGGCGCTGTCTTCAAAAGTTCGCGGCAGAGCCCCTTCGGGAAATGCACCCGTTCGCCCTTCACGTCCGCGCCGGCTTCTTTCCAGAGCTCCAGCGCTTCTGCGTCTTCGCGAAACTCGATGCCGATTTCCTCAAGCACGATGTCGGCATTGCGCTCGATCAGCTGCAGGCCTTCTTCGTCCAGCACTTCGTAAGTCTGGATCTTGCGGGTTATGTAAGGCATCGCCGGGCCGGCGCCACCGCCGCTGCGCGATGCCCTGCGGGCCGCAGCCCCTCGTCCTTCGCCGCGCGAACGACGGCCGGCACCCGGTTCTTCGATGATCTCATCCATGTCTGTTTCCTCGCTCGAGCGCTCGTCCACGCTGCTTCTCTCCCCCAATATGCTATTCCAATCCGCTTGTGAAACCATCCTTTATGCGCCAACGGCTTGTGTCTCACAGACATCGTCTCCGAACAGTCTTGTCTGTCCCCGTCGCTTTTCAGGGTCGCCGCGTCGCTTTCGAAAAGAGTTTTTCACGAACTTGAGGTTTAACTTTCAATCAGGCAGTCTCTTGCCCGGCGCGATTGGAATCGTGTTGAAATCCAAGCGGGAAGCACCATCATGGCCGACGACGACATCATTCTTTCCGAACTCTCCGACGAAGAGCTCGTGCAGCAGATGCATGACGACCTCTATGACGGCCTGAAGGAGGAGATCGAGGAAGCGACGCGCATCCTGCTGGATCGCGGCTGGGTGCCCTATGATATTCTGACCCAGGCTCTGGTCGAAGGCATGCGCATCGTCGGCATCGACTTCCGCGATGGCATCCTGTTCGTGCCGGAAGTGCTGCTCTCCGCCAATGCCATGAAGGCCGGCATGACGATTCTGCGTCCGCTTCTTGCCGCAACCGGCGCACCGAAGCAGGGCAAAATGGTCATCGGCACCGTCAAGGGCGACATTCACGACATCGGCAAGAACCTTGTCGGCATGATGATGGAAGGCGCTGGCTTCGACGTCATCGACCTCGGCATCAACAATCCGGTCGAAAACTATCTGGAAGCGCTGGAACGGGAAAAGCCCGATATCCTCGGCATGTCCGCACTTTTGACCACCACCATGCCCTACATGAAGGTCGTCATCGACACGATGAAGGAAAAGGGCATACGTGACGATTACGTCGTGCTCGTGGGCGGTGCGCCGCTCAACGAGGAATTCGGCAAGGCCGTTGGCGCGGATGCCTATTGTCGCGATGCGGCCGTGGCGGTCGAAACGGCCAAGGAATTCATCAGCCGCAAGCACAACAGCATGGGCGCCCGCGCCTGAGCCTTGGCCAGTGACGACGAAAGCCGGCCTTAGAGGCCGGCTTCTGTAATGAGACCTGCATGGCGGGCCGGTGCGAATCTTTCGACCGCGACCTGCCCGCCTGCAATCAGGATGGCCGCCAGCATATAGATGGCACTGGCCTTTGCGATACTTGTGAGCGTCATGCTCATCTCCTGACGAATGAAGGCTCTATCCGTTCGGGCGCCGGGGCGAGCGCCCGTTAAGATCAGTTGGCGGCTGCGGCGTCGACGTTGCTTGCGGCAGACTGGGTGGCATTGACCGTATTGGCGGTGTCCTGGCCAACGCCACGGATTGTATTGCCGCAAGACGACAATGCGAAGACGGTGAGAACGAGGGCTGCGCCGGCTGTCAGTTTTTTCGCCATCATGTGAATGTACCTTCTGTCGGTGTGTCGGGTGGAATGCGATGGAACAACGCATCACAACAGAAAAAGTTCACGTGATCGCCTGCGGCGCGATTGCGCGGGAGATTCTCGCCGTAAAGGCGCTGAATGGCCTCGAGCATTTGACGCTGGAATGCCTGCCGGCCATCTGGCATGTCTGGCCAGAACGCATTGCACCGGCCTTACGCGAAAAAATTGCCGAGGCCCGCGCTGCAGGCCATGAAAACATCTTCATCGGTTATGCCGAATGCGGCACCCAGGGCGAAGTGGACCGCATCTGTCGCGAGGAAGGGATCGCCCGCCTCTCTGGTCCTCACTGCTACGCCTTCTTCACCGGCACGGAAAAATTTCTCGCCGAATGCGAGACGGAATTCACCGCCTTCTATCTGACAGATCTCATCACCCGCCAGTTCGAGGCCTTCGTCATCGAGCCCTTGAAGCTCGACCGCCACCCCGAACTGCGCGACATGGTTTTCGGCAATTACACGAAGATCGTCTATCTTGCCCAGACGGAGGATGCCGAACTCCAGGCCAAGGCCAAATGGGCGGCCGACTATCTGAAGCTCGATTACGAATACCGTTTCACCGGCTATGGCGATCTTCAGCCGGAGCTCGTGGCCGCCGCCCGCGCACCGGCTCCAGCCGTCTGACCCGCCGTCACCTCACGGACCTTGCAACATTGCGCCCGGCATCCTGCGTCGCATCCACCACGCCACCGATATCCTTGCCCACACCCCGAATGGTATTGCCGCAGGCGGAAAGCCCGATCACGAACGACAGTGCGAGCGCGATGCGCGCGCAGTGGTTGAACGACAGCTGAGCCATAACGATTCTCCCCGGTCAAGCGAACTGAAGACTGATCGCTCGCAAAGGATCAGGGAGAAATCAAGGCAGGGTGGTAGGCTAATATTTCAGCTTGCCGATAACGGCTCGAACCGAATGCTCAGACGTGTCCCCGTCGCTTGGGCAAATCGCTCAAGCGTCCGGGCCGATGGCTTGACCTTGCCGCTTTCAAGTCGCGCGACAGCGCTTTGCGACGTTTCCATCCGCGTCGCCAGTTCCGCCTGCGTCAATCCCGCACGTACCCTCGCCTCGATCAACGCCTGAACCAGGGAAAACTCATCTTCAAGAGCCTCATAGGCATCACGATAATCGGGGTCCTGCAACCACTGCGAATGCAGGTCCTTGAGCCGCGTCATATTACCTCCTTTGCTCGCCGCCGAGCCAGTTCCAGAGTACGAAGGGGTGTTTTCTGCGTCTTCTTGATGAAGGCATGAACGATGACAACCCGCCGTCCACTTGCTGTGACGTAAATCGCGCGGGAAATCCCGCTTTGCGCTGAAAGTCGGATTTCCCAAAGCTTGCCTTCGAGATGTTTGATCGTCTCATGGGGAAGGCGTTCCAAGCCAACCGCTTCTATGAGGGCCGCGACTTTCACCAACCTCGCCCTCAGATCTGATGGCCAGGCAGCGATTTCGCGATCTACGAGATCGCCCAGCGTCTCGACCGTCCACATCAGTAAATCATATCAGAAATGATATATCTGTCCAGCGAGCCCTTCACCATCCCTTCACCATCCGCCCATATCCCCATCTGCGCCGCCTTCCCTTTAATCCCCCCGTAATCTCCCCCTGCAAGACTGCATCTCAGGTCAACAAAAAACCAAGAGAAGCAGATATGACCGACAGGGCAGAAACATGGGTCGCAGGTCTTGCCACGGCACGTGAATATCATCATCCCGAAAATCTCTCTGACCTTCTCGTCCGGCTGGCCCGCACACGGGACCGCAAGGTGACGATCCGCGACATTGCGATTGCCCTGCAGGATCGCTCCTTTGGCGCCTTTCTCCTGGTCTTTGCCCTTCCCAATCTCGTGCCGCTCCCGCCCGGCAGCACCTTCATCCTCGGTCTGCCGCTGATTTTCATCGCCTGGCAGATGGCGGCCTCCCCCGGTGGTCGCGTCTTCTTCCCTGCCCGCGTCGGTGATTACGGCGTCCAGCCGGAAACCTTCGAGGCAATCGTCAACCGACTCGTCCCCTGGATGCGTTGGGCCGAGAAGCTCGTCATTCCCCGCTTCTGGCTGTTCGAAAGCCGCTTTGCCGAGCGCCTGATCGGCATACTCGCACTGATCCTGGCGATCGTCGTTTTCCTGCCGATCCCGCTCGGCAACTGGCCGCCGGCCTTCGCGCTCGCCGTCCTTGGCTTTTCCCATTCCCAGCGTGATGGCCTCGGCGTCATTGTCGGCGCCGCGATTGGCATCCTGTCACTCTTGGTCGCAGGCTTTGTCGTCTACACCGCCTGTGCCGTCGTGATGCTGGTCTTTTGATGTCGCAAATCACCGACGGAACATACCCGGTGTCCGGGCGCCCCATCCTCCTGATGACCGCTGGCGGCCTCAACCCGACGCTGGTCGCAGCCGACCTCGCGCGACGCGGCTTCAACATCCACGTTGTTCTCGAACAGCCGGAAGGCAAGGCCGAAATCACCCGCCGCCGCGCCCGCAAACTCGGCTGGATGGCGGCGCTTGGCCAACTCGGCACGATGATCGCCGCCCGCCTCTTGCGCCGCCTCGCCAATCGCCGCGTCGCAGCCCTGCTTGCCGCCCATGGTTTCGACAAAACCCTGCCGGAGACGGTCCCGATCCACCCCGTCACCTCGATCAATGCGCAGGAAACGACAGCGCTCGTCGCGGAGCTAAGCCCCGCTGCCATCCTCCTCGTCTCGACCCGCCTGATGTCATCACGCCAGCTCGCCGCCATGCCGTGCCCGGTCATCAACCTGCATGCCGGCATAAACCCCACCTATCGCGGCCAGATGGGTGGCTACTGGTCGCTGCGCGAAAACGACCCGCAGAATTTCGGCGCCACCCTCCATCTCGTCGATGCCGGCACCGATACCGGCGGCACGCTCTACGAGGTCCGCACCAGCCCATCGAAGGGCGATTTCATCGCGACCTACCCGCTCGTGCTCACCTTGGCTGCACTCGACATCACCGCTCGCTCAATCGACGACGCCGTGAACGGCACGCTCCGCCCCATCCCGCCCACCGGCCCCTCCGCCCTGCGCTTTCCGCCCACCCTCTGGTCCTGGATCTGGCACGGCATTGTCTCCCGAATCTGGTAAAACGGACCCAAGTCGTTTTTGGCGACTTGCGACGTCGTGAAAAGCGCAGTCCGGCGAATGCCCCCCGTGCATTCTGCTGGCAAAGGGAGTGAGTGGCATGGCAGACAAGATCGTCGTTTACTGGCGGGATATCCCGGCCCAGGTGATCGTTAAACAGGGTCGCAAATCGGCCAAGCGCGAGCTGTCGCTGCGCTTCACCGAGGCCATCGACATGGCCGCCATGCGCACGGGCGCTGCCGAAACCGACGCCTATCTCGCCGACTGGCGCAAGGCCGATCCGGTCCCCGTCGGCGACGACATGGAAGCCGAGGCCGAAGCCGCTGCCGCCGAAATCGAAGCCGCCTATGACAAGGCCCGCCTCGTTGCCCTCGTCCATGCCGGAGGCCGCGACAATGGGTGAACCCAAGCTCGTCGATCCCGGTCCGCCGAAGAAGGGCAATGCCGCCCCTGCCGCCAAGGCCGCCACCGGCGCCTTCACGCCGTCAGGCGTATCGCCCAACCGCCGCGCCCGCCGTTCCTATACGATCCGGCTCTGGGCCGTCAGGAATTCGCGATTCCTCGAATGGTTCTACCGCAACTTCGCCAATGCCTTCCTCTTCCTCCATCCGGTCTGGAAGAAGCTCGGCTATAACCGCGTCGAGACCCCGATCACCTTTGTCGAGCGCAATGTAAAGGGCCTACTCTTCGACTGTCGCATGTGCGGCCAGTGTGTGCTGTCCTCGACCGGCATGTCCTGCCCGATGAACTGTCCCAAGCAGCTGCGCAACGGACCCTGCGGCGGTGTGAGGGCGAACGGCAATTGCGAGGTCGAGCCGGACATGCCCTGCGTCTGGGTCCAGGCTTGGAGCGGCTCGCGCAACATGGTCGCGGGCGACGCGATCCTGAAAGTGCAGAAGCCGGTCAACCAGTCGCTGCGCGAGACGTCCTCCTGGCTGCGGGTCACCGCAGAAGCCGCTGCAGAGCGGGAAAAGAATTCGGCAAAGGAAGCCTGAGCATGGCCCATATCGATGAAAACCCGCTCGGTCCGCATCTGCCGCTCGATCCCCTACCCGGCCATTCCTCCCTCGGCCGCCTGGAGCGCGTGCTCCGTCGCGGCGAATTCGCCGTCACAGCCGAGCTTAACCCGCCGGACAGCGCCGATCCGGAAGACGTCTATGAGCGGGCAAAGATCTTCGACGGCTGGGTCGACGGCATCAACGCCGTCGATGCCTCCGGCGCCAATTGCCACATGTCCTCGGTCGGCATCTGCGCGCTGCTCACCCGCATGGGCTACGCGCCGATCATGCAGATCGCCTGCCGCGACAAGAACCGCATCGCCATCCAGGGCGACGTGCTGGGGGCGGCCGCCATGGGCGTTGCCAACATCATGTGCCTGACCGGCGATGGGGTACAGGCCGGCGACCAGCCGGGTGCCAAGCCCGTCTTCGACCTCGACTGCATGTCGCTTCTGGAAACCGTCCGCACCATGCGCGACCAGTCGAAATTCCTCTCCGGCCGCAAGCTGACCACCCCGCCCAAGGTTTTCCTCGGCGCCGCCATCAACCCCTTCGCCCCGCCTTACGATTTCCGCCCCTATCGCCTGGGCAAGAAAATCGAGGCCGGCGCGCAGTTCGTCCAGAGCCAGTATTGCTTCGACGTGCCGATGTTCCGCGATTACATGGCGAAGGTCCGCGACCTGGGCTTCCACGAGAAATGCTACATCCTGGTTGGCGTCGGCCCGCTCGCCTCCGCCAAGACCGCCAAGTGGATCCGCTCCAACGTTCCCGGCATCCATATCCCTGACTCGGTCATCGCCCGCCTCGAAGGCGCGCAGGATCAAAAAAAGGAAGGCAAGCAGCTCTGCATCGACATCATCAATGAGGTGAAGGAGATCGAAGGCGTCTCCGGCGTCCATGTCATGGCCTATCGCCAGGAGGAATATGTCGCCGAGATCGTCCACGAGTCCGGCGTCCTGAAGGGCCGCAAGCCCTGGAAGCGCGAGCATGTGCGCAGCGACGACATGGCCGCCGAGCGCATGCGCGAGATCGGGGCAGATCCGGTGCAGGACCAGCAGGAACTCGCCGGCCGCGCCGCCCATCCCCAGGCGCACTGAGCCACAAGCATTGATTTTTCCCGGCATTTGCCTGCACATCCCATTCTCGCCGCGCAACAGCCGGCACCGACCGGAGGACTGAAATTGACCCGCACCATCGTCGCATCCGCCACCAAGGAAATCATCATCGGCTTCGATCAGCCCTTCTGCGTGATCGGCGAGCGCATCAACCCGACCGGCCGTAAGAAACTCGCCGCCGAGATGATCGAGGGCAATTTCGACACCGTCATCAAGGATGCGCTGGAACAGGTCGCCGCCGGCGCCACCATGCTCGACGTCAATGCCGGCGTTACCTCGGTCAACCCGAACGAGACGGAGCCGGGCCTGCTGGTCAAGACCATGGAGATCGTCCAGGGCCTGGTCGATGTTCCCTTGTCGATCGACTCATCCGTCACCGCCGCGATCGAGGCGGCCCTGAAGGTCGCCAAGGGCCGCCCGCTGGTCAATTCCGTCACCGGTGAGGAAGAAAAGCTCGAAGCCATCCTGCCGCTCTGCGCCAAGTATAACGTGCCCGTCGTCGCCATCTCCAACGACGAAACCGGCATTTCGATGGACCCCGACGTCCGCTTTGCCGTCGCCAAGAAGATCGTTGAACGCGCCATGGATTACGGCATCAAGCCTGAGGACGTCGTCGTCGACCCGCTCGTCATGCCGATCGGCGCGCTGGGTGACGCCGGCCGTCAGGTCTTCCAGCTGCTCCACCGCCTGCGCAACGAACTCAAGGTCAACACCACCTGTGGCCTCTCCAACATCTCCTTCGGCCTGCCGCACCGCCACGGCATCAATGCCGGCTTCATCCCCATGGTCATCGGCGCCGGCATGACATCGGCCATCATGAACCCCTGCCGCCCGCAGGAAATGGAAGCCGTGCGCGCCGCCAACGTTCTGAACGGCACCGACCCCAACTGCGGCAACTGGATCATGACCTACCGCGACCACAAACCCGCCGAAGCCGGCGCCCCCGCCTCGACCGCAGCCCCAGGTGCCTCGAGCGGTCGCCGCGGCGGTCGCGCGGGCCGGGCGGGTGCGGGCGCTGCGACGGAGTAACGTTCACGCACCCCTCCCGTTTTACATTTGCCTATACAAACGTGTAGTATGAATAGATGAAACGAGCGATCTGCGGTTTCGATTGGGACAGCGGCAATTGGCCGAAATGCGCCAAGCATGGCCTGACGAAACCGGAGATCGAGCAGGTGTTCATGAGAACGCCATCGGTCTACCCCGACCCCACGGTTGGTGAAGAGCGAAAGCGTGCAATCGGAACCACTGCAGAAGGCCGCTATGTCTTCGTCGTCTTCACCCTGCGCGAGATCGAGTTCGGCACTCTCATCCGGCCGATCAGCGCGCGATACATGCACGAGCGGGAGATTAGGCGCTATGAGCAACGGTAAAGGCAAGCAGATGCCGGTTCTGCATTCCGACGAAGAGGCAGAAGCCTTCGTCGACAACGCAGACCTTTCCGCATACGACCTGTCCGGCTTTCAGCCGGTCCAGTTCGAATTCGAGAAGAAGTCGGCACAACTGAACATGCGACTCCCGGAAGCCCTTCTTTCGGCGGTCAAGGCAAAGGCACAGGAGCGAGGCATTCCCTACACCCGCCTGATCCGGGAAGCGCTTGAAAAGACCGTTGCAAAATAAGCCGACGCAGATCGAACGAGCATAACACCGGGGATCGCCCCACATATCGAAAGACCCTGATGACCGAGACCACCGATCCCCTCGTCCTCTTCATGCCCTCCGGCAAGCGTGGCCATTTCCCCGTCGGCACCTCCGTGCTGGAGGCGGCCCGCACGCTCGGCGTCTATGTCGAGAGCGTCTGCGGCGGCCGTGCCACCTGCGGGCGCTGCCAGATCGAGGTCCAGGAAGGCCATTTCGCCAAACACGGCGTCACCTCCTCCAACGATCACATATCGCCCGTCGGTCCGAAGGAAGAGCGCTACGACCGCGTGCGCGGCCTCCCCGAGGGACGCCGCCTCTCCTGCTCGGCCACCATCCAGGGCGATCTCGTCGTCGATGTGCCGCAGGATACCGTGGTCAATGCCCAGGTCGTGCGCAAGGCGGCCTCCGACCGCGTCATCGAGCGCAACCCCGCCGTCCATCTCTGTTACGTCGAGGTCGACGAACCCGACATGCACAAGCCGCTGGGCGATCTCGATCGCATGAAGGTCATGCTGGAAAAGGACTGGGGCTATACCGACCTGCAGATCGAACCCTATCTCCTGCCGCTGGCGCAAAAACTCCTGCGCAAGGAGAATTTCACCGTCACCGCCGCCATCCACCGCGACAGCGAAACCTCGCGCCCGACCGTCATTGCCCTCTGGCCCGGCCTGCACAACGAGGCCTATGGCATCGCCTGCGATATCGGCTCGACGACGATTGCCATGCATCTCGTCTCGCTGCTCTCGGGCCGCATCGTCGCCTCCTCGGGCGCCTCCAACCCGCAGATCCGCTTTGGCGAGGATCTGATGAGCCGCGTCTCCTATGTGATGATGAACCCCGATGGCCGCGAAGCCATGACCAAGGCCGTCCGCCAGGCCGTCTCCGATCTCGTCGACCAAGTCTGCGCGTCCGGCGGCGTCACGAGAACCGACATCCTCGACTCGGTCTTCGTCGCCAACCCGATCATGCACCACCTCTTCCTCGGCATCGACCCGACCGAGCTCGGCCAGGCGCCCTTCGCGCTTGCCGTGTCAGGCGCGATCTCCTGCAAAGCCTTGGACATCGAGCTGTCGCTCAACCCCGGCGCCCGCACCTATCTGCTCCCCTGCATCGCCGGCCATGTCGGTGCTGACGCCGCCGGCGCCACGCTCTCGGAAGGTCCGCACCGCCAGGACAAGATGATGCTGATGGTTGATGTCGGCACCAATGCCGAGATCGTGCTTGGTAACCGTGAACGCACGGTTGCCGCTTCGTCCCCGACAGGCCCAGCCTTCGAAGGCGCTGAAATCTCCTGCGGCCAGCGCGCCGCGCCCGGCGCCATCGAGCGCGTCCGCATCGACCCGGAGACGCTGGAACCCCGTTTCAAGGTGATCGGCGTAGACCAGTGGTCAAACGAGGAAGGTTTCACAGAGGCCGCCGAAAAGACCGGCATCACCGGCATCTGCGGCTCGGCGATCATCGAAGTCGTCGCCGAAATGTATCTCTCCGGCGTCATCTCGACCGACGGCGTCGTCGATGGCGCGATGGCTGCCAAAAGCCCACGCATCCTCGAAAACGGCCGCACCTTCTCCTACCTGCTGCATGACGGCGCCCAGAAGATCACGGTGACGCAAAACGACGTCCGCGCCATCCAGCTCGCCAAGGCAGCCCTTTACGCCGGCATCAAGCTCCTGATGGAAAAGCTCGACGTCGAAACCGTCGACACCATCCGCTTCGCCGGCGCCTTCGGCTCCTTCATCGATCCGAAATACGCGATGGTGCTCGGCCTCATCCCCGATTGCGAACTCTCGGAAGTCAAAGCCGTCGGCAACGCCGCCGGCACCGGCGCGCTGATGGCCCTCCTCAACCGCGACCACCGCCGCGAAATCGAGCACACCGTCACCCGCATCGAAAAGATCGAGACGGCGCTAGAGCCGCACTTCCAGCAGCTCTTCATCGACGCCATGGCGCTCCCCAACAAGGTTGATCCCTTCCCGAAGCTTTCGAGCGTCGTGACGCTGCCAGAGCGGAAGGTGCTGGCGGAGGGGGATGGCGAAAGCGGCGGACGGAGACGGCGGAGGTCGAGGGAGTAGGCTTGTGAGGCGCAAACATTGTGGCGCCCTTGACGCCTCTCGCCTCAAAGCCCCGCCACAAAGCGCCGCGCCGCATTCGCCAGCACCTTCGGCTCAAACCCCGAAAACCCCACCACCAGCCCCCGCCGGTCCGTCGGCCCGGCGTAAAGCGGCGACAGTGCCTTGACCCCAAAACCGACCGCCCGCGCCTCTGCCGCCAGTGCCACATCGTCTTCGTCAGCGCTCAGCTCCGCCACCAGATGCAGCCCCTGCTCCGGAATGGTGATATTCAGCCGCTGGCAGTCGAGCGCCTCCACCAGCGCATCCCGCGCCGCCTTCACCCGCTTGCGCGCCCGCTTGATATGCGCCGAGAAATGCCCGTCGCGTAGAAATTCGGTCAGCGCATCCTCGGCCAGCGTCGAGGGAAAGCGATCCGTTAGCCGGCGAATGGTCAGCAGCCGCTCACGCAAAGGGCGCGGCACGACCAGATAGCCGATGCGGAAACCCGGCAGCAGCGTCTTCGAAAACGTGCCGAGATAGATCGCCCGACCCTCGCCATCGATCCCTTGCAAGGCGCTGAGCGGGGGCCCGGCAAAGCGGAACTCGCTGTCGTAATCGTCCTCAATGATATAGGCGCCCGCCTCTCGCGCCCAGTCGATCAGCGCGAGTCGCCGCGCCATCGAAAGCGTCACGCCGAGCGGATACTGATGCGACGGCGTCACATAAACGGCTTTGGCATCAGGCCGCGCCGCCATGCCGGCTGCAACATCGATCCCCTCCGCATCCACCGGTACGGCGGTGATGTTAAGACCGGCCGCCTCGAACACATCGCGCGCCGCGACGTAACAGGGGTCCTCGATCCACACGGGATCGCCCGGCTTCAAGAGAGCACGAACCGTCAGATCCAGCCCCTGCTGCGTTCCCGCCGTCATGATGATCTGATCGGGCTCGCAAGTCACCCCGCGCGCCGCCTTGAGATAGGCCGCAACCTCGACCCGGAGCGCCAAGCTCCCAGCCGGGTCGTTATAATGAAAATGCCGCGCCGAGGGCTGGGTCAGGTGCCGGTTCATCAGCATGCGGAAGATTCGGAGAGTCGTCCCGTCCGCCGTCGAACAGCCGAGCGCCCCCGGAAGCGGCGCCCGCGCTTCCTCGATTTCGACAGGGCGCGGTGCCGGAGGCGCCTGCAACAGCGGCACGGCCTCGGCCACATAGGTGCCCGCCCCGACCCGCGCCTCGGCAAACCCGTCCGCCACCAGCATCTCGTAAGCCGCAACGGCTGCCCCGCGCGACACGCCGAAGCGCTTGGCAACATCCCGCGTCGTCGGCAGCTTGTCACCGGGCCGCATCTGCCCGCTCTCGATCAGCCCCCGCAGCGAGCGATACAGCGCCAGCCGTCGCGGTCCTTGCGCCGGCAGAAGCGGCGTATTGGCCGACCAGTCGGAATTGGTTCGATTATTTTTGGCCATGGTGGATCTTCTTTGGACCAATCGCGTCGCCTATCCCTGCCTCATCAGCCGCAAGGAGGCAAGCATGGACGACAGACCTGACCCACAATCCTTCCCAGTCTCCCCGCGCAACCGCGCAAAGCGCCTGCATGAGCGCGCAGCTTACGACCGCGACGCCGTCTATGCCGTGCTCGATGCAGCGCTTCTCTGTCACGTCGCCTATGTCATCGACGGCCAGCCCTATTGCACGCCGACGATCCACTGGCGCGAGGGCGACTGGCTTTTCTGGCATGGCTCGTCGGCGAGCCGCATGCTGAAAAACCAGAAGGCGGGTTTGCCCGTCTGCCTGACTGTGGCCCATCTCGACGGGCTGGTGCTCGCCCGCTCCGGTTTCCACCACTCCGCCAATTACCGCTCCGCCATGTGCTTCGGCACCGCCCAGATCATCGACGACCCGGAGGAAAAGGCCGAGGCCCTAAAGGCCGTCGTCGACCGCTTCTATCCCGGCCGCACCGACGTTTTGCGCGAAAACGACCCGCAGGAAGCCAAGGGCACAATGGTCATCGGCATGCGCATCGAGGAGGCCTCGGCAAAAATCCGCACCGGCGGCGTCTCCGATGACCCCGCAGATATCGACGCAGCGGTCTGGGCCGGCGTCATCCCGGTCGAGACCCGCCTCAGGGCGCCGGAAATCTGCCCGAAGGTGCCTGATGGTGTGGCGTTTCCGGAGCACCTCGCCCAGTTCCAGGAAGGCCGCCGGCTCGACGAGGTCTTGACGGAAAGCCAGGCGCTCTACGAAGCCGCCCTCGTTCGCTCCTGATTGCCCCGGATGTGGCGGCTCTCAAAGCCGCCACATCCTACCTGTCGTGCGCAATCAGCCACGACCGGCAAAATCGGCATAAATAGCGAGCAGCCCCGTCCAGCCGCCCTCGGCCTCCAGGATCGACCGCGTCCGCTCGGCCGCCGCACCAAAATTCTCGATCAACCGGTGCTCGAAATCGACCTGCGTCTCCGTCTCCGACAGCGCCGTGAACACCACCTCCACCTCAGTCAAAAGCTCCGGATCGAAGACCCACTCGCCATTGAGCTGCCAGGACAGCACCAGCCGCCCCGGCCGGTCGTAAACCAGCACCCGGCCCCAGTCGCATTCCTCGCCACCATTGCCGATCTCGTACCAGCGCCCGCCCACAGAGGGTTCTATGACAACGGTCTTCGCCCCGCTCTTGGTCAGCGAATGCGTCTTCAGCCACCAGTCGCCCATGCCAGCGGAAAACACGTCGAACGCCCGTTCGCGGCTTGCCTTGACGCTGAAGCGCTTGACGATCGGCGCGGGCTTGATCTGCGGTTGCTCCTTCATGTCTCTTCCCCTTCCTCGACGGCGCGTTGAAAGGCCGCCAGTTGCTGATCCCAGAATTGGTCGAGCCAGGCGCGCAGCGGCCCGAGCCCGTTCGGATCGATCGCATAGATCCGCCGGCGCCCCTCGGCCCGATCCGCGACCAGCCCCGCCTCCTTCAACACCTTGAGATGCTGCGACACCGCCGGCTGCGACACAGGGACAAGCCGCGCGAGATCCGCGACGGACTGCGGCCGTGCCGCGATCTTCTCGAACAGATCGCGCCGGGTATCGTCGGCCAAAGCCTGAAGGATCTTCAAATGATAAGTCATGACTTATAATAAGCACAGACTTATGATATTGGCAAGCACATGAAAAAGGCGGCGCATCAGCCGATGCCCGCCCCTTATCCTCCGCCATGGACCCGCTGCGTTACGCCGCAGCCATCCACCCTTCCAGCTTCGCCCGCTGGGCGTCCGTAAACGCCTGCGACTTCCGCGTCCTCTGGTCGAAATGCACCACGACGGTCTCGGCCGACGCACAGAGCTTGCCGTTCTGAAACACAGCCTGTTCCATGGTGACGGAAGACCGACCCACCTTCGTTACCCGGGTGCCGATCTCGACCGTTCCCGGCCACAAGACCTCGGCGATATAATTGATGTCCAGCTTGGCGAGCACGAAGGAAAAGCCCTCCTCCAGCAGCCTTGCATCCGCCTTGAAGATCAGTTCCACCCGGCCCGTTTCGAGAAAGGTCGCATAAACGGCATTGTTGACATGCCCCTGCCGGTCGGTATCGCCGTAACGCAGCTTGTCATAGGCCTGGCCCGCAAAATCCTCGAGCCGCAGCCCCTGCCCCTGCCCCTTGTCATCAGTCATGCCAGTCCAAACCTTATTCGCTATTCGCTATTCGCTATTCGCTATTTCTCTAAATACCCACCAGCCTCACGGCCTCACGCAGCCATCCCGATCATCTCGGAAAAGGCATAACGCACGCTGTCGGCCACGGCCTGGATCGTCTCGCCCGTCTCGCGCGCCGTCAACAGCCGAACCTCGAAGGAGCCGAGCTCCGGCAGGCCGTGTTTCGATCCGAGCGCCGTCATGTCGTCGGTGAGGTAGCTGCGCGGCAAGGGCGCCACCGCCAGATCCGCGATCACTGCCGCGCGCTGCGCCATCGTATGGGCCGAAAGATAGGCGATGCGATAGGGCCGCCTGTCCTTCTCCAGCCGCGACAGAGCATCCGCCCGCCAGCAGCAGCCATCCTCCCAGATCGACACGGGTAGCGGATCGCGCAAATGCGCCGTGCCGCATTTGGCGCCGGCCCAGACCAGTTGCTCCTGGTGAATGACCTCGCCCTCATGCAACACCGTGCCGGGCGACGTATTGACCAGTGTCAGATCCAGCCGCTGCTCTGCCAGCCGCCGGCGAAGCGCGCCGGACGTATCGACGGTGAGATCCACCATGATCAGCGGATAGAGTTCGGCAAAGCGGCGGAGAATCGTCGGCATGAAGCGTTCGCCGATATCGTCGGGAGCACCCAGCCGCACGACCCCCTTCATTTCCGGCATGCGAAAACGCCCGACTGCCTCGTTCGACAGCGCCAGCATGCGCCGGGCATAGGGCAACAGCACCTCCCCGCTCTCCGTCAGCGTCACCGAACGCGCATCGCGGAGAAACAGCGTCACGTTCAGCTGCTCCTCCAGCTTCTTGATCTGCATCGAGACCGCCGACGGCGTGCGAAACACCCGGTCGGCCGCAGAGGTGAAACCGCCGGTCTCGGCGATCGCCACGAAGGTACGAAGCACGTCATTGTCGAGCAGCGGAAGCGGCTGGCGAAGCATCAGGGTCATGGCGGAGCGCCTTCAGAAAAATTGAACCTGAAGACGATACAATCGCGTTTGATTGAATGTCAATCCGGGCGCAAGCTGTTTTCCATCATCCAACAGGAGACCGGCCATGACAAACCAGACCAGGACGGACCAGACGCTTTCCCGACCCGTCATGCAGACTGTCCCGCAGACACTGTTGCACCTTTTCGCCACCCTCACGCTCAGCCGGACACAGGGCGGGGCACTCGATCAGATCAACGCCTTGCCCGGCCACCTGCGCCGCGATCTCGGCCTCGCCGACACTGTGCAATCGATAACGTTTGTGAATGACGGATATAAATAACATTCGTTGGATTGATGGAACATCGAAGCGCATAACATCATCACCCGAAAGGGAATCCCAAGGAAAGGACGACCGCCATCACCCTCTTGCACTATGATACGCCGCTCGGCATCTCGCCAACCGCACCCTCCAGCGCATCCCTCGCCCGCCGCGCGGCGCACGCCGTTCTCGGTACCTTGGGCGATCTTGCCCGGTGCGCGGCCGAGGCGCAGCGTCGCCGCAGCGAGCAGCGGGCGCTCGATGCCTTGCCGCTCGATCTGCGCAAGGACATCGGCTGGCCTGCGGGCGACATCCGCCGCCTCTGAACGGCAAAATCGGACAGGCCGCGACACGACCCGAGGGCCGCGTCGCAAAGGGACGAAATCCGCTTCAGTATCCCTGCCACCGCAGGGCTCCCCAAAAAGCAGATTTTTCAATGCCCTTGCGGATCTTGATCGCTATCAAGCCCGGCTTCATCCGGTCGCAGGCAGAAAGAATCCAGAAAATGTCGCTTTTTAGCAGAAGGGAATGCTTCCGCGCCGCGCGATTTCATGACAATGTCGCAGAACGAACATCCCCGGACCCGTTTCCAGTCGAGCATGCGACAAAACACGGGAACGACCAAACGGGAAACTGGGCACATCATGAGCAAGCAACCGACGCAGACCAAGAAGCGTTCGCTCGTCTTCTTCCTCGTACCGCATTTCACCCTCCTGCCCTTTGCCGGCGCCATCGAGACGCTGCGCATCGCCAACCGCATGCTGGGTTATGCCGCCTATGAATGGCGCCTCGCCTCGGTCGACGGCCAGAAGGTCTATTCCTCTTCCGGCATCGGCATCGAGGTGAACTCCTCGCTCGCCGACGAGCGCCGTTTCCTCGGCGGCGAAAACCGCCCCAACATGGCGATCGTCTGTTCCGGCATCTATGTCGAGGAGTTTAACAACAAGTCGGTCAATGCCTGGCTGCGCGAAGCCCACAACCGCAACGTCGCGGTCGGCTCGCTCTGTACGGGCGCCCATGTGCTGGCCCAGGCCGGCCTGTTGAATGGCAAGCGCTGCGCCATCCACTGGGAAAACCTTCCCGGCTTCTCCGAAACCTTCCCGCAGGCCGAAGTCTATGCCGATCTCTACGAAGTCGACGGCAACATCTACACCTGCGCCGGGGGGACTGCCTCGCTCGACATGATGCTGAACCTGATCGGCCAGGATTTTGGCGAAGGCCTCGTCAACCGCGTCTGCGAACAGCACCTGACCGACCGCGTCCGCTCCGCCAACGACCGCCAGCGCCTGCCGCTGCGCGCCCGCCTCGGCGTGCAGAATTCCAAGGTGCTGCAGATCATCGAGCTGATGGAAGCCAATCTCGCCGAACCCCTGTCGCTGCTCGAAATCGCCGACGACGCCGGCCTTTCGCGCCGCCAGATCGAGCGCCTCTTCAGACAAGAGATGGGCCGCTCCCCCGCCCGTTACTACCTCGAAATCCGCCTCGACCGCGCCCGCCACCTGCTCGTGCAGTCCTCCATGCCCGTCGTCGAAGTCGCCGTCGCCTGCGGCTTCGTCTCCGCCTCGCACTTCTCCAAGTGTTACCGCGAACTCTACAACCGCTCCCCCCAGCAGGAGCGCGCCGAGAGGAAACTCACGATGTCGAGCAACCGGACGGGAGTGGTGGTGTAAGCAACCGGATACACCCGGAGCCCCTCGCGGGGTTCGATCTCCCCCATTGAGGGGGAGATGGCCGGCGGGCCACAGGGGGGTATCATTCGGCAGGACAGCGCCCAGAAGTCAAACGCTACGGAACAGTCCGACACGCAGATTTCAACGGCAGGCCATACATGGCACAAGAGGGTGCGGCTCCGACTTGCTCAATGGCCTTTTCGGCCAGAATTTCAGCAAGTGTTCCATCATCGAGCCTTATTAGCAGCAACCCTGCATCAGAGATCGACGGGAATGCCGACGACTTCCAACTCGGCGATACAAATTCGCCGTCCATAACCTCTGTGACCGACCAAGTTGTCCGATAGCCTTTGCCGTCATCTCCACCGCCTTGGCCGATACAATAAAATCTACGACGAAACTGGTGATACTCGCACCCCACATACGAAATTGAGCTGCTTAATTTAGACAATTTTCCTTTGGTATCAACTCTATAGAGGGTAGCCGAACGTCTCTCAAAGGGCAGAGAAAAGTCTACAGCAACTATCGTCAGGCCGTCATGGCTGTCGTTCGACATACTAAGAACGCCCAAGTCTGCTGAACAGCAGATTCGATAGGCACGCCCTCCTGAGATCTGCTGCAACTCAGATTTTCGCGGAAATGTCCCCGCATCGCCGCGAAATAGATCCCTTGGGTCGTAAGTGACGGCGTAGTACCCCTGCTCAGACGCCGAAATCCTGAAAATGGAATTTGCGAAAGTTCGCTCCGGTCGGCAATTGCCGCTGTAGTCACAAACATCGACTCTGGAATGACCTTCGCCCGCATGATTTTCACCCGTCTGGTTGTTCAGCAGAATGAAGATGCTGCTGTGGTTTGCGACCACTTGATCGACCACAAAACCATCTGGGGAATAGGTAAACGCTCGTCCAGCTCGAAAGGGAGTAAAAGTCAGCATATTGATCGGGGGCTCAGCTTTGAGCTCGTAGTCAACAATCATTCCCTCGATGATCCAAGCCATCTCCATGGAAGGAATTTGGGGTTTGGACGGAGGAGAAGGAGCAACGTCGGTATGCGCGAGGACGTAGAGGCCCACAGACAGGGCGAGAATGAAGAACAAGAGATGCTTCTTCAGAAAACTCTCCCTGATCGATGGTCTGGAGATCCCAAATTCTACTGTCAAAGCCAGACAATGTGACGAAAGCAATTAGTATAGAAAATTTCTCCTAAAGAAAACTGGCAAAAGAGCCAGCCGAGCCGCGAAGTCATGTTCCTTAGCCAACCAACTCCCAAACACCGCCGACAATGTCCTAGCCCGTTGGTACGAGAGCGCGAATGGTCACAATCGCTTAGCTAGAAGGGTACACGCACCACCCCAGGCCGCCTCGGTTCGCAACTCTGCCCCCTGAGTTTCACCCCACCAGACTCCAAAAAAACCTCGCCGACACAAGCAGCAGAAACACCGCAAACCCCATCTCCAGCTGCCGCTTGTTCAGCCGGTGCGCCAGCTGCGCGCCATAGGGCGTGACCAGCATGGCGATCGGAAAAATCACCGCAAAGGCGATCCAGTTGACATAGCCGGTGGAAAACGGCGGCAGGCCGGCTTCGCCCCAGCCGGCATAGATGAAGCCGAAAAAGGCCGGGATCGAGATCAGCACGCCGACGCCCGAAGACGTCGCCACCGCCTGGTGGATCGGCCGGCCGTACAGCGTCATGAAGGTGTTGTTGAACACCCCGCCGCCGACGCCCATCAGTCCGGAAAACAGTCCGATCGCAGTGCCGACAAGAAACCGCCCCGGTTCGCCGGGCAATTCCGTGCCGAGATGCCACCGGTTGGATAAAAACAGCATGCGCGCGGCGAGCACCAGGCCCATCACCGCGAAGAACAGCCGAAGCCCAGCACTTGACACATAGGCGGCAACAACGGTCGCCAAAAGCGCCCCGAGCGGCACCGCAATCATCCAGCCCTTGAGGAGCTGCATGTCGACCGCCCCGCGCGTCTGGTGCGCCCGAAACGAGCGGATCGAGGTCGGCACGATCAGCGCCGTCGAGGTGCCGACCGCCAGATGCATGATCACGTGTTCGGGGATGCCGGCATAACCGAAGACCTGGTAAAACACTGGCACCAGCACGGCGCCCCCGCCGATCCCGAACACGCCCGCAAGCAAGCCCGCGACGGTGCCTGCGGCAGCGAGCATCGCGGCAAAGAGGAGAATATCGGCAATCGGTGGCATGGCATCCTCCGGCAAGAACGCGACCATCCCCACGGACAGTCACGAGGCGGCAAGGCCGCAAACCGCGTCGACAACAGCGAGCCCGTGCACGACCCACCTCGACGCTCCCCCGCCTCTAGGCCGCCTGACCCCCGACCGCAAGCCCACCCGCGCCGCGTCCGGTACGCTCCACGGGTAGAACAGCCGGATGCGCTGACGACATTTGGCCACCAGCGCTTCGGTATTTGCCTAATTAAACAATTAGCTTACTTGGGAAATTACCGACAATTCCGCTTGTCCAGATAGAGCGAACAATCCTTGCCCGCTGGCGAACGCGCCGGCGCCTGCGCCGCTGCCACCCGCCGGCTCGACACCGGAGCGGGATCATTCATGCCGGAAGTGCCGCTGTCGACCGAAAGCGGCAGGATCCCGCTCTCCTCCGGCACCGCATCGGCCACCTGCACCGTCCCTGCAGCCGCACCGCTCGGTCCCGTCACGATCTCCGTCGGCTCATCGAAGCCGATCCCATCGACCACGGGCTGACTCGTCTGGCCCTCGGCCATCGCCATCGCTCCGCCTTGCGTCACAATCTGCGGCTGCACGCCCTCCGTCTCGCGGTACCCATCCGCCACGGCATCGCCGGAAGACAGGTCAGCCGAGGCAACATCGCTTGAGGCTTGGTCCACACCCAATTCTCCGTCGATATTGACGCCGCCTTCAGGGATCGCCATCGCCGTCTGGCTCTGAGGCGCCGCAGAAATCTCCGACTGTGCAGGTGCCACCGCAGCCAGATTGGGTGTATTGAGATAATCGATCCCGGCACTTCCGCCATTGGCAGCCGTGGCAGGCGGCGCATAGGCAACCGCCTCGGACGAAACCGCGCCCACCCGGCCAACCAGCACCCGTCCGTCACGCTTTTCGACGCGGCCAATAAGCACATCGCCCTTTTGCGGCCCGCCGATATCGGCAAGCGGAATGCGGTCGCTGCCGGAACAGCCGGCAGTGGACAAGGCCAGAACGGCGACCGCCGTCAGACGGCAGCCAAGGGACGAAAACACAAAACTCATTTCACCCTCGATGGCCCGCTATGGGACAACTAAAGGCAGCATAATACAGCCCGGCTTAACGCGCCATGAACGGCAGATAGCAGCCCGTGGCGCAGCAAAAAGGGCCGGCTGATCGCTACGCCGGCCCCGTTCCAAGTGCAAATCCCGTCTGCCTCAGGCGGCCCGCCGCGCCGCCTCGCCGGCATTCACCCTCAGCCGCGACAAAAGCTGGCGCAGCTTGTGGCTCTCTTCCGCCAGCGATTGCCCGGCCGCCGAGGTCTCTTCCACCATGGCGGCGTTCTGCTGCGTCATCTGGTCCATGTGGTTGACGGAGGTGTTGATCTCGGCAAGTCCCGTCGCCTGCTCTTTCGCCGCCGTCGCAATCGTGTCGACGCTGTCGTTCACCCGGTTGACCAGCTGCTCGATCTCCAAAAGCGCCTCCCCGGTCGCCCGCACCAGCCCGACGCCGGTATCGACCTCATGCGCCGATGCGCTGATCAGTACCTTGATCTCCTTGGCCGCATTGGCGGAGCGCTGCGCCAGTTCCCGCACCTCCTGTGCCACCACGGCAAAGCCACGACCCGCTTCGCCCGCCCGCGCCGCCTCGACCCCGGCATTGAGCGCCAGAAGGTTCGTCTGGAAGGCGATCTCGTCGATTACGCTGATGATCTGGCTGATCTTCTGCGACGAGCCCTCGATCCGCCCCATGGCGTCGACCGCATTGCGCACGATCTCGCCGGATCGGTTGGCGCTGCTCTTCGTCTCCGCCACCATCTGGCGTGCCTCGTTGGCCCGCTCGGCCGCCGTCCGCACCGTGGCCGTGATCTCGTCGAGAGCCGCCGCCGTTTCCTCAAGTGCGGCCGCCTGCTGCTCGGTGCGCCGCGACAGGTTGTTAGTCGCCTCGCTGATATGACCGGCACTCGATGTCACGACGTCACTGCTCTGGTTGATCGACACGAGCACACCGCCGAGAGACTGAACCGCCCGGTTGAAGTCGCCCCGCAGCTTTTCATAATCAGCGCCGATCGCTCCGATCTGCACCGTCAGATCGCCGTCAGCCAGCTGCTCCAGAGCCGCGCCGATGGCATCGATCGCCTGGGACTGACGCTCTGCCGCTGTCCGCAACTGCGTCTCGTTGCGCGCCCGCTCGCCGTTCAGGCTGTCCTGCTGCACGGCCTCCCGCTCGCGCATCTCGATCCGGTCGCGCACGCTGTCGCGCAGCACCTGCAGCGTCTGCGCCATGCCGCCGATCTCGTCGCCGCGCTCGGTATCGGTGATTGCGGTATCAACGCGTTCGCCGGCGATGTCGCTCATCGCAGTCTTCAGCCGGTTGATCGGCTGCACCACGCTGCGCACCACCATGGCCGCACAAAACAGGATGGCCAGGATGGCAACCCCGATGATGACGGCATATTCGGTCGCCGTCTGACGAAACAGCGCCGCAAGGTCATCCGAATAGACACCGGTGCCGACGATCCAGCCCCAGGGTTCGAAACCGATGACATGGCTGAACTTCTCGACCGGCGCCTCGAAACCCGGCTTCGGCCAGAAATAGTCGACGAAACCTTCCTTGTTGGCCTTCACCACATTGACGAATTCGACGAAGAGGTGCTTGCCGTTCGGATCCTTGTTCTGGCTTAGATCCTTGCCGTTCAGTTCCGGCTTGATCGGGTGCATCACCATCGCCGGCTGCATATCGTTGATCCACAGATAGCCGTCGGGCGCATAGCGCATGGCCGAGACGACATCCTTCGCCCTTTCCTGCGCCTCCGCGCGGGTCAGGCTGCCCTCCTGCTCCATCTTGTAGTATTTGTTGAAGATGGCGATAGCATTGTCGTTGATCTGCGCCAGCCCCGCCCGCCGCTCATGGGTCAAAGCATCATAGGCATTGAACAGGCTGTAGGTCAGCGTGGCAACGAGAACGCTCAAGGCAATGGCAACGAGAGCATAGAGTCGAATCGACAGGGATATGGATTTCATCTGGACCTCGGACTTTGCGTCAAAATTGCTTAAAGTGTTATATTTGCGCCTTCTGTTTTTCTAAATTTGTGACTGTGAATTCTGAGGGGTTTAAAGTGATGGATGAATATTGACAGTTTGCACCGTTTGATAGCGCGGTCTCTCCTCCGGGATGCAAACACGATACAGGATTCGAACACACAATGACCCTCTCCACTACCGCCGCTCCGAAAGGTGAACTCACCTTGCGCACACTCGCCATGCCGGCCGACGCCAATGCCGCAGGCGACATCTTCGGCGGCTGGGTCATGGCGCAAATGGACTTGGCCTGCGGCATCCGCTCGGCCGAACGCGCCCGCGGCCGCGTGGTCACGAAAGCGGTCCAGGAAATGGCCTTCGCGCTGCCGGTGAAGATCGGCGATACGCTCTGCGTCTATACCGACATCAGCCATGTCGGTCGCAGCTCCATGACGCTGAAGGTCGAAACCTGGGCGCAGCGTTATCTGACGCATGTGATGGAAAAGGTGACCGAAGCGACCTTCGTCATGGTCGCGCTCGATGCCGAAGGCAAGCCGACACCCGTGCCAGCGCTCTGAGCCGGGCGAGGTCTTAGCAGGCCTGCGCTCTCACGGTTCCCTGGTGAAACAGCATCTGCCATTTCGTTCCGTCATGCGTCCAGATCGAGCTTCGCAGGGTCGACCGCGTGGAGCCATCGCGATAAACGCGGGTAGCCTCGTAGGTCAAAAGCACCGCGTTTTTCGAAATCGGCCTCAAGGCGTAATTCGTGGTTTGAAGCTCTCCGCTGCTATCATCCTCTTCCTCGAGGAGCAGCGTGATGATCGCCTCCCTGTCGTAGGCGCGGCCAGAGGCACCAATCTCAAGAAATCCCTCGGCCAGCAGGCCTTCTAACTCGATCCTCGACCGCCGTATTTCGGGACGGTGCAGGGCCTGTTCGAGAGAGCGGATCTCCACAAGATCGGGAAGAAGGGTCAATTCTCACACCTCTGACTGGGAAGAGATCAGCCAGGGTCTCTTCCTTCATAAGTCATTTCAACCAGACATTACACGCAAGCCAGCATCACCCAAGGGAACCGGAGCTGCAGGAGCCGCAAACGGCCCGGCCGGCACCGCAGCCATCACCCCCGGAAGACGAAGGCAGCCCCGGCCGCGATCAGCGCAAAGCCGATGGCGTGGTTGATCGTCAGGCTCTCCTTCAGGAAGAAGACCGAGAAACCGGAAAACACGATCAGCGTGATCACTTCCTGCATCGTCTTCAGCTGCGCGGCGGAATAAACCTCGGATCCGATGCGGTTGGCCGGAACCGCCAGACAATATTCGAAGAAGGCAATGCCCCAGCTGGCGACGATGGCAATCCAGAGCGCCGACGTTTTGTATTTGAGATGGCCGTACCAGGCGAAGGTCATGAAGATATTGGAGGCGGAGAGTAGCAGGATGGGCCAAAGGGCAGCGGGGGAAAATGTGGGCATGGAAACACCGGGGCGGGAGTGAAGACACGAGAAAACGGCACTTGCCGAGTCTGGTTCCATCATCGCGGTTTTTGCAAGGCGGGCCAAGCAGGACCGCATGTTTTGCCTGTGTCGTCGAGCGACCACCGTTGACGCAACCCATCAGCGAGGAGAGCTCTCGTTTGTCCGGAGCCACGAACAACCACAAATGGTCGGCAGCACAAAAAGGAGGAAATTGACCGCCCCAAGAATTGGTCCGTTATTTTTAGCAAAATACCGGACCAAGCTGTAACTGGCCGTTAAAACACTGCTGTTATTGCTCAATTATTGCGATTAGGTTGGGCGTTTGAGTATGGATTTTCGACGAAGCCGAACTGGCGAATTTCCCTTGGCGGTCCTGCAAGCGCAGGTGGCGGACATCCAGCGCGGCCATCGCTCCACCCTCCTCTACAACGGCATCTGCCTCGCCTTCGTCATGCTGATCCTCCACCTTGACGGTGGTTTGGGCTGGCCAGTCGTTGCCTGGTTCGCCGTCTCGCTGGTGATTATTGCAGCGCGTTCCTGGCTGATGCGGGACCTCATGCGTAAGGGTCTCAACCAGTCGGATCCGAAGCGATCCCTCGGCATCCTGTCATTCGGCGCCCTCGCCCTCGGCTTGTCCTGGGCGGCGCTCCCGTTCGTCTTGCCCGACTTCGCACCTCTCGGCCAGCACACACCGCTGATGATCATCATGGGTGGCATGGCCACCGGTTCGATCGTCAAGCAGATCGGCTACACGCCTCTGGCGCTCGCTTATGCCGTGCCCATTCTGTGCGCGCTGATCGTCAGCCTGCTGCGTCACGGCGAACCGAATGATTTGCTCATTGGCGCCTGCCTCACGCTGCTGATCACCGTCTTCATCCGCCGCAGCATCTGGGCCCAGCACATTTTCATCAACAGCCAGATCGCCCGCCATGAAGCGACCGCTCTCGCCGACAGCCTCACTCGGGCCAACAGTGACATCCTGCGCCAGAACACCCGCCTGGAAGCCTTGGCGAACCGGGACATGCTGACGGGACTGGCGAATCGCATGTTCTTCCACGGTCGCCTGCATGGCGACATCGCCCGCGCCGCCGTAATCGGCGAGACCGTGGCGCTGCTGATCTTCGACGTCGAACGTTTTCAGGCGATCAACGACACGCTCGGCCACAGTGCGGGCGACGCGCTCCTGCGCGAGATGGGCGCGCGGCTGGAGAAGATCGTTGACGACGACAGCCTGATCGCCCGCCTCGGCGGCGACGAATTCGCGGTCATTGTCTCCGGCCAGAACGCGATCCGGCGCGCAAGGAGCCATGCTGCCCGTGTGCTCGAAGAGAGCCGCAAGCCGATCAATTTTGGCAAACACCGCGCCACGGTCGGCCTCAGCGTCGGCTTGGCCGCCTATCCCGACCATGCGGCAACCGCAGAAGAACTGCTCGTCAGTGCCGACATGGCCCTTTACGAAGCCAAGCGCGGCGACCGCCGCAAGCTTGGCGAATTCGATCCCGAACTGCGCCGCAATGCCGAGCGCAAGCGCCTGATCGAGCAGGACTTGGGAGCCGCGATCGAAACCGGCGCTCTCGGCGCCTGGTTTCAGCCGCAGCTCGACCTCACCTCCCGCCGCATCACCGGCTTCGAAGCTCTGGTCCGCTGGCACCATCCGCAGCTCGGTTTCATTGCGCCGCCTGACATCGTCAACGCCGCCCAGGCCATGCATCTGTCGGAGCACCTGACCGCCCGCATCGCCGCCGACGCCTGCATCCTCGCGCGCCAGCTGCCGGAACTGGGCCTCGACGGCGCGACCGTCGCCCTCAATGTCTCGCCACGCGAATTCGCCCTTTATTCCGTCGCCGACATGCTGGAGGAAGTCACCGCCATTCACGCGGTTTCCCCATCAGCGCTGGAGATCGAAATTACCGAGGAAGCCATCCTCGACCCCGCCCTTGCCGACGCCCAACTGAAGCGGCTGGAGGAAGCCGGCTACAAGCTCGCCGTCGACGATTTCGGCATGGGCCATTCCTCGCTCGCCAACCTGATCAGCCTGAAGGTCGACCGGCTGAAGATCGACCGCAGCTTCGTCAAGGACGTCGCCCGCAGCGAAACCAACCAGAAGCTCGTCACCGCTATGGTCAGCCTCGGCCAGTCGCTCGGCCTCGACATCGTCGTCGAA
Organism: Rhizobium sp. Root274; assembly: GCF_001429245.1. Taxonomy (GTDB): domain Bacteria; phylum Pseudomonadota; class Alphaproteobacteria; order Rhizobiales; family Rhizobiaceae; genus Allorhizobium. The sequence continues at coordinate 418,946 of NZ_LMJE01000009.1, forward strand.
GGCGTCGAAACCCAGGAAGACGCCGCGGTCCTCGCCCGCCTCGGTTGCACCATGGCACAAGGCTACCTCTTTGCCCGCCCCATGCCCCCCAAGGCGCTCTCCACCTGGATCGCCGAACACCAGCCCACGACCGTCAAACGCAAGCGCAAGACGGCGCACCTGTCGGTGGCGTGAAGAAGTAGATCGACTGATGGCGTCTTCGTAAGGGCAGCCAGTCTAGATCCGTCTTAGGCCGTCTATGGTCTCAAGAAGGCTCGAGAGCGTGCGCTCGAAGGGTCTGATATGTCGGTCGATATCCAACTCGTGAACCGGCTGGTCGCCATCCCAACCGAAGCGTTGCGACGGCAGCAGTGCGAAGGCGTCCGAGCCTCTGATTGCGACTTGCGGCAAATCTTCCAGCTTCAGGACCAGCAGAGCTTCGACTGCGCTGACCATTCCCGCCAATCGCAGGCTGGCAGCGTCACGATCGGTGGTAACGAAGTCGTAGGCCCATCGGCCGAGATGCGTGGTGTTTTCAATGCACAAGAGTCTTTCAGGCAGGACCGTTCCGCGCCAGAGCGAACGTTGATGTTCGGGCCGTCGCAGCGCGGCGAAGTCGCCGGAGAACGCACTGGAAAGATGGGTCCAGATGATCAGGCCGCAAAATGTTGTATCGTCGAATCCGTCCGCTGAACGGCTAAGCACCGCCTGCGTCACCGAGAAGGGAACGCCACCACGCGTGCCCTCGATGTGAAAATCGCAGACAATCTCATTGCGCGGAACGAAGTAGTGACCCGGCATGCGCGCGATCTGCGGCGCGGGTCTTCTCGCCATGATCGACCATTTCTCCACCGTCGGCAGAAGCAAAGGCAAGATCGCAAGGTAGAAGTCGGTCTGCATCCGGCGCTGCTTCGACACTGTGATCAAGCCGAGCGACGTCAATACGAGGAACGCCACACCAAGCGATACAGCCAAAAACAACTCATGGGATCGCTGAAAGCTGATCCACATCCCGATGAAGATGATCGCCAAGAGAGAGACAAGGCCGAAGACCTGCACGTTCCCCAGTTTCCTCAGTCGAGCGCCGCGCCGGCCATTGTGAGAACGCACAATTGAGGCAATCTCGGACCAGTCGGGTCCCGAAGATGCTGGCTCCTGCGCGGCGGAGTGAACGGAACTGATCGGCTTGCCCCCTAAGTTGCACAACCACTATCGATCACCCTACCGCACTTTGCAACGCATCGCTGTTCCACCCGGCCCACACCCTCCTGCCACCACCATGGCAACAGCCCGCCTCCCCGTTGCGTTTTCGTTCTGATTTCCCCGCCCCGCCCCTTCCCTTTGTCGGCCTGCTTCTCCATATTCCGGCCATGGCAAAATCTCCCAAATCCTCCGCCCCCTCGACCGGTTTCGAGGAAGCCCCGCAAGCGCCCTTCGAAGGCGCGCCGCTCTCCGGTTCGGTCGCCGACTGGGTGAAGCAGTTGGAGGCCGAAGCCGAGGCTTCGACGGTCGAGAGCCAGCGCGAGCTTGCCTCCAAGGCCGGCAAGCACCGCAAGAAGATCGAGGTCGAAGCCCGCCGCCATGCGGAGAAGGTGGCGCTGGAGAAAACTAAGCCCACGACTGCCAAGAACACCACCGCGCAAAAAACTTCCCGCGGCGTCTCGATCGGCGCCTCCTCGGATCCCAAGACCCGCGCCGCCGCCGGCCTTAACCCGATCGCCGGCATGGACGTATCCCTCGAGGAAGCCGAATCCCTGGCTCCCGGCGCCGTCACCGCCACCGTCGACGCCTTGTCCAAGCTGATCGAAAGCGGCAATCCGCTGTTCAAGAACGGCGAGCTGTGGATGCCGCACCGCCCGGCCCGCCCGCAAAAGTCCGAGGGCGGCGTCAAGATCCGCATGGCGTCGGACTTCGAACCCGCCGGCGACCAGCCGACCGCCATCAAGGACCTCGTCGAGGGCCTCAAGAATGACGATCGCACCCAGGTCCTGCTCGGCGTCACCGGCTCGGGCAAGACTTTTACGATGGCCAAGGTGATCGAGGCGACCCAGCGCCCGGCCGTCATCCTCGCGCCGAACAAGACGCTCGCTGCCCAGCTCTATTCCGAGTTCAAGAACTTCTTCCCCGACAACGCGGTCGAATATTTCGTCTCCTATTACGACTACTACCAGCCGGAAGCCTATGTGCCGCGCTCGGATACCTTCATCGAGAAGGAATCGTCGATCAACGAACAGATCGACCGCATGCGCCACGCCGCCACCCGCGCCATCCTCGAGCGCGACGACTGCATCATCGTCGCCTCCGTCTCCTGCATCTATGGTATCGGCTCGGTCGAAACCTACACCGCCATGACCTTCCAGATGTCGGTCGGCGACCGCATCGACCAGCGCCAGCTCTTGGCCGACCTCGTCGCCCAGCAATACAAGCGCCAGGACATCAACTTCGTCCGCGGCTCCTTCCGCGTCCGTGGCGACACGATCGAACTCTTCCCCGCCCACCTGGAGGATGCCGCCTGGCGCATCACGCTGTTCGGCGACGAAATCGAGAGCATCACCGAATTCGACCCGCTCACCGGCAAGAAGACCGGCGACATGAAGTCGGTAAAAATCTACGCCAACAGCCACTATGTCACGCCGCGCCCGGCCTTGAACGGCGCCATCCAGTCGATCAAGGCGGAGCTGAAGATGCGCCTCGCCGAGCTCGAGAAAGGCGGCCGCCTTCTGGAAGCCCAGCGCCTGGAACAGCGCACCCGCTACGACATCGAAATGCTCGAAGCCACCGGCTCCTGCGCCGGCATCGAGAACTATTCGCGTTACCTCACCGGCCGCAAACCCGGCGAGCCGCCACCGACGCTGTTCGAATACATCCCCGACAACGCGCTGCTCTTCATCGACGAAAGCCACGTCTCCGTCTCCCAGATTGGCGGCATGTACCGGGGCGACTTCCGCCGCAAGGCGACGCTGGCCGAATACGGCTTCCGCCTGCCCTCTTGCATGGACAACCGCCCGCTGCGCTTCGAGGAATGGGACGCCATGCGCCCCCAGACCATCGCCGTCTCCGCCACCCCCGGCAGCTGGGAAATGGAAGAATCCGGCGGCGTCTTCGCCGAACAGGTCATCCGACCCACCGGCCTCATCGACCCGCCGGTCGAAATCCGCCCGGCCAAGTCCCAGGTCGACGACGTGCTCGGCGAAATCCGCGAGACCGCGCAAAAGGGCTACCGCACACTCGTCACCGTCCTCACCAAGCGCATGGCCGAGGACCTCACCGAATACCTGCATGAACAGGGCGTGCGCGTCCGCTATATGCACAGTGACATCGACACGCTGGAGCGCATCGAGATCATCCGCGATCTGCGCCTCGGCGCCTTCGATGTCTTGGTCGGCATCAACCTCTTGCGCGAAGGCCTCGACATCCCCGAATGCGGCTTCGTCGCCATCCTCGATGCCGACAAGGAAGGCTTCCTCCGCTCCGAAACCTCGCTGGTCCAGACCATCGGCCGCGCCGCGCGAAACGTCGACGGCAAGGTCATCCTCTATGCCGACCAGATCACCGGCTCCATGCAGCGCGCCATGGACGAAACCTCCCGCCGCCGCGAAAAGCAGATGGCCTACAACATCGAACACGGCATCACGCCCGAATCCGTCAAGGCCCGCATCTCCGACATCCTCGACTCGGTCTACGAACGCGACCACGTCCGCGCCGACATCTCCGGCGCCACAGGCGGCAAGGGTTTCGCCGATGGCGGCCACCTCGTCGGCAACAACCTCCAGGCCCATCTCAACGCGCTGGAAAAGTCCATGCGCGACGCCGCCGCCGACCTCGACTTCGAAAAAGCCGCGCGCCTGCGCGACGAAATCAAACGCCTCAAAGCCGCCGAACTCGCCACCATGGACGACCCGATGGCCAGGCAGGAGGCGAAGGCGGTGGAAGGCGCGAGAGGGAAACAGGCGCCGCCCCCTCCGTCGTCATCCTCGGGCTTGACCCGAGGACCCACAACCGGCGACGCCGACCAACCCCGCATCTCCCCCTCCGGCCGCAACAAATCCGGCGCCCCCGAGGGCAAGGGCAGCTATTTCTCCAAACCCCATATCGACGACATGGGCCCCGGCACCGACGGCGCCGTGCCGATGCCGAAATCCGGCCCGGAAGGCTCCTATTTCCGCAAGAACACCCTCGACGAAATGACCGTCGGCCGCACCGAAAAACCGGTCACCGGCAAGCTGCCGGAGAAGCCGGCAGGCACAACCAGTTCCCTCCCCCCTGTAGGGAGGGTTGGGGAGGGGAATCCCGACGCCCCCCGCCCCATCATCCGCGCCCGCTCCGGCGCCGGCTCCTACGAGGACCCGTCTGACGGCAAGCGCAAGGCAAGGACGAAGGGCAAAACGGGGCGACCGGGGCGGTGACCCCTCCTTCTCCCCGCTTGCGGGGAGAAGGTGCCCGAAGGGCGGATGAGGGGCATCCCCTCCCCCCTTAGGGGAGGGTAAGGGACGGGCAGACTGCACGCTCGACGCACGCCTTCAACGGACTAAATCCAAGACCTGGCAAAGACTGCTCTCTGATCTTCTCAGTTACATGACCGCTGGCTGGCACAGCCGTTCTCGCAGCGTGCGATGGCTGGTGCGGGGTATTACGGTTGCCTTGGCGGTGGGATTGGTGTGGTGGTGCGGTTAACCTAGCTGCGGCGCCGGCCTTGCGAGGGCATAAACGAATCAGCCAGGCAACAATGCCAGCAACATCGGCACTCCGAGCTTGGAGCACGCTAGATCGCTGGTCCCAAGTCAGAGCTTTGGATACACTGACACAATTTCGGGCGCCAGCACACCCGGTCGGTTAGGCAACGCACTGAAAAACGGCGCAGCGCATCTTGCGCCCAATATTAGAAGCGCCTATGCGTTGCAGTACAAGACGGTGCAATCTATAGTTGGAGCGGCGCGGATAATGGATTTTGAACGCGAGATTGACGATTTACTTCCTAAATTCAGACGCCTCACTATCTCTATAGAAAGCATAATCAAGAATCTAATTGAACAAAACAATATAGAATATCTCTCAGTTTCTGGAAGAACAAAAACAAAAGAATGTATTATAGAAAAAATAAAACGAAAAAACTATAAAGACCCAAAAAGCCAAATTACAGACATCTCGGGAATAAGGATAATATTGTTTGTTGAGTCGGATATTGATCTTGTATCAGACATAATCAACCAGTCTTTCTTTGTCGACAAATTGCACAGCAGCAACAAAGACGACAAGCTGTCGTTAGATCAAGTTGGATACAGGTCCGTTCACTTTGTATGCGACATAGGCAAGCAGAGATCTGCGCTTCCAGAGTTTGAGGGCTTAGATAATCTGAAGTTTGAGATCCAAATCAGAACCGTGCTTCAACACGCTTGGGCCGAGCTAGCTCATGACAGATCATACAAATTCCGCGGCCAACTCCCGAGCAGCATTCAACGCCGCCTCTATCTTCACGCAGGTCTGCTAGAAATTGCGGACAAAGGCTTCAGCGAGTTGGCTAGCGAGATTGATGAATACACGAAGAGCGTGAATCGAAGTTACAATGCTGGGAATTTAGACATTGATATAAACTCAATAAGCTTAACCGAATTTATTCAGAATTGGGCTGAGAAGAATAGGTATCCGCTGGAAGACATATCTGAAAATGTCCACGCTCAAGTTTCTGAGCTTGTCACTGAACTAGCGGGATTCGGAATTACTAAGATTTCACAATTAAGCCAGTTGATTCCCGAAAATTTCGTGGAGAAAGCTAGAGAGTATAATTTTAGAACGAACATCTTCGGTTTAGTAAGGCACCTCATGATCATAGAAGACGTCGAAAAGATCATGAGCCAGAAAAATGTCCGATGGACATTCTACGACCCAGCAGACGATCCTGAGGAAATGAAAATGTTTGAGGCCTTATCTTCAGAGGAAAACTTATCAAATATAAAGAGAAGAATTGATGACGAATATTATGAAAAAGACCAAGACCATTACGAACCTGATGATGACGAAATTTATTGATCAAAAATATACGAATCCTTGTCCTTGGATGATTCGATGAGGCATAACGCCGGCCTCAGATGAGAATACACGCGGCATCTGCCTGCGTTGAGTGATGACGGACGCCCCCACCTCCCCCCTTGCGGGGGAGGACGGAAAATCGAAGGCTTAGGCGCGCGCAAGCCGCCTAAACTTCAGATTTTCCTGGAGAGGGGCACGGTTCCGTTGGCACTGACCTGACCGAGCCCCTCTCTTGCAAAATCTGAGGTTTGGCCCTGATCGGGCCGATTCCTCGATTTCGCTTTCTCCCCCGCAAGGGAGAGATAGGGCCCCGCGAGCCGCAAATCGCCCAAAAAAGGGGGATGAATTCCAAACATTTCCCAACAAAATCAAACCCTGACATGTTTTTTCATCCCCCACCATTTCCGCCGTCGTAAACTTGTCGCTGTCCCGCCCTCGGATACACCTGACGATGCGATGTCAGGCGAGGCGGGGCCGGCGCCGGGGTTAAGTGCTGTCGCAGGTGCAAGACCCCGGCCCGCTGCAACGGTCTCCCTCCGGACGTGGGGATGGAACGAAGGTTTGGCGGTCGGATGCCGCCAACCGGATAA
>NZ_LMJE01000010.1 GCF_001429245.1 Rhizobium sp. Root274
ATCTTGTCTTCTAAGACAACACATCGCTGTGCCATCTACGCAAGACCGCCGCCCACGTTTCTCTTTCTTCTATCTTCAATTGTCAAAAAACAGACGAGATACAATCCCCGTCAAAAAACCATCCCGCCAAACCGTTGGGCCCGGCAACCAATCAGCATCTCAGCCAATTTCGAAGAGGTTTTCTCGCTGAACCAGAGCGCCGCTCGCCTCGTTGGCGCCGCCCTCTCGTTCGGTGAAGCGGCTTATACGGCCACTCCCTTTTGCCGTCAACAGCCAATTGTCAAAAAACTGTCGTTTTTTCCAAGTTGCTGATTTTACTGAGAAAAAACTGGCGCTTTATGATGCAGTCTGCACAAAGCCGCATCACCGGCCGTCTTTTCCATCTGTGACGATATAGGAAGAGATAACGCCTGCTTAAAGGCCCCGGTTCAAGTCGATCGCTCATGCGGTCTGGGCGCCCTTTGGAGCTCCTGGGTCGTCGTCTGGTCTCCCAAGCCTGCTTCGATGCTCATCCCTTGGTGATGAGGATCAGCAGCACGAACATCACGGGTACCGCCGTCAGGGCCGGCAGGATGATGGCGGGATAGCCGAATGTCACGATCGCCAGCAGCCACAAGAGCAGCAGGTTGACGATGAACAGCACCTTTGCCGTCGTCGGCCCCCGTACGGCTTCTTTCAACATCCAGCCAAACACCGGCACGTGGTAGATCATTCTTGCGATCATTGCGGACACTCCATTCCTGATCCTGTCATGCCATTGCGTCTATCGGTACCGGCCATCCCCCTTCAATGCGTCAAATTGGCTTTCGACAATTCCGCGGCGCTTTGCGGTGGTCGCTGGTCGCACGCGGCTGGACATGAACAAGTGGATCGCCCTACACATAAAGGTGTGATGGTTCCGCCCCGACAATCCGAAAGGGTGGACGAAGAGGGAATACGGTGAGGACTACCCATCAGGGGTCGAAGCCGTGGCTGCCCCCGCAACTGTGAACGGCGAGCGACGTCCGACATGCCATTGGCAATGTGCCGATAAGGCGGACTGAAGCCCTGACCCGTGAGCCAGGAGACCTGCCATCGCTTGGCGCCGCATCCGCGGCAATCACTCTTCCCGCGCGGTGGGCGCGGACGAAAGGACTTGTGACATGCATATTGAACCCGGCGTCGTCGACGGCGCAAAAATCGCACTCAGCTATGCTACCGCCGCCCTCTCCTTCGGGCTGGTCGGCAAGATGGTATCGGAGACCTTGCGAAAGGACACGAGCATTGCGACCCTGGCCGGTCGCAGCCTGGCGACCACAGCTCTCGTCTTCTCCTTTTTCGAGATCCTGCCGCACCATCCGGTCGGCGTATCCGAAGTGCACCTTATCCTCGGCTCAACCCTCTTCCTGATCTTCGGTGCCGGCGCTGCCTCGATCGGCCTGGCGCTCGGGCTGCTGCTGCAGGGCCTGTTTTTCGCGCCCTTTGACCTGCCCCAATACGGCATGAACGTCACGACGCTGCTCGTGCCGCTCTTCGCATTGTCGAAGCTTGCCGAACATCTGATTCCGGCAAAGACGGCTTATGTTGATGTCGGTTATCGCCAGGCTCTGCTCCTCTCGACAGCGTATCAGGGCGGCATCGTCGCCTGGGTCGCCTTCTGGGCGTTCTACGGTCACGGCTTTGAGGCCTCGAACGTCGCCAATATCGCGACATTCGCCATGGCCTATATGTCTGTCATTATCGTCGAGCCTCTCGTGGATCTCGCCGTGCTTGCCGCGGCAAAATCCTGGCGCAAGACGACCGACAATGCCTTCTTCACCACCCGCCTTCATCGGTCAGCCACATAAGCGCAGATCGATCGACGACTTTTGGAGAGCGCATGGCCCCGCCATGCGCTTTTTCTTTGAAAGAGAATGAGCTTTGCGCTACCGCGAAGACGACCGAGGCCGCAAACGGCTTCTGACGAACTGCTGCATAAAGAAAGAGCGAGGTAGTTTCCGATGCGCATCCTCTCCGAAGCCCATTATCCGGAACTGCCGAACTACTATCGCGGCAAGGTCAGAGAAAACTATGACCTGCCCGACGGCACGCGCATCATCATCTCGACCGACCGCTTAAGCGCTTTCGACCGGATCCTGACATGCATCCCTTATAAAGGTCAGGTTCTCACCCAGACCGCCCGCTTCTGGTTCGAGCAGACGAAGGACATCTGCCCCAATCATGTCGTGGCCTATCCGGACCCCAATGTCGTGGTTGGCAAGCGGCTCGATATCCTTCCCGTGGAAATCGTCGTGCGCGGCTATCTCGCCGGCACCACCGGGACGTCGATCCTCACTCTCTATAAGAAAGGTGAGCGCCGCATGTACGGCATCACTCTGCCGGACGGTCTGCGCGACAACGAAAAACTGCCGGAAGCTATTATCACGCCGACCAGCAAGGAATTCGACGGCGGCCATGATGAGCCTCTGACGCCGGACGAAATCATCTCGAAGAAACTCCTGACGGCTGAGCAGTGGCAGACGCTCTCGACCTATGCGCTGGCGCTCTTTGCCCGTGGCCAGAAGCTAGCAGCCGAACGGGGTCTCATCCTTGTCGACACCAAGTACGAGTTCGGCACGGACGAGAATGGTACGATCATTCTCGCTGACGAAATCCACACACCTGACAGCAGCCGCTACTGGATTGCAGACAGCTATCAGCAGAGCTTCGAGCGGGGCGAACGTCCGCAGAGCTTCGACAAGGATTTCGTCCGTTCCTGGGTCGTCGAGCGCTGCGATCCTTATCGGGATGACATCCCGGAAATCCCGCTCGCACTGGTCGAACAGACGTCTCATGTATATATAAGTGCATATGAAGCTATCACGGGGGAGAAATTCGTCCCGGATGATAGCGGCGTAACGCCCTGGGCACGTGTACGCGGCAATCTCGCACCCTATTTCCAGGAGAAGCAGGCATAGGAATGGATCGAGCGTCCCGCGAATATGTTTCGGATCACCTGTCTCTCACCACAGACGGCGCTGCGGGCAAGCGTCCGCGTCGTTCGGCGGATGAAACGCGCGCGGAGATCCTGAACACGGCGGAGACGCTGTTTCGATCGCATGGCTATGCCAGCGTCACCATCGCCGATATTGCGGCTGAACTCGGCATGTCGCCGGCGAACGTCTTCAAGCATTTTCGTACCAAAACCAGCCTGGTCGATGCCATCGCCACGAGATCGATCGAAAAAACCCTTCAGGTTCTGAAGACTTTGGATGGAAAGGCGCCCGCTTCCCAGCGTCTCTTTGCCCTGGCGCATGATCTCATGCAGTCGCACCTCAAGAAGATTGAGGAGGCACCTTACATCTTCGAGATGATCCTGGTGACCGTGCGCGAGGAACTGGATTGCGGCGAGCGATTCCAAGAGATCATGATCGAAACAATCGCGCAGATCATCCAGGCGGGCGTCGATGAAGGGACTTATTTCGTCGCCGATGTGCCCCGCTTTGCGCAAGCGGCTTTTAACGCGCTTGCCTGTGTCATTCATCCTGTCATGATCGCCAATGAGAAGGCTGATATATTGGCAACACGATGCCGTGAAGTTGTTGCTCTCATTGATGCTGCACTGCGGTCGCCGCTTGCCAAGTGATGAAGTTTGACATACGTCACTTAATCGTGGCGCAACCGTTCTCCTCCCATGACCGCGAGCCGAGGAATTGATTTCCAGTTGATCGGCAAGTGACCAGCTTCAGATTTTAACGCCACCAAGACTTGCATCAGTGAGAGTTTCATGACGCCACGCTTCAAAATCGCCTCAGCCCTCCTCCTCTGCATCGGCGCCCTTGCTGGCTGCAGCGATGACAAGTCTGCGAATGCGGCTGGACCTGGGGGCAAGGGCGGCGAGCGTCCGCCGGCACAGGTCAGCGTCGTGACGATGAAAAAGGCGGCTTATCCGCTGACCACCACCCTGCCAGGACGTGCTTCAGCCTTTCAGACTGCCCAGATCCGGCCGCGCGTCAGCGGTGTGATCAAGGAGATTTCCTTCCGCGAGGGCAGCGAAGTCAAAGCCGGGGATCTCCTCTACAAGATTGAGGACGACACATATGCCGCAGCTTTCGCCCAGGCGGAAGCCAGCATGCAGAAGGCAGAAGCGAGCGTTCCGACGGCTAGGTCCAACCTTGCCCGTCAGGAGCGGCTTGTCGGCAGCGGTGCAACCCAGGTGGAGCTTGAAAACGCCCGCGTGACCCTGCTTCAGGCGGAGGCGGATGTCGCCGTTGCCAAGGCAGCACTGCGTTCTGCCGATATCGAGCTCAAGCTGACGGAGATCCGCGCGCCGTTCGAAGGCGTCACGACCGCGTCCAATTTCTCGATCGGCAACGTCGTGACGGCCAACCAGACGGACGCGTTGATGACGCTGCGCCGTCTCGATCCGATCTACATCGAACTGACGGAATCCAGCGTCAACCTCCTGCGTTTGCGGGAAGCGATCAAAGCGGGCCGCATCAACCGCGAAAACGACGGGATCACGGACATTCGCCTGACCCTGGACGACGGCATGGACTATCCGGTCGTCGGCAAGCTGGACATGTCGGATATGGCGGTCAGCCAGACGACGGGCACCTTCTCCATCCGTGCTGTCTTTGAAAATCCCGACGATCTGATCCTGCCGGGCATGTATGTTCGCGCGACCGTCAATGTCGGCACGGAAGAAGGCTACCTCATTCCTCAGCGCGCCGCGACACGCAATCCGAACGGCGAGCTTTCGGCCAAATTCGTGACGGCGGATAGTAAGGTCGAAACACGGACCTTCAAGGAGAGCCAGGTTTCGGGCAACAACTGGTTGGTTTCCTCGGGCATAAACGACGGTGACAAGCTGATCGTGGACGGCTTCCAGTGGATTGGTGACGGTGCGCCGGTTCAGCCGGTCGACGCCAAGGTCAATGAAAAGGGACTGGTCGAAGTCACCGCGGCGCCGGATGCCGCCCCTGCCGCACAGCCATAAGCGTGCGATAGCAAGGCAACACAGGCGTTAGGGAACAACCAATGGCCAAATTTTTCATCCGTCGCCCGATCTTTGCCTGGGTGATCGCGATCATCATCATGCTCGGCGGTGCGCTGGCGATCTCCACGCTGTCTATCGCGCAGTATCCGGAAATTGCCCCGACAACGGTGCGCATCTCGGCGACCTATACCGGTGCAAGCGCCGAGACCGTAGAGAAGTCAGTCACCTCGATCATCGAGGACGGCATGACAGGTCTTGATGACCTCACCTACATGACCTCGTCCTCCAGCACGGGATCCGCCTCGGTCACCCTGACCTTCGGCAATTCCGTCGATCCGGACATCGCCCAGGTCCAGGTGCAGAACAAGCTGCAACTCGTGCAGTCGCAGCTTCCGGACGTCGTCCAGTCCGACGGCCTCACGGTGACCCGCTCGACCTCCAGCATTTTGCTCGTCGGTGCCCTCGTCTCGACCGATGGCGCGCGGTCGAACGTCCAGCTCGGTGACATCTTCTCGACCCAGATTGAAGACCAGATCAAGCGTCTGGAAGGCGTCGGCAGCATCCAGGTCTTCGGCACCGGCTATGCGATGCGCGTCTGGCTCGATCCTTACAAGCTGAACAAGTTCCAGCTCACCCCGACCGACGTCACGTCGGCGATCCAGGCTCAGAACACTCAGGTCTCCGTTGGCGCCCTCGGCAGCCTTCCGGCAGAGGAAGGCCAGCAGCTGAACGTGACGGTAACCGCACAGAGCCAGTTGCAGTCCGTGTCTGATTTCGAGTCGATCATCCTGCGCACCGAGACGGATGGTGCAACCGTACGACTGAGCGATGTTGCCCGCATCGAGATCGGCCAGGAAAGCTATTCGACCAACACCCGCTCAAACCGCAACCCGGCAACCGGTTTCGCGGTGAACCTGGCGACCGGCGCGAATGCGCTTGACACCGCCGACCGGGTGAAGACCCAGCTCGCGACCATTGCGCCTTCCCTGCCGCAAAACGTCGTTATCACCTACCCCTATGACACGACGCCCTTCGTCGAGCTGTCGATCGAGAAGGTCGTGCACACGCTGATTGAAGCGATCGTCCTGGTCTTCTTTGTCCTTCTGATCTTCCTGCAGAACCTGCGAGCGACCTTCATTCCGATGATCGCCGTCCCCGTGGTGCTTCTGGGTACCTTCGGCATCCTTGCGCTGACCGGCTATTCGATCAACACACTGACAATGTTTGCCATGGTGCTTGCCATCGGGCTGCTCGTCGACGACGCGATCGTCGTCGTCGAAAACGTCGAACGCATCATGACAGAGGAAGGCCTGTCGCCACTTGAGGCGACCGAAAAGTCGATGGGCGAGATCACCGGCGCGATCGTCGGCATCGCGCTCGTCTTGACCGCCGTCTTTATTCCTATGGCCTTTTTCGGCGGTTCAACTGGCATCATCTACCGCCAGTTCTCGGTCACCATCGTCTCCGCCATGCTTTTGTCGGCGCTCGTCGCCATCGTGCTGACGCCGGCACTCTGCGCGACCATGCTGAAACCCGTCGATCACCATAAGACCAAGTGGGGCCCCGCAGCCTGGTTCAACCGCAACTTCGACCGGGCAACCGGCGGCTACGTCTCGTCGATCGGTTACCTACTCAAGCGGCCGCTCCGCGTCTTGCTGATGTTTGCCGTGGTCATTGGCGGCATGAGCTGGTTCTTCCTTCGCCTCCCCACCTCCTTCCTGCCGCAGGAAGACCAGGGCGTGTTGATGACGATCGTGCAGTTGCCGAACGGGGCAGCGGTCACCCGCACCAGCGAGATCATTTACAAGATTGAAGACTACTATCTTGAGAAAGAGAAGGACGCGATCCAGGACGTGTTTTCCGTCTCCGGCTTCTCCTTCGTCGGCTCGGGCCAGAACTATGCTCTGGTCTTTGCCAAGCTGAAGGATTTCGATCAGCGCACCAAGCCTGAACTGGCTGCGTCGGCCATCGTTCAACGCGCCATGGGCTACTTCTTTACCCTGCGCGATGCACAGGTCTTCCCGCTTCAGCCCCCTGCGATCCCGGGTCTTGGCAATTCCAGCGGCTTCTCGATGTATCTCGTCGACAGCGGCAAACGTGGGACGCAAGCCTTGACCGCCGCCTCGCAGACGCTGATTCAGGCAGGCAACGGCAATCCGAATGTCAGCTCGCTGCGCTCGAACAACCCGCCCGCAGAAACCCAGCTGAAGTTCCTCCTGGATCAGGAAAAGATGGGCGCCATGGGTCTCGATATCGCGACCGTCAACAGCATGCTGTCGACGATCTTTGCGGGCCGTGACGTCAACGACTTCACTCTCAATGGCGAGTTGAAGCCGGTTTATGTCCAGGGTGATGCGCCCTATCGCATGCGCGAAGACGCCATCAACGACTGGCACGCCCGCAACTCCGACGGCGAGATGGTCCCCTTCTCCTCCTTCATCAAGACGCAGTGGATCAGCGGTGCCCCGACACTCAGCCGCTTCAACGGCGTGGGGGCAATTTCGCTCGAAGGCGCAGCAGGCGCTGGCGTCAGTTCCGGTACCGCAATGGACACGATGGAACAGCTGACATCCGCCATGGAGGGTGGTTACACTGTCGCCTGGCAGGGCATTTCCTATCAGGAACGACTGTCGGGCTCGCAGGCGCCGATGCTCTATGCGCTGTCCGTTCTGATCGTCTTCCTCTGCCTTGCAGCCCTGTATGAGAGCTGGTCGATTCCCTTCTCCGTCATTATGGCGGTACCGGTCGGCGTGCTCGGCGCGGTGGCTGCGGCATCCTTCTTCGGCCAGTCCAACGACGTCTATTTCAAGGTCGGGTTGCTGACGACGATCGGCCTTGCGGCGAAGAATGCTATTCTCATCGTGGAGTTTGCAAAGGACCGCCAGGCAGTCGGAGTGAGTGTCATTGATGCAACACTGGAAGCCGCAAAGCTCCGTCTGCGCCCGATTATCATGACGTCGCTGGCCTTCATTCTAGGGGTCGTTCCGCTGGCAGTTGCCACCGGAGCGGGCTCCGCTGCACAAAACTCCATCGGTATCGGCGTTCTGGGCGGCATGTTGACCGCAACGGCCCTCGGCATCTTCTTCGTACCGTCGTTTTTCGTCATCGTTCGGCGACTTTCCGGCGGTGCAAAACCGAAAGATTCGCTGTCATCGTGAAGATTGACAAACTATGTTAACCAACTATTGCGTAGGCTGCCGGGTTGGCCTGCGTGAACAATGCGGTCCTCGGCGAGGGTGCTATAACAGCCCTCAAGGACGACCGGGGACGAACACAGGAAAACGTGATGCCATCCATTCGCGCAGCCGCTCCACTTGTAATGCTCCTACTCTCTGGTTGCGTCGTCGGACCTGATCACGAGACACCTCAGACCGCCCTGCCAGTCAAGTTTTCTGAAGGCAGCACCAAAGCCGCTGGCGATGTTTCCCTGGCCCCCTGGTGGACCGCCTTCAATGATCCGCGGTTGAACTCTTTGGTGGAAAAGGGTTTGGCAGAAAACCTTGATGTGCTTCAGGCCATAGAGCGGATCTCGCAGGCCGAGGCAAGCTTCCGTGCTTCAGACGCCGGCGCGTTCCCGCAGCTCAACCTATCCGCGTCGCAGGAGACTGCCGGGCGTGATGCGAAGGGTGCCCTGGTTACGGACAGCCCGACGAATTCGACAAGCTCCGGCAGCATCAGCGTCTCCTGGCTTCTGGACCTGTTCGGCCAGTACAAGCGATCGAAGGAAAGCGCCAAGGCAACCCTCGATGCTGCTTATGCCAGCGCCGACGTTGCTCGCCTCACCTATCTGTCCAGCGTCGTCTCGGCCTATGTCGACGCGCGCTACTATCAGGAACGCATCGCGATCGCGAAGCAGAACCTCGCATCCCGCAGAGAGACCCTGCAGCTGACCCAGCTGCAGTTGGAAGCGGGCGCCGCATCTCGTCTCGATGTCGTGCAGTCCGAAGGTCTGGTTAACTCGACACTGGCCGAAATTCCCGGGCTGGAAACCTCTTTCCGCCAGTCGACGCACCGCATCGCGGTTCTGCTCGGCCTGCCTGCAGCGACGCTGGTCGCCGACATGCAGAAGGGCGCACCGCAGCCTTACGCCCGTCGCAGCGTCAGCGCCGGCGTACCGGCAGATCTGATCCGCAACCGTCCGGACATCCGTGCGGCAGAGCGCCAGCTCGCATCCGCCGTTGCTGAAGTCGGCGTCGCCGAAGCAGCGCTTTACCCGTCGATCACGCTCAGCGGCTCGATCACGCCAGCTTACATCTCGACCTCGAATGCGTTTGGTGCCAGCAGCAGCTGGGGCTTCGGCCCGAGCCTGAACCTGCCGATCTTCGACGCCGGCACGCGCCGTGCCAATGTTGATGCGCAGAAGGCATCCGCACGCGAAGCCTACCTGGCATGGAAGGAAACGGTCCTCGGAGCTGTGGAGGAAGTCGAAAACGCGTTGGTCGCGGTCAACCGTACCCGCCAGACGGTTTCTGCGCTGACGGCAACCGTCCGTTCCTACCAGGAAGCGCTGCAACTGGCGACCGCCAGCTATCGTGACGGCGCATCTTCGCTGCTCGACGTACTCGATGCACAGCGCAACGTCGCCAGCGCCCAAGCGAACCTCGCCCAAGCGGTTCAGCAGATGGCAACCAACTACGTCAACCTGAACGTTGCCATCGGCGGCGGTTACGCCTGGGGCGGCAAGACCGTCGTCGCCAGCAAGTAATCTCGCGCCCGACCTGCATCTTCGAGGCCCGGCACCGGAAACGGTGGCCGGGCTTCTTGCATCTGAGCCTCAGAAGGTCGCCGGCGTATTGATCCAGATGAGCACGGTCTCGCCGCTGGAGATATTGCGCCAGGAATGCGGTCTGCGGCTTTCGAAATAGAAGCTATCACCCGCATGCAGCTCGAAGAACTTGTCACCATCGAGGATGATCTCCAGGCTGCCGGCCAGCATGTGGATGAACTCTTCCCCCTCATGCTGATAGGCCCCCTCGCTCGACGCGCCGGGCGCCAACTGGAAGCGATTGCATTCCATCTGGTTGCGCCCTTCGGCCAGCACCTGAACAGCGACGCCGGAGGATGTCGTGGGCCAGGATGGCCACTTCCCCTCCCTGATTAGAGATTCGCCACCTGCGCTCTCTTCCTGGCCACTGAGCGATGCGAGCGTCGTACCGAGATGACGCGCCACCTCGTGGAGAGCCGTAAACGATAACCCCTGTGACGTGCGCTCAAAGGTCGAAAGCTGCGACACCGATACGCCGGTCGCCTGGGCGATGCTCTCAAGGGTCTTGCCCGCATCGCGCCGCAGCCGACGGATCTTCGAACCGGGACGGATGTCGCCGGTGTCGCCGACCTCTTCGTCTGCGTAGCTGCCGTCCTCATCACTGGCAGAGGCTGAGGCAACCTGATCTTTCAGCGTTTCGCGAATGGCTGCAGGATTTAGGCCACGTTCGGTCCTGAGCCAAGCAATTCGCTTCAGCCTGTCGATCAGAAGTCGATCATAGAGCCTCTGCCCCGTTGCGGTGCGGATGGGCTGGATCAGGTCCTGGCTCTCCCAAAGCCGCAATGTGGAGGGAGATACGCCCGCCATTCTTGCCGCCTCCGCAATCTTGAACCGGATGTCGTCCACGCTGCCCTCGATCAAATGTCGCAGTCACGGTTGATAATGCCGACAAAGCATATTGCAAGTCTACAGAAAAAATGTAGGAAATATGCAAGGAGCATGTTCGGACCCTTTCTGGACACGCTGGCAACCCTTCGCACAGGACGAAACGATGAAGAACGCCGAAATCTCAGCTCGCAAAAATGACGCCATTTCCCGCGGCGTCGGCATGACCACGCAGATCTATGCCGACAAGGCTGAGAACTCGGAGATCTGGGACGTCGAAGGTCGGCGTTACATCGACTTCGCCGGGGGCATTGCCGTTCTCAACACCGGCCACCGTCACCCGAAGGTCGTCGACGCCGTCAAGAAGCAGCTCGACCGCTTCACCCACACCTGCCACCAGGTCGTGCCTTACGAAAACTACGTCGCGCTTGCCGAACGCCTCAACAAGATGCTGCCGGGCAACTTCGAAAAGAAGACAATTTTCGCGACGACCGGCGCTGAAGCCGTCGAAAACGCGATCAAGATCGCCCGCTGCGCCACTGGCCGCTCCGCCGTCATCGCCTTTACCGGCGGCTTCCACGGCCGCACCTTCATGGGCATGGCACTCACCGGCAAGGTCGTGCCCTACAAGGTCGGTTTCGGCCCTATGATGAACGACGTCTTCCACGTTCCCTTCCCGCTAGAGATGCATGGCATCGACGTCGAGACCACGCTCGACGTTCTCGACAAGCTGTTCAAGGCCGATGTCGACCCGAAGCGCGTTGCCGCGATCATTCTCGAGCCGGTCCAGGGCGAAGGTGGCTTCTACGACGTGCCGCGCGCACTCATGAAGGCGCTGCGCGAACTCTGCGACGAGCACGGCATCCTGCTCGTTGCCGACGAAGTTCAGACCGGTTTTGCCCGTACCGGCAAGATGTTCGCGATGGAGCATTATGACGTTGTTCCGGACCTGACGACCATGGCAAAGAGCCTCGCCGGCGGCTTCCCGCTTTCGGCTGTCACAGGCCGTGCCGAACTGATGGATGCACCCGGCCCTGGCGGCCTCGGCGGCACCTATGCCGGCAACCCGCTGGCGATCGCCGCCGCCCACGCCGTGCTCGACGTCATCGAAGACGAGCAGCTCTGCGATCGCGCCAACCAGCTCGGCAACCGCCTCAAGCAGCGCCTCGAAGCAATCCGCGCCGACGTTCCCCAGATCATGGACATCCGCGGCCTCGGCTTCATGAATGCCGTCGAGTTCAAAGTCCCCGGAACCGACAAGCCGAATGCGGATTTCACCAACGCGGTGCGTGTAAAGGCGCTGGAGAAAGGCCTGATCCTTCTGACCTGCGGCGTCTACAGCAACGTCATCCGCTTCCTCGCCCCGATCACCATTCAGGACGAGGTCTTCAACGAGGCACTCGACCTGATCGAGGCCTCGATCCGTGAAGTTGCAGCGGGAGCCTGAAGCATGACCATCTCGAATCTTCTGACGGATAAACTGAAAGATCCGACGCTTGCGACCGACAAGTCGCTGGTGGGCAACGCCTGGCTCGCCACCAGCCAGTCTGGCAAGACCTTCGAAGTGACGAACCCGGCGACGGGCGAAGTCATTGCCGTGCTTCCGGACGTGAACAAGACGGAAGTCACCAAGGCGATCGATGCGGCTCACTCCGCCCAGAAAGCCTGGGCGAAGAAGACCGGCAAGGAACGCGCCGCGATCTTGCGCAAGCTCAATGACCTGATGGTCGCCAATGCCGATGACCTTGCCACCATCCTTACCATGGAAATGGGCAAGCCCTGGGCCGAAGCGCGCGGCGAAATCCTCTACGGCGCCTCCTATGTCGAGTGGTTCGCCGAAGAAGCAAAGCGCGTCTATGGGGACACCATCCCCGGCCACCAGCCTGACAAGCGGATCATGGTCATCAAGCAGCCGGTGGGCGTGGTTGGTGCCATCACGCCATGGAACTTCCCGAATGCCATGCTGGCCCGCAAGGTGGCCCCGGCACTGGCCGTCGGCTGCGCCATGGTGTCCAAGCCTGCGGCTCAGACCCCGCTTTCGGCCCTCGCTTTGGCCCTGCTTGCCGAACGCGCCGGCCTTCCTTCGGGTCTCTTCTCGGTGCTGACCTCGACCGATGCTGCCATGATCGGTCAGGAATTCTGCGCCAATGACAAGGTCCGCAAGCTGACCTTCACCGGCTCGACCAATGTCGGCCGCATCCTGATGCGCCAGGGTGCCGACCAGATCATGAAGCTCGGCCTGGAGCTCGGCGGCAATGCGCCGTTCATCGTTTTCGATGACGCAGATCTCGATGCCGCCGTCGAAGGTGCAATGATCTCCAAGTACCGCAATGCCGGCCAGACCTGCGTCTGCGCAAACCGTCTCTACGTCCAGTCGGGCATCTACGACGCGTTTGCAAAGAAGCTCGCCGAGAAGGTCTCGCAACTGAAGGTCGGCGACGGCTTTGCCGAAGGCGTGACGACAGGTCCCCTGATTGATGCGAATGCCGTGAAGAAGGTGAAGGAACACGTGGCCGACGCCGTATCGAAGGGTGCAAAGGTTGCACTCGGCGGCAGCGGTGCCGACGCTGGCGAATTGTTCTTCCAGCCGACGATTCTGACTGGCGTCACAACCGACATGAAGGTCGCAAGTGAAGAGACCTTCGGCCCCGTGGCCCCTCTCTTCAAGTTCGAGACGGAAGAAGAAGTTATCGAAATGGCCAATGCGACCGAATTCGGCCTCGCATCCTATTTCTACTCAAAGGATATCGCCAAGATCTTCCGGGTTGCCGAAGCTCTTGAATACGGCATGGTCGGCGTTAACACCGGCCTTATCTCCACGGAAGTTGCCCCCTTCGGTGGCATCAAGCAGTCCGGCCTCGGCCGTGAAGGCTCGAAATACGGCATCGATGACTACACCGAGATCAAATATATCTGCCTCGGTGGCATCGCCTGACCATACCTCTGATCCCCGGCACCGGTCGGGGATCAGCCAACGACGTTCGGACCTCGCTCGAAGAGTCCGTTAGCCACTTCGGCGCCAAGCTTCGCAAGGGCGGCAAAGTGACTGCCCCGCGCACTAGACCGTCGCCAGAAGAACGCGATGTCGCGCGTCCCGGCCCAATCCGAGATCGTCAGCAGACGGATATTCTCATCCTCGGAAAACTCGGACCGCACGTAGAGCTCCGGAAACAGCGACAATCCCATTTCGATCGAAACCATCTGCCTCAGAGCATCAAGGCTCGATCCCTCGTAGTCCTCAGCAAGAACCGCACCCGACATTTCCGACAGCTTGCGGACGTCGTCCAGCAGCCTGTGACCACGGCCGAGTGTCATCAACCGCATCCCTTTTAGCGCGGCCATCTCTACGGCTTTGCGATCCGCCAGAGGATGCGTTGCCGGAACGCCCAGAAAGATCCGCTCCCGGCAGATGATCTCCGACACGAGATCCGGCTCCTGAATGGGGACTGGTCCGACCCCGCAATCCGTCTCGCCTTCCAGCACGGCTCTTTCCAGCTGCCGCGGCCTGTCTTCGCGAATATAGATCTTCAGCTCGGGATATTGCCGGTGCAATGGAGGCAGCAGATAGGGAAGGAAATAGGGTCCGAAGGACGGGGCAACGCCAAGCCTGATCGCGCCTCCGAGATTGGCCTTCGACCCCGTCGCCAGCACCCTGATCTCATCAAGACCATTGAGGATCACCTTTGCCGCCGCAATGATCTCGGCTCCCACAGGCGTCGGCGTGACCTGGCCCGGCATTCGGTCGATGAGCGTCACCCCAAGTTGCTTCTCCAGAAGCGAAAGCTGCACAGATAGGGTAGGCTGCGAGACGTTACAGCGTTTGGCGGCTTCACCGAAGTGGCCGGTCTCTCCTACGGTGACCAGATACTCCAACTGCCGATGGCTGGGGCGAAACGGCACAGCCCACCTCATAGAGAATAACTATCAAAATCATAATATCAATGAATTGGAATAATTAAAAGCGGGCTTCCATATTAGCTGTGCACGAAAGGAGATCACCCATGAAGCAACTGCTCAAAGCCCTGAGAGCCCGCCACTCGATCGTCGCCGCCAAGATCGATGAGGAACAGCGCCGTCCGCAACCGGACGGGATCCGGGTTCGCGCCTTGAAGAAGATTAAGCTGCATTTGAAGGAGCAGATCATGTTGCTCGAACGGGGCGATGCCATGAAGGCATCCGCCGCACGTCCCAAGGGTTCGAATTTCGGCATCCCACTTCTCGCCGGCCGGTGAGCTGCCGTGCGCCTTGATGGCGCTTGCCAGCCAGGCGAGAGCCGCCGGCGGGGCCGCTGTGCCCCGCTGGCGATAGGTTCACTGAACTCGGCCAAACAAAAAGCCCAGCGTCGGGTCGACGCTGGGCTTTCGATATTTGCTTTAAACTACGCTCAGTTCTTAGCGCGTTCGACGTAGGAATTGTCTTCCGTCGCGATGACGACGCGGGTGCCGGCATCGATATGCGGCGGCACCATGGTGCGGATGCCGTTGGACAGCATCGCCGGCTTGTAGGACGACGAAGCCGTCTGCCCCTTGACGACCGGCTCGGTCTCGGTGATCTCAAGCGTCACGTGGCGCGGCAGCTGGATCGCCAGCGCAATGCCTTCATGCATCGACAGGATGCAGACCATGCCTTCCTGCAGATAGGCCTTCTGGTCACCCATGGTTTCCACATCAACCACGACTTGGTCGTAGTTGTCAGGGTTCATGAAGTGGAAGCCTTCGCCGTCTTCATAGAGGAACTGGTGGTTGACGTCCTCGACGAAGGCGCGCTCGACCTGCTCGGTGGTGCGCCAGCGCTCGGAAACCTTCACGCCATCCACGATGCGACGCATATTGACCTGCGTCACCGGCGTGCCCTTGCCGGGGTGAAAGTTTTCGGCGGTGAGCACGACATAGAGCTTGCCGTCGACATCGATAACATTGCCCTTGCGGACGGAAGAGGCGATAACCTTGACCATTGGAATTCCTTGTATCTGCGTGAGACCCGTCGTAAAGGACGGCCGTCCCTGCTGACGTCTTCGAATTTCTCGGGCGGGACTAACCCAAATCCGGCAAAATAGCCAGCCCGTGTTGAGAGAAGGATCGAGAATCCGGAATGTCTGATCTGAGCCGCTCAGCCCCTGCGTGGTGGACCCCCTCGGCCCACGCCGACCGGCGGCCTTTCCTGATCGAACGCAACCGGATCCAGGCGGCTTTCCGCAGTCACTTCGCCGATCAGGATTTCGTCGAGGTCGACACGGCAACACTTCAGACCTCCCCCGGCAATGAAGCCCATCTGCATGCATTCGCCACCGAAGCCATCGGACATGATGGCACGCCGGCTCCGCTCTACCTGCACACCTCTCCGGAATTCGCCTGTAAGAAGCTTCTCTCCGCTGGCGAGACCCGCATCGCCTGCTTCGCCCATGTCTACCGCAATCGAGAACGCGGTCCGCTTCACCATCCGGAATTCACCATGCTCGAATGGTACCGTGTCGGCCAGTCCTATGAGACGCTGATGCAGGATTGTGCCGAACTGTTGGCACTGGCGGCCCACACCGCTGGCACCAGCCGCTTTACTTTTAATGGCAAGTCGGTCGATCCTTTTGCGACGCCCGAACGGATCTCGGTTGCCGATGCATTCGCGCGCTATGCCGGCATTGATCTCCTCGCCACGATTGCTAAGGACGGCAGCACCGATCGTGACGCGCTGGCCGCTCAGATGCGGGAAAAGTCCCTGCGCGTTGCCGAAGACGATACCTGGGCCGATCTCTTCAGCCGGGTTATCGTCGACAAGGTGGAGCCCAACCTCGGTCTCGGCCGCGCCACCATACTCGATCGCTATCCGGTCGCCGAGGCGGCACTGGCACGACCCTGCCCTGACGATCCCCGCGTTGCCGAACGTTTCGAACTCTACGCCTGCGGCGTGGAACTCGCCAATGCTTTCGGCGAGCTGACAGATCCCAAGGAGCAGCGTCGCCGCTTCGAGGCCGAGATGGCGGAGAAGCAACGGGTCTATGGCGAAACCTACCCGCTGGACGAAGACTTCCTCGAAGCTCTTGCCATCATGCCTCAAGCCTCGGGCATCGCTCTCGGTTTCGACCGGCTGGTCATGCTGGCGACGGGCGCCCTCAGGATAGACCAGGTGATCTGGGCTCCAGTGCCGGAGACGCATCGTGGCTGACACCACTCTGCGCAGCATCCCCGACCTGATCGCCGCCGGCCTGGTCGGGGCCGATCAGGCACAAGCTCTGACAGCTGTTGCCGACCGCTATGCCATCGCGCTGACGTCAACGGTCGCAAACCTGATCGACCCTTACAATCCGCACGATCCGATCGCTGCGCAATATATCCCGACGGCAGCGGAACTGATCGAGCATCCTGACGAACGGCCCGATCCGATCGGCGACCACCCGCATTCGCCGGTCGAGGGTATCGTTCATCGCTATCCGGACCGGGTGCTGCTCAAGCTATTGCATGTCTGTCCGGTCTACTGCCGCTTCTGCTTTCGTCGGGAAATGGTCGGCCCGGACGGGGATGGAACCCTGTCATCGGACCAGCTTGAGACTGCACTCAGCTACATCAGCAGCGACAAACGCATCTGGGAGGTGATCCTCACCGGCGGCGACCCGCTGATCCTCTCGCCGCGACGCCTCCGCGAGGTCATGCAGGCTCTTTCCGCCATTGATCACGTGAAGATAATCCGCATCCACAGCCGCGTTCCCGCCGTCGATCCCGCGCGGATCACCCCGGATCTGGTGGAAGGGCTGAAGGCCTCCGGCAAAACCGTCTTCATCGCGTTGCATGCCAATCATCCGCGCGAGCTAACAGACGAGGTGCGTTCCGCCTCCGCAAGGCTTATCGATTCCGGCATCTCCATGGTCAGCCAGAGCGTGTTGTTGAAAGGCATCAACGACAATGCCGAGATTTTGGCAGAACTGATGCGTAGCTTCGTCGAGATGCGAGTGAAGCCTTACTATCTTCACCACCCCGACATGGCCCCCGGCACCGGTCATTTTCGCCTTACCATTGCACAAGGGCAGGCGATCATACGTGAGCTTCGCAACCACGTCTCCGGTCTCTGTATCCCGCATTACATCCTGGATCTGCCGGATGGGCACGGCAAGGTCGAAGCGGGCGCAAGCGCTCTTCGCGAAATTGAACCAAATCGGTACATCATCATGGACCGCCATGGAGACGAACGGGCGTATCAAGGGTAAAGAAACTTGGTAAATCCGGTTCAACTGTCAATAAAGGTAGATTTTAGACATAGAGTCACATGAGATCCGTAGCATTTTACCGGATTCTTTAGCGAAAACTTCGTCTTTCCTCTGTAAGAAATCGCTCAATAAAAATTCGAGCCATGACTTGGGGAAGGAAAATCGATGAACGACACCATTCGCGCACTTCTGTCGAAACTGGGCGGCCTTCCGGTCGCGGTCGACACGCTCGCCGATGAGGCGGACCTCTACGCTGCCGGCCTGTCCTCATTCGCATCGGTCCAACTGATGCTTGGCCTCGAAGAGGCCTTCGATATGGAATTTCCGGATCATCTGCTGAACCGCAAGTCCTTCGCCAGCATCGCGGCCATAGAGACCACGGTCAACACCATCCTTGAGGACAGAAAGGTCGCCTGATGGACCTAGCGAGCAAGTCGGCCGACCAGAGCCTCAAAGCCCGCGCGTCGCGGGTTGCCATCATCGCCGCAGTCTATGCCGACGATGTCGACAGGCAAGGCCGCTTTCCCCTCGAAGCCATCGAGGCGATGAAGGCCGAACAGCTTCTCGGCATTCAGATCCCTGCAGATTGCAGTGGTGAAGGTCGCTCGACCTCGGAGATTGCCGAGATCTGCACCATCATCGCTCAAGCCTGTGCGGCAAGCGCCATGATCTTCGCCATGCACCAGATCAAGGTATCGAGCCTCGTCTCGCACGGCACCGAAGCCGAGTGGCATCGCGGTTTCATGCGCCGGATCTGCGACGAACAGCTGCTGCTCGGCTCGGCCACGACCGAAGGCGGCATCGGCGGCAATCTACGCAACTCCATCTGCGCCATCGAAGTAGACGGAGACCGCTGCCGTTTGGAGAAGGACGCAACCGTCATCTCCTACGGCAAACATGCAGACGCAATCCTGATCACCTCGCGCGCCCACAAGGATGCGCCACCGACCGACCAGGTCATGACGGTCTTCCTCAAGGACCAATACACGCTTGAGCAGACCCATGTCTGGGACACGCTCGGCATGCGCGGAACTTGCTCGGATGGCTTCCTCTTCAAGGGCGAAGCACCCTCCGTGCAGATCCTGCCAAAGCCCTTCGCAGAGATCGCGGCACAGTCGATGCTCGCAAATTCCCACCTGCTCTGGAGCGCGCTCTGGTACGGCATCGCCGTCGACGCCTTCACCAAGGCCCAGACCTTCATCCGCGCTGCTGCCCGCAAGGCGCCAGGCACCCAGCCTCCGGGCCTCGTGCAGCTGGCCGAGATGTCGAGCGAGCTGCAAGTCATCCGGTCCAACATCCAGGCGGGGCTGGCCTCCTATGAGCAAGCCTCGAAGGACCCGGATCGCTTGTCCTCCATGGGCTTCGCCGTCGCGATGAACAACGTCAAGATCGCCTCTTCCGAGATGATCTTGCCAGTCATCAACCAGGCGCTCAGGATCTGCGGCATCATGGGCTACAAGAACGGCACGCCGTTCAGCCTCGGCCGGCATCTGCGGGATGCCCATTCCGCCGAACTGATGATTTCCAATGACCGCATTCTCGGCAACACGTCGACGATGCTGCTCGTGCATAAACAAGAAACCGGATTGCTGGGGTAACGGACATGGATATGCAGGTAAGCTTTCTCGACCGCCTCTTCGAGAGCGGCCTTCTTATCGAGACCGGTGTCGACGGCCTTTATGGCCGCAGCGGCCAGTTCGAAGATGTCATTGCCGCCTTCGAACGCCTGATCGACCGCGTTGGCGGTGCAGACGGCGCCGAGGCAATCCGCTTTCCGCCCGGCATGAACCGCGCCTATTTCGAGGCGAGCGGCTACATGAAGAGCTTCCCGCAACTGGCTGGCACCGTGCATTCCTTCTGCGGCAACGACCACGACCATATGAGCCTCCTGCAATGCATGGAGGAAGGCGGAGACTGGACGAAGGAGCAGAAGGCGACCGACATCACGCTGACGCCGGCTGCCTGCTACCCGCTCTATCCGACGGTTGCCAAGCGCGGCCCGATCTCCATGGATGGCGGCCTCTTCGATCTTCAGTCTTATTGCTTCCGTCATGAGCCGTCGAAGGACCCGGCCCGCCAGCAACTGTTCCGCATGCGCGAATATGTCTGCATGGGCACCGAGGCGCATGTTACGACCTTCCGCCAGACCTGGATGGACCGTGGCGTCGAGATGATGAAGTCGATCGGCCTCGACGTCGAGATCGATGTCGCAAACGACCCCTTCTTCGGCCGCGCCGGCCGCCTGATGGCCAACAACCAGCGCGACCAGAACCTCAAATTCGAGCTCCTGATCCCGGTCACCTCGCAGGCCAACAAGACCGCCTGCATGAGCTTCAACTATCACCAGGATGCCTTTGGCCAGAAGTGGGGCCTCACCCTTGCCGACGGCTCGACCGCCTTCACGGCCTGCGTCGGCTTTGGCCTGGAGCGCATCGCGCTTGCGCTCTTTGCGCAGCATGGCCTCGACACCGCCCAGTGGCCCGAGCACGTCCGCAAGACGCTCTGGGGCTGAGAGCAAGATGACGGCAGTCTTTTCCGGCCTCGATCCGGCGGCCTACACACCCCATGCGCTCCACTCCAGCGAGCGCATGTGGCCCGAGACGAATTGCTATGTCGACCTCTGGATCGAGGTCCTCTCGGCTCAAGGGCTGAGCCCGGAAGCCATGCTGGGCTTCACACTCACCCAGGAATTCGAGGGCGACCAATTCACCTTCTTCAAGGTGCCGCTCGAAGATCTCGAAAGCCTCTACGACATCCGCGTGACCGAACTGGCGATCTTCGACCGCGTAGAAACGCATGTGGAAGAACAGATCCGCCGCGGGCGTCTGTGCTTGGTCGAGATGGACAGCTATTTCATGCCGGACACGCAAGGCGTTGGCTACCGTCAGGAACACGGCAAGACCACCGTCGGCATCAACCGCCTCGACGTCGCCGCCCGCAGCATGGACTATTTCCATAATGGCGGCTTCTTCCGCGTCGAGGGCGAGGATTTCGACGGCGTGTTCCAGCTCGATCCGCCGGAAGGAGCCTTGCCCTTTCTGCCCTATACCGAATTCGCGAAGTTCCCAGAACGGCAGACGTCACCCGCGCACCAGCGCGAGATTGCCGCTTTGCTGCTGCAGAGACATTTCGCCCGGCGCCCCGCCGCCAACCCGATTGCTGCCTTCGCAGCGGTCTTCCCGGCGCAGGTGGAAGCCATTGCCGAGCGTCCCTTTGGCTACTTCCATAAATATGCGTTCAATACGCTCCGCCAATTCGGTGCCAATTTCGAGCTGCTCGCCAGTCATCTGGCCTGGCTCGATAAGGAGACCCATGCCGATGCGATCGCGGAAGCGCTGAAGATCAGCGAGAACGCAAAGACGGTCCAGTTCCAGCTCGCGCGTGCCATCGCCCGCAAGAAATTCGATCCGCTCGCCGCAGCGCTCGATCCGGCGGTTGCGGCCTGGGACCGGCTGATGGATGATCTCGGCAGCCGGCTGATTTGAGGAACGGGACATGACGGGAACGATCTATCTGGGAGCGGATACCCGTCCGCTGGAACAGGGCTGGACGCTTCTCGTCACCGAAGCTGGGCGATACGCAGTCCCCTCGGACGTTCACCGCCCCGCAGCTCGCATTGCCGCCCCCGTGCCGGGCACCGTAGCCGGTGCACTTGCCGATGCCGGCCTCTTCGATCCGGAAAATCCGCACCCTCTGCACGACAAGGATGCCTGGTATTTCCGCTCTCTAGAGGGTGAAACGCCAGGACCGGCAATCCTGCGGTTTGAGGGGCTCGCCACGATTGCCGAGATCTATCTGAACGGCAGTCTCTACGCGACCAGCGACAGCATGTTCAAAAGCCTCGACATTGCCGTCGATCTCACAGGGCAGGACGACTTGGTCATCTGTTTTCGCGCCCTGCAGCCACATCTGGACAAGCGCGGGCCCCGTGCCCGCTGGCGCCCGCAGATGTTTGATCACCAGGGCCTGCGCCTCCTGCGCACGACACCGCTCGGTCACATGCCCGGCTGGTGCCCGGAAATCCATCCCGTCGGCCCATACAGGCCCATACTCCTGATCCGCCCCGCCCTGGATCAGATTTCCAACCTGTCGATCAAGACCGATTTCGACGACTTCGGCACCGGCAAGCTTTCCGTGCGCCTGCGCATGGAGGGAAGCCCCGCCGCAGCCATCCTCTGCTGCGGCAAGATTGCGGATATGACGCCCGGCCCGGATGGCTTGCTCGAAGCGCAGCTGGTTCTCCCGAACGTAACGCCCTGGTGGCCGCGCACGTACGGCAATCCCGCACTGCACGATCTGACCCTGTCGATCGACGGACGGATCCACTCGCTCGGCCTTGTCGGTTTCCGCCGTATCGAGATCGACCGCGACGACGACGGCAAGGGTTTTGGCCTCAGGGTCAATGGCGTCTCCGTCTTCTGCCGCGGCGCCATCTGGACGAATGCCGACATCCTGCGTCTGCCGGGCTCGGCGGAGGCCTATGCCCCCTGGCTCGCAAAGGCGGCCGAGGCCAACATGAACATGATCCGCATCGGCGGGACCATGACCTATGAGAGCCCGGACTTCTTCAGTCTTTGCGATCAGATGGGCATACTGGTCTGGCAGGATCTGATGCTTGCGAATTTCGACTATCCGTTCGCCGACGAAGCTTTCGCCGCAAAGGTAGAGCAGGAAGTCAGAAACCTGCTGGGCAGAGTACAGCGCCATCCCTCGCTTGCCGTGGTGTGCGGCGGCAGCGAAGTGTTCCAGCAAGGCGCCATGCTCGGCCTGCCCGTCTCGGCCTGGAACGGGGCATTCTTCAACGAGACCCTTCCGCGCCTCCTAGACCACGGTCGCCCGGATTGTGCCTTCGTTGCCAACTCCCCCTCGGGCGGTCCGATGCCGTTTTCCGTCAACGAGGGTGTCACCCATTATTACGGCGTCGGCGCCTATCAACGTCCGCTGGAGGACGCACGCCGTGCGAATGTCCGCTTTGCCGCCGAATGCCTCGCCTTTGCCAATGTCCCGCAGCAGCGCACGCTCGACAGACATTTGCCGGTCGCGGCCGTGCACGAGCCGCGCTGGAAGGCCCGCGTTCCCCGCGACCGCGGCGCATCCTGGGATTTCGAGGATGTCCGCGATCACTACCTCCACACCCTCTATGACCTAGACCCAGCCCGCCTGCGACGCGAAGACCTCGGCCGTTATCTCGACCTCTCCCGCGCCGTGACCACCGAAGTCGTGACGGATACATTTGCGGAATGGCGCAGGACCGGATCATCCTGTCGGGGTGCCCTGGTCTGGACCCTTCAGGATCTTCAAGCCGGTGCCGGCTGGGGTTTGATCGACGCAACGGGCGAAGCCAAGCCGATTTGGTATGGCCTCAAACGCGCCTTACGGCCGCTGCAGGTCCTATTGACGGATGAAGGCACAAACGGGCTGTCGATCCATCTTGTCAACGAAAGCGCCATCGACCAGAGCGTGACGCTTGAGATAGCCTGCCTGCGAGACGGCCGACAGGCTGTGGTCAAAGCCAGCCGGCCCCTCACCCTTGACGCCCATTGCACGGTGGAACTCGCAGCAACAGATCTGTTCGGCACCTTCTTCGACACGACTTACGCCTTTCGCTTTGGCCCGCCCTCGCATGACGTGACTGTCGCACGGCTTCTCTCGGCGGAAGGCACATTACTCGCTGACGCCTTCCATTTCCCGATTGGACGCAGCAAAGCGCTCCATCCGGCAAGCGTCGAGCACGCGCTCACCGCCACCGACAACGGGTGGCAGTTGGATTTGACCGCAAGCCACTTCGCCCAGTCGGTTCATCTCGATTTCGAGCACTACCTGCCGGACGACGACTGGTTCCATCTGGCACCGGGACAGCCACGGAGCATCCGCCTGCTACCACGCCCAGGCGCCGACGTGACCGTCAAGCCGAGCGGTAACCTCACCCAACTGGGAAGCCGCACCGGCCACACCATTTCCTGACCCGACGCCGGAGCGAGTGGCAAACGGTAGGAGAGGTCGGCGCCTCCTTTCTCCGAAATCTCCCGTCAGCGATCCCACGACGACGGGGATGCGTCTTTGGAAGACGCAACGGGAACGGAGTTTTCCACCTTCTGCCCTAATCTCGCAGTCCAGAAGCAAGCGGGCGGTCGCCGACGGAGGAGAGGTTCATCCGGCATCGGCGTCATCTTCCACTTCGCAAACAACCGGTTGCACAGGCGGCGCTTTCCGAGATGCCGCAAATGCGATAGAGACGCGCGGCAGATCCGCAGGGAGAAGAGAACCGATGAAGAGCTATGTTTTGACAGTATCCTGCCCGTCGACGCGCGGGATCGTGGCCGCGATCTCCGGCTATCTGGCGGAGCAGGGCTGCAACATCGTCGACAGTTCCCAGTTCGACGACCTCGATACCGGGCAGTTCTTCATGCGCGTATCCTTCATTTCCGAAGAAGGGGCCGCTCAGGCGAAGATCGAGCAAGGTTTCACGCCGGTTGCCGAACGCTTCGGCATGAACTGGAATCTCTATGACGCCGCCAAGCGGGAAAAGGTCCTGCTGATGGTCTCCCGCTTCGGCCACTGCCTGAACGACCTGCTCTATCGCTGGAAGATCGGCGCGCTCCCGATCGAGATCGTCGGTGTTGTCTCGAACCACTTCGACTACCAGAAGGTCGTCGTGAACCACGACATCCCCTTCCACCACATCCCGGTGACCAAGGCCAACAAGCCCGAGGCCGAGGCCCGCATCATGGACCTCGTCGAGCAGACCGGCACGGAACTCATCGTGCTTGCCCGCTACATGCAGATCCTGTCGGACCAGATGTGCAGCAAGATGTCCGGCAAGATCATCAACATCCACCACTCCTTCCTGCCCTCTTTCAAGGGTGCCAACCCCTACAAGCAGGCTTTTGAGCGCGGCGTGAAGCTGATCGGCGCGACAGCGCACTACGTCACCGCCGATCTCGATGAAGGTCCGATCATCGAACAGGACGTTGCCCGCATCACCCATGCCCAGTCGGCAGACGATTACGTCTCGATCGGCCGTGACGTTGAAAGCCAGGTGCTGGCCCGCGCAATCCACGCTCATATCCACCACCGCACCTTCATCAACGGCAACCGCACCGTCGTCTTCCCGGCAAGCCCGGGCTCCTACGCCTCCGAGCGCATGGGCTGACGCCCCGTGGCGGGGCGGCCGGTGCTGCCCTGCCACCTTGGATTGGACGGTTGACGCTGCTCTGCTAGTCTCGGGGCCTTGATTCCCTTGGGAGACCCCAGATGCCAGACTCGGCGCTTCTTCAACGCACAGAACTCCCGCGCCCGGACGTCTCCCTGGCCGATGCGAAGACAATCCTCAGCGATTTTTATGGCTTGCATGGCGAAATTCGCGAACTGGGCAGCCAGCAGGATCGCAACTTCCTGATCGACACCGGCGCCGAGCGTTTCGTCCTCAAGGTGACGCGCGCCGAATATCCCTTTGCCGAACTCGAGGCGCAGAACCTTGCGATGAGGCATTTGCGCAGTCTGGATCTCGGCCTCGACATCCCCGAACCGATCGCCACACTGACCGGGGAGTACATCCCGCAATGCGAGATTGCCGAGAACTATTACTGGCTTCGCGTTCTAACGTTCCTGGACGGACAGCCCCTGACGAAGCAAAAATTTCTGGCGGAGGAGCAGGTCGCGGCACTCGGCGACGTCACCGCCCGCATCGCCCTCGGATTGCGGGAGTTCACCCATCCCGGGCTTGATCGCGAACTGCAATGGGACCTGCGCCGCGCGGGTCCCGTGGCCCTGCATCTGTTGAAATCTGTGACGGATCAAGCGCAACGCGATCGGATCGCCAAGGCGATGATCGTCGCGGTCAAACGCCTGCAGCCGGTATCCGCAGACCTGCGCCTCCAGGCCATCCACCACGACATCACCGATGACAATATCGTCGCCCGTGTGGGACCGTCCGGCAGACTAATGCCCGCCGGCGTGATCGATTTTGGCGACGTGATCAACGGATGGGTAGTGGCAGACCTTGCGGTCGCCTGCGCCGCCCTGCTGCACCATGCCGACGGCGATCCCTTTTTCATCATACCTGCCGTCAAAGCCTTCCACACGCGTTATCCGCTGACCGAAGCGGAACTGACTGCCCTGTGGCCGCTGATCGTCGCCCGAGCAGGCGTGCTCGTCGCCAGCAGCGAGCAGCAATTGTCGATCGACCCCGACAACGAATATGTGCTCGGCAATGCCGCCCATGAACGGGAGATCTTCGAGACCGCGACCTCGGCGCCGCACGCGCTCATGGAAGCCGCGATACTCGATGCCGCCAGCTTTGCGACACCGCCCGCCGCCATGACATTCGCGACCCCGCTGCTCCCGGATGTGACGTCTGAGAACCTGCGCCTCACCGACCTGAGTGTCACCAGTCCGGATCTTGCCCGCGACGATTGGGCGGACCAGGAAATCGACTGGAAGCTGCTGGCGCGGGCTGCGATGGAAACCGGCTTCTCATCGACCCGCTACGGAGAATACCGCCTCTCCTACACACGCCCACTTTCTCAGCGCGCCCCAGCCACTTTCGCCCTCCACATCGACATGTGCCTGCCGAGCGGCACCCAGGCAGTGGCACCTTTCGACGGCGTGCTCAAGCGCAACGGCCACCATATCATCCTCTCCGCGCCCGATCTGGCGCTGCACCTCGACGGCATCGATTGCAGTCTGGAAGACGGTGTCAGCCTGGCGGCAGGCGAGAGCATCGGTCAGGTCTCCGGCGCCTCCGGCGGCATAGGTGGGCTGCGCATCCAGCTCTGCCGTGACACCGACCTCATTCCGCCCCTTTTTGCCAGGCCGCAGCAGAGCACCATTTGGAGCAGGCTTTGCCCGTCGCCATCGCATCTCCTAGGGATTGGGATCGACGCGCCCGCCCCGCAGAGCGAGGCACTGCTGCACCGCCGGAAGAAGAGCTTTGCCAGACCCCAGAAGAATTACTACGCGGACCCGCCGCAGATCGAGCGCGGATGGCGAGAACACCTGTTCGACGTCAAAGGTCGGGCCTATCTCGATATGGTGAACAATGTCAGCATCCTCGGCCACGGACATCCCACACTGGCAGCTGCGGTCGGTCATCAATGGTCGCTGCTCAACACCAATTCCCGCTTCCACTACGCGGCGGTCGCAGAGTTTTCCGACAGGCTCGCGGCTCTCGCGCCCGATGGGCTGGACACGGTCTTTCTTGTCAATTCCGGCTCGGAGGCCGTCGATCTTGCTCTGCGCCTGGCTTGGGCACACAGCGGCCAGCGCAACATTCTGAGCCTGCTCGAGGCCTATCACGGCTGGACCGTGGCGAGTGACGCGGTCTCGACATCGATCGCCGACAATCCGCAGGCTTTGGAAACCCGGCCGGACTGGGTCCATCCGGTTCTCTCGCCCAATACCTATCGCGGCAAGTTCCGGGGCACCGGCGCGACGGAAGGCTATGTCGCCGCGGTCTCGGATGCCATCGCCAAGATCGACGCTCACGGGCACGGTCTCGCCGGTTTCATCGCCGAAAGCGTCTATGGCAATGCAGGGGGCATCCCGCTGCCGGACGGTTATCTCGAACAAGTCTACGCCATGGTCCGGGCACGCGGCGGCGTCTGCATTGCTGATGAGGTCCAGGTCGGCTACGGGCGCCTCGGCCATCACTTCTGGGGCTTTGAACAGCAGGGCGTGGTGCCGGATATCATCACGACCGCCAAGGGCATGGGCAATGGCCAGCCGCTCGGCGCAGTGATTACCCGCCGAGAGATCGCCGACAGCCTGGAGAAGGAAGGTTACTTCTTCTCGTCTGCGGGTGGCAGCCCGGTTAGTTGCGTCGTGGGCATGACGGTGCTCGACATCATGCAGCAGGAAGACCTACAGGGGAATGCGCGCGAGACGGGCGACCATCTCAAGGCGCGTCTGGAAGCCCTTGGCCAGCGCTTCCCCTTAGTCGGTGCCGTTCACGGCATGGGGCTGTATCTGGGACTGGAATTTGTCCGTGATCGCGAGACGCTGGAGCCGGCCACCGAAGAAACGGCAGCGATCTGCGACCGGCTTCTGGGTCTCGGCGTGATCATGCAGCCGACGGGCGATCATCTCAATGTTTTGAAAATAAAGCCGCCGCTTTGCCTTTCGAGGGAGAGCGCCGACTTTTTCGCGGAAGCCTTGGAAACGGTGCTCGCCGAGGGGTGGTGATGCGGAGGCATCTGGGTTCCAGATCCTTCCAATTGCCTAATCGAAGCGCGAAAATTGCGGCTGCCATCGCAACCATGCGAAAAGCCCAAATTTGGGCAAACCAAATGTCCGCTTCACAGCCCTTCGAGGAGTGGTCTATCGTCCCTGCAAGGGAAACCTCGAAGGAAAGCGCATGCCCATCATACCAGAGCAAATCTCCGCCCATGTGCTGATCTGGGCAACCGCTCTGTTCATCTTGAAGCAGCTGGTCGCAGACTTCCTGCTACAGACCGCATGGATGGCCAAGGGCAAGGAGCGCCAGACGGGATGGGTCGCACCGCTCGGCGCTCATGTGGCGATCCACGCACTTTGCACGCTGGCGATTTGCGTGGCCCTCCTGCCGCAGCTGGCCTGGCTCGCGCTCGTCGACCTCGTCGTCCATGCCGCGATAGACCGCAGCAAGTCGCTGCTTCAAGCGCGGTTCCAGTTCACACCGGTTCAGAGCGGCTACTGGTGGATGCTGGGGCTGGATCAGACATTGCATCATGCAACCCATCTGGTCTTCGCAATTGCCCTTGCCGCAGCAAGTTTCGCTGGCTGACGATCACGTCGCCATTTCGCGCGCCAGTTCATCGACGATCCAGGTTCTGAACTTGACCAGCGGGGGGTAGGCAGAGCGCTCGCGTGGAAAGGCGAGATAATAGCGTTGCGCGCTCTGCATCGGCCGGTCGACGGCCGCAACAAGATCGCCGCGCTTCAGCTCATCGCGGATCAGGAAAGTCGGCAGGAGTGCCACCCCCAAACCACCGACGGCTGCCTGCGAAGCCGTGGCAAATTGATCGAACAGCATGCCGTGCACACTTCCATAAGCAACCCCATTCTCTGTCAGCCAGCGCTCCCAGGCATCCGGCCGGGTCGTCAGATGCAGGAGAGGGACGGACAACAGATCCTCCGGCTTCTCGATGGCATGTTCGGTTTTGAAGCCTGGACTGCAGGCAGGAAGGGTCTCCTCCTGCATGAGAAAGGCAAGTTCGGCACCCGGCCAGACCGCATCGCCGAAATGGATGGCCGCATCGATCGAATCCAGGCGAAAATCGAAGGGCGAAAGCCGTGTCACCAGATTGACCGTGATCCCGGGATTATCCTGGAGAAACCGCCCAAGCCGCGGAGCGAGCCACCGAGCGCCGAAGGTGGGCAGGATCGCAAGGTTCAGCGTTCCTCCATGCGGATTGGCCCGGAGGTTCAGTGAAGCGCTGGAGATCCGTCGAAGCGCCTCGCGGATTTCGCGCGCATAGCTGTCCCCGGCGACGGTCAACCGGATGGTCTGGCGCTCGCGCAGGAACAGGTCCACGCCAAGCTGGCTCTCTAGCGCCTTGATCTGCCGGCTGACTGCGCTCTGGGTGAGATCCAGCTCTCGGGCCGCTGCGGTGACGCTACCTGTACGGGCCGCCGCCTCAAAAGCGGTGAGTAGCGAGAGCGAGGGCAAGAATCGACGTGCAGCAAGCATGGTCATGCCTTTTCGGAATGAACTCTTGAGAATTTATCGCTGGAATGGGGTAGAATGCTCTTCTAGAAATCGCAAGACTATCCGAGGTGGAATGACTGGAAGCAGGCGGCAACGTCGATAGAGCTTTCCAGCTGTCCCGTTTCGGCCTCCTCAGCCACTGTCCTCCGGGGACCTGCCATGCTCAATGATCCACGCTCACACGGCCTCTGGGAAAAGACGGCGCCTGCTGCTCCGCCGACGAGCAAGTTGCAGGGCGCAGCAAAGGCTGACGTGGTGGTCATCGGTGGCGGATACACCGGCCTCTCGACCGCCTTGCATCTCGCCGAAGCCGGCACTTCCGTCATCCTTCTCGAGGCGCGCGAGATCGGCTTTGGTGGCGCTGGCCGCAATGTCGGTCTGATCAATGCCGGTATGTGGGTCATGCCCGATGACTTGCCCGGCGAACTTGGCTCTGTCTATGGGGAACGCCTGCTCGATCTTCTCGGCAATGGCCCCCGCTCGGTCATGGAGATCATCGATCGGCACGGGATCGAATGCGAACTGGAACGGCAGGGCACGCTACACTGCGCCGTCGGAACCGCTGGCCGCAAGGAAATCGAAGATCGGGCTGAGCAATGGCAGCGGCGGGGCGCACCCGTCGAGATCCTCGACATCTCGGAGACCGAACGCAAAATAGGAACCCGCGCCTATCAGGGTTCGCTCCTCGACAAGCGCGCCGGTACGCTACAGCCTTTGGCTTACGCGCGTGGCCTCGCCCACGCAGTCCTGAAGGCTGGTGCCATTCTCCATACATCGAGCCCGGTCAATACCTACGAGCGGACGGGCAGCGGCTGGCGCGTCACGACCGCAGAAGGCTCAGTTGAAGCCCAATGGGTCGTCGTTGCCACCGACGCCTATAGCGAAGGTCCCTTCGCGGCTATTCGTGAGGAGCAGGTGCATCTGCCCTATTTCAACTTCGCCACGGTGCCGCTGAGTGACAACCTGCGCAAAACGGTCCTTGCCGAACGCCAGGGCTGCTGGGACACCAAGGAAGTGCTCTCCTCCTTCCGGATGGACAAGGCCGGCCGAATGGTCTTCGGCAGTGTCGGAGCCTTGCGTGGAACGGGTCTCTCCATCCACAAGAACTGGGCCCGTCGCGCCCTGAAGGCAATCTTCCCGCAGATCGGCGACATTGCCTTCGAAAGCGAATGGTACGGCCAGATCGGCATGACCACCAACGCGCTCCCCCGCTTCCACAAATTCGCCCCCGGCGTGATCGGCTTCTCCGGCTATAACGGCCGGGGCATTTCGCCCGGCACAGTGTTCGGCAAGACGCTGGCCGCCCACATCCTCGGCCAGATGCGCGAAGACGAGCTGCCCCTGCCCCTCACCGACCCACTGGCGCCACCCTTCCGGACCATCAAGGAAGCATGGTACGAGGCCGGCGCCCAATTGGCGCATCTGGCCGGCGCCCGATTTTGACCAGACAAGACCCAGGTAGACCTGACGGAAGGACCATCATGACCCTCGCCACCATTAAGTTCTCGGCCGAAATCACATCGCTCATGGCAAGCTTCGGCGTCGATGAAAAGGCGCTCAAGGGCGGCACGCTCGCCGTTCGCTCGCCGATCAACGGCGAAACGATCGCCAACGTCGCCGAGATCTCGGCCGACGAAACCCGTAAGGCGATCGACGCAGCCCACAAGGCCTTTCTCGAATGGCGCCTCGTTCCCGCTCCACAGCGCGGCGAGTTGATCCGGCTGCTGGGTGAAGAACTGCGCGCAGCCAAGACCGAACTTGGCCGACTGGTCTCGATTGAAGTCGGCAAGATCACCTCGGAAGGCCTCGGCGAAGTCCAGGAAATGATCGACATCTGCGATTTCGCCGTCGGCCTGTCCCGCCAGCTTTACGGCCTGACGATCGCAACCGAACGCGCCGAACACCGGATGATGGAAACCTGGCATCCACTCGGCGTAACCGGCATCATCTCCGCCTTCAACTTCCCGGTCGCCGTCTGGTCGTGGAATGCTGCTCTAGCGCTCGTCTGCGGCAACCCGACCGTCTGGAAGCCCTCGGAAAAAACCCCGCTCACCGCCATTGCCACCCAGGCCATCTTCGAAAAGGCCCTGAAGCGCTACATCGCCCAGGGCGGCAAGGCACCCGCCAACCTCTCCACCCTGTTGATCGGTGGCCGCGACATCGGCGAAATCCTCGTAGACCACCCGAAGGTGCCGCTGATCTCGGCCACCGGCTCGACCGCCATGGGCCGCACCGTCGGCCCGCGCGTCGCCGCGCGCTTCGGTCGCTCGATCCTCGAACTCGGCGGCAACAATGCCGCGATCGTCGGCCCGTCGGCGGACCTCGACCTGACGCTGCGCGGCGTTGCCTTTGCCGCCATGGGAACGGCCGGCCAGCGCTGCACGACGCTCCGCCGTCTCTTCGTTCATGAAAGCGTCTACGACACGCTCGTGCCGCGCCTGATCAAGGCCTATGGTTCCGTCACCATCGGCAACCCGCTTGAGGCCGGCAATCTGATCGGTCCGCTGATCGACAAGGGCGCCTTCGACCGCATGCAGCAGGCACTCGACGCAGCCCGCGCGGCCGGCGGCAAGGTCCATGGCGGCGATCGGGCTCACGCCGAGACGGCGTCCAATGCCTATTACGCCCGCCCGGCCCTCGTCGAAATGCCGGAACAGGTCGGCCCGGTCATCGACGAAACCTTTGCGCCGATCCTCTACGTCATCAAGTACAGCGATTTCGATCAGGCACTGGCGCTGAACAACGATGTGCCGCAGGGCCTGTCGTCGTCGATCTTCACCAATGACATCCGCGAGGCGGAAGCCTTCGTCTCTGACCGCGGTTCAGATTGCGGCATCGCCAACGTCAATATCGGCCCCTCGGGTGCCGAAATCGGTGGCGCTTTCGGTGGTGAAAAGGAAACAGGTGGCGGCCGCGAATCTGGCTCCGACGCCTGGAAGGCCTATATGCGCCGCCAGACCAATACCGTGAATTATGGCCGCACTCTGCCGCTCGCCCAGGGCGTCAAGTTCGACATCGAGTAAAACAGCAAGGGCCGGCGTCATAGCGCCGGCCCTTCTCGTTCAGCTTGTAGATCTCAGGGACGGGACTTCGTCCAGCCCAATCAGTGCAGGTTAAAGCGGACCGGAGCCGTGATCGTCTTGTTCACACCCGGCGGAGGTGCCGGCACGGGCGATGCGTTGCGCACCATGGTCAGCACTGCGTCGTCGAGAGCGGCAGAACCCGAGGAACGGGACAGGGAAACCGACAGGACATTGCCTGCATCGTCGATCCGGAACCGAACATAAACCGTTCCCTCTTCGCGATTGCTGCGCGCTTCGGACGGATAACGCTTGCGTCTTTCCAGGTGCGACATCAGCCGTGACTGCCACTTGGCCGGCGACACGCTACGCCCTGCCCCACTGCTGGAAGCGCTGGCGGCATTGCGATCAGCCTGGGCGACCTCCGCTTTTGCCTGGCGTGCAGCCTGCGAAGCTGGCGGCGTCTGCTGCTTCTTCTCGACCTTTTTCTTCGGCTCGACCGGTTTCTCGACCTTCGGCTCCGGCTTTGGAGGCCGCACCATCGGGATTGGCACTTCGACATTTTCCAGCTGCGCCATCACGAGTTCCTCGATCGGATCGATTTCCTCGACAGGTTCAGGCAATGGCTCTGGCTCCACCACCGGAGGCGGCTCAACGACCTGTTCGGCCACTTCGGGCTCCGGTTCAGGCAACGGCTCGGGCAGCGGCTGCACCGGCGGTGGTTCGACCGGTTCCGGCATCGGCTCGCTGGTGGCCGTCTTCACCTCTTCCGCATCCACCTGATCGGTCGAGACTTCCGTCTCTTCGGTGATAACGGCTTCCGGCTCGGGCGCCAGTTCGATCATGATCGCAGGCGGCGGCCCACTGTCTTCCATGGCAACCATGGGTTCGCGCAGAAGCAGGGCCACGGCACCGGCATGAGCCGTCACCACAAGCACCCCTGCCGTCGTCCACAGCAGCCATTCGCCGAGGACACGTCCCGTGGAGCGGCGGTCCTCGCTCATGGCTTCGGCTCCGTAGAAGGTGCGGTCGGCGGGGTAGCCCCCTGTGACGTCGGAAGGCTCTCAAGTCCCACCAGCGCGATCTTCAGGTAGCCTGCGTCACGCAGCAGGTTCATCACCTCCATGAACTTGCCGTAATCGACCGTCTTGTCCGCGCGCAGGAATATGCGCGCGTCCTTGTTGCCCTCGCTGATGCGATCGAGCGACGCGCCCAGCGCCTCGCGTGCCACGGTGTCATTGCCAAGCGAGAGGCTCATGTCCTCCTTGAGCGTGACATAGATCGGCTCATCGGGCCGTTCAGCCGGTTTTGCCGTGGAGGCCGGCAGGTCGACGTTGACGTCCACGGTCGAAAGCGGCGCTGCCACCATGAAGATGATCAACAGCACCAGCATGACGTCGATAAACGGCGTCACATTGATCTCGTGGTTCTCCGCCAGGTCGTCGCCCGATTGTGTATCGCGAATGCCGCCGGCCATGGTCCTACTCCGCCGCCTGCAGATTGCTTGCCCGAACCGACAGTGCGCTCTTGCGGAAGTCGAGGTCGCGGCTCACCAGGCGCTCGATACCGGCTGCAGCGTCGGACACCAGTTGCCGATAGCCGGTCACCGATCGTGCAAAGACGTTATAGATGATGACCGCAGGAATGGCGGCGACCAGGCCAACGGCCGTGGCAAGCAGAGCCTCCGCGATGCCCGGTGCGACGACCGCAAGGTTCGTCGTCTGCGTCTCGGCAATTCCGATGAAGGAATTCATGATGCCCCAGACGGTACCGAACAGCCCGACAAAGGGTGCGGTCGAACCGATGCTGGCGAGTACGCCGGTGCCCTTCGACATCTGGCGCCCTGCCCGGACCTCGATCCGTCCGAGCGCAGACGCGACACGTTCCTTGACACCCTCTGCCCCGGCGCGATCGATCGCGCCGTCGGACAGGGTCATCTCGTGCTGCGCCGACCGCACCATCATGGCAACGACACCGCCACGGTTTTCGAAAACCGCAAGCGCATCCTTCAAGCTCTTGGCCTGAGTAACAGCCTTCAAGCCACGGGTTGCACGAGCGCGCGCACCGAAAAGCTGCAGGGTCTTGGCCAGCCACACCGTCCAGGTCACCAGCGATGCAAAGCCAAGCGCCAGCATGACGCTCTTGACGATCCAGTCGGCTGCCATGAACATGCCGACAGGCGACAGATCGTGCGGCAGGGTATCTTTGACGGAAACGACATCAGAAGGCGCTGCATCTGCAGCAGGAGCAGCCATGACCTCTTCCACAGGCTGGGGCGCGGCAGCGGTTGGAGCGGCCTCGGCCGGAGTGCCGTTTTCCGAGGCGGCATTGACCGCCGGAGCAACTTCGGCAGCGGTCGTGGGCTGCGGCGCGACTTCGGATGGCGCAGAGGCCGCAGGAGCCTCGGCGCCCTGTTTTACCGGAGTGTCAGTCGAAGGGGTAATCGCCTGAGAGGTCACAACAGGCGACGGTGAAACGACCGCTTGTGCAGTCCCCGTTTCAGAAAGGGTGCCAGTTGTGGGCGCCTGAGCTGAAGCGGCAGAAGCGAGGAGAAGCACAGCAAGGCTGATGCCGATGCGAAGTGCCGAAGGTCCCGAATGGATGAGAGGCATTGGGAGCGCCCTGTAATATCGTGCTGAAATGAGCAGGGACCGTCGTCAGGAACCCGCGAGTTCCCCTCCAATATTAAACTTGATCTTTTCTGACAAGTAATATCGGGCGCTGAAGTGGATTTTCCCCACAGGCCGCCCGCGTGCTCCAGCGCCTTGATCGGCCCAATCTCAGCCTTTCGACGCCGCATAGAGCCGCAGGACATCCTCCCGACGGCAGAGCTCTGTACCAGCCGTCATCACGGCAGCCGCACCGGCAGCCTGCCCGACATAGAAGGCATCCTCGATATCACGACCTTCCGACAGCGCCCAGACGATGCCGGCAACGAAACTGTCGCCGGCTCCCGTCGCTGAGTTGACTGGGACGTCAATGGCTGGAACGCGCATGATCTTATCGGCCGACACCAGGATGGCGCCGTCGCCGCCGAGCGTCACCGCGATATACTCGGCGGTCCCGCGCCGCACATAGTCCTGCGCCACAGGGCCGACACGGTCATGAGTGAGTTTCTCGCCGACGAATGCTTCGAGCTCGCCCAGACTCGGCTTGACGAGATACATCTGCGCCGACGAGAGCGCTGCGGCCAGTGCAGCACCGGACGTATCGAGCACAAAACGGGCTCCGCGGGCTCTCGCCGCCTCTGCCAATCGGACATACGTGTCGTCGGGTGCGCCTCTCGGAAGGCTGCCACTTGCGACGATGTAGTCAGCGTCGCTCTCGCAGACCGCAGTAATCACGGGAGCCAACTCCGTTTCAGTGACCAACGGGCCTTCGGGGACGAAGCGATATTCGAGATTAGTCGAGGTCTCATGCACGGCATAGGCCACGCGCACAGGGTCATGGATCGGAAAAGGGCGCTCGATAATCGGCAATGGCTGGAGCATGGCCTCAAGCAGCTTACCGGTTTCTCCACCGGACAGGAACGCAAGCTCGCAGTGCCCGCCAAGCGTCGCAATGACGCGTGCAACATTGATGCCGCCCCCGCCTGGAAATTGCTGCTGGTTGTGCGTCCGGGTCTTGTGCGTATGACGCACGACATCGGCATCGCTGGAGATATCGATCGCCGGATTAAGCGCAAGACATAAAATTTGGGCCATGGAAACCATCAAATCGAGAAGCGGGAGTGGACTGGCTGCCCGGCAATGCGCTGATGTAAGCAAAGCGGACCGTCTCCGGCAAGAGAGGCATGCGCAGCGTCCGCTTCGGTGAACTGTCGAGGCAAGCTCCTGTTCCTGAACGTTCAACGAATGCAGACGCACTGATTGCAGCCAAGGGATTGTCTTTGCGCTGTGAGACATTACCTTTCCGCAAGTTCGCAAGGAAATCGCAGATGTATACCGGTATCGTCCAGACCGTGGCTCCCGTAGAAAACGTCGTCCGCCACGACGGCTACACGACCTTCCATATTCGCTTCCCCGAGAGGCTGATGGCGGATCTGCAAATTGGGGCCAGTGCATCGGTCGAAGGTGTCTGCCTTTCCGTAACGTCGATGACGGGTACGGACGTTACCTTCGACGCCATGGATGCGACGCTGGAGCGAACCAATCTGGGTGCGCTAAAAGCGGGGGATCACGTCAACATCGAGCGTTCCGCCAAGCCGACGGATGAAAACGGCGGGCATAACATCGCCGGCCATATTGCGACGACCGCAGAACTGGTTGCCGCCAAACTGGAAATGCCGGGCGCGTTCATCCGGTTCAAGGTGCCTGAGGAATGGGCCAAATACATCTTCAAGCGCGGTTACCTGGCGGTCAACGGTGCCAGCTTGACCGTCGCAGAAGCGGATCAGGATGTCTTTACCATCAACCTGATCCCGGAAACGCTGCGGCAAACCACCTTCCCCCGCTACAAAGCCGGCGACTTTCTGAACATCGAGGTAGATCACCAGACGATGGTGATGGTCGACGTAGTGGAACGGACGCTTGAGCGCCTGATGGCAAAGCGATAGGGGGTCAGTGGCGGCTATGGAAGCGCCCCATAGGGGTATCCTTCATCAGCGCAGTCAGGACCTTCCGATAATCCGCCGGCTTGGATGCGCACAGTTCTTCCGGTATCCCGTTAGCCTCGATTTCCTTGATCGCCGATCCTGACACGATGCGAAAAGGGATTCCCGCCTGGCGCAGTTTCTGAACGATGGGCGTGACGGCACCGTCTCGGACCTGGAAGTCCAGGATGGCACCCGAGATGTGCTCCGTAGACAGGATCTCAAGGGCATCTCGGACCGTTTCCGTGGTGATCACGGCGACGCCGGCACGTGAGACGGCGTCTGCCGCATCCATGGAAATGAAGACATCGTCTTCGACGATGAGAATGGTGTCGATCGCTAGTGCATGTTGCATTTTCGCTCTCCTTGTGCCACCACAACGCGAGCGCCGGCGCTTTGTTCAGTTTTTCTTAAATTGATAATTGATATGGTAAACAGAGCGTTAAGCCTGATGAGAAGCCGCAAATTGTTCCCTCACTGCAACCTTTGCAACGTCTCCCATTCTGCAGAGGGAACAACGCTGCCAACCCCTGCGTTTTCACGTCGAAAACGAACGGGAGAAACTCCATGCAGATTGTTGCAACCAAAGTCCATGAACCGACCGCCGTCGATTCCGCTTACACCGTCGAATTCGAAGGCGATGGCGGTGAGCGCGTATCGGTGGTCATGGCGCAGTCGGCCAGCGGCGGCCTCACCCGAGACAACGCTCTTGAGAAAGCACAGGTCATCCTGCTTCAGGCAGCAAGCTTTGGCTCAGCTTCTGAAGGGGGACCGGATGTGACGGAAGATCTCGATCCGGACGTCGATCCGAGCGCAGCGGTGGAGAGCCTGATCCAGGAACGCGAAGAGCGCGAGGAGAAAGGAAGCGAACTGGAAAAAGGTCTGGAAGATACTTTCCCTGCGAGCGACCCCGTCTCGACCACCTACACCTCGACGGCCGCCCGGGATCAGCAGAGCTGATTTCCGTTTGCCGGTGGTTTCGTTTAACCACCGGCAAAGGCTGACGACGCCCTTGAGGATTGAAAAATGCCGCAGGTACTCGCTGCGTTCGGAACGCCGACATCTCTTGATCTCTCATCTATCGTC
This sequence comes from Rhizobium sp. Root274, assembly GCF_001429245.1. GTDB lineage: Bacteria > Pseudomonadota > Alphaproteobacteria > Rhizobiales > Rhizobiaceae > Allorhizobium. The sequence goes on from NZ_LMJE01000010.1 coordinate 38,126, forward strand.
ATGCGCCTTCTGGTTGCGCTTGCCTGCGGCGCAGCCATCGGCTTCGAACGAGAATGGCGCAGCCATGCAGCAGGACTTCGCACACATATCCTTGTCTGCCTGTCGGCTGCCATCGTTGCCATTCTCACCATAGAAATCGCGCATCATCCTGCTTTTGACCGAGAAGAAGTGCGGCTCGACCCTCTGCGTCTCGTCGAAGCTGTGACGGCGGGCGTTGCTTTCCTAGCGGCCGGGATGATCGTTTATTCGAAGGGACGAGTGAAAGGCCTCACGACCGGAGCAGGCCTCTGGTTTGCCGGCTCGATCGGACTTTCCTGCGGACTGGGCTTCTGGCAGATCGGCCTGATCGCCACGGGATTTGCACTGAGCGTCCTGTGGCTGGTGACGTTACTTGAATACAAGATCCCGAAACGGGAAGACGACTAGCGCCAAATCGAGCTATCGTAGAAGGCTCTGCCCTCCATCGACCCAGATTGGCGAGCCGGTCACGTGCCGAGATGCGGGTGAGAGCAGAAAGCTGATCACCTCCGCCACTTCCTCGATTGTACCGGACTCCCCCCCGGTCAGAGGAATGTCCCCTTCGGGAAACTCCACCGGCACTTCCGTCTCGTCCCGGCCGCGCATCGTCGTATTGTCATTGATGCTGGTATCGATGGCTCCAGGGCAGACCGCATTGATGCGGATTCCGTGTCGTCCCAGTTCCAGCGAAAGCTGCTGCACCATCGCCAACTGGGCGGCCTTCGTCGCAGAGTACGCGGTTGCCCCAGGCGTCGTAAACGTCCGCGTACCGTTGATCGAAGACACGACGACGATCGCTCCCCCGGTCTGCTTCATCGGCTTTACACTGTGGTGGAGGGTGAGATACGTTCCGCGCAGGTTGATCGCGATGGTCTTGTCGAACTCCTCGGGCGTCAGATCGTCGATCGGAGCCCAGGTGCCATTGATCCCGGCATTGGCCACAACCATGTGCAGCGCTCCATTCACGGCGGTCAGCGTTTCCACGGCACGCTTCATTCCGGCATCATCGCTGACGTCGGCAACCAGAATCATGCCGCGACCACCAGCGGATTCAATTTCGGCGAGCGTATCCTGCAGCTCGTCTTCTGTCCGCCCGAGCAGCCCGACAAAGGCGCCACCCGCGGCAAGCTTCAACGCAGCACCCCGTCCGATCCCGGAACCGGCTCCAGTGACAAGAGCTGTCTGATCGGCAAATTCCTGCGCGCTCTGCATCATGCCTTCTTCTCCGGGGCGTGTTCGGGCTTACCCTTGCGCTTGGTCGCCGCCAGTTCCTCGAGCTGACGCTCGCTCATGCTCTTTTCCATGCTTTTGGAAGCGGCCTTCAACTCGGACACCTTGGCATCTCCTCGCTTGGCTGCGAGGGCGGCGCCAGCCGCCTTTTGTTGTGCTTTGGACTTTGCCGGCACGCTGGAATCCTCCCGAGCTCGTTGCTGCGAGAGGAAGAACCGCAGCCCGTGGCGAATGTTCCGGAGGAGCAGCCGGAACAAAGACCTCCGCCGCCGCTTTACGGGGGGTAACGCACGCACCGAGGATTTCATGGACACGAACAGCAAGCACTTCCACGTTGAGGCCGGGGACTGGCACCGCTTGGGCGCCCATTTCGACGGGAAAGGCACGAACTTCGCTTTGTTCTCTGCTCACGCAGAGCGAGTGGAACTTTGCCTGTTCGACGACAGCGGCAAGATCGAGACAGCGAGGATCACGTTGCCGGAATATACCCATGAAGTCTGGCACGCTTATCTTCCGGACGTAAAATCGGGCCAGCTCTACGGCTATCGGGTTCACGGGCCTTATGATCCGGCCAATGGCCACCGTTTCAACCCCAACAAGCTCCTGCTCGACCCCTATGCGCGCGAACTCGTTGGCGACTTCGACTGGAACAAGGCCCATTTTGGCTACGATCTCGACAGCGAAGAGAAAGATCTCACTTTCAACGATCTGGACAGCGCGTCCTACACACCTAAGTGCCGTGTGGTCGACCCCTTTGCTGACCAGTCGACGAACAACTTCGCGGGCGTGCCATGGGCGCAGACGATTGTTTACGAGACGCATGTCAAAGGCTTTACTCAGCTTAACCCCGCTATTCCCGAAGACCTTCGTGGCACCTTCGAAGGCCTCGGCCACAAGGCAGCGGTGGACTATATCAAGAGCCTCGGGATTACGTCCGTAGAGCTCCTGCCCATCCATGCCTTCCCCGATGACAGCCACCTGCTCGACAAGGGCCTGCACAACTACTGGGGCTACAATACCATTGGCTTCTTCTCTCCAGCCAACCGCTATTATGGCCGGAAGGGTATGGCAGGCTTCAGAGACATGGTTCGCGCCTTCCATGACGCCGGGATCGAGGTGATCCTGGACGTGGTCTACAACCACACCGCCGAAGGTAACGAACTGGGTCCGACGCTCTCTTTCAAGGGCATCGACAACTTCTCCTACTACCGGACCATGCCCGACAATCATCGCTATTACATCAACGATACCGGCACCGGAAACACCGTCAACACGTCCCATCCACGTGTCCTGCAGATGGTGCTGGACAGCCTGCGTTACTGGAAAGAGGAAATGCATGTCGACGGCTTCCGTTTTGACCTTGGCACCATCCTCGGGCGTGAACCTGAGGGTTTTGACGAGCGCGGCGGCTTCTTTGACGCCGTGACGCAGGATCCCGCTCTCTCAAACGTCAAGCTGATCGGCGAACCCTGGGATATCGGACCCGGCGGCTATCAGGTGGGCGGCTTCCCGCCAGGCTGGGCTGAGTGGAACGACAAATACCGTGACTCCACCCGCGAATACTGGCTGAACGGCGACAACTGCGCCCAGGATTTCGCGGCCCGGCTACTAGGTTCCGGTGACCTCTACGACACGCGCGGACGACGTCCCTGGGCCAGTGTCAATTTCATCACGGCCCATGACGGCTTCACTTTGAACGACCTCGTTTCCTACGATCAGAAGCACAATGATGCGAATGGCGAGGACAACAACGACGGTCACAACGACAATCGCAGCCACAATTACGGCCACGAGGGCCCCACCGACGACGAGGGCATCAATGCCTTGCGCGAGCGACAGAAGCGAAACTTCCTCGCAACGCTCTTCTTCTCCCACGGCACGCCGATGCTTCTCGCGGGTGATGAATTCGGTCGCTCGCAGATGGGGAACAACAACGGCTACTGCCAGGACAGCGAGATCAGCTGGCTCCACTGGGAGAACCTGCCACAGTCCTGCGAGGATCTGCGCGCCTTTACGACACGCCTGATCGCTTTGCGCGCCAACCAGCCATTGCTGCGTCGTGAAAACTGGCGCGATGGCATGATCATCGACTGGTACAATCTGACCGGCGGCGCGCAAGCGCCCGAACATTGGCTGGACGGGAACCCCCTTGCTCTGAAACTTTCACGTCAGGATCTCGAGCAGGAAAACGGCGTCTGGCAGGAGGTGCTGATGTTGTTCAATCCGGTCGATCAGGAAATGGAGTTCACCATCCCACAAGCTGGGGGCGGGGAATGGACGCTTGAGCTCACCACGTCAGATCCTGATCGGTCAGGCGACACAGTTGCAGAAGCCACAAACTTCCTCATGGAGGCCCGCTCTTTCGCACTGTTCCGAAGAGCGTGAGTCGACGGCTAAGACGCGGGCTGATCAACCCGTGTCAGGACTTCGAAGTCATAAAGCTGCCCGGCGACAGAAATGCGTCGAGCAGAAATCGTTACTTCGATGACCTGCCCGTCAGCACCGTGGATTTCGCCCCGCTGACCGCTATAGCCGCCATCGCGATCAAGAAGGCGGAGCCGCTCCGCGCGCGCCTCGTTCCCCGAGACCACGCCGGACGCAACCATCTCACTTCCGCGGATTTCATCCCAGCTCTTCCCGATCAGGTCCAGATAGGCCTGGTTGACCCGCACGTAACGGGAATTCCGCTGGCCGATGCTGGAGATGGAAAACGCGACAGGCGAAAGCTCAAACAGCGCTTGAATGACGGGACCCGACAGCGCAGTCGCTTCGGCCTGCTCGATCACGTCGCGAGTAAAGCCAGGTTCTTCAACGTCATCCGCGATTTCGTAATCTGCAGGAAGCGCCAATTCATCACGCAAGACGGCAACCAGCCGCCAAAGATCGACTTCGAGAAAATGCGCCTTATGCGCGTCATCCACCTGGTCCAGAGATCGTGGAAGGGATGCGATCGACGCCTCCAGACGGGATCTCTCGCGGCTCTCCTCCGTGGACGACAAAATTGCTCCGAGCTTTCCGACCGTGACGTCCCGCAGGATTTCGTAGGCCTGCTGCAACTGCGACGACCGCGCGGCCTCGACATCCTCCATGGGGAGTGAACCATCGGAAACGGGAAGGTTTTCGAGGATAGCCCAGACGCTCTCCTCCTCGGGACAGTCTTCGTAGCCGGGTGTTCCCTGCGGCGCATAGCGCACGAGGGCCAGGATGGTGTCGACCCCAAAAGCGTTGACATCAACGGGAGCCATCGCTCCTTGAGCATCGGTCTTGACCGCAGTCAGGCGCGTCGGCCCACCATTGTCATCGAAATAGACGCTGACTTCGGTCACGGACTCCGGAAAATTCAGCCAGGGATGCTCCGCCCGGAATGCCGAGAGGGCTGCTGTATTGAGAACCGTAACGGCGTACATGCCATTTCCTCCACTGCCGGCGATCATACCGCAGCATCGCCCCGACCACCGTCAGGATCATACTCTATCGGCCCGCCATGTCATGCGTAGCTGTGAGCACGAAGACTACAAGATCACAAGTGTAGAAACGCTTAAATTCGGATATAATTCCAAAGGTATGACGCAGGAATGCGACAGCCGCATCCCTTCAATTCGAAGGGTATTGCGGCTGTCGACGAGGATTTTTTTTAGAAGAAGGCCTGAATGCCCGTCTGGGCGCGGCCGAGGATCAGCGCATGCACATCATGCGTTCCCTCGTAGGTGTTTACGGTCTCCAGGTTCTGCGCATGACGCATGACGTGGTATTCGATCTGGATGCCATTGCCGCCATGCATGTCACGCGCCATCCGCGCGATGTCGAGCGCCTTGCCGCAATTGTTGCGCTTGACGATCGAGATCATCTCCGGGGCGAACTGATGTTCATCCATCAGGCGACCAACCCGCAGCGACGCCAGCAGGCCGAGCGAGATCTCAGTCTGCATGTCAGCGAGCTTCTTCTGGAAGAGCTGCGTGCCCGCAAGCGGCTTGCCGAACTGCTTGCGATCAAGACCGTACTGACGAGCGCGATGCCAGCAGTCCTCCGCAGCCCCGAGTACACCCCAGGAAATCCCGTAGCGAGCGCGGTTGAGGCAACCGAAGGGCCCCTTGAGGCCCGAGACATTCGGTAGCAACGCATCTTCGCCGACTTCGACACCGTCCATGACGATTTCGCCAGTGACCGAGGCGCGCAGCGATAATTTGCCGCCGATCTTGGGCGCGGACAGCCCCTTCATGCCCTTCTCGAGAACGAAGCCCCGGATCTCACCACCATGGGCCTCGGATTTCGCCCAGACAACGAAGACATCGGCGATTGGTGCGTTGGAAATCCACATCTTTGAGCCGCGCAGGCGATAGCCGCCTTCAATCTTCTCGGCACGCGTCTTCATGCCGCCCGGATCGGAGCCTGCATCCGGCTCTGTCAGCCCGAAGCAGCCGATGAGTTCGCCGGACACGAGGCCCGGCAGATACTTGTCCTTCTGCTCATCGGAGCCATAGGCATAGATCGGATAGATGACCAGCGACGACTGCACGCTCATCATGGAGCGGTAACCGGAATCGACCCGCTCGATTTCCCGCGCAACCAGCCCGTAGGACACGTAGTTCGCGTCAGCCGCGCCGTATTTCTCGGGCAGCGTCACGCCAAGCAAACCAGCCTGCCCCATCAGGCGAAAGAGCTCTGGCTCGACGGTTTCACCGAGATAGGCGTCTGACACCCGCGGCGCGAGTTCAGCCTTGGCAAAGGCCGCGGCAGCGTCCTGGATCATCCGCTCGTCCTCGCTGAGGATTTCAGACATCAGGAAAGGGTCACTCCAGGAAAAGGGCTTCATCTCGCTCATGATCATCGCATCCGTTTTTGATTGTCGCTCACAGATTGCTCATATCGAACCATTAAACAAGCCATGTTTACTCATGTTGCTATTAGGTCTAGTCATGACGGATGCTCACACATCAACGCCGCTTCCTGCCCTCGACCAGCGCCCTCGCTGCCTTCGATTCCGTCGCAAAACTCGGCAGCTTCTCAGCGGCCGCCAATGAACTGGCCCTCACCCAAGGCGCCATCAGCCGTCAGATCGGCCTTCTGGAGGACCAACTGGGCGTCAAATTGTTCGAGCGCACCAATCGCGGCGTGGAACTAACGGCAATCGGCCGGACCTATGCGAAGGGCATCGGTGACGCGCTGGCGACCATCCGAACTCTTTCCCTTGAGGCGATGGCAACGCGCGATGATACCCATCTGAGGCTGGCTATCCTGCCAACTTTCGGGACACGCTGGCTTATGCCGCGCATGCCGGATTTTCTGGCCCGCAACCCCGCCGTCATCATCGATTTCGCCACCCGCATCGGCCAGTTCGATTTCGAGGGATCGGGGATCGACGCTGCAATTCATATCGGCGAGCCGAATTGGCCGGGGACCGATTGCCAGTTCCTGATGCATGAGATGGTCGCCCCCGTTTGCAGTCCCGCCTTTCTCGCGGAAAACCCTGTGGGGCGCCCGGAAGATCTGCTTTCAATACCGCTCTTTGACATGGCCTCGCGCCCGAGAGCCTGGGAGCAGTGGTTCGCCTCGCTCGGCATGCAGGAAGGCCATGGCGGCGGCATGCGCTTCGAACAATTCTCCAACGTCGTGCAAGCCTGCCTCGCCGGCCTCGGCATAGCGCTGGTGCCGACATTCCTGATTGAGCCGGAACTCGCGAGCGGCCAGTTGGTGCGCGCCTTCGACCACGAGGTAAAGAGCGCCAGCGCCTACTACCTCGTGCGCCCACTCTCGCGCATGGCTTATGGTCCCGCCAGCGCTTTTGCCGCCTGGATCATCGATCAGGCCCGCGACTTCAGTGGCGCCGCACGCATGGGATCGCGGGTCTGAAGAGACCTTGTGGTACTGACTTTGCGGATATGCCCAGACTGTGTCGGCTGCCGATTGACAAGCCACTGACATGATCCAAAAGTATCTTCGACAAGGCTGAAACTGAAATCGGCCTCCGGGGAGAAAGCTATGTCTACGCGCCGTCTGTCGGTCATTTTTGCAATGACCTTGTCACTCTTTGCTGTGGGGATTCCGGCAACGGCTCAGGACAGCCGCACAGTGGTTACGGTCGATGACGCTGACTACTTCGGCTTCGACCTGCGAACCGAGAAGAACGTATCCCAAGACGAGTGCGAGGCGAGTTGCATCGCCGACGGTTCCTGCCGTGCCTTCACCTATAATCCGAAGGTGAAGTGGTGCTTCCTGAAGTCCGACTACAATCAGATGAACAGCTTTGTCGGTGCCGTCGCGGGCCGAATTGTCGAGGCTGCTGCCGAAGACGATATCGGCGCGCCTGCACCACTCACCTTCATTTCCGAACAGCTGAAGACGGACGCGCGGAACCAGCGCGACAGCCTGACCCTGCCGCCCGACCGTGAAGGCGCAGGGCGCCAGACTTTGATCGACGAAGCACGCGAGGCCATCGCCGGAAGCAATGTCGACGTGGCGATGGCAGCGCTCAAAGGTGCCCTGGCGATCGACCCGGATGACACCGACACTTGGCTGGAGCTGGCCCGCGTCGCCAATACCGTCTCCAACAATTACACCTATGCCAACGAAGCGGCGATGGCAGCGATCAATGGCTACGGCCTGACGAGGGGTGCAGCGACCCGCGCCGATGCTCTGGCCACACTCGCCCTTGCCCTCGAAAAGAGCGAAAACTACCGCGCCGCGTTAAACGCCTACAAGGCAAGCCTCGAACTATCGGCCAATGCCCAGGTGCGCGCAGCCTTTGAGGATCTCCGGTCCCGCCAGGGCTTTCGCATCGTCAGCAACACAGTCGATTCCGACTCCGCATCGCCGCGCGCCTGCGTCGAGTTTTCCGAACAGCTGATCAAGCGCGGCGTCGACTACGCCCAGTATGTGACCCTCGACGGCAAGCCGCCAAAAGCCGTCGAAGCCAAGAACAACCAGATCTGCGTCGAAGGACTTGAGCATGGCGGTCGCTATCGGCTCGCCATCCGCGCTGGCCTGCCGTCCTCCGTCGAGGAAAATCTGGAAGCCCCGGTCGAACTCGAAGTCTATGTCCGCGACCGGTCGTCCACGGTCCGCTTCACCGGAGACAGCTTCGTTCTGCCGTCCACCGCCCGTCAGGGCATTCCGCTGGTATCGATCAATTCGGATAACGCCAAGCTCGCTCTTTATCGCATAGGCGACCGCAACATTGCGCCCCTCCTCGCTGCTTCCCAGTTCCTCACCCAGCTCGACGGCTACACCGCGAGCCGCGTCGAAGACGAGATCGGCGAGCTGGTCTGGCAGGGTACGGTCGAGATCGCCAACAAGCTGAACGAGGAAGTCGTCACCAGCATCCCGCTGGATCAGGCGCTGCCGACCCGCAAGCCCGGGATCTATGTGCTGACCGCCGTCGCCGCCAACAGCACCGCCGAAAGCTGGGACAGCCGCGCCACCCAGTGGTTCGTCGTCTCCGATATCGGCCTCTCGACCTTTGCCGGCACCGATGGCCTACATGTCTTTGCCCGGTCACTGGCAACAGCAGCCCCGCTGGAAGGCGTTGAGCTACAACTGCTGGCGAAGAACAACGAGATCCTGGCGACGGCAAAGACAGACGCCAAAGGTCAGGCCCGCTTCGATGCCGGCCTTCTGAAGGCGAGTGCCGCCATGGCCCCGGCCGTCATTGCCGCCCATACCAGCAACGACGACAATGTCTTCCTCGACATGACCCGCGCCGGCTTCGACCTCTCCGATCGCGGCGTCACCGGTCGCCCGGCACCGGGCCCGGTCGATGTTCTCTCCTGGACCGAGCGCGGCATTTACCGCCCCGGCGAAACCGTCCATGTAGCAGCACTCGCCCGCGACACCGAAGCCGATGCCATCAGCGGCCTGCCGCTGACCTTCATTTTCCTGCGCCCTGACGGCGTCGAGTATCGGCGCATGGCGGTCTCCAGCGAAAGCCTCGGCGGATACGCCATCGATCTGCCTCTGCTCGCAAATTCCATGCGCGGAACCTGGAGCGTCGCAATCCACACCGATCCGAAGAAGCCGGCGATCGCCCAATCCTCCTTCCTGGTTGATGATTTCGTCCCGGACCGCCTGGATATGACGCTGGCAAGCGACGCGACCGCGCTGTCGCCGGATGGAAATGCGACGGTCAACGTTGAGGGCCGCTATCTCTATGGCGCGCCGGCGGCGGGCCTGTCGCTTGAAGGCGAACTGGTTGTCACGCCCACAAGCAGCCATCCGGATTACCCCCGCTACAGCTTCGGCCTCTCCGACGAGGAAGACGTCGAAGGCGTCCGGGTCCCCTTCGAAGCACTCGATGCGCTCGATGAAGATGGCAAGACCAGCGTCGATGTCGCGATTACCGATTTGCCCTCCACGACGCGCTTGCTGAATGCTGATGTCGTCTTGCGCCTGCGCGAAGGCGGTGGCCGGGCAATCGAACGGAAGCTGACATTGCCGGTTACTCCGGAAGGCCCTGTCATCGGCATCAAGCCGGAATTCGAGGGGGACGTCGCTGAAAACAGCAATGCCACCTTCAACCTGATCGCCATCGGTCCGGACGCGGCGAAGCAGGATTTGCCAGCGGCGAAGTGGAAACTGGTCAAGCTGGAGCGGAACTACCAGTGGTACCGCGAAGGGTCTTCCTGGCGCTATGAGCCGATAACCACCACCAAGCCCGTCGCCGACGGCACGATCGACATTAAATCCGAGGGAACGCCGCTCTCCGTCCCTGTCACCTGGGGCAGCCACCGCCTTGAAGTGGAACAGGGCGGCTCCGTCTCCAGCGTCGACTTCGACGCGGGCTGGTTCGTCTCGGCAAGCTCGACCGAAACGCCGGATGCGCTGCAGGTCGGCCTCGACAAGGCGACCTATAATATTGGCGACACGGCCCATCTCAAGATCTCGCCTCGCTTTGAAGGCAAGGTTCTCGTCACGGTCGGAACGGACGCCCTGATCACATCACAGGTCGCGGACGTGCCGGCGGCAGGTGCCGAGATCGACCTTCCCGTCACTGCCGATTTTGGTGCCGGTGCCTATGTCACCGCCACCTTGTTTCGCCCGGGTAACGCACAGAAAAACCGCATGCCTGCGCGGGCAATCGGCGTGACATGGCTTGCCGTCGATCCGGGCGCCGACAAGCTGGCGGTAAAAATCGCAACACCCGAAAAGATCCTTCCGCGGCAGCCGCTGGAAATCCCGATCGAGGTCGCCGGAGCCGGCATCGGCGAGGAAACTTACGTCACCGTTGCAGCCGTCGATGTCGGCATCCTGAACCTCACCCGCTATGAGGCCGCCGATCCCGAAACCTACTATTTCGGCCAGCGCCGCCTGGGCCTTGAACTGCGCGACCTCTATGGCCGTTTGATCGACGGCTCGCTGGGCGCAACCGGCACACTGCGTACCGGGGGTGACGGCGGCGAAGTGGCTCTGCAGGGCAATCCGCCCAAGGAAAAGCTTGTCGCCTTCTTCTCCGGTCCGGTGAAGCTCGACGCCGAAGGCAAGGCAACCGTGTCCTTCGACATCCCGCAGTTCAATGGCACTGCCCGGGTCATGGTCCACGCCTGGTCGAAGACCGGGGTTGGCCATGCACAGGCCGACGTCATCATTCGTGATCCGGTCGTTGTCACGGCCAGCCTGCCGAAATTCCTCGCTCCGGGGGACGAGAGCAGCCTGAGGCTCGACATCGCGGCGACAGACGCACCCGATGGCACGTACACTGTGGTGGCCACCGGCAACGGGCCCGTGACCGTGGGAGGGAATACATCCAACGAAGTCACGCTCGCTTCGGGCAAGACCACGACACTGACCCTGCCGCTCAAGGCGGACAAGCCCGGACAAGGCTCGATCGACATCGCGCTTACAGGAGCCGGCGGTATTGCCATCAGCCAGTCGCTGGACCTGCCCGTGCGCCCCTCGACCCTGCCGATCACTCAGCGCCAGGTAATCGCCGTGGGACCCGGCAAGAGCCTCACGGTGGACGGCAACCTGCTCGCCGACAGCCTGCTGGAAGGCGCCTCGGTCAGTCTGAACGTGACTCGGGCCGATGGCCTCGACGTCCCCGCGCTGCTGATGGCGCTCGACCGCTACCCCTATGGCTGCGCCGAGCAGACGACCAGCCGCGCTCTTCCGCTCCTCTACTTCGACGAACTCGCGAAAATCTCCGGCCTGCCGGAGGACCCAGAAATCGCCAAGCGGGTCCAGGATGCCATCTTCCGTGTCCTGTCCTACCAGTCCTCCAGTGGCTCCTTTGGCCTCTGGGCTCCAGGCTCCGAAAGCCTGTGGCTCGATGCTTATGTCACCGATTTCCTCACCCGGGCTCGCGAGCGCAAGTTCGACGTGCCGGAAGAGGCGCTCGTACAGGCGCTGCAGAACCTGCAGAACCGCATTGCCTATGACAATGACATCCGCACGCGCGGCAACGAGATCGCCTATTCGCTCTACGTCCTGGCGCGCAGCCGCAAGGCCTCGCTCAGCGACCTGCGCTACTATGCGGACACCATGCTGGGTGACTTCCCGACACCTCTGTCCAAGGCACATCTGGCTGCAGCCCTCTCCCTCTACGGCGACTCTCAACGCGCCAACATGGTCTTCGCCGACGCGTCGGGCATGTCGGAACAGGCCCGTCTGACGCCGGTCAGCTTCAGCCGCTCGGATTATGGTTCGTCGCTGCGTGACGCTGCGGGCGTACTGGCGCTGGCCGCCGAAAGCCGACCCATGCCGCCCGTCGTCCCGGTCCTTTCCAAGATCGTCAAGGAAGAATGGAAGGCAAAGCAGACGCTGAGCACGCAGGAGCAAACCTGGATGCTTCTCGCAGCCCGTGCCTTGCAGCGAGACGATTCCGGCTTGCAGATCGACGTCAACGGCGCCGAGCGCACAGGAGCCTATGCCGCAACCATCCCCGGCGATGCCTTGTTGCAGACGCCGGTCACCCTCACCAATAAGGGCAGCGAGCCGGTGAGTGCGGCGATCACCACGGTCGCCGCTCCGGTTGAACCTCCGACAGCCGGCGGCGAAGGCTTCGAGATCAGCCGGACCTACTACACGCTGGACGGCGAAGAGGCGAACATAACGGAAGCCATGCAGAACGAACGATATGTTGTCGTGCTGCAAGTGACCGAGGCGGACGCCTGGCCGGCACAACTGCTGATCACGGATCTGCTCCCGGCTGGCTTCGAGATCGACAATCCGAGCCTGGTGGACAGCGCAGCCCTCACCAACTTCGACTGGATCGGTGAGACGGAAGTTGCCCATCTCGAATTCCGCAACGATCGCTTCGTCGCGGCCGTGAACCGGGCCGAAGGCGAGGATGGCACAATTACGCTGGCCTATGTGGTGCGTGCGGTAACCCCGGGTACCTATGATCTGCCGGCAGCCGCCGTCGAAGACATGTATCGCCCGCAGCTCTCCGCAAGGACGGCAGCCGGTGGCATGACGGTCTCGGCAGCCCCCTGATGGTCCGCTTTCGAAAGCCCCTGATCGTCTTTGCCGCAGGCATTGCCGTGACGGGGCTTTCCCTGTTTGCCCTCGACTGGGCCGACAAGCACTTCCCGCCCCCGATCGAGGCAGCCCGATCCGTGTCCACGGAAATCCTCGACCGCGACGGACAACTGCTCAGGGCCTTCGCGACCCGCGAGGGCCTCTGGCGATTGAAGACCACGGCCGACGATGTCGATCCCGCCCTGATCCGCATGCTGGTCGCCTATGAGGACCGCCGCTTCGATCAGCACGCAGGTGTCGACGTGCTCGCTTTGGGGCGTGCGGCCTGGCAATTCATCACCAACGGCCGCATCGTCTCGGGCGCCTCCACCCTCTCGATGCAGGTCGCACGCCTGATTGAACCCAGGCGCGAGCGGTCACTGACCGCTAAACTCATCCAGATCGCGCGCGCCCTGCAGCTGGAACGGCGCCTGTCGAAAAGCGAAATTCTCGACCTTTATCTCACCCATGCCCCTTATGGCGGCAATCTGGAAGGCGTGAGAGCCGCAAGTCTCGCCTGGTTCGGCAAGGAACCGAAGCGGCTGACGACGGCGGAGGCAGCATTGCTCGTCGCCCTGCCGCAACTCCCGGAAAAACGGCGCCCAGATCGCTTCGCTGATAACGCCCTTGAGGCCCGCAAACGTGTGCTGGAACGCGCTGAAGAGGCCAAGATCATTGAACCTTCAGAGGTCGCCTTCGCCTTGAACGCGGATCTGCCGCGGGCACGGCGCCAGCTTCCCGCCCTCGCCCCGCATCTGGCCGAGGCAGCGAGACGGGCGGACCCGACCGCCGAACGTCACCAGACCACCCTTCTCCGTCCCGTACAGGAAAAGCTCGAAACACTCGCCGCCGAGACGGCTCGGAAATTGGACCCCAAGGTCTCTCTCGCCCTGATCATGGCCGAAGCCACCACCGGCGAGATTGTCGCTGAAGTCGGCGCTGCCGACTATTTTGACGCCAGCCGATCGGGCTGGATCGACATGACCCGTGCCGAGCGCTCGCCCGGTTCGACACTCAAGCCTTTCATCTATGGCCTCGCATTCGAACTGGGGCTTGTCGCCCAGGAAACCATTGTCGAGGACCGGCCGGCCGATTTCTTCGGCTATCGCCCGAAGAATTTCGACATGCATTATCAGGGCGATGTCAGCATCCGCCAGGCGCTGCAATTGTCGCTCAACGTACCGGCTGTTCGGCTGCTCGACAGCGTCGGCCCGTCCCGCCTGATGGTCCGCCTGCGCCGGGCAGACGTTACCTTGAAACTGCCGCCCAACGAAGTGCCGGGCCTCGCCATTGCACTCGGCGGCGCCGGTGTGACCCTAAAAGGGCTGGTGCAACTCTATGCCGGCCTCGCCAATCGCGAACAGCCTGTCAGGCTCGGCGACGGCGTCAGGGAGAAACCCGGCCTCATCGACGACCAGCCCCTGCTGGAACCTGCCGCCGCCTGGGCCGTGGCTGACATCCTCGGTGCGGTACAGCCGCCCGCTGGCAGCCCTCCGGCCGGCATCGCCTACAAGACCGGCACGAGCTATGGCTACCGCGATGCCTGGTCGGTCGGCTATGACGGCCGCTATGTCCTCGGTGTCTGGATCGGGCGACCGGATAATGCGGCCGTGCCGGGGATTGCGGGCTACAAGACAGCAGCGCCGGTGCTGTTTTCGGCCTTTGCCAAGTCTGGCCTGGCGGGCACCGCGCTCCCCCGCCCCCCCGCGGGCGCCACGCATCTTGGAGCAAACGATCTTCCGGTTGGCCTCAGGCGCTTCTCGATCAGTACGAACGGCCTCGTTTCCGCGTCTGCCCGCGAGAAACCGCCGCAGATAGTCTACCCGCCGGAAGGCGCTCAGCTGGAGCTTGGCCGGGATGCCGCCGGCACGCCGCTTCCACTGGTCATGAAAATGCAGGCAGGCCGGGCGCCCTTCCGCTGGTTGGTGGACGGAAAGCCGATGACCGACTCCACCCGTCGGCGAAGCGGCGAATGGCACCCGCTCGGCCAGGGCCAGGCCACCTTGACAGTGATCGATGCCGACGGACGCGCAGCCTCGGTGAATGTCTTCATTCGGGAGTGAGCCGACGTGATCCGTCGGAACGGTCGATCCGTAATCAAACGGAAAGACACTCGTTCGGAGAACCACGCCATGCATTCCAGCCTCACAACCGGACTGATGACGCTGACGACCCTCGCCTTGAGCTTCGCGACGGCCTTCGCCAACGAACGTTTCACCGCGAGCGATATCCAGGAGGATATCATCGGCAAGCGCGTCTATCTTGCCGTACCCTTGGGCGGCGAGTTTCCCTTGAACTATAGAAAAAATGGCCAGGTCGACGGTTCGGGCGAAGCCCTGGGCCTCGGTCGCTTTGCCAAGCCGAATGACACCGGTCGCTGGTGGATCAAGGGTGACCGGCTCTGCCAGCAGTTTACCAGCTGGTACAAGGGCCAGCCGATGTGCTTCGAGCTGCAGCGCATCAACGACAAACAGCTCAAATGGACGCGCGACAACGGCGATACCGGCACCGCCCGCATTGGCCGCGACATCTGACGACTGCTTGCCTCGATCCGACCGAAAATCTATCCTCCTTCGAACAATGAAGGAGCAGTAGATGGCTGATTTGCGCACGCGCCCCCTGGGCGCGACGGCAACGCTTGGAAGGCGCGGTTACCCGCAGATCCGTTCGGCGACAGGAGGCACGATAGACATCGTCACCGGCGCCTCCGAACCCGGCTTCAATCCGCTCGACCTTTTGCTTGCGTCTTTAGCAGCCTGCATGAGCATGAGCGCGAGGATCGCGGCACGGGATCTGGGGCTCGCCGAGCGGATGTCAGGTTTGCGGGTCGAAGCAACTGGCGAAAAAGCCGACGAAGGTCCTTCGCGCTTCGCGGCCCTTACCGTTGTCTTCCAATTCGAGGGGAGCCTGACTGCCAAAGAGCAGCTTGAGGTCGGTCACCGCGCGGAAGAGATCTGCACCGTCAGCAACACCTTGGCCGTAAGGCCTCAAATCATGATCGACTCGTCTAGGCCGCAACCAGATCAAGGGTAAGGCGATCGGGTTCCCCCTGACAAAACCGCTCGATCGCCTGTGCAAAAGGATAGGCCCGCTGGTCCTCGACCACTAGCGAAAACAGGGTCATGCAGGAGCAAAATTTCAGATCGTCGGGCGACCCGAAGATCTCGTGGAGCGAACGGTCCAGAGTGGCGAGCACCGCCTCAGTCGCCTGCACCAGGCGTGGACCCAGGATCGGATGCGCAAGATACATTCGAGCCTCCTCTGTGCCGGCAAGTCCATAGTGACGCGCCGTGGCTGAATGGCCGAGATCACGCAGCTGCGGGAAGATGAACCACATCCAGTGGCTCTCTTTGCGGCCGCGTCGAAGCTCGGCGATCGCGCTCGCAAAAATCGGTTCCTGAGCCTGCAGGAAACGGTCAGCATCCCAAACATCCATATTTGATATCCTCTCAATCCTCTCAGGGTAACGCGGCAGCAGCCGTTCAGTTCTCGCAAAGACTCACGGCTTGAAATCCGGATGAGAGACACCATTTCCGCAAGACGCCTTCACACGTCTTGACCTTTTCGTGAGCTTCAGTGAGAACAAGGCGTGACGCAACGTTAAGACGTGCGATCGAACCTGGTGCCGGGCCCCTCTGGCGAGAGTTTACGGCGCTCTCGTGATGTCGGTACCGCCAGCAATCGTCAGCCGGCGGATTCAGAACACAATGACTATTCGGATCATGCTTCATGCGAAGGCGTGCAGAACGCGTCGCATGCTCAATTCATACCTCCCGATGATGGAGGCCCAGTCGTGACGACATCAACAGCAACAGGCGCCCAGACCACTCTCGGCTATTTCCGCTGGGCTTTCATCGTGACCATCATCGGCCTCATCCTCGGCGGCCTCCTCGGCTGGCAGATGACCGGAACCATCGGCGGCATGGCGACCGTCTTCTTCATCTGCAGCGTGCTCGCGGTTCTGGAGATCTCACTGTCTTTCGACAATGCGATCGTCAATGCGAACAAGCTGAAGGACATGACCCCCGTCTGGCAGCAACGCTTCCTGACCTGGGGGATTATCATTGCCGTCTTCGGCATGCGCATCATCTTCCCGCTGCTGATTGTCGTGATCGCAGCAAAGATCGGCCCGATCGACGCCATCGTGCTCGCCGCCCGCGAACCGGCAGAATATGCGCGTATCATGAACGAGGCGCATCTACCCATTGCAGCCTTTGGCGGCACCTTCCTGATGATGGTGGGCCTGACCTATTTCTTCGACCATGAGAAAGACGTCCACTGGATCGAAATTCTTGAGAAGAACATGGCCCGCTCGGCCTCGATCAAGGGCATCGAGATCGCGGTCGTCCTGTTGCTCATCCTGCTTTTCTCGAACCTTCTCGACGGTGAGGAGGCGACGACCTTCGTCTATTCGGCGATCTACGGCCTCGTGACCTTCCTGGCCGTCGAGGTCTTGGGTGGACTTTTGGACGCCTCGCAGAAGACCATGAGCGAAGCGGCCAAGGGGGGTCTCGGCGCCTTCATTTATCTCGAAGTGCTGGACGCCAGTTTCTCTTTCGACGGCGTCATCGGCGCCTTTGCGCTGACCCAGAACCTCTTTGTGATCGCGATCGGCCTTGGCATTGGCGCCATGTATGTCCGCTCGATGACCATCATGCTGGTCGAAAAGGGCACCCTCGCCGAATATCGTTATCTCGAACACGGCGCCTTCTACGCCATCCTGATCCTGTCGGTGATCATGTATGTCCAGACCCTGGTGCACATTCCGGAAGTCATCACCGGTCTCGGCGGCGCGACCCTCATCGGCATCTCGCTCTGGTCGTCGATCCGCTACAACAGGCAGGAGCGCGAGGAAGAAGAACGCGCCGCTCGCGAAAGCGTAGCTGAAAATATCTGATTTCGTTCTTCATCAATGACAAAGGCCGACGGGAAACCGTCGGCCTTTGTCGTTTTAGCGCGCATCATATGCCGTCAGTCGGGACCGACATCGGTATCTTGCGACCCCGTCTTCGGCAGCGAGCCTGCACCCGGCGTCTTCATCTGATCCTGCAGTTCCGGCTTGTCGTGCGGGCCTGCCGCCGGCAGATCTTTCGCCGTAGACCCCTTCTCGTCAGAGCCGCGTTTCTCGTGTTCAGCCGCGTTCATCGTGTTCATCGACACCTCCATTGCTGCGGATGGAAACAGACGTGAGGTCGAAAGGGTTCCGCTTCTGCGATCTTTTCGGGAACCGCGAGCCAAAATGCATGTTGGGTTGCCATGATCATCATTGCGAGGAGACAGATCATGACCACCGAAAACCACCGCCTGCAGTCGGACCCTCCCGAAGGTGATCGCACGACGATCGACCGCGAACTGGAACGTCAGGATGACAAACTCGAAGACGAGGCCGAACCGACCGAACAAGGGGTCGAGCTGGACCCGAAGAGACGCATCGACTGACGCGCAATTGGTCAAGAGAGAAGGAGCATGCCATGAACAGCAGACTTCCCCCCGTCCCGGAAGACAACCGAAGCCACAAGGGCACCGGCGAAACAGGCGCAGAACGCCAGACCGATGACAGGCATTTCAGCCCCGAGAAGGACCCCGATAAACTGGGTCAGCACGGCAACAGCAAGCTGAACACCACGCATCAGGGATACCAGCAGGACCGCTAGGAGGCCGCCATGTCCACATCAACGAAGAGCCCCGAGACTATCCGGCAGGGCGGGCCGGGCGCATCACACGAGAACGCCAAGGCACCGAAGAAGGTGGAGAAGCCGCCGGAAAAATCGGATGCCAAGGCGAAAAGTGACGTATCCGGCGGTGGTGGCGAAAGGGACAGTCACCATACCCATGATGCACAGCGAAAGTGACACCATGAACACTGCAAACCCGCAGTTAGAAGGCCTCTATCTCGCGCTATCGGCACTGGTCCGTCAAATGATCACCAGAGGGGTCCTGTCGCAGGAAGACCTCGATGCGGCCATGGCCCAGGCGCGAGAGCAGGCCGAGGTGGATTTCAGATCCTCACCTCTGCCCGATGCCAACAGGAAGGCCGTTCTCTTCCCGATCGAGCTTCTTGCTCTTGCAGGAAAGGGTGAGGCCGAAACATTCCGGGCCCTTGCCCGCCGCGTCGCCCTCGGCACCTGAGCTTCCTTCTGTGGTGGAGCGTGGCGGGCTTGCCTCGCCAGAAGCGGCACCTACATCGGGGAGAGTTAGGCTCTACGCCAGGAGGTGAAAGTCGGATGAACGAGAGTGCATCTCCCGAGCCGGGTGAAGCAACGCAGCGGCTGCGCCGCCTCAGCGAGCACGCTACGGCAGCCGGCTCCGTCAGCTTCGACGAGTTGCTCTCCACGATGGGCCGTGCCAGCATTGCCTTCGCAATCCTCATTCTCGCCCTTCCGGCACTGACACCGATACCGGGACCCTTCGGCTTTGTCTTCGGCTCCTGCCTTGCTCTGGTCTCGCTACAGATCCTTGCAGGCTATCGCCGCATCTGGCTCCCCTCCTTCCTTGGTCGACGCCGGGTGTCCGCAGAAACGATCGCGCTCATCCTCCGCTACACCGCTCCGCTCGTCACCCGTATTGAGGCATTTCTGAAGCGCAACCGCATGCGGCACCTGGCCGGACCACGTGCGCAGGCCCTCCTCGGAGTTCCGGTCCTCCTCCTTGCCATTACGGTTGCTTTGCCCATTCCCTTCGGCAATTTCCTGCCAGTTGGGGCACTCGTAATGATCGCACTTGGGCTTATCGAGCGGGACGGACTGGTGATCATGATGGGGCTCGCTCTCGCAGTGATTGCGCTCATAGCTTCCGCCGGCCTTGTCTTCGCTGCCATGCAGGGCGTGGGCTGGCTAATCACACCGTGAAAATATTTCGCCGACCTGTGGAATAAACCCCGGGCCTGCTCCGTATATGGGGCATGACGACGAAAGCGAACCCGTTCAACGTGATTGGCCAGCTTGCAGCTCTGCGACGCTACGCCCGTTCGCTCGTCCGCAATCCAGACGAGGCGGAAGACCTCGTGCATGACGCTCTCGTCCGCGCGCTGGAGCGCAAGTCGACCTTCCGCAGCAGCGGCAGCCTGCTCACCTGGCTGATGTCGATCCTGCACAACACCCATATCGACCGGCTCCGCAGCGACCGTGCGAGCGATCGCAGGCATGCGGCGGCAGCTGAACTCACTGACCTCGTCACACCCGCAGGCCAGGAACACTCGGTGCGCCTCGCCCAGATTCGTGACGCATTTCTCGCTTTGCCGGAAGACCAGCGCGAGGCGCTTCATCTCGTGGCCATCGAGGAGCTGTCCTATCAGGAAGCTGCCGATGTGCTGAAAATTCCCGTGGGGACACTGATGTCCCGCATCTCAAGGGCCCGGGCGCGGTTGCGCGCCATGGAGCGCGGCGATGTGGAAGGCCCGGTACCCCATCTCCGAATCGTTGGAGGATCTCCCGATGACCAGCAATGATCCCGTACTCGAAGCGGACCTGCATGCCTATGTCGATGATCAGCTCGACGTCGCCCGCCGGATCGAGGTCGAGGCCTATCTGTCGGAAAACCCCGTCACCGCTGCAAAGGTAATGGCCGATCTACGCGTTCGCGATGAACTTCGGCTGGCACTGGCCGGCCTGCCGATCACGGCACGGCAGGAAACGCGCGAGGTCGCCCGGCGGCTGGAGAATGCGCTCAACGGCCGGCGGACCCTCGAATTCGTCCGCCGCGCTGCGGCCATTCTCGTGCTGGTCGGCGCCGGATGGGCAGCCCATGGCTGGATCGCGCCGGGCGGCGTCGGTGAAGTCGTCGCCTCCGTACCACCGCCGCAATTCGTAGAGGAAGCCATCCGCGCCCACCAGACGGCGGAACTGCGCGGACAGATGAAGTCTCAAACCGAAACCCGCATCTTCAACGCTGCCGAGATCCGCTCGGCGACCGCCATTGTGCTGCCCGAGATGCCTGAGGTGTGGGCGATCCGCGATGCCCAGATCTTCCCCTCGGCCTACGGCCCGAGCGTCGAGCTCGAAGTCGAGCCGGAAGCCGGCAAGCGGCTATCGCTCTTTGCCGTGCGCCCCGGAAGCTTTTCGGTGCAGCAGGTCCTGGTGAAGCAGGACGGCGACACGCAGGCCGCCTACTGGCAGATCGGCGACGTCGCTTATGCGCTGATTTCAGAAACCACCAATCCGGAAAGGCTGGCCGAACAGGCGCGCCAGCTTGCCCGTACCCTTTACTGATCCAAGCAAGGAGGAAAGATCCATGGATCCCATCCAGAACCGCTTCGGCTACGGGGCTCAGGCCCAGTCCGCGGCACTTTTTGACGAAGGCCTTCGCCAGCACATGCTGCGCGTCTACAACTATATGGGCCTCGGCCTTGTGATCACCGGCATCGTCGCCTTCGTCGTCAGCCAGACGCCGGCGCTCTACGTGCCGATCTTCCAGACCCCGCTGAAGTGGGTGGTGATGCTGGCGCCGCTCGCCTTCGTCTTCTTCTTCTCGTTCCGCATCCAGACCATGTCGGCCTCGACCGCACAGATCGCCTTCTGGGCCTTCTGCGCCGTGATGGGCCTGTCGCTCGCATCGGTCTTTCTGGTCTTCACCGGGACATCGATCGCACGCACCTTCTTCATAACAGCCACCATGTTCGGTGCGATGAGCCTCTACGGCTACACAACGAAGCGTGACTTGTCGAAGTTCGGTTCGTTCCTGATGATGGGTCTGATCGGCGTCGTGATCGCGTCTGTCGTCAACATCTTCATGGGATCGAGCGCCCTGCAGTTCGCGATCTCCGTGATCGGCGTCTTCGTCTTCGTCGGCCTCACCGCCTGGGACACGCAGAACATCAAGGAGCAGTATGCTGAGAACATGGATCAGGAAAGCCAGCAGAAGCTCGCCGTCTTCGGCGCACTCTCGCTCTACCTGAACTTCGTCAACCTGTTCCAGCTGCTGCTGAGCCTGACCGGTCAGCGCGAAGAATAAGATAACATTGCGTCGGGAGACCGCTCCAACAGGAAACGCCCGGGTTTTCCCCCGGGCGTTTTATATTCAGGTCGGTGGCCTTGTCTCAGACGATGCCGCCCGAGCCGCCCTTGACCGCCGGACGTTCCGCCGAAACCTTGGCGCGATAACCGCTGGCCCGATAGGTTGCCACTGGATCGATGGCACCGCCCGCGCGGCGGCGGGCTTCCGCCAGGATCGGCTCGACATCGGTGCGGTAGGCGCGCTTCAGCGTCTCGGTTGCCATCAGCGCATCATTGCCATCCTGATAACCGGAAAGGGCGGCGCGATCGACCAGCAGCGCCTGAGCGTAAGCACGACGGATCTCATTGGCGCTGGAGATCAGGCTTTCGATCGGATCGGTCACGTTGTGGCTCTGATCGATCATGTGCGCGGGGTGGAAACCCTTCACCCCACGGTACTCGGCATCGACCAGTTCATTGAACACCAGGAAGAGACGGTAGGGCTCGATCGAGCCCGCATCGAGATCATCGTCGCCATATTTGCTATCGTTGAAGTGGAAGCCACCGAGCTTGCCGAACTGGATCAGACGCGCGACGATCATCTCGATATTCGTATTCGGAGCATGATGCCCAAGGTCGACAAGGCACTGCGCCTTCGGGCCCAGCGTCTGGGCGATGAGATAGTTCGTGCCCCAGTCCTGCACCACCGTCGAATAGAAGGCCGGCTCGTACATCTTGTGCTCGGAGAACAGCCGCCAGTCTTCCGGCAGCGCCTTGTAGATCTCCGCCATGGCGGCGAGGTAACGCTCGAAGCTCTTGGTGAAATTGGTCTGGCCTGGGAAGTTGGAGCCGTCTCCGACCCAGACGGTCAGCGCTTTCGAGCCAAGAGCGGCACCCAGTTCGATACATTCGATGTTGTGGTCGACAGCTTGCGCCCGCGTCGCCGCGTCGACATGGCTCAGCGAACCGTATTTGTAAGAATGCGCCTGGTCAGCCGCATCCGAAAACGTATTGGAGTTCATCGCATCAAAGCCGAGACCGAGCGTTTCGGCCTTTGCCTTGAGTTCATTCGGATCGGCCTTGTCCCAAGGTATATGCAGCGAGACCGTCGGCGTCGCGCGCGTCAACTGCTGGATCACACCGCAATCATCGAGCTTGTCGAAGATGTGCCGTGGTTCGCCCTGCCCCGGGAAACGTGCAAAGCGCGTACCGCCTGTGCCAACACCCCAGGACGGGACGGCGACGAAGAACTCCGACACCTTGTCGGTGATCGCACCGATGTCGACGCCGCCCCGCGCGAGCTTCTCGCCCAGCGCCGCATAATCGGCATCAAGCGCTGCCGCACGCCGGTCGTTCTCGGCAGCGACGATACCGGCTGCAATCCTGATATTGCTCATCTTTTCCTCCACCTCGCGCGAACGATTATGTTCCAAGCGCGTTTATCTGCAAACCCAATGACAACCGGAGTTATCATGGACGTTCTTCGCATTCTGATTGCCATTCTCCTGCCGCCGCTCGGCGTTTTCCTCCAGGTCGGCATCGGCCTGCACTTCTGGCTGAATATTCTGCTCACCCTGTTCGGCTACATCCCCGGTATCATACACGCCATCTGGGTGATCGTGCGCAAATAGGATCCCGCTGCGGCATTCGCGCCGCAGCGGCTTGGGAGATCAGCGGGTAAAGCTCTGAGCGTTCCCGGCATCCACATTGATGATGTTGCCGGTAGACTTGGCCGAGAGGTCGGAGGCGAGGAAGTATATCGCCTCCGCAATGTCTTCCGGGAAAACATTCAGCTTCAGCATCGAACGCTTGCGGTAATGCTCTTCGAGATCGTCCACTTCGATCTTCGAGGACGCCGCGCGTTGTTCGCGCCATTCGCCATTCCAGATTTTCGATCCGCGCAGGACCGCATCTGGATTGACGGTGTTGACCCGAATTCCTTCGTCCGCCCCTTCGAGCGCCAGGCAACGGGCGAGATGGATCTCGGCCGCCTTGGCAGTGCAATAGGCGGACGCATTCGGCGAGGATGCCAGTCCGTTCTTCGAGGCGACGAAGACGACGTTCCCGCCAAGCTTCTGCCGGCGGAACAGCCGGAAGGCTTCACGCGACACCAGAAAATAACCCGTGGCGAGAATGCTGATATTCTTGTCCCACATAGCAAGCGTCGTCTCTTCGACCGGAGCCGAGGACGCGATACCGGCATTCGACACCAGGATATCGACACCGCCGAACTCGACGCAGGCTTCCGAAAACGCCTTGATCACGGCATCCTCGCGCGTCACGTCGAGTTGGCATGAACGCACGACATCGCCGCCATGGCGCTTGCCGAAGTCTGTCGAAGTCTGCTCAAGAGCGCTCGCATCGATGTCCGCCAGCACCACGCATGCGCCTTCGGCGAGCAGCCGTTCCGCCGTCGCGCGACCAATTCCACCAGCACCGCCAGTGACGAAAGCCACGCGCCCGGCCAGGCTCTTCGGCTTCGGCATACGCTGCAGCTTGGCCTCTTCGAGCAGCCAGTATTCAATGTCGAAGGCTTCCTGCTCCGGCAGGCCCTGATACTCGGAAACCGTCGAGGCGCCCTTCATCACGTTGATTGCGTTGACGTAGAACTCACCGGCGATGCGGGCCGTCGCCTTGTCCTTGGCAAAGGACAGCATGCCGACGCCCGGCACCAGGAAAATCACCGGATTGGGATCGCGGATCTTGGGCGAGTTGTCGTGACGGCAAGCTTCGTAGTAGCGCGTGTAGTCAACGCGGTAGGCCTCGAGTGCGGCGTCGAGACCTGCCAGGACACCGTCCACATCCGGATTCGCCGGATCGAAGTCGACGATCAGCGGGCGGATCTTGGTCCGCAGGAAATGATCAGGGCACGACGTGCCGAGCGCACCGAGCGAACGCAGGTCCTTGGAATTGACGAATTCGAGTACCGCATCCTGGTCATCGAAATGCCCAAGCTTGCGTTCCGCCTTGCCGATGCGGCCGCGGATCTCCGGCATCAGCCGTGCCACGATCGCACGACGCTCGTCCGCTGGCAGGCTGTGGACCAAGGCACCGCCGAAAATGGTCTTGCCCGCCGTCTCCTTGGCAAACCAGGAAATCGCCTTGTTGATGATCTCGAGTGTCAGCAGATAGCAGTCCTTGGCATCATCGGCCCAGGTGAAAAGGCCGTGGCTTTCCAGCACGACGCCCTTGGCCGTGGGGTTTGCTTTGACGAAGGCCTCGAGATCCAGACCCAGCTGGAAGCCGGGGCGGCGCCAGGGCAGCCAGCCAATCTCCGAGCCGAAGATCGTTTGCGTCAGCTCCTTTGAGTTCTTCGAAGCCGCAATCGCAATGATCGCGTCCGGATGCATGTGATCGACATGCGTGAACGGCACGAACCCGTGCAAGGGCGTATCAATTGAGGCGGCACGCGGATTGAGGTTGAAGGTGCAATGCGGCAGAAAGCCGACCATGCGGTCCTCGTCATGCACACCCTTGTAGATGCCCTTCAGGGCATCCAGCTTGTACTGGTAAAGCGTGGCGAAACCGTCGAGCTTGATCGTGCCGACATCGCCGCCCGACCCTTTCACCCACAGCACCTTGATCTGCTCACCCGTGAGCGGATCGATTTCCATCACTTTGGCAGAGGTATTGCCGCCGCCGTAATTCGTGATGCGCTTGTCGGCACCCAGCAGGTTCGACCGGTAGAGTAGTTTGCCTGGCTCATCGAGCTTGGCCGCATAAGCATCGTCCCAACGGCTTTCGAGAAGGCTGGTTTGGCCCGACATGACATCCTCCCTGGTATTGACTCACGGTCCGCGCTCCGACGACCCGTCTCCTTGTTGTTGGCAGGTATCGCGCATGCCCTCGCCAATTGTCAATCAGTTTCGATCATATCTTTTCATGTTGCGGTGCAATATTATCTATTTTGATCGTTTGTGATTGACATCGTAAAAACATTGCGAATAAATCAGCCTCAGGGAGGAAGCCATGCACGAACGTGAACGCCATCGCATTATCTTGAGCGCGATCCAGGAAAAGCCTGTGGTCACAGTTCAGGATATTGCCGAATTGACGGAGGCTTCCGAGGCCACGATCCGGCGTGACATTGCATCGCTCCACGTCCAGGGAAAGCTGCGCCGAGTGCGCGGCGGCGCCGAGGCGGTGCACCCGCCACAGCTTGGCAACTTGGCTGCCCGCCCATTTCGCGTCTCCGAATCGGTCAACATCGACAAGAAACGCGCAATTGCGCGCGCCGCCGTCGAGATGTGCGCGGAAGGCGATTCCGTCATCATCAATGGCGGCACCACGACCTTCCAGATGGTGCATTTCATGTCGGCCCGCCGCCTGCAGGTCATGACGAATTCTTTCGCGATCGCCGAGCATCTGGTGAAACACTCGAAATGCACGGTGTCGATCCCCGGCGGCGCGATCTATCGCGACCAGAGCCTGATCCTCTCGCCCTTCGAGAACGACGCGATCCGCAACTTCTATGCACAGCGCATCTTCATCGGCGCGCAGGGCATCAACGCACTCGGCGTGATGGAATCGGATGCACTGGTGATCCAGAGCGAACAGAAGCTGGTGCGTCAGGCAGAAGAACTGATCGTGATGGTCGACTCCAGCAAGTTCGCCAAACGCTCCAGTCTGATCCTGTGCGCGCTCGACAAGGTCTCGACGATCATCACGGACGACGGAATTTCCGACGAGGCGGCCGCCATGGTCACCGACGCCGGCGTAAAGCTCATAACCGTGAAGCCACTGGCTTCATCGGCAAGGGAGGATACCTCGTCGGTCGCCTAGAGGAGGCGGCCGGGAGGGAGGGATACACAGTTCATCAACCTGGGAGGAAAACATGAAACTGACGAAAATCTTGCTGGCCGGCGCCGCTATCGCGCTCGCGACCATGGGCACTGCCGCACAGGCCGCCGACATGAAGATCGCGCTCGTGGTCAAGTCGCTCGGCATCGGCTTCTTCGAAGCCGCCAACAAGGGTGCGCAGGAAGCCGCCAAGGAACTCGGCGGCGTGGAAGTGATCTACACCGGCCCGACCTCGACCACGGCTGAAGGCCAGATCGAAGTCATCAACTCGCTGATCGCCCAGGGGGTCGACGCCATCGCGATCTCGGCGAATGATCCAGATGCAGTCGTCCCGGCCCTGAAGAAGGCTATGGACCGCGGCATCAAGGTCATCTCCTGGGATTCGGGCGTCGCCCCCGAAGGCCGCATCATGCATCTCAACCCCTCGTCCAACGCCCTGATCGGTAAGATGTGCCTGCAGCTTGCTGCGGACCACCTGCCTGACGGCAAGGGTGACTTCGCCATCCTGTCCGCCACCACCACCTCGACCAATCAGAACATTTGGATCGAGGAAATGAAGAAGCAACTGACGGACTTCCCCGGCCTGAACCTCGTCACGACAGTCTATGGTGACGACCTGGCCGACAAGAGCTACCGCGAAGCCAACGGCCTCCTGACCTCGCAGACCAACGTCAAGGTCATCGTCGCTCCGACCACCGTCGGCGTTCTCGCAGCTTCCCAGGCCGTCAAGGATGCCGGCAAGATCGGCGACGTCTACGTCACCGGCCTCGGCCTCCCCTCTGAAATGGCAGGCGCCATCCAGTCGGGTGCAACGAAGGAATTTGCCATCTGGAACCCGATCGACCTTGGTTACTCGGCAACCCAGATCGCCTATCGCCTCGTCAAGGGCGAAACGGATGCCGCAC
This sequence comes from Rhizobium sp. Root274, assembly GCF_001429245.1. Lineage (GTDB taxonomy): Bacteria > Pseudomonadota > Alphaproteobacteria > Rhizobiales > Rhizobiaceae > Allorhizobium. The sequence goes on from NZ_LMJE01000010.1 coordinate 65,457, forward strand.
CCGGTTCGGAAATCGAAGCTGGCCGCATGGGCAAGATCAAGGTGGGTGACGGTGGCGAAGCTGCCATGGCCGACCCCTTCGTCTACGACAAGTCGAACATCGAAGAGTTCTCCAAGATCTTCTGATCCAGGACATCTCTCCCCCGGCGGCACGAGTCGCCGGGGACTTCATTTCATTTCGGTAAGCACATGATGACCGTTCAAGCCAGCACGCTCGCCGCGGGCGCAACTCCTGTCGGCACGCCTCTACTCGAGATGCGCGGCATCTCCCAGATCTTTCCGGGCGTGAAGGCGCTCGATCGTGTCGACATCGCCCTTTATCCGGGCAAGGTCACAGCGCTGATCGGCGAGAACGGTGCTGGCAAATCGACACTGGTGAAGATTCTGACCGGCATTTACCGCCCGAACGAGGGCGAAATCCTCATCGACGGTAAGCCCACGACCTTTGCCGATGCCCAGGATGCCATTGATGCCGGTGTGACGGCCATCCATCAGGAAACGGTCCTGTTCGACGAGTTGACCGTTGGCGAAAACATCTTCCTCGGCCATGCGCCGCGCACCCGTTTCGGCCTGATCGACTGGCGCCAAATCAACGAACGGTCCCGTGCGCTGATGAAGGCGCTGGAAAGCGACATGGACCCGACGACGAAGCTCAAGGACTTCTCGATCGCCCAGCGCCACCTCGTCGCCATCGCCCGCGCGCTCTCCGTCGATGCTCGCATCGTCATCATGGACGAACCGACGGCCGCCCTTTCCCGCAAGGAGATCGACGATCTTTTCCGCATTGTCGAAGGCCTGAAGCGCCAGGGCAAGGCGATCCTCTTCATCAGCCACAAGTTCGATGAACTCTATGAAATCGCCGATAACTACGCGGTCTTTCGCGATGGCCGCATGGTCGGCTCCGGCATCCTCAAGGACACGCCGCAGGATGAGATCGTCCGCCAGATGGTCGGCCGCGACGTGCATGACATCTTTCCCAAGACGGACGTTGCGATCGGCGGTTCGGTGCTCAAAGTCAGCGGCTACAGCCACGCGACAGAATTCCGTGACATTTCATTCGACCTTCGCAAGGGCGAAATCCTCGGCGTCTACGGCCTGATCGGCGCCGGCCGCTCCGAACTCTGCCAGTCTCTGTTCGGCATCACCCGCCCTGCCTCCGGCACCGTTCACCTCGAGGGCCGCGAGATCCGCATCGACACGCCGGCAGATGCAATCACGGCCGGCATCGTCTACGTGCCGGAAGAACGCGGTCGCCATGGTCTGGCGCTGGACCTGCCGATCTACCAGAACATGTCGCTGCCCTCGCTGGTACGTACATCCGTCTCCGGCTTCCTCAAAGCCGCCAACGAGTTGAAGCTCGCACGGCGTTATGCAGAGCGGCTCGACCTGCGCGCAGCAGCCCTCTCGGTTCCTGTCGGCACGCTCTCGGGCGGCAACCAGCAGAAGGTCGTCATTGGCAAGTGGCTGGCGACAGCCCCGAAGGTCATCATTCTCGATGAACCCACCAAGGGCATCGACATCGGCTCCAAGGCCGCCGTTCATGCCTTCATCTCCGAGCTCGCCTCCGAAGGCCTGTCGATCATCATGATCTCCTCCGAACTGCCCGAAATCCTCGGCATGTCCGACCGGGTCTTGGTCATGCGCGAGGGCCTGCAGGCGGGCATCTTTGATCGCAAAGACATGACCGCAGAACTGCTGGTCCGCGCCGCGACCGGCAATGCGTAAGGAATGACCATGCAGAACCTGCTCAAGAACCGCGAAATGCTGCTGGCCCTGATCATCGTCGGCATGATCCTCGCCTTCACCACGCGTGCGCCCAATTTGGCCTCGCCCGGCAATCTCGCGACCATCTTCAACGACACATCGATCCTGATCATCCTGGCGCTGGGCCAGATGGTAGTCATCCTGACCAAGTCGATCGATCTGTCCGTCGCCGCCAACCTCGCCTTCACCGGCATGGCGGTCGCCATGCTCGACAGCACCTATCCCGGCCTCCCGCTAGCCCTGCTCGTGGTGCTCGCCATCGGCATCGGCGCTTCGCTCGGTGCCATCAACGGTTTCCTCGTCTGGGCGCTGCGCATCCCGCCGATCGTTGTCACGCTCGGAACCCTCACAATCTATCGCGGCATGAGCTTTGTTCTGTCCGGTGGCGCCTGGGTCAATGCGCACCAGATGCAGCCGGATTTCCTCGGCGTGCCGCGCCTTCCCGTCCTCGGCCTGCCGATTCTCTCCTGGATCGCCATCGCCGTCGTCATCCTCGTCGGCTTCATCCTCGCCCGCACCCCCTTCGGGCGCTCAACCTATGCGGCTGGCGGCAATCCGGTCGCCGCCGTGTATGCCGGCATCGATGTCGGTCGCGCCCGCTTTCTCGCCTTCGTCCTGTCAGGCGCGCTCGCCGGCCTCTCCGGTTACCTCTGGGTTTCGCGCTATGCCGTTGCCTATGTCGATATCGCCTCGGGCTTCGAACTCGATAGCGTCGCGGCCTGCGTCATCGGCGGCATCTCGATCGCGGGCGGCATAGGCACCGTCATTGGCACGGTTCTGGGAGCGCTCTTCCTCGGCGTCATTAAAAACGCGCTACCGGTCATCGGCATTTCGCCCTTCGCCCAGATGGCCATCTCCGGCATCGTCATCGTGCTCGCCGTCGTCTTCAACGCCCGCGCCGAGCGCAAGAAGGGCCGCATCATCCTGCGTGATCGCGCAGCCAAGACGGAGGTGACGGCATGAGCACGTTATCCAAGCAGACACACGAAACCCGCGTCATTCCCGAGCGCCTTGAAACACCCTTTCGTCGGCTGCTCGGCAGCTGGGAAGTCCTGCTCTTTGGCGTGGCGGTCGCCATCTTCATCGCCAATTCGCTGGCCTCGCCTTACTTCCTCAACGCCTGGAACCTGTCGGACGCTACCTTCAACTTCACCGAAAAGGCCCTGATCGCCTTTGCCATGGCACTGCTGATCATTGCCGGTGAAATAGACCTGTCCGTCGCCGCCATCATCGCGCTCGCCTCGACCGCCATGGGTTATGCCGTGCAGCTGGGTGTGGGCACGCCGGGCTTGGTCGCGATCGGCATCACCGTGGGCCTCGCCTGCGGTGCCTTCAACGGCCTGCTTGTCGCTGGCCTGAAATTGCCCTCCATCGTGGTTACCATTGGCACGATGAGCCTCTTCCGCGGCATTTCCTACATTGTGCTGGGCGACCAGGCCTTCGGCAAATACCCGGCAGATTTCTCGTATTTTGGCCAGGGTTACGTCGTCTGGGTCTTCTCTTTCGAATTCGTCCTCTTCCTCGTCATGGCTGTCGTCTTCGGCATCCTTCTCCACCGGACCAATTTCGGCCGCCATGTCTATGTGATCGGCACCAATCCGCTGGCCGCGCGCTTCTCCGGCATTCCGGTCGAACGGGTGAAGTTCATCCTCTTCCTGCTGACCGGCCTGATGAGTGGGATCGCTGCAGTCTGCCTGACATCGCGCCTCGGCTCCACCCGTCCGTCGATTGCGCAGGGCTTCGAGCTTGAAGTCGTCACCATGGTCGTGCTCGGCGGCGTCTCGATCCTCGGCGGATCGGGCACCATTGCCGGCGTCGTCATCGCCGCCTTCGTCATGGGCCTCGTCACCTTCGGCCTTGGCCTGCTCAATGTGCCCGGCATTGTGATGTCGATCTTCATCGGCCTGCTGCTGATCGTCACCATCGCTTTGCCGATCGTCGCCCGCCGCCTTCGCCAGGCCAGGAGTTCCGCATGAGCACCGAACGCTACGCCTTCAAGATGAAGCTCAATCCCGGCATGGAAGCCGAGTATCGCAAGCGCCATGACGAGATCTGGCCCGAGCTTGTCACGCTCCTCCATGAGGCGGGCATCAGCGATTATTCCATCCATCTCGACCCGGAAACCAACATCCTCTTCGGCGTCCTGTCGAGACCGGCAGATCACAAGATGGCCGACCTGCCACACCATCCGGTCATGAAACGTTGGTGGGCACACATGGCCGACATCATGCAATCCAATCCGGACAATTCGCCCGTCGCCGTCGATCTGGTTCCGGTCTTCCATCTCCCATGAAGACGCAACCCCTTCGACGCATCGCCGTCATTGATATAGGCAAGACGAACGCCAAGGTCGTTCTGGTGGATGCCCTCTCCGGGCGCGAGATCGCCGTGCGCAAATGCACCAACACCGTCCTGCCGGGTCCTCCTTATCCCCATTTCGACATCGAGAGCCTCTGGGCCTTTATCATCGACACCTTGAAGGAGTTTGCAGGCAATCCCGGCTTCGACGCCTTGTCGATTACCACCCACGGCGCCTCGGGCGTGCTGTTGAACAAGCGTGGGGAGCTTGCCCTGCCTGTGCTCGATTATGAGTATCTCTATCCGCAGGAAGTTCAGGCCTCCTATGAAGCACTTCGCCCGGATTTTGCTGAAACGTCGTCTCCCTTGCTATCGGGCGGCTTGAACTGGGGCGCGCAGCTGCATTTCCAGAAAGAGCTGTTCCCTGAAGCCTTCGCCAGTGTCGCCACGATCCTCACCTATCCGCAGTACTGGTCCTATCGCCTGACGGGTGTGGCCGCAAACGAAGCGACTTCGCTCGGCTGCCATACCGATCTGTGGCTGCCCTTTGAAGGCACCTATTCGCCGCTTGTCGACCGGCTCGGCATCCGCACGCTGATGGCGCCCATCCGCTCTGCCTTCGATGCGCTCGGTGTGATCCGCCCCGAGATCTCGGCGGAACTGGGCCTCTCCGGAGCCGTGCCCGTCTATTGCGGCATTCACGATTCCAACGCCTCGCTGCTACCGCATCTGATCGGCTTCGGCACGCCCTGCACGGTGGTCTCCACCGGAACCTGGGTGATCAGCTTCGCCGTCGGCGCGAAGCCAGCACATCTGGATGCAGCACGTGACACGCTCGTCAATGTCGACGCAAACGGCAATCCCGTTCCCTCCGCCCGTTTCATGGGAGGACGCGAATGGGATTTGCTGACGCATGACCTCCCACCGACCACCGAGGACGAAGAGAGGGCGGCCCTGCGTTCAGTGCTTGATAAAGAGCTGATGATGCTGCCGAGCGTCGTCAAAGGCACGGGACCTTATCCTGGTCACACCGCACGCTGGACGAAAGAGCCGGCATCGCCCGCTGAACATCGTGTGGCCGCCAGCCTCTACGAAGCGCTGATGACACTGACTTGCCTGGATCTCATCGCCTCCGCTGGGCCGATCGTCGTGGAGGGTCCCTTCGCTGGCAATCCGGTTTATCTCGCGGCACTCCATACGCTGGCTGAGCGCGCCGTACACGCCTCTGAGGCCTCCACCGGAACCGCAATAGGCGCCGCCCTGCTCACGGGCATCCGCTTGGAGGTGCCCATGCACGAGGTCAGGGACACCATCGACGGCCTGCAGGCTTATGCCGAAACCTGGCGATGCCTGACACACACAGCGTGAAAAGCCCAAAGTTCAGCGCAATCCGGCCGCCCTGCCACAAACGTGAACGGGCCGCGTTTCCGGACATGGAACAAAATCGCACCCTTCCCTGTTGCGCCCCAAGTTATGGGAACAATTCGGAGCGGACATGCCGGGCGCGACATGGCGATACACAACTGACCTAGGCAAAAGCCGGCCGGCATATGCCTTGAGACGCAGCATTCCGCCCCGTCTGCGGCTGAGCGAAGTCCTGTCGAGATCGCGGCGGGTCAAGTGATGGATCTCAACATCTATTGCGGTCCTCCGCCCCTGCCGGACAACCTGATGCTCCAGTGGAATTTCGACCCCGTTCTTCTGAGTGTGCTGGCAGCCGGCTTTTTCATCCTCCTGATGACGAGCGAGACATCAAGAGAGCGCAATGCTGCAATTGCGGCGCTCGTGGTGGCCCTAATCGCATTCGTGTCCCCACTCTGTGCGCTGGCCTCGGCGCTGTTCTCCGTCCGGGTGCTGCATCATATCCTGCTGGTCGCGGTCATGGCGCCGCTCATCATTCTGGCTTTGCCTCGAAGAAGGCGCGGATCAACGTTGCTCCCAGCGCAACTGTCCTTTCTGGCGCATACGGGATTGATGTGGCTGTGGCATGCCCCGGGCCCGTATCTCTTTGCGCTCGGCTCACCCGCTGCCTACTGGCTGATGGAACTGTCGCTGATTGGCTCAGCCGTCTGGCTCTGGAGCGACATACTCGCGCCGGGTAGGACCGTTGGTGCAGCCCTTGCCCTGCTGCTCGGAACGACGCTGCAAATGGGCATGCTCGGCGCATTATTAACGTTCGCGCGCGATCCACTTTTCGTCGCACATCTGGAGACGACACAGCCCTATGGCATGCTGCCGCTTGCGGACCAGCAGCTCTCCGGCCTCCTGATGTGGGTTCCCGCCGCCCTTCCCTATCTGCTCGTCGCTCTGCTCGTGCTCTCCCGCCTGTTCACACCGAAAGACACTGAGAGGCGGGCGGTGCGTTCATGATTGTCATTCTGAAATTCCTGCACATCGCCGCCATTTCCATCTGGACCGCCGGACTGATCAGCCTGCCGAGCCTCTACGTCCAGCGGGCGCACGTGACGAGCGACGAATCCCTCTACCGCATGCAGCGCATGGTCCGCTTCGCCTATGTCGCAATCATCTCGCCTGCCGCCTTCATTGCAGTGTCGAGTGGTGTTGCTCTCAGTTTTCTGCGAGAGGTCTTCGCCCCATGGTTTTCGTGGAAGCTCGCCTTCGTCGCCTTGCTTGCGATGTTTCACGTCTTTTCCGGCCTGGTCATCATCCGACTGTTCCGGGAAGGCGAGATCTATCCACCCTGGCGATTCGTGATGGCGACCGCCAGCTGCTGCGCCGTTGTCACGGCCATTCTTTTCCTCGTGCTCGCCAAGGAAGCACCGGATTTCACCCTTCCGCGGGTTCTCAGTGAACCTGGCGGCCTGAAGCGCTTGCTGGATCCGATCAATCCTTGGGCGACACCATGAGGCCGATACCGTGATCGAAGATCAGCTTTCCACCATGCCAGCCGGCCACGCCCGTGAGGATGCCTGCCAGCACCGACAGCAGCAGGCCGTGTGGCAAGACTGCCGAGGGTTCCAGCAAGCGGATTCCCCAGTTTGCACCCGCGACGGAAATCAGAGTGACAGCGGCAATCGCATGCGCCCAGCTGGCGACACGCGCGCGGATGCCGGGCACGAGGATGAGCTCCGCAGTCCCGACAATACCCGCTGCGATACCGGCAACGAAAGCGGTTCCAGAGGTCCAAAGACCGACACGCAGCCAGAAGGGATCCGCCGACCACCAGTAGAAGACGTCCACAGCAAGCGTGCCGAAGACAAGGGCAATCGGAAAATGCACGCTCATTGCGTGAAGGGGATGACCGGCAACCGCAATCGCCGAGCTCGTGTCCTTCTGCTCAAGCTTCTCGATGACAGGATTCTGGCTGCTGCTCGTCTCTGCTTCGCTCATGGAACATCTCCGTTTGACACGAGAAAGCGCGATGGCGGTCGATGGTTCCCTCGCAGCGCTTTCGGTCTTTGTCTGCCACTAACCTTGGCTGGCTGTTCAGGAGATCTCTCGGCGCTCGATCCAGCCGGGCCTTACGCCGGCGCGATTGCCAATCTCTGGTGGGTCATGCTGGGAGGCGCGGCCCTGATCTTTGCGTTGGTTATGACCCTTTTCCTGCTCGTGATCTATCGCCCCGGCTTCGGCAGCAGCCTGTCTCAGAAACGCTGGATGGTCCTCGGGGGGCTGGCCCTGCCCATTCCCGTGCTCCTAGCTCTGATGGCCTACGGCATGGCGAAAGGGGAATTCCTGCTCGGCGCCTGGCAGAACGAGCCGGTCGGTGCACGCATCGAGGCACGTGGCAGCATGTGGCACTGGGACTTCCGCTATCCGGACATGGCCACAGCACCAGACAGCAGTGGCACCTTGCATATTCCGGCCGGTGTCGTGGTCGAACTGAGCGTTACCAGCACGGATGTGATCCACAGTTTCTGGATCCCGCGTCTAGCCGGCAAGATCGACGCGATACCGGGTCACACGACGCGGTTGCGGATCAAGGCTGACACTCCCGGGCGCTATGGCGGGATATGCGCCGAATACTGCGGTACCGGCCACACCAGCATGCGTTTCACCGTCGAGGCTCACCCCCAGGAAAGCTATCGGCAGCGCCTTACAGAGTTGACCATGACGACGGCAGAGGCAGAAGAATGAGCGAGACACGCTACGAAACCCGCGCCGCTGCTGCCAGCTCGCCGATCCAGCTGCATCACCAGCTTGATGCCGTCTGGGAGTCAGGATCAGGCCTGAAGCGCTTCTCCGCCGTCAACCACAACGTTATTGGCAGACGCTTCATGGTGACCGCGCTCGTCTTCTTCGCCATCGGCGGCGTCCTCGCCATGCTGATCCGCACGCAGCTTGCCTCCAGCAACAGCGCCTTCCTCGACGCCGAGCAATACGCCCAGGTTTTCACGATGCACGGCGTGATCATGATGTTCCTCTTCGCCATACCCTTCTTCGAAGGCCTGGCGATCTACCTTCTCCCCAAGATGCTCGGGGCCCGCGATCTCGCCTTCCCGCGCATGTCTGCCTACGGATACTGGTGTTACCTGTTCGGCGGCTCTTTTCTGATCGCCGCCCTCGTCTTCGGCATCGCGCCCGACGGCGGCTGGTTCATGTATACGCCCCTCTCGTCCAAGCCCTATTCGCCCGGCATCAATGCCGACGTCTGGCTTCTCGGCATCACCTTCGTCGAGATATCGGCCCTATCGGCTGCGATCGAGTTGATGGTAACGATCCTCAGGCTGAGGGCACCCGGCATGTCGCTCACGCGCATGCCGATCTTTGCCTGGTACATGCTCGTTGTCGCGGCGATGATGTTGATCGGCTTTCCGCCCCTGATCCTCGGCTCGATCCTGCTCGAAGTGGAACGCGCATTCGATCTGCCGTTCTTCGACCCGACGCGGGGCGGCGATCCGCTGCTTTGGCAGCACCTGTTCTGGCTCTTCGGCCACCCAGAGGTCTACATCATCTTCCTGCCGGCGGCAGGCGCGCTTTCCACCATCATCCCGGTCCTTAGCCGGCGCACGCTGGAAGGCTACAACCTGATCGTGGCCGCCATCGTCGCCATGGCCTTCCTCTCCTTCGGCCTCTGGGTCCACCACATGTACACCGTCGGCATACCCCATGTGGCGCTCTCCTTCTTCTCCGCCGCAAGCGCTCTGGTCGCGATCCCGACCGGCATCCAGATCTTCGCATGGCTGGCAACCTTGGCGCATGGGAGGCCTCGGCTCTCGATCCCCATGCTGCATGTCTTTGGCTTCTTCTTCGTCTTCGTGCTCGGCGGCCTGACCGGGGTCATGCTCGCCATGGTCCCCTTCGACTGGCAAGCGCATGACAGCCACTTCGTCGTCGCCCATCTGCACTATGTTCTGGTGGGTGGCTTCGTCTTCCCGATGATGGCGGCCGCCTACTACTGGCTTCCTCACATCACCGGCCGCCAGCCGGTCCAGCATTTGTCGAAGCCCGCATTCTGGCTGGTCTTTATCGGTTTCAACACGACCTTCTTCGCCATGCACCTGACAGGTCTGAGAGGCATGCCGCGCCGGGTCTTCGAATACCCTCAGGAATCGGGATGGGAGGTCCTGAACTTCGTGTCCTCAATGGGCAGCTTCGTCATGACGATTGGCTTTGCGCTGGTCGCCCTCGATCTCATCCTGCTGATCCGCTTCGGTCGCCCCTACCGTCGCGATCCCTGGCAGGCCGGAACATTAGAATGGGCAACGCCCACTCCGCCTCCGTCCTACACGTTCGGATCGTTGCCACGCATCGAGCAGCGCGCGGACGGGTTGGAACCGCAGACACTGGGACCGCACCTTGCCGCCGGACGCGGCTATCTCGGCTTCATGCGCAACGGCTGGATGGAAACCCTCGCCGTCGACATGGTGACGGGTGAGGTCGATCACGTCGTGGTCCTGCCACGTCCAACCTATCTCCCGTTCTGGACTGCAGTGGCGACGGCTCTCTTCTTTGCCAGCCTGCTTGCCAAACTCTACTGGCTGACGCCCATTGCGGTCGTGTTCGTTGTCGGGCTCTTTTTCCGATGGACACCCTCCACCGGACTGAAACAGGATATCCCGCAGCTCGACGTCGGCCTGGGATCGAGCGCGCCACATCACCAGCAGGCAGCGCAGCCGCCATCCTGGTGGGGCGTCGTCTTTGCGCTCGCAGCCAATGCGACGCTCTACACCTCCCTGCTCTTCGGCACTTTCTTCCTCTGGCTTTCCGCCCCCAACTGGCCGCCACCGGACATGGATTTCACCTTCACCGGTCGATCCGCGTTTGCGGCCGCCGGCCTGCTGGTAACAGCGGTCGGCGCGCGTATCGCGACCGGTCAGGCGGGCGGCACCCCGCTCGGCCTAGCCTTCACTCTAGGAGGATATCTGATGGCGTTGGCTGCAATGGCCACGATCCTGTTGGCTATTCCTGCACCGCAGGCGCATGCCGCATCCGCCTCGGCCTTTGCCGTCGCAGTCTATGTTGGGTTGCATGTCATAATCGGTGGGCTCTTGGCCGGCTATGGCCTGTGGCGCTGGTATGCGGGATACATATCGGAAAGCCGATCACTCGATCTGCGCATTGGCAGGCTCTGGCATGACTATACGGCTATAGCCGGACTGATCGGTCTGGCCTTCCCGTTTGCTCTACAGAGCCTGAGCCAAGTGGGAGGCAACGGATGAAACTTCATCCCTTCGCCGGCCTGCTGGCCGGCTTCGTCCTCTGGTCCGTAGCCTTCCTGCTGCTCTATGGCGTCCAGGCAACGGGTTGCAAGCTCGGCTGGCATGAAACGCCGCTCGGGCCGACCTCGCTGCTTCGAGGCATGTTATCCGCTATGGTTTTGACCACCTTAGTGCTGTTCCACCTCATGGAAAGGCACTGGCTAAAGCCAGTCGCGGGCGCGACTGAGGATGAAAGGCGGCGTCTCCTGCATATCTCACGGCTCGCCAACCTTGCCGCTGCGGCAGCCACGCTGGCCACTTTCGCGGGCATATTCTGGCTAACTCTATGCTGAGCGACCAGACCGTCAGCCAAGGGTGCGACTGCCTCAAAGAGCAACAATCAGAACAGCGAGAAAGGCAATCGATGCGCTCGTGGTTGCAATCGCCATGCACCGGCCGCTGGCATCCGTTGGACGGAGATAACGGGGAGTGCTGCTCTTCTTCACGGTCGGTCGCGACATGCTTTCTCCAGTCCGGAGCAGGTGAAGGTCCACGCAGCTCCATCACCTCCCAGTCTGGCCATATTGCGCGGCGGGTCAATATTCCTAAGTAAATCTATATGCTAAAGATACGACCGACGAGAAAACATTCGACCACCGCAGACGCTTTTGGCAAAACAATGCCGAGCAGCAGCTGCGAAGGGTATCGGAAATGGCGCCCCTGCCCTCGCATTTCCCCCTCCGACGTGACAAGACGAGGCACTGACCCACGGCGCGCGGGAGGCCCGCCGAGGAGCTTGAGCTTTGCTCGATACATGAGAATAAGCCGGCCACGCAGCTGCGATCCGAGGATCGCACAGGCGCATGACCGGCAGACTGTTTGGGAGACATCATGACCAGCACCCCTTCCACGACAAAAACGGTATCTGTGTTCGGCGCCTTTACCGGTCCTGCCGTCATGCTTCTCGGCATGCTGCTCTTTGCGCTCAATGACGCCATGGGCAAGTGGCTGGTGGCAAGCTACGGTCTTGGGCAGGTGATCCTGATCCGCAGCGTTGCCGCACTCCTCGTTCTCGCGCCGTTTCTCTGGATGGCAGGACCGAAACCGATCGTGGAAGCGGAGCGCCCCTGGCTTCAGGTCGCGCGCGTCGTTCTTTCCACCCTCGAGCTTTTCTGCTTCTACTATGCGGTCATGTATCTGCCGCTCGCGGACGTCATGACTTACTGGCTCGCTGCCCCCATCTATGTCGCTGCGGCAGCCCCTTTCCTGCTGGGGGAAAAGGTCGGGTGGCGTCGCTGGACAGCCATTGGAGTCGGCTTTGTGGGCGTTATCATCACGCTCGAGCCGTCGAGCGCCATGTTCACGGCACCGGCGCTGATCTCCATCATCGGCACCGCCGCCTTTGCCTTCATGATGCTGTCCGGAAGGAGCCTCCGCGCCACACCCGACAAGACGCTGGTCCTGTTCCAGACTGGCGGCGCCGCCTTGGCCGGCCTGGTCTTCGCCCCGCTCGACTGGACGCCGCTCACCTCGATCACCGAGATCCTGCTGCTGGGCCTGCTAGGCATCGTCGCAATGACCGCGCACATCCTGGTCAATCGAGCACTCAAGATATCGGACGCAGCGACCGTCGCGCCGCTGCAATACACCTTGCTCCTCTGGGCCGTCGTCTTCGGTTGGTGGTTCTTCGGTGAGGTCCCACGGCTCACCATGGTCGTCGGAGCGGCCCTGATCGTCGGCTCCGGACTCTTCATCTTCTTCCGCGAGCAGCAGTTGAAAAAGCGTGATCAGGTTCTTCCGGCCGTACCCGAATAGCTAGGACTAGAATACCGAAGCCCGCAACGGTTTCCCGCTGCGGGCTTCGTCTGGTGCAGCCGCCAAACTGCGACCAGGGAGGTTACTTCCGGATTTCGGCGAGTTCAGCCACGATGGAATCAACGACGTCGGCGCCGATTTCGGCCTTGTGCTTCTCGTAGACCACCATCGACTTTTCGCGGATGCGCTTCTGCTCTTCGGGCGAGAGCGTGTTGACCTCAAGGCCGGCCGCCTTGATCTTCTCCAGCGACTTCTTGTTGAGGTCGGCGATCACGCTGCGCTCGACATCGCGGCCGACGCTGGCGCATTCGCGCAGGGCCGCCTGCTCTTCCGGCGCATAGGTGTCGAAGATGGCCTTGGAGAAGAGGAACAGGAACGGCGTGTAGGCGTGGTTCGTCTCGGTCACATACTTCTGGACCTCGAAGAACTTCGAGGTGTCGATCGTCACATAGGGGTTTTCCTGCGCGTCGATCGTCTTGGTTTCCAGCGCCGAGAAGACCTCACCGAAAGCCATCGGGGTGGCGTTGGCGCCGAGGTTCTGGAAGGTGTCGAGGAAGATGTTGTTCTGCATGACGCGAACCTTCATCCCCTCGAAGTCTTCCCACTTGGTGACCGGCCGAACCGAGTTGGACAGGTTGCGGAAACCGTTTTCCCAATAGCCGAGATTGACGAGACCGACGGCGGCGAGCTTTTCGCTCATCATGTCGCCGAACTTGCCGTCGAGAACCTTGTAGGCTTCCTGGGCATTCGAGAAGAGGAACGGCAGGTCGAAGACGCCGAGTGCAGGCTCGATGCCGACCAGCGGTGAGGACGAGGTGACGACGGCTTCCTGCACGCCCGAACGGAGCGCCTGGGTCGCCTGGAGGTCGCCACCGAGTGCACCGCCCCAGAAGGCCTGCAGCTTCAGCTTGCCGCCCGACTTTTCGTCAAGGCACTTCTGCATGGCTTCGATGCCATTGCCAACGGGATGGTCGGCATTGATGCCATTCGAGACACGGATCGTGCGTTCGGTGAATTCCGCGAATGCCGGTGCGGCACCTGCGGCACAGAAGGCGAGTGCGGTTGTGGTCAGTAGAAGCTTTCTCATTGTATTTCCTCCCTTGGATAAAACGAGACGGTTGAAAAGACTTGTGTCATCGGAGCCATTGCGCCGGGACGATGACGATGTCCGGAAAGACGACCAGCAACATCAGGATCAGAACCTGGGCGAGCAGGAAGGGCGTGATACCGGTCACGACCTTGCCCAAAGGAACCCGGCCCACACCGCTGACGACATTGAGCACGACGCCGACTGGCGGCGTGATCAACCCGATGCAGCAGTTCATGATGAACATCACGCCGAAGTAGACCGGATCGATACCCGCCTGCTTGATGATCGGCATCAGCACCGGGGTAAGGATCAGAATGGTCGGCGTGAGGTCCAGAGCCGTGCCGACTACGAGAACCAGCAGCATGATGACGAACATCAACAGCATGGGACGATCGATGAGCGGCTCGATGTAACGGGTGATCTCTCCCGGAATATTGGCGGCGGTGATCAGCCAGGCCGAGACGAGCGCGGCGCAAACCAGGAACATGATGATGGACGTCGTCTTGGCAGCTTGCAGGACCACGCCGGGCAGATCCCGAGGCTTGAGTTCGCGGTAGATGACCATGCCGACGAACATGGCATAGGCAGCCGCAATGACTGCCGCTTCCGTCGGCGTGACGATACCAGCCTTGATGCCGCCAAGGATAATCACCGGCATGCCCAGCGCCCAAGCCGCACGACCGGTAGCACTGAGGCGCTCCTTGGCAGGCGCCTTGGGCAGGGGTTGAATATTGTCCTTCCGAACCACGATCTGCCAGGCGATCACCAGCCCCAGACCCATCAGAATGCCAGGCACGATGCCGGCCATGAACAGCTGCGTAATCGACACGTTCGCAGCCACACCGAAGACGATAAAGGCCATGGATGGCGGAATGACAGGTGCGATAATGCCGCCCGAAGCGATCAAACCTGCAGAGCGCGGCACGTTGTAGCCGGCTTTCGCCATCATCGGGATGAGGATCGCGGCAAGTGCCGCCGTATCGGCTGCAGCCGAGCCGGAGATCGACGCCATGATCACGGCCGCCATGATCGCCACGATGCCCAGGCCGCCGCGAATATGCCCGACGCAGGCAATGGCAAATTCAATGATACGACGTGACAGACCGCCGGAATTCATCAACTCGCCAGCCAGCACGAAGAACGGAATGGCCAGAAGCGTGAAGGTATCCGCGCCGGCAATCATGTTCTGGGCGATGATCTGACTGTTGAACATCCCCATGTACCACATGAGGGTGACGCCGCAGAACATCAGGGCAAAGGCGACCGGAACGCCGATAGCCATGACACCAAGGAGCGAAACAATAAAGACGACGAGGGTCATCAGGCGCGCTCCACCAGCTTCTCGATACCCATATGCTCACCAGCAAACATCGCGACTTCTTCATCGGTGACGCGACCGGTGAGCAGGCGGAACAACCGTTCCAACGCAATCAGGCTGCAGCCGGCGCCTGTGAAGAAGCCGATGCCGTAGACCCAGCCCATGGAGAGACCCGTAACCGGCGCACTCATGCTGGCATTGATCGGCAGCTGCTTCCATGTGCCCCAGAAGAACAGCGCGGAGACGCCGAGGATGACGAGATTGGACAGGATCATGCAAACGATCCGTCCGCGCCGTCCAAGCAAGGCAACGAGGGATTCAACGCCGAGATGGCCATATTCTCGGAAGCCTACAACTGCACCGATAAAGGTCAGCCAGACGAAGAAGTAGCGCGCCATTTCGTCCGAGACCGTGAGGCCGGAGTTAAAGGCATAGCGAAGGACGACGTTGACGAACACCATGATCGCCATGCCGCCAAGCAGCACGATGAGCAGGAATTCGAGAAAACGGTAGAAGAGATCGACAATCTTGGTCATCAGAACCTCACGCCTGGTCGAGGAGGCCACGGCGGGCCAGATTGGCAAACAGGGCGCGGGTTCCGAAGGTCCATTCGGGACAAGCATCCGTGCGATCGACCCAGTTCACCAGGCGCCCCAGTTTCGGTGTGGAGATTTCGACCCGATCGCCCACCTCATGGGTGAAGCCGAGCCCGGCACCTCGGCGATCCTTGACGGGGGCAAACATCGTGCCGAGGAACAGGACAGCCCCATCGGGATACTGGTGATTACGGTTGCGCAACTGCGCGACAAGGTTTTCCGGCGAGCGGCTGATCGCTTCCATGGGGCTTTCGCCCGTCATCTCGAAACCGTCCTTGCCCCGCACGACAAGCGCGACTCGGACCTTGCGCAGCACGTCGATCGTGAAGCTCTCATCGAAAAGGCGGATGAACGGACCGATGGCACAAGAAGCATTGTTGTCCTTCGCTTTCCCCAGAAGCAGCGCGGAACGTCCTTCGACATCGCGCAGGTTGACGTCGTTGCCGAGCGTCGCCCCCAGAATCCTGCCGTCGGAACGTACGGCCAGAACAATCTCCGGTTCCGGATTGTTCCATTGCGAAATGGGGTGGATACCGACGGTGTCACCACAGGCGACGGACGCCATTGGCTGCGCCTTGGTAAATATCTCCGCTTCAGGGCCGATCCCGACCTCCAGATACTGCGACCAGAGCCCCATCTCCTGCAGCAGCCCCTTCACCTTCGCCGCCTGCTCGGAGCCTGCGACGACACCGCGCAGGCTGTCGCCGAGAACCGGCGCAAGTTGGCCGCGAATGGCCTGAGCACGACCGGAATCGCCTTTGGCCTGTTCCTCGATGACCCGCTCCAGCATGCTGTCGGCAAAGGTGACACCGGCGGCCTTGACCGCCTGCAGATCGATGGGGGCCAGCAGACGGCCTGCTTTTCCCGACAGAAAGTCATCGAGCGAGCCCAGATCGGGAAGATCCGAAGCCTGCGCCAGACGCTTGGCGATGTCGTCGATTTCCAGAAGCCCGGATGAGGTTGCCGAAATGCCTGCCAGATCCAGCACGCGACCGGCGCGCACCAGAACCGGGCAGGGCCCAGCAGCTGCATCGGACCACACGCGACCTACGAGGATCGCGTCTGAGGCGTCCTTGGGAAGAATATCAACGGATCTCAGATTGCGCTCTACCGCCAAGACGGACCTCCTCCTCGTCCTTTGGCGAGACGACACCCCTGTCGCCTTGCCGTATTGTCAGGATGTCTGACAACTCCTCACAGATATTAATAGGGAGCGAATTCGCCCCTGTCTACCCCCGCACCGTTTCATCCCCACGTGCGGGTGGCTCGCGATGCGATACGGGTCAGAATTGCTCCAGGCTCAGTTCGATGCGGCTCGCTGCGCCATGCATGTGCAGCCGCATCGCCTCGCGCGCATCGGTCGGATTGCGGCTGGCGATCGCATCGCGCAGCCTTGTATGCTCTGCAATCGTCGCCTCAACGATTTCTTCCAGAACGGCACGAGACCGGGCCGCATTGATCGCAAGGCTGATGCGCTCGGCAATGAAGCCGATGAACATCGAAAAATACTCATTGTGGGTGGCATCCGCGACCGCCCGGTGAAAGGCAAGATCCGCATCTATGCCCTGATCCGACCACTTCTCCGCCCCCGTCATGCGGTCCAGTGCCGCATCGATGCGAGCAAGATCCGCCGGTGTATGATGAACCGCGGCAAGACCCGCCGCCTCGATTTCAAGAGGCACGCGCAGCTGGAACATGGCGCGAAAGCTGTGCGGATCGAACAACTCTCCATCCTTGATCCGGATGGGACGCAAGGAACGCTCCAAGACAAAGGCGCCGACCCCCTGCCGGGTTTCGACAAGCCCCTCGTTGCGCAATTGCGCGATGGCTTCACGAATAACCGAGCGGCTGACCCCAAGGGTTTTTGCAAGCACATGCTCGGTCGGCAGCTTGTCGCCCGGCGCTAGACGTCCCTCATTGATCTCGGCGGCAAACTGCGCTGCGATCCGCGTCGGCAGATGATCGCTTCGCTTGATCTGCCCGAGGTTGAATTGACCTATATCGATCGCCATGCCCGACTGCTCTCCGTACCACCCCGCCGGTTGTTCACGAATCTTTTGCGAAATTCAATTGGCAACCGGGATTCATGATGATCTGCGGATCAATAGCGTGCTTGATCGCATGCAGCAGATGCGCCTGTGTCTCCGGCAGACCGGAGATGAAATCCGGCTTCTTCAATCGGCCAATCCCGTGTTCGGCGCTGATCGAGCCTCCGAAACCGAGCAGAACCGCATTGATCAGTCCCTTCGCCTGATAGATTAAATGGTCCGTCTTCTCCCGCGTTAGCCCCGCTGGCGGCAGCACATTGAGATGCACATTCCCATCTCCGACATGGCCGTATGATACGCAGAGACAGTCCGGTAACGCCGCCATCACGGCGGCTTCCGCCTGCTGCACGAAATCGGCAAGCTTCGACAAGGGCACTGACACGTCGGTTCGCAGATGCGGGCCGCGCTTGGCCTGCCCCTCGTTCATGCCCTCGCGGAATGCCCAGAGATTGCGCGCCTGCGCCCGCGATCCCGCCACCACGCCGTCAAGAACCAGACCTTCCTCCATTACCCCTTGCAGGAAACGTTGCATCAGATCTTCGATATCCACGAGCCCCGACCCGGAAATCTCCATCAGCACATAGGCCGGGTAATCACCTGGCATCGGCATCGCCAGATCCGGCATTGCCTCGCGGGCAAGCGTGAAGGCGACTGGCGGCATGAACTCGAATGCCGACATCAGGTCGCAACAGTCGCGTCGCGCCCGGCGGTAGAGCGCAATTGCGTCGGACAATGCGTTCAGCCCGAGCAGCGCCGTGGCCACCTGCTCGGCCGGCGGCATGAGCTTCAACGAAACGGCCGTGATGATCCCGAGCGTGCCTTCGGCGCCGATGAACAATTGCTTGAGGTCGATGCCGCGATTGTCCTTGCGAAGCGTCGACAGCCCATCAAAGACCGAGCCATCCGGCAACACCACTTCCAGGCCGAGCACCAACTCGCGTGTCATGCCATAGCGCAAGACATTGATGCCGCCGGCATTGGTCGAAACATTGCCGCCGATCCGGCAAGATCCCTGCGCTCCCAACGCGAGCGGGAAATAGAGCCCAGCCGCCTCCACCTTGTCCTTGAACTCTGAAAGAACAATCCCCGCCTCCACCACGGCAGAGAAGTCATCCACGTCGAGACGCCGGATAGCGGTCATGCGTTCAAGGCTGATCACCACCTGACCTGCCGGATCATCCGGCGTCGCTCCAAGGACGAGGCCCGTATTGCCACCTTGCGGCACGATGGAAAGCCCGAGCGCACCAATTGCCTTGACGGCCGCAGAAACATCAGCCGTGCTTCTCGGCCGGATGACGGCGACAGCACCGGTCGTGATGTCACCATGCCAGTCGCGGCAATAGCGCTCGGTTTCTGGTCCGGACAATACGAGGTCATCGCCGAGTCGGGCCCTCAGCGCCGCTATCCGCGCATCCGCCAACCCTCCACCGGCTCCACTCACATCCCCACGCTCCATCTCATTCCTCCTGCGGACTGCCTCTCTCGATGCGCCAGCGTCAAATATTCGGTTTTCAAGCGTCAAATATAAGGTTATCAGACAACCTTACAAATGCTTTTTTCGGTAGGAGCGCTTGTGCCCGCCGTACGCTCGGCGGATGAATGGAATCGGAGGAGAAAAACATGCATATTGTGATCATCGGCGCTGCAGGAATGGTCGGCCGCAAACTGGCCCAGCGCCTCACAAGGGACGGTACGCTCGGCGGCAAACCTGTCGAAGCCATGACGCTGGTCGACGTCGTCACACCGGATGCACCTGCCGGTTTCCAAGGCCGCGTCGTGCTGGAAACGGCAGACCTGTCGGCGCCGGGAGCTGCTGAAAAGCTTGTCGCCACGCGTCCCGACGTTATATTTCACCTGGCGGCCATCGTATCGGGCGAAGCTGAACTGGATTTCGAAAAGGGCTACCAGATCAATCTTGATGGCACGCGCTACCTCTTCGAGGCGATTCGGCTAGCGCATCTTGAAGACGGCTACCGCCCCCGTGTGGTCTTCACCTCCTCGATCGCCGTTGTCGGCGCCCCCCTGCCTTTCCCCATTCCCGACGAGTTCCACACCACCCCGCTCACCAGTTACGGTACTCAGAAGGCGATCTGCGAATTGCTACTGGCTGACTACTCTCGCAAGGGCTTCTTCGACGGCATCGGCATCCGCCTGCCGACGATCTGCATTCGCCCCGGCAAACCCAATAAGGCCGCGTCCGGTTTCTTCTCCAACATCCTGCGAGAGCCTCTGATCGGCCAGGAAGCCGTGCTTCCGGTGACCGATGACGTTCGCCACTGGCATGCCTCGCCCCGCTCTGCCGTCGGCTTCCTCCTACACGGAGCAACGATCGACGTGGAGAAGGTCGGCCCCCGCCGCAACCTCTCCATGCCGGGCGTCAGCGCCACTGTCGGCGAACAGATCGAGGCGCTGCGCCGTATCGCCGGCGAGAAGACCGTGAAGCTCATTCGCCGCGAACCGGACGAGATGATCATGCGCATCTGCGCCGGCTGGGCACCCGGCTTCGAGGCCAAACGCGCCCGCGAACTCGGCTTCGTCGCTGAAAACTCTTTCGACGACATCATCCGCATTCACATTGAGGATGAATTGGGAGGCAAGCTTTGACTTTGGAAAAAAACAAGCGCATCGCCTTCCTCGGGACCGGACTGATGGGCGCGCCGATGACGCGGCGATTGCTCGCCGCCAGTTTCCCGGTCACCGTCTGGAACCGCGACATCAGCAAGGCGGAAGCACTGGTGGGCAATGGCGCAACCCTTGCCCGCACTGCCGCCGAAGCGGTCAACAATGCTGATGTCGTTATTACCATGCTCTCTGACGGCAATGCCGTCGGAGACGTCCTCTTCGCGGCAGGTGTCGATAAAGCGTTGAAGTCGGGGGCTGTCGTTGTCGACATGTCTTCGATCGCACCACCGATCGCCAAAGAGCATTCAGCCAGATTGAGCGAGCGCGGCATTTCCCATGTCGATGCGCCGGTCTCTGGCGGCGTGGTCGGTGCCGAAGCCGGAACACTGGCGATCATGGCCGGCGGCGACGTCTCAGTGATCTCGGACCTTGCCGACGTGTTTGCAGCGCTCGGCCGCGTCACCCATGTTGGTCCCTCCGGCGCGGGCCAGATCTGCAAGCTCGCCAACCAGCAGATTGTCGCCATCACCATCGGCGCAGTTGCCGAGGCCATGATGCTGGTCGAAGCCGGCGGTGCCTCGCGCGAGAAGTTCCGCGAAGCCATTCGGGGCGGATTCGCCGAAAGCCGCATCCTCGATTTGCACGGTGCCCGCATGGTCGAGCGTCGCTTCGAGCCAGGCGGCCCATCGCGCCTGCAACTGAAGGATCTCAATGCAGTGAGGGCAATGGCCGACAAGTTTTCACTTGATCTTCCGTTGACGGCAGAAGTGCGTGAAGCCTTCGAGGCTTTCGTGGACGACGGCAATGGCGAGAAAGACCACAGCGCATTGCTCCTGCATCTGGAGAAGATAAACAATCGGGAGAAAGATCACCCATGAGCGGATCAGAACAACCCAAACGCCGGCTGCGCTCGCAGGACTGGTTCGACAATCCCGATCATCTCGACATGACCGCCCTCTATCTCGAGCGCTTCATGAACTATGGCACGACGCCCGAAGAGCTTCGTTCCGGCAAACCGATCATCGGGATTGCCCAGTCAGGCAGCGACATCAATCCGTGCAACCGCCACCACCTCGACCTTGCCAAGCGCGTTCGGGACGGTATCCGCGATGCCGGCGGCATCCCGATCGAATTCCCGTCGCACCCTCTCTTCGAAAACTGCAAGCGCCCCACTGCGGCGCTCGACCGCAACCTCGCCTATCTCGGTCTGGTGGAGCTGCTTTACGGCTACCCCTTCGACGGTGTCGTGCTGACGACCGGCTGCGACAAAACCACGCCTTCGGCGCTGATGGCCGCCTCAACGGTGGACATTCCAGCGATCGTGCTCTCAGGCGGACCGATGCTTGACGGCTGGCACGACGGCGAACTCGTCGGCTCCGGCACCGTCATCTGGCGCTCGCGCCGCAAATACGCGGCCGGTGAGATCACCAAGGAAGAATTCCTCGAACGCGCACTCGATTCCGCCCCGTCCGTCGGCCATTGCAACACCATGGGTACCGCCTCCACCATGAATGCCATGGCCGAAGCCCTCGGCATGTCGCTGACCGGCTGCGCTGCGATCCCCGGCGCCTACCGCGAACGCGGCCAGATGGCCTATCGAACCGGTCGCCGGGCGGTGGAACTGGTGCTTCAGGACATCAAGCCATCGGACATTCTCACGCGCGAGGCCTTCCTCAACGCCATCCGCGTCAACTCCGCCATCGGCGGCTCGACGAATGCCCAGCCTCACCTCATGGCCATGGCAAAACATGCCGGCGTCGAACTGCTGCCGGAAGACTGGCAGGTCCATGGGTTTGACATCCCCCTGCTCGCCAATGTCCAGCCGGCCGGCGCCTATCTCGGCGAGCGTTTCCATCGGGCCGGCGGCGTGCCCGCCATCATGTGGGAACTGCTGCAGGCCGGAAAACTCAATGGCAGCTGTCCCACTGTCACCGGCAGCACGATGGCCGAGAACCTGGAGGGCAGGGAAGCGGTCGATCGCGAAGTGATCAAGCCTTACGGCGAACCGATGCGCGAGCGCGCCGGCTTCCTCGTGCTGAAGGGCAATCTGTTCGACTTCGCCATCATGAAAACAAGCGTCATCTCGGAAGGATTTCGCCTGCGGTATCTGAACGAACCGGGACGCGAAGGCATCTTCGAGGGCCGTGCTATCGTCTTTGACGGATCGGAGGATTACCACAAGCGCATCAACGACCCGTCCCTCGAGATCGATGAAAACTGCATTCTGGTCATCCGTGGCGCCGGCCCGCTCGGCTGGCCGGGATCGGCGGAAGTTGTCAACATGCAGCCACCGGACCACTTGATCCAGCGCGGCATCCTGAGCCTGCCGACCATCGGCGACGGTCGTCAGTCCGGCACCGCCGACAGCCCCTCGATCCTCAACGCTTCGCCGGAAAGTGCGGCTGGAGGCGGCCTTGCCTGGATCCGCACCGGCGATACGATCCGCATCGATCTCAACCAGGGCCGCTGCGACATGCTCGTTGCCGATGATGAGATCGCACGGCGCAAGGCCGAGGGCATCCCGGCAGTTCCAGCGGATGCCACACCCTGGCAGATGCTCTACCGCCAGACTGTCACGCAATTGGCCGACGGGGCAACAATCAAGGGAGCCGATGCCTTCCGCCAGCTCTCCAAGACGCCTCCGCGTCACAACCACTGAAGACCTTCGAAGACGCAATCGCAGCCGGGGTGAAGCCCCGTCTGCGTCAACGCGCCGGTTACCAAATTCAGCCCCCATTTCGTTTCAGATGGAACTGAGTGAGCGCCAGAACATTTTCCATCCAAGCAATCGCATGGATGGAGACTATAATGAAAACCGTGGCTTCGCTGCTGGCCGGTACGGCTCTTGCTGTGTCCACCTTGCTGGGTGGTGTCGTCTTGGCATCAGCCGTGCTGGAGCCCCGGGATGACACTCCGCACTTCGCGGGTCTCGACGTCGCCGACCTTTGGACCCTGACCCCTGTTCGGGTAGATCCGGAAAATCAGACGTATGAACGGCTTCCGCCCCGCTATGGCAGCAACGTTGTCATGGCAAGCGCGTCTGCGACGCAGCAGCCTGTCGAGCAGAAAATGGCCTCCGTCGTGCAGAACATTGACATCATTGAAACAAGCGCCGTGACAGACCACGACCAGGGTTCAGAAGCGCCCGTGCTGTCGCCAGCCCATGTCTCCTGGTGCCAGGCGCGCTATCGCTCTTACAGCACTGACGATAACAGCTATATCTCCTACCGTGGCGAGATGCGCAGCTGCGTTTCGCCCTACCTCAATGAATCTCCTGAGGAGACCGCGGAGGCAAGGGCGACACTTGTACAGGATGAAACGGGAAACACGACGCCAGTCGCGGTCAACTCCCTACACGCCAGCAACTGTCTCCAACGCTATCGATCCTATCGCGCCGAGGACAATTCCTACCAGCCCTATGGCGGCGGTCCGCGCAAGCAGTGCGAATTGCGCACCTTCTGAGGGTCTTCACAGACAAGAACCCACCCGCACGACCTGCATCGTGGCGGCTATATCCCCTTGCACTTCAGACGATATATGGCCTGAGTGGCTTACCCCAAGCAAAGTAATTGGATCACTCTGCCAGAATGAGCCCAGGCGGCGGCGTTGAGGGCTGCTGGCCCGACACGCGAGCTGTCAGATAGGTGAGCGCATTCTGAAGACCGTTCATCGTGTAGGGCTTCTCAATCGCACCGATGGCTCCGGCGAAATCATCCGGAATGCGTTTCACATTGCCGGTGACAAAGACAAACGGAATTCCTGTGGAAGCAAGATGGCGTCCGATGTCGATACCAGAGGGGCCATCGCTCAAATGGACATCAACGAAGGCAAATTGCGGCCACGTCTGATCGACGATTTCCAAGGCAGCACAGTGTGAGGCAGCAGTGCCCACCACCTCGTGACCAGCCGCTTCCACTTCCATCTCCAGCTCGAGCGCCAGCAGGGCTTCGTCCTCGACAATCATAATCTTCAAACGTCGGCGTCCTTCATTTCCTCAACCAGCATGGTTACCAGCACATCGGTGCGGTGCCCGTCGACGGTCCGCTCAACATCAGCACGTAGTTGCTTTGCACAGGCCTCCAGCATCAGCTTGCCGAAGGCTTCCTCTTCCGGATTGACGGCCACGGGCATCGTCTTGTCGGTCACCCGGATCACGAAATGCCCATTCGTCCGTTTCACCTGCAGATGAATTTCACCGCCGCCATCGCTCAATCCTCGACGGACGGCGTCCAGCACAAGCTCGTTCACAATCAAAGCAAGCGGCGAAGCCTTGACGGAAGGAACGAGCACGGGGGCGAGATCAGTGGTGACCCGAATGTCATCCCGCTTCAAGGCCCCGACCAGATCTTCGACCAGGTCCTTGGCAAAATCGGCCACATCGAACCGGCCCAGATCACTGTTCTTGAACAGCTTGCGCTGCACAGTGCTGAGAGCTTCAACGCGGTTCAACACGGAAAACAGGGTCCGCTTCACCACATCGTCTTCCGACATCCGCGCCTGCAGCTTGACGATGGAGGCGATGGTCAGAAGGTTGTTCTTGACCCTGTGATCCACCTCATGGACCAGCATGGTCTTTGCCTGAAGCGCTTCACTCAAGTCGCGTGTCCGGCGTGCCACTTCCTCTTCGGCAGAGAGCCGCGCCTGCGCGAGTTGCACCTCCTTGCTCTTGATATTGGTGAAATCGAGCTGCGACGCGAAGAAATAGATGACCTCCCCGCTTGCATCCCGCACTGGACTGACGAAGAGCGCATTCCAGAATGTACTGCCATCCTTGCGATAGTTGAGGATATCAAGCGCCACATCATGCTCGCCGGCCACGGCCTCGCGCAGCTGTGCAACCGCATCTCGATCTGTATCGGGGCCCTGGAGAAGTCGGCAGTTTCGACCGATCAACTCATCCATGCTGTAGCCCGTAAGGGTCGCAAAGGCCTTGTTGCAGAAGATGATCGGATTGTCCGGCTGGCGAGGATCGGTAATCAGCATCGGCATCCGGGTCGCCTTGAAGGCGGCGGCAAATGGATCCTCGGACGGATGCGAAGCCAAAAGCCGGTCGCCGGCGTCACGGGCATCCCGCTGAATGGAATTGTCATCAGTCATATGTAAATTCTGTCCTGAAGCGGGCTGGTGACAAAAATGATCGGCTCCCCCAAAAAGTTCCAAGCGATCAAAAAAAGTCGAAAAGTAAATCGACGTCCCCGGTTTTAGCCTCCCCCGAACTGACACACATCACGAGATGGACTTGTCTCGACCTTTCGCGTATTCGACAGAAGAGTGATGGGCACATCGTGTTCGAGGTAGAGTGACTTGACTTCCACGGACGATGAAAACCCGCTGTCTACCGGATTCCTGAAGCACGGCGGCCAGATGGCCGATCTGATCCGGGACCATGATTGGTCGGATGGCCTGGGGTCCATCGAAAGTTGGCCACCGTCTCTGCGGTCGGCCTTATCAATCTGTTTGAGCTCAACCTTCCCGACCGCGATTTACTGGGGACCCGAGCTTCGCCTTCTCTACAACGACAGCTGGGCACCTATCCCGGGCGAACGGCATCCGGACGCGCTGGGGCGCCCCGCGTCTGAGGTCTGGGCCGACATCTGGGATGTCGTTGGCCCGCAACTCGAAGAGGTGATGACCACGGGCAAAGGTCTGTCGACTTATGACCAGATGCTGCCAATGGTCCGTGCGGGCGTGCAGACGGAGACCTACTGGAACTATAGCTTCACCGCTATCCGCGACGAACACGGCGCCATAGTCGGCATCTTCAACCAGGGCAATGAGACGACGGCTGCCGTTCTCGCGCGCCGTCAGGCGCAACAGGAGATCTTCAGGCTCGGACGTATGTTCGCCCAGACCCCTGCCGCAATCGCCATCCTGGAAGGACCGACCCACGTCTTCACGCTCGTGAACGCGGCCTACGAGTTGCTGGTCCAGCGCAGCGGCCTGGTCGGCAAGACGGTTGCCGAAGCGCTGCCAGAAGTTCAAGACCAGGGCTTCATCGACCTCCTCGATACGGTTTACGCATCGGCAGAGCCCTATATCGGCCGTGCGGTGCTCATCGACTTCATCCTCGCCGACGGGCAAGTCGAGCAGAAGCATGTCGACTTCATCTTCCAGCCAATGATCAACGCCGAAGGGGAGACGCTTGGAATATTCGTCCAGGCAACAGATGTCTCCGAAGCCGCGACTGCCATGGCGGCCCTTCGCGAAAGCGAAGAGCGCTTCGAAGCAATCGTCAATTCCATCGACCAGATGATCTGGTCGACCACGCCGGACGGCCATCACGACTACTTCAATCAGCGTTGGTATGAATATACCGGGCTGAAAGAAGGCGAGACCAACGGCCTCGCCTGGGAAGACCCGTTTCATCCGGATGATCGTGCGCATGCTTGGAAAGTCTGGCAACACAGCCTTGCAACAGGCGAGCCATATCACGTCGAATACCGCCTGCGGCACCACTCCGGCGAATATCGCTGGGTGATCGGCAGAGCCCAGTGTGTGCGCGACGAAGACGGACGGATCATCCGCTGGTACGGCACCTGCACCGATATTCACGATCTGAAGATCGCAGAGGAGGCGCGCCAGTTGCTGCTGCGAGAACTGAACCACCGGGTCAAGAATCTCTTCTCGATCACCTCCGGTATGATCAACATGACGGCACGAACGGCACCGACCGTCCCGGCCATGGCGGAGACCCTTCAAGGGCGACTGCGGGCTTTGGCGAAGGCCCATGAACTGGTCCAGCCGGCGATATCGGCCGGTCCCCAGGCGCCGGAAACCGGATCGCTGGGCTCTTTGATCGAAGACATCCTGAGCCCGCATGTCGAAGATCGCTCGCGCGTTTCCTTGTCCGGACCACCTGTCGAGATCGGATTGAAGGCGTCGACCAGCCTTGCCCTGATTTTCCACGAACTGGCGACCAATGCTGCCAAATACGGTGCTTTCGCTGGCCCCGAAGGCAAGCTCGACGTTCGCTGGGCCATCATCGACCAAAACCTGCACCTCGATTGGAGCGAAGCACTCGTCGGCCGACAGATCAACGCCCCATCCAGTCTGGGTTTCGGCAGCAAACTGGCTAGAACGAGCGCGACGCAGCAGTTGGGCGGAGAAATTGCTTTCAACTGGGCACCGGATGGTCTGCAGATCAGCATGCGCGTCGCCGAAAATCGGCTCGACCGATAAGACCTGCTGAAGAAAGGATCGA
Source organism: Rhizobium sp. Root274 (assembly GCF_001429245.1). Taxonomy (GTDB): domain Bacteria; phylum Pseudomonadota; class Alphaproteobacteria; order Rhizobiales; family Rhizobiaceae; genus Allorhizobium. The sequence continues at coordinate 92,810 of NZ_LMJE01000010.1, forward strand.
GCGGCCAATCATGCGGTAGGGGCGCCGACCGCTAAAGGTTTAAGCAAAGATTTACGGCACTGTGGTTTGGTCGATCTTCAGTGGCATGTGCGAGGCGCTCCCGCCTGTATCGTGCCAGCCAAGAGAGCGACATGGATTTCGTTTCCATCCTTCTGTTCTGGGTGCTGCTTCTGGCAGCGGTGTTGAGCCGTGGCCCCTACATTTTCTATCTGCTGTTCGGCTCCATGTCCTTCGGCTCCTTTGCCGTCATTCCGCCCGCGCTGACGCAGGGCCTGAGTTTTACACCGCCGCCAATCATCGCGATGGTGATCATCTTCATCTACGCAGGCGGCAGGAACGGCCTGTCGCGGATGCTCAGCATCGCGCTTCGCCCGTCGCAATGCCTGCTCCTGACGCTGTTCTGGATCGTCGCGATCTGGGTCACCCTCTTCATGCCACGCATTTTCGCCGGCATGGTCACCATTATTCCGATGCGCCTGGAGGAGGCGACAAACGGCGTCCCGCTCTATCCAACGCCACAGAACATGTCGCAGATCCTCTATCTCTCCATTTCGGTCATGACCGTTTTTACCTGTGCGCTCGCCTTCCGGGGCCAGAATATCCGCCAGCATGTGCTGGGTGCACTCTGCCTCGGCGGGGCGATGGTTGTGGTGACAGGTCTGCTCGATCTCGCTGGCCTCGGCCCCTACCTCGATATGTTCCGCACGGCGACCTATGTCTATCTCACCGACGTGGAGATCGCCAACGTCAAGCGGGTCGTGGGCCTGATGCCGGAGGCCTCGGCCTTCGGCTCGCTGGCAGTCGCCTTTTTGACTGCAATCTATTTTCTGCGCCGCGCGATATCCCGCCCCTTCCTAAGGCTCATCGTTGCACCCTGCCTCATCGTGCTCCTCGCGCTCTTTGCACTTCTGTCCACCTCCTCGGCGGCCTATGGCGGCCTTGCTGTCTTCGGCTGCGTCGCGGCAGCCGAGTGGTTCTGGCGATTGCTGATGACCGAAAAGGGCAGCAGGGCGCGCGAGGGGCTGGTGCTGGAATTCTGGGCGATCGTCTCGGGGCTCGCTGCGGTTTATCTGCTGGCTCTGTTCAACCCGGCGGTTTTCAATCCCTTCCTCCAGCTCATCGACACCATCATCTTCCAGAAAACCTCGTCTGATTCCTTCGAAGAGCGCAGCATGTGGACTGCGGTTTCGCTGAAGGCGCTCATCGATACCTGGGGCCTGGGCGTCGGAATGGGGGGCACCCGCGCTTCCAACGGCTTGGTCGCCGTCTTCAGCAACACGGGCCTTGTGGGCGGCCTCCTGTATTACGGGTTCCTCACCCAGACCTACCTGCGCCGCGCAGCCAGAGGCGACGAAGAGGCACGGGTCATTCTCACAGCTGTCCGCTTCTACATGCCGCCGGTTTTGATCATGGGCATTCTCGCCGGAACCTCGGCGGATTTTGGCGTCATGAACGCCTGCATTTATGCGCTCAGCGCCGCGATCGCCGCAGATCGCCCGGCGCACGCGGAGAGCCGTCCCGTCACGCGGCACCGGCAACCCGTCGGCGTGCGGAGGACTGCCTGATGACGGAAACCACTGGCGCACCCCTGACAGATCGGACGATCCATGCCGGCCTGTGGACCATCGGCGCCCGGCTGGCATCCCGCGTGGTCGATTTTCTGACACTGCTGGTTCTGGCACGTTTTCTCGGGCCTGCCGATTTCGGCTTGGTCGCCACCGCCATGACGCTGATCTTCATCGTCGAGGCGGTGCTGGAGCTGCCGCTCTCCTCCGCGCTCCTGCGCCTGCCGGAGATGACAACAAGGGCCTTCGAGACGGCCTTCACCCTCGGCCTGCTACGCGGTCTGCTGGTTGCCGGCCTGATGGCAGCAATCGCCTGGCCGATTGCCCGCATCTATGGCGACGACCGCCTCGTCTTGCTTGTCTGTGCACTCGCACTCGCCCCAGCCACACGTGGCCTGATAAGTCCGCGAATGATCCTTTTCGAGAAGGCCCTGGATTTCCGTCGCAAGGGTGCGCTCGAACTCATCGGCAAAACGGTGGCTGCCACGATTGCCATCGGCACTGCTGTGACAACTGGCAGCTATTGGGCTGTCGCCGCAGGGACGGTTGCGACGCCCACGGTCATGATGATCTGCTCCTATGTCATGGCGCCGATGCGCCCACGCCTGACATTGACCGACTGGCCGCTGTTCTCGGACCTCATCGGTTGGAATTTCGTCTCCCAGACGATCACCGCCATAAACTGGCAGATCGACCGCATCCTTCTACCGAGATTCACGGATGTCGCCTCCTTCGGACGCTTTGCCGCCGCCAACGACCTCTCGCAATTGCCGCATCAGGCAGTCATTGCCCCGGCCTCTGCCCCGTTGATGGCGGCCTTCGTTTCCGCTCGTGACAATGGCCGCATTCAGCAGGCCTATCTGAGCAGCAGCAGCAGCCTGATCCTCGTGCTGATGCCGGTCTATGTCTTCATGGCCCTGCTCTCCGGCCCCGTCATCCGGGTGCTCCTCGGCCCCAATTGGGACGGTGCGGCGCCAATCCTTGCGGGGCTGGCCATCGCGAGCCTGCTCGGTCTCCCGTCCACCCCGATGCCGCCTCTGGTAATGGTTCTGAACAAATCCCGTAGCCTTGCCGTTCGATCGGTAATCGAGCTCGTTGTGCGGGTGCCCCTCTCCCTCATTGGCGTCACCTTCTTCGGCGTCGCCGGCGCAGTGGTCGCCAGGGCAGGCGGATCGATTGCCGTCAGCGTCTCATCCATGGCTCTCGTCCGTTCCGTTGCCGGCGTCAGCATTCTGGGCCAGTTGAGGGCGATGATGAGGCCCGTGGCCTCAATCCTCCCGAGCGTGCTCGTGTTGGTCCTGTGCAAACACTGGATGGACTTCGAACAGCACCTATATCTCTCGTTCTTCGCTTCGGGCCTGCTCTTTTGCGCGACTTACGCCGTTTTCGTCCTCATCTTCTGGGTCCTTGCCGGACGCCCTGGCGGCATTGAGGCCAGCGCCGTCAGAATTTTGTCGAAGCTTCTCCGGCGGAAATAGAGGGCAGCTCAGATCTCGCCAGAAATCGGCACGACCCGCTGCTTGAGAAACCGGCTGATGATGTCGGTCGCCTGGGCTCGGGCCGGTAGCGGAGTGAGGTTATGATCGGCGCCAGCAATTACATGCACCTCGACATTGGGATAGCCTCCAAGCTTGGCGGTATCGGCCCCGGCCCAACTGTAGAGATCGTGTAGGCCGGGATCCCCCTCACTGAAGATGAAAGCGACCGGTACGCGTCGGGCCGTCAGCACCTGAAGACGTTCGCGAACGATGCGGATGATGCGGTTATGCCGCGACCGGTCTCCCAGGAGCGGCGAAATCTTCCGTGCAGTAATCGCCAGAAGTGTCTTCGATACCTTGCGCAGGATGGTCGACAGCTTGAGTTCGCCCGCGAGGATCCGCTTGAACTGACGGGTGCTTCGCATGTTCTGCCGATAGGTTTCGATCGGCTCGACCGGTTCGAGAATGGCCTTTAAGATATCCTCGTCCGGCTCCCAATGCAGCTTGCGGACATTGATCATGATGGACGCTGCAACCCGCGTATCGGCCACGGCCGAAATGAGAGCCGGATAGCCACCACTGCAGCGCCCCAGAAGCACTACGCGTTCGATCCCTGCATGCGCCGCCATCCAGTCAATGGCATAACGAACGTCATCATTGGCACGCAGGGAATACATAACTGGCTGCTCCTGCCCGGGCCAGAGCGGCGTTTCCCCGATGCCGGCAAGGTCGATGCGCATCGCAGCAAACCCGCTCTGCGCAATATCGCGCGCCAGATCGACGGAGTAACGACCCCACCCGACTGAGTGATCGGCGCCAGCATTCAGAATAAGCACAGCAGTCCTGGGCACTGGCCCCTGTGCCGGTGTGCTGAAGGCAGCGAAGAACATATCCGATGGTCCGAACCGGACCAACTCTTCGGCATAACCCTCACCAACGATGCGGGCCACCGCCGGGTTGGACGCAGGCAGTGCGGGAGCATCCGAACTAAGCGGGAAGTGAGTGTCGACCCACGACACCACCTTCTCAAGCGTATCCAACGGCATGGAGCCGAAGATGGGGCTGGACACGTAGTCGGCATGGTCGACGAAATCGGTGCTGTCGATGGTAAGGCCACCGGCTAAAAACGCCTCGGCCAGTCGGGCATCGCCTGCGTTGTCTGGCCGCCTGGCCAGGAAAACCCGCTCGACGACGGGGGCAAGCGACCCCAGCGGTTTCAGCTGCCGGATCTCATTGACAGTGGCCGCCGACAGCACAAAGCCTGCCGACATGAACCCGTTAAGCGGCCCATCCGCCGAGCCCACCTTGAACTCGCCCTTCGTCATGGCCGTCCAGGCCGCAACCTCGCGCAGGTAACCACGCCCCTGCAACGCCGGCGCCAGCAGCACGAGGCTGGCGACGGGCCGTTCCTGTGCGAGTTCGGCGGCCAGAAGACCACCCAGTCCCTGTCCGACGACGAGGATCTTTTGAGCCCCAGTAAGGTGGCGCAGATGATCATAAGCAGCACGGGTTGCTTTGCACCAGGCGCCTTCGTCGTCGATCGCGGAGCTGGCATGGGCGGAATGTCCAGTCCCCGGCAGATCAAAGCGCAGGCACGGATAACCGAGCGCAGCCAGACGCTCTCCAAGGACCCGATAGGTGATCCGTGAACACAGTTCCTCGAAGCCCCAGGGCGAAATCATCAGCACCGCGATCTCGCCCGAGGCGGCGTGATACATGCCGGCCAGTCCGTCGAAGCTGACGGGACGGGCAGGCGCCGCGCTTCCTGTAACCGCCTCCGTCTTCTGGAGATCGCTGGTGCCCACGCGCATCAAGCTGCCTGCCTCGACTCCGAGGTAGCGTCTCCCACCTTGGCGCGATAGGCGCCGCTCCGCCGGCCGCTTAGATAACCTTCAATACGTCCGGTTGCGACGTGAAGGTAATACAGCGCTCTCGGGAAGTTTAGACGCAGGCAGGAAAGCGCGGCTCCGCCTGCGGACCTGACGACGGCACGCGCGAAGTATCCGAAGGAATAGCCGTGGCGGCCCAGCACATACCCCATGCCGCGGGCATAACCCCGCGCCTTTCTGCGCATGCGCGCATCGGGGCTGAAGACATTCAGTTCCGGATGATGTGCGTAGAGAGCGGGATCGTACCAGCCGCGATAACCACGCGCGAGCATGCGCAAGACGATGTCCTGCCCTTCATTCGCCTGCCAGGGCGTCGAGGCACCCACGCCGACATCTTCGTCGAAACCGGATACGCCCTCGAATGCCGAACGCGTGAAGAAAAGCATCCATTCGATCTGAGTTGAAAAGACATTGGTGGCAGTCACCGGCTGCGCCTGCTGTTCATAGCGTCCGTTGATGTCGCGGCCAGTCTCGTCGGCAGCACGGCCACAGACAATATCGCTCCCCTTTTTGGCAAACAGCGCGAGCGCATCGTCGAGGACGCGCGGCGGGTAGAGACAATCATCATCGGGGAAGCAGACATAGTCCCCCTCCGCCAGTTCGAAGCCGAGATTGCGGCCCCGGCTCGCTCCGCGAACCCCCGGCACATGCCGGTACTTGAGCGGAAAGGCGGGACTCAAGGTCTGCACCGCATTGGCCAGTACATCGTCGTCGTTCTGATCGACGATAATGAGCTCGAAGTCGCGGCAAGTCTGCGCCTCGATTGTCCGGATGAATTCCAGCACATCCGCCGGTCGCCCCAGGGTCGATATGATCAGCGAGAATTTCATCTGTGTCCCTTCCTCGAATGCTGCCGACTGGGGCGCATTCACAGATCCAGTATTTTCCGGGGATCGAGCCTGCCTGTCACGAGATCCCTGAACGCGAGGAGATTGCCCAACAACCGGCCCCGCCGATCCACCCAGGGCTCAGGACTGAAGCTTTTGATCAGGTTGGCACTGAAATTGCGTAGATTGCCGTCCCAGGTCTGGAAGAAATTCATGTTGCCCTTCCGCTGGATATAAATGCGGTTGGCGATCTGCGAATAGCCGAGGCGACGGCCGGGACTGCGGCCCGCCTTCTTGGTCCCGAGATGCACCCCGCGCAACTGCGTGGCATGCACCACAATTCCGTGAGCAGCCATCTGTCGGGAGAAATCGACATCTTCCAGCCAGGCATAGAGCGGCAGGTTCTCGTCGAAGCGGATGCCGTGGCGCCGCGCTGGCTCAAGCCGGATCGCCATGTTGCAGCCATAGCCGTTGAAGGTTGGGCTAACCGAAAAGGGGCCCTGGAAGCGGTCCCCCGCAAGAATGGCCTGCCCCTGCTCCAAGTCGAGCCCTGGCCCCAGCGCGCCATCCTCGATCACATGGCCGGTCGCGACCATGACCCGTGGATCGCCGGCAAACAGCGCTTCCACCTCGGCCAGATATGAGGCGGATGGCAGAAAATCGTCATCGAAGAACACCATGACATCGGCCTTGGACGCTGCGATCATCGCGTTGCGCTGATGCGACGAGCCCACCGATCCCTCGACGATCCGGACCGCGCCATTGCAGCCCCGAAGCCCCTCCATATCGACGTCATCGGCGCGCGCCGGGCAAATCAGAAACTCGTTCGGCTTGCGCTTCTGGTTGTTCATGAACGCAACCGTCTGCGTGAGGATGTCACGTCTCCCCGCTGTCGCGATCGCAACCGCCAGAGTGAGCCTTTCCTTGGCCATCAGCACCATTCCCCGGAGCGGCATCGCCGCTGATTGTTGTTCATTTGGCCTGGAAGCTGCAGACGATTCTATCCCGGCCATTCTTCACTCGGCTAGACGAAGCGTCCGCCGCTCGCTGCATTCCACCTCTCGATTGCAGAAGGCAGACGACCTTCCCTCGACAAACCGCTCGAGGAGAGCCAGCCGGGTATGACATCCGTCGACTTGACCAGCTTCGTCACGCGGTCCGGATGGATCCCGAGGCCCATGGCCGAAAACGGCTTCAACAAAGCGGCGGCTGCAGTCACGATTGCGCGCGGCACCATGAATGTCTTCACGGCCGGCATGGGGCCGGCACGGAAGGTCTCGACAATCTGCTCAAGCGTGTAGCGGTCGGGATAGCAGCCATTGAACAGCACGAAACGCTCCGGTCGATCGACGGCAAACTGCAGCGCCTCAAGCAAGTCATCAACGTAGAAGCACGCCTTGATCGTATCTTTGCGGCCCGGATAGACGAAAAAGCCTTTTTTCATGAGGGTGGCCATGCGCGTGAAATTGCCCCCTTCACCAGGACCGAAAATTACGGCAGGGCGGCAGATTACGAGCCTGCGGCTGTCATCTTCCTCAAGCCAGGCCATCTGGATGCGCTCGGCCATGAACTTGGACCAGCCATAGGGAGACACGGGCGCCGGCGGGGAAGTCTCGCTCTTCGTTTCCTCTCCTGGCCCATAGACGGAAATGGAACTGGTAAAGACGATCTCCTTGACACGGAGACGTCGCGCAAGCGCGGTGATTACCGTGGCGCCAAGGATATTGGTTTCGTAATACTGGTGATCCGGATGCCCAGGGGTCGTGTGAACGGCTGCAAGATTGTAGATCCGGTGGATCTGCATCCCGGGATCGAAGTTGGACAGATCTCTCACATCCGCGTTGAGATAGACAACGCCGTCCAGCCGGATGCGCGGCCGCTTGATGTCGACAGAGACGACATGATGGCCCTCGGCAGACAGCCTCGCGACCAGATGCGTTCCGATGAAACCGGAGCCTCCGAACACCAAAACATTTTTCGAGCCTTCATTTTGCATGCACTAAGCCTTCCTACATCGGAGGTCGTTTGCCGGGACACGGCCTGTTGGCAGCATGATCGCAACGCACAGCCGGCCGGCAGCGTCCGCCATAGACAAAGACTTTGAGGGCCCATTCTTGCGCGAACAAGCTGCCCGCCAGAGGGCAGACCGCATCCATCACCGTTAGGATAGAACGCCCGTTGGTATATTTTCTGTACGAATTCGGGACCGCCGGGTCCGATAATGATAAGAATGGTTAATCCTTGGTCTCGACGATGACCCCGTCAAAGCCAGAAGCAACACAAACGAAATGCCCTTCGAATACACGCGAGGTGTGGTCCGATGGCAATGGCAGACCAGCGAATGTGAGACGATGTTAACCAGTTTCATCTTTTTCTGTCGCTTCTATTCCGGAATCGTACAGAAATTACGCGATCGCCGGGATTTTAACCGAAGGCGCACGTTTTTGTTCACCGCATTTCTATAGATGCTGCTGCCTATGACTGATCGTTGTCCGCGTTCGGATGCTCAATCGCTTCCATGGAGTCTCTGTTGAAGGTCGCACTAGTTCATTACTGGCTCGTGGGAATGCGCGGAGGCGAGAAAGTCCTTGAAGCTTTCTGTGACCTCTTCCCTGACGCAGATATCTTCACGCTGGTCGCAGATCCCGAACGCCTGTCGCCGAAGATCCGGCGGCACAACATCACCACGTCATTCCTGCAGAAAATTGGCGGTCGCAAGCACTATCAGAAAATGCTGCCTCTGATGCCACATGCATTGGAATCGCTCGATCTCACGGCCTATGATCTCGTGATCTCCAGCGAAGCCGGTCCCGCCAAGGGGGTCATCACCCGCCCCGATGCACTGCACATCTGCTACTGCCATTCCCCGATGCGCTACATCTGGGATCTCTACCCGCAATACATGGCCGAATCCGGCCTGCTGGCCCGCGCGGTGCTTTTTATGGCGGCACCGGGCCTGCGGCAATGGGATGTGACGACCGCACATCGTGTCGACCACTTCATCGCCAACTCCGATTACGTCGCCAAACGCATCCGCAAATTTTACCGCCGTGAAGCGGAAGTGATCCATCCGCCGGTCGAGGTCAGCCGGTTCAAAATCTCCGACGGGCCGAAGGACTTTTACCTCTGCGCCGGCCAGATCACGCCCTACAAGAAGATCGAGCTGGCCGTTGCCGCCTGCACGCGCCTGAACCTGCCACTGGTGGTCATCGGCGATGGCGCATCCGCCAAGCTCAAGCAGTCGGCGGGCCCAACCGTCAGCTTCCTCGGCGCCGTCCCGGATGCCGAGATGGAACGCTGTTTCTCGGGCTGCCGCGCCCTCTTGTACCCCGGCGTAGAGGATTTCGGGATCGTGCCGCTGGAAGTCATGGCGAGCGGCCGACCTGTGATTGCCTTTGCGCGGGGTGGCGCTCTGGAAACCGTTGTAGAGGGAAAAACAGGCCTCTTTTTCCACGAACAGACCGTCGAAGCGCTGTGCGCAGCCCTCACACGTTTCGAGGCCGACAGCGGCAGGTTCGATCCGGCAACCGTGCGCGCGCATGCCATGAGTTTCGAGCCGGACCGCTTCCGCGCCGAGCTGAAAAAGTCCATAACAGACTGCATCAGCCGCCAGAACCAGAGGAGCGCGGTAAAGCCGCAGGTTTGGGACAAGAGCGCGTGAAACCGATTGTCTTCAATGGCAAATTCCTGACCGTCGCACCGACCGGCGTTCACCGTGTCGCAGAAGAACTCATTCAGGCCTTCGAGCGCCTGATGGTGAACCGTCAGCTTTCCGGAGAGCTTCCTGAGGTCACGGTCGCAGCCCCGACGACCGCCGAGCGCAAACCGGGACTCTCCTTGATCCGTTTCATAAGACAAGGCTTCGCCAGTGGTCTGCCGCGGGAATATCCGTGGGAGCAGATCAACCTTCCCTGGATTGCCCGCAATGCCCTGCTGATCAATCTCTGCAACATGGGTCCGATCTTCCACCCAGATTCGCTGACCATGATCCATGACGCGCAGGTGTATCTGACGCCCGCTTCCTATTCTCTGGGCTTCAGGCTCTGGTATCGTCTGATCCAGCCACTGCTTGGCCGGACCAACCGCTGCATCCTGACGGTCTCGGAATATTCCAAGGTTCAGCTGGTTCGCCACGGCATTGCCCCCGCGGAGAAAATCACAGTCATCTACAACGGCTGCGACCACGTTCTGACGCATACGCCGGCCCCTGATTTTGTCACGGAAAGGGGGCTTGAACGCGGTGGATATGTCGTGGCTCTGTCGAGCACGCAGGCGCACAAGAATATCCAGGTGCTGTTCAAGGCCTTCGCCGACCAGCGCCTTTCGCATCTGACCCTTGTTCTGTTCGGCGCGACAAGTCGTGAAACATTCGAGAACCTCGGCTTCGAAGTCCCGGCCAATGTCCGCTTTGTCGGGCGTATCAATGATGCGGAACTGTCCGCCCTCATGGTAGAGGCATTGGCCTTCGCCTGCCCCTCGACGACGGAAGGCTTCGGCCTGCCGCCGCTTGAGGCGATGATCCTCGGCTGCCCGTCCATCGTTGCGCCTTGCGGAGCGCTGCCGGAAGTGTGCGGCGATGCGGCGTTGCAGGCTGATCCCCACATGCCGGATCAATGGGTTGAGCAGGTGCTGCGCCTGGCTGACGATCAGGGCTTGCAAGCACGATTGCGCGAAAAAGGCCGGCAACGAGCGGGTCTTTTCACCTGGGATACCGCAGCCCGCAAGCTGGCCGAGGTGATCGGGCTCAAGGTGCTCGACCCATCCGTCGAGGCGTCAGCCTCGGCGACCAAATCACGGTAAACAATATCTTAAGACATCGCCCATAGGCTTCGCTCGGATCAGTGGTGATTCCGAACATTCAGCCAACCTTTGAGCGGTACGTAGCATGGTCGATAATTCGATCCCTCCGGTGGAGCGCGAAGAGACGCAGAGTTCAGGCTCGATCCCGCAGATTGACCTGGCGCATTTCTTTTCCGTGCTGCGTGGCGGCCTGCTGGGCATTATCGTCATAACCGTGCTCTTTGCCGCAGCGGCAGTGGGCTTTTCGCTGTTGCTGAAGAACTATTATGTCTCGACGGTCAGCATCCTCGTTGATCCGGAAGGCTCACGCATCGTTGAAGGCGAGATCTACGGCGACAGCCGCGCAACCGAAGCCCGGGCTTTGAATCAACAATACATTCTCACCTCCGTGCGTGTCCTGAGCGCCGTGGTGGAAGCACAGTCACTGGTCGATGACCCCGAATTCGGTGCGGCAAAGCCTTTCGAAAGCGATCGCGGCAAGCGCGCCCAGCGTGCGCTCGAAGCCTTGCAGAAGGCCATCGTCGCGGACCTGAACAAGGCGAGCTTTGTCATCGACCTGTCGGTCACGACCGGAGACGCGGCCAAATCGGCACGTCTCGCCAATGCCATTGCGGAAACCTACATCCAGACTCGAATTCAGATGAACAACGGCGTTGTTCGCCAGGCGACGACAGATCTTTCGGCACAGCTTGCGAGCCTGGAAAAGGCAGTCGAAGACGGTGACCGTGCCGTTCAGGCCTACAAGGCCGCACATAACATCGTCGATGTCGGCGGGCGCCCCACATCCGAGCAGCAGATCGCCGAAACCAACAGCGAAATCACCCGAATTTCCGGAACGATTGCCGAAAACGAAGCGCTGATGTCGGAACTGAAGCTTGCGCGTTCCAATCCGGAATACCTGCGTTATACGCCCGACACCTCCCTGACCCCGGCCATTATCGAACTACGCACTCGTTACCACGCAGCGCTGGAGCAACAATCGGTCCTGCAGTCCTCCTTTGGCGATCGCCATCCGGCGCTGCAAAGTGCGCGCGCCCGCACGCAGGCGGTATCGGCTCTTCTCAACACCCAGCTGAAGGATTTCGAGACTTCGCTGGCACGCAATGCCGAGAAACTGAAAAGCCAGCGGCAGTTGCTGCAGAAGAACCTCGCCTCCCTCAAGGCGAACCTGAATGAATCTGACGAATCGATGGTCCAGTTGCGCGAACTCGAACGCAAGCTCGCGAGCGACCGCCTCGTCTACGAATCCTTCCTGCTGCGAACACGTCAGCTTTCGGGCCAGGAGCGGACCGTCAGTGAAAATCCACAGATCATTTCTGCAGGCCAGGTGCCGTTAAGCAAGGCCGGTCCCCGCCGCTCCCTGATCGTCGCCGGTGCAACCATCCTCGGCTTCCTCGTCGGCTGCGGGATTGCGCTGGCACGCGATATGAGGACGTCACCCGAGCCACGCACGGCTTCCGTACCTTCCTCATCACCGATGGCACAGGTGGCGGCAGCGGAGATCGCAGAACCCAAGCGCCGGCGGCGGACGTTCAGGGAATGGCTGCGCCGAGAGACCCAAGACGAGCCCGCGCCCTCGGCAGACAATGACATGCCGGAGCGTGATGAACTCCCTGTTCGCATCAAGAACCGTCGCACACGGGTTACGGGCCCCGCCGCAGATGACGGTGAGCTCTACGCCGTCGCCACGCGTCAGTTGATCCGACTGACCCAGGGGAAGCCCAATCCCATGGTCGTGGTTTACGCATCCGGCCAGCACCGCGATGGCCATCGTACGACCCTGCAGCTTGCCAAGTCCGTGGCCGGCACAGGCAAGAACCTGTTGTTGGTCGACGCCGAGCGCGAGGCCAACCTCACCCGTCAAACGGCGGCCATGGGCAAGCCGGGACTGATGGACGCGATTTCTCTGCAGCGGATCGAGGGTGACTTCGTCAATCCGGACAGGACACCCGGGCTTTGGCTGATGCCGGCCGGTCGCCGGTCGCCGCGCATCTCGACGAAAGGCGTTTCGCAATCACAGACACTGGTTGACTGGCTGGAGGCTGACGGCCTGCTCTTCGATCTCGTCTTGGTCTATGCCGGTCGCTGGACCGAACAGCAGGCAACGCCTGCCATCGAGGCCGCGGCCGATACTTTTGCCGTCATCGGCAACTGGTTCAACCGTCAGGATGTAGAAGAAACGGTTTCCTCGTTGGAAGAGCACGACCTGCGTCCCACCCTTCCCATCTTCCTCGACGAGGAGATGGACAGCGTTCCCCGCGCCGGCTGAGCTTGAACGTCTGCGGCAATTGCAAGCCGAGAGGGCTTGTACATCGTCCCGTTAGGCACATCTTAAGTCTGTCTTGCGAATAACCGGGAAGTTGCAGGCAAGCCTGCGTCTGGTTGCAGACAATTATCATTATCGAGAGAAAAGACATCTATGTCTTTACGCGAAGATAATGAGCTGCTTGCGATCTGGAGCGCGGCGTTGAACGAAACGGGATTGAGCTTGGCCCTTGAAGAAAACCTGCGCGTGAGCTTTGATCGCGGCGGCAGCCACTGCCTGTGCCTGCGCCCCCTCCGCGCTTTGCCGCCGGAGGGCTGCAAGCCGTGAACCAAACGGTCGAGCGTGTCGTCATCATCAACGACTTCTCCATTGCGCGCGGTGGCGCAACGACGCTCGTCCTTCTGCTGCTCAAACTGCTCAGATCTCGCGGCATCCCGGTCACCCTGATCGTTGGGGACGACCGAGAGAACCCGCTCTTTTCCGAGCTCGGATTGGACGTGGTCCCCCTGGGCCAAAAGGAATTGCTCAAGGGCAATCTGTTGAAAACAGCGGTCAGCGGTATCGACAACGTTCCAGCGCGCAAACTTGTCGACGACTGGATTGCGCGGAACGATACGCCCGGCACCGTCTATCACGTGCACATCTGGTCGCAGATCCTATCGCCTTCGATCTTTCTGCCCTTGCGCCGCGTTGCCGAGCGCACGGTGTTTCACGCTCACGATTCCTTTCACGCCTGCCCTAACGGCGCCTATATGAACTACCCGAAGGAAACCCAGTGCATGCTGGTCCCCCTCGGCGGGCGCTGTCTTACGACGAATTGCGATCGCAGGTCTTATGCCCACAAGCTCTGGAGGTCGGCGCGTCAGGCCCGCCTTTTTGCCGCGATGGGCCAGGACATTCCCTGGGGCAGCATCTTGCTCATTCATGAAAAGATGACGGACGGCTTCCAGCGTGCCGGTTACACAACCGACATCTTGCACACCATTCGCAATCCCGCCTCACCTTTCATTGCGTCCCGCGTGCCCGCAGAAGACAACGGCAGCTATTTCTTCATCGGCCGTCTGGAGCAGGAAAAGGGACCGCAAGATGCCCTCGCCGCAGCGCGGGCTGCAGGCGTCAACCTTGAGGTCATTGGCGACGGCCCGTTGCGCGAGACGCTGATGGCGCAGTATCCGGACATGGTCTTTCACGGCTGGCGTCAGGCAGACGAGATCGGCGACCTCATCAAGACCGCCCGCGCGCTCGTGATCCCGTCCCGCCTTCCTGAGCCCTTCGGCCTTGTGGCCGTCGAAGCCGCCGCGAGCGGTATCCCCCTGATCCTGACCGAAATGGCGCTGCTCGCAGACGAAGTGGTGCTTGGCGGTATTGGTCTCACCTGCAACACGCAGGACGTCTCAAGCTTCGCCGCAACCTTGCGCACGTTCGAAGAGATGCCGCGTGAAGATCTGCGTCGGATGAGCGAGCGGGCCTATACGGGCGCAATTGCCATGGCCAACACGCCCGACGGTTGGGCAGACAAACTCCTCCACGTCTACAAAGGCCTGCTGGCGGATACCCACTGACCCTCTTGGTCAAACTCGCGTGCCATACCCTTTAGAAACCTTCAGCGCTTTCCACGCAGCGATCCGATCACACGGTCGAGCGCCACCAACAGCGTGCGCTTGGAGCGCCGAAGAACCCTGTGCCAGATCGGCAGATGCCCGTCGATCAAGAGCATGTTCATTGGGAGCGACGCCATGGGGCCTCGCACCGGACGCAGGGGCGCATCCACGGCAGTGACCTCGTAGAACAGCTCCTGGTCAGGCCACACATAGCCGTCATCCCAGGTCCAGCTGTCATGCTTCTGATAGTGCTGCTTCAAGGACAGCGCGAGGCTCTTGTCGGTCGGCAACGTAATAGAGTGCCCGAGCCGAGGCATGTTCATTTCCATGAAGGAGAGGACCCGGTCACCTGCATATCCGGTCACGACAAGCCGGAAATCGCGTTCTTTCCTCAGAGCCGACACGGCACGGTAGACCTGCACATGCTCCTCGTGGCCATACTCGCCCCAGGGATTGTGGGTGACCACCAGATCACCCTCCCCGACATGCTCGGCAATGGCGGCTGCCACAAGTTCGAAATTGCGCGCATAGCCGTCACGGTCCAGGCCACACTGAATGCCATAGGCCGTCTCGATCGGACGGTCCCAGTTCGTTGTCAGAAAGCTGCGTGATTCCCGGATGTTGAGACCCATGACGGATGTCAGAGGAAAATCCCGCAGGAGTGCAGCACGGCCCCGGCTAACGGCAGCGTCGGCCGTGTCTCCGTAACACAATACAACCTTCTTGGCGGCAGCCAGGATGGAGCTCGCCCAAAGGATCTCGTCGTCCGGGTGCGCCATGATGATGACGCAGTGATGGAAATCGCCGGGTTGCAGCATGGCGCCTGTCGTCGTTTCAGTGCCGACACACTGCCCGCCTTGACCGCCCGGCGCAACCGGAAGAGGCTATCCGGCTCTCGTTAAGGTTAAACCGCCTTCGCTGCTGCGCATGCACCGCGCAAGTCGCACGCCCCGGCGCGGTTAGGATCCCGAGCGGAAGATGCGCCACTTCGTCGGACTGAAACGAACTTTCGAACCGATGGAAACCTCGGCGGAAAGCGGCAGCTCGATCTCGATATGGTGGGCAGGCCCCTCCCCCGATGTATCAAGTTCCGCGATACGCGTTCCAGCCAGGCGCCGCTGCGCGGTCACCGTCCCTTGAATGCTCTCCGGACCATCGGACAGCACGATATCCTGGGGGCGGAAGTAGAGATGGCCAGGTCCGTCGGCTTCGCCGGCCGCGAGTGCCACTTCGGCACCCTGGAAGACAACATGTCCGTCCTTGACCGTGACCGGCAGATGCGAGGACTCGCCAATGAACGAGAAGACAAAGGACGAATTTGGCCGATCGTAAACATCGTCGGCCGTTCCGACCTGCTCCACCTTGCCCTGGCTCATAACCACGACACGGTCGGCCAGTTCCAGCGCCTCTTCCTGGTCATGCGTGACGAAGAAGGTGGTATGGCCGGTACGGTCGTGAAATTCGCGCAGCCAGCGCCGCAGATCTTTGCGCACCTTGGCGTCCAGCGCGCCGAATGGCTCGTCGAGCAGAAGAACCGACGGCTCGATGGCCATGGCACGCGCCAGCGCCACGCGCTGCCGCTGACCGCCCGACAACTGAGCGGGATAACGCTTGTCCAGACCCTCGAGCTGCACCATCGCCAGAAGATCGGCAACACGCGCCTTGATCTCCGCCTTGCTCGGCCGCGTGCCGCTCGGGCGCACTCGAAGACCAAAGGAGATGTTCTCGGCGACCGTCATGTGCTTGAACAGGGCATAGTGCTGGAACACGAAACCGACGTGACGTTCCTGCACGGACTTGAACGAGGCATCCTCGTTTCCGAAGAAGATCTGCCCTTCTGTCGGCTGTTCGAGGCCAGCAATCAGGCGCAGCAGCGTCGTTTTCCCGGAGCCGGAAGGTCCGAGCAGCGCGATGAGTTCGCCCTTCTGGACAGAAAGGGAAACATCGTGAAGCGCCGGAAACTGGCCGAACTCCTTCCTGATGTTCTTGATGGCGACTTCCATGGGACCCCTTTCAGTGCTTCCGCGTGCCGGAGAGTTCAGCACTGTACCGGATTTCGAGGATCGTCTTCAGCGCAAGGGTTACAAGCGCGAGGACGGCCAGGAGCGTCGATACGGCGAACGCCGCGACGAAGTTATATTCGTTGTAAAGAACCTCGACATGCAGAGGCATTGTTTCCGTCAAGCCGCGAATATGGCCTGAGACCACCGAGACTGCCCCGAACTCGCCCATGGCGCGCGCGTTGCAAAGCAGCACGCCATAGAGAAGGCCCCATTTGATATTGGGCAGCGTCACATACCAGAAGGTCTGCCAGCCGTTGGCACCGAGAGACAGTGCCGCCTCCTCGTCACCGGTGCCCTGCTCCTGCATCAGCGGAATAAGCTCGCGCGCAACGAAGGGAAAGGTGACGAAGA
The DNA here is from genome assembly GCF_001429245.1 of Rhizobium sp. Root274. GTDB lineage: Bacteria > Pseudomonadota > Alphaproteobacteria > Rhizobiales > Rhizobiaceae > Allorhizobium. Next base: position 109,650 of record NZ_LMJE01000010.1, read on the forward strand.
TGGTGGCGAGAACAATGCCCGGGATCGCAAACAGGATTTCGATGCCATACGACTTGAGCCAGGGCCCGAGCACGCTGTTTGCGCCGAACAGAAGGACATAGACCAGCCCCGAGATGACCGGCGAGATCGAAAACGGCAGGTCGATCAACGTCGTCAGGAAGGCCTTGCCGCGAAACTCGAACTTGGCAATGGCCCAGGCCGCAGCGACCCCGAAGACCAGGTTGAGCGGAACGGCAATCACAGCGACCGTAAGAGTGAGGCGGATGGCCGAGAAAGTATCGGGTTCGGCCAGCGCTTCGAAGAAAGCCGGCACACCCTTGCGAAAGGCTTCAATGAAGACCAGGAGCAGGGGCAGCAGGAGGATGATCGCCATGAAGCCCACGGCAATCGCGATCAACACAACGCGCGCCAGAGGGGTTTCAGTCGCAGGATCGTGAAAACGCACGTGACGCTCAGCGGACATTGGCGAACCTCCGGCGGCTCCAGGCCTGAAGCAGATTGATCAGCAGAAGCATGGAGAAGGAAATGACCAGCATGATTGCGGCGATGGCGGTCGCGCCGGCGTAGTTGAATTCTTCGAGCCGGATAACGATCAAAAGCGGCGCGATTTCGGACACATAGGGAATATTGCCTGCAATGAAGATGACCGAGCCATATTCACCGACCGCACGAGCAAAGGCCAGCGCAAATCCGGTGAGGATGGCAGGCGACAGGCTGGGCAGAACAACCATGCGCACGGTCTGGAAACGGGTGGCGCCAAGCGTTGCCGCCGCCTCTTCCACTTCGCGGTCCACTTCTTCCATGACCGGTTGCACGGTGCGCACCACAAAAGGAAGTCCGATGAAGATGAGGGCCACCACGATACCGGCCGGCGTGAAGGCAATCTTGATGCCGAGAGGAGCAAAGAGTGCGCCGATCCAGCCGTTCTGCGCATAGAGAGCAGCAAGTGCGATACCAGCGACCGCCGTCGGCAAGGCAAAGGGCAGGTCGACGATGGCGTCGAGCAAGCGTCTGCCGGGAAAATCATAGCGCACCAGGACCCAGGCGACGATCACGCCGAAGATCACATTGACGATTGCCGCGATGAGTGCGGCGCCGAAGGAGATCCTAAGGGCGAGCAGCGTGCGTTCGTCGGAGAGAATATCGAGGAAGCCACCAATCCCGAGCGAACTTGCCCGCACGACAAGGGCTACAAGCGGAATGAGGATGATCAGGGTGAGGTAGGAAAGCGTATAGCCCAGCGTCAGCCCGAAGCCGGGCAGAATGCTCGGCTGGCGCCATGTTCGCTTCCTCGCTGTACTCATCAATATGCTCCCGGCCTGCTCCGCGCAGACCGCGGTGTGTCGCCATTCATAGCGAGGCTAATCGCCGAAGAAAGGAAAATCCTTCCATTCCGCGCCGTCTCAGTAGAAATTCAGGTATGTCGCGTCCATGGCGATCATGAGAGCGTGCTGCAAATGGCAGAGGAGTTCACGCAAAACAGGTGGAATGCCGCGTCTGCAGCTTGTGAAACAAACACTCAAAAACTATTTACGAACTGGGAAATGTTTGTCTATGTGCACACCGGCACGTGGCACGGGACAGCAGGCACAGACATGCTGACGAAAAAGGGCAAATACGGACTGAAGGCTTTGGTCGATCTTGCGCGACTGGGCCCGGGCGAAACTGCGTTCGTCTCCGAGATTGCAATTCGCAACAATATCCCGAAAAAATTCCTCGACACCATCCTGCTGGAACTGCGCAACACCGGCATCCTGCGGTCTAAGAAAGGCCCGAACGGCGGCTATTCGTTGTCGAAGCCGTCCGAGGACATCATGATTGGACAGGTGATCCGGGCCCTGGATGGTCCGCTCGCGCCGATCCGCTGTGCCAGTCGAACCGCTTTCGAAACCTGCGACGACTGTCAGGATCCTGAAACCTGCCAGGTGCGCGTTTCGATGACCGAAGTCCGCGATGCCATTGCCTTGATCCTCGACAACATGTCGCTATCAGAGTTCGTCGCCAAGGAAAATGCGGCGGCGGAGACGTTTGTCGCCGGCGAGTGAGCCTGTATTCGTCGGCCCGGGAGAACACCCGGATGATCGCTTCAGAATGTATCCGTTGCCCAGAAAAGCGGGCAACGGCGCGTTCGACGGTCAGAGTACCACGATGATCATCGCCACGAAGAGGATCGAGGCGACCAGAGCGGCTCTGCCAAGAAACCCATGAAGGCCCCAGCGTTTCTCTGCTTCCGGGTGGCTGACACTCTTTGGCGGATATCCAACATAAGCCATGGTCGACCTCATAGAACCGGGAAGTAGCCAAGGCCCCAGAAGGCCCGATCGGCAGCCTGGCGACGGTCGTCTTCCGCGCCCGGTTGATCATCGCCCGCGCGGCTCACCACCGTATCGCGATCATCGTCGCGAGTAGCCTCATCGCCTTGGGCGCGGCGGAATGCTTCGAAGAAATCAAACGAGAACAGGTTGAAGCCATTGGGCATGTCATGTGCCTCCTTCTTCGCGGTTACAGACACAGTTTTGCCGTAATCCCCACTCCAGTCAACACAATCTACCAAATTACTATTCTATATTCTCGGGACTTTCAGCAAATTCCGTTTCAGCTCCCACATCTTCAAAACATCCGGTGCCCGTTAAAAGATCCGGCTACGCGAAAGAAAACAGCCAGCGTCCCGGTCCATCCCCTGGCCGGCATCCGTTCAACAAAAAACCCGAATCGGAAGGTCCGATGCGGGTCCTTTAATTCACACTGCGAAGAGGTCAGCGCGGCTTGTAGATCTGGTCGAAGATGCCGCCATCGCCGAAGTGTTCAGGCTGCGCCTTTGCCCAGCCGCCAAACAGCGGATCGTCGATCGAGACAAGCTTGATCTCCGGAAGCTGCTTGAGGAGTTCCGGCTTCACCAGTTCCGGCTTTGAAGGGCGATAGAAGTGCTTGGCCGCCAGGTTCTGGCCTTCTTCCGAGTAGAGATAGGCAAGATAGGCTTCAGCCTGCTTGCGCGAGCCCTTGGCATCGACATTGGCATCGACGACCGTGACCGGCGGCTCGGCCAGAATGGAAATCGGCGGAACCACGATATCGAAGGAGTCGGGTCCGAATTCCTGACCGGCAAGATAGGCTTCGTTTTCCCAGGCAAGCAGGACGTCGCCGATCTGGCGCTGCGCAAAACTCGTCAATGCACCCCGTGCGCCTGTATCGAGAACCGGCGCCCGCTTGTAGAGCTCACCGATATAGTCCTTGATCTTCCCCTGATCGCCGCCGAACTCTTCGTTAGCCCAGGCCCATGCAGCGAGGTAGTTCCACCGCGCACCGCCCGAGGTCTTCGGGTTCGGCGTCACGATCTGGACGTCACCTTTCACCAGGTCGCCCCAGTTCTTGATGCCCTTGGGATTGCCCTTGCGAACCAGGAAGACGATGGTCGAGGTATAGGGCGAGGAATTGTTCTCCAGACGGCCACGCCAGTCGGGCTTGATCTTGCCGGTCTCCTTGACGATGGCATTGATATCGCCTTCCAGAGCAAGGGTAACGACGTCGGCATCAAGGCCGTCGATAACAGCGCGCGCCTGCTTTCCGGAACCGCCATGCGACTGCTGGACGCTCACATCCTCACCGGTCTCCGCCTTCCAGTGCTTGGCAAAGGCCGCGTTATATTCCTTGTAGAATTCGCGCGTCGGATCATAGGACACGTTGAGCAGGGTCGTCTGGGCAAAAGTCGACGTGGCGCCAGAAAGCGTCAGAGCAAGACCGAGCGCGGCCACGAGGCTCTTGGATATGAGAGACATCAGTTCCTCCGTAGTTGGACGAGAGAAAGCCTACCGAATGAATAGACTTAGTCAATTGCCTGTCTGAGAAAGGGAAAACTGGTTTCTTTTCAGCTCTCAGCTTAGCACGATCTCGGGAAACGGCAGGTCCGCTCAGGCGACCGATCTACGTAGATATTGATCCATGGAAAACCATTTCTCGCCTTACAGAACTGAACTGCGTTGCGGGCAGAAATTTTAGGGATGCCAGCACAACCAGCCGCGGCGCAAGGTGCTGAGTGGTGAATACCGGATCATGAAGACAAGGACGGGCGGACGCCCAAGGCGATCACGCCCCGCAGCATTGATGCGCCACGGAGCGATGGAAGAGACGCAGGTCTGTCGGGGAGGACCGCCTCGGTTGTCGCGAGGATCGAATAATGGCCGATGCTCAAACCGGCATGCCACGCCCGCCTCCACCGACATGAGTGATGGAGACGGGCGACGTTTCTGCTTGGGAGGGATCTTCAGGCAGCCGGTTGCTTGGTCTTGCGCAGGTAAGGCAGAACCGTATCGAAGGACCCGAAGCGCGTCAGCGCATCTTCGTTCGACACAGCCGCCGTGATGATGACATCATCCCCCTGCTTCCAGTTTGCCGGCGTTGCCACCTGGTGTTTGGCTGTCAGCTGGATCGAATCGATCGTGCGCAGGATCTCGTCGAAGTTACGACCCGTGGTCATGGGATAGGTCAGGATCAGCTTGATCTTCTTGTCCGGCCCGATCACGTAGACCGACCGCACCGTTGCGTTGTCGGCCGGGGTGCGACCTTCCGAGCTGTCGCCTGCATCTTCCGGCAGCATGTCGTAGAGCTTCGCCACCTTCAGCTCCTTGTCGCCGATCAACGGGTAGTCAACCTCGAAACCGGTTGCGACCATGATGTCCTGCTTCCATTTGGAGTGGCTCTCGACAGGATCGACAGAGATGCCGATGACCTTGACATTGCGCTTGGCAAATTCGTCTGCGAGACCGGCCATGGCACCCAGTTCCGTGGTGCAGACAGGCGTGAAATTCTTTGGGTGCGAGAACAGAACAGCCCAGCTGTCGCCGATCCAGTCGTGAAACGTGATGGTGCCCTGGGTCGTCTCCGCAGTGAAGTCAGGGGCAGTCTGGTTGATACGCAAGGTCATGGAAAATCCTCCTGAGGTTGGCAACAGTCAAACCCAAAATCGGCAACCAAGGAAGCGCGTGCATGTCAATTCCTCCCCCTGAACCGATGGATCTTTGCAGCAAAGGGGTGTCTGCGAGTTGATTTTTCCATTTGGGTCGATTGGCCAAGGGCAACCGGATAGGGAGCACCGCGAAACGCAAATGGCGGCCCATGCCAAGGCCGCCATTCAAATAGAGTGAAGGGGAGTGCTGCCCCCCCGTTGAGAGAGGATCGCTCAGATCTCGGCCGTCACTACGTCTGCTTGGGCATCCGTGCGGTCCTCGGCCGAGGGACGTTTGACCCGGAACCACACCACATAGAGCGCGGGCAGGAAGAGCAGCGTCAGCACCGTCCCGACGATGATGCCGCCCATCATGGCATAGGCCATCGGCCCCCAGAAGATCTCGCGCGAGATCGGAATGAGCGCCAGACTGGCGGCCGCAGCCGTCAGCATGATCGGCCGCATCCGGTGTTCGGTGGCTTCTTGGACAGCCTCCCAGGCATGCTTGCCGGCTTTCCGCAGGGTATCGATCTGCACCACCAGAATGACCGAGTTACGGATCAGGATCCCGATAAGCGCGAGAACCCCGAGGATGGCGACGAAGCCGAGCGGTGCACCGCTGGGCAGGAGCGCGGCGACCACACCGATCAGCCCGAGCGGCGCCACGATGATGACCATGAACAGGCGCTGGAAGCTCTGCAGCTGGAACATCAGGATGGTCGTCATCGTCAGGAGCATGAGCGGCACGACGGCAACGATCGGCGCCTGGCTCTTGGCGCTACTTTCGACCGAGCCACCTGCTTCTACCGTATAGCCGTCCGGCAGCTTTTCACTGAAGGCTGCAATCGCGGTCTTCAGCTGCTGGTCAATAGTCGCCGGCTGGGTCGCATCCACGATTGCTGCTTTCAAAGTGATCGTCGCCATACGGTCGCGACGCCAGATGATCGGCTGTTCGAGCTCGTAGTGGAAGTTGGCGATCGCAGCGAGCGGCACGGCCTCGCCGTTGCTACCGGGCAGCTGCAGATTGCGCAGCGTCTCGATCGACTCCCGCTCCGCCTTCGGCGCCCGTCCGACGACATCGACGAGATAGATGCTGTCGCGGATCTGAGTGATTGTCGAACCACCCGTGAGGTTGTTGAGTGCCGAGGCTATGTCGGAGGAGCTGACACCCAACTGACGGGCCTTGTCCTGCAGCAGATCGACCTTCACGACGCGCGCAGGCTCATTCCAGTCAGAGACGATCCGGCCGAGACGAGAATCCCTGCCAATAACGGTGCTGAGCTCCGATGCCAGGGTACGAACCTTCTGCGGATCAGGCCCCGAAACGCGATACTGGATGGGACGGCCGACCGGCGGTCCAAGTTCCATTTTTTTCACGAAGACGTCGGTGCCCGGATATTCGACGACAGCTGCTTTCGACAACGCGTCGATTAGCCGGTCGCGCGCTTCCACGTCCTTGGCAACGATGACCATTTCGCCGAAATTGTTGGAGTTCGGCTGGACGTCGAAGGAGAGCACGAAGCGCTTGGCACCCTGGCCCACATAGGACGTCCAGTGCTCGATGTCTTCGTTACCCACGAGATGCGCCTGTTCGAACGCGTCCATCTCTGCCTTGGTCTGCGCCAGCGTGTAGTTCTGCCGGGCAGTCCAGTCGACGATCAACTCGGGCCTGTCGGATGACGGAAAGAACTGCTGCTGCACGAAGCCCATGCCATAGATCGAGGCCGCAAACATCGCCATGGTCGCAAGGATCGTCAGCTTCGGCCAGGTCATGCATGTCTGCAACAGACCACCGAAGACCCGCGTGACGATCCCCTTGTGGTCGCCATGCTTCTTCATGGTCTTCGGCAGGATCAATACGCCGAGCAATGGCGCGAAAAGGACAGCGACGATCCAGGACACGATCAAGGAGACGCCAATGACGACAAAGAGAGTGAAGGTGAATTCACCGGCCGCGCTGTCATTGAGCCCGACGGGAATGAAGCTTGCAACCGTCACCAGGGTGCCGGTCAACATCGGAAACGCCGTGGAGGTCCAGACTGCCGTTGCCGCCTTGGTAAGAGGCTCACCCTCCTCAAGCTTGGACACCATCATTTCGATCGCGATCATGGCGTCGTCCACGAGCAGGCCAAGCGCGATAATCAGCGCGCCGAGCGAAATGCGCTGCAGCGAAATGCCCAGATATTCCATGAAGACGAAGGTGATGGCGAGAACGAGCGGAATGGAGACAGCAACCACCAGGCCCGCGCGCATGCCAAGGCTGATGAAGCTGACAACCAACACGATCACGATGGCTTCGAACAGTGCCTTGGTGAACCCGCCAACGGCCTCATCGACCACGACGGCCTGATCGGCCACATGATGCACGCCGATACCAACGGGCAGATCAGCAATGACCTTGTCCATCTTCTCTGTCAGAGCTTCACCGAAATGCAGAAGGTTGGCACCTGGCTTCATCCCGATCGCAAGCCCGATCGCTGGCTGGCCGTTCACACGGAACAAGGGCTGCTGCGGATCGGAGTAGCCGCGTGTGATCGTCGCTACGTCACTGAGGCGGAAAAATCGGTCGTTCACGCGCAAATTTATGTTACGCAACGCATCGTCGGACGCGAATTGACCTGAGACACGCAGATTGATGGTTTCGGCGCCGGTCCTCAGCGTACCCGAGGCGACAACCGCGTTCTGATTCTGGAGAGTTTCGAGGATCTGCTGCTGCGTGATCCCGAGAGCTGCCATCTGCTTCGTCGACAGGTCGAGATAAACAACCTCATCCTGTGCCCCGATCAGATCGACCTTGCCGACATTCGGCACGGCGAGGATCTGCTGGCGGGCCGCTTCGAGATAATCGCGCAGCTGGCGCTGCGTCAGCCCATCCGCAGTGAAGGCATAAATGTTGCCATAGACGTCACCGAAACTGTCGATGTAGGCCGGACCTTGAACACCCGACGGCAGATCTGCCGAGATGTCGTTGATCATGTTGCGGACCTTCACCCAGGTCGGCTTCACATCCGCAGCCTTGGTGTTTTCCCGCAGATTGACATAGATCGTCGTCTGGCCCGGAGTGTTGATGCTCTTGGTATAGTCGAGCGATTCCAGTTCCTGCAGCTTCTTCTCGATCCGGTCAGTCACCTGACTGGTCATTTCGTCGACCGACGCACCCGGCCAGGAGGCCTGGATCAGCATCGTCTTGATGCTGAAGTCGGGATCTTCTTCGCGACCCAGATTGATGTAGGACAAGACGCCCGCCACCATCGACAGGATCATGAAGTACCAGACGAGCGACTTGTGCTGCAGCGCCCATTCCGAAAGATTGAATGACTTGATCATAGCGAGTTCTCGTTCGAAATGCGGATGGGCTGGTTGTCGGTGAGCGAATTGACGCCGGCCGAAACAATGCGGTCTCCTCGGCTAATACCGCTGATGACGTCGAAGCCGCCGCCGGAAGATGGCTTCACCTCGACAGTCCGCTTGGAGACGATGTGCTTGTCCGCGTCGATAACCCAGACGAACGGTGTTTCCGCAGAACCACCGACAGCGCTCTGCGGCAACCACAGATGATCATCCGTGCCGGCAACCGGCGATGCGGAGACGGTGCTTCCCAAACGATAGCTGTCGGGTGGTGCGTCGAGCGCAATCTTCGTCCGACGGCTGCGGGTGGCAGCATCGGCCTGTGGCGCAGTCTCGCGCACCGTCCCGCGTACCTTCTGTGCCGGATTCGCCTGTAGCGTGATCTCGAACGGAGTACCGATCGTCGTCAGCGCGTCGTAACGGTCCGGAATATCGACGACTGCATCGCGCGCCTCCAGCCGTGCGACCGTCACCACGGTCGTTCCGGCCGAGACTACCTGTCCGACTTCGGCCGAGACTGCAGAAACCACACCATCCGTATCGGCGGTGAGCGTGGCATAGCTCAGTTGTTCGCGCACCTTGTCGAGGCTCGCCTGCAGCTGCACGACGGTCGCTTCTGCCGCTTCGCGGGACTGAACGGCCTCGTCCAACTGCTCGCGCGTGCTGGCATTCGACGCGACCAGCGTCTTCTGCCTCTGTTCGTTGACCCGTGCGAGGTCGAGTTTGGCGACGGCAGAGGCGAGGTCCGCATCCGCTTGCTTCACGCTCAGCTGCAAGGCCGTGGAATCCAGGTTTGCCAGAACCTGGCCCTTCTTCACGAGATCACCGACATTGACGTGACGCGCGGTGATGCGGCCGAGAACCTGGAAGCCGAGATCCGCGCTAAACTTGGCCTCTACGGTTCCGGTGAAGCCGGCGATGACAGCCGCGCGTGGTTCGGCCACGACAAAAAGAACCGGACGAACGGGCTCGGCGGCCTCTGGCGCCTCCTCTGAACACGAGGAGAGAACCGTAGCAATCAGCATGAGCGGGAGAATGATGGGAGCTCTCATTGAGCCGCTCCTTTCGAAATGGCGACTTTCTGTTGCTCTCTCAGAAACTGGACGCCGTCGACAACAACGAGTTCACCGGGTTCGAGACCGGATGCGAGGACGACCCGGTCAGCATCATAGCGCTCGACCTGGACCGGCTTGAGTGTCGTCGTAAGGGCATCCTTGTCGACGACCCACACGGCAGATTTGCCCTCTTTCGAGAACATCGACTGCCACGGGATTGAGATGCGATCCTGCTGCGCCATCACCACATCGGCAACAATGGCCGCACCGAGCGTCATCTCCGGCGGCGGGTTCTCGATCGAGAGCTTGACGCGCACCGTTCCAAGCGAGCGATCGAGAGTAGGACTGATTTCGCGAACCTTCGCCGGCACCGAAATCTCCGGCCGCGACAGCAGGCTGACCGTCAGGGAAATCGGATTGGCGCCGGTGCTCAAGGCGTTTTCCTGCACATTGAACACCGCATCGCGAGCGCCGTCATGAGCAAGCGTGAACACGGTGCTGGAAGCCTGGACCACCTGCCCGACTTCCACGTCACGCGCGGTGATGGTGCCGTCAGCATCGGCCTTCAGCTCTGTCTGCTCCAGAGCTTCCTGCGAAGTCTCAAGAGCAGCCTTGGCGGCATCCAGATCCTTCTGCGCCGAAAGGAATTCTTGCTGGGCGCTGTCGACTTCCTGCTGCGACAGCGCGCCCGTCTGAATGAGTGTCTTCCGCCGGTTCAACACGGAACTGGATTTGCGCAAGGTGGCTTCCTGAGCCGCAACGCCCGCCTTGGCGGATTCGATGTCTGCCAGCTGCTCTGTCGGATCCAGAGTGGCGAGCACCTGCCCCGCCTTTACCCGGTCTCCAACGCTGACGTGACGCTCGATCACCCGACCGCTGACCTTGAAGGACAGGTCGCTCTGGACCCGAGCCTTGATTTCTCCGGTTCCAGCGGCACGTATGACATCATGGTCCACCTTGGCGACTTCGACTGTCACAAGGGGAACCTCGGCTTCGGCTTTTTTCGACTGATCCTCACAAGAGGAGAGCGTGAGCATGGACAGGGTCGCCAGCAACGACACTTTCCATAATCTGCCGGTGTGGCGCAGGCCTTTGGATGGGTTGAGCATAGGGGTTTCCGAAGTGAGGTGGCAGACGGGTGGTCTTTTATTCATCATCCATTGAATATATGTCGAACAATTGGACTAAAGTCAATTCGGAGGAAATTTTACAAATGACACCAACGGAGCGACAGAGAGGACGCCCTAGAAAGGGCGACGAACACGGTACCGAGAGTATTCTGGAAGCGGCATTGGCAAGCTTTGCCGAGCATGGCTTCGACAAAACGCCGCTTCGGCTGATAGCCACCAAGGCCGGAGTCGACGTCGCATTGATATCTTACCGGTACGGCTCAAAGTTCGGACTTTGGAAAGCCGTCGTAACCTCTGTCGCCGAAGAATCGCTCCAGCAAATCGAAGACTTCTTGCGTCATGCAGAAACGCTGCCGATGGACCAGCGGCTTCAGTTCATCTGTACCAGGCTGGTCGCCAACATCTTTCAGCGGCCCGCATTTTCAAAGGTTCTGCTTTCAGAGGTTGTCGCTAATATAAGCATAGAGCGTAAAGAACTGATTAGTGGGACTCTTATGAAGCCAACACATGATCTAATCATGTCGTCGCTGCGGAAAATGGGGCTGATCAGAGATGCAGACAGCCAACCCGATCCCGGATTGTCACTCACCATGGCAATTGCGTCCACCGGCCTGATATCCTCGACTGGCGACTTTGCGACCCGGTTTACGGAAATTGGCGACGATCAGGAAAAGCTGCGCGCGCATCTCGCCAAGCTGCTCTGCCGAATTCTGAAACAGAACTGACCAGCCCCATGCGCCATTGCTGCGGAGCGCGACTGATATCGCGACCAGGCGACAACTATGGCGTCAGCTTGTGGTAACGTTTCCACATGGGGAGTTGACTGCAATGAAATGCTCCACTAGCCTGTGTGGAAACGTTACCACATTGGGAGGAAAATCGATGAAACTGGCGCGGTTCAACCGCCTTTTCGGCACGTCTGGAAACTGCTTCGACGTGGCCATCGACCACGGGATGTTCAACGAGCGCACTTTCCTCGCCGGCATCGAGAACATGCGCACGGCGATCGACATCATTGCAGCGGCGGCCCCCGACGCAATCCAGCTGCCACCGGGCACTGCCCCCATGCTGCAATCGATCCCTGGCAAGACCCGTCCAGCCCTCGTGCTGCGCACCGATATTGCCAATATCTACGGCAATCCGCTGCCAAGCGCCCTCTTCTCGGAAGTCATCGACCGCCCGGTTGAACAGGCAATCGCGCTCGATGCGGCTTGCGTGGTCGTCAACCTGCTGATGCTGCCGAACCAGCCGGAAGTCTACCGCGCCTGCGTGCGCAACGTGAACAGCCTGAAGCGTGAATGCGAGATCTACGGCATGCCACTGATGGTCGAGCCGCTGGTCATGCAGGACAATTCCAAGGGTGCCTATATGGTGGACGGCGCGATCGACAAGATCCTACCGCTGGTCCGCCAGGCTGCCGAACTGGGTGCCGACATCATCAAGGCCGATCCCTGCGACGACGTGACGGAATACCACCGCGTGATCGAGATCGCTCAGGGGCTGCCAGTCCTCGTTCGCGGCGGTGGCAGGGTCTCCGACCAGGAAATCCTCTCGCGCACCAAAGTGCTGATGGAGCAGGGGGCACGCGGCATCGTCTATGGCCGCAACGTCATCCAGCACGCCAATCCGGGCGGCATGACCCGTGCCTTGATGGCGATCGTCCATGACGGCGCAACCGCCGAGGAGGCGTCGCGCCACCTTAGCTAAGGCAGCGTGACGGGAGGAGGAAAGACATGAAGACATTTCGTTTCGGCGTCATCGGCTGTGGCCTGATGGGACGCGAATTCGCCAGCGCCGCCGCGCGCTGGATGCATCTGACGGACGCCAAGGCCCGGCCGGAGATCGTCGCGGTCTGCGACACCAATCCGGACCTGATGGCATGGTTTCAAACCCATGTCCCCTCGGTCCGCCAAGCAACCACCGATTACCGCGAACTGCTGGCCAATCCCGATGTCGACGCAATCTACTGCGCAGTTCCCCATGTCCTGCACGCAGAGTTCTACACGGACATTCTGAAGGCCGGAAAACACCTGCTGGGCGAAAAGCCCTTTGGTATGGACCGCGAGCAGAACCGGGCGATCATGGCAGTGTTCGCTGAACATCCGGAGCTTATCGTCCGCTGCTCGTCGGAAATGCCTTACTTCCCCGGCGCCCAGAAGGTGATCGCACTCGCGGCAAGCGGCGAGATGGGCGAGATCCTCGAAGTCGAGGCCGGCTTCCTGCATTCTTCCGACATTGATCCGAATAAGCCGATTAACTGGAAGCGCATGGAGCACATCAACGGCGCGTATGGCTGCATGGGCGATCTCGGCATGCATGTCTTGCACGTGCCGCTCCGCCTCGGCTGGCGGCCGGAAACCCTGCACGCAAACCTCGTGAAGCGAGTGACAGAGCGCCCGGATGGGAAGGGCAACACCGTGCCCTGCACCACCTGGGACAATGCAACGATCAGCAGCCGCGTACGCACCGCCGACCAGGATTTCCCGCTCGTCTTGAAGACCTGGCGCATTGCCCCGGGCGAATCCAACACCTGGTACATCCGCATCCTCGGCATGAAGAAGAGTGCCTTCTTCTCGACCAAGCAACCGCGTCAGTGGCAGTGGATGGACTACAACGGCAGCACACAGTCGTGGAACACCGAGGATCTCGGCTACGGCTCTGTCTTCCCCGCCATCACCGGCAAGATCTTCGAATTCGGTTTCGCCGATGCGATCCAACAGATGTGGGCGGCCTTCGTCGACGAACTGGCCGGCGGCACGGCAAACGGCTTCCCTTGCGCCAGCCCCGCTGAGGCTTCGGCCCACCATGCGGTGCTGACGGCAGCCCTGCAGTCCGGTCTCGAAAACCGCGTCGTCACCGTCGATTACGATTGAGGCGAGGCGATGAAACGCTCTGAAATCAATGAGGCCCTACGCTTCGCCATCGGAATGCTTGAGACCTGGCGTTGGTCGCTGCCGGCCTGGGGCCAGTGGACATCTGCAGACGTCGCGGCCAATCCCAAGGCGGCACACTATCTGCGCAGCCGCCAGCTGGGCTGGGACGTGACCGACTTCGGCTCCGGCCGCTTTACGGAGCAGGGTCTCGTCCTTTTCTGCCTGCGCAACGGCATCCTCGGTATGGACGGCGAACGCTGCTATGCGGAGAAACTGCTCTTCATTCAGGAGGGCCAGCTGACGCCAGCCCATCTGCACAAGGCCAAGCAGGAAGACATCATCAACCGCGCCGGTGGCGATCTTGTCATCGAGTTCTGCGCAGCCGACGCGGCGGATAAGACAACCGCCTCCGACGTCACCGTCCTCGTGGACGGGATCGAACACCAACTCGCCACCTGGGAACCGCTGATCCTCCACCCGGGCCAGAGCGTCACCATCCCGACCGGTCTCTACCACCGCTTCTATGGTGTCAAGGGAACCGGTCCCGTCCTGGTCGGCGAAGTCAGCCAGGTCAACGACGACCGGACCGACAATTACTTCCTGGAGCCGATCGGTCGCTTCGCCGATATCGAGGAGGACGAACCGCCCCTGCGGCCCCTCTGGAACGAGGGGAGCGTCTGATGAGAGCCGGGGAGGAGGTTCGCAACGGACATAACAGAGAACAGCGCGGCGGCATCGTTTGTGTCGGCAACTTCATCGTCGATCGCATTCACACCCTGTCCTATTGGCCGGAGCAAGGAAGCCTTGCCCACATCCTGCATCAGGACATGGGCGTCGGGGGCGGTGCAGCCAATGTGGTCACGGACCTTGCCTCTCTCGGCTTCCCGGGTCACCTTTCGGTCGCTGGCGCCCTGGGCGATGATCGGGACGGCGACTATGTGCGTGATCGCCATGCAGCCCTCGGTATCGACATCACTGGCCTTCGCACCCTGCCCGGTCATGCCACGGCCCATACCCATGTGATGAACGTACCGGGCCAGAGCCGCACCTTCTTCTATCATGGCGGCTCCAACGATCTGTTGACCGACGGCGCTATCGATCCCACGACCTATGCAGCAAGCGGTCACAGGATCTTTTACCTGGGTTACTTAATGCTCCTGCCGGCGCTTGACCGGAAGGACGAGCACGGTTCATCCGGCGCGGCCCGCTTACTGAAGGCTGCTCGGGAGGCGGGACTCATGACCTGCGTCGACTTCGTCTCCAGCGAAGACCCCGCCTTCGCCGAACAGGTGGCCGTCGCCTTGCCGCATTGCGACTATGTCATTGTCAACGAGACCGAGGCAGGCCGCGCAACCGGCATCACGGTTCGCGACGAGGCAGGATCACTGCTGATGTCCGAGGTGGAAACGGCAGGACAGAAACTGCTGGACGGCGGCGTCGCCAAGGGCGTTGTCATCCATGCGCCCGAGCTTTCCATCTGGTTTACCCCTGGCAACGCGCCGGTCAGAACACCGGCCTTTCCCGTTGATCCCAAAGCGATCGTCAGCCCCGTCGGCGCCGGAGATGCCTTCTGCGCCGCCGTGCTCTACGGCCTGCACGAGGGCTGGTCGATCGACACCATTTCCGCTGTCGCCCATCGCGCAGCGGTCCATTGTCTCGGCGGCGCGACTGCCACCGACGGCATACCCGACATGTCGGTCCTGCTCGCCGAAATCGGCGACAGCGTTCCGGCAGCCGGATAGCAGCCCGATCCCGGCGAGGAGGCCGTGATCACCCATCGAAACCTTAGGGAGGAAAGACCATGAAGAAGATCATTATCGCAGCAACGCTCGGTCTCGCGGCCAGCACAGGCATCGCCACAGCCGAAGACAAGCCGGTCATCGCCAGCATCGTCTTTCAGGGCGACCAGTTCATGAAGTCGCAGCAGGCCGGCATGCGCGATGCCGGTGAGAAGGCCGGCGCCGAAGTGCTGGAAATCAACATCGACGGCGACCAGGCCAAGGAAAGCCAGGCGATCGACACCTATATCGCCCGCAAGGTCAACGCGATCGTCATCGCCCCCGTCTCCGCCAAGAACTCGGCAGCGGCCCTGAAGCGCGCCCGTGATGCCGGTATCGTTGTCGTCGCCGTCAATGGCGGCCTGACGGAAACGGGCATCGCACAGGCAACCTTCTCGACATCGAACAAGGATCTCGGCGCAACCACCGGTAAGGCGGCCGCGAGCTTCATCAAGGAAACCCTGGGCGGCAAGGCCAAGGTTGCGATCCTCGGCTTCAAGTCTCTCCTGCCGGAACAGAGCGGCGAGCGCACCGAGGGCTTCAAGGAAGCGGCCGCTGAAGGCAACAGCATCGACGTCGTGACCGAACAAGATGCATGGCTGCCGGAAAAAGCCGTCTCGGTCGCAACCGACATCCTGACGGCCAATGCCGATGTCAACGTCATCTATGCGGCCAATGAAGGCGGCACCATCGGTGCCATGCAGGCCGTACGCAATGCCGGCAAGGCTGGCTCCGTCTACGTCTTCGGCATCGACGGTTCGGAGCAGCTGGCCAAGGGCCTGCTCTCCTCCGACAACGTGCTGCAGGCCGTAACTGCCCAGTCGCCGTTCGACATGGGTGCCAGCGGTGTGAACGCTGCGCTCGCAATCCTGAAGGGCGAAAAGGTGGAAGAACAGACTTCCGTCCCGACGCTGCTCCTGTCGCGCACAGAGCCTGATGCGGTCAAGGCCTTCGCAGAGTCGCTGAAGTAAGGCCGGCGGAGAGACCTCCATCCCGCTGGAACGGGTGCAGAGCACGACCGTGCTTTGCACCCCACTCCCCCGATTGCACGCTGGAATGCACGGAGCAACGATGGCAAACGCGCTTGAACTGCGGCACCTGACGAAACACTACGGGGCCGTCAAGGCACTGAACGACTTCAGCCATTCCTTCGCGAAAGGCCAAGTCCATGCGCTGCTCGGCAAGAACGGCTCGGGCAAGAGCACCTTCATCAAGATGCTCGCCGGTGCCGTCCAACCCACTACTGGCGAGATCCTTGTCGACGGGCGCCCCTGCAGCTTCGCCCACCCCTCGGATGCACTGAAGGCCGGCATCGTCACGGTCTATCAGGAGCTTAGTCTCGTCCCGCATCTGTCGGTCGCCGAGAACATCTATCTCGGCCGCCTGCCCCGGCACGCGAACACGCCATTCATCGACTGGCCGGGGCTCTTGCGCCAGGCCAAGACGCTGCTCCACGAAATGGGAGCCGGCGACATCGATCCGGCCCAACCGGTGTCGTGCCTCTCGATCGGCCGCCAGCAACTCGTCGAAATCGTCAAGGCGATGTCCCTCAATCCGAGCGTCCTGCAGCTGGACGAGCCGACCTCGGCGCTCGCCCAGGCAGAGGTACAGCAACTGTTCGGCCTCGTCCGGCGCCTGCGCGACCGGGGTGTGACGATCATCTACATTTCCCATCGGCTCGCCGAACTGAGCGAAATCGCCGATACCGTGACGGCCCTGCGCGACGGTCACTTCACCGGCTCGTGCCCCATGGCAGACGCGACCCCTGCCGTCATTCTCGAAATGATGTTCGGCGACATCACCCCGGTGTCACGCCCCCCTCGTCCGATCGCCGCCGGAGAACCTATCCTCAGCGTCCGCGACCTCAAGATAGAGCCGATGGTCCAAAGCGTGAGCTTCGATCTGCATCGGGGTGAAGTCTTGGGCATTGCCGGCATGCTTGGCTCCGGCCGTACAGAATTGCTGCGCGCCATTTATGGTGCCGGGCCAATCGCCGGTGGTGAAATCCGAGTGGATGGCAAGAGGGTGGAGACTGTCTCGATCCCGACCATGAAGCGCCTCGGGATCGGCTACACCTCCGAGGACCGCAAGGAGAGTGGGCTGGTCCAGATCCTCTCGATCCACGCCAATCTCTGCCTCGCCGCCATGCAGCGTTTCAGCCATCGCGGCTTCGTCACGCAGCAACGGGAACGCCCCGCTGTCGAGCGCCAGATAAAGGACCTGTCGATTAAGATCGGCAGTCCAATGCTGCCCGTCTCCAGCCTCTCCGGCGGCAACCAGCAGAAGGTCGTGGTCGGAAACTGGCTCAACAACGCCCCGCGCGTCCTGCTCTTCGACGAACCCGGCCGCGGCGTCGATGTCCAGGCCAAGCAGCAGATTTACCAGATCATCTGGTCAAAGGCCCTCGAAGGCCTGTCGAGCATCGTCGTTTCCACCGAACTGGAAGACCTCGTCGAATGCTGCGACCGGATCCTGATCCTGCGCGACGGCCACATCACCGAGGAATTCGTCAATGACGGCCTCGACCCCAAGACACTCTATGCCGCCTGCATGGCGCGGCAGATAACCCCCTGATTTCGGAGAGACCGATGACCCGCTCGGGCACCACTTTCGCGACCTTCGCACGACGCAACTCGATGCTGATCATCCTGATCGCCCTCTACATCCTCGTCGCCTTCACCGCGCGTGGTTTCATGAGCATCGACAACCAATTGAACATCCTGCGCACCATCGCGGTGCCCGGCATGATCGCCTTCGGCATGACGCTGCTGATCATCGTCGGCGAGATCGACCTCTCGGTCGGCTCGATGGTCGCAGCCTCGGCCTGCGTGCTGGCATGGCTGGTCAGCCTGATCTCCGGCGGCGCCTTCGAGCCTGATATCTGGCATGTGGTCGCGGCTGGTATACTGACGCTCGCCTTCGGCGCCTCGATCGGCATCTTCAATGGCTGGCTGCGCAATCGCTTCATGGTGCCGACCTTCATTTCGTCACTCGCAATGATGGCGACGCTTGCCGGTCTCGCCAACCTGATCACCGACGGCACGCCGATCGAATCCTTCCCCTCTTGGTATTATTTCATCGGCAGCGGCCGCATCTTCCACATCCCCTTCCCGGTCTATCTGCTGCTCCTCGCCTTTATCGTCACCCATGTGCTCGCCAACTACACGAGCTTCGGTCGATCGGTTTACGCGATCGGCGGCAATGCGGAAGCCGCGCGCCTCTCGGGTCTGCATGTCAACCGCACCCGGACCTGGTGCTTGGTCATCACCAGCCTCTTTGCGGTCGTCGGCGGCATCGTCTATTCCTCGCTTCTGAACTCCGGCAATCCGACCATCGCCAAGGGCATGGAGCTGGAAGTGATCTCCGCCGTCATCATCGGCGGTGTCAGCCTCTTCGGCGGTAAGGGCTCGATCTGGGGCGCCTTTGTCGGCGTTCTCTTCCTCGGCGTCCTGCTCAACGCCATGACGCTCTGGGGCTTCAATCCCTATGCCCAGCAGGTCGTGCGCGGCATCCTGATCCTCGGCGCCGTCTTTATCAACCTGATCATCGATCGACCGGCGGCATCCCATGGCTGAGGAAGAACATATAGAGCGCAAATCGATGCGCTGGGATCGCGGCGAAGCAACGCTGCAGAGCCTCGGCGGCATGCTCGCGCCTGTCCAGTTCAAGCTCGATGACGGACGCTCCGTCTGCCCCTTCCATGTCGCGCCATGGCACGATGAGGACATGTCCGACCAACCCGGCATCTTGCGCCGACTGCGTGGGGACTGGCCCTGCGTCCCCTTCGGCTCTCCGCCAGCGAAGTCTTTGCCGGCCCCTTGGCCCACCAAGACCACCCGCGCTGTCGACGGCGCTCTATTGCACGATCGTCATCCTCACGGTTACGGCGCGAACCACCACTGGGACCTGGATACGCCCGCCGAAAATCGCCTATCGGCAACGATCCGCTACCCAGACGATCACCCGATCGAAACGCTGGAGAGACATGTCGAGGGCGTGGCCGGACGACCGGTGATTGCCTGCAGCCTCACCATCACGCCGCGCCGGGACACCCGCCTGCCGATCGGCCTCCATCCGGTCTTTCGACTGCCAGAGCAGGAAGGCGGCGCCATTCTCGATGTTGGTCCACACGGTACGGTGTGGTCACATCCTCTGGACGAAGAAGCGCCCAGATCTCTGGTCCAGCCAAACCGCCACTTCGAAGGCCTCGATGGACTATGGAGCAGGCAGGATCGACCGCTGTCACTCACCCGCCTCCCCCTCGCAGAGCCCTCCGAGACCCTGTTGCTGTTGACGGATATTTGCGGCCGGGCAGTTCTGACCAACCACGCGGAACGGTATCGGGTGACGCTTCAGTGGGACCCGCTGATCTTCCCAAGCCTCATGCTGTGGATATCAAATCGCGGCCGAACCCACCGCCCCTGGAACGGCCGCCACTTGGCGCTCGGCATTGAACCTGTACGGGCAGCCTTCGATCTCGGCGCACGCATATCGGCCAATCCCAATCCGCTGCAGCAGGCAGGAGTAGAGACCTGCTACCCGTTTAAGGCAGGATCTCCCCTCACAACCCATTACCGGATCGGTGTCGAAGCCGTCTGAAGGTCTCAGCCCTGGCGGCCCCCCGCAGCAGGCCCCGTCGACTCCCGCTCGATCAGACGAACAGGCAACCGGACCCGGCTGACGGGACGGCGTTCCAGCCCCTGCTGCCGATCGACCAGACGTTCTTCAAGCCTTCTTGTGGCTTCGAGCGCAACCTCGCGAATGGGCTGTGCGACGGTCGTCAGCCGCGGCAGGACATAACTTGCTTCCGGCAGATCATCAAACCCGATCACTGAGCAGTCGTCCGGCACGGTCCGGCCCATGTCACGGGCCGCATGGATGGCCGCGACGGCGGCGATATCGGTGGTGCCGATGATCGCGGTCACCTCAGGGCGTTGCTCAAGGACCATACGCGCCAGCCCATAGGTCGCGGCGAAACTGTGCTCTTCACCGATCGCCTCGAATGCGGGCGGAGAGCCGCTCTCCTGCAGCACATCGCGAATGCCGCTGAGACGCAACTGAATCGGCTGGCTGTGTCCCGGAGCGCCGACGACGGCGATATGCCGGTGCCCGAGACCCGTCAGATGTCGTGCCATGATGCGCCCGCCCTCGGCGTGATCGGCCATGAACACATCGTCAGAGATCCCAACGAGCTCTCGGTCGATGGCAATAATCGGGATGCCGGAATCGACCAGCGGCTGCAGATGCGCCGTTCCACCATAGGCACTGGCGACGATGACCCCTTCCACGCGCTGCGCCCGGAGCATGGCGACGTAACGTGCTTCATGATCTTCGTTTTCGGCCGAACTGCAGATCAGTGTATGATAGCCACGCTCGAACAGTTCCCGCTCGATCGTGTTGGCCAGAATGCCGAAAAACGGTACGTCGACGGAGGGAAGCATGAGGCCAATCATCTGGCTTGCCTCGCCCCGCAGCATGCGCGCGCCCTTGCTCGGCGCATAGTTCAAATCCTTGATCGCCGCCTCGACGCGCTGGCGCACATCCGGCGAAACATAGCCGCTATTGTTGAGGACACGCGAGACCGAAGAGACCGAGGTCTCAGCAACCTTGGCAATCGTCCGAATACTGGTTGTCACGCCCCGCCTTCCCGCATCGCTTCACGAGACACTGGAGTACGCACAATTCCCGCTCCAGACAAGTTGCACGGTAAGCACACAACACCGACTTAAGGCCTACGAACCGGGGATGTCGTAACATTGCTCGCTCAGTCAGCGGACATGTCGCGCAAAGCTCGGGGCAGAGCGTTCATACATTCCACACCCGATGCCGTGACCAGGAACTGGTCCTCGATCATCAGCGCTCCGAAATTCTGGCCGTAGAAAGGCGCCTCGAGCGCCACCACCATATCGACTGCAATGAGTTCCGGATTGTTGGCCGAGAAGAAGGGCCATTCCTCGATGCCGACACTGCCGCCGACGGAATGACCGAAATGGCCACGAAAATACTCGCCAAAACCATCCCGCCGCATCGAAGACAACATGGCTGCGTGAACGGCACCGAACGTGTTGCCGGGCCGGATCTGCTCCAGCCCGGCCGCGAAAGCGGCCTCCAGCGCCTTGAACACGTCCCGCGCCAGATCCGGGACGGGGCCGTAACTGAAGGTCCGCGCACCATCCGAGGAATAGCCGTCGACAAGGGTCCCGACATCAGCCTTGATCAGGGCACCGGGTGAGACGACAGCGGCCATGTTGGAGAGATCAGGTCCGACCGAGATAAAATCCCAGTGGCCGCTGAGCGAAAACCCGTTGGCTGTCGCCGAATCCTGGGCACCGGCCTTCCAGGCAGCCGAAAGATCTGCGAGGCGAACCCCTGGGCGAATCGATTCCGCCATGCGAACCAAGCCGCCTTCAGCCGCCTGAGCGGCACGACGCAGCCGTTGAATTTCGTTTGGCGTCTTGATCGCACGCAACCGGCGCAAAACGTCAGAGCCATCCACCCAGCTGACTGTCGGCAACGCACGGCGCAACGCCTCGAAATCCGCAGCCGGCATGAATTCCAGGTCCACACCCACCCTAACATGGGAGAGCCCCCGTGCGGCAAGAAGGTCCCCCAGCAAATCAAAACACCGGCTTCTGTCGAAGGTTTCGGGTCTCGGCCCGCCGGCACCCGAACGTTGGTAACACGCGTCGATGTCGGCAAGACAAGTAGCCCCCTGAAGGTCAACACCGTCAATCCAGATTCGGTGCGTACGCAGGTCGACAGCGGGCGCCGCCAGGCGAATTGCAGGTGCTGCGTGATCGCTGGCAACGGCAGCAAGAGGAAGCGCAGCATCGGCCGGCATAAGGGCTGCGGCAGCGCCGGCCCGACCCCACATCGTGGCGACGCCCGCGGGTGCACCGATCGCATACCGGAACGCTTCCGGCTGAAACAGGACTAGGGCGTCGAGACCCGCCGCCTGCATCAGCCCCTGTGCTCTGGATCTGTCCAAATCGCTCATCGCTCGCTCCGACGTTTTCCCTGAAGCCACTTAGCCCCAGTCGACCGCAGGCGCCAGTATCGGGTGATGTCGGCGTCTCGCAACAGCTTTGAGAAATTCGTTAAACCGCCCGCGCGGATGCGCTTGGAACTTGATGACACTCCGCCACTCGAATACACCAGCAATTCTGGCGCCTGCAAAACTTGCGGCTGATCGGAAGCGCGCATGCGCAAGGCGGGTTCGGGGTTCGGGAGTTTGACATGGAGCGGCAATCCTCGGCTTCCGCACAGAGGTTCGCCACAAGAGCCACCTTCATCGCCTGGATTGGCTTTGTAGCCCTGGCGGTCACCTGGGGCGTGCAATCCTACCACAACACGGTTCGCTCTGCCGAAGACCGCGTCGCCACCTCCACCCACATCGTCGCCACCCATGCCACCTGGGTTTACGAACTGGGTGTCCAGGCCACCCGACGCATCGCCGATGCGGTGAAGGAACCCCGTGATCCGGGTAACGGCGGCACCACCGTACGGGATATCAGCGACGCCGTCGAAGGCTTGCCCGGGGCGGTCAAAGCTTATGTGGTCGACGCAGAGGGGCATACGCTCTATTCGACCGATCCGGACGTAAAGCCGATTGACATCACCGACAGGGACTACTTCTTGGCACTGAAGGAGGGCCGGACGGAATATGTATCCTCGCTCCTCATCAGCCGACTGAACAATGACCGCATCTTCGTCTTCAGCCGTCGTCTGGAGCGCGACGGAGTCTTTGCCGGGGCGGTGACTGTCTCTCTCTCCGGTGACATCATGAAGCCGATCTGGGAATCTGTCGATCTTGGAGGCAGCTTTTCGGTCGGCTTTATCCGTAACGACGGCATGCTCGTTGCCCGCTATCCGAAGCCGGATCGCGAACTCGACATGAGCAATCATCCTCTCTTCACGCGCTATCTCAAAACGGCAGAGGAAGGCACCTACCTTTCCGAGGTATCTCCGATGGACGGCGTGCGCCGTCTGGTCGGTTATCGCAAAGTCGACGGAACGCCGTTTATCGCGATCGCCGCCGCCGATTACGGTCTGCTGATGCAGCCTTTCTGGCGGGACATGGCGGTTTTGGCCTCGGTCACGATTCTTGCCTGCCTTGGATCACTTGCCGCCGCCTGGCGGACTCGCCAACTGCTGAGAGATCAGGATCATCAATCCGCCGCCCTTCAGGTCGCGCTCGAGAACAATGAATTCCTGCTGCGGGAAGTCCACCATCGAGTGAAGAACAACCTGCAGTCTGTCATGTCGCTGATCCGCCTTCACATGAAGGGGAATGAGAAATCCGAAGCCCTCGGCAATCGGATCAAGGCTATGGTGGCCGTGCATGAGCAGATTTACCAACGTGATTCCTTCAGCGAGCTGGACGCGGCAGAGCTCGTTGAAACAGTAACCCACAACGTCGTTGCAGCCCATGGCGCGGACGTTCAGGTCGAGTTCGATCTGGCGCCGATGATGGTCTCCAATGATCGCGCAACCTCGCTGGCGCTCCTCGTCAACGAGTTAGTGACCAACAGTTTGAAATACGCCTTCGCCGAAGGCGAAAAAGGCAAGCTGACGCTCATTCTCCAGGCTTCTGGCGATGAGGGCTTCTGCAATCTGGAAGTGATCGACAATGGCAGGGGGTTTGACCAGGCCAATTTGTCCAAAGGCACTGGGACCCGACTTATCGAGGGATCCATCCGTCAGTTGGACGGCAGCTTCGAACTCGACGGCAGTGCGGGAACGCGTTTCAAGGCGCGGATCAAGCTGGTCTGACGGTCAGAACATCTCAGCAAAAACGCTGCTGACCTCTTCGAAACACGACCATCTGGACGAAATCCAATTAAAGCCAAGTCAACCACTGGTAGCCGGTCCGCCGAGCGTCTAAATTGGACGCCTGTAAAACATTTTCAACCTAACACTGTTGTTCGACCCGTCCATGTCCGACTTGAGAAAGCACAAGATTTGGTCCGAAGACCATCTTGAGATGCAGACATTCAGCGAGGCGGTCTTTCGCCCCTCTCTGTTTGAACGCCTGGAAAAACCAGGTCCCTTCGATATTACTGCAAATATCGCGGCAATTCAGGAAATGACGATCTGGCAGATCCAGTCCAGGTCCGGCTACAGAGTACGCTACGGGTGCCCGCAACAGCATCAGGTTGAAATTCATTTCATCGAAACAGGGCAGTTCGTCTTTCGTGCGGCCGGTGAAGAAATCGTGGCGACGGCCGGAAACGCCGTACTTCTGAAAGACACCCGCAAGGTGGAAACGGTTGCAAGCCCAGATTCGGCCAAACTAGCCATGGTCTTTCCGTTCAATCAGGTCGCCCATAATCTCAACCGCAGCCATGGCAGCGCCGGCCGGGGCTTGAGCGAATTCCGCTCGCTTATCGGACCCGACGTCACGGGCATCGATATCATCCAAAGAATTGCCACCCACCTCCTCTACGGCATCGATCCGGCAGACGACCCAGCCGACGCGGAAGGCGCGCCCGCACTGGTGCATGACGCCCTGATCATGATGTTTGCAAGCCTTTGGCCACGGACGGCTTCCGGAGAGCGAACAACATTGCCGCGTCCCCTGGAGCGCGCCATCAACTGGCTCGATCAACATGCAGACGAAGACATCTCCATCGAACAGCTCGCCCGGCGCGCCGGGGCAAGCATCCGCACCTTGCAGAATTCATTCCGGCAACATCTGTCGACGACCCCGAATGCCTATCTGCTGCAGTTACGCCTGAGCCGCGTCCACGACGATCTCCTCCATGGCCCTGCCGACCAGACGATCGAAGCGATCGCCTCCCGGTGGGGGTTTAAGCACATGGGATACTTCGCTTCTCGCTATCGTGAATTGTACGGAACATCGCCTTCGGACACCCGAAAAGCTCGCTAAAGCGACGAATAAGAATATCCTAAAGTCTCGCAGGCGCAAAAAGATCACGAAAACGCATAATTATGCGGAAGTGTGTGCAATGAATACACGCTTAAGTCTGCGTTAACACGCTGACGGCAGTGTTGCAGCATATAGAGCCTCCGTTGCGAGTCTCCAGCGTCCACCGCATGATGCGGAAATCAACAAATCCCAATATAAAACTGTCCCGCTCAACAGCTACACCCTGTTTGACCGAGGGAAAACCATGCGTATATTTGCGATAGACGATAGCCCCTCAATCTTATCTTTTATCAAGCACGCCATCGCGGCCATCGACTCGTGCGAAATCCTGCCGTTTCTGGACCCTTCCCACGCACTCGCTGTTCTCAGGAGCCAACAAGCCGACCTGATCCTAGTCGACTACAACATGCCTGGCATGAACGGCATCGAGCTGATTTTGCAATTCCGGCAGTTGCCCAAAGCAAAGGACGTTCCGGTTATCATGCTGACCTCGGAGACGGACCCGACAATCAAGCTCGCGGCCATCGAAGCCGGGGTCACCGAGTTCTTGAACAAGCCGATCGACCAAGCAGAATTCGGCATCCGGGTTCGCAATCTTCTGTCACTGCGATTGGCTCAGCAAGCGCTTGCCGAGCGCGCAGAGGCGCTAGAAAAGGATATTGCCGCAGCCAGGGCGCGCATCGCAGCCCAGGAAAAGGAAATCATCTGGCGGCTGTCGAAAGCCATGGCCTGTCGCGACGGCGAGACGGCACTTCATCTCGAACGGGTTGCCGTGATCGCCAGAATGGTCGCGGAAGAACTCGGCATCGACGCAGCCACATGCGAAAAGATCTATCTCGCCAGCCCTCTGCACGATGTCGGAAAGATCGGCGTTTCCGATTCGATCCTGCTCAAATCCGGCCCTCTCGACGCAAGAGAAATGGACGAAATGCGCGCGCATGCCGCCTTCGGAGCCGAAATCCTCGAAGGCAGCGATAGCGACATCATACGCATTGCAGCCACGATCGCCGGCAGCCATCACGAGAAATGGGACGGCACAGGTTACCCGCAAAAGCTTGCCGCCGACAGGATCCCGATCGAAGGCCGAATCGTGGCGATCGCAGATGTTTTCGACGCCCTCTGCTCGGAACGTCCTTACAAAAAGGCCTGGCCGGTCGATGAAGCGCACCGTGAAATCCTGAGAGGCAGTGGCACCCACTTCGATCCCGACTGCGTCGCCGCTTTCGATCGCAGATGGGCCTCCATTCGCCCCCTCTATGCGAAGACGAGTGCACAAACGCCGCTCGCTCCTCCCGACACAGACAGCGCATCCACCGCTGTCGCTCAAGCCGAAACCACACTGGAAACAGCAGCATGACCGAGAATTTGAAGACGCTCCGCCTCGACGGCGCACTGACGATAAAGACGGCCGCCGAAACCCGCGAAGCCATGCTGGCCGCCTTTGGTGAGGCAAAGGCAAGCAAGAGCCCAGTGGAAATCGACATTTCCGAGAATTGCGACTGTGACCTGACGTTGCCGCAGCTTCTCCTGTCTGCGCAAGCGACAGCTGCAAGGGATGGCATCGTCCTGCGCATCCGCGCCCCTCACCGGGGACCGTTTCTCACCACGCTAGAACGGGCAGGCCTCGCTGCGGCGTTCGATGGTGATTCACTGACAATCATGAATGGAGACCAGAGATGAGCGCAAACATTCTCACCGTAGACGATTCCGCCAGCATCCGGATGACGACCCGGATCGCGCTCACCAACGCGGGCTACAATGTGACCGAGGCGGTTGATGGCGCAGACGGACTGCAGAAGTTGAAATCCGGCAACTTCGATCTGATCGTGACGGACCTCAACATGCCGAACATGGACGGGCTGACGATGATCCGCAACCTGCGCCAGTTGCCGGCCTATATGGGCACGCCCGTTATCTTCCTCACCACCGAATCGGATGGCGACATCAAGCAGCAGGCCAAGGCCGCAGGTGCCACGGGCTGGCTCACCAAGCCTTTCGACGCAGACAACCTCACCAAGATTGCACGCAAGGTCCTCGGCCGATGAACAATCTCGATCCCATAGCAGTCTTCCGCACGGAAGCAGCGGAGCAACTGGAGGTCATCGAAGCGGGCCTACTCGACCTGACCCGAGACCTCAATGACAAGGCGCAGATTGATGCAGTCTTCCGCGGCCTGCATACCCTCAAGGGATCGGGCTCGATGTTCGGTTTCGACCAGCTCGCCGCGTTTACCCATCACTGCGAAACAGCCTTCGACCGCGTCCGCAAGGGCGAAGCCCCGGCAACCAGCGAACTGATCGCCGCCGTTCTCGATGCGCAGGGCCACATGCAAGCCCTGCTTGACCAGCCCAATGGCGATCATGATGCCATGAGCACCAGACTGCTGGAGCAGTTGCACAAGGCTGTCGGCCGCGAGGTCTCGAGCGCAAGCCACGCGACCGCCGGCAAACCGCAAGCAGCAGCTGCCGAGCCGACTATGCGCACCTGGCAACTCGACTTCCGCCTGCCCGCCGATTCCATGGTCAACGGCACCAATCCGCTCGGCCTTATCGACGAACTGCGCGAGTTGGGCGAATGCAGGCTGAGCGTCACCTCCGATCAACTGCCATCCCTCGATGCCATGGATCCGACCCAGCTCTATCTCGGCTGGAATGCGACCATCATCACCGACAAGCCGCGTTCCGAGATCGAGGATGTCTTCATCTTCGTCATGGACGAAATGGTGATGGACCTGAAGGATGTGACGCCGCCATCAGCGTCTGTCGCTTCGGCATCAATGCTGGCACAACCAGCAGAAACCCACCCGAACGAGACGCCTGCGGCCCGCGCGGAACAGCGCGCAGCGGCAGCCGATGCCAAGTCCCAGCGGCAGTCGGACAATGTCCGCGTCCCGGCCCTGCGCCTCGACGAAATGATGGACCGCGTCGGCGAGCTGGTGATTGCGCAATCACGACTGAGCCAGATGGCCGGGTCTCTCGTCGACCTGGGACTGCGTTCCGTGTCGGAGGAAATCGAACGGCTCGCAGGCGAACTGCGCGACACGATGATGGTGCTGCGCATGATGCCGGTTGCGAGCCTTTTCAGCCGCTTCCGTCGCCTCGTTCACGATCTCGCCCGCGAGACCGGCAAGGAAATCGAGCTGGTCACGACAGGCGAAACCACGGAAGTGGACAAGACGGTCATCGACCGGCTTGCAGATCCGCTAGTCCACTTGGTGCGCAACTCCATCGACCACGGACTGGAACTGCCGCAGGATCGCATCGCTGCCGGAAAACCGGCCGTCGGTCAGGTCGTCCTCTCTGCCCATCAGACCGGCAGTGAAGTGGTGATCACCATCAAGGACGACGGCCGTGGCATCGACCGTGCCCGCGTTCGGGCAAAAGCCGAGGCCAATGGGTTGATCCAGCCTGGACAGTCCCTGTCGGACCAGGAATTGCTGCAGCAGATCTTCCAGCCCGGCTTCTCCACCGCAGAGAAGGTGACCAACCTCTCCGGTCGCGGCGTCGGCATGGACGTGGTCAAGAAGACCATTGAGGCGCTGCGCGGCTCGATCGACGTCAAGAGCGACGAAGGCTTCGGCTCGGAGATTGCGCTGCGCATTCCTCTGACACTCGCCATCATCGATGGTCTCCTCGTGCGGGTCGGCAATGGCAATTACGTCATCCCACTGTCAGCGGTTGAGGAGTGCCTCGAACTCTCCCTCGAAGAAGACCTCCGCTCGCGCGGGCGCAGCTTCATCTCGCTGCGGGACGATCTCGTTCCATTTCTTCGTCTCCGCGAGCTCTTCCGGACCGGCAGCCAGCCAGATCCCTATCAGAAAGTGGTCGTCATCACGACCGGGCGCGAGCGCGTCGGTCTCGTCGTCGACCAGATCATCGGTGACCACCAGACGGTTATCAAATCCATGTCCAAGCTGCATGACCAGGTGACGTCCTTCTCCGGCGCCACGATCCTCGGCGATGGCAATGTCGCCCTGATCCTCGACGTCGCCCATCTGATCGCGGCCGGACAGCAACAGGAGGCGCAATTGCGGGCTGCAGGATGAGCGAACAACACGCAAAATCAGACCACCGCGCGGTCTTCATGGGCGCGGACGATCTCTCGGTTCTGACCTTCACGCTGAATGGCGAGACCTTTGCCATCGAAGCAACGATCGTCCAGGAAATCCTCGACCTGCTGCCCGAGACCAGCGTGCCAGGCAGCCTGCCCTTCGTCGGCAGCGTCATCAATTTCCGTGGCAAGGTCATTCCGCTGGCCGACATTCGTGTCGCCTTCGGCATGGAAGCCGGAGAAGTGACGATCGATAGCCGGATCGTGGTGACGGAACTCGCTCTCGACGGTGAGCTCTCTTTGATCGGCATTCGCACCGACAAGGTCCACGAAGTGACCCGCCTGCCGGCTTCGGCGAGCGAGCCACCGCCGATCGTGGGGATGCGCTGGCGCCCGGATTACATTCATGCCCTCGTCAAGAGGGAAGGCGAATTCATCATTCTTCCGAACCTGCAGGCGATCTTCGCCTCGCAGCGCGGATCCACCATCTCAGCGACAGCTTGATAGAAAGCGAGGGGACCATGCGCTTCACGATCAAACTTAAACTTCTTCTGGCATTCGGCTTCATCATCACCATGCTCGTGGGTACCGCGATTTACAGCGTGCAGAGCATTGCCGATGTAAACACCCATTGGAGCAACACGCTTGACGGCCCGGCGTCGCGGTTGAGTGCCGCTCAGGACCTCAACATTGCCCAGCTGCAGCAGGTTCGCCAGCAGAAGAACATGCTGGTTTCGACCTCGATCGAGGAAACCGAGAAATACATCGTCAACAGCGACAAGGCGCGCGCCGAATATGATGAGACTTTCGGCATCATTCTCGGCAAGGCGACTGAACAGGGCATGGTCCTCTGGAACAAGCTGAAGGGCCTTACTGCCGAATTCCGCAAGCAGGACGACCAGATCCGCAGCTTCGTCCTTGCTGGTAACATCGAAGCCGCTTCGCGCATCTCAACCACCACGGCCCGCGCCGCGACATCCCAGATCGACGAACTTCTGGCCGAAGTGTTCCAGCTGGAGCGCGAGCGCCTTGCTGCAGCCAGCAAGAATGCGTCGGATGAATATGTGAACATCCGCTCGGTTGTCATCGGCCTCGCCGCCGTCGCCTCGGTTGCCGCACTCGCAGCCGCACTGTGGATCATCATCTCGATCAGCCGCGGTATCGGCACGGCCGTAACCACGGTGCAGCGCGTGTCTGAGGGTGACCTGACCAAACTCGCGGAGATCCGGACAAGCGACGAAATCGGCATGCTGCTGGGTCATGTGAATTCGATGGTCGAACGTCTGCGAGCCGTCGTCGGCGATGCTCTCTCCGCYTCGGAAAACGTCTCCKCCGGCAGCCAGCAGCTGTCTTCCGGCTCTGAACAGCTCTCGCAAGGCGCGACCGAACAGGCCTCGTCTGCCGAAGAGGCCTCGGCTTCCATGGAAGAAATGGCGGCCAACATCATCTCGCGTCTTCGGCCGAAATCTGTCGTGGTGAGCCTTCACCCTGGCTCGGNCCGGCAGCCAGCAGCTGTCTTCCGGCTCTGAACAGCTCTCGCAAGGCGCGACCGAACAGGCCTCGTCTGCCGAAGAGGCCTCGGCTTCCATGGAAGAAATGGCGGCCAACATCAAGCAGAACGCCGACAACGCCGCACAGACCGAGAAGATCGCCCGCCAGTCTGCAGCCCACGCGGAGGAAAGCGGCAAGGCTGTCGACAAGGCTGTCAGCGCCATGCGCACGATCGCAGAGAAGATCTCGATCGTCCAGGAGATCGCCCGCCAGACCGACCTGCTCGCTCTCAACGCTGCAGTTGAAGCGGCCCGTGCCGGCGAACATGGTCGCGGCTTTGCCGTCGTCGCTTCGGAAGTGCGCAAGCTTGCCGAGCGCAGCCAGGCGGCAGCGGCCGAAATCTCCGGCCTCTCCAGCGAAACCTGCCGCGAGCAGGACATCGGATCGAGCCAGATCAACGAGGCGATCCAGCAGCTCGATAAGGTGACCCAGCAGAATGCCGGCGCGTCCGAAGAAATGTCGGCAACATCTGAAGAACTGGCAGCACAGGCAGAAGAACTCCAGGCCTCGATCGCCTTCTTCAAGGTGGATGGCGCGAGCAAGACGGCAGGTGGAAATGGTTCGCAGCAGGTCAAGCAGCTGAAGGCCGTCGCAGCCAAAATGGCGAGCCACGCCCCGGCCAAGCGCCCGGCGGCCCGCCCAAGCGCCGGACCATCGAAGAGCCAGGGCTTCGCGCTCGACATGAGCATGGGCGGCCCTGACAGCGACGACGCCGATTTCCGGCAAAGTGCCTGAAAACCAGGCCAAACGCCTCCATCCTGCCTGCTGAGGCAAGCATGGAACGGCGCGCAATGATGTCGCGCCACAAGCATCGGGGACGCTCTCCGATGTCAGCAAAGCGGGGAAACCGGGTCGCGTGCGAGTGCGTGTATCGGTCTTCGCGAAGAAAAAATTCAAAGGTCGTTTTAGACCAATATTGTTGATAGATCACACTTTCGGGGACGACATGCGCTTCACAATTAAACTTAAGCTCGCCCTTTCATTCGGGTTCATGGTCACGCTGTTGGCAGTTCTCTCAGCCTACAGCCTCGTCAGCCTGAGCACGGTCAATGATAATCTTGCAGGCATGGCAGAAGGCCCGGCAAAGCGGCTGGAATATGCGCTGACGATTGACGGGAACTTTTCCGAAATCATCCGGCAACAAAAAAATGCCCTGCTGGCGAAATCCACCGACGAATCCCAAAAATTCCTCAAGGTCTCGGAAGAGTTGACTGCGGACGGCATTGAAGTCGCTAAGAACGGCCTTGCCATCGCAACGGTCGAAGATCAGCAGACGTGGCTCACCATCGGTGAAGACATGAACAATTTCGCCTCGAAGGCCGTCGAGTTGAGAACGCTCGTCACCTCGGGGGATATTGTCGGCGCCATCGACTACTCGAACGGCGACCTCCGGTCGATCAACAAGTCTGTCACAGCATCGCTAGACAAGCTCGTTGGCATTCAGAAGCAGCAGATGGAGAATACCAAAAGCGAATCGGCCGAGAATTACCGTGACGTTCGTTCCACGATGATTGTCGCTGTTAGCGTTGCAGTTCTCTTTGGCATCGGTGTCGCGATCTGGATTGCCCTCAGCATCATTTCGGGCCTTAAGAAGATCCAGGTGGTCGCAGAAGCCATTTCGATCGGCGATCTTGATCAGGACGTAGAGCTTAAGAACAACGACGAAATCAAGGATCTGGTCGATACGATCAACGTCATGACCAGCAACCTGCGAAAGACCGCAAATGTGGCCGACCAGATCTCCAATGGCGACCTGACAGTCACGCCTGCCCCCGCATCCGAAAAGGACACGCTGGGCATCGCTCTCCGCAACATGGTGGAACGCCTGCGGGCCGTTGTGAGCGACGCGATTGCAGCATCGGAAAATGTTTCGACCGGAAGCCAGCAGCTGTCCTCAGGCTCTGAACAGCTCTCGCAGGGCGCGACCGAACAGGCCTCGTCTGCCGAAGAGGCCTCGGCTTCCATGGAAGARATGGCGGCCAACATCAAGCAGAACGCCGACAACGCCGCACAGACCGAGAAGATCGCCCGTCAGTCTGCCGCCGACGCTGAAGAAAGCGGCAAGGCCGTCGACAAGGCTGTCAGCGCCATGCGCACGATCGCCGAGAAGATCTCGATCGTCCAGGAGATCGCCCGCCAGACCGACCTGCTCGCTCTGAACGCTGCTGTTGAAGCAGCCCGCGCCGGTGAACATGGTCGCGGCTTTGCCGTCGTCGCTTCGGAAGTGCGCAAGCTTGCCGAGCGCAGCCAGGCGGCAGCGGCCGAAATCTCCGGCCTCTCCAGCGAAACCCGGGGAAAACATCGGGCGAAGGCAGATGGCAATGCCACAGCCCCACGATTGATTNGAACATGGTCGCGGCTTTGCCGTCGTCGCTTCGGAAGTGCGCAAGCTTGCCGAGCGCAGCCAGGCGGCAGCGGCCGAAATCTCCGGCCTCTCCAGCGAAACCGTCTCGGTTGCCACCCAGGCCGGCGAGATGCTGACGCGCCTCGTGCCCGATATTCGCAAGACTGCCGAACTGGTCTCGGAAATCTCGGCCGCCTGCCGCGAGCAGGACATCGGATCGAGCCAGATCAACGAGGCGATCCAGCAGCTCGATAAGGTGACCCAGCAGAATGCCGGCGCTTCGGAAGAAAT
>NZ_LMJE01000011.1 GCF_001429245.1 Rhizobium sp. Root274
TCGGCCTGCAGCGGATAAAGCGCCTCGCCGAGACAGGTCACATTGCCATGGCCGAAAATGCCGAAGCCGCCGCCACATAGGCGATGTTCCTGCCCGTCGATCTGAATGAACTGTGCTTCCAGATAGCGGATGATCGCTTGTGCTGTTGTCAGCCGGATCGTGCCTTCAGTCATGGCGAGCCTGTTCCTTGCATGGCGCATAATCTTCAGGTTCCGCACAAAACCATCTTGTGCAAAACCTGATCTGACGATACAAAATTTGCAACCGGTTGCAAATAGTTTTTAAACGAGGCGGTGCGAAGTGACAAAGATTGGGATCGGCATTGTCGGGGGCGGCTACATGGGCAAGGCGCATTCGGTCGCCATGGCCTCGGTCGGGGCGGTGTTCGATACGCGCTTACGCCCGCAGCTGGAGATGATCTGCGCCAGCACGCCTGCTTCGGCCGAGGCCTATTGCCAGACCTTCGGCTTTGCCCGCGCTACAGCGGACTGGCGCGACCTTGTGAGTGATCCGAAGGTCGAGGCCATTGTCATCGCCACCCCCCAGTCGCACCATCGCGAGATCGCCGAGGCAGCCTTTGCGCGCGGCAAGCCCGTCTTTTGCGAAAAACCCATGGGAGCGAGCCTTGCCGATGCAAGAGCCATGGTTGCGGCTGCGCAAAGCTCAGGTGCCGTCAATATGGTCGGCTACAACTACATCCGTACCCCCGCCAGCCAATTTGCCCGGCAGCTGATCGCTACCGGCGAAATCGGCGTCATCACCTGGTTCCGGGGCG
The DNA here is from genome assembly GCF_001429245.1 of Rhizobium sp. Root274. Classification (GTDB taxonomy): domain Bacteria; phylum Pseudomonadota; class Alphaproteobacteria; order Rhizobiales; family Rhizobiaceae; genus Allorhizobium. Next base: position 776 of record NZ_LMJE01000011.1, read on the forward strand.
AGCACACGGAAGATTTCTACGCCGATCCGCAGGCTCCCGCGACATGGCGTACTACGGGCCGGGCCAATGGCACGATGGGCGATCTCGCGCCGCACATGATCAACGCGGCGCTCGCACTGGTCGGGCCGATTACGAGCCTAATCGCCGAGATCGAGACCGTACATGGCACGCGCCCGGGCGGCGCCGTCAGCAATGACGACCAGGCCCAGATGATGTGCCGTTTCGACAATGGCGCCATGGGGCAATTGCATTTCAGCCGTATCGCGACCGGTCGCAAGATGGGTTATGCCTATGAAATCACCGGCACGAAGGGTGCGATCCGCTTTGACCAGGAAGATCAGAACGCGCTCTGGCTCTACAGGGCGGAAGGGCCAGAAGCGACGCGCGGCTATGTCAAGATCCTGACTGGCCCCGCCCATCCCGACTACAAGTCCTTTTGTCTCGGCCCCGGCCATGGCACCGGCTATCAGGACCAGATCATCATCGAGGCCCGCGATTTCCTGCAGGCCATCGACACCGGCCAGTCCATCTGGCCGACCTTCCGCGACGGCCTTGCCGTGCTGGAGGTGGTCGAGGCGGCCTGGGCCTCCTCGGACGCGAAACGCTGGCAGGATGTCGGCAAGGCTTGATCCAAAGAAAGGTTTCACCGGATATGTCCATTCGTATCGGCAACGCGCCCTGCTCCTGGGGTGTGGAATTCGCCTCCGACCCCCGCAACCCGACCTGGCAATCCGTGCTCGCGGACTGCGCGGCCGCCGGCTACAAGGGCATCGAACTCGGCCCGGTCGGTTTCATGCCGGAAGATCCGGCCATCCTAGGCCCGGCCCTGGCGGAACTCGACCTGCAGCTGATCGGCGGCGTGGTGTTCCGCCCCTATCATGATCCGGGGGCGTGGGACGATGTTCTCGATGCCACGCACCGCACCTGCAAGGCGCTGGTCGCCCATGGCGCACGTCATCTGGTACTAATCGACAGCATCAGCCCGCGCCGGGCGCCCACCGCCGGCCGCGCCCGTGAGGCCAAGCAGATGGACACAGCAGAATGGGCTTCCTTTCGCGACCGGATCGCCACATCGGCACGCATCGGCTTTGAGGAATACGGCCTGACCGTCGGCATTCATGCGCATGCGGCAGGCTTCATCGATTTCGAACCCGAACTGGAACGGCTTCTCGACGAGGTCGACGAAAGCGTGCTGAARATCTGCTTCGATACCGGCCAYCATTCCTRTGCGGGCTTTGATCCCGTSGCCTTCATGAAACGGCAYATCGACCGGATTTCCTATATGCATTTCAAGGATATCRATCCGCAGGTGAAGGCTCGCGCCATCGAAAACCGCACCGGCTTCTACGARGCCTGCGGCCAGGGCATCTTCTGCAACCTCGGSCARGGCGACGTCGATTTTCCGGCCGTGCGCCAGGTGCTGCTTGATGCCGGCTTCAACGGCTGGTGCACTGTCGAGCAGGATTGCGATCCGACTCTCGATGTGCGCCCCGTCGATGACGCCCGACTCAATCGTGAATATCTTGAATCGATCGGCTTCAACTAGGAACGGGCATAATGGCGAAACTGAATTGGGGAATGATCGGCGGCGGCAAGGGCAGCCAGATCGGACCGGCGCATCGACTGGGCGCAGGGCTGGACGGGCAGTTCGAGTTTGTCGCAGGCGCACTGGACCACCGTGCCGACGAGGGGCGCGCCTTTGCCGAAAGTCTCGGCATTGCGCCGGAGCGAGCCTATGGTGACTGGAAGGAGATGCTTGCCGGCGAGAAGGATCGTGTCGATCGCGTCGATCTCGTCACCGTCGCCACGCCGAACGCCACGCATTTCGAGATCACCAAGGCCTTTCTAGAGCATGGTTTTCATGTGTTGTGCGAAAAGCCGATGACCATGACCGTCGAGGAAGGCGAGGAGATCGTGAAGATCGCCCGGGCGAGCGGGCGGATCTGCGCGGTCAATTATGGCTATACCGGCTATTCGCTGGTTCGTCACATGCGGGCCATGGTCGCCCGGGGCGATCTCGGACGCATCCGCCTCGTCAAGGCCGAGTTCGCCCATGGTCACCACGCCGATGCGGCCGATGCCGAGAACCCTCGGGTGCGTTGGCGCTATGACCCCGCCCAGGCGGGCGTCTCGGCGCAGTTTGCCGATTGCGGCATTCATGCCATGCACATGGCGAGCTTTGTCACAGGGCAGGAGGTGGAGCGCCTGTCTGCCGATACGGTCTCCTGCATCGAAAGCCGCGTTCTGGAAGACGATGCCATGGTCAATTTCCGCATGAGCGGCGGCACGGTCGGGCGGCTCTGGACCTCGTCCATCGCGATTGGCCGCCAGCACGGGTTGACGCTGCAAGTGTTTGGCGAAAGGGGCGGGCTACGTTGGGCGCAAGAGCAACCGAACCAGCTCTACTGGATGCCTCTTGGCCAGCGCCTCCAGGTTATCGAGCGCGGCGAAAACAATCTGTCGCCCGAGGCAGATCGCAGCAGCCGCGTGACAGTCGGTCATGCCGAAGGCATGCCGCTTGCCTTCGCCAACATCTATTCCGACCTCGCCGAGGCAATCCGCGCCGGAAAAGAGGGACGGGCGATGGATCCTGCCGCCAATCTCTATCCGCGAGCAGAGGACGGATTGCGCTCGATGGCCGCCGTCTTTGCGGTCGCGGAAAGTGGCAAGAAGATGGGCGCATGGATGGATGCACGTCCCCCGATGTTCCGCTGATCAGGTTCGGCCGGCCCCGATGCCGGCCCGCCAATTCCATCCGGTTGCCGATGCGTTTTGGAAAAACTCCCCTATGCGCGGGGCTTGAGTGTGCCGCGTTCGACAAAGGTGCAGGGAAAAAGTCTGGCCTCTGGATAGCGTTCAGGATCGTCCAGCATGGCGACGATCAGTTCGATAGACGAACCGATGATCTGGCGCACCGGCTGGCGGATCGTCGTCAGGTTGATATTCGCCCAGCCGGCGATCTCCATGTCGTTGAGCCCCATGATCCCGATATCCTCGGGCACCTTAAGCCCCGTTTCGCGAACCGCGCTGAGCGCTCCGATCGACAAGACGTCGTCACCGCAGAAATAGGCTTCGGCCGGCTTTGACCGCAAAAGGCGCTGCATCTCGCGGCGTCCTGCCTCGAAACTGTAGGCATCGGCAAATGACGTCTGCAGGCTGACCCGCGCGTGGCCTGCCAATTCCTCGCTGAAACCCTTCAATCGGTCCTGCGTCGAGGTGGCTGCTTCCGGTCCGCCGAGAAAGCCGATGCGGCGATAGCCGCGTGCCAAAAGTTCCCGCGCCGCCAGGCGTCCGGCTTCGACATTGTCGATTCCAACGACATGCACCTGCGTGGAGGAGGAATACCGGCCGAAACTGTGCACGACAGGCATGCCAGCATCGCGGAAAGCGAGTGAAAAGCCAGGCGGCAGTGTTGAGGAGGCAACCAGCACGCCATCGACCGAATATTGCCGCAGCATGCGAACTGAACTTGCCGGATCGATCTCGTGCGAGAGGTTGACGAGCAGGGGGCGCAGACCACGTTCCTGCAGGCCTTGGGTGAAAAGGTCGAACACTTCCAGAAATATGGGATTATGGAAGTTGTTCGACACCAGGCCAATAAGCTTGGTGCGACCAGTGGTGAGGCTCGAGGCAAGCGCGTTCGGGCTGTAACCGAGTTCGGCCGCCGCCTTCTCCACTTTCTTGCGAGTCCTTGGCGAAACCGAGGCGCCCTCAGTAAAGGTGCGCGATACGGCCGAACGTGACACGCCGGCTCTTTCTGCAACATCCTTCAGGGTAGGTGGCATGATCTCATCCTTTCAGAGCTGCCTTTTCTATCGCAGGAACGGACAACGCGCAGCATCAATTCAGACGGCAACAATTGCAACCGGTTGCAAACTTCATAGTTTGGTGTAGTCTGATCATCGGGCGTGGCCTTGATTGTTCTTGCGCTGCATCCGTCATTCTCTGGGAGGAAACAATGACAATACTGACTAGAACATTCGCACTGGTCGCCACCCTAGTTGCCGCACCCTGCATGATCGCAGGTACCGCTTCTGCGGAGGGAGAACGCTATATCCTCGTCAGCCATGCGCCCGACAGCGACAGCTGGTGGAACACCATCAAGAACGGCATTGCGCTGGCTGGAAAGCAGATGGGCGTGACGGTGGAATATCGCAATCCGCCGACTGGTGACCTGGCCGACATGGCCCGCATCATCGAACAGGCCGCGGCATCCAATCCCGACGGCATCATCACCACGCTTGCTGACTTTGATGTTCTTTCGGGGCCCATCCGTGCGGCTGTCGATCAGGGTATCGACGTCATTATCATGAATTCCGGTACACCAGAGCAGACCCGCGAAGTGGGCGCGCTGATGTTTGTCGGCCAGCCTGAATATGATGCGGGTCTCGCTGCCGGCATACGCGCCAAAGGCGACGGGATCAAGTCCTTCGTCTGCGTCAACCATGTGATTTCAAATACCGTCGTTGCCGAGCGCTGCCGCGGTTTTGCCGACGGTCTCGGCATCGAGTTGGGCGACAGCATGATCGATGCCGGCCAGGACCCCGCCGAAATCAAGAACCGCGTCAAAGCCTACCTGACGGCAAATCCGGATACCCAGGCCGTTCTAACGCTGGGGCCGACATCGGCAGACCCGACCATCCAGGCGCTGCAGGAAATGGGTACGGCCGGCTCGCTTTATTTCGGGACCTTCGATCTGGGTACCGAAATCGTCAAGGCCATCAAGGATGGCACGATCAAGTGGGGCATCGACCAGCAGCCCTTCCTGCAGGCTTATCTGCCGGTTGTGATCCTGACCAACTATGATCGCTACGGCGTGCTGCCGGGCAACAACATTAACTCCGGCCCGGGCTTTGTCACGAAGGAAGCCCTGGCCAAAGTCGAAGAGTTTGCGGGCGAATACCGCTGATCAAACGTCTACGCGGCGAAGGCATGGTCTTCGCCGCTGTATCATTCAAGCAAGCCCCACGCTGAGGCCTGCCTGCTCCAGCACATGATAGGACTGGCTCATGAATAGCAGTGCGCACACCGACGAGCGCGTCAAAACGATGTCGGCCTTCAGGCGCAGCCTGATACGGCCGGAACTGGGCAGCATGGTCGGGACAGTGGCGGTCTTCGCCTTTTTCGCTCTGTTTGCCTATGACAGCGGCATGTTCAATGCCCAGGGCGTGCTGAACTGGTCCATCGTCTCGGCCCAGTTCATGATCATCGCCGTCGGCGCCTGCCTGCTGATGATCGCCGGCGAATTCGATCTCTCCGTCGGCTCGATGATTGGCTTTGCCGGCATGACCATCGCCATTTTTAGCGTCACGCTCGGCTGGCCGGTTTGGGTGGCGATCCTACTAACCTTCATCATTTGCGTGGGGCTGGGTGCGCTTAATGGCTACATCGTCGTACGTACTGGTCTGCCGAGCTTCATCGTGACGCTTGCTACCCTCTTCATCCTGCGCGGGTTTACCATCTTTTTGCCGCAGACGTTCGAGCGCAAGACCATTATCGGCGGCATTCGTGAGGCGGCCGAGGGCGACTGGCTTGCCCCCGTTTTCGGCGGCAAGATCGGCCAGCCACTTTTTACCTGGCTCGGCGAGGTTGGTGTCCTGACCGTTTTCGAGCGCGGCAACCTTAAGGGCCAGCCTGTTGTCGACGGCCTTCCGATGCTCATCGTTTGGGCGCTGGCCCTCATTACCATCGGCCATTTCCTTTTGACTCGCACCCGCTTCGGTAATTGGATTTTCGCCGCTGGTGGTGATGCCCAGGCCGCACGCTATGTTGGTGTGCCGGTCAATCGCGTGAAAATCTTGATGTTCATGTTCACGGCCTTCTGCGCCTCGGTTTTTGCCGCCTGCCAGGTTTTCGAGTTTGGCTCCGCTGGGGCCGATCGTGGTCTGCTCAAGGAATTTGAAGCCATCATCGCTGTCGTTATCGGCGGTGCGCTTCTAACAGGCGGTTACGGGTCGGTCCTTGGCGCAGCGCTCGGCGCGCTGATCTTTGGCGTCGTCCAGCAGGGATTGTTCTTTGCAGGGGTTGAGAGCAGCCTCTTCCGGGTGTTCCTGGGTGTTATTCTCCTGTTTGCCGTCATTCTCAACACCTATATCCGCCGCATCATAACAGGGGAGCGCTGAGATGAGCTCTATCCGCACCGAAAGCCGCGCGCCGCTCATCCGGATGCGCGGTATCGAAAAGCATTTCGGCGCAGTAATCGCGCTGGCCGGTGTCTCGATCGACATCTTCCCCGGCGAATGCCACTGCCTTCTCGGCGACAATGGCGCCGGAAAGTCGACCTTTATCAAGACTATGTCGGGGGTGCACAAACCTACAAGCGGCGCGATCCTTTTTGAAGGCGAGCCGATGCAGTTCGACGATCCGCGCGACGCAATCAAGGCCGGTATCGCCACGGTCTATCAAGATCTGGCGATGATCCCGTTGATGTCGGTCAGTCGCAACTTCTTTATGGGCAATGAGCCGATCCGCAAGTTCGGACCACTGAAACTGTTCGATCATGAATACGCCAACCGTATCACGATGCAGGAAATGGGCGCCATGGGCATCAGCCTGCGCGGCCCCAACCAGGCGGTAGGCACCCTTTCAGGCGGCGAGCGCCAGACCGTCGCCAAGTAGAAGCCTTGCGCGAAACGGCATCCAACAGCTCTCAAGAAATCNGGTTGGCGGCATCAGACGGCAAACCGACGGAATGCAGCGCCTCATGTTCGATCATGAATACGCCAACCGTATCACGATGCAGGAAATGGGCGCCATGGGCATCAGCCTGCGCGGCCCCAACCAGGCGGTAGGCACCCTTTCAGGTGGCGAACGCCAAACGGTGGCCATCGCCCGCGCCGTTCATTTCGGAGCGAAACTGCTGATCCTCGACGAACCCACCTCTGCGCTCGGCGTGCGACAGACCGCTAACGTGCTGGCAACGATAGACAAGGTTCGCAAGCAGGGCATCGCTATAGTGTTCATCACCCACAATGTGCGCCATGCCATGGCCGTAGGCGATCGCTTCACAGTGCTTAATCGCGGGCAAACACTCGGTACGGCCTTGCGCGGAGAAATCACCGCAGAACAGCTCCAGGATCTGATGGCTGGTGGGCACGAGCTCGCGACTCTGGAGGGATCGCTTGGTGGCACGGTGTAGCGGCAGAACGCCCGTTTGCGCAGCATTTTTTTCCCTTCATTCCAGGATACGCAGATGAGATGTTTCGAGCCCGTGCAGATGACCTCGACCTTTCTATGCTCCAGTGCGCTTTCGCCGCTCTAACAGGTCTGAGGCCTTCAGGCCAAGCAACCAGTGCAAACTTCATCCTCAAGCGACCGTGGAGAAATATATTTGAACAGAAATATCCTTTTTTTGTGCTCGCTCATCGAGCCCTGCTTCCTCGTGACGGCCGATGATTGAAGTGGTCGCCGAAAAGCTGAAAGCATCCCTCAAACCCGACGATCTGGCGCTTCTGCAGGGTGTTCTGGTAGAGATCTGTAGCGCTCGCGGTGAGGAGATCACTTCTCCTGAATTGGAAAAATACGCGGACAATCTGATAATACTGTTCCAGAGTGGCATTCGAGTCAGGCGACAGCTAGTAGCCATGCTGACCGGACAAATATTTCCATAGAAGCTGGCCCAGAAGTTGAGTTTGTGACCACCGAAGTGACAGGGAAGAGTGAAAATAGGTCAAGTTTCTCTATCGGTGGAGGTGCGTTGCCATAATGCCGTCTCAAGCGGCACTCGGAGTGCTAGTTGAACATCTGGGACCGCATTGGGCTTGAGAACGTGGTCGAGGCCTGATGCGGGCATAAGCACATGGCCGCATACCCGCGTGTCGTAGTAGGGGCGTGCTCAAAAAATGCGTTCAAAAACCGTCCGCCGTATGTCGGCCGATAACATCTCTAGCTTGTCAAAAGCACGGCAGGGACTTTCTATTGCCTTTAACCTGATGTTCGGCCAATTGCCCCGGGGATAAAGCTGTGAACCTTCGTCATCAAATCATTGCTCTTGCGATCGTACCTCTCGTTATAGCCATCCTTACCATCACCTCCTTCATCACCTGGCAGGCCACGAGCCTTGCGCAGAGCAGTATCGACACGTTCGAGCGAAATATGCTGAATGCGAAGGAGACTGAGCTCCTCAACCTGACCAATCTCGCCCGCTCTGCGATCGAAGAGGTATATGCGTCTGCCGATGCGAATGATGAGGCTGCAAAGGCGCGGGTGCGTAATATCTTGAGTTCGCTGGACTACGGGAAGGACGGCTATTTTTTTGTATATGACTACGACGGGAACAACGTTGTGCATCCGCGCCAGGCGTTTAGATTGGGCCAAAACTGGTTTGATCTCACAGATCCTGACGGCAACCGCGTGATTGCAAACCTCATCCAGAAGGCAAAAGAGGGCGGCGGTCTCTACCAATACAAATGGGAGAAGCCTTCTTCCGCAATGGTAGCCGACAAGCTGTCGTTCGCAATGGGACTGGACAAATGGGAGTGGATGCTGGGCACTGGCGTCTATTTAGATGATGTATTCGCACAAACAGCGGCGGCCAAGGCGGATCTACGAGAGAAGATTCGCGACACATTCGTGGTTGTCGCGCTCATTGCGGTGCCGGCGGTCATGATCGTATTCGCTACCTGTATGATGGTGACCGTTCGTGAACGGCGCCTGGCGGACGGTAAACTGAAGGCCTTGACTCAGCGTGTCATCAACACTCAGGAGGAAGAGCGAACGCGACTTGCTCGGGAACTTCACGACGGCATCTCGCAGAACCTTGTTGGCGTACGCTACGCAATCGACCTTGCTTGCCGCAAGGTCCGTCACCATGCTGATGATGCCGCCTATGCCATCGAAAACGGGGTCGAGGCATTGAACAATGCAATCAAAGAGGTCCGCAGGCTGTCACACGATTTACGCCCACCGGCGCTCGACGACCTCGGCCTCACGGCCGCATTGACGGCCTTAATCGGCCATTTCTCTGAGCGGACGGGCATCTCTGCGATTCTCGAAGCCGAGCCCGGCAGAGACTTTTTGAAGGCTGAGGCGAGTACGGCGTTGTATCGTGTGGCACAAGAAGCTTTAAACAACGTGGAGCGCCACTCCGGCGCCTCTGAAGTGCGCATTCGGCTATGGAGTGAGCGCGGTCGCGCTAGAATGACCATCAGCGACAACGGTAACGGATTTGAAGAGAGTGCAGGAAAGACCAGGGGGCGGCATCAGAACGGGCTTGGATTGCGCAACATGCAAGAGCGCATCGCCCATTTTGGCGGGATCTTGTTGGTCAGGAGTCATGCCGGGGGGACTGTGCTCACTGCTATGTTGCCGCTCTCGGCTAACGCAGATGGCCACGAGCGGACCGAGGCGGCATGAGTGAAGTTCATCCTATCAATGTGGTTCTTATCGACAATCACCCACTCGTTCTGGATGGCCTGCGTGCTGTACTCGATACATTCGAGCATATCAAAGTCGTTGGAACAGCGGGCCTAGCGCTGACTGGCTTAGAGGTTGCCGTCCAGACCAAGCCGGCTGTAGTCCTGATCGATATCAATATGCCTAAGCTCAGCGGGATCCAAGCGATAGAGCTATTCAAGGCGAGACTTCCGAATTGCCGCATATTAATGCTTTCGATGCATGATAGTCGCGAATACATCTCTGCATCAGTCCTGCATGGTGCGTCGGGGTACATCCTCAAGGATGTGTCCACCGATGAAATCGTCACGGCCATCAAAACGGTTGCTGCTGGCAAAACCTACTTCTCATCCGGGGTCGCCGACGTACTTACGGAGCGTAGGGTAACTGGGTCAACGCATCCACTTACCACCCGTGAGCATGATGTCTTAACACAGTTGGCCTCCGGTAAAAGTAATCGTGACATTGCGAAGTCACTGTCTCTCTCCGAAGCCACCGTCGAGACACACCGCAAGAATATAAAAAAGAAGCTGGGAATTTCGACAACTGCCGGCCTTACCCGATACGCCATCGATAGCGGTTTGATCCGGCGGGCCTGCTGACGTTCGCCCTACCCACTACTGGGTAGGCTCCAATACTTCGGGACCGCACCCATCTTGTTCAGGCTCTGGCCGGAACTTAAGCATTTCCTTCATGGCCGGCTGAGGTGCCGGCTCGGGAGGATATTCATCATGGCAGGCATCTTGTCGTTGTCACGCGCGATAGACGCGGTCAACACGTTCATCGGTAAATCGGTTTCCTGGCTCATACTCGCGGCGGTGGTTATCAGCGCAGTCAATGCCGTCACACGCAAACTCTTCAATCTCAGCTCCAATGCTTGGCTTGAAGCGCAATGGTATCTTTTTTCGGCCGTCTTCTTGATCGGCGCAGCCTTCACTTTGCTGAGCAATGAACATGTGAAGGTCGATTTGGTCTACGGGCAGCTATCGCGAAAGCGTCAGCTCTGGATCGAGATTCTTGGTACGCTCTTCTTCCTTTTCCCTTTCTGTCTGATCACGATCTACCTCTCCTTACCGATCGCTATAGACAAGTTTCAGAGTGGCGAAGTGTCCAACAATACCGGCGGCCTGCTGCTATGGCCGGCATGGGCGCTGATTCCCATTGGGTTCGGCCTTCTGGCGCTTCAAGGGGTCTCCGAACTTATCAAGCGTATCGCGATCCTCACCGGCGCGTCTCCCGATGCAGTGGCTTTGGCGGATGCCGAAGCCAAGACGTTCTGATTGGAGGCACGACTGATGTTTGCTTTCTTTGCAGAAAACCTCGCACCCATCATGTTCCTGTCCCTGATTGTGGTCTTGCTGATGGGATATCCGGTGGCCTTCTCACTGGCTTTTGTGGGCTTCGTCTTCGGCTTCATCGGGATCGAAATGGGCCTGCTTCCCATTAACCTCTTCGGTGCCGTCCCGGACCGCATCTTCGGTCAGATGTCGAACGAAACACTGTTGGCCATTCCCTTCTTCACCTTCATGGGGTTAATCCTGGAGCGAAGCGGCATGGCAGAGGACTTGCTTGACACGATTGGTCAGCTGTTTGGCCCCGTTCGAGGCGGCCTTGCATTTGCGGTCATCTTCGTAGGTGCGATCCTCGCCGCGACGACGGGCGTTGTTGCAGCCTCAGTGATCTCAATGGGCCTCATCTCGCTTCCAATCATGCTGCGCTACGGCTACGATCGACGTGTAGCCGCTGGCACAATTGCAGCGTCAGGGACCCTGGCTCAAATCATCCCACCATCGCTGGTACTGATCATTCTCGCAGACCAGCTCGGCCGCTCTGTCGGTGACATGTACCAAGGCGCACTGGTGCCCGGTCTGTTGCTCGTCGCGATCTATGCCGGTTATATTATTTTGATGTCGTTCATTTACCCGGCAAGTGTTCCAGCGCTGCCTCCACAGGCCCGCGCACTGCGTGGCTGGAAAATGGCTCGTAAAGTGATCACATCGCTTGTGCCACCGCTCGTGCTGATCTTCCTCGTCCTCGGCACAATATTTATTGGTCTTGCAACGCCGACCGAAGGCGGAGCGATGGGGGCGGTAGGTGCGCTCATGCTCGCTGCGGGGAACCGTCGCCTTAGTATGCCCATGATGAAGTCAGCGCTGTACGCTACAGCCAAACTATCATCCTTCGTGATCTTCATCCTGCTTGGCGCGCGCGTATTCTCTCTCACCTTCTATGGCGTCGACGGTCACATCTGGGTTGAGCACCTGATGACCTCAATACCTGGGGGAGAGATCGGCTTCCTCATCGTCGCAAACCTGCTGGTGTTTTTTCTGGCCTTCTTCCTCGATTACTTTGAACTCGCTTTCATTATCATACCGCTGTTGGCGCCAGTCGCCGACGCGCTTGGCATCGACCTTATCTGGTTCGGCGTAATGCTCGCGATCAATATGCAGACTTCGTTCATGCATCCACCGTTCGGGTTCTCGCTGTTCTACCTGCGCTCTGTTGCACCTGCCAGGGCCTACAAAGACAAGGTGACTGGAGCGACCGTTCAGCCCGTAACCTCCGGCCAAATCTATATGGGTGCGTTGCCGTTCCTGGCAATCCAGTTGTTCATGGTGGCGATCGTGCTGATTTTCCCGGGTCTAGTCACTCACTATAAGTCGGGACCTGCCGCCGTGGATCCAGCTGAAATCGAGCTGAATGTCCCAATGCCCGGTTCTGGAGAGGGGAACCCTTTCGGAACTCCCACGCCTCCCTTCGGAGCTCCTAAAGCTGATGACAATGGCGAGCAGCCGCCCTCGCCAAGCGCGACGCCCGAGTTTGGCTCTCCACTGCCAAGCTTTGGTCAGCCGTCTCAATCCAACTGATACCCATCTCGTTCCGACGATCTCGCACCACCGGTGCTAGCCGACAACATCTGTTACCTGAGGAGGAAATGATGACTGAAACTCTCAACCGGCGTAGTTTTCTGAGCAAAGGCGCACTCGGTGGCGCTGCTGTGGCCGCCAGCTTACCCCTTGCCGCACCCGCAATCGCACAGGATTTGCCCACCATAAAGTGGCGTCTGACGTCAGGCTTCCCGAACAGTCTGGATACAATTTACGGCGGCGCCGTGGTGATGGCGAAGACCCTTTCAAAGATCACCGACGGTAAATTCCAGATCCAGGTGTTCCAGGCAGGGGAGCTGGTCCCGGGCCCCCAGGCGGTCGACGCATTGAAAAGCGATACGGTCGAGATCGCGCACACCTGTGGCTATTACTTCACCGGTAAGAATCCCACTTTCGCGATCGGCTCGACTATTCCGTTTGGTCTCAACGCCCGTCAACAAAATGCGTGGCTTTATCACGGCGGTGGGAACGAGCTGTATGATGAGTTCCTTTCCGATTTCGGTATCGTGGCCAAGCCGGGCGGCGCTACGGGCGCACAGATGGGTGGGTGGTTCCGGAACGAGATCAATACGCTTGCGGACCTACAGGGTATAAAGATGCGCATCGCGGGCGTAGCCGGTGAGGTCATGTCCAGATTGGGCGTGGTCCCACAGCAAATCCCTGGAGGCGACATCTATCCTGCATTGGAGCGGGGCACGATTGATGCAGCGGAATGGGTCGGTCCCTACGATGATGAGCGGCTAGGCTTCTACCAAATCGCTCCCTACTACTATTATCCCGCATACTGGGAAGGCGGCCTGACGATCCATTTCTTCATGAACAAGTCAAAGTATGACTCCCTGCCGGAGGCCTACAAAGCCGCTCTCGACGCTGCCTGCAAAGCAGCCAACATTAACATGCAAGCGCTTTACGACGTGAAGAATACGGCCGCAATCCGTTCGCTCGTTGGCAAGGGGGTAAACCTCCGTCCCATGCCACGAGATGTCATGGACGCCGCTTACAAAGCGAGCATGGAGCTTTACGCCGAATACACTGAGACTCACCCGGCTTGGGCAAAGATCTATCCTAGCTGGAAGAAATTTCGCGACGAAAGCTTTGAATGGTTCCGCGTCGCAGAATACAGCTATGACAGCTATATGTACTCTGCACAGGCAGCTGGAAAGTAATCCGAACAAGATGAGTGGCGCGGGTTGCGCCACTCATCGTTACTGAGTGTCGCTGTGGCTAATGGATAGAGTTGCTCATATTAACGCGGAGCGGATTGTCGTTTTCCCATCGCAGGTCAACCGATTTCTCCCACAAAATCCACGATAAGCTGCGGCAAAAGTTCAAACGAATACGGGACGTGGATCCGCTCGAGCGGCGTATGGTAATCACGCCCCCAGGGCCCCAAGTTGACCGTGGGATAGGTTGTTCCAGCAGACGCATGGGAGGCGGAGGCGGTTGGGCAGAGCGGCAAAAGACTCCGGCGATAGGTTTCCACGCTCTCACCAAAGAAGCTCATGTCGGAAATTCCGGCAAAATGGCTCACCAGACGAAGCGAGCAGCCGTGGCGAGCTTCAGATTGAGAGACGAATGCGCGCAGCAAGTTCATAACTTCAGGAGATCGGACGGCGGTGGAGAGATATGGGTCGGCGCCCAATCCGAAAACTACGGCAGGGCCAGACTTACCGCTCTTTTCCCAGAGTGCGAGCGTCAGTCTCCTGCATCGCTCGGGAGCATCGAGATGCTTCAGACTGACGGATATCTTTGCGAGCATTTCGCGGATAGTCGGATGTTCGACCTCCACCTGAGTGAGGAGTTGATCAAACCTCAAGACTGGCACGTGTGCATCTAAAAGCTCAACGTCCGATGACTCTAGCCTTCGGCCTCGCTCAACCAGATCCTGGACGCAGTCGCCGACAGCCTCTGCGATAAGATCCTGTAAGATGGCCATCAACTCGAGCGGATTGCGGTCTTTAAACAACAAGTTCCAAAACAGGAATGCGGTTGCGGGGGTGGTGACATCGTACTGAGTCTTGCTGTCCTTAATGGACAATAAGGTGGGTACCGTACCGCTATCCTCAGCCAGGTCGGCTGCCCACTCAATCTTGGCGGCAACAGCGGACGCTAGCACTGCCGCGTTCAATCCTCTTGTCGCATAGCCGCTATGCACCGGCCGTCCGATCACTAAAGCTGTTGGCAGGAGTTTTCCCACAGTACCTGTTGCGAGCACTTGGCCTTCAAAACCATCCCCCACGTCTGCGATGGCGTCGAGATTAATGACCAGCTTGATGTCGAGGTTCTCTCGGTTCGCAATAGAAGGGAGGAATTCCACAGCGGCGCGCGCGCCTGCTGACGCATTTTCCTCATCTGGCACAGCGATGAACAACAGGTTGCCTGGAAACGGCTCTGCGGAGATCGCGGCCATTGCGGCCAGACCCGCTGCCAGCCCGCCCTTCATATCCAGTAGCCCGCGGCCGGGAAGGAAATTCCCGCTTTTGAGGTCAGCGAACGCCAGTCGCTCCGCATCGCTCGTTTGCGCTGCTAATTTCTCAAGCAGTGCCTGCTTCAGACGATCCGGCTCCAGAGCCAGATGTTCCAGGTCGCCGTAATCGCGTGTGGTGACTGTGTCGTAATGGCCAGTCAGAACCACCGTAGGTCCATTCGTTGAGCCTTTGGCCAGTAAGAAAACGACCTGACGCTGATCGCTGCCTCTGACCGGGAGGCACCAAGATCGATTGCACCGGTGGAGCGCAGGGTGGGTGGCGAGATAGTCGGTAAGCCAGGGCCCGAACGCGACCTCATCTTCACTTCCAGTGACGCTTGGCTGCCCAGTTAGAGCCAAAGCGAATTCCCGGCACAAGGCTGAAATGTCCAACGGTCGCTCCTCCCGCATGCATAACGTTCATGGGACGGTGATAGCGCGACCATGTTTCCATCGATAGTCCCGCCAAATTGATAAGCGTCAAGAAACAGGCATAACAAAATTTCTCAAGGTTCTTAAAAACTAATCACTTATTAAGCGACGGCTGCAATTATCTCCACGTTAGCGGGGGCTTACCGTCATTTCCTATCGCAGTTTTGCGGTTTCAAATCCTCGGCAGGCACCGATCAATTCTCTGATGTGAGACCTGATGGGGGCGTCCTATGAAACTTTTCGGCCTGGAGCTGGCCTTCGACGCACGTGCTCAAATTGAAGCACTGCACAAGTCACAAGCGGTGATCGAGTTTGATCTCGACGGTAAGATCCTTTACGCAAACCAGAACTTCTGCAAGGCGCTCGGATATGATTTAGCGGAGATAGTCGGCCGTCACCACAGTCTATTTGTTGCCACGGAGGAAGCTGGCTCACTGGAATACAAGGCTTTCTGGCAACGTCTGCGCGAAGGCCGCTATAATCAGCAGCAATACAGGCGGATGGCCAAGGGCGGGCGAGAGATATGGATCGAAGCCACATATAACCCGATCTTGCGCAATGGTAAGCCGTACAAGGTGGTGAAGTTTGCGACCGACATCACAGAGCAGAAAAAGAAAGCTGTAGATGACGCTGGCAAACTTGATGCGATTTCTCGCTCTCAGGCTGTCATTGAATTCAGTCCTTCCGGAGAAATTCTCACCGCCAATTCGAATTTCTGCCACGCAATGCGATACGAGCTGTCCGAGATCGTTGGCAAGCATCACCGTATGTTCTGCGATCGGACCTATGCGGCGACGCCTGAATATGCCGAATTCTGGAGCAAGCTCGCCGCGGGAGAATTCGTTGCCAATGAATTTCTAAGATATGGAAAGGGGGGGCGAGAAGTCTGGATCCAGGCAGCATACAATCCCATTGTCGACCTCACCGGCAAGGTCGTGAAAGTGGTCAAGTTCGCCACGAATGTCACGGAACGTATGGGGGACATCGATCAGCTTGGAAGAGGTTTGAAATCGCTGTCTTCGGGAGATCTTCTTGCTGAGCTTAGGAAGCCATTTGTCCCTTCCATGGAGGCTGTACGACACGACTTCAACCATACCGTCGAGAAGCTGCGAGAGGCTCTGATGCGGGTCTCCGGAAACGCAGGCGCTATCGCTGCCGGTTCTGAGGAGATACGGCAAGCGGCTGACGATCTTTCGAGACGTACAGAGCAACAGGCTGCTTCTGTTGAGGAAACGGCAGCCGCGCTGGAACAGATCACCACCACCGTTGCTGATTCCAGTCGCCGGGCAGAGGAGGCCGGGAAACTTGTTGCGACAACACGCGCCAACGCCGAGCACTCGGGTGCTGTCGTTACGCAAGCGGTTGAGGCGATGCATGGCATAAAATCGTCTGCAGACGAAATTTCCAACATTATCGGCGTCATCGATGAGATCGCGTTCCAGACCAATCTGCTCGCGCTTAATGCCGGTGTCGAAGCAGCACGAGCAGGGGAAGCCGGTAAGGGATTTGCGGTAGTGGCTCAGGAGGTAAGGGAGCTCGCGCAACGGTCTGCTAAGGCCGCCAAGGAAATTAAGGCTCTCATCACCGCGTCCGGACAGCAGGTTAAAGCAGGCGTCGATCTGGTTGCCAGAACAGGTGAGGCGCTACGCGAAATCGTTTTGCAGGTGCAACAGATCAATCTGAACGTCGATGCCATTGTCGAAGGGGCAAAGGAGCAGGCCACGGGACTTCAGGAAATCAACAGAGCGGTGACCGCCATGGATCAGGGCACACAGCAAAACGCCGCAATGGTGGAGCAATCAACCGCCGCAAGTCATGGCTTGGCCAAAGAAGCCGACCTGCTGTTCCAGCTTATGGCGGAGTTTAGATTTGACGGTAACTCCAGCCCCAATCGCCGGCCCTTGGAGACTGCAGCTGCCTGACTGCGCTCTAAGCCTCATTCAACAACCGTTGATCGCGACCGAAGAAAGAACCGGCATGAATACCAGAGCCGTCGTGAGCCGATCTGGCCCAACGTCCTATCCTCTTGCAGCCAATGAGGCTGATCGGCTGCGATGCCTGCAACAGCTCGACATCCTGGACACGGGGACAGACCCTGCGTTCGAACATATCGTTGATCTGGCGAAGTCCATCTTCAACGTGCCAATCGTGCTCGTATCCTTGGTGGACGAGCACCGGCAGTGGTTTAAGGCGCGTCGTGGACTTGAGGCAAATGAGACGAAGAGGGAGCTAGCCTTTTGCAACTACACGATCCTGTCGGACGAGATCCTTGTCGTTGAAGATTCCCTTGTTGATGAGCGATTTGCGCAAAACGATCTCGTAACGGGCTCGCCAGAGATAAGATTTTATGCGGGTTGCCCACTCGAGATGCAGGATGACATGAACGCGGGCAGTCTCTGTATCATTGATCGGATACCGCGCGTCCTGAGCGATCGGGAGCGTCTTCAGCTGCGGTTGTTGGGAGATGCTGCGGCGGCTTTGCTTAAACAATATCGCTCTACCCGTAAGATGCGCGATCTGTCGGTGGAACTGGCACGCGCAGGAGATGTCGTCGAGCGTCAGAGACAAAGCCTGGACGCGCAGAAGCGCTTGCTCGACTGTGCGTCCGACCTCGCTAAGGTTGGCGCATGGGAAACGGACTGTGAGACTGGAGAGATGGTCTGGAGCGACGGGATGTACGTGCTCCACGAGATCGATCGAACGTTTGTCCCGTCAGTCGCCTCACTTGCCCAATTTTATCCACCGGAAGAATTCCGCCGCCTGACGAGACTCGTCACTGAATCGCAGATATCTCATAAACCCTATGTGTTCGAAGGGCAAATGATTACCGCGAAGGGCAATCGCCGATGGGTGCGGGTTTCTGGCCACGTCGAACTCCGCGGTGGAGTAGCAGCCCGCAGATACGGGATGAAACAGGATATTACCGACGAGAAGGCTGCACTGGAAGAAGTTAAGCGGCTCGCCGAGCGTGACCCTTTGACAGGCTTGCGCAACAGAGCGCAGCTCATGGCCCGCCTCAGTGACATCAAGATGCGGGGCAACCCGGTGTGCTTGATCCTGCTCGACCTGGATGGATTCAAAGATATTAACGATACCTTGGGTCACGCAGCTGGAGATGAGTGTCTCCGGGAGATAGCAAGGCGTCTCGATACGGTCTCGAGCGAGGGGCGTCTTCTCGCCAGGATTGGGGGCGACGAGTTCGCCATTGTAATCGAGGGAACTGTCGACCGAGACGAAGTTGACCGCATTGCCACCAAAATGTTGGACTTGGTCTCGGCACCCCTGGCCTTCAACCGTGCTTCTTTTCGCTGCAGTACATCGATCGGTGTTGCTCTCCACCAAGGCGATCATGCGCTGGATGAGGTCGACCTGATGAGTGGTGCAGATCTTGCGCTTTACAGCGCCAAGGCGGACGGGCGCAACCGCCATCGCTATTTCGAGCCGGCAATGCAAGTTCTGGCGGACGAGAGAGTAAAAAGCATCGAGGCGATCGATGGTGCGCTCAAGGCAGAGGAGCTCGAGCTCCACTACCAGGCCAAGGTTTGTCTAATGACGGGGGAGGTAGCTGGCTACGAAGCCTTGTTACGCTGGAACAGCACCGAAGGCGTTCGGGGACCCTCTAGCTTTCTGCCCGCCTTGGAAGATCCGCGCTTGTCTGCCGACATCGGTGAGTTCGTTTTAAAAGCGGCTCTGGATCAGGCTATGGTTTGGCGCGACGAAGGATACGCTTTCGGATCCATAGCCATTAACGTGGCGCAGAGCCAACTTCGAGACCAGCGGTTCGCAGATCGGCTCCTGGAGGAGCTGCAGATCCGAAGGCTGAGCCCTCACCATTTGCAGCTTGAGGTAACCGAAAATGTCTTCCTGCAACGCGGCTCGGATGCGATCTTTGAAGTATGTTCTAAGCTTCGTGAGGCAGGTGTCCTCATTGCGCTTGATGACTTCGGGACCGGGTTCGCATCACTCACCCATCTCCTGGATTTTCCGCTATCCATCATCAAAATCGATAGGACTTTCATCGCACGGCTCGGAACGCAGTCTGGGGTGACCGGACTAGTCAAGGCGATTGCGGACATAGGGTTGAGCCTTGAGATCGACCTCGTAGCCGAAGGTGTCGAAAATGCCGAACAAGCGGATTTCTTGAGAGCTGTTGGATGCCGTTTCGCGCAAGGCTTCTACTTCCATCGACCCGAGCCTGCGGCTGTAATCGACCGGGGAAAGAGCGTATGGCTTCCCACATCAGATGGACAACCTTTGAGCAGTCCATGATCCGGCAAACGAGAATAGGCGTAGTGCTGTCCGAGCGTCAAAACCCGATCTGCAAGGTCGCCTTTTCGCCGAACCTGAAACAGGGACCGCGTCATCTCAAACGACCTCCGCAAGATAAAGATTAATGCAGCACAATAGTCCGACGCTGTTCCTCGCGAACTCTTTCCCCATGCCCACCAGATGATCCTCAAAGTCGCTCAAAAATTGAAGGCACCGCTAAGGCCTGACGATCTTGCACTTCTGCAGAGTGCTCTCGTTAAGGTCTGTGAGATCCGCCATCAGGAAATCACCTCTCCACAAGCAGAAGAGAATGCGAAGGTCTTGATAACGCTGTTCCAAAGCGGCATTCGCAACAGATATCAGCTTGTAGCTATGCTGACCGGCAGAAAATTCCCGTGAAAGACAGATAATGAGATAACACTTCGTGGCCGGCCGCCGGACTTTTTGGGGTCTTAATCCGTTCAAGGCCAGTATTTGCGTCACTTATTGGCCAACACGGTATTGCCTGCAGCCAGGTTGATTTCGACCAGTTCAACAGTTCCCTCTGAACCAGGGATAGGGGTCGCTAAAGCGGCAGTCGCTGCCCGACGGCCAATTTCCATGAGCGGCACTTCAATGCTCGACAGGCGTGTGGTGAGCGAACTCAGAAGGGCGGTGCCGTTGAAGCCGTTGACGGAGACTTTGCCTGGAACGGCGATCTCCGCCTCGAGCAGGTACCGGAGGCCACCGATCGCCATGGCATCGTTCAGGTAGTGGATTGCCTGGGGCACTTCCCTTTGTGCGACAAGCGCTTTTGTCAGGACGTAGCCGGTCTCAGTGCTGCGCGGAAGGCTTGGATCCGTTTTCAGCTCGAGGGTAACGCCATGCGTCGCCAATAAACTGCTGTAACCTTGAAGCCTGGAGGCCGCACAGAGATCGCGGGACAGTTGAGAACCCACATAGGCGCAGCGGGTAAAGCCTGCGCTGAGGAAGCTCTGCGCTGCCAACCTGCCTGCCTTAAGGTGTGAGAGCCCGACTGTAGCGTCTAAGTCTGGGTTGTCGCCATCCCACAAGTGTACAACGCGTAAGCCTGCCCGGCGCAGGAGACGCTTGGTGCGTTCGTCGCGCGCAATACCTCCTGTCAAAATCAGGGCAGCCGGCTTCATCGTTAGCATCATGTGGACGATGCGAAGCTCGTTCGCTGGGTCGAAGAAACTTTCCCCGATAAATGCGGTGTATCCCTTATTATTCAGGACCTCATTTATGCCAGCCAACACGCCGGCGAAGACCTGATCGCCGATCGAGGGAATAACAATTCCGATCAGCGAGCTCGTTTGCGAAGACAGTGAGCCAGCCAAGCGGTTTGGAACATAGCCCAGTTCATCGGCAATGCGGGAGACCCGGTCGCGCGTTTCACTCGCGATACGGCCGGTTCCACGCAGCACTTTTGAGACCGTCATGCTGCTGACGCCGGCAGCCTTGGCCACGTCGGCGATCGTGATCGTGCGAGGGAAATGCGGGACTTGACTCATAGCAATGTTATCGATACCAATTTGGGTTAACGATAACCCATTATCGGGTTTTACGCAACGTGTCTTCGGGGAGGAGGATCTCATGCGACGTCTGTTTCAGGCGATCTGGTCGATGATCGACATCCTTATGGCGGTCATTCTGGCAGCGATGATCGCGCTTGTCTTTGCCAATGTGGTTCTGCGCTACGGCTTTTCGTCGGGCATACGACAGTCGGTCGAGTTGGCCCGATTGTGGTTCGTCTGGATCGTGATGCTGGGTGCTGCCGTCGTCTTGCGCCGTGGTGAGCATCTCGCCGTGGCCGAATTTTCCGAAGCGATGATGCCGAGGGCCGTTCCCATCCTCCGCCGGCTTTGCTGGGTCGTGGTCATGGTTGCTGTCGGCATGCTGTTCATCGGCGCGCTTAACCAGACCATCGCGAACTGGAATAACCTGTCGCCTCTGACAGGGTTGCCGTCCGGTCTCTTTTATCTCGCGGGCGTCGTCTCGTCTGTTTTGATGGCTTCGATTGCCATCGTCCGCTTCATCGATCCGATGAGCATAGATGCTCGCATTCCGGAGGACACCAAGGAATGACTCTTATCCTGTTCCTCGGCGTTCTGTTCGTCGCGATCCTTGCTGGGCTTCCCGTCGCCTTTGCCCTCTTGCTTTCTGCCATGGCGCTCATGCTGCATGTGGGCACGTTCAGCCCCGATATCCTGGCCCAAGGGCTGATCAACGGCGTGGACAGCTTTCCGCTGCTCGCCATCCCATTCTTCCTCGTCGCCGGCGAAGTCATGTCCAAGGGTGGCCTTTCGGAGCGCATCGTCCGGCTCGCCATGACGCTTGTCGGGCACAAGCGCGGTGGCCTAGGCTATGTTGCCATCCTGACCGCGATCGTTCTGGCCGGACTATCCGGGTCAGCCGTTGCCGATGCGGCCGCCCTTGTGGCGATCCTTTATCCCATGATGCGCAAGGCCGGTTATCCGGAAGGTCGAAGCCTCGGCCTCCTCGCCTCGGGTGGCATCATCGCGCCGATCATTCCTCCGTCTCTGCCGCTGATCCTGATCGGTGTTGCCGGCAATATCTCGATTGCCAAGCTGTTCATGGCCGGTATCGCGCCGGGGTTGATGATGGGCGTGACGCTCATGGTCGTCTGGTCCTACATCATGCGCAACGAACAGATCGACACCCTTCCAAAGGCGAGTGGCAAGGAAAGACTGGCAGCCCTCAAGGACGGTATCTGGGCGCTGCTGCTGCCGGTCATCATCATCGGAGGCATTCGCTCCGGTGCCTTCACGCCTACCGAAGCTGCCGTGGTAGCCGCAGTCTATGCGATCATCGTGTCAACGGTCGTCTATCGCGCCCTGACCTGGAAGATCCTGCTCGAAGTGCTGGTAACGGCTGGTCGTTCGACTGCTATGGTGATGTTCCTTGTCGGTGCAGCCATGGTCGCCGCCTGGCTGATCACCGTCGCCCAACTGCCGCAACAGCTGGCCGAGATGCTGCAACCCCTCATCGACAGCCCGCGGCTGCTGATGCTGGTCATCATGTTGATCGTGCTTGCTGTCGGCATGGTGATGGACCTGTCTCCGACCGTTCTGATCCTGGTGCCGCTGTTCATGCCGGTGGTGAAGATGGCGGGTATCGACCCGGTCTATTTCGGGCTGATGTTCATCCTCAACTGCTCGATCGGCCTTCTGACACCCCCAGTCGGAACCGTACTCAACGTCATCTGCGGGGTTGGACGCGTGCCGATGAGTGTGGCGGTGCGTGGCGTTGTGCCGTTCATATCTGCCTATGCGGCGCTGCTCGGCCTTTTCATCATCTTTCCGCAACTCATTACCGTTCCCGCCAACTTCCTTGGCGGCTGAGACTTCATAACAGGGAGGAGCCTGACATGAAAATCTTTAAAGTGCTTGGACTGGCAACCGCAATCGCCTTTACCGGCGTTTCGGTTCATGCCGAAACAGAGCTGAAACTTGCTCATGCCGCGCCTGATACCGATCTGCAGCAGACACTCTCCGTGTTCTTCAAGGAGCAGGTCGAAGCGCGCACGAACGGCTCGGTCAAGGTCACCATCTTCCCGCAGGGTCAGCTCGGCAACGATCAGGCGATGATCGACGGAGCCCGTTCCGGGATCATCGATATCGTGATGACGGGCCTCAACAACCTGACCGGGCTAGTGCCGGATGCCGGTGCCTTTGAGCTGCCCTTCATGTTCCCCAACCGGGAACTTGCCTACAAGGTCCTCGACGGGGAAGTTGGGCAGGGTGTATCCGCTCAGTTCACCCAGCATGGTCTGAAAATGCTGGGCTATCCGGAAAACGGCTACCGTAACATGACCAACAATCGCGGTCCGATCCGCGTTCCGGCTGATGTCTCCGGGCTCAACATGCGCGTGAATAACTCCAAGGCCCTGAACGACATGTTCGCGGCACTCGGCGCCAATCCGACGCAGTTGCCGGTCGCCGAACTCTACACGGCGCTTGAGACGGGTGTGGTCGATGCCCAGGATCATCCGATCGGCATCGTCCTGTCCTTCAAGTTCAATGAGGTTCAGAAGTATCTGAGCATCACGCAGCATGCCTATTCGGCGCTGGCGCTCGCTATCAACGATGCCAAGTTCAACGGCCTGACCGCTGACGAGCAGAAGGTGATCCTCGACGTGGCCGCCGAAGCCATCGCCATGCAGCGCAAGCTGGCGCAGGAGAAGGAGGCATCGATGATCGCCGAGCTTCAGGCCGCCGGCATGGAGGTCAACACGGACGTGGATGCCGCTGCCTTCCAAGCTGCCGTCAAGCCGGTCTGGGATGGCTATACTGCGGCGAATGGCGACGCGGTCGTCAATGCGGTGCTGGCCACGCAAAAGTAAAGACTGAAACTGGCGAAGAGAAAGGGCGCATAATCAGCGCCCTTCTTTCATGCCATTACGGGCTCGATTGGCGACGCATCAGGATGGGTTCCAGAGCAATGGTCGCGGGGCCTGCCTGCGTGCCATCCAGAACATCAAGGATGAGCTCGGCCGCGCGTTTGCCGATCTCGCGAGGCAGCGGGTTAATCGTGGTGAGTGACGGCACGCAGATCCCGGCGATCTCGTAGTCGCCGAAGCCGGCGACAGCGATCTGACTGGGCACATTCACACCGCGCCTCTGGCATTCCGTCAGGGCACCAAAGGCTGACAGATCGGATACGCAGATGACGGCCTGTGTGTCCGGCAGCGTGTCCAGCAAACGGCCCATGGCGTCTGCGCCTTCTCTCATGGAAATGGGCGGTGTGCCGGCCGCGATGAGTCGATCGGGATCCAGGCCATGTGCCTGCATGGCCGTGATGAAGCCCGCCCGGCGATCCGTGCCACGGGTGTCGCGATCGGCATCGCCGCCGATGAAGGCAATCCGGGTGATCCCGACCGACACGAAGTGGTCGACCATGGAGCGAACCGCAGCCGCGTTGGAGAAGCCGACGACATGGCCGACAGGATTGTCGGGCAGATCCCATGTCTCGATGACAGGTATGCCTGCGTTTTCCAACAGACGCCGCGTCCGAGGGGTGTGGCGCCCGCCCGTAACGACGATCGCCTCCGGGCGACGGCGCAGCAGCTGTTCGACCAGTCGCTCTTCTTCCTGGATGTCATAATCCGTATAGCCGAGCAGGATCTGCAGGCCGCGGTCCTTCAGCCCCTCCGACAGGCCGCGCACCGTATCGGCGAAGTTGGCGTTGTTGATCGAGGGGATCGTCACGGCGACAAAATCGGTGCGTTGCGAGCGCAGGTTCGCGGCGGTGCTGTCGAAGACGTATCCGAGCGTATCGGCGGCTTCGAGGATGGCACTGCGCGTCGCATCGCTCACCGAGGCGTCGCGCTTGAACGCCCGGCTCACCGTCATTGGCGAGACGCCCGCAAGGCGGGCGACGTCAGCCATGGTTGGTGCTTTGCGGGGCGTGCTCATACCATTTTGTTATCGTTATCTCTGGCGAAAATCCAGTCTCTGCAGGCTTAGCTCACAGGGGCGCGTATTCATGCGCCGTTGTGACGTGATGATGGATCGAGCCAGTGAAGAAGCGCGCCAGGACGGACTCCGTCGCGGCTCTTGCCTCGGTGCGAACGGGGCTTGCAAGGGCAGCGTCCACGCTTGGCAGATCAGGATAGCTGATGGCCAGGATCATCGGATATTCCGGTGCGCCCTCATCGCGGCTTTCGGCGAAGGTGACGCGGACAGAGAGGGCCCCGGGGAACTGGCGCCACTTCGGCAGGATTTCGGCGAGGACAGCGGCGCGGAAAGCCTCGGTCTGTCCTTCATGGATCTTGCCATCGAACAATGCGTAGCGGGTGATCATCGGGCAATCTCCTTGTTGGGTCCCTTGAAATATTCCATCAATGCGGCCTGATCCTCGCCACCGAGTCCGGCAGCCGTCAGCACGCGATGCACTTCGGCGCAGATCGCCGTGAGCGGCATCGAGGTGTGGGTGAGCCGTGCCAGATCCTGGGCGGCGTTGAGATCCTTGACCATGTTGTCGATGCGCCCGGTGCGGCGGTAATCCCTGCTGGCGAAGCGCGGCATGTATTCCTGCAGCAGTGCGCTGTCGGCGCGGCCACCTTTGAGCGCCTGCGGGATCTTTTCGACATCGACGCCGGCTGCCTCGGCGAGCGCTGTCGCTTCGGCCACGGCGAGAAAGCCGAGGCCGCAGAGCACCTGGTTTATCATCTTCGTCGTCTGCCCGGCACCCGGGCCGCCCATATGGGTCTGGTTGCCGGCGAGCTTCGACAGGATGTCTTGCGTTTCCTGCACGTCGGGTTCGGCGCCGCCCTGCATTAGGGTAAGCTCGCCGGTCGCGGCCTTCGGAATGCCGCCTGATAATGGGCTGTCGACCCAGCGCAGACCCTTTGCTTTAGCGTCCGCGGCGAGTGCTTTTGTCGTCTCCGGGTCGATCGAGGACATGTCGATGATCAGGGTGCCGGGTTTTGCGCCTGCCGCCACACCCTCAGGCCCAAAGACTGCGGCGCGGACGATGGCGGCAGAATTGAGTGACAGGATCACGGCCTTTGCCGGGCTCGCCGCATCTGCTGCCGACGAAGCCGCAGCGGCACCCTTGGCGACAAGAACTGCGATTTTCTCCGGGTCGCGATCGTAGACGATGAGATCGGTTCCCGTTTCGGCAAGGCGTGCGCCGATGGCACCGCCCATGGCGCCGGCCCCGATCAGGGCGATCTTGTGTGTCATTAAGGGCTTCCTCCGAGATTAGACAGGACCTCGCCGAGGATGCTTGCCATAGGCTGGTCGATCGTCACTTCGATGGCTTCGTCCGGTCCCGGTCGCTCCAGGGTGGCGAACTGGCTGTCGAGCAGTGACAGGGGCATGTAATGGCCGGCCCGCGTCGCCATGCGAGCTGCGATGAGATCCCGGTCGCCGGCGAGATGGACGAAACTCACCTCGCCGCCGGCGCCGGCGCGAATTCTGTCGCGGTAAACGCGCCGAAGCGCGGAGCAGCCGATGAGCAACGGCGCCTCATTCCTGAGGGCTGCAGCAATCCGATCGAGCCAGGGCCAGCGATCGTGATCGGTGAGCGGTATGCCGGCCCGCATCTTCTCGACGGCTTCGGTGCTGTGGAGATCGTCGCCGTCGCGGTAGGGGATATGGAGCTGTTCGGACAGAGCGGCGCCGACGGTCGACTTGCCGCAGCCTGCCACTCCCATGATGACCAGACGCAAGCTCATAGCGATGCCGTGATCCCACCGTCGACATAAAGGATATGTCCGTTGACGAAGCTCGACGCATCGGAGGCGAGGAAGATGCATGCACCCTGCAATTCCTCGACCTTGCCCCAGCGGCCGGCCGGCGTGCGTTTTTCGAGCCAGGCGGAGAAGGTCGGATCGGCAACCAGGGCTGCATTGAGTGGCGTGTCGAAATAGCCGGGTGCAATCGCGTTGCAGTTCAGGCCGTGCTTGGCCCAGTCGGTGGCCATGCCCTTGGTCAGGTTGCCGACCGCGCCCTTGGTCGCTGTGTAAGGGGCAATCGAGGGGCGGGCGAGGGCAGTCTGGACGCTGGCGATATTGATGATCTTGCCACGACCACGGCCGATCATGTGGCGGGCAACCGCCTGGCCGACATGGAAGACGCTGGCGATATTGGTCTGCAGCAGACGTTCAAAGGCGTCGGCGGGGAAGTCTTCAAGCGGGGCGCGATGCTGCATGCCGGCATTGTTGACGAGGATGTCGATTACCCTGCCGGAGGCTTCGTAGGCATCGACGGCCGCGCGCACGGAGTTGTGGTCAGTCGCGTCGAAAGCGAGCTGGTCGGCGCCCTCGATACGTGCAGCCGCGTCCTTGAGTTTCGTCGCGTCACGACCGTTGAGGGCGATCTCAGCACCGGCGGCCTTCAGACCCTCTGCCAGCGCAAAGCCGATCCCTTGCGAGGATCCCGTAATCAGAGCGCGCTTGCCCTTCAGGTCGAACAGGTTCAGTGCCACGGTTTACTTCCTTCAGTTTCGCTCTCGACAAGCGTCAGATGATTTGTATATGTTATCGATAACAACTGAAAGTCAAGCATCCCTGGGGAGAGACATCGTGACCAAGCCCGACATCCTGCAGATCGGCCCTTATCCGGACTGGGATCAGGTGCCGCTGGAGCAAAGCTTCCATATGCATCGCTATTTTGAGGCCGCTGACAAGGCTGCTTTCCTGGCGGAAGTTGGTCCGAAGGTTCGGGGTATTGCGACCCGTGGCGAGCTCGGAGCGAATGCTTCTGTTATCGCTGCCTGCCCCAATCTCGAAGTCATCTCGGTCTATGGCGTCGGTTTCGATGCGGTTGATCTTGGCGCCTGCCGGGAGCGCGGCATTCGGGTCACCAACACGCCCGACGTGCTGACGAATGACGTTGCTGATCTCGGGGTCGCCATGATGCTGGTCCAGTCACGCGGGATGATCGGTGCTGAAGCCTGGGTGAAGGATGGGTCCTGGGCGGCCAAGGGGCTTTACCCTTTGAAGCGTAAAGTCTGGGGGCGCAGGGCAGGGGTGCTCGGTCTCGGGCGGATCGGCTATGAGGTCGCCAAACGTCTTGCCGGTTTCGACATGGAAATCGCCTATAGCGATGTCTCGGCAAAGGATTTCGCCAGGGATTGGGAATTCATCGCCGATCCCGTGGCGCTCGCCCAGCGTTCGGACTTTCTCTTTGTGACGCTGGCGGCTTCCGCGGCGACCCGACATATCGTTGGTGCCAAGGTAATCGAGGCGCTGGGGCCCGAGGGCATGCTGATCAATATCAGCCGCGCCTCCAACATCGATGAAGAAGCCCTTCTCAACGCGCTTGAGACCGGCGAGCTCGGTTCGGCGGCCCTCGATGTCTTCGAAGGCGAACCCAATCTCAATCCGCGCTTTCTGTCGCTGCCGAATGTGCTGCTTCAGCCGCATCATGCCAGCGGGACCATCGAGACCCGCAAGGCGATGGGCAAGCTCGTCCGTGACAATCTCACCGCGCATTTCGCCGGTGAAGCCCTCCTCACTCCGGTGCTCTGATGAAAGCCATCGTCATTCATGCCGCCCGTGATCTCAGGATCGAAGATCGCCCGGTGGAAGACCCTCAAGCCGGCCAGCTGCGACTGAGCCTTGCGACCGGTGGGATCTGCGGTTCGGACCTCCACTACTACAATCACGGCGGCTTCGGCGCGGTGCGTCTGAAGGAGCCGATGATCCTTGGACATGAAGTCTCGGCACGGGTCGAGGCCATCGGGCCCGGTGTCTCCGGCTTCGAGATCGGGCAGCTTGTGGCCGTTTCGCCCTCGCGGCCCTGCGGCCAGTGCCGCTATTGCGGCGAGGGATTGCAGAACCAGTGCCTCAACATGCGCTTCTACGGCAGCGCCATGCCGTTCCCGCATATTCAGGGCGCCTTCCGGGAAAGTCTGGTGGCAGAGGCGTATCAATGCGTTGACGCGACGGGTCTTTCTGCCGGCGAGGCCGCGATGGCGGAACCGCTGGCGGTAACCCTGCATGCCACGACGCGCGCGGGCAGCCTGTTCGGCAAGCAGGTTCTGGTCACCGGCTGCGGACCGATCGGCGTGCTCTCCATCCTTTCGGCGCGCCGGGCTGGAGCCGCAGAGATCGTTGCCACCGATCTTTCCGATTTCACGCTCGCGCTTGCGGCGAAGGTCGGGGCTGACCGCGTCATCAACACGGCGAAGGAGCCGGATGCGCTGTCGGCCTATGCAGGCGACAAGGGCACATTCGATGTGCTCTATGAGTGCACGGGCGTCGCCGCAGCATTGGCCGGCGCCATTCCGTCGCTCAGACCGCGGGGCATCATCCTGCAGCTTGGACTGGGGGGCGACATGACGCTGCCCATGATGGCAATCACGGCCAAGGAGCTCGAACTCAGAGGCTCTTTCCGGTTCCATCAGGAATTTGCCATCGGCGTCGAGCTGATGCGCAAGGGTTTGATCGATGTGAAGCCGCTGATCACGCATACGGTGTCGCTGGCCGAAGCCGGGAAGGGTTTTCTGCTCGCCTCGGATCGAAGCCAGGCAATGAAGGCGCAGATTGCGTTTTCAGCTTGAGTGCGGCGACTGTTGACGGAGGAGCATCAGCCATGTCGTTTTTCGAAGTCGTAGATCCGATCTTCGCCACCTATGTGCTTGGCAATGCGCCGGTAAAGCGGCTCGCAACCGGTTTCGACTGGACGGAAGGGCCGGTCTGGTTCGGTGATGCAGGCTGCCTGCTGTTTTCCGACATTCCCAACAACCGCATCGTCCGCTGGACCGAGGATGGCGTGACCACCTATCGCCAACCTTCGAACTATGCGAACGGCCACACCCGGGACCGGCAGGGCCGTCTCGTCAGCTGCGAACATGGAACGCGCCGGGTGACGCGCACCGAATGGGACGGGTCGATCACGGTCATCGCCGACGGCTACCAGGGCAAGCGGCTCAACAGTCCGAATGATATCATCGTCGCACCCGACGGTGCCATCTGGTTCAGCGATCCGCATTACGGGATCATGACGGACTATGAGGGGACCAAGGCGGAGCAGGAGCTGCCTTGCTCGGTCTATCGGGTTTCACCGGATGGCGAGATCGAGGCTGTGATTACCGACATGCAGGGACCGAACGGCCTCGCCTTCAGCCCGGATGGCAGCCGTCTCTATGTCGCTGATACGGGGCAGATGTTCTCCGCCGATCCACAGCATATCCGGGTTTTCGACATGGTCGATGGCCGGCCGAAGAATGGTCGGGTCTTCCACGTCGTCACGCCCGGCTGCGCCGATGGCATGCGGGTCGATACGGACGGAAACCTTTGGTCATCAGCGGCCGATGGCGTTCACTGCATCGCACCGGACGGACATCTGATGGGCAAGATCCTGGTTCCGGAGATGGTGTCTAACATCTGCTTCGGCGGTCACTCGAAGCACCGGCTCTTCATCACTGCGACCACCAGCCTCTACTCCGTCGTCCTCAACCGCCGGGGCATCCAGACACCCTGAAGTCTGCTTGCCGGTTTAGACCGTCTCGCCTGGCACGAGCCTCGTCGGCACGAAGGTGATGGTCTGTACGGACTCGCCCTTCAGCTTCGCGACCAGTGCCTCGGCCGCCGCCTTACCGATGCTGGTCGTCGGCACAACGGTCGTGGTCAGGCGCTTCTGCAGGATGGAGGCCGCTTCCATGCCGCCCCAACCGGCAATGCCGATGTCTTCGGGTACCCTCAGTCCACCCGATTGACAGAAGGCAAGGCCGCCGATCGCCATCTCGTCATTGTGGAAATAAACGACATCGAAGTCGTTCTTTCGGCTGAGCAGGGTCTCCAGGCCATAGTAGCCGGCATAGAAGCCCGGCGCATCGTGCAGCATTTCGGCATCGACAAGCGGATGTCCGGCACGGGCAAGTGCGTCGTGAAACCCTTCGAAACGCGCCTGTCCCATCACGTCAGATCGGGCAAGCGCGCCGACATAACCGGCCTTTCGGCGACCACGCGCGAGGAGATGCCGGGCCATTTCTGCGCCGCAGTCGGCATGGGAAAAGCCGACCGCCATGTCGATAGGGCTCGTCGTCAGATCCCAGATTTCGACAACGGGCACGGCCGCACTGCGCAGGAGCTCGATCGTTCCCGCCGTGTGGTGGCGGCCTGAGAGAATGAGGCCTGCCGGACGCCAACTGACCACCTGCCGGATCCAGGCTTCTTCCTCCGACATCGAGTGATCATTGGCGCCGATGATCAGCTGGTAGCCGAGGCGACCCAGCGCCCGGTCCACGCCATCCAGCACATGGCCGAACAGGCCCGAGGTCAGGCGCGGTACACACATGCCGACCAAGGTTTCAGCCTGGTCTGAGCCAAAGGCGGCGGCAAGGCGGTTCGGCACGTAGCCCAGTTGCGCCGCAATCTCGATCACCTTGCGACGTGTCTGGTCGGAGAAACCTGACCCGTCGCGCAACACGCGGCTCACCGTCATCTTCGACACGCCAGCGGCGCGGGCAATATCCTCGAGGTTGGCTTTCATCTGGACATTTGACCCACGGTGCCACGGTAAACGACGCAGTTCATGTTATCGATAACTTTCGACTTGACTCAGTAAAACTTGAAGATAGGTTAACTACGTTACCGGTAACCCTGACGCAAGATCTGGACCGGCCTGGGAGGAGAGACACAGCATGCAACCGTCCGCAGACGGCCTGCTTTTCGATCGAATCGTGAAATCCTTTGGTGGCACGCAGGCCCTCAAAGGTGTTTCGCTGAAGGTCGAGCGTGGCGAAATCGTCGCCTTGCTCGGCGAGAACGGAGCCGGCAAGTCGACGCTCATCAAGGTCCTCGGCGGCATCCACCGTCCCGACGAGGGTGGCGTCTTCATCGATGGCGTGCCTTACGCCCATGAGGCCGGCAAGGCCGGCGGCCAGAAGGTCGCCTTCATCCACCAGGATCTCGGTCTGATCGAGTGGATGAGTGTTGCCGAAAACATTGCCTTGTCGCTTGGCTATGTGAAGAAGGGCCGTCGGATCGACTGGTCCGCGACCGAAGATGTTGCCGACAAGGCACTCGCACTGGTCGAGGCCGATTTTTCAGCAACTGCGCGGGTCTCCAGTCTCACTCGAACGCAGAAATCCCTGGTCGCCATCGCCCGCGCGCTTGCCGCCGATTGCGATTACCTTGTGCTCGACGAGCCGACCGCCAGCCTGCCAGCCGATGAGGTGGAGCGGCTGTTTGCAGCCCTCCGTCCGCTGAAAGCCCGCGGCGTCGGCATGATCTATGTCAGCCACCGGTTGGATGAGATTTTCCGTATCGCCGATCGGGTCGCCGTGCTGCGCGACGGGCAGATGGTCGGGATGCGTTCGATCGAACATACGACGCCGGAGGAACTGGTCGGTCTTATCGTTGGCAGAAAAGCGCGCGAGATTGCCCGGCCTGCCATTCTTGAAGGGCCGGCGATCCTCAAAGTTTCAAGTCTCGCAACAGGTGCAGTCGGCCCTGTCAGCTTCGAGATCCGGCGCGGCGAGCTGCTGGGTCTTGCGGGCCTTCGCGGGGCCGGTCACGAGGATGTCGGTCGCGCCCTTTTCGGCCTCATCCCGCATGCCGGCAAGATTGCGCTGAACGGCGTTGCGCCAGACTTGAAAGACGCCGGTGCCGCGATGCGCTCGGGCATCGGCCTCGTGGCGCGAGACCGTATTGCCGAAAGTGTTGCGCCGGGCCTCTCCATCCGAGAAAACGCGTTTCTAAATCCCTCGGCCACGGGGCGACGTCTGCTCAGTCTGCTGTCGCCTAAGACCGAAGATGAACTCGCCCATGGACTGGGCCGCCGTGTCGGCCTCTCGCCCAATGATCCGACGCTCGCCATCGAGGCGCTGTCGGGTGGCAATCAGCAGAAGGTTGTCGTTGGACGCTGGCTTGATTCTGGTCGCCGGCTGCTGATTGCGGAAGATCCGACCGCCGGCGTCGACGTCGGGGCTAAAGCCGAGATCTATCATCTTCTCTATCAGGCTCTTGCAAGCGGCATGGGCGTCCTCGTGGTGTCCACCGATTTCGAAGAGACTGCCAATATCTGCCATCGCGCCATCGTCTTCAGCCGCGGCCTGCCCGTGGCCGAGCTGAGTGGCGTCGAACTGTCAACTGAATCCCTGATCCAGGCCGCATCGGCCGGTGAAGCCGCCTGAGGACCGCCATGCCCGGTATCCAATCCAACGCTGTTGAACCCACCAAGGACGAATTGCGGGGCCTGTCGCCCGTTCGCAAGCTCGTGCGCCTCGCGCCCACCTATGGTCTCGTCATCCTGATGTTCGGCCTGATCCTGTTGTTCTCGATCCTTTTGCCGACCACATTCCCGACCATGCTCAACGTCAGAGCCATCCTGTCAGACAAGGCGATCATTGCTCTTCTGTCGTTGGCGGCGATGATCCCCATGGTCGCCGGACGAATCGACCTTACGGTCGGCTATGGCATCGTGCTCTGGCATATTCTGGCGATCAGCTTACAGACGCTCTACGGCTTCCCCTGGCCTGTTGCCGTTGCCATCGTGCTTGTGCTTGGTGTGGTGATCGGCGCGCTCAATGGTCTCCTGGTCGAGGTTGCGCGGATCGACAGCTTTATCGCAACCCTTGGTACGGGCACTATCCTGTATGCCCTCGCGCTCTGGCATACCGGCGGCCGCCAGATGGTCGGCGCGCTTCCAGATGCCTTCTATGCGATCAACGGCACTTTCGTTTTCGGCCTGCCGATCACCGCGCTCTACGTGCTGGTCATCACCTTCGTGCTCTGGGTTGCGCTGGAATACACGCCGATCGGTCGGTACCTCTACGCCATCGGCGCCAATCAGCGGGCGGCCGAACTCAACGGCATTCCGACGCGCAAGTTCGTTATCGGCGCGTTTGTCACATCCGGCCTGATGACGGCACTCGCCGGCGTGTTGCTCGCTTCGAAGCTGCGCATCGGCCAGGCCTCGGTTGGTCTGGAATTCCTGCTGCCGGCGCTTGTCGGCGCCTTCCTCGGCTCGACCACCATCAAACCCGGACGCGTCAATGTCTGGGGCACCATCGTCGGCGTGATGATCCTCGCCGTCGGTATTTCCGGCATCCAGCAATTCGGCGGCAGCTTCTGGGTCGAGCCCCTGTTCAACGGCACGACACTTCTGATCGCCATCGGGATCGCCGGTTACGCGCAAAGAAAGAAAGGCGCGAAGTCGAAATAAGTCCATTCAGCTACTTTGGGAGGAAACCATGCTGAAGAGAGCCCTAGCCGTATCGATCCTGGCGCTGACGGCCGCCATGCCTGCCTATGCCGACGCGATTTCAGACGCGATGGCAGAAGTCCAGAAATATGCCGGTGAAAAGACGACCTGGGACGGCCCGACCAGCGGCCCGACCGCGGCCGCTGCCAAGAAGGTCGTCGTGCTCGCAGCCGACATGAAGAATGGCGGCATCCTCGGCGTCACCAACGGCATCCAGGAAGCCGCTGCCAAGATCGGTTGGGAGGTTACCGTTCTTGATGGCGCCGGTTCCGTGCAGAGCCGTGCCGGCGCCTTCGGTCAGGCGTTTGCGCTGAAGCCCGATGGTATCATCATCAACGGCTTCGATGCCGTCGAGCAGCAGGCAGCCTTGAAGCAGGCCTGCGATGCCGGCATCCCGATGGTCAGCTGGCATGCCGGCCCGGTCATCGGTCCTGATCCGGCCAATTGCCTGTTCGCCAATGTCTCGACCGACGCCATGGAAGTCTCGGCCGCTGCCGCAAAATGGGCCTTTGCTGATGCCGGTGGTAAGCCGGGCGTCGTGATCTTCACTGACTCGACCTATGCGATCGCCATTGCCAAGGCGGACAAGATCAAGGAAACGATCGAGAAGCTCGGCGGCACGGTGCTCGAATATGTCGACACTCCGATCGCCGACACCTCGAACCGCATGCCGACGCTGACGACCTCGCTTCTGCAGAAATATGGCGCCAGCTGGACGCATGCGCTGGCGATCAACGACATCTATTTCGACTTCATGGGGCCGAGCCTGGCGGCTGCCGGCATTCCCGGTGATGGTGCGCCCAAGGCCGTTGCCGCCGGTGACGGTTCCGAGTCCGCCTATCAGCGCATCCGTTCCGGCCAGTATCAGGCGGTGACGGTGGCCGAGCCGCTCAACCTGCAGGGCTGGCAGTTGATCGACGAGCTGAACCGTGCCGTAAGCAAGGTCGAATGGTCGGGTTACACCTCGCCGCTCCATGTCGTCACCAAGGCCAACATCAGCTCTGATGGTGGCGACAAGAACATCTTTGATCCGGGCAATGGTTACCGCGACCAGTATGCCAAGATTTGGGGCAAGTAAGCCTGCTCCTGCGCGGCCGGTGCGGGCACCTCCGTGCCGGGCGCGACGACGTCACATTAACTTAGGAAACGAGCCCATGAGCAGCTTCTTTGAGCCTTCGGCGCAACTGACGGACAAGGGCGTGCTCGCCATGCTGCAGGCGGCTATCGACGCAGCCTCTGCGATGGGCCAGCCGCAATGCATTGTCGTCGTCGATCAGAGTGGCGTCGTGCTCGGGTCCTTTCGGATGAAGGGTGCGCGATTTCTTTCCTTGAAGAGTGCCCTTGCCAAGGCTCGCACCGCCGCTTCCATAAATGCGCCTTCGACGGCCATTCCAGAACAGGCACGTCTTCTGATTTCCGGTGCGACCCAGGGCGAGGTAACAGGACTGAAGGGCGGTCTTCCCATCCGCTTTGACGGGGTTCTGGTTGGCGGTATCGGCGTTGGTTCGGGGAGTGGTAATCAGGACGAGGATGTGGCACGTGCTGCGCTCGAAGCTATCGGTGCTGACGCCCTGTCGTCCTAATTTGGATCGAGCAAGCACCCCTAGTCCTTCGGGAGCTGTCGGGAAACAGGTAGCAGCCGCATCGCCCAGCGTTGACTAAACGCGCATCGCCTACACGGGGTGGACTGTGAACGAGGCGATAAGCCAGAAGAAGTTTGTGTTTGAGTTCCATAATTTAGCTTATGCGATCTTCGGATGTAGGGGGGGTGGGTTCAAGGATGAAGTGCGACTTGCGAATGATGCCAATGGGTTGTCACTCGCAAGGAGAATGCAATGGAACGCACCTACTCCCACATTGACCTCGATGAACGTCGCAAGATTGCCCGCTGGAGAACCGCTGGGCTAAGTGTCGAAGTGATCGCCGAAAAGCTTGGCCGACATCGCTCGACGATCTTTCGTGAGATCAAGCGCAACATGTTCGTCGACAAGGCCGTTCCTGATCTCAGTGGTTACTACTGCGTGACGGCCCATGACATGGCTTGCGAACGACGCGCCAAGCTCCGTAAGTTGGTGCGCTTCTCGAATGTTCGGCAGTCAGTTATCGACCGCATCAAACATGGTTGGTCGCCGCAGCAGATCGCTGGCCGGATGCGTTTGGAACGGCACCCGATCTCGGTCAGTCACGAAACGATCTACAAGTTCGCATATTCCGCGGACGGACACGCAATCAAGCTTTGGCGGCACCTGCCGGAGCATCGCGCTCGACGGCGCCCACGACATGCAAGACGCAAGCATGGTCAGAGGTTTAGCCCTGAACTGAACATCCTGCGGCGCCCGGATGCTGTTGCTGATCGCCAGCAGTTTGGTCACTGGGAATGCGACCTGATCCAGTTCCGGAAGAAGTTTGGGAAAGCCAATGTGACCTCGCTTGTGGAGCGGGTCAGCCGCTTTGCTATCTTCCTGCGCAATAACGATCGGCAGTCCCGGCCGGTCATGAACGGACTTGTGCAAGCGCTACAGGCGCTGCCCCACCTCGCCCGCCGCTCGATCACGTTCGACCGCGGCACAGAGTTCACAGACTGGCCTTATCTGCAAGCCAGCATTGGCACGCAGACATGGTTCTGCGACCCGCAATCGCCCTGGCAGAAAGGCACGGTCGAAAACACCAACAGGCGAGCGCGAAAATGGCTTTCGAGAGAGGTCGATCCCTTATCCGTAACCGACGCGGAACTGATCGCGATCTGCAATCAGCTCAATGAGACTCCGCGTAAATGCCTGGGATACAGGACACCGGCAGAAGTCTTCCGCAAGAAACTGCTCGCACAGCTGAGGCATGCCGGATAGCTTCGCCCTGCCCGCAAGTCGCGTTTCAGCATGAACTCACAACATGGATGATTCATGAAAACGACCATGCTTTCGCCCTTGGAAAAGATGTGCCTTCGGTGGGTGTCCATGGGCAAGACTCACGCCGAAATCGCCCTGTTGGAGGGGAAAAGCGTCACCGAGATCGAACTTTGCCTGGAACGCGCGGTAGTCGTGCTCGACGCGAAGTCCGTCGAGGAGGCCATTGTGAAGGCGAGCGGTCGGTCGAGGTTGAGCAGTCAGCCAACGTGATCAGCGGACAGCCAGTAGCGCACCCATTGATTCGAAGACACCAGTGATCGGCCGCTGAACGAAGGCGAGGAGTTGGCACCGACGACGAAAATCGTGCGGAAAATCTGAGCCCCAAACGGAAGCAAGCCAATCCCGCTCTCTTGTGATGGCGTCCTGGCCCGGCTCCGGATCTTCCACGATCAACCCGCGAGGGGTCCGCTAGCGCTGCTGCGGCCGCTTCCGCTTCGCGTCGCGGTGATCGCGCCCGTCCCCGGGCCTTTTGAGGAGCCATCGAGCGGGAATGGCCCGCTCCCGAAGGAGCCTCTCACATGTCGCACGACCTTTCCCTCGCCCAGTCTCACGGTTTCCAGCTCTCTCGCGACCTGATGGTCCCTGTCACCCTCTTCTCTGTCGACGGCGAATACGGCGTCCTGCCGTCCGACGAAATCGACGCCGACGACGATCTTGAGATCGTCCACGAATACACGCCTTGGCATTGAGCCGGGGCGTGGCCCTCGGGCGTGCCGCTTGCGAGCGGCAGGCCGCAAGGGAGGCTTCGCCGCGGCTGGCCTTGCATAATTCACCAGATTGTCAGCCGCGCCCTTGCGGCCTTTGCTCTTCGCGGCCGCTGAAGCTGCGGATGGATAAAGCTGACGAATTGGAGGCGATCGCTGCCGCGATCGAAAGAAAAATGGAGAGACGAGAGATAGAGGTGCTACGCGACAAGGTAAGCTGCGCCGCGGTGCTGGAAGAGGCCGGTTTTGCTGTCGATGCCAAGGAAAGCACCCGGCGGGCGGTGAAGTTTCGCCGTGGCGGAGAGATCGTCATCGTTACGCATGAAGGGCGAGGATGGTTCGATCCGCTCAGCGACGCCAAAGGCGATGTCTTCGGGCTCGTGCAGCATCTCGATCCCGTCGGCTTCCTGGAGTGCGTGGAATGGGTTGCAGATCTCGTCGGGTTTGGCCTTTCCAGGCCTGAGTGGCAGCCACACCCGTCCGACGACCTATCCGACGTTTCTCTTTCCGATCGTTGGCAGGCGCGCCGCCGCCCT
Source organism: Rhizobium sp. Root274 (assembly GCF_001429245.1). Taxonomy (GTDB): domain Bacteria; phylum Pseudomonadota; class Alphaproteobacteria; order Rhizobiales; family Rhizobiaceae; genus Allorhizobium. Next base: position 39,052 of record NZ_LMJE01000011.1, read on the forward strand.
TGGCCAGGCTCATCGACATGGCGCTACCTACGCGACGAGCGCTGCCTGCCCGCAGCCTTCATTCGTGCGGCGATCAAATGCAACGTTCTTCGCGAAGGACCGCAGGGGAGCATGTGGGCCGCCCATACGAACGCCGAAGGCGACATCACGGGCTGGGAGGCGCGGGGTCCGCAATATCGCGGCTTTGCCTCTGGAGGTAAAAAGGTCCTCTTCCGCCTCGGTACTGACACTGCAGTACGCCTCGCCGTTACCGAAGCCGCGATCGACGCCATGAGTCTTGCGGTACTTGAGGGATTGCGTGACGGCACGCTTTATCTCAGTACCGGTGGCGGATGGTCGCCGACCACGGAGGCAGCGTTGCGGGAGTTAGCCCTGGAGCCTAGTGTCCAGATGGTTGCGGCGACGGACGCCAATCCGCAGGGCGATATGTTTGCCGACCGGTTGCGGGCGATTGCTGACGATGTGGGCTGCGACTGGACCCGGCTTCGCCCACCCGCGGACGATTGGAACGAGGTCCTGAAAATCCGGGAGAAGGAAAAGAGGGAGAGGAAAGAAGGAGGAGGCATGCCGCATGCGCGCCGCCCGCGTCAAGGGAGGCTTCGCCCGGCGGAGCCGGCCCTTGACCCAGACGGTCGCGATGCCGGCGGCAGCCAAGGGGTCATGAAGGACTGAAGAGGAAGGCAAGGTCGAAAGGACAGTGCTGCGCTTCGGTCCGAAACCTCCAAAGGAGCCGCAGATGAACCCCTCTCCCGATATCCGAAAAGTCTTCCAGGGCGTCGCAAACCGACCGCAGATGTTCCGCATGTTCGACCGTCATCATCAACGGCCCAACCGCTGGGACGGCGATGCAACGCCGCTCTACGCCGGCGAATGGTTCGAGATCGGCGAGACCGAACACGACTATATGTTCGAAATCCTGCCGCCGCTCTGGATCCGCGGCTCGATGTTCGCGATGCGCGAGTTCCTCACCGGCTCGGTCACCAGCGTCTTCTTCGCGCTCCGGATCGACGAGGCGATCCGCTTCTTCCACGGCTATTGCGACCTTTCCGATCATGCGTCCGTCGAGACGATGCGCGTTGCGATCATCGAGCGTGAGAGCCGGCCGGTCCGCGCCATGACGCGCGCCGAACGCCTCGAGCATATCTGGAGCAGTACGGCGGACGACTATCGCGGCCATGCCGGCGAGCGCTGGCCAGAGGCCTCGCGCGGCGGGCGCACCGTGATGCTCTACGGCGGGAAAGGCGGCACGTTTCTGAAGCTGCTGGAAGACCTCAGCGACGACGAGATCGTCGCCAAGCTACCGGTACAACTGCGTCACCTCCCCCCGCCGATCGCGGCTTGAGAGGTGGAACCATGCTCACCTTTCCGCTTGCATCCGTGCGCGAGGTGATCGCGCACGGCCGGGCCGATACGCAAGCCAATGGCGGCTTTCGCAACCCCTATTATGGACTGAAGCCTGGCAAGGACGAGCAGCCGGGTCTTTGGCTGGTCGGAGATCAGGGGTCTATCTTCTTTCGAACGGCAAGCTTGCCGGCGGCCAGAACCCCTTGTCGTCTATGCCGAGGAATGCAATCCGGCCACCAACGACGACTGGTTCGAGGTCAAGCGCCGGACGTTCGGTGGCGACGACGGCGTCGATTTCCTTGATGCCCGGCAGTTGGAGGCGATAATGGCGGCAAGCCCGGACGCCACGCATCGCTCTCGTGACCGACACCATGCAGTTGTTCTTGACCGGGCGCGACTAGCGCTCGGCCGGCCGTAGCCGCGCCACCCCTGCAGGCGGCGCCCTCTCCACCCCTTTGCGTTCCCTCGGCTGCCCCTTGCGGCGGATCGACGACGCGCGCTCACAAGGAGCTTTCGATGAGCAACGATCCCTTCACCCTCGATATATCAGGCAGCAGCGCATTGTCGTCGGGACTTGGTCTTGGCGTTACCGCGTTCGGCGGTTTTGCCGCCAATGACGACGAACCCGACCCGACCCCGCCCTCTCCTGCGCCGGCTCTGCCGGTGACCAGGCGCTCGGACCCGCGAAAGCAGGGTCAGCGTGCCAATTTCTACCTCGACGACGGGGATCGCGAGCTCGCCGCGACCTGGAAAGATCGGGCGCGGATCAACGTCGCGGCGATCCTCACGGCCAATGAACTGGAGAAGCTGGACTTGCCTGCAACTCCGGAAGCCCAAGCGAGGCTGATCCGCTTCACCGGCTTCGGCGCCGGCGAACTGGCGAACGGCATGTTCCGACGGCCGGGGGAAGCCGACTTTCGCACAGGTTGGGACGATCTCGGCAGTTCGCTGGAAACGGCCGTCAGCGATGGCGATTACGCATCGCTCGCCCGTTGCACGCAATATGCCCACTTCACCCCCGAATTTGTCATCCGGGCGATCTGGAAGGGCCTGCAACGCCTCGGCTGGCGCGGCGGCCGCGTGCTGGAGCCAGGGATAGGAACGGGCCTGTTTCCAGCGCTGATGCCTAAACAATATCGCGATGTGAGCTACGTCACTGGCATCGAGCTCGATCTTGTCACGGCCCGCATCGCACGATTGCTGCAGCCGAAGGCACGGATCATCAACGGCGATTTCGCGCGCACGGACCTTAATGCGATTTACGATCTCGCAATCGGCAACCCGCCTTTTTCCGATCGGACGGTTCGCTCCGACCGGCACTATCGTTCGCTGGGGCTCCGCCTGCACGACTATTTCATCGCCCGGTCAGTCGATCTCCTGAAGCCGGGCGCCCTGGCCGCCTTTGTCACCAGCGCCGGCACGATGGACAAGGCCGATCGCACCGCACGCGAGCATATTGCCAAGTCCGCCGACCTGATCGCGGCAATCCGCCTGCCCGAGGGTAGCTTCCGCCGCGATGCCGGCACCGACGTGGTGGTCGATATCCTCTTCTTCCGCAAGCGAAAGACGGGCGAACCGGAACGCAACCTTTTGTGGCTCGACCTGGAGGAGCTACGACCCGCGACCGACGACGACGGTGCGATCCGCGTGAACCGCTGGTTCGCGCAGCACCCGGAGTTGGTGCTCGGTGATCATGCCCTCACTTCAGGTCCATTCGGCGAGACCTACACATGCTGGCCTCGCGTCGGCGCCGAGCTTGAGGCGGCGCTGACGGCAGCCATCGCTCTTCTCCCGGGAGACCTCTATGACGGCGAGCCGACCGCAATCGACATCGACCTGGAGGACGAGCTCGGCGAGATCGTCGATCTTCGTCCCGACAATGCGAAGGCGCGCGAGGGCAGCTATTTTGTAGATGTCAGGCATGGTCTCATGCAGGTTGTCGACGGTGAACCGGTCACGGTGCAGGTTCGCAAGGCCCGCAGCGGCGAGGGAATTTCGGAAAAGCACGTCCGCGTCATCCGCAAGCTGATCCCGATCCGCGATGCCCTGCGCGAGGTTCTGAAGGCTCAGGAGCTGGACCGCCCATGGCGCGAGCTGCAGGTGCGAGTGCGGATCGCCTGGTCGAGCTTCGTCCGCGACTTCGGGCCGATCAATCACACGACGGTATCGATCAGCGAGGATGAGACGACGGGCGAGGTTCGCGAAACCCATCGCCAGCCCAACCTGCAGCCCTTCCGCGACGATCCCGATTGCTGGCTGGTCGCATCGATCGAGGATTACGATCTCGAAACCGACACCGCCAGGCCCGGTCCGATCTTTTCTGAACGGGTCATCGCACCCCCTTCCCCGCCGATCATCACCTCAGCCGCCGATGCGTTGGCCGTGGTGCTCAACGAGCGCGGGCGCGTCGACCTCGATCATATCGCCGAGCTTTTGCATTGCGACACGGATGCGGTTCTCGATGCGCTCGGGGACACGATCTTTCGCGATCCCGCCGACGGTTCCTGGCAGACTTCGGACGCCTATCTCTCCGGCGCCGTGCGCACGAAGCTCGGTGTTGCGGAAGCCGCCGCCGTGCTCGACGCCGCCTACGAGCGAAACGTCCGGGCGCTTCAGGCGGTTCAGCCGGCCGACCTCCGCCCGTCCGATATTACCGCTCGCTTGGGCGCGCCGTGGATCCCGGCAGCCGATATCGTCGACTTCGTGCACGAGACGATGAGTGCCGAGATCAAAATCTACCACATGCCGGAACTGGGCTCGTGGACCGTCGAGGCCCGGCAGCTCGGTTGGACGGCCGCCGGTACATCGGAATGGGGCACCGACCGCCGCCATGCCGGCGAGTTGCTTGCCGATGCGCTGAACAGCCGGGTGCCGCAGATCTTCGACGTCTTCAAGGATGTCGACGGCGAGCGGCGTGTGCTGAACGTCGTCGACACGGAAGCCGCCCGTGACAAGCTGCAGAAGATCAAGCAGGCCTTCCAGGACTGGGTCTGGACCGATCCGGATCGGACCGACCGGCTCGCGCGGGTCTACAACGACCGCTTCAACAATATCGCGCCGCGAAAGTTCGACGGTTCCCATCTGAAACTTCCCGGCGCCTCTGGCGCCTTTGTTCTTTACGGGCATCAGAAACGCGGCATCTGGCGGATCATCTCGTCGGGTTCCACCTACCTTGCCCACGCCGTCGGCGCCGGCAAGACGATGACGATGGCTGCCGCGATCATGGAGCAGCGCCGGCTTGGTCTGATCGCCAAGGCGATGCTGGTCGTGCCGGGACATTGCCTGGCCCAGGCGGCGCGCGAGTTTCTCGCTCTCTACCCGAATGCCCGTATCCTCGTAGCCGACGAAACCAATTTCACCAAGGACAAGCGGGCGAGGTTCCTCTCCCGCGCCGCCACGGCGACGTGGGACGCGATCATCATCACCCACTCCGCCTTCAGGTTTATCGCGGTCCCGTCCGTCTTTGAACAACAAATGATCCAGGATGAGTTGCAGCTCTACGAGGACTTGCTCACCAAGGTCGACGGCGAGGATCGAGTCTCAAGGAAAAGGCTGGAGCGGCTCAAGGAAGGCCTCAAGGAGCGGCTCGAGGCGCTGTCGACCCGCAAGGACGATCTGCTGACCATTTCCGAAATCGGCGTCGACCAGATCGTCGTCGACGAGGCGCAGGAATTCCGCAAGCTTTCCTTCGCGACAAACATGTCGACGTTGAAGGGTATCGATCCGAACGGCTCGCAGCGCGCCTGGGATCTCTATGTCAAATCGAGGTTCATCGAAACCAGGAATCCAGGGCGCGCGCTTGTGCTGGCCTCCGGCACGCCGATCACCAACACGCTCGGCGAGATGTTCTCGGTGCAGCGGCTGCTCGGGGCCGACGCGCTGCGCGAGCGCGGGCTACATGAGTTCGACGCCTGGGCCTCGACCTTCGGCGACACCACGACGGAACTGGAGATCCAGCCATCAGGCAAATACAAGCCGGTCAGCCGGTTCGCGAGCTTCGTCAACGTGCCCGAACTGATCGCGATGTTCCGGTCCTTCGCCGACGTGGTGATGCCAGACGATCTCCGCGAATACGTCAAGGTGCCCAATATCTCGACAGGCCGGCGGCAGATCCTGACGGCTAGGCCGACCCAGGCGTTCAGGAACTATCAGGCGATCCTCGACGCCCGGATCAAGGCGATCGAGATGCGCGAGGAACCGGCAAAGCCCGGCGACGACATCCTGCTTTCCGTCATCACCGACGGGCGCCATGCGGCAATCGATCTCCGTCTGGTCGACGCGGACAATGACAACGAGCCGGACAACAAGCTCAACCTGCTCATCCAGAATGCCTACCGCATCTGGCGGGAGACCGCACAGAGCACCTATCTCCGCCCGGACGGCAAAGCGTTCGATCTGCCCGGCGCGGCCCAGATGATCTTTTCCGATCTCGGCACCATCAACGTCGAGGCGACGCGTGGCTTCTCGGCTTACCGCTGGATCAGGGACGAGCTGGTCCGCCAGGGCGTTCCCGCTTCGGAAATCGCCTTCATGCAGGACCATAAGAAGACCGAGGCCAAACAGCGTCTGTTCGCCGACGTGCGATCCGGCAAGGTCCGCTTTCTGATCGGCTCGTCTGAGACGATGGGAACGGGCGTGAACGCGCAGCTTCGCCTCAAGGCGCTGCATCATCTCGATGTCCCATGGTTGCCGTCACAGATCGAACAGCGCGAGGGCCGGATCGTGCGCCAGGGCAATCAGCACGATGAAGTCGATATCTTCGCCTATGCCACGCAAGGCTCGCTCGACGCCAGCATGTGGCAGAACAACGAACGCAAGGCCCGCTTCATTGCGGCGGCACTTTCCGGCGACACCTCCGTTCGCCGGCTCGAAGATCTCGGCGAAGGGGCCGCCAACCAGTTTGCGATGGCCAAGGCGATCGCGTCGGGCGACGAGCGGTTGATGCGGAAGGCAGGTCTCGAGGCGGACATCGCACGTCTCGAGCGGCTGCGCGCCGCCCATGACGACGATCAATATGCGGTGCGCCGGCAGATCCGTGACGCCGAACGCGATATCGAGATCTCTGAGCGGCGGATTGCGGAAATCGGCAAGGACATCGAGCGCCTTGTTCCGACCGCGGCCGACGCCTTTGCCATGACTGTCGTCGGCGAGGCTTTCGACGAGCGGAAAGCCGCCGGTCGCGCCTTGATGAGGGAAATCCTCACCCTTGTTCAACTCCAGCAGGAGGGCGAGATCGTCATCGCCTCGGTCGGAGGCTTCGATCTCGTTTATTCCGGCGAGCGGTTCGGCAAGGGCGACGGTTATCGCTACACGACGGTCCTCCAGCGGACCGGCGTCGACCAGGAGATCGATCTGGCCGTGACCGTGACGCCGCGTGGCGCCGTGTCGCGCCTCGAACATGCGCTCGATGGTTTTGACGGCGAGCAGGATCGCTATCGCCAACGGCTGGAAGACGCACATAAACGCCTTGCCTCCTATCACTCGCGCGAGGGTGCTGCCTTCGCGTTTGCCGAGGAATTGGCCGAGACGCGCCGACAGCTAAGGGCGGTCGACGAGGCGCTAGCGCAATCCGCCCGCGATGATGATGAGCCGCAGAGTGAAACCGCCTAGATCTGCTCCTTGAGCAGCCAATCGCCTCAGACCGGCCGGCCCAAACTAATCACCGAGCAGAATGGCGCCATAGTCGGTGGCGCCATGCAGCACATGGATGATGACCACCTTCACGCTCTCTACGCGGTAGAAGATCAGGTAGTTGCCGTGAACGCGCCGGCGGATACCGTGGTGCTCGTAGCGGGGAACGAGGGCGAACCCGTTCGGACTATCGACGAGATCCTCACACTTGCTGCGCAGCTCCTGGACGAATGAGAGGGCGCGCCGGGGATTGTCCTGAGCGATATAGTAGGCGATTTGCTCGAGATCGTTTTCCGCCTCGTAGGAAAACTCGAGGATCATGCCGATTTTTCGGCCTTGTCAGCCATCGCACTGTATTTGGCCTCGAGTCGATCGAAGACATCGCTCGCCGGCTTCGTTCGGCCGGCGTCCGCATCGGCGATGCCGCGCATGATGGAAGCATCCAGCGCGGCGAGACGGGTCTCGCGGTCCTGGACCAGTCGCACACCTTCCCGCAGAACTTCGCTTTTTGAGCCATAACGACCGGTATCGACGAGTTGCTGGATATAGCTTTCGAGCTGCTTTCCCAGATCGGCACTGATCATGCTGTTCTCCATCCGATGTGACGAAAGACATGATAGGCTCTTTATCAACTATTATCAATCCTCGTCGCAATCACCCGCATTCCCGTTGTAGCGGTAAAACAGGAAGAGGAAATGGAAGATAAAAGGGAAGGAACCCCGCTCGCAGATCGGTCCGCCGGTGGCCGCTTCCGCTCAACCGCCGTCTCCGCATCCCGGCCACTCGTGCTTCGCAGGGCTATCAGCCCCGCTCGTCCTTCGCGGCAGCGATGCTCGACCGCAGTTGCCCCCGGTCGCCCCGCTCCGCGGTCCGGAAGGTGTCTTCAGGAAAGAATGAAGACAGGAAGGACCGGCAGAAGCCGCGTCCCAGATCCCGGAAAAGGAGCATCCCATGTATCTCATGAAGGTCGATCCGCGTGCGCTGAAGGACAACCCCGACAACACCCGTCAGTCGAAATCGACGCCGCAGGCAGACGCCCTACTGCTGGCGACGATCAAGGCCGTCGGTGTCATCCAGCCGCCCGTTGTCTTCCCGGAGCGCGATGGCGGAAATGGATTTATCATCGAGGCCGGTCACCGGCGTCGACGCCAGGCTGTCGCCGCAGGCCTCGAAGAGATCGATGTGCTGGTGGTCGAGGCCGCCAACGACAACGGCGCCATGCGCTCGATGGTCGAGAACATCGCGCGCGAGCCGCTGAACCCGGTCGACCAATGGCGGGGGATCGAACGCCTCGTCGCGCTCGATTGGACCGAGGAAGCCATTGCGGTCGCCCTGACCCTACCGGTGCGGCAGATCCGCAAGCTCCGCCTTCTCGCCAATGTCCTTCCGGCCATGCTGGATCACATGTCCAAAGGCGACATGCCGTCAGAGCCGCAGTTGCGCACGATCGCGGCCGCCGCAATCGATGAGCAGAAGGAAGTGTGGAAGGCGCACAAGCCGAAAAAGGGCGACACGGCGTCGTGGTGGTCGGTTGCCAATGCGCTTTCGAAGAAGCGGATGTACGCCAAGGATGCCAGCTTCAGCGACGACCTGCGGGAGGCCTACGGTATCGAGTGGGTGGAAGATCTCTTTGCGCCGGCCGACGAGGACAGCCGCTACACGACCAATGTCGAGGCCTTTCTCGGTGCGCAGCAGGAGTGGATGACGATCAACCTGCCGAAGAAGGGCGCGATTGTCGAGGTCAACAACTATGGCCAGCCGGAACTGCCGAAGAAGGCTGAGCGTGTTTACGGCAAGCCCGGCGGGGGCGACAGCACCGCCATGTATCTCGATCGCGAGGGCAAGGTGCAATCGGTCCACTACCGGATGCCGGAAGCCAGGAAGCCGAACGGGCAGACCGATTCGTCTTCCGATGGTTCGATTGGGCCTGATGATGAGGTAATTGCCGTCTCGAAGGCACGCCCCGACGTCACGCAGAAGGGCCAGGACATGATCGGCGATTTCCGCACCGATGCGCTTCATGAGGCGCTCGGCCGCGCGCCGATCGAGGACGACATGCTGATGGCCTTGCTCGTGCTCGCCTTCTCCGGCCAAAACGTTCGCGTCGACTCCGGTGCCAACGACAACGTGTTCGGGGCCAAGCGCATGCAACGCCACGCCGCCCGGCTCTTCTCCGAAGATGGCAGGCTGTCGTTCGACATGGAGACGGTTCGGGTCGCTGCCCGGTCCATCCTGATCGAGGTTCTGTCCTGCAGGCGCAATATCTCGAACAGCGGTGTGGTCTCGCGCATCGCCGGTGAGGCGATCGGCGCCGACGGCTTCCTGCCGAACATGGGGACGGAGGATTTTCTCGTGTGCCTGTCGCGCCAGGCGCTCGAGACGGCAGCGAAGGAGGCGAATGTCCATCCCCGGCCGCGGGTGCGCGAGACCCGCGCGGCGCTCGTCGACCACTTCAAGGAGGTCCAGTTCGTGCATTCGGCGGCCCTCTTCACGCCGGATCCGAAGGACGTCGCCGACCTGATGAAGCATGCCGACCACCTCGATGATGGTCGCGACGACGACCCTGTCTGCGGCCCGGGCATCGATCAGGATGCTTCCGCATCCGCCGTTGCTGATCCGGATCTCGGGCAGTTTCGAGAACCGGCAGGCGAATCCGTGGATACGGCTTCGGACGAGGACGAAACTGCCTACGGGATTGCGGCGGAATAGTCGCCTTTTCCAAAACTCATATTCATCGATATTCGCCGCCGGCCATCACCGGCGGCGCTTTCGTTTCCATCATCCGCAGAATTGAAGGAGAAAGCACATGTCTGCGTCCTTGATCTATGACCTCGCCCCGATCGGCTCCATCGTCGCCTGGTCGGACGGCACACCGCGCCCGTCGGAGCGCCACAAGAAGAAACTGGCGGCCTGGGAAAACCGCAACAGCAAGGGGCGGTTGATCCGCAAGCAGGGCAAGCGCGGCGTCGGTAGTGTCAGCCTGTCGCCGGATTTTACCCTGCACGAGGGCGACTTTGGCGCAGGCGGCGTGATCGCCATCCGCATCCACCGGACCTTCTCGCTTGACAGTGAGCTATCGTTCAAGGTCATCGAACGCCCCGCTCTCGGATCCATTCGTGTCTTCGACCGCGCCGGGTCGCACGCCGAACTCGTCCACCTCGCCGGGGATCGGCAGGCGGCCGAGGAGTGGCTGACCCGGCACGGCTATCCCCATGCCGTGCTCGAGGAGGTGACTGCCAACGAGGTTGCCGCCGATCATGTCGATGGGAGGGCTGCGGCATGAACATTCCGCTCTCGCAAGCCTTCAAGTCCTCCACCCCTGAGCCTTCAGGGGTGGGTTTGGCCGAAGTGCCGACGGCATGCCTGTTGCGCGCGTCGGCGACCTCTTCTTCGCCATGGTGCCGGCGCAGGATAACCAGTATTTCCTCGCCAGCGCGTGGCGCGTGTTGCGACCCCTTGCAGACCTGAAACGCGATGACTTCTATTCGCATAATGGTTCCGTTGAAGACGAAGCGGCCTTCCGAAACCGCATGTTTGAACAGGCAGCACATTGCCGCGAGCTCCAAGCTCTCGCTCGACGATCTGTCCGCATCAATTGCAATACGCCCTGGGGCGCCTCCCAGGGTGCCACCGTCTATGCGGACGGAATCGTCTCCCACACCACAGCTGGGCATGGCGGCTTCAAACTCTCGGTCGCGCGCAACGCCACCGTCCATGCGATGTTGCGGGCAGACGGCGGCTGGTACGAGGAAGACGCCGCCTGGGCGATCGTGGCGCTGACGTTCCCGGATCTGTTCACGAGCTATGAGCGCAAGTGCGCCGACAAGAAGCTCCGCGACTCCTGGCCGGATGCCTGCGAAGCGATCCACGGTCGTTCGCTCCTGCCCGGCGAATCCCATGAGAAGGATGGACAAGCGTTCGCGCGCGTGCATGCCGGGGACTAGATCGTTATCTCAGCACTCCGTTCGGATCATCATCCCGGCATGACCGAGGTGATTGCGACCATTGGCGGAAAGCGCGACGAACGGGCGGAGGAACGCCGTTTTCTGGTGCCGAGCGACGACTACGACGTCGGCCGGTTTGGTTTCGTCATCGATGAGACGAAGCACGTTGCCTATGACGGCCCGTCGAGCTTCGCCAGCGGGCGTGGGAGGACCTCGTAATGTCCCGTTCCGCAAAACACGCGGCAGAGCTTACCCGCATGGAAGCAGCAAGGCGGCAGACGCAGCATCAGCTGGACCTGATCGACCGCCAGATCACGCGGCGAATGACCGCGCTCATCCCGCTGCTCGGCCGGCGTCAGCCGGGCTACCGCCACGGAAAGGCGCCGGCATCAGGCGCCTTCCTAGAACGCTATCGCGCCAATCTCGCGGCACTGACTGCCGAGCGCCAGCCGGAGGTCGATGCGCTCACGCGCAAACTTTCCCGGCAGGACGCCGCCATCGCGGCTCTCCAGGCACGTCACTGGCCGCGGAGGACGGGAGTTTTAGCTCAATGGCAGGGGACGCCCATGAGCACAATAGGTGAACTCGAGCAACGGGCGGGCATCGGCCCCTCACCCCAGGACCGGACAGCGTTCTGGATCCAGTTCCATCATCTCGAGGGGGCCGAATGCCTGAAGGCCCGTGTGGCGGAGCTCCACAGGCTGATTGCCGAAAAGGAGGCGACGACGACCGCAGCAAGCAAGGTGGCAGCAACGCGGCCCAGGCGGGAAAAGCTGCCGCCGCTGACCGCAGAGGAGGAGCAGGTCATCCAGGCTTATGCCGTCAAGCACGGCCGGCGGTGGAAGAGCATTCTGAACCGTGTCTGGATGGGCGGCCCGCCCTATGACGACGGTGGCACGTTGCGTCGTTTGCGCAATTCCCATGGTCCGTCCTGGCTTCACGCTTATCGTCTGCCGAAGCCACGCCCTGACGAAAACGCGGATTCGCATCGCCAGCCGGACGCACCGGAAACCTGATCCGCCGGTCGGCGCTTGGGGTTCCCGCGTCCAGTCCAGACCTGCGATCCCAAATCCCGCTCCCGCCTCCCTGGCGGTTGAGTGCGAGCCTGGTCCGCGCAGTGGCACCCATCGTGCGATTGCTCGCACCAGGCGGAGTCAGAGGGTTGCGGCTCGCCGATGGCCTCGTGTTCAATGAGTTCCCCTGCCGGACCAGTTCCTTGCCGGCCTCCCCTTCGGTTTTGCTGCGGTCTGAACCGGCGGCCGTCCGTTTCAAGGCCGCTATCGCGCCGCGCGGCGGCCGGACCGCGCCGTCCTCTCCAAAGCAGGGCCGCGTGCTTCGCGAGGTCAGGATGACCTGCTCCACGCGCATCCCGGCTTTGCTCGTCCTGGCGGGCCCGGACCCTGAAACGCCCGTCTTCCACCGGCTCCTTTTGACCGCACCGAAGGGCAGACCGGCACGGGCCGGAACCGCTTCGGAGGAAACCCTGAAAGGAACAGCCCATGGCCAAGCCCGCAACCCAATCCCGCCAGCCCGCCCGCGTCGTGCAGCTTCGAAAGGGCGCCACGATCGAAATGGTCCGGCTCACCTGCCCGGATGCCGCCCAGGCGATGCTGATTGCCGAAAGCTTCGGCACGGCGGTGATCGACGGCGACGGGATCCGTGACCTGCACGAGCGCCTGATTATCGAGACGGCCGACAGCCTCTCGGACGGCCTCGGCGAGCGGGCGATGCAGATCCATCTCCAGCGCATCGTCGGAGCCTACGTCGGCTCCGCGCATGGCGCCGGCCAGTTCTACTCCCGCGCCGTCACAGAGGCCCGCGACGCCACCGCCAAGGCGGCCAATGACGCACGCGACGAGGATCTCGACGGTCCGGTCGGATACGACAGCGCCGCCCAGCGCAAGCGTGAATTCGCAGCCGACATGGGCGTCCAGGCCCATTCCCTTAGGATGGCCGCGGAAGGTGCCGTTGTCGCCTACGAGCAGATCGTCGGCGAGGTCTGGAAGCCCTTCGATCGCCCGGTCGAAAATCCTGGCGCATCGCTCGACCGCAAGGCCGCGGCAGCACAGATGGCTGCGTTCGATTGACCGCAGCGGGCGGGGCTTCGGCCCCGCCATTTCTTCTCTTTCCGATCGATAGCTGGCCCCCGGAGCCAGCTTTTTGCATGTCGCAGGCTAAAGAAGGAAGGTTGCCAGCTTACCCGCCATCGCGGGACCCGTCCGGCTTCGGTCCTGCCGGGGTCGGGAATTCAGGCGCAAGGGCTCTGCCCTCCTCCACTGACGTTCCGGCGCTTGACCAGCGTGCGCCATCCCCGCAGCCCCGGCCTTCGGACCGCCGTCACGGGCCGCGATCGGCGCGGTCTCGCAAACGGAGGTATAGAAAAATGAGCAGGAAACCAGAAACGCAACGTGCAGACATCTACAGCCGGATTACCGATCGGATCGTCGATGACTTGGCCCGTGGCGTCAAACCATGGATGAAGCCCTGGCACGACCGGAACATGCGAGAGCGGATCACGCGTCCGCTGAGAAGCAATGGACAACCCTACTCGGGCGTCAACGTTCTGCTGCTGTGGTCGGAAGGCATGGCCCGGGGCTTCTCGTCGCCGATGTGGATGACGTTCAAGCAGGCGCTGGAGCTCGGGGCCGCAGTCCGCAAGGGTGAAACCGGTTCGACCGTTGTTTTCGCCAGTCGCTTTACCAAGACGGAAGCCGACGGTAGCGGCGTTGAGGTCGACCGGGAAATCCCGTTCTTGAAGACCTACACAGTTTTCAATGTTGAGCAGATCGACGATCTGCCGGAACATTATCACCATCGACCGGCGCCGGATGCCGATCCTGTCACACGGATCGAGGTCGTCGATCGCTTCTTCCGGAACACGGGCGCGGTCATCCGCCACGCAGGAAACCAAGCCTTTTTTGCCCCGTCCAGCGACCACATCCAAATGCCTCCGTTCGAGAGCTTCAGGGATGCGGCCAGCTACTATGCCACGCTGAGTCACGAGGCGACGCATTGGGTTGGCGCTTCGCATCGCCTGAATCGCGATCTCAGCCGTTACAACAAGGATCGGTCGGAGCGGGCGCGTGAGGAGTTAATCGCCGAACTCGGCAGCTGCTTCCTATGCGCCGACCTTGGCATTGTACCGGAGCTCGAGCCTCGGCCCGATCACGCGTCCTACCTTGCCTCGTGGCTGAAGGTGCTTTCCGAGGACCGGCGTGCAATTTTTCAGGCGGCAGCGCACGCGCAGCGGGCAGTCACCTTCCTGCACGATCTGCAGCCTGGTGCAGCCGAGGAGAAAGTCGCGGCCTAGAAATCAGAGTCGGTCGTTGTCGCCGCCAACGGTCGGCACCTGTCCCGGCTCGCCTTCCGTAGGTGCGCCCTGATCTGGTGTGAGGTCCAGCTTGCCCCAGATCGAGGTTCTGCGGTCGGTCGGTTTGAGCTTTCGGGACTGCTTGATTTCGACGGTAAACGGCTTTGTCTGCTGACGCATATATCCTCCAGGCGACGAATCGCCAGCACACGATACCGGGTTGGTTGCTGGAGGCAACTTCAGGCGGGCGGGTCCGTCGCTACCGAATTGGGGCCTGACATTGCGACAGAGAAACGGTTCGATCGTAGCAATGTTGCGCTTGGGCGAGGCGATGGCAAGTTGCCATCACCGCGTTCCTCTTGATCCGCCGGCATAGGCCACGTCCTCCGCGGGCTCGATGAGGCATGTCTGATCGGAGAGCGGCTTCGCCTCGATCGTCCTCCCGCAACGGCCGTCCAAAACTTTCTTCCCCTGAGCGCTCAGGCGCTCATTCCTCGCGAAGCAACAAAGTTTCTCCCGGCCGCCCTCCACCTTGTTCCGGCCCCCTGGGTGCGGTCCAATCGTCCCCGATCCTTGCGACAGCCATCGAGGCCGCGAAGGGCGCGGCCCGAAACCAACGAAAGGAACACGAAAATGGCAACCATCGGCACCTTCACCTCCACCGAAACCGGCTTCAACGGCTCGATCCGCACGCTTGCCCTCAACGTCAAGGCCCGCATCGCCCGCATCGAAAACCCCTCCGACAAGGGGCCGCACTACCGCATCTACGCCGGCAATGTCGAGCTGGGTGCGGCCTGGCAGAAGCGCTCCGAGCAGGACCGCGACTACCTCTCGGTCAAGCTGGATGACCCGAGCTTCCCCGCGCCGATCTACGCGACCCTCACCGAAGTCGAAGGCGAGGACGGCTACCAGCTGATCTGGTCCCGCCCCAACCGGGACTGAGACTCGGGACGGCCCCGCCGCGAGGCGGGGCCAATCGTCCGAATTGAGAAGCCGGGAGCGGGCATCGAACCCGCTTCCGGCTTTTCTGGTGCCATACGGAACCGGAAATGTCTGCTCAGATCGCTCCAGTGTGCCGTGTCGGCATGTCGGCCTCGAGGACGGGCGGTCAACCCCCAATTTTGCCTCCGCTCCGGTTCCCGCCGCTCCGACAAAATCGGCTCCCCCGCCCGCCGCCGCTGGCGGTCGCTTGCGCGCTCCTTGACCCCGCCATCCCGCCCCGCCCCGCGTCGTCGTCTTTCACGAACTCAAGGAGATGAGACGATGACTATCGAACAGCACATCGAGGAGCTGCGGCTGGAGCTGAAGAGCGTATGCGATGCCGCCGAGCGCCGCCAGATCGAGACGGAGCTCGAACTCGCTGAAGCCAATCTGGCTGTCATGCTTGCCGAACAGGAGGGCGCCGTCGAAGCCGAGCCGCCCTTCTGAGGCGGCTCTTTCCTTCTGGTATGTGAGCCGGACCGGCGTCCCCGGCTGTCAGGGATTTCACCCCTCAACGCTCCCCTCCGGCTCTTGCCGGATACGGTCGCGGCCCCTGCGGGCCCGCGGGTTTCTTCTCTCTATGACGTCCTAATTTACTCCAGCAAATCCGGCGTAAAGGACGGCGCGGTCTCCCCCAATTTTCCGCCGCTGCGTTGCACTTCTCTTCAGAAAAATCGGTTCCCCCGCTTGCGAGCCGCGTTCCGCGGTCCTTGACCCCTCTTTGCAACAGAGTGGCCGATCTCCATCATCAACGAAGGAGATCACATTATGACAACCGATCAGAACCTCATGCTCTACACCAGGCTTTCCGGCTTCCGGATCGTCGTCCTCGCAAACCGGTTCGGCTGTGAGACAGACTTCACGCGAGCTCTCCACGATCGCCTGCTAGAGGCGCTCGAAGCCGGAATTGGTCGCGTGCGGACCATCATGGCGTCGGAGCGGAGCGTTCTCACCGGTGACGACGAGTTCGCCGAGTATCAGCTGGAGGGGGAAACTGAGATTTTCGGGCGCTTTACCATCACCTTGCTGGACGATCTCGAAACCGATTTCGACACGCACGAATACCGCATCAACGACGGTGACTGGATCAATGCTCTGACGGCGGACTATACCGGCGTCGATATCGGCTATCCGGAAATGGTCGCGCTGACCGTCGACGAGTTCGGCTCACTTGCGCCGATCATCAAAAATATCAAGCGCGAAACCGGGATCACGGTAAATGCCTCGCGTGTCGTTTTCGCCCGGTGCGGAGGATCCTGATCCTCCGGCGTGGTCTCGATCGAGATTCTGAGGAACCCGCCGCGCTCTCCTTCCGAGCTGCTGTCATCTCTCATCGGGATGTTGCAGCCCGTCCGTCACGACGCAACCTGCCGCCGCCAGAATTTTCCCCGCCGCCTTGCTGCTCCTCGCGGATCAAAATTCAGTCGCTGGCAGGTCCTCCACCTTCGTTCCGGCCCCTTGGGGGTGCGTCCCTCCTTTCCGGTCTGCCGACTATCCCCGCGATGTCAGCATTTCGAAAGGAGAAACAACATGCAACAGCTCGCTCAATTTCTCGCCGCCACCGGCCGCCGGCTCCGCACGCTCGGCAAGGTGCTCAGCCACTTCTTCCGCAAGGGGAAGCTTGGCCTGAAGCTCGCGATCAAGATCCCGTTCTTCGTCGAGATCGAAGTATCCTTCGAGACCGACTGGAACCGACGCCGATGAGGTACGCTTTGGCCCCGCTTCGGCGGGCCTTCTTTCCTACGTCGACATCACGCGCGGCCGGTAACCGCGTTTTCGTTTCTGTCGGAGAAGATCGAGGAACAGGTGAACAGCTTCCTCTTCCCGCCCGAAATGGTGGACCATCACCTGTCCCTTGCTTCCAATCCTGCCCCACTTTCGAAGCAGGCAGATATCCCCGAACAGGTTCGGTTCGATCGACATGGCGTAATAGCGGGCCATGTTCTTGGAGGCGTCCGAGCGCTCGACGTAGAGATGGTAGGGCTGCGAGATCATGAGAGAAGAATCGCTGATCTCTGGAATCGCGTCCAACGACAGTTATGAATCGGTCGGGGTGGATTGATTCAGATCTGTGATGAAACGCGAGTGGTGGGCTTGGGCGAGACGCCTTCGGCGCACGGCTCTACTCGCTTACGCTCCCCGAACCCGCGAGACGGTTTCGGCCATCCGGTAACGATCCTCTCGCGGTTCTCAGCCGCACCATCCTTGTCTTGCGCCGTCCCAGCGCCTGGCGAGGCCCTCGTCAACGAGAGCGTCTCCGAGCGAGCGCCCTGCCCGCGTGACGGTACGCAGCTTGCGGCCATATTTGTCTTCGTCGCGCAACCCGGCTGAAAGCGAGAACTTGCCACCATTCAGCAGCGCGAGCAGACGTGATTTCGCGGCTTCGCCTTTGATCCTTTCCGCCTCACACCGCGGTGGGCTGAGTTCCGGCGTGTCGATATCCGCGATGCGGATTTTCTCGCCCCGGAACCAGAACGTATCGCCATCGACGACGCAGTTCACGTGGCGATCGACGCCGCAGATCAAGAACGCGGCCGACAGTGGATCTGATGTCGGTGTTTTGGCCGCAGCCAGGAGCCCGGAGAGATTGTTGGCGCCGCCGAAGGCAAGCCAGCCTCCCGTAGCAATGGTCATTGCGCAGAGGATCGCGATCAGTGATTTGCGCGGGCGGCTCGGCCCCGATCGGGGTGACTTTCCCTGCCCGCGATTTCGGTCGTTCCTGCCGCCGGTCTGCCGCGGCTTTCTGAACGGAACCACATTCGATTTCGTCACCCTCGGTCCTCTCCTCTTTGCCTCAACCTATCTCGGCTTCGGTTTCATCTGCGTTTACGGGCAAGACGATCTTTAGGCGGTGTGCAGGAGCGGCGCGCAGTCGGTCCCGCCTCCCCTTCGGGCCACTATGTTGAGGCTCCTGCGGCTGCGCTGTTTCCCGCTCCTCACACAGCGAGAATTCCCGAAATCCCGCCCTGTCGGTCGTCGCTATGCTGATTTCTCCGATACTCTTCATTGTCCTGGATCGGCCTTGCTCGCTGCGCTGCGCGCCGGCTCGATCCCAGAGGGCCCAGGCGTGTTTCCAAGCCTGTGAAACCTGTTCATCCCAACGCAGGCTTTCATATCGTCGCGCCGAAACCAGATCGCGCGGCCGCACCTGAGCGGCGCGTTGCCCGCCGTGAAGACGATCTGCTCGTCCGCTCGCATGCGAAGAACTTCGTGCGGCTGGATCAACGGCCGCGCGGCCAGTTGCTTCGATCGCGTGCGCGACGATCCTCTCGCCTGGGAACTGCGGCTGATCTGGTCGATCTCGACCGTCGTCATGCCGCAGCGACGCGAGATGTAGTCGGCCGTTTCCGGATCATTGATCGCCGCGAAACTGATCCAGCTCGCGCTCTCGAACCATTTGCTGGCGGCATCGCGGCCGCCATAGGTTTCGCGCATCTGGCCGATCGACTGATAGATCATGACGAGCGTGATGCCGTATTTCCGGCCGGCGTCGCGCGCCGTCTCCAGGATGCGCATGTAGCCCAGCCGCGCCACCTCATCCAGGAGGAACAGCGACCTTCCGCTCATCGAGCCATCGCGATTGTAGATCGCGTTCAGGAAGGAACCGATGATGACGCGCGCCAGGCCCGCATGCGTCTCCAGCGTCTTGAGATCGATGTTGATGAAGACGTCGGTGTTTCCAGCTGCTAGGTCGATTGTCGAAAACGTCTTCCCCGACACCAATGCGGCATAGTTCGGATAGGAAAGCCAGTGGGTTTCCTTGATCGCATTGGCATAGACGCCGGAGAACGTCTCCGGGGTCATATTGACGAAGGCCGCCACATTTTCCTTCACGAACTCCGAGTCCGAATTGTCGTAGATTTCCTGCAGGCGCTGGCGCAGCTGCGGCTCCGGTTCAGAAAGATTGGCGCGCACCTGGCGAAGCGTCTGGTTCTCCTTCTCCGTATGTCCGGACAGGCAAACGTCGGCGATCATCGCGGTCAGCAATTGCAAGGCCGAGGCACGGAAGAAGTCGTCGCGGACGCCGCGCGTCCCGCCGCTATCGCTCATGATCCAGGAGGCGACGGAGGCGATATCCTCTTCCTTGGTGCCGCCGAACTGTCCGATCCAATCAAGCGCATTGAAGCCGGTTTCCGGTTTTTTCGGATCGACCACGAACACGTCGCGGTCCGCGCCGGTGCGATGGGCCGAGACCATCGGCGCCACCTCGTTCGACGGATCGAGAACGATCAGCGAGCCACCCCATTTCAAGGCTGTCGGGATCGTTACCGACGTCGTCTTGAACCCACCGGAACCAGCGAACACGATACCATGTGACGAACCGAACGAGCCGTCGAAGCAGAGCAGCGGCGACTTGCCGCCGCTCCCCCATGTTTCGGAATTGTCGGCCCGAAAGGAGCGCTCCGCAACGCTGTCCCTATCGACACGGTATCGTTCGCCAATCACGATCCCGCCTGTTTGGGAGAACAGCTTTTCCGCATCGGCAAGCTTCATCCAATCGGCCTCGCCGTGAAGCGCTTGCTTGCCGCGGATGCGTTTGGGCTCGGCACTGGCGAATGCCGCGTTGCCGACCAGCGCGACGCGCAGGGCGAAGCAGGTCGCCATCGCCGCAGCGCCCGCTCCAATCAGCGTGGCGGGATCGACATAGGCGAGAATGGACTTGCCCGCCCGAACTTGGTCCGCGAGTCCCGACAACCTGATCGTTTCGCGAAGCGCGCCAATCAGGATCGTTGCCACGCCGCCGGCGACGACGCCCCATCCTGCCGCCTTGATCCTGATCGAACCGGCGCTCGCAAACAGGAAGACGATGGCAATGAGCGCCGCCGTCAGATAAGGCAGAGCGATCCCGGCTCGACCGAGCGTCTGCCGCGCTGCCTCCGTCTTTCCGAAGCCGGACAGCCAATGTTCGATCCCGGTCATGCCGATCGTGACCGGGATCATTAATGCGACGGGCGCGATGAATAGCAAAAACCTATTCATCGGTTTTCCCGAAGGCCTCCGCGCCGATCGCCAGCAGCCGCGATCGTTCTGTGTCGTCGCATCTCAGGCGCTGGCTCAGATCGATCAGCGCGCCGAGCAGAAGCGCGCGCTTTTCGTAGCGAAGGCCGGCTTTGACGATGAGGCCGCCAAGCTCGATCTTTTCCCGGGTGTCCTTTTTGCGAGCGTCGGATGTCATGGTGCGGCTCATGCGCTCAAGCCTCGCCAGACCCGCCCGCAGCCGCGCCAGACGCGTTCTGCGTGGACGGTCCGCTGCTTTCGCCGGCGCCTGCCCCCCTCTTGCCTCCGCTCGAACGAACCTCGCCTCCGCGAAACCGTTTCATCAGATCCTCGAAAGCGGCCTGCAGCTCCGCCTCGTCGACTTCGATTTCGCCGAGGCCCGCCTTGAGGGCGATCCGGCCGACGCGCTCCGCCTCACGGGTCTCGGCGGCCTTGAGCTGCTCCTGGAGCTTGGCGATTTCGTCGCGGATCTTGGAGGATGGTTTCTTCATGTCCGTAGTCTCCCTTGGGTGAGAAAGCTTGCCTTTCGAACCCAGTTTTCCGGAGATGAGTGCGGAACGCACTACTGTGAATCCTACAATCGCCAAGGCGCAAGCTTTGGTGAATGATCCCGGCCGTTCCGAAGGAGCGGATCCGAAGGGCGCAATTATACGTCGCTGACGCGACGCCCTTGCTTGAGGCCCCTGGCGGGCCCGCCGCTCCCGACGAACCCGTTGATTTCGTTCGCAATCGGGAAAGAACTCCGCCGTGGCCGTCCCTCATTTTTCCGTCAGCGTCGTCGCTCGTGGCTCCGGTCGCAGCGCGGTCCTGTCGGCGGCCTACCGCCACTGCGCCAAAATGGAGTTCGAGCGCGAGGCGCGGACAATCGACTACACGCGCAAGCAGGGATTGCTGCATGACGAGTTCGTCATCCCCGCCGATGCGCCGGTGTGGCTGCGCTCGATGGTCTCGAACCGTTCGGTCTCCGGCGCCTCCGAGGCCTTCTGGAACACAGTCGAAGATTTCGAGAAGCGCTCCGATGCGCAACTCGCCAAGGACGTCACCATTGCACTCCCGATCGAACTGACGGCCGAGCAGAACATCGCGCTCGTGCGGGATTTCGTCGAGCAGCACATCACGTCGAAGGGCATGGTGGCGGACTGGGTCTATCACGACGCACCGGGCAATCCGCATATTCATCTGATGACAACCTTGCGGCCGCTGACCGAGGACGGTTTCGGCGCCAAGAAGGTCGCGGTGCTTGGACCCGACGGCAATCCGATCCGCAATGACGCCGGCAAAATCGTCTATGAGCTCTGGGCCGGAAGCATCGACGATTTCAACGCGTTTCGCGATGGCTGGTTCGCCTGCCAGAACGGGCATCTGGCGCTCGCCGGCCTCGACCTTCGCGTCGATGGCCGCTCCTTCGAGAAGCAAGGGATCGATCTCGAACCGACCATCCATCTGGGTGTCGGCACGAAGGCGATCGAGCGAAAATCCGACGTTGCTTCAAAGCCGATCGAGCTCGAGCGCCTCGAATTGCAGGACGCGCGAAGGGCCGAGAATGCGAGACGGATCGAGCGGAGCCCCAAACTCGTCCTGGACCTGATCACGCGCGAAAAGAGCGTGTTCGACGAGCGTGACGTGGCGAAGATCCTGTACCGCTACATTGATGATCCGGCGCTGTTCCAAAGCCTGATGGTCCGGATCATCCTCCACCCCGAGACTTTCCGCCTCGAGCGCGAGCGAATCGACCTTGCCAGCGGTATCCGAGTGCCGGTCAGGTACACGACGCGCGAGATGATCCGGCTCGAAGCCGAGATGGCCAATCGCGCCATCTGGCTCTCGCAACGGTCGTCACATGGAGTGCGGGAAGCGGTGCTAGCCGCGACCTTCAAGCGACATGAGCGTCTGTCGGACGAGCAGAAAACGGCGATCGAGCATGTGGCGGGACCAGAACGGATCGCCGCCGTGATCGGCCGCGCCGGCGCCGGCAAGACGACGATGATGAAGGCGGCGCGCGAGGCCTGGGAAGCGGCCGGCTATCGGGTCGTCGGTGCAGCACTTGCCGGCAAGGCGGCCGAGGGCCTGGAGCGGGAAGCGGGCATCGTCTCGCGCACGCTGTCGTCCTGGGAGCTCCGCTGGAACCAGGGCCGCGATCAGCTCGATAACAAGACGGTGTTCGTGCTGGACGAAGCCGGCATGGTGTCGTCGCGGCAGATGGCGCTGTTCGTCGAAGCGGTGACGAAGGCCGGCGCCAAGCTCGTTCTCGTCGGCGATCCCGAGCAGCTCCAACCGATCGAGGCAGGTGCCGCCTTCCGCGCGATTGCCGATCGCATCGGCTATGCAGAACTCGAGACCATCTATCGCCAGCGCCAGCAATGGATGCGCGATGCCTCGCTCGATCTGGCGCGGGGCAAAGTCGGCCAGGCGGTCGATGCCTACCGCGCCCACGGCAAGGTCATAGGCTCGGACCTGAAGGCAGACGCGGTCGACAACCTGATCGCCGCCTGGGACCGCGATTACGATCCGGCGAAGACGTCGCTCATCCTTGCTCACCTGCGCCGCGACGTCCGAATGCTGAACCAGATGGCGCGCATCAAGCTCATCGAACGTGGGATTCTCGCTGAGGGGGCGATGTTCAAGACGGCCGATGGCGATCGCAATTTCGCCGTTGGCGACCAGATCGTGTTCCTGAAAAACGAGGGATCGCTCGGCGTCAAGAACGGCATGCTGGCCAAGGTGATCGAGGTGGGACCGGGACGCATCACCGCGTTGATCGGGGAGGGCGAGAATGCCCGCCAGGTGCTGGTCGAACAGCGCTTCTATAACGACCTCGATCATGGCTATGCCACGACCATCCACAAGAGCCAGGGCGCGACCGTCGACCGGGTGAAAGTGCTCGCCTCGCTCTCGCTGGACCGCCATCTCACCTATGTGGCCATGACCCGCCATCGTGAGGACCTGGCCGTCTATTACGGCCGCCGGTCCTTCGCCAAGAACGGTGGGCTGATCCCAATCCTGTCGCGGAGGAACGCGAAGGAAACGACGCTCGATTACGAGAAGGGCGCCTTCTATCGCCAGGCGCTTCGATTTGCCGAAGCGCGCGGACTGCATCTCGCCCGCGTCGCCCGAACCCTCCTTCGCGATCGGCTGGATTGGGTCGTCAGTCAAAAGCAAAAACTCTCCGATCTCGGCGCCCGCCTTGCGGCCGTTGCCGGCAAGCTCGGGCTAGTCCGCGGCGCCGCGCAGTCCCCAACCCAGAACAACACCAAGGAGGCAAAGCCGATGGTCTCGGGCATCACAACCTTCGCCAAATCGGTCGACCAGGCGATCGAGGACAAGGTCGCCGCCGATCCCGGATTGAAAAAACAATGGGAGGAGGTCTCGACGCGCTTCCATCTCGTCTATGCCCAGCCGGAAAGCGCGTTCGAGGCAATCAATGTTGACGCGATGTTGAAGGACGACAGCGTTGCGAAATCGACCTTGGCCAAGATCGGATCCAACCCCGAACAATTCGGGGCGCTGAAGGGCAAGACCGGGATGCTTGCCGGCCGCGCCGACAAACAGGAGCGCGAAAAGGCGCTGACCAACGCACCCGCGCTGGCCCGCAACTTGGAGCGCTATCTGCGCCAGCGGGCGGAGGCGGAACGCAAGTTCGAGGTCGAGGAACGTGCTGTCCGCTTGAAGGTCTCGATCGACATTCCGGCGCTGTCGCCCAACGCAAAACAAACATTGGAACGCGTTCGCGATGCGATCGACCGGAACGACCTGCCCGCCGGTATCGAATATGCGCTTGCCGACAAAATGGTGAAGGCGGAACTGGAGGGTTTCGCAAAGGCCGTAGCGGAGCGTTTCGGTGAGCGGACCTTCCTGTCGCTTGCTGCGAAGGATCCGAATGGACAGACCTTCAACACCGTCACCGCGGGGATGACGCCCGGGCAGAAGGCGGAGGTGCAGTCCGCATGGAATTTAATGCGGACCGCGCAGCAGCTCGCCGCGCATGAGCGCACGACGGAGGCGCTGAAGCAGGCGGAAACCATGCGCCAGACGAAGAGCCAGGGGCTCTCTCTCAAATGACGACATCGGTGGCTAAGCATTGGGTGGGACGCTCTCAAAGGGCATATGCAGTCGTGCTGGTGGCCTTGGCGGCATCCATCGTTGGCGGCGGTGTTGCTGCGGCAACCGTCAGCGGCTTTCGCATCAACATGACACCCAGTGAACCTCTCGGTCTCTGGCGCATCGTCGCGCTCGATCGTATGGCATCGGTGGGCGATCTCGTCTTCATTTGCCCGCCGCAAACGGCGGCAATGCGAGAGGCGAGAGAGCGTGGTTATCTCCGCTCCGGAACGTGTCCGGGCGGCGTCGCGCCGCTCATCAAGACGGTCATCGCCATCCCCGGCCAGAGTGTCGAAATCAGCACCCACGTGACGGTCGACGGGCGAGAGATTCCCTTTTCCAAGCTGGCACAGTGGGACGGCAAGGGTCGGCCGATGAAACCGTTCCCTGGCGTCGTCGTGCCGGCGGGAAGCCTCTTCCTCCACTCACCATTCGCTGGCTCCTATGACTCCCGCTACTTCGGTCCCCTGCCCGCATCCGGCATCCTCGGCCTGGCGCAAGAGGTGCTCACCTATGCGCCATGACAAGGTCCGGGCGACGCTGTTGATCGCAACATCCATCGTCGCCGGAACGCTTGCGTGGAGTGGCCACGTCCTTCTTCTTCCGGTCGCGTTCACATTTCCGGTCCTCTGGGCCTTTGCGCCAACGAGACTGACCGCCGCGTTTGTCGCGGCCGGCTATTTCCTCGCGGCGTCACGCGGTCTGCCGCACGGAGTTGCGACCTTCTATTCGTCGGATCTGTGGCCGGGATTGCTGCTCTGGCTCAGCGCATCTCTCGGGTTTGTCGGCGTTCACGCGCTACTCTGGACGAGATGCGAACCGGCGCGGCCATTTCGCTATCTCGCTGCAGTCTTGCTCATGGCCATTCCGCCCTTCGGCATCACCGGCTGGGCGCATCCGATCACGGCCGCGGGGGCGCTTTTTCCGGGATGGGGATGGTGGGGGCTCGTTGCCGCGACAGCCGGTCTCATGGGCCTCGTAACCCGCATGTGGCCAACTGTCGCGATTGTCCTCGTAGGCTTTTGGGTCTGGTCCGCCGCAACCTGGGACGAACCGAAACTACCGGAATCCTGGCAGGGGGTCGACCTCGAAATGGGCGCATCGCTGGGTCGCGACTCCAGCATTGGGCGCCACCGCGATCTGATCGCCACGGTGAAGGATCGAGCATCGGGCGAACCTTTCACCATTGTTCTTCCCGAGAGCGCGCTCGGCTTCTGGACACCAACCGTCGATCGGCTCTGGGTGCGAGCACTGACGGGAACTGACGCCACCGTCATCGCCGGTGCTGCGGTCGTCGATGCAGGCGGATACGATAATGTGCTCATCGCCATCTCGGCCGCCGGCGCCCAAATCGTCTACCGTGAGCGGATGCCGGTCCCAGGTTCGATGTGGCAGCCTTGGCGCTCCGTGCTTGGGGCAAGCGGCGGCGCGCGGGCGCACTTCTTCGAAAACCCCATCGCGACCGTTGCCGACAGTCGGATCGCATCGCTGATCTGCTACGAGCAGCTGATCGTCTGGCCCGTTCTCCAATCCATGCTCCACGATCCGGACGTCATCGTCGCCGTCGGCAACGGCTGGTGGACCAGGGGGACATCCATCGTCGCCATCCAACGCGCCAGCATTGAAGCCTGGGCGCGCCTGTTCGCCAAACCGCTCGTCCTTTCCTTCAACACCTGAATGCCAAGGAGCCCCTCATGCTCGATGCTGCCCTGATCCAACGATGCGCGGACCCCTCGCTGAAACCGGCGATCGTCGAGCAGTTCGTGTCCGCCGCGGGCTCGAACGATCCGCTTGCCGTCACGGTCAAATCGGGTGGCCGATTGGTCCTCATCCCGAAAGCGACGACGCCGGACGAGGCGATGGCGATCGTCCGGCAATATGTCGGCCAGGCCGTGATTCGTGTCGGCCTGACGCAGTTTCCGGCCGGCGTCGGCGTCAAGGATGCGGCCGATCTGAAGCCCGATCTGGTCGATGCTTGCGAAAACCTCCGCAAGGGTACGGCCATGTTTGCCAAGGTGCTGAGGATTGTTGCCAAGTGGTACGGCAATCCGAAGGGCGATGACGTCTTTCCGCAGATTTTCGAGGATGCCGTCTACGCCTGGAAGACCGGCGAGTTCGAGGGCGTGAGCGTCTTCCAGGCAGACGATCCCGGAAAAAGCGTCACGATCGACAACACGTTGCCTGCCGACCAGGACAAGGCCAGCGTGGACCTACCGCCTGCGGATACAGACGCTGAAAGCGGCGAGAAAAGCGAGAACGTTGGCTCAGCGGAGATGCGGATCGACCTGTCGCGGATCGGCGGAAAATGATCTTCTCGGGAACGCCACTATGCCTCCGGAAGCGAATAGCGCGTGAGGACGGCATCTTCGCCATCGAGGGTCACTTCGATGACTTCGTTGACCATATCCTGCGTGTCCGCCAAATCCTGCAGTATGAGGGCAAACAATTCTCGCTGCTGCGCAGGAAGCACCTGCGGGACAATGATCACCGATCACCAGGCCCGCATGCAATTCCTCTTTCGCGTACAGCTTCCGGAAGTCGCGGGCATTGTTGGTTACGAACGTAAGATCCTCCTCGATGATCCGAGGCATCAGATCCCAGTCGGTTTCGCCGCTCAGTTCGAGCTAATTCACATGGAAGCAATCGTGGCCGTGCGCTTGCGCCACGGCCACGAGAGACGTGTGAAGGCATTCATCGATAAGAAATTTCACGAGGTCGAGCCAGAGAGTTTGGAGACGTTCTCGTTCCGGAGGCTCAGGCGCTTCACGGATTTCACCTTCAGGCCCTGCTCCGAAAGCTTCCGCGGACGTCCCCTGGCGGGATGGGCCGCAACCCAGATCTCGGCAAGTTCCACCATGCGCTCGGTGAGCGAAGGATAGCCCTCGACGATTTCCGCCGTGCTTGCGCCCTGCGCCTTCATCGCGGCAATAGTCCGCACAGGAACACGGGTTCGCTTGAACACCGGCTCGCCGCCCGCGACACCCTTCACGCTCTCAATCATTTTCTCGGCTTCTCGAAGCGCCTCGGCCCGCGCGGCCAGTTGCTCCCGTGCCCGCGCGACGTCGATAATGAGATAGTCGTCTGCTCTCACGGTTTCGGCATCGGGGTTCTGGTCGATCGTATCGAACAAGCGTTTGCGGCGCTCGGCAGACAAGATCGATCCGACGCCATACCAGAGCTTCAACCGAAGCAGATCCTCATCGGTGAGCGCTCGACCCTTGCTACCAACGAGATGAGTCTCGATGATGCGCTTGTCGATCGCATTGTGCACCGACTTCACAGCGATCTCGCTGACAGCCGCCGCCTCGGCGGGCGTGTATCCGTGTGATGTGCTGGCCATAATCATTCTCCTTGTGGAGAATATATAATGCAGCCCGCCGTTCGAGTAAAGCCTTGACCCATGCTCGATCTCAGTGGTCGAGCTGTGCCGACCGATCGATGCACATCGCCTCACAAGGGAAAACGAGCCCGAGTCGACCATGGGCGCAATTTGCGGATCAGTTCGATTTGGTCACAAGCTCGGCAGGTTCGACACCCAGCGCTTCGGAAATCTGGCCAAGGACCGTGAGGGTCGCAGACATCTCGGCGCGCTCGATGGCACCGATATGGCGCATGCTCAGGCCCGTGCGGTGCGCCAGTTCCTCCTGCGTCAGTTTCTTGCCATGACGTATTCGACGCAAATTGACCGCCATGACCTCGTTGAGATCCATGACGTGAGCGGAACCTGAATCGGAACTATTGTTCTAGGAACTATAGTTCCTATTCGACATGACTTATGATAATGGGCGGCAATCGCTCTTCGACTGACGTGCAATATTGGTCGTATGATAGTGTGTAGCGCGGGCCGTGCGGTGCGGCACCAGAGCATCGTTTCAAGTGGTGAGGGAATGGGTTTCGAGGAAAAACGAATGAACGATGCAGAGTCCTCTGAGGCCGAAAGGAGCGAGCGCGATCCGCGGTTCTCTTCGATGCCGAAGGAAGCGCTGGTGGAATTAGCGGTTTCGGCAATACACGAACACCGCCGGCTGCTCGCCGCGGATGAGGCTGTCTACGAGGAGTGGGCTCGCGCGAGCGGCGATCCCTCGGTTTCCAGCGACGTGCTGGCAAACCTGCAGGACGAATATATTGCCCGTCAGAAGAAATCCGAAGCACAGCAGGAAGAGCTGTCGCAGATCATCGATGCCCTTGGCTACATCCCCGACTTCCCATCGGACGATGCTAATTAGAGCTTAGCAACCCGCGATCTTTCGCGATTCCCACCAGCTGCGGCACTGATTCAGCGCCCAGTTTGGCACGGGCTTTATCAAGATAGTGCTGCACCGTTCTCGAATTGATGCCAGTCACGGCGGCAGTTTCGAGTGTGTTTTTTCCTTTCATCGCCCATGTCAGGCATTGCATCTCGCGTGGCGACAGCGCCTGGTTTGGATTGATGGCGGGTTTGGCAGCAATCATCTTCAATCGATAATGGACCATCATCACCAATTGGACCGCTCTCCGCGAGTCGAAGGCGGTCGGGACGACCACTTCTCTTTCGGAGGACGCAAAGGTCAGCATCATCGACGCACCGTAACCACCTTCCACGGGGATTGTCATGCCGCAACGGATGCCGTGGTCGATTGCCTCGTCACGAAACTTTCTGAGCGGTGAAGAACCCCGGGCCGGCCAATCCTCCGCGGTCCAGAAGAAAACGTCCCGTTTGCGCTTCGCTTCCGTCACCACGGGATCGATGCTGGAATATTCAGCCGAGAGATAAACACCCTCCCATGGTTTGGGATAGGAGTTAAAAGTCCTGATCTGGACGCCTTCTTTTTCGAGATAGGCAAATCGTTCGTATCCGCAGGAACGTGTGAACTGCCTGAGGGCTCCTTTGATCATGGCCTCGTCTTGCGCGACTTCCAGCATATCAACGAGCGAGCGAAATTCTCCGTCCACGAACGCTTCTCCTATGTTATTGACCCGTAACGCGGTCCTTTATTTGCCAGCCGAGACGCTGGATGATGGGCATCGCAGTTTGGCACCGAAAAGGCCTGGGGATTGCCAACTGCCGATAGCGACGCAACCGAGAGTGCTGTGTTGATGCAAAGCAATCCCTCGTGCCGTGTACGATAGCACTACCCATAAAGGGGAAGCTTTCAAGGCTCTCGGCTTCAAAAAGATGACAAATCAAGAAAAGTTTTTGCGGGCCAAGGAACCATCGGCCATGGAAACTTTGTTCTGACGCGAGCGCTATTTACCGAAAAGGAACGCGACAAAAGGCCCGGCCCGTTTGCACACGTGGAGCCCCAAATCCTAACCGCGAGCGCCTTTCAAGGCGTAAGATCACTTGGCGTCGATACGCGCCCGCTCGGATCTGACGGCTTTGATGATACGCCAGTTTATTCCCGGTTCGCGTAGCATCTGGACATCGTCCATGTCGTCGAAATCCGAAAGCCGGGTGAAAAACGCCTTTCGAAGGCGCGAGACGAACTGCTTCGGCAAGGCGGTGTTTTCGAAAAGGTCCGGGTCGTCATCCGGCAAATCGCCAAAATCCAATTCTGTCATCGTCTATCCTTATCTGGCGTTGAACAGGACCATCCGGCACCATTTCTACAGCCAGCGCAACTCGCAGATTTGCACCTCCTGCGGACTTGGCTCTTCCGTTAGTTTTGGCGGTAAGCTGACGGAAAAATGATGTCCTGGTCGACGAGCACATTGAACTTGTAGCCGGGCCGGATCTGGATTGTCGGCTGTACATTCAGATTCTTCGAGATCGTCTGCTCGGCGACGCGGCCGAAGCTTTCCGCAAAATTCCGTCTGGCAGCATCGGACGCCGTGTCCTGTGTCGCAAGCATCGAACTCTCCGGCATCGACATGTCGATTCCGGTTCCGATCAACGCAACGAGTGCTGCCGAACCCCAGGTGCGCCAGAGATGGCGATCGACCTTGTCCTTGAAGCCGCCATAGCCTTCGGCATCCGTACCGGCCATGCCGCCGATCTGCAGAGTCGATCCATTTGGAAAGATGAGGTCGGTCCAGACGACGAGGACACGCTCCTGGCCGAACGACACCTTGGAGTCGTAACGGCCGAACAGCTTTGAGCCCTGCGGGATCAGCAACCGGTAACCGGTGGCGCTGTCATAGACGTTCTGGCTGACTTGGGCGGTGATCCGTCCCGGAAGGTCGGAATTGAGACCGGTGATCAAGGTGGCGGGAATGACCGAACCGCGCTTCAGCTCGTAGGGCGACATCTGCGGCACGACCTTGTTCGGTAGATAGCCGAGGTCCTTGATGTCCTGGTTGAAGAAGTCCTCCTTCGAGGTCTGGGCGTTGGGATCGACGTTCTGCCCCATCAGGCCTGATTTCATGGCAGCAGCATAGAGGTCCGAGGCATTGTTGGCTGCCGCAGTCGTGGTCTGCCGGTTCGCGTCCGTGGAATTGTTGGCGGCCTTCTCGACATCGGAAATATCCACCTTCAACGGCGAGTCCAGGGCGGTGGCCCGCGCCTGCAGCCGCGCCATCCGCTGGCGCTGGGCCTCGCGGATATACTGCTCATCCTGCTCACGCTTCAGGCGGGCTTTCCATTCCTCTTCGGATTCGAGCCTCGGCCGCCGTTCTTCCCTCTCGGTCGGCCGGCGGTCGACAACAGGAGTTTCCTTCTCGACCTTCTGCTCGACGGCAGGCGTTGGCTGAAACGCTTCGCGCTCAACCGGCTCGCCGATAATGCCGTCGGTGACGCCGCGCTTGAGCTGGTCACCGAAGTTGGTTGCCGGTGAATTCGAAGCACTGTCGATGTCATTGCCGCGATTGAACGGCAGCCCGCGCCACGACAGTCCGATCACGACCACGCCGACGAACAGCGCGATGATGACGATGGCGATGATGATCGGCAGCCGATTGAGGCGGCGCATGCCCTTCTGATCGTCGGCCTGGTTGGAGGCGCCGAGCTGGAGAGATTGAACCATACCCGCTTCCCCTCAGTTGCGCTGCATGATCGAGAGCGGGCTTGCCGGCATGGCGCCGGCAGCCGTTGCGGCGTAGGCTCGGCCAAGGGCGATCGAGGGGGTCGAGAGCCGTGCAAGCACCTGACCGTCGGCGCCGTCGATCGAATAGGCGAGTTCGACCGGTTTGACGCCTTTGCCGACCTTGCCGTCGGTGATGACCGTATAGCCCCATCCTTTCAGCGCCGCCTCGAGCGCCGCCCCGAAGTCGGAGGAGTCCTTGTCCATTTTGAGCGTCGTCGTGTCTGCCGGACCGATCTGCTCGGCGAGCCGGCTCGCCATGTCGCCGGCAATGGCGCTTGCGGCGGGGCCGGTGACGGCAACCGGGGTGGAACTGGTGGTCAATCCGTCCTCGGCCGTTTGGCAGCCAGAAAGCAGCGTGGCGGTGATGATGATCACGAGAAGCTTGCTCATGGTTCAGCCTCCCCGCCGGATGGTGATTTTCTGCTGGCGCCAGCCGACGCCGGAGACGAGGATCGCCTTGTCGACCGCATAGTCGATGATCATCATGTCGTTCTTCATCCGGTAGTTGACGATGCGGTTCTGGCCGCCAGAGACGACGAAGAGCACCGGTGCATCCTGGCTCGAGACCGATTTTGAGAATTGAATGTAGGTTTTGACACCATCCGAATAGACCCGCTTCGGTTTCCAGGACGCGCTCCCGCTGACGGAGTATGAGAAGTTCAGTTTGTCGGGCGCCGTGCCGGGAATGCCGCCGCTCTCTAGCCGGGAATTGATATCGGCGAGCTTGGTCGAGACGTCCTCGCGATACTCGAAGCCGACGCGCGCCATATAATGGCTCGGATGGGACTTGAGCTGGATGTGGTAGGTACGCCGCGACGTGGTGACCACCATCGAGGTGACAAGACCGGGTTCCGACGGCTTGACGATCAGATGTATCGCCTGGCCGCCCGTGGCGCCCGAGGTCGCAGGCTCGACCTTCCAACGCACAGTGTCCCCAACCAAGACGTCCCGGACGATTTCTCCTCCCTGCAATTCGATATCGCAGACTTGCAGCGGCGAGCAGACGACAGATGGTTGGGTTTCGCCGAAGAGGAAGATGACCTTGCCGTCGGGACCGGTCGTGACCAGGCCTGATGTGCCGCGCCACTTCCTCGAAATGTTCGTGCCCTTCACCTCGTTGTTCGTCATGCTCTGCGCCTCAGCGCCACTCGCGAGAACGAGTCCGGCCAGGCAGCCGGCGGCCGCGATCAATCCTGTTCTTTGCATTGAAAAATCCCCTGCCCTTAAAGCTGTGCTGTCCAGTCGAAAT
This sequence comes from Rhizobium sp. Root274, assembly GCF_001429245.1. Classification (GTDB taxonomy): domain Bacteria; phylum Pseudomonadota; class Alphaproteobacteria; order Rhizobiales; family Rhizobiaceae; genus Allorhizobium. The sequence goes on from NZ_LMJE01000011.1 coordinate 71,608, forward strand.
CCCGGACATAAAGACCGATCGGATTGAGGCGGATGGTTGCCTCGTCCTGCGGTGCGGTGAGCGTGACCGTCGCGATGCCGCGGAACCGGCGCGTGCCGATTTCCTTGCCCTTGCGGTCGCGTTCGTACTCGGTCCAGTCGATCTGATAGGTCTGGTTCGAGAGGGCCACGATGTTGTTCACCTCGATGGCGACCGTCGACGACTTCGCCTTCTCGAAAGGTGAGTTGCCGCGGAACCAGGCGTTGATCTTCTCGGTCGATGGATCGGAGGTTCTGAGGAGTGCGTAAGTCCGGTCGATATATTGTTTCTGCACCACTGCATCGGGCGTGATCGATCGGAAGCTGGTCACGAAGTTGCCGAGTGTGGCACGCACCACCCGGACATCCGCATATTCGATTTGTTCGGGGAAGCCCGCGGTCACCGCCGTGCCCAGTTTATCGACCTGGACAATATAGGGAACCAGCTTGACCTGAGTGCTGAGATACATCGAATAGCCAAAGCCGATGACGGCCATGGTCAGACCGAGAATGCCGACGATGCGCCATGCGGCGGCTGCCTGGACATAGGAGCCGTATCGCTCGCTCCATTCCTGGCGCGCGGCAAGATACGGGTTTTCGGGGGCGCGGTTCGCTGCCATCGATCGATCACTTTCTGATTGCTGTTAGTCTTTGCGTTCGGGAGGCGGCTTTGGTCCGCTGTGCCCACTGCGCGCCTGATCGAGCTTGGAATTGGCAAGACCGAGTATCGACCCGGCGTAGGCGCCGGGAGAGCCGATGGCCTTCTCCTTGGCGGCCGAGCCCGCCGCTTTTCCTGCTGACCCCATCCCTGTGCCGAAACCTCGGAGCATCGCACCTGCAAAGGATGAACCCGCGGCTCGCGCGCTCTGAGCCGCCGCGAACCCTGCGCCCGCCGCACCGGCCGCGAGGAAACCCGCGCCGGTCGCGAAAGATGCCGCCTGCCCACCGTGACGGATTGCTTCCATGCCGCCCGAGACGGAGGCGCCCTGAACGACACCCTGAATGATGTTCGGCACGTACATGGCGATGATGAACATCACGACCGAGATTCCGGCGATGGCGAGCGTCGTGACAAATTGGTCCGAGGAGGCGGTTGGCGCATTTGCCAGACCCATGAGGACCTCGGATCCGATCTTCGCGATCATAACCAACGCCATCAGCTTCATGCCGACGCCGAAGGCGTAGACGAGGTAGCGGACAGCGAAGTCCTTCGTGAAGGAGGAGCCACCGAGCCCGAGCATGATCATCCCCGCGAGCAGGCCGACATACATCTCGACCATGACGGACACGAAAATTGCTGCGACCAGCGAGAAGCAGATGACGACGACACCCATCGCCAGCACGGCCGCGATCGCCAGCGCATTATCCTCGAATACGCCGAATTGCGCTTGCTGCGACATTTGCGAGGCAACCCGAATGCCGGCGTCGAACACTTCGGCAGGCGACGCCGATCCACCGCCGGCGCCGATCTGGAAGAGGCTGTCGACGACCGCTCGGGAAAACGTTGGCCCTTGAGTGAGAACGAAGGCGAAAAAGCCAATGAACATGATCCGCCGGACAAGCTCCGCGAACCAGCTATCAAGCGATGCGGCCTGAAGCGCCAGCCAGACGGCTGCAATGCCCACCTCAATGGTCGCCAGGATCCAGAAAAGAGATTTCGCCGCATCCATGATGGTGGTTTCCCACCCTTTCGCCGCGGTCGAGACCTGATTTTCCAGTTCGGTTAGCACCTGTCCCTGTTGAGCGAAGGCGGGAGCTGCAAAGACGAGGCAAAGGAAGCCCGCGATCAGGAATGACCGTTCAAGATTAGATTTCACCATCTTGGACGCATCTCCTGGCCATCCTTGATCGGCGGCAACTCCTTGTCTGAGCCAAAAAACTTTTCGCGAACGGCATGCTGCTCCTCAGTGAGCGTAGGTTTGCCATTTTTTCCGATGTTGATGACCAGCACCGTTGCAGCAGACGAGAGACCGGCAACAAGTACGAGCAAGGCAATGACGACGGCGCGATTCACCAGCGGGGCTCCATCTTCTGACCTTCCGGAATGCTCTTGACCTCGGCGTTGAAGAATTTCTCCCGCCGCGCCTGCGCCAAGTCCTTGTCGGTCTGCTCGGTCTGCAGCCAGGTTCCCATCATCGTCATCTGTTGGGAGACCAGGCCGCGAAGCTTCTGCATCTGCGCGACTTGTTGCGCAGCGATCTGGTGACCGACCTGCAGGGCTTTCATCTGCCCGTCGGCGGTCTCGGACATCGACCGCAGCGAGGACATCGTGCCCTCCTCGCTGTCGAACTGCTCGGAGGTCAGGCTTGCCGCCTTCAGTGTGCTGGCGATCGTGTCCCGGTTGGTGTCCGACCAGGACTGATATGTCGTCGAAAAAGAAGCATTGTCTGGCAGGTTGGTTTTGAGGCTTGAGTAGCTCTGGAAGCGCTGCTGCAGCACGTCATCGGCATTGCCCATGGAAAATGAGATGCTCTGGCCCTGGTCGACGATGCTGCGCAACTGATTGAGGTCGCTCTCGACCTGCCCCCACATGTGCGAGGGAAGGGTAGCGGTGTTCTGGAGCAGGTTCTGGTAGATGTTCAGCTGCGTTTCGATCTGTTGCGCGAGCTGGCTGATCTGGGTGAGTTGGTTCTGGATTTGCTCGCCGGACTGGCCAACAAGAGATACGAGCTCGCCATTATTGAGGACCTGCGTCCATTCGGTCGCAGCACCTGTGGCCGTGCCGGCGTCCGCGGGCATGACAGCGCCGATCGTTAATACGACCGCCGCCATACCAGCGACCAATCTATTCGAAGTTGAGCAGCGATGCGGCATCGTGAACTCCTCTCATTTCGAGCCAATGAATCGGCCAGTCGCGGCCGTGTTCGGAACTGAGCGTGCGGATACGCTTCAAATCTTCCTTGCCGGAGGCGCCGACGAAGCTGAGCGCCACGGGGCCGAGTGCCATATCGAACAGCCTCCGGCCCTCAGGCGTGACGACGTAATATTCCCGCTTAGGGATTGCATTCGAAACGATCTCGATCTGCCGCTCGTTGAAGCCGATCCGTTCGTAGAACTCGCGGGTTCCGGGTTCCCGGGCGGCGCCATTAGGGAGGCAGATTTTCGTCGGGCAGGATTCCTTCAGCACGTCGATGATCCCCGAACGCTCGGCATCCGAGATCGATTGCGTGGCAAGCACGACGCCGCAGTTGGCCTTGCGCAGCACCTTCAGCCATTCGCGGATCTTGCTGCGAAACACCGGATGGCCCAGCATCAGCCAGGCTTCGTCGAGGACGATCAGGCTCGGTGAGCCATCAAGCCTCTTCTCGATCCGCCTGAATAGATAGGTCAGCACGGGCACGAGATTGCGCTCGCCCATGTTCATCAGGTGCTCGATCTCGAAGGTCTGGAGCGCACCGAGTGAAAGGCCGTCCTGTTCCGCGTCGAGAAGCTGACCCATCGGGCCGTCGACCGTGTAGTGATGAAGCGCGTCCTTGATCTCGCGCATTTGCACGCCACTGACGAAGTCCGACAGCGATCGCCCGGCTGCGCTGGCCATCAATCCGATCTGGCGCGAGATCGCGTTGCGATGATCGGGGGTGATGGTAACACCCTGCAGGGCGACCAGCATTTCGATCCATTCGGCTGCCCATGCGCGATCTGCATCGCTCGCAAGGTCCGATAGCGGGCAGAAGGCCAGCGCCTTTGCCTCGTCTTGAGCGTCCCCACCGATCTCATAGTGATCGCCGCCCGCGGCGAGGGTCAGGGGAAGGAGCGAGTTCCCCTTGTCGAAGGCGAAGATCTGGGCGCGTTCGTATCGCCGGAATTGCGCTGCAATCAGCGCCAGCAGCGTCGACTTGCCCGAACCAGTTGGGCCGAAAATCAGCGTGTGACCGACATCGTCGACATGGAGGTTCAGTCGGAATGGCGTCGAGCCGCTCGCCACCTGCATCAGTGGTGGCGAGTTCGGCGGGTAGAACGGGCACGGCGCCACCGGGCTCCCTGACCATACGGAATTCAAAGGGACGAGATCGGCAAGATTGCTGGTGTTGATCAACGGCTCGCGAATATTGCAATACCAGTTACCCGGAAGGCTGCCGAGATAGGCATCGGTGGCGTTGAGCGTTTCAATCCGCGCTCCGAAACCTTCCGCCTGGATCAGCCGGCGGATGGCCTCGGCCTTCTCCTGCAGTGCCTCCCGGTCATGATCAAACAGGACGATGACCGGGGTATAGTAACCGTATGCGACAAGTTGCGAGGAGGCTTGCGCGATGGCGTCTTCAGTCTCGGCGACCATGGTCATGGCATCCTGGTCGACCGACCGACTCTGCGTCTGGAACAATTGATCGAAGAATGGCCGCACCTTCTGCTGCCACTTTTTTCGGGTGCGTTCGAGTTTCTGCCGCGCCTCTTCCGCGTCGAGAAAGATGAAGCGCGAAGACCAACGATAGGTGAGCGGCATCAGATCGAGGCTGTTCAGGATCCCCGGCCAGCTCTCTGCCGGTAATCCATCGATCGCCACAATAGCGAGAAAGCGGTTCTCGACCTTCGGCGTCAGCCCGTGCTCGAGTTCGGCCGTGGCGATCCAGTCGAGATACATTGGCGCATCCGGCAGCCGGATCGGGTGGTTCTCGCCGGTGATGCAGAAGCGGACGAACTGCAGCAGCTCGTCATAGCGGGCGACCCGCTCCCCTCCCCTCTCGGCGACCTCGCGCGTCTCCATGCGCCGGATCGAAAGGGTGTTGGCAAAATACTGCTCGATCTCGCGCACAGCGTTTGTGAAGATGAAGAGGACTGTGTCGGCATAGGTCTTCTTGCGGCTCTCCTCGTCCGAGTAAATGTATTTGCTGAGAGCGGTTTTCTTGGACTCGAGCGGCCGATAGCTGAGGACGAGCGCGTGCTTGCTCTCGAAGTGTCCCTGCTCGCGCGCGAAATGCGCGCGCCGCTCGGCATCGATCGCGCGTGTGACGGGATCAGGGAAGTGGCAGCGATCATCGGTCGGGTAATCGAATGTCGGGATACGAACCGCCTCGACCTGGATCATCCAGCCGGATCCAAGCCGCGACAGGATCGTATTGATCTGCCGCGACAGGTCGTTGCGCTCCAAGTCGGTAGCGCTTTCGGAGTCCGGGCCGGCAAAATACCAGCCGGCCATCAGGCTTCCGTCTTTCAACAGGAGCACGCCATTGTCGACGAGGCCGGCATAGGGGACGAGATCCGCAAAGGATGGGCCGGTGGCCCGGAAGCGTTTGAGAGCGACCATGCCTTCCCCTCAATACCGACGCCACGGCGAGGAAGTCGCCTTGTAGTAATGCTTGTAGGAGATATGGCGAATATAGACGTGTCGCATCATTGGGTCCGCCTTTGCCATCATTCTCAGAAGCCCGACGATGACGATCCAGACGGCCACGCCGAAGAGCGCTGAATAGAACGTGAGAACGACGAAGATCAGGATGACGGCGGCAAGACCGGTGATCAGCACCAGTTCCCGGTCCGCGCCCATCAGGAGGTTCGGACGCGACAGCGCGCGATGGATGCGGTTGCGCTGCAGCCCGGACAGGGACTCAGCCATGAGCCCCCTCCCCTTCCTCAGCTTGCCCGATGGAGGTCGCCTGCTCGTTCGGCAGTCCGATCGAGGCGCCGGTGGCTCCAAACAGGCCGACGATGTTGGTGGCGCCAAGCAGGATGCCTGCGACGAGCACGATATAGACGAGCCGCCGCGCGAAATCGTTCAGCTCGCCCCCGAAGATCAGCATGCCGCCGGCGATGGCGACCGCTGCAAGAGCAATGGCGCCGGCGACCGGTCCGGTGATCGACTCCTGGATTTGTTGCAGCGGTCCCTCCCAGGGAAGACTGCCGCCAGAGCTTGCAAGCGCCGGCGCGACCGAAGCGAGAACGATAGGCGCCGCAAGGAAAGTCGCGGCGATGACTGCGTTTCTACGCGACATGCCGCGCCTCCTGTTCTTCCGTAAGCTTGTCGGATTCGATTTCGTATTGGCCGCCCGCGAAGCGCTCGACCTGGATGACGTCGCGAACACGCCGCCCGCGCGGCGTTCGTTCGATCGAGACGACGAGATCGACCGCTTCCCCGATCACTTCGTGCATCGGCTGCTGGCTGGCTTCGGCGGTTAGCTGCTCGAGGCGGCGTAGCGCCGACATTGCCGTGTTGGAATGGATGGTGGCCACCCCTCCGGGATGGCCCGTGTTCCATGCTTTCAACAACGTGAGCGCAGCGCCGTCGCGTACCTCGCCGACCACGATCCGATCCGGACGCAGCCGCATGGTGCTCTTCAAGAGCCGTGCCATGTCGACGGTATCGCTGGTGTGTAGAAGAACGACGTTGTCGGCCGCGCACTGGATCTCGGCGGTATCTTCCAGGATGACGAGGCGGTCTTCCGGGGCAGACTTGACGATTTCATCGATGACGGCGTTGGCGAGCGTCGTCTTGCCCGAGCCGGTGCCTCCGGAGATGACGATGTTGAGACGGGACGAAATCGCGCTACGGATGGTCGAGGCCTGGTGTTCGGTCATCACGCCAGCGCGCACGTAGTCGTCAAGCGGGATCAGGCGCGAGGCACGACGGCGAATGGTGAAGGCCGGCTTGGCGACGACCGGAGGCAACAATCCTTCGAAGCGATGACCTCCGATCGGCAATTCCCCGGAGATAATCGGTTGCTCGGTATCGACCTCCGACTGGAGTGCATGCGCCACCGTTCCGATCACCATTTCCGCCGCCGCGGCCGACATCTCGCCCGCGGGCGCCACGCCGTGGCCGAGCCGCTCGATGAAGAGCTTTCCATCCGGATTGAGCATGATCTCGACGACCGTTGCGTCGTCCAACGCGACGCAAAGCTGATCGCCGAGCGCCTCCTGGAGTTTGCGGACAAGTCGAGGATGAGAGCGAAGCTGGTTCACTGCATTTCTTCCTTACGCTGCTTGGCTGACGGTGCTGAGTTCGGAACGGTAGTTGGTCGGCCGAAGACGCAGGAATGTGTCGGCATTCGCGGGAAGAATCCCGGCGACAGCCATCGTCACTCCGACCTTTTTCGGCTCTGCCAGCCGCTGCAGGGGCCAGCCGACACGCGCGAGGATCCGCTCGAACCGGAGATCGGTCACCGTGACGATCTCCGTGTAGCCGTTCGCCATGCACCACTCGACGATGCCCGCGAACATGGTCAGGGTCGCCTCATGGATGGAGCCGTCGCCCCTGCCCGCTTCCAGGGTCGTATCGACGCAAAAGCGGGAGCTCTCGATCATCGCGGCGTGTGCATTCAGCTGCCCATTCGGAAGAAGCGATGGAAACACGCTCGTCACCATGGTTGAGCCAAGAGCCGGGAGCAGCCTCGCGCACCCAGTTACGGCACCACTGTCGGAAATTGCGAGGATGTAGGTCGGCAGAAGAGCGTCGAAGGCGTCCGATTCTTGACCGTCGACTACGTCAACTTCCCAGCCGAGGCGTTCGGCGAAAACGCGTGCACGCAATTGATGATGGCGGTGGAGGAGCTGAGCTTCGTAAACATTTCGCGGTGTGGAGATCGCGAGAACCTGCATGAATTTCTCCGTCGATATTGATCGGCGGGGAAATCAGCACGGAACAGATTTGGGCGGTAGTTGTAGGATCCTACAAGCCCGATTGGAGTGAGTCGCGAGGCAACCGTCCCCATTTCCGCGAAAGCAGCCTTGTTCCCGCAACAATTCGGTTGGGCCGGTTGTAGGATTCACAGTAAAACAGACCATGAACCTGTGGGAGTGACGTGCTTTCTAAGGCAATGTTTCTACAGCTAAAAATTGATTGAGTTGGACGCGCTCGTTCTTGGGCGTTAAGCTTTCGTTAACCAAAAAGCTCTTGCTCAAAATTCAGAATCGACGCTTATTGCCAGTGGCGGAACTTTTGAAGTTTCGCGAAAAATATCGCCACTGGCAAGAAATGGGTTTTGAGATGGCGAAGAACGCCGCGAAAACAGCGCCCGTATTTGAAGGGTTGACCGCATTGATGGAGCGTCATGCAGACGCCCTCTCTAGCCAACTTCAAGCACATCATCTCAAGGTCTTCCCTCCGACCTCCGAGAAGGGCATTCGAACATTTGCGCCATCGGAGGCGTCCAAGCTGCTTGGCGTCGGTGAGTCTTATTTAAGGCAGACTGCTTCGGAAATGCCAGAGCTGAACTTGACCATGAGCCCAGGTGGTCGGCGGACTTTCTCGATCGAAGACATCCATGCAATCCGCAAGCATATGGACCAGGTCGGCCGCGGGAACAGACGCTACCTGCCGCATCGCCGAGACGGTGAGCAGCTTCAGGTTATTTCAGTGATGAATTTTAAAGGCGGGTCGGGTAAGACGACCACCGCCGCGCATCTCGCACAGTATCTGGCCATGCGCGGGTACCGGATTCTGGCAATCGATCTCGATCCCCAGGCAAGCCTTTCCGCCCTCTTCGGTAGTCAGCCAGAAACAGACGTGGGTCCGAACGAAACTCTCTACGGCGCCATCAGGTATGATGAGGAGCAGGTACCGGTCGAGCAAGTGGTCCGAGGGACCTATATTCCCGATCTCCACCTCATCCCCGGTAATCTCGAACTGATGGAATTCGAGCACGACACGCCGCGTGCGCTGATGAAGCGAAAGGAAGGCGATACGCTCTTCTACGGTCGGATCAGTCAAGTCATCGAAGACATCGCGGATAACTATGACGTTGTCGTTATCGATTGTCCTCCCCAGCTAGGCTACCTCACGCTGTCGGCAATGACGGCGGCAACCTCCATCTTGGTCACTGTGCATCCGCAGATGCTGGACGTGATGTCCATGAACCAGTTCCTGGCAATGACATCGAACCTGCTACGCGAAATTGAGAACGCCGGGGCCGAGTTCAAGTTCAATTGGATGCGCTACCTGATAACGCGTTTCGAACCAAGCGATGGACCGCAAAACCAGATGGTAGGTTATCTTCGGTCGATCTTTGGTGAAAATGTTCTCAATTTCCCGATGCTTAAGACGACGGCGGTTTCGGACGCCGGCCTAACCAACCAGACCCTTTTCGAAGTCGAGCGCAGCCAGTTCACGCGCTCGACCTATGATCGAGCCTTGGAAGCCATGAACGCGGTCAACGACGAAATCGAAGGCCTGATTAAAAAAGCATGGGGTAGACCGACATGAGCCGCAAGCACATCCTCGGAGTCTCGACAGACGCACCCGAAACGCCCGCAGCAGAGAGCCGGACTGCAAAGAGCCGCTCCATGCCGCTTCTCGGGGTGGTGAGAAAAGAGCGAGACCCGTCAACGAAGCTGACCGCAAACATTGGCAACGCGCTACGCGAGCAGAACGATCGACTTGGCCGCGCGGAGGAGATTGAGCGGCGGCTTGCAGAGGGCCACGCCGTGGTGGAACTGGACGCTTTGTCTATCGAGCCCTCCTTCGTGCAGGATCGCATGCAGGGGGACATTGACGGCCTCCTTGATTCAATCCGCGAGCAAGGGCAGCAGGTCCCGATCTTGGTGAGACCTCATCCCGAACAGCCAGGCCGATATCAGGTGGCCTTTGGCCACCGCCGACTGCGCGCGGTTCTACATCTTGGCCTTCCTGTAAAGGCAATCGTTCGTGACCTGACGGACGAGCAACTCGTCGTCGCGCAGGGTCAGGAGAACAATGAGCGTGAGGATCTCACCTTCATCGAAAAGGCGCGGTTCGCGCATCGACTGAATAAGCAGTTCTCGCGAGAGATCGTCATTGCCGCAATGTCGATCGATAAAAGCAATCTGTCGAAGATGCTCCTTCTTGTCGACGCCCTCCCCTCCGAACTGGTCGATGCCATTGGGGCTGCTCCAGGAGTTGGACGACCCAGCTGGCAACAACTGGCAGAACTGGTCGAGAAGGCAGCTTCGCCGTCGGACGCGATCAAATTTGCGGCCTCAGCAGAGGTGCAGACGCTGCCATCGGCAGACCGGTTCAAGGCGCTTATAGGCCATCTCAAGCCGCGTCGTATTGCGCGCGGGCTTCCCGACGTCATGTCGACCCCCGATGGGGACAGACTTGCGCAGGTGACACAGAGCAAGAGCAAGCTGGAGATTACGATCGACAGGAAGGCGACGCCAGACTTTGCCGCCTTCGTACTCGAACATTTGCCGGCGCTCTATCAGGCACACCGTGCAAAGCATCAACAGAAACAGGGAGACTAACCCGCAAAAGAAAAGAGCCCCCTCAACGTTGCCGTCGTGGAAGCCCTTCTGTCTCTTTAGCACGAACAGAATCGCATTTCCTCGAATCTTCGTCAAGAGTCTTTGGCGCCGTTTTGGTGAGCTGATTTCTTTTGCCTGCTGAAAGGTGAAAGACGATGCAGACAGGAAGTGTGACGACGCCATTCGGGCGGCGGCCGATGACGCTTGCGCTCGTGCGGCGCCAGTCGGCTTCGGCCGATATCAAACAAGGCAAGGCAGCGGATAAGTGGAAAGTCTTCAGAGACGCCTCCGCCGCCATGGAACTGCTCGGGATTCAGTCCAATAGCCTCGCGGTTCTTGACGCGCTTTTGAGTTTTTATCCTGAGAATGAGTTGCGCCAAGACGCCCAACTGATTGTCTTCCCCTCGAATGCTCAACTTGCTTTACGAGCACATGCGATGGCGGGCGCGACTTTGCGCAGACATATCGCCATCCTGGTGGAAGCAGGCCTAATCGTCCGAAAGGATAGCGCCAATGGAAAGCGCTACGCCCGTAAGGACGGCGAGGGCCGGATCGAGAGCGCCTTCGGTTTCGACCTGTCGCCGCTCCTGGCACGGTCCGAAGAGTTGGCGATGATGGCGCAGCAGGTGATGGCCAACAGAGCGGCGTTCAGGAAGGCCAAGGAGAACCTGACGATCTGCCGGCGCGATGTCCGCAAGCTAATTACGGCCGCGATGGATGAAGGGGCCGAAGGCGACTGGAAAGCGATCGAGGACATCTATGTAGCGCTTGTGGGCAGAATCCCGCGCGCTCCGACGCTTGCCAATGTGACGACGATCCTTGACGAAATGGAGATGCTGCGCGAGGAGATAGTCAATCGGCTGGAAGTTCAGGAAGATTCCGAAAATAATAGCACCAATGGTGCTCACAATGAGCGGCACATACAGAATTCAAATCCCGAATCCATCCGTGAACTTGAACCTAGCTCTGGAAATGAGCAGAGGGCGAAGCCGAGCGAAATCCGCCGGCCAAAGAGTGAGGTGATAAAGGCGTTCCCGCTGGGTGTGGTGTTGAAGGCATGCCCGATGATATCGGACTACGGGCCGGGGGGCGCAATCGGAAACTGGCGCGATTTGATGGCGGCCGCAGTGGTCGTTCGATCGATGCTGAAGATAAGCCCATCGGCTTATCAGGAGGCCTGCGATACCATGGGCCCGGAAAACGCGGCCGCGGCTGTCGCTTGCATCCTGGAGCGTGCAAACTTCATCAACTCGGCTGGCGGCTATCTGCGGGATCTGACAAGGCGCACGGAACGAGGAGAGTTTTCGCTTGGTCCGATGATAATGGCGTTGTTGAGGGCCAACGGGCAGGGGAGTTTGCAAGCTGGATAGGCTTCAATGAGCCCGAACTCGAAATTAGATGCGGGTGGCGCGACCATGAAAGCATCTGGGCAATTTTCTTTGTGGTCAGCTGACCACAGTCCCAAGCAGCTGAAAATGAACGTATGTTACGGGGGCAGGGTCGTTCCAGCTCTCTGGGTCGGGGGCTGGTGGGACGCGTGTGCGGTATTGAGAACTGGGGGGCGGCGCACCCGGCGGTGCGATCTGGCCGGAGATCGGCGGTGGAACGCATGCGGCTGTCCGCGACCTCTTGGACGAGTTCAGGGATGGGGGCGGTGATGATGCTTCCTGAAGAAGTCAGCCTCATAGCCCCGCCCCTCAGGGCACACGGCGCCGAGGGCATCTTTTTAGTGGTCAGCTGACCACAGCCTTAAACAATTGAAAAACAATCATTTTTCGAACGGGATTCTGGAAGAAGAGTTTCTTGTCGCATGATCCGCGGATCACGTACTTCTGCGAAAGGCCCGCCACCTGAAGCGGTCCATGTAACCGAAATTCCGCTACTGATCGAATTGCTTCGCAAGCCCACGAACCTTGGCAGCAAGTTCCGTCTCGGGACTTTCCCCTTCAAGACCCTGCGCTTTGTCGAAACTATCGACCTGCAGTTCATGCAAGGCGAAGAAGTCATGCGTGTAGATCGCCTTTTCACTCCCGGCCGTCTTCACGAACACAACGATGTTCTTGGTGTCAACCTGCGCTTCGAGCCGTATCAGGTGCTCGCTGTAGGCGTCGAAATTCGGGTGCACAAAGCGATAGTTATCGCTGTCTTGAAACTTGGTTGAATCGTCCGTGTCTACGACAAAGCCGTCTCCGCTACGCTTGAACTGCATGTTGCACCGCTTGCATGCGGCCGCGAGATTCCACATCGCATAGCTGAATGGTTGATAGATCGCTTTTTCCTTGGGAAGGATGTGCTCGCGATCGGTCATGTACGGGCCTGCACCATTTAGGTTCAGGCGGCAATAACAGCAATTTCCGCCATGGCGCGCGAGGTGATAGGCGAGGATCTTGTCCTTCGCGCTTTTGAGCGCCTGCAGTTCGTTCTGGTCCTCGGATTCCCAGTCCCAGGGCTTATCTGTTCCCAAAGCCTTCCCGACCGCCGCAGCTTCTTCCTCACTCAGCTGGAAATCGTCAAGCGCCGGCAAATAGCGGTCAGCCATCGCTCTTGTCGATCCCGTGCAGCTGTTCGTCGACCTGCCCGATCAGGTCTTCAACTGCTTTGAAAAACTTCCGTTGTCTTTCGTCGAAGCTCTTGATCGCCATATCGTTGACGAGCGCGATTGCGCTATCGCGTGTCATCTCACCGCGTTCCACCCGCGTAACGACACCCACCATCTCCTCACTCACGAAATGGCTGGCTGGTGTGATCACATCAAAAGCGCGCCAAAGGACGCCTTCCACGTTGGCCGCAGTGTCCTTGGCCTCCTTCAGATTCAGTGCGGACGGTTCACCATTTTGAACTTGAAACACAGAGACAATATCGGGCAACGCACCAAGAGCTCCAACGACGATCAAAGGCGCGTGGGTCGCGACGACGATCGTGGCGTTGCGGTAAAAGACTGCAGCGACGATTTTCTCGAGGTACTGCCGCTGCCAGCGGGGATGAAGGCTGTTCTCGGGCTCGTCAATCAGGATAACCGGTTCCTGACCAATGGAGCTGATCAAGAACACGAGGGAGGAGATCAGTGCGAGCTCGCCCGAACTGGCGTTCAGCAACTCGATGACTTCGCCATCGTGCCTTTCGAGAAAGACTTGGATTCCGCGAATGCGTCCAAGCCGGCGAAGGCTATCCTCGCTGCGGAGGATAGCTCCGAATTCTCGACTCAACGAAAACGACAACGCCGATTCGCTCTGGCCGATCCAGAGAATTTCCTCCGGGTTGTGCCGGCGCTAGAATGCGACGACGGCGTCGTAGTCGTTTGGATCAAACAGGAAATCTGCTGGGTCCAGATATGCCGTGTACGGGTCTGGTCGATGAGAAACCCCAACCGTGGCCGATACCCGCAGTATTCAAGGATCGCGCCGATCTGGCAAAATCGTGAGTCAGATTGGTCGATGGTCCTTCCAATCGCGCGTTTGACGATGCTCTTTGGAGACCTGCTGCCTCTGCCGGCCGAGATGCGCTTCAACCCCCTCATGCCGGAAAAGCGATCATGGGCGGTATTGGAAATGATCGCCAGATCCCGATCACCACGGATCTGGATCGCGAGTTCGCGAAGAAAGCGGCTCTTTCCGGAACCATTGGGTCCGACGAGGATGGCAACCTTCTCGGTGACGAGCCCATTGTCCGCCAGTCCAAGCCGTTGCAAGTTTGAGGAGGCCATTTGGAGTCCTACATGGCAGGTTTCGAGGGTAGAATAGCGCTACGCTATTCAGTGGAGGATCTGAATCAAGCCCTCCGACGGATACCCTATCCGTCATCGTCTTCAATTTCGTCCAGCGCGGTCTTCAGAGCATCCGGGCGGCCTTGCCACTTCGCTGTGCCGCACTGTTATAGTAGCTCGACGCCTGCTGGACGGATCGATGCCGCGACTGCTCCATCGCTTCGGGTAAGGGAATGCCGCGGTTGGCCGCTTCGGTGAGATATCCCGACCGCAACCCGTGCGCAGAAAACTCCCCAGGCTCCAGCCCAGCCAGCGTTGCCCGTTGCTTAACGATCGCATTGACCGCACTCGGCTCTAACGCCCGCTTCGAGATGTTGCCCCAACGATCGACCTTCCGAAAAATACTCCCGCCTTCGATTTTCGCCGCCGCAAGCCAGGCGTTCAGCGCATCCACGGGCCGGCCCGTCAGATAAACGACCTCATCGTGTTCAGCGCCTGACGTTTTGGTGCGACCCACATGGATGGCGAGAGAGGGGAGGGGAGGGCCGCCTTCGACGGGGATGGGGGGCTCGGCGGTGAGCTGTTCCCTGCGCAAACCGGCAATCTCGCTGCGACGGCGACCGCCCGATGCAAAGGCCACCATCAAGATCGCTTGATCACGGATATCGCGAAGGCTGTCTGTGCCGCAGGTGGCGAGCATTTTGGTCAGAACGTCGCTGGTGACCGCCTTGGCGCTCTTGCGTTTTCTTGGACGCGGCGTTGCACGGACGGCGAGGCGTATCGCGGACTTGAGCGACGGTGACGAGAAGACGCCGGTGAGGCCACGCCATTTCGTCAGCGTCGACCAGCTGGCAAGTCGCCGCCGCACGGTGTCGGGCGCATGCGGCCCGGACGCGCGAAGGAAGCCTTGCTCGCGCAGGCTCCGCTCGACATCAGCTGGCATGCCGTGGTGAGGATCGATGCCGCGCTGTTCCGGCTGCCAGAGATGGTGGGCGACAAATTTTAGCAGTAGCGCCTCGGGCGCAGGCCACGGGAGGCAAGCGCCGGTCGCGGCGAGCGACCAGGCCTGCAGATAGGCGAGGTCGGAGGTCAGCGCGCGCAGGGTGTTTTCGCCCATGCCTTCATTGACCAGATGGCGCAGCGTTTCGATGTCCTGGTCGGTGAGCAGTTCGGCCAGTTCGTCGCGCCGGTCGATCCAGCTTTCAGGTGGATGGCGTCGATCTCGCTGTCCGATATGGCCGACCGCCGTTCGGACCCGGACTTTCGGCCGAACTCCTGTTCGAACAGGACATTATTGCAGTCTGCAGTCCGAGCCTCCTGAAGGAGCACGGCAGTCCGCAGACACCCGAGGAACTGGAGCGCTACACGCTTCTCCACGACGCCCATAATTTTGGCCTGAATTCGTGGAGCGGAACCTCGGAAGAGCCAACGCCGCCTTCAAGGGCATCAGCTTCAGTCAGACCTCCCACGCCATTGAAGCTGCGATAGCAGGACAGGGGATCGTACTCACCAACCGAGACTTCGTCTCTCGTGATGTCACCGCAGGTCGACTCGTCCAGGCTATGGATGGATCGCTTCAGGGGCAAGCGAACTTCTATCTTGTCTGGCCGAGATATCGAAAATCGTCGTTGCTCCAAAACCTGGCGCAATGGCTGTTGGAAGAAGCAGCACGCTGAACGCCAGGCGCTATTTCCGCTTACGGCGGTGCCATCTCGTGCTACGATGATGCGGCTTCTCTAAGGGCGCGATACACGCTCGCCCGGCCTATGTTCAGCGTCTTGGCAATTTCTGTTGGTCCCATCCCGTCGGATTTCAGTCGGCGGATCTCAGCAATATCAACATGGGGCTTCCTGCCCTTGTAGACTCCTCTGCTTTTTGCAGCGGCGATGCCTTCCATCTGTCGTTCTCTACGAAGGTTCGTCTCGAACTCAGCGAATACGCCGAGCATATCGAGGAAAGCTTTGCCGGCCGCCGAGCTCGTGTCGATCGGCTGTTCCGTCGCCTTCAGCGTCACCCCTTTCTGCTTGAGCAGCCGTACGATGTCCTGAAGATCCCCAACTGACCGTGCCAGCCGATCGACCCGCGTCACGACCAAGCTATCGCCGTCGCGCATGAATTCCAGGAGCGTGTTGAGCTCCTTCCGATCCTGCTTGTTCGATCCGGATTTCTTTTCGGCCCGTATGACCGTGCACCCGGCCGCCTTCAGAGCCGCCTCTTGAATCGCCAGATCCTGATCGATGGTGCTGACCCGCGCATATCCGTAAATTGCCATGAAACGTCTCATTAGGTTCTGGACCTTCAATGGGTAGCGTCTCATAAGCGCAAAATCAACCCAAATGATACACCGTTTAGTGTCTCACTGAGGATGTCTCAAGAGGTATACCGGGAATACGCCTCCCGCGCTGACTACGCTCGAACACACTCGGATACGCAGCGGACGGCGCCAACTGTCAGGCATTTGCCGATAAAATAAGCAAAACGCGGTGAATTTAAGCTAAGTTTAAACAAGTTCCTCTTAATCTTCTTGCGACATACCAAGGGCGAGACGGTGTAGAGATCCGATCAGGATTCTAAACCGAAAGCGGTTCAACGGACAACGAGAGCCTGACAGCTGTTGGTTCAAGTGGGAAGGGGACTCTATGACTATCAAGTTCAAGCTACTTGCGTGCATTACTCTGATGACGGCAGCTCTCGTCATGATCTCGTGCTTCAGTTTCTACGCCATGCAAAAGCAAGGTGAGATCGCAAATTCGATCGTTGAAGATCGAGTGGTTCCGATGGAGCAACTCAAGCGAATTGGCGACGGCTATGCCGTCTCTATCGTCGATGCTGCTCACAAGGTTCGCTCGGGCGCAATCACAGCGGAGCATGGACTTAAAAGTATCGATGAAGCCCTTGCAATAATAGAGGACCATTGGACAGCCTATATGGCAACTGAGCTGACGAGTGAGGAGCGCCAGATTGCTGATCACTTCGCGCAGGTTCGCGCCGAGGCTAACGAAGGCGTCGAAGAGCTTCGCCGGATCCTTGACACGGGAGACCGCTCCGCATTGGCCGATTTCGCCGATGGGAAACTCTACCCGACTATCGATCCCCTCGGAACAGACATCTCTAGCCTCATTGACCTGCAGATTGATGTCTCAAAACAGAACCTCGTCCAGGGCAATGACCTGAGCGCTCTTCTCACGAAATCGATGATCTTGCTGTCGGCAGTCGGAGCCATGTTCGCAGGCTTTTCCGTCTGGACCGTATTGCGCGGCGTCATCCGACCGGTCAACTCGATCACTGCGGCCATGACGGATTTAGCCAACGGCAACCTGCAAGTACAGATCTATGGCGAGGGCCGGGAAGACGAAATCGGCAAAATGGCATCAACGGTCGCCATTTTCCGTGACAATGCGAGGGAGCGGGCTCGGCTCGAGCAAGAGGCTGAAACCAGTCGTTCGCTTAGCGAACAGGAGCGTCTGGAACGAGAACGTCAGCAAGCACAAGAGGCGGCTGAAGTTCGATTTGCTGTCGACAGCATCGGCCATGCTCTGGGCCAGCTTTCGGAGGGTAAACTGAACTATCGGATCCGGACTTCGTTCGCCGAACGGCTGGACCAGGTTCGCCTCGATTTCAACGAAGCCGTGAGCAAACTTGAGGATGCGATGCGCACAGTTGGTCAGAACGCGCAGGCCATTGCGGCCGGCTCCAACCAGATCCGAGCGGCTGCAGAGGACTTGTCGAAGCGTACCGAACAGCAAGCAGCCTCAGTAGAGGAAACGGCAGCTGCGCTCGAACAGATAACGACCACTGTGTCCGACTCCAGCCGACGCGCAGAAGAAGCAGGCAAGCAAGTGCAGGAAACACGGCTGGCTGCCGAACGTTCTGGTGAAATTGTCGGACGTGCGGTTGATGCGATGCAGGCGATAGAGTCGTCGTCTCGCGAAATATCGAATATCATCGGCGTGATCGATGAGATTGCATTCCAGACCAACCTGCTAGCATTGAATGCAGGCGTCGAGGCAGCCAGAGCGGGCGAAGCCGGCAAGGGGTTTGCGGTGGTTGCGCAAGAGGTTCGCGAACTTGCGCAGCGCTCTGCTTCAGCGGCCAAGGAAATCAAGACGTTGATCTCGAAATCAGGAGAGCAGGTCGAGAACGGCGTCCACCTGGTGACCGAGACGGGCAAGGCACTGGAGAGCATTGTCTCTCAAGTGCAGGCAGTAAGCGTCAATGTCACGGCGATTGTCGAAGGAGCAAAAGAGCAGGCGACGGGGCTGAAAGAGATCAACACCGCGGTAAACACCATGGACCAGGGCACCCAGCAGAACGCAGCCATGGTCGAGGAGTCGACTGCTGCTAGCCACTCGCTGGCAAAAGAGGCCGACGCTCTCTTCCAGCTCATCGGTCGCTTCGAGACCAGCGCTCCGCATTCAAGCTTGGCTCAAACCGAAACCGGTTCCACCTACCCTCCGTTGGCGTCACCGGCACGTCGGCTCGTCAACCACGTCGCCGCCGCTGCACGAGGCAACGCGGCTTTAAAGAGCGAGCAGTGGCAGGACTTCTGACCGCCGGACGCGGTGACGTACGCGGGCCGGCCAAAGCGGCCCGCGTTGCGCACCCACGGGCAAGAAAAGTCGTTAGGGCCTTCCTTCATGGCTCGTCTGCGCGTTAGCGCAGAACGGCGATCAAGGAAAGCTGCGGCGATTACCTCGGCGTTTGACGCTCTTGATGCGCGTGTTCAACGAGCGCTCGACCTTGTCGAAGCACCTGCTCGAAGACTTCGGTGATAGCCTGGGAGGAAACGGGAACATCGGTGAATTCACGGGTTCCCATGGCGATGGCTTCGCCGAGACCGCCAATTTCGGCTTCGAGCTTAGCGAAGTGTTCCAGCGGCTCGCGTTGAGCTAATGAGACTTCCCGAAGCAATAAAGCGTTGAGATTGATCAAAGCCAGCACCTGCTTCGAAAGTACCTCTGTGCGATCGATAAGCGCAAGAAGCGCCCTTCCGCTGTCATCCTGGTTGCTCAATTGGTTCTTCCTCCAGATAAGAAGTTTGCCTCGGAAGTGGTAAACTAACTCGTGTGTGCGAGGTAGGAAGCTCTAAAAGCAAAAGCCGTCGTCCTGGCTCCGGGATATGCATCGGTGGGCAGGCGATGGAGCGCAACGAAGTCACTTGGTGTCGCCGAGGACAGTATTCCATTGCTTAATGCGGTTTTGCAGGTGATGGCAACGCTGGTCTTACAACATGGGGTAAGCATGCGGAGCAACAGCCGCGCATAGCTTCGCACTAAGAACATGCAACGCCTACAGTAATCATCAGATTGAGACGAGCGGATGTTTCGTCGATTGGCGCCCGCGCTCGAACGCTTCACGCTCGCAACCCTACACAGCTCGATGCGTCGGCTGATATGGCTGATGAATTGCTTCTCCCGCAACGCGATCTCCCGGATTGCTTGAAAACCCTTATCGTTCGGCTAACGTCGTCGACATCGAGCTCCTTCGCTGGGACCGGAGATTCGCTCCAAGTGAGTGCGCCTTGAGCCGTGACGTTCCCAAAATTGTAGAGCGCGGGAGCCGAGCAGGCGCGAAAGCAAGTCGGTCAAGCTCTGGCTAGCCAAGATATTGGCAATCGCTACGCGCTGTAGATGGCGCGAGAGGTGGAACCGCTCTAGCGATCCTTTCCCTTGCCGCCGCCCTTACCGTTACCGCCGCCGTTCCCCTTGTCTCCTCCTTTACCGCCCCCGCCGCTGTGTCCACTGCCACCACCGCTACCCTTGCCGCCCCCGTCACCTTCGTCGCCTCCCTTACCGTTACCGCCATGGTCTCCCTTGCCGCCGCCCTTACCGTTACCGCCGCCGTCGCCCTTACCGCCACCGCTACCCTTGCCGCCCCCTTTACCGTTACCGCCGCTGCCTCCTTTGCCACCACCATTACCGTTCCCACCGCGGTCGCCTTTGCCATCACCTTCGCTCTTACCCCGGCCGCCGTTCTTTCCATGGTCGCCATCGCTGTTCTTGCCGCCGGCTTTACCTTCTTTCTTGTCGTCCTTCGCAGGCGCACCGCCGTTCGCCTTATCTTTTTTCGTGCGAGACTTTTGGTGTCGCCCGGTCAAACATGGCAGAGCGAGTGAAACAGCATTCCTCCAAAGCCCGTGGTCGGCCGCCGTTGGCGGATGATGATCTCGTCGATGAAATCAAAGCGATCATCTCCGAGATGCCGACCTATGGATACCGCCGGGTTCATGCGATCTTGCGACGTAAAGCCCGCAGCGAAAGCCGTCCATGGCCGAACGCCAAACGCGTCTATCGGGTGATGAAGGTGCATGACCTGCTTCTCCAACGCCATACCGGAGCCATAGATAGCCGTCGCCATGACGGCCGTGTGGCTGTGGCGCACTCGAACCTACGTTGGTGTTCTGACGGCTTTGAAATCGGCTGCGACAATAAGGAAAAGGTCCGCGTGGCCTTTGCGCTCGACTGCTGCGACCGCGAGGCCATCGCCCATGTTGCCACCACTGAGGGCATCAAGAGCGAAGATGTTCAGGACCTTGTCATCACCGCCGTCGAGAACCGCTTCGGTCGCATCAATACCCTTCCCAAGCCCATTGAATGGCTGACCGACAATGGATCGTGCTTTATTGCGGCAGACACGAAATCGCTGCTGCGGGATATCGGAATGGAGCCTTGCACGACGCCGGTCCGCAGCCCTCAGTCCAACGGAATGGCCGAAGCATTCGTCAAAACATTCAAGCGCGACTACGTCTCGGTCAACCCCATTCCGAACGCCGAAACCGTCATCGCCCAACTGCCCTTGTGGTTCGAGCATTACAACATGCTTCACCCGCACAAGGCTTTGGGATATCGGTCACCGCGCGAGTTCTTAAACCGTCAAACAGAAATCTGATCCTGTCCGGTTTTTATGGGGCAACTCCACCATGCATTGTTCGGAACATGCATGCCCTTTCGAAGCGGGACCCAATTTGTCTTATCGACAGTGTAGGCAACTTGTGCGGTTGCCTTTGCTGTCACCCATGGCGCTTCGGTAGCCGTTGCAAAGCCAGGAAAGCTTAGGAGAAGTAAGCAGAGAATGGTTGGTAAGAATGCGCGCATGTTTTTGTCTCCTCTGAGCAACTAGATGAGCACGCTTCTTGTTAAGATTTCGCTGAATTCGCGGGGCAAACGATCAGGATCCGCCATCAATGCCAAAGCAGAGAACAAGCTTGAGGTCGCCGTTGGAGCCTGAGCCGCTGCGGAGGTATGCGTCGAAGGCCATGCTGGGGCGAGGCCTACCTCTGTGGCGTGCTGCAACGATTGCGACGCCGCAGAGGGGCGGCATCCACTGCTCAAGTTATATCAGAAGGAGCCCCTTCGAGGCGAAATCTTGGGCTTTGTGTGCCCAGGTTTAGCCTCGGGCTCATCCAATATCTCTTACAGTTCTCGAAGAATGCAGATTAAGGAAGGAACTTGCTCGGGTTAAGCGTTCGGAGGAAGGGTGGCACCTTGACGGGTGACTGATCTTGCGTACCCGCGTATCTTCGACCGCCGCTTGCAGAAGCTTTCCCTCCTCTTAAATCAAGTGGATCATTAGGCCTATAACGACACCTATGGTCATCCTGCCGGGGATCCAGTGCTGCGTCAGGTCACAGGGGTCCTTCCGCCTGCCGAGCTGCGTTCGACTTTGTCGCCCGCTGTGGAGGCGCTGAGCTCGCAGCAATTTTAACCTTAACGTTTGAGGTTGCGGGGGGCATGACGTTGCCAGCCGCCTCGCAGCCGCTGTTCGAATGCTAGATGTTCCGCATTTCGCGGGTTCGAGAGGTCCTGTCACGGTTTGATCGGCTTGGCGGCCTCGAGCGCAGCCGTCAACGATCCTCAGCAGCTATTAAAGTGCTGTGATGAAGCCCTTTATGCCGCGAAAGCTGCTGGCCGAGACAGTTTTTGTTCTTCATCCATCAAAGGACGATCTGAGCAGCTCAAGGGCGGCGATAACGCTGGATCAACTCTACGTTAACCGGCCGCTCACCATATTTGACTAATTAAGATGGGATGATTTAAGGCTTCTGGGAAACGTGAACATGACCGTTGTAGCGATGAAGTTAGAGCCTCAATCCCGTCTTACTGAAAGCGATAATGCCCTCGAGAATGCGGCGAAAGTGTTTACAAGCTTATCCAATCCGACCAGGCTTGAGGTACTTCTTCGGATCATAAAGCGGGAATGGACCGTCAACGAGCTGGCGGCTGACCTTCACACCAGCCAGTCTGCGCTGTCCCAGCATCTTGGCAAGCTCCGTCAGGCGGGCATTGTTCGGGCTCGTAGAGACAGGCAGTCCATCTTCTATTGCTGCAGCGATGAATTGGTGCTCCGACTGTTGACCGAAGCCGGCCTGGTAAAGCGCTGACTGGTGACACTCGCATGAAGCGGCCACTCGACATCCACGAGGCGCTAAAGGCGTTGGCCCATCCAGGACGGATGGAGTTTCTGACGTGGCTGAAGGAGCCGGAGCGATCCTTTGGATTGAGCGCTGCTGACGCCGAAGGTGGCGTGCCCGCCGGCCGTTTTGGATGGCAAGGACTTTCGCAATCGTCCGCGTCTCAAAATCTGGCGATCTTGCAGCGCGCGGGCTTGCTGAGTTCCCGCAGGGTAGGGAGCACAATCTTATATCGCCGGAACGAAGACAACATTGCTCAGTTGAAGCGCTGGCTCGCCGACGAACTTTAACTGGAGGCATCACGGGCCGGTCGGAGGCCCGGTTCTTCTGGTCGTCTTATCCTTGTCATGAAAGCCATGCTTACTTCCTGCAGGCGGACGCGGCTCAACACAAGCTGGACGCTCTTCCCCCAGATCCGTTACTGCACAATGACAGTGCGGTCGCCCGCGCCTAATCAAATAATCTGACGTGTGCCTTGAACACTGCACCATTGTCGCTTGAAAGCGTGAAGGTACCGTCGAGCTGTCGAACGGATCCTTCGATCAGCTTTGTGCCTGTTCCCCTGCCAATTGTGGCGCTGTCGAAACCGGGCCCGTTGTCCTTCACCTGGAGCCAGAAATATCCTGCGTCATTGGAGCTTTGCAGGCTGACGTGAAGCTCCGGCTCCTCGACGCCCACGGTCCCGTACTTCAAGCTGTTCGATAAGACTTCATTGACAAGCAGGGCGAGGGCAGTTGCTCGATCGTTGGAGACTTCGGCAGGCTCAAGATCGAATTGTGGCGTTACACCGCTGCCGAACGACGACACGACACTTTTTGTCACAGCCCTTACAAGGAGAGCAGCGTCGATTGCGAGATAGCTGTCGTGTTGATAGATCAGTTGATGGACCTCGACCATCGCCCTGATCCTGTCGGTCAGCGCTTGTGACTTTTCGCCGGGCGCGAGATGAAGCCTGACCAATGACATGACGGATTGAAGATTGTTCTTCACCCGATGATGGATCTCCCGAAGCAGGAATTGGTTGCGGTCCAGCGCCGCGGCCAAGGCAGTACTTTGCATCTCCTGAACGCGGACCAGTGATCGAATACGCCACGCGGCGCTGATCGAAGCCAAACAGGCAAGAGCGGTGACGATGGCG
Source organism: Rhizobium sp. Root274 (assembly GCF_001429245.1). Classification (GTDB taxonomy): domain Bacteria; phylum Pseudomonadota; class Alphaproteobacteria; order Rhizobiales; family Rhizobiaceae; genus Allorhizobium. Next base: position 95,028 of record NZ_LMJE01000011.1, read on the forward strand.
AGTATTGTGACGGTCCGCCAGAACGGGTGCATCAGCAAGGTGAGATCACCAGCTGCAATCGCAACGAACGGGGTGCCCTCCACCTTCCTGAAACCGACGATGCGCTGGACGCCGTCAAGAGGCGAAGCCTCCGAGGCGTAGGTTCCGACGGGTGCCTCCTTGATATAGCGCGTGAACAGGACGTAACCGCTCATGTCGAGCGGCTTCTCCGCCTTCGGGTATCGCGCGACCAATTGCCCGTCGTCTCGAATGAAGCTGACCGCGAAATCGCCGCCAAGATCAACGGCATCCCAGATCGGCTTCATGATCTCAACAGATAGCGATAGATTGACAGTACCGTCGAAGATGCCGTCTTTTTCCAGTCGCCTTGAGAAGACGAAGATCTGCTCTCCGTTCAACCTGCTGATCAGGAGAGAGGAGACGTAGTCCGGGGCACCTTCTTTAAGCTTCTTGAAGTAGCCGCGATCCGTGATGTCGACGGGTTTCACATCTGGGTCAGTGGAGAAGCGGGTGTTCCCGGCTGCGTCGACGATGTAAACCTTGACGCTTCCTGGAAGTCCGAGAACGGCGCTTTCGACGCTTTCAACGATGTCTCGGTAACGGGACTGCTCGCCTTGTGCCACGTCTGCAATGCGTCTCGTGGCTTGTCCTGCAAACTCGGTGACCCATTGCGCGTGAGTAGCTACCACTAGGCTCGACGAGCTGACACGATCTTCGGCGGCTTTCATCGTGTTACGGTAGGATTGTGCTGCCCAGGAAATTGCAAGCAACAGGTAGCCAAGCCAGGCGACAGCAATGACCAGAGTGGCGAAATTTTGCGCACGCGTCGGCAAAATGCTTTTCATTCAAACCGTCCGCCGAGTTCGATGCTTTGGGAACAAAACGTTCGGCAGGACCGTACGGCGTCCCCCCGGCGGCATCAAGCGAGAAGTGGAATGCAGGAACGCTTCTGACCCGAACGGCAATTGAGACGGCATTGGCTGAGCATAAAGGTTTGAACGACCTGCTGATCAAAGGCGGCACCTCGTTAGGTCCAGGCCGACCTGGCGCCGAATTGCCACCTGATACACCGTCCGCGTCTCGGTCCAACTAAAAAGCCCGCTACGAGGAGAGCGGGCTTTTTCTGGTGCGCGTGCATTCGCGGCGGTGCGGCACGCACAAGAAAAGTAAGCATGGAACTTCTGCAGCAGTCAACAAAGCATGACAGTACAAAGCTCAGATTAGCGACCGCCGCGCGTAGCCCCAGCTGTTCAATGAACGTCGCTGGCGTTCCGAAGTTTTCATGATTTCTAAATTAAAGTTTGTCACAAATCTGTCATAAACCTTTTCGGAGATGAATGACATGCTGCGGAAAATGAAGGTTGCGCATCGAACGGTGCTTCTGACGGTTGTGGCTGTAGTCAGCTTGCTTGCTGTGTGTGGGTTGTTTGTTACCGATCGGACTTTTGCTGATCGACAGCAGGCGCAGATTGATGGGTTCGTGGCGGTTAACGACACGGTGCGCGATCTTGATAGTATCTTCCTGCAGCTTCGTCGTCACGAGAAGGATTTCCTGATCCGCAAAGACGAGCAGTCTGTTGCCAAGCACCAGTCTACTGCTTCGAAAGCTGAGGAGACGATCAGCGCGCTACAGGCCAACAGCAACACGGCTGCGTTCTCCGGCCTCATCGATGAAATTATGGCTGGCTACAAAGCCTACATGGCCGCATTTGCTCAAGTCGCCGATGCGAACCGGAAACTCGGGCTGACACCTTCGGAGGGGCTGGAGGGGGCTCTGAGAGCGTCTGTCCATGAGGTGGAGAAGAGCCTGAAGGAGGGTGCAAGCCCCATCGCAATGGTCGAGATGCTGACCCTGCGCCGTCATGAGAAGGACTTCATTTTACGCCGTGATCCGAAGTACCTGGCAAGCCATCAGGAGACATTGGCGCGCCTCCTAGCACTGCCACCAGAAGCCTTTGGCAGTGAGGACAGCAAAGCGAAAGTCGCCAAGCCGCTCACATCTTACGGATCCGCCTTCACCGCTTATGTGGCGGCGGCCGAAAAGGAAGGAGCTCTGCGCAAAGGACTGTCTGAGAGTTTCGCTGTGTTGGAGCCGAAGCTGATCGACTTCACTTCCAAAGTTGCAGCCCAGGTCTCGTTGATCAGGGCAGAAAGCGCTGCCACTTCGGACCGCACAACACTGGTTGTCCTTACCGCCGTGGCAGCTATGGTCTTAATCTTGATCGTCCTCGCAACAGCGGTCGGACGGTCTATCTCGAGCGCTGTGATCAACATGGCAAGGACGATGCGCAGGCTTGCCTCCGGCGATCTCGATACTGACGTCCCTCATGTGGGTGACAGAACCGAGCTCGGAGAGATGGCTGCTGCAGTCAATGTCTTCAAGGAGAACGCGCTTGAGCGGCTCCGTCTCGAAGCCGAAGCCCATGCCAACCGGTCCATCGCTGAGCAGGAACGGGTTGAGCGCGAAAGGCGTCAGGCAGAGGAAGCCGCTGAGGTGCGTTTCGCCGTGGATACGATCGGCAAAGCTCTCGGGCGGCTTTCCGACGGCAAGCTGAACTTCCGGATTGATAGCGTGTTTGCCGAACGTCTTGATCCCGTGCGCATCGACTTTAATCAGGCGGTTGCGCGATTGGAGGAGGCAATGCGTCAAGTTGGTCAGAATGCTCAGGCGATAGCTGCTGGATCGTCCCAGATCCGATCAGCTGCCGGTGATTTGTCGAAGCGAACGGAGCAGCAGGCCGCATCCGTGGAGGAAACCGCCGCATCGCTCGAGGAGATCACGACGACCGTTGCTGACTCCAGCCGACGGGCAGAGGAGGCGAGCAAGCTCGTGGGTGACACTCGCCGCTCGGCCGAACAATCAGGCGAGATCGTCTCCCGTGCTGTCCAAGCGATGCAAGCCATTGAGACCTCGGCTACCGAGATATCCAGCATCATCGGCGTCATCGACGAGATCGCATTCCAGACCAACCTCTTGGCCCTTAACGCTGGCGTCGAGGCGGCTCGGGCGGGCGATGCGGGGAAGGGCTTTGCTGTTGTCGCTCAAGAGGTGAGGGAACTCGCTCAACGTTCCGCCACTGCGGCCAAGGAGATCAAGGCACTGATCAGCAAATCCGGCGACCAGGTGAAAAATGGCGTTCAGCTTGTCACCGAAACGGGTGAGGCTCTGGAGAAGATCGTCGGCCAGGTACAGGCCGTGAGCGCGAATGTCGCGGCGATCGTCGAAGCTGCGCGCGAGCAGGCGGTTGGGTTGAAGGAGATCAACACGGCTGTCAACTCGATCGATCAGAGCACCCAGCAGAATGCGGCCATGGTGGAGGAGTCGACCGCTGCGAGCCATTCGCTCGCGAAAGAGGCAGAAGATTTGTTCAACCTGATTGCAGGTTTCGAAGTCGGTGGGCGAGTGAATGATCGTAACTTAGGTCGGACCGCGGGCATAGCGGCGTGATAAATGGGTTCTGTGCGCCGGGCGACGGCAGCAAGTTTGGTAAAGACACTATTGGTGGTGAGGGATTGAGCGTCCAAAAGCGCCTTGTTGTTGTGGACATGTAGCTTGTGCCGCTGCTTCAGCGTGACAAGTCATAGACGCTGGTGAACAGTTGGCCGTCATCAAACGAGGGGACCCCAAATGACCACCACCAACGAAATCGCCGCCAAGATCGCTGAAGAACACGGACTTTCCCGAGCTCAGGCCAAGACTGTGGTAGAAGCGGTCTTTGAGACCGTCACCGCCGCAGCAGTATCCGGTTCGGAGACATCAATCCCAGGCTTCGGCAAGTTCAAGGTCAAGCATACGCCTGAACGTGACGCGCGTAATCCAGCAACTGGTGCTACCATCAAGGTGGCTGCGGCGAAGAAGCTCGTGTTCACGCCGGCAAAGGCATTGAAGGACGCTCTGAACACCTGAGCGCCAGGCTGCGCCTAGCATCAAATCTGTTTCGAGAACGCAGCGGACGTAACCTCGGGGTAATCTCCGGGCTTTATCATCGAGAATGAGCGACCTCAGCTCGCCGGTCCGATCAGTGCCGCGTACGGACCGGCTTCTTTCGTGAAAGACCTCCGCGTCAGGACGAAGAAAATGAGGCGGGCATTGAACCCGTGGAGCTCCACCAGGGGCGAGATTTACCTGATAACCCGCCGTGTGGCGGGTTTTTCTTTGAGGACCTTTTGTCCAATGGCGCGGGCTGGTTCTGCAAAACGATCGCTTTGACCAGGACAAGGTTCGCGCAATCTGCAACATGTTGACTGTCCGAGCTGTTAGCGCTTGCCGCCTTCGTTTGGCAGAGCGTGATTTTCCGGAAAATCATTTGGTTAAGATCATTGCGGAGGACAGGAAATGGCGCTCGCATTCGATGATTTCAGCCACTCGCTATCAGACAAGCCCCTGACCCAGGCGGACAAGGCAGCGGCCATCATGTTGGCCATGGGCAAAGAGACCGCGGGTCGCCTCCTCAAGTACTTCACCCAGTCTGAGCTCCAGACCATCATTGCGTCTGCGCAAAAGCTTCGCACGATCCCGCCCCATGAGCTCGATCACCTTGTCGCAGAATTCGAGGCACTGTTTACAGCAGGTGCCGGTCTTATGGACAATGCGAAAGTAATCGAGAGCATTCTCGAAGACGGTCTAACTCCCGATGAAGTCGATGAGCTGCTTGGAAGGCGAGCGGCGTTTCAGGCTTATCAGGCCTCGGTTTGGGAGCGGCTTAAAGACGCCGATCCGCGCGCGATCGGGCGGATGCTGCTTCGCGAACATCCCCAGACGGCTGCCTACATCCTTTCCATGCTTCCATCATCCTTCGGTGCGAAGGTGCTGATGGAGCTGTCTGAAAGCCGCCGAGCGGATATCATGCATCGCGCAATCAACTTGAAAGGTGTTAGCCCCAAGGCAGCTTTGATTGTCGAGAAACGTTTGGACCAGCTGTTCGCTGAGATCGATGTCGAACGAAACTCCGCAGGCTCTCGTAAGGTCGCCGAGATGATGAACGAGCTCGACAAGGAAGTCGTTGATACGCTGCTGCAGTCCCTAGAAATCATCAACAAGGACGCGGCGGAGCGGGTTCGACCACAGATCTTCCTCTTTGACGATATCCTGATCATGCCGCAGCGCAGCCGTTCGCTTTTGCTGAACGACATCTCGAGCGATATTCTCACCCTCGCACTTCGAGGTGCCAGCTCTGCTCTGAAGGAATGTGTATTGAGCTCGATCAGCCCGAGAACACGACGGATGGTCGAGTCAGAGCTTCAGTCAGGCGTTATTGGTTTCAAACCAAGGGATATTGCGGTCGCGCGGCGAAGCGTGGCGCAAGAAGCAATACGGATGGCAGCGAGTGGCCAGATCCAGCTGAAAGAAGGTGACGAAGGATCAGCTGCGGCTTAAATGGCAACTTCTTCCATAACGCGACTGACGAACGGGTGAGGGCGGCTCCTAATCATTTTTGGGCCCCGCTCACGATATCACCCGCTCCAACAGGCGCGCGGCAAAAACGACCGGTCAACCGAGCGTCACGCCAAGACAGAGATGGACTCGGGATCAGACATTTATCAACCAGCGAAAGAGACTTCTCATGCACGCCGGAGCCGAGGCGGAACTTTTCTCGCCTTCCTGGATTGCTCCCGCGGAGAAAGGAGAACCTATATGCTCCCGCAGTCCAGTGAAGAAGCTCTCCTGTTTTATGAGGGCCTAGTTGCCTATGCCGCTGCGAGAACAAGCCGAAGAGGCGCCGAGCAAGTGCTCCTTCGAGCGATGACTGAACGGCACGCCGAGATCATCATGAAATTGTTTCGAAACGCTCCAGAAGATCATGCCGAAGTGGAGAATTTCTTTCGCGAGTGCATTCGGCTTGTGCAGAGCGAGCCGCCTGTTTGCAAGCCTTTTTTGCCACGAGCGACAGTAACGCCCCGGAGAAATCAGCGGCTGCCACACACGGGCGATGCAGCTTCTTGAGCAAGAGGTCTGCAGTAAATAGTCGAAAAGCCGAAACCCAAAAAAAGTCATTGCTGATTTACAGCGCGTACCTACTTTCGGATCATGATTAACGACGTTGCCAAAAAACTGGCGTCTCCTCTACGGCCTGAAGATTTGGCGCTGTTGCAGTCAGTGCTCGAGAAGGTATGCCAGCTTCGAGGAGATCGCGAGAACTCTGCTCAAGTGGAGAAACATGCAAAGCTGCTGATCAATCTTTTTCAAAGCGGCATACGCAGCAGACACCAGCTTCTGGCCATGTTGACCGGCAAACGGTTCCCCTGAAAGGCGCCAGGGTGCTTCAGGCGACTTTCGTGCGTTCGGCACCCTCTATACTAGGCGACGCCGGCTCGACGTCGCGCACCTCGTTCAGTAGGTCAAAGTATACCACCCGATTGCGGCCTTTGCGCTTGGCTGCATAAAGCGCGAGATCCGCCTGCTTGTACCAGCGATCGGCACCCTCTGCGATCTGTTTCCCAGCGACTCCAATGCTGACGGTCACTGCAGAGTCTCGATGAGGGATGAGTGGGTCTGACTCAACCCGGCGCCTAACAGCTTCGCCGATCTGCAAAGCGAGTTCAGGAGTAGCTTTGGGCAAGAGAAGAGCAAACTCTTCGCCGCCAAGCCGAAACAACTCATCTTCTGGGCGCTTCACCGACTGCGTCAACTCTACGATTGCCCTGAGAACGTCATCGCCAACGTCATGGCCATAGGCGTCGTTGATGCGCTTGAAATGATCGATGTCGAAAACCAGAAGAAATGCTCCTTGCTGGCTTGCGGCCCATGCAGCGTTAAGCCGTTTCTGAAACTGACGACGATTATAGGCGCCAGTGAGAGGATCAAGAAGTGCTTGTCGCGTCAGAGCCTCATAAAGATGATCCAGCACATTCAGGACCAGATTGATCATCACAAAATTGAGAAACAAGGTCGTGGCAACGCGGCTTGCAAGTGAAACCCCGATCGATTGCCAAGTTGCAAACGAGACGCCGAGGATCAATGCCAACCCGATTAGGTTTGCTAAGCGTCGGGCAAGAATGAAGAAGCCGATGAACAACACGGGGTAGGACCACAAGACGCCATTGTGACCCTGCACCCAAACCGAAATGCAGACAGCAAGCGTCAGTCCGGCGACTACAGGTGCGAAGGGTATGAACGGCTTGTGCCTCTTGTTGACGGCCCATACGTTCACCAGAAGCATAATTGCCGTAGCTGCGAACAAGGCGGCAAGACCCCATCGTCCCTGAAGAGCCTGCAGGATAATGAACGGGAAAAGCAGTGCGGATCCAAGCGCGCTAATCAAAGCCCCGATACGCGGACGGTATTCAGCGAGCGAGTCTGTGTCAGACTTCCAAGACAAGGCGAACATCGAGATCTTTTGCGGCATGCTTCGGTCCCGTCACGAGGGAGATGGAGCTGCGGCACCTTGGTGACCCGCGACCAGCAAAATCGCATGAAAAGATTAGGATTATCTAACTTGGATAGTTCAGATTAGAGTTTGAAGAGGACCGAAGCATCCGGTTCAATCAAGCGGCGAGACAGACGCGGGAACTCATCCGTGTATCTAATTAAGAAGACGTGGAGCCCTCCTGCGCTGGACGATTGCGAGCAGGGCTAGAGCGCCGCGACATCTTTGCTCCTCGGTCGCGACGCTCGCGCTTTAGGACTCTGAGATCACCGCGACGTTCTCCGCCTTGGTCTTCCCGGTTTTGCGATCCTGTCCGATCTCATATCGGACCCTTTGACCATCCGTAAGAGTGGCACCGAAGCCGACGGCAGAGATATGGACAAAAACGTCTTGTCCGCCGTCATCGGGTGTAATGAAACCAAAGCCTTTGTCTTGAGCAAAGAATTTTATGGTGCCAGTTGCCATGAGAATCCTCGATTGTGGTGTTGCCTACTCCCTTTACCTAGCGCCGTAGCAGGGTGCAACGTCGCATGCTCCAGCTCCGATGGCCATCTCGCGTCCCCCCGCAAGCCACCTGTGAGATAGATCGGATTGCGATAGTCAACACATCCTATTCCCCATCACCTCGATTGACTTTGACAATCGGCGGCGTCGGATCTGTCGTGTTTTCTTGCCTGCTCACATTGCTCATATGGCTCCTGACCGTCTCCTGGCTGTCGCTGGCAGCCTTTGCGGCATGGTCATAAAGCTCGGAGGCGACCTCCTTGCCATGCTCAACAGCGTCCGTGGCCTCATGTTTCAGCCGGTCCTTCGTGCTGTCGGATGCATCGCCGAGCAGGTGATCTTCCTGCTCCGTATGCGGCAAAGCAGCACCGATCGCAGCACCGACTGCGAAAGCCAAAGCACCGCCCACAAGTGGCTGGTCTCGGAACTGGGTCAGGATAGCCTGGTTCAATCGTCCCGTCTGATCTCGCAACGAGCCTGCCGAGGCAGACGCCCGTGCCGAGACGGACCCAGCCGCTTTGGAAGTACTTGTCCCAAGATGAGCTGTCGCCTCCTTCGCATGCTGCCACTTTTCCTGGGCCCAGCCGGAGGCCGCGTCGAGCAGCCGCCCGGTTTCGTCGGCAATATGCGTGATGGCACTGCCGCTCGCATCAGCAAAGCCTCTGTAGGATTTGCCGGCCTCGTCTGTGAAGTGGCCGGCCCGGTGCCCACGCTCATCCGTCAGCGCCTTCAAGCGCTTGCCGGAGGTGTCGGTGAAGTGGCTGTAGCGTTGTCCGTTCTCCAGGGCGGGAGGCCCGAGACGACGAACAGGGCCCTGCGCGACGTAAAGCGGATATTCGGGCTGTTCCTGTGTGGCGGTCGATGTCGCAGAAGAGGTCGAGCCCTTCGCCATCAACCATGCGAGGCTGACACCCATCAGAGCCACGGGAAGCGGATTGTCTTTAAGGGACTGTCCCAGATTACCAAGATACTCCGCGCCGCCGCTGCCCTTGGCATAGGCGATCGCTTCATCCACAAGCTGGCCGGGGGACATGCGTTCCTGGATGGCGTCGATCCGGTGGCTGATGCGCTCGCGGTCCTGATCGATTTCTCGCTGGATATCCTCCGACGTCTTTTCGTGCACGTGATCCATTAGATTTTCTCCTTTACAACACCAACATCATGGCGAAGCGAAGTTGTTGTCCGGGGCAGTTTCATGTTGCGCGCGCGCAGGGCCGACAGTCCGCGTGAGACGAGTGCCCAGGCTAGAAGCGCGACAATCACTCCGATGATCAACGACGCCAGAGCGCTGGCGCTTGTTTCGGAGAAATCCTGCGATACCAGGAAGGCGGCAAGTGCGCTGACTGCCGCACTTAGGAGCAGACCGATTGCTCCAATCACCAGAACCAGTCCAATGAGCATGGTCTCGACTCCGCTCAATGCGGAGCTCAACTTTTCGGACGCTTCGGTTTTGGCGAGATCGATCTCCTTTCTCACTAGACCGGTGACATCCGCAACGAGGCCGCTGACCAGCTCAGACAGGGGTGCATTTTCCGATGGCTTAGACATTCTTCGCTCCCCCGGTTGTTGCGTGCTCACGTGACGTCTCAGAAGGAGTGATCGAGCCAGCGGTCGTCCTGTTCGCCGAGGCGGTCAAAAATCGGCTCGCGGCCAGACCTGCGATGGCAGCCATGCCGAGAAAGGCAAGTGGCTGCTGGCGGCCGAAACCCTCTGCGATGGTGGCAATTTCGCCGATATCTTTGCCTTCCATCTTCTTTGCGAACCGGTCAACGGATTGGCCGATCTGCTTGGTGTAGCGCCCCACTTCGGCCTGATCTGATCCCTCGAGCTCGGCGCCTGCTTTTTCGAAGGCGCGCGCGATCCCTTGCACCTGACGGACGGCGAAGTTGACCTGCCCGGAGGCGGCGCCCTTCGTTTGCTCGGCAGCGTTGCTGGTGGCAATTTTCAGCGTCTCTTGCGCCGCGCCCACGTCTTCTTTGACTTTGTCGCTCAAGGCGGGGGACGGTTCCTGCGTAGCAGATGAAGCGGCAGGCCGGTTGCCCGACATTGGCATCATTGATGCAGGCCTTTCATTGGAGCGGAAATGATCGTCTGGCATGTGGACCTCCTCGGAATTAGAAACATCTGGATCAGCCAACCAAGCTGCCATGGCATTGTTCCTCTAGAGACGTTCGTCAATAATCTCGTACATGCTCTTGGGAGCACCGAACCGGGGGAATGCGCGAACGGAACTTTGGCCTCACTTACGCCCTCACTCCCCGTAAGTGGCAGACCAGGTCGTACAGGAGATGAGAGCATCGCTATTTTTGCCAAGGCGAGCGGTCTCCCAGAGACGAGAAAAGCTTTCGAGCCGTAGGCTATGGACATCAGGCACGGACAATCGAAGAGCGAGAATGGGGCGTCCGGACTTGAAGAGCAATGACAGCCGACGGGCTTTGAACCAGCCGCACCTCAAGGTATCCCTCGAATACGTCGACTCTATCCTCGACTACCTGGTCCAATCGCGGATCAACATGTACCGAATGTCATCCGACTTAGCTCCGTATGCAACGCACCCTGACATGCCGCACTTCCATTCAATGGTGGAGGATAGTCGATACGAACTGGGCGCGCTGGGCGCGAAAGCTCGCGCACTCGACATCCGCCTCTCGTTTCATCCATCGCAAAATGTCGTGCTGGACACCCCAGATCCTGAACTCTTGCGAAAAAGTGTCTGGGATTCAACCAGCCGGCCTGAAATGCTTGACCTCATGGAGCTTGGCATGAAGCCGTTATGGTGGTGCATGTTGGCGGCACCTATGGTGATACTGCGGCAGCCCGAAAGAGATGAGTAGAAGCCTGGCCGAGCCCACCAGAGCCCGTCCGACGGCGCTTGGTGCTTGAACATGATGATCTGCGGTTTTCAGCGGCAGATGTCTTGTGGATCCATAGCCATACCGGCGTGAGGCTGATCTTCGACTATCAACATTTTTGGTGCCTCAATCCAGAAAGTGCCGATCTTCTCAACACCGTCGAAGCGGTGCTTGCCACTTGGCCAGACGCGTCCGCCATCAAGGTCTCTCGATCTAGCCCTTCAAGGTCATAGAGGACGGAGAAGCTGGCGATCCTGCTCGTGAGTTGTCGTCTATAACACGTTAGGGGCACGGTCATGAAGCAGCCTCTCTGAAAATTCCTTGATGATTGACTGGCAAAACACCAAAGGTTGGTGACCAAAAAAAGTCACTCGGGTTGGTGATTGGCAGGTTTGTGAAGAGGGAGCTTCCGCAGAGGCTTGGATTGAGCGTCCTCTCCGGTGGCCGAGGGAACACTCGCCTTTTGGTTCAATCGCAAATTAACAGAACGCTGCAGCAACTCCTTCGGACGGAGGTGAGAACCACGAGCAGATTCACTCTTCCATAATGTGTTTCCTCTTACGTTGCAGCAACTGGGAGTTCTCACCATGTTCCGTTATGTTCAGAACAAAGGGTTTTTTGTCTTCGGACTGCCCCTGATGCTCACTGTGGTGACCGTCATATTGCTGCTGGGTGCCCTGTTCCTGGCGGCTACAAAAGCTGACGAAGCAGCGGCAAAACGGCAGGAAAGACTGCTGAAGCTTGTGGTTTCTAATCTGGCGATTTCAGTCGCCCACGATCAGGAGAGCGCGACCGTTTGGGACGACGCTGTCGAATATACCAAACGACGCGACATGGAATGGATGGCGTCAAACCTTGGCGAGTGGATGCACACTTACTTTGAGCATGATGCAGCTCTGGTACTCGCTAGCGACGAACAGATCATCTACAGTTTTGTAGCTCATCCCGAAGCGTCCGCGGACGCGCCGGCAATAGTCGCAGCCGCTGCACCGCTGATCCGGCGTCTCAAACCGCGTCTGGAAGCGGGCGAAACATCCGATAGCTCAACTATCTTGTCGATTGGCCAAAGCGATCTTTTGAACATAGCAGGCCGCGCTGCAGTAGTGAGCGTCAAGCCGATCATTTCGGATACTGGCGATATTGCGCAGGTACCTGGTAGCGAGAACCTTCACATCTCAATCCGCTACTTAGACGGTACACTGCTGCAACGTCTCTCCCAGGATTACCTGTTTCGCAATTTGGTCTTCGTGCGCTCTGCCACGCTGGGAACGAAGACTGCAACGGTTCCCTTGAGATCCAAATCTGGCGCTGCTATTGGCTTCTTCGAGTGGGAACCATTTAGCCCTGGATCAAGTGTCATCCAGGCAGTTCTCCCGATCATCGTCGTAATTGGCTTGTCTGCGTTCAGCCTTATGGCCTGCGTTGGTCACGCGTACTGGCGACGCTCTTGTAGCTTGGTGGCCAGTCAAAACCGTCTGAAGCATCTAGCAATGCACGATCCGTTAACCGGTCTGGCAAATCGGGCGACCTTCAACCACTCACTTGAACAACGGTTGGAAGCGTCCGCGATATCGAACCACAATGTGGCGGTTCTTTTCGTTGATCTCGATCACTTCAAAGCGGTGAACGATACATACGGCCATCCGACCGGTGACGCTCTGATACAGGAAGTTGCGCATCGTCTTCTTAAGGTAGCTCCGGCCGCATTGATCAGCCGCCTTGGAGGAGACGAATTCACATTGCTGCTGGACGTCGGTGAGCTCAACGATCCTGCACGAATAGCGGAGGAAATCGTCGCAAATTTACGGCAGCCATATCACCTAAACGGCAATTACATCTCGATAGGAGCCAGTGTCGGGGTAAGCATCTCGACGCCCGGAGCCGAAGCGGTGGACTTGACGCGGCGCGCCGATATTGCGCTGTACCATGCGAAGGCAGCAGGCCGTAACACATTCGCAGTGTTCGGCGCTCATATGGAAGAGCTGCTGCATCGAAGACGCGCCTTGACTGCAGATCTTGCCACAGCTTTGGAGTCGCATACTCAGCTCGCGGTTCACTATCAGCCGGTCTATGCTGCTACGGATAATCGTGTTGTCTCATTTGAAGCCCTCTGCCGGTGGCAACATCCAGCCATGGGAGCGATATCACCTGAGGTTTTTATCCCAATTGCGGAGGAGGCAGGGCTGATCGAAAAACTGGGAATGTTCGTTCTGGAAGACGCCTGTTCCCTACTGGCTACTCTGCCTTCTCCTGACCTGACAATGGCGGTCAACGCGTCGGCCATAGAGTTGATGGCCCCTGGTTATCCGTTGCGGGTCCTCACAAGGCTAGCGGCATACGGCATCGCCCCAGATCGGTTGGAGATCGAGATAACGGAACGTGTTGCGGCGGATGCGGAAGGACGTGCGGCGACTGCGATCTCCCTGTTGCGGAAAGCCGGTGTCAGGTTCGCAATCGATGACTTTGGCAAGGGCAGTTCTTCCTTCGGCCACCTGCTCAATCTTGATGTCGACCGGATCAAGATCGATAAGATGTTTGTAGATGGGATGAACGACGGCGGAGGGCTGCCCCTTGTCCAGGCGATCGTGCAGATGGCTCAACATAAGGGATTGAGAACAACGGCTGAAGGCATCGAGACACCTGAACAGTGTGAAACTCTGAAGCAGCTCGGTTGTGACCACCTTCAGGGGTTCCAGCTCGGGAAACCTCGATCCAAGCAACAAGTGATTCAATTGTTGTCAGACCGCTCACTAAGCGTCTCCGACTGAAGCACGATCAGATACCGTCGGCCCTGACGGTCTTGGAAAAAAAGAGCGATCCAGTGGATCGCTCAAGAATGTGCGCAACTCTTTCAGACGGAACGGAGGGTCCGCCACTTTCGATCACCTCGGCTGGTGAACCAAAGTTACCCCGGACCATCACCACTTGCTGTCGAGACAAGTCTACTTCGGCGACAGTCCAAAGCTCCTCTGAGCTGAGGCGGCAGAATCAGAAAACAAGGCCCGAGTCTAAAAAAGTCAGGCACAGGAAGGACCCTATTCGATTGATTGAAAGAAGAAGTTACAGCTCCTGATACGAATAGACCACGTATGGACATTTCAGTGGCCTATTGGGTTCAGCCGGTCGTTGTAGCTCGTCAAGCTTTTCCATCCGAAGGGAAGAAGCCCGTCAGATAACTGACGGGCTTCAGCGGGGCGCGCTATTGCGGCGACAATGAGCGCGGGTCGAAGATGCAGCAGACGCCTGCATTTAGCAAGCCTATAGCATCTGGTTGTAGAGCGATTACTTCCGCAGCGGGCCGTTGGACTTTCGGGAGTCGTCTATCCAGTTATAGGCGGCTTGTACCATGTCCAGGTCGGAAGCTTGGCCTACCGCTGCGATCTCGACCATCAGTTCGGCTATCGCGGCTGGAGTGTCTCCTGAAAGCTTTAGCCAAAGCCCTTCACGCGTCTTGTCGAGTTGGTGTCGACTTGGTTGCGCGCTACGGCGGGGAAGAGTTCGCAGTCATCATACCAGGAGCCACGGAAACTGTGGCGCGCAAGACCGCAGAAAGGATCGTACAATCTGTTCGCGAGCTGGATATCCCGCACGTTTCTTCTGACAAAGGACGGCTAACAGTCTCGATCGGGGTTTCGACACTGGAACGAGGGGCGATCGGCGACCTCTCAGGCCTATTGGAAATCGGAGATCAGGCGCTCTACGCCGCCAAGTGCGCGGGACGCGATACCGTGAAAACTGCTGAACTCGTCCAGGAGCTCCCCGTGTCCGCATGATCCATGTCCCGACCGTTCGGACGGGGCCGCAGCACAGACGAGTCTCCTGAACAGATACCAGAGCCTTCTGCAGATGTCCGCCGGTATGATCGTGCCTTCAAACACTAGTTCGAGTTCGCGGGCGAGCGTGGCGCAGATCTCCCTGAGATCCTTACTCATCGCATAGTCTTCTCGCACGTTTATCAGCCACCGATGCATGTCGGAGAGGCTGCGAACGTCTCCTCCAGCGATAACGTGGAGATTGTTTCCGGGCATGTTGGCCTCTTCGCGAGAAAGATAAGGGGTTGGCGAATCCAGGATAAACAACTCGGCGGAACTCGTTGCTCGTGCAGACCTTGCACTCTATCAGGCCAAGGATGCCGGGCGAGCCCGGGTAGGGTTCCAGAGGCTGGCAGCAGAGCGTACGAAGAAGCCGGCTTGAACAACCACCACTCGACTGGATAGATGTGCGTTCGGCCGCAGCAGACTTGGATCTTCAGGCCAGTGTCACCGTCGCGGAGAACTGGGTTTCGGCCCGCGTGTCGAACTCGTAGTGGCCATCCATGGGCGAACGGACCCGCCTACCAGACGCGTGCCTGGCCCGGATGCAGCCGCACCTGCATGGAGGAAACATGCGTGTTGCAATAGAATCCCTCGGAACCCGGGGTGATGTCCAGCCTTACGTCGCACTTGCCCTGGCTCTCTTGGCACGCGGGCATGACGTACAGCTTGCTGCCCCGGCGCAGTTTCAAGATTTCGTGGAAGGTCACCGTATCTCTTACGTCGCTCTGCCTGGTGAATTTCTTACACTGCTTGATGCGCCGGAGGGAAGGGCCGCCATTGCAAGTGGCAGAGGGTTCAGCAGCGGGCTGAAGCTCCTCAAGCATATTCGCCCATTGATGATGCAGCTGTTCGATTGCGAATGGCAAGCGGTCCAGAGCTTCGCGCCAGAGATCATCGTCTACCACCCCAAGTCGCTTGTTTCTCCCTATATGGCCACAGCGCTCGGGATCCCACATGTTCTTGCGTCCCCTGTCCCTGGTTTGACCCCGACAAAAGCCTTTCCCAGTCCGCTCCTTCCGTTTTCGTCACTGGGTCCCTTCAACCAGCTGAGCCACAAACTCGTGCTGAAGGCGGTTGATCTGCTTTTTGGCCGTGACCTTAAGACATGGCGGGAGCGCTCCCTTGGATGGGCGGTTGAAAGGCCAGCGCCTCAGGCAGGGACGATCTATGCCTATAGCCCGGCGATCCTTCCCAAGCCGAAAGACTGGGGTCTTGACGTTCTGGTTAGTGGGTACTGGTTCCTGGATGAGCCCCTGTGGACCCCAGATCCGGCACTTGCGCAGTTTCTTGATAACGGACCACCGCCCGTCTATTTCGGCTTCGGAAGCATGCCAGGGCTGAACGCGGAGGCTGTCACCGGGATGATACTTCAGGCGCTCCAAATGACGGGGAAGCGAGGAGTCCTTGCAAGCGGCGGTGGGGCCATTAGCACCGGCCGAGCCGAGGGCCGAGTGTTCTTCCTCGACAGCGCGCCGCACGATCAATTGTTTCCATATATGGACGCCGTCGTTCATCACGGTGGTGCGGGAACCACCGCAGCGGGGCTTCGCGCAGGTCTTGCGACCCAGATCATTCCGTTCTTCGGTGATCAGCCCTTCTGGGGAAGACGCGTGGCTGAGCTCGGTGCAGGATCACCTCCATTGGTGCGCGCCAGCCTGAGCGCTGAAACGCTGGTAAAGGCACTGACTGCATTGGATGATCCCGTCATGCGGAGAAGGGCGCAAAGCTTGTCAGGTGCGATCAAGTGTGACCCGGGAGTGGAGGCAGCGGTCGATTTCCTCGAGCGACGGCTGGCTTGCGCGCGATGAATGCGCTCGCGATTCTCCATTTGAAGAGCATGATCCCAAACCCGTCCGCTCGCCCAGGATGGACCGTTCCGAGACCGTTTGCCATAGATTTTCGATGTTATGTAGAGAAGTTGCGGGCGGCCACGGTTCGGTTGGGGGCGTCAGTGGTCCGTTTCGAGGTCGGAGGTAAAACCCCGCCCGCACTCGTATCAACGCCCAAAACGGATCGCGCGCAATACTCAAATATTGCCGATCAGTTTCCAGCGGCTTCCGATCGGCTGGCACAGAAGCTTAAGCCCTCGCTTCGCTGTCGGGTGTTGCTTGACTTACGGCGACGGGAAATTTTCACGCAAGCTAATTGTCTGACATTGCCTATAGCGCCGGGTATGATGCCCGGAGAGAGGGTGTCGATTATGGGCTATGACTGGACTGGGACACGCACGCGCAGAATCCGCCACATCAAATTGGCGGTGTCCGCAATTATTTCGATTGCAGCTTTGGCTATTCCCGTCTTCGCTGCAAAGCTGCCATAAGCAGCACAGCCTGTAGCCCGGCGGGCAGATCGCCCTGCTAATCCGATGTGGCTCAAGTGGGCTTGAGCAGACCATACGGGCGGCGCTTGTCAAAAGAAAAGATTGCGTGGCGCAAAGGGCGCTTGAATGTACCTATCGACTGAGACGATGTCGCTCTGTCATCCATGAGCGTTCTTTGGCGAAAGCGAGAAAGTCCTCTGCAGCCATCGGCTTGGCGAAAGCGTATCCTTGCAGCACATGGCAGCCTAAGCGTCGCAGCAATTCCGCATGGGCCAATGTTTCGACACCCTCGGCGACCGTTTCGATACCTTGGACTTTTCCGATATCGATTATAGAGCGCACCAAGCTCTGCTGTGCCGAGGATTCCAGAATCGGCTGTACCAGACGCCGGTCAATCTTCAGCCGCCTGGGCGAGAGTTCAAGGAGGCTTATGATGGAGGCATGGCCAGTGCCGAAGTCGTCAATCTCGATATCGATGCCGAGCGCCTTGATATCCTCGATCGCCTGCTTCAGCGCATCGTCCGCCGTATCGAACGAAATTGATTCCAGCAGTTCGAAAGTCAATGCGCCCGGCCGGATGCTCATCGCCCTCAACTTGGCGATGAGATTTTCGTCTCGCAAGCGCTGACAAGAGACGTTCACCGATACACACGGTATGTCCAATCCTTGGCCTTCCCAGCGGGTAGCCTGGAACAGAGCCTGTTGGAGGATTGCCTCATCGATACGAGCTACGACATTGAGGCTCTCTGCGACCGGCAAGAAAACATCCGGTGCTATGAAACCGCGGGTTGGATGCTCCCATCTGGCAAGAGCTTCCACGCCGGCGATCTCCAGCGTGGAGGCATCAAACTGCGGCTGAAAAAAGGGTCTGAATTCGCCCCGTTCAAGCCCGCGCAGGATTTCGTCACTGAGCCGTTTAACTTCCACCGTGCGCAGGCGCAGTTCGCCGTTGAACGCCTCGACGCGGTTGCGGCCGCGGCGCTTTGCTTCATAGAGCGCGATATCAGCATTTACGAGCAACTGCTCAGGCGTCTCGTCGCCATGACGACGTATTGCGAAGCCGACGCTGGCGCCGATGCGGCAGTCATGGTCCTCAATGGCTATTGGCCGGGAGATCGCCTCTATGAGTTGTGTGGACAGGCGAGAGAAGTTGGCCATCGCCGGATCGCGACGTGACAGCAGGACGAATTCGTCGCCACCAATCCGAGCGATGAAGTCCTCGGCGGGCACCTCAGTTCGCAGCACCGAAGCGACATGCTTGAGCACTTCGTCCCCTGCTGCATGTCCGAGTGTGTCGTTGATATCCTTGAAGCGGTCGAGGTCGATATGGAGCAGGCTTAAAGGCCGGTAGTCGTCATTTGCGCCGGACAGCGAAAGCTGCTGATCAAGGTAGCGCCGGTTCGGAAGACCGGTCAGTGCGTCGTGCAAAGAGTTGTGTTCTACGACCAACCGGGCATCTTCAAGTGCCTTGTTCTGAGCCTCCGCAGTAAGTTTGGATCGGAGCAGTTCGTCCTGAAGCTGCACGTCTTCCGTAACATCCCAGTTCGCCCCGACGATACGTTTTCCACCGGAGGACGTGCTATAGGTCATCCCGTGCGCGCGGATGTGACGGATAAGACCGTCCTGCCCGACGACACGGAAATCAGTTATGTACGGTTCCTCCGCTTGGATGGCCTGGGTAAAAACTCGCTCAGCACCTTCCAGATCTTCCGGATGAAGGGCATCGCGCCAATCCTCATATCGGCAAATGACCTGCTCCGGTGCGACGTTATAGAGTTTTCGCATGCGCAAGTCCCAGGATAGCGCCTTCGTCTCGCAGTCGTATTCCCAGACGCCCACCTTCGAGGCATCCAGCGCCAGTTGCAGGCGCTGTGACACCGTTTCAAGCCTGTCCTCCCGGTCTTGAAGGGCCAGAATGTGCCGATGCCTGTCCCTCATCAGGTGACCGACCCAGAATATTGGAAGGATGATGATGATGGCCAGAAGCGCCAATGCGGCGCGGAAGAGACCAAGGTGATCAGATGGTTGGCCCCAGCCTTGTGGCGGTGACGCGGAAATGGTCCAGGCGTCGTGTCCGATATCAATCGACATGACCACCGGGTCGACGTCGACAGCGGCATTTGTCCTGAAAACAGATTTCGTCTCTCCGTCATCATGTGAACGGCTGGAAATCGAAACGGCGACCCGAAGATCAGGTTGAAATCCGCTGCTCTTGAGGAGTTGATCGAGATCGATCACCGCAGAGGCAATGCCGAAGAAGCTGTTTTCAGGGCCGGTATGGATAGGATATCGCGCAATCACTGCCCGACCGCCCTGAACGAGATCTACCGGGCCGGTAACGATTAGTCGGTCTTGCTCCTTGACCTGCATTGCCGCTGCGCGCTGACGCTCGTTCTTGCGGTAGTCTAGCCCGAGGCTCGCCTCGTTGCCGCGGAGAGGATAGACACGGCTGACGACGAAATCCGGCGCTATGGCGAGACTGCGAAGCTGGTGATCATCTCTGAAGATGCGGCTTGCAAGATCCGCAAAGCGGGCAGGGGCCATGTTCGGCTCAATTTCGAATGTAGCGACCAACCCTTGGACCAACTTGATATTGCCAAGAATATTGCCTTGTAGGCGTGAGCGCAGAAGGCCGAGCTGTTCGGTGGTGAAAGAGCGGAGGTATTCTTCCTCAAGCCGGCGCTTCTGCACGTCGGCGAGGAATGCGGCGATGAGCACGGCCACTGTCGCGACAATGGCGGGAGCGTAGTATCCAAGCCCTTTGAAGCGAAGCGGGGCGTTCCGGTTCTTCATCGCGCTGCGTTCACCCCGCGCATCTGCCCAACAGAGATGAATCCTCGTACGAGGAGTGTGTTTATCTGAACCCTGACAAAATCAATTTAATATTTATTGAATAGAAGCCGAGATATAGGGCTGGGCCCTGAGCGCTTTGGGCCTCACCCGCGTAAACCGGAGCGTTCTGCCTCTAGCGATTAACTTAAGCTGAAGCCCTTTTTTAAACTCAGACCCGGGCGTAGCCAGGCATCGGTTTCATCCTCATGCAAAAATCACTTCAATCGACTGGCGGTTCTGCGAGATAATCCTGCAGGCGGTTTCAATGCCGTCCGCTTCAATCTTCAAGATGAAGTTGGCGGGAATAATTGAGGTATCAGAGACTGCGATGTTGGCACCATCTGCGCCAATCGAGCGGATAGTGCAGTCGATGGTCGAGCGTCTGTCATTGATTATGATGCGACCTGATTTGAGAACGCGTCGGCGTGATCCACTCTCTTGGCCTTCTCGGTTGTGGCCCCAGCCTTCGCATCGGTTGCGGCCCGTTTCCTTGGCTCGATACATGGCTGCATCGGCCTGAGACAGAAGTGTATCAACGTCTTTGGCGATGATGGAGGTAGCGGTTACCCCGAAACTTGCCGTGACGCTCAGCGGACCTGCTGGCCCATCGACTACAGCAGACGCTACTGCTTGGCGGAGTTTTTCTGCCGTCGCCAGCGCGCCTTCGCGACCGACATAGGGTAGAATGATGGCGAATTCTTCGCCGCCGAGCCGCCCAAGAAGGTCACCAGCGCGCAGCTGCGACTTGCAAGTCGAAGCGACCGCCTTCAAGACTTCGTCACCGACTTGGTGGCCGAAACGATCGTTCATCGACTTAAAGTGGTCGACGTCGAGCATGATGCAGCTCACTTGGTGACGGTGCCGGAGTGCCTGGGAAATCAGCGGTCGCCGCCAGTTTGGCCAAGGCAACTCGATCCATGACAGCCCCGGCGAGCTCTTCGAAGACGCGCATATCCCGTTTGCCGAAAGAGCCGGGTTTGCTGTCGATCGCGCAGATTGTGCCGATTACAAGTCCTTCGTCTGTCTTCAGCGGGTAGCCGGCATAAAAGCGAACATGCGGCGGGCTTACGACCACCGGATGCTGAGAGAACCTCTCGTCAAGCAACGCATCCTGTACGATCAACGGATCTTCGGACTCCAGAACGTAGCGGCAGAATGTATCCTGCCGGGGAAGCTCCGCGACTGGCATACCAGCACTGGCTTTGTACCATTGTCGATGGCCGTCGATGAATGACACGATGCCGATTTCGACGCTGAACATCTCCTGGATCAAGCGAACGAAACGGTCAAAGCCCGGATCCCTTGGCGAATCCAGGAGATCGAGTTCTTCTAGGGCTTGAAGGCGAGCGGCTTCCTTGCGCAGAGCGTCAGCCGACAGTTTTCCAAATGGTCGCGTATTTACCATCGTTTCCTCCGATGCTCAAAGGTATGGGCGAAACAGTAAACAAAACCTGGAAGCGGAGAGACTGATGGCCGCATGATCTTGCGGGCAAAAACCCGCAGTCGAAGCCGTTGACTAACCTCTATATCCGTCTTGTCAGGAAATGGAGGCGAGATGCATGACCGAGAGAACCGCGCAAACGCGCTTGCCGAGTCTGGCGACAATCACATGTAAATAGACTCAAACGGATNGCGGGCAAAAACCCGCAGTCGAAGCCGTTGACTAACCTCTATATCCGTCTTGTCAGGAAATGGAGGCGAGATGCATGACCGAGAGAACCGCGCAAACGCGCTTGCCGAGTCTGGCGACAATCACGCTCGCTTTTGTCGTCATCAGCGCAATTCTTGGTCTCGGCATGGCCTATGTGCTGATCAGTGAGCGCGCCAGAGCCTTCGAAGAGGCCAGTCTGCAGAGGGCTCTGGAGACGCGCACGCGCGGCATACAGACGGCGATTGCGCAAGCCCTCTACCGCGAATGGGCTAGCTTGGCGGCAACGCGCCAGCAGGCAATCGGGCAGACGCCGGCGGAACTGCAGGAGCGTCTGAATTCGCTCGTCGGTGAAGGAAATGTGGTCTCCTGGGCCGGCTTTGCCGAACCGGACGGCACCGTCATCGCGGCCTCTAACGGCTTATTGCTGGGCCAAAATGTCGGAGAACGCCCCTGGTTTCGTGAGGGATTGAAAGGTCCGTTCGCAGGCGATGTCCATGAGGCGGTGCTTCTTGCCTCCTTGTTGCCGCAGACAAGCGAACCCTTGCGCTTCATTGACTTTGCCCTGCCTGTCGACGATGGCAATGGCGGGGTCCGTGGCGTGCTCGGTGTTCACCTCAACGCCTCCTGGATCAAGCGTGTCATGGACGAATTGGCTGACGCGTTGAACGTTGACATCGTCATCGTCGGGGCAACCGGCGGCATTTCGGCCTCATCGGTGCCGGATATGCCCGACCTGTCGGGGTTGGCGAGCCTTCAACGGGCCCGCACCGGCGCCATAGGTGCAAACCTTGAGCAATGGCCAGATGATCGGGCGTATTTTACGCTCACCGTTCCTGAATTGAGCTACAAGGGCCTGCCAAAGTTCGGTTGGAACATTGTAGCACGCATCGATGGACGAGCGGCGACCGTCCCTGCCGGAGAAATGTCAAATTATCTCATCGTTCGCCTGCTCGGCATGGCGACCATACTTCTGCTTTTGACGGCTCTCTTTATCGTTGCTTTCATTAGGCCCCTTTCGCGCTTGGCAAAGAACGCCACCGAAATCGCCGAGGGACAGGAGACCTATCCTATGGAGAGCAATCGCACCCGGGAAATGCGGATGATCAGCTGGGCGCTCGCAAGGTTGCAGGCCGATAGTCGGCATAGCGACTGATCACCAATCAAAGTCTGCTGGCGCGTTTGAAAACCGAGCCAACGATAGCGCTGAGGCGCGTCGAGGTTATGCTGGGTACGAGGCCTTCCACATAAAGGCGCTTGAGCAAGCGTTCATACTGCAGGTCGGAGAGGTTGAGAGAGAGAAGAGATCCGTCTCCGCTTGCTTCAAGCACATGCGCGGGCATATCGCCCAAGTCACGGAACTTAATTTCCAATGGTGCGCCCACTTTCATGGACACACCTCTGATCCGGGCTGTCCCCTGGGTCAGATCTGTCAGCCACACGCGCCTCAGGCGGCCTTCATAGAGGATGACACACCGTTCCGGATGGTCCGCCAGATGCTGCTCGGCCCGAGGCAGTTCAATGCAGACAGCAAGTGTCACTAACAGGATCAGGAGGTTGTAAATCGTCCAGAACAGGATCACGACCTTGCCATCCCCCGCATCGTTGAAAGCGAAGGAATCGACAAAGATGCCGATGATCAAGCCAGCGACAGTGGCCACAAACAGAAGGAGGAACGGCATCATCAAACGCCATTGGATGACGACCCTGTTCCGGTCGCCGCCCTTGGCCGTAACGCTGAACGGATGACCTTTTGGGCGGATCAGTCCAACGATCGCAGCACGGGTGATCGGAATAGCACCAAGCAATTGGCTGACGTCATTGACGACGGGGACGATTAGGCCGCCAGAGACGAAATTGAGGGAAAACAGGACCCACATGTAATAGGGCGTGAAATAGGCAATAATATCGGGGACATTGGCATCCACCACGGTGATGTTGAAGAACCAGTACAGGAGCGGGAAGGTCACCGCTGCCAGTCGAAACGAAAACGTACTGAGCCAGAAGATGACCGAGTCTGCCACGCTCCACCTGTCACGAAGCCGCAAGCCGTTGCGACCAAGTGGCCCCAACCGACTGCGGGCAATTTGCATGAGCCCAAGACACCAACGTGCGCGCTGCGTCACATATTCCTTAAGGCCTTCCGGCGCGAGCCCTTCCGTTAGCGCCTCGTTCAAGTAAAGCGTCTTGTAGCCTGCCTCCTGCAGGACAAGGGTCAACATGAAGTCTTCGGTGATGCTTTCAGTGGGAAAGCCGCCAATTTCTTGCAGAGCCTGCCAGCGGATCACCGAGGACGTGCCGCAACAAAAGGCGATGCCCCACGCATCTCGGCTCGGCTGGAGGTGGTCGAAGAAGAAGCGCTGCTCGTCGGGATAGGATCGGCTCAGACCAAGGTTATGCTGGATCGGATCCGGGTTGAAGAAGTGCTGCGGTGTCTGCACGAGGCCGACATCGGCCGCGCGGAAGAGTGCAAGTGCCCGTGGTACGAAGTCGACATGCGGGACGAAGTCGGCATCGAGGACAGCAACAAAATTCGGTGGTGCGGCTTCTCTTTCCAGAAGAGACAGGGCGTGATTGATATTGCCGGCTTTCGAGCCTTTGTTATCCGGCCGTCGCACGTAACGAACGCCTTGCGCGCGGCAGAAGTCTTGCAACCAGTCCCGACGTCCGTCGTCCAGGACCAACACGTCGCAATTGGCGTGTCCGCTCGACCTCGCGCCGATGATCGAGCGCTCCAGCACGCCCCGATCTTCGTTGTAGGTTGCGATCAAGATTGCGACCCTTGGTAGGCTTTCGCCCCACCAGCCGAGGTTCAGATCGGCATCTGGCGACCGCGACCGCGTGCGGCTCAAGATCAAAAAGGCGCTCAACGAGGAGAGGCCTGCTGCCGCTTCCAAGGCAAAGAATGACCAGCTTAACAGGCATTCAAGTGACAATGCAGCCGGCGCCAAGGTTTCGGTGGCACGCCAGAAAAGGTAGCGGCATGTCAGGATACCACTGACGGAAAACAGTATGCTCCGATGAACCGTCTTTTGCCGATCGAGTGTAACAGAACTGACCAGCGCCAAGCCAAACACGAGCACGCATATGAGTGCTGCCGACCATAGCTCGCTTCCATTTAGCAGGCTTGCCATGGTCAGTTCCAGACCCGCCGCAGCCAATCGAGGGGCCGGTCCTCAAAAAAGACTCTGCCAGTGCGTCCAATCAGACAGAACAGCCCGGGTTCTTGTCTCAGAGCCGGTACGTCAAGCGTCACGTCGAAGCGTTCCAGATGACGCTCACTCGGCGCGATGGCGAGGTTCTCATAGACCGTCGAGGCGCCTGAGCCTGCCACACGTGTGACCACACCGGACAGAAGCTGGTCGCTGCCGTTCATCCGGAACTGGGCTGAGCTGCCAAGCGTAATTCCGTTATAGACGCGCTCAGTGACCGAAAGCGTCACGATGGTGGACTGACAGTCGACAAGCGTGACAAGGTCTTGTCCTCGCTGTACCGCTTCGCCCGAGACGGCCAGGTAATCCCAGATCAGGCCTGAAACATTCGCCTGCAGCGACGCCGAGCTCAGCCTGTTGACCCGCAGCTGTTCAGCCCTGATCCTGGCATCCAAGGCCTCCAGCACGCTTGCCTGGGCAGCCGCACTGGCCTGCAGTTGATCTCTTTGAACCTCAAGCTCGGAGATCCGCTGTTCGGAATAAGGGGCATCATTATACCCGTCGCCAAGAAAGATGCCGCGTTCGGCAGCGGCGAGATTGATGCGCGCGCTGCGGACGGTTTCCTGCGCGTTGGCAAGATCAAGTTCTGCCACTTCGGCCAGAGAACGGGATTGTTCAAGCGCTTCGCCCGTGCGTACACCCTGATCGCTTAGTCGGTTCGATCGATCGAGGCTGAGGCGGGCATAGCGCAACCTCGCTTCAGCGGCCTTGGCCGATGCCTGAGCGCCATCGATCTGAGATTTTAGCTGCTCGATCCGCTCCCGCTGATAGTTTTCGGCCCGCGTTTGAAGCTCTTCAATCGAGCTGGTCAGACCTTCGGCGGTTGCATTCAGACGGCCCAGTTCCGCCTTGGTGGCAAGACGCTGTTGGTTGAGATCGGCAAGCCTCACATTGTCGACGAGTGGATCAACGATCGTACCAAGCGTATCTCCTCGGTCGATCCTGGCGCCGAGCGGGCGCGACACCAGTTCAAATGTTCCAGCGATCGGTGCTCGTGTGGTGGTGAGCCGGGCATTGACGAAAGCATCGGCACTGACGCCTGCGGTYTGCTCTTTGATGATGACGAAGAGAGCAATGAAGATAAGGACCAAACCCGCAAYTATCTTGATCGAACGCATCACAACCCTCACCATGTCTGCAATATGGAGCTAACTAGCGGAGGTGGCAGATAGGTTCAGGCTGAATTCTCACTCCCAAGATCCATGGTTAAGGCTTTGCTAAACGGCGACAGGTGCCGCCTAGTCGGAGAGGGAGACCTCTTTTTTGTCAATCCAATTATAGGCCGCCTGAACTAGGTCGAGGTCGGATGCGTGACTGACCGCTGCAGTTGCAACGACCATTTGGGCAACGGCACTGCAACGTCTCGGTCGTTTGCGGTCATCGGCTTGGAGGACAATTTCCTTCAACTCGTCAGCAGTGCCGCCACCGGCGTTGAATAGGCTGATTGCTGCCCTCATGAGCATATCCCGCTTTTCCGATGACAGGTTCGTCTGTTGTGAACGGCCGAGTGCAGTCAATCGCTCGACGATGCGGTTTTGCAGTTCACTCATCTATGTTCCCTTATCCCTTGGCTAGTCCATCAACCGAGATGCGCGGCCGCTGCGACGGTGGGCACTGTTGTAGTATTGCGATGCCTGCTGAACGGATCGATGCCGCGACTGCTCCATCGCTTCGGGAAGAGGAATGCCACGATTTGCGGCTTCTGTCAGGTAGCCGGATCGCAGCCCGTGGGCCGAAAACTCCGCTGGATCGAGCCCTGCCAATCCCGCTCGATGCTTGACGATGTCATTTATCGCCTTCGGATCCAATGGTCTGCGTGAAACATTGCCCCATCGATCGATGGCCCGGAAGATACTGCCCTTGTCGATCTTGGCTGCGTGGAGCCAGGCGTTGAGGGTGTCGACCGGGCGGCCGGTGAGATACACCACTTCGTCGTTCTCTGCGCCACTGGTCTTGGTGCGACCGAGATGGATCGCAAGAGAGGGCAGGGGAGGGCCGCTATCCACCTCGATGGGCTCCTCCGGCTGCAACTGTTCTTTTCGGAGAGCCGCGATCTCGCTGCGTCGTCGACCACCGGAAGCAAAGGCAACCATCAGGATGGCCCGATCTCTCACATCGCGCAAACTACCGGTAGCACAGGTCGCTAAAAGCTTTGCGAGTACGTCCCCGGTGACGGCCTTCGCGCTCTTTCGCCTGCGCGGTCGCGGCGTTGCTCGAACAGAAAGTCTGATGGCAGACCGGAGGGCAGGTGAGCCAAATGCCCCCTGAAGCCCGCGCCATTTGGTGAGTGTCGACCAGGTGGCAAGTCGTCGACGTACGGTGTCAGGTGCATGGGGGCCCTTCTTCTGCAGAAAACCCTGCAGTCGTAACTTATTCTCGATGTCTGCTGGCATTCCGTGTTCCGGATCCGTCAGACGCTTCTCCGGGTCCCAAAGGTGGTGGGCAACGAATTTGAGAAGGAGCGCTTCGGGCGCGGGCCAAGGAAGGGAGCGACCCGTGGCTGCCAGCGACCAGGCCAGCAAATAGGCCAGATCTGAGGTCAGCGCGCGCAGCGTGTTGGCACCCATGCCTTGGTTGACCAGATGACGGAGTGTGTCGACATCCTGATCCGTCAGCAGCTCGGCGAGTTCATCACGCCGCTCGATCGGCAAGACTGACGCGATCGTATCGAGCTCTTGCACCCGGCGTGCGAGTGTGTCGCTGCTCGAAGGGGCGTCTGGACCTTTTCTCGTCATCTTGCGCTTCCTGATTCTTCTGAGCGTTTGCAAAAATTCCGGAAAACCCGTATATTCCGGAACAAAGGAGATCTGCCATGACGTCGATTGTGACAGCAGCTGCGGTTTCGAAGAATTTCGGTGCCTATCAGGATGCCGCCGTGCGAGAGCCCGTGATCATCACCAAGAACGGCCGGCCCCGCACAGTGCTCATGGCCTATGAAGACTACCTCCGGCTGGCCAAGCGGAACCGGCGCGTCGATCTGACGGCTGCGATCAGTGACGACGAGCTGGCCGCGATTGAGGCGTCTACGATGGAGACGGGCCTTGATCATCTCAATGCCGAACTGCTGATGGACAAGAATGCTGCCGACTGAGCCCAAGGTCGGTTGGGTCTTTCGCTATTCTTATCTTTGGCATTGGCAGCATCTGGACGGACGGGAAGAGGGTGACAAGGACCGCCCGGCGCTCGTGCTCGCTATTGTTGCGACGCTCGAGGATGGAACGCCTGCAGTTCGTGTCCTGCCGATTACGCATTCCCCACCGTCCGACCCCCGTGAAGCAATCGAGATTCCGCCTGCCACCAAGCGCCGCCTGGGTCTCGATGACGAGCGATCCTGGATCGTGCTGACCGAAAGCAACCGCTTCGTCTGGCCGGGGCCTGACGTTCGCCCCGTTGACAGCGAAAGCGGATATCACGGGCCGTTGCCTCCGGTACTGTTCGAAGAAGTGAAGCGTCGGTTCGTCGATCTCGCCCGAAGCCAGCGTCACAAGGCCACCGTTCGCAGCGACTAAGCCGTTCTTCATCCTGTTGTTCGCCCTTGAGTTCGGCGCATACGACGGTCGCTCCCGCCGTGATTTGCCACGACTATAGGCCCGCAGAGTCGTCAAATCAATCACCTCCGATAAGGGTTACTTATCGGAAGTCAGCAGCTCCGGACTCTTTCATATGATGTACAGAACTGTAAGTGACGTATAGCTTTCTCTTAACGAATCATTTACCATAAATTCAATGTCTTACGATCTCGCGAAATTGTCCATCCAGAACTTGCTGCGGCCGATTTCCGAGGCAGCGGTCGCGCTTGCCCGCCTCGATGAGCGCATCGCCCGTTCACCCGTCGGTGAGGGCTTTCTCAAGCGCTCGCATTTCCTCGAGGCGCATGCCTCGCTCTGGGTCGACGGCGAACTCGTTCATCTGGAGGACCTCGTCCTTCATGACGCCCTTCGCGACATCCGCGCACCCAGCCACGAACTCACCATCGCCCGCGACATCCTGAAAACCCGACGCCGCATCGCCGCCCATCCCCCGGCCTGGGCGCTTTCTGCCCAAGGCCTCGCCTCCCTCCGCGGGCAGGCGTTGCCTGCAGCATCATCGGGTGACGACGGGGAGGGTTTGCCGGATGGGAATGTTGAGGTCAGCGACACTCGGGCTGGGGTAGGGGAAGCCGAAGATCCTGATGCCGACGGTCTGAGTAATGCGTTTGCCGCAATCGATGCGGTGCTCGCCCGGTCGGAAGCCGCGATCGAAGAGGTGAAGAAACCGGCGCGCGCCAAAAACGCTCCGGAAAAGGATCCCTTCGTCTACGATCTCGACTGGGATGAGGACGAGCGGCTGGCGGAGTGGCAGACCGCCCTCGGCCGAGCTGATGATTTGCCGCCGGTCTTGAAGGCGATCATCGCCCTCGATGCCTGGAACGAGATTGCCGTGCTGCAGCATGCGCCCTGGCTCGGTCGACTGCTTTCCGCCTCGGTCCTGCGCGAGGGCGGCGTTACCACAAGCGGGCATCTCGCGGCGATCAATCTCGGGCTGAAAGCCGTCCCCGTCGATCGGCGCCGGCATCGTGATCGCGAGACGCGGTTGCTGGCGATATCAAGGGCGCTGACGATTGCCGCCGAGACGGGGCTCAAGGAGCATGACCGGTTGGTGCTGGCGCGGCAGATGATGATGCGCAAACTGGAGGGCCGCCGGACGTCATCCAGGCTGCCGGAGCTCGTCGAGCTCGTCATGGCGCGGCCGCTGATCTCCGCCGGCATGGTGGCGAAGACGCTAGAGGTGACGCCGCAAGGCGCGCGGCGGATCGTGCAGGAGCTGGGGTTGAGGGAGATGACGGGCAGGGGGAGGTTTCGAGCCTGGGGGATTATCTAGCCAGCCGGACCAGCCCATATGAAAGGAAAAATAGAAATCCAATATTAGCTGACTAGACGTCCGAAAGCCTCCTGGTGCCCGTCGCTATCGTAAGCGTCGCGCCAGAGATCAATTGTAGAGAACGGAATCGTAGCGCCCGGGCAAGCTGCGGTGTAAGGACGAACTTCAATTGCCGTTCGCATTCCCTTTTTGGGGTCATTTGCGAACATTAATTATGATAATCAGAGGCTTAGAAAATGACCGAAGAGCAAAGAAGAAAGCTTGAGCAGAAGCTCTGGGATATAGCGAACACTCTTCGTGGCAAAATGAATGCGGACGAATTTCGTGACTACATACTTGGCTTTATCTTTTACAAGTACCTGTCTGAGCGGATGCATCTCTACGCCAACGAGGTCCTGAGGCAGGACGAACTTGACTACCTGTCGGTCCGCGAAGAATCCGTGGAGGGCCGCGAAATTCTTGATGCCGTTCGCGAAGCATCCGTCGACGCCCTTGGCTATTTCTTGCGTCCGTCTGAACTACTCAGCCAAGTTGCCAAACGTGGATCACAGCCAGGGCAGTTCATCCTTGCAGATCTGACCACGATCCTGAACAACATCCAGCGCTCGACGATGGGCACAGAGTCCGAGGGCGACTTCGATCATCTGTTTGAAGACCTCGACCTGACATCAACGAAGCTCGGACGGACGGAAGAAGCCAAGAACGCCCTCATTACGAAGGTATTGACCCACCTTGACCAGATCAACTTCCTGCTGGACGATGCCAATGCGGATGTCCTTGGCGACGCATACGAATACCTGATCGGCCAGTTTGCCAGCGGCGCGGGCAAGAAAGCCGGCGAGTTTTATACGCCGCAGCAGGTCTCCACCATCCTTGCCCGCATCGTCACCACTGGCAAGACGCGGCTGAAATCGGTCTATGATCCGGCCTGCGGCTCGGGTTCCCTGTTGCTTCGTGTGGCTAAGGAGGCGGATGTGTCCGAGTTCTTCGGGCAGGAGATGAACCGCACGACCTACAACCTCGCCCGCATGAACATGATCCTGCACGGGGTGCATTACCGCAACTTCGACCTGAAACAGGAAGATACGCTGGAACACCCCCAGCATAACGGCATGCGGTTCGAGGCGGTAGTCGCCAATCCGCCGTTTAGTGCCAATTGGTCCTCCAACCAGTTGCTACTGTCGGATGACCGGTTTAGCCAGTATGGCAGGCTTGCCCCGGCATCGAAGGCCGACTTCGCCTTTGTCCAGCACATGCTTCATCATCTGGACGACAACGGGACTATGGCAGTGATTTTGCCGCATGGCGCGCTTTTCCGGGGCGGGGCCGAAGGACATATCCGGCAATACCTAATCAAAGATCGCAACTGGCTTGATGCCGTGATCGGCCTGCCCGCCAATATCTTTTATGGAACCAGCATTCCGACCTGCATCATGGTTTTCAAGAAATGCCGCGAAGCCGAGGATGTGCTGTTTGTAGATGCCTCGACCTGTTTCGAAAAGGCGACAAACCAGAACGTCCTGCGTGCCGCCGATGTCGACCGCATTGTCGACACCTTCCGCGGCCGCACTGAAGTGGATCGCTTCAGCTATCGCGCGACCGTGGCCGAAATCGCTGAGAACGACTTCAATCTTAACATCCCCCGCTATGTTGATACGTTCGAGGCCGAAGCCGAGATTGATCTCACAGCCGTCGCGGCTGAAGTGCGCAAAATCGAAAACAACATGGCGGACCTGGACACTTCTATTCGCGACTTCTGCACCGAGCTGGGCCTGGAGTCGCCCGTATGACAGGCAGGACCACACCGACGCTTCGGTTCCCTGGCTTCAAAGGCCCGTGGAGAGCGACCGCCATTTCCACACTGCTCGAGAAGCAGAGCATTCCGGTTGAAGTTGATTCAGCGCACGCTTATCGCCAGATCGGCGTTCGGTCACATGGCAAAGGCATATTTTACAAGGAGTGCGTCACGGGCGCGGAACTCGGCGATAAGCGCGTTTTTCGTGTTGTTCCGAGAGCACTTGTTGTGAACATCGTTTTCGCTTGGGAGCAGGCGGTCGCACTGACAACGGATGCAGAGGCTGGCTTCGTCGCGTCTCATCGCTTCCCCATGTTCACGGAGAAGGATGGAAAAAGCTATCTTCCGTTTCTTCGGCATATGTTCCTGACAAAGCGTGGGAAGCTTCTTTTGGAAATAGCGTCGCCAGGGGGCGCGGGGAGGAACAAGACGCTGGGGCAGCAGGAGTTTCTGAAACTTAAGCCTGTCGTACCAGACCGTGCTGAACAGAAGAAAATCGCAGACGCTGTTGACGCGGTGGATACCAAGATTGCAGCGCTTACGGCAAAGCGGCATGCGCTGGTTCAGTTCAAAGCGGGACTGATGCAAAAGCTATTCAGCCAGCAACTTCGCTTTACCCGAGACGATGGAAAGGCTTTTCCTGATTGGCAGAAGAAACGACTGGGGGATATTTTCACTTGGGTGAAAACCAACAGTTTGTCGCGTGAATTTCTGACTTATGATGGCGGAACTGTTCAGAATATTCACTACGGCGACATCCATACAAAATTCCGCGCCTTGTTTCGGCAATCGGCCGAGACCGTACCTTTTGTGGGGGCCAAAATAGGGCCGAAAGCGTTCTCGGACGAAGAGTTTTGTCGAGTTGGAGATGTAATTATCGCTGATGCGTCAGAGGATTACGCTGACATCGGCAAAACGATTGAGATTGTAGAGGTGCGTGAGCGCTCGCTGGTGGCGGGCCTGCACACACACATGGCGCGGCCGAAAATTGACTGTCTGGTCGTCGGTTTCGCCGGATATCTGTTACGCAGTGAGCCAATGCGGCGGCAGATCATTCGGATTGCTCAGGGAATTTCTGTCTTGGGGATCTCGAAGGGGAATCTCGAGAAATTGACGTTCTTGCTTCCGCACCCCGACGAGCAACAAAAAATCGCTGACGCGCTTGCCGCAATGGATGCCAAAATTCAGGCTGTAGTAGACCAGATTTCCAAATTGCAAGCTTTCAAAAAGGGTCTGCTGCAGCAGATGTTCGTTTGACATGATGCGCCCTGCTGAACTGCTGATCATCGAAAACGCCATAGAGTGCCCTGACTTCCGATATTATCTTCCTTTGATGAAGAAGGCAGAACGGAACGTCACGAACCACCCAGACATCTGCATCGAGACGTGCAAGGCCCTCCTTGAAGGAGTGTCGAAGACTATCATTCTGTCGCTTGAAGAAGGTGTGAAACCTGAGGACATCAAGGATCTTGATGTATCTCCACTCGTGAAACGTGCCGGCAAGCTGCTTCAACAGGATGAGACGATCATCGAAGAAAGCTTCGTTACTCGGGTCGCTTCCGTGGCACACTTCATAGGCGTTCTCCGGAACGAGCGTGGTGACATCTCGCACGGCAAAGCCGTGCCGAAGTTAATCCAAAGTAATGACAAGCTGGCAAACGCAATTCTTCAGGTCTCAAGCGGCCTATTGATCTACATGCTCGATGCCTTTTTCACGAAGCTGCGGGATAAGCGAGCGCGCCTCGTCCAAGCGGAACTTGAGAAAGATCAGGCCACCGACCTGGAGCAGGTGTCCTACGCAGACAACAACGATTTTAATTCATGGCTAGACGAAAGCTATCCCTACGAAGGCAAACTCACCTACAGCTTCGCACTTTTTTCGCTTTACTATGAGGACTACCTCGTGCGGTTAGAAGAGTTCCGGGACCTTGCCGAGGAGGAGGACGAATGATCCAATCCGAAGCACAGCTGGAGTCCAGCTTGATCAAACGACTACACAGTCTTGGCTGGGAGCATGTTACCATCACCGACGGCGCCGAGCTGCGCGCGAACCTGAAGGCACAGCTAGAGGCACACAACGGCGTCACCTTATCGGAGGCCGAATTCACCCGTGTGCTGAACCACCTCGACAAGGGCAACGTCTTTGACAAAGCCAAGATCCTGCGGGACCGCATGGCGCTGCCACGCGACGACGGCACGACCGCTTACATCCAGTTCCTGAACACCGATGAATGGTGCCGCAACCGTTATCAGGTCACTTCGCAGGTCACCCAAGCGGGCAGCTACAACAACCGCTATGATGTGACTCTGCTGATCAACGGCCTACCGCTGATCCAGGTGGAGCTAAAGCGCCGCGGCATGGAGCTGAAGGAGGCCTTCAACCAGGTCAACCGCTACCAACGCCATTCCTATTGGTCGGACCATGGATTGTTTCAGTATGTGCAGCTGTTTGTCATCTCGAATGGTGTGAACACGAAATACTATGCCAACAACCGTGATCAGGATTTCAACCAAACCTTCTTCTGGGCAGATGTCGAAAACCGACTGATCACCCAGCTTGACGCCTTTGCCGACGTCTTCCTCGAGAAGTGTCATGTGTCAAAGATGATCAGCAAATACATCGTCCTACACGAAAGCAACAGGGTGCTGATGGTGCTTCGGCCGTATCAGTATTTTGCGGTGGAGGCTATTGTCGAGCGGGTGAAGGCCGGGCGGAAGAATGGCTACATCTGGCACACGACCGGTTCGGGCAAGACACTTACCAGTTTTAAGGCCGCGCAGGTGCTGATTGAAAATCCCAAGGTGCGCAAGGTCGTCTTCGTCGTCGACCGCAGCGACCTGGACTACCAGACTACCAAGGAATTCAACCATTTCAGTGAAGGTTCGGTCGATGGCACGGACAACACGCGTGCGCTAGTCAAGCAGCTGGCAGGCGACCACCAGCTGATCGTCACGACGATCCAAAAGTTGAACACAGCCATTTCCCGCGACAAGTTCGAGGGTCCGCTACAGGCGGTGAAGGATGAACGTGTCGTGTTCATCTTTGACGAATGCCATCGATCACAGTTCGGGGAGACCCACAAGCGCATAGTGACGTTCTTCAGCCGTGCGCAAATGTTCGGCTTCACCGGCACCCCGATCTTTGCAGAAAACGCGATGACCAATCGGACGACCAAGGATCTGTTCGGGGAGTGCCTACACAAATACGTCATCACCGACGCGATCAGTGATGAGAATGTTCTGCGGTTCTCAGTCGAGTATTGGGGCAAGCTGAAGCGCAAGGATGGCAGCCTGATCGACGAAGAGGTCGCGGGCATCAACATCAAGGAATTCTTCGACCACCCCGACCGGATCAATGGAGTCGTTGATTGGATCATCCAGAACCACGATCGGAAAACCCATAATCGTCAGTTCAGCGCGATGCTCTGCGTCAGTTCCGTCGATGCGCTGATCACCTATTACGAAGCCTTCAAACGCCGCCGCGATGCGGGCGAGCACGATCTCCGCGTAGCCACGATTTTCACTTACACTGCCAACGAGGAAGATGCTGACGCTGATGGGCTGATAGGCGATCCGGATTTCACCATCGGCGTGGACAAGCCAGTGAACGTGCACACCCGCGAAAAGCTGGATCGGTTCATCGCTGACTACAATGCGATGTATCAGACTGCTTATTCGACGAAGGACAGTCACAGCTTCTACAATTATTACAAGGACATCGCCAAACGCATTAAAGAGCGCGAGAGGCGCGACTTCCAGGACAAAGACCGCGTCGACATCCTTCTGGTGGTCAACATGTTCCTTACCGGGTTCGATGCAAAGAAGCTGAACACGCTCTACGTCGACAAGAACCTGCGGTACCATGGGCTGATCCAAGCATTTTCACGCACCAATCGAATCCTTGGCCAGGTGAAATCCCAAGGGAACATCGTCTGCTTCAGGAACCTGAAGGCCAAGACGGACGAGGCGATCACACTGTTTTCCAACAGGGACGCGATCGAAACCGTCCTGATGGCGCCCTATGAGGATTACGTCACTCAGTTCAATGAGGCCGTTGCCAATCTGCTCAAAGTCGCACCGGACGTCGATAGCGTGAATTATCTGCAAACCGACGGAGAAATGCTGGCCTTTGTGCAGGCGTTCCGCGAGTTAATTCGCATCCGCAACGTGCTGAGCAGCTTTACTCAGTTTAGCCCCGACGACCTCACCCTCGATCCGCAGACATTCGAGGATTACAAAAGTAAGTATCTCGACATCTACGACCGTACAAAGCGGGGAAAGGAAACGGAGGCCGTGTCGATTATCGACGAGGTCGATTTCGAACTAGAGTTAATCCAGCGCGATGAAATCAACGTTGCCTATATCCTTGGCCTGCTCGCCGAGGTGTCGCGGGATGCCAACAGTTTGGATGCTACTCAGCGTAATGAAAGCGCGCGGAAGCGAAAATTAGTTATGGACATGCTTGGTTCTGAAGCTCAGCTGCGCAGTAAGCGCGAATTGATTGAGCGGTTCATCGAACAGCATATGCCGAAGGCACAGGACAACGGTGCCAGTGTCGAAGAGACCTTCATGGCGTTTTGGAACGACGAGCGGGTCAAGGCGATGGAGACCGTCTGCGCCGAAGAGGGAATACCACCGGCGGCTTTTCAGCGTTTGATCGAAGACTACCAATTCACCGGCAAACCTCCATTGCGTGAAGCCGTAATCGAGGTTCTGGAACAAAAGCCAAAGATTTTGGAACGCAAAAAGATTACCGAACGTATCATTGATAAAGTGCTGGGGCTGGTAGCCACTTTCGACGAGGGGCTGGGAAGGGTCTGATGCAACGGAGGCGAATGATGGCTCTGCCAGAAAGCCATAGTTTTCCGCCATACGAGCACACAGGTAAAAATGTGCGCTATTGTTGTGAGGTGTCGGATACGTGTATTTGCGAGCTAGTATCCGCCTCCAATAGCAGGCTTGGCTGTGAACGTCAGGCTTCTTCAAACTGACACGTGGGGAGGCAGTTACGCCTGTCCATTTTGCCGCAGCGCATGCCAGATTTAACCTGCCGCTTTTCTCACGTCAGGTGAAGACATCAGTTGATTTCTCCGCGTTCGCGAAACTCAGTTGGATAGCCCAATACGAGGCCCCGAAGCGTTGTCAGCACGTGCCGGCTATTGGATACCTTGATGCTGGCTGTCTCAAGGGTTGTTTCGAAGCCAGTAATGCGGTGGCGAGCCTGAACTGCATCCTCCGTGCCGAGTCCAGGATGATGAGGATAAAGGAGCGTCAGGCGCGGAGCCTGATACAGCTGCGCGTAGGCCATCATTTGATAGACATCGGCCTGGGAGACGCCTTGCTTAGGGTCATCTATGCGTGGGGCGATCCGTTTCCACTTCGTGTCGATGACATGAACAACCTTCCCATCTCGGCGAAGCAATATATCGGGCTTGGTCTGGAACAGCCCACGTCCGCTGTCTTGGGTGCTCAGGCAGAAAAGGCGCCCACCTTGTAGTGAGACGGTGAAGCCTGTTCCAGCCATCGCCCGAGAGACCAAACGCCCGATGTACTGTTCAAAAAGGGAGTTCATCTCGAAGAGCATGGCAGTGCCCTGACCACGCCCGCCAGTTGTTGTCTGATATCGATTCTGTAAAAAAAGCTGGGCCATTGCGAAGAGCTCCTGCCAGGAGCGATTGGTGCGGTCGATTACGATTTGATCCCAGCTTAACGCTGAGACCGTTATGTCGGTGATATCGGCATAGACGAATGCCAGCTCTCGCAGCCGCTGCTGGTTAGCAGGACGTCGAGAGAAACGCGCCAAATATGTGACAGCTGCTTTCATTGTCCGGTTAAGCGGGGTGTCTTGCGACAATACATCGAAGCGACAAGCAAGACGTGAGGGGTTGACCGCATGGCTTGTAAACTGGCGATTGATGTCGAGTTGTCCGCGCAAGGTCGATAAATCTTCTTCGCGAGCGATATACTGACGTGGCATGCCCTTTCGTAAAGCCTCCGTCAGCTTTTCGCAGAAAATGCGGATCAAGATTTCAAGCAGTGTTTCCCGCTGCCAGGCGATATCTGTGACGGCTCCTAGGTCAATCTTCAAGTCCAGCGCAATGGCCAGCATGTGAACCAGGCGCTTGCGAATTAGAGCATTCTGATGGTCTGGTGTCTCATCAGGTGCGACATCAATCTTCGGCAGAATTTCTAGGCTTGCGTCGCCTGCCGCGAGTATCCCAACCACGCCACGAGCCCGTAGGGCGTGGCGGCCATGTTCAAATACACCGCTTCCGCCGCGCCCTGCAAAGGGCGAACGAGCTGCCACTCCCGCCAGACGGTCGGCGTGGTGGGGAGCAATCTGTCCCTTCCCCTCCCCATACGGCAGCTTCTCCCATTCCCTTACCGTGTACGAAGGCATCAGGAAAAAAACTCCGTAAAGTCAAAGCTGGCCTTCACGCTCCAACGCAGCTTGTCACCGCCCATTTCATCGTCCGCGCAGCCAGGAGGAGTGGATAGTTGTTTAGCCTCAACGAACCGAGAACCGCCTGTGCCCGGGGCGTCACCTAGTACCGCCGCTACCTTGGACCAATCCTCGTAAAAGTATTCCGCCAAGAGCGGGATAACCTTGTGGCGAATGACGTCGTCAAGATCGGCGCGAGAGCGGCAGTTGGTAAAATAGGCGTGGCCAACTTGGTGTTCGCGGTCGAAGAGATACTCGATCCGCTCGTTGATAATTCGCAGCAGCTTGCACACATCGATGCCATCCACGTTCGTGGCATCGACGCCGTTTTTGGCCATCGCCCGACGAAGCTCATCCACGTCTGGCATCAACTCACGGAAACTAAAGCGTCGTCGTAAAGCGGTGTCGAGTAGCGCAATCGAGCGGTCTGCCGTGTTCATAGTCCCGATGATATGTAGATTCGGGGGCACCCCGAATTCATCCCGCGAGTAAGGCAGATGAACTTTTAGCGCATTGGGCTGACCCAGGCGCTTATCTGGTTCCAAGAGTGTAATGAGTTCCCCGAACACCTTGGAAATGTTTGCACGGTTGATCTCATCGATGATCAGCACGAAAGCCTCGCGTTCGACTTCGCGATCCAGTTCCTTGTTGGCGCTGTTCATCAAACGCTCGAGGGCCGGGATATTGAGACGATCCTTGTTCAGCCAGTAGAGCGAGCGCATCGTGAAGTTGCCGTCGTAGATCTCGGTGACGGGAACGCCGGCTACGTCGTGCCAGAGCCAGCGGACCGCACGCCTGTGGCCGAATGTGCCATATGGCCGAGGATGATATTCATAGGGACCGGTTACTTCACCGATGGCCCGAACTAGTCGATTCCCTTTGGATACGACAATGATGTCGCCAACCTTCAACCGATTGCGGAATGTATCGGTGATGGACACTTGCCCCGACTTTAAGGTGACCCGTCCGCCGATTTTGCCTTGGGCCTCGCAGGATCTCAGTATCTCTTCTGCCGATTCGTACTTCGGATCGCTCCAGTCAATGTCCTCCCAGTCGAGGAGCGTGTATCCCCCTTCTATCACTTCGTCAAAAAGCTCACGGTCGCCAGCATCGCCGCTGAAGCCCACAGACATTTTGTAAATCTGACGACCCTCTGTCGTGATCCGGTCCGTTATTGCTTTCCTGCTCAGGCCAGTTTCTGCTCGTTTTGCAATACGCCTGAATATCCCCGGCACGGTTTCCAAGCGGAAGCCAGTTGAGGTCTCCTCCTCGCCTTCATCCGCGCCGGTCATCGGCTGACGACCCTCGACAAAATCTTCGTATGTCATTGACTGGTGGAATGTAATGAACTCGATCCGACCTTCGGCTGAGAGGCGCCGATATTCTGACATCAGCGCGGCACGGTCGTTGCGCAAGGCTCCCGCCATGTGGTCTCCCAGGCAAAGGCGCACGGCTTCCCAAGCTGTCGCATAGGTTTTACCTGTTCCAGGTGGACCATAAAGAATGAGGTTTGTGGTCGAGGAAACATCTGACGTGTTCAAATTCATTGCTGCCTGCTCTTCTTTCTCATCAATATGAATCGCCCGGGTCTCGCCGGACGGAGCTAACAACTCGACAAACTTCCGCAGAAGTTCGGCATTCTCAATCCTGACAACTATGCAGTCCGTATCACCAAACGACCACTCGCGGCTGAGAGCGGAATGTCTTCCACCGTCTTTCATGCCGTTCCGGAATGGCCGGATGACTGT
Organism: Rhizobium sp. Root274; assembly: GCF_001429245.1. GTDB lineage: Bacteria > Pseudomonadota > Alphaproteobacteria > Rhizobiales > Rhizobiaceae > Allorhizobium. Next base: position 134,423 of record NZ_LMJE01000011.1, read on the forward strand.
AGCGAAGCCATTTGCTTCGATTACATCCCGCCATTTCAGGTGGAGAAAAAAGTTAGGTGGGTTCTCAATTTCCCAAAGGAGCCGCTCGCTGGCGCCAAAGACAAACGAAACCATTTTTTTCGTTACGCCGTCGCCCGGTCGAAGGCTCGAGCTGCGCAAAACGTCAAAGAGAGCTCTGCGAAGCGGAACGGGCCGATCGCGTTCATTATCTTCGAGGCGGGCCTCGAAATTTTCCCACATTCAAGATTCTCCAAGTTCACGCAGTGCGCAGAGTGTGTTGACGAGGCGCATCTGCTCGACGGTATCGCAATTTGCTTCGCGAAGCCGGGGTGCACCAAAAACGAGTGCAAGACCTTTAGCGCGCGACACGCCGACATTTATCCGATTGAGCGAAAACAGAAACTCCATTCCCCGCGGCGTTTCCTCGACGGACGAGGCAGTCATTGACACTAGGCAGATGGGCGCTTCCTGTCCTTGGAACTTATCGACTGTACCGACGCGTACGGAAGGGGGCAGAGCGTCCTTGAGCGCATTGACCTGCGCATTATAGGGCGCGACGACGATGATATCGGAGGGCTCAAGGGCGCGCGTCGTCCCATCCTTATCAGTCCAGCTTCCCGAGAGCAGATTGCTAATTGCCGCCTGAATAGCGGCGACTTCTTCGGTCGCGATCTGTGCATTGCCCTCATGAACCACTGACACCCAGAATGCGCCAGCTTCGGGAAAGCTCGTTCCGCGGACGCCCTGGACGGATGTGTCGGGCGCACTGTTGAGACGACCTTCATAGACCTGCCGCGATATAAACCCGCAGACATCGGGATGCATGCGACGCGACATCGGCAGGAAGATGCCGCGATCGGGCGGGATGGTGGCGTGCTCGCCCAGCATCCACTCGAGACAGGATAGGTTGGCCGGATCGGGATGGGCACCCTGGATGACCTGTGGCAATTGCCGCGGATCGCCGACCAAAACGATGTTGCGCGCGCAGCGTCCCATGGCGACCATATTGGCCAGCCCCACTTGCCCGGCTTCATCGACGAAGAGCCAATCGAGCGCCTGCTCGTGCTCGGATCGGGCAAAAAAGAAGGCGGTGCCGCCGACCACATGGGCACGGCTCCACAGGGAATCGTCATTGGCCGTCGAGCGGATAACGCCGGTACAGTCGTCCGGATAACCGTCTTCGCCGCTGCTGACCTTGTGCCCGATGCACAGGCCCGGGAGAGGATCGCCATCATCTTGCGCGGCAAGACACCCCATCAGGACATTGCGGATCGCCTCATGGCTGTTCGAGGCCACGCCAACACGGTGACCCTGGCGCACCAGCGCAAGGATTGCTCGGGCCGTCACATAGGTCTTGCCGGTTCCCGGCGGCCCCTGGATCGGGAGCACGGTGCCATCCATGGCGGCGATCGCCGCGATCGTGCCGGTCAGGGGATCGGCGCCATCAAGCAGATCGGTGCGCGGTCCCGTCATCAGACGTGGAGCCGTGCGCGCAAGCAAATCATCGAGCGCGGTCAGACGGCGCGCACCGCACTGATCTTCAATCACATCGCGCAGGGCCGCTGCAATCACGTCCGTATTGAGCGGCCAGTCCGGGTGAAGCGTCAGGCGATCGGTCAAGAGATGCGCCTTGGCCGCCCCCGCCTTGACCGCGATGATCCGCTCACTGCGGTCGAGCTCTTCGATGCTGACCGTGGCCGGCGGTCCGTCAATGACCGGGACCGTCGCTTTGCGGCCGGCCCGCAGCTTGGTCTCCTGGAGCGGAAAGCGATAGCGGCGCAGCACCGAGCGTTTGACGGGTTCTGCCGGACCAATGGCTTCCAGACCGGCCAATGCATCTAGATCGTCGATCAGCTCGTCCTCGTCCTTGCCAGCGCTGTCGAAAACCGCCCATTGGGCGGGCTTGGCCTCGCGCTTGTGGAACAGGCCGAGGTTGAACAACATGTCTTGCCGCTCTTGCGGCAGACCGGATGCGGCAAGCCTCGCGCGCAATGCCTGCGTATCGGCGTCCTCCTCGACTTCCTTGTCGCCGGCATCGGCCGCCAGCACCGGCCAGGGCGCGGCGGGACGGATATTCACCAACCAGTCGCGCAGCTCCTCGGTCGAGATACAGTCGATGCGGTTATAGTCTTCGATCTCGTCGAGAATCGATTGTTCCCCGGTTTCTCGCCAGCGCTCATAGGCAACGACCGAGCCGCCGGCGGTTTTGACCTCACCTTCGCGCACCCGGCCATAGAAAGCTTCCATCGACTTGATCGAGTAATTGGCTTCCGAGCCGATCAGCGCGCCGCGCACCACCGCAAAAAGATCAACGAAGCGCCGCTCGCGCAGCAGGCGATCGAGAAATGCCTCGCCTATTCCATACTGTGCGGTCAGCCGCCGCAAGGCGGTAATCTCATAGGGCGCATAGTGATAGATGCGCGCTTCAGGATAGGCCGCGAGTCTTTGCCGGAAAAACTTTAGAAGGTCCGACAAAGCGCGTGCTTCGGCATCGTGATCATGTGCCCAGAAGGCCTTGAACTGACCGTCGAACCAGACGCCGTGGAGATATTCCAGTCCGTCTTCGTAGTGCGGATCGCCCTCGATATCGTAGAAGAGATCGCCCGGCTGCGGCGCGGGCAAAAGATCAAAGCCCTTGCCGGACTCGGGTTCCCGCAGTTTGAAGGCGGGTGCCCCGTTCTTGCGCGCATGCTGTAGGCGCGCCTGCGTCACCAGCCGCCTGCGAGTGGTATCGGCCATGCCGCGAATGGGATGATCGAGCCCGGCCAGCCGCTCCATAGTGGTGATCCCAGCCGCCTCGAGCTTCTTGACCTGGGTCCGAGTAACATTGGCCACATTGAACAGGCTGTCTTCGGCACGCCACTGGCTTTCGCAGTGATCGCCCCAGCGGCACAGCCCACAGTTCGCACAGGGGCTCGGCCGCGTCGGCTGAGGGTTTTCGAGGAAAGCCTCGAGCCGCTGACGCGCCATGCGCGCATAGGCCTGATAGTCTGCGAGCCGCAGCTGCGCGCGGCTGCCATCACCGAGTTCAACATGGGCAAATTCCGGGGCGACCCCTTGAATGTCGGTCAGCAAATCCGAGTAGAGCACCAACTGCAGCACATGTTTGGGATGGGGGCGCCGCTTGAGCTTGGTGTCGGTGACTTCGTAGCTGAAGGGGCCGAGATTTGACGGGCGCTCGACGCGCTCGAGAAAGTCCGACCAGCCACCCCAATTGTCGCCGAGCAATGCCCCCTGAAAAACGATATCTGGACCGCTCTGCATTGCCGCCCGAGTTTCCAGGGCATTTTTTGCCAAATCAGACCGCTCGATCTCAATTACCGACGCGCCCGATGCTTTCAGCTTTGCCAAGTGGTTCGCTTCGTGTGCGTCTCCTTGCTTTTGAAGCAGGGCAGCGTCGTCGCTATCTTCGCGTGGAGCTGGCCCATTGCAAAGCAGGTAAGCAATATCGAGTGTGGTTGCGTGATTGCAGCCCATGAACCGCATCAGGTCAGATGCCGACAAGAAGATTCGGTTTCCTTCAACAAGTCTCATTGCTTCCCCCTGAACGAGCGCGCCCCATAGAACATTTGCATCTCGACAGTTCGCAGGTTCAGTCATAGCCTACATGGGTGTCAATAACTGTCGTAGTCCACGCGGGGAACTTGAACATGTCGTTTGCCAAAGCACAGGATCTGCTCAGGCTGGCACGTTTGGCCGCCACCCGGCGTACAGGCGTAGGACTTGAGGAAATATGCGATGAATTTGGAGTTTCGCATCGGACGGCGCAGCGTATGACCGACGCGATGGCGACGATATTCGCCAATGTCGAGACGATAGATGGTCCCGACCGTCGGCGGCGCTGGCGCGTTGCTGATCCGCAATTGAATAGACTTCAGCCGCGTCAAGACACCGTTATCGAAGCCTTGGAAATTGCAGGGCGGGCGGCGCGGGCAGACGGGCGCGTGCGTCACGCCGCAGCGCTCGAGGACTTACGTGACGGCTTGCTGGCACGTTTAACACCAAAAGACGCCCTGCGTACCGAGGCCGACGTTGAGGCAGTTCTCTTGGCGATGGGGTCGGTCACACGACCTGGTCCTCGTGTTAACCTGAAGCCACCAGTTTTGGATGCGGTTATCGAAGCGTTGCGTGGTCCCTTCCGCCTGCAGATCTGTTATGGAACAGAGGACGCTTTCGAACGTATAATTGAACCACATGGACTGCTTCTCGGCCACCGTAGTTATCTCGTGGCGCGCCAGCCTGACCGAGGTGATGAAATGCGAAACTTTCGCATTGACCGCATCTTGAGGGCCCACACTCTTGACCAGAGCTTCAACTTCGCGCCCGGCTTCTCTTTACAGGAGTATGCGGCGAAATCTTTCGGCGTTTACCAAGATCCAAAACAGTACGGTGAGGTCATCTGGCGTTTTGATCCCCGCGCTGCGGCAAGAGCTGCCGAGTTTTGCTTTCATCCCGATCAAGTTAGTGAACTGCAGGAAGATGGCAGCCTCATCGTTCGCTTCCATGCCGCTGGTTGGCTTGAGATGGCGTGGCATCTCTATCAGTGGGGTAATACGGTCGAAGTACTCGCTCCCCAAGGGCTGCGCAGCTTAGTGGAAGATCACCGGCGAAGCGATTTTCCTTCTCTGCCCTAAACTTCAGTACGGACTCAACGCATGGCTCAATACCCTTGGATGGGTGTCAGGTTTTGACACCCATTGGGCCTATCTTTGGAAGCGTCCGATAGGCGGACCCCAGAGAATGGAGCAGATACATGGCAAAAGGCAAAGCTGGCGGAAGCAATTTCCGAAGCGCGATCACCGGCCGGTTCGTAACAGCTAAACAAGGAAAAGCTAGCCCGCGCACCACTGTGCGGGAAGCCAAGGATGGCGGGAGCACTGGCGGTACGTTTCGCAGCGCTATCTCCGGTCGGTTTGTGACCACGAAATACGGGAAAACCCACCCGCGAACGACGATCAAGGACAGCTGAAACGGCATGTCAACGAGAGGAAGGATTTAAAATGGCTCAATGCACAGCACCCCGAGAAGGTCACCGCTCAGCGAGCGCCGCAGCGAATTGCCCAGCTTGTCGTGGTCGCAGTCGCTTCTCCGGATATAACAGCTACCGCAGCACTCTAGGCGGCCATGGATCTTATCCTTCGGCCTCGCCCCCTTCTCGGCTAACGTCGGGAGGTGGGGGTGGGACGAGCCGCACTCGTGCGAAATGGTCCAAAGCCGGTTCCTCAGTTTTGTATACTCCGACTGAACTGCGATCACTGGCACCCGTCCGCCAGACTGCTGAAAAGCGCGCCGAGATACCCGATCTCCGGGACGTTTTTCTCTGCCATGCTTGGGACGATCGGCAGGGAGATGCTAAGCTCCTTCATGATCTGCTGGAAGCCAGAGGTGTGTCAGTCTGGTTTAGTGAAAAAGACGTCGCTTTAGGTTTCTCACTGCTTCGGGAAATCGACAAAGGGCTGGCGAAGTCCCGGGTAGGCATTGTGCTGGTGACACCTGCACTTCTACGTCGCCTTCCAGCAGCTGGTGTTGCAGATAAGGAGCTCTCGGCACTCTTAGCGACTGAGCAGCTCGTGCCCATTGTGCATAACACCACTTACGATGCTCTCCGCAACATCAGCCCGCTACTCGCCTCCCGTAGCGGCTTGAGTACCGACGAAGACACTATGACCGTGGTGGCAGACAAGCTGGCCGAGCTGGTTGTCATCTAACTTTGTCGGGGCATCAATGCTGAAAACTCACACGCGTCAGGCAAACTGGCGACGGGCCAATCCGGGCAAATACAATGCTCATCTAGCTGTGCAGCGGGCGATGAAAGCCGGTGATTTGAACAAGCAGACCTGTGAAGTATGTGGAGATGCGGTAGTTGATGCTCATCATGACCGATATGATGAACCTCTCAAGGTCCGTTGGCTTTGCCGTCTGCACCATATCCGTTTACATCGCTGCGGCGAAGACCTGTTTCCGGTTAGAGGTCGAGATGATCTATAGAAAAGGGTCGCCATCAGTTCCTAATTGCTAATCGGGAACCTATGGCGCGGCAGTGTCGGCATATTAGGATTTGAGCACGATGGCGTCACAACTCGATTTCTTCGGCTCTCCTGCTGCGCTTTCAAGTGCATTCGAAGCCAAATCGGAGGGCGATCCGAGACGACGGAACGCGGAGTTTGATCTGGATGAGGAAGCCATGGCTCGACATCTGGACGCAACAGGCCGCTATCGAGTTTTACGACACCTCGTACCCCGAGAAATCGTAACGGAGGCTCGGGCGGAATTTCCACGGCAGGCCGTAATCCTCGACACCGAAACCACAGGCCTTAACTACCGGTGCGATGAGATAATTGAAATTGGTGTCGTCGCCTTCACCTTTGATGACGCGGGCAAGATCGGCGATGTGACAGCTGTATATGGCGGGCTTCAGCAGCCGAGTGTTTCAATCCCAGCGGAGATCACACGCCTAACCGGTCTCACCGATGACATGGTCGCCGGGCAGACCATCGACATGGCGTGCCTTAAACCTCTGGTCGATTCCGCAGATCTGATCATAGCCCACAACGCGAGCTTTGACAGACCTTTCTGTGAAGCTTTGTCACCGATCTTTTGTAACAAGGCTTGGGCTTGTTCTGTGTCGGAGATTGACTGGTCGGCTCGCGGTTTCGAGGGAAGCAAGCTCGGATACCTGATTGGACAGACGGGTTATTTCCATGACGGACATCGGGCTGTTGATGACTGCTTCGCCTTGCTGGAAGTGCTGGGACAGACACGGCCACGATCCACCAGCACTCCATTCGCCGAACTGCATCTGGCTAGCCGCCGATCGCGTGTTCGCATCTACGCTGAAAACAGCCCATTCGACACGAAGGACCAGCTTAAAGCGCGGGGCTACCGGTGGTCGGACGGTTCCGATGGTCGGCCAAAATCCTGGTGGATCGAAGTATCGGAAGACCAGCAGCACGAGGAACTGCATTTCCTGCGGACTGAGATCTATCGCTGGGATGCCGACCCGCCCGTCAAACATCTGACAGCATTCGATCGATTCAGATCAATTTAGAGGGCCAGGAAGTGCTATGACGACCATTCTGGGGATTGATGCAGCCTGGACGGCGACCCAGCCGAGTGGCGTCGCGCTGATTTCAGATATAGGCGGCGATTGGTGTCTGATCTTTACGGGACCGTCTTATCGTCACCTCATAGCACAGTCGGAGGATGGGGTGGTCTCCACGTCTCGCCCTTCTGGCTCGGTTGCAGAACCCGCGGCTCTTCTTGCTGCCTCCGCTAGAGTCGCTGGAGTGCCCGTCGATTTCGTGGCCGTCGATATGCCCCTATCTCGCGAGCCCATTACTGAACGGCGCGTGTCGGACAATCTGGTTTCGGCAGCCTATGGTGCCCGCCATTGCAGCACACATACGCCGAGTGCGATCAGGCCCGGCAAGATCAGCGACGATCTGAGGAGCGGCCTCGAGCGCTGCGGATATGGGTTGCTGACGAAAGAGGTGGGTGCGCCAGGACTTTTGGAAGTCTATCCGCATCCGGCCCTGGTCGAGCTGATGCGCGCCGAAAAGCGATTGCCTTACAAGCAGGGGAAGACACGCAATTACTGGCCAACGGAAAACCCTGCCAGCCGCCGCAACAAACTCTTCGAAACCTGGCGAAGGATCGTCGCCTGCCTCGACCAAGAGATACCAGGCGCCTCTGAGGTCTTGCAGTTGCCTCCGCTTGAGTCCCCATCATGGCAGTTGAAGGCGTTTGAAGACATGCTTGATGCGGTCATCTGCGCGTGGGTCGGGATATGTGTCTTCCAGGGAGCTGCCGTGCCTTTCGGTAACGACACTTCCGCGATCTGGATACCCCGTTCAGAGCTTCTGGCATCGCGGCGGGGTCAGCCATGACTTGTTTCCTGCGGCAATGGATCGAACGCCGGCGAGCGATCCGCCGCCGTTGGCAAGAAGATGCCAGGCGACTTGCTGCAACTGACCCGGTCAACGCCTACTACGAGGCGCAGCGAAGAGCCGCGCGCAGTCGCGCGCAAGGTCTTACCAACGAATACTGGCATTGGGCTCGGGTCGCCAGCGAGGTCGCCCGTATCGAACCCCGTGCTGAGATGGACTTTGAAGTCGTCAAGGCGATTGCGGATCAGGAAACCACAGGTCGCCGCTGAACACGTGCGTGGTGCTTCGCCGTCAGTAAATCATCGAGTGTTTTCAAATGTCTGGAGAAAATGACAGAACCGCCATTGGTTAGTTTCTTTTTCAAGGCGGAGACGACCGGCTGGGCCCATGCAGATGCGGGGCCTGGTTTGCATCTGCATGGGCAATGTCGATCAGCGATTTATCCGAGCGGCTATGCGGCTTCCCAAACCTGATTGAGGATTTTCGCCGCAAGTGCAGCTTTGTCTTGGGGCAGGAAGCGACCGTAGTGCTGCTGAACGACGTCCGGTGTGTCCTGGATGGCATAACTCGCCTGTTCATACGATCCGGTTTGCTTGAGGATATGCGTTGCCAGAATATCCCGAAGATTATGCGGTCCGTGCGGCAGCAGGCCCTTGATGGCACCGCGGCCGGTATAGGGATTGTAGATGCCGTACCGCTGGATCACGGTTCGCCAGGCTTCATAGAATTTGGTGGAATCGTATGCCGCGTCCAGACTGGTAGTCTTTACCGTCTTGACGAACAGAGTACCGGGATCTTTTGCTGGACCGAGCAGTACCCCGCGATGGCGATCGATATAGGCTTCGAGGTATTTGTAGAGGTCGAGCAAATCCGGCAGGATCAGGCGAAACGGCTTCTGTCCAAAGAATGATGAGCCTGAGTTCTTGAACGCGATTGATGGGATGAGGACCTCCCATCCGTTTTCTCGATCGCTCCAGCGTAGTTCGCCGCATTTCATATCCTCCAGCCGCCGCTCCGAAGTCGGGAAATGCCCGCGTGGGCATAAGCGAAGCTGGCGAAGGTTCTTTTGCCGAAGTCCCAGATGCAGGCCGAGGCGCAGCAAAAGGAAAGAGCGGACCGCTTCGGCTGCTGCCCGAGGATAGCGGTTTTCATCAGGCATGCGCTTCAGGATCTCGTCTGTGATCTTGCGGTATTCCGACAATGGGCTGTCTGCTTCAAGAACCACCATGATCGGCTCGAACGGGTCGCGATGCACGCGCATGACACGCTGGATTTCCTTCGAGCGATTGGCGGCGTGCCGGTGGAATGCGTCGCAGGCGCCGTGCCAGTCGCGTGCTGCGAACTCAATCTCCTCCGACGCGATCAGCCCTTCGATTGGCTGAACCTTCTTCAGGAGCTCCGGATGCTGGCGGATCCAGCCCACCTCCGCCCGCGTGAGAGCTTGCGCCACCATCAGCATGTCTTCTTCCCATTTGGTGTAAAAGCCGCGACGCTGCTCCCGCCATTGGAGGTACCAGTCCCAGACGCCCGGGAAGATCAACAGGCCAAAGGTTAGTTGGCTGAGCGGCACACCGCGCCCTTTGACGACGCTGGCGGGTGAGGCAGCGAGTGCACCGAACATGAGTCCGAGATGCTCAACCTTCTGGGATGCGGTTTCCTCTCCCCAAACTCCATTTCGTTGGAAGCCGATTGCGGTCAGCGTCGATGTCTTGAAGCGGATCAGATCGGCCATCTCCATAGCCAACCGCGGCGGCGCATCGACGACGCCGGACAGGAGATCAGGATCTTCAAAGGCCTCGGGATTGTGGCTCGCGCTGTCCGGGTTCATTTGTGGTCGTGGAGACAGGGTGCCTCCGCCATAGGTGATCCCCGGAAATCGTATTGCATAACGCTGTTTGGTGGCCGCCGCCTGGTAGCGACGATAGTCAGTTGAGCCTGAGATGATGACCCGGCGCACCCATTCGATGATTTCCTCCCGCTTGGAGAACGGCAAGCTGCTGAAATTATCAGGAAGATGCCATGCAAGGCGCCGCCGTTCCGCAGCACTGATGTCTCCCATATCGTGGCCATAGAGGGAGCGAGATTGATGCGGCAACTTGGCCTTGAAATAGCCTGATGCCAGTCGGTAACGCTGCTCGATGCGAGACAGGATCTCGAAGCTGGTCAGAGATCGGGGTACCCGCTCACCCTGCACCCATGATAGCAGGGTTTTGTCATCGAACGTCTCGCCCAGGCGAACGACGGCGCGGTAAAGCTGCCAGTAGCTCTCGCCGAACCGGCGCATCTGATAAACGAGGGCATCGTGGAAGCTGGTTGGATCATCGGTTGCTTCGAACAATGGTTCAGGAAAAGGACTAATCGGTTTTGGGTGTGGTCCTCTTGGTAGTGACGAAGAGGTAGCCGGGAACTTGTCGGAGAGGATCTGTCGCGGCCTGGAACGCGTGGCTGTGTCGGACTTGCGCGGAGCGGTATTCTTCGATTTCGCATGTGGTTTCGCCGACAGGATGTCCTCGGCGACAGGTGGCATTCCGAGCCAGCGGATAATCGCGTCCAAACCTGGACGCAGCTGCTTTTTCAACTCCCCGGTCATTTCGCCTTCAATCCCGCATGCCTGGCAAATGGCCGCCCAATCCATACGGCCACTAACGATCGGTGGTGGGCGGCGGTGGATCACAAGATCGATGAGATAGGGCCGAATGCTTTCCAGAACTCGCTGTGAGGCGACTGGCGCGATGCGCACTTGGCAGAAGTCCGAGATTTTTCGTTGAAAGTGATGAGATGAAATATCGTGTTTTACCATATTCTTATTCCGTTTCTCGGCACCAGTGCCGAGCGCGGGCGGAATAGGAATAGACGTTTAAGAATACGTTTTGCGGCCAACCAGACTCCCAGTCTGGTTTCGGCTTAGGCCCAAATTTCAAATGAAGCATCGAGAGGGCCATGCTACAGATTGCAGATGGGATACGGGGTTTTCATTCACCGGTCAGATTCGATTTACGACGATAGCCCGGCTGAACAATACCAGTTCCCGGGCCAGTATCTCGGTCGTGTCCAGGCGTGTGTGGGTGACTGGATTATCTACTACGAGCCTCGGAAAGTCGTAGCGACCCGCGGCTATTTTGCTGTGGCCAAGGTTGAACGGGCTATTCCTGATCCGAAGGCCACCGGCATGTATCTGGCGCTGATCGAACACGGCAGCTATCTCGACTTCATCAATCCCGTTCCGTTCAGCGGACCAGACGGTGTCATAGAGCGAGGCGTGCTGAATGAAGAGGGCCGCATTTCCGGCAGAGCACAGGCCGCAGTCCGGCCGATATCCGCCGCAGATTTCAACCGCATCGTATCGATTGGCACAGACGAGCATGAGCCGGAACTGCCTCGGTTGGATGAGCCGAGGGTGAGGCATGCGGTCGATGGATTTGCAGATGAAGCTCAAGCGCCGTTCATGTTCGAGCAGGAGCGCGACCGGGTTATGCAACTCTCGTCGCGGCTCGTTCGAAATCGGCTGTTTCGCCGGCTCGTTCTTCACGCGTATGACAAACGATGCGCCATCACGGGGTTGAAGCTCATCAATGGCGGGGGCCGAGCGGAGGTTGACGCCGCACATATCCGGCCGGTGGAAGCGAGCGGGCCTGACATTCTTGCCAACGGAATTGCTCTTTCGGGCACCGCACACTGGATGTTTGACCGCGGTCTGATTGGCCTTTCGGACGATCTTGATATCCTGATATCGCGTCAGGCGAATGATGCTGAAAGCATCCAAGGACTCCTCAACAAGACCGGGAAGGCGATCGTGCCTGGCCGGGTCTTCGAGCGGCCACATCCCCAGTTCCTGAGATGGCACCGTGAGAACTGCTTCAAGCAGTGAGTGCCAGAGTAAGTCTGGCGCTGTAGTTTCATCCCGATCGGTTCCATTTTGTTCCGTTGGAGCCAATAATTCTGAAATCATCCCGATCGGTTCTTTTGTCTTCCCTTCATGCCGTCTGGTGATATAATCGTCCCGATAGGGGTGATTATGGAAAAGATCAAAGATACGAAAAGCCTCGGCATGCTGATCCGTCAGGAGCGCAAACAGCAAGGTTTAACCCAGGAGCAACTCGCCGGGGTGATTGGTGTGGGCGTACGGTTTTTGCGTGAACTCGAGGCCGGCAAAGAGAGCTGCCAGATTGGCCGTGCGATGCAAGTTCTGGCTGGCTTGGGCCTAGTTGTTTCGGTCGCGCGTCGCCAGGGCCCGCGATCATGACCCGCGTCTTGGACGTCTATTTTCGCGATACCAAGGCAGGCGTACTCGGCCGCCTTGAGGACGGCCTGCTGACTTTTGCCTATGACGGCGCGTATCTCCTGGACCAACGATCGCGTGCGATCTCCTTCTCGATGCCCCTGCAAGAAAAGCCATTTGGTGATCAGGTGGTGCGCCCGTTTTTCTCCGGCCTCTTGCCGGACGAAGGCGCACGGCAACGCCTAGCCGGCGCGCTCGGCCTTTCGGCAGGCAATGCTTTCGGGCTACTGGAAATTATCGGGGGTGAATGCGCAGGAGCCTTATCACTCTATCCCGCCGGCACGGCGCCGGAACCTTCCGGCCAGTCCAAAGCCGAAATTCTCACTTCGGAACGTCTGGATGAAATACTCAGCAGGCTGCGGACCCGGCCTTTGCTTGGTGGAGACGAGGGCATTCGCTTATCGCTCGCCGGCGCGCAGGATAAGCTGGCGGTCATTGTCGATGGAGGTTCCATTGCCTTGGCGAGAGATGGTCGACCAACGACCCACATCTTGAAACCGGTCATCCAGGCGTTGGAAGGCACGGTGGAGAACGAGTATTTTTGTATGCGGCTGGCTGCCCGCCTCAAGCTGCGGGTACCTCATGTCGAGATACGCCTAGACGGGGCGACTGCCTTTCTCCTGGTTGAACGTTACGATCGGACGAAGGCTGCAGACGGCATCATTGAGCGCCGACACCAGGAAGACTTTTGCCAGGCCCTTAGCGTACCGCCGGAGCTGAAGTATGAGGCCGAGGGCGGACCGGGAACAGAACGGGCTCTCGGGCTGATCGACCAGGCCTGCGCTAGACCTGTCGCGGATCGGTTGCAATTCATCCGCATGCTGATTTTCCATTATCTCGTCGGCAACGCTGATGCCCACGGCAAGAACTACGCCCTGCTTTATGGCTCCGGTGAACCGGATCTGGCGCCAATCTACGATGTCGTTTGCACGGCTGTTTATCCCCGCTTGTCAAAGAGGCTCGCCATGAACATTGGTGGCCGCGATGTGCCCGACACGATCCAGTTGAAGCATTGGGCGACACTCGTGCCCGAAACCAAATCTTCTCAGCGCATCCTTGTCCGCGATCTTGCCCAGATGGCGGAAAGGATTGTGAGCGAGGCCGATACCCTTGTTGCAGAACTGGCCCACGAGGGGATCAGGCACCCCATCCTGAGTGCAATTTGCAAGGTCATCTCAAGTCGGGCTGGTTTGCTACAGAGAGCCGCGGAGCAGGTATAATGGCCGCAGATATCCAGCGCCTTGTCCTTCGAACAACGCGCCGGTGGTTCGAATCCATTCAAGGCGGACGATGCTGACAAAGCAGTACCGGCGCGCCGCCCGCCGCCTGCATGAAGTGGCTTCTCTGCGCGTTCATTCAAACATCGCTGCTAGGCCCGTTGTCTCCAAGCTTTGGGTCGCCGCAACAGGCGACGCCGCAATCTACTCCCCCCTCCCCAGTGGCAAGCATGGCTTGGCGAAAGGTGGCCAGCAATTGCGGGGCAGACGGACCAAAGGGGGAGAATCATTGTCCGAAAATTACGCAAACGACGCGGGGCGCGACAAAGTTGAATTTCAGCTAATTTTTGCGATTGAAGGCGAAGCTGACAACCGAAACGATGGTTCGTGCAGTGACGTCGTCGTTACGCTAGATTTCGATGGCCAATAGGAAAATGACCATTGCTCGGTGAGCATTGGCACTCTTCTGACTGGCCACTCTAGCACTAACCGATGAGTGGCGACTCGTCATCAGCGTGTGCGACGGAATTGGGATAACTAACGGCGATCCAACGGAATGCTAGACAGCAGTTGATCAGCCGCGCGCTCAAGAGTTGCGCGGCTGAAACCAGCCTTGGCCTGCATCGCCATCCCATGAAGTAAAGCCGTCACAAGGGTCGCCAATGCCTCTGAATCGGTTTGCTGTGGCAGCTCTCCTTCTTTCTTGGCGCGTTCAAAACGTACAGCGATACGGTCCATGGCAGCGCGTCGGGCCTCGATCAGAACCTGTCGAATCGGGTCAGCACTATCTGTACCTGCCGTGCCGCCGTTGACTACCAAGCATCCAGAGTGTTCGGGGTAGCGAGTGTTCAGCTCGATAGACCCGTAAAGGATGCGCGCGATGACATCTCTTATCGCCGGCAAGTCGAGCGCGTCTGACATGAAGGACTGGTACTGTTCAATGTACACGCTCACGACGCGTTTGAAGAGAGCCTCCTTGTTTCCGAAGGCGGAATAAAGTGCTGGCTTTTCGACACCGCACGCCTTGGTCAGATCGATGTATGATGTTCCTTCATAACCCTTACTCCAGAAGACACGCAGTGCTGCTTCCAACGCTTCACCAAGGTCGAATTCGCGTGGACGTCCCATGATTGACGATCCTTCCATTGCACCCGCTTTTCTAAACAGCTAGGCTGTTAATTTCATACCAAGGGGTACATAAGGACCTTGACAGGCAATGTCCAGAAGCATACGCAGGTAGCGTACTGATCGGTATGAAATATGCGTGGCTTATTGTTAAGCCGCTTGTTTACATCGGCAAAGCCCTGGCTCGCGCGCGACGGCAGATAAATGCGGACTTCGTGTCGGGCGTGGATGTGTCTTCGAGCAGTGCCGTGTGCAGGACAGAAAGCAGCGCTACCGTTTTGTTTATGGAGGAGCGAGCATGCCTAACCAAAAAATTGGCTTAGGCTTTGTCAAGTAAATCCCGACAGACAACGGGCAACTCCGCGCACCTTGCTGCGCTGCATTCTCTAATGCACGATGAGGTGCGGGAGTTTGCCCGATTGGCGAAGCGACAAGGCATCACTGCAGTAATCGGAACGCAGGCTCGCACAGCCGCTGGCGTGAACCAGAGAGCTGGCTCGGGAATTCTGCATAGGGTGGAGGAGGGCAAGCTTCTTGTGTCAACTAGATATAAGGTCTGCGGCGACTGCAGCGCTCACTGGTTTGGCTGCGGTAGTTCTATATCCCAGTAAAGCGCGTATAGGGTGTTTATTACGCTCTCCTGGTTATATAGCTCGCGAAAAGCAAGCGCGGGCTGAAGCACTTGCGCCAAAATAGTCAAGGTCGTTCGGTAGGCGCCATTCCCGTTCTTTTTGAAGCAACGGTCAGTCAAATGAGAGCACGACGCCTTTCTGCTTCGCAGCAGCTGAGACTTCGATGTGGTTGATCAGCTCGTGCAGAGCCACTCCATTGTCAAAGGTCGGCGCTGTTCGAGTGCCATTGCGAATGTCAGCGGCGGCTCGCTTGTAGATCTCGGCTACGGCGTCGGCGGCCGGCGATAGGTTTTCGGCAGGCGAGCGGTTGCGCTTGCACTCGAGCGGTGCCAGTACGCGATCGTCAAGGCGTGCGCCTGTGATCGACAGTTTCACGATCTGAGGATAGCCCATGTCGCCAGTGACCTGGATGTCTCCCTCGGTGCCGTTGATCTCCCACAGGAAGTTGGTGCCGCGAGAAACGCCGCCACGGAAGTGGATCGAGATTGCCGCACTGTTCGCCAGGCGACCCTGCACCATGACCTGATCGGGTACGTCCTTCGGCAACACCTCAGCCGTATCGCTGATTTCCACGGTGTCGAAGTTGCGCACGAAGGTGGCATCGACCGCATCGAAGTTGCCCAAGGCATGCTGAATGGCAACAAGGGTGTGGCCCAGGGCAATGGATTGCATGGAGGCTCCATTTGCACCGTCGGACAGGTAGTAGGAGTCTGCTGTGGTCTGCCCGGCCCAATTGCCGCCAGAGGCAATGATGCTGGTGGAGAGTACCTGGCCTACGTAGCCGTCGGCAATTAGAGCCTTCAGTTCTTCGACGCCGGCTGCGGTCTGTCCTTGCGTTCCAATCACGGCAACTGACTTGGTCTCACGTGCCATTGCCGCAAGTTCACGCGCCTCATCGAGGCCGTTGCCGAGCGGCCACTCACAGTAGACGTGCTTTCCTGCCTTCAGCGCAGCAGACACGAGCTCGAAGTGGTGAGGCACCTTGACGGTGACGACGACCAGATCGACGTCTGGCGAAGCGATCAACTCTGCCGGGCTTGCGAAGGCGGACTTTAGGTTGAGTTCTTGTGCGGTGCGCTGAGCGCTTTCCAGGGTGCGGTTGGCGACGCCGATAATCTCGAAGTCTTCTTCAAGGGAGCGCAACGCGGGAATGTGGGCGGTGGCTGCCCATTTGTTGTTGGGGTTGAGGCCGATGAATCCCACTCGAATAGGCGGCTTGCTCATGGTAACTCCTGAATTTGGCTGGGTTGCTGAAGGAGACGCCGGGCCACCGGCCAGGCTGGTGCGTGGCCCGGAGTCAGTCAGCCGAAGCCTTACTTCGCGGTAAGGAAGTCAACGACCAGCGAGTTGATCTCGGTCGGGCACTCCTCCGGCAACCAGTGACCACATCCCTGAACGGTCTGGGCCTTGACGTTGACGGCGTAATTGCCCAGCTGCTCGCCTTGGTACGCGCCCATGCTGTTGCCGCCGCCGATGGCGAGAACTGGCATGGTAAGTTTCGTTTCGGCGAGAGGTTTGTTGCGCTGCGCCGTCTCGTTCAAAGCGCGGTAGTACTCCAGGCTTGCGGTCAGGCTTCTCGGCTTGGCCCAGGACTTTGCGTACATATCGAGCACTTCGGAGGGGAATGCGTCTTTGTTGCCGGCTCGCTTGAGGATGAAGTCCTCCAGGAACGCGCGCTCATTGCCTGCGAGCATCTTCTCTGGCAGCGGAGCGGCCAGATTGAAGAAGCTGAAATGCCAGGCGAGAGATGCACCTTTGTCGGTGAAGGCGGGCCAGGTATAAAGCCCTTCGTCCGGGATCGGGGCTTCCATATAGATTAGCCGCCGGACATCATCCTGGTTCTGAACAACCATGGGGTAGGTGTTCCAGATCCCGATATCGTGAGCCACGAGGTCGAAGGGTGCATCGGGGCTGAAGCTCTTGGCGAACTTGTGAAGCAGGTCGGCGACATCCTGACCTGCGTAGGACATGGTTGTGCCCGACTGACCAAGAGCGGGCAGGTCAACGGCGATGACCGTGTGCGTCTTAGCCAGTTCCGGCATCAGGTAGCGCCATTCATACCAGGTCTGGCCGTAGCCGTGGACCAGGAGCACTAGCGGTCCGCCCCCGCCCTTGACGTAGTGCAGGCTCACTCCATCGACTTCCTTGTATCCAGGATCGAAGCCCGAAGGAGATGGGAACTCTTCCTGCTGTGTCGCTTGAGACTGGGCCGCCGAAACTGAGGCTGGCAGCGCACCGGTCGCGGCTGAGGCAAGCGCGAGCAAAACTGCTGCTGTTTTCAAAAGAGAAAAAGACATGATGTTCTCCGATAGAACCGTTTGGTGATAACAGGCTCAGATTAAACTGCGAGGCCGCCAGCTACGTCGATCACGCCACCGGTCATGTAACCAGCAGTAGGGCTTGCCAAGAACGTCACGACAGATGCGACCTCTTCCAGCTTCGCAACGCGACGGATTGGATGCATATCTAGGAAGAAGTCGGGAGCATTTGTGCTGCCCAGCGCTTCCACCATCATGTCGGTCGGCATCGCGCCTGGTTGGACGACGTTGACAGTGATATTGCGTGGGCCGAGATCGCGAGCAATACCTCGAGCGTAGCCGTTGATGGCAGCCTTGCTGCCTGCATAATCGGCAACCCCCGGGAAAAGAGCGTGAGTTCCGTTCAACGACCCGATGAAAATGATCCTACCTCCATCGGTCAAAACTGGTGCTGCGGCGCGCGTAGTCGCAACGACTCCGAGCACGTTGACTTGCCACAGGCGGTCGAGCGCAACTGGGTCGTGCGCCGGATCGTCGACTGGCTTCCCAGGTACGACTATTGCAGCGTTGTTGACCAGAATATCCAACTTGCCGAAAGCAGCGACTACCCTATCGATAAGAGGCTTTGCAGCGTTCGAGTCAGCCTGATCAGCTTGAAATGCCTGAGCGCGAACGCCTTGAGCCTTGAGTTTTTCAACAACAGCTTCAGCTTTCTCCACCGAGGAAACATAGCTGATAGCCACGTCGGCACCTTGCTCGGCGAGCGACGCCGCAATAGTTGCTCCGAGGCCACGAGAGCCTCCGGTGACGAACGCTACTTTGCCCTTAAGGGGTTGCGACATTGGGAAATCCTTCACGATGAGCAGCCAGGTAATAGAGGCTGCGGATTTTTGTACCGATTGGTATGATATTGAGGTATACGGCTCTATACCCAATGTCAATGGTTTATGTACCGGATGGTATGCAATAAACTTATCGGTCTCGAATGCGGGAGCGCGTTGGCACGCAGCACCAATAAGGGTCATCTAAGTGAGCTCGGTATCGGAGATGTCTTCAAGCTGTACTTCTCATATTACTGGGAAGGGGGATCTCACGCGGTGATCTGCAGGGGGCATTCTCGAGAGAGCGGTGCTCTGGTGTTTTTCGACACAGCTTGCTGAAGACCCTCGGTTGGTCGTTACAACTTCGCCGGCCGCAGGACTGCTTTAGTTGCAAGCACTTGCATGCCGGTCTCTATCGAATGGCTTATCTTGTCGCCGGCCTTGATCGCATTAGAAGGCATTGCCTTCAACTGACCGCTTTTCCTCAAAGAAGGCGAGCTTGGGCGGGGACCTTCCGGAGCGCACTAACAAAAGATTGTCTGGTGCGCGGATGCAATCTCTCGCCTTTTGGCTAAGCGCACCGGTTGTCGTGTTCTCCGTTTCCTTGACTTATATTAATTCCTGAAATGGTCGATGTGCGTTGCCGACGATGTGGCTCTGACACCAATCTTGAGACGCTTATCTTCGGAGTGGCTGCTATCCCAGCTGACTAGCGTTAGTTGTTCAGTTTCTGACAGCAGTCCGTGATGGCGGTCTAGCTGATCATTATTCCCCCGACCATTGCGCGCTGACTGCTGGCTATGCTTGCTGACCTGTGAGCCTATCTTCCGAGCGTGTACTGAGGAAGGACTGCTGACGTGCGAGGAGGCGAGATCACTCGCCTATGGGGGACAGCACCGGAGGAGCAAATAGGCTCACTCCGGGCCCCTGCTTCTCCATCCGTCGATCAGCTCCCTAGGCGCGTAGCACCCACGAAACCGATCAACAGCACGGCGGCACACGCCATGTATTGAGCCGAGATGCCAAACTGACCGAAAACGATCCCGCAAGTCCTGCTCCCCACTGCGATTGCCAAGTTGGCTGTCGCGACAAATACGCCCCTCCCGTTTCGGGCTCGTCAGGTACAGTTGTCGTTACCAAGGTCGACCACGAGACAGGAATGATGCCAAAGGCAACGCCCCACAGGCCGACAAGCGTCACATCGAGGAGCAGAGTGCCGCCGAGTTGCGCAAGCATCACAGCGATGACTGCGAGCAGGAGCGGCATCATTGCCATCACTGCGGAAAGAGATCTCGAGATCAAATATCCACTAATGGAACTACCCACGAAGGTGCCGAGACCAAAGATCAACAGAGCCCACGTTACCATTTGCGGTCCTGCTTGGGTCACGATCTCAAGGAAGGGGCGAAGATAGGTAAAGAAACCGAAATGGCCAGCAAACACCGTCATGAACGTCAGCATACCAAGCGCCATCTTTCTGAGCATTAGAACGCCGATGATAGTCGATAGCTTTGCGGCGTCCCCTGCAGGCATTGAGGGCAGATTGCTAAGCTGCACCACAAGCGCGAGCCCGCCCAGACCAGCTGGTGCCACAAAAGCACTACGCCAGCCAAACAACTCTCCGAGAAAACTGCCGATGGGAGCATTGTTGCAGCAGAAAGCGCCCAGAAGCTCCCAGCGAAATGCCAAGCAGCACTCGCGCGACAAGTACCGTAACAAGAGATGGCGCTGCCGCAAGAAGGAGGTTTGAAAGTACCAAGAGCAATGTTAGGAACAGAAGCTCCTTGCGTCGATCTGTCCGACCGCTGGCTGTTGCAATAAGCAAGCTTGCGACCATACCGACCCCTGCGGTGACCGTGACGGCTTGACCAGCTAGCCCATTAGTCACCTGCAGATCTGCTGCCATCTCGGTCAACAGGCTCGCGGGCAAAAATTCTGCTCCTACAATTCCAAATACCCCGAGGCTCATTGACATGACAGCGCCCCAGGCTGGCGAAACTTGCTCTTCTATTGTGGGGACATAGACAAAATCCATTCATCTCGCGGCGACCATCGGTGAAAAGCCGGCGCGCTAACTGCGTTTTCTAGTGCGAGTTGAGTTAGGGCCGGACGACGGGCCTTGCTTTGGCAAGATTTGCCCGCAATTCCGCAATGCTATGGCGCTCTTGCTTCCAGGCTGGCTGGCCCGGGGTTATACGCCACGATTCAGCCATTGGGGTTATAGCCACAGTATCGAAGCCAAATTGATCGTAGAGAGTCCGTACAACCTCAATTGCTTCAGGAAAATCGCTAGCAGCCGCAAGCGCCAACCGGTCCGGGGCTCCGGTTGGTTTTCCCCATGTGAGAATCCGAGGTGCCTGGATATGGGTGAATGCCTTCACGACTTTCGAGTGTGGAAGCTGCTCCTGACGCAGCTCATGCTCAGTCTTTTCATACGAATCCACCACAGGAAAATGACCATCGCGCCAAGCCATATAGTTGTTCGTATCGATCACGACCTTACCGGCTAATTCCGCCGCCGGCATGTTGTTCTCTAGTTTCAGAGGCACGGCGATTACTACAACATCCCCTGCAAGCGCCGCCTCACGCGCTGTCACAGCTCGCGCCGATGCTCCGAATTGTCCAATTAGGTCGGACAGTGTCTCGGGCCCACGGGAGTTTGCCAGAACGACCTCATGACCGCAGCGTATTGCCGCTGCTGCGATATGGCTGCCAACTTCTCCAGCGCCGATGATTCCGATTGTCGACATTTGCCTAATCTCGTCTGGTTCGGGGGTGTGAGGGAGGGAGCGGCAGCGAGAGACGTCGCCGCTCCGGAACGATATGTGCCTGGTGTCAGTCAGGCAGATCTGACAAGGGCTTCGCTTTTCTGCCAGAGCGCTTCCGCCGTATCCACATCGAGGGCATAGCTGCGGACACCATCTGCAAAAGGACTATCCAGGTCGTTGACTGGCGCGACGGCGCAATCTTCAAGATAGTGTCCACCAATCTCATCCCCGTCGGCCAAAATTGCGGCCCAGACCGGGGTCGCTGCGGCCTGAGCGACGGTCTTCAATTCCGCAGGGGGCAGCCCGGCTTCTTCGCGTGCCTTGCCGACTGTAGCGAATAGGCCCTGTAGTTGCTCTTCCGAGAAATTGCGCGGCAAATCGGTAAGGCTATTTCCCGGCATCACTGAAGTTGCGCGGATCCCTCGTTCCCGATGACGCCGATCAAAGGCGACTGCGAAAAGGGCATTTGCGGTTTTGGACCTTCCATACGCTACAAAGGCATCGTAGTCCTGATGCTCGAAGTTGGGATCCACCAGATCAACGTCGGCGACCCTATGTACTTGGGAGGACAGCACGACAACGCGACCATTCTCCTCGATCAGTGGGGCAATCTCGGTAATCAATGCAAAGTGGCCCAGGTGGTTAGTGGCAAACTGGGTCTCAAAACCATCCTCAGTCAGACTATGCGGCGTGGCCATAACGCCTGCATTAGCGATCACCGCAGAGAAACTCTGCTTGGTTGCCGACAGCTTTTCGGCCGTAGCCCGAACGCTCTTCAGCGAAGCTAGATCAATTTCGATAAAGATGAACGACCCACTGCCGCCGGTCGCCGCGCCTCGTAGAACATCCACTGCGGCCCCCGCCTTTTCCAGGGAGCGCACTGTCCCAACAACGTGTGCGCCTTTAGCGACGAGGCTTCGCGCTGTTTCCAGCCCGATACCAGACGCCACCCCGGTCACCAAGATACGCCGGCCGGTCAGGTCGATACCTTCGAGTACTTGGTCAGCAGTAGATTTTCCATTGAAGTTTAGAGGCATGGTTATTTCTTTAAGTTGGTTGATCGCTGGTT
Organism: Rhizobium sp. Root274; assembly: GCF_001429245.1. Lineage (GTDB taxonomy): Bacteria > Pseudomonadota > Alphaproteobacteria > Rhizobiales > Rhizobiaceae > Allorhizobium. The sequence continues at coordinate 156,478 of NZ_LMJE01000011.1, forward strand.
TCGGAAGAACCGATATGATGATCGGTTCAGGATGCATTCTGACCTCGGTTCGGCCGGGAAGTCGGGAAGCGACGTAGTCGCAAGGTCACGAGGTCGCTCGAACTACGCTGGGGACGAACGAGGTCTAGAGGGCTATGTGTTTCAAGCCGTGGCGAGCCTTGGCACGCGCACTTCGGTTGCTCTGCGTATTCGAAAACGCATCGGCACGCTTTGTGTACAAATATCGTAACGGTCATTACAGAAACAGCGTGTTACAAGACTGGACAATCGATGTCAATCGGTTTAGTAATGGTCATTATGAAAAATGTGGGCGCTTAAGATGGGCAGACATCGAGAGTTCGACGTGGAGAAGGCGCTTGACGCCGTCCTTTGTGTCTTCTGGCGTAAAGGCTATGAAGGCGCTTCTTATAATGACCTAACTGCTGCAGCCGGCGTGGAGCGCCCTGCGCTTTACGCAGCCTTTGGCAATAAGGAGGCAATGTTCCGCAAAGCGCTAAAACGGTACTATGACCGGTTCATGGATTTCATCCCTGATGCACTCAGCAAGCCCACGGCATATGAGGTTGTGCATCGAATGCTCTACGGAGCGCTGGAGTTGCATACGCAATACCCTGACCACTCGGGGTGCTTGGGTATAAATGGCGCGTTGGCCGTGTCGGATGAAGCTGAACCTATTCGACGTGCACTGATCGAGTCGCGTGCACATGGTCAAGAGATGCTACGCGCCCGCCTAAGTCGTGCCCGTGAGCAAGGAGACCTTTCCTCGTCCGCGAGTCCGGATGCTTTGGCAAATTTTGTGTTGGCGGTTTCGCACGGCATGGCAGTGCAAGCGAAAGCCGGGTTCGATCGATACCAGCTTAGGGAGGTAGCCGAGCTCGCGCTTGCGGCGCTACCCGTTCGACGGAACGAAGGCGTTTTGGGTTCCTGAGGCCGAATTTGTTTTTGTGAAGACCACGCAGTATGCCGTTCAGGTGTCGTCGATTATCGTGCAAGGGTGGGACTTTCGCCTCGCTCGGTGGACACAGCCCCTCGACAATCCGCCAATTTACGTCCGTGAGGTCGCCGCGAGCCAAAACCGCCTTCTAAAAGGCATTTTTGAATTACGCTTCCGCTGATTTGGGTATCTACCTTGTCCAATACGACCTTGCGCCGTCTGATCCCCCCACAGGAATAGTGTTGGGCGTGGGTACCCCGCACGCAATCACCTAATCGACAGTGTTAGCCGCGTCCTCAATCATGCTAGTAAACTCGTTGGGGTGCGAAATAAGTAAGTTTGACTAGTCATAGGAAGTAAGGTGTTTCCGCGCCGGCTAATTAAGTGAACCATATTGTGGCGCTTTAGAAGCGAGTGCCTGGGCGTGCTGCGACTACGAGCCATTATTCAACTAGTAACAAGCTGATAGAAGTAAGACGCGAAATCTCCATGAATTTCGGAACAGTTTTGGGTTTCAATGCGTATCGTGGGCACCGTCTGCTAAGCCTAAGTTTGCGGGCGGGTCATCTTACCATCGACCGTCGCCTATGAAGGCGCTAATGGAACACTTGAGGTCGCTCCCTCAAATTGGGTGCCCTCACTTAGAGGCAGCTTTTGATAGGACACTAGGTACGATGGCGATAAGGAAAGCAGCCGCGGATAGCATGACACCCACATTCTCGCAGCTTTACGATCAGGGCCACTTTGGGAGAAAATCGACAACGTTGGCCTCACCCGGCGGTCTGCTGGACCTGCTTCTCGTCGACGGACAAGCGGGCGATATATCTCGACCAGCAGTATCTGACTTGGTCCTATATCAGGAACTCAGGGGAGGTTCTCGCCTAAACTGCGACTTTGGTGAAGGAAAGCAGACCTTCACGGTGCAGCGCGGTACGCTGGTACTAGCTCCGCCGGATACGGCTATTGCCAATACCGCGGACGCCGCTCATCGTGTCCGGAGCATTGCTTTCCCACTGATGCATTGGAGCAGCTTTATTGATCAAGCAACTGACGGTAAAGTTTCCTTCAGCCGCTCTTTCCGCTATGGGAAGCTACCAGATTCGCCAGCAATTCGAGCGTCTCTACATAATTTGTGGTCGATCCGCGATTTAGAAGGCGCTCCGTCGAATTTGTTGGCGCGAGCCGCTGGCTGCCAGATTATTGCCGAGTTATGCAGACTGGGAGGGGTGCCTTTAGAGAGCCCAAAGGGCGGGTTAGCGCCATGGGCAGAGCGGCGAAGCAAAGAGTTGATTCACGCGTGTCTTTCGCAGGACATTAGCTTGGATCTGCTCGCTTCAGAAGTGCAGCTTTCGCCATATCATTTTTCTCGAATGTTTAAACGCAGCGTAGGGCTTTCACCTCGTGCATATTTGTCAAAAATTCGGATAGAAAAAGCGTGTGAATTGCTCGAGTTCACAGATATGCCGATTCTTAATATCGCGTTTAAAGTGGGTTACTCATCAAGCCAGTGTTTCGCAAAAATCTTCTTCCAACACATGAATGTCCGCCCAAGCGATTACCGGCGCACCAATCGGTTCAGCATTGGTAGAGGGGTTTGTCAGCGCTGACATCGTATATGACGATTGCGCAAGGTTGGCGCGCTCGCCGCATTTTTAGATACGCAAGTTGCCCCGGCTGTCGAGAGTATGAGCTCACCTACAGGCGCGACAGCGGTGTTCTCTGGAATTTTTTCTCTCTCCAACATGCGGTGCGCGCAGACTGCTAGGTCAGACAATCTTACGGAGATCCCCTATGCCTAGTATTTTCACTGCAGATGGCACCACCTTGTACTACAAAGATTTGGGCCCGAAGGACGCTCAGCCTATAGTGCTGCATCACGGCTGGCCTCTGAGTTCTGACGACTGGGACAACCAAGTACTCTTCTTCTTGTCACATGGTTACCGTGTTATTGCACATGATCGCCGAGGTCATGGCCGTTCCGAGCAGACAGATGCTGGGAGTGACATGGATACTTACGCAGCAGACGTCGCCGATTTGGCCCATGCGCTTGACCTGCGCCGTGCGATTCACATCGGCCATTCGACCGGGGGTGGAGAGGTGACGCGCTATGCAGCGCGCGCAATGCCCGGTCGTGTCGCCAAGGCAATTCTGATAGCCGCAATACCGCCGGTGATGGTAAGATCTGGAAAGAACCCGGACGGTATCCCGATGGACGTATTTGACGGACTCCGCTCAGCATTGAAAGCGAATCGGGCGCAGCTCTATCGTGATTTGCCTAGCGGACCATTTTATGGTTTCAACCGCGCTGGTGCGAAGGTGATCGATGGCCTAATCGATAATTGGTGGCGTCAGGGAATGAGCGGCGGCGCGAAACCGCAGTACGATTGCATTGCAGTATTTTCTGAAGAAGACTTCACCCTGGACCTGCAGGGCCTCAAGATTCCAGTTTTACTCATTCATGGCGAAGACGATCAAATTGTGCCAATCGATAACTCCGCTCATAAGGCGATTAAACTCTTGAAGTACGGTACTTTGAAGACCTATCCGGGCCTCTCCCACGGCCTCTTCGCTACCGATCCGGACCAAATCAATATAGACATGCTTAATTTCATCCGTGCTGACTGAGCGTAGAAAGGTTGAACTGTTGACGCGGTATTAGTGAGGTCCTGTCTCACGGATGCGAACTGCTTAAGCGAGACGAGGTTTCAAAAGATCATCCGCCGGGAGCCATCGACAGCTACGTTGGGAGGCTGATGCCTCCGCCGTGTACTTAACGGCGGTGACCTCTAACTGGAATCTTCCTCAAGCTCGATATCGTTGCTGCCCATTATGACTGTAGTTGGTGAGCCGGATTACCGGCTCACCAATGCTGAGGACCCGTCATCGGATCATCGGATCGCAGTAGAGACTGTAATAAGGCCTGGCCACATGGCACGATCGGCAAAAAAAAAGCTGGTATCGCGTAGGAGCGCCTCACCGGCTACCCCGCCGAATTGGGCCTTTGACTCGACACATTCCAGCTCCAACTAGGCTAAAATAGGGTGCACTTCGCTACCCGAATTCTGCTCACGCCTCTTGTAATGCATCCTGCAGCCACTTTGCTAACGATCACCTCAAGTTGTCAAAAAGAGCAAGTTTGGCTACCTCACCACATTTTCGGCAACGCAATCCGTAAAAACTTGTTCGAAGCTAAAATGGTGTTCCTGCTTACGATAGAGCTCCTCAAATAGTGATACTTGCCCAAGAGACTTGGGTACCCCGATCTGTCAATACAGCATACTAGAATATTGAGGAAAAGACCGGGCCATGATCGAAATTCATTCGCGAAACGCACGCGTCGCATGAGATGTTCGCGCTGGCAGTGAGCTTAACGGTCCATATGAACAAAATACACTAGTCAACGGCGAGTTAAATCGAATTCCTTGGATTTAATATGCGTATTTCAGAACTTGGTAGGCAGCCGGAAGTTTGGGGCGCTCATGGTGTCTTGAAAATAAGTAAAAATATACAATATCTGAGCTGCGCAAATATATTCGAACCAGGGATTATAACTCCGGTTACAGCACGTTTTTCTTTTATGACAGAGGATTTAGAAACGGATTATGGCTGCTGCGGTTTAATAGGTTTTTCTTTGAAATTTTATACTAGAGACGGTACATGGGACTTGGTGGGAAGTCATTTGCCAGTCTTTTTTCTGCGCGACCCTGAAAAATTCTCAGCGCTTGTAATTAGCCAGAGAAGGGATCCGGAGACTAAGCTGCGCGATATGGCCGCAATGTGGGACTTTTTGTCCGTCTCACCCGAAAGCCTCCATATTCTCACCATGCTTTTCTCAGACCGCGGGCTACCAGCGAGCACTATGCATATGAGCGGTTACGGGAACCATGCCTACAGCCTATGGCAACAGAGTGGCGAGCGCGTTTGGGTTAAATTTCACGTCAAAACGGAGCAGGGCCATCGTTACTGTCCGGACAACCATGTCGCAAGGAAAACCGGCTATACTCACGATTTCTACAGACAGGCTCTGTTCACGTCAATAGAAGCGGGCGCCTACCCGCGATGGAGTTTCTCCCTGCAAACGATGACGCTCGACCAGGCCAAACAACTTGAATTCGATCCATTTGACGTAACCAAAGTGTGGCCACAAACAAAGTTTCCACTGACTGAAGTGGGCACGCTCGAGTTGAGCAGGAACGCGTGTGATCACGAGGAAATCGAACAACTCGCATTCACTCCAGCGAATCTTGTGAGTGGCATTGGGCATTCACCTGACAGACTACTGCAAAGCCGGGTTCATTCGTACCCCATCCCCAACAGCGATAGACTTGGCACACAATGCGGCGCGCCAGAAAGAAATCGTTCGCGTGGCCGCAGTCGCAATATAGCCGGAAATAACATCGCTTTCGTAGCATCTACGCACAATACAACACACGACGACTTCAGCCAGCCTCGATCTCTTTACCTAAGCTTTAGCTTGGGGCAGAAGGCTCGACTATTCAGCAACGTCGCAGCATCATTGAAGCACGTTCCCACCGAGATTGCGGTCAAACAAATTGGACTTTTCAACGAGGTCCATCCAGAATACGGGGCCGGCGTATGTGCCGCAATCGACGCGTTGGATCCACAATTTTGACTTAGCGCGGAGCTCAGCCGTTCAGACTCCTTAGTTCCATGGGCGTGAGTGCTTGCTGCTACCTTTTGAGATCCCGATGGTCGATTCTTCCGTCAATTATGAACCCTTCATTCGTCCGTCTCATTGATGCAACGGATTCTATAGGGACTCAGGTCAGTCGACCCGCAAAGCGGACGGACCGTCCTCACACCCGGATTGAGCCTTCTGTGGGCCTAACGTTCCGTCTGATGTGGTGGAGCATTCTGCACCTCCCCTAAGAAGTCACGGTTCTAAAATAATTGGATGTCGGGGACCTGAAGCTGGCAGGATCAGCTAAACCAAAGCAGACCTGGCACCGCGGATTCACTGGGACGGCACTAGATTAGAGGTGTCCCTTTGGCCTTATGGCTAGAGCACGGTGCAAGCAAGAAAGGAATAGCAATGTCGAAATTAGCTGCAACAGTAGCGTTCACAAGCGCGCTTCTATCTGGTGCTGCGTATGCAGCATCAACTAAACCGACCATCGTTCTAGTTCATGGTGCTTTCGCTGACGCGTCGAGTTGGAGCGGCGTGATTACTTCTCTTCATGATAGAGGTTTCGCCACGGTGGCAGTCGCAAATCCTCTCCGCAGCGTGTCGGGTGACGCTAGCTATGTCTCTGACATAGTCAAAACCATTGAGGGACCAGTCGTTCTAGTTGGCCATTCGTACGGTGGCCAAGTTATTTCCAACGTGACCGATGGGATCAAGAACATCAAATCGCTTGTTTACGTGGCAGCTTTTGCCCCGGAAAAAGGAGATGCGGCCGTCGAACTAGCGGGGAAATTCCCCGGGGGAACGCTTGGCGAGGCATTGGCGCAACCAATACCGCTCGCAGAAGGCAGCGTAGACCTGTACATAGATCAGACTAAATTTCATGATCAGTTTGCACATGATATTTCTGAGCGTATGGCGGTCTCCATGGCTGCAGGTCAAAGGCCAATCACTGAGATGGCCCTGATGGAAAAATCCGGCGAGCCAATTTGGAAAGAGCTTCCCTCCTTTTTCGTTTATGGCGACGCCGACAAAAACATTCCCGCGAAGGCTCTAAGTTTCATGGCAGAGCGAGCCGGCTCGAAGCGGACTGTAGTCGTTGAGGGCGCTTCACATGTCGTCATGGTTTCCAACCCTGAAATTGTGGCAGAACTAATCGAGGAAGCAGCGCAGTAGTTCTCTAGCACAGGAATAAGGGTTCGCGAGCAATAAAGCAACGATTTGAGAAGGTGCGGAGGAAAGGCACCATAGCGCTTCAGGGCATATGGTGCCTTTTCGCGCCAGTAGCGATCAGCGCGCATCGTGCTCGAGGCTGATATCCGGCGCAAGGTGCTCGGATCCGATTTGAGACTCGGCAGAGTCTGTCTACACACAATTTCTTCAAACGCTGACCAAACGCGCAGTCCGCAGCATTAAGATCTTTGTCCCCGAGGCGCACAAGCCCCTGAAAGGTCGGTATCGAACGTATCTTCAATTACCTGGGGATTTGCAGGATCGCGCAATGCGTCGACCCAGCAAAGTAGAGCAGATGCCGTTTCGGGTACGCGCCAATCCGTTTGCCTGAGATACGACCGGAAGCCTTGAGCATACCGTTGCGCACTGCCCTGGTCAGATTTGCAAAAGGTGCCGAAACGCGCAAGCCAGCGAATAGCGCTGAACGCGACCCCCTTACCTACATCACACGTGCGCCAGCTGAATGAGGCTTCACGGAACTATTCCGATCAAACGGTTCAAGGACAAGTCAAAGCTCTTAGGCAGCCCCGAATTATGCATCGACAAGCTAGTCAGTGTCTTGCTGATTTCAGCAGAATGACTAACGGGAAATGCAGCGCCTCTGTACATGGCACGGGGAGCTATTGCCACCATAAGCAGTGATCAGCTTCTGGCTTTGCTATCATGAAACGTTTACCGCCCCAGCTCCGCCATTACTTGGACACGATCGTGGACCTCGATCGAGATATCTATGACTGAACTCTTGCACCGTCAAGTTTGAGATCGTTCTGCATATTTGTCCGCGTACGTGGTATCTTGTGATGCCGATCTGAACCTGCTGGATGGGAGATGACACTAACGATTGGAAGCCCAAAGGATTGCCGCAAAACAGGTGCATCATCGCAATTCAGGTCGCGTCTTAGCTTCTACCACTGTGTTACACCGTGAGCGACTACGGATGCTTCGGCGAAGGGTCAACATGATGGGAAAGTAGGATGTTGTTTGCTGCTCCCGCTTAAATGGAGGTTCACTTGTCGTCACACAAATATTCGTCTTTCGCTCACTATTACAGTGAGGGTCCCAGATCCCGTTTTGTGCAGACTATGAAATCGCCAGGGGGCATTTTGAACATGGTCGAAGCAACACAGCCTGCGGGCGATATGTATGATCCGGCTGTTCCCGATATTGTGCTATATCAGGATGTTGTTGGTGGCACACGGATCCAAGGAAATCTTGGAGGCGGCCGTTTTGACGTGGTAACTGAGAAGGGTGGTTTCGTCGTAGCGGCCCCGGATTTTGCTATCTACTCTAAAGTTCCGACCGATCATCACATAAGGACTTTTGCGTTTCCGATGCTGCAGTGGCGCGATTTGCTTGATGAAGCAGCTAATGGGAAGACGTCACTAGACGATCTGAGCATTTTCCAAGGGACATTCGCCGCTCCGCAAATGATGTCGAAACTGCGAAGTGTTTGGACGCTCTGTGAAGACGAGGGTACTCCGTCACGTCTCCTTGCTCGGGCTGCAGGATGTGAGATCCTCGCTGAATTATATCGCCTGGGCGGGATGCCGATAGCCCAGACGAAGGGTGGATTAGCAGCTTGGGCTGAACGCCGTTGCATCGAGCTTATGCGCGCACGGTTCACCGAGGACATTAGCCTTGATGAACTGGCTGCCGAGGCGAGGCTCTCCCCATTTCATTTTGCTCGCATGTTCAAGCATAGTGTAGGAGTGCCTCCGCGTGTATACCTAACTCAACTGCGATTAGAGCGTGCATGTCAACTATTGGAGAAGACCGAGCTTCCCATAACGGATATTGCGCTAGAGGTAGGTTACTCCTCCAATCAAGTGCTAGCCAGAGTTTTCCTAAAACATCACCGTATGACACCTAGTGACTTCCGTCGAGGCGTGCGGGATATGACCCGTGTATCAACAATGACTCCCACAGATATGGGTAGTGCCCTAAATTGACCGCTACAGAGCGTTCAACGGAGCTATCGCATCCGTCCATCGGTGGTGACTGGCCTGCTGCCGGTTTGGGACACCTTGGATCCTGTAGTGGCCGCCTAAAACCCCCGACACGATCTCCCACTTGTTAAGTGTTAGGAGTAATGTGCCCATTATGACCATTCACATCCCCAAGATAGAAGTGCTGTCCGGCCGTGAGCGTCGTCGTCGCTGGCCGACAGCGGAGAAGCTGGCGATAGTCCAGGAGACCTACGAGCCTGATGTTACGGTCAGCATCGTGGAGCGACGGCATGGTATTCAACTGACCCAGCTATTTGCCTGGCGCAAACTTGCGGCGCAGGGTGCGCTGACGGCCACTGCATCGCAGGAAGAGGTCGTTCCTGCATCCGAATACAGAGCGCGTCAGAACCAGGTGAAAGAGCTGCAGCGCCTCCTGGGTGGAGTGCACCCCGTTTCACCGGACAAGTCGGCTAGTTTGATTTAGCCCTGATGAACTGCCGAGGGGAAGCCATCTTGAGCGCGGAATGAGGATGGATTTCATTGTAGTCCTCGATCCATCCGTCGATGAGCCGGAGCGCCGTTTCGGCGTCCGGTAGTGCTGCGATGCGGATATAGTCCCGCTTCAGGGTTTTGACGAAGGCTTCCGACATGCCGTTCGACTGCGGACTGGCCACCGGCGTGAAGCAAGGCGTCAGATTGAGCGCCTGGGCAAAGAGCCTCGTGTCCCTCGCGGTGTAAGCCGAGCCATTGTCCGAGAGATGCTCGATTGCGTGCGGGGCTCTGGTCGCCGCGAAGCGCTTCTCGACTGCCTCCAGCATCATGTCGCGCACGTCAGAGCCGGAGATGCCCGCATTGGCGACCGCCGTCCAGGCGATGATCTCCCGGTCGAAAGCATCGATGATGAAGGCGAGACGAATGACCTCGCCGTTCCAGCAGGTGAACTCCAGACCGTCCGAGCACCAGCGCAGGTTCGAGCGCATGACCATGACCTTGCCGTCGTGGAGGCGGCCCTTGCGAACGGCCGTATGCTTTTCCAGCAGCATGGCGTGGTTGCCCATGATGCGATGAACACGTTTGGCGTTGACGACAGGCTTATCGGCGGCTCGCCTTTCGCGATTGAGGAGCGCGGCGATCCGCCGATAGCCATAGGTGGGCCTTTGATCCACCAGCCTGCGGATGATGGGCAAAAGCTCTGCATCCTCGGCCTTGTGATAGGACCCGCGTGGCTTTGATCTGCCTTTCAGCCGCTCGACAAGGTTGGAACGGGATAAGCCCAGCGTGTCGGTGACGGCCTTCATCGGGAACCGTCCTTCGGCAACAAGATCGGCCGCGATATCCGTTTTTTTGAGTCTGCTTTGGACAAGGCTTCGCGGAGGATTTCGACCTCCATCGTCTTGCGGCCGAGCATGCGCTCCAGCTCGCGCACACGATCCTCCAGCTTCTTCACTTCCGAATTGCCGACAACCGGCTCGTCAGAATCCACGGCTGCAGCACCTCCCTCACTCAAGAGCCTGCGCCACCGGTAAAGCAGATTGGGCGCAACGCCATGACGGCGAGCGGCCGAAGACACCGTCTCGCCTGGCGCCTGCGGCGGACATCACCCGTCAGCAATTCAACGTGTCGATACTCGTTAGACATAAGCCTGTCCTCAAGCCTGTGCTTGAGCCTTTCTGCTTATGCCGACTGTCCGGTCGAAATGGGGGGGCAGTTCACTGGGCAAGAAGACGATGGAAGGCGAAATCCTCAAAGAAGCGCTTGAGATAGCATCAGGGTCAAAAAAACACCTATTACGCTCGCTCTCGTTGCCGAAGGACAGTTCGCGATGACGCCAGTGTGTGAGGCCTTGAGTGTCGCCCGATCCAACATCGGGGAATCTGTGAAGCGACGTCTCTCCAAAGCCAGGGGGCGTCCGCCGCTTGACGATCAGGAACTGGTGGATGAGATCAAGACCATCACCGGCGAAATGCCCTCCTACGGATATCGCCGGGTCCACGCGATCCTTTGTCGGAAAGCCCGCAGCGAAAACCGACTATGGCCAAAGGCCAAGCGCGTCTACCGTGTGATGAAGGTTCACGGCACGCTTCTTCAGCGCCACACCGGTGTTCTCGACACCCGCCGCCACGATGGCCGCGTTGCCGTCGAGCAATCCAATCTGCGCTGGTGTTCAGACGGCTTCAAGATCGGCTGCGATAACAAGGAGAAGGTCCGCGTTGCGTTCGCGCTCGACTGCTGTGATCGCGAAGCCATTGCCCATGTCGCGACAACAGAGGGTATCAAAAGTGAGGACGTCCAGGACCTGGTCATTACGGCTGTTGAGAACCGCTTCCGTCTCATCAACACCCTTCCAAAGCAATTGAATGGCTGACTGACAACGGCTCCTGCTTCATCGCAAAGGACACCAGGTCACTGCTTATCTATATCGGCTTGGAGCCGTGCTCCACGCCCATTCGCAGCCCCTAATCCAACGGGATGGCAGAGGCTTTCGTCAAAACTTTCAAGCGCGACTACGTCTCAGTGAACCCTCGACCAGACGCCGCAACTGTCATCGCGCGACTGCCTTCATGGTTCGAACACTATAATATACTTCACCCGCACAAGGCATTGGGGTATCGCTCGCCTCGTGAGTTCTTAAACCGTCAAACAGAAACCTGATCCTGTCCGGTTTTTAAGGGGCAACTCCAGATCCCACGTGGATTTCAGATGCAAAGGGTTGAGGTACCCTAGTGTCGAATGGCGACGCTTTGGCATTTAGAACGCTCGATGGAACTGAACATTCGCCTTCGCGTCGTCCCCGATCCTGTAGACCTTGCGAGCTGTGCTTTCTAGTAAGCGACCCATCTGGCGAAGCAGCTTGGCGGAAGGTTAACGATAGCGGACAAGATGAACCGCTGTGAGCTTCTTTGTCTGCGCCTAGCTCTGGAACTAGAACTTTCCATATGATCGAGGCTGTTGCGGACCGCTTTGAGGGCGCACCCCGGCAGCTTCGCCGACGCTGGTCGGATGATTTTAAGGCGCGGGCGGTGGCAGAGGCACTTGAGCCTGGTTCGAGCGTCTCAGCGATTGCACGTCGGCTCGATATCCACCCGTCACAACTATTTGGCTGGCGTCGCGCCGCCCTTGGCCCTCACAACGAGATTCCAGGCTCGAGCGGTCATAAGGCAGTCACGCCATCTGCAGGCGTTGCGATAATCGAAGTTCTGATTGGCGATGTCGTCGTGCGCGCTCCCGTCGATGCTGACGAAGCTCATCTGCAGCGCGTGATCCGGGCGGTTCGTTCAGCATGATCCCCGCAGGTGTGAAAGTCTTCCTCGCCAGCCATCCCATCGACTTCCGCAAGGGGCCGGACAGCCTGCTGTCGCTGGTGCGTGATGCTGGCAGTGATCCGTTCAACGGCTCGCTCTATGTTTTCCGGGCCAAACGGGCAGACCGGGTCAAGATCGTCTGGTGGGATGGATCAGGGGTCTGCCTCTACTCGAAGCGGCTGGAGAAGGCGCAGTTCTGCTGGCCGCGGATCGGCCATAACCGGGTGCAACTCAATCATGCCCAGCTCGTGGCGCTGGTTGATGGCATGGACTGGAAACGGCTCCGCTCGGTGGCGGTGAAGCCGCCGGAGATTGTTGGGTAAAGGCCTGCGGCGAAGTGAATCAACCGCCTGAAAGGGCAGGAAACCCGGAGCAAAATATGCTCTGGTAGGCCTTATGACGCCGCCCGATCTGCAGCTCCCGGATGACGTAGAGACCCTGAAAGCCATGGTCCTTGCCATGGCCGAGAAGGCTGCGCGCGCCGATGCTCTCGAGAGCGAGGTCGCAGATCTGAAGGACAGAAACGCCGATGCCGATGAGCGCATCGAGCGACTGACCCAGATCCTGAAAGCCTTCGATCGTGCCCGCTTTGGCCGGCGATTGGAAAAGCTCGCATCTCCAACGATCGACGATGAGCAGCAGGCCTTTGTCTTCGAGGAAATCGAGACCGGCATCGCTGCAATCCGAGCCAAGGTGAACAAAGGTGCCGCTGATCCTGATGGGAAACGTGCACCCCGGCCACGCAAGGGCTTTGCACCTCATCTGGAACGGGTCGAAGTCGTGATCGAGCCAGATGAACTGCCCGAGCATGTCGGCAAACAAAAGGTGCTGATCGGAGAAGATGTCTCTGAGCGGCTGGACGTCGTGCCGGCGAAGTTCCGCGTCATCGTCACCCGCCGGCCAAAGTATGCCTTCAAGAACGAAGACGGCGTCGTTCAGGCAGCCGCACCCGCGCACATCATCGAGGGCGGCATTCCAACGGAAGCGCTTCTCGCCCAGATTGCGGTCTCGAAGTATGCCAATGGCCTTCCGCTATATAGGCAGGAGGCAATCTATGCCCGCGACATGTCGAGTTTGAGCGTAAGCTGATGGCTCAATGGACGGGCAAGCTCGGCTTTGAACTCGATATCCTGGCCGATTACATCCCGCCGAGATCAAGAAGGCTGTGCGGATCTTCGCTGATGAGACAGCGTTACCCACGCTCGCGCCCGGATTCGGATCGGCCAAGACGGCATGGCTATGGGCTTATGCCCGGGACGCAAACTTTCGCGGTCTGGCGTGTTCAGCATGAAGACCAGGGGCTCGACGTCGTCTTTTGCGAGGCCACGCCGCCTCAGTCTTGCTCTCAGTGCATAGTCGCGCATAAGACGTTTGATATGATGCTGACCACAGGCGAGACCTGGCCTGCTGCCCGTATCTGCTGACGAGCGGGGATAGTTGCGCCACTAAGCCAGAATCGCAGTTACACGAATCTCGATACGCATCGTTGGTAGACCGAGTGCCTCCACCCCTGTCTGTGTCCAGATCGGTGCTCGATCTGGCATGTAATGGCGATATAGGCGGGTGATGGTCTCGTTGACTATGGCTGGAAAGCCGCCGACGTGGTATGAATTGACATGTACTACATCTGTCCAGCTAGCACCTGCAGTCGCCAGTGTCCGCTCCACATTCTCAAATGCTTGTTCAATTTCGGCAGAAATGTCCTCTGGAATGGCGAGGTCGTTGTCCCAACCGCCTTGTCCTGAGATTTCGACACGGTCGCCAATCTTCAATGCCTGTGAATAATGCAGGAGTTTGTGAAGCGTCTCGCCATACCCGGGCGTGAGGAATAGTTCAGGTTTCGACATGACTTGATCCGAATGTTGGAGGAATCCCTTCGTGGGATTGAAACAGGCGCCGTAGGTCAAATGACCTGTTTCGAGGGGCTTCAATTAAAGGTGTACCCCGGCTTAGACTGCCCCCAAGCTGATGCACCTTTAGTCGTGGTGGGCTAAATAGACACAAGTCAGGCCGTTGGACCTATTTGGCCGGAATAACTGACGAGAGTGTAAGGCAGCCGGCTCTTTAAGGAGCCGGCCCGTTTCACTGGTTCGAAGAACGCTGCGAGCCACCGATCATGAATGCCAGAACATAGCTACAATGATCCGAAGCGGTCTGCGCCAAATCACGCGGTACTATGAATCGCGCCTCAGGGCTTTGTCCCTTCCTCGGGGTCAAACATCGACGTGCCGCTGTTAGCTGCCGTGGCTGCCACTTCGCTCTGGAGCACGTCCCAGTGTTCCACTAGTTTCCCATCCTCAATTCGAAAGATGTCGATCGCGATCAGCGGCTCTTCCGCCCAGCCCCGAATTCGGCCATGGATTGCAACAAGGTCACCGCCAGCTACGACTAGCCCGGGCTCGTAGTAAACATGGTCAGGCAATTCAGCCACGATCGCCTGCAAAGCATCCCTCCCTTGGGGAATGTTGGGGTTGTGCTGGATGTAATCTTGAGCGTAGAGCCGCTCCACCGCCGATGTGTCTCGTCGCTGAAATAGCGAAGTCATTGCGTCAAGAACCAGCGCCTTGTTCCGCAGCGGACGGTCATCAGAGGGTTGCGCGGCGGCCCGCGTTATCGTCATTGCCCCTTTCATCCGCATGAACTGACCGTCGGGTAGTGTGGCAAACGATAAGACGAGGTTTCGATCATAGTCCTGGACATTTGTCACCGTCGCGCCGCTCTGTTCCTGCCAGCTCACAGCGAAAATACTGTTACCAAGCGGGACTACATCGATGTCAACGGTCTCGATGCGGGCGAATGGCCCTTCCTTGATCTCAAACTTAAGTTGAGTGGTCGACAGCAAGGTCAAGCTCACTTGGAAACTCGGATAGCTAACGTCCATCTCTAATCCGACAGGAAATCCAATTTTAGTCATTTGTAGGCGTTCCTTTGATGAGGAATATGGCACTTAGGCAAGGTAGGCTCCTGCGTGCCACTCGGGTTCAGTTATCTTGTGGGTCGAGGAAAACATGCAGCACGCGAATGAGGCCGCCATCGACATGGGCGACATCCGTGCCAGTTACGACGGCGGCCGCTCCTGGTGGGCCTGCTCGCCACTGCAAACGTCCAACGCCATTGTGGCCAGCTGCCGGCCGCAACGCCGAAAAACTAAAGTTCTCAGGCAGATGCTTCAAAACGTCTGTCACAGCTCGTGAAATCGCTTCATGTCCTTGCGCCGAACGATGAACTTCGTGCAGCAGCCCGTCTTCATGATAGATTTTTCTGATAGCCACTATACGGCGACTAGCGTCGCGTTCGCCGAAGACCGTGTCGAGATTGGCCTTCATGAGTGTCTCGAAATCCATCCTACCTCCTTCAAGGCGGCTCAAGCAGCCTTAGCTGACGAGGTGACGCCCGCAGCACGAGCTCTCGGCGCACCTCGTCGCAACTTCGATCAGGCAGCCGAGCTCGGCGCAGGCGTGTTAAGTAGTTGCTGCTCCCAAAGATACGCGATGCCGCTGCCAGCAGCATGCTGGATCATCACTTCGTTGAGCGCACCGGCGGTCTTTGCCCTTGCCCAGTCCCGCTGCCATTCTGCGGCCAATGCCATCCACGTGATCATGTTCACGCCAGCCGCGATCATCCGCTGGATTGCGATTTCATGTGCCTCTGTCGATACGGCGCCGGATGCATCAGTAACGACCGTCACATCCCAACCTTCACCCGCTGCTTGTATTGCTGGCATGGCAACGCAAACTTCTGTCCAGAGGCCGGCCAAGATCAATTGCTTGCGGCCGGTTCGCTTGACCACATCCACTACGTTTGGGTCCTCCCAGGTGTTGATGAAGGTACGGTCGATTATTTCCTGACCGGGAAATACATCGGTGATCTGAGGGAAAATACGGCCACCGCGATCCGCGACAACGGTTGTAAGTATGGTGGGCACATTGAAGACCTTTGCGGTCTTGGCCAACGCGGCCGAATTGTTCACCACCATATGAGGATCGTGACTGTTAAGATTGGCGAGCTGGTAAGGTTGGTGATCGATCAAAACTAGTACGGAATCCTCAGGTCGAAGAAGAGAGCTTAAGCCGTTGCGGAAAGGCATACTTAGAATCCTCATTTTAAAGGGAACACTGGATCGCAACTACAAACTACAGAAAGTCTTTGCCTATCGCGGTGCAGGACCTGCCGTTCTGGTGCCGTTCTTGCTCCCAAGTGCGTTCGTATTGTCGCTGAGGCTTGAGTTTCCCGCTGTTCTTACAGAAGGTTCTGTTGGACAGATTGTTTCGTGAGACGGACAGGTGGCAGCTCGCTCCGAGCGATATGAGTCGGACAAGTGTGAGGGCAGGACTGCATTTACGTTGATTCCTACACCACGTAGCACAGCAGCCTGCGTGAACAATCCGCCGACAAGCGATGTCTTTCCCATCGTTTGGAAGCTAGTTCTCGACTCGTCCGATCTAATTTCTACAAGACAAGGATAATACATATGAGTTGGAACCCATCTATCGACCCACGTTGCCCAGAGGAGGTCGGCATTGATGCGATCGAGACTCTTATCGTTCCGCGTTCCCGCGACCTTGGCGACTTTAAGGTCCGGCGCGCCTTACCAGCACCGAAGCGGCAAATGGTCGGGCCTTTCATCTTTTTCGATCAGGCAGGACCCGCTGAGTTGCTAACGGGCCAGGGCGTAGATGTCAGGCCGCACCCCCATATTGGCCTTGGCACAGTAACCTACCTGTTTAGGGGCGATTTCCACCACCGCGACAGCACAGGTGCCGATCAGGTCATAAGGCCCGGCGCGCTGAACTGGATGGTGGCTGGCCGCGGCGTTACCCATTCAGAACGCACATCCTCAATAGCGCGCAACGGCCCGAATAGCCTGTTCGGCGTCCAAACCTGGCTCGCACTGCCAGATAGTCACGAGGACGTAGCTCCAAGCTTCGAACACCACGGCAAGGAGACGCTGCCTGTCATCGAGGACCACGGCGTCTCGGTTCGGATCATTCTTGGCAATGTCTATGGCAAGGCCGCACCCGCGACGATGCTTTCTGAGACCTTCTACGCCGATGTGACACTTGAACCGGGAAGCCTGCTCCCGATGCCGGACAATCACGAAGACCGCGGCATCTATATTGTCGAGGGTTCTATTTCCGTTGCCGGACAGGAATTCGAGTCTTCACAAATGATGGTGTTTCGGCCGGGTGACCGCATAACAGTGGCTGCCGGAGAACGGGGCGCGCGACTTATGATCCTTGGCGGTGCAACATTCAATGGGCCGCGTTACATCTGGTGGAACTTCGTCGCGTCATCGCAGGAACGCATTGAACTCGCTAAGGCGGAATGGCGCGCGGCGAACTGGGGCAAGGGTCGCTTCGACCTGCCCGTTGACGACCGGAATGAATACATTCCTTTGCCTGATTGAACGAAGACGAACTGGAGAAAAGACAATGAACCAGTGGCCCCATCTCGACTATCTAGGTTGGCGAGAGACCTGTTCGGCCTTGCACCTTTACCTGCAGATCGTGGGGAAATACCGTCTGGCGCACACACCCTGGCTCAATCACTCGTGGAACGCAACATTCTACGTCACACCACGCGGGCTGGCTACTTCATCGATCCCCAATGGGCCAGGTATCGAGATCCTGTTCGATTTTCTCGCGCACAGGGTTATCGGCACCTCTGGAAACGGACACTCGATTTCGTTCGATCTTGAGCCAATGACGGTTGCAACATTCCACAAAAGTTTCGTACACCTGATCTCGGAGCTGGGCGGAACGCCAACATTCAATGGTCGTCCAAACGAAGTGTCGTTCCCGATTCCGTTCGCTGAGGACGAACGCGACCGGCCCTATGACCGTGAAGCCGTTCAACGCTTGCATCAGGCGTTAGTCTCGATCGATAGGGTCTTCACCCGGTTCCGCACATCCTTTCTCGGAAAATCGAGCCCTGTTCATGTGTTCTGGGGCAGCTTCGATCTGGCCATAACGCGCTTCTCGGGGAGGCGTGCGCCGCTTCATCCCGGCGGCGTCCCCGCGTTGCCGGATGATGTGGCGCAGGAGGCTTATGACCGCGAGGTGTCATCGGCCGGGTTCTGGCCAGGGGGCGGGGGGATCGATTATCCAGCCTTCTACGCTTACGCCTATCCTGCACCCGGTGGTTACCGCGGCGCGCGGGTGCAGCCCAATCGCGCGTTCTGGCACGAAGGACTTTCGGAGTTCATTCTCCCCTACGATGTCGTGCAGTCCGCCACCGATCCCGATGAAACCTTGAAGTCTTTCCTAGTCTCGACCTACGAGGCAGCGGCCGATCTTGGCCACTGGGATCGCGATCTTCTGGAGTGCGCGCACGGGCAACCGCGTCAGGTGCGCGCCCCAGACGCAGCAATGGCCCACAACAACAGCCCGCCGCTTGGCAGGGAACTAGTCGAGCGGGACGATGGCCCGACAAAAGGGCGTTATCGCGTTGTGATTGATGGCATTGAAGCGGAGATGGCATATAGCCGAGCCGGAGCAGACTTGATCATCATCGATCACACTGATGTGCCCGGCGCGTTGCGTGGCCGTAAAGTGGGCGAACGACTTGTGCGCCAAGCGGTTGAGGATGCACGGCGCGATGGCATTCAGATCATACCGCTTTGTCCGTTCGCAAAAGCACAGATCGATCGTCATCCGGAATGGCAGGACATTGTGCGTTGGTGACGAGAGAGCACTATCTGTTCGGTGAATTTATCCCTTTGAAAGCTTATTGAGGAATGCCCCTTGATGAGAGGTTCCTCAAGACAACGGCACTAACTGAGTTATCCACCCTTGTTCGTGTCCGACGAAATCGTTTCTAGGTATCTCTAACGGGGCAAATTCGGCAGATGTCACAATCACCTACGGTTGCGCCTCTTATCAGGACCCTCCTGTTAGGAACTAGTAGTCTAACGTGAAAAATCAACGGAGCACGGGTCGGATTACTTCTAGTCCTTGAGCAATTAATCATGTTGAGACAGCAGTATGAATAAAAATGCGCTCCACATATTCTCGTTAAACATGAGTCGTGGAAGCAAAATTATGAATTATTTTCCGTCCGATTAAAGCGTGCTTAACTAAATTTAAATTCGGATCTTAGCGATATTTTTGCGTATTTTGAAGGGCTTTATAATAGATCGGCACGCGCGACGGAAGTCTGCAATTTTTCTTTTGGTACGGCGCAGCGCTTACCAAAATCCCTCGCACCTGGGTGATTTGACCCTGAACAATGAAACCTCACCGTGTGGTAGAGTCTTCGCTTTCAACGCGGAAAAATCTTCATCGCATTATCCAAGAATGCGATGCCATACTGCCAGTGCCTAACTAACGGCATATCACGTTAATTCGTCCGCAGGTGGGGTCTCAACTGGTACAGCCGGATGTCTCCCCAAGGGACCGTGGCGCAGCGCAGAAAGCTCATGAGCACTAAATGTAAAGCTGCAGCTCGTCTTGTGCTGGCACTGAGCAGCAGATAAGAACCTCTTGTTCATTTACCGCATAGCTTGGCTCGAACAGGTAACTCACACCACCCTTAATGACGTTGGCCCTGCATTCACCGCAGTTTCCAGCACGGCAACTGTAAGACGGAGAAAGCCCGCATTGCTCTGCCAGTTCGAGCAGCGTACCGCTCCCCGGCTCCCACCTGGCCTCCTTGGAAGACCGCGTGAAGACGACTTTGACCGGATCGGAAGCTGGAGCGCGAATAGCTCGTTTGGCGGTCTCGCTGCTGTCCTGATCGCGTTTCAGGGCCGATGGTCCGAATGCTTCTGCATGGATACGATCATCACTGATGTTCAGTCCACGAAGCCCGTCATACAACGACTGCATGAACGCAGGCGGACCACAAAGGTAAAAATCAAAGTCGCCGAATGGCAGACGCGCTTTCAGCAGGTCGATGTCGATGCGTCCCACAGCATCGTACTTTTCCTCATCCTGAGCCTGCGGTGCGCTCAAAACTCGGACTTCACGCACGCTACCTTCGCTTGAGCGAACCAACTCATCGATTTCCACATCGAAGGCGCGTTCGGACACCGTCCGCGAAGACCGGAAAAGCCAGATCGGCCGGCGATAGCGCGTGCGGGCACCTTCATTAACGACATGGTGCAGCATGGACAGCATCGGTGTGATGCCAATGCCGGCAGCTAGCAGCACAGCAGGGCGGCGAAGCTCCATTGCGTCGATAAAGAAGCCACCACCCGGCGCCATGGCCTCGATCTCGTCTCCGGGCTGCAGTCCATGCAGTAACTGCGAGCCCTTGCCGTCCCGCTTGACACTGAGCCGGTAGTCTTTGTCCGATGGCGCACTCGATATCGTATAGCTGCGCCGCACGAAGCTACCTTCGTCAGAAATCCGGATCGGAAGGTGCTGGCCAGCCTGGTGAGCAATCAGCGCCTTGCCATCTGCGGGTTCGAGATAAATCGACCGTATCGTCTCGCTTTCCGCGACAACCTTCTCGACCCGCAGCCGCCGCCAGGTCCTTGCTTTCCGCGCAGCCTCCCCACGCTGCTCAGCTTCCTTCCAGCTTCCGGTCGCCAGACTGTCGGGAGAGAATCCATTTTCGGCGAATGTCCAGCGCAGTGGCAGCGCGTCCGGCCGGAGGGCGATCTTTTCTGGAAAGACGCGCCACAACCGCTCCGCGCCCTGGAATGCCTCAATCTCCTCAGAATTCAGGATCACTTCGACTCTGCCGCTCACCTGCAGGATGTCCCCCGTATCGTGGTCGGTGAACAGCAACCCGGCGCGGGGATTGATTAGAAAGTTGCCAAGTGTGTTGAAGAACAGATTGCCGTTGAAGTCCGGAACAGTCAGTGCCCCATCCCCATCAATGCGGACGAATCCGGGACGACCGCCACGATGCGATACGTCCACCTGACGGCCCTGCCCGGTCCGGTCAACATAGGAAGCCACAAAGAATGTGTCGGCGCGGGAGATGATCCGGCACGCCTTGTCATTCAGCTCATTCGTAACGATAGCTGTGCCCGACGCCCTCAACGCCGGATCCCGAACGAATTCATGATATCGGCTCTGGATATAGCGCGGACAGTTGCCGAAACTCTGACCGACAGCGACCTCGAAGCGCCTCTCGTCCTGCCGACCAATCGTGCCGTTGAGGCGGTTCCGGCGCCGGGTAACTAGATCGACACCGACCAGACCGACTGAGTCTCTATCTTCCATCCCACTTTCCGCCGGATCAGCCCAGTCGCGTTCGGCTTCGACTGCTAGCGTTGAGGGATCGGGCGAAGTCAGAAAGCCTGGCCGGCCAGCCCGGACGGTCGCCCAGGGCAGGCCTTCAGGATCGACGGCGCCAATCACGACAAAAGGCAAAAGGGGAAAGAACTCGCGATGCTGATCGAGAAGGAAGTTCCGCAGCACTGTTCGACCGACTGCGTCCATATGATCGATGACACCTACGCTTCTTTGCAGCGCGAGTTCGCCCTCATGCCAAGGCGAAACATGACGTTCCAGACCTTCTGACAACTTAACCTCCTTGGAATTGGCGGCCGATCACGTCCGGCCAAACCTCGACATCAGGTCCTGAGGCCCGCGGCGCTCTTTGGAAATTCGACAAAACCGGGAAGCGCCTCAATGCGGGTCAGCCACTGCCGCACATCGGGATAAGGGGTGAGGTCCACATTGCCTTCCGGCGCGCCGACGATGTAGCTGTAGAGTGCGACGTCGGCGATTGTCGGCTTGTCACCGATGATAAACTGATGCCGCACGAGCTCCTGATTGATCAGCGTCAGAATGCGATGCGCGCGCGCAATGACCTCTTCAGCGCGAAAATCGGCACCGAACACGGTGATTAATCTCGCAGCACAAGGTCCATAAGCGATCTCTCCAGCCGCAACCGAAAGCCACTTCTGGACCCTCGCGACACTTTCCAGATCGTCCGGCAACCAATCCTTCCGGCCAAGCTTTGTCGCGAGATAGACAAGGATTGCGTTGGAATCATTGACGATGAACCCGTCATCTTCGAGCACCGGCACCTGACCGAACGGGTTGAGCTTCAGGTATTCAGGGGTCCGATGTGCGCCATTTGGAATGTCCACCTCGATAAGCTCAGCCTTCTGGCCAAGCAGCGAGAGGAAGAGGACGGCCCGATGGGCATGACCAGAGAGTGGCAGTTGGTAAAGCTTCATCTCAGTATTTCCTGGTTTCAACATTCGGCTCAAGCCGCAACAGCAACCTATCGACTTCCAGAAATTGCAATAAATGGAGTTTGTGGATGTCCTTGGCAACGGCATATTGCAGCCCGCACCTTAGGCGATACGCGTAAAGCTGTCCGATAGCGAGAAACAGGCATCTTCGCCAAGTAGGTATTTCAACGCTGGGAGTAACTATCGAGGTCGTCAAAGGACTATGATTTGAGCTTCAGTCGACCAGTTTTCCGCAATGGTACGAATTGAAGTTGGCAAATTCCATTGCCCATTTCGTCCCATCCGGGAGGTTGTTGAGATCGGCTTTCTGAGCCCTCAGTTGATTGACTTTCGCTTGGACGCAGATCTGCAAGGCCACAGCCTCGCTCAGGTTTCGTTTCAGGAGGTAATTTTGTCATGACTGTCGAGGCGATCAATGCCAGGATTGGTATAACTTGTGCAGATAGGGTCATTGTCTAGCTCCTTCTGGCAATGATGGCAGCCGCGTGGCTGCCATCATTGCTGCACTCAGCGTCTTGGGAGGCGCTTTCGCTGACATGGTTGGATTACGAGGCGTTTGACACGGTACGATTGACCAGGGTCACCGACTTGTCTTCATTGACTTTGTAGATCTCGCGAACGTCTCGTCCACTTCCGTCCGGGAAGGTATGGAAGAAGGTTGAACCGGCAGGAGCCTTCTCCAGTTGGACGTTGGCATTACCATAGGTGATCGAGCCAGGGATTGGCGCAACGGATGCAAAGGCTGCCGAACCGGTCATCAGGGAGATTAGAGCTGCGGAGATGATGGCTTTCATGGTTGTATTTCCTTCTGTTAGTCTGAGGTTGAGACGCGCCGGGTATTCTGCCGACGTCCACACATGACACGATGTCAAACGGCTGAATCTCAGCCGCTGCCAAACGGGGGCGGGCCGTTGGCATTTAAGTTTGAAAAAATTTTTTCGGGCGGCGTTTCCGATTTTTTCGAACGTAGGTATTTTTCCTAACTCGGAAAATGTAATCGGTTGAACGTAGGTATTAATATTGCATTCTTCGCGTCTGCATGCAGTTCCATTGATCAGTTATGAGCAATTCGGTTCTGCATGATCCAAATATACATCTACTAGACAAAGAGGCGTTGCCGATGGTGCGGTCACTGTACCAATCTTGCGGATTGCGTTTGGCGAGCCGCTGTTGATGAAGATCAGCTACACAGACCGAGGCTCATCTGGCTCAGGTTGTTTTAGAAGGAGTCTGCTATGTCTGGTTTCACGGCCTGCGTGCGCAGCGAATATTGTGGGATAATTTGAGAGCGACGTTTTCGCGAGTGCGGCTCTGGATGCATATGGGGTTGTTCAGCAACATCTAGCAACATTAAGCAGCACCGGCGCTCCGGAGTGATAAAGCCTTGCTGCGCTTCTGCGCTCTGGCGGACGGCAGGTCCGGTCATGCTGTAAGAAGGGGCTGCCTAATGAGTTTGCTGGAGAACGCTATGCCGCGACTTTACAGCCACATTAACCGCCCTAGGCCAGCATTGTGTATCATCAGCCGCACCTTGCACTCACGTCGGTGCGCTTAAGCCTTATGTAGAATTCGGTGTGACGTGGCGGCTCACTCGGCTCTGGATGCGAGGTGCTAAATAGGCCGGACATGGCCGTGTCCGATCCGAGTGTATCGTGGTGCGGTCTAAGCGCGCTTGGAACGGGTTGCCAGTTTGGTTTTCTGCCTGCAGTTTGCGCCGGAGCCGAAGCTCCGGCGCGGGCCAGCGCATGGGGCGGGGGAGGAGGGGCGGCGCTGGCCGTAGATGGTTGTGGTTCCATCTGCTAAACACTTTGGGCCATTCTGCGTATCTTCGCGTGCTCCTTTTTGCTGTTATATTGCTTGGCTTGCGGACGAAGAGTTCGCTGTGCTTTTGCCCGACGCCGACGCCGACGCCGACGCCGAGGTCGAGATCGCCCTTGCCCAAGCCATTAGAGTTGCGGTGTTGAACCTCGATGGCAGGATTTACAGATTTGAAGTCAGCGTGGTTCAGATCACGCACTCTGAAACTTATGGCTACAGCTACTCTGAACCGTTCCCGGTACCGGCCACTTGATCGCGGCCACAATCCTTACAGCCGGGTGCATTGAACGCAGCGTTAACAGGGGGCCACCCTAGCTAGAGTGTTCTGAAGCAATTTCCGCCGGACCATTCCATACCCCGTGGAGTGCACCCCGTGTAACGGTTGATTGGGGGGGCTTCGTCGCAGGGCCGCAAGCGAGCAAGTGGCCTTAGTCGGGTTCCATAATTCAACGTTACGCCGCACATGACCAAAATGAGTGAATTCAGGGGGTAAAAAATGCAGGTCAGAGGGTCTGATCTCTTCAGGACCGAAAACTAATGAATCGGTAGTAACCTAGCCTCACGTCGATCCGACCAAGTTGAAGCGCACGATACATCAGACGATTGCTATCGCGAAGTCGTTCAAGATTTGCGCCACCTCATCTCGAAAATTCAGGAGGGGTCCAGCAGCCGTTACCCTTAGTTTTGTAAGCGCGCGATCAAATAGGACGACATTGGTCTCGCCATTCAGGCGAGAGTCGTAGATGATGCCGTCGGGTCTATCGTCGTGAAGCCAGAGTGCTCTTGACCATTGTTGCCCGAGTTCGTGCGAAGCAGCGCGGGCAGCATCAGTTGGAACGCGCATCCGCAGCATACCGTCAGAGCGCAGGTCTACGAGCCGAACAGGTTCAATGGTCGCGACAGAGGCGCAGGCCACCTCCAGAAGCTCCTCCATGCCGATAGGGAAAGCGCCCTTTGATCCGATAGCACGCTCGCGCAAGACCGCTTCGGCGAAGCAAACCTTGATGCTGCTGCCGAAATAAACGACGCCGAAACGATCAGGAGGTGTCAGGGCAATTTCAGGATCACTAAAACGGCTCGATCCGAAGCCGTAGCCGAGGGGATTAGGATACCGGCTTTGGTATAGCCGGTACCACGATGCCGCAGAGGTCAGTTCAATAATCACCAGTTCGCGCGAACCAAAGTCGGTTGGCGGAAGCAAGTTCGATGAGATGCTCAGGAGAAATCACCTTTGCCAATTGAGCGTGCTGCTCCTACTGCATCTTCGATCATGCCGGCGCGCAGCATTTCGAGACCTGTTCGACCGCCAAGGCTGGCGCTTTTCTGCAAAAGGAACCGGTACACCGCCCAAGGGTGCCCGTTCAAAGCCTCAAACAGTTGCGCGAGGCCACCTAGCAGTTGGCCGTCATCTCCAATCTGCCACCTTGGAAACCGCACGCCTCGCTTCGCTCCCTCGAGCCCAAGAACCTCGTGACGCTTGCGCTTTTTGTTCACAGTCTCCCGTGTAGATCCGATCTCATCGGCGAACTCGTCTGCGGACAACATCTCGGGCCGCTTAAGGATCTCGGCGACACGCTCGCTTCCGCGCTGCTTTGCAGCCGCGAGGGCTATATCCAGCGCGTCCTTTTGTGGCGTGATTTCCTCGATCTCAATTTCGGGTTCTTCGTCCGAGGATCGAATGACATATGTCACCCGTACAGTGCCACCTGTGTTCCTGGCGCGCTTCACACCTTCGGAAACTCCAGAAAGCACTCGCGCAGCGGTCGCGCGGGCCGCTGCTTTCTTCTCGAAGAGTGGCTCCCATTTTCCAGCATATCCGGTAATTAGATTACCGCGACGCTCGGAGCGCTTGCGGGAACCACCTTTCTTATCGATCATGGCCATACGGCACCTCCGCATAGAATATGGAGTGTCTCGTCAAGTTCGTCAACTTCGTCAACGGTATTCGATCGAACTTGAATAACAGCCGCGATGGGGAGCGGACGCAGGCTATTGATTTATCTAATAATATACCGCGTAATGGGGTGCCTGCAAATATCCATCGGCGTCTCAACAGCTTAGGCTTGGCAGATTGGTGCCGCGGGTTCTAACCCTTTCAAGGCGGCATGGTTTGACCAGGCCTCCGTTTGGGACAGACTCCCTTGAAGACGCCCGTGACTGTTGACAGCAAGCCAACTCCATTATTATACAACGTATAATAATGGAGTTAAGATGATTACCGGACATGTGTTTATCGCGACGAGCCTAGATGGCTACATCGCACGCGAAAACGGCGACCTCGATTGGTTGCTGAAGTACAACGACGCCGGAGAGGATCATGGCTACAACGACTTCATAAACAGGATTGACGTCATCGTTATGGGGCGAGGAACTTATGAGTCAGTCCGGAAAATGGGGGAGTGGTTTTATACTCGACCAGTTCTCGTACTCTCAGCCAAGCTTTCCGCTCAGACGGTGCCTGCAGAACTCACGGGTAAGGTCCGTTTCTCCGACAAGTCGCCACGGGATGCAATGGCGATGTTAAGCTCAGAGGGATCAAGGCACGTGTACGTAGATGGGGGGCAGGTTATCCAATCCTTCCTTAAGTGCCGTATGATCAGTGACATGGTGATTACGACAGTCCCGATACTGCTTGGGGCAGGGCGGACACTGTTTGGGAAAGGCCAGCGTGATCTGGAACTTGTGCATAAAAACACAAGATCGTTTCCTTCTGGATTGGTCCAGTCCGCTTACGACATCATCAGATGACCTCCAGGGGAAGGGGACGGCCGCCAGCCGCAGGAAAGACGGTCTCACCGGGACAGATTTTGGCCGAAGCTCTGGCGATACTCGAGACGGACGGTCTAGAGGCTTTGACAATGCGTGCATTAGCGGGTCGTGCAGGCATTAATCCGATGACAATTTATCATCATTTCGATGATCGTGACGGGCTAATCCGAGCACTTGCCGAGCTGGCATATTCGGAGCTTGCCGCGCCTGAGACAGGCAATGCACTTGAGCGCGCACACAGCCTGATAAGGGCGTATTATGCTACAGTGGTGCGCTTCCCAGATTTGACTTTGGCGATCTTCGCTCGGTCATGCCTTTTCCCAGAGAGGGCGCGAAGAATCACCGACGAGATCAGAGATCTGCTGGCCGAACATGGTCTCTCGTCCCAAAAGTCTGTGCAATGGACGCATATCCTGGTCGACTACACGCACGGTGCAGCACTTGCGGCGGCCCCTCATTCAAAAACTGAATCTGGGCAACCTGCGACTGAAGCAGGTTTGACAGATTTTAACATTGGGCTTGCGGAGCTGTTCGAAACAATCCGTCGCGCATCCATTGCCTAGAGATCCTGAGCAGTAATTGGCAATCGCAACGCGCAACTAGATAACATCAGCTATTGGAAGCGAGACACATGGATGAAACATCCTGGTTAGCAGAGGCCGTTTCAAAAACGGAAGAGCAGGCTTTTGACCACAGGGGTCGCGTCCAGTTTCACGAGGGTCCGTTGGTAGGCTTCCTCGAGCGCACGATCGTGCGCCCGGGTATTGCGTTGTACCGAGTAGAGGGCGTCTCTGATCATGCCTGGAAGCTGAAGGCCCAAGGAGAGGTGCCGGCCGGCAATCTGGTAGTCGGTGCGATAATAAACGGTGCCGGCACCATCGATGCTGACGGCAACGAGCGTCAAGCTTGGCGTGGTTCTGGAAGGTCCTATGTGGTGAGCCTCGCCGAGCGCGATATCACCTACCATCTTGAGGCGGGCGAGCCTTGGCGCGCCGTGACACTGTTGATGGAGCCTGAAGCACTTGAAACATTAGCGGTTCAAAACGGCGCATTGCCACCCTCGGCGCGCGCGGTTCTGGACGATGGTAAGCTGCCGATTTCTAGTCTGTTCGAACACAATCGTGCCGTGATGCGTACTGCACACGACATCCTTCTGTCGCCATATTACGGAACGATGGAGACGCTTTGGCGCGAGAGCAAGGCCATGGAGCTCCTGGCACATCAGTTCGATCATCTGAACTCCAGCAGTAGCTGTCCCCAATCGCTCAATACTCGCGAACTTGCCCGAGTCAAGGAAGCGTACGATCTGCTGGTCGCCGATCTGCGTGATCCGCCCGGGTTGGACGCTCTGGCCGCTCTAGTGAAGGTCGCTCCCCGACGGCTCAACCAGGGTTTCCGTGAGATATATGGCATGACGGTATTTGAAGCTTTGCTTGAAGCCCGCATGAAAGCCGCACATGCTTTGATACTCGAGCGCCGGGATATGCCACTCAAGCATCTAGCCTGGTTAGTGGGATACAAGCAGCTTTCCAACTTCATCAACGCCTATAAGCGTCGTTTTGGTATGGCGCCCGGACAACTGCGGCGGGCCAGTAGGTAGAACGACGTCTCTGTTCATATGCTTTTGGGCCGCGCCTGCAGGCAACTGCGGGGCGCCTTCACGCCTGCCGCGAATATTTACCATCCGGAAAAAGTTATGCCGCCCAGCAAAAACTTATGCGGGCGTGCTCTCCGTGTTGATCCCGCCAACGACACAGGGGCATTGGAGCGCAAGACCTAGAGGTCATCAAACTGCGTTCGGAGATTGAAGCATGACAGCGAAGCGGGCGCCTGCAACGGGGCTGAGAAATTCGGCAGGAGTCCGACTGAACCTGATTGCTTTGGCAGCATCCACAGCATTAATTATGCCGTCACAGGCAAGAGGTGAGTTTCGTGATCTGGCTAATTTCGCTCCAGGAGCTCTCTGGTATGCCGGGCTTGGTGTCAGCGGCGATGGCAACTACGTGGTTGGCGAAGGAATTGATGGTGACGGCGTCGGGCGCGGCTTTTTCTATGACGTTCGAAGCGGAGCCGGACAGGATATCGGGTTGTTTGTGGCAGGGCAGCCCACAATAGCAACTGACGTGTCAAATACGGGGGTCGTGGCAGGAACCGGGAATATCGCGTTCTTGACGTCGAGAGCAGTTATTTGGACGCGCAATTCCGGTTTCGTAGATCTTGGTACGCTAGAAGGAGCAGCTGTTGGAGAGAGTTTCGCCAATGCAATTTCCGATGATGGTAATCGCGTTGTAGGCGGATCCACCATGCAAGGTGGCAATCCTTTTTCTAACGGATTCCTTTGGATCCGGGGTGCGACAGGCGGTGTGTCAGGCAACGGCCAGATGTACCACCTCCAGGCGTTGCCCGGCGGAGATGGCTACTCCAGTGGCGAGGACATCAGCGGGGACGGGCGATACGCCGCGGGTACAAGCGCCACTGTTGGCATTGGAGCTCGTCGCGCCGTGCGCTGGAACCTGACAAATATTTTTGGAACAGGGACGGCCACGGTAGAGGATCTCGGTACGCTTGGTGGCGGATTTTCAGATGCACTAGCCATCAACACAGATGGAAAAGTTGTGGTCGGATGGTCGACGACTGGAGGGGAAGGCGTATTCCACGCGTTTCGGTGGGAAGAGGGAGGAGTATTTGGAGTTGCCGGAAACCCGCAAATGGAGGACCTCGGTACGCTGGGCGGTGGGTTTAGTAAGGCCTTGGCGGTCAGTGGTGATGGGGCGATCGTCGTTGGTAGCTCAGATGACAACGCCAATCAATCGCGTGCTTTCCGCTGGACGCGCGAGACAGGCATGCTTTCGCTTTCAGATTGGCTCGCACAAAACGATATCGTTGTGGGTGATGTCGCTCTTATCGAGGCCACCAGCGTATCAAACAATGGCGATGTCATCGTTGGGCGCATGAATGACCCGGATAACGCCGACGGTGATACGCCATTCATCGCTCGGACCGGTGCGCGCGGCTCCGGCCTTATGAATGTCAGTGAATACAATTCCACACTGTATGACGCGGGCTATGTTGGCTGGGCAGGTGGCGATGTGTTCAGGGTTCCGCTGAACGGATCGCATCATCGTGTGTTGAAGGACTTCTCAGCACTACCGAACGGGACCTGTGGTTGGCTCAATGGTGACATTGCACGATTTGATGATGGTCGCGAAACGGGTGTGGCGCTTGCGGAAGTCGGAGTTTGCGGTGATCTCGCAGATGATACGCTTAGGGTCGGCCTTGGTGGCGGCCTCATAGAATCCAGTCAAGATATGACGAGTAACGGAAGCGCACAGCACAACGGCCGCTATCTGGTTGGAGAGCTGAACTGGCGCCCGGAAGCCATGCCCGTGATACTTTCGGTCACCGGTCTCTATGGAGCCTCGGATGTCGAAATTCGCCGCGCATATTCGAACGGTGCCGCAATGGCCTATTCGGATGCTGACACGGACCTCGTCTCCGGCACATTGCGTATACGCGCCGATTGGCAGGATGCTTTCCGCTTTCACTCCAGCAGCTTCAGCCCCTATCTCTCCTATGCAGTGTCACGCACTTCTATCGACGACTACACTGAGACCGGAGGAAGTTTCCCGGCGACCTTTGATAAGCAGGTGGTTGGCAGCGGCGAGGTGCGGTTAGGTCTTGCGTCCCGCACCGAGCTGAACTCTGCAGTTGCCGTTCGCAACACGCTGGAACTGGTTCATGGCTCTGGTGATGCGCCACATGCCAAGGGGCAGGTTGTAGGGCTTCAAAGCTTTTCCTTCGGTGGAGGTTCCTACGCGGAAACCTGGCTGAGGGTGGGCGCGGATCTGGATGTAAAGCTTGCCGACCGTGCACTGTTATCGCTGTCCATGCATGCCGCAACAGAGGGTCTCGACGCACAGATTTCTGGTGCTGCAAGGTTTCAAATCGTGTTCTGACCGGCCCCGGACTGTCGATCGGGTGCCCTCAACCGTGCACCCATCAGCAACGCGGATCTGTCTCTGACCGTCACCCGTCCCAAGATTTCAACATCGAAAACGCGGCTGAAGCCCGCGAACTTCCGGGAGAAATTTATGAAGCGTTACATTCCCTTGGTCCTGGTTCTTGCTCTCAGCGGCTGCAGCCAGACAACACCAGCAGGGCAGTCTACGACCACCGCCGATCAGAGATTGAAGGCTAAGGCAAACACTGGAACGACTGCATCCAGCGCCAAGGCAAAGACTGGTGGCGACCCGAGGGTGGCATGTGCCGAGGCGATGAAGAAGCAGAGGGACCAAGCCATGTTAGGTAGTGCGCTGGGAATGGCTGGTGGCGTGGTCGGCTTCGGCGGTCGCGGCGGGGCCATCGCTTCCCAAGTCGCCTCGACAGCGGGTTCCCTGGTTGCCGAGCAGACCAGACAGCAAGCGCAGACTGCAATCCAGCGTGATTGCTATTCTCAGGTGTTCCCGCTGATGAAGAAATCTGGTGAGGCGAGAAGCTTTATGAGGCTCTAGGGCATGAAACAACAATTTGTCGTCCGAGGCGGAAGATGGGGAGACCGTGAACGCCCCGACCGTCACTTTCCTGAACCGCTCGGACGGCAAAGGTGGAGCGGCGGATGCGAGGCGGACCTCCCAACGCCCGGCGGGCCCCGCCGCTCCACACTTCTCCTCGAACTAGGAGGCGTTGGTGGCCGCAGCCCGGCGTGAGCAGCGTTCCAAGACGCGCATGGTGTGATGGAAACTTATGTTAAGTTGAAGCGCAACACACCAGATATGACCTTGCTGCCAGAAATGGACTGGAGAACTTCTAGTCCAGGTACAGAGGCGGAAGCCCACGCGCCCGTGTACGCCGGTATCCCCTACCGATCGCATCAGGGTCATAGAAGCAAGCGAGGACAAATTTCGGTTCCAAGCCCATTCCCCAATATGTGGCAGTTAGATTCGATGTTGTTCTCGCTTGCTTCAGCACATTTAAAGTGGCGGCGCTTTCTGGCGGAATCTGAAACGAATTTCGCCGCTCATTAACACGGATCCTTTGCGCGAGTCCCCCTCAACTCGCAGCTAGCGGATCACGGCCTTTAGGTATTGGACAAATGACCATCATCTATTTTGTAACGCACCCCGAAGTTGTCATTGACCCTGACGTTCCCGTACCTGACTGGAGCCTGTCAGACCGCGGATGGGCCCGGATAAGATCATTCTGTGCCCGTCCGGAACTCTTGAGTGTTACGGACGTGTTCACGAGCACTGAGAGGAAAGCGCGCGATTGCGCCGAAGCTTTGAAAACTGAGCGTGGATTAGCATTCAAGATCGATGCCCGGCTTGATGAAAACAACCGTTCATCGACAGGGTATGTGTCACCACCCCGCTTTTGGGAAATTGTTAAACTGTTCTTCGAGGACCCTCACCAGAGCATTCTTGGTTGGGAGCGGGCGATCGATGCGCAGATCCGGATCAAGCAGGCCGTCGAGAGTTGCCTTTCGAACCGCCAAAAGAGCGGAGACATATGCATTTTCTCTCACGGGGGTGTCGGCACACTCCTTCTTTGCGACCTCATAAACGAACCCATATCGATGGCGAGGGGGCAGCCCATCCCTGGTGGAGGGTGCTATTTTTCCTTCGAAGCAGAAAGCAGAAGGCTAGTTCACGGATGGCAGGACATCACGCAGTCTGGCTTCGCAGAAAGATAGCGCGAGATGGCGTGTCGACGCTAACACGGCAAACTGGATCGTCTTTAGGAGGCCGATGGGTGGGTGAAATGATTGATGCGACAGCCTTTGTTGATGCCGACGGTTCCGTCGTTAGCACGGGAGCCGCTGGCCCTATTCCTTGGTGGAGCTTTACAAAGACTGCTTTGGCGATCGCAGTTGTTCGCCTCTGGGAATTGGGCAAGCTCGACCTTGATGGGGCAGTTCAGGGAAAGTCGTACACATATGCTCAGCTGCTGCGCCACGAGGCAGGCTTGCCTGACTATGGCTCTCTGCGTGAGTATCATGACGACGTGAAGGCGGGAGCGATACCTTGGCCTGTTGATGTGCTTCATTCAAAGCTCTCCGTGGACCAACTCCGGTATGAGCCGGGGACTGATTGGTCCTATTCGAACGTAGGCTACCATGAAGTGGCTCAATTGATTCAGCAGGCGTCGGATTTGCCTCTTGCTGACGCACTCTCGATGCTTGTTCTTTCTCCCGCAGGTCTGACCACAACAAGACTAGCCCTGACCCCGACCGACTTGGAGGCAGTCGAGATGGGGTGTGTTGCAGACTATCATCCCGGCTGGGTCTACCATGGCCTGCTTGTTGGCAGCATAATCGATGCGGCTTCCCTGCTTTATCGTCTCCTTGATGAAAGCGTATTTGGTCCACGTCTTCTTTCACGAATGCTCGAATTAAGATCCCTACCTCAGTTTCGATCTGAACTGCATAGGGATCCGGCTTACGGGCTTGGGCTGATGCTCACGGCTACCAACCCACAGGTTCATCCGATCGGCCACAGTGGGGCGGGGCCTGGGAGCCAGATCGCAGTCTACGGCCAGAACGGGCAGGCCTGCGCCGTTTGGGCGCCCACAACTTCAAAAATTGTCCCTGAAGCTGTCGTGTTCCGGCGTTTGAGCGGTGCCCATCATGAAATCTAGCTTCTTTGGTTATGGTAGCGTCCTGATTTTCTTACTGGCACTTTGTTCGAAAGCTGTGCAGTCTCGGGCTCGCGCCTTGCTACGATCTGAGAATAGGCAAGGGCGATGAGACCGATACCAGAGAAGGTTGATTTCCCCGCAAAGGGAGCTCGACTGACAGGCTATTACTATCCCGCACAAAGCAGGGTACGAGCCAACCTCGTGCTCCACGGCGCAACAGGTGTGCCTCAGCAGTTTTACCGCATTTTGCCACGTGGGCGGCAGAAAATGGCATCGGACTTTTGACATACGACTACCGTGATTTCGGGGAGTCGCGGGTCCAACACCCTCGACAAAGTACCGCAACCTTCTCTGATTGGGCAGTGTTAGATCAAGACGCAGCGCAAGTCTTCCTCTCGGAATTGTGTCCGAAAGGTCCACTCTGGGTTCTTGGCCATTCCCTGGGTGGTTTGGGCGTCCCATTTCACAACTACAATTCTCGCACTGCACGCATCATCACCGTTGGAGCTGGGATGGTTCACTATAGGGACCACCCGTGGAGCTACCTGCCAGCGGTGGTCGCGTTTTGGTCCATTCTGGGGCCCTTGGCTACGTGGATAGCGGGTTACCTGCCGGGCAAAAAGCTGATGCTCGGGGCTGATCTTCCCGCCGGGGTTTATTGGCAGTGGCGACGCTGGTGCACCCGCCGCGACTTCTTCAACGGTGATATTGGCGCCAGCCTCCCAGCTGCAAACTACGCCATCGATGGACCAAGGCTTCGCATCGTAGTAGCGAACGATGACGTTGTATGTCCCCCTGCGGCCGTTCGACGCTACGCTGCAGCAGTCCCCTCCAACTCGGCAGAATACGCGGAATACGTTCC
Organism: Rhizobium sp. Root274; assembly: GCF_001429245.1. Lineage (GTDB taxonomy): Bacteria > Pseudomonadota > Alphaproteobacteria > Rhizobiales > Rhizobiaceae > Allorhizobium. The sequence goes on from NZ_LMJE01000011.1 coordinate 190,776, forward strand.
TGCAGACTATGGACTTGCAAGTTTGAAGCACATCGACTTTTTTAGAAGTGGCAATCACCCTGTTTGGTCTCATCTCTTGGACTAGGCTCGATACCAACACGATGCACTGGTGCCGGTTTGATGGGCACCGAGCTAAGGTGTTTCCAATAGGGCGGGACCGCGGGCGTAAAGCTTAGTGTGTCTCCGCGTGAATCGGATTGACTATCTTATCGTGTGATAGAATCCTGGCCTGAGAACCTGGTCCATCGAATTTGGACAATCTCATCCGCCTTGAACTAGCCGAGACCCGACGATGAGCATTCGCATCGAGAGCATGAAAAATCTTGGGCCGGCCACGGCGCGGATGCTTGGGGAAGTCGATATTGTCTCTGAAGACGATCTCCGCACCGTCGGAGCAGTCGCAGCCTATCGCCGCCTGAAGTTTCGGTTCGGACGGCATGTGACGGTCGTCGCACTCTATGCGATGGAGGCGGCAATCCGCGGTTGTGATTGGCGGAAGCTTGATAGCGACATCAAGGATCATCTGTTTCGGCAGGCATGCCATGACATGCAGTAATTTACCTGTGAGGCAAATCAACGAGTGCAGAAACTCGCGAGTGGATTTCAAGAGCTGGCTGCCAGAATGAGGTGCAACCGGCAGACATTTCGTTCTATTCGTCTCGGGTCTCGCGTTAGCCTACAAAATCATCCTTTTGTCTGTCCCACTATCTACACGGCCTCGGGTCGTCGGTTCGAGTCCCATCAAGGCGGAGACGACAGGCAGTGCCCTAGACGGACGTGGACATTTTGCGCGCATGCCTGCAATCGGCTGAGCGACGCATCCGCCCCTCTACGCTGCCTCCCATACCTGGTTGAGGATCCGCGCCGCCAATGCTGCTTTGTCCTGCGGCAGAAAGCGCCCNAATCGGCTGAGCGACGCATCCGCCCCTCTACGCTGCCTCCCATACCTGGTTGAGGATCCGCGCCGCCAATGCTGCTTTGTCCTGCGGCAGAAAGCGCCCGTAGTGCTGCTGCACGACGTCAGGCGTGTCCTGGATGGCATAACTTGCCTGCTCATAGGATCCTGTCTGCTTTAGGATGTGTGTGGCGAGCACGTCTCGGACGTTGTGGGGGCCATGCGGTAACAGACCCTTAATCGCGCCGCGGCCGGTATATGGATTGTAGATGCCGTAGCGTTGAATCGCCAATCGCCAAGCCTCGTAAAATGTTGTCTGATTATACGCTGCATCGATGCTGGTCGTTTTGACGGTTTTTACGAAAAGCGTGCCCGGATCGGGTGCGCGCCCNCGCCAAGCCTCGTAAAATGTTGTCTGATTATACGCTGCATCGATGCTGGTCGTTTTGACGGTTTTTACGAAAAGCGTGCCCGGATCGGGTGCGCGCCCCAGCAGGACCTTCCTATGCCGCTCGATATAGGCATTGAGATAGGTGTAGAGATCAAGAAGATCCGGCAGCACCAACCGAAACGGCTTCTGCCCGAAAAAAGATGAGCCCGAGTTCTTGAACGCGTTGGACGGGATGAAGACCTCCCAACCACGCTCCCGTTCGTTCCATCGCAGTTCGCCACGCTTCATGTCTTCGAGCCGGCGTTCTGCCGTCGGGAATTGTCCGAGCGGGCAGACCAGCAACTGCCGAAGGTTTTTCTGCCTGAGGCCAAGATGTAAACCAAGCCTTAGCATCAGGAACGAACGGACGGCCTCAGCGGCTGCTCTCGGGTACCGGTGCTCATCGGGCATTCGCTTCAAGATCTCCTCGGTGATCTTGCGATACTCAGCGAGCGGGCTATCTGCCTCCAGTACGCACATGATAGGCTCGAACGGATCGCGGTGGACCCGCATCACGCGCTGGATTTCTTTTGATCGGTTGGCTGCATGGCGATGGAAGTCCTCGCACGCACCGTGCCAATCCTGACGAGCAGCTGCAATCTCGTTTGTGGTGATCAGCCCGTCGATCGGCTTCACGTTGCGCAACAGTTCGGGATGTTGGCGGATCCAGCCGACTTCAGCCCGCGTGAGGGCCATAGCCACCATCAGCATATCTTCCTCCCATTTGGTGAAGAAGCCGCGACGGCGCTCCCGCCATTGCAAATACCAGTCCCACACTCCGGGGAAGATCAGGAGACCGAAGGTGAGTTGGCTGAGCGGCACTCCTCGACCTTTGACAACCCCGTTCGGGGATGCCGCAAGTGCCCCAAACATCAGGCCGAGGTGTTCGATCTTCTGGCTGGCTGTCTCCTCATTCCAGACGCCATTCCTGCGGTAGCCTATCTCGGTTAGTGTCGACGTCTTGAAGCGGATCAGGTCTGCCATCTCCATCGCAAGCCGAGGGGGTGCATCGATGACACCGGAGAGCAGATCTGGATCCTCCAGCCCCTCGGTCGTAGGTCCTTCGTCGTCCTCATCTCGCCGCCAGCTAGAAGCCGCCAGTCGAGGAGTGAGCGCACTCCCGCCATATGTCACCCCAGGGAACCGGATCGCGTAGCGCTGCTTCGTCGCCGCTGCCTGGAAACGTCTGTAGTCCGTCGACCCTGAGATGATGACGCGCCTGACCCATTCCAGGATCTCTTCGCGCTTGGAAAAAGGCAGGCTGCCGAAGTCGTCGGGAAGATGCCAGCCTAGCCGGCGCCGCTCCGCGGGACTGATATCTTCTAAATCGTGGCCATATAGCGATCTGGACTGATGGGGCAGTTTCGCTTTGAAGTAGCCGTTTGGCAGATCGTGTCCCACTGCGTGGTGTAGCTCCGGCGCTGGCCGTGCCTTCCGGACAAAGCCGGGAATTGATCAGCTTGCGGCTGGCAGGCTGATAAGTGGAT
>NZ_LMJE01000012.1 GCF_001429245.1 Rhizobium sp. Root274
AGCCGGCGCCGCTCCGCGGGACTGATATCTTCTAAATCGTGGCCATATAGCGATCTGGACTGATGGGGCAGTTTCGCTTTGAAGTAGCCGTTTGGCAGGCCGTATCTGCGCTCGATACGGCCAAGTACGTCATAGCTGGCCACCGATCGAGGCACACGCTGGCCCTCAATCCACGACAGCAAGGTCTTCCTATCAAAGTTTTCGTCTATGCGAACGACAGCCCGGTGGAGTTGCCAGTAACTCTCGCCAAAGCGGCGCATCTGATAGGCGAGTGCATCGGCGAATGAACTCGGGTCTTCGTTCGCCTCAAACAATGGTTCTGGTTTGTCAGACACTGGTCTCGGCTTGGGGCCGGGGTGGTTAGGGGATGGCGGGCTCTCGACCCCTGTGACTTCTCGATGATGGCTCGTCGAGGAAGGTGCGACCCTTTTCCTGGCGCCGGCTTTCAGCATTGCATGCGGTCTTTTGCCTCTTGGAGCGTCGTCTTCCACAGGCGGCTCCTTCAGCCAGCGCATGATCGCATCCAACGCTGGTCGCAGTTGCTTCTTCAGCGTTGTCGTCAGGGCTTCATCGATTCCGCAATCATGTGCAATGTGCCGCCAGTCATAGCGATTGTTCGCGAGAGCGGGTGTCTTTCGAAAAGTGATCAAACCGATAAGGTACGGCCTTATGTTTTCTAAGACCCCATCCGGCGCCACGGGTGCGATACGGACATCGCAGTAGGTCAAAATCTTCTTCTGAAAATGATGTTTGGAAAGATCTTCGTTTGGCATGTGTCATTCCGCAGTTTCTCGGGGCCTCAGGCCGAGGGCGTGCGGAATTAGGGGCAGACAGTTAAAAGTCCGTAAAGCCGGCGAGGGCGACACGGTAAACCAGGGAAGTCGTCGGGCGTTCTCGGTAGTTCAAGGATGGCGCCAGCTCACTTCAATCCGGCTATGTTCCGGCGGAGCACTGCTGAAAACTTCCTCAACCCGCCTTGATCAAGCGCGTCGATGAACGCCTCAACCGATGGGACTGTCTTACGCAGATTATGCCTCGCACTTCTGACGCTGGAGATTAGCGCTTCCGGAAACGCCGTATGGAGATCGGCAAGAAAATCATCTGGCGACTTGCTGGTCACACCATGGGCGAGGAGGTTTTTCGCGGGAAAGTCTTTGACGTTCAAGGTGACGATGACGGAGGCTTTGCCGGCGATGGCTGCTGCGAGGACATGTCGATCGTCGGGATCCGGTAGCGTGAGATCCGCAATAAACGGGCGATGGTCTTCCACGACTGCCTCTGGGAGGACAGCGTTCATCCGATCGCGCGTGGCTTCCAGGCGTTCGATGGACAAGCCTGGTGTGTTGGCGGCGAGATTGCGCATCCACTCRTCATGTATATCATCGGTCCAGCGCGCCTCGACGAGGCCATCGAAAGCGCACTGGATCAGAATGTTGCGCAGGTGGAAGGGGTAGAGGACGCAGGCATCGTAGACCGCGACTGGCGGATTAGAGGCCATAGGTCTCGATCAGGTCCTCTGTGTCCTCGGCTAGCGCTTCCATCGCCGTTTGTCGTTTGTCGAGCTTCGACTTCAACGCGAGCACGTCCTTTAGGAGGGCGCGGCGGTGTTTGCCCGAACTGTCGGTGGTGCCCGTTGGCCGCGAAGAGNGAGGCCATAGGTCTCGATCAGGTCCTCTGTGTCCTCGGCTAGCGCTTCCATCGCCGTTTGTCGTTTGTCGAGCTTCGACTTCAACGCGAGCACGTCCTTAAGGAGGGCGCGGCGGTGTTTGCCGACGTAGCGGAATGGCAACTCGCCCCGGTCCATACGTAAGACGACGAGCGGGCGGGAGATACCGAGGATGGCTGAAGCTTCGCTCGGGCTTAGTTCCTGGTCCTCGGCCAGCACGGCAACACGCTCTCCGCGCAGCATGTGCGCCAGAAGGGCTTCAACAGCTGCGGCGGCTGATGGCGGGATCGGGAGCGTCCGCTCCTTGCCACCTGCGCCACGAACGTGGAGTTCCAGCCTGTCGCCGGCAACAAACTTTGGTAGGGGCGCTGCCGTCTTTCGGTCGTGATCTGACAGTCTGGCGAAATGAACAATTTGGCTGGCCATGACGATATCTCCTTATCCGCCAATGTAGCGAACAAGGCCTCTAACTGCAATAACTGAAAGCTCGGAGTTGGTCGGAACGCTGGTTCGATTCACATCAACTGCGACGCTAAGACTTCTGCGCGCCTTCGGTTCGCATGTAATGCTGCCGTCAGCATCCACCAGGGAGCTGACGCCAGCCATTCACACCGTGGGGCTAATAACTATGGTCCTCGTTTCGCGGGCACAACAGCCGATAATCCGATCCACAAGGCTTGCAGCCTGTGCGGCAATTTCCGGGACGCCTGTCAGCTCACCGAATGCTGGGCGAGCGGGCGGTCCGGCGATAAAGAGCGTGGAGTTTGGGGTTCCGGTGGCGGTGATAGCGCGGCCTGCGATGTCGCAAGCGAGGCCGAGACCGAGCGGATCCGACCGGATGAAGCCATCCCGCTGCATGCCAAGCAGAAACCGCTGATGGGCCGCATAGTCCTGGAAATCAGGGCCAGTCGCCAGAAGGATGTGGCGGCAGCGAAACTCTGTTCTTCCTGCACGGGACTTTAACCCCGCAATGAGGCCTTGCTTGTCTTCAGTGATGGAGACGAGATCGCCGGTTTCCAGTCTGACCCGGCCAGTGTCGATGCCCAGCTCAAGGACGGCGGCCCCTTGAGGTGGCATGCGGTACCGATGAACATCGTACCATCGGCGGAGGCGCCTCAGGAACTTTTGTCGCTCGCGCATCGGCAGCGCTTGCCACAATGACGGTGCATGCTGACGCAGAGCATCGAACACGGACTGCCAGGGTATGCCCTGCGCCTGCGCATCGCTGATCGTCGCTCGCACCTTCGATAGAAGCTTTTTGGCCGACGTAAGGTCGGTGCTGCTGAAGTCACCAAAGGGTGAAAAGCCACCGCCGGCATGCGGTCTCGGCATAAGGCCTGTGCGGGAGAGAAGGCTGACGGTCCCGGTGTGGCCAAGGGCCTTCAGGCGGCAGAGCGCATCAATTGCGGTGAGACCGGAGCCGACGATGAGGACGGGATCGCACTTGCCGATTTCGTTGAAGCCATCGGCGGCAAGGACGTCCTTGATACGGCTCGTCGCCGAAGCACTCAGCCTGTCGACGGCAGGTGGTCTAGATGCAGGAGGATGCCCGGTCGCAAGGATCAGAATGTCGGCCATGACGATGGTGCCCTCAGCCCCGCATATCCGCCACTGCTCATTCTCTCGCTCGACAGCCCGAACGATATTGCGGATGTGTCGCACCGCGCCACTGTCGAGATGGGGCGCAAGTTGTGCCTGCATGAACCGTCCGAAATCTCTACGCCGAGCGAAGATGCCTTCCCGGGTCACGGCATCCGGATCGACGGTGAGCGTTCCGCTGGTCTGCAACCAGTTGAGGAAGGCGGATGGAGAGCCGGGGATGGCGCGCATTCTGTGTGCCGCGACATTCAGGCGGACATCGATGTTCCTGACATCATAGGCAAGGCCACAGCCTAGCTGCTCCCGGGGCTCGAAGACGGTCACCTCTTCGATGTCCCGAACCCCACGCTCCACCAGAAGCTTGGCAATAATCGCGCCCGTGTATCCGCCGCCGATGATTGCGACGCGAGAGCCGGGGCGCGGCATATGCGCCTGCAGTCTCGGGGACGACATCCTGATCTTCAACATGGCAGTCTTCCTTCCGGTTCGCGGGTGGCAGATCTGGGCATATTTTCTATAAAATATATGGAGATTAAAAACGCTTGTCTACTGCTTCGGTTCCTCGGCTGTTACCCATGCTTCCGATGCAGTCTTCACGGAGAGGTCAGATGAACGTTTTTGTCGCAAGCGAATTCAGCGAGCCCCGCCTTCGCCCAGTGCGCGATCGGGCAGTGTCTGATCGACCAGCCGACGCGGCTGGTTTGAAGGACGCCTTGAGAACACTGGGGGGCGGTGTCAGCGTGATCACGGCAGGTGAAGGTGCAGAGCGCTCGGGCGCCACGGTCACCTCTGCGACGGCTCTGTCCGTCGATCCCCCGCGTATGCTGGTGTCCCTCAACAGATCCTCTTCCACCTGGCCCGTCGTGGAGCGTTACCGCCATTTCGCGGTCAATGTGATTGGTGCGGCCCATCAGGATATTGCAAACCGCTTTGCGGGCGTTGGTGGATTGAAGGGACCCGAGCGCTATGTTGGAGCCGAATGGACGAGACTTGCCAGCGGAGCGCCAGTGCTGGAAGATGCGGTTGCAGCACTCGACTGCGAAGTTGAGGAGGCGATCGAGCGACACAGTCATGTCATCCTGATCGGTCGCGTCCTTTCGATACGCTTGAGCGGTGGGAGTTCACTCCTGTATCAGAATGGCAAATACCACGCAGTGACGTAACTCTGACTTGAGTGGAGGAGGGTCTGTTTGATGGTGGTATCGACGGCTGATCGATTGCGACCCGTCCCGGTTGCGCTGACGCGGGAGGCCGATGTCTTGGCCGCACTCGATCGCTTGGGACCTTCGGCGACCAGTCGCAACCCGGACCCGGCCTCTATTTTGCCTGCAAGCGGTCTTCTCGCCATGTCGATCCCCGCGAGCTTTGGAGGCGCGGACATCTCGAACCTCATCGTCGCCGAAGCCGTCAGCCGCCTGACTACCTGGGATGCAGAGGCGGCTGAGAAACTGATCCGACATCTTGTGGCCTTGGAACTGGTCCGCACCAGCGGATCCACAGAACAGCGCAAGGCGATTTACGGACGCGTTGTGCTGGGCGATGTCTTCGACTTGAGCGCCCCTCGCGAGGGTGGTCCGCCACCGAGGCTCGTACAGTCGGGTCTGGCTTTCGCCTTGGACAATGGTGGGTCGGACTTCGAGACCAGTGCTGCGGACTGGCAAGTCATAAGGGCGTCTGGCGCCAGATCTGAACCGATGGCCGCCATTCTGGACAGCAAGCGCGTGTTATTGGGCGGCGAAGACGCATCACCGGAGTTAACCGTCCATCCCGATTACATTCTCTCCCTAGGTGTGAATGCGGACTGTCTGGCGCGACTGATGACGGCCTTTCTGATGGCTGCCGCAACCCGCGGGCAAGTTGGCGAGAAGACTCTGACCTCTGGGGCAGATCCTTCTGCCGCAATCGAACTCGAACTTCTGGACGCAATGATCCAGAAGGCAGCCTCCCTGATCGATGGCATTCAGGTGGACGACCCGCCAATCGACTTAGCGCAGATCGATCGGTTCTGCCTAGCACTGGACACGGCGCGTTTGCGCTGTGTCGGCGATCACTCGCCGGCGATCAGATTCTGATCGGGCTGTTCCGATGCAACGAATTGCGTGAGCGTCATGGTGTCGAGAACAGCGGCCATGGCATCGCGAACCTGCGTCATGGAAATCCGGATCTGGCATGATGCCGGGTCCCGGCAATCGTCGCAGGCTTCGAAGGCCGTACGACTGGCGCAGCGGATGGGCGCAAGTGGCCCGTCAAGGGCGCGGATGACCTGACCGATCATGATTTCATCGGCGGGTTTTGATAGCGCATAGCCGCCATTCGGCCCCTTCTTCGAGCGCAGGAAGCCGTTGTTGCGCAACTCCAGCAGGATCGTGTCGAGGAACTTCTTCGGAATATTGTTGCGGGTCGCGATGTCGGTGACGAACGCCGTCTGCCCGGGCTCCAGACCCGCCAGGTCGACCAGCGCTTTCAGACCATACTTGCCTTTATTGGTGAGCATTGCGAGATATCCGGCCGAAGGCCTCTGGGGTAATTTTGCTCATCGTACATAGTTTTTATAAACTAAGCGTTCAAGCCCGTTTCCCGGTCGGAGTGCTAAGGGCTCCAGCCTTTTTGCTTCCGCGTCGCGGATGTCTCAGATCGGCGTCACATTCGAAAATCCATTCGCCGGGCGGCTGAATCTTTGCAATCCCATTTCTCTATGTAAATTATAGACAATGTAGGCTGACCTCATTCGATAATCGAGTGAAAGAGGACCAGCCATGACACGCAAGATCAGATTAGGCGCATTTCTTCCCGGTGGCGGACAGCATATCGCCTCCTGGCGACATCCGGATCAGCCGGTGGATGGCGCCGTCAGTTTCGAGTTTCACAAGCAGTTGGCTCTGACTGCGGAGAGGGGTCTGTTCGACGCCTACTTCTTGGCCGACGGTCTCGCCGTTGGGTTCGGCGGCGCAAGGGAAGGCGGCAATGCAAGGGTCGCCGGCTTTGAGCCCGTGACGCTGTTTTCGGCGCTTGCCCCGTTCACCACCCATCTCGGTTTCATCGCGACGGCGTCGACGACCTATGAGGAGCCTTACAACACGGCGCGCAAGTTCGCCTCGCTTGACCTGATCTCGGACGGCCGGGCCGGCTGGAACGTCGTCACGACGACAGGCGATGCCACGGCGCAGAACTTCAATCGCGACACGCAGCTCCCGCATGCTGACCGCTACAAGCGCGCCGCAGAGCATGTCGATGTCGTCAAGAAGCTCTGGGACAGTTTTGAGGACGATGCCTTCATCCGCGACAAGGAAACGGGTGTCTTCTTCGATCCCGGCAAGCTGCATGATGCCGCGCACAAGGGCGAGCACTTCAAGGTCAAGGGACCGCTCAATGTCTCACGCTCGCGCCAGGGGCATCCGGTCATCGTCCAGGCAGGCCAATCCGATGACGGCCGTGGTCTGGCCGCTGCGACGGCAGAGGTGATCTTCACCGCCCACCAGCACATTGAGACGGCGCAGGAATTCTACCGCGACATCAAGAACCGAGCTCGCGGCCTGGGGCGCAACCCCGACCACGTGCTGATCATGCCCGGTGTCTCGCCCTTTGTTGGTCGCACCGAGGAAGAAGCGCGCGATAAATACGATCGCCTGACCTCTCTGATCCTGGAGGAAGACGGCATCGGCCTGCTCAACGGCCTGACGGGGGGCACGCTCGACCTCAAGGGATATGATCTCGACGGCCCGCTTCCGCCGGCTCCGCCGACAGAGGGTATGAAGAGCCGCCAGGCCCTGATCCGCCAGATCGCCGACGAGAACAATTTCTCGATCCGCCAGCTCTACCAGTGGGTCGCATCGGCACGCGGTCACTTCACCATTGTCGGAACGCCCGTGCAGATTGCCGACACGCTGCAGCAATGGTTCGAGAATGAAGCGGCTGACGGCTTCAATATCCTGCCGCCCTGGCTCCCGACAGGCCTCGACGATTTCGTCGATCTCGTCATCCCCGAGCTGCAACGCCGCGGGCTCTTCCGCACCGCCTATGAGGGCCGGACGCTCCGCGAAAACCTCGGCCTGCCGTTCCCGATCAACCGCTATGCCGCCGACCGTCAGGTCGTGCAGGCCGCCGAATGAGGAGGTCCACCATGTCCTACGAAGACATCCATCACGGAAGGGCCTATGGCCTTAACCTCGCCCCGGATGTGGAACCAGCGCCCCGCTGGCTAAGTCAGGCAACGGCAGCGATCACGCCATTCCTTGGTCGCTATGGTCTCGTGATCGCCTTCCTGATCCTCTGGCAGTCTTCGTCGAAACTCGGCTGGGTGAATGCATCCGTCTTCCCGCCGCTCGATCAGATCATCGGCGCCTTGTGGAAGGCGGTCTCCTCGGGCGCCATCGTCGATGACATCGCGATCAGCCTGCAGCGCTCCGGCATTGCCTTTGTTGCCGCCGTTGGCCTTGGCATTCCGCTCGGCCTCTTCATGGGGCAGGTGCGCGCTGTCGAGCAGGCACTCGATCCGCTCTTGCAGTTCTTCCGCCAGACCTCGGCGCTCGCCCTTTATCCGGTCTTCATCCTGCTCCTCGGTCTGGGCGAAGCGTCGAAGGTGTTCGTCATCTTCTGGGCGACGCTCTTCCCCATCCTCCTGTCAACGATCGGTGGGGTGAAGGAGGTTGACAAGAAGCTTGTCGAGATGGCTCGCACTTACGGTGCTGGCTCTCTGCAGATCTTCCGTCGTGTCGTGCTTCCAGCCTCGGTGCCCGCGATTTTCGTTGGCCTTCGTCTTTCCGCGACGACTGCGCTGCTGCTCCTCATCGCAGCCGAGATGATCGGTGCCAACAAGGGCATCGGCTTCCAGGTGATGAATGCCCAATACAACTTCCAGATCCCGCTGATGTTCGCGGCGATCCTGCTTCTGGCGCTGCTCGGCCTCGCCGCGAACGCCGCCCTCGTCCTTCTGCAGCGGCGACTGTGCCGCTGGGCCTGACCAGACATCGCCGCATCTCTTCATTCTCGTCATCAAAGGAAACTCCCATGACCTTCCATTCCCGCAAGCTCGCTCTTTCCGCAGCACTCGCAATAGCCCTGTCGGGCACAGCCTTCGCCGCCGAAGAGGTCAAGTTCCGTTATCTCGCCAGCCAGGGTGGACTGTCCGCCCATGAGCTCGCCGCTGAACTCGGCTATTTCGATGGCACCGGCATCACCATCGAGAATGTCGGTTATGCCACGGGCGGCCCGGCCTCGCTCATTGCGCTCGCCTCCGGCGATGTCGAAATCGGCAGTGCTGCCACCTCGGCTGTTCTGAACTCGATCATCGGCGGCAACGACTTTGTCGCCGCCTATCCGTCAAACGGCATCAACGATGAGGTCCAATCGATCTTCTACGTGCTGGAAGACAGCCCCATCCGCGAGATCAAGGACATTGCCGGAAAGACCGTCGCACTGAACACGCTTGGTGCCCACCTCGACTACACGATCCGTGAGGCGCTGCATTCCGTCGGTTTGCCGTCTGATGCCGCCAACCAGATCGTCGTTCCTGGCCCGCAACTCGAACAGGTCCTGCGCTCGGGCCAGGTCGATGTATCGGCCTTCGGCTACTGGCAGACAACTTTTGAAGGTGCGGCGAAGCAGAAGGGTGGGCTCCGCGCGATCTTCGACGACACCGATGTTCTCGGAGAAATCGCCGGCGGTTTCATCGTGCTGCGCCGCGACTTCATCGAAAAGCATCCTGAAGCGGCGAAGGTGTTCGTCGAACAATCCGAACGCGCCCTCGACTATGCCCGCGAAAACCCGGAGGAGACCAAGAAGATCTTCGCCAAGGCACTGGCCGAGCGCGGCGAGAACCCCGATATCGCCCAGTTCTTCCGCGGCTATGGCGTGCGTCCCGGCGGCAAGGCAGTCGAGCGCGACCTGCAGTTCTGGATCGACGTTCTCGTCCGTGAAGGCAAGCTGAAGGAGGGCCAGCTCTCGGCCAACGAGATCCTCTATTCCACCGAGACGGCGAGCAATTGACCATGGCACTCGCTCAGTCCAACAGCATTCGCGGAGAGGTGACGGTCCGTCACCTCTCCAAGACCTACACCCTCAACGGAAAGCCGCTATCGGTCCTGAAGGATCTCAACCTCACCATCCGTTCGGGCGAAAGCTTGGCGATCGTGGGCGCAAGCGGCTCGGGCAAGACGACACTTCTGCGGATCTTGGCGGGACTCGAAGATGCGGACAGCGGTGATGTCCTGATCGACGGCCGTCGCATCCGCGGGGTCGGCACGGAACGGGCCGTCATCTTCCAGGAACCGCGTCTTCTCCCTTGGCTGACCGTCATCGACAACATCGGCTTCGGCCTCGAGACGAGAGGCCTCTCCCGCGACGAGGCGCACTTCATCTCGCAGCGCTACGTCGATCTTGTTGGCCTCAAGGGCTTTGAAACAGCATATCCGCGTCAGCTCTCGGGCGGTATGGCGCAACGTGTCGGGATCGCGCGGGCACTTGCCGTCCAGCCAGAAATCCTGCTCCTCGACGAACCGCTGGGTGCGCTGGATGCCATGACCAAAATCGGCATGCAGCAGGAACTGGCGCGGATTTGGAAAGAGGAGGACGTGACAACAGTGCTCGTCACCCACGATCTCGAAGAAGCGATCTTCCTTGCCGACCGGATCCTGATCCTGCCTCGAGAGAAGGGCGGGGAGCCCCGGCTGATCGACATCGACTTGCCCCGGCCGCGTGATCGCAGCGCGCCGGATTTCGTGCGCCAGCGAGAGGAACTGCTCGGGCTGTTTGGATTGCATTGAAATGCCTGAGCAGGAAGGAGGAGGCGCGTTCTTCGGCAGCGCGTCCCATCCCATCGATGTGGGCGGCGCTATAAAGCCGCCCGCGCGCGCTGTTGCGGCTGTGCCTTTATCGCTTGGAAGTGAGATGCGCCGGAGTCTGAGAATTGACAGACGCTAAATCTGCTTTAAACCGAAGTCATGGGGTTGCGATCGCCCCACGAGGCGTCATGCCAAAGAATCGCGTCCATCAACCCGGTTTACGGAGGACGCGCCATGCCGTCATTTCTTGAAATATCACCCGAAAAATTGAGCCGCCTTGTTGGTACGCCGAACGCCCCGGCGCTCATCGACGTGCGCACCGACGCGGATTTTGAGGCCGATCCATGGCTGATCCCCGGCTCTCGTCGCCGTTCTTATACAGATGTCGCATCGTGGGCTGGAGAGCTTATCAATGGCCCGGTTGTGGTCATATGCCAGAAGGGTAAGAAGCTCAGCCACGGTGTTGCGGCCTATTTGCGAACGGGAGGGACTGCTGCGGAAGTCCTTGAAGGCGGTTTCGAGGCCTGGAAGGCCACAGCTCTGCCTTTGATACCGACGGCTCAGGTGCCGAAGCGCGATGCTCAGTGCCGGACGGTCTGGGTGACGCGCTCGCGGCCGAAGATTGATAGGATTGCCTGCCCCTGGCTGATCCGGCGCTTTATCGACCCCGGTGCAGTCTTTCTGTTTGTCGCGCCCGGCGAGGTGGTCGCCGTCGCAGAGCGGTTTGGCGCAACGCCATTCGATGTCGACGATGTGTTCTGGAGCCACCGGGGTGAGCTCTGCACTTTCGATGTGATGATCGAGGAGTTCGGACTTGCGGTTGCACCGCTCCTCCACCTGGCGACGATTGTCCGCGGTGCCGACACCGCGCGGCCGGATCTTGCGCCCGAGGTGGCGGGCCTGCTCGCCGCATCGCTCGGACTGTCGCGCATGTTCAACGACGACCTTCAACAACTCGAGGCCGGAATGACGCTCTACGACGCATTCTATCGCTGGTGCCGCGATGCAACCGGCGAAACACACGACTGGCCTACTGGAAAGAAAGGTAACTGAGATGTCTGACACGGTCGTATCGGCAGAACCATCGCGCAGGCCAACTGAACACGGTATCCCATTCATGGAGGCATTCAGGGTTTGGCTCCGCGTCGCGGCTTTGAGCTTTGGCGGCCCCGCAGGCCAGATCGCGGTGATGCACCGGATTGTCGTCGATGAGAAACGGTGGGTCGGCGAAAACCGGTTCCTGCACGCCTTGAACTATTGCATGCTGCTTCCAGGCCCCGAGGCGCAGCAGCTTGCCGTCTATCTCGGCTGGCTGATGCATCGCACGGCAGGCGGTCTTATGGCGGGGATACTCTTCATCCTGCCCGGCTTTCTTTCCATCCTTGCACTCAGCTACGTCTATGTCCTCTACGGCGACGTGTCTGTGGTTGGGGGGCTATTCTTCGGCCTGAAGGCTGCAGTCCTCGCGATCGTTCTTCAGGCTGTTTTCCGAATCGGCGGCAGGGCATTGAAGAGCCCAGCCATGATCCTGATAGCCGTTGTGGCCTTCCTGGCAATATTCGCATTCCAAGTGCCGTTTCCGTTAATTATCATCGCGGCCGGCATTCTTGGCTATCTCGGGGCAAGGACTCGGCACAGTTGGTTTGCGGTTACAGGCGGCCACAAGGCAGCGGCAGGCAAGATCCTTTCTGACGCGGATTCCGCCCTTGGCGAGGGGATGCCCGCACATGCGAGGCCGAACCTCAGGTGGTCGCTGAAAGTCTCTGTGGTTCTGCTGCTTCTCTGGCTTGCTCCGGTTGCCGTGCTCCACGTCACGCTTGGTGCGGATAACGTCTTCACGCAGATCGGTGTCTTCTTCAGCCAGATGGCGGTCGTCACATTCGGCGGCGCCTATGCCGTACTGGCCTATGTGGCCCAAGAGGCGGTACAGAATTACCAATGGCTCCGGCCCGGCGAGATGCTGGATGGGCTTGGCATGGCCGAAACGACCCCGGGCCCTCTTATCATGGTGCTACAGTTTGTCGGCTTCCTTGGAGCCTACCGCGATGCCGGCGGGCTTGGCCCCCTGCAGGCCGCGACTCTGGGAGCTATCCTTGCGACCTGGGTGACCTTCCTTCCGTGCTTTCTCTGGATCTTCCTCGGTGCGCCCTTCATCGAACGCCTGCGAGGCAACGTAGCTATCTCCGGCGGTATGGCTGCGATCACTGCCGCCGTTGTCGGAGTGATCCTGAATCTCGCGATTTGGTTTGGGCTGCATATTCTGTTTTCGGAGGTGGCCACTTTGCAAGCTGGGCCGCTGTCAATGCAGTTGCCCGAGCTGTCTTCAGTCGAATGGGCTTCGGTCGTGCTGACGCTTCTGGCGGTCTTTGGGATCTTCCGCCTCAAGATGTCGGTCATGACGGTCCTACTCGGCACTGCAGTGCTTGGGATGGCCTGGACCTTTGCAGGCATGCGGTAATGATGCTGCTTTTCCACTACGCTTGAAAAGGGTTAGCGGAGGTAACCGGATGGACTGCTGCCAGCCCCAATTTAACGACAGTGCAACTGAAATAAATCTCTGATATGCCTAGATTATCCCCGCGGCTTGCAATCCGAAGGGATGGGAGGTCGGCGGTTCAAATCCACTCAAGGCGGGGGGCTGCGGAGAGTGCAGCCTCAGTATGGGAGCCCCATGCCAAGCCGAGGTGCGCATATTGCGTTGAGAAAGTCGGCAAGAAATGCCTGCCCCAGTGAGGATCGAACTTATGCGAATCTAGATGGGTGTGACTGGGCATCTTGCTTGGTGAGGGAACAGCTTTGCGGGACCTCAGTTCCTGCTGTGGGAGGTGGCGGGCAAACCATCGATTTTCGACAAGTAGGAGACAACAATGTTCAACGGTTCAACAATCAAGATGACTGATTCGACGGTAGCCATGTGCTTATTTGGTATTCCAGCGATCGCTGCGGATCTAGAAGATTGGGATGTCTATGGCAGTTCAGGGATCGAGGCAGCGCAATTTGAGCGGGTCTTCAGGGATAATGGCTCGTTCAAGCGCTGGGATGATGACAAAAATGGATCTCTTACCCAAATGGAGATTGAAAATGGCGTTGGCGAGCGTCAGCACGCTTTCAACAGCGGTATGGCGACGGGTGGTTCAAGTCTTGGGATGCCAATTCCGACTCTTCACTGACTGAGAGAGAGTACTACAGCGACATCTACGCCAGTTATGATTTGGATGGCGATGGAATGATCGAAGAGGCCGAATTCAAAACTCTACAAGAGGACGTCTCCGCCCCCGGCTGGTACGCCAGCTGAAGCAACTAGGGACAGAGCATTCGACCCACTGCCCCGTGGGCCCTGTTGCTCAACGACGGCCTATAATAGCGGCCCGGGTGTAGCGGCCGGCGATCTTCCCATGCTTCTCAAGGCACTCTTGAATGCACCCTTCATAATTTCTACATGTTGGGCACGATGCAACAACGGGAAGATCGATGGCTGCTTCGTTCTCGAAGGCACAATTCCGGCATTTTGCCTTCGCCGGCATTCTCGGTTGGTCTAACCTTGCAAGCGCCTATGGCGACGGCGAAGGCGAAGCGTTGTACATGTTGAGCTTTTACGCTTGGAGCGTGCATACCCTTTGCGTGATCTACGCTCTAACAAGGTGGGGTGGGATATGGAAGGCTTACGCCGCCGTCTCGGTTGTCGCCAACATAACC
Source organism: Rhizobium sp. Root274 (assembly GCF_001429245.1). Classification (GTDB taxonomy): domain Bacteria; phylum Pseudomonadota; class Alphaproteobacteria; order Rhizobiales; family Rhizobiaceae; genus Allorhizobium. The sequence continues at coordinate 13,741 of NZ_LMJE01000012.1, forward strand.
TTGAAGGCCGGTACTCCGCTTAGTGGTTTGACCAAGCTGGCATATGTTCTCAACCACAGCCTCGCATGATAGCTTTATCAGGTAGCCGCTGCGGAACTGGCTGATCGAAGCAGGTTTGGAGTAGTGTGCCTAGGCAAATGAAACCGCTCAGAAAGCCACGTTGCGGCGGGCACGATTTTCGTACGCGCCCGCCACCGCCAATCTCTGCCGGAAATCAACGGCATGAAGGCTTCAGCCGCCTGTGCAGCATGTTCTCCGGCGCGAGACAGTTCTCCGCGGCCTCATCGAGGAAAACCCTCCCTAAACTTGCTCCGCCGGCTGTGACTGGGTTTCCCTCTATGGAGGGTAATGACGTTTACGTGAACACGATGGTGTTTCTTACGTGGCGGCGATGTGACATCAGCGGGTCACGAAAGGAGTGGAATTTTGTCTGAAGCATGTTTGAACAGGAGATTCATCGTCCTTGGTGGAGCCGCTGTAGTCGTGAGCGCTGCAACTGGTTGCTCAACGACCATTCCAAGCTCAGGCCGGTCCAGCGTCCCGTTAAGGGTGCCAAGCGTCTATGACACCATGTACGCAGCTATGCCCGATGAGGCTTTCCCACTGCCTGCGATACCTTATCAGCGAATCGACCCAAGATACTTGCGCCAACTGGTCGACGATCCCACCGGAGAGCGTCCAGGGACGCTTGTTGTCGACACTAATCAGCATTTTCTCTACCTGGTTTACGAGGGCGACAAAGCTATCCGATACGGCGTCGGTCTGGGGCGCGCGGGCTTCGGGTGGTCAGGGGAGGGCGTAATCCAATACAAGCGCGAGTGGCCAACATGGACGCCTCCCCAGGAGATGATTATGCGGCAACCTGAGCTTGCGCCTTACAGCGCGCGAAATGGGGGTATGCCGCCAGGACTGATGAATCCACTTGGGGCGAGGGCGCTCTACATATTCCGTAACGGGCGTGACACCCTCTACCGTGTCCATGGCTCCCCGGAATGGTGGACGATTGGCAAGTCAGTTTCCTCCGGCTGCGTCCGAATGATGAACCAGGATATCGTCGATCTCTATAGTCGCGTTCCGCCTGGGACACCCATCAAAGTCCGTGCACTACCGAGTGGTCTCGAAACCTCCTTGGCGTCCAGCATGATTTGATATGGTCAGGCTCAACTTCAGGCCTTACTGATTGCGCAGGTTTCTCTCACCGCAGATGGCGCGAAGCCACAAGCAGACCTTGCGTACCCATTTGCATATTCAAGGGCCCAGGAACCGTGATGAAAGTTTTTCGGATCTTGATCGCCGCTGGGGTTGCCTTAGCGAACATATCCCCGGCCTCAGGGCAAATACGTAGCCTCGGCACGAAAGCGATCAACGTACTCAGGCGTGCGGATTCGCGTGCGGCTGCAACACAGGAACGTCATTTCATCACTGACCTTCGCGGTCGGCGGATCCGGCTGGTCGGACCGCGTTTCTACCCTGATCCAGAGAAGCAACTCGTGTTTCCCGGAAGAACCGGAAATATCGAGCCCTGAACGGGTAGCTCGCTGCTTCTGGGAGGTGGCGGCATCTTGCGGGCACCTGCCGCGTCCGAGAGCAAGCGAGCACGTTCCGAAATTCACCATTCGTAAACCATTTCGTAACCCTGCGACACCTAGTTTCCTGGCAGAAGCCATGCCGCATTGCGGCGGCTTGGAATATCAAAACAGGAGGCACGATATGATAGCGGAAATCCTGAAGCGGTGGTCACGTGTTGCTCGATGCGGTTTGCTCATCGCTGTTACAGGCATCGTCAGCGCTGGCCTGACAACGGTTCAGTCTTACGCCAACACGCGATACGCTGGAATAGTCATCGACGCCAAAACAGGCCGGACGCTCTATGCTGATCGCGCAGATGCCCGCCGTTATCCGGCTTCGCTGACCAAAATGATGACATTGTACCTGACGTTTGATGCGCTTCAGCGGGGGCATATTTCCAAGCGGACGCTCATGCCGGTTTCACGCAATGCTGCCTCGGAGGTCCCCACAAAACTGGGACTTAAGGTCGGGCAGAAGATTACCGTCGAGCAAGCCATACTTGGACTCGTAACCCGGTCCGCCAACGACGCCGCGACGGTTCTGGCAGAATATCTTGGGAACTCGGAGCAAGCATTCGCGGCCATGATGACGTCGACGGCGCGAGAGCTCGGCATGACCTCAACCACCTTCAGGAACGCTCATGGCCTCCCGAATTCGAGGCAATATACCACAGCGCGCGACATGGCGCGCCTTGGGATGGCGCTTCGAGATCATTTTCCAGAGTATTATGATTATTTCACCACTCGCTCTTTCACTTACAAGGGTCGAACTTACCGCAATCACAATCGCCTCCTCGGGAAGGTTGAAGGTGTCGATGGGATCAAAACCGGCTTCATCCGGGCGTCAGGCTTCAATCTGGTGACTTCGCTCCAAAGTGAGGGTCGTAGCATCGTGGCAGTGGTCATGGGAGGGCGCAGTGGACGCAGCAGAAATGCTCATATGATCGAATTGATCAGGCGCCATTTGCCTGAGGCATCCGTTGGTCGAGACCGATACGAAATCCCGAGGCCTGGACATGATCTACTGGCTTCTTTGAGAGGAAGAACTCCAAGCAATGTTCCAGTCCCGCTGGCGCGTCCATCGACTACCTATGTTATTGGCGATTCACTGCCACCTACTGAGGTTGCCGCCGCCAAGCCAGCCTCGTTGAATGCGGCCTCTCAGTCGGTTGCCCATTCGCGTGAGATCGCCCATCTCTCGACGGGCTCTGTGGCAAACACCTGGGTGATCCAGGTCGGTTCGATGCCGACAGCTAACCAGGCACGCCAAATCCTCAACCAAATCCAACATAAGATGACCAAGCTGATGGAGGGGAAGGCTGCCTTTGTTCAGCCTTTCCCCTTGAACGGTAACGTCTACCACCGGGCTCGCTTCGGAGGCTTTCAGTCAAAGTCGGAAGCGCGCAACGCATGTGCCGACCTGATCAATGCAGCGTTTGACTGCTATGCAGTGCCAACCCCCAGAGAGGCGCAGACCTAGACAGTCTGTTGTTCGCGTACCAGGAATTAGTCTTTTGATGGCATTGCCTCCAAAGGTTACCCGTCGCACATTTCTGATGCTGTCTTTCTTGCTGGCAAGCATCCTTCCCGATCTTCCTGTGCTTGAAGCCCAGGCTCAGGCTGGCCGGGTCGGCCGTGTTACCAGGCTGGACCTACCACGATTTGTGTCATTGAAGGCGAGCAAGGCGCGCCTTCGCGTCGGCCCCGGAGTTCAATACCCGGTGAAGTGGGAATACCTGGCTCCCAATATACCTCTGGAAGTCATCGCGGAATTCGGAAACTGGCGTAGGGTTCGGGATTGGACAAGCGCCGAAGGGTGGATGTATCACACGCTCCTCGCGGGGCGTCGAACGGCTGTGGTCAGTCCATGGCGGGCGGGTGTAACCTCTCTCAGACGATATCCCAGCGCTCACGCGTCCATACCTGCCAGCCTGGAAAGTGGTGTCTTTGTCGAAGTTGAAGACTGCAGCGGAACCTGGTGTAAAGTCCAGATCAAAGGCGCCGAGCTTGAAGGTTACATCCAGCAGATTGCTCTTTGGGGCGTCTATCCCGGCGAAGTCGTCAGGTAGCCTGCTCACACGTTGCAGGAACAGAAAGAGGCCCGGTGACGGCCGGGCCTCTGTTAGGCAGTAGAGCGATCATCCTCGCTCGATCGGAAGGGCAACAAAGCGACTACCTCGCTCACCTTCGATCTGGAAGAGGGCGTGATCGCGATCGGACTTCCGTGCCTCGGCGAGAATATCCTTGGCTTCGGCAACGTCCTTGACCTCGGTGTTGTTGATCGAGGCAATGCGGTCGCCTTCCGAGATGCCGCGGGCCGCGGCTTCCGAGTCCGGATCGACCTCTGCAACCAGCAACCCGTCGCCACTCTCCGTTGGAGCGACGGTCAGCCCCAGGCTTGGCAGGTCGTCTTGTTTGGCCGGTGCAGGAGCTCGTTCTCCTTCGTCCTGCTGGGCATTTCCTCCAGCATTGGCCAGATCACCGAGTGTAACCTCTATCGATTTGGTTTCGCCTTTGCGCCACACGGAAAGATCAACTTCGGTTGACGGGCCGGCTGATGCCACCTTAACGGACAGATCCCGGGCGCTCTTGATCGGCTTGCCGTCGAGCGCGAGGATCACGTCGCCCGCTTCAAGACCAGCCTTTGCGCCAGGAGAACCTTCTTGTGGTTCAACAACCAAGGCGCCCTGATCCTTCTCAAGTCCAAGCGACTCCGCAACGTCCGCGTTCACTGGCTGAATCTGGACTCCAAGCCAGCCACGCTCCACCTCGCCATCTTCAATCAGGTCCTGAACGACGTCCTGGGCGACGTAGGCGGGGATAGCAAAAGCGATGCCGACATTGCCGCCGGAGGGCGAAAAGATCGCGGTATTGATGCCGACGACTTCTCCATTGAGGTTGAAAGCCGGGCCGCCAGAGTTCCCGCGGTTCACCGCTGCATCAATCTGGATGTAGTCATCATAGGGGCCGCTTCCGAGGTCACGACCGAGGGCAGAGACGATTCCGGCAGTGACCGACCCGCCAAGTCCGAAGGGATTGCCCACGGCGACGACCCAATCGCCAACACGAGCTTTCCTGTCGGCGGCAAAATCCACATAGGTGAACTTACGCTTGGCATCGACTTTCAGTACCGCCAAGTCCGTGCGGCTGTCCTTGCCGATCAACTTGGCATCCAACTCGGTGCCGTCATCGAGTAGGACACTGAATTCCGTACCATCTTCGACAACATGGTTGTTCGTTACGAGGTACCCATCTTCCGAGATGAAGAAGCCGGAGCCCTGAGACATCGGACGAGCTTGCTGCGGGGGTCTGCTTTCACCGTGTGGCATGCCTCCGAAGCCGGGCCCACCGAATTGCTCGAAGAAGCGACGCAGCGGGTGGTTCTCCGGAAGGTCTTCGAGCCCATTACCCGATCCAAAACCAGGCATCTGTTCAGACACCTGCTTGGCATCCCCCTTGACGCGGACCGAAACGACTGCAGGCGACACGGCCGTGACCACTTCCGCAAATCCGGGGGCTGCTGCCTCCGCTTCTACAGTTACGGGGTCGGCGAAAGCTGGTGCAACATGACCGATTGCTCCGCCATAGATCATTGCCGTGGCGAGACCCGCTACTGCCGAGCCTTTGAGGATCGTTTTGAGTTTAGCATTCCTGGTAAATGTACCTGTCAATTTTATCTCCTTCAGTTCGAGCCACCGGCTCCATAAGAAACAGACTAGGGGTCGCGACCTTACGAGGAGGTGGAAGGTTTATGAATGATCGGTAAAGTTCGGGCACAGACTGGAGGTCGGGTCGACATGGCCCAGGTGTCTGGCCATGAGGGAGCCGTCATTGCATGACTATGCATGAGACAACGGTCACTCACGATGCTTGCCCGAGAGGAGGCGACGATCCGGGTTAGTCCCGTGCCGTTTTAAAGCGATCGTAGTCGAAGTCGCCCAAGCTCTTGATGGCGTTTTCGTCTAGGGGTGGCTGGTATCTCCGATCTCCGGGATTGACACCGGCGCCCTTATCGAAGGGGGCTGCATAATGTCGCCGACCGTTGGCTTCAGCCATTTCCACAACGATGGCCTCGAGGTGCCCATCGCGGACGACAAGATCGTTTACAGTGCCTGACCGTTTGTCTCCCAGGTAGGCATCATCTCCGATCAGATCATTTGCTCGGAAGACATCTTCTCCAAGATCCATCGCGCCGCCTGTTTCGACGGTCCCAATTGATGCCAGGTCGCTTTTCTCAATAATCCCGCTCGGATCAAAGCCGGTGTATTGATCGATCTTGTCAAAGTCGAAGCCAACATTGACGTCAGTCCACTGCCTGCCGAACTCGATGCTCTTCCACGGTATGCTGACGTGGATCTGGCCGCCATCGTCACCATGGATCCCGGCTATGATGGCAAGAGCATCGCCGTCGTCAGAGAAAATGATGTTCTCGATGTCACTCACCACCTCTCCGCTGCTATCCGTGACCGTTGCCTCATCGAGAAGCACCTTAACGCTGGCTGCACGATCAAAGAGCGGCTGGTAGCTCCAGTCAGGCAAGATCTTGACGCTATTGCCTGATCCTTGAGCGCCTGCGAACGTCGGTGGCAGGGCGATCGAAATAGCCCAAAGAAGGATGAGAGAGGGGCGGGGCATGTCACAGTCCTCATGCTTGGCAATCAATGTACAAAAAATACAAGAGGCGGCCGATGTGATCAGCCACCCCTTGCGCCTCAGAGAAAGGTTAATTGGTCGACCGCTATCAGTTGTTCGTCTCAGACGAACCGGAACTGGAGCCTGAAGCCGATCCAGAGGTCGAACCGGCAAGCGGCGGGTCGATGACCATTAGTACGGTGTTGCCCTCTTCCGTCTGTGCTCGCACCAGATAGGAGGCATCAAGGATCTGGACCTCCTTGAAGCCGGCATCCGTAAGCTGCTGGCGGACCTTCTCCTGGTTCATCGCAGCAGCACCCGACTGCCTGGAGGCGCTGGTCGTTTCAGTAGAGGTGTCTTTCGATGCGTCAGTGCTAGAACTGTCACTGGACTGGGCCATAGCGGACGCGGCAAGAAGGGTGGATGCGAATGTTGCAATCAAGAGTTTCATGGTGTCTCTCCTGGTTTTGATGATCTAAGCTTGGCTGTTGTTGGACGGAGATGGCCAGCTCTAGGCCGACCACTCCTCTGCGCAGCAAGCGTCAGACGTCAAACCAGCCGCCATCACCAATGTCGTCGCCGAGGTCGCCAAATTCGGGCTCTTCGATGACATTGTTGTTGTCGGCGTCATAGCTTGTGTAGAGGCCGTCGTAATATTCGTCCTCGGAAAGGGCCGAGTCGGAATTGGCGTCCCATTCACCGAACCAGCCGTCGCCATAGCGCTCATTGAAGGCTTGTTCGTTGTCACCGATACCGGTCTTGAATTCAGACTGGGTCAAGGTGCCGCTATTGTCGGCGTCCCAGTTGTTGAAAGCCTCATTGGATTCAAAGCCACTGCGGAATTCGGACTCATTGATACCGGCGGTGCCGTCAGTATCCCATTGGCCGTAATCCGCCGCCACTACCGGCGCTGCTGCCAGCGACAGTGCAAACGTAGAAGCAGCAAGCTTGGTCGCAACCTTGTTGAACATGGTCGTCTCCTCTCTTGGTTCTCTTTGCTGTAAACGAGCGCCTTCGTCGGCGCTCCCATGGCTAACCAGCAGCAGCTGAGATTGTTTCGTATTGCGTTCGAATAAATGAGTATTGGCGTCTTCACGAACCCGAGAGCATCATCTAGTTGACGGATAGCGACGCTCGTTTTGAATATATTCCCATTATTCGCGGCTTCATCTTGAATCATAAGTTTCTGCTATTGACGCGATAATCTCAAAAATACGTTCTGTCGTGTTGTAAATCCGGATTGTGGTGCCAGATTCCATTGCGTGGGTGGTTTATACGCCTGATCTGGAGGTCTGGGATCCATGGTTTTTGTAGAAAGCAGTAGCAAGGCAAAAGCTGGGCCCGGGTCCGGGCTTTGGAACGTGAAGATCGAATAAACGAACCTGCTGACTTCTCCGTCCGACCGATTTTCCCTGCAGATCATCAAATGAAGCGGGAGAAGTGTGCAGCCACAAGAGAGAAGGACTTTGCCACATGAAACGTGATCGCCAGCGGCTGGAACGGTATGACGCTTCTACGTCAACCTACACGATCATGCAGATCACTGACGAAGACCGGGAATCCCAGGTGACGCTGGAAGACGGCGAGACCTATTTCATGGCTCGTTTGCGCATAGACAGGGCCCACCGCCACGTCGATAAAGTGGGTGCCGTGCGGTACAGTTTCGAGCATATTCCTGACGATGCGGGTGGCGAAGTGCATGTCTACTCCAAATTCGGGGAGGTGGAGAAAGATACCTTTCGCGGCGGAGAGTTTTCAGAACTGCTGAAGTGGGACCGCCATATGCTTGTCTTCGACGACCGTACCGGCATCGTCGGAGAGGTTCGCGGGACAAACCATATGATCATCCCCCGTCAGATGCTCATGACGGGCTCAGGAGATGAAGCTCAAAAGGGTTTCAAGTGCGAGTGGGCCACCTTGTTTGGCGATCAACTCATTGTCGGCTCGCACGGGAAAGTGCTTCGCGAGGAGTGGATCAAGCGCATCGGTCCTCATGGATACACAGTCGCCAGCGAGAACTGGAGCCACGTCTACCGCCGAATGCGGGACGCCGTAGGTGTTGGAGACAAGGGTTACGTCGTTCACGAAGCCGCTGAGTGGCATCCCTACAGGGAGAGATGGTACTTCTTTCCACGCAAGATATCGGAAACGCCATTCGATGAAAATACTGACGAACGCGAAAAGGGAAACAATCTGCTGATCGAGGCGGACGCAGCGTTCTCGCAAGTTTTAGTCCGTCCAATCGGAGCGCGTATTCCGGAACGAGGCCCTTCCTCGATTAAGCTGGTGCCCGGTCACCCGGACGAATTCATCTACATGAAATCCGTGGAGCTTGGTGGTCGCACAGAAAGCTGGATCGGTGCAGCCAACATCATGGGCGACTTGCTTGCGGATGAAGAGAAGTTGGGTGACTTCAAATGCGAAGGTATCGAATTCGTTTGAATTAGACGCTGATGATGGAAAATAGCTGCCACATGACCCGAGTTCTGCCAGATTTTTTCGATCCGGCAGAACCCATGGTATCGGTCGCCCGCCGACGCGGATGCGGGGATCGATCCGACGTGATCTGCGTGATCAGCTTTCGTTCAGTCGGTCGTAATCGAAGGACGTGATCGTTACGGCTTCCTGCCGGTTATAGGGCAGGTCGTAGTGCCGGCTGCCCGGGGTCCAGCCATGGTCGTAGCCATAGTAGGGATAGGCGTAGCGACCACGCGTGCCGTATCCGGAATCCCGGTCAACGACAGCTGCAGCAACGCGGCCTTCATCGAAGATCAGGTCGCTGACATATCCATAGCCCTGGTAAAGACGGGGCTGATTTGCCGTAGAAGGCGCTTCATCCTGCTCTGCCTGTTTTGTGGCCGCGGCCGGCGCAGGCTCTCCTGATCCAGCGCTCCGATCACTGAGGATGCGTGCGATATCGCCCATCAGCTCCGAAGCTCGCCATGCACGCGGACCGAGTTCGCGATTATCCAGGTCTGAGACCACGCCCTGTTGCAGCTCTTGCGCGCCAGGCTCATTCAAAATGCTGAATTCATCGGCATTTTCCTCCGTCACCGGGACTGAAACAGCTCCATCTTCCCGAAACTTCACCTGCTCCCAGGGTATGCTGATATGGGTGTCGCCAATATCCCAGATGCCTCCGACTTCAGCGACAAGTGCGAGGAGCTCGCCATTGCTGCCTATAATCAGATCTTCCACGTCGCCGATCTCTTCTCCGTCGCGTCCAAAGACTTTGCGGTCAAAGAGTTCTTCGGCGCTCCAGCCCTTCTGATAAAGAGCGTCGTTGTTCCATTCGGCCAGCGAGATGACGTCATCCACCTGTACGTCGGAGGCTTCCTGCGCAGCTGAGTAGGTGGCAGCCGTAGAGATCCGGTCGGGAACAAACACGCCGACAATAGCGACGACCCGGTCGATTTCGGATTGGTTCAGGGCGCCGCTACCATCACGATCGGCGACCGTATTCATGCCGTTCTGGAATTCCGCCGGCGTCAGATAACCATCATCGGCGCCCTGCCACGGGCCGCGGAGTTCGGCGTTTGCAAGGGTCGCTCGCAATTCCGCCTCGGACAACTCCTCATTCCCATCTTCATCGAGAGAGGCGAAGTCTGGTAGGTCTACGTTAAACCAGTTGTTCCACTGTTCGTTGAAGTCCGTTTCATCAACCGTGTTATCGTCTCCGGCCCAGGCATTATGAAGACCGGCGGCAAATTCGTCGCCTCGCAGGCGGTTGTCATCGTCCCTGTCCCAACGCGAGAAGGCAGAGTCGCTCATCTGCTGCATGTTCTGGTCAGCTGTTGCGGAGGCAAGCCCCGGCTCCGTCTGTTCGGCGGACTGTTGGGCAAGAGCCGATGGGGCCGCCGCAGCCAGGATCACGATCATTGCTGTCTCGAGCTTCCTCATGAGGATGTCCTTTCTTCGGTTGCTTTCCAAATCATGCATGAAGGGGTGCTGGCTCACCCAGGTTCCTGGGTTCCTGGTGGAGCTGGAAGACCCCCTGGATCTTTTATCGCTGCTCGATTACGCCGCAGGCTAAGCGGTCACCTGAAGCGCCAGAGGGTTGCGAGCGATAGTCATCAGCCGTCGCATGGATGACGATTGCGGAGCCGTCACTGTCCAAAACGGCCGCTTCACCTTCCGTCAGCCTGAGGTCTGGCGCGAACACCTCTACCAGCATGGATCCGTCAGCCGCGACGGTTTGATTTGGCAGGTCGCCAGCATGCGGGCCGTTGTCAGACATGTATCCATGCTTATTGGCGTTCGGAGCGTAGTGTCCGCCCGCCGACTTGAAGCTGTCGCCGCCGTCGCAAGTACCGACTTCGTGGATGTGGAAACCGTGCGGGCCTGGTGGCAGGCCGGTAAGCTTAGCCTGGATGAGCAGCCCATGGGGCGTCTCAATCAGAGTGCCTGTGCCAATGGCGGTATTGTCAGGCTTGATGAATGCGACACGCGCAACATCGGGGCTGGCTGTTGCTTCCTGTGCAAGAACCGGCGAACTGCACAATAGCAGGAAGCCTGCAGCCTTGAGGGCTCCATTCATGACTTATCTCCTGTTGTTTTACAACTGTGACACAGACCGCGCTGCGGTCTAAGGCGGGCAGATGCCCACGCTTGTGTTCAAAGTCGAACAGGTGATTGACCGCATTGTTCCTGAAAAAAGTCCGCAAACCGCCGCAATTGCTGCGTCCACGATTGGTTCGTGGGGAAAGCCATGGAAATCATTCTCGACGCTCGAAGTGGGAAAGCGCCACTCAGCCCGCGGAACCGTGAACAGCGGCCATGCGTCACTTCGCGCGGCCCCACGCAGCTGAACCGAGGCCAGACGCCAGCATATGGCAATCACGGCACCCAGGGTGAAGCATTTAAAGGCACTCGTCGGTCAAGCCGCCCGGTTATGCATCTCTGGGAAAGTCGCGAGACCCAAGGTTCGTTCATGCCTTCTGTTCGGCACAGACCGGCTTCAGCCCGGCGTTACCTGCCAGGGCCCGCTACGTCTTTGAGCGATACTCATGACTAACGAGGCGGCTAGCCGGACTGTTGGTTCTTTTCCTTTCCCCGCCCAGTGCAAACCCAAGCAAGCGCCTGAGGTGATCTTTCAGCTTCTCCAGCACGACGAAGAGGGAAGGGACGAACAAAAGCGAAAGGACAGTGGAGAGGAAAAGCCCTCCGATCACGGCAATAGCCATGGGTGCACGAAACTCCCCGCCTGTCTCGTGAGAGAGAGCCGAAGGAACCATTCCCGCGGACATGGCGATCGTCGTCATGATGATCGGTCGAGCGCGTTTGTGGCCGGCGTCGATCATGGCGGATGCGCGGTCCGCGCCATTCTTGACCGCTTCCATCGCAAATTCCACCAGCATGATGGCGTTCTTGGTGACGATACCCATGAGCATCAGGAAGCCGATGACGACCGGCAAACCGATCCCCGAGCCGTATAGATACAAAGCGAAGATGGCCCCGCCAATTGCCAAGGGTAGCGAAAGAAGGATTGTGATTGGGGTCACGAAGCTCCCAAAAAGAAGAACGAGTACGACGTAGACAAGGAGAATGCCTGAGACCATCGCAAATGCGAACCCTTCGAAGATCTCGTTCATCGTCTCCGCATCCCCGGCAGGCTGTATGGTCGTCCCCTCGGGTAAATTGACCGCTGCCGACACTCTGGCTATCGCTTGCGTCGCGGGACCAAGGGCGACATCCTCGGCAAGGTCAGCTGCGACTGAAACCCGATACTTCCTATCATAACGCTGGATTACACTCGGACCAGCGGCGAGACGCACATCCGCAACTGCCATAACCGGGATCTGGGCGCCTGAAGCGGCCTCGACACGAAGTCCAGCCAGATGCGAGAGGTTGTCGCGGGCTTCTTCCTCCAGACGAATCCGTATGGGCACCTGTTCCTCGCCAGCATCGAACCGGGGAAGGTTTGGCTCGGTGGCCCCCATGGTGGCAAGTCTGATAGTCTGGGCGAGCGCCGTCGTGCTCACCCCGAGTTCCGCTGCGCGCTCCGGTAGCGGCGTAATTTGGATTTCCGGACGCAGAAGCGCGGCGTCAGTCGTGACATTGCGCAGCTCGGGCAAGGTCTTCATAACGTCTGCCATTGCGCGGGCACCTGCCAAGGCCGCCGCCGCAGTGTCGCCCCTGATGTTGACAGAAACATCACGCGCACCGTTGTCGGAAAGGAGGAAGAAACGCACGTCTGGCACCTCGGCCAATTGCGCTTCAATGTCCTCCTTGATCTGTTGCGCCGTCCGCTCCCGGTCCTCCCGTTGTCCGTAGTTGATCTGAACCGTGAGCCGGGTGGCCGACTCGCCCTCAACGAAGATACTTTCTATCTCTTCGACCTGAGAGACGCGGGTCGTTACCCGTTCTGCGACCCACCGTGCCTTGGCCAGGGTTGCGCCCGGCGGCAGCTCCACCGTGACCGTCGCGCGCCCAGTGTCTGACGGGGGTATAAACTCTGTCGGAAGCAGCGTCGCTGAATAGATAGAAACGGCGAAGATCGCGACGCCCGCAACCAGTGTCATGATCTTGTGGTGCAAAGTCCAACTTAGGATGCCCAGGTACGTCCGCATCATCCATCCATCTGTCTTCTCGCCCGTCTCTGCATAGCTCTTCATAAAGTAGGCGGCGAACATCGGAGTAATTAAGCGCGCCACAAGCAAGGAGAACAATACAGCAACAGCCACGGTGATGCCGAACTGCTGGAAAAATTGCCCCGCTATACCGCCCATAAAGCTCACCGGAGCAAAGACTGCGACAATCGTTAGGCTGATTGCGATTACCGTCGTGCCGATTTCAGAAGCGGCCTCCTCCGACGCGGTGTAGGCATCGCGCCCCATCTGCATGTGCCGCACTATATTCTCAATCTCAACGATCGCATCGTCGACCAGCACGCCCACAACCAGGGTGATGCCAAGAAGGCTGATCGTGTTCAAGGAGAAGCCAAGCGCATCCATGACGGCGAAAGTGGGAATTGCCGAAAGCGGCAATGCGACCAGCGCAACCAAAGTGGCGCGCCAATCCCGCAAGAAGAGAAAGACAACAACGATCGCGAGCACAGCCCCCTCGTAGAGGGTGGCCATCGCGGATTCAAAATTCGCTTCCGTGTAGATCGTGGCATCATCGACGAGTGCAAACTGCATGTCGGGATACTGTTCGGACAGGGTCTGGAGGCGTGCCTTGGCATTCTCGGCGGCGACGAGATCGCTTGCCCCGGTCGCGCGGAAAACTCCAAACGCCACTACGGGCTGCCCTTCAAGAAGCGCAAAGTTCTCCGGCTCTGTCGCCTCGTCGGTGACTGATGCGAGCCGATCGAGTCTAACCGTGCTGCCGCTCGGTAACCGGATGGGGCGTGCCGCGAGGTCCTGCAAGCTGTTTGCAGAGCCGAGAGCCCGGATCGAATACTGCTGACCAGCAAGATCACCAGCCCCCCCGCCAAGATCGATGTTCCCCTGTGCAAGCTGCGAGGTGATATCGGAAATCGTCAATCCGAGCGCCAAGAGGCGATCGGGATCCACTTCGACGCGGATCTCGCGGTCGGCACCGCCCGCCCGCGCAACGCTACCAACACCTTCGACTGCCTGAAGCTCCGGCGCGACCACATCATCCACGAAAGTAGATAGCGCCTCGATCGAACGTCCCGGATCGGACACCGCGTAGCTTAAGATTGGCGCACCTGTGAAATCCAACCGCTGGATTACTGGCTCAGTGATGCTGTCGGGCATGTCACCGCGCGCGCCTGTCACGGCATCCTTCACGTCGTTCAATGCACGATCAGTGTTCGTTCCCACACTGAACTCAATCGTGAGGTTCGCCACACCGTCGTCCGCCGTCGCGCTCACGTGGCGAACGCCTGAGATGTCGCTGACCTGAGCCTCTATCGGCTGAACGACCTGGCTGACGACCTCTGCAGGCGCGGCTCCCGGCAAGCCCACGCTCACTGTCACGATCGGAAGATCCACGTTCGGCATTTGTGTCACGGGCATCCGATAGAAGCTGAACAGCCCCACTGCGCACAGGACGAGGAAAAGCGCGATAGGTGGAACTGGATGGCGAATCGCCCAGGTCGAGAGATTCATGGCAAGTCGGCCTCGGTCTTTGCTGTGTCGCGTTGATCGGCTTCCAGCCCTGACATTGTTTCCCGAACCGGACGTATTACATCGCCGTCATCGAAGAAGGTTCCGGCAGTGGCTATGACATCGTCGCCAATGTCCAATCCTGAGACGATCTCACGCCAATCCTGCCAAACAAGACCCGGCTTGACCGGGAGACGTTGAACTGTATTGCCATCTACATGCAAAACGTAAGCGCCGCTGGCGTCACTGATTACTGCGCTTGCTGGTACGGCTAAATTCTTGCGACTTTCGGCAGTGACCCAGCCGCCCGCATACAAGCCCGGCCGCAATCCATCCTGCTGCTCGAGGGCGATCCGGACGGTGCCCATTCGATCTGTCCGGTCGACCTGGGCGGAGATCAGGCGCACCGTACCATCAACCCGGCCTACGCCCGCGACTTCGAGTTGCGCAGGGTCACCTTCGCTCAACAAACCCAGATCGGTTTCGATCACCTCCACCTCTGCCTCTACCTCGCCATTTCTGATGATCGTGTAGATTGGCTCGCCGGTGGTGCTGGCAGTGGCGCCAATCTGGCCATTCCGCGCGGAGATGACGCCGGCGACTGGCGCTTTAATGCGCGCCGTGTCGAGGTTGTCTAGGGCAACCTTTAACGCGGTCTCCGCCTGCTGAAGTTGAGCCTCTGCGACAGCAACGCCGCTACGTGCCGATTCCAGCTCCGCTTGAGCAGTCAAGGCAGTCGCCGTCGCTTCGTCGAGTGCAGCCTGCGTCGAAGTCCCGCGCTCCTGCAGTTGCCTTGTCCGATCCAGTGATTGCTGAGCTTGTGTAGCTCTTGCTTCAGCCGAGGCCACCGTGGTGCGTGCCTGCTGCGCCGCAGCTTGGGAACGCGAAAGCTCCGCCTCTGCTCTGGCAACTTCGGTGCGCAACGTGCGGTCCTCGAGCTCCGCGACGACCTCTCCTTTTTCCACTCGATCACCAACCTCGAGCTCCAGCTGCGTGATCTTGTAACCTCCGATCTCAGGGTAGACGAGAGCCTCTTCACGAGAGACAAGCGTTCCAGAGATTGGGACACGGCGCAGCAGCTCTTTGACACTCGCCTTTGCCACAGTCACTAACGGGACACGCACCCCGACCTCTGGCTTTTCTCTTTCTTGATCTCCAGCGGAGAGCGGCGCTACCACGTTCACCACGATAGTCAGAGCAATTGCGGCTGGGAGGAGCCGGCGGTGGAGCAAGGGGGACATCACGTTCTCCAGATCCATGGCACGTCTTGATGCAGACTAGCTAGGGTCAATGACACAATGGTCAAACCGAAAGCGCTTTCTGCTCGAAGTAAGACTGTAGGCCAATTCTCGGCGAAGGCGGGACTGATTTGGCAGTTCGGTTCGGCTGTTAAGGAGATCGACTGATACTCCACGCAAATTGGAGCACGTGCTGCCCGAGCTCCTGGTATCGAAATCGCCCGGGTCAACTGGTTCAAAACTTTACATGCTCCCGATCGGTCCCAAATACTAATGTCGCCCCTATTGATGATGTAAAGCGAGCATACGCAGCTCGAGACGCCTGGCTGCAGCAGCGGCATAGGTGAGAGCAGGTGCGGACATCGCGTGGAGTCTGGGCATCGACCTCGTGGGCAGAACTGCGGAGGATGCCGGGCGAGCTAATTCTTAACTGCCGTTGGATGCCAACTCGCGTAAGGCTTCGACATCCATCGCAAGTCTGCGGCTGCAACCGGTCGGGCAAGATGTTTATCGCGTGTCACATCTGGTGGACAATTGCTGAGCGGTTGGTGATCCAGCAGCGACGATAGGCGTAGTGCTGTTATGGCATTTCAGACTAATTTGAAGCCACATTCCCAAACTGTCGGGAAAGCACCAGGCAGCGTTGACACGACCTTTGCAAGGTATAGGCCAATGCTACAAAAAATGTTCAAAGCCATTCCTCGCGCGCTACCTCCGAATGACTGCTGGATGATACAAGAAATCGCTGAAAAGCTTAAGGAGCCGCTCAGACCTGAGGATCTGGCACTTTTGCAGAATGCTCTCGAAAGGGTCTGTGAGATACGTGGTCAGGCAGTTGCGTCGCCTCAAGCAAACCTAGATGCGAAGATATTGATAACGTTGTTCCAGAGCGGCATCCGTAACAGGCATCAACTTGTCGCAATGCTCACCGGCCAAAAATTTCCGTGAGAGACTGCTTTGGGCAGCAACTTAGTATCCTATCGCCGGACTTATCCATAGGCGGTCTTGCCTTCGGAGCTGTTTCAAGAGCAGTATCAATGCTCGTTCAGTTCCATAATTCTGCATCCGCTGCACAGAGCAGCTAAGTAATTGGCGAAACTTATCTTATGGACGCGCCGCAGATGCGATAACTGCCACGGCCTTCTGCACTTTGCCATTAGCCCATCATGCCTTAAACAGCCTGGAGAGGTCACGCCGTCCGTCCACCACTCGGACAATCTCGACGGCATCAACAGGGCCGTCATCGGTGTCGGGCCTCATCTCGTAGAGGATCACATAGGGCGCTTCGACCAACATCCGAGCCGTGCGGAACACTTCCGGGTGACGCTCGCCCAAACGCGGGTGCTCTATCAGCAATTCAGTCTTACGGCGAAAGTTGGCGAAGTACCGCTCCGCGCTGCGCGGCTGCTCTTTCCGCATTTCGATGTAGATGCTCTTAACGTCGGCGCGCGCCTTTGGGGTCCAAAAGAGCTTAACGGGCATGGGGAGCTGCAGACGCTACTTCCTGACGTGCTTCATCCAACACCGCATCAAAATCCACCTCAACCGCAAGGCCACTATCTTTGCCTTCTTCCCACATCGCACGCAACTTGGCGATATCTTCGCGCTTTTGCATCCATTTGGCCGACCAATCGCGCATGGCTTCGCGAACAACTTCGCTTCCGCTGGCATAAGCGCCACTGTTCACAGCGTCACGCAATAACTCGGCGTGTTGGGGTGTCATCGAAACGCTGATTTTTTCAACATTTGGCATAGGCGACCTCCAAAGGCATCTGGTAGCAATTTTTACCACCAAAGGCCCGGAGAGGCAATATGGTTGCTGGGCCTCGTGGTGTACTGTTCCAGCTGCAAGGTCATGAAGGAGACGGCTCTACGGGGCTGGAAGTTACATGCCGCGGGTTCGAATCCTTTCAAGGCGAATGGCAATTGGCCGCTTCCGTCACAGGTGCGAACCACGAGCAGAGAGGACGGCATATGAAAGACACTATGATCTGCGTGGACGGTGAGGGCCGTCTTGCGAAATCGATGCACACTGCGGATCTGATACCATCAGAAATACAGGCTCCGGCACTAGCGGCCGCCGCCAGTGCTACTGATATGACTGCCAACGTTCAGCAATGGCTTCTGCCCGCGCTCTTAGCTCATCCCTGTCAATACCCAGTTTCCGAAGCGCTCTGGCAGCAACACCTTGCGGCGCATCCGTTACGACCGATACTATGTGAGCACTGAGAAGTGGCCTATGATAGTGACGCTTTGCCGCGAGCTTCTGTATGATTTCCTGCCCTGAAGGTGCTGCCTCGAACAGTATGTCTTTAGACAGAAGAGGCGCTGCTTCGGAGGGGGTCGGCATCTCTGTAATCTCAACACCAATCGCACGGAGCGCGTCACGATACTGATCAGCGATAGCTGATCTAACCGTACGAGGATCAGCACCAAGCTCCTCGAAAGCCATGCGAGCAGTTCCATCCGGCAAGTCAAGAGCCGCCAGTAGGAAGTGTTCGGCGCCTGGATCGTGCTGTCCGTCTTTTAGTGCGTACGCTTCAGCTGTCTTGCACAAACGGGTGATTGTCTTTGCAGATCGGAACTTTGTTCTGAGGCTTTCGAACATCACATTACCTAACCTATCTCTGGAATGTCTTGAGTCATATCCACCAACCGTCTGTGGGCCGCTTGCTTGGACACCCCAAGAGCTTGCGCAATGTTGGACCACGTCCAGCCTTGGCGGAGCGCGGCGCGGACCGCTTCGCGCTCGATACCGTCTGCCAGTCTGCGTAAAGCCACCACGGCGGCGAGGGCTTCTTCGGGATTATCGGATTTTATCACGTCGCTGAGATCAATCATTCGTCAACATATGTTGACGAGCAGCGCATTTGTCAACATTTGCTGACGATGTTTGAGGGTGCCGTCAAGGCAAGACGTCTGCACGAACTCGAACTGAGCGACTGGTGAACCATGCTGCTGTACGTCGTTCAAGTCTGTTTCAGGTTGCCGACAGGTAGCTGCTTTCGTAGCGCCACAGGTTTGGCGGGCGCGCTCATGTGGATAGTGCGGATACCAGAATCAAGGGAGACTAGCAGCTTTGGTTCACCGGTAAATGCGCGCGCTGTGATAAAGGAAGAGCGGACGCTATCGCAAAAGTAATGCGTGCGGGCACATGTCATATCTTGGAGCCACAGGCTTCGGCGTGCCACTTCATCAAAAAGCAACTCTGCATCGTCTTCGCTCCCCCCTCTTCTCAAAATTGGGGCGTAGCTCAAGCTCCTCAGAGCAGACACACCGGCGCCTGCTCTCGTCCGATGTCATTTGTCAACATTCCCTAACCAACGAGTAGAGGGTTGGCCCTCTAGTGCTCTTTGAATGCATCGCATAGCTTTTCCAAACTGCGGTTTGAGAGCAGCTCATTGATTTTTTCGGTCTGCTGCGTGGCGCGTGGAGATCCAACTCAAGCCGTTTTGCATACTTCAGTCTGCGTATCTGCATCCATGCGTCGCGGTTTGACTCTTCGCGCAACTCAGAAAATGAGAAGGAGAAACGTTGTCATGACCACGAGGATCGCACTTGTTATTGGTGCTTGCAGCGGATTGGGCTACTCCTGCGTGATGAGTCTTGTGAAGTCAGATGTTCACATCATCGGCACCTACACCTCGCAGGCCGAGTTTCCCGAAGAGATAGTGCGAGAGGTCGAGTGGATTGGTGGCCGTGCAGTCATGCTGAAACTGGATGCGAGACAGCCGGATTTGCAACCCTTCGTTCTCGATATCGTTGAAGCGCTCGAAACAAACTTCGGGGCCAGCAAGCTCGATAACGTGATTATCAATACGGGAACGGTATTCGAGCCATCGGTGACAAGAAAACTGGATCATTGGCAGTTTTACGCCACGCATGTGCGATTGCCTCACCTGCTGACCGAAGCAATTGGCGACCTTTTGACGGACACATGCGAGGTCGTGCTCATCTCGTCGATCGACAGGCGAGGTTCTGGCAAGATCACATCGTCTCACGGCCAAGCAATTCCGGCTGGCTTCAGGGCTTTTCCAGCTTCTGTTGCCGAAGTCTGGCCAGCACATCCTTGCCGCGGGCAGGGCGAGGACGGTTAGGAAAGAGCTTCGAGATCTGTCAGCAGGGGTGGGACGCGGCGAAAGTGCTTGAGCCGCTTTGACATCCGCTTCACGCTCTTGCGTTCCAATACTTTAAAAAAGCCGCATGCTGGCGGCTTCCTTCTTCTCGCCTTCGCGGCACCACTGGCCTGATCCCACAGATCAGAAGGGCCTCACTCACGACGTCACCGCGGTCGCAGATAGCTTAAGCGTCAATTGCCCGTTTGAAGAAATAATGCAGGACGAAATGTCCCGGCGAGACGACTGCAACGAGCTCCCATCCCTTGGATCCAAACTCGTTCATTTCCTCAGCCGTCAAAGCTCGTTCAATCGTACAATATTCCCATCGCATGGTCGCGCCTCCCGGTTGTCTGTTGCCGTAAACCAATTAGTTCGGTTTGGTTTTGCGTCAACCCAGGATGGCAGGTCACTGTGAAAGCTGATGTATCAACAGACGTGGCTCATGGCTTGATCTTCAAGAGTGCCATTTTTCCAAAAACGCCACGCGGGCAGATGGGCACAATTGCTACATCCATCCCGGTTGGAGATAGGTCGTGGTTGAAGATTCTGGAACGCCGGCGGATTTTCTCGCGTAAAGACCCGTCAAGGCTTTGTCGGTGGTCTTATTGTCGTGGGACATGGCGATTTGATCGCCGGCGTCGGCCAGGGGCGTCTTGTTGCATGGGTGTCTTCATCCTCAAAATCGATCCTGGCAAACGGGCAGCCATCGAAACCGAATTCCACTGATCTGGCCCGCTTTTGGCCGCGGGGAAAGAGGTTGTTACATCGATTGTCTGAGGCCGATCACGCTGGAGATCGGCGACTGTCCGAATTCGCGTCGGTATTCACGGCTGAATTGGGCAGGACTTTCGTAGCCGACATCATAGGCTGATGATGCAGCGTCAAGTCCGGCCACGATCATCAAGCGGCGCGCTTCATTGAGTTGCAGGCGCTTGCGATACTGGACGGGGCTCACGCCGGTCACCTGCTTGAAATGCCGGTGAAACGTTGACACTCCCATATGCGCGATATCGGCAAGGTGACTTATGGATTGACGTTCGCGGAAGTGCTGTTTGAGCCATTCCAGCGCCCTGATGATGCTGCTCGAGGCGCCTTCCATCGACGCGAGTAAAGCGAGACGTGTACCGACCGGGCTCATGATCAGACGATAGATGATCTCTCGTCGTATGGACTGAGCGAAGAGGTCGATTTCGTTCGGTCGCTCTGTCAAACGGCACAAGCGGGACAGCGCTTCGAGGAGGTCAGGGGTTACAGCTGAGCTGGCTATCCCGAGAAGCGGAGCCTCACCACGCGTCTCGTGCGGGATCTCGGATATCAAGGTGCGAACAAGGCTGAGATCTATCCTCAGCAAGATTCCGAAATACGGGTCGCCCACACTGGCCTGCGTGACCCAAGCCGTCACTGGAAGGTCGATGGACGTGAGGAGAAAGTGTGTGCTGCCATAGTCATAGCAGTTACTGCCAAGAACAACACGCTTCCTGCCTGAAATGACCAGAGACAGACTGGCTTCCATCATTCCCACATAAGGTATCGTTGGTGACGTGTGACGGTGGAACGTAAGACCGGGCACCTGCGTGTAGGTCGCGCCCTCATTCGGTGCCCAGCGGCTGAAGCCGTTTGCCAAGGTCTGCTGCATATGCTCGATCATTCTGAACAATTCCAAAGTCGCGGCGCAGGGCTATCTCAGATATTGGATCCTTGCTAGGCTAGCCGCCCTTCTATGACAACGGGATCCTCGCCGACGAGAGAGGATTGTGCAATCATACGATTGAAACGTGCTACTGCTTCCAGGTCGCACCCGAATAGTTTCCTGAATGGCGTGCAACTCCTGCCGCCCCGAAGGAGAGATGAGATGCACTATAACATGTTGGGACGAACGGGCTTGCTCGTGTCTGAATTGAGCCTCGGCACGATGACCTTCGGGGTGAGCCAATGGGGCGGAATCGGCGGGGTTGACCAGAATGGCGCTGACCAGATTGTTCAGTGCAGTCTTGATGCAGGTGTGAACCTGCTCGACACAGCGAACATTTATTCGGGCGGCCAGTCAGAGGAAATTACCGGTGCGGCACTTCGCAACCTCGGCGTTCGAAGGCACGACGTCTTGATCTCTACCAAGACTTTTGGGCAAGCGGGTGCAGGGCAGAACGAACGCGGAGCGTCACGAGCGCATATCCTGGATAGCCTTCACGCCAGCCTGAAAAGAATGCAGATCGACTATGTCGATCTGTATCAGTTGCATGGCTTCGATCCACTGACGCCGATGGAAGAAAGCTTGCGTGCGCTCGATCACCTCGTGCGCCAGGGTGCCGTACGCTACATTGGCGTTTCGAATTGGGCTGCGTGGCAGATCGCACAGGCTATGGGAGTGACCGAACGCCTCGGGCTCTCGCCACTCTCCAGCCTGCAGGCCTATTATTCGCTTGCCGGGAGAGAGATCGAGCATGAAATCACCCCTCTCCTGTCCGCCACCGGATTGGGTCTCGTCTGTTGGAGCCCATTGGCCGGGGGGATGTTGAGTGGCAAGTTCGATCGCAACTTTGAAGGCGACAACCAGGCTCGTCGAGCCACGACGCCTTTCCCGCCTCTCGATATCGACCGCACCTATGATCTGATTGACGAGCTGCGCAGCATTGCGGCTGCGCATGGCGCATCGCCGGCCCAGATTGCATTGGCGTGGCTGCTTCACCGGAAGACCGTTTCAACGGTGCTTCTCGGCGCGAAACGGGTTGAGCAACTGCAAGACAATCTCGGCGCAACGAAAATCGAGCTGCAGCAGTCTGATCTTGATCGACTGGATGCGGTGAGCAAACTCGCCGCGATCTATCCTCAATGGATGCAGCAGATCTTCGAGGGGGGACGGAGTGAGCAGATTGTGTCCTTGGGGCAGCGCCGGCGTTGGTGACCAACGCAGCCCAAGATCCCATGGTGATGGCCATTGGGACAGGCCAGAAGCGGCACTGTCCCAATGGCTTCTCTGCTGGATTGTTCCTACAGTGAAATCGATGGCTTCAGGGCCCGTCGATTAGCGTCGGGATGAGCGAAAACCTCTATCCTGTAACCATGGGGCGTAGCTACTTTTGATCGACTTCTTTCGAATGCCGCATTGTCCTCGTTGATAATGATCCAGCACACGCCATCGATGCCGGTCCTGGCAGCCGATGCGTTGCCCAGAGTAAAGGTCCCGGTGGTTATGCTGTTGATTTCCACTGAGAGCTGACCCGGCGCAGCCCGATATTTCCATTGAGAATTGACCCATGTTTCAACCGTCCCTCGCATGTTTTCAGCGGGGGCTCTGGAGTGATCGACATGGCGTTACTGAGCGTAATCCGACGCTGGCATTTTCGAGAGCATCTATCGATCCGGGAGATTTGCCGCAGGACCGGCTTGTCCCGGAATACCATCCGCAAATATCTGCGCGCCGGCGACGTGGAGCCGAAGTTCAACGTGCCGGAGAGGCCGAGCAAGCTTGATCCGTTTGCAGATCGTCTATCGGCCTGGCTGAAGACGGAGTCTAAGAAAGGCCGCAAGCAGAAGCGGACGATGAAGCAGCTACACGCTGATCTTGTCAGCCTCGGCTACGAGGGGTCGTACAATCGTGTGGCTGCCTTTGCGCGGGAATGGCGCGATGATCGTCAGAGGGAATTGCAGACGACGGGCCGCGGGACATTTGTGCCCTTGGCGTTCGAACCAGGCGAGGCCTTCCAGTTCGACTGGTCGGAAGATTGGGCGATCATTGGCAATGAGCGCACCAAGCTGCAGATCGCCCACACGAAGCTGAGCTACTCCAGGGCCTTCATCGTCCGGGCATACCTCCTGCAGACGCACGAGATGCTGTTCGATGCCCATAACCATGCCTTCCGTGTCTTCGGTGGCATTCCTGGTCGCGGCATCTACGACAACATGCGCACGGCGATCGACAAGGTCGGTCGTGGCAAGGAGCGCGACGTCAACGTCCGCTTCATGGCGATGGCCAGCCATTATGTGTTCGAGCCCGAGTTCTGCAATCCGGCTTCCGGCTGGGAGAAGGGACAGGTCGAGAAGAACGTGCAGGATGCGCGTCATCGCTTCTTTCAACCGATCCCGCGCTTTCCATCACTGGAGGCCTTGAACGATTGGCTCGAGGCCCGTTGCAAGGAGTTCTGGACCAAGACACCCCACGGTCAGTTGCGTGGCACTATTGCCGACATCTGGGCCGAGGAAGTCCCAGCTCTCATGGCGCTCTCCAGGCCGTTCGACGGGTTCGTCGAATATACGAAGCGGGTCACGCCCACCTGCCTCGTGCATCTGGAGCGCAATCGCTATAGCGTTCCGGCATCCTTCGCCAATCGACCGGTGAGCCTCCGGGTCTACCCAGATCGTGTCGTGGTCGCCGCAGAAGGCCAGATCGTTTGTGAGCACCGCCGCGTCATAGATCGGTCCCATGATCGGCCGGGCCAGACCATCTACGACTGGCGTCACTATCTGGCGGTGGTGCAGCGTAAGCCCGGTGCTCTTCGCAACGGCGCACCGTTCATCGAGCTTCCCGATGCATTCCGGACCTTGCAGCAATACCTGCTCAAGAAGCCGGGTGGCGATCGAGAGATGGTCGATATCCTGGCCCTCGTCCTTCAGCACGACGAGCAGGCAGTCCTGTCTGCCGTCGACATGGCGCTGAAGTCTGGCGTTCCGACCAAGACGCATGTGCTGAACCTGCTGCATCGGCTCGTTGACGGTAAATCCTTCACGCCGCCGACCCTCGACGCGCCACAGGCACTGACGCTCACCAATGAACCCAAGGCTAATGTTGAACGATACGATACATTGAGAAAGACGGAGACTCGCCATGCGTCATAATCCAGCAAGCGGCGCGATCGTCATCATGCTGCGGCAGTTGAAGATGCATGGCATGGCCCAGGCCGTCGGGGAACTTACTGAGCAGGGATCGCCTGCGTTCGAGGCTGCCCTCCCGATCCTGTCGCAGCTTCTCAAGGCAGAGACGGCGGAGCGTGAGGTTCGATCAACGGCCTATCAGCTCAAGACAGCACGCTTTCCGGCCTACCGTGACCTGAATGGCTTCGACTTCGGCAGTAGCGAGATCAACGAGGCGCTCGTGCAACAGCTTCATCGCTGTGACTTCCTCGATGACGCCAACAATATCGTTCTGGTCGGCGGACCTGGCACGGGAAAGACGCACATTGCCACCGCGCTCGGCGTTCAGGCCATTGAACATCACCACAAGCGGGTGAGGTTCTTCTCGACGGTCGAACTGGTCAACGCGCTCGAGCAAGAGAAGGCTCAGGGCAAGTCGGGGCAGATCGCAAATCGGCTCGTTCATTCCGATCTCGTCATTCTCGACGAGCTGGGATACCTGCCATTCAGTGCCTCAGGTGGCGCATTGCTCTTCCATCTGCTGAGCAGACTGTACGAGCGCACCAGCGTCATCATCACCACCAACCTCAGCTTCAGTGAATGGGCCAGCGTCTTCGGCGACGCAAAGATGACCACCGCGCTGCTCGACAGGCTCACCCACCACTGCCACATCCTCGAAACCGAAAACGACAGCTTCCGCTTCAAGAACAGCTCGGCGCATCAGCCCAAAACATCAAAGGAGAAACGCAGGAACTTGACCCCGACCAACAACACGAACGATACCTAAAGGCGGGTCAATTCTCGGTGGAAACGCCGGGTCAGCTCTCAGTGGAAATCAACACCGTTATGGTCCAGCGTGCAGAATAGAATGTCTATGTCGCTGGCCTCGGTATGAATATCCAGAGGCGGTGTTCCCGCTATGTGCGGATCATAAACTGCCAGTGCATCGATGATCCCGAGTTCTTGTACCGCGATTTCATAGTCTGGTCTCATACTCATCGCTACTGCCCCCGCCTGTGTAGGCTCGTCAATATCTGCTCTCTCCAGATTCCGCAGCCTAAACCAGGAGTGCCCTGACCTTCCCTTAAAGGCAGCCCTGTGCATTCGCGTTGTCAGATCAGATCGAGGATCGTTTCAATGCCGAAGCCTATTCAAGAAGCGAAGTCCTCGTCTAACAGGCATCCGCCTGCCTAAGTTGGCAGCCGGTTGTTGCCTCTCAGAGATAGCCTCTGGAAAAGTACCATTAACTACCGTTACCGCTGATGGGCTGGACCAGCCCACGAATCTTTATGTTTCTCTGCGAATTCAGCTGCAGTGTTGGGAGATCGGCCTGTCAGAGCGAACACGCCGTTGCTTAGACGATCCTCACTGCCTTCGCTAATTCTTTCGTCCATCTTTGCCAGGATGCTGGCATATGCTTCGTCCAATCCAGCCCTTGCGTACCGTTCAGCCAGTTCAGGTGTTGTCAGATTGATGTGTTTGATGATTCGGCCAATCACGTCACTGATCTTTTCGGCGAAATCCGCGTAAGAGAGGGTTTCTGGTCCTGTCAGTATGAAATCGCGGTTCCACGACGTTTCCGCCAATAGTGCGCTGACAGCCGCCCTAGCGATATCAGCCGCGTCGATGAAACCAACGCGACCTTTGCCCGTTGCGGAGTAGATTGCGTTTTCGTGCCGGATGGTCTCGAGATGTTGCTGTTCCGAGAAATTCTGCATGAACCATGTGGGTCGCAAGACTGTCCATTCCGGAGTCTCGTCCCGCAGATAGGAGTGGATCTGTCCCATCATCGGTCCGCCCGCTTCAAGGGATGAAGCGCTTAGCAGTACGAAGCGCCGGACGCCACGCTTTCGCGCGATATCAAGGATAGGAGGAACGATCGTCCCATGATCGCTGTTGTTGGTCGGCGCAACGATATAGACAGCATCAACGCCATCGAATGCAGCATCCGCTGTACGATGGTCTTCCCAGTCAAAGGCGACATCGTTGTGGCTGGAGGGCGACCGAGTGGTAACCTTCGCCCGTACTCCTATGGTCGCAAGCTCTTGGGTGACAAGTCTTCCTGTTTTTCCCTTGCCACCGATGACCAGAATCTGAGTTGACATGGGCCACTCCTCTCAATCTTTGTCTGTGGATGGCGCGCTCTCAATTGCAGAGAGAACAACAAGTGGGTTCCAGTAGTCACGGTAGCGACTGATACGACCATCTTTCAGCTCGAGGATCGATACATAGTCCTGATCGTAGCGGGCATCAGTGTCCGGCGAATGACCCTTGCAGCTGAACTCGATGGCCGCAGTGTCACCTTTTCCAGAAATGAATGCGTGCTTGAGCGTCATAGACTCGATCGAAATGAGCTTCGACACTGACGGAAGATAGGACTCAAGTTCTGCCCGCCCTTCCAGGCGCTCCGTGAAACCGGGTGGGTGATACGGGAATTCGAACACCACGTCCTCTGCGCACATCTCCAGAAGAGTTTGCGCATCCGATGTCAGCGCATCTCCCAGAGCTTGCCGCAACAAAGTCGATAGGCTTGGAAACTGATCGATCGATTTGGACATTTCACTTTACTCCTTATCGTTGGAACGATACCGTTCCGGCCAATATGGGGTAAAATGAATGGAACGCAAGCGTATCGACGAAAAAAACAGGCGGCGTCCGAGCGGAGCGGCCGTGATGCGTGACGAAGTTACGGATTCTCTCCTGCGCGCATTTCTGGAGGAGTGGGCCGTTCACGGCTATGCCGCGTTAAGCTTGGAGCGGGTAGCTGCACGTGCGGGAGCGGGCAAGGCGGCCATATATCGCCGCTGGCCTTCCAAGCTGGCTCTCGCTGCCGACGCGGTTCAAAAGTTTGGCATGGTTCTCACGGATGTTGCCGACAAAGGCACACTGAGGAATGACCTGGAAGCTTACCTGCTGATGCTAAGGCGCGCGCTTCGTCATCGCTTGGTGCGTAAAATACTACCGGATCTTTATGCAGAAGCGTCACGTGGCTCCGAGCTCGCTCCAGTATTGAAGGATTTATCCGTATCCCGCCGGCGCGGCGGGGTAAGCTTGATCGAGCGGGCGATTGGCCGCGGCGAACTTCCCGTCGGGATCGACCGAGAGCTTGCGATGGATATGATACCCGCATCCCTTTATTGGGGCATGATCGTTACACGACGTCGCGTTACACGGGCACAGATCCAGCGACAGGTAGACGCGCTGATGGTCGGCCTTCAGGCCATCTAGAACGCTGTTATCTGGGGCGCTATCGCTTTAACTTCCCAACGTGGTGAGTGCTGTTGGAGATATGTGCAGCTGAAACAAGTCGCAGTTCAAGGTGCGCAAGCCAGAACTGACCCATCTCCTGAAGCATAAACAGAGCAACCTCTCGCCGCCATCCCATTGTCCAGGGCTGCTAACCAGCGCGCGCAAGAATGGGGGCCTAGTTCCCATAAATGCCTCGACGTAACTTCTTCCCGTCAACCGAGGCATGAAAGGATACCTTAATGAAAAACCGATACTCAATGTTTGCGATCGTCATAGCTGGAACCCTCGCGACCCCTGCGTCTGCTCAAGATTCCAACAGTTGCCCTCAGGAAGGATCAGCTTCGCCATTGGCGCTTCATGAAGAGTGGATCATGAAGGGATGGGAACGTCGTGAAGGCGATCCGAAGTTCAACTTCGTGGAAAAAATGGGCAAGTATTATGACGTCGAAGAGCCGGGTGGCGTATTCTGGGACAACTTTGCGCCTGGCGACACGCAACTCTTCACCGACGCGAGCGTTTACGGGCCCAACTGGGAAGGTCTTCAGAACGCGGCGAGGTCTGTCCTCCACGGTATGACCGATGGCCACCACGCGGTTGTGGGAGAAACGGTTGCCAGCTCGGCCGTCGGTTTTGTCGGGCGACTCGAACGCCTTGACGGAACTGTTGTTGCATTCGATGCGCGCTCTCAGATCGGCTGGGCTTGCGTCAACGGGGCTTGGAAAATCAAGCAGGAACTGAACTATGCTTGGGTGGTCGAGCCGGAAACAATTGAAAAGACGTTGGGCAAGATGATCGCCCAGTGAACATGGGCCGTCGGCCCACGTTTTGGTCTCACGCAGTATTCGGCAATGACTGCCGGATGCTGCGCATCGGCCTGAGATAATGTCTTCACTCTTTGAAAGGCGGACGCGCCCAGACTGTCTGTTATCGTTAGGCGTCGACCAGGAGCGAACAGTGGCGTCTTGTGAATTGGTGACACGCCAAAGGCGGTAGCATGCTGCTGATTTGCTTCGCAAAGTCTGCGGTCAGTTGTCTTAGGTCGCGGTTTTAGATCCGGTCGCGATGGCGCAAAGCCGACGGATTGGATCAAAACTAGGGCCGATGCTCGAAAAACTCCATGTTCGCGCAATCTTCGGCCCTAGTCTGCAACGCATGAATAATCCGCATCGTCGCTTCAATCTGTATCTGCGGCGAATATGGCTTGGGGGATCTCGCGCCCACGCTGGAAAGCATCTTCAATGCGTTACAGGCTCAATCGACTCTAGGATCTGAATTGGCAGGGCATGTCACATGGCCGGAGAAGATTGTCACTAAGAAATCTACGGCTAGATTTTAGCCGGTAGCCACATCGGCAGGATATCGCATGACATATCAGTATGGACCCGCGATGGTGCGGGCCGCAGTTTTCAGTTTCTTGCAAACAAGTTCTGAGCGAGTGGCGCATCCCGGATTCAGGACGATCAGGAATCCAGGCGCTCTTGATGAATGTCGCAACCGGCGTTGTGCGGGAATGTGCTTCGCTGCGGCTATTGTTTATCTTCTGCTGGGGCCTGGGCATGTGCGTTCGAATGAGGAGACGCCGATGACCTATCCTGAAACGAAAGAGGTCGAAGTCATCGAGGAGCACTTCGGTACTGCTATTGCTGACCCCTATCGTTGGTTGGAAAGTGATCCTAAAGCGGATCCAGCCGTCGCCCAATGGGTTGACGCACAAAACAGCGTAACAAGCTATTATATGTCGAGCCTCGCTAGTCGGGATACATTCCGCGACCGTTTGACGGCGTTGTTTCAGCATGAACAGTTGACGAGCCCACTCAAGCGAGGAGGGGACTACTTCTTCACCCGGAACACGGGGCTCGACATGCAACCTGTCCTGGTCGTTCGAGACGGAGAGACCGGTGCGGAGCGGACGATCCTGGATCCCAACCAGTGGTCCGAAGATGGTACAAAAGCAATGGCTATATGGTCTCCCTCCGAAGACGGGAAGCTTGTAGCCTATGCAATTCAGGAGGATGGTTCGGATTGGCGAAACATTCGTGTTCTTGACGTGCAGAGCGGCGCGGTTCTTGCCGATGAGATTGCCTGGGCCCGCTTTACCCTGATTGCCTGGGCGGCGGATGGTTCCGGCTTCTTTTACTCTGGCAGCCCGAAACCAGATGAGAGTGGTCGATCTGACGCGCAAGTTGACAAACACGCCGTCTATTTCCATCGGCTTGACACACAGCAGTCCGAAGATCGCCTCGTTTATTCTGCTGTCGCCGAGCATCCGCTTCTACATACTGTCGATGTCACTGCGGATGGAAGGTATTTGGTCATCTATTCTACCGCCCTCATGGGAGGAAGTGCTCTCTCGCTGGTAGACCTCACTGTTCCCGAGTGGCAGGTGCGGCCCGTGATTGATCGCTTCGACCATTTGTCCGCACTTGTTGGCAATATCGGTACGAAACTTTTCATTCTGACGACTTATGGAGCCGAACGAGGAAAGATTGTTACCGTAGATTTAGCCGCGCCGAACTTGGTCTTCACCGATCTCATTGAGGAAAAATCTGGTGCATATTTGCGCCTTGCCTCTCTGGTCGGCGATAAACTTCTCTTGTCATACATGGTCGACGCAAGAATTGAAGTCGAGCGTTATGAGCTGGATGGAAAGGCGGCGGGGGCTGTAAACTTGCCAGGAGCCGGGAGCGCGGGAACGTTCAGTGGCCGTCCGGGTGACAACGAAGCATTCTTTACGTTTACCAATTACGCCACTCCCAAGACCGTTTATCGCTATGATGTCAGCGCCAATGAAGCCGCCTTGTGGGCCGAGCCGGACGGTTTTGTTGGTGCAGATCGTTCGCCAGGCGAGATTGAGGTAGAGCAGCGCTTCTTCACCGCCAAAGATGGCACTCTCATCCCAATTTCGATTATTCGACGCGCCGGATCCAAAGCTGCCGCGCCAACTATGCTCACCGCTTATGGAGGCTTTGGCATTCCGCTGCTGCCGGCTTATTCGCCACAAGCGGTCGCTTGGGTTCAGGAGGGCGGCGTCTATGCCGTGGCTAACATTCGCGGTGGGGGCGAATACGGAAAGGCCTGGCACGAAGCCGGCAGAGGTCGGTCGAAGAAGACAGCTTTTGATGATTTCATCGCTGCTGCCGAATTCTTGAAGCGAGAAGGCATTAGCAGTGAGGGCGGGCTTGCCATTCACGGCGAGTCGCACGGAGGCATGCTTGTCGGCGCGGTCGTCAATCAGCGTCCCGACTTGTTCGACGTCGCGCTCCCTGGCGTCGGCGTTATGGATATGTTGCGCTTTGATCGCTTCACTGCAGGGAAGCTGTGGATCTCTGAATTCGGGGAGCCGTCGACGGAGGATAGCTTCAAATACCTCCAGTCTTACTCTCCACTTCACAACATCAAGACCGGAGAGGATTATCCGGCCATCCTCGTCACGACGGCAAACACCGATGACCGAGTGGTTCCTGCCCATTCGTTGAAATACGTGGCGACGCTTCAAGCGTCACAAGTCGGACCAAGACCGCAGCTGCTGAGGGTGGAACGAAACGCCGGCCATGGTGACGGCACGCCAACTCAGAAAATCATCGATGAATATGCCGACAGGTGGTCCTTTGCCGCGCAATGGACTGGCCTTCGGTGAGCGTCCATTAACGACGGCCACTCCACCCAGATCCTTTCGTTCTGCGCCCTCGTGGACCAAGTCAGGGGGCCTTGCGCAGCTGACATAGTGTCCGCTGTGCGTGAGGACAAAAGCATAAGGAAATCCATCCGCGAACGGCTGTTCTTCGATCCGAATCCTATTTCCGCAGCCGTTGCCGCCTTGAGCGCTGCGGATGCAAATACGTTACCGAACTTCAGTGTCTCACAACTAAAAGGACTGTTTCATGAGACGAGCTTCGTGCCTGATTTCATTTGTCTTTGCTTTTTGCTCTCAGGCAACCAGCGCTCTTGCTGACGATATCAGCAGGATCGCTGAGTCTTCGTTTGGCCCGGTCATAAAAGAATATGCCATCCCTGGACTTGTGGTGGGTGTGACCCGCAATGGGGAGCACAGCTTTTACTCATTTGGGCTCGCCTCCCAGGCTGACGGTCTCAAAGTCAACCCGGACACACTGTTCGAGCTTGGTTCAATCAGCAAGATCTTCAACGTCACCTTGGCTGCGCTCGCAGAAGAGCGCGGTAATCTCAGTCTGGACGATACCGTGGCGCAACACCTTTGCGCAGCACCTTGCTCAATTGCCGGCGACTTGACGCTTATGGATCTGGCAACCCATCGTACCGGCGGCATGCCTCTGCAAATCCCGGATAGCGTATCGAGTGAAGACGAGCTTGTAGATTGGCTCGAGCACTGGCGTCAGTCGCAGCCGGATGCACGTAGCTATTCAAACATCAGTATTGGTCTTCTGGGGTATATCACCGGTCAAGCGTTCGAGGGGGGATACAAGAGGGCGGTTCAAGACGTTCTTTTCCCGGCACTCGGCCTGACGAACACCTGGATCGATGTGCCAAGGATCAAGATGTCGCAATACGCTTTCGGCTACGATCGCAAAACGAACGCTGCCATCAGGGTCAATCCGGGCTTGCTCGATGCGGAGGCGTACGGGATCAAGTCCAGTGCCCGAGACATGCTCAAGTTGCTCGACGCAGAACTGGGTGTCGACATCATCGCGGACGAACTTAAGAATGCCATCGCCCGTACTCAGCAACCCGCATATCGCACGGCGTACTTCGAGCAAGCGATGATTTGGGAAAGGTATTCATGGCCCGTTGACCTGCAGACAATCCTTGCTGGGAATGGAGTTGATTTTATCTTGAACCCTCAGTCTACCGAGGATCTCAAACCTGGTCCGATTTTCGAGGAAGAGGTCATCCTCAGCAAAACTGGCTCGACAAACGGATTTGGCGCGTACATCGCGGTGGTGCCGAGCGAGAAGATCGGGGTCGTTGTTCTCGCTAACAAAAACTACCCCAATGAAGCCCGCGTCAAGGCGACCGTGGCGGTCATCGAAGCCATGTTGGCAGAGTGACTGTATTCGTTTGAAGGCTGGCAGATCTAGATGCCAGCCTTCGCCTGACGTTTTCTGAACAGGGCCATAAGTCATCTAAGCCAGCGACCTTGATGCAGTGAAGACGATCTCAGCGTTACGCATGATGCATCCTTTTGAAATCCTGATCACTCCATGTTGTCGCAATGTTCGACCGTATTTTTCAGCTCTGACGTCCGGCATTCAAATCCGATGGCGTGAGACGTCGAATAATTGAGGTAATGAAATGGTCTTTCAATCACTGAAACGAGGCGCATCCGCACTGAGAAGCGCCGCACTCGTAACGTTGCTGGGTATGGCAACGGCAGGCTGCGTATCCGATAGCGGATCGATGGAAAACGCCTATCGCGCCAATCTTGCAAGCGAAACAGCACTCAACGCCCAGATCATAAGCGACCGCGCTCGAGATCAGCGCTGCCAGCGTGACCCCAGCCGGCGTGAGTGCGGTCCTCGATATCCCCGCTACTAGCCTAAGCAGAGATCACCGGCGGATACTGCAGTGTGAATCCAACCGGTGATCTCGTCCTTCTGCTTCTTTACCTTTCGGGATCGGTCGCTAAGGCGCGTTGACAGATGGCGTCATAGCCCTTTGCGGCCTTCCAACCCTTCAAAGGAATCTGTCATGCATGACTGGACATCCGAGAAACGACCTAATCTGGGGGAGGTGGGCCTCGGAATAATATCCTTTCAGATCCTTCTTGTTCTGGTGGCTCTTGCAGTCGGCGGCCTGGCGCCTGGCGAACCAGTATGGCAAGGAGTCATCGGCTCGTACGGCGGAGGTGTCGCCGGCCTCGGTGCGTTCGCCATAGCATATCTTATCCGTCGACGAGGCTTCTCAGCCTACGGGTTCACACAAGTTGACCTCCGCTGGTTCGTAGTTGCTTCGGCTTTAGCAGTCTTTGGATACGCCTGCAGTATTGTTATTCTACAAGGGCTCTCTGAGTGGGGCAGGGGCTCAGCCGACGATCCTCAAGCGATACTCCATGCCGCAGCGCGGGGAGGTGCAGTACCTTTTTTCCTCTCTTTTATTGGTGGGGCTCTGCTGACTCCATTGGGCGAAGAATTGCTATTCAGAGGTGTTGTCGCAAATGCACTGAATCGGTTTGGAATGTGGGCAGGTGTCGGCTTAAGTTCCGTGATTTTCGGAGTGGCCCATGGAGTAGGAGTAATTCTACCTATCGCGATCATGATGGGGCTCTTCTCTGGCATTCTGTTCCGCATGACAGGTTCGATCTGGCCGTCCGTCGCTCTCCACTCCCTGTATAATGGGCTTCACAGCTTCGGCTCAGCGCTTCAAGGCTAGCGTGTGAAACTCGCCGATCTGATATGTACTGCCAAGAGACATGACGAATGGGTTGATCGCGCTTAACATTCGACAAGCGCGATGCGGATAAGCGCTCCCCCGAGTGCACCGTCAAGAATACTAACTTGGCCTTCATGTCGGGTGATGACCTCTTTCACTAGGTTCAGCCCGAGACCCGTTCCGCTCTGACGCGGATGCAATCGATGGAACGGTTCGAAAACACGCTCGCGTTCATCCGGAGGAATGCCTGGACCATCATCTTCGACTTCAACAATGGCTCCGTTAATCCTCACTAACACTGACTTCCCTCCGTGATGAACGGCATTCTGAATCAGGTTGGAAATAACACGTTCAAGTGCGGCGGGATCTCCCCGGCAGACGCCACGTCTGACGACCTTAACCTCTATTTTACAACCCTGAGCGATTACGATCGGCGCGAGGTCCGCAACGACTTGCCGGACAAGAGATGCAAGGTCGACTGTCTCAAAGTTCGTGTCGATATCAAGTCGCTCAAGGTCAAGCAGCTGCTCTGTCAGGGTGGCAAGCCGGTGAACGTCCTGGTTCAGCTCCTGCACCGCATGCGCCTTGGAGCTTTCGATCTTGCTTCGTAGAATTGCTAGTGGTGTGCGCAGTTCGTGGGACGCCGAAGCAATAAAACGTCGCTGCCGTTCATATCCGTCATCGAGCCTTGCAAGCGCGTTGTTGAAAGCGCGGATTAGCGGCAAGATCTCGCTTGGCACGTTATGGGCATCAAGTCTGTGCCCGCGGCTATTGATATCAATTTGCTCAGCTTCCTGCGCCACCCGAACCACGCCGCCCAAAGAGCGTTTTACTATCCAGGGGGTCACGATCAGCGACGTCAGGAGCAGCATTAAGAAGATTGGGATGGCGAACGTATTTGAGGCCATCAACACCATGAAGCTCAATTCCGATAGTTCACCATGTCCCATAATGGTAAGCTCGCCGATGTCGCTTCGTTCCCTACGAATTACCGCTGCCAGTTCATAGGGAGCCTCACGATCGCGCATTTGAGCGTAGGACAGCTCGCTCAGCTGGCCGACAAACGATTGATAAAGTGGTGGGACATTGCCAAGCGACACGGTTTGTCGGCTGCTGTCTTCCGCAACGAACCAGAGTGTTGGCGAACTAGCACGCAACTGCTCTAACTCGGGCGTCATAACGATAGAAAGACGCCCCGCCTCGTCGTGTGCAATTGCTTGCGCGATCACCGACGTAATTCGTTGGTCAGCATAAGGACCACCACTATCAAGTCGTATCGCGACAGACACGAGGATCGCGAAAGCTATGTATAAGGTTATGAAGTGAAACGTCAGCGGGTAGATGATCAGTGCTCGCTTGAGAGAGCTATGTTTCATCAGGCGGCTTCCCGGAGCAGGTACCCAACCCCTCTAATCGCGTGAATCTCTATGCCAGCGCCGGAGTCTTTTAGCCGTCGGCGTAGCCGGGATATATGGGAATCCAGTGTGTTAGACTGTATCTCGTCATCGAAAGCGAAGACAGCCTGTTCGAGAGATTCCCGCAGTACCGTTCTGCCGCGACGTTTCATGAGGGCTGCTAGAACCCGTAGTTCGCGACGAGGTAGATCGATGCGAGCACCGTTCACCTCGACTTCCTCATTAGACAGGTCATAGATGACGGTTCCCGCTCTAATCTGCTCGCCCTGTAACTGGGCAGGGCGGCGCCGAACTGCCCTTATGCGTGCCAAGAGTTCGTCGACAGAAAACGGCTTGACCAAATAGTCATCGGCACCTTCGTCAAGTCCCACGACACGGTCTTCGACGGCACTGCGTGCGCTGAGGATGATAATGTGAACTCCGGGGTTGCGAGCGCGCACATGGGGCACCAAGCTCAGCCCTTCTCCATCGGGTAAAGTCCGATCCAGAAGGACTAGATCGAACTCTCCAATTGCAACGGCTTCCGTTGCGGCTCCCAAATTGTCTGCTTGGTCGACGATAAACCGCTCGCGGCGCATGACTGAAGCCAGTGCATCCGCTAGCCGAACCTCGTCTTCAACGAGGAGTACTCTCATTTAAACCTCCATGGACCGTTGGCGGTGTCATGCCAGGGACTCCGATACATCGTCGCCGTGCGTACTAAGACGCTTTCTTGACAGTCGAGTGGCAGGCGCATCAATCCGCCTTGATGAACCCGGGCGTGCGGCCGAATTCATTTCCAAGTCAACTCATTGAGAAAGGGCGTCATTTATGAAACGGGCTACCTCACGGGAAAGCTCTTCATCTTCCGGTGCTCCCCCGAAACCGCCATGAGGCATCGCTTCGAATACATGCAGCTCGGCTACGGCTTCCACCTGACGCAATGCCCTATGTAAGCGGACAGCATTCGAAAGTAGCAGGTCGCGTGTGCCACTCTGAATGAATGTCAGGGGGAATTCCTTGAAGAACTGTCCGAAGAGTGGCGAGATGTAACGATGGTCCAGATTGGCTCCGTTGGCATAGAGCAGGTTCGCTGACATCAAAGAGTTTGGAAGATTGACGTCAATCGTCTTGTTAGTCTGGAAGCTGTCGCCCGACTCCGTCAAGTCGATTTCAGGTGAAAGCAACACAATCGCGCGTGGCAAATTCAGCCCTTCATCCTTTGCGCGAAGCACGGTCGCCAACGCTAGATTGCCGCCGGCAGATCGCCCACCGATGACAATGCGGTCGGCTCCATATGTTTCTAAAGCATGCCTGTAGACGCACATGCAGTCCTCAAGCGCGGCCGGATAGGGAAACTCAGGCGGCATCCGATAGTCGATGCCGTAGCATTCAATGCCACAGCGAGATGCAGCTATCCGGGCTCCCTCGCGGCTAGCTTCCCCGCCCCCAAAGACAAGTGCTCCTCCGTGCAGATCGATGTACACACAATCCGCGTGATCGAGCTGGACGGGCTTGGCAAAATGAACTTCGGCGGAGCCAATTCGCTTTCTGGTTAACTGGACGTCTTGCGCTTGGTCCAACACTGATACAGTTGCAGCGTAATTTGCATCTACGGCTGCTTTTAGCTTGTGCCATGAATCATGATCGTCCGCCGAAGGCATTGGGTACAGTGCGTTGATCGGCATCCCGTCGTCCCGGACGGCGTTATGAAGTCGTCGTTGCGCCTCTGTGCTGATCGAATTAGGCACTGGCACGCGACGTTGATCCACGCTCACTGCATTGAATTTGAAGTCATTCCGCCAGTTCGTCACTACCCTCTCCAGTTAGCTTCAATCGTGTCTTAGGTTCTGCCAGCAAGGCTGGGCGGAACTTAGGCCGTCCGAACCATTGGAGATTACCGGCAGATTGCCACCGCCCTCGTATACGCCTTGGACCTCGTTGTGGGCGCCAAAGGTCACGTAGCCTTCGCCGCAGAAAATCACTGCAGAGACACAGGCTACCTTACGATCACTCGACACACCTTTGTGCAGCAGTAGGTTGCTCTCCCGTCCAATCGCGAGAGCGCGAATCTGGGTGGGTCGTTGAACATAAGCGCTTAGCTGTCAGCGATTTGCTCATCTTTCGCGAAGCAACGATGTGACGATAGCCGCAACGTGTTGAAGCGCTTTGTCTGAGGCTTGACGGTTGTGCCATGCGAGATGGAGGGCAAAGCCACCAACGGGGATAGGTGGTGTAAAAGTCATGAGCCCGTTTTCAGCGGCCACGACGCGCGAAGGCAGCATCGCAATCATGTCGGAGCCGCGAAGTAGCGAAGGTACGATTTGGAAATTGGGCACGACAAGACCGACGCGCCGGGAGAGATGGCGGCCTGCGAGATCGTCGTCAAACGCTGTCCGCGTATCACCCCGACCAGAGACAAGTATGTGCGGATAATTGAGCCAAGTCTCCAGGTTCAAGTTGGCCGCGACAGGATGATTCTCGCGCATGGCGACCACATAGTGCTCGACGAGCAGTTCTTCACGATGAAGTTCGTCCTGCGCCGGTGGAAACACAGAGATGGCGAGATCAGCTGATCCTTGCACCAGTTGAACTCGGGCGGCATCCGCGCCATGCCATGGTTGAATCACGACATCTATGCCGGGTGCAGACTTCTGAAGCTCTTGCTGCAAGGGCGCGGTAACGAGAAGTGCCGGATAATCCGACATCGTTATCCGAAGTGTCCGGCGTATCTCGTTGAGCGGCAAATCTGGTGGATCAATCAGTTCAACCACACTCGCTAACAGTGATTTCAGAGGCGCGCGCAGAGCCTCGGCTTTTGCCGTCAGGCGCATAGTTCCGCGACCTCTTTCCAGAAGTTCATCGCGAAAGAGATGGCGACAACGTTGTAGCGCTGCGGACGTGGCGGGCTGTGAAAGGCCGACTCGGTCGGCCGCACGGGAGACGTGAGCTTCGTCCAAAAGCGCGTCGAGTACGACAAGAAGGTTGAGATCGAGCGATCGTAAATTCATTCGATGGATAATAGCCTATATGGTTTATCGATTGGAATAATTTCTTTGTGGAACGCATGGTTTCTTCATCGCCAACGTGTGGAGAAGATCATGTCCAAAACCATCATCCTTCTATTTCATCCCGATCTTTCGCGTTCCCGCGCTAACACTGCGTTGGCTCGAGCTGCGGCAAAGCTACCAGATGTCGAAGTCGTTGATATGCAATCTGTCTATCCCAACGGGATCGACTTGCATCGAGACGGTGAAGGCGAGGCGGCACGCCTGCTTGCAGCCGACCGCATGGTGTTTCAGTTTCCCCTGCAGTGGTATTCAACACCGCCTTTGCTGAAAGCATGGCAGGACGCCGTCCTTACACGCATGTTCTACATGCACTATGAAGCGGAGGGCCGGGTGTTCGAGGGGACTGAACTCTTGTTGGCGGTAACACTGGGCAATTCGGCCGATGCCTACCGCTCAGGCGGAAGCAACATTTTCGAACTCGAGGCACTGCTTGCGCCGCTTCGTGCCACAGCCAATCGCTGCGGTCTCGCTTGGTCGTCACCCTTCGTTCTGTATGAGGCGCACAAACTGTCACCCGAGGCACTCGAAGCTGCGGCGGCGGAATATGTTGACCGCCTAGCGGAATGGATTGCGTCAACTCCATCGCGAAATGAGGAGGTGGCCTGAAGATGAAAAAGATGCATGACACTTTTGTTCAGCTCGGACGCGGCACCCCTGGTTGGTTTACATGGTCGGCAAGGCTCTTGCCCGTCGGCCTTCTCGCTCAGTTCCTGAGCGCCGGCACAGCGCTCTTTCAGGATGGCGAGCTTTAGGGAATTCATGCAGCGGTCGGTGGCATCCTCGCGATCCCGGCACTTGCGCTTGTTGGCGGCAGCCTGTCACTGTCTCGGCTCCGGGGCTTCGGTTGGTGGAGCGGCCTCGTACTGATCCTCTATGTGGGCCAAGTGCTACTCGCGGCGGGATCGCAGCCATTGCCGCTATCGTTTCATCCGTTCAACGGTGCTCTTCTGTTAACGGCGAGCCTCGTACTTCTGGCCAAGATCGAGAGAAGGCGCGCTCAGCCTGTGATCATGGACGCCGATGGCGCTCGGCTCAGCCGCGGTTATGGCGACTGACCGCAACATGGTGTTGAGAGCGGCCGTCCTATCCTAGCCAGGCTTGCCTGGGTCGGATGTCGATCACGACAGGATGACACCCCTTGACGCTTCGATCATCGGGCTGGCTCGTGCCCGGCTGACTCAAGCCGCATGCGGCGTATAGCTCACCTGCAACTTGCGCTACGCGCAGCCCGATGCTGACACATAATCTCGTCTGCGCGTAGTTACTCCGCTGACCGGCGGACGGGAATACCTTTGTCGCAAAAGCTACCGGAGACGGGGATCGATGCGTCGCTGGCGCCTCGTAGGCCGTGGATTGGAAAGTAAGGAATTTGACTATGACTATCAGGCTCGCGCTGGTCATCGGTGCATGCAACGGAGCCGGTTACTCCACCGCACTCTGTCTCGCGAAATCCGGTTTCCACATCATTGGAACATATGAGTCCCTCAAGGAAAGGCCGGCGGATGTATCACGAGAGATAGAATGGCTTGGGGTGAGTGCCGTCATGCTGAAGCTGGATCTCAGCTTGATGGACTTGCTTCCCTTTGCACAAGAAGTGAGTGAGGTACTTCGACAAACCTTCAAAGCTGACAGATTGAGCCACATCATCATCAATACCGGGTTGGCGTGCGACACACCTGCTGCTGCGGTGGAAATAGACCATCGGCGTTTGTGTGACATGAACATTCGGCTACCCCACCTGCTCACCGAAGCGCTGAGCAACATATTGGCAGACGCTGGCGATTTCATTCTGATCTCCTCGTTCGCAAATCGAGGCCTGTCTCACGGATCCGCATCTTTACTTCGACCACATATCGCAAAGCGTCATAACAGGAGATCAAACTGTAAGTGCCTCGCCCTAGCTCTGGGCAGGTTTCGGCGAAGATGAGGTCGCGGTCGAGTGCGGCCAATCGACAAATCAGAGCGTGGGAGCCATGAGGTTCCCGGCCTTTGGGCCCGGGTGGATTGCCACTATTGGCTCCAGACTGAAGGCAGCTCTTTGTCGGGCGCATATCAATGTTGCGGACTTCGAGGTCACCGGGTTCTTCGAATGCCAAGGCAACCTAACCTTCGATCGCGTTCGGGGATGATGCCATTTTCTCCTTGCGCTTCAGAATTGCCGCGCGAATGGATCGCGCATCTCCAGCTTGCAGAAGAGATCAAGATCGCTTCCGCAGTCTCCCTTGCTTGAAGGAATACAGCACTTGGCTGCGGCGCGGTGGTGGCGCGCGCCAAAGCTGATCAGTTCCGACATCCGACCGCAGCGGCACCAAGGCTCTCCCCATCCCAGCCCAATTAAGAAAAGAGGATGATCGAGAGCTACCTCGGTCTGATCTCAGTGACGCTTTACAAAGCGGGAGATCGCATCCACCACTCCCGGCGCCAAGGGAAGATTGTCGGCAAAATAAGTCGCGATGTTTTCGTTTCGGTCATGTGATGCGACTGTCTTTAGAACATGGTTGGTGTCCGGAAGTAGAGCCAATGTGGCGTGTGGGGCAGCCTCATTCAGGCGTTTCGCATCGGCCAAGGACACCTGCAGGTCGCGCTCACCTTGCATGAAAAGAACGGGCTTGGGGGTCTTTTTCGCCAAATCTGCTGGATCAAGTGCGAAAGTGCTGATGAGAAATTGCTGCACTGCCTGACCGAAAAGCGGGGCAAGCTCGGGCGGTATCTTCGAGGCGTCGACCTGCCGTCCAACGGATAGTTCGTCTATGGCATGATGTGCTGCATCCATCAGAGGCGCAAAATCGGGATTAGCCAGCAATTGTTCTCTAAGGACTTCTCCGAGTGGGCGCCCTGCCGTTGCCACGAGGATGACGCCGCAGACATTTTCTAGTCTCTCGGCGGCAGCCAGTGCCACCAATCCGCCCTCGCTATGCCCTAGGAGCCAGACACACCCCGCCCCCGTCCGGCTACGGATTACGTCGATCCATGCGCCCGCATCTTGAACGTAATCATCTACGGTTACCGCGTTGGGATCTTCTACAGCGGCGTGGCTACCGAACATGCCGCGTTTGTCTATCCGAACGCTGCCAATTCCCTGTTCACCCAAACCTTCGGCCAGAAGTCGATATGGTGCCGCCCTGACGCCTTGCGGATTGTTGCCGTCCCGGTCCGTGGGGCCGGACCCCGGTATGATCAGTATCATAGGCGCACTTTGCGCGGGAAGGATCATCGTCCCTCGCAGTGCACCTTGAGGACCTGGCGCCTCAATCTCGCCGATTACCGGTATCGAGGTGCCAAGGGCGAGCATTGCAGTGATCGTTGCAGATCGCATCTAATGTCTCCGTAAAAAATGGTCTTCGAAGTTTTATCGATCGACAACATGACATTTCCGAGATCCTGTAGGGACGCAGAAAGCTAGGCGGCTTTGGACGAAGTGGCCTGCTGCTAACAGGTGCTGCTGGTTTGGGCGTTAGCCAACCTAGGGGCAATCAAACTGGTGTCCCCAAAAGAGCACCGCTGCCACACGCGTGCAACGCCAAGCGTTAAAAGCCATACCGTGCCTGGCGTTTTCACATGTTGCAGGATTCGACCCTCACCAACCGAGCCACGGGCAAGAAGACACCTGTTCGTAGCACTTGAGGATTAAGGTGTCGGCGCGGCTCCGTTGTCGCAGCTCGCAACGCTACAGGTGGCCTGCGCTCGTTCGGCAAAGAGCCTTGATAATGCCTGCGACGCGACAATCGCTCTCGGAAAGCCGGCGGGCACAGTGATCATGTAGACAATTTCCTTCAACTCATCCTCCGTCACGCCGATGTTCAGGGCATAACGAGCATGTACTGTCATGAGGTCAGTCATGCCCATGGCGGCGAAGGTAGCAACCGCTGCGAGTTGCCTTGTACGGTCATCAAGGCCCGGTCTCGACCAAACGTCACCGAGCGCGTAGGCCTCGGTCGCTTCCGCCAGAAATGGAAACTCGTCGCGCATGGTCTCGAGATTGTTTTGCGGTACGCCATTGTTGAGCTTGCTGACGACGGCCGCCCCTTTGGCGCGACGTTCCTCGACAGTATCTGCGAGGGCTGGATGCGCCAGAACAAGGACTGCAATGGTGCCAATTGCGGCAACAGGATAACGGAAAAAGCGAGCCATTTGATTACTCCAATTTTTCAGGTTGACGCTGGGTCGAAGACATTGAGTGGTCCGGCCTCGCCCCTGCGGAGCGCAGGCCAAAGCGGGCCTATCTTGGCCAAGTCGACTTCACTTGCGTCGCAAGATCATCCCAGCGTGGTGAAGCGTGTTCTCGTCAACGAAGACGCCATCTGCGGTGAAACCGGTGTCGTCCCGGTAATCAATCTTGTTGCCGGTGATGACATAACGGCCCTGGTAAGCGCTTTCGCGATTGCCGCGAGCTTCGTCGTAGCGACCATTGGGCAAGAGTTGGTGGCGAATGCGACCGTCATCCGTCACCCACATTCCGACGTATGGGTGGTTTTGTTGGGAGTGATTTGCGGACTGAGCGGGCATGTTGTTCTCGGTTTTTTCGTTTTGGGCCAATGCACCGAAAGCCGTGGCAGTGGCGACGACTATCAGGGCTACAAGCGGAAGAAAATTCTTCATGACTTAAGCTTTCCTGGTGAGGTCTTGTCTTGATGGAGCAGCCTGTCAGAGCATCGTCCGTGTCGGGCGGACCACCAGTTCGTTCACATCGACATCGTCGGGTTGTTCAATCGCGAAACGGACTGCGCGCCCGATGGCATCGGGGGTCAGCGCGATCGATCGATAGGTCTTCATCGCTTCCGCCGCCACGGGGTCGGTGATGGTGTTAGCAAGTTCGCTTTCCACGACTCCTGGGTGTATGCAGGTCACGCGCAGTTTGTCATTTTCCTGGCGAAGTCCGTCGGAGATTGCTCGGACGGCAAATTTGGTCGCACAGTAAACAGCTGCGGTTGGGGAGGCTGATAGGGCACCGATCGAAGCTATGTTCACGATGTGCCCCGAACCGCGATTGTTCATTTCCGGTAGGACAGCCGCAATGCCATA
The DNA here is from genome assembly GCF_001429245.1 of Rhizobium sp. Root274. Classification (GTDB taxonomy): domain Bacteria; phylum Pseudomonadota; class Alphaproteobacteria; order Rhizobiales; family Rhizobiaceae; genus Allorhizobium. The sequence continues at coordinate 57,298 of NZ_LMJE01000012.1, forward strand.
CAGCACGCCCTTAATGTTCACATCCACCATCAAGTCCCACTCGTCGACTTTGAGTGAAGACATAAGCGACAGCGGCATTACGCCTGCGTTGTTGACGAGGACATCAATGCGGCCATGCTCCCGCCGCGCTTCCTCTGCGAAAGCTGCGAATTCCGCACGATTGGTCACGTCGACCTTGAAGGTGCTGACCTCGCCGCCGAACGACCTGATCTCTTGAGCAACACTCTCGAGGCGGTCTGTGCGGCGAGCGCCGAGCACAACCGTCGCGCCCGCTCTCGCAAGTTCGCGCGCGATCCCGACTCCAATGCCGCTGGATGCGCCAGTAATGAGAACAACTTTATCCATAACTTTTCCTCTCGTGGTTTGGTGTTGAACTGAGAGTAGCCTTAGGACATTGTTGCGATAAGCCACCCTTAGCTTAACTCAGAGAGAAGAAAAAATAACCAATGTTGTCGGACCTGAATGCGCTCGCCGTCTTTGCCCTCGTCGCAGAAGAGCGGAGTTTTCGCGCAGCTGCAGATCGTATGGGAGTGACGCGTTCAGCCGTCAGTCAGACGATCCGTAAGCTGGAAGAAGCACTCGGTATTGCGCTCGTGAACCGCACAACCCGTAGTGTTGCGCTGACAGAAGCAGGCGAGAGGCTATACGCGGAGGCTGTGCCGGCGTTGCGCGAGATGCAGGGCGCTCTAGATGCCGCCGCGAATTTGACCGGAACTCCGAGGGGACGGCTAAACCTCGCAGTGTCATCCATTGCCGAGAGTTTTCTTTCTGGTCCTCTTCTCACGTCCTTTTTGGATCAGAACCCGGACGTAAAACTACATGTCACCGTGACCGACGAGGAATTCGATATCGTTGCGCAAGGATACGATGCCGGCGTGAGGCTGGGAGAGGTGATTGCCCAAGATATGATTGCGGTGCCGGTAACAGGCGAGCAACGTCAACTGGCTGTGGCGTCGCCCGCATATCTTGAGCGGCAGGGCATGCCAAGGCATCCAAGTGATCTTGCAAGCCGCCGCTGCATCGGGTGGCGTCGATCTGCGAATGTCGCACCCTATCGGTGGGAATTCTCCGAAAATGGGCGGGAGTTTTCCGTAGCAGTGGCGGATACAATCACGACCACCGACATGGCGTTGATGATCAAGCTTGCGGTTGCAGGTGCTGGCATCACCTTTGGCATGGAAGACAGCTTCCGTCCGGCGATTGCGCGCGGTGAGCTGGTGCCGGTTCTGGAGAATTTCTGCCCATACTTTCCCGGTTTCTATCTCTACTACCCAAGCCGACGTAACATGGCACCCAAACTGAGAGCACTGGTGGACCATCTGCGCAGTTATCGGTAAGTGTGGCCCGCCACGAACGCCCTGGTCTTTGGTGATGAAAAGGGAATCGGTCTGACTGTTATCGAGAACGAGCCTGTGCAAGTGCCGCTATCATTCGTTAGATGAACTTGGGCCCGACCGAACTTTCGGAAAACTCGTTTCGCAGAGATCCGAGACAACCACCACAACCGGACGCGAGGCCTATTTTTAGGCTCCTCGGGATTCTCATTGGTCCTCAGCGTACAACAGAGCAATATCTTCGTGATATCTTTTGCAGGGCCCGTCAGCGAACAGGACAATTGCTTTGGTTCTCCCAATGACAACGGTACAGCCATTCGCGAAATGAAAACGCCTGTCGCCCCGTTTGGTCTTGATCATTGTCGGCACCTCATCCTGCGGCCTGACGTTTTGCACGCTATGCTGCGGCGGAGCCGACCACATCTCAGCGTCGCTCACGAAAGCGCGGCCCGCTCGTTTGTCGTATATGCAGAGCTCAGATCTCGAAGATCCCCGCGTCTTATCTGAGATCAACATGGCGACTACACCCGCTCGGTCGTCGAAGCCAACAATTGTCGAGGCCAGAGAATTGCGCAGGCCGCTGGCACCCAGGCAGGCCTTTGTGACTTGGGCCTCGAAGGCCGCCCATGCGTCAGCGCTGGACCCGTTTGCGGGGCTGCTGAATGCGAGGAATGCAGCGCTTATCGCGCTGACCAGAATACGGTCCATCATTCTGGTTCTCCTGTTATTTCTGGTGATTGTCAGGATTGTCCTGAGCGATGCTCTCCTTGAGTTTGCCCCAATGAGTGCGCGGCCCTAAGTCGTTCTGCAGCCATCATCTATGACGCAAAGTCTGCCGAAATTTGCCCTTTCCAAGGTGGTAGAATTGTTTGGCTGATGCGTTTCACTTCAGAGCCGGTCCGCCCCCAATCATCGCCTGAGATTGTCATGGTTGCCACGCAATCGAGCGGCGCCTGCAACGTATCCCGTCACAACGTGGATCGTTATTCAGAGCATCGCATCATCGTTGCCGATCTATTCGAAGAGGACCGTCTTTCCATGTCGCGGCGACGAGCAATATGGCAATGGCGCCGACGACCAGTCCCGGCAGAAGATTCGCCGGAACTCCTACGATTTCGCTACGGCCGGCCAGTGCCCCTCCGATGTCGACATGAAGCGCCGTTGCGAGCACCAAGCCAGACACGTTGTAGACGCCATGAATGACAACTGCGACTTCCAGACCTCCTGTCCTCCAAGTGATCACCGCCAGCGAGGAGAAGAGCACGAGATAGGAAGTCAAGAGGTAGGGATCGGAAGTGCCGTGAAATAGCGAGAACAGGCCCGCGGTAAGAATAATGCCAAGGATCGCACCGCTGAGGGGGGCGAGCGTCCAGCTGCCTACTATCCGGAACATCAATCCGCGGAAGCCATATTCTTCACCGGCGGCGGCGAGCGGTGTCAGGATCATGCCAGTTATGAAGAAGGCCACGACATCCACGTGGCTCCAAGTTATGGTGTCGCCCGGCATGAAAAGCGATGTCAGCGACATCGGGATCAGCACCAAAGGGCCAATGACCAGTAAGGAACGGCCGAACATGTCGAACCGAAAGCAGCCGGTGACCGAATGCAATGAACCGGCAGGAAGACCGTAGAAAACACGCTGCAAAAGCATGCTGTACGGTATGAGCAACGCCAACGCCAAAGATGTGGCTGCGTGCGCGAGCGGTGTGAAGCCGCTGCGCCCAAACATGTTGGCATCAATGAAAGAGGCACCGGCGAGGCCAAGATTGGCAAAGCCGATCAATCCCCCAAACAACAGCAGAATTACCGTTAGGCCGCGCAGGATATGTCTCTTTCGTCCCGCAAAAGCACGGTGATATTCCACCTCAGTAGGCAGATGCCCTTGTGGAGCCACGGCCTTGGGCCGGGAGAAACCTTGCTCGCGGTCGTTAGTCATATCATTTCCTGTTGCTGAAGATTCGGTCTGGTCCTTGGAGACGAGGCCAAATTTTGGTTTTGGTAGATTGTTTCTGAATTGGTATCAGGGGCACAGCCATGAGGCCGTACCAGCGAGGATGTCGTTGGCCTTCCGGTGCACAAACACTGCGCATTGGCTCTCCCAGAGAAACAGGCGTTGGCACGCCTGCTCGGCCGAGTTCCGCAGGGTAGCGCTTCAACGGCTCGCCATGGCCGCTCGCGGTTCAAAAAGCAGTAAAAGATTGCAGCAACATTGCGTGAAACGAGAAAAATACGAGAGCCAGATTGGCGATGGCCGCTCACGACTCTGATAGTTGACCAAGAAGACGTTCTCTCGGGCGCGTGCAAAATAGCCGTGTGGCGTGCCTACTCTTGTTCACACGTCTACCCTCCCAATTTTCTACACGGTAGAAGGTTGCCAGAATGACGGGGTGAAGCCTGGTTGTGGCGCGTCCGACTCCATCCCCGTGGCCAAAACACTAGAGATGTGCGCCTTTAGCGGTCCACACCGCCATTTCTCCATCCGCAATTGTCAGCGATACGCGCCACTGGTTCGTTCGGCGAAGAACATAAACGTGTTCCCACGTCGCGATCAGCTGCTTCTCCTCGCCATACATCCGGTAAACCATGCGTGCTTGTGCCACCTTGGGGAAAAGCTCGATTGCGGGAAGCAGCTCTCCCGTGGGATTGACGATGCCCTGATCGCTGTAGAACTTTAACAGCGTCGAGCAATGTGCGTGAATCGCCCGTCGGTCCATCGCGAAGTTCCAACCAGGGGTCGGAAACAATCTCACGTCGTCCCAAAGTTCGCTGATTGCGTCCGCGTCTCTGCGCGCAAATGCATCGATGTAAGTGTGGAAGAAAGCGTTGATCTCGTCGTGGAATGTCATGTCGGTCATTTACCTTGAAGAGGCTTCCCGATGAATTCATGGAACAGTTCAGTCGGTGAGGCGCCCTTTTCGGGAACGCTCTTGCCGCAGAATTAGGCGGCACTTGCGCTCCGATATTGATGCAAATGTGTGCATTCAACACATCTGCAACCTGCGTGCGCGCTGTAATTAATGCGTTCAACCTTCGGACGCCTAGTCAGCCTTCAGGGAGTCTTTATAAGAGGAATGACCGGGGATCACTCAACACGCTTCGCATGTTCCATAATTCAACGTTACGCTGCAGCCCACGCTCCGCTTGCATCAAGCTACTGGATTTTCAATAGCGTACTAACGTGCGGGCCGACGGTTCACATCCCTTCAAGAGCGTTTAGTCGCGGCAAGGCAATTCTTTTGAACTGCCTCCGACCCGCGTTACAACTGTTCCGCGGCCCTCTAATGAGCCGGCCTATATCGCTGCACTAACTATGAAGATGCTGGTGATACGATCTGCCTTGATGCGGGGCTCGTCTGTCGCATTCGGCTCCAATACGCCGCCGACAGCAACAGTGTCACCGAGCTTCAGGTGCTGCCTCCCAACGGTGTCGAAGGGGTTATAGTTGAGCGAAGATGACTCTACTGTCATCCGAATGCCGCCCGTTTGCACGACCAGCACGCCCTTATCGATTTCGACGATTACACCAGTGAGACTGACCCGTCCATCGATGGGGCCAAACCCTAGGTTCGGCGGGAGTGTCAAAGCGTCGATATCGGATGCGCTGACCGCGGAGCCGCTGAGAGCGAAGTAGGCGTTTCGATCCTCGACGTACACGGCTATGACATCCACAACCCCATCGGCGTTTAGTGCATTCGGCCCAATCGCGCCGACCGCCCTGATGTTATCCCCGATACCCAGAACCGGACGTCTGTCTGGCAGAATTTCCGGCCATCCATTAAACTGGATGTTCAACCGCCCACCATCCGACCTTACGACGTAGTAATTTTCATATGCATCCACGACCTGACCTGAGATCGTGAGAAGAGCCTCCGTGGACTGTTCGCTCTGCGTAACTTGCGCAAGTGTTGCGTTGGGTGCGCTCGTCAGCAACAAAGCCGTACCCAATACTGCCAACCAAGAGACTGATTTGAGCATTTTGATTATTTCTCCGTTTGCAGAGTCTCAATCGTCCACTGCTGCCGGCAGGGCGACATCATCATTCGGGTTTGCCAAAAATCATCCGAACCAACGAGCGGTATGCAGCGCCAACGAGCATTGCACTGGGGGTACATGATAGCCGAAAGTACGGAGATTGCCCAGAAAGTAGATTACTTAGGCATCAAAATTCAGTGAAAGGCTTGCTCAATCAGCGTAGTTCGTTGAGCGTGTGCCCGCTTTCCTGGACTTATACAACACCCACACAAAGCCCCTGTTAGTACAACGACCTATTGCGGTCATTCGTTTTCAACGCAACGAACGTCAGTTCCGCGCCTGTCAGGACAGTGGAGCGGAACTCGATTACCAATCCCTACCTACGCGTCAACGGCGCCTTGAGGACTAGACGGTTTCCACAGTCCTGCTCATCAACCCTCGCACAACCTCCGAATGCGCTCTTGAACGCCCAGTTCGGGGCCCATACATCACGAGCGCGACGCAACAACAGGAGGAGATCGATGGCCGCCTCTTTCGCAAAAGCACGATTTTGCCACTGGGCGTTCGTGGGCCTTCTTGGTTTGTCTAATGTTGTCAGCGCCTATAGCGAAGGTGGAGGCGAAGCTCTGGATGCGGTGAGCTTCTACGCTTGGAGCGTCCATGCCTTTTGCTACATCTAGGCGCTGATTAAGTGGGGTGGAATATGGAAAGCCTATGCCGCTATGTCGCTTGTCGCGAACATAGCCTTCAAAGCCGGTACTCCGCTGAGTGGAGTGATCAAGCTGGCGCAGATTCTGGGATAAGCGTCGCGTCATAGCCCAGACAGACTGCCGCGACTGACGGCCCAGGTCACCAATAGCGCAGGTCGACCATTACAGGCGTTCGTCTGATAAATCTCGTCTCGATATCATCGCGCTTGCCGGCGACCGCTTTCAGACGCGGGTTCTCGAGCGCGAGTGACCGCCGATCCGGCGCGTGGCGGATAACGTTGGCAAGGCTAGCTGGCAAATGGCTTCTCGACAAAGTCGATACGCAGCCTCGTATGGCCTTGTTCTGCAGGCCATGCAGTTACAGTGACTGACGGGTGGCGAAGCGCGGCTCGTCCTCGTCATCAGCGATGAAAGACCTGTTCGCTGCCGTGTTCAACGCTACTCTTCCAGGAGCTCGATGACGTTTACGTGAACCTCCTGGCGTTTCTTTTGGGGCGCCAATCTGGCATTTGGGGCGTCACGGAAGGATGGAAGGTTTGTTTGTGACAGTTCTAAAGAGAAGATTCGTCGTCCTCGGGGGAGCGGTGATTGCCGCGAGTGCTGCAACTGGCTGCTCAACCACCGTTTCAACCTCACGCCGAGCCACAGTGCCGGTGAGGACGCCAAATATCTATGACACCATGTACGCAGCTGTCCCTGATGAGGCGTTTCCGCTGCCTGCGATACCCTATCAGCGAATTGACCCCAGATACCTCCGCCAATTGGTCGACGATCCAACCGGCGAGCGACCGGGAACACTTGTCGTCGACACCAACCAACATTTTCTTTACCTGGTGTATGAGGGCGGCAAGGCCATTCGATACGGTGTCGGATTAGGGCGCGCCGGTTTCGAATGGGCAGGCGACGGTGTGATCCAGTATAAGCGCGAATGGCCAACATGGACGCCTCCCCACGAGATGATCCTGCGGCAACCTGAACTTGAACCTTACAGTGCAGCCAATGGAGGTATGCCGCCGGGACTGACAAATCCGCTCGGGGCAAGGGCGCTTTATATCTTCCGTGGTGGGCGCGATACCCTTTACCGTGTCCACGGTTCCCCCGAGTGGTGGACTATCGGCAAATCTGTTTCCTCGGGCTGTGTCCGCATGATGAACCAGGATATCATCGACCTCTATAATCGGGTTCCGTCAGGTGCGCCGATCATGGTTCGTGGACTACCAAAGGATCCCGGGACTTACTCGTCCACTCGCACGGTCTGATCTGATCACGACTGCAAATTTCAGTGTGCAGTGACCAATCAAGAACCCTTCAAACGCGGCCGGTATGAAGATGCGGTCGAGCGGTTAGACAACAATTTGCACAACATGGGGCAGCGCAGAGCATGATGATCGATTATCGATTCTTGATCCCCTTTGTGGTTGCAATGGCGGCCATCAGTGCCCCTGCCCGGGGGCAAACCCCGAGCCTCGGGACAAAATCCATCAACGTGAAAAGATCAAGTGACCCGCATGTGTCCACGCCACGTGAGCATCGCTTTATAACAGACCTTCGAGGTCGGCGGATCCGGCTAGTCGGCCCACGTTTTTTTCCTGATCCAGAGAAGCGGCTTTTTTCCCCGGGAGAGCCACTAGCGATGCACGGACGCCCTTGAGCGGCGCCGTTCATACTGATTGAACTCCGGAGCTCGTCAATCCTCGCGCGAATTTTCACCGGAATATATTTGACAATGTGAAGGGATGAACGGGTCTCTTCCGTTGCATCTGACAGCGATGTGATCTCAAGGCGCCATCTCCGCATATAGGCACAAGCAAGCACATCCGCAAAATTCACAATTCGTAAACCATTTCGTAACTCAGCGACGCCTAGCTTCCTGGTCGTAGACACGCCGCACAGATGCGGCTTTGGATCTCAAAACAGGAGGCACGATATGATAGCGAAAGTCCTGGGTCGGTGGCGTGGTGTTGCACGTCGCGGCTTGTTTCTCGCGATGGCAGGCGTCATCAGCACAGGCCTGACACCAGTTCATTCGCATGCCAACGTCAAATATGCCGGGATAGTGATTGACGCAAAGACGGGCAGAACGCTCTATGCCGACCAGGCAGATGCGCCACGGTTCCCCGCTTCATTGACCAAAATGATGACATTGTATCTGACGTTCGATGCGCTCCAGCGGGGTCAGATTTCCAAGCGGACACGCATGCCCGTCTCACGCAATGCGGCCGCAGAGGTGCCCACCAAACTCGGATTAAGAGCCGGCCAGAGCATCACGGTAGAGCAGGCAATTCTAGGTCTGGTGACCCGTTCAGCGAACGACGCTGCAACTGTTTTGGGTGAGTTCCTTGAGGGGTCGGAAGCCGCCTTCGCTGCAAAGATGACGTCGACCGCGCGCAGCCTTGGAATGAAATCAACCACCTTCAACAACGCTCATGGGCTACCCAATTCAAGGCAACGTACCACAGCAAGCGATATGGCACGGCTGGGTATGGCGCTTAGAGACCATTTTCCTGAGTACTATGATTATTTCCGAACCCGCTCCTTTACTTACAATGGTCGGACTTACGGGAACCACAATCGCCTTCTTGGGAAGGTGAAAGGCGTCGACGGTATCAAGACGGGCTTCATCCGAGCATCGGGCTTTAATCTTGTGACCTCGTTGGAAAGCGAAGGGCGCAGCATCGTTGCAGTCGTTATGGGTGGACGAAGTGGACGCAGCAGAAACGCCCATATGATGGACCTGATTGACCGTTTTTTGAAGAAAGCGTCCACGGGACCGGACCAGTTTGAAATCTCGAAACCCGGTTCTGACCTGCTGGTTGCCGGAAGATTTAAGACCTTGGGCGATGCACCGGTGCCAGAGCCGCGTCCAAATCGCGTGCTTGCTGCCAACAGCGATATGCCGTTGGTTGGAGCAACAAGGGTCGAGCTCACATCCTCTGGCCCCGCCTCTGCCAACGAAGGGAGGAGGCCGGGGATTGACCACCTGTCGACCGGTTCAGTTGGGAGCCAGTGGATAATACAGGTCGCGTCTATGCCAACTGCGAGGCAGGCGCGCGAAATCCTGGCTCGCATTAGGAGCAGTGCAGAAGAGCTGATCGGCAGAAAGGCGGCGTTCGTCCAGCCCTTCGAAATCGATGGCACTGTTTACCACCGCGCTCGGTTCAGCGGTTTTGAATCAAAGGAAGAAGCGCGCAACGCATGTGCTGCGCTGAGGGACGCACAAATTGACTGTTATGCGGTGCGTCCTTCCATCGAGGCGCAGACGTAGTCAGTTTTGTCACTCAGCATGCGTGACCAGCGTAGAGGAAGTAAACGTCGTCGAATGGCATCAGTTCTAAGGTCTTTCAGGAGTCATAAGAATGGCTTCATGATTTTGTCTCTCTCACTGGCGGCATTCCTCCACGGTGCGCCACTGATGCAAGCCCAGGCCCAGGCTGGACGTGTTGGCCATGTTACAGGATTGACCGTTCCCCGCTTCGTCTCTCTCAAGGCGAACAGGGCGCGCCTTCGAGCCGGCCCGGGGGTTCATTACCCGATAATATGGGAGTACTTAGCGCATGACATTCCGCTTGAAATCACCGCCGAGTATGGCAACTGGCGGAAGGTTCGGGATTGGACGAGCGCTGAAGGGTGGATGTATCATACGCTTCTATCCGGGCGCAGAACTGCCATTGTCAGTCCATGGGGCAAAAGTCTGATCGCTCTGAGGAGCGCAGCCACAAATAAATCGGATGCCGTCGCAAACCTCGAGCCCGGCGTGTTTGTCAGCGTTAAGAGCTGCAATGGAAATTGGTGCAACATTGTAATCGATGCCCCCAAGCTAGGGGGATATGTTGAACAGGTAGGACTTTGGGGTGTCTATCCCGGCGAGGTCTTCAGATAGCGAGCTCGAGCCTCACTGAAAAACGAGAAAGGCTCGGGCCACTCCCGAGCCAATCTTCTCAATTTTGATCACAGTCAGCCTTGTTCGATAGGAAGTGCGACGAAGCGGCTGCCGCGCTCACCATCGATCTGGAAGAGTGCGTGATCTCGGTCCGTTTTGCGGGCATCTGCCAGGATTTCCTTGGCCCGTGCCACATTCGTGACTTCAGTGTTATTGATTGACGCGATGCGTTCGCCCTCAGAGATGCCGCGTGCCGCGGCCTCAGAGTCAGGGTCGACTTTCGCAATTAGCAAACCGGCTCCTTGCTCGGATGGCGCCACGGTCAGGCCAAGACTGGGGAGCGATTCCTGCTTGGTAGAGGCGGGGGTTTGTTCTGGCTCATTCGTGCCGTTTGCATTGGCCAGATCGCCCAAGGTCACCTCGATCGACTTGGTCTCGCCTTCACGCCAGACCGACAGATCAACTTCGGTTGAGGGACCGGCTGACGCAACCTTGACTGAGAGATCGCGGGCGCTCTTGACTGGTTTACCGTCAAAAGCGGTGATTACATCGCCTGCCTTGAGACCAGCCTTGGCGCCGGGGGATCCTTCCTGTGGTTCGACAACAAGGGCGCCCTGATCCTTTTCGAGCCCGAGCGACTCAGCGACTTCTGCATCCACCGGCTGAATCTGAACTCCTAGCCAGCCGCGTTGCACCTGGCCGTCATCGATCAGGTCCTGAACTACGTCCTGCGCCACGTAGGAGGGGATCGCGAAGGCTATGCCGACATTGCCCCCGGACGGTGAGAAGATCGCGGTGTTGATGCCGACAACTTCACCACTGAGGTTGAATGCTGGGCCACCGGAGTTACCTCGGTTTACCGCCGCGTCGATCTGGATGTAGTCGTCGTAGGGACCACTCCCGATGTCGCGGCCAAGCGCTGACACGATGCCGGCTGTGACTGACCCGCCGAGACCAAAAGGATTGCCAACGGCCACGACCCAATCGCCGACCCGAGCCTTCTTGTCGGTTGCGAACTCGACATAGGTGAACTTCCGCTTGGCATCGACCTTCAGCACGGCGAGATCTGTTCGGCTGTCCTTCCCAATCAGCTTCGCATCGAGTTCGGTTCCGTCGTCAAGCAGAACGCTGAACTCGGTGCCGTCCTCTACGACGTGATTGTTGGTGACGAGGTAGCCGTCTTCAGAAATGAAGAAGCCAGAACCCTGCGACATTGGCCGCGCCTGCCGTGGCGCGTCATTGTCTCCGCCGGGCATGCCCCTGAAGCTGGGGCCGAACTGATCGAAGAAGCGCCGCAGCGGATGGTTTTCAGGCAAATCTTCCAGTCCGTTTCCAGACCCGAACCCAGGCATTTGCTCGGATACCTGTTTCACATCCCCCTTCACGCGGACTGAAACGACCGCTGGCGAGACGGCAGTGACGACTTCAGAAAATCCGGGCACCGCCGCTTCGGCTTCCACCTGCACCGGTTCGGCGAAAGCCTGAGCAACATAGCCAGCTGCTCCGCCGTACATCATAACTGTCGCAAGACCAGCTGCCGCCGAGCCCTTCAAGATCGTCTTGAGTTTCGGATTGTTCATGTTCATGCGTGTCAATTCAAAATCTCCTTCAAAAATCGAGCCGTCGGCTCCATGAGGGGGGAGAATAGAGAGGCCCACCTTACGAGGAGGTGGAAGGGTTATGAAGGATCGTTAAAGTTCGGCTGTCCGGCAGGACATGCAGCGAGCCATGAGCGCGGGCGCCGGGAGAACAGTTTTGGGAGACCAATGCTTCTTTCGGAAAGATGGTGCGGAGTTCGAAGGGATTGACCTGGTGGCGCTTTCTGAAGCGGTCGCAAGCGGCGAGCGCCAGAGAGTGGCCATTGCCCGCGCGTGCATTTCGGGGCGAAGGTGCTGATCCTTGACGAACCAACCTCGGTACTCGGCGTGCGCCAGACCGCCGATTTGCTGGCAATGATTGACAAGGTGCGCAGACAGGGCATCGCTATCTTGTTCTCCTGCCAGAGCAGCATCAGGGTCACGTCTTTGCGATTCAGTCGGGCGAAAACTGGCCGCCAATCCGGCTCGACCAGATCCTGTGGCGGTCAAAGCGCCGGAAAAGATGTCGCTCGAGCGCGGCATCGTCATCGAGACTTGCAGGTACCGGCCAACCGAGAGTCCGGTCTCCTTCGCTCGCAGCGGATACGTCGCCGCAGAGGTTTTGCTGATCTTGAGGCGTTCCGAAACAGCGCGAACCGATTGGCCCTGTTCATGCGTCAGCCGCAGTATCGGTCGAATGTCTTTCCTTGTAGTTCGTCTTGCTTGCTTCCCGCTAGCGTTGCGAACCGTGCCCCCGCAGACCAACAAATTCTAGGCCCCTAAACATTAAGTGCTTCACGAAAAATTGTATAAGACCTATGATCCGGCAGAGGGCCGATTAACTGATGGGCGATCTGACTATTTTCTAGGCAGGCGGCCAATCGGCAGTCCGATCAACTCTCAAAGAAGGCAGACCAATGGGCCAGTTGACATCGGGCGAACGGAGTTTGGGCGCGGTCATTCTTGTTGTCATGGCCATCGTAGGCATTGCCATGGCCGCAGCCGGTCGGGCTGATACGCTCGGTGTGCACGGAGCAATGGTCCTTTTCTACAGCTTGGGACTTCTGGTCCTGCTGATGTCTGGAAGCTTTGCTCCAGAGCCTGACCCGGCCAGATTTAAGCGCTACTACGATGATCCCATCAAGGTCGGGGTCGGCCTAACTCTCGCCTGGGCGATCTTCGGAATGTTCATCGGCGTTTGGGCCGCCTCCCAGCTTGCCTGGCCAGGCTTGAATTTTGATACATCCTGGGCAAGCTTTGGACGAATCCGCCCCGCTCATACTACCGGTGTCATATTTGGGTTCGGCGGCAATGCACTGATCACGACGTCCTACCATGTGGTTCAGCGAACCTCGCGCGCCCGTCTTGCAGGGCAGCTCTCGCCCTGGTTTGTGCTGTTCGGTTTCAACCTCTTCTGTCTGATTGCCGTGTCTGGCTATTTTCTCGGCGTGACCCAGTCCAAGGAATATGCCGAGGCCGAGTGGTATGCCGATATCTGGCTGGTCATCGTCTGGGTGACCTACCTTGTCCTCTACGTCCGCACGCTGGCGCAACGCAAAGAGCCGCACATCTACGTGGCCAATTGGTATTATCTGGCCTTCATCCTCGTGGTTGCCATTCTGCACATCGTGAACAATCTCGCGGTGCCGATCTCCCTTGCTCATTCCAAGAGCTATACGATCTGGGCGGGTGTCCAGGATTCCATGGTTCAATGGTGGTACGGGCACAATGCCGTTGCCTTCTTTCTCACGGCCGGCTTCCTAGGCATGCTCTACTACTACCTGCCAAAGCGTGCGGATCGGCCGATTTTCTCCTATCGCCTGTCGATCCTGAGTTTCTGGGGTATCACCTTCTTCTACATGTGGGCCGGATCCCACCACCTCCATTATACGGCCCTGCCACATTGGGTACAGAATCTTGGCATGACCTTTTCGGTCATGCTGCTGGTGCCATCCTGGGCCTCGGCCGGCAATGCGCTGCTGACGCTCAACGGCGCCTGGCACAAGGTGCGCGATGACGCGACGCTGCGTTTCATCATGATGGCGGCGTTCTTCTATGGGCTATCAACTTTTGAAGGCTCGTTTCTCGCGATCCGCCCGGTCAACTCGCTGTCCCACTACACCGACTGGACTGTCGGCCATGTGCATTCGGGCGCTTTGGGTTGGGTGGCGATGATCACCTTCGGTTCGCTCTACACGCTGGTTCCAGCCATCTGGAAGCGGGAGCGGATGTATTCGGGCACCCTTGTCGAGGTCCATTTCTGGCTCGCGCTGATCGGCACGCTGATCTACGTCTTTGCCATGTGGAATTCCGGAATTATCCAGGGCCTGATGTGGCGGACCTATTCCCCGGACAACACGCTGGTCTACTCGTTCGTCGACAGTCTGGTCGAAATGTATCCCTATTATATCGCCCGCGCCTTCGGTGGCCTGCTCTTCCTGCTCGGCGCCATTATTGCGTCCTACAATGTCTGGATGACGGTGAGGATGCCTCGGGTGATGTTGGATGAGTCCCGTGAAGACCTGCCGCTCGGGGCGGATCAGTCCGACCATACCGCCCCATCGGCTGCGGAGTAAACCATGTCAGACATGCACGGAAAGCTCGAACGATCGGCAATCGGTTTCATGCTGGCCATCATTGCGGCCGCCAGTGTGGGGGGCATCGTTGAAATAGCCCCGCTGTTTACCATCGACGAAACAGTCGAAGATGTAGCCGACATGCGCCTCTACACACCCTTGGAACTCTCAGGTCGCGATATCTATGTCCGCGAGGGTTGTTATGCGTGTCATAGTCAGATGATCCGTACCCTCCGTGACGAAGTGGAGCGCTATGGTCCCTATTCACTTGCGGTGGAGTCGCAATATGACCATCCCATGTTGTGGGGGTCAAAGCGGACAGGACCCGATCTTGCTCGGATCGGCGGCAAGTATTCCGATCTCTGGCATGTCACGCATCTAAACAATCCGCGCGACGTCGTGCCGGAATCCAACATGCCCTCCTATCGGTGGCTTGGCACGACACCGCTCAGGGTCGATGAGTTGTCGCTCAAGCTTCGAGCCCAGCAAGCCGTCGGCGTTCCCTATACGGATGAGATGATCATCAACGCCACAGCCGATGCCTATGGCCAGGCGATGCCAGACACGGATCAGGCCTCTGGCGTTGCTGAGCGCTACGGCGAGGCCACCCAGATCTCTGCCTTCGATGGCGTCGCGACCAACCTGACCGAGATGGACGCCTTGGTCGCCTACCTGCAGGTCCTCGGTCAATTAACGAGGGCCGCCTACGAGAACACCGCCGCCTCCGAACAGATGCCTGATCCAACGAATTGAGGACGCAATGGATATCAATCACGATACTCTGGTCGAAACCGCCAAAACGTGGGGCCTGTTCTATCTGATCGGGTTTTCGATCTGCGTGATGATCTACACGTTTCTGCCGTCGAATAAGCAGCGCTTCAGGAATGCCGAGCAGCAAGTCTTCGACAAGGAGGATCGGCCGTGGAGTTGAAAGACGTTGATCCAGTCACCGGTCGGAAGACAACCGGGCATGTGTGGAACGGCATCCGTGAGTTGGACACGCCAATCCCCAAAGGGGTGTTGCTGTTCCTGATCGCTACTCATTTGTTCGCGGTGCTCTGGTGGTTTCTCATGCCGTCATGGCCGTTGGGCGCGACATACACCAAGGGCATTTTGGGTAAGGATCAGAGAACCACGGTCGAGAAAAGTCTGCTGGAGGGCGAAGCCGCCAAAGTTCCATGGGTCAGCAGGATCGAGACCATGTCCTTTGACGAAATTCGGGCAGACGAAGCGCTGATGGCGAAGGTACGCTCCAATGGTCACCAGTTGTTTGGAGACAATTGTGCCGCCTGTCACGGCCGAGACGGCAAAGGCGGCGCAAATTATCCCAATCTGACCGATGGCGACTGGATATGGGGCGGGAGTGCCGAGCAGATAGCCCAGACCTTGATTGTCGGGGTCAATTCGCGGCATCCCGATACGCGTGTCGGGCAGATGCCGGCTTTTGGCCGCGACGAGATCCTTGATCGTCAGCAAATCAGGGATGTCTCGCTTTATGTCAGGACGCTCAGTGAGCCTGATGCCTCAACGCCCGAGAACGTAGAGCGGGTGGATGCAGGGCTTGAGGTGTTTCAGACGAATTGTGCTGCCTGCCATGGAGACGATGGCAAGGGCAATATGGAACTCGGGGCGCCGAACCTCACGGATCAGACGTGGATCTATGGCGGCACCCTGCAGACGCTTATCAACACCATTCACGGTGGTCGACAGGGCCATATGCCGAACTGGGACGAACGGTTGTCGCCAATCGAGATCAAGGTTCTGGCGCTTTACGTGCATGCGCTCGGACAGAGGGAGCCATGAGTGAAAAATCGGGCGACCCAAGCAGTGACACGGTTTCCAACGAAATGGCTTCTGGCCACGGTGATCGCCGTGGTGCTGATCGCAGCGAATGCCCATCTGGCTTATGTCGCCATTTCTAGCCAGCCGGACTGCGTCGCCCATCTGAAGGACAAGAGCGTTGAGCCTGGCCAGTTTCGCGCAGCCAAACCGGCATGTTGAAAGGATAGGAAGATGAGCGGAAAAGACCAGGCGGCCGGTTTGATTTCCGAGGTTTCGGACATCCAGGAAACCCGCAACATCCAATGGAAGCGCAATCTGTCCGCCGATGCGCCCTTGCGATGGCTGTCGCTCGGTTGGAAGGATTTGTGGATCACACCGATCCCCAGTCTTCTTTACGGCGCACTCGTTTGCGTCGCCTCGATCGTTTTCATCGGTTACATGTTCAGCACCGGCCGCGATTATTTCCTGTTCCCGGCGCTGTCGGGCTTCTTGATCGTCGGACCGATTATCGCATCCGGTCTGTATCTCAAGAGCCGTAACCTCGAATTGGGCGCGCCTTTCTCGTTTAGCACGATGGTGTCGGTTCGGCCAAAGGCTGGCGCCCAGGTGTTCTTTACCGGAATGCTGCTCGTCATGCTTATCCTGCTTTGGATGCGGGCCGCGGTACTGGTCTACGCTTTGTTCTTTGGCCTTCAGCCATTTCCTGGCCTTGACCAGATCGCCACCATGCTTTTCACCACGCCCACAGGATGGGCGATGCTTTTCGTCGGCGGTTTTATAGGCTCGCTCTTTGCCGGCTTCGCCTTTGCCATCAGCGTCTTTTCGATCCCTATGCTGCTGGATCGCCAGATCGATGCCTTCACGGCCATGGGCATCAGCACGACGATGGTGTGGAACAACCTTCGCGTCACTTTGACATGGGGCGCTATTGTCCTTGCGCTATTCCTGGCCTGCCTCGCCACCGGACTTCTCGGACTGAT
Organism: Rhizobium sp. Root274; assembly: GCF_001429245.1. Lineage (GTDB taxonomy): Bacteria > Pseudomonadota > Alphaproteobacteria > Rhizobiales > Rhizobiaceae > Allorhizobium. Next base: position 74,109 of record NZ_LMJE01000012.1, read on the forward strand.
TGTCATCTTCCCCTGGCTCGGCCATGCGACCTGGCACGCCTATCGGGAGATGCGATGATGGGCATGCTCTGTGCGGGAAACATATCGGCAGTCAGAGCATTTGGCGGAGATCTGTCATGGCAATGATCATGCTTGTTCTGATTTCCGTGGCCATGGGGATCACGGGTTTGCTCGCCTTCCTGTGGTCAGTCAACGCCAAGCAGTATGATGATCTGGACGGTGCGGCTGTTCGGATTCTGCTCGATGACAATGATGAAATCGGTTGAGCGCTCAACAGGACGGCCATGGGTTGTGGGAGACGAGCATGCAAAGTGACAAGACGACAATTGAAGATGGGCTTGCTGGTCCGCAGGCGTCAGCCGATCATCAGCGGGTCATCGTCATCGATCCGTCCGATGCGGTCACGGGAATGGGGTTCGTGTTCGGCGTTGTCGGCGCGCTCGTCGGCATTGCCGCAGCCGTCTACCTAACGCCTAGCTTCAGTCTGGCGCTCATTGGCAATTGTCTCGTGGCGGCCTTTGCGGGTGGGTCTGCCGGCATTGTCACGGGAGGCCTGGTCGGAGCCGTCTTTGCTGTCATGCGCGGTGTGATTACACCTCCCGCCGGGCGCAGTTGATGCAGCAGCAAATAGGGGAAACCATGCTACTTCGCAAACAGCAACTGGGTTGTTGAGTGCGAGCCTTAGACCTAAGTTCAGAAATCGCGTCAGCTTAACCATGGCGCCTTTGAGACGAGCAGCCGACAGTTATGCTGACATTCTTTCCGCTTTCGCGGAACACCTCGATCGTAAGATTTGAGCAGCTAGCCAAGACCGCCTTATGCTGAGTAAAATCTGGGATGTGTTGTCAATCCTCACACGATGACGAACCAGGTTGCCTAGCAACCAATCGCAGACGTAGCCATTCGGCCTTTGATGTTTGATCCCCGATCTGATGGTGCACTATTTTCCCAGGAATGGAGGGATGCACCATGGGCCAGGTTCTACACGGGAGCGCCACGACGACAGAGGCAATACGTCGATGGTCCGGCTTTTTTCAAATCAGAATCAGCACAATTGCCTCCGGTTAATCTGATGCTGCATCAATAAATGCTTTAACGCCCTTCAACAGTTCCTCGGTTTAACGCGCGCAGAATGCTGCGGGTGGCTTCGACCACCGGCTCATGGGTCTCCTGCAGGATCGCGATACGATCGAAGCGATCGGCGTCACGATTGACGGCCTTGCGTAGCGCGTTCCCAAAGACCATCCTCAACTCGGTTCCGATGTTGAACTTGCAAATGTTGGAGTGGTGCGACAGGAAGATGCGCTGGTCAATTGGAACGCCTGATCCGCCATGGATGACCAACGGTACTTTTGTCACCGCCTCAATGGCCCGGATGCTGGTCAGGTCGAGACCAACGCTCATCGTGGTTTGCTGAAGGTGCACATTGCCGACCGATATCGCCATGGCATCGATATTGGTCTCGCAGGCAAAGCGCGCGGCTTCCTGCGGGTCGGTGCCCGCTGATCCCTCACCACCCGCATAGCCCACAAATCCGATCTCGCCCTCGCAGGACAGTCCCGCCGCATGGGCAAGTTCGGCAATTGCCGCGGTCTCGTCGATGTTCTGGTTGAGCGGCATGCGCGATCCATCGAACATCAGCGAGGTGAAGCCGCAATCTATCGCCTGCCGGCATTCTGCAAGCGAGTACCCGTGATCGAGGTGGGCGACCACCGGGGTTCCGGCCGATTCTGCCAGATGCCGGAACATCGCGCCAAGAACGGGCAGCGGCGTATGAGCGCGGCAGCCAGGGCCGGCCTGCAGGATCACGGGGCACTGCTCAGCTTCTGCTGCCGCCACGAAGGCGCGCATGTCTTCCCAGCCGAGTGCCACCAGGCCCGCCACGGCATATCCCCCTCTGAGGGCGGGTTGTAGGACGTCGGCCAGCGTCACGAGGCTCATTTGAACTTTGCGATCATGTCTTTGATGCCGGGAATGGTCTCCAGCTGGGCCGCATGGCTTGGCTGGAAATACTGTACCAGACTGCGCTGGCTGAGACCGGCGAGGATCGTGAAGTAGTACATCTCGTAGCCCGGCAGCACGCAGCAGGGATGGTAGCCACGGTCGAGACAGATCGTCGACCCGTTGACGATGTGGTAGGCATCGCCCGGCTTCCCGTCGTCGCGCTGCAGCATCTGCAGGCCAGAGCCGTGATCCGGGCGGAAACGGAAATTGTAGGTCTCGTCGTGGCGGGTCTCCAGCGGGAGACGATCCGTGTCATGTTTGTGGCTCGGAAAGCCAGACCAGCCGCCCTGACCGACCGTGAACAACTCGCTGACCAGCAAGCGCCCCACGCGGCCATTGTATTTCGTTCCCAGTATATGCTTGATCCTGCGATGGGTCTTGGTGTCGTCAGACCCATACTGCACCATATCGATATCGGCGGCGCGCACCTCGAACGGATCGAGGACCTTGTCGTAGCGTGCGCCGGCAATGAACGTTTCGGTCGTGTCGGAGACACAGGTGATCGTCACGCTGGCCCCTGAGGGAATGTAGACCCCTTCCGGCTCGCCGTCCCAGACGTCGATACCGCGCTTGCCAATCGCGGCGAACGAAACTCCTTCGACCGAAATTTCGACCGATCCCGTTGCCGGAACGATGCCCGTTTCGAAGCCCGGTACCTGGTATTGGAAGCTTTCGCCCTTCTTCATTTTGACGATGTTGAAATAGTTGAGCGGAACGGTCGGATCGTCGATATCGACGATCGGCATGTTCTGGTTGTCGAAGGGGGCGATGTGCATGCGCTCGTCCTTTCAGGCCTCGCTCAGGCTTGGATGGGTGGCGAGGAACTGTTCAAGCTCGGCAGTGGTCGGCATGGCAGGGGCACAGCCGACGCGGCTGACCACGATGGCGGCACAGGCCGAGCCTCGGAGCACGGCATCGCGCAAGCTGAAGCCTGCTGCAAGTGCGGCAACGAGGCCGCCCAGAAAGCTGTCTCCGGCTCCTGTCGGCTTGATGGCCCTGACAGGGAAAACGCCACTGCGGATCTCTTCCATGGGCGTGATGGTGATCGCTCCGCCTTCGCCCATCTTGTAGATCACAATGCCTGCACCGTCGCGCGCAAGGCGGCGGGCCTTGTCGAGAATCGACCACGGCGCCGGGGCGGATGGTGTCGCCTTGCTGCGGATCTCTTCCATGGGCGTGATGGTGATCGCTCCGCCTTCGCCCATCTTGTAGATCACAATGCCTGCACCGTCGCGCGCAAGGCGGCGGGCCTTGTCGAGACCCTTTGAATAGTCGCCGGCCATGAAGCCGAATTCGACATCATTGCCGACGATCACGTCGCATTGTGCAGCGGCGCGCGAATAGGTCTGCGCGGCGACCTGAGGCGATGGCCAGCTGTAGGGACGGTAGTCGACATCGAAGATCAGCGGCAGGCCGGCAGCGCGCGCCAGTTCGAAGCTGCGGAAGGCCGCACCGCGGGACGGTTCGGCGGCGAGCACCGTGCCGGTGGTGATCAGTGCGGAAAAGACGGCATAGTCAATGCCCACGACATCCGCCTCCGACATTTCGAAATCGGCCGCGCCATTGCGGTAAATGACCGACTGGTGATCCTCGATCCGTGTTTCCACCACCGCCAGCGAATTGCGCGCCTCGCCGCCGACGGCCCGCACATGGCGGCGATCGATGCCGTAATGRTCGAGCTGRTTCAGGCAGAAGCGACCCACCGCATCGTCGGAGACGCAGGTAACAAGGCNACCGACTGGTGATCCTCGATCCGTGTTTCCACCACCGCCAGCGAATTGCGCGCCTCGCCGCCGACGGCCCGCACATGGCGGCGATCGATGCCGTAATGATCGAGCTGATTCAGGCAGAAGCGCCCCACGGCATCGTCGGAGACGCAGGTGACAAGGCTGCAGGAACCGCCATGCCGGGCAAGTGCTACGGCGATGTTGGCTGAAGAACCGCCAAGGCTCGCCGAAAATTGCGTTGCATCCTCGCTGCGCGTATTGGGCGGATCGGCATAGAGGTCCATGCCGGCTCGGCCGATGACCAGGAATCGGTTGCCCGAAAGGTTCATGTCAGATGCCTTGCCGCTGCTTGTGGCGGGAGGATTCCCAGTGTTCGTGGGCCAGCGCCACGCGCGGGTCCTGCGAGACCGCCGGAGTGCCGATCTCCCACCAGGTATGGCCCTCGGTAGTCCAGCCCTCATAGGCATCGACTGTCATGCAGATCACGCTGGTCCGCTTGGCCGCCTTGGCGCGCTTGAAAGCCTCGGCAAGTTCTGCCGGATTGGCAACCGATTCGGCAATTGCCCCCATGGCCCGCGCATGAGCCTCGAAATCGACCCGAAAGGGTTCGGCGACCGTCGGACAATCAACGAGCAGATTGTTGAAGCTTGGCTGGCCCGTATTATTCTGGAGTTTGTTGATGACGGCAAAGCCGCCATTATCCAACACCAAGATGATCAGCTTCTTGTCGGTCAGTACCGAGGAATAGATATCGGAATTCATCAGCAGATAAGAACCATCTCCGGTGAAGACGATCGTATCCTGGTTCGGCTCGCGCTCGCATTGTGCGATTCGTGCACCCCAGCCGCCGGCTATCTCGTAACCCATGCAGCTGAAGCCGAATTCGACATCGACAGTGCCAATCCCCAGCGTGCGCCAGTTCGCGGTCACCTCCGCCGGCAGGCCACCGGCTGCAGCGACGATGCGATCGCGCGGGTCGCACAGCGCATTCACCACGCCGATCGCCTGCGCATAGGAATTGGGCCGGTTGCCGGCGGTCACATTGCCTGCGACGTAAACGTCCCACCCCCTCCGGGCCTCCCTGGCTGACGCGGTCCACTCGTCTGGGGATCGATAGCCGGCCAGCGCCGAGGAAAGCGCTTCAAGCCCCAGCTTCGCATCGCCGACGACCGGCAAGGCACGATGCTTGCCCGCATCATGCCGGGCAACATTCAGCGAGAGCAGCCGGGCCGTCTTGGAAAAAGCCGTCCAGGAGCCCGTGGTGAAATCCTGAAGTCGGCAACCGACGGACAGGATCACATCGGCTTCTTCAGCCACCTGGTTGGCGCTGGTTGACCCGGTCACGCCGATTGGGCCGATATTGAGCGGATGAGTCGCCAGCATGTTGGCACGTCCGGCGATGGTCTCGATCACGGGAATGGCGTGTGCCTCGGCAAAGCGCGTCAATTCGGTGACCGCCCGCGAATATTGCACGCCACCGCCAGCGATGATGACGGGCCGTTGCGCCGACCGCAGCAGCCGGGCAGCTTCGGCCAGTTCCACCGCATCCGGCATCTGCCGGCGGATCCGGTTGATGCGCTTTTCGAAAAAAGCTTCCGGATAGTCAAAGGCCCAGCCTTGTACATCCTGCGGCAGCCCTAAAAAGGCCGGTCCGCAATCGGCCGGATCAATCAGCGTGGCAATCGCTGATGGTAGGCTCTGCAACACCTGTGCCGGGTGGGTGATGCGATCCCAATAGCGGCTGACGGATTTGAATGCATCGTTCAGGCCGAGGCTCGGATCGCCAAAGTGCTCCATCTGTTGCAGCACAGGATCCGGCAGACGGGTCAGGAAGGTGTCACCGCACAGGAACAGCACCGGCAGCCGGTTGGCATGGGCAAGTGCTGCGCTGGTCAGAAGGTTTGCGGTCCCGGGCCCGGCGCTGGCAGTACAGAACATGAAGCGCTGACGGAGCCATTGCTTGGCATAGGCGGCGGCTGCAAACCCCATGCTTTGCTCGTTCTGGCCGCGATAAAGTGGCAGCTCGGCCTGCAGCGGATAAAGCGCCTCGCCGAGACAGGTCACATTGCCATGGCCGAAAATGCCGAAGCCGCCGCCACATAGGCGATGTTCCTGCCCGTC
>NZ_LMJE01000013.1:0-64094 GCF_001429245.1 Rhizobium sp. Root274
GGAAATCTCGGCCGCCTGCCGCGAGCAGGACATCGGATCGAGCCAGATCAACGAGGCGATCCAGCAGCTCGATAAGGTGACCCAGCAGAATGCCGGCGCGTCCGAAGAAATGTCGGCAACATCTGAAGAACTGGCAGCACAGGCAGAAGAACTCCAGGCCTCGATCGCCTTCTTCAAGGTGGATGCAGCATCGCGGCAGAGCAGCTCTCAGCCGGCGAAGCAGTTGAAGGCCGTTGCGGCAAAAATGGCAAACCCGGTTCAGGCAAAGCGGACGGCATCCAGAGCGGGTCTTGCCGCTTCGAAGGGCCCAGGTTTTGCCCTTGATATGAGCATGGGTGGCCCGGATGGCGACGACGACGAGTTTCGCCAGACGGCCTGACCCGGCCAGAAAACGACAACACATCACTGGCCCTTCGCTCTTCTGAGGCGGGCCGGTGAACTTCACGATCCTGCACACCGTGTCCCTCTGGTGCAGTGCAGGATCCGACGGCGGTGACCCAAAGGAGTGAGCCTCATGGCCCATGCAGCAACTGAATCGCAATTTGTGACTTTCAGCCTCGAAAACGAATGTTTCGCCGTACCCGTCGAGGTCGTCAGGGAAATTCTCGATCATGAGGACCCCTTCCGGATACCCCATGGCCCCGATTATCTTCTCGGTCTGCGCGATGTGCGCGGCCAGGGGGTTCCGGTCATCGATCTCCGCTTGCGGCTGGGCATGTTACGGACCCAAAAGACTCCGCATACGCGGATCCTCGTCATCGATGTGGCCATCGACGGGCGCGCCCTTTCGCTCGGCCTCGTTGCCGACCGCGTCTTCGAGGTCACGTCTTTCCGCAGCGACGCCATCGAGGCCGCCCCGGATATCGGGATCCGCTGGCAGTCCGACTACATCGCAGGGGTCGTCCGCCGCGCCGGCGATTTCGTCGTGATCGTCAACCTGACCAAACTCTTTTCCGGCACGGACGTGCGCTCGCTCGGTACCATCGCCACCAGCTCCCTGGAACACGCATGATCGCTCTGGCATTGAAGACATCCGCGACGACGGGCCCGGAACGTTCGTCGATGGCATCTGCCCTCGGCGACGGCCTGAGCGCCCGCAATTTCGACCTGCTGTCGCGCTACATCTATGACTACAGCGGCATCAAGATGCCCGTGACCAAGAAGACGATGCTGGAGGGGCGGCTGCGTCGCCGCCTGCGCTTCGTCGGCATCGACGGGCTCAACGAGTATTGCGATTATCTGTTCAAAGACGGTGGCATCGAGAGTGAAGCGATCCATCTGATCGATGTCGTCACCACGAACAAGACCGACTTCTTCCGCGAGCCGACGCATTTCGACCACCTGACCAATAAGGCCCTGCCCGACCTCGTCGCGAAAGGTCACAGACGGTTGCGCATCTGGAGTTCGGCCTGCTCGATCGGTGCCGAGCCCTATACGCTTGCCATGGTGATCGAAGACTTCAGTCAAGCAAATGGAGGTCCTGACTACTCGATCCTCGCCACCGATCTCTCCACCGATGTGCTGCGCGTCGCCAAGCGCGGCATCTTCTCGACAGCCATGATCGAGCCTGTCGATCGCGAGCGCCGCAAGCGCTACGTGATGGAGCCACGCGACCCCGCTCGTGGAGAGGTGCGAATTCACCCGAAACTGAGAGCAAAGGTGGGTTTTGCCCGGCTTAACCTGATGGATACGTCTTACAGCGTCGGCGATGCCATGCATGTCATCTTCTGCCGCAACGTCTTGATCTATTTCGACAAGAAGACCCAGGAAAAGGTGCTGTCGCGCCTCTGCGACAAGCTCGTGTCCGGCGGCTACCTCTATGTCGGCCACTCGGAAACCATCACCGGCTTCGCCCTGCCCGTCCGGCAGGTGGCCAATACAGTCTTTCAGAAGGTCTGATTTGAAGATGGCGAAAAAGATCCGCGTGTTGATCGTCGATGACTCAGCCAGCGTCCGTCAGGCGCTGACGCAGGTCCTGGAAGCCGACGGCGACATCGAGGTCATGGGCGTGGCCTCCGATCCCTTTGTCGCGGCGCGGCGTATTCAGGAGGAAGTGCCCGACGTGGTCACGCTGGATGTCGAGATGCCGAAGATGGACGGCATAACCTTCCTCCGCAAGCTGATGGCCCAGCACCCGATCCCCGTCGTTATGTGTTCATCCCTTACGGAAGCGGGATCACAGACCCTGATGCAGGCGCTGGAGGCAGGCGCTGTCGACATCATCCTGAAACCGAAGATCGGCGCCGCAGATCACCTGGCCGAAGCCGGCGCCATGATCCGCCAAACGGTCAAGGGCGCCGCTTCGGCCCGGGTGAAATCGGACCGCCGCCGCCTGCCACTCCCGGGTGCGACCGAGGCCAAGCTCACCGCCGATGCGGTCCTGCCGCCACCCACCGGACGCCCGATGGCCAAGACAACCGAGATGGTCGTTTGCATAGGCGCCTCGACGGGCGGAACGGAAGCGTTGCGCGAACTACTCGTCGCGCTGCCCGCCAATTCGCCGGGTATCGTCATTGTCCAGCACATGCCGGAAAAATTCACCTCCGCCTTCGCCTCCCGGCTCAACACGCTGTGCCAGGTGGAAGTGAAGGAGGCAGTACACGGCGATCCGGTCCTGCGCGGCCACGTGCTGATTGCGCCCGGCGGCCGTCATATGCTGCTCGAGCGCTAGGGTGCCCGTTACATGGTGGGTATCAAGGAAGGCCCGCTCGTCTCGCGCCACCGACCCTCGGTCGACGTCCTTTTCCGCTCCGCTGCCCGCGCGGCAGGTTCGAATGCCATGGGTGTCATCATGACCGGCATGGGCGACGACGGTGCGCGCGGCATGGACGAAATGCACAAAGCCGGGGCCTTCACCGTGGCCCAAGACGAAGCGACATCGATCGTCTTCGGCATGCCGAAGGAGGCGATTGCACGGGGTGGCGTCGATCGCATCGTGCCTCTCGAGCAGATCGCCCGTGAAATAATGGCCGCAGACCGAAGGCATCTTGGTTGACCTGTCCCGTGGATGGCCACCGCCAAGCAGACAGAATGAATATGAGCAAAGAGGGTTCGAGATGAACACCCAGCGAGCGAAACAGACCGAGCGCCATGTCTCCCCGACGGTCACCATCCGCACCAGACTGGGCGAAGCATTGGCCCAGATCGAGCAACGCTTTCTCGATGGCGGCACCGTGCTAGTGGCGGTCCTCGACGTTTTCGGCGGACTGCTGACGTCGCTTGGCGGCATCTCTGACGCCCTGCGCGAAGACGAGGCGGCGGAAGCAACGGAAGAGCTCCTGTCCACCGCAGCACTGATCGCGGACCTTCCCGCCCAGCAGCAGGATATGCGAGAGCGCTTCGTCCTGATCGGCGACTATGGCCAGGCCCTGTCAAACGAGGTGCTGGCGATGGAGGACACGCTGCGTTATCTGCGCACCTTCGCCGTCACAGCCAAGATCACCGGCGCAGGGATTGCCGATTTCGCCGGCTTTGCCGAAGAGATCGTCGAGCGAATCCAGTTCGCGACCCAGGAGGTGAAGTCCTTCGGCGAGCGCATCAGCGCGCTTCAGGGTCTGATCGATCGCGCCCGGACCGGAAGCGACGGGCTGACCCGCCACGACCACGCCATCCCCGCGATCGTCGAAGACCTGGGTCGCAACGCCAATGCCATCCAGACCCAGCGCAACTCGCTTGCTCAGTTGGCGGCGCAGGTGACGGGACTTGCGATGAAGGTTCAGGGTCGGCTCGCCAGCACGCTGTCGTCGCTGCAGATCGGCGACGTCACCCGTCAGCGGCTGGAGCATTGCCAGACCGCTTTCGATATTGCCGAGGGGCATCTGGCGACCGCAGCAGCGCATGACCTGTCAGCTGAAGACCGTGAGCGCGTGATCCTCTTGGTCACCCAGTTGGTGCGGGATCAACTGATTGCCATGTCGGAAGAATTCCGGGCCGAATGTGCCACCATTGTCAGCAATATCGGCGCCTTCTCCAACGATGTGACGGTTCTTATGGACCTGCAGAATTCCATGCTGCCGACGACCAGTGAGGCTGCGAACCGATCGGCCATGGGGCTTGTGCGGGAAAGCCTGGAAACAGCGCGAAGCTTGGTGGGCGGGATCGAGCAGTCTGCCGGCGAAGCGCAGCGCTTGAGCGCCACGGTCGGCGGCATGGTGAAGGATCTTGTCGAGAGTGTCGAGACGATCCAGATCGTTCGCACGGATATCCAGTACATGGCGCTCAACACCAACCTGCGCTGCAGCAAGCTTGGCGAAGAGAGCCGCGCAATCAATGTCGTCACCAATGAACTGCGCACCTTTTCGGCCAGGCTCGACGACGTCACCGATCGCGCCCTCGGCCATCTGCGACTTCTCGATGAGCAGGCGGCCGGCCTCAGCAAGTCCGAAACAGGCGAGAGCGGCGAACGCGATCCCGACCTCGTCGCCCGCATCGAGATCGCACTTGCCCATGTCACGCAAGCCGGTGACGCTCTGGATGGCAAGCTGCACGACCTCCAAGACAAGGGCCAGGAGATTGCAATCAAGGTCGCAAAAGCAACGGCCGGGCTGGATTTCCATCAGGAACTGACGGTGATCCTCGGCGACTGCGTCTCCTTGGCAGCCGAGGCGATCGTGGCCGAGCCGACATGTGACGGTCTCGAACCCATCCTCTCGGGGATCTCGGCCGAGATCTTCAGGACCTACACCATGAAGTCCGAACGCGACATCCACTGCGCGATCTTCGGCGCAGCCGGTGCAGACACGGAGGAGATGCAAGCCCCGCCGGCCCAGCACATGACAGACGACGAGCTGTTCGACGACGCCCTGTTCTGAGAGGTTGCCAGTCTCGATGTGATCAAGGCTCAGGCGACGAGCCGGACGGCCGGTGGCGCTTCAACATTCAGCTTGCCGATGGTGCAGTAGCGCATCAGCCGTTCGAGAACTTCCCGTCCGAGCATCTGTGCGTTTTCCTGGGCGCGTTCGAGATTGCTGACATGGCGGGGATCCATTGTGTAAAGCGTCTCGCCACAGGAAAAGACATCTCGGAAGGCGGCACGCTCGACGATTGGCGTTGCCATCAGATGCACCCGTTTCTCGGCTAGAAGCTGCTTCACGCCCTGCAGTGCCCGTGTGGTGATGATCGGATTGATGCGTGTCAGCACGACGGAATGCGGGATCCGGATGCCCGCCTTGTCTTCCAGATATGTCAGGAGATCGATCACGGTTGCCGCCCCTTGCGCATCCATCGCCGACCCCTGTGCCGGGATCAACACATAATCGGAATGGCCCATTGCCTGGGCAATCAACGGGCTGCGATGCCCGGGAAGGTCAAGGATGACGAGATCGACGGCAGGCTGCCACCGCTTGATCTCGCGCTCAAGACTGGCCGGAGAAACATAGGGAACAACCTGCAACCGCTCCGGGCAGTTGGCCCCGAGTTGCTGGTGCCAGCGCGAGATCCAATGCTGTGGATCGGCATCGAGCACCGCAATCCGCAGCCCCATCCGCGCCAATTCCGTCGCGATCAGCAGCACGGCTGTCGTCTTGCCGGCACCACCCTTCGTGTTGGCGAAAGTCAAAACAGGCATATCAAGGTCCATTCCTCGGCTGGCATCGTCGCAGCAGCCGCAAGCAGGTGAAGTGACATCCAGAATGGGGCCAACATGCTTAACCGGCGGTAAACTGCGGTAGTATTCAAGCAATTTCTACAACTGAAGCCTGCGCCGGTAGCGCCGGCAAAGGGTCCTGAACGGTGCCTGTGACCTCGGCACCAGGATCTGGACCCTCCTTCGAAAATAAGTCAAACAAAGCGTGCGGTCGGTGAACCGGCCGCGCGATGAACAATCGTGGACTGACATTGCGGCCGGCCCACGGGCCGCAACCCGGAGATTAACCCGATGACCTGGCGCATGCCCTCTGAAACCGCTCGCCATGACCGCACCTGGATGGCATTTCCGCGTGCCGGCACAACACTCGGCGAAGGCGAGAGCTGGCAGCAGACCGGTTACGAGGCATGGACGTCTGTCGCGCATGGCATCGCCGAATTCGAACCGGTGACCATGATCGTCGATCCTTCGGAGCGGCAACGGGCGAGCCGCATGCTTGGCAGTCACATTGAACAGATCGAAATGCCACTCGATGAATTCTGGATGCGTGACTTCGGTCCGACCTTCGTACATGATGACGAACGGCCGAATGTACTGGGCGCGATCGACTGGATCTTCAACGGTTGGGGTGATCACGGCTGGGCGGAATGGAAACATTCAGCGGAGATCGCCCAGCTGATTGCCGCCCATTGCGGCGCTGAACGGGTACCGAGCCTCCTGGTCAACGAAGGCGGCGGCATCCACGTCGACGGCGAGGGCACGGTTCTCGTGACCGAAACCGTGCAACTGGATCCGCGCCGCAACCCCTTTGCCGACAAACATCGGGTGGAGGCCGAATTGTCCCGCACGATCGGGGCGACCAAGGTCATCTGGCTGCCGCGCGGCCTGACCCGCGATTATGAAGCCTTCGGGACTTCCGGCCACGTCGACATCGTCGCAACCATCGCGGCACCCGGCTTGCTCCTCCTCCATCGCCAGCCCAACCCGGACCATCCCGATCATGCCGTCATGCGGGACCTGCGCGCCTTTCTCGCCGGCACCACCGATGCTGCGGGCCGCCCATGGAGGATCCTCGACCTCGATGCGCCTGAGGTGATCCGGGACGAGGACGGGTTTGTCGACTACAGCTATGTCAATCATCTGGTGGTCAATGACGGCGTCGTCGCCTGCGGATTTGGTGATGAAAAGGCAGATGCCGCCGCGCGTGACGTGTTGGGGGAGGCCTATCCCGGCAGACGCGTGGTAACGATCGATTCACGCCCGATCTTTGCGCGCGGTGGCGGCATTCACTGCATCACCCAGCAGCAGCCTTCGCTAAAGCAGGGAAGCTGATCATGGCCAATTTCGAAGTCTTCGAAAAATCGATTGCGGAGCTACGGGCCGCACTGGAAGCCGGCGAAGTCACCAGTGTCGAACTGGTCCAGGCTTATCTCGACCGGATCGCGCACTACGACGCGCCCGGCACGAAGACTGCCCTCAATGCCATGGTCGTGCTCAACCCGGAAGCAGTCGCCGAGGCGGAAGCATCCGATAGCAGACGCGGCCAAGGCGCCCCACTCTCGCCGCTCGACGGCATCCCCTACACCGCCAAGGACAGCTATCTTGTGCGCGGACTGACGGCCGCCGCTGGCAGTCCGGCCTTCGAACATCTTGTGGCGCAAAGAGACGCCTTCACGATCGAGCGCCTACGCGCCGCCGGTGCCATCTGCCTCGGGCTCACCAACATGCCCCCGATGGCCAATGGCGGCATGCAGCGCGGCGTCTACGGGCGCGCCGAAAGCCCCTATAATGCCAAGTGGCTCACCAGCGCCTTCGGCTCAGGCTCGTCCAATGGTTCGGGAACCGCAACAGCGGCCTCCTTCGGCGCGTTCGGTCTCGGCGAGGAAACCTGGTCGAGCGGCAGGGCGCCGGCCTCGAACAATGCCCTTTGCGCCTACACACCCTCGCGCGGCGTCATCTCGGTACGCGGCAACTGGCCACTGGTGCCGACCATGGATGTCGTGGTGCCGCATACGCGCAACATGGCCGACATGCTGGAACTGCTTGACGTCATCGTGGCAGATGATGCGGAAACCCGCGGCGATTTCTGGCGCGCCCAACCATCGGTTCCCATCCCCGCGGCATCAGCGGTCAGGCCTCAGTTATACAAGGCGCTCGCATCGCGAGACCTTTCGCGGGCGCAACAGAAGCTTGCCGGCAAACGCTTTGGTGTGCCGCGTATGTATATCAACGAAGACCCTGATGCCGGATCAAATCCTGAAGGCGGAATCGGCGGCTCCACCGGCAAGCCGATTGAGACCCGCGCCTCCATCATCGACCTGTGGCAAAAGGCCAGGCAGGATCTGGAGGCCGCAGGTGCAACGGTGGTGCCAGTCGACTTTCCGGTCGTCAGCCAATACGAGGCCGACCGCCCTGGCGCGCCGTCGATCCTGTCGCGTGGCTTTGTCAGCCCGGAATTCCTCCACCGGGAGATCCTGGATCTTTCAGCCTGGGCCTGGGACGACTTTCTCGCAGCCAATGGCGATCCAAAGCTGTCGACACTCGCCCATGTGGACGGCAGGCGGATCTTTCCGCATCCAGAAGGCGCCTTGCCGGACCGCTACACAGGTTTCGATGATTTTCTTCCAGACTACCCCGCGCAAGTGCGTGATCATCCCCGGCAATCGTTTTCCGAGATACCGCATCTGGCCGAGGGTCTGCGCGGACTGGAAGAAACCCGCCGGATCGATCTCGAACAGTGGATGGACCGTCTTGGGCTAGATGCGGTGATCTTCCCTGCAGTTGCCGATATCGGCGCGGCCGACATGGATGTGAACCCGGCATCAGCGGACCTCGGCTGGCGAAACGGGGTCTGGGTCGCCAACGGCAATCTCGCCATCCGCCATCTCGGCATACCGACCGTCACCGTACCGATGGGAACCATGACCGACATCGGCATGCCTGTCGGCCTGACCTTCGCTGGCCGCGCCTATGACGACGAGGCCCTGCTCACCCTGGCCGCTGCCTTCGAGGCGACAGGTTCCCGCCGCACCGCCCCACCCCGGACACCGCCGTTGCAAAGATAAAAGCGCCCCCCCTTTCCCCGTAAAGATATTGTTGCATGTCACGCATAACCCCTGCCGGGCTGATCTGTTGCGGGGGAAGAACCATAGCCACTCAGCACGAGACATCCATCGCCCACGCATCGAGCGAAAGCTGTCGTTATAGCAATCAGTTAAAGAGGAAACGCACTCTCGAAGCGACCATTAACCCATCTACGACCAAAGTCGTGAACTCAGTACATTCTAAGATTTGGATTTAGGTGAAATTAATACCGGCTCTATTACTGATTGCAAAACTAAACCTTTGATGAGTCGTGTCCTGAAAGACCAAACATCACTCAACCTGAAGCTGACGGAGCCTTTGCGGCAGGATCGCTTCAGCACGCAAATCCACCCGATCCGTGAAAGATTTGATGCCTGGGCGCAGCTGCTGGCGCCAGTCGTCCTGGCTGAAAACCCTCAACGGGACTTCAAAGCCTGTGCAAGGGCCTACGATCTCGGCCGCATGCACTACGTGTCCACGCACCACGATGCCATGTATCACCAGCGTTCGGAGGAGTTGATTAGCCAGTCGGGGATTGACCATTGGCTACTGACCCTTCGCAGGAGCGGCACCGAAAGGAGCCGATGCGGCGACACTGTTCTCGATAGCCAGCCCGGCTCCCTCGACATCCGGTCGCTTGCTCGTCCCTTCTCGGGCGAGACGAGCCGGACGGGCTGCGTCTTCATCTTCCTGAGCCGTGACGACTTCGTTTCGCTGGCCCCTCTGTTGGACGGCGCCAATCATCGGCTGCTGGAGGGCAGCATGAAGGGCGTTATCAGAGACTTCATCCTGTCCCTCGACGAGGTCATCGGCGACATGACGGTTGCGGATCTACCTGTCCTTGTCAATTCGATCACGGCCTTGCTGAATGCAGCGCTCGAACCCTGCAGGTCAAAGACAGAGGAAGCTAGGGACGTGATCGCAGCCAGCCTGCTGGACAAGGCGCGCAGCTACATTCACGCCAACCTGAAATCGCCGGATCTGGACCCGGACACGATTGGTGCGGCCATGCAGATGTCCCGCCGCAAGCTTTATTACCTCTTCGAGCGACGCGGCGGCGTGGCGCGCTACATCCGCCGCAGAAGGCTGCTCGCCTGCCACGATGCCATCGTCGATGCAGCGGATCATCGGTTCGTCAGCACGATCGCTTATGAATACGGCTTCACCAACGCGGCCCAATTCAGTCGAAACTTTCTCGCAGAGTTTGGCTACAGCCCCACGGAAGCCCGCGAATTCAATCTGTGCGGCTATCGTCCTATCGAAAAAGCGCCCGCCACCTTCACCGAGTGGCTGCTACAGGTCCGAAACGACGGCTAAGACAGCGGTAACATTCGCCGACCCATGCCACAGAAATGGCTGGTGTCGACCGCGCTCGGTTCAACACATTCGTAAGAGAAAGCGAACCTGCCGAGACGCCGTGCACAAAACGGCAGGCCTCGTGCACCCACGTCCATTCCGCGAATCAGCAAAAGCGAAGATTAACTGCCCAGTGGAATCGCATTATACTGGACGAAACGGCTTTCGGAAGAAGTTTCAAAAGTTTTACGCAAAATTAACTTTTGGATTTCGAGTAGTTTCGATGCGTAGCTGATCAGCCCATTCTCACCGATGCGATCCCGGACAGAAGGGATTTGACGGATGAACACGCGCAGGCTGACCACTTCTTTGACCAACGCTGTAAAGAACCAGGCGCGGAAACTCGCGCTCGGCGCCGCGACGGCCGCAACAGTTTTCACCGCCCCTCCGATTTTCGAGCTGCCGTCGCAAAGGGCGATGGCGGCCAGCACTGTCTGCCTGGATTCAGCCTCTGCGGACACTCTGTTTCTTACCAAAAATAACAACACGAGCCTGAACAAAACGACGACCATTACGAACCCGGTCGTATTCCAGTCCGTAGGCGCCTCAGGCATTGAATACAACGCCACAGCCTATGAACCCAGCACCGGCGAATTATACGGCATTCGAACTGATGACCCCGACAACAACAACGGAAATGTCGGCTTACTGCTGAACATCAACAAGACGACTGGCGTAGCCACCGCTATCGACGCCTACACAGGGGATTCGGACACTACTACAACCATCGGAGGCTTGCCGAATACGAACGATGACGCCGAGAACACAATTTCCGGCGCTTTCGACAGTTCCGGCAATTATTATCTGGCGCAGGCACAGGGCCCTCGCAGGATCTACCGTATCGAAAACTTCAAAGCGCAATTGGCAGCACGCGCGACTACTCGCATAACCGCCACGGCGTCGAATTTGCTCACGGTGGTCGGCACAGATGGCAGCACGAGTACCATCGATAGCACAGGCCTACACATCGCCGACTTCGCGTTTTTTAACGGCTATTTGTATACCGCCATTACGTCAGGAGCCAGCCGCTACGCTAGGTCTGGCTACCTTGATGTATCATCATGGCCTGCCGTCTCTTGGCATCCGCAGATTCGAATAGGCGGACTCGTTAACACTGCTGCTTCCAGGGTGTTCGGCGCCATCCTCAGCACCCGCTATGGCGTCTACGGCTCCGACAACGAGGGCACCGGTTTCTACAAGTTTAACACGTCCTCTGGGACGATATTTAAGCTCGGCGAGACCGCTGCGACGGAGGTGAACGACGGCGCATCCTGCCTCGACGGCAATGTTGTTTTCCCAACCGACGTTTCCGTCACCAAGACCAACACACCTGGACAGAACAACAATGTCGACCTCACAACTGATACTTATACGCCCGGAGAAACCCGGACCTATACGATCGAGATCAAAAACAGCGGTCCGTTCGGTGCAAATGACGTCAATGTCCAGGATCTGTTGCCAGCCAGGTTGACGACCGCCCAGAAAAGCGCCGCTACCTGGACGTGCGCGCCCTCTCTCGGCGCAAGCAACACCAACGAACAGGACCGTCCCACCTGTACTGCGGCCAGCGGTACAGGTCCGATTAACACGACTGTCAACCTGCCTGTCACCATATCGGGAACGACCTACGTTCCGACGTCGGTGATATTCACACTAAAGCTTCCGGTACCGACGGACTATGTTGGCGACCTGATCAACACTGTCACTGCCAGCACGCCTACAGGCGAGTTCCAGGATGCGAACCTCGCCAATAACACGGCGACAGACCAGGACCAGCCGCCCGTCACCATTCTCAAGCAGTTGTATAGCCAGACGACGGCCAACACGCCGGCGATTGCCGATGCCGGGGAAGACCTCACCTACCGCATTACGCTCAGCAATACCGGAACACTTCCCGTTACAGGGTATGGCCTCTCGGATGTGCTGGGAACGAAACAGACCTACACAACAGCGTCGCCAACCCCGGCGACCGTCAGCCTTAACACGCCGGCGACGGGACAAACACGCCTTGCGTGGACCAATCTGACGATCCCCGGAACCACGGATCCAACAAATCCCGGCAAGCTGACCCTTGATGTGACAGCCCGCGTGGCGGCAGACCTGACCGGCGTGACCGAGGTCGTGAACTCCACCTACAAAACCGGCGACACGCCGCCGGATTGCTCTCTGGGACAGGCTGCCCGCAATGGACCGCTATGCGTCGTCACGCCCACTCAGCAGGTAACGCTCAGCAAGGCGCTGATCAGCGAGATAGGCGGCACGCGTGCCGGTGTGGCCGAGACGGGAGAAATTCTGACCTACCGGCTCTCCGTTACCAATGCCGGCGGCTCCGCTATCACCAACTACGTCCTGCGCGATTTTTTCTATCCACCGCGCGCGATCGCCTCGATTGCAGCGACCGATGGCGGCACAAACCTGACCGATACCAGCGGCGCTTTTACCGGTGAAACGATCTGGACCATCCCGACGATCGCTGTTGGCGCAACGGTAACTCGGGATATTTCGATCACGATGGTTCTGTCCTTCCGTTTTGCTGGCCCTCCGGAAACGGCTGTCGGCTTAGTCGGAAATCTGACCGGCGACCTGCCCTGCACAACGGGGACAGCCCGTTGCCCGACACCCCTGCCCACACCGCCCGATATCAGCTTCGTCAAGACGCTGACGGCCGAGAGCCTGACGACGAACAATATTGCGCAACCGACCGAAGTGCTGACCTACCAGATAAAGCTCACCAATTGGGGCGGTCTGGCAGACACCAGCTACAGCCTGACGGATGTTCTCGACGCCAACATGGACTTCGTCGCGGGCAGCGTCCGCGTAGATGGCGTCGCACCGTCCGCCAGCCAGGTGGCCGTCACCACCGACAGCAGCAGCCGCAAGGTGATCACGATCAGCGGTCTTACCGTGCCGGCCGGCCTCATCGCCCAGGCGAGTGGTGCCAGCTATCCGGCCACGTCCATAGGCGCGCCTGGAGAGCTTCTGATCACACTGCAGGCCAAGGTGAATTCCACCATTCCTTCCGGCATTACCCATGTCCTGAACAGGGTCTATAAAACCGGCACGACGATGCCGACCTGCCTTCCCGCCCCCACCAATACCTTCCAGTGCGTCTATACCCCGACCGCCTCGCGCCTTGTCACCTTCAAATCACTGCTGAGTGAAAGCTCGGTCGCACCAACAGGCAAAACGGGCGTGGCCGAAGCCGGCGAAGTACTGACCTATCAGGTGAACGTCAGCAATGTGGGTGGGACCACCGAAACAGACTACGTCCTAACGGACGAGATTGAGCCAATAAGTGCCATTGCGTCTGCCGTGCCTTCCGATGGCGGCACTTACAATCTTTCCACTGGCATCACAACGTGGTCCGGTCTGACCATTGCACCCGGCCAGACGGTAAGCAGAACCCTCACCGTCACCTTGACCAATCCGCTGCCGGACGATGTCGCCAACATCGTCAACGAGGTTACCAACGACTGCGTACCGACCGACACTGTCACCGGCATACCCTGCCGCGTCATCAGTCATACTGAAGCCAAGTTGAAGCAGGGCAAGAGACTGATCGCCGAAAGCATCAGCCCTGCCAATGGCATCGCCGAACCGGGTGAGACCCTCACTTACGAGATCCGCGTTGAAAACACCGGCGGGGTTGATGCAACCGGCTACACCCTGACCGACGCCTTTACCCCGGTGAGTGCTGCTGCAAACATGGTTCCCTCCGATGGCGGCACCTATAATGCCGCGCTCGGCCAGGTGACCTGGACCAACCTGACGGTGCCGACGAGCGGCGCGATAACCAGAACGGTAGCCGTGACACTACCCACGACCCTGCCGACGTCACTCGATAAAGTCACCAACACCGTACTCGCCTGCACCCCGATCACAGGCATGTCCTGCAGCGTCGAGACCCCAACGCCGGCTTTGCTGAAGGAGGCCAAGGCCCTGACGGGTGAGAGCCTGACTGCAAATGGGATCGCAGAACCCGGTGAGACGCTCACCTATACGCTGACCGTGCGCAACGAGGGCGGCACCGGTATCACCGGCTACAACCTGGTTGACGCGTTTACACCGCTGAACGCCATTGCAACCATGTCCTCAACCGACGGCGGAACCTACAACGCCGCCACCGGGCAGGTGACTTGGTCAGGTCTCTCCATTCCTGCCGGCGCGACAATCACGCGGACCGTTCAGGTGACACTCGTCAATCCGCTGCCTGAGGGGCTTGCCACCGTCAAGAACGCAATTCTGAATTGCACCGCGATCGCCGGCCTCTCCTGCATTTCGGAGCCGCCAACCGCTCCGCTTATCACCCAGTCCAAGGCCCTGACGAGCGAGAGCTTTTCGCCGGCCAACGGTCTGGCAGATCCGGGCGAAACTCTCACTTACACGGTTACTGTGAAAAACGTCGGTGGCTCTCAAGCCACCAACCTCCAGATTGTCGATGAATTCACCCCGGCAACGGCAGCGGCCAATGTGGTCGGATCAAACGGCGGCACTTCAGTGACGACTGGCGGCCTGGTGCGGACGACCTGGACCGGGATCAGCATCCCGGCGGGTGGAACCATCACCCGAACGGTGGCCGTAACCTTGACCTCACCTCTCCCAGTCGGGCTGCAGCTCGTTACCAACGCACTTCCGGTCTGCGCAACCACCAGTCCGGCGACTTGCGTGGTCACAACCCCGACACCGCCGATCATTTCCACGCAGAAGACCCTGACCAGCGAAAGCCTGGTTGCACCGACCGGCAAAACTGGCGTGGCAGAACCCGGCGAGACCCTCACCTACACCTTGACCGTCACCAATACCGGCGGCACGGCGAAGACTGGATACACCCTGATCGATGAGTTCACGCCTCGTGGGGCCGTGTTTAGCGCCACACCGCAATCCGGTGGCGTCTACAACTCTGCCAATGGCAGAACGACGTGGACCAACCTGACAATCCCCGCCAACAGCAGCATCACGCGCACCGTCGCCTTTACCTTGACGACGCCTCTGCCCGCCGGCCTCACCTTCGTTCGCAACACCGTCATCACCGACTGCACCATCACCAACGCCACCACCGGCGAGCCCTGCGGCCCGACATTTCCAACGCCGCCCAGCATTGCGCAGTCGAAAAAGCTGATCAACGAGATCGCCGGGACGCAAGCCAACATTGCTGAACCCGGCGAAGAACTGGTCTATGAGCTCACCATCGTCAACACCGGAGGGAGCACCGCCACACCGGTGGTGGTGGATCGCTTCGAGCCGATCAGCGCTGTCGCCAGCGTGACGGCCTCCAATGGCGGCACCTACAACGCGACGACGGGAGAGACCACCTGGACCGGCGTATCCGTGCCCGCGGGAGGTTCAGTTATCCGGCAGGTCAGGGTTATCCTGACCAATCCCCTGCCCGCTGGCGTGGCAGAAGTCACGAACACCGTCGTCAATGACTGCACCCAGACGAACACGGCCACCGGCGAACCCTGCATCGTCACCATCTCGACACCGTCGAATGTGACGCAAGCCAAGGCGAAGATTGCCGAAAGCGGTGTGATCCCAAACGTCGCCGAGGCCGGAGAGACGATCACCTATCAGGTGACCGTGACCAATAGTGGCGGCACCGACGCGACGAACTACACCGTCCGGGACTTCTTCGAGCCGGCCTCTGTAGCAGCCTCGGTCGCGGCCTCCTCCGGCGGCGTCTTCAACTCGGTGACGGGCGAAACGACCTGGTCGAACCAGACCATTCCGGGCCTCAGCAGTGTAGTCTACAACGTCGCGGTAACCCTCACCTCCACCATACCGGACGGTGTTCGTGTCATCCGTAACATCGTCCGAGACAATTGCGTGATTATCGACCCGGTGACGGAGGAGCCATGTAGAATCACAACGCCATCAGAGCCAAAAATCCAGAAATCGAAGGAGCTGATAGCCGAGAGTGGTGTCCTCGACGGCATTGCCGAGCCCGGCGAGACACTGACCTATCGATTGCATGTTCAGAACGTCGGCGGCGTGGATGCGATAAACCACCTTCTCACGGACGTCTTCAAACCCACCAACACAATCGCTTCGATCTCCGCCTCGAACGGAGGAACCGCAGCGGTCTCCACCGGCACAGTGACCTGGACGCTGCCCCTCGTTCCAAAAACAGGTGTCGAAGTCACCCGCGACGTGGCGATCACACTTGCCCCAACTTTCCCGGCGGGAACGGTCAATGTCGTAAACGAGGTTCTCGACTGCAACCCCATCCCCGGGGAGAGCTGCATCGTCACCACGCCGACCGCCCCTGAACTCTACAAGGCAAAGGAACTGATCGCCCAGAACGGCGCCGACGACACCATGGCCGAACCGGGCGAGACGCTGACCTACGAAATCACGGTCGAGAATCATGGCGGCTCCGATGCGATCGAAACTATCGTCGACGAGTTCGTCCCCGTCGCCGCCATGCAATCGGCAACCGCGAGTTCCGGCGGCGTCGTCAATCTAACCACCGGCCTGACGACATGGTCCGGCGTTACGATCCCGGCCGGCGGCTCGGTGACCCGCACGGTGGATATCACGCTGACGAACCCGCTGCCTCTCGGTCTGAAGACCGTTACCAATGCCGTGCTGGATTGCATCCCGATCCCAGGTGAAAGTTGCGGAACAGTCGATCCGACGCCTCCGGACATCAGAAAGGCCAAGCGTCTCGTTGGGGAAAGCATCACCAGCAACGGCATTCTCCAAGCCGGCGAAGCGCTGACCTATGAGATCACCGTCACCAATATAGGCGGCTCGCCGGCCACCGACGTCGTCATCTCGGATCAACTGACACCGGCCGGAATCCCGACCCTTGTCACTGGGGCACCAACACCCGGCGCCTGGACGTGGGATGCAGTCCAGAACATCGCGACGCAAACCATCCCGTCTCTGGCAGTCGGGCAGACCGTCACACTGCCGATCACCTTCCAGTTCGCCAATCCATTACCGGACGGCCTGCAGGAAGTGACCAACACCGTGCTCGACTGCGTGCCCATCACCGGCCTCGTCTGCGACGTGGACACCCCGACGGAATCGCAGCTCCGGAAGGCAAAGGCGCTGGTGCAAGAAAGCGGCACCAAGCCCGGCATAGCGGAGCCCGGCGAGACGCTGACCTACGAGATCACGGTCCAAAACAACGGCGCCACGGATGCGGTCAACACGACCATCATCGATGAGTTCACCCCGAAGGAAGCTGCCGCCAGCGTCACCGCCTCAAACGGCGGCACCTACAACGGCACAACTGGACGGACAACGTGGAATGGCCTGACCATCCCGGCACGAGGCACGTTGAAGTTGACGGTAGCCGTGCGGCTGACATCGTCCATCCCCGATGGCGTGACCGAGGTCCAAAATATAGTCCTCGATTGCGCAGTGATCCCGGGCGGCGAATGCGATCCTATCAATTACACCGAACCACTCCTCAAGCATCGCAAGAAGCTCATCGCCGAGGATGGCTCGATCCCTGGCGTGGCCGAGCCCGGTGAAACGCTGACCTACGAGGTCACCGTTCAGAACTCCGGTGGCAGCGTTGCAGAGGATTATGTCCTGCGCGACCTGTTCACGCCCTTCTCAGCGGTGGCCAGTGTCGATGCATCTGATGGCGGCACCTACAATGCCAGCACCGGCGTCACCAGCTGGACGATCCCGACAATCGCGGAAAAAGGCGGCGAAGTCACCCGGACGGTCGAGATTACGCTGACCGATCCCCTGCCCCAAGGACTGGGTGAAGTGGAAAACGCGGTTGTCGACTGCGTGCTTTACGAACCAGGCACCTGCACGGTCACCACGCCAACGCAGGCCGATGTGCACCAGGTCAAATCGCTTCTGTCGGAAAGCTTCATTCCGCAGAACAAGGTCGCGGAGCCGGGTGAGCTGCTGGTTTATCGCATAACCGTCGAGAATACTGGCGGGGTCGATGCGACCAACTACACCGTGCGCGATGTATTTACCCCGACGAATGCCGCAGCAACCGTCGAAGTCGACAACGGCGGCACGTACAATCCGCCAACGGGAGAGATTACCTGGACAGGCCTGACAGTACGCCGCGCGGCCCCGCTCAGCCTCCTCGTCAAGATTACGATGAAGGACCCTATTCCGGACGGGATTACCCAAGTCGTGAACGAAGTGTTGGACTGCGACATCACCAATGCCGCAACCGGTGCGCCATGCAAGGTGACCTTGCCGACACCGTCCAACATCGTCCGCTCCAAGGCGCTGGTGAACGAAAGCATCGAGAACGATCAGATCGCGCAGCCGGGCGAAACCCTGAGCTACGAGATCACCCTGACCAACCATGGCGGTCAGATCGCGAACAATGTCGAAGTCGTTGATGTCTTTGACGCACCGCAGGTGGTCGCCGCCGCTGTGCCTTCCGACGACGGTGTTTACACCGCCTCAACGGGTCGGACGGTCTGGACCATACCGACCATCGCCCCGGGTGAAACGGTGACCGTGACCCTCGACATCACCCTGAAGCAGACCTTCCCGAGTGGGCTGAAAAGCATAACGAACGCAGTCCTCAACTGCCAGGAAACGCTCATTCTGAAATGCAACCCGATTGTTTACCCTCGTCAGAGCGTCGTCACGAAGAAACTGGTTCAGGAAATCGGCGGCACCCAGGCAGGCGTTGCGGAAGCGGGAGAAACCCTCGTTTATGAACTCACGGTCGCCAATGATGGCGAGGTGGAGTTAGAAAACTTCCGGTTGACCGACCTGTTTGTCGATCTGCCGGCCATTCAGTCGATCCAGCCGGAAGACGGAGGCGTCTCCGACGACGCGACCGGATCGACAACCTGGACGATCGATGAAATCCCGGTTGGCGGCTCCGCGACCCGTCGCGTTGCAATCACCCTGACAAATCCACTGCCCGAGAACCTCGTCCGTGTCACGAACCTGGCATTCCAGACGCCGGACACTCCCACCACCCCGCCGCCGTGCGATCCGCTCAACCCGCCGGCTTATTGCGTGGTCACCCCGATCATCCCCCTAACAGGGGATCCCGACATCACCATCACAAAGATCGCTGAACTGCGTGAAGTTCACCGAGGCGAGGTCGTCCCTTACCGAATCCGCGTGACCAACAATTCAACCACTTTGCCGGCAACGGTAACGGTCACCGACAAGATGCCGTCGGGGTTCCGATACGTGGCGAAGTCCGCGACAGTGGATGACGTTCTCATGGAACCCGAGATTGAAGGTCAGTCGTTGATCTTTGCTAATCTGGTCATTCCTGCGGGCGAGAGCCGCGAAATCCGGCTGAAACTGCTCGTCCTGAGCTCCGTGAGCCCCGGCAGGTATAAGAACTATGCCTTGGTCGACATTCCCACGGATCCGCCAGCCACGGCAGAAGTGCTCGTTGTCGCCGATCCGATGTTCGACTGCTCGGTCGTGATCGGACGGGTCTTCGACGACATCGATCGGAACGGCTATCCTGATGAAGGAGAACCGGGGCTCCCAGGCGTGCGCTTGGCAACGGTCAACGGTCTCCTGATCACCACAGATGAGCACGGCCGTTACTCGGTTCCCTGCGCTTCGCTGCCCGATCAACGCATCGGCTCCAACTTCGTCCTCAAACTCGACACCCGGACCCTGCCCACCGGCTATCGCCTGACCACCGAAAACCCACGTGTCATGCGACTGACGGCAGGCACCATGTCGAAGATGAACTTTGGCGCGTCGATCGGCCGTCTCGTTCGGGTCGACCTGACGGACGATGCCTTCGAACCCGGCAGCGTCGACTTGAAGAGGGAGTGGCTCGCCCAGATCACCCAGCTGATCGAGATCCTGAAGCAGGACTACTCCCTCGTCCGGCTCTCCTATCTCGATGCGGCAACGGATCCAGCTTTGGCTGAGAAACGGCTGAGCAAGATCCAGGAACTTATCGCAGACCTCTGGAAGGAACAGGCCGGTGCCTACCGTCTGGAAATTGAGAAACGCGTGGAGGAAGCCCAATGACTACGTTTTGTAAGAAAGACGGTGCAGGACCCGCCACGCTTGCGCGGGTATTGCTCGCCGGCACGGCCTTGGCGGTCGTGTTCGAAACCTCGACTGCAGCTTTCGCTGAAGGCAGCAGCGCAAGCTGCGCCAGCGGACAATGCTCGTCGGTGATCCGCGGCAAAATGCTGGACAACGGAGCAACCGGCACGCTGCCCGTAGGGGAAAACACCGAAAGGGGGGCACCTGCCGCTGCAACGGCAGTCCCCTTCTCGATCAGCGTCGATGGTCAGGTCGTCGACGAGGGCGGTGAGCCCCGGCCCGCCGGGATCGGCGAAAACACGGCAAACAACAAGGCTGGAAAACAGCGCAAAACCGACGTCGACCTCAGCGCCGTCGACATCCAGGTCAAATTCGATGGCCTGGACACAAAGACCATGCTTAACGTCTCGACTGTGCCTATTCGCAAGACCTACCAGGCGAACGAGGCCATCGTTTTCCAAGCCTCATCGAACTACCCCGCTTTCGTCCAGAAGGCGGAAATTCGGATAACAGACTCGTATACATCGAGCCCTTCCGGCCCCGTTGCGGTGCTGCCCATCGACCCCAACGGTCGCGCAACCTGGGCGATGCCGGAAGGAGATGTCAAAGATTTCGATTATGTTCTGAGGGTCTATGATGGACAGGGACGGTTCGACGAAACCGAGGCACTGATGCTGTCGCGCAGCGATAGCCGTTTCGAACCCGCAGCGAAGGAGGAAGCACCTGCGCCCGGCATGTTTGAAGACCGGACTGCAGTGCGCAATATCCCCGTCCATGGTGGAGCTGTCACGGTCTATGGACGCAACGTGCCGGAAGGCTACGCCGTATCCGCCCTGGGAACGCAAGTTCCAACGGACAAGGACCATGCCTTCGTGATCCAGCGGATCCTTCCGCCCGGAGACCACGCAGTTGACGTCTCGCTCGGTGGGATATCGAAGTCAGGGCGCCTCAACTTCAGCCGCGACGTCCACATCCCGCAAAACGAATGGTTCTATGTCGCCTTGGCTGACTTGACCGTCGGACGCAAAACCGGCGACCCGCATATCAAGATGGCGCGGGACGGCGAGTACGACCGCGTTTATACGCACGGTCGCCTAGCCTTCTACCTCAAGGGCAAGATCAAAGGCGAATACCTGCTGACCGCCTCTGCTGATACCGGCGAAGACGATGTCCGAAACCTCTTTAAGGGGATGGATTCCAAGTCGAATGAAGAGATTCTCCGGCGTATCGATCCCGAAGAGTATTATCCTGTTTACGGCGACTCTTCGACCTCAGTCGAGGACGCTCCGACCAATGGCAAGTTCTATGTCCGCTTGTCGAAGGGCAACAGCCACGTAACCTGGGGCAACTTCAAGACAGACATCGAAGGTTCGGGTTTCGTACAGTCCGACCGTGCCCTCTACGGCGCCGAAGCCACCTATGTATCGCCGGATGTGACCTCGTTTGGCGAGAAACGCACCGGCGCCACAGTGTACGGGGCTCAGCCGGAAAGCGTGGCACAACGGGACGAGTTCCTGGCCACGGGCGGTTCAGCCTACTTCCTGAATCGCCAGGACATCACGACGGGCTCCGAAACGGTCACCATCGAGTACCGCAACAGTGTCACAGGTGCGGTCGTCAGCGAAGAAGCACTGGTAGCAGATCAGGATTATTCGCTCGAATACTTCCAGGGCCTGCTTTTACTGCGCAAGGCACTGTCACAGTCCTCGTTGCCGACCGGTGCCGTCCGCTCATCCGCCCTCGGAACTCAGGCCTATCTGATTGTCCAGTACGAGTACACGCCCCTGATGACCGACATCGATGGCTACGCCCACGGCGCGCGGGTCCAGCGCTGGGTGAATGACAAGGTACGTCTTGGTCTTTCTGAATCCACCGACAAATCTGGCAGCATCAATCACACGATCGTCGGCGCTGGCATCCGGTTGCGTCACTCGGAAAAGACCTTCCTGGACGCCGAGATCGCCGGCTCCAAGGGCAAGGGCATGGCGACGACGACGTCCACAGATGGTGGCCTGAGTTCCTCTGTCACCCAGAAGGTTGGAACCTTCAACCGAGCCGGCGCCTGGTCCATGCGTGGAGAACTTGACCTCGCAGACGTCGGCGTGAAATCGGTCACGGGCAAACTCTCTGGCGCCTATGAAAACCGCGCCGAGGGATTTGCGGAGGCCAGCGACAGCACGTCACTGGGCATTGAGCGCTGGGATCTGCGCAGTGAGATCGACGTGTCGGAAGCGGTGAAGCTTTCGGGCACGCATGAGGAACTCAAAAATAGCGAAGGTAAGAAAAGTCTGGAGACATCTGCAGAGGTCGCCTGGCAGGTCAATAAGCAGCTGAAGATCACCACCGGCGCCACTCTGACGGACCTCCGCTCTCCCAGCGCGATTGCGGCTGGAAAATCGGGATATGACGGCTCCCGTATCGATGGCGGCCTGCGCGCAGACTATGAGATCGACGACGACCGCTCGGTCTATGCCTTCGGTCAGGGAACGCTACGCACCTCGGGCGACATACGCCGCAACGACCGCATCGGTGTCGGTGGGCGTACCCAACTGACGGAAAAGGTCGGGGCGACCGCAGAAATCTCCGAAGGGACTACCGGTCTCGGCGGCGCCGCAGGCCTCGATTATAGTCCCACGGCCGACGATAAATACTACGTCGGCTACCGACTCGACCCCGACAGGGCGACTGCGCTCGAGACCGCCAACGTCCTCTCCGGCAAAGACCGTGGTGTCTTTACGGCAGGATCTCGCAAGAAACTGACGGAAGAAGCCTCAGCTTTTGCCGAGAGCAGCTACGACCTCTATGGTCGCCGCAAATCGCTCGCCCAGACTTATGGCGTCAACTACACGCCCGATGAGCTTTGGACCGTCGATACGGCTCTCACCACCGGCTCCATCAATGACGAGACAATTGATGCGAGCACGAACCTCCAAAGGTCGGATTTCGACCGGCAGGCCATTTCCAGTGCTGTCAGCTACAAGGACACTGAAAACGGATGGCGAGGCCGCATCAAGGGTGAAATCCGGCATGACGACTCCGCCGACGATACCCGTGACTCCAACACCTACGTGCTGGCTTCAAACTTCGCGGTAGAGACCTCCGAGAGTTGGCGCGTCCTGGCCGATATGGATATGGTCGTATCTAACGGAACTTCAGAGGCCCTCTCCTCCGGAGACTACATCGAAACCTCGCTGGGCTTTGCTTATCGCCCCATCGACAACGACCGTTTCAACGCCCTCTTCCGCTACACCTATCTCTATGATTTGCCGGGTCTTGAGCAGACAACCTCAGTCACCTCGTCGGAGGAAGCGCTGAAGCAACGGAGCCACATTGTCTCGGCCGATCTATCTTACGATCTCCTGCCTTGGATCACGGTGGGCACGAAGCAGGCCTTGAGGTTTGGCGAGGTGAGCGAAGATTCGCTGGGTTCGGACTGGTCTTCGTCACTCGCCTACCTCGGCACCCTCAAAGGCGACCTCCACGTCGTCAAGAACTGGGATGCCCTTGTGGAAGCGCGCATGCTCAATCTGCCTTACGCCGGCACAACCGACTACGGGTTCCTAACGGCCGTCTACCGCCACGTCGGGGACAATTTCAAGGTGGGTGCGGGCTACAATTTCGGTCGGTTCACGGACGATTTGCGAGACATGACGCTTGATGATCGGGGCGTCTTTTTGAACCTCGTCGGAACCTACTGACAAACTGGATCGCCCCCTATGCCAGAATTGAAAGCAGGCGCCATGTTCGACGGCAACTATGTGATTTTCGATAGCGACAACAAGATCGCTTACCTGAGTAGCGCGGTGCGGCGCGCGATGCCTGAGCTGCATGTCTTCTTGAGGATCGGCTCTCGTATGGAAGAGGCTCTGGGCCTGATATGGGACCAGTTCTTCGAGGGCCGAACCTATGAGAGCGCGCTAGCGCCCGGAAAGGCACGAAGCGACTGGGTCAAACTCCAGCTCGATGGAGCCCATACCAGAGGGCAACTGGAAAATGAGGTCACGTCAAACTCTGCGGTGCGACTTCACTTCCGGCGCCTGCCATTCGGCTTCAAAATGCTGACGATCGACCCGGAAAGCCGCTCCAACTCGTCGGCGTTTGGTCTGGGCTTATCGAACAGGCAGGCCATCGACATCAGCGCGTTCATGAACGTTCCGCGACCAGTTCTCATCGAGGACCGCGATTCTCGGATCGTGTTGATCAACCACGCACTCGCAGACCTACTTGTGGTCGATCACTACACAGCATCGGGTCGAAAAACTGAATCGATTGTGCCCCTGGTCGAGACCCATGACCATAGGGAGGTCTGCAATCGGGTTCTGGAGACAGGCAACGCCATCACAACCCACAGAAACCTCCGAAAGGATGACCTTACCCGCCAGTTTGATGTTCGCACACAGCGCCTCTTCTCTGCAGGCGAATATCTTTTGCTCAATGATTTCTTGGAAATTTCGCCGCCAAGCAAGGTATCGGTCGGACGGCAGCCTCAACTGGCGCCGTCGTCCTCCGGCAAGATCATCGATTTTCCCGAAAAGCGCGAGCGTTTGGCGCGTCAGCATCGTTCTCCATCCTTGATGAGGATTCACCGGCCCAAGGCAATCATGGTCACCGAAAGCAACGGCTTTGAACAAAAGGCATCGTCCGTTCTGTCCCACTATCATGTCGAGCGCAGCGTGACGCGCAATCGGGGCGCCATGGAAACCATGTTGCGCTCCGGTTGGTCAACCCATGCAGACTCGTTGATAGTCGTTGCCGATGCGAAGTCACACTGGGCAAGAGAGGCGATACTCAAGGAAACCTTCGCGCCTGTCTTGATCGTGCACGAGGAGCAGGTCGTCGAAGAACTCACCCATTTTCTGGAGATGCCGGACCGACGGATGGGCTCTGTCTCGATTGCTCGGGGCTCCGGCAAGAAGGAAGTCCGCCAGGATTTCATGAAGCCCCTGGTGCGCAACTGGTTCATCGATGCTCTTCTGGTAGAGGACGACCTGGAGAAGGGTGTCGAATTTGCCGCGATGCTGCATGAACTCGGTTGCCATACGGAAGTTGTTGAACTCTCGACTTTCGCCACACGCAATCGCTCGATCATTGAGCCTCAGATCATCTTTTTCAGCCTTGCGAACGCGCTCTCGCCGGTCATGATCACCTCCTGGGTCATGGCACGCTATCGTCATAGACAGGGGATCCCCTTGATTGGTCTTGTTCCGGCGGAGCTTGAGACCATCCGGAACCAGTTCCTCGACATGGGCATGGATGACGCAATTACGACCCCGGTCACAAAAGAGGATATCCGAGGCATCCTGGCGCGCCACTTCCCCTTTCGTGTTGGTGGATCAAGCCTGTGAGCAAGATCAGCCAATACGGAAGCGCAACGCCCTTCCCCCGAAGAACTTTCCTGACTGTGTTCTTTGCTCTCGCCGCAAACGGAACCCTGACCGCCCGACCCTTCGGCTCTCCTTCGGCCGGCTCGGCAGCCGAATTTGATTATTCTGCAATCTACGGAAAGGGATCAGATCACGGAGTCGATCTGCCAGCCGTCCCCTATGCCAAGCTGGAGAAAAGACTTCTGAGGCATGTCGTTACGGTTGAGCCTGGACTTCCGTCAGGTCTCATCTGGACCGACATGTCCCGACACAACCTCTATGTCTCCACGACATCCGGTCAGGCGATCCGCTATGGAATTGGCATTGGACGCCAGGGCGTCCGCTGGACAGGAAAAGGGGTCGTGGAGACGATACGCACCTGGCCGAGCTGGACGCCGACCAGAGAGATGCGGGACCGTTGGCCCGAACTGGAGGCCTATGGAGAAGGTGTGCCGGGAGGCTTGCAGAACCCCCTTGGCGCAAGAGCCCTCTATATCTTCGAGAATGGTCGCGACACATTGTATCGAGTGCATGGGACCCCGGAATGGTGGAGCATCGGGCGCGACATGTCATCCGGCTGCATTCGGATGTTGAATCAGGACGTGATCGATCTCAGCACCAGGGTGGCAACGGGTGCGATTATCGATGCGCGGTGATGAACCCGAACCTGCTCTCTTTCAACTGGACGTCGCGAACAGCCAGGTGGCAAAATCGCTGTCGGTTTCAACGGATTTTGCCTGCATGCGCACGTCGCTAGGACAGCAACCGAACCTCGCGCGGAATTGCCGGCTGAATGTGGCGCTGTCCGCAAAGCCGAACTCCTCCGCAATTGCCGCGATCGTCCGCCGGTGGCCGCTTTTCAAGATTGCGTCATAGCTCGCCTTCAGCCGGCTAGAGAGGACATATTTTTCCACCCCGCCTTCGGCTTCGAAGATCTTGTAGAGCTGTCGTCTTGAGACATTGAGCTTCGCCCCCAGCGCTTTGGACGAAAGGTCTGGAGAATTAAGGTTTGACGACACATATTGCCGCGCGATCTCCAGCCGCGCAGCCATCAGCGGCGCCTCCTCCATGAGGCCCATGGATCCAGAGGTCGTGACACAGGCGCGGATCATGGATTGGGTCGTTTCCGCCATGAGATCGACCTCTTGCGGACTGGCTGATGGCAGCACACTGACCATGGCTGACAGATAATGTGCCAGAAGCGGATGAAAACCTGGACCTCCATGGGAGGAGTTAGCTAGCTGATCGAGCGTCCTCGCCAGTCCAACAAACTGCAGTCGAGGCAAATAGAGAGACAGAGAGTGGTTGGCCGAAACGTAGCCGCGCAGCGGCTGACCCAGTCGACGCACATCGAGCGCATTGGCCTCTTGGCGAACGGTCTTTCCATCGACTTCGATCTCGGCAAAACCAGTCAATCGGAGTGTGACCTTCCAGAAGTCTTCATCGGCACCCTTTTTCGAGCGCGGCTCGAAAACAAATGCATCCGACTGTCCAATGACGATCTTGATCGTGCCCAGAGAATAGCCCTTAGCCGTTCCGACAAAGCCTGCTCCTCGTAGGGCAACGGCCGGAAGATGCAAATCTTCGAGACATCCAAATTCGCGACGATAACTCTCAAATTGGGCAGCAGGTTCAAATTTGTCAGAACTAAAAGTATATATTGGGAGAACCATCGTTCACTTCCTGAACGAATGGCGAAATGAGACGCAGATATCCAGTCACGCTCGAAATAAGCGCGGTAATAAGACGATATATTTTGATACTAGCTAGATTTTTTGTTTATATATCTGGATATATGCCGATGTAATTCATTTGCACCATTCAGAATCTATCCGATCAGCCAAACTTAAACTGGCTAGATCATTTTTCTATTTTAGCGGTGCAGACGAAAGAATAGTCAGGGATGCAGATTTTTTGCTGAAATGTGCAAAGGTGCGCTGACGAAGGGTGACTGATCTTGCAGCAGCGAAGAGCAGCCCGATACTGGGTTCAGACACAGAACCACATCGAGCGGGAAAGAGCTCGCCTCGACCACGACTAGCTCTGAGGACGAAACGTGGGTCTTTGCTTGTCTTGCGGAGGGGAAATCTTAAGCCCCGCCCTCATGGCGTCTCGTTGACCTAACTCTGCCTCCGACGTGTCGGATGAACGGGTAGACAAACAGTCCGGCGGACACTTGAGAAGCGCGAGTAGGGAAACAACCATCCTCGCTCGAAAGGAGGTTCCCTATATGCTCTGGGCGGCGAAAGCGAGGTTTCCCTCGCCTCCGCCGCCCAGGTCCGCCGCAGAGGGTTCTGAACGAAACCGTATCAGAAAGCCGTGTCCGAGGTGTGGGGCGCCTCGTGCTGGCCGCAGACGCGGGCCTTGAACTCTCTTGGGCATGAAGCCGGCAAGGAAAGCCCTTGGCGGTCACAACGAGCACTTGTGGTCATTTGACCACGATACCGCGAGCCCACCAGCCGAGCGCAGTAAAGAAAAGGGCGACACCGAGAAGGGCCATGACCTCAACCAGTTCCCCGCGCGCCAAAGATGCAACTAATGCTCCAGAGACTGCAGAAACGCCCATTCCGGCAACCGCAAGGTGCTGATCCGCACACTCAAGCACCTCGTCGTCGACCAGATCTCGCTGCTCCAAATGCTGCCCTCCGGGACCAACCAAGGCCCTGATGGAATCATTATTGCCACTGAACCTCAGAGACTTGAATGGCTGAGGGTGCCCATTGCTTGCCTCAGAATGCATCCGGGGCTGGCCGGAGTTGCGGGGCAGAGTGGCTCAGCTTGCCAGCCATTGCACGAAACGCACCTCATCCCTTCTGCCTGCAAGGGCCTCGCGAGCCTCGCTCGGCCGGCAGCCGAAAAATGACCTGAATTGCCGACTAAAATTGGTCGGGTCCGAGAAGCCGGCCTTCTCCGCAATGTCAAGAATAGGGACGTCGCGGTCGGACCGGCTGATCCTGTCGAAGCAGGCCGTCAACCGCTTCTGCCTGATGTAGCGCTCGACTCCCCCGTGAACTTCGAAAAGCTTGTAGAGATGACGCTTGGAGAGATGCAGCTTCTCCATCAGTTGGTCGGTCGTCAGACTTGGGGACCACAGATGCGTCTCGATATATTGCCGGGCAATCTCGAACTGCGTCGCCAGGATGGGGGCCATCGCTTCCTCGATACTGTCCCTCGTCTGCAATGCACAGGCGCGCACCATGGCAATGGTAGCCTCGGAAACGCCGGCGCCGTTGTCGATCGCAGACCCGCGGGAAGCAAGGTGCAGTGTGCGTAGATATCGCGCGAGCAAGGGGTGGAAACGGGCGGAACTTTTCATCTTCGAGATGCGCTCCATGGTCCAGTTGATCCCTCGGACGGCCTCTCGAGGCAAGAAGAAATAGACCGAGACCGCGCGCGACTGCGAGACATTGCGCGCCTCTGCCATAGTGCGCAATTCAAGATTATCGCCCGCGAAACGAACATGTCGACCATCTACATCGACATCGGCATAGCCCTTGAGCCAGAGGCTGATCAGCCATTCGTCGCGCGCTTCAGGCGCACGACTGCGCGGCTCTCGCGAGAGCACATGCGCCTCGGCTTCCGTTTGGACGGTGCGCACCTCGCCAAAGCCCCGCCCAGTAATTTTGATGTCGAAGCCTTGGTCAGCCGCTCGCCCGGGGACATGACAGCTATAGCCAATCTCAAGCGCACTTCGGTTAAACACACTCATTTGCTCGGCGAGCGGCATGCGTGTGAAGTCGTTGTATATTTCTTGCTGTGTCATGATCTCCCCCAATTGCTGAAAGAAGACCAACCTCACGGTTAATCATTGATATACCCACCAACTTAAAATTGAGCACAAGTTGTCGAAATTACTGAAAGCTGCATTAGAATCAAAGGCTGGTCGAATATGATAGAAGCCATGGGCATTTAGGACTGCCACCTAATAAATAACAGTAATATTACTAGTAGAATTTAATGTGGATAATTATATATTCCCGATCGTTTCGTATCATTTGTAGAGAATATCTTTTTACATATAATAACATTTCCTCATGGCGGCAGTCATTCAAATCGACCAACGATGTGAGAAATATATCAATCTCAGCTAGTCGTCTTGTTAGGCAGGGGACGATGACCGGGCTCATCGCGAAAAAGATGCTTCGCTGCAACCGCCCGCGGCAGGCTTCAACGAAAGTTTCAGGCGCTGGCCCGTATCGCATCAGGTCACACCTGGGTACGACCCGAATCGCAACAGCTTCGCTATAACAAGGCCGAGCTGACTTGAGCCGTTACCGAATGATCAACTGAGCCTTGAGATCCGGCAATCGGGGCATCAGGCATAAACCGCTGCGACAAGGCGGCGGCAAGCATCGGTCAGGTTCGGCTCCTGCAACAGCGCCCCGCCGATCAGATACATGACGTCATTGCCATAGGCCTCGCGCATCTCCGGCACCCGGCTGAATGTCATGCCGCCCCCCGGTGCGGCAACGATCGGTCTTGGGCCTCCCATGTCCTCGGCGCATGCTTTTGCGATTGACAGGCACTCTTCGCGGGTAAAGCCGAACCGACCGCCAAAGTTCGGATAAATGACGGCGTCCGCACCCATCAACCGATGCAAGGTGCCGAAAAAACTGCGATGGGAAAAACCGCAATCGGGCGAGACGACATTTGCGCCGGAAAAGGCGGGGTGGGAGACGATGGGGAGTGCAAAACCCGGATCTGCAGCCAGCGTTCGAATGATGTCGTAACCGGCCAATGCCGGAGCGATCATGACCGCGCCGGCGCCAGCGTCCTGCGCAAGCTTGGCGCGCTCGATAATCAATGTCGCCGGACCGGTAACATTCGGGACAAAGCTCGTACGTCCGCCCGTTTTTGCATTTGCCTCACCGACAGCCTCGACGCAGGCCCGCAGCCGCTCCTCAAACGGCGACGTCTTCTGGTCGACGAGTCCGTGGTCGTCCTTGACGAAATGCATGCCACCCCGCGCGAAGTCATGAGCGAGACGAGCGAGGTCGGCGGTCGACAGACCCACAGGCTTGATGGCTGACATGAGAAGGGGCGTATCACCGATACCTGCCTTCGCGCGAAGTCCGGCAATGCCGTGGCGAGGTCCCTTGCACAGCGCCAGAATGCCCGGCGAAAGGGTGATGTTTTCAACCTTGAGGCCCGGCTTGATCGAACTGTTGCCGAAAACGATGTTGAGGAATTGCAGGAAATCACCGCCGACATCGTCCTCCGAATAGGAGATGGCTGCGACATATCCGGGTCTGCCGGCCGGATCCTTTTCCAAGGCCTCCAGCCTGCCAAGGATTTCATCCTCGACATATCCCGTGGGAACGCAGTCGCGGGGGATCTCGACCGTCTGTTCAAGCGCGATATCGAGCGCGCGCGTTTTCGCCTCCTCAAAATCATGCGCACGAATGAAATAGGTGACGCTGAAGCGCGCAGCCATCAGAGCGCCTCCGCCTTTTGGGCAGAATGCACACGATCAAGACGAACTTCTGCCAGCTCATCATCACCGATATCGAGCGAGCTGCCGGTAAGCTCACCGACCGCCGCAACGAGTGCACCGGCATCCAGCCCATATTTTTTCATGAGATAGGGCTTGGAGGCGCCATGGGCGAAGGTATCCTTGAGGCCTAGACGCTTCAGACGGATACCGACGCCTTCTTCGGCGAGAATCTCGGCGACCAGCGAGCCGAGCCCGCCGATGATCGTGTGATTTTCGAGGGTGATGATCCCCTTCTTGCCGCGCGCTGCATCCATCAGCCTTTCACGATCGAAGGGCTTCAATGTGGAAGCGTGCAGATGGTGAATGCCGAAACCTCGCGCCATCAGCGGCCCCGTGGCGCGCAAGGCTTCTTCGGTGCAAACGCCGGAGGAGACGACCAGAATGTCGTCGCCCTTCGAAAGGGTGCGCAGCTTGTTGAACTCGAACGGCGTCGAAAACAGCCGCGGAACTTCGCCGCGCAGGATGCGCACATAGACCGGCCCGTCGATGCTGTCGGCAACCTCGAGAACCGTCTCCACTTCCGTCGCATCACCCGTTTCGAGGATCGTCATGTTTGGCACGGCGCGCAGGACGGCTATGTCCTCGATGGCTTGGTGCGTGATACCGCCCGGCGTGGTGATACCGGGCAGGAAGCCGATCAGACGAACCTTGCGGTTGGAATAGGCAATGGAATTGATCAGCTGATCGTAGGGCCGGCGATAGAGGAACACCGAGAACGTGTGGATGAACGGGCGATATCCCTGCATGGCGAGACCACCGGCAAAGGAGAGCATGTTCTGCTCGGCCATCCCCAGGGACAGGAACTGCTCGGGGTGGCGATCCCGGAAGCCATCGACCTCGCAGGACGAGGTCAGATCGGCAGAAAGGCAGAGCACTTCGGGGCGCGCTGCGGCGAATGCCTCAAAAGCCTTGGCATAGGGTCGGTTGACGATTTCGACCATGATCAGGCCCTTTCCATCGCGGTGAGATCGATGCCGAGTTCAGCGGCCAGTGCGACCTGCATTTCCTGTCGTTCCTCGGCGCTCTTGAAGCGGACATAGTGCAGGCGCGGGAAACGTTTTTTAAGAAAATCCATGCCCCTATACGGCGAGGTATTTGCAAGGATAACGAGCGGCTTCCCAGGCTCTGAACTACCGGCCGCGTTGCGCAGCGCATCAAGGTCATGGCCGTCGACCGAGCGGCATGTCACGCCGAAGGACGTGACCCGCTGCGCGAGATCGCCGAGATCAAGAACCGACGACATGGCGCCGTCGCATTGCTGACGGTTTACGTCGACGACCACCCGGATGTTGTCGATCTGATGGTAGCTCATGGCCGCGAGGCATTCCCAAGTCTGCCCCTCCTGGAACTCACCGTCGGACATGTAGACCCAGACTTTGCCGGGCTCTTTTTTCCGCAGCCGCGCCCAGGCGACGCCCGAAGCCATCGACAATCCCTGGGCGAGAGATCCGGTCGTCACTTCCATGCCGGGGCTGTGCTCGGCGCCAATCATTTCGACCGAGCCGCCGTCTTTGTTGAAGTGGTCGAGCGCATGTTCATCCATACGGCCCGTCTCGATCAGCGCCGAGTAGATGACGAGTGCGTAATGGGCGGGCGAGATGAAGAAACGGTCGTATCCGGCACCAACAGGCCCGTGATAGCCGGCGCCTGTAAACGCATCTGGATTGTTGGCCGACGGAACACCACGAAACGGCAATGGCACCTTTGGCAGCGTCGGTTCACCAAGCGCCAGCAATTCGTTGTAGAGGAGCGCGAGGCTTTCCGCAGCCGAGCAGGCCTGACTGAGATAGCCGCCATTGTGCTTCATGGTGTGAAAGAAGACGCGGCGCCGGATACCGAGCGCGATCTCTTCGGTAGACTTTTCGTTGGGCAGGCTCATCGTCTCAGCTCCGTTCCGGGAAAAGCGCCTTCAGGCCCTCAGGCGAGGGTGCGGCAATACCGCGCTCGGTAATGAGACCAGTGATCAGGCGCGCAGGCGTAACGTCGAAAGCGGGGTTGGCGGCGGGACTGCCTTCCGGCGAAATCCGCACGGTTGCAATCGAGCCGTCGGCAGCGCGTCCCTGCACGAAGCTCACCTCATCGGCGGCACGTTCCTCGATCGGGATTTCCTTTACCCCGTCATGCACCGTCCAGTCGATGGTCGGCGAAGGAAGCGCGACGTAGAACGGGATGTCGTTGTCGCGAGCGGCGAGCGCCTTGAGATAGGTGCCGATCTTGTTGCAGACGTCGCCGTTCGCAGTGGTCCGGTCGGTTCCGACGATCACCATGTCGATGTCGCCGTGCTGCATCAAGTGCCCGCCGGCATTGTCGACGATCAGCGTATGGGGCACGCCGTGACCGTTCATCTCCCAGGCCGTGAGATAGGCGCCCTGGTTGCGCGGCCGCGTTTCATCGACATAGACATGGACAGGAATGCCGGCCTCGACGGCCATATAAATGGGCGCGGTGGCGGTGCCGTAATCGACGGTTGCGAGCCAGCCGGCATTGCAGTGCGTGAGAATGCGGACGGGTTCGCCCGGCTTTTTCTTCGCGGCAATTTCCCTGATGACCTCAAGACCATTCGCGCCAATGGAGCGGTTGAGTTCAACATCCTCCTCCGCGATCTCGGCGGCGCGCTTGTAGGCCGCTTCTGCACGATCTTGCTCCGGCAGATCGGCAAGATGCGCACGCATGGCGTTCAGTGCCCAGCGCAGATTAATCGCTGTCGGACGGGTCTCGTTCAGTTCTTCCCATACGGCATCAAGATGCGCACCAGACGGATCCTTTGCCATGGCGATCGCAACGCCATAAGCGGCCGTCACACCGATCAGCGGCGCCCCGCGCACCCACATGTCGCGGATCGCGACAGCAACGTCACTGACGGTCTTCAAGGTGACGATACGGAATTCATGCGGCAGCCAGCGCTGGTCGATGATGTCGACCGAGCGGCCGTCTTCGTTCACCCAGATGGTATGGTAGTGGCGTTCTCCGACTTTCACGCGAGAATCTCCTTTTCAAGTCGCTCCACGGTCGCTCGGATGTCCCGGAGACTATGGATGCGCTGCCGATTGACGGCGAGGTGACGCCCGAGCTTCAGCGCCTTGCTTTCGCACGATGCGCGGCGGTCGGGGTCGGCGATGGTTTCGAAATCGGCATTGTGGGCAAGGCCGAGGATACGGCGGTGGATCTCGATGCCGGCAAAGCCCAGCATCTCGGACCAGATCTCGTCGAGGACGATGTTCAGAGCCTGCTCGGCAGCGAGTGGATCCTGGCGATCCTCGAAAACACTTGCCTGATAGAGAATGCCCCGGCGCTCGGTGCGCCAGAGTTGGGCAAATTCGCTGCGGAAGG
This sequence comes from Rhizobium sp. Root274, assembly GCF_001429245.1. Classification (GTDB taxonomy): domain Bacteria; phylum Pseudomonadota; class Alphaproteobacteria; order Rhizobiales; family Rhizobiaceae; genus Allorhizobium. The sequence goes on from NZ_LMJE01000013.1 coordinate 34,184, forward strand.
TCTCCCACAGCGTCTCGATCGTATCGAGCAGGTAGACACGCATCTCGTCGCGGCCACCGGGTGTGGTTTCATGACCGGCCTGCGAGAAATAACTCATCCAGAAATTGGCGATCAGCATGCCGACGTCGAAGCTGATTGGCCCGTAGAAGGCGAATTCTGGGTCGATCACCCGCGTCTCGTCTTGCGTGACCATGACGGAGCCCGTGTGCAGGTCGCCATGGCAGAGTGTTTCTGCCTTGGCGGAAAAGATGTGCTTCAAACGCTGGGCCTCGACCTTGAGCTCGCGGTCAGAGCGCAGCTCAGCCACCAGCGGATCCAGCTGCGGCGTCGTGTGGCGGTTCAGCGTCGCTTCGAAATAGGGATCGGAGAAGACGAGGTTTTCCGTAATGTCGCAAAGCTCGACATTGTCGCTGAACAGCGCGACATCCGCCTTCTTCTCACGCGTGATCATCGACAGGTCCGAGCCGCGAAACAGCGTGCGGGCAACAAACTGCCCGAGATCACGACCGGCCTTCGGCAGCATCTTTCCGTCGATCAACGCGCGCCGCAGGATGACATGCGGCGTCAGAAACTCCATGACGATGATCGCCTGCGCCTCGTCGAAGAAAAATACCTCCGGCACCATGCCCGGATCGCGCACCGCCTGGCGCTTCAGCGCATGATATTCGAAGAACGAACGCTTGAGCGGCAACGGCCAGCTCTCACCCACCAGACGCACATAGGGCAGCGCCTGTTTGACGATGACCGCACCCTTCTCGCCTGTCACGATGAACACGAGATTGAGGTTGCCGTCGCCGACTTCCTTGATCGTCCAGCGGGACGAATCATCTCCGATCCGTTCCGTCACGGCGGCGTTTTGGCCCAGTCGAACCGGCAATGTCTCTGCGCTCAGCGCCTCGAAGACCTGGCTGTCCATAGCAATCTCCTCCTGTGCATGGGGCGGCCTCCACCGCACGTCCCCATGCTGTCTTTTCCCGAAGCTAAGGCGAGATTCTGTCAAATGTCAACGGCCTTGACATTTGATGAATTGCCATCCTAACTTGAAGTCATTGGGAGGACGGCATGAGTGAAATGGCGGTGTTTCGCGTTGAGGGCGTGCGCAAATCCTTTGGCATCGTTCCGGTGCTGCAGGGATTGGATCTTGAGCTCAAGGCTGGCGCAGTAACGGTTTTGATGGGTGCGAACGGCGCCGGCAAATCCACGCTCGTGCGCATTCTTTCCGGCGTCTACACGCGGGATGCGGGCACGATCACGCTGGCAGGAGATGCCTTTGAACCGGCAACGCCGGCCGAGGCGATCCGAGCGGGCGTTGTCACCGTCCACCAGAACATCAATGACGGCGTTGTTGCCGATCTTGATGTCGCGACCAATCTCACCCTCGACCGGCTGAATGGACGGGGCGCCAGGCTCCTCTTCAACCCGCGCCGGGTGCGTCGCGAAGCGGCTGCGGTTGCCGCGCGCATGGGCCTTGCAATCGACCTCTCAGCCAGCATCAACGACCTCACCCTCGCCGACCGGCAGATGGTCGCCATCGCGCGGGCGATGGCGCATGAACCCCGGGTCCTGATCCTCGACGAACCGACCTCCTCGCTGTCGAGCGCCGAGGCTGATCGCCTCTTCGAGTTGGTCGACCGGCTGAAGGCGCGAGGCGTCGCCATTCTCTACATTTCCCATCGCATGTCGGACATCCGGCGCCTTGCCGACAGCATTCTGGCCCTGCGCGATGGCCGTGTTACCGGGCGTTTCGAAGGCCCCGACCTGGACTATGAGGGCGCAGTCAATGCGATGCTCGGACGAAAGGTCGCCGCTGGCGAGGTTGCGGTGCGTGCGGCCGGGCGACCTGTCTTCAGTGTCCGTGGCCTGAAGCTGTCGCAGCAGACACGACCCTTCGACTTTGATCTCGGCGACGGCGAGATTGTCGCCGTTACGGGTCTGGTCGGCGTCGGAAAAAGTGCACTTGCGGAGACCTTGTTCGGGGCCCGCGCGCCGGCAGCCGGCGAGATGACCCTCGACGGTTCGCCTTATGCACCGAAGTCGACAAGGCAGGCGATCGCCCGCGGCGTCTTTCTCGTCGCCAAGGACCGCGCAATCAGCGGCATCGTCCCGGATTTCAACATCTACGAGAACATCAGTCTGCCCTTCCTCAAACGCCTGTCATCCGTCGGCATTGCCAGCCGGCGTGCAGAGAGGGCGAAGGCGCGACAGCAGATATCCGACCTCGGTGTAGTCTGCCGAAGCGAACGCGACGAGATGCAGACACTGTCTGGCGGCAATCAGCAGAAGGTCATGGTCGGCCGTTGGCTGTCCGAGCCGTCGCGCCTGCTGATCCTCGACGAGCCATTCCAAGGGGTCGACATTGCCGCCCGCCGGGACATCGGCGGCAAGCTTCGCGCGTCCGCCGCAGGTCGATCCACCATTCTTTTCTTGACGGAACTCGACGAAGCCTTCGAGGTCGCCGATCGCATCCTCGTCATGTCGGAACAGACCATCGTCGGCGAGCATCGCAATGCAGAGATCGATGTTGAGCGGCTGCTCTCCGAGATCGCCGGGAAACCCTACCAACAGGTCAGCGTAAGATGATGAATGAACAGAGCAAATTCGCCGCCACGGGCGTCGTTCCACCGGCCACGCTGAACATGCGCGAAACCGCGATTAAATATGGATTCCTTGTCCTGCTCGCAGGCATGGTCCTCTACTTTTCGCTGGTGACAGGAGGCTTCGCCTCGCCGCAGAGCGCCGTCTTCATCCTGCAATCCGTCTCGATCACCGGGATCCTAGCGCTCGGCGTGACAGCCACGCTGGTCGTCGGCGGTTTTGACCTGTCGATCGGCTCAGTCGCCACGACGGCCATGATGGCCTCGTCTTATGTGATGGTGGTGATGGGCGGCGACGCATTGACAGCAACGCTCGTCTGCCTTGCCGTCGGTGTTCTGGTCGGTCTGATCAATGGCCTGATCATCGTCTACATGCGCGTACCGGATCTGTTGGCAACGCTCGGGATGATGTTCCTGCTTCTCGGACTCCAGCGCATTCCGACCGAAGGCCGGTCGATTGCAGCCGGCATGACGCTCCCCGATGGCTCGACCGCAACCGGCACCTTCAGCCCGGCCTTTCTGGCGCTCGGCCGCCATCGGTTCGATCTGATCCTGCCGAATCTGGTTCCGGTATCGGTGGTCGTGTTGATCGTGCTGGCGATCGTTATCTGGTTCTTCCTCGAATACACCCGTTTCGGTCGCATGATGTATGCGGTCGGCTCCAACGAGCGCGCCGCCAGTCTGGCAGGGGCACCGGTCAATGCCTACAAGATCGCGGCCTATATCATTTCAGGTGTGTTCGCCTCGATCGGTGGCATCCTGCTTGCCGCCCGTCTCGGGCGCGGGGACATCGCCTCGGGCAACAATCTTCTTCTGGACGCGGTAGCGGCCGCCCTCATCGGCTTTGCCGTGCTCGGCGCCGCCAAGCCGAATGCATTCGGCACGGCCATCGGCGCCCTCTTCGTCGGCATCCTGTTGCAGGGCCTGACGATGATGAACGCGCCCTACTACACACAGGATTTCGTCAAGGGCGCCGTGCTCGTCATCGCCCTGATTTTCACCTTTGCGCTCTCGAAAAGAGGCAAACGCTGAGACGGGAGGTCTCGGCGAATAACAATGTTCAAAAGTGGAGGAGACTGACATGCAATTTACACGGAGAACCCTCGGCAGGATGACGCTGGGGCTGATGGCGGCAACAACCTTCGTCGCGCCGGCCTTCGCGGCCGATATGCCCAAGCCGTTCGATAAACCCGGCGACGTCAAGATCGCGCTCGTGCGTTACCTGTCGACGGGCGACTTCTTCCAGTCTTATCTCGCCGGCGTTGAGGCGCAGGCCAAGGCGCTCGGCGTTCAGCTTCAGGTCTTCGACAGCCGTCAGGATGCAGCGCTTCAGGCCGACATGGTCGACCAGGCGATCGCGCTTGGTGTGCAGGGCATCATCATCCAGCACGGCCTGACGGAATCGATGAAGGAAGCGGCCCAGCGTGCGGTCGACGCCGGCATCAAGGTCGTCGCCTTCGACGTCAACGTCGAAAACGACAAGATCCCGCAGGTTGAACAGTCCGACCGAGACCTGGCTCGCCTGGCGCTCGAGCAGGCTGTCAAGGACAATGGCGAGAGCTTCAAGGCCGGTTATGTTTACGTCGCCGGGATTGCGCCCCTCGACCGCCGCGACGAAACCTGGAAAGAGTTCAAGACAAAGTATTCCGGCATCAACGAAGCCGCCCAGTTCGGCACGATGGACAATCCGATCGCCAATTCGGTCGCCAATCAGGCACGGTCCGTGATCTCCGCCAATTCCGACATCACCGTGATGTTCGCGCCTTATGACGAGTTCGCCAAGGGTGTTAAGATCGCCGTCGATGAAGCGGGTCTGTCCACCAGCGTGAAGATTTATTCGGCCGACATCTCGACCTCCGACATCGCCGCCATGCGCGAACCCGATTCCGCCTGGGTCGCGACTGCCGCGACGAACCCCGCCGTTGTCGGTCAGGTCTCCGTGCGCACACTTGCCATGTTGCTCGCCGGCGAAGACCCGGGCAAGCAGGTCATCGTGCCCCCGACGCTGATCACGCAGAAGGACCTCAACGATCAGGACATCAAGAACATGGAAGAACTCGGCGCGAAACTGCCGCAATTCGCCCATGCCGATGTCGCCATGCCGGCATGGATGCCCAAGCCCTGATTTCCCATCGACTTTCATGAAAAAGGAGCGGTCCAGCGGGCCGCCCCTTTTTCTTGCTGGTGAAACAAACGGGGCAATTGGTTGCCCCGTTTGCGAAGATCAGCGCATCGCGGCGGCGATATTGCCACCGTCGACCGTGGTGACATCAGCGGTGGTGCGTTCGGCGAGCGCATGGTGCACGAAAGCGCGCGCCACATCCTCGGCCGTCACTTCGAAGCCGAGCAAGTTGCCGCCCATATACTCCCTGACGGAAAGGCCCCGGGCAGCCGCGCGGTTGGCAATCATCTCGTCGTTGAGCAGACCGGAGCGGATACGATCCGCATTCACCGCATTCACCCGGATGTTGTCTGCGCCATGCTCTAGCGCGTACTGGCGCGACAGGAAGAGCGTTGCCGCCTTCGGCAAACCATAGGCGCCGAATTTCGCCCCCGGATTAACCGCCTGCTTGGAGGCATTGAACAACAGCACGCCTCCCGTCCCCTGCGCCTTCATGATCCGGACCGCATTCTGCGCCACGGTCTGGTGGGCGAAGAAGTTCAGTTCGAAGCTCTTGCGTAGCAGCACATCGTCCATGGTGGCGATCGGGCTTTCCCAGGCCGCACCCGCGTTTGACACGACGATATCGACGCCGCCGAAAGTGGCAATCGCCTTGTCAAAGGCAGCGCGCACCGAGACCGGATCTGTGATGTCGCAGGCGATGCCAATCGAGTTGTTACCGGCAGACTTTGCGATGGCCGCCGCCTTGTCACCGTCGAGATCGAGCGCCACGACATGCGCGCCCTCGGCAGCGAACGCCTTGACAATCGCAGCGCCGATGGCGCCGGCGCCACCGGTCACAATTACGATCTGGCCCGTAAATGGCTTCGGCTTGGCACTTGCGAGTTTGGCCTGTTCCAGCGACCAATATTCGAGATCGAAGAGATCGGGACGGCTCACCGGCTCGAAGCGGCCGACGGACTCCGCATCCCGTGCCGCCTCAATCCACATTTCGCCAACATCAACGGCAATCGTTGCATCCTTGAAGGTGCGGCCATGGCCGAACATGCCAAGGCCCGGCACCAGCGTTAGGCGGGGCATGGGGTCGAGCATGACGCGCGTGACCTCGTCTCGGGCGTCGTTGCTGCGGAAATACTCGGTGTAGTCTGCGGCGAAAGCGGCGACCCGTTCATCGATCACCGCGCGATAGCCGGCGAGCTCGTCCTTAGCCGGTGCCGGTAGCACCATCGGGCCGGTCTTGATGCGGATGGAGAGATCAGGCGTCGAAACGCCTCGCGCCGCCATATCGCCGACTTCCGCAGCATTGACGAAGTCCAAGATGTCCGGCGAGGTGCGGAACACGCTGACCATGCGGTCATAGCGGCCTTCACCCTTGGCGACGGAGACTGCGCCCCGCAGCAGCGGAGCGACCTCGTTGACGCTTGCGAGATCACTCGGCAGCTTCGCAGGCGTGAACGGATTGCGGCCATTATTCTTGACGTGATCCTCCGCAACCGTGACGTAGCGTATCATCCGGTCATAGGCTTCTCTGGCCGTATCGCCGAACGTGAAGATTCCGTGTTTGTCGAGGATCAGCCCCTCGACCGTCGGATCCTGCTCGAACACCTCAACTGCCGCCTTCGCCAGCGCGAAACCGGGCATGATATAGGGCACAAAACCCATCTTTTTGCCGAACAATTCGCGGCTCATCTCGCGGCTCTCCGCCTGGTCGGCGATCGCGAGGATGGCTGTCGAGTGGGTATGGTCGATGAATTTGTGGGGGAGGAAGGCGTGCAGGAGCGCCTCTACCGATGGATTGGGGGCGCCCGGATCGATCAGATTGGCGCGCAACAATGTCACCATGTCTTCATCGGACAGTGTCGCGAGCTTGCGGCTCTTCAACAGCGACGCAAGCTTCACGGCAGGCAGGCCCGCAGGTTCGATGGTGCCCATGTCCCAGCCACTGCCTTTAACGCAGAGGACAGCATGCGTATCACCGACAAGGTCGGTGATTTCGGTCTTGACGGACGTGTTGCCGCCGCCATGCAGCACCAGCCGCGGCTCTCCGCCCAGAAGACGTGTCGTATAGGTACGCAGCGCCAGATCGCGGTTGATGCCCTTTTCGGCATAGCTTTCGACGAACCGTTCCGCCTCGTCGTCGCGCCAGAGATTTTTCATAGTATTCAGCCTCCCGATATACCGGTCCGACCGGCATCGGTGGACCAAAGCTGTAGGGGTTCAGGCCTCGCCCGAACCGACCCTGCCGAGCCCCTCGCGGCTCCAGTGTTGCAGCACCCGTCGCGCCATCGAACTGGTAATCACCAGATGCGACGCGAAGCCACCCTTGAGGGCCGCGATCAGGGGCGCGAACTTGTTGTCTTCCTGCACGACCAGCATGCGCTTCTTGATCGCTCGGATGGAATCCAGATCCGCGGAAATGCAGCGCCGATTATGCGCGCAATCCATCCACTGACCGTTATGATCGATGAGCTGCCCGGCAATGACGCCGACGGCACCTTGCTCCCCCATCTCATGCATGTCTTGAGCCGAGAGAGCTCCGCATTTGACGAGATGGCTGTCCTCTTCGATGCCGCCGACAGAATAGAGCGCCAACTGGCAGTCGGAGATGGCCGCGAGCTGCTCCCGGATCACTGGCTCCCCGCGTAATTCCTCGGCGAGGCGCTCGGAGGACAGAACGAGCGGGGCATAGAAGTTGATGCCTTCCGCATTGAGGCGGCGGGCGATTTCCGTCGTGCATTGATCAGGGCGATAGGAGTAAGGCGCACCGAGATTGCCGCAAAGCTGCACCACGGTCACGCCGCGGAGGTCCGCGAAAGGCATGACGTCCGCGATGTGATAGACGGTACGGCCCCAGGCCACGCCCACCCGGTCACCCTTGTTGATCAGTTCAAGAAAGACGGAGGCGGCGACGACGGGCATTTCGGCAGCCGGATCCATCGCCTGACGGTCCTCCGGCACGATCCAGACTGTCGTCAACCCCGTTGCATCCTCCAGTTCCCGGGCAAGCACATCGTCCGAAAAAAGCTCCGTCGACGTGGTGATCGTGACGATCCCCATCTCCCGCGCCCGGCGCAGATACATCGCCACAGAGGCGCGTGAGATCTCAAGCCGCTGAGCCACTTCGTCCTGACGCAAGCCGTGTGTATAGTAGAGCCAGGCAGCTTTATGAATGATCTGGTCCGCGGTACGAATTGGCATGATTGTCCCTAGTTGATCGGCTTCTGACATAATTCATCACTGCTGACAAAAGTCAATGGCGCACTTGCTCGTCATCATGGACAAGGCATCCGCGCCTTCGGCGGACCACGTCCCTTCCAGCACCTGGGATGCCCGAAAGCCTCGACGCGACAAACGGGGATCGGATCATTGAAATGAATTCGCCCACAGATTTCCCTTGGCAAAAGCCATGACGCCCTTCGACTAGAAGCGGGTTCGGCCTATCCGGCGCTGTAAAGGCATTGTGTTACCCCGTTGAGAACGGGGATTGCAGGGAGACCCTTAGACAGCTTCACACGTGGAAGCTGTGTCCCCGAAACGCAAAAAACCGCTCCCCTCAGATGGAAACGGTCAACAATTGTGTTTGAACTGGTTGCGGGAGCCTCATGACATGAAGACTTGCTCGAGGCTCGCGACAACGCGCCCCTAAACCTTAAGGGCAGGAAGGGCCGGCGAGATGCGGTCTCCCGATCCAATCGCTCCAGTTACCCTTTTTGCCTCAGCAAGGCGCCAGCGGCGATTTCGGGTGATGGCGAGATGCACGAGAATGCAGAGTTGCATCACCTCCGGCCCCTCGCCCGATCGGCATTTTTTCGTCCACTAGCGACTTAACGGCTTGGCTGACACGCGGATCACGAAAACTTCGCTCTCGCCTTCGGGGAAAAGGTAAACACGGCTTCCCCTACCAATGCCCGTGATCGCGTCGAATTGACGTGCTGAGAATAAACCCGCCGGAAGCTTCGCGCTCATCGGTCCGTTGAAGACGATAAGTGTCTCGTCGGCTTCCCCGTCAATAGCGACGGTGTTCTTGAGAACCAGCCGTTCCATTGAATGATCGAAGCATTCTCGACGCGACATGACATTGAGGTCCGTCGTCTGGCTTTCCATGACGGAAGCCTCAACCGGAAGCTCGCCCTTGAAGGCGTGCGGTTCGCTAGTGGGGGTCAATGAAACACTATTACCGCCGCTGTGCAGGATGATTCCGTCGCCATGCATCACCGCGATCGTTCTGTCGACCCCTTCGAATATCGAAAAAGGGCCATCCTTGTTGACGATGGCGATACTGACGCGCCACAGGAATTCGGGACCCATCCCTTTATCGGAATACACTGCGACTTCTCTGGTAACGCCGCAGCCATTCTTCCAGGGAACGAGGCGCTGGTCCTCGGCTCGCAGAAAATTCAAGACGCCCTCCGAAGATTGTCGGCGCACCATCGAGCGGCGCCCCATTGACGGTTCAATTGCCGAGGATACCGGGCAGGCGCAGGCCCTTTTCCTTGGCGCAATCAAGCGCGATGTCATAGCCCGCATCGGCATGGCGCATGACCCCGGTCGCCGGGTCGTTCCAAAGCACGCGCTCCAGCCGGCGTGCAGCATCGTCAGTACCATCGGCGCAGATGACCATGCCGGAATGCTGCGAAAAGCCCATGCCGACACCGCCGCCGTGATGCAGCGAAACCCAGGTCGCACCCGAGGCGCAGTTGAGCAGCGCGTTCAGAAGCGGCCAGTCGGAGACCGCGTCGGAGCCATCCTTCATCGCTTCCGTCTCGCGGTTCGGCGAGGCGACCGAGCCGGAATCGAGATGGTCGCGGCCGATGACGACGGGCGCCTTCAACTCCCCGCTCCGTACCATCTCGTTGAAGGCAAGGCCGAGCTTGTGACGGTCGCCGAGGCCCACCCAGCAGATGCGCGCTGGCAGGCCCTGGAAAGCGATGCGCTCGCGGGCCATGTCCAGCCAGTTGTGCAGATGTTCGTTGTCGGGCAGTAGCTCCTTCACCTTGGCATCGGTCTTGTAGATATCCTCCGGATCGCCCGAGAGTGCGGCCCAGCGGAAGGGGCCGATGCCGCGGCAAAACAGCGGACGGATATAGGCCGGCACGAAGCCGGGGAAGGCAAAGGCATTCTCGAAGCCTTCCTCCTTGGCGACCTGGCGAATGTTGTTGCCGTAGTCGAGCGTGGGAACGCCCATGTTCCAGAAGTCGACCATGGCCTGCACATGGGTCTTCATCGAGGCACGGGCGGCAACTTCCACCGCCTTCGGATCGGTTTCTTGTTTTGCCCGCCATTCGGCAACCGTCCAGCCGAGTGGCAAATAGCCGTGGATCGGGTCATGAGCCGAGGTCTGGTCGGTCACGATGTCGGGGCGGACGCCGCGGCGAACGAGTTCCGGGAAGATCTCGGCGGCATTGCCGATTAGACCAACGGATTTCGCTTCGCCCGCCTTGGTCCACTGGTCGATCAACGCAAGTGCCTCGTCCAGCGTATGCGCTTTGGCATCGACATAACGGGTGCGCAGGCGGAAATCGATGCGGGTTTCGTCGCATTCGACGGCAAGGCAGCAGGCGCCGGCCATGACGGCAGCGAGCGGCTGGGCGCCACCCATGCCGCCGAGACCACCGGTCAGTATCCACTTACCCTTGAGATTGCCGTTGTAGTGCTGACGCCCGGCCTCCGCGAAGGTCTCATAGGTACCCTGCACGATGCCCTGCGTACCGATATAGATCCACGAGCCGGCGGTCATCTGGCCATACATGGCCAGGCCCTTTTTATCCAGCTCGTTGAAATGGTCCCAGGTCGCCCAATGCGGCACAAGATTGGAATTGGCGATCAGCACGCGCGGCGCGTCCTTGTGAGTACGGAACACGCCGACCGGCTTTCCTGACTGCACGATGAGCGTCTCTTCCTCGGTGAGCGTCTTCAGCGTCTCGACGATCCGGTCAAAATCCTCCCAAGTGCGTGCGGCGCGGCCTATGCCGCCATAGACGACCAGTTCATGCGGCCGCTCAGCAACATCGGGGTCGAGATTGTTCATCAGCATGCGCAACGGCGCTTCCGTCATCCAGGTCTTGGCGGAGAGTTCGGTTCCGGTTGCGGCGCGGACGTCGCGGATATTGTGTCTTGGATTGCTCATGATCCTCGCTCCTCAGCGTCTCAGTTCGAGCGCAATGGCTTCGATTGATGTCAAAATATCCTGGAGATGGCGTCGCAGCGCCTCGGCCTTCCCGGCGTCATAGGTGAAGGGTGGTGCTTCGGTGGCCAGATGCGTGATCTGCGCCAGTTCCATCTGGATGGCGTGCACGCCGGTCTCCGGTTGCCCGTAATGCCGTGTTGTCCAGCCGCCCTTGAAGCGGCCGTTGACCACGGAGGTGAATCCCTTGGCCCGACCGGCGATCTCGGCCGCAGCGTTCTCGATGCTGGGATCGCAGGTGCGGCCCATGTCCGTGCCGATGTTGAAGTCCGGCAGAGCCCCGTCGAACAGGAAGGGGATGAGCGAGCGGATCGAATGGCAGTCGTAGAGAACCGCCACCCCATGGATAGCCTTCACGCGCTCAATTTCGGCGCTAAGCGCCGCATGATAGGGTGCGTGAAAGTCTGCCAGCCGCTCGGCAATGTCGTCGCTTGTTGGTTCTTCGCCGCTTTTCCAGATGGCAACCCCGTCAAAATCCGTCTCTGGTACGAGACCTGTGGTATTCTGCCCTGGATAGAGGCTCACGCCTTCAGGATTGCGGTTCGCATCAATCACATACCGATGGAAGGTGGCTCTGACTGTCGTCGCATGTGGCAGCAGGCCGGCATAGAGCTCATGGATATGCCAGTCTGTGTCAGCAAGCAGCTTCCCGTTGGCATTGAGACGATCCCAGACCGCGGGCGGGACATCCGTGCCAGTATGCGGGAAGGCGAGAATAACGGGGGAGGTGCCTTGCGTGATTTCGAAGACGGCCATGTCAGCCCTCCAGACCCGGCAACAACCCGGCGGACACGGCCGAAATCAGCGTCCCGTCTGCGACCAGACGGCCAGCAGCCTCAAGATCGGGCGCCATGTAGCGATCCTCCTCCAGGGTGGCGACATGGGCACGCAAGGTGGAAATAACCTTCTGTAGTTCCGGGCTTGTCGTCAGGGGGCTGCGGAATTCCACGCCTTGTGCGGCCGTCAATGCCTCGATGCCAATGATCGAGAAGAGATTGTCGTTCATCTGCAGGAGACGCCGCGCCCCATGGCAGGCCATCGAGACATGGTCTTCCTGATTGGCCGAGGTCGGTGTGGAATCGACCGAGGCCGGATGCGCCATCTGTTTGTTTTCGCTCATCAGCGCGGCGGAGGTGACTTCCGCGATCATTAGGCCGGAGTTCAGACCGGGTTTCTTTGCGAGAAAAGCTGGCAGCCCGTAGGAAAGCGCCGGATCGACCAGCAGCGCGATCCGACGTTGTGCGATGGCGCCAATTTCGCAGACGGCGATCGCGATCTGGTCGGCGGCAAAAGCAACGGGCTCGGCATGGAAGTTGCCACCCGAGACGACGCTCATATCGGAAAGCACGAGCGGATTGTCGGTGACAGCATTTGCTTCGATTTCCAGCGTGCGGCCTGCCATGCGCAACAGGTCGAGGCAAGCGCCATCGACCTGCGGCTGGCAGCGGATGCAATAGGGATCCTGCACCCGCTCGTCACCTTCCAGATGGCTTTCCCGGATAACAGAACCGGCGAGCAGACCTCGCAAGGCGGCTGCCGTATCGATCTGCCCCTTGTGGCCACGCAGCGTGTGGATGTCAGCGGTGAACGGGGCCGACGAACCCATCGCAGCATCGGTCGAGAGCGCACCGGTAATCAGTGCCGCCTGTGCTGCCCGATGGGCGCGGAAGAGGCCGGCCAGCGCCAGCGCCGTTGAGGCCTGCGTGCCGTTGATCAACGCCAGACCTTCCTTGGCCGCAAGCACGACGGGCGTGAGCCCCGCGCGCTTCAACGCCTCGGCACCGGAAAGCCGTTCGCCCTGATAAAAAGCCTCCGCCTCGCCCATCATGACGGCCGCCATATGCGCAAGCGGTGCGAGGTCCCCAGACGCGCCGACGGAGCCCTTTTCCGGAATGAGCGGGGTGACGCCCTTGTCCAGCATGCCCTCGATCAACCGCACCAGGTCCAGGCGCACACCAGAGGCGCCGCGGCCGAGCGAGATCAGCTTCAGTGCCATGATCAGGCGCACGATACTTTCTGCCAGCGGCTGACCCACGCCGCAGCAGTGCGACAGGATCAGATTGCGCTGCAGAGTTTCCGTGTCGGCCGCATCAATCTTAATCGAGGCGAGTTTGCCGAAGCCGGTATTGATGCCATAGACCGGCTCGTTGCCGGCGGCGATTTCCGCAATTCGTGCGGCCGCTTTCTCGATCCCGGCGTCGAAGGCGGGATCAAGGCGCGCATTGGCGCCGTCCCAGTAGATGGTTTCGAGTTGCTTCAGCAAAACTTCGCCAGGGCGCAGCATCTCGGTCATCGCTCTATTCTCTTTCCCTTGAAAACATGTGCGTGCAGCGGATTGAAGCCAATGCGGTAGACGAGCTCCGCAGGGCTATCGATACTCCAAATGGCGAAGTCGGCTGATTTGCCGACCTCGATAGTGCCAACCGCATTGCCCAGGCCCAGCGCATGCGCCGCCTCGCGCGTCGCACCGGCAAGGCACTCTTCCACCGTGAGATTGAATAAGGTCGCAGACATATTCATGGCGAGCAGCAGCGACGTGAGCGGCGAGGTCCCGGGATTGCTGTCGGTGGCGACCGCAATCCTAGCACCGGCCTTGCGGAGTGCGGCCACCGGCGGCTTCTTCGTTTCGCGGATCGCATAGAACGCACCCGGCAGCAGCACGGCCACTGTACCGGCAGCGGCCATGGCCTCGGCACCCTCCTCGTCGAGGTATTCGAGGTGATCCGCAGAGAGAGCGCCAAACGATGCGGCGAGTTTGGCACCGCCGAGATCAGATAACTGCTCGGCGTGAAGTTTCACTGGAAGCCCCAGGGCCTTCGCCCGGTCGAACACCCGGCGCATTTCCTCCACGGAAAAGGCAATGCTTTCGCAGAAGCCATCGACTGCATCGACGAGCCCTTCCGCATAGGCCTGCTCCAGACCCGGAAGCACGACGTCGTCTATGTAGTCGCCATTGCGCCTCCTATACTCCACCGGCGTTGCATGGGCTGCCAGATAGCTGGTCACAACGCGGACGGGGCGCTTCTTCTCCAACGCGCGAGCGGCGCGCAGCATTCGCAATTCGGCCTCTATATTCAGACCGTAGCCGGATTTGATCTCGACCGTCGTCACGCCCTCCGCCAGCAGCGTATCGAGCCGCGGCAGGGCAGTTTCCACCATCCCCTCAACGTCCAGCGCATTGGTCGCGCGGACAGAGGAAACTATACCACCACCGGCGCGCGCGACCTCTTCATAAGTCGCGCCTTCGAGCCGCATCTCGAATTCACGAGCGCGGTTTCCGCCGTAAACGAGATGTGTGTGGCAATCGATCAGGCCGGGCGTGACCCAGCGTCCACCCAAATCCTCGACTATGTCGCTCTCGGCATCAGAGGGCATGGCATTCGCTTCTCCGACCCAGACGATCCGATCATCAACAACCAGGATCGCGCCGTTTTCTACCACGCCGAGACCACCTTTAGCAGCGTCGAGCGTGGCGATGCGCGCATTCGTCCAGAGCGTCTTGCGGCTTGATCTTTCGTTCCCGGCCATTTCTCGTGACCCTTTCATTTGCTGGAAACATGTATATACATAATAGATTGATTGGCAAGACCCAATTTGCCCTGCCGGATAAACTCGACATATTGGACCCTTATGAATGGAGAGAATGGCTGTGACGACAATCCACGCGAAATCCGCGCTTTTGGCAGATGGCTGGGCCCGTAACGTCAGGCTCACGCTGGCAGATGGAAAGATCTCAGACGTCACCGTAGGCGCTGACGCACAGCCGGGCGACGATGTTCGCGACATCGCGGTGCCAGCCTTATCAAACCTTCATAGCCATGCATTCCAGCGCGCAATGGCCGGCCTTGCCGAGACGCGCGGCCCTGCCGACGACAGCTTCTGGAGTTGGCGCACGACGATGTATCAATTCGCGCTCTCAATGACGCCTGACCACGTCGAGGCGGCGGCGGCCCAGCTCTATATGGAGATGCTCGAAGCAGGATATTCCCGTGTTGGTGAGTTCCATTACCTGCACAACGACAAGGACGGCGCGCACTACGGCGACATCGCCGAAATGGCCGGCCGCATCGGCGCGGCATCCGTCGAAACCGGGATCAACCTCACCCTGCTTCCGGTGTTTTACGCCCATTCAGGATTCGGCGGCCAGGCTCCGAACGATGACCAGCGCCGCTTCATCCATTCCCTGGACAGCTATGCGCGCCTGATAGATGCCTGCACCACAATCGTCGCCTCCATTCCTCGCGCCGTGATCGGCATCGCGCCTCACAGCCTGCGCGCGGCAACTGCCAAAGAACTGCGCGAAATCATGCCGCTGGCGAAATCCGGCCCTGTGCACATCCACGTCGCCGAACAGGTGAAGGAAGTAGTGGATAGCGTCTCCTTTTCCGGCGCACGCCCTGTGGAGTGGCTGCTCGCCAACATGCCCGTCGACGGCCGCTGGTGCCTGATCCACGCGACACACATGACAAAGGACGAGACGCGTAATATGGCCCGCAGCGGTGCGATTGCCGGTCTCTGCCCTATCACCGAGGCCAATCTCGGCGACGGCGTCTTCAACGCGCCGCTGTTCCTGTCCGAGGGCGGGCGTTACGGCGTCGGGTCGGACTCCAACATCCTGATCTCCGTGCCGGAAGAGCTGCGCGTGCTTGAATACTCCCAGCGCCTGACGCTGCGCGCCCGCAACGTCATCGCTGATCCCGGCGGCTCAACCGGGCAGAAGCTGTTCGAACAGGCCCGGATTGGTGGCAACGCTGCGCTGCAATCCAACAGCGGGCTTCGCATCGGCGGCGACGCCGATATCGTCGCGCTCAATCGGTCGGCCTTGCCGCATCTTGCCGATAACAAGGTACTCGATCACTGGATTTTTGCCGGCGGTATCACCGTCGATGCGGTCTGGGCGGGTGGCAAGAAGCAGGTCGACGGCGGACGCCACATCAAGCGGGCGGCGATTGCGGCGCGCTTCCGCAAAGCCATGGCCGACCTGCAGCAGCAATAGTCGCATTATTTCCTTGGGCCGAGGCGATTGCTGGGCTACATCAGCGTAAAGGCCTGAACAGGAAACACAAAAGCGTGACGGAATCCACCGGCAGGGACCAGACCCTTCACCAGCGTATTCTGGGCGACATCGAGGGCAAGATCGTCTCCGGCGAATGGCCGCCGGGGCATAGGCTGCCATTCGAGGTCGACATTGCCACCCAATACGACTGCTCCCGCATGACCGTCAACAAGGTGATGACCCAGCTCGCAAAGGCCGGGCTCATCGAGCGGCGCAAGAGATCCGGCAGCTTCGTGACCCAGCCTCAGGCCCAGTCAGCGGTTCTCGAAATCAATGACATCGAGGCCGAGGTTCGCTCGCTCAACCTTGACTATTCCTTCGTTTTGAAGCGCCGCGATGTGCGTAAGGCGAGCACATCGGATGCACAGGCACTCGAGGTGGAACCCGGTTCGAAGGTGATGGACCTCACCTGCATTCACTACGCGGGTAAGCGGCAGTTCTGCGTGGAGGAGCGGTTGATCAATCTCGGGAACGTACCCGAGGCCGAGAAAGCCGACTTCACCGTGACTCCCCCTGGCCAATGGCTGCTCGGACAGGTGCCTTGGAGCACCGCTGAACACAGGATACGCGCGGTTGCCGCGTCGGCCGGCATGGCCGCGATGCTTGGAATTGCCAAGAGCGCGGCCTGCCTGATGATCGCACGCCGCACCTGGAGCGGCACCGGACCGATTACTCAGGTGCGCTTCACCTATCCAGGCGACACTCACGAACTTGTCGCCCGATTTACCCCTGCCTCGTAGCAAGAGCGATCAGGCCGATGTAATCGCCTTGAATGCGCCAAGAAATTGGTCGTTTTCCTCGTGAGAACCGATGCTGACGCGAATAAAGGTATCGAAACCGGGCTGCTGCCACGGCTTCACGATGACACCAAGCTTCAGTAACCCCTCCGCGACCGATGTCGCAGCAGTCCGCACATCGACAAACAGGAAGTTGCACTTCGACGGGGCCGTGCGATACCCGAGCGCGTCCAATTCCACGGCCATGCGCGCACGCTCCGAAAGCGCAAGTGCGATCGAAGCCTTCAGATGCTCTTCGTCATCCAGCGCCGCGATTGCGGAAGCCTGCGCGATGGCATTCGTGTTGAAGGGCGTACGGGCGCGATGGAGAAAATCGCAAAGCTCGCAGCTGCTCGCGATGCCGTAGCCGATACGCAGTCCGGCAAGGCCAAAAGCCTTGGAGAAAGTGCGCAACACCACCCAGTTTATCACGCTCTCGCGCAGCATGGTGACGGCGGACGGATAATCCTCACCCGCCGCATATTCGGCATAGGCCTCGTCTACGACCACCAGCGTATCCTTATCCAGCGCATTTACGACCTTGGCGAACTCAGTCGGTGTCAGCCAGGAACCGACCGGGTTCATCGGATTGGAGAACATCAGCATTCGCGGCTTGCGCTCGATTGCCGCCAGAAGCGCATCCATATCGATTGTCAGATCCGGCTTCACCGTGACACGCTCAACCTTGCCGCCCATCAGCGTGGTGTAGTCCTCGTGCAGCGGGAAGGACGGGTAAAGCGTCGTCACCACATCACCTTGGCGGACAACCGAACGGCATATTACTGCGATCAGATCTTCGGATCCGTTACCCAAGATGACCTGCCGATCGTCGACAGCGAAGCCCGTCGCCAGCCGGCGACGGAGCGCCCGCCCCTGCGGGTCAGGATAGAGGCGAGCAAGCTCACCGATATCAGGAAAGAGATTGCGCAATGTAGGAGAGGGCCCGAGCGGATTTTCATTCGAGCCGAGCTTGGCAATCGTGTCCACGGTGTATTTTGTACGCACCTCGTCGAGTGTCAGCCCTGCATTGTAAGGCGCGATGGCGCGGATTTCGTCACGGATGGGGCTTGTCGGGTCGGCCATTTTGCAGTCTCCATGAGGCGCAGCTACGATCACACCGTCATACGACCAGAAATCAGTCTCGTAAATATGTATAGACATTTTTCCATGAAGATGCTGTCATCGCATGGGACTAGGTACAGGGAGCCATCATGACCCGCCCGAATTTCGATCTTTCAGGCCGTCGGGCCCTTGTAACTGGCGCGAGCCGCGGTATCGGGCAGGCTATCGCCGCTGCACTTGCAGAAGCCGGCGCCGATGTGGCCATAACCGCACGAACTGTTGAGGCGCTTACAGAAACGCGGCCCCTTATTGAGAAAGCCGGACGCCGCTGCGTGGCACTGGCGCAAGATGTGCGCGATGTAGATGCTTGTGGCAGCGTCACGAAGGCGGCAGCGGAAGAACTTGGCGGTCTCGATATCCTCATCAATAATGCCGGCTTTGAAAACGTGCGGGCCTCTTTCGATGTCGACGAAGCTTTATGGGAATCGATCATCTCGACAAATCTTAAGGGCGCATTCTTCTGCGCCCAGGCTGCCGGACGCATCATGGCCGAGACGGGTGGCGGCGCGATCGTCAACCTTTGCTCGCTGACCTCCTATGTCGGCATTCCCACAGCCGTACCTTACGGGGCATCGAAATCCGGCCTGCTTGGCGTGACCCACGCACTAGCCACTGAATGGGCACCGCATGGAATTCGGGTTAACGCAATCGCTCCCGGCTATTTCCGAACAGCCATGACCGAGGTCTTCTACGAAAACGATGAATGGCAGTCGCGCATGCTGGACAAGATCCCGCAGCGCCGGTTCGGCAGGGAAAGCGATATCGGCGGCGTTGCCGTGTTTCTGTGCAGCGACGCAGCGGCTTACATCACTGGCCACTGCATCCCCGTTGATGGCGGCTATCTGGCCTCGATCTGAGGCCGCCAGCCCTCCGACACACGTGTGCAGAACAGTACCGTACACCCGACCTAAGCGCTTGCCTTTACCATCCTTGGCGGACAAAACTAGCACCGCGGAAAGGCTGCCTTTTTGCATTTGCACAAATATTGCTCAATCTGCGTTGCGGCGCAAAATTTACGCATACAGGTTGACGGTACCTGTAGGAATATGTATAGACAAGTCAACGCAAGCTCGAGCGGTCGCCTGCCGTCGGGATCATTGGAGGAAGCCTGCAGCGGCCTGCCGCTGATGGGCAAGACAAGGGAAATGCCATGGGCGCTGCTGCAGCCGAACTCCGACAGGCGGATCCTTCCACCAGCCAGATTGCCGTATCCGTTAGAGAGGTCGGCATGTCATTCGGCAATGTGCATGCCGTAAAGAATGCCTCCTTCGACCTTCCGAAAGGCCGCTTCCTTACTATTCTCGGCCCCTCCGGCTCGGGCAAGACGACACTGCTGCGCATGATCGCCGGTTTCGATCGCCCGACCAGCGGTGAGATCTTCATCAGCAGCCGGCCGGTCAGTGCCGTGCCGCCGCACCAGCGCGCCATCGGCATGGTGTTCCAGAAACTCGCGCTCTTCCCCCACATGACGGCCGCCGAGAACGTAGCCTTTCCGCTGAAGATGCGCCGCCATGACGCGCGCAGCATTCCGGAAAAAGTCGAGCGTTACCTCGATCTTGTCCGCCTCGGCGGCTACGGAAATCGTCGCATCAACGAGCTTTCAGGCGGCCAGCAGCAGCGCGTCGCAATTGCCCGCGCCCTCGTATTCGAACCCGATCTTCTGCTCCTTGACGAGCCGCTCGCTGCGCTTGACCGCAAGCTGCGCGAAGAGATGCAGCTTGAGTTCCGTCGCATCCAGAAGGAACTCGGCGTCACCACCATCAATGTTACTCATGATCAACGAGAAGCTCTCGTCGTGTCTGACGAGGTGATCGTGATGAACGGCGGCGAGATTCAGCAGAAGGCACGACCGGTGGACGCTTATCGCACACCGTCAAATGCTTTCGTCGCCAACTTTATTGGCGTCACGAATTTTATCGAAGGCAAGGTTGTCGACATTGCCTCGCCGAATGTCACGATCGAGGCCGAAGGCGAGCGGCTCGTCGGGATCGTGTCCGACGACATGCTCGCCCTCGGCTCGGCCTGCGCCGGCGCCATACGCGCGGAACAAATCCGCATCGCGCCGAAGGACGGCAGTCTCACGGGTCTTTCGACCGTGGTCGAAGGCAAGGTTGAAGACTGCATCTTCGAAGGCGAACGGGTGGTTTACGAAATCCGGCTTCAGACCTTGGGCGGCGCGATGATGCGTGTGTTCGACCATGATCCTGAAGCACACTTGCAGTTCGGCCCGGGCGATGACGTTCGTCTCGGCTGGAATGCACGGGATATGCATGTCTTTAAAAAATGACCCTCAGAAGGTCGAGCCAGAGGAGAATGTGTAATGTCGCATGATAAATTCCTGACATCCGAGCTTCGCCGCCGTACGCTGTTGGCATCGTTTGCCGCAGTCGGCGCCTCCGCCGGGCTGTCGACGCTTGGCGTGAGACGCGCTTTTGCTCAGGAACCGGAAAAGCCGGCAGAAATCATTGTCCGCGCCTGGGGCGGTAGCTGGGTCGACGCGCTGAAGGCCGGCGTTTCCGACAGTTTCACCAAGGCAACTGGTATCGCGGTTCGCCATGATCTGACAGAAGACAACGAAATCCAGCCCAAGGTCTGGGCCGCCGTCGCGCAGAAGCGCGTTCCGCCGATCCACATCAACTGGGACACCACCACCAACGCCACGAAGTCGGCACTGCGCGGTGTGACCGAAGACCTCTCGGACCTACCGAACCTCAAGAATGCCACCGACCTCGCAAAGCCGGTCGGCCTCGACGGCTATCCGATCGTCAACACCTACGGCTATGTCTATGTTTTGGCCTATCGCCCGACGGCATTCCCGAACGGCGCACCGAAGTCCTGGAAAGACCTTCTCGACCCGAAGCTGAAGGGTCGCATTGCGCTCTACAATGACGGCATTGGCTTCCACTTCCCGGCACAGGTTGCAGGTGGCGGCAAGCTGGAGGACATCCCCGGCAACATGCAGCCGGCTTGGGACTTCATCTCGAAGATCAAGGAACAGCAACCGCTGCTCGGTGAAGATCCGGACTTCACAACCTGGTTCCAGAAGGGCGAAATCGACGCCGCTTGCACCATTTCAACCAACGCCCGCGAAGCCAAGAAGAACGGCATCGATATCGCCTGGGTGGTTCCGGAAGAAGGCGCCAAGTTCGATACTGACGGGCTCTGGATTCCGAAGGGTCTGCCGGAAAACGAACTCTACTGGGCAAAGCAGTACATCAACCATGCACTGACCAAGGATGCCCAGCAGATTTGGCTCGACGGTCTCGGCCTTCCCGGCGTCATCCCGGGCGTAACTCCGCCGGCAGACCTCGTGGGCGATCCGTCCTACCCGACCACGGAGGAAGAATTCAAACACCTGATCCGCATCTCTTCCAAAATCCAGGTCGAGAACGAGAGCCAGTGGTTCGCCAAGTTCAAGGAAATCATGCAGGGCTAAGGCCCTGTCTCGCCCGCCGCACCCCCTCTCGCGGCGGGCAGCACTGTTCGTGACTCAGAATTTACGCGGTCCCCTTGGCAAACGAGCTTCGTGACTTTGCGGGAACCGCCCGAGGATCAGTATCATGCGCGCTTCCCGTGTCGCATATCCCCTGACGTGGCGCGTCATGGATATGCTCGAACGCCTCGCGGCCACTTTGTGGCCATCCAGCTTCCAGAAGGGCCTGCCATATCTGATGCTGCTGCCGGCAATCGTTCTCGTCGGCCTTCTGGTTCTTGGCCTCATCCAGATCGGCGATGTGAGCCTGAGGACACTGGATACCAATACCTTCCTGATGTCTGAGAACTACACGCTGGCTAATTATCAGCGAGCCCTGACCGAGAATTTCTTCGCGACGGTCGCCGGGCGAAGCCTCATGGGCTCGGTGATCGTGACGGTGATTACCCTCATCTTCGCCTTCCCCTATGCTTATCTGATGGTGCGCACGCCCTCTTCCGCACTGCGCAAGTTCCTGCTGGTGGCGCTGTTCCTGCCATTCTTCATCGGCCAGGTGGTGCGCGCCTATGGCTGGCTCATCATCCTCGGCAACCAGGGAATGGTGAACGAAGCGCTTGGCTTAGTTGGCGTCCCGCCGATGCGGCTGCTCTATAACTACCCGGCTGTTCTGTTCGGGCTAGTGCAATACATGCTGCCCTTTGCCGTACTCATGCTTGCGCCTGCGCTGACTGCCATTCCAAGCGAGCTTGAGGCCGCCGCCGCTTCGCTCGGCGCAGGCTGGGTTCGCACATTCCGACATGTCGTCCTGCCGCTCTCGCGCCCAGGCCTGGTCGGCGCTGGGCTCGTCGTTATCACTCTTTCCATGACCGATTTCGCCATCCCTGCCATTCTGGGTGGCGGCACGCAAGACTTCATAGCGAACGCCATTTACGACCAGTTCTTCCGCACCTCCGACCAGGGTCTAGGTGCGACACTATCGCTGCTGCTCGTCGCTGTCGGCTCCATCCTCGTCGGCGTGGTGTTCATGCTGTTCGGGGCCGGCACGCTTGCCATCGGAGGTGATCGCAAATGACCGGTAGCCGCAGCAAATCAATCGTTATTTGGACCTTCGTCGCGACCGCCCTTCTGATGCTCTCGGCACCGACGATCGTGGTTCTTGGCGCCTCGTTCACCTCGGGTAACATCATTACCTTCCCACCGGATGGTTTCTCGCTGCAATGGTACAGCAAGATCGCCCAGGCCACCGACCTTAGGCAGGCCTTCGTACGCTCGCTGATCGTGGCCACGATCTGCACGCTGGTGTCTATTCCCGTCGGCACGCTGGCCGGCATCGCGCTCGCCAAGTACCGTGTTCGCTTTGCCCGTTCCATCCAGATCTACCTGCTGCTGCCTTTCACGATCCCTCTCATCGGTTCTGGCATCGGCATGATGCTCGTGTTCGGCCAGATGGGCGTAATCGGCAATCTCTGGCCGGTTGGCATCGCCTGCTCAGTCATCAACCTGCCCTTCATGATCTGGGCAGTGACAGCGAGCGCCAGCAATCTTTCGCCCGACCTGGAACTGGCAGCTGCCAATTGCGGTGCTCCGCCGCTGCAGCGCTTTCTCTACATCACGTTGCCGGCCGTGCTGCCGGGTGTGATCACCGGTTCGCTTCTGATGTTCATTCTCGCGCTCAACGAGTTCCTGGTCAGCCTGCTGCTTGTCGATGCGCGAAGCGTCACGCTGCCTGTGCAGATCTACAACTCCATCCGCTCGATCATTACGCCGGATCTGGCTGCCATTTCCGTGGTTTTCATCGCCTGCGCCGGCATCGCAATCGCGCTGCTCGACCGCCTCGTCGGTCTGGACATCTTCCTCAAATCGAAATGACCCATGGCTTTTGGCCGGGCATCAAGGACAAGACGATGACATCAGTGTCTTTCTACGAATACTCCAAGCTCAGCGACGAAGAGAAGGCCGCCCTGCTACGCCGCTCGGAAAGCGACATCTCCAGCTTCATGGAGAAGGTCGCGCCGATCCTGGAGGCTGTGCGCACCGAGGGCGACAGGGCGCTCGCCCGCTTTGGCCGCGAACTCGACAAGGCAGATGTGACGGAAGCGAACCTGAAGGTGACCGAGGCCGAATTCGACACGGCTTTTAAGCTGGTCGATGCAAGCGTGATCGAATCCATCCAGTTCGGCATCGACAATATTCGCCACTTCCATGAAGAGCAGAAGCCCGAGGCAATGTGGCTGAAGGAAATCCGTCCCGGCGCTTTCGCCGGCGACCGCTTCACGCCGATCCAGTCCGTCGCGCTTTACGTACCACGCGGGAAGGGCTCCTTCCCTTCCGTCACGATGATGACCTCTGTCCCTGCCGTTGTCGCCGGCGTCCCGAATCTCGCGATCGTCACGCCGCCCGCACCCGATGGCACCGTCGATGCCGCAACGCTCGTTGCTGCGCGTCTCGCAGGCGTTGAGACCGTCTACAAGGTCGGTGGCGCGCAGGCTGTGGCAGCTGTCGCCTACGGTACCGAGACCGTAAAGCCGGCGCTCAAGATCGTCGGCCCCGGCAGCCCATGGGTTGTCGCCGCAAAGCGCTCGCTAGCAGGCGTCATCGATACAGGGCTTCCCGCCGGCCCCTCCGAAGTAATGATCCTCGCCGATGACACCGTGCATGGGGGTCTTGCAGCACTCGATCTTCTCATCGAAGCCGAACATGGACCGGACTCCTCCGCTTACCTCGTCACCCACAGCCGCCGTGTCGTCGAGGAAGCGATTGCCGCCCTCCCCGAACATTGGGCCAGGATGACCGAGCAGCGCGTCGGGTTCTCAAAGACTGTGCTGACCGGCAAGACCGGCGGCATCGTGCTAACCTCCTCGATCCAGGAGAGCTACGACTTCGTCAATGCCTATGCTCCGGAACACCTCGAACTTCTGTCGGAAGAGCCATTCGTCCACCTCGGTCACATTACCGAAGCTTCGGAAATCCTGATGGGCACCCATACGCCGGTCAGCATTGCCAATTTCTCACTCGGCCCGAACGCCGTTCTACCGACGAGCCGCTGGGCACGCACCTATGGCCCGCTGTCCGTCACCGACTTCGTAAAGCGCAGCTCGATCGGCTACGTGACACCGCCCGCTTATCCGGAATTTGCCAAGCATTCGCACAATCTGGCGATCTACGAGGGCTTCTCCTCGCATGCGCTGGCCGTATCGCAGGTCCGCGACGCCTACCTGAAGAAGGGTGTCTAAGCCATGAAGGCTGTGCGGCTTTATGATGCGAAGGATCTGCGCGTGGAGGAGATGGCCAAGCCATCGGCTCCGCCCGCCGGCTTCGTTAATCTTGAGGTCAGGGCTGCAGGCATCTGCGGCTCGGACCTTCATAACTACCGCACGGGCCAGTGGATATCCCGCCGTCCTTCCACAGCCGGCCATGAGTTCTGCGGCCGTGTGACCGCGATCGGCGATGGCGTCAGCCATCTTGCCATAGGCGATCTTGTTTCCTCCGACTCCCGGATGTGGTGCGGCACTTGCCCCGCCTGCACGAGCGGCCGGAGCAATATATGCGAAAGCCTCAGCTTTGTGGGCGAAGGTTGCGACGGCGGCTTTGCCGACGAAGCACAGGTGCCGGCCAAACTCCTCGTTCGTCACGATCCGCAGCTTTCGCCGCATATAGCAGCCATGGCCGAGCCACTCGCCGTGGCGCTGCATGCCATTCGCAGGCTTGCAGTTCCGAAGGGCGAGCCGGTATTGGTCATCGGATGCGGCACCATCGGCGGGCTGTGTGCACTTGTTCTTTCCCGTCTGCACGATGGCCAGCTGCTGCTTTCGGACCTCAACGCTGACAGAGCCGCAACGGTGGCAGACGTCACGGGTGGCAAGGTCACATCACTCGACAAGGGCGAGATCGAGGCCGCGCTTTCGAGCGACCGTCTTCGACATGCTTTGGACGCCACCGGCAGCATCCAGGCGATCGCGCGCGCAATCGACCTGCTCTCCGGCGGCGGCGGTCTGGCTCTCGTCGGCATCAGCCATGGCAAGCTTGATTTCGATCCCAACATCCTCGTCGAACGCGAGATCTCGCTGATAGGCTGCCACGCTTTTTCGAACGAACTGCCGGAAGCCGTGGCATTGCTGAGCGATCTCGCGCCGGCCCTGAAGCGCTTCATTGAGGTACTGCCTTCGCTCGATGACGTGCCCGCCGCCTATGACCGCCTTTTGCGGGGCGAGAGCAAGACGCTGAAAACAATCATCGACGTGGCGCAATGATCCGCCACGTCACTTCCATCGATTGCCGGCACAAAACGCGGAGACAGTGGCCATGACTGCACTTTCAGATTCTGCCTCGCCGCTATACGAGAAAGTCAAGGACTTCGTCCTCGGCAACATCGGCACTGGAAAATGGGCTCGCAACAGTCGCCTTCCTTCGGAGAACGAACTCGTCGCCGCTCTCGGCGTTTCGCGCATGACCGTGCATCGCGCGCTGCGCGAGCTTACCTCGGAGGGACACCTGCGCCGCATTCAGGGAGTGGGAACCTTCGTCGCACCACCCAAGCCCCAATCAACGCTTATCGAGATCAGCAACATCATCACGGAGATCAAGGCACGCGGCAGCCGTCACCGGGCCGAAGTGGTGGTTCTGGAACGCATCATGCGGCCTGAGCCCGAACTGTTGCTCGCATTCGAGTTCGACACGACAAAGCCGGTGGACCATTCGATCGTGATCCATTTCGAGAACGAACTGCCGGTCCAGCTTGAGGAACGCTATGTCAATCCGAGCTTGGTCTCGGGCTATATCGAACAGAATTTTACCGGCACCGCGACCTACGACTATCTGCAGAACGCGACACCGCTGACCGAAGTGGAGCACCTTATCAGTGCCCTGCCAGCCGGCGAAGTTCATGCCCGTCTTCTGCAAATCCGTACCGGCGACTGCTGCCTCGTCCTGCATCGCAAGACCTGGACAGGCCCGGTTGTCGCCACCGTCAACACGCTGACCTATGTCGGCAATCGCTATTCTCTCGGCAGTCGCTATCTGCAGGGCAGCAAGTGAACACCCATCCGGAACGAATGCCATGCCCCAGCCCACCAGCCGCACCGCGGAAATACGGAAGATCGCCAAGTCGGGAGACGGACAGGCCGAGCGTATGCTCGCTGATCTGCTGCGCGACCTCTTCAAGATCGAGCCGCGCAACGTGGCCATCAACCACGATCAGTACAGCCTCAACTCGCTGAATGGTTTCTTCGATACGGATGATGACCAGTTCTTCTTCAAATTCCACCAGGAGGAAGGCGAAGAGGCGATGAGTGGTGAGTACTACCGCGCAGACATCCTTGCCCGCGCCGGCTTGCCAGTGGATCAGCCACTGCTGATCTCTGTGCTGCCCGGCGAACAGATTCTTGTCTATCGCCGTCGCACAGATCCCCGTTTCTCGGACGTTCTTCGTGCTCTAGATCTCAAGGACGATCCCCCGGCACGTGCAAAGGCGGTGGAAGCCGAACGTCAAATGAGCGAAGCTGTGCTTGAGGTTTACCGAGAGACGCTGCACGCTGTAACGCCGCAGAACGTTGCCGCAGAACCCATTCACAGGCTGTTCTACGAGCGCCTGATCGATCCCCCGACCGGCTCCTATCCCGGTGGACGAATGGCAAGCTTCTATGTCGGCAAGGAATTTGCGTTTCCAGGTGTGACGCTGGACTGGCAGGCTCTCTCACGCCTGCCTTTCGAGATAAATGGTGTTAAATACCGTGACAGCCTGGGTGTGCTCTTCAATGAAGCGCATGAAAGGCTGAACCCGGTTCGTCTGGCCGACGCAGGTGGCGTGGTCGCCCATGGCGATGCGCACAACGCCAACGTCTGGTACGAGGACCACGGTGACACGGCCCACCTCTCCTTCTTCGACCCGGCCTTCGCAGGCGAGCACATCCCAACGCTGCTTGCTGAGGTAAAAACCACCTTTCACAACATTCTCGCGCATCCTTTCTGGCTCTACGACCCGGCGCTTGCTTCGGAACATTATACGGCAGCCGCAATACTCGACGGCGATTTGCTGCGCGTGACCACCAGCTACGAGGTGAGCCCGGTGCGGCGCGATCTGCTGAGTGTGAAGGCAGAGGCCATGTGGAAGCCGCTGCTCACGGATCTCAAGGCACGCGACATGCTGCCGGAGGATTGGCGACGTGTGGTCCGGCTCGGCCTGTTCCTTTGCCCGACGCTGGTGATGAACCTGCGCGCCGGCGCTACCAGCCACAATCCCGTGTCTTCGCTTGTCGGGCTTTCCAGTGCGATCATGGCCGGCAGCGAGCCGGTGGCGGGACAGGACATGCTGTCCCGCTTTTTCGATGTGATCGATCCCGACAGAGGCTGACATGACCCTTGTCAATGTAGAGGACTACCGCGAACGCGCTCGGCGTCGCCTGCCAAAGATTTTCTTCGACTACATCGATGGCGGTTCGTTCGACGAGGACACGATGCACGCCAATCGCACCGATTTCGGAAACTTCGCGCTCAAGCAGAACCTGCTTGTCGAGCCCAAGCCTCAGGATCTTTCGACAATCTATCTCGGTGCACGCCATCCCCTGCCCTTCATGCTGGGGCCGGTCGGATTTCTCGGCCTCTATTCCGGCAATGGCGAATTGAAGGCGGTCCGCGCAGCGCATGCTGCGGGCATTCCTTTCTGCCTCTCCACCTTTTCCATCGCTTCCCTTTCTGATCTGCGCGCAGAGACGAAAGGGCCACTGCATTTTCAACTTTATGTGCTGGAGGACCGCACACTCTGCGAGGAGCTTCTTCAATCGGCGGAGCGTGCCGGTGTCGATACGCTGTTCGTAACCGTTGATACGGCCATCACCGGCATTCGAGAACGAGACATGCGCAACGGGTTCCGGTCGCTGACGCGGATTACACCCAGCCTCTTCGCACGTTTTGCGCTTCGGCCCCGTTGGCTGGCCGATATCGCCCTGAACGGCATGCCGTCGGTTCGGGCGATCGAACACCGGCCGGAATTTGGACGCGGCGCTTTGGAGCAGGCAGCGAACCTTTCGCGCGCCATCGACAAGACGCTGACTTGGAAAGACATCGCCTGGCTGCGCAACCGCTGGACCGGCAAGCTGGTTGTCAAAGGCATTCTCGCACCCGAGGATGCGGCGATGGCCCGCGTACTCGAATGCGACGGTGTCGTCATCTCAAACCATGGTGGGCGCCAGCTGGACGGCGCATCTAGCACAATCCGCGCCCTTACCGGCATTCGCGCGGCCGTCGGTCCGGATTTCTGCCTGATGCTAGATGGTGGCATCCGTCGCGGCACGGACATCATCAAGGCGATCGGCCTCGGTGCCGATGGCGTAATGCTCGGCCGCGCTTATGCCTATGGCCTTTCCGCAGCGGGAGAGCAGGGCGTCGCGGGTGTGATTGCGCTTCTTGAACGGGAGATATCGATAACCCTCGCCCTCATGGGTGTTGCTTCCATTGACGAGCTAAAAGCGCGTGGCCGCGACGTTGTGACCGTTGCGAGCAATTTGTGGGTTGCACAGGCTTTAGCCCTTTGAGTTGCAGCTTGATGCGGTCATTTTTGCGACTGTCCAGCATGCGGCTCCAGACGGGCATCTGATACTGCCACCTTGATCGGAATGCAGCATTGGCCTGCCTTGGTCGTCGAGCGTTGCCAGAGCCGTTTCGAGCATGGTCTTAACAAGCTTGAAGATCGGCCGCCTCGCAGTCTCGAACGCGATGATCTCGCCGTTATGCAGGTCCATGACCGGCGAGAGGTAGAGTTTTTCGTTGGCGAGGCCGAACTCAGTGACGTCTGTGACCCATTTCTAATGCATGTACTCGGCGTTATCCAAATTGCAGGTTAAGTCACGATCTAGCGAGTGCCTCAAGATCCTGAATGTCCTGCATCATAATCGATGAGGGCGATCGCGAGCAGAGGGACCTTACTCTGCCAGGGAGCGAAGGCGGCTTTCTATCAGTAAGCCGCTCACACAGGATCGGATGTGCGACCAAAACAATATTGATCCGCTTGAGATCGCGCAGGATGTCCAGATGCAGCGAACTCGTCTGAAGGCTTTCCAACCTCCCGTCACGCAGTCGTTCGATGTGACGCTCGGAGGATTCCTTTTCCATGCGACGCACCTCCGCCTTCACTTCCATCATCTGGCGGGCAAGAGGGAAGTCACGCGTAACGAAAATGGTCTGCGCGATGCGTAATTTGCCTGCCCTGAGACCCGACTTCCTTGCAATTTTCGGGAGAGTCTTGGGTTTTCTACTCTGGGACCAAACTTTAGATCGCCGGGAATTAGAGTTTTCCGGCTCTGATCACGATGGCTGGCTGGCTGGTTGCGCCACCGGGATTATGCAGGGCGATTGGGACGTTATATCCGATTGCCGAGTGAGGACGCTCCTCGTTGTAGTACCTGCGCCAAGTCTCCAACTTTTCTCGGGAATCCGCAAGGGTCAGGAACCAGTGGGCGTTCAGGCATTCGGACCTGAGCTTGCTGTCGAACGCCTCGAGGAAGCCGTTGTCGGTTGGGTTGCCGGGCCGCGAGAAGTCCAGGGTGACGTTGTTGGCATAGGCCCAGAGGTCGAGATCACGGGAGATGAACTCACTGCCATTGTCCACCCTGATCGTCTTGGGATAGCCG
>NZ_LMJE01000013.1:64113-65157 GCF_001429245.1 Rhizobium sp. Root274
AATGCCTGTCGACCACGGTCAGGATGCGCAGTTTCTTGCCAGTCGCGAGTTGGTCGTGGACAAAGTCCATTGCCCAGACATCGTTCGGCCCGACAGCCTCCTGGCGATCGTCTCTGAGCTTTGCCTTCACCCGGCGCTTGGGATGCTTGTTGCGCAGTTGAAGCCCTAACTCGCTGTAAATCCTACGTGTCGTTCCGCCGGACAAACGATTCACTGGATCGCTTGTTTTCCCGGCTTCACTCAAGTTGATCTTCCAACCATCTCGGCGCAGATTCATGTGGACGCGGCGGTAACCATACCGCACGCGTGTCTCACAAATCTCTTTGATGCGTCGTTCGAGTGGGGCGTGTCCGGTACGGCGGGATTTGTAGTGGTAGGTCGATGTATCGAACTGCAGGACCTTGCGGGCCCGTCGGATCGATATGCCCCAGTCCACCAGCATCCCGTCGATCAGCTTGCGCTTCCGGACAGGCCTCAGAGCTTTCGCCGGATAACGTATTGCAGCATCTCGCGGTCCAGCGTCAGATCGGCAACAATCTTCTTGAGCCTGGAGTTCTCATCTTCCAGAGCCTTCAATCGGCGCATCTCGTCGGGCAGCAGACCCGCATACTTCTTGCGCCAATTGAAATAGGTCGCCTGGCTGATCCCCGCCTTCCGGCAAATCTCTGCCACCGGCACGCCGTCGTCGCCCTGCTTCAAAATGAACGCCTTCTGGGCGTCCGAGAACTTCGATGCCTTCATGCTTCCGCTCCTTCTCCCAGCCGGGAGGTTATCGCGGAAAAATCCGATTATGAACGGTCCAGTTTTGGGGATCAGAGCACATCCCTGGTCGGATCTTGCGAGTTTGCAGTGGAACCCAAACGCAAAAGCTCCTCGCGGTTTACGCTAACACAAACGCAAAAACCGCCCCCGTTAAATGGGAGCGGTGATCGATTATGCTTGATGTGGTTGCGGGGGCAGGATTTGAACCTGCGGCCTTCAGGTTATGAGCCTGACGAGCTACCGGGCTGCTCCACCCCGCGCCAAGAGCGTCTATTGTATTTG
>NZ_LMJE01000014.1 GCF_001429245.1 Rhizobium sp. Root274
GGGCGCGCACCCGATCCGGGCACGCTTTTCGTAAAAACCGTCAAAACGACCAGCATCGATGCAGCGTATAATCAGACAACATTTTACGAGGCTTGGCGGTTGGCGATTCAGCGCTACGGCATATACAATCCGTATACCGGCCGCGGCGCAATTAAGGGTCTGCTACCACATGGCCCCCACAATGTCCGAGACGTGCTCGCCACACACATTCTAAAGCAGACAGGATCCTATGAGCAGGCAAGTTATGCTATCCAGGACACGCCTGACGTCGTGCAGCAACACTATGGGCGCTTTCTGCCGCAGGACAAAGCAGCATTGGCGGCGCGGATCCTCAACCAGGTATGGGAGGCAGCGTAGAGGGGCGGATGCGTCGCTCAGCCGATTNGCGCTTTCTGCCGCAGGACAAAGCAGCATTGGCGGCGCGGATCCTCAACCAGGTATGGGAGGCAGCGTAGAGGGGCGGATGCGTCGCTCAGCCGATTGGAGGCAGATGCACAAAGTATCAACGCCCGTCTCGGACACTGCCTGTTGTCTCCGCCTTGAAGAGATGTGAACCAACGACCCGCCATTCTTTCCGGTGGAAGGCGGTAAATAAATGAGGCAGATCAAGCATCTGGTCTATTATTGGCTGCCCGGAAGAGGGCCGAAAGCGGACGGTCCGTCGTTGGCGAGACGGACGGTGACACAGGACATCGATGAGAAGGGCGCAATAGTCTGAGTTCGGCCGAACAAAACGAAGGCAGCGAATGGATGAGACGAAAAGCTGCGATGGGTAAAGGCTCGCCGCCTCCGAGCTTGACGACTTCAGGTGGAGTTGATTGCCGTTCTGCCCGTATCTTCAAGCTTCGGCATCAGGGATCTCCTTTGGCAAAACCTCCTTCGGAACAGATGGGTCCCCCTCGGAGCGATCACGGTGCAAGGCAGCTCTCGCCAACAGGATCAAAGTGATTGGCGTGGTCAGCGTGACGAAGATGCCGATAAGGATCTCATGCAGCACGGCGCGGGAGCCGACGATCGAGAAATACACGATAGAGGCCAGCATAATTGCGCCGACGCCCCAGCTCGTTCCGAGCGTCGGAGCGTGGATGCGTTCGTAGAAAGTTGGCAGGCGCAAAAGGCCGATCGCACCTAGCAGCGTGAGAATCGAGCCGATCAGCAGCAGGCCAGAGACGAGGATGACGACCCAGATGGGAAGGTCGGCGACAGGCAATGTCGTCATTCGATGACCTCCCCGCGCATCAGAAACTTGGCAAGCGCCACCGTCGAGACGAAGCCGAGAAGGCCGATGACCAAGGCCGCCTCGAAATACACGCTGCGTCCGCTGCCGATCCCGAAGGTCACGAGCAGCAGCATGGCGATAATGTAGGAAGCGTCGAGCGCGACGATGCGGTCCTGGGCGCGCGGGCCGATGAAGATGCGCAGAACCGCAATCATCAGCGCCAATGCCAACAGCACCTTGGCGATCGAGACGGTAGTGTACAGAATGATGACGCTCATTCGACGATCTCCAGAAGCAGGCTTTCGTATCGATCCCTGATGTTGTTCACCCAGGCTTCCTCATCGATCAGGTCGAGCACGTGAATGAGCACTGTCTTGCGGCGACGGTCATAGGCAAGCCAGGCGGAACCCGGGGTGCTGGTCAGGATGACGGCCATAATGGCGAGTGCCGTCGGGTGCTCAATGCGCAGGGGAATGGAGATGAAGCCGGACATGTGCTTCTGGCGCTTGCCGCGCAGAATGAGCGAGGCGACGGCAAAGTTGGACCTAACGATATCGACGAAGACCCGCCAAAAAAGCTTCGGGATCAAATACGACCTTTTGATCAACGGCTTATTGGGCCGGAGCGAGGCCATAGCCCAGCCACCGAAGACCGCAACAACAGATCCGAGGATTAGGTGCCCGACCGTAAAATCGTTGAGCAGCAGCCACATCACGAGGAGCGACAAGCTTAAGAGAGGATGGGGTATCATGGCGCACCTCCTGCATTCTCTGCATCCGACGATGCCACTCCCTCTACGACATAGGCATTGCGGACTGCATCGACATAGGCTGCCGGATTGGAGAGTGTCCTGATGGTGGTGTCCATGTAGGTCATGGCGGGGCCAGCCAGGATGGTGAGAGCAAACGTCAAGGACAGGAGCAGCATCACGGGGATGAGTTCGACAACCAGCACCCGCGGCACGGCACCTTCGATCGAGCCCCAGAATGTGCGGATGCCATTGCGAGTCATGGATATCAGCGCCGCGAGACCGGACAGGATAACGAGCACGATCAATGCCCAGACTGCCGGATCCGGCGTGGTGCCGATCGAGCCGGTCCCCAGCATCGCCGACAGCATGGCGAATTTCGAGATGAAGCCGGAAAGTGGCGGCAGTCCGGCAAGCAGGATGCCACAGGCGGCAAAACAGATGCCGAGGATGGCCATGGTGCCGGGCATGGCGGTTCCCTCCCCGTCTTCGATGTAGGCCTCCTCACCATCGCCATAGGCTTCCATGGTGACGGCCAGGACATTGGCGCCCGCGTCCTGTCCGCGCTCAACGAGTTCGATTAGCATGAAGAAAGCGCTGATCGTCAGGGTGGAGCTGACAAGGTAAAGCAGCGCGCCAGAGGACACCACGCCGTCGTTGATGCCGAGCACCATCAGGAGCGTCCCGGAGGAGACCAGCACCGAGTAACCCGCAAGACGGCCGAGGGCCTGCGATGCGAGCACACCAATCGTCCCGAAGATGAGCGTCGCCATGCCGCCGATGAGAAGGATCTCGGCGCCGAAGCCGGCAGACGGCCCATCCCCGAACAGCAGCATCGTCAGGCGCAGTATGACGTAAATGCCGACCTTGCTGAGGATGGCAAACATGCCGGCCACGGGGGCTGAGGCCGCACTATAGGCAGTGGGCAGCCAGAAGCAGAGCGGCCACATGCCGACCTTGATGAGAAAGGCAACGCCGAGCACTGCCGCACCCGCCTCCATGAGGATCAGCCGATCCGCCTCCATGTCGGGCATGCGCAAGGCAAGGTCTGCCATGTTGAGCGTGCCTGCGGTGCCGTAGATCAGGCTCACGCCGATGAGGAAGAACAGGGCAGCGACCAGATTGACGGCGATGTAGTGAAGGCCGGATTTGACCCGAAGCATCCCGGTGCCGTGGAGCAACAGTCCGTAGGATGCGGCGAGCATGACCTCAAAGAAGACGAAGAGGTTGAAGAGATCACCGGTCAGCAGAGCGCCGTTGACGCCGACGAGAAGCAACTGGAACAGGCTGTGGAAATGCGCCCCGACCGCATGCCATTTGCCAAGAGAGAACACGAGTGCGGCAAGTGCGAGGATCGCGGTTAAGAGCAGCATCATCGCCGACAAACCGTCGATGACGAGCACGATGCCGAAGGGTGCGGCCCAATTGCCGAGCAGATAGACGTTTTCAAAGCTGTTCGGGCCACTTTCCACCATGAACAGGATGATGGCATTCGACAACAGGAGCACGACTGCGGCGAGGCTCACCATGGCCTTTGAAGTGCGGTTGCGTTCGTCGATGAACAACAGAAGGGCTGCCGTCACCATCGGCAGCAGGATCGGCGTGACGATTAGGTGCTGGCTCCAACTGAACATCACTCGTTCCTCCCGTCGACGTGGTCGTTGCCAGTGAGGCCGCGAGCGGCGAGCAATACGACGAGGAAGAGTGCGGTAGTGGCGAAGCCGATGACGATTGCGGTCAGGACCAGCGCCTGAGGCACGGGATCGCTGAGGCTCGTCGAGATCACACCGTCTTCGAGTATAGGCGGCATGTTACTCTTCACGCCGCCGACGCCGAAGATGAACAAATTGACCGCGTAGGATAGAAGCGACAGACCAATGATCACCTGATAGGTGCGCGGCCGCAGGATCAGCCAGACGCCGCAAGTGGTCATCATGCCGATGGCGAGAGAAAGAACGATTTCCATCAGCGTTTCTCCCCCTTGGCTTCGAGTGCCCGCAGGCGATTAATACGGATCGACTGGTGGGCCAGTGCCACGAGAATGAGGACCGTTGCGCCGACGACCAAGGCAAAGACTCCGAGGTCGAAGAGCAATGCCGTTGCCGCCGGGACCTTGCCGATCAGCGGGACCTCCAGATAGCGGAAGTGCGATGTGAGAAAGGGATAGCCGAGAAGCCAAGCACCGACGCCGGTAGCAGCGGCCGTCAGGATGCCGGCGCCCATCCATCGGAGCGGCAGGATACGGATGCGATCTTCAGCCCAACGCGTGCCTCCGGCGAGATACTGCAACAGGAAGGCTATCGAAAGGGTAAGACCTGCCGAGAACCCCCCGCCCGGCATGTCGTGCCCGCGCATAAAGAGGTAGACCGCCATTGTGATGATGACCGGGAACAGCCACTGCATCAGCACTGAGGGCACGAGCAGATAGTCGCGCATCATGTCTCCCGGAGAGCGCTCCGGCTGGTCCGCATCGAAGCGGTTCTGCGTCACCTGCTGCTCGGGCAGCTCCATGCTGTCTTCGGCCGGGCGGAAGCGGCGTAGCAGACCGTAGACCGTCAGGCCCACAATACCGAGAACGGTGATTTCACCGAGCGTATCGAAGGCGCGGAAATCCACGAGGATGACGTTGACGACATTCCGTCCGCCGCCTTCGGCATAGGCATTTTGCAGGAAGTAGTTGGCAATCGCATCCGGCACGGGCATCGTCATAACCGTAAACGCCACCACCGACATGCCGACCCCGCAGAGGATCGCGAGCGTGAGATCGCGGAAACGTCGGAAGCGGCTCTGCAGGGTGATCACCTCACCCCTGTCGGGGCTGCGCTTCGGGAGCCAGCGCAGGCCGAGCAAGATCAGGACCGTGGTGACGATTTCGACCAGGAGCTGCGTGATGGCGAGGTCGGGCGCAGACAGCCAGATGAAGGTCATGCAGACGATCAGACCGACGCCGCCGAGCATGATGAGCGCGGCCAGACGGTGATACTTGGCCGAGACCGCTGCGCCGATTGCCAGAGCCATGCCGATTACCCACAACAGGCCGAAGGAGGGATCAACGGCCGAGAAGCTAATCGGCCGTCGCTCGAAACCCGAGAGGTAAAGCGGCAGGGTTGCGGCGAGGAAGCCGGTAACGACAATCCATCTGAGTTGCGGCTGCAGATTGCGGGTGCCGAGCCGGCTCTCCGCCAGGCGCGCCCAGCGCCAGGAAACGGTGACCAGGACGCGTTCGAACAGACGCTGGCCCTTAAGTCGGCGCAGATAGGGCGGACCATCTTCGCACCGGGACAGGTAGCCCCGTATGGCCATGTAGAGGAGGAAGCCGCCGACAAGAGCCACGAGGCTCATCAGGAGCGGGACATTGAACCCATGCCAGATGCTGAGGCTGTATTCCGGCGTCCGGTCGCCAAGCACACTTTCGACTGCTGTCTGCAGGAACGGCCCGATGGAGATCGCCGGAACGATCCCGACGACGAGGCAGACGACGACGAGGATCTCGATGGGGGCGCGCATCCAGCGCGGCGGCTCATGCGGTGTCTGCTTGGGCAGGTCGACGGGAGGCGGACCGAAAAATACCGTATGGATGAAGCGCAGCGAGTAGACCACGCTGAAGATACCGGCAAGCGTCGCAACATAGGGAAGGATGACGTCGAGCCAGGAGTGGGCATGGGTCTCGACGGCTTCGGCGAAGAACATTTCCTTGGACAGAAAGCCATTCAAAAGGGGCACACCCGCCATGGCAGCGCTCGCGACCATCGCAAGTGTCGCGGTGGCCGGGAAGTAGCGGTAAAGGCCGCTCAGCCGCTGCATGTCTCGCGTGCCCGTCTCATGATCGATGATCCCAGCGGCCATGAAGAGTGATGCCTTGAACGTCGCATGATTGAGCATGTGGAAGATCGCCGCCACCGTCGAGAGCGGGCTGCCAAGGCTCAGAAGCGTGGTAATGAGGCCGAGATGGCTGATGGTGGAATAGGCGAGCAGCCCTTTCAGGTCGCGCTGGAACATCGCGAGGTAAGCGCCGAGCAAAAGTGTCGTGATGCCGGCGAGGCCGACGAGCAGGAACCATTCATAGGTGCCCGAGAGCACGGGCCAAAAACGCACAAGCAGGAATACGCCTGCCTTCACCATGGTGGCGGAATGCAGAAAGGCGGAGACGGGTGTGGGAGCTGCCATCGCGTTCGGCAGCCAGAAATGGAAGGGAAACTGGGCACTCTTCGTCAGCGCGCCGAGCAGGATGAAGACCAGTGTTGGCAGATAAAGCGGATGCTCGCGGATGAGCTGACCGGAGGCGAGGATCTTGTCGAGGTCATAGCTGCCGACGATCTTGCCGAGAAGCAACATACCGATTAGCAGGCAGAACCCGCCGATCCCGGTGATCGTCAGCGCCATACGCGCCCCGTCGCGGGCTGCAGCACTGGTGTGCCAGTAGCTGATCAGCAGGAAGGAGAAGATGCTGGTGAGTTCCCAGAAAACAGACAACAGGATGACGTTGCCGGAGACGATGATGCCAAGCATTGCGCCCATAAAGGCGAGCAGGAACGAGAAAAAGCGCGGGATTGGGTCGTCCTTGCCCATGTAATATCGGGCATAGAGGATGACGAGAAAGCCGATCGACGTGACCAGCATGGCGAAAATCCAGGCGAAACCATCGAGCCGCAGAGAAAAATCCAGTCCGAACTGCGGCAGCCACTCTGCGTTGAACCGCAACACGCCGTTGTGGGTGACGAAGGGATAGGTTGATGCCGAAAGGATCAGGGCCAGTAGCGTAGTGGTGCCTGCGACAAAGACCGGCAGGTCGCGTGAAGTCGTCTTCAGAATGAAGGCCGAGGCGAAGCTCCCCACAAACGGGAGCACAAGGACCAGCAGCAAAAGGATCGAAGCATCGAGCGTTATCCCAAATCCAGTTCCTTTCAATGATGAGACCGAGAACAATGCAACGGACTAGAAATTAAAAAAATTCGACCTAAATGGGCGATATCGCCCAATGTAGGCAAGTTCACGTATGGATCAACCCCAAACAGACCCAGTTTTTTCGCCCGCGTTGTGTCGTGCGGCACGCGGTTATCTCGGTTGGACCCAGGAAGACCTGGCGGCCCATTCACTTGTCTCCCGCAGCACAATCCGCGACTTCGAAGGCCAGCGTCACGGCATGCACCGCTCGACGGAGGCTCAATTGCGGCTCGCTTTCGAGAAAGCCGGCCTGCGTTTCACCAATGCAGATGGTTGCCCCGGCCTTTGCTGCTGTTCATCCGCCACGACGTGAGCCAAGGCGGGCCCTGTTGCCCGGACCCGCCCAGATGGTTCAAGCAGCCTGCTGTTCCGGCAGATTGCCTGCCAGTTGGATCTTCCGTCGCGTCCGCCAATCGCCGAGGAAAAGCAGGATCGGCGCTGCGATGAACACCGACGAAGACGCGGCAATGAAGATGCCGAAAACCATGGGCACCGCAAAGCTCTCCACCGCGCTGCCACCCCAGATCGCCATTGGTAGCATGGCGAGGAAGGCGGTCGCCGAAGTGTAGATGCTTCGCGCGAGTGTTTCGTTGATCGATAAATTGATCAGGTCGCGGAAGGGCATGGTCTTGTAGAGCCGCATGTTCTCACGCATGCGGTCGTAAACCACCACCTTGTCATTGACTGAGTAACCCACCAGCGTGAGCAGGGCTGCGATCGCCGTCAGATTGAAGTCGAGGCCGGTCAAAGCGAAGAAGCCGATCGTCTTCGTAACGTCGAGGATGAGCGTCGCGATCGCTCCGACGGCGAAGGGCCAGTCGAACCGCACCCAGATATAGACGAGCATCGCGAGCGACGCGAGGATGACGGAGGTCAGACCCGCTGTCGCGAGTTCGCCGCTCACCTTCGGCCCGACCACTTCGGTTCGTTCGATCTTGGCCGAGGGATCGATCGTCTGGATCGTCTCGCGAACCTTCGAGACTGCATCGGTCTGCGCCTGCTCGCCGCCTGGCTGACGCTCGAGGCGCAGCATGACGTGATTGCTGTCGCCGAACTCCTGAAGGGCGACTTCCCCGAGGTTCAGGCCTTCCAAACCGGAACGCAGACCTGCCAGGTCTGCAGGACCGGTCGTCGAGAGTTCAAGCTGGATCCCGCCCTTGAAATCGACGCCGTAGTTGAGCCCGGGAGTGATGAACAGGATGATCGACGAGATCGACAGGAAGGCCGAGACGGCGATGCCGAAGAGCCGGACTTTCATGAAGTCGATCTTCGTACCGTCCTTGATCAGCTTGAAGGGCAGGAGCGGCTTGATCGTGATCGTCTTCAGCTTGTAACGGCGGGCGATGGCGACCATAGCGACACGCACGACCGAAACGGCCGTGAACATGGAAATGGCAATGCCGAGGCCCATGGTGACGGCAAAGCCACGCACGGGACCCGAACCGAACCAGAAGAGCAGGACTGTCGCAATGAGGGCCGTGACATTGCTATCGATGATCGTGGAATAGGCCTTGGCGAAGCCATGGTCGATGGCGGCGAAAGCCCCCCGTCCCTTTCCGACTTCCTCCCGGATGCGTTCGTTGATCAAAACATTCGCGTCGACCGCCAGACCGATGCCCAGCACGATGCCCGCAATACCGGGCAAGGTCAGCGTTGCCCCGACCAAGGTCAGCCCTGCAAAGGTCAGCACAACATTCAGCGACAAAGCCAGAACCGCAAGCAGGCCCCAGGTGCCGTAGAGGGCAAGGATAAAGGCGACGACAAGACCGAAGCCCGCCAGTCCAGACACGATGCCCATCTCGATAGCATCACCTCCGAGATCTGCCCCGACGGTGCGTTCTTCAATGACTGTCAGCTTGGCAGGCAGCGCGCCGGCCCTCAGAAGCGCCGACAGGGTGTTGGCCTCATCGACGGAAAACTCCCCGGAAATCTGCCCCGCCCCGCCGGTGATCGGCTCTCTGATCACGGGTGCGCTGAGCACCTTGTCATCGAGCACGATAGCGAAGGGTCGACCGACATTGTCGCGCGTGATCTGGGCAAATCGGGTTGCACCAACGCTATCGAAGCGGAACGAGACGATGGGCTGGCCGCCTTGCTGATCGAATTGCACCCGGGCATCGACCAGACGATCGCCCGCGAGCAGCACGGTTGTCTGGACCGGGTAGCTCCGGCCGCTGTCGTCCTCAAGCGCCTTTACCCCAGGCGCCCCTGGCACCCCAAGCAGATGGAAGCTCATCTTGGCGGTGGTGCCGAGGAGGGCACGCAGGCGTAATGGATCCTGTTCGCCAGGCAGTTGAACGAGAACGCGATCGGCTCCAACCCGCTGGATGGTGGGTTCTGCGACACCAACCTGGTCGACACGCTGCCGGATAACTTCGAGGCTCTGCTCGACAGCATGGCTCATCCGGGCCCTAATGCCCTGTTCTGTGGGTACGATCCGAAGCGTATCCGCGCCCGACGTGGTGACGGCCAGTTCCGGAGCGCCGGCCCCTGCGAGCGTAACGGCGGGGTTGTTGAGAACCGAAAGCGCCTCGGTTGCGGCCGACATTTGTGCGGGATCGGCGAGTACGATCGCAACGGCATCGCCATCACGACGAACGCTGCGTGTCTGAACACGCGCTTCGACCAGGGTGGAGCGGGCCTCTTGGGAGAAGCTCTGCAGCCATTCGTCCACCAAGGCGGGACGATCAACTTCCAATACGAGATGCGACCCGCCGCGCAGGTCGAGACCCAGGGATACACGTTCGTGTGGAAGCCAGGAGGGGAGACGGGACAGGGTGGAATCGGGCAACACGTTCGGCAAAGCGACGAGCAGACCGAGCACGATGACGAGCAGATAGCCCATCACCTTCGTAAGCGAGTTCTTCATTCAAAAATCCAGCATGTTGTGACCGCAGCCATGATGGGCCGTGGCACAAACGGGTCGAGCCATCGAAGCGATGGCGGCGAAACGATCAGGCGGTTTGCTGGATGGATGGCGGTGCGCGCGACCGGTATGGCAGTGGCGCGTGTGGGCGCGGACGGTCTCCGAAAACATGCAGCGTGACATGGCTGTAACGGCAGATCCGCAAGGCTTTGATATCGGGCGCAAGGCAGCCGTCACCGCCTGGGGTCGGCCTGAGCTTCGGTCGCGAGGACTGCTCGGACGAAACCAAAAAGCGCGTCTCACCTCGGGCGCCAGCCGTTGCATGTCCTGCATCGGACCGCGATACGGCAGCATCAGACGAAAGCCCGGCATGGAAGCGACCGAAGACATCGCCGCCGAACAACAGAATCAGCGACGCGAACAGGCTTGTTATGATGGCCGAGAGGTGCGTTCGGTGCCAACCTGGCGACCGAGGCCTCATGTCATTGAGTTCCATGGACGTCCTTTGTCCAGAGCAATCTCATATCCTGGAAAGTTTTTCTAGCCGCGATTCAACTGATGGGCAGAACGCGTATGGCCAACGTCGGCTTCCGAGGAACAGGGATGGCAATTTGGAGGTCTGAAATGGAGGCGCAAAGCGGAATTGAATTCTTTCCTCTTCAACGGCGACAAGGTCGTCGAGCATAGAAAGTCGAGAGTTCACCACATCTGACTTGATAGGCGCCATACGCCGCCCTAACTTGCCTGCCGTCACGCTTGTTCCCCTTACAGAGTAAATGGTGGGTGGTCTGTATGAAACGCTACTTGCCGACCCGAGCGCAGGATCTCGCGACCTTGGTCATTGTCCTCGCCTGGCTTGGCTACGTGGTCTTGGCAGTCGCCTGGGGCCTTCAATCCTATCGCAGCTCTATTCAGGCTGCCGAGGATCGGGTTGCCGCCGCAAGTCTGGTCGTTGCGACCCATGCTGAATGGGTCAATGCATTCGCATCGCAATCGACAAGAAGGATTGCAGCCATCGCAGTCGGTGAAGACGTCCGCGAATGGGACATCGCAGAGGGCGTCGCAAACGCGATTGAGGGACTTCCGTCAAGCGCCAAAGTGTACATCGTCGATGCAGAGGGCAACACTCGGTTCTCGACAGATCCGGATGTTCAGCCTATCAACATAACCGATCGTGCATACTTCAGGGCGCTGAAGGAAGGTGCGCCCGAGTATGTGTCTTCATTGCTCATCAGCAGGCTTAACGGCGAGCAAATCTTCGTGTTCAGTCGAAGGCTGGAGAGAAATGGCGAGTTCGCAGGGACTGTCAACCTGTCCCTGTCCGCCGAGATTATGAAGCCGATTTGGGACGCTGTTAACCTTGGCGGCGATTTCGCCGTCAGCTTTATTCGGGATGACGGCCAGTTGGTCGCTCGCTATCCCAAGCCCGACAGGCCACTCGACATGAGCAACTATGTCCTCTTCACAGATTACCTGAAGCGGGCACCGACGGGGACGTACACAGCCGCGGCCTCGCCGATGGATGGGGTTCAGAGGATTGTCGGCTATCGCAAAGTCGCGACGACTCCGTTCGTCGCGATCGCTGCCGGAGACTTGGGGCTGCTCATGCGGCCATTCTGGAACGGTGTTCTGGTGCTTGCGGTCTTTACAGCGATAGCATGTCTTGGCTCTCTTGCAGCCGCATGGCGAATCCGTTCGCTGGTCAACGCCCAGGAACGTCAAAGCGCTGAACTTGCGGACGCTCTTGAGCAGAACCAGTTCCTGCTCCGCGAAATCCATCACCGGGTCAAAAACAATCTTCAGTCCGTCATGTCACTGGTGCGCTTGCATTTGAAGGGTCAAGAAGGCTCACACGCGTTGACCGACCGCATCAAAGCAATGGTCGAAGTGCATCAACTGATTTACAAACACGACAGCTACATCGCCATTGAGGCCGGTTCGCTGACACGCTCCGTAGTCGAGGGGGTTCTCGCCTCATTTGGTAGCTCCACCAGCCCGACCTATGTCTTCGAACCTGCCCATGTTTCTAACGACCGCGCAACCTCTCTGGCACTACTCGTTAATGAGGTTGTCTCGAACAGCTTGAAGTATGGCTCAGCAAAAGTCGGCCAATCCGAACTCTGGATCTCCCTGACCAGTTCAGATGAGCCGGGTTTCTTTTGGCTGGAAATCAGGGACAACGGCCCAGGCTTCGACAACACGACTGTGCACAAGGGCACCGGTTCCAAGCTGATTGAAGGATCTGTACGCCAGCTAGACGGCACTTATGGTTTCAGCGTCGCGAATGGCTCAGTGTTCAGGGCACACTTAAAACTTCTCGATTAAGCGCGGGCGACTGCACTTTCATGGTGCAGTGACGGGCTTGGGGGGGATCGTCCAGCTTGGGTTGAGCCGCGCCCGCGTTGCTATAAAGTGCGTGTGTTGTGCTTCAATCGTGTGACAGTATGTGACGTGGGCCGGTATCCATCATCTAGATGTCGTCGGTGATCATGCGCTTCAGCGCGGCAATGTTTTCTTCGTCGCGGCGATACAGGATTGTGGAGCCAATTCGACGGGACCTGAGTAGCCCTGCTCGCTGCAAAATAGCCAAATGCTGGGACGCCGCTGATTGTGAGAGACCCTTCATCTCAAAACGACCTGCTGGAACGCCTTCTCGTGCCTCTGCAGCACTCAGGCCAAAGTACTGATCGGGCTGCTTTAGCCATCTCAAGAACTCGAGCCGCCCCGGGTGTGACAACGCCTTCAACGCATCGTGGATGTTGAGCGGTCTCTTCATAGTGCCTGAACCTGTCAGCGGTCCACCAGGCCGATTTCGGCCAGCAAACGCAAGACCAGGTCATCACTGCAGCGATAGAAAATAGACTGCCTATATCTGCGCGATCGAATGATACCGGCTTGGCGCAATCTACCGAGATGCTGGGAAAGAGCAGACTGGCTGATCACTAGATCGGCTGCGAGCTCGTTTACCGACCACTCCCGCTCGATTAGCCGAAGAAGGACACTGAGCCTGATCGGATTAGACAGGCTGGTGAACACGGCCGCTGCTCTATCGACTGCTGCAACATTGTCCAGCCGGGCGGGCTGAGGCTCGAGCACAATGGAAACGACGCTCATGAACTTTAGGCCCCAGCTCTCAAAGATGATCCTATTTAACCATAATGGATTATGGTAAATATTGAATTAAACACGGAGTGATGCTGAAGCGACACGGCCGGTAGGCCTATCATCAGCAGGGGAAATGGAGGAGGCACGCACCTTGTCTCGACCAGCCGCTTTTGCCGCGTACAAGGCCTCGTCACATCGCTTCAGAAGATGCTGGCAGTCCGCGGCTGCATCGTCGGCAGATGCTAACCCGATTGAGATCGTCACCCGACCTCTGGGGCTTCCGACGTGCGGAATTTTCAGCATACGCACCGCCGCGGACAGGCGGACAGCTATATCATGGCTCACCTCTGCGGAAGTACCGGGAATGATGATGGCAAACTCCTCGCCTCCGTAGCGCGCCACGACGTCGACCTGCGTACGGCAGGCGGACTGAAGGACGTTCGCCACTTGTTGAAGGACAGCGTCACCCGCCGGATGGCCGTATGTATCGTTATAGGCTTTGAAATAGTCGACATCGATCATCAACAGTGAAAGATCCGTTGCGCTGTCCCTCGATATTTGAAACGCCCGTGCAAGTTCGCGATCAAATGTTCGGCGGTTATAGAGATCTGTCAGGCCGTCCTTCGTTGCCAGATGCTCCAACTGATGCACGGCGGCCTTCTTCTCACTGATGTCGGAATAAAGCGTGACCCAGCCACCATCGCTTAACGGTCTCGTCGTCTTGGCGACCCAGCGGCCGTCGGTCAGTCTCAGTTCGGATTGAGCCGCCGATTGGCTGCGCTCGACCTCTTCTTCAACCCATGCCATAGGTGCGACATCCACAGGCACAGATATCTGCCCCCGCAGGACCCCTGCGGTCAGGAGTTCAGCGAGGGTTCGCCCGTAGCAGGATAGCTCGTCGACATAGGTGAAGAATTCGAGATACCGGCGGTTCCACATGAGCAAACGCCCGTCGCGATCGAACAACGCCA
Source organism: Rhizobium sp. Root274 (assembly GCF_001429245.1). Classification (GTDB taxonomy): domain Bacteria; phylum Pseudomonadota; class Alphaproteobacteria; order Rhizobiales; family Rhizobiaceae; genus Allorhizobium. Next base: position 13,854 of record NZ_LMJE01000014.1, read on the forward strand.
ACCCATCAGCCATCTCAGTCATGGCCGTCTCGAGTAGCGCTTGCGTTGCAATCAACTCGGCCTGGAGGCTCTTCTGCTCGGTTACGTCAGACGTATGGCTAACGATCCCCACCAGCGCCCCGTCAGGGTCCGTGTAGGGCGCCTTGACCGTTCTGAGGTAAACGGTTTGACCGTTGCGCTCAAACTGTTGCTCAAGAACCGACGGGATAGGGTCGGCGATAAACTGCTGCTCTTGGGCCCAGAACAACGCGGCTTCGCCTTGGCGGTAGTAGTCGAAGTCACTCTTGCCAACCATTTCGGCAGGATTGGATGCTCCCATCAGTTTGGCGGTTGCCTGATTGGCCAGTAAGAAACGGCCACGAAGGTCCTTGACGTTGAGGGCATCAGGTAGAGCGTTAACAATCTGCCGGTGCAGAGCATTCGATCTGGCATGTTCGCGGCGATTTTCGTCCAACCTCACGAAAGAGGCGGCAATTGCAGTTCCGGCGAAGTTCATGAGCAACAGAACGAGATGGACATTGTCTCGTATGAGTTCTTCACGAACCTCGCTTGGGACAATCAGGATAAACGAGAACGAGACCCCTGCATTCAGCAGCCCGAAAACGGGGATGTCCGATGCCCTTGAGCCTCGTTTGACTAAGAGATGCCCGATACAGGCGACCCCGAAGGTTATCCAAATGCCAAGAAGCCCCAATGATGCACCCGCACCGCCAATCCACAATCTTGCGGATGAAGCGCAGAATGCGGCTACCGCTGCCCCGACAGGACCAGATACGAGCCCTACGACGGCTAGCGGTACAATTCGTAAGTCAAAACGAAACTCGTCAACCAACTCTCCCGGCATGTGCATCAAAAGCACGGCCGTTAATCCAAATAGGATGCCATTTGCGAACCGACGTGTGAACGACAGTCTGCCCTGCATATGGTCTCTCGACAGCGAGAAGATGGTCAAGGCCAGACTGATGACGCCGAGCTGCGCCAAAAAGTGAATAAGTACCTGCGAGACTTCCATGCATGTTTCAATCTTGAGAATCTTCTAGCACATCACTCATGCTGCGCGAGCGTCCTTGGCTTTAGGGGACAGTTGATCCTCGGATCCGTCTCGGACCCTGGAGCGTCTGTTCAACACGAAGCGGCTGACAAGGGATGTCAGATGCGTAGAGGCAGCAGAGAGGTTATGACTGAGTGCACTCGTCTCCTCAACCATGGCGGCATTCTGCTGAGTCATCTGATCAAGTTCATTCACTGCGATGCTGATTTGCTTCAACCCTGCAGATTGTTCAATGGCTCCGGTCGAAATCGCATCGACGTTCCGATCAATTGACACCACAAATTCGTTGATGCGCGAGAGGGCATGGCCCGTCTCATCAACCAATTTGACGCCCGTATTCACCTGCTGACCCGAATTGGAGACGAGTGTCTTTATTTCCTTTGCGGCAACCGCAGAACGCTGCGCTAGCTCGCGCACCTCTTGGGCGACGACGGCAAACCCCTTACCCGCCTCCCCTGCCCGTGCAGCCTCAACACCCGCATTAAGAGCAAGCAAGTTAGTCTGGAAAGCAATCTCGTCGATCACTCCAATGATCTGGCCGATCTCGGCTGCAGACTGTTCGATAGACTTCATCGCGCTGATGGCATTGAGAACGACGCGGCCGGACTCTTCCGTACAAACCTTCGCGTCGGCGACCAGCTTGCGCGTCTCCTGACTGCGCTCGGAAGCTTGGGCCACCGTTATAGATACTTGCTCAAGCGCTGCTGCAGTCTCTTCGAGGGCGGCCGCCTGCTGTTCGGTGCGCTTGGCGAGATTGTCGGATGCAGATCTCATCCCAAGGCCGTTCTCATGGATCGCCTGCGTCGTTTGAAGCACCTCCACCAGCGTCGACTGAAATGCTGCCAGCGCGTCGTTGAAGTCGCGGCGCAACGGTTCGAAGTCCGGCATGAATGGCTGATCGATTGTGTATCGAATGTTGCACTCAGCAAGTCTGGCAAGGCCGGCGCCTAAGGTTTCGACGACGTATGCAAGGGCATCGGCCTGTTCACCCATTGCGGTCGCATGACGTTTCTGCGCCTCGACCGTTAGTGCAGTCTGCTCTTCCGCCTCCAAACGCAGCCGCTTGCGCTCAAGTGCCGCCTGTCGGAAGACCTCAACGGAAGAAGCCATCTCACCGATCTCGTCTGATCGATCGCTGAACGGCACATCTTTGGTCAGGTCGCCCTTGGCCAAGTGGCTCATATAGCCAGAGATCGTACCGAGTGGCGTGATTGCGCGCCGGCGGAAATACCAGATGCCGCCGATGAACAGGAAGACACTGATCCCACTGCCAACAATAGCCCACTGCTCGAGTTGTGAAGAGGTTGCTCGCGCCCTCGTTTCTTCTGCCACTAGATGGGCGTTGGCCATCTCGACCAGTTGCCTAACCGCTTCGTCGTGAAGCCAGAACTTGTCACCCAGTCCTGCAATGGCGGCTTTTTTCTCGGCGTCGCCCAGGTTTGTGCCTGAGCCAAAAGCGGCATGATAACTGGCCCAGAACGCGTCCCCCTTGACCAAAACGTCGTTCATCAGCTTGGTCTTCAACCCATCTGGCAGTTGCGATTGCTGCCAGTATTGACGACGGACCTGATAGTCCGCCTCCAGGCGCTCTATCTTTTCCGCAGCCAGATCGGCTTTTCCAGGATCAAGCACCGCCTCAGTCGCCAGCATATAGGCTTCGACCACATAGAGCGGAGGCGGCAGGATGTCCGCGACAAGATCCTTGCCATCGATGATCCCGTTATAGACAGGACCGCTCACTTTGAGTTGGGACAGGGTGTAGCTTTGAAGGCCGATGGACGTAGCCAGTCCAACGGTAACGACGGCAGCAAAACTGAGAAGCAGGTGGGCGATTGTGAGCTTGGGCACAGGAGGTCCTCGGACAAGACATACTCCTCTGATTTAAAATCAGCACCTCCTAATTTCCCGTTATCTTGAACAGCGATGCCTGACCGCAAGATTTAGCCTTTCGTCGAATACTCCACTCGCGACGCATACTGCGACCAACTATGGGCAGTGCCCCGTCCATCGCAACTGATCGGATCATACCATCGGGATTTGGCGACAACAATTCTAGACAATAACCTTAGATTGCCTTCCGGCCAGAACACGGCCGGACGCGAGGTCCGATTCCTGTGCCACAGACGTCCCCCCCGGCAATCCAGTTGGATAAGCTAAAGCCCAATTTCGTCCCACAAGAGACCAGTCGAGCTGTAGACGCCACCCGCCAAACGGTAGTCCCTCGCACCTAGTACGCAAACAGGGTTCATTAACTTGATCGACATCACCTCTGATCTGCGAGCGTGATCGGACCGGAAGCTTATGAATCATTAAGCCTCTAAGTGGAATGGTGTACATGAAGGCGCTTCGTCGCCGTCAGTGTTGCCATGTGTGCTTCCGAGGCCTGCCGCTCCGGGTAATTTTCAGATAAACGCTGCTCTCATTGCGTGTCTACCTGTGCCGGCTATCAATGCCGTTTCAGCCAAGCCTCGAGAGCCTGCCGGATCGCTCGATCTGCGGGCACCGTTTGATCGAACGCCCACCAGGTGTGCGCCCCCTGCCAGAGGGCGGCCATCTGCCAGCCCAGAATATTCGCCTCCTCTGGGTCTGAAGACAGCCGTCGCCCCAGTGCTGAGACCAAAGCGCGTCCCCACGCCGCGCCCCTCTTGCGAAGTCTCAGGTTCCGGATGTCTTCTCGAAGCAGAAGAAGCCCATCAGTGGCGTCACGCTCGGCCGTTTCGGAAGACATCAACCGCAGTAGAAGCTTGACTGCTCCCTCAGGCGAGAGTTCCTCCTCGTCGTCTGCAGCTTTCGTCTCGGCATCCAACCGGTCCCACGCCTGCAGGAGGGTCGCCTCGACCATGCGCTCACGGTTGCCGTAGCGTTGCACCAATGTCGCCGCAGACAAGCCCGAAGCCTTCGCCGCGCGCGCAAAGGTCAAACCATCAGGTCCTGTCTTCATCATCAGCTCGAACAAGGTGTCGAGAACCTGTTCATCGGGAATGGTCTTGCGTCTCGCCATAACAATATATAAACATACATTCGGTTATATATCAAGGAGGCGTTGATGGCAAAGATCGTCGGATACATTGCAGCGAGTCTGGATGGTTTCATCGCAGACGAGCATGACAAGCTTGACTGGCTGTTCAAGTACGACGGCATGAATCTGGGCGAGCACGATTACCGCCTCTTCATGAAGGGCATCCGCACGATCGTCATGGGTCGCGGCACCTACGACTTCCTTGCGAATGATCCCGCACCTTGGCCCTACGGCGACCAACGGTCCGTCGTCGTTACGTCCCGTCCCATCGAAAATCCCAAAGGCTCGATTGAGGTCAGAGACAATGTGGATGATCTCATAGCCGAACTTCGAGGATTGGAAGATGGCAATGTCTGGATGTTGGGTGGAGGCATGTTGCAGATGGCGTTCATGGAACGCGGCGCGTTGGATGAAATCGAGATCTACATCATTCCCGAGTTGCTTGGCGGTGGTCGCCATCTTTTTCCGCCGACTGGCTTCAGGTCAACCCCGAAGCTGATCAGCGCAAAGACGCTCGACCAGGGGTGCGTTCGGCTGCATTATCGGTTTTCTTAAGTCAAAGACGTTCCGTCAACAACCAGCGCTGGCGCACACGCGATGTGACGCGGGCGCTGAAGCCATGTCTGCTTTTAGGCAAGCAGGACGAAAGCCACTATGACCGAAATGAAGGCGCAAAGCTGTCGCGCGAACGTGCCCGCTTCAACCCCGGCTTGACGCTCCCGAGCGGAAATAATTGCCACTCTCCCGCCATGTTGACGTCGGCCAAAGCCAGGGCACAAAGATGACGTCCACGGTTGCTTGCGGCAGGAAAACAGAGGAAATCAAAGACTATTTTTCTGAGACACTGAAATCATGTCAGAATGCACACTCCGAGCCAACCTATTTTTTCTTATTTTTCAGTTTCTTAGATAGCCGACGCCAGAGGCAACCGGATCCGCGACGGCCGTCCAAAGGTGATAGAGCGAGCTTGCCGGGATCGTGCGGGCGGTCGGCACCTCGTTGAGGTCGAGACAGTCATGCCAGCAACCGCGTGGCACGCCCGTCATGTAAGCAGCAAGGATTGCAGAGGCGACGTCGTCCGCCTCTGTCCGATATCCCGCAAAGCCAAGTCGCTCGTGGAGCGCCATGAACGCCTTGAGCATCTCCACCTGCGGCCACAGGCGCCGTGACGGGCTGATCGGCTTATCTACGGATACGGTATCGACCAGGAAAAGCGAGCCCGGCGTGCGCCCGATGGCCAGCGCGGTCGAGAACAGATCCAGACATGTCTTGGTGTTGTCGCTGCGCACGAGACTGTCGTGACGAGTCGTCAACCAGACCCACTCGCACATATGGCCTGGCTCCAGCCGATCGGATCCGTATCGGTCGGCAAGCTCCCATTGGGGGCCGAAAAATTCGTGGAGCGGCCCATTCGGTGCGACAAGAAAATGCGATCGCAGCAGTGCAAAGGCCTTACCCTCCAACCTCATATGCTTGGAGGTCCGGGTGTTCTCGCACAAGGCCAGTGTGGCTTCGAGGTAATGCATGTGCGGGTTCTGGCGGCGTGGCAGGGTTCCATCGCTGTCTTCGGCCCACCCGCCAAAGGAATTTTTCAGGGTCCGGTCGACCGCCAAGATCGTCTGGTCGATCTGGTGTCGGTAGACGTCCTTGCCGGTCGCGGTCAGCAGCCAGGAGAGAGCGAGGAGCACGCAGGCATTGTCGTAGAGATCGCGGACCGGATCAGTGATGCGCTCCGTATGACGGTTGAAACTTCTCGCGTAGCCGCCGCGTCTCCCGCCGACCCAGGCAACGCGGTGCAGGTTGACGAAGGCGCGCTCTGCCATGGCGAGCGAACCCCGAAGGGCAACGCCGAGATGGGCCGCGTGGGCGTGAACATAGATCTGGCGAGCGACGGTTCTGGTCCGCACCTCACCTGCCTTCTGAGGCGATCCATCCAGTTCCAGGTATTCAATGAATTGGCCGCAGGGCTCGTCAAAACCCGATTTGGTCCAGGTGGGCAAAATTTCCTCGAGGAAGACGCGTTTCAGTTGCTGGACGCTCATGACTGATCGCCTGAGGGGACGGCCGACCCACTGTCCGCATTCACAAGGCTGCCCCGACGGGATGCATCGTTTCCAGAAGCGTGCTGATCTTGATCGTGGTGAAGTTGGAATAGGTGTCCGAGACGGCATATGGCAGCGCGATCAGATCACCATGCCGCATGGCACCGCAGGAATAGACGACGTTCGGCACATAGCCTTCCCGCTCCGTTGGTTCAGGCTGCAGCAGCGGCTCGACCGTCCGCGACAGGATGATGCTCGGGTCATGCTTGTCGAGCAGCGTCACCCCGATCGCATAGCGCCGCATTGGCCCCACGCCATGGGTGAACAGCAGCCATCCCTCGTCGATTTCAACAGGGGAGCCGCAATTGCCAATCTGGACGAACTGCCAGGCGAATTCCGGCTTCATCAGGAGCCGTCCCTCATCCCATTGATGCAGGTCATCGGAATAGAGCAGAAAGAGGTTTTCGCTGTCCTGCCGGGCGATCATCGCATAGCGGCCATCGATGCGCCGGGGAAAGAGCGCCATGCCCTTGTTGCGGGCGGCGGGTCCCCGCAGCGGCGTCAGGGTGAAGTTCAGGAAGTCCGTCGTTTCCAGAAGCTCCGAGCGGATGGAGGAGCCGCTATAGGCGGTATAGGTCGCGAAGTAGATCGTCTTATCATCGTCGTCGAAGGCGACGAAACGGGCATCTTCGATGCCGTTCGATTGCGCCTCGGTCACTGGAAAGATGACCCGCTCGCTGAGATCGCTTTCGTCCTTGAAACTGATCCCGATGCAGCCGGCGGGCGCCAGTCCGTCGCTTGCATGGATTTCCGGCAGACCTGCCAGCTGCGTCGGCGCATCAATGGTTACGTCCCCCTCCGCGTCGATCACGCCCGAGCGGAAGGTGAGCGAGGAGATGTGCCCCTCTCCCACGGCCCTCAGACTGAGGATCAGCCGACGGCTCCCATCAGCAACGCCGGACTGATCCGGATGCGGCACGATGCTCGGATTGAACAGAGCGGCGGACTCGAACGAATATTCGTTCATGAAATAGGCGCCGACCAATTGTCTTTGCTGCTGACTGAAGCGCTGGTGGTGCTGAAAAGCTTCCTCCATCGCGTCCGCCCGCATTTCGAACTGGCGCAGCAGGTTGCGGTGCCTGCCATCGAAATTGGCGAGGATGTCACGCAGTTGATTGGCCGTGGCCGTCGGGTCCAGGGACAAGACGCGATCGACGATTTCATTCGCTCGCGACTTGTCGCGTGGATTGAGATGTCGAGGTTCAGTCGACGGCTTGAAAGGTCGCACGATGACACGCGTCGGATCGGGCCTCAGATAGAGGACCTGCCGGTTGAGAAGACTGGACTGGAGCAAGACTGATCCTTCGTTACTCTCGACATGTCTGGGACGGTTCATGACAATTGCCTGGCGCCGACCCTTGGCATGACGGGCCGCAGCATCTGATCCGCACGACCGAGCTCCACGCAGGAGATCAGGTAGCAAAGCACGGATTCGGCACCCCGGTTCTCGTTCGGGCGGTCCACATGCAGGCCGTCTCGGCAACTGCCCGTCTCCGGGTCAACGAGGGAAATGCCGTGATCATTGCTGCCCGTGAACCAGTCGAAGGCCCTGTGCGCGGCCTCGATCCAGCCCCTGTCCGAGGTCGCCTCGTAAGCGGCAAGGCACGCGGCCACGGTTGCCGTTGCTTCGACCGGCTGTTGGTCGAACGGCCTGGGCGGTTGACCGACCTCGAAGAAGCCATCGGTTCCGATAGCGCGGAAATGGCCTTTCTCTCCCGTCTGCTGGGTCATCAGCCATTCAAGCGTTGCAACACCTGTCTCGACGAAAGCCGGAACTTTGGTCGACATGCCCGTGAGGATCAAGGATTGGCTCAGGCGGGCATTCTCATAGGACAGTCCCTGCTCGAACCAGCGCCGCCCGCCCTCCGACACACGACGCTCCAGGTCCATCAGATTTTCAGCATGCCGTATGCGCAACATGCGCGCGTGGGGGTCTTGAGGATTGGCGGCGCAATAGTCGTTGAGGCCGAGAAGCGTGAAGGCCCAGGCGCGCGGAGAGCGGAAGTCGAGCGTGACGGTCATCGCCCGGGCAAAGAGGGCACTCGCCCATCGGCGACGTGGCCCATCGGTATCAGACAGGGCGCATGACCCGAGCGCCCAGAGAGTTCGCCCATGACTATCTTCGGAGCCCTCACTTTCAAGCCAACGGCGATGGTAGCTCATGAAGTTTCGGAAGCGGCCGGTGTCGGGGTTCCAGGCGTGTTCGACGAAGGCCGCGAAAGAGGCTGTCATCCTGTCCGCTATGCCCGTTTCGCCGACGGACGAAAGCAGTGAGGACAGAAGCAGGGCCCGCGCATTGTCATCGACGCAATAGCCATGCGACCTGTCCGGCACGGAGAACACTGCATGCTGGATGATGCCCGTGTCGTCGCACATCGCGTGCAGATGGCCGAGCTTCAAGGCCGTCTGCTGCGGCGGGCGCTTGATCCGCAATGAGATGAGATCGCTGACGAGTTTTGGCCGATAGGCAGTGCGAGCCTTCGCCATGCTGTCGAGATAGAGCGAGGCGACATGCGACCAGATCATCGCGCGACCGGCTTCGTAGGCAGCGTTGCGCATCGCCATGCGGGCCTCGTCGTCACCGAGCAAGGTCGCGATTGCCTTGGCCGTCGCCGGCGCGTCTCCAAAGGGAACCAACACGCCGCGGCCGTCGCTCAGGAGATCGCAGGCGTGCCAGTAAGGCGTCGAAACCACGGCACTGCCCATGCCGAAACTGTAGGAGAGCGTTCCCGAGGTCATCTGCGCCTCGTCAAGATAGGGCGTCACATAGACGTCGCACATGGCAATGAAGTCGAGAAGCGTCGGCAGATCGACAAAGCGATTGAGAAACTGCACCGCATGATCGACGCCCAGCCGCTTGGTGCGCTGGCGAAGACTGTCGCGATAGGCCTCGCCCTGCTGGCGCAGAAGGGTCGGATGCGTGGCGCCAAGGACGATGTAGAGAGCATCGGGGCTCTCCTTCAGGATCGCGGGCATGGCATCGATGACCACCTCGATACCCTTGTTGGGGGAGAGCAGACCAAATGTCAGGATGATGGGGCGATCGGCGTAGCCGCGCTCGATCTTGGCAAGATCCGGATCGTGAAAGGGACCGTCGGGTATGCCATGGGCAATGACGTCGATCTTCTGGGGGGCAACGCCATAAATGTCCGTGAGCAGCGTGCGTCCCTTCTCTGCCATGACGACGACACGGCTGGAATGGGCGGCGACCTTCTGCAACACGCGGTGTTGGGACGGGGTCGGTTCGGCGAGGATGGTGTGGCAGGTGGTGACGAGTGGAATGCGCAGGTTTTCCAGTAGCTTGAGGATGAACTCGCCGTCGTCACCGCCGAAGATGCCGAATTCGTGCTGCAGCGAAACCGCATCAAACCGGCCTTCATTCAGAACCCGCGCCGCCGTCACATAGTCTTCGACTTCCTCCTCACGGATCTCGAAGATCACGTCACTGGGATAGGCATAAGTCTGCTTGGCATCCGTGACAGCGACGATGCTCGTCTGGACTGGCTCGACCGCATCGAGCAGCGCCTGGGAGAGATCGCCGGTGAAGGTTGCTATCCCGCATTGGCGGGGAAGAGAATTGCCGATGAAGGCGATCCTTGTCGGTCTGCTCATCTGCGTTTCCTCCAGACATGGTGGCGAGGTCTCGCCAAAAAAGAGCCAGGCACGCACGGCGCGACCGCATGGCGAAGATGCACGTGGCGTCGGCATCGCGATCACGCGGAGCCGACAGGCTCCAGATCCCGCTCCAGGGCAACGCGCCCCTGTTGAAGCTCCGGATTCCAGAGCCGATACTGAGGGCTGTTCCGATAGGGCTGCATCGCGGCCTCGATCGTGTAGGAAACAGCAGCAGCCGGCGAGAGCCCCTTCGTGGTCACGAGACGAACCATTTGGCCGACGCTAAAACGGTGCGAAGGCATGAGTTTTTCCAATCTTCAGTGCGTTGTGTTCAGGCTCTGTTGGCCGGACAGGACCCGGTCCCTGTCGAGAGCGGTTTCCAGGTCCGACGGATCTATTTGGACCAAGCTCTTCTTCTTGCCGGCAACGACTTCGATCATGGTTGCCACACGCCGATAGGCGAGCCAGGAAATCCCGGTGATCTGTTCCTCGTCGTCCTGCACCTGGTAGTCGCCGGGCGGGTGCACACCCTCCAGTCCTGTCAGGGTGAAGGGCGCATCGAAATGCACGGTTCTTGTCTTCGTTCGCGTAAACATGTGAGTCTCCTTCTGGGACCGGTGTCACGGGAGTGCGGTGTAGCGATCAGATCGAGATGCGACCTCTGCGGTCATCAGGCCTGCTTCGGCGGAACAGCGGGCCGCGCTGTAAACGGATGGATACTGCAATCGGGCCGCTTCCCGGCCCCTGTCCTGATCTCGAAGACGTTCGGTCGGCAGGTCGCAGACGCGATCCGTTTCTTGCGAATGTCGGCCAGTATGATCACCTTGTCCGAAGGCTCCATCAGATGCCTCGCTTCTCGAGCGTGACGGCCTGATCGCCACCGCACGGACTTCCACCCTCGCCCTCCCAGCGCGACAGAGCCGCAACGTGACTGAATACGACAGGCTCCCAGACGGCTGCCTGCATATCGCTCATGACCATTCCCTTGCGAAGGCGGTCGATGATCACGACCTCTCTTGCGTAGTTGCCACCTGACTGCGCCCGGAGACCCGCGCTCGAATAGCTGGAGCGATGGAGCAGCGCACGCAGCATCGCCTGGTCAGCCATCTCTCGCTCACCCTCTGGAGAATCGTTCTTCAGCATGGTCGAAGGCCAAGTGCCTGCCCAAGGCGGTCGTCATGGACGATCACTGCAGTGGATTGCTCACGATCGATCATGACGTATTCCTCTTCCGAGTTCGCCAAGCGCTGTGTTTGGCGTCGTCAAGTCGCCAACTGGAGAGACGACCCGAATGCACTGAGATCGAGTTCGATCGTATGTCGTCGCCGAGACTGATAGGCTTGCCTCGCTGTCGTCAGAATGCGGTCCCGAAGGCGATCGAACGCCAGGAGATAGTCACGTTCCTTCCGGCGTCCGGGGGCGCCCTCGCGATCAAACACGGCGACGGGCAAGAGAAACTGAACCTGGTTCAGGCCATCATGCCCGATGAAACGAATGAGACCGCGGGTCTCGTCATAGGCACGGGTCGGATTGGGGAAGGACAGGGTCATAGGCTCGTGACCTGACTGCTACTCTTCAGCCGCGCGAAGACGGCCAGGTCTGCCCAGAGGTTCACGGCGGAAATCAATTCGCCGGATCTGTGGACGCCCTTCTGGTAAAGCGTCATCGCATGACGCGCCGCGCCACGGTCGAGCTCGCAGAGGGGCTCTTCATAGCGAAACCCGGCATGCCGGAGCGCGTTCCTGATGATGCTGATGTCGAAGCTGCCGATAGGCTGATGAAGGTCGGAAGACATGATGTCCTCCTTAATTGGGGCCAGGGTGCGTGCCGCCCAGAAAGTGGCAGCGCCCGTTCAATGGCTGCCACTTCCATGAATATGGGCCTGCTTATCAAAACTTGCAAGGGCCTTGGAAAAACATCTATAGGGCGTGTTTCGGCAATTGGACTGCATTGGATTTAAGTGAAATATGCAAAGGCGCTGCAGATCACGTCCGAACGATAGCCTTCTCGGATCAACATAACTAGCCGCCTGACTCGTCCCCAACATATCCTCAGCCAAAAAGGATAGTCGCCGGCTTTGGCGCATGAAGACGGTCAACGCAGTAGCGGCGAAGATGGGGATCGAACCTTTGTTGCAAGTAAACCGCCCCAATCACCACCATTGCAACCAACCAGCACTTTCAGTTATTGCAGTTAGAGGCCTTGTTCGCTATATTGGCGACTAAGGAGGTATCGTCATGGCCAGCCAGATCGTTCATTTCGCCAGACTGTCAGATCGTGACCAAAAAACAGCAACGCCCTTGCCAAAGCTGGTTGCCGGCGACAGGCTGGAACTCCACGTTCGTGATGCAGGTGGCAAGGAGCGGACGCTTCCGATCCCGCCCTCGGCCGCCGCGGCTGTTGAAGCCCTTCTGGCGCACATGCTGCGCGGAGAGCGCGTGGCCGTGCTGGCCGAGGACCAGGAACTGAGTCCGAGCGAAATTTCAGCCATTCTTGGCATCTCGCGCCCGCTCGTCGTCTTGCGCATGGACCGGGGCGAGTTGCCATTCCGCTACGTCGGCAAACACCGCCGCGCCCTCCTAAAGGACGTGCTCGCGTTGAAGTCGAAGCTCGACAAACGACAAACGGCGATGGAAGCGCTAGCCGAGGACACAGAGGACCTGATCGAGACCTATGGCCTC